>NZ_OY759718.1:0-470000 GCF_963662535.1 Trichococcus flocculiformis
CCCTTGGAACAAAATCGTGCGGTCGCGCAGCAGGGTTGCGATCGACGTATGCTTTTCCCCGTAAGTGATCTCGCTGTAGATTTCATCGCTCAGCACAAAGATGTCGTACTGCTTGATCGCATCGGCCAAAGCGATCAGTTCATCTTTTGTATAGGTGGCGCCTGTCGGATTGCTCGGGTAGTTCAAAAAGAGCGCTTTGACATTTTTGTTTTCGGCCATCGTTTTGTGCAGCAGCTCCGGTGTCATCAAAAAGCCGGTGTCGGAAGTATCGACGAGGATGCATTCGCCTCGGTTCAGTTCCACCGCATAGCTGTATAAGGGAAAGTACGGCGACGGGATGATGACCTGATCGCCCGGGTTCAACAAGCCGAAAGCCGCGGCGAAGAGCCCTTCAGTGGCACCCACCGTCATCACGATCTCCGTTTCAGGATCGTAGTGCAGATCATATTGCTTTTTCAGGAATTCGCTGACTGCTTTCCGGACGCCGATTTCGCCGGAAGTGTGCGCATAATGGGAGGCGTTGTCCTCGATCGCCTTGATGGCGGCTCGCTTGACGTTTTCGGGCATATCAAAATCCGGTTCGCCGATCGTCATCGGAATGCAGCCTTCCACGCTGCGAAATAATTCATCAAATTCGCGGATTTGCGAAGGTTTGATGCGGGAAAATAGTTCATTCGTTGTCAAAGCCATGTAGTACATCCTCCATCCAAGTTTGCATCACCGCCAGAACCCCCTCGGCTCATGCTTTTTATAGGAATACATCCTTTTTCTCACATAATTTTAATATTAATCAGAATACGACTATTCTGCCCATAAGTCAAGCGCACCATAGCATCACCCATTTAAAGAGAGCGTTTTCTATCTAGCAAAATGAGAATCTCTGAAAATTTTCTGTTTTTTTCTAATCTTATCTGTTGACAAAGAAAGCGGGATTGGGTATATTAATCACATCAAAAACACAGCGAAGAGAAGAGTAAATCATTCCACTCCTTCATTAGAGAGCTTGGTCAGGTGAAAGCAAGCAAGGAAGTGTTGGTTGAAGATGGTCTCAGAGTGGCTTGTCCGAAGAGTAATTTCTTAAGACAGGACGGGAACGCCCGTTACAGTGTCACAGTCTGACTTGCAGCAATTTGCAGGCGCACTGGCTAAGGCGGATGCAGCGATGCTTTCGTGAACTAAGGTGGTAACACGAGATTGAACTTTGACCTCTCGTCCTTATCTTGCGCATAAAAAGTGCAACAGATAAGGCGGGAGTTTTTTGATTTTTATGATAGAATAGAACCGCATGGAAGAGGAAAGTAAACACCGCAACGTATCACAGCGAGCCTGGTTTGATGAGAACAGGCATACGGAACGGTGTTGAAGATGGCCTCGGAGCGGGAAGGATGAGCTGCACAAGCGGTAAGTCCTTCAAGGGAGCACCCTTTATCGTGCACGAGTGAAGCAAGCCTTCACTCATGGAGGAATCCTGCCGTGAGGGGGATTCGAACAAAGGTGGTAACACGAAGCATCCGCATTCGTCCTTAACGTCATATTTTTTTGATGTAGGATGGATGTTTTTTTTATTAGAGGAGGAAAGATACATGATCAGTCTACAGAATATCTCAGTGACTTTTAAAACTGACAAAAACAAAGCCATCCATGCCGTGCAGCATGTTTCGCTGGAAGTCGATAAGGGCGACGTCTACGGCATCGTCGGATACAGTGGCGCCGGCAAAAGTACCTTAGTAAGGACCATCAATCTTCTGCAGCGCCCGACTGAAGGAAAAGTCATCGTGAGCGGAAAAGACATGATGGCATTGAACGACAAGGAACTGCGTGAATCGCGCAAAAAAATTGGGATGATTTTCCAGCATTTCAACCTGATGCGCTCCCGCACCATTCACGACAACGTCGCATTTCCGTTGAAGAACTCTTCCTTAAGCAAACAGGAAATCAACGACAAGGTAGCGGAACTTCTTTCATTAGTAGGTTTGTCCGAAAAAGCCAAAGCATACCCTTCCCAATTGTCCGGTGGGCAAAAGCAGCGTGTGGCCATCGCCCGCGCTTTGGCGAACGACCCGGAAGTGCTGCTTTGTGACGAAGCGACCAGCGCGCTGGATCCGAAAACGACTTCTTCGATACTGACTTTATTGAAGGAACTGAACAAAAGACTGAACTTGACGATCGTCATCATCACCCATGAGATGCAGGTCGTGAAGGAAATCTGCAACAAAGTGGCTGTGATGGAAAACGGCGGCGTGATCGAATACGGATCGATCCTGGATATCTTCACGAAGCCGCAGAATCAATTGACGAAGGACTTCATCGATACAGCGACGCATGTCGAACACGGCATCGAAACGGTCATCACCCACCCGACTATCCTGAACCTGAACGAACATGATGTACTGACGAAGCTCTCATTCGTCGGCGGTTCCACAGGCGAACCACTTATCGCAAAACTGGCCAATACATTCAATGTCCAAGGCAATATCCTCTTCGGAAACGTAGAAATACTCCAGGATACACCAGTCGGCACCCTGCTTCTCGTTCTGAGCGGGACACCGGAAGCGATCGCGGAAGCCGTCCGCTACTTGCAGGATAATGGTGTAACGGTGGAAATCATCACCGAAGAAATCATCGCCGAAAAGAAAAATAAAGGAGGAGACGAAGAATGAACACATTCATCACAACATTTCTGCCTAACGTCTCTGAAATCTGGGATGAAGTGCTCCAGAGCACATGGGAGACCTTATACATGACGCTCGTGGCCGGACTGATTGCAGGTATACTGGGAGTTATCCTTGGCGTCATCCTGGTTGTCACCGAAGACGGGGGCATCCTGGAGAGCAGACACCTGTACAACGTGCTGGACAAGCTCGTCAATATCTTCCGATCACTGCCCTTCATCATCCTGATGGCACTGATCGTACCGTTCACACGTCTCGTGGTCGGTACCTCGATCGGAACGACCGCATCGATTGTACCGCTGGTTGTAGCGACAGTTCCCTTCTATGCCCGTCAGATCCAAAATGCATTGGTGGAAGTCGATGCAGGCGTCATCGAAGCGGCACAGTCAATGGGTGCCAGCCCTTGGGAAATCATCTTCCGCGTCTACCTGAAGGAAGGCTTGCCAGGCATCATCCGCGTATCATCCGTAACGATCATCAACCTGATCGGTTTGACGGCAATGGCTGGAGCCATCGGCGGAGGCGGCTTGGGTAACTTGGCCATCACCCGCGGCTACAACCGATTCCAGAACGATGTGACTCTTGTCGCAACCATCATCATCCTGATCATCGTATTCATCAGCCAAGCCATCGGAAATGCTTTGGTCAAAAAAGTTAGTCACTAATATAAAAAAACAAAAACGGAGGAAATCAATCATGAAAAAGAAAAACGTATTATTCTCAGGTGTTGCAGCACTTACCCTATTTTTAGCAGCTTGCGGAAGCAGCGACTCGAACACGGACTCAGCAGCAGACACGGCCGCTTCAGAAGCTGAAGCAGTGAAAATCGGCGTAGTCAGCGAAGTCGAAGTTGAAGTCTGGGAAGATGTAGCCAGCCGTTTGGAAGCCAAAGGAATCGAATTGGAAATCGTCCAGTTCAGCGACTACGTCCAGCCCAACGTGGCCTTGGAAAATGGCGATATCGACCTGAACGCGTTCCAGCACGTAGCTTATCTTGAAGATTTCAATGCCAACAACGAGTCGGACTTGACTCCAATCGGCTTCACTTATGTTTCTCCACTTGGTTTGTATTCTGAAACAGTGACGGACTATGCGGACATCGCCGATGGAGCGAAAATCGCCATCCCTAACGACGTGACCAACGGCGGACGCGCACTCTTGCTGTTGCAAGCAACCGGCCTGATCAAAGTCGACGAAGCGAAAGGAACGACACCGACAGTCAATGACATCACCGAAAATCCGAAGAACATCAGCTTTGAAGAATTGGATGCCGCACAAGTTGCACGCTCCCTTCCGGATGTGGATGCAGCGATCATCAACACAAACTATGCTACCGATTCCGGCCTGAATCCTAAAGAAGACGCGCTCTTCTTGGATACTGACAACATCGCAAGCGTTGCGGACGTCTACAAAAACATCGTAGCTGCACGTTCTGAAGATGTCGACAACGAAACCTACAAGCAAGTCGTTGCGGAATACCAAACATCCGAAACAGCAGCACTTCTGGATGATGTGACTGAAGGCAATGACGTACCCGCTTGGGAACAGTAAGACCCATTCACTTGTTTACAAAAATCACGTTTGCAGACGTGATGTAAAAATATAAAAAACAAATCGGAGGAAATTCATATGAAAAAGGGTAAATTATTTGGTGGCCTAGTCCTTACAGCTTCACTATTCCTGGCAGCATGCGGAAACGGCGGCACAACCGCTGACTCGTCCGCTGCAGAGTCAAGCAGCACAGTTTCAGCAGAACCAACTACAGTCAAAATCGGTCTGGTCAGCGAATCCGCAGTCGAAATCTGGGAAGCTGTCGCAGAGCGTCTGGAAGATGAGAACATCGACCTTGAAATCGTCAAATTCACTGATTACAACCAACCGAACATCGCTTTGGACAACGGCGAACTCGACTTGAACGCCTTCCAACACGTAGCTTTCCTGGAAAACTACAACGCAAACAACGACGCAGACTTGACACCAATCGGATTCACTTTTGTGTCTCCACTGGGGATCTACTCTGACAAATATGCAGATTACAGCGAAATTCAAGACGGTGACACGATCGCTATCCCGAATGACGTAACCAACGGCGGACGCGCTTTGTTGCTGTTGCAAGCCATTGACTTGATCACTTTGGACAATGCAGCAGGCACAGCACCAACCGTTAACGACATCATCGAAAATCCTAAGAACCTGAACATCGAAGAATTGGATGCCGCTCAATTGCCGCGTTCACTTGAAGATGCAGGCGCTGCGGTCATCAACACCAACTTCGCGGTCGATGCTGGGCTTGTACCAACAGAAGATGCCCTTTACTTGGATACAGACAACATCCAGGAAGTCTTGGACATCTACAAAAACGTTGTGGCTGCCCGTGCAGAAGACGTCGACAATGAAGTCTACAAAAAAGTTGTAGCAGCATACCAAACAGAAGAAACAAAAGCTTTGATTGCAGAAACAACTGCCGACACAGATATCCCTGCTTGGGACTAAGCGAAAGCCTTTCTTCATCTTCAACACCCTGAAAACATACTAAATTTACGAGTAGCATCAAGCCGGTGCATTTCTTTTCGCGCCGCTCTTGATGCTATCTTCATATACAAAGGAGCCCTTTACTAATGAAAAATAAGACATTTTTAGCAGCCATGACCCTTTCAGCCAGCCTTTTCCTTGCCGCTTGCGGCAACGCAGCCTCCGATTCCGCCAGCGATTCTTCCACTGCAAATACAGATGAGCCCGTCAAAGTCACGTTGGGCGTCGTAGGCGAAGTCAACGAGCCTTGGGATTACGTCATCGAAGAATTGAAAGAAAAAGAGAACATCGAAGTCGAACTGGTCAAATTCACCGATTACACGACTCCTAACAATGCTTTGGCCGAAGGTGAAATCGACCTGAGTTCGTTCCAGACAGAGATCTTCATGGATAACTACAACAGAGATCATGGAACAGAATTGACGACCATCGGCTATACAGTAATGGCTCCTTTAGGACTTTACTCCGATAAAATCAAGGATATCAGCGAACTGAAAGACGGCGACACGATCGCCATCCCGAACGACGTCTCCAACGAAGGACGCGCTTTGATTCTGCTTCAGACTGCCGGATTGATCAAGCTTGACCCTGAAGCCGGTTTGGTTCCGACTACTGAAAATGTCATCGAGAACAAATTGAATCTGCAGTTCCAGACGCTTGAATCCAACCAGACCGCCCGCGCCTTACAGGACGTGACCGCTTCCGTCATCAACAGCGGCATGGCCGTGGACGCCGGCTTCATCCCGAGTGAAGATGCCGTCTTCCTTGAACCGGTTACGGAAGACTCAAAACCTTATTACAACGTCATTGCGGCACTCTCCGAAGATGTCGACAACGAAGTCTTCCAAACGATCGTAGCTTACTATCAATC
This sequence comes from Trichococcus flocculiformis, assembly GCF_963662535.1. NCBI lineage: Bacteria > Bacillati > Bacillota > Bacilli > Lactobacillales > Carnobacteriaceae > Trichococcus > Trichococcus flocculiformis. The sequence goes on from NZ_OY759718.1 coordinate 6,076, forward strand.
CGAAGGAACGGCCAAAGTCATCGAAGAATCTTCAAAAGGCTCGCAGTTCCCGGTTTGGGACGAAGCAAAATAATATAGATAATCAAACCATTACTAGGGGCTTGGGCCATTTGCCCAAAGCCCCTTTCCTATAAAGATTCAAGGAGGAATCATCCATGACAATCAACCAACAACAGATTCACCAAGAAGTTACCGATATCTACGACTACATCATCGCCCTGCGCCGCCATTTCCACCGTCATCCGGAGCCGAGCCTGAAGGAATTCGAAACGATTCAACGCATCAAGGAAGAGGTCGAAGAAATCGGCGTGCCTTACATAAATGTCGGGGAGACCGGTATCTTGGCCACCTTGGAGGGCGGAAAAGGATCAGGCAAGACCATTTTGCTGCGTGCCGATATCGATGCGTTGCCTTTGCCGGATGAGACCGGTAAACCCTACGCTTCCGTCAATCCCGGTTTCAACCATGCTTGTGGCCACGACGGGCATACCGCTTCCTTGTTGGGCGCGCTGAAAATACTGAAGGAACATCAGGATGAATTTGCCGGGACAATCCAGTTCGCCTTCCAACCAGCAGAAGAAATCGGCGCCGGGGCGCGCCAATTCGTGCGTGGCGGCTATATCGACGGCATCGACCATGTCTTCGGCATCCATCTGCAATCCGGCACGCAAGTCGGCAAAATCGTCGCTACACCCGGACCTTCCAACGCCTCCTGCGACATCTTCAAGATCAAAGTGTTCGGCAAGAGCGGTCATGTTTCGCGTCCGGATCTGGGCCGCGACGCTTTGGTCAGTGCAGCGGCCATCGTCACCGAACTGCAGACGATCGTAGCCAGGGAAGTCTGTCCTACTGACGAAGTCGTCGTCGGTATAGGAGTGTTGCGCGCGGGAACGAACTACAACATCATCGCTAACGAAGCCGAAATCGAGGGCACCGTCCGCACCTTCAGCCACGAAGTCCGCGCCCAGGTGCTGGATGCTGTGGAAAGGATCGCCCGGAACGTTTCAGATGCGCACCGCACTACCATCGAATTCTCCAACTACGATGCCGCGGCTCCGCTGATCAATGACATCCAGGCAGCCAACCATGCCATCCAAGTCGCCTCGGACATCGTCGGAATCGAGAACGTCATCACCGACAGCCCGAAAAGCATGGGCGCTGACGACTTTGCGGATTACCTGGCGGTTGCGCCCGGCGTCTACTGCTTCATCGGCACGCAAAGCAGCGAAGAGACGGCATATGGCCATCACCACGAAAAATTCGATATCGATGAAAAAGGCTTGGCCATCGCGACGGAATTGCATATTTCCTATGCCCTGTCCTACTTGAACAGTCCCTTTTAATGCACAAAAACGCGTCACTCATTTGGGATAGCCCAAGAGAGTGATGCGTTTTTGTTTTTTTTGTACATATTGCTTAGCCTTTGTGCATCATGAATAGCAGTAGATAAATTATATCCCCTGTCTTATGAAAAAGTAATTTGATAGTGCGTCGTAAATGAAGTTTCTGGATTTAAAGAATTGATTCCCTTTTTCTCAGAAAATTTCCCGTTTGAATCATAAGCATCCGCAATCCCACACCAGGGTTCGATGCATACGAATTCACCTTCATCTGGGTACGTAGTCCATAAACCTAAATAGGGCATATCAGTGTAATCGATAGCTATTTTTCTTTCTGATTTATCTGACTTAAGAGTCACCCTAGTACTTCCTGCGGTTTCCAAAATGATCACACCATCTTTGAACAGTTCTCTGGTCAACTCAAACTTGGATTGATCCGTTTGAACAATATTCTTGGTCTGGAGCAGCACTTCTTCTGTAACTGGTATGAAATTCCTCGTTTTTTCAGGACTGACTTCAATATAATAATCTTCAAAGCGCGTTTGACTTTCCAAAGGAACTTTAAACCCAGGATGAGCTCCAATCGAAAAGTACATTGTCTCATCGTTATCTAAATTGGTGACTGAATAGCTTGTTGTCAAACGATTAGCAATCAATTGGTATTCCACAACCAACAGAAATTTAAAAGGAAATACTTTTTGAGTTTCGCTTGTGTCTTTGAGGGATAACTTAACAGAATCATTATCATTTCCCTCAACATCGAACGTCATATCTCGCGCAAAACCATGTTGAGACATATGATAGATTGCATCATTATATTCAAATTGATCATCCTTCAGTTTTCCAACAATGGGAAACAGCAACGGTGCGTGTCTACCCCAATAGTTCTTATCGGCTTGCCAGATGTATTCGGTATCCGTCAGCTTCGAAAGGACACTTCGGATTTCCGCTCCTTTCTTGAGAATCTCTACTCTTAAATCAGCGTTTTCTAGCACCACATAATCCATTTTTACCACCTCAAGTTTTCTGTATTATTTTGTTGGTATTTGTGCCTTTTGATTGAATCTCTTCATTAAATTCAACTGGGAGATAACATAAAAAAGGTAGACTGGAATCTACCTTTTTTATTGGCAAGAATATTAGTTTTGAACTTTCAAGTACCAAGAAGAAGCTGTTTCTTTTAATACTTCATTCAGTTCTTCCATATTTTTGCGGCCTTCTGTCCTTAACCACTCGCGTGCTGCCGCTTCTCCCTTGGTAACAAATGGCTCAACACCATTTGCCCAAGTCGCCCGACCGCATAATACACCATTGAATGTTGATTTTGCTTCTTTCGCAAAACGTAAGGTCTCTTGGAACATTGCTGCACTTACTCCAGCACTCAAAAAGATAAATGGTAATTCCGTTGCTTCACTCTGTTCTTTGAAGTAGCCCAAAGCTTCTTCACGTGTATAGCATACTTCTTCTCCAAAGCCTTCTACGTAATTCATGTTTACAGGCACTTCTACCTTCAATACATCCACGTTGTAACGCGGATGCGAAAATTCCTTCATCATGTCATTCACTTTATGTGGTTTCACTTTTGCATATTCCATTGATGATGCATCATCAATGGTTGCATCATAAGAAACTAATTCCAAGAAGAAAGGGATACCCTCAGCCACACACTCTGAACCAATACGTTCCGTATAAGCTTTCTTTCGGTCGTTGATGGTGCTATCTTCATCCACATCATAATAGAGTAAGAATTTGCAAGCATCTGCACCTGCTTCTTTCAGCCGTTTAACAGACCAAACATTTAGTGAGTCCGGCAGACGTCCTGGTTCAGAAGTATCGTAGCCAGTCTTCTCATAAGCCAATAGCAAGCCTGCGTTCTTTGCCCGTGCATTCGCAGCCGGTAATCCATATTCTGGATCTAACAGAATAGATGTGGCATAAGGGGTTAATTCTTCTGATACAATTTTTTTGAAATCTTCAATATCTTTCTCATTCACTTCATCTTTGTATTTTGCGATCATCTTTTTCAAGGCGCCACGTTGGTCGATAGCCAATGCCCCAATAATTCCTGCTTCATTGCTTGTATTTTTTAATGCTTCTAATTGTGACTCGTTTAATTTTCTCATTCTATTTCTCCTCGTTAATTGCGTATAGTAGTTTTATCGATGCTGAATTTGGTTCGACCATCTTATCGAATGGCGTTTCTACATCCTCAAGCTTAAATACTTCTGAAATCAAAGGTTTGACATCAATTTCTCCTGTCGACATATAGCGTAATCCCGTTTCCCATTCATAACCTGGGAACGGCGCTGAGTAAGACATCCAGGAACCGGTAATTTCCAATTCCCCACGCAGAATTTTTTCAAATAGTTCCGGCTCAAATACAACATCCCTTGTGCTGGTACCGACGAATACTACCTTGCCACGCTTGTTGACAAATTCAATCGCTTGTTTTTGAGTGATTGAACTTCCGGCGGTTTCGATCACAACATCGGGTAGTGGATTGGATTTATAATAATCTTTCAAGCTCAATTCAGTCGGATTGACAACATCATCGGCTCCAATTTTACTGGCTACTGATAATTTTTGTTCATTCAAATCCACTACCGTAATTTTCCCGGCACCGATCGCTCTCAACGAAAGCAGCGTCAATAATCCTATGGTTCCGGCCCCAAGGACAAGCACATTGGCTCCAGCCAAGATTCGGACTCTTTCGATTCCATGAATCGCTACAGTCAAGGGTTCTAATAGCGCTGCCTCTTTCAACGAAAGATTGTCTGGTACTCTGACACAGTTCTTTTCAGGAACAACGACATATTCTGCCATTGCTCCCTGTTCGCGGGACCCGATAAAGCTGTAGTTCGTGCACATTGCTGGCTCACCTTTTTGACAATTGTCGCATTTCCCACAGGGCACTAACGGAGCAACAGCAACCCGGTCCCCCACTTTAATATTCGTTACATCTGCTCCGATTTCTTCGACAATACCGGAAAATTCGTGCCCCAAAACTTGCGGGAATGAATGAACGCCACCTTCGAAATACCTTGGCAGATCGGATCCGCAAATGCCGCAGTAAGCAACTTTTATCAGGACTTTGCCTGGCACGACATTTGGTTTGTCAATGTCCTGTAATTCCATTTTGTGATTATCAGTTATTACTAATGCTTTCACTAGTTTCAGCCCCTTCGGTTTCATCTATTTCTACATACAGCGTGTTTCTTTTGTATTTAATGTACGTATATGCAAAACATCCAATGTATAAAAGAAGAATTACGAAGAATCCTACGCCCATTTCCATTGTGAGTCCGTTTGCAAGGAGATACGTAATCGGGCTTCCCGCTTGATCCAGCGAAGAAACGCGTTCGCCAGCGTTAACCAATCCAACATTTTGTCCAAGTAAGGTTTGAAGGTTGATCATTTGATTTGAAATCCAGATAGTAATGAACATGATGACGGATCCAGAGATCAAAGTTCTGAAAAGGTTTCCTTTATGAATCCCGACTGCCATTGCGACGAAGAACCCAATTGTAGCTAAGTCGCCGAAAGGCAAAACTTGATTTCCTGGTACGATTACGGCAATCAGAACAGTTAATGGAACGAAGATCAAACTAGCCGCGATTACTTGTGAATCCCCCAACAGTAGCGCTGGATCCAGACCAATTTTTAAATCGCTGCCTTTGAAATGTTTATCAAGCAGATTTCTGGCAGCTTCAGAAATAGGAATGAGACCTTCCATAATCAACTTTACAACCATCGGCATCAATACCATTACAGCCGCCATTTGAATTGCTAATTGAAGTGAAGCACCAACTGTATATTGAGCTAATAGTCCAATAATAAAGCCAAGAACTGCCCCTAAAATTGTTGGCTGACCCAGGACACCCAATTTTTCCTCAATTTTTTCAGAAGTGATGTTGATTTTGTTTATTCCCGGAATCTTTTCTATCAGATCGTCGATTGGTACTGCAAAGATTCCCATGTAAGCTGAGGAACCATGCGGAATTGAAATTCCTTCCAAACCGAAATACTGATCGGTTACTTTACCAAACATATCCCCTAGTTTATAAGCAATCGCAGCGTGTACGGCAACACCCAGAATTCCCAAGTAGAAATTATTTGTCGCTACCTGAATGATTGCTCCTGTAAATGCCATATGCCATATGTTCCAGATGTCAACGTTTACAACTTTTGTCATTTTCAGAAGCAGCATGACAATATTAACTGCGATTGCAACGGGAATGGCGATCAATCCTAAATCTGATGCCCATGCCATCGGAGCAGTACCTGGCCAGCCTAAATCAACTACATTCAAACCCAGATTAAAATTTTCTGCCATAGCTGTTGCTGCCGCACCTAAATTTTCGGTCAACAGACTAATGACTAAACCAATTCCCACGAAGCCGATACCGATTGTGATACCCGCCCGAAGTGATTTCCCAATTCCTTGACGAAGCAATAACCCTAAAATCATTATGATGATCGGCAGCATTACGCTTGCTCCCAAATCTACGATATATTGAATAACACCCATTTTTTCTACCTCCGATTCTTATTTTTTCAAAACATCCAATATTTTTTGTTCAGTAGCTTCAATGTTAATGCCGGATATATAAGCAACACCATGTATCACTGGTACGCCATAATCTTTCTTTACCTTAGCTGTTGTTACGATCAGATCAATACCCTCTTTTTTTGAATCCAGTTCGTTGATTCGGCACTGTGTCACTTCAACTTGGATGCCCTCCTTTTTAGCCAATTCTCTGATTCTGTTTGCTGCGACAGTGGAAGTAGCCACAGCTCCTCCACAAGCTACGATAACTCTTTTCATCTTATTTTCCCGCTTTCTTTTATAAGTATATTTTTATTGCTTCTTCCATCATGTCTACATTGGTTGCATCAGCTAAGCCATCTATAAAGCTCTCTTTTTGAATTGCCTGGATTAAATTTTGTAATACATTCAGGTGCTTCTTACCATCCTTAACCGCTAACATAATGACGATATTTATTTCCAAAATGTCCTCCTCATCCCCTCCCATTTCATTAAAAGTGATAGGATTATTTAAGGTTACGAATAGCAATTGATCCGAATTGACAAGACTTCCATCCGTATGAGGAATTGCAACGCCATGCTTAACAGGTAAACCCGTAGGAAACTCCATTTCCCTATCTTTCAACGCTTGCGAGAAACCCTCTTTGACGATTCCTTTTTGCATCAAATCCAATGCCAACTTATCAAATAGCTCCTCCTTGTTTTCTACGGTGTAGTTGCAATACATGAAATCCTTTGTTATCATTTTCTTCCTCCTTTATTTTGCAATGCAAACCTCAATTTCACGTTGCTTTAATTGCTTCGCGGTTTCAACATCAAGGCTTCTATCCGTAATAACGATATCCACTTCATCCAAGGTTGCCGAACGGTTAAGTGCCCGATTCCCAAATTTACTGTGATCAACCAACAAAATCGCGGTTTGGCATTTTTTCACCATTTCAGCAGAGATCAGTGATTCATTTATGTGATGATTCGTGATGCCGATTTTGGGATCAATTCCCCCACATCCAAAAAATCCAATTTTTACATATACATCTTTCAAGCTATTAAAAGCAAACTGGCCATACATTGAATTTTCGTTTTTTCTTACTACCCCCCCAGGAATAATGATTTCTATTTTAGGATTGTTGATCAAAACATTGATTATCGGAATTGTATTGGTCACCACGGAAATGTTGGTCATGTTTCTGATTTCTTGAGCCAGAGCATAAGTTGTTGTCCCATAATCAAGATAGATGCAGTCGCCTTCCTCAATGTACGTGGCAGCAAGTTGCGCGATTAATTTTTTTTCATGATTATGTTCGTTTTTTCTTTTTTCATATTGCACTTCTTGATTTGAATCTTCCAAGACAGCTCCACCATGCGTTTTTTTAATAATTCCTGCTTCTTCCAAATTGTATAAATCCTTGCGTATCGTCTCTCTTGTAACTTTCATTCTCTTGCTTAGGTCTTGAATCCGAACTGTATTTACCTCCTGGATATAGGAAACAATCTTGTTTCTCCTTTCCTCAGGTCCCAAATTATCACCTCCTAAAGGTCTTATGTAACCGGTAACACCATAATAGCATGTTATTTGGCAAATGCAATACTTTTTTTGCTTTTTATTTGCTTTTGTCTGAATTTGCAACTAATTTCACAAGTTTAGCAAAGTAAAACGTTTGCTTTTCGCAAATTACCATTGATTTAACTTTGCAAAAGTGGTATTCTCAAAAAAAAAAAGGAGATGTAGCTGATGATCCATTTAATTTGTCCAAATCCCGCAATCGATAGAACGCTTCTGATCAAGGATTTTAAAGCCGGTGTTCCAAACAGACCTTATGAGGTAAAAGAATTCGCTGGGGGAAAGGGGTTTAATGTTGCTTACGCCATCGGATTTGAGGAACCAAATGTGGCGTTTTGTGTCCATACAATCATTGGTGGGCGAAACGGGGAATTTCTGAAAGATCTTGCAGAGGAACGAAAGGTACCGTTAAAATTGACGCACATTGATGTCAATACTCGTCTTTGCAATATTATCATCGACACTGAAAAATTGATTAACTACCCTATCTACGAGAACAGTTTCAACCTGGAGGAATCCTTGCTCGATCAATTCACCAATAAGTTAGAATCCTCCATTTCATCTGGTGATTATGTTGTTTTCAGCGGCTCGCTCATGAAAGGAATGCCTTCAGATTATATTTCAACATTCATCCACAAATTTAAAAATACGGATGTGAAATTCATCGTTGATACGAGCGGAGAAGCTTTAGTCAATGCTTATCAAGCAAAACCATATGCAATTAAGATCAACGATGAGGAAGTATTGGATTTGGTTCCAAACAAAACTTTTGATACTATCGAGTCCTATGCTGAACTGCTTGACTCAGATTTCACAAAAGATATACCCTGCTTTATTATTACGCTAGGTCCAAAAGGCATCATCGCAAAAATAAATGATGGCATTTTCCACATCCACGCTGAAAAAGTGAATGCAAAAAATCCAATAGCAAGCGGAGATTTCTTTTTAGGCGCTTTGGTGAAGAACATCAGCATCGCGGAAGATTCTCTTACTACCTTAAAACGGGCAATTAGCTATTCAACGGCCAATGTTCTGAACTGGTATCCGGAATTGCACGCTTCTGATGTTGAAGAAATCTATAATAATCTGACGGTTACACGCTTCAAGTAAACCAAAAAAGCAATCAGTGCCCATTGGGCACTGGTTGCTTTTTTGGTTTCTATTTTCTTAAAATGTCCAAGATTTTTTCTTCAGTTGCATCCACATTAATGCCGGAAATAAAGGCAACACCATGCACAACCGGCACTCCATAATCTTTCTTTACTTTTGCTATAGTCACAATCAAATCAACATAATCTTTCTTTGAGTCTAATTCATTCACCTTACATTGACTCACTTCCACCTGGATACCTTCTCGTTTGGCGATTTCTCTGATTCTATTTGCCACAACAGTTGAAGTAGCTACAGCTCCGCCACAGGCCACAATGACTTTTTTCACGATTCAGCTTCCTCGCTTTCCTCTGTGTATACCAACTCTACCCCTTGCTGGATCAATTTTTGATGTTCTTCTGGATTTCTCATCTCATCAGTAATGATAATATCGATTTCATCGAACGAAGCTGTCTTATTGAATGCAACGTTGCCGAATTTGCTATGATCCACCAACATAATGCTGGTTTGACTATGATCTATCATTTCTTTGGAAACTATATTTTCTCCCATATGGTGAGAGGTTATTCCCGCTTTTGTGTCGATTCCACTGCATCCAAAAAATCCGAGTGTCACATATATATCTTTAATGTTATTTGTTGCAAAAGGGCCATACAATGATCCTTCATTATTTCTGACGGTGCCCCCTGGGATTATCAGCTCCAGTGTCTCATTACTAAGAAGCAGATTTACTATTGGTAATGAATTGGTTACTATAGTTAAATTTTTCAGCTTAACTATTTCTCTGGCGAGCGCCAAAGTGGTCGTTCCATAATCCAAATAAATGGTATCGCCTTCTTCAATATAAGCTGACGCTCTCCTCGCGATTGCTTCTTTCGCATCTTGAAATTCACTTTTTCTTTTCTCATAATCAGTCTCTTGATTAGGAATTTCCATTATTGCGCCACCATGAATTTTCTTGATGATTCCCTCTTTTTCAAGAAGATACAAATCTTTTCTGATGGTTTCTCTCGTTACTTTCAACTGCCGACTCAGCTCTTGAATCTTAACTGAATGATTTTCTTCTAATTTTTTTAGTATGTATTCTTTTCTTGTTTCAGAATTCATATTTTTTCTCCTTTACATTATGAAACGCTAACAACACTATCATAGCATAAAGAATATTACTTTTTACGAACAATCTAGTCCTTGTCGTCCATTTGGCCTCAAATTTTTACTTTCTACTATCCTATCGAAAATACTTAGAGAAACTCTTCTGAAATAATCCATTGCTGACACTTATCACCATTTCACAAAATGCCCACAGCCCCCGAGGGAAATTCACCGTGGAATTCAAGTCGGGTGTTAATATTGAGATTGAAAGATAGCCATCATAAAAAAGTAATCCCGCTAACCATTACAGTCAGCAGGATTACTTAATTGTTATTGTAATTAAATGCAGTTTCAGTGTCGTTGCGCTGCAAATCCGATTGCGTATCCAGTTCCTGCACTTTCACCCGTTCCTTAAACTTCTCTTGTTGGACGAACGATCATATCGGATATGTCCACATTATCCGGCTGTGATACTGCAAACAGAACAGCATTTGCGATTGCATCCGATTCCAGGCCAACATTCTTATAGAAATCCTCGACCATCGATTTTGTCTCGGACGGTGCAATCGTATTTAAGAGCTCTGTCTTGATTGCGCCCGGATAGATCAAAGTCGTGCGTATGTTTGTCCCTTCCAAAACAGATTCTGTACGGAAAGAATCCAACATAGCTCTTACGAAATGCTTTGTTCCGCTATAGACCGCATTACCCGGAACGGATTTTGTTCCTGCAACAGAAGACGTGATGATGATGTGGCCGCTCTTTTGTGCAATAAACTCTGGAAGTACAGCAGCCATCGTGTTCAGCACGCCCTTAATATTGATATCCACCATACCCATCCAGTCGTCTACTTTCAGCTCTGACATGTTGCCTCCCGGCATAATGCCTGCATTCGCAAATACGGCATCCACTTTTCCGAATTTCTCCTTCGCCAGTGCAATGAGATTTTTCATGTCATCCGCGTTTGCTACATCGGATTTCAAGTACGCCGCGTTCTCTCCGATCTCTGTGGCAAGCTTTTCAAGCCTATCCTCGCGTCTTGCGCTTAAGACTACTTTCGCGCCATTCTTTGCCAGTACCTTTGCGGTCTCTTCTCCAATACCGGATGATGCTCCGGTTACGATGATCACTTTGTTTTCTACATTCTGCATTATAATTTCCTCCGTTTTAATTTTATTTAAGCTGCTTAGTTTTTAATCTCTGAAAAATAGTGGCAGTGCATTGAACAGATATTCCTGTACGGCTTCAAAATCATGCCTACCGTCCTGTTTTTGATAGTACACAACGTGATCCGGTGTAAACACCTCACTGCGATTTAACATCTCTTCCATCTGTATCTCCATCTGATCACGCACCATATCCTGTGTTCCAGTTGCCGCGTAAATGAAATAGCCGCGCTCATTCAAATTATTTTCTTCAATCAGTTCCTCAAAGAAATCACTGGTCTCTACCGGATAATAGTCTCCATAGCTTCCGTAGTACCAGCAGGAACCGCTCATCGGCAAGAAATATCGGATATAGTCATAGTCGTAACAGAATTCCATCCATGTTGTGACAGAACCAAGTGAGAACCCTCCGAATGCACGATGATCTCTCGATGCGGCGAAATCCTCTTTTGATGTTGACATCGCATATGTATGGAACTGTCCTTCTATGGCGGGCATCAGATCATTTCTAAAATCCTGATGAAACTCACGCAGTTCTCGGATGGAACCACTGAAATCAGTCTCACTGTTCTCTGTATAAAATGTTGCCGATACAATGATCGAAGGAGGGATATCTCCATTTCCGATCAGATGATCAAACATATTTCGATTGTTTCCGAAATCGAAGTATTCTCCTGCTCGTCCTCCCATGCCATGCATCAGATATATGATGTCGTATCGTGTATCCGTGTCATTTTCATCATAGCCATAGGGCAAATATACATAAGCCGTTTTGCTAATCGGCGAACTGTCTCTGACATAGTCCTTTGAATCATAATTTACGCGTACCACACTCCCCTGATGTTCCAATGCTGACAGATACTCTGAAGGAACAGTTTCCGTCATCCCGGTCTGTGAAAGATTACGTCTGCTGTTGCTGATTTCCGAACCCTCCCTGACAACGACATTATCTTCAGTTGTCAATTGTTCCGATTCACTGCTGATAGCTTCTTTCTGCACCCTCGATGATGAAGCATCTTGATTACCGCAGGCACTTAGCATTGTCATCGCTACGAGCAGAAATATTGACCATTTCCTTGTACACTTCACTCTATTTCTCCTCATAGCGGCAGCTGCCGAAGCCATCCGCTGACAGCATCGGTCACTCCTTTTTCCGCGTCGCTCATCTCAATCGGAAAACCTTCCAAGACTTTTGCATTCGGTTCCAGTTCCCGGATTTTTCCATATGTTCCGCCATCCTCCGAGCCCATATGCGTATTAAAAGGAATGATCGTCTTCCCGCTGAAATCATATTGATCAAAAAAGGTATAGATGATCATTGGGAAGGTATACCACCACATCGGATAACCGATATAGATCCGTTCGTAGTCATTGATATTGATCGTATTCTTAATCGTTGGACGCACATCTTCATCATGTTCTTTCTTTGCCAGCCTTGCGAGTGCATTGTAATGATCACGATTGCTGTCATAGGGGACTACCGGTTCGATCTCAGCGATATCTGCTCCCGTCTGTTTTGCGATTTCCTCAGCTACAATCTTTGCAGTTCCATACACAGAGAAATATACCACAAGATTCATTGCCATCTTTTTACCTCACAGATCCTCTTTCAATTCCATCGTTGCGTAGCGAGCCAGCAATTCCGGCGATGCCTGATAATAACGAGCTCCCTTATCCACTTTCGCAATCTCAGCCATTTCTTCATCCGTCAATGCAAAATCAAAGATAGCGAAGTTGTCCCGGATATGTTCCGGATTCTTTGAACCGGGAATCACAATATTTCCGCTCTGCACATGCCATCTGAGAATAATCTGGGCATTGCTCTTAGCGTATTTCTCGGCAATTTTAGCGAACACCGGTTCTTCGATCAGAGCCTTATCGCCATGTCCCAGAGGGAACCATGCCATAAGCCCCATATCGTTCCCTTTCAGGATTTCTTTAAGGTCAGTTGCGGGATAATAAGGATGCGCTTCATCCTGAACCACCTGCGGGTTAATCTCCATTGTATTGATAGCTTCTTTCAAAAGGTCATTTGGGAAGTTGGAAAGACCGATTGCCTTCACTTTGCCTTCTTTATAGGCTTTTTCAATTGCCCTGTACCCCGCTCTCCAGTTATCCGTCGGTTGGTGGAGGAACAGCAGATCGATATAGTCCGTTCCCAGTCTTTTTATTGTTTCATCAATCGCGTTTTCTCTTTCGTATACAGTCGGCCAGAGTTTCGTCACAACAAAAATTTCTTCACGTGCCACTCCGCTGTTTTTGATTCCTCTTCCGGTAGCACTTTCATTCATATAACCGTTTGCAGTATCAATCAGACGCACACCACTTCTAAGTGCACTCTCCACTGCGGCTTCTGCTTCTTCAGGCGTCAGTGTAAACACACCGATTCCTGCCATCGGCATTTTATTTCCATTGTTCAGTGTCAAGTATTCCATGGTCAGATCTCCTTTCAGTCTTAGAATTGCATAACCATACTTCTTACTGGGATTTCATCTCGGTTATACGTACTTCTTCTTCACACTTACAGTTTAATCATTTGAATCTTGTAAGTACACTGCCTTTCATTTATAATCATATGCGTGTCGGTTATACCATAGGGAGGTGTGCAAATTGATAGAAATCTATTTATTAGAACAGTTTGTTGCGTTTGCAAAATGTGGAACACTCTTAAAAGCAGCCGATGAGTTGCATATTTCTCAGCCTGCTCTCAGCCGCTCCATGAAGAAGATCGAACAAGAATTCGGCGTTTCTCTTTTTCACAGAGCAAACAGCAAGATTTCATTAAACGAAACCGGAAAAGTTGCCGCAGAATATGCAGAAAGAGTGTTGGCATCCGACAGGGAACTCATTGAGCGGGTACTGTCTTTTGACCGGGGTCTCCGAACAATTCATATTGGCGCATGTACCCCATTTCCTGTGAATGAACTAATCCCCATCTTACAGGAGCAATTTATTGGAAAGACCATTTCCTCAGAGATTGAAGATGATACTATACTGCTTGCAGGATTGAAAAACCACCTTTACCAGCTGGTAATACTGCATGAGAAGCCCACTGATAAAGCGCTGTTCACCCAAAGATATCTGGAAGAACAGCTTTATATTTCTGTTTCGGAAGGACATCCTCTCGCAAAACAGGACAGCGTCTCATTTCAGGATCTTCTGGGAATTCGCATTCTGGTTAGCGGCGGAGTGGGCTTCTGGATGACAGTGTGCAAAGAAAAACTTTCTCCCTCTGATCTTCTTGTTCAAAGCAATATGGATGCGATGGATGAACTTGTTGAAGCTTCGTCCCTGCCTATTTTCAATTCCGATCAGATGCTTCTACGCGGCTATGATATACCCGGTCGTGTTTCTATTCCAATCAATGATGCGGAAGCGCATGTAACCTATTACATCGCCTGCCTCGCATCCGAAAAGAACAAATACAGCTCCGTCTTCAGTGCCGTTCGATCCTCATTGTTAAGAAACAAATAAAAAACGATCCACCATAACAGCTGCAATTGGAAAATATTTTTAATTCAGCAGAAAACATTTGCCTTGGAGTGGACTCCAACAGTTACAATAGGCGTATAATAAAAACAAAACTATTGGAGGCGCTAACATGGAATATGTGAAATTAGGCAATACCGGCATGGAAGTCTCAAAACTTGGTCTAGGGTGCATGGGATTCGGAGATCCTGCACGTGGTCGGGAAAAATGGTCGCTAGGCGAAACGGAAAGCCGCGAAGTCATCAAAAAAGCTTTGGATTCCGGAATCAATTTCTTCGATACTGCGAATCTTTATTCAGCTGGCTCCAGTGAAGAGATCGTTGGCAAGGCTTTGAAGGATTTCGCCAACCGCGACGAAATCGTTTTGGCTTCCAAATTGTATTTCCCGATGTTCGACGGACCGAATGCGAATGGCTTGTCCCGCAAAAGCATTTTCGCGGAAATCGATCACTCGTTGAAGCGACTGCAGACGGATTATCTTGATCTGTATATCATCCATCGCTGGGATTACGGCACGCCGATCGAAGAAACGATGGAGGCATTGCACGATTTGGTGAAAATGGGAAAAGTTCGTTACATCGGAGCTTCCTCCATGCATGCGTGGCAATTCGCAAAAGCCCAATTCACAGCCGAGAAGAACGGCTGGACGAAATTTGTTTCCATGCAGAACCTGTACAATCTGCTCTACCGGGAAGAAGAACGCGAAATGATCCCTTTATTGCAGGACCAAAAAGTTGCGATGACGCCTTGGAGTCCCTTGGCAGGAGGAAGATTGACGAGGGATATCGGTGCCGTCACAGCCCGCACCAGTCAAGCCGTGGAGGCCGATCTGCCTGCTTACGTTGTGGCTTCGAACACTGAAGTCATTTCCAGGGTCCATAAATTGGCCGACGAGCGCGGCATCTCCCGCGGACAAGTCGCGACCGCCTGGATGCTGAGCAAAGACTACGTCACCGCCCCACTGATCGGGGCGACAAAAATCCATTATCTGGATGATGCTTTAGGCGCATTAGAGGTTGCATTGAGCGCCGAAGAAATCAAGTATCTGGAAGAAGCATACGTTCCAAGGAATATTTCGAGATACAGATAGGCAAAAGGCAAATCAGATATAGCTAAAGCATCATCCATTTGCCGATACAACAAAACAAGCCCAGAGAGATGGTTTACATCCTACTGGGCTTGTTTCGTATGTGATCCCCGCCGTTAATGATTGCTTATCCGAAATCGATGCTGCCTTCGGCGTTGTAGAATTCGCGCCAATCGACGAAGCCGGCATCAAGTCCGCGGAGCAGCACTTCGGCTGTGCCGATATTGGTGGCCAACGGGATTTCGTAGACATCGCTCAGGCGGATCAAAGCGGTTACATCCGGTTCATGGGGCATAGCGGCCAATGGATCCCTCAGGAAGATGACCATATCCATTTCGTTTTCCGAAATCATGGCGCCGATCTGCTGATCCCCTCCAAGCGGGCCTGACTTGAAACGGTGCACATTCAATCCGGTCGCTTCCATGATGCGGGTGCCGGTCGTTCCGGTCGCAAACAATACATGGTCTTCCAGGATCGCTTTATAGGCGGTACATAATTGAATCATCAAATCCTTCTTGCGGTCATGCGCAATTAATGCTACTTTCATTCGAGTTCCTCCCTGCAATTGTTATACTGATAGTATATCATTCCGCGGGATTTATGGTCGAACGGGTCGCAATATTTTTCTTTTCTGTACCAAAATAACCAAAATATATACGGATTTCTTCATAATCTCTTCACAATTCAGGACTATTATACAGATAGGCCAATCACAAACAATCTTTTTACTCTTCTTTACTCCTCCAAAGTAAAGAACAACTCCTTTATGCCGCCGCTCTTCTGAGCGGTGGTTTTTTTGTACATTCTGCATGGGTGGGATGCGGATTGCGAATTGGCATCCAGGTGGGCGCCCCAGCTCCGGAGAGCGCTTGTCCGCCGGAGCTGACGCTGCGATCTAACCTCGATCTCCGATGAGCCCCGCCTCGCAGGAGGTGGGCGGAATAATCTAGGTCCACCTCCTGCGAGCCTCGCTTCGCCGGAGCTGGCGAGCCTCTTGCCGCGCGCGGGCGCGCAAGACGCCCACATTACCGAACGCAAAAAAGCTCAGCGGGATATCGCGATCCCCGCTGAGCTTTTTCATGCATAAAATTTAAGCCAAATCTTCCCCGTTGGAAGCAATGACTTTTTTGTACCAATCGAAGGAATCTTTTTTGCTTCTTTCCAGTGTTCCGTTGCCTTCATTGTCCCTATCGACATAGATGAAGCCGTAGCGTTTCTTCATTTCGCCGGTCGTGAACGATACGCAGTCGATGCACCCCCAAGGTGTGTAGCCCATCAGATCGACGCCGTCTTCTTCGACGGCTTTCTTCATTTCTTCGATATGCGATTTCAGGTAATCGATGCGGTAAGGATCGTGGCAGCTGCCGTCCTCTTCCTTGACATCGATGGCGCCGAATCCGTTTTCTACGATGAACAACGGCTTTTCGTAACGCTCATAAAGCAGGTTCATGGCATAACGCAACCCTTCCGGATCGATCGCCCAGCCCCAGTCGGATTCCTTGATGAACGGGTTCTTCACGGAATGCTCGCTGGAGCCATCCAGAGCTTTCGATACATCTTTTTTGACGGTCGAATCGACGCAGTTGGTCATGTAGTAGGAGAAGCCGATGTAATCAACCGTGCCTTCCGCCAAGGCTTGTTTATCTGCTTCGGTGATGTCCAACTGGAATCCTTTTCTGTCGAACATCTTCAGAGCATAGGCAGGATAGTGTCCGCGGCATTGGACATCGCCGAAAAACCAACGATCGTGCATCATCTGGTTCGACAACACCATATCAGCCGGGCGGCAAGAATACGGATAGATCGGCACCATCGCAATCATGTTCCCGATCTGGAAATCCGGATTGATTTCGCGGCCCGCTTTGACCGCTAATGCGCTGGCGACCAACTCATAGTGCCCGCATTGGTACATGGCTTCCTCCGGGTTCGGATAATCGCCGAAATGCGCGCCGGAATTGGTCCAGCCGAAGATGTCGTTCTTGTAGTTCATTTGGTTGTTGATTTCATTGAAGGTCATCCAATATTTCACTTTGTCTTTGTAGCGTTTGAAGCAGACTTCCGCGAATCTGACGAAGAACTCGATCGTCTTGCGGTTCATGAAGCCGCCGTATTCCTTGGCGAGATGATAAGGCATCTCGAAATGGGACAGAGTGATGACAGGCTCGATGCCGTATTTCAACAATTCATCGAAAACAGCATCGTAGAACTGCAAACCTTCTTCATTCGGCTCCGCTTCATCGCCGTTCGGGAAAATGCGCGACCAAGCGATCGATGTACGGAAACACTTGAAACCCATTTCCGCGAACAAGGCGATGTCCTCTTTGTAGCGTCCGTAGAAATCGATGCCGACGTGGTTCGGGTAATAATTGCCTTCGACCACACCATCCGTGATGACGCGGGGAACGCCGTGCGCTCCGGCTGTCATGACGTCCGCCACGCTCAAGCCTTTGGAAGTGTTCAGGACCCCTCCTTCAAACTGATGGGCAGCCAATGCACCGCCCCACAAAAAATCTTTATCCAATGTCATATTGGTTTCCTCCCTTTTTTTTCAGGTTTCTATCAATAGCAAATGCCTCACCCCAAGCGTTAGACTTATAACCCTAACAGTTGGGGTGAAGCATCTTCTTTACCGCTTGTGCAGGCGCGACTTTACAATTAGGCTGTCAGTACTATTTTTGTTCTGTTTTAAAAGTCCTTATGCCCATCCGCCATTTCGGATAGCGAAAGCAGATTATATAATGCACCCAATATATTGGCATCATTGTAGAATTTACATGGCAAAACAATCGGTTTGCACATCGTTGCTTCCAGAGCCGGCAGATCCGAGCGAATCTTTCGAAGCTGCTTATCAATTTCTTGTATCAAGCGAGGCTGCGCGCTGATTCCGCCACCGATGACCACTTTGGAAAAATCCAGGACAGCCTGGATATTCAGGATGACGAGCGCCAGTTCGTAGCAATAGTCTTCCAAGTGTCGGACCAGCACTTGATTCCCTTCAGTGATGGCATCAAAAACCAGTTGGCCGTCCGCCTGAAAGAGACCGATTTTCTGTGAACCAGTTTCCACAAAGGCAACCGCCGACAAGCGATCCCCGATCAAGGATTTTGCAGCTTGCTCGCTAGGATTATGAACGATAAAGCTGAACTCGCCAGCTTGAAAATGCTCGCCCTCCAACA
Organism: Trichococcus flocculiformis; assembly: GCF_963662535.1. NCBI lineage: Bacteria > Bacillati > Bacillota > Bacilli > Lactobacillales > Carnobacteriaceae > Trichococcus > Trichococcus flocculiformis. Next base: position 24,641 of record NZ_OY759718.1, read on the forward strand.
GTTGGCCATTGGCGATTATCCCGCCGCCGATGGCTGTTCCGAGGACGATGGCAATGCCATTGTCGCACCCTTGCAGGTTTCCGAGCCACAGTTCCGAGAGTGCCGCAGCTTTCCCATCATTGATCACGCCAACAGGCAAATGAAACTCAGCCTCCAGAATAGCTTTTAACGGCAACTCATCCAGATACGGTAAGGAGCCGCCATGGAAGATCGTGCCCTGCTTGCGGTCCACTTTCCCCGGACAACAGATCGCGATTCCGGCGATATTTCCTGCATTTTCACTGACGATTTTTCTTATGACAGCCAGAAATCCATCTAAATTAGCTGGAGTCGCTTCTTTTTCTTTTGAGCTGATTTTCCCGAAACGATCTGCATAGGCGTACTTGATGAACGTCCCGCCGACATCGATACATAAATAATTACTCACCTTTTCATCCCCTAAAAGCTAGTGTTTACAAGCACTAACCTATTCAATCTATTTTCTGTTTCAATCTCCTTATCAAACTGCCGTTACCTAAACTGAGCAGAGCAAACCCTATCGAGAAGTAGTAGATCAGGAAGAAGCCGGCAAATGTCAGCAACCAGGCAAAGAACAGCATGTTCAAAACATTCCACAAGACCAATCCGATTGTCACTACTGGATTTTGGAAGCCGATAACCACATTCTGGATGACAGTGTCTTTCAGATTTTTTTTGTGCTTCGCATCCAAATTGAATGCGAAGGTCACCACAATCAGATACAGACTCAGGAATATCAGAACGACGCTCAGCGCTGCCATCTTCAACAGTGGATTGACTATATCATTTTCCAGCATGATCAGATTGCCGAAAATCAACACGAAAAACAGCAGGGTCAAGAGCCAATTTTTGGTGCCGCGTTTGAAATTCCGCTTGAAATATCGCAAATAGGTCGTAAAGACATAAGGTTCGTTATCATCAAGAATATTTTTCCCGACTTGATTAAGGGTCAGCAGCGCCGTTCCGATCGTCACCAGCGGGAGTGAACTGATCAAAAAGAGAAAATTGAGGATGGCAAGATTACCGACTTTCTCCAATAAACTCCATGCTTTATTCTCATCTCTAGATGTATTATCCATTATGCTTACCCCCATCCTTTACCTTTTCACTCATTCACACCACTACCCCAACAGCCTGAGTTTTACTCTTTGACCGTTCCGTCCGTAATGCCTTCAACAATTTGACTGGAACACAGGAAGTACAAGATCAGAATCGGAATCAGGGTCAGAACGACTGCCGCAAAAGTCAGATCCCAGTTCCGGACGAAGTCGCTCATGTATTTATAGACACTTAACATAAGCGTTCTTTTGTTCGAATCCGAAAGGAAAACCATCGGGATATAGAAATCATTCCAGATGCGGATGCCGTTGATCAAGCCGAGCGTCGCCAATACTGGCTTGCAGATCGGAATGATGATGCTGAAGAAAATCCGGAACTCGCTCGCACCGTCCAGCCTTGCCGATTCTTCGATCGATGCGGGAATGTTCCGGAAAAATTTGGTCAGCGTAAATACAGGGAAAGACATCCCTGCGATGTACAGCAGGATGACGCCTGTCATTGTATTGAGCAGCTGCATATTTCTCAAAATAACAAACAGCGGCATCACACACAATTGTACGGGGAACATCATCCCGATCAGGAAATAGGTGCTCACGACTTCTTTTCGCTTGAATTCATACCTGGAAATGCCGTAAGCTACCATCGCGCTCAGCAATAGTAGGAAGAACACACCCACCAAAGTGATGAACAAGCTGTTGAACAGATATTTGAAGAAATTGTCTTCCGTGATCACTGTGATATAGTTTTGCAGCGTGATTGTACTCGGAAACCCGAATGTATTTCTGGCTAGCTCTGAACTGCTCTTGAATGAATTCATGAACGTGATGACCAACAAAATTAAAGTTATTGAAGTAAACAAGAGCAATAACAGAGACAGTGCATTTCTTAAAAGGGTATCTTGCTTCTTTTTCATTTTATCTCTCCTATCTTTCTAATTTTTCTCAAGTTTCTTCAATAGCTGGGTCAGCACCAGCGTAATCACCGCAATGATCAGGAACATGACGACACTGATGGCAGCACCGAAGCCCATATTGGATTTCCCGTTCAGCGCAGTTCCGAAAGTGTACCGGTAGAACATGATATTCACGAAATCCAGCGATTTATCAGCTCCACCGGTCACGCCGCCCAACAAGAACGGCAGATCGAAAACAGCTAATGCCCATATTGTAGACATCACCATATTCGTTGTAAAGGAAGAAATGGACATCGGAAAAATGATTTTTGTCAATTTTACCCATTCATTGGCGCCATCCATTTCGCTGGCTTCAATCAAGGAATTGGGAATCCCCTGCATATCCGAATAAAAAATCATCATGCCTGTTCCGATCCCTTGCCAAAGCACAACCAAAATCAGGATTTTGAAAGCCATGTTGGGATCACCCAGCCACAAGCCCCCAATTCCGCCCATCGATTCAATCACTGCATTCAGACTGCCTATGTTCGGATCGAAAATCAAGGTAGTGAAGAAACCGATGATCGTTGAACTGATTACGTAAGGCAAAAACAGCATCAATTTAAAATACTGGGCGCCGCGGATTTTGATGAAGAGGATATAGGCCAATATGAATTGTACAGGTGTGACGATGAACCAAATGCACACTATATATTTCAGGTTATTGAACAACGCATTATAGAAAATCGGGGCCACCGTTTCATCGGTGAACAGCGTAATGAAGTTATCAAGGCCAACAAAGGTCTTCTCCCCGATTCCGGGCCATTCGAAAAAACTGTAGTACATGGCCGAAAAAATGGGGATGATGGCAAAAAGTGTATATATCAGAAACCCTGGTAGGATAAACCCTATCTGAGGCTTGCTTTTCAATAGATTTTTCATGGGTAAACTCCTTTTGCTGAAAATTCCAACAGCTTGTCGGTCGCACGTCCTGGCGCTTTGTGATGCAGCATCCGTCCAGTCTGTTTAATGACTCGACGGATGCTGCTCCAAAACGATGCATTTCATTTTTCTGTTGGGTTAATCCATGGCTGCGCCGATTTTGTCCATCAATTCATCCACAGTAAGTTTGTCTCCAAAAATAGCGGTCCCTTCCTCTTCCCAAACGGAAGCTGCAGAGTTTTTACCAGAGGAGTGTTTTGTCAACATCGACTGCCAAGTGCCGACTACTTGATCGGCATTCGAAATTTCTTGGGCAACACCTTCAGCCGACGGGATTTCTGAGTCGCCGGAAACGGCATGCAATTCCTTCACCCAAATCGCTTGCGCTTCCTTCGTTGCGCAGAATTGCAGGAATGCTTCTGCTGCAGCACTGTTTTCTGTGTCGGCATTCATCGAGAATCCATTCGCGAATGATCCCATCATCGTTTTCGTGCCATCATTGGAAGGAATCTGGAAAGCGCCAAAATTCAGGTCCGGATTATTTTTTTCGATTGTTTGCACCATCCAAGAACCATCGATGGTCATCGCCGCTTTGCCTGTCGTAAACGCAAGGGTTTGTCCATTGCTGTCCACACCTTTGAATCCGTCACCGAAGTAGCCTTTTTCTGCCCATTCAACAACTTTGTCCAACGCCGCTCTTGCTTCCTCTGAATCTGCTTTTACAGAATAATCATCGAAGCCCTTCGTGTATTCTGGGTATTGTGAAGCCAACAGCACTTCATAGACCCACAATAGCTGCCATGAACTCAACCCGGATAACGAAATCGGCACATAGCCATTGTCCTTAATTTTCTCAAGCATCGCTTCAAATTCGTCGAACGTTTTTGGTTCCGTGATGCCCAATTCTTCAAAGATATCTTTGTTGTAATAAACCGCTCTTGCATCGAAGGTCATCCAAGGAACCGAGTACGTTTTGTCATCGATTTTGGCTAAGTCATACGACTCTTCGGACAGTTCGCTCAAATCGACTATGTCTGAAATGTCGGCAATTTTTTCTTGTTCGACAAAGGTTTGCATATTTTCTGTCGCTGTTCCGTTCGTCCAGAACAGATCAGGGCCGCTGCCTGATTGCAGGGATGTCGTCAACAGCGAGTAATAGTCGCTCCCTGACTTGGCTTCCACCTCAATAGTGACATCGGGGTATTCTTTATTGAACTCATCCACCAGCGTTTGTACAGGTTCTTCAAAACTAGGGTCATGTTCCCAGATGACCAAATCGCCCGCGACTTCCCCATCCGTACTTGTGGCTTCTTGTCCGCATCCTGAAATCAACGGGAACATCAGCATCGTTGAAGCAATTGTAAACAATAATTTCTTTTTCATCCTTATTCTTCCTCTCTTTTTTTAAAATTGTTGATTGTTCATTTGCGTTTATCCGTACTGCTGATAACGTATACATTCATACCTTCCGGCACCTGATAACTGACACTTAAACCAGCTCCATCTTTCTTCCAGTCAACTTTGACAAGCCCATGAGGCGTCATAACCTCTCCTTTGGCCCATGTCAGGTATCCAGGAGTTGGGGCGATCACGACTGATTTGTAGCCTGGTTCGGCTGGGTAAACGCCCAATGTCACACTCGGCAATTCATACAGCGCCAAAGACCCCCAAGCATGGCATTCGCTTCTTTCGCCGGCTTCTGCCTCAACGCAAGTCGTGGCATTATTCTTGATCATTCTGCGCCAAATATTCCAGTAATCATCAGTCATCTCATAGAGCTCAGCTTTCTGTAAGGCGCGATAGAGATAAAAAGACATCGCCACCGAGCATTGCGCATAGTTTTCTTTATGCAGGATCGTCTCCAACAAATTTGCTTTTGCCTGTTGATGGGAAAGGGTATCCGTCAATAATGCAAACACTTGTGTATGTTGGCTGTACGTTTCAATACCCGGACCATCCTGGATCATTCCGTTTGAGCCGAGACAGTACTTTCTGATGGCACGCTTTACCGCTTCTGCTTTTTCTTCCATTTGGCTTGCCAATTGGCTGCGGCCAAGATGTCCAGCAATCTGTGCTGCCGTCTGCAAGCCCATGATGTAGAGCAAGCTTTCCATCGCGATGGCACCCTGCAATGTTGCAGGAGGAACACCGCTTGTGCCGTTCCACTCCGGCGTCCAGTCGATGAATGACCAGTAGCGATCGATTCCGTTCATACCGCCAAGCTTGCCCACATACCCTTCAGGCCTCAAATTTCTCTCAAAGTAGTTCAATATGCCTTCAACCGTAGGCATATGATATTCCAGAAGCGTCACATCATCAAAATACATCATATGGTCATGCAGCATCAAGATATAGTAGATGGAAAATCCGGGTATGACATTCGGCCCATAGCAAGGGTACGAACCATTCAAGGTGCCGTCGTAACGATGAGAGCGCTTAAAATCATCCATACATTTGCGGGCGAGCCGATCATCCGCAGAGACAGCATAGGTATACAGTATCTGCAGCCTGGAATCCATTGCGTACTGCAACTGCTCATAGAAAGGACAATCCTCATACGTCTCATGCATACAGCGCCTCAAGGTCCTTTCGCTTATCTCCCAAATTGCGCTCAAACTTTCATCTGAACTTTCGAAAGACGTGCTCACTTCCAAAGGATAGCCGGTTTCGACGTAGTCAAAAGCTTCCAGAACCAGTTCCTCGTCCTTGGTTTCAATTTCCATCCCGATGAAGCGGAATGTCCGAAACCAAAATGGTTCATAGCATTCCGGTGCTTGTTCCGTACCGTAACCCGCTACTGTATATGCATCAGTGAATCCTTCCAGGTGCCCTCCCAGATAGTCCTCCCGATCTTCCTTCAAAGGTATCTCCAGACCATTGACGACTGTTTTTGCGTTTTGGACGTAAGCTTCCGATTGAAGAATGTTGATTTTGGCGGAATGCCCGCCGGAAACCGCCAGTTGGAGATAGCCGGTCATTTCCACACCAGCAGAAATCTCAATGATTTCTTTGCTGTTAGGCGCAACGACAATGCGCTCTCGTTTGCGGAGAAATTTCTCCCACGCTTCTTTCGGATGTTCCGACTGCCTCAGTGTCATGATTTTCTCGAAATTACGTTCCTTCCGGTACATAAAGGGAATGGTGCGCGTATGCAAGTTCCCTGGACTGACCGCTCGGCTCATCTCGGATGGCTGATATGCCCTCGCCGTTGGCCAATCCCGTGCATCAAAACCAGGCTTCAGCCAGTCGGCATTTTTAGCATCGCCGCTTGCTTTCTCATATATCTGCAAGGGCGCAAAAACTGCTGACTCCGAAATGATTTCAAAATTTGGATCGATGAGGCAGCGCCAGGTTTCGTCTGCCTGGATGCTCTGCACAAAACCTTCAGCGCTTGTCAATTCTCCCGAAACATAGAGCCCTGGTGTATCCGTGCGGAAGATGCCATGGTTCCCTTTTGAATGATGCAGCGGATACCGCAGCACTTTCACCGCAAAGACGTTTAATCCTTCCAACAAATACTTTGTGATGTCAAGCGTATCGTAATACCAAATCTGTCGATCCCCTTTACTCGGACCCACCTCCACAAGCTTGTCATTTATATATAGTTTATACCGGGAATCAGCGGATATCCTCAATTCTCCCTTAATCGGAGCTGAAAGATGAATTTCTTTACGAAAATAGACTTGTTTAGGCGTTTCTCCATCTTCGAGTGTCCAATCTTTTATCCAAATCCACTCAGTTGTTCTGTCTCTATCCATTTGAACCCTCCTTATGTTTGAATTGTAAGGGTTCCCAAAGAAATCGACCATTGCGCAATTACGCTAATAAAATTGACTTTTTCTAACGAATAATCCATAGTATAATGGAAAAGTGACTATTTTTATCAAAAAGGGCAAATATAGTTAACTAAATCGAATAATCACAGGATATGCTGAAATAAGTTTTTAGAAAATATATTTGAAAGGAACTGAAAATATAATGGAGCTGGAGCAACTACTGCGGCAATTGCATGAGTACACGAAAGTCGAAGAATATTTGATGAACCATCGGGAAATCCGGTCTAACAAACAGCTGATTAAAGAATTTGTGGCCACGCTCAATGAAGAAGAGGCAAAAGAACAATTGGTCCCGATCCTTCCGCATATGGTTTCAGATACACTGAATCCTCCTGAAACATTCTCTGAAAGTTATTTCTTTAATGAAAATGACCCCTTGAAAGTCCGGATCACCCAGCATACGCGGTATTCAACTCCGGTCATGCACAAACACGATTTTTACGAAATGTTCTATGTTTATGAAGGGGAGTTTGAACAGTTCATTGATAACAAGACCTTTGTGATGCGGACTGGTGACATCTGTCTCGTTCCGCCTGGCGTCTTCCACTCCTTGGATGTGAACAACTACAGCATTGTCCTGAATATCCTCATCCAGAAGGACAGCTTCCAAGAGATTTTCTTCAACAACCTTAGCGGCGACCATATTTTCTCAAACTTCCTGATCAGCGACATCTATGCGAAAAAAATCGACAGCTTCATCATTTTCCCGACAAACGGGGACCTGAAAATCAAAAATATGATCTTGGATATGTTCTTGGAGACGATCAACAAACAAAAGTATTATGTGCAAGTCGTCCACTCCAATCTTGTGTTGCTGTTCAGCCATTTGCTCCGCCACTATGAAGACAGATCAATCATGCCGAAACCACAACGCAAACGGGACATGATCGATTTCGAGATCATCACTTCCATCGAGAAAAACTATAGAGATATCACCTTGGAACAACTATCGGATTCTATTCACTATTCCACCCAACACATTTCTTTGCGGATCAAACAATTAACGGGAGAGTCTTTCACCAAATTCGTGCTAAGAAAAAGGATGACAGTTGCGGCTGACCTTCTGAAGCACACTAATATGAAAATCCAGGATATCGGTCCTGATGTCGGCTATAAAAATCAGGAGAACTTTATCCGTTCCTTCAGAAAATTCTATGAGACGACGCCTTCCCAGTTCAGGAAAAACCACAGTAAATTTAAGCTGTGACATGTTTCGGGGGATTTGCTGAGGAGGCTGGGGTCATTGGGGGAGCCCTCCGACGGTTTGCGCAGTCGGAAGCGGAATCCAGACAGTCTAACCAATAGACTATTCCATGAGAATATCCTATAATGATGACGAAAAGGAGGGGAATCAACATGTCGAAACCTAAAATGCCGCTTACACCAGCATTAAAGCGTTCTATCCTAACTGAAATGAAAAAAGAATTCCCCGATTTAAAACCAGGAAGACAGCGTCCACGCAATCCACAAGAAAAAGAAGTCCTTTTGCGTTGGGAAGAAGAACGCGGTGGAAAGAAAATAGGAACGATTTAAAAGCTATGGCAAATACATAATACAACCCGGAAAATCCAAAATGGACCCTGTAGAATCGACACTGGAAAAGTGCCCCTCTACAGGGTCCATTTATATTTACTTATTATAGAGAAAACCAAGTTGACGCTTGAAGTGATTGACTAGGATTATCTTCTTGATTAGTTTTCCGATTAGACTAAGCCAAATCTTCCCCGTTGGAAGCAATGACCTTCTTGTACCAGTCGAATGAATCTTTTTTGCTTCTTTCCAGTGTTCCGTTGCCTTCATTGTCCCTATCGACATAGATGAAGCCGTAGCGTTTCTTCATTTCGCCGGTCGTGAACGAGACGCAGTCGATGCAGCCCCAAGGTGTGTAGCCCATCAGATCGACGCCGTCCTCTTCGACAGCTTTTTTCATTTCTTCGATATGCGATCTCAGGTAGTCGATGCGGTAAGGGTCATGGCAGCTGCCATCCTCTTCCTTGACATCGATTGCGCCAAAGCCGTTTTCGACGATGAATAATGGTTTTTCATAGCGTTCATATAACTGATTCAAGGTGTAGCGCAAGCCTTCCGGATCGATCGCCCAGCCCCAGTCGGACTCTTCGATGAACGGGTTCTTCACGGAATGTGCGCTGGATCCGTCCAGCGATTTCGATACATCTTTATTTACAGTCGAATCGACGGTGTTGCTCATGTAGTAGGAGAAGCCGATGTAATCGACTGTTCCTTCAGCCAAAGCTTTTTTGTCAGCTTCGGTGATGTCCAGATTGAAGCCTTTGCGTTCGAACATCTTCAAGGCGTAGGCCGGATAGTGGCCGCGGCATTGCACATCGCAGAAGAACCAACGATCGTGCATCATTTGGTTCGCCAATACCATATCGGCAGGACGGCAAGAATACGGATAGATCGGCACCATCGCGATCATATTCCCGATTTGGAAATCTGGGTTGATCTCTTTGCCGATTTTCACAGCCAAAGCGCTGGCAAGCAATTCATAGTGGCCGCATTGGTACATGGCTTCTTCCGGATTCGGATAGTCGCCGAAGTGCGCGCCTGAGTTGGTCCAGCCGAAGATGTCGTTCTTGTAGTTCATTTGGTTGTTGATTTCGTTGAAGGTCATCCAATATTTGACTTTGGATTTGTAGCGTTTGAAGCAGACTTCGGCAAAGTTGACGAAGAAATCTACGGTTTTGCGGTTCATGAACCCACCGTATTCTTTGGCCAAATGGTAAGGCATCTCGAAGTGGGACAGTGTGATGACCGGTTCGATCCCGTATTTCAACAATTCGTCAAAGACATCATCGTAGAACTGCAGGCCTTCTTCATTCGGTTCGGCTTCATCGCCGTTCGGGAAAATACGCGACCAAGCGATCGACGTACGGAAGCACTTGAAGCCCATTTCGGCGAACAAAGCGATATCCTCTTTATAGCGTCCATAGAAGTCGATGCCGACGTGGTTCGGGTAGTAGTTGCCTTCAACCACACCGTCCGTGATGACGCGGGGAACGCCATGCGCTCCGGCCGTCATGACATCCGCCACGCTTAACCCTTTGGAAGTGTTCAGAACCCCTCCTTCAAACTGATGGGCAGCCAAGGCGCCGCCCCACAAAAAATCTTTGTCCAATGCCATATCTATCTCTCCTCTTATTTGTATTTGATTTTATAACCCAAGATGATTGATGCCAAAATGAAGGTGATGCCGTTCGCTGCGATGACGGCATAATCCTGGATATTCCACCCGTGGATCAGCCAAAGAAACACGCCCACCACGAACATGGCGTACATGCCCAACGAAATACCCGATGTGTCCTTTGTCTTGATGATTTGCCAAGCTTGCGGAACGAAAGACAGCGTTGTCAAAACAGCTGCGATGAAGCCTATCATTATTTTCTCCCCCTACCGGTTTGGATGCGCGACTCGAATGCCTAGTGAGATGGCTGCATTCATTTACCACTCGATTATAATGGATAGCGGACCAAAGACAATAACTTCCGGACACTCCGTAACACCGTTTACAAATTTTCCGTTTTTTTGCTCCGGATTTTTAAATAAGATTCTCAAATCTGGTATGATGTTCTTGAGAGTCAGAAAAAATACGCGAGGGGGATTGGGATGCTCATCAGAGAACGGCTCGAAAACTTTGAATTTTCAAACAGCGAAAAAATGATAACGACCTATATCTTGGAGAAGAAGCTGGCCATCAGGGAGATGACCACCAAAGAGATTGCCGAGGCGACATTCACTTCACCGTCCACGCTGGTGCGGATCGCCCATAAAATGAATTTCAGCGGCTGGAGCCAATTGAAGGAAGCCTACCTGAATGAGGAAGAGTATCTGCAGAAACATTTCAGCGAAATAAACGCTAACCTGCCTTTTCAACGTAATGATACCATCATGTCGATTGCAAGTAAAATTGCTGCCTTGGAAAAGGAATCCATCGACGACACCTTGTCGCTGATCACCCATGACGACCTGCAGCAGGCTATCCAAATCATCCGGAAGTCTTCCTATATCAGCCTTTTTGCGGTAAGCAACAACCTGTTGATCACGCAAGAATTCCAGCACAATATGTCGCGGATCAAAAAAAGGGTCGACATCTGTTCTTTGCAGGGTGAAATGATCTTTAAAGCCTGCCTTGCGGATCCGTCCTCATGCGCGATTGTCGTTTCCTATTCGGGTGAAACGGAAATACTGAATGAATCGATCCAGTATCTGAAGGCTAACGGCATCCCCATCATCGCCATCACCAATATCGGCGACAACACAACAGCGCGGCTGGCGGATTGCGTCCTCAGGATCAGCACGCGGGAGAAACTCTACTCAAAAATCGCCACCTTCTCCACAGACAGTGCCATCGTCTACCTGCTGGACGTGCTGTATTCTTGCATCTTCGCTTTGGATTACGACAAAAATCTGCAGCTGCGGATCAGCACTTCCAAGACGATCGAAGCCGGCCGGTCTTCAACCTTGGACATCATCAAGGAAGAGGAGCAGGCTCCGAAAAAATGAAAAGAGCATGCAAAAAGCCATCGCCCGCAACCCGGCGATGGCTTTTTGTGTCTCTTGTCAGCTCAACTGCTTCGTCATGATGAAGTCCGTCTGTTCGTCGTCGCCCATAAAGAACGAATGTGCGCCGGTGCGGACGAAGCCCATCTTTTCATAGAACGCGATGGCATTCAGATTGTGTTCCCATACGCCCAGCCAGACCGAAGCCTTGCCTTGCGCGCGGGCGACTTCGATCGCTTTGTCGATCAGATATTTCCCGTGTCCCTTACGTTTGAAGGCCGGCCGGATATAGATCCGCTCCACTTCCAACGAATCGTCGCCCATGTCTTCCGTCAGGGCCGCATCGACATTGACTTTCAGATAACCCGCCAGCTCCTGCCCGTCGTACAGAAACCAGAAAGTCGAACCCTCCGTGGCCAGCTCAGCCTTCAGCCTTTCCGGATCGTAGGCCTTTTCCAGATAGTCCTGCAGGTCTTCCGGCGTGTTGTGGGCTGCGAACGTGTCCGTGAATGTTTCGATCCCGATTGATTGAAGATCCGCTAAATCTGCGCTGCCGCATTTTTTCAGTGTGATAGCCATATATGATGCACTCCTTACCCTTGCTTTAATAATTTCTTTTGTTGCCTTTTTTCACGTATTCCCAATCGCCTTCGACGTTGTTCCGGACCCTTTGGAGCAGTCCGCGGAGAAGCAGCGTTTCCGCTTCCGATAACCCCTGCAGCGCCACCCGTTCCGAGTGGTCATTTTCCTTGCTGATGTTCGGTGCGATTGCTTTGCCTTTCTCTGTCGGGAAAATATGCTTGATTTTTCTGTTTGCGGAGTCGGCTCTCTTTTCGATGAAGCCGTTCGCCTCGAGCTTCTTGATGGCGCGCGAGGCCGTCGTGCGGTCGACTTTGATCATTTCCGCCAACTTCTCCTGGATGATGCCCGGATTCTCGCAGATCCGGACGAGGTACAGATACTGCCCCCTCGTCAGATCGTATTCCTTGAATTCGATGTTCGCGATCGAGTCCAGCGCTCTGGAAATCATGCCGATTTCGCGGAGAATTTCCGCCATACAACTCACCTGCCTTATTTTTGAAATTTAGATAAAGCATAACGGATTTTTATTGCATTTGCAACAAAAATCCAAATGAGTAGAGAGGTAGCGCTCAAGATGTCGGATATTCCCAAGTTATCCGACATCTAGCGGCATGTTTGCTCTCAACTTGTCGGATATTCCAAGTTATCCGACAACTCTCACTGTCTCAGCGGATAACAAGGTGTCTCGGATGAAACTCGCACACAAAAAAGAGCTGGAACAAAAGTCCCAACCCTATCCCTTTAGCATCCAGTCATAATATTCAGCTTTCGCTTTCATTTGCGCCAAAGTCTCCTGCAGTCCGAGTATCCTCTCTTCAAGCAGGTCGCACTCGTCTTCCCACAGATCCCGTCTGGCCGGAAATGTATGGAACCCTTCTGCACACAGCTGCACATAATCGATCAAAGGTTCGATCGACACCCCTGCAGACCGCGCGGCAATCATGAAATCCAACCACCGCAGATCCTGCTCCGAATAATCCCGTATGCCGCCCGCCGTTCGTTTCACCGGCGGAATCAATCCGATCCGTTCATAATAACGCAAACTATCAATCGATACCTTTTTCTCTTTGCTGACTTGAGCGATTTTCATCTTTATCCCCTGCGCTTTCAGCTTTTTTCCGGAGCGACTTCATTCAGGCAATTCAAGGCCGTCAATGTCCGCGGATACCCGATGAACGGTAACAGAACGGTGAGCGTATCCAGCAGCTTTTGCTTGTCATTGCCGACGCGGAGGTTGTTGCGGATATGCCCCTTCATTTGCGTTTCAGCCCCGCCCATCGAAGCGAGCATGACGAAAATCAGCTGTTCTCGTTGTTGGATGGACAGCCCGTTGCGGGTAAAATAATCACCGAAGCAGTTATCCGCCAGAAAAGTGGCGAAGTGCTTCTGGTTATCCGGCATTGTTTTCAACAGGTTATCCACAGTCTCACCCGCGGCTTCGCGGACGATTTCCAACCCCTTCTCATAACGCGTTTCAACCGTCGTCGTGGCCTGCCCTTCCAGCGGCAGCGCAATCCCGCTTTCCTCCAGCACCGTGTTTGTCGCATGCAGGAAATCGAACACTTTGCCCAGGCCGGCGTACGGGACCGCCTGATAGACGATCTCTTTCAGCTCAATCGGCGTGACACCCACATTCAGGGCCCCCTTTGCCATCGCCTTGAACTCGTTCACGCACTGCATGGCGATCAACGCCGCCAAGAGCACTATTTGCCGCTCCTTCACATCCAGACTGGTGTACTGCAGCACCTCATCGAACGCAAAATTGTCGAACACTTCGATCAATTCCGGATCCTTCTCGGCCAATACCGACACATGTCCCGGAAACAGTTCATCGTGGTTCTTTTGCGCAGTTTCACTTATTTTCATTTTCCATTCCTCCAGTTTTCATTTTGTTGCTTTCAGTTTAAATCCTGAAGTGGACTCCAAGTCAACCATAACCGCGGCTAATGAAAAATATTTTTTGTGGATGACAAAAAGATTTGACTTGGAGTTTACTCCAAGCTGTACACTAGCGGTATAATCAAAACAAAAATATTGGAGGCGCTGACATGGAATATGTAAAATTAGGGAATACCGGTATGGAGGTCTCAAAACTCTGCCTGGGGTGCATGGGCTTCGGGGAACCTGAACGCGGCCGCGAGAAATGGTCGATCGGCGAAACGGAGAGCCGGGAAATCATCAAGACAGCGTTGGACTCCGGCATCAATTTCTTCGATACCGCGAATCTGTACTCATCCGGTTCCAGCGAAGAAATCGTCGGAAAGGCTTTGAAAGATTTCGCCAACCGCGACGAAATCGTGCTGGCTTCCAAACTGTACTTCCCGATGTTCGAGGGGCCGAATGCGAAAGGACTGTCCCGCAAAAGCATCTTTGCCGAAATCGAGCATTCGCTGAAACGACTGCAGACGGACTATCTGGATCTCTACATCATCCACCGCTGGGATTACGGCACGCCGATCGAAGAGACGATGGAGGCGCTGCATGATCTGGTGAAAATGGGGAAAGTCCTTTACATCGGCGCCTCTTCCATGCATGCCTGGCAATTCGCGAAAGCCCAATTCGTCGCCGAGAAGAACGGCTGGACGAAATTCGTCTCCATGCAGAATCTCTACAACCTGCTCTACCGCGAAGAAGAACGCGAAATGATCCCCTTGCTGCAGGACCAAAAAGTTGCGATGACACCTTGGAGCCCACTGGCTGGCGGAAGATTGACGAGAGACATCGGCGCCGTCACGGCCCGTGCCAGCCAAGCCACGCAAATAAAGCTGCCTGCTTATCTAGTAGCTTCCGACAATGAAGTCATTTCGAGGGTTCACAAGTTGGCCGACGAGCGCGGCATCACCCGCGGTCAAGTCGCCACGGCCTGGATGCTGAGCAAAGACTTCGTAACCGCCCCGCTGATCGGCGCAACGAAAGTGAAATACCTGGACGATGCCCTGGGAGCATTCGAAGTCGCTTTGAGCCCGAAAGAGATCCAGTATCTGGAGGAAGCATACGTACCGAGGAATATCACGGGGTACAGATAGCCGGTTTTTTTGAAACCATTTGCGAGGGATGCACTAAAAGATTTTGCTGCAAAGCATAAAAAATTTCCCTAAACGCAGACTATCTTTCCGAACTCGCAATATGTCCAGGCAAACAAAAATTACGTACGGAAGCAAAATAGTTGCGAATAAAACTAAATAAGGGTAATATCATCATTAGAAAGAGAGATGATATTATGATAAAAATGATTGCCATTGATTTGGATGGTACTTTACTGGATGACAAAAAACAATTTAATCGAGAACAATTTAGTTATTTAGCCTCAAAATTAATAGTTCAAGGTGTACGAGTAGTTATTGCAACAGGAAATCAGTTTATTAAATCTGTTCAATATTTTGATGGAATATCCGAAAAACTGATTTACATTACAGACAATGGAAGTACGATTCACTTTGGAACTCAGACTTATTTTAGCCAAACACTAGCAAGCGAAGATTATCAGTCGTTTGTTTCCCGTTTGTCTCTGGAATCACAAAAAAACATTGTAGTAAGTACAACAACCGGAGCCTTCATTCTGAAGAATCCTACAGATAATTTCTTGTCTGCTTTGGCGCATCATTATCCTCGGATTGATGAGGTTGATCATTTATCGGAAGTCGATGAATCAGTAGTCAAACTCACTTTAAAATTGGACGACGATTACAATGAAATGCTTAAACCTGTTCGCTCTGCCTTACCTAAAAATTGGCGTGTTACGCAAAGTGGTTTTGGTTACTTCGACATTATTCCAAAAGGTGTTTCCAAGTTAACGGGGATACAGGAATTACAGCGACTCTGGGGAATTCAAAAAGAGGAAATTTTAGCATTCGGCGACAGCAGCAATGACATTGAACTTTTAAGCTATTTACCAAATAGTTTTGCGATGGGGAATGCAAATGCCGAGGTGAAACAAGTCGCAAAATATGTAATCGGATCAAATAACGAAAACGCAGTGATTCAGACGCTTGAGAAAGTATTCAATACAGTAAGCGTTTCCTAATATTTTCGAAAAATAAGAGACGTCCTTATTGGGACGTCTCTTATTTTATATAAGCGGTAATGATGATTGGTCAGTTTTGATAAAAAGAAAAGCTTTTACTTAGCAACGTTAGCTCGGACATATGAATCCAA
The DNA here is from genome assembly GCF_963662535.1 of Trichococcus flocculiformis. Classification (NCBI taxonomy): domain Bacteria; kingdom Bacillati; phylum Bacillota; class Bacilli; order Lactobacillales; family Carnobacteriaceae; genus Trichococcus; species Trichococcus flocculiformis. The sequence goes on from NZ_OY759718.1 coordinate 40,646, forward strand.
GGCAAAGAGAGCATCCGTCACGCTATCCGCATCAATCTGAAGCCCCATCTGATGAATGGTCTCTCCTTCTTGAGTTGCAAGCTTGCCAACTTCCAATAATTCTTCATAAGAAACATTATCCAACTTCAATTCTTTTAAAGTAGTCGGCAATCCCAACGCTTGGTAGAAAGAAATATAACGATCAAGTTCTTCTTTTGGTCGATTTTCCAACACAAGTTGGGCTAGCGTTCCATAAGCCACTTTTTCACCATGTGTCAATGTATGGATCTCTCCATGCAAAGCAGTGAACCCATTGTGGATCGCATGTGCTGCAGCTAAACCGCAACTTTCAAATCCAATACCGCTTAATAATGTATTTGCTTCTACGACAGCTTCTAATGCAGGTGTAACAACTTTCGCTTCACATGCCGCCATTGCTTTTAGTCCGTTTTCAAATAGGATTTTTTCACATTTTTCCGCAATTGCTTCTGCCGCTAGAGTTGGTGTGCCACCAGCCATTGTTTTGCCTGCATTCTTGATGATCGAACGACCTTCGACCCACGTGGCCATTGCATCTGCAATTCCTGAAGCAAGTAATCGGGAAGGCGCTTTTGCCACTACTGCTGTATCAACAAGAACTAATTCAGGATTCTTTTTGTAGAAAAGGTATTTTTCAAATACTCCTTCATCTGAATAAATAACCGAAAGTGCAGAAGTGGGTGCATCTGTGGAAGCAATTGTTGGTAAAACTGCAACAGGGACGGCCAATTGATCACTAATTGCTTTAGCGGCATCAATCGTTTTACCCCCACCTAACCCTATGACTAAATCTACTTGGACATCTCGGCCAATCTGACTTACACGTTGAATTTCAGCAGTGGAGGCTTCTCCATTAAATGGTACATATTTTACGTACATCTCAATCTTTTCGAGATTCTCCCGTAAATTTTTCCCAGCAATTCCATATACAATATCATCACTTAATAATAATGCTCGTTTACCTAAAGCCTTGATATAACTGGTTCCTGTCGACAGGACACCTTTCCCTTGAACGTATCTTGAAGGACTTGCAAATACTTTTTCCATTCTTCTTTTCACCTTTTCTGTTTTATTTTAGATTATAGACAGCAGTTCCTTCGCCGTAGATCGATTCCCAATCTCCCGTAAAGTCCACTACTGCTTTATCAATGGATGGCATTCCAAATGCTTGTTTAAGAATATCGCAGCCCATCGTTGCTGATTGTGCACCAGCTTCTAAAGCTGCATTCACTTGCGCTACATTTTTGAAACTTGCTGCTAAGATTTTAGTCGAGCTATTGGTACGTGAAATTTCCTTTGCCATTTCTGAAATAGCTTCTCTAGGATCAATATTAAGATTCTCCATCCGGTTGAAATATGGAGCAATATAATCTGCACCAGCAGCTATCGCTAAGTATGCTTGAAATTTAGTGTATATGGCTGTGGCAGTAACATTCATCCCACGCCTTTTCAATTCTTTGATGACTTTTAAGCCTTCTTGACTGGTCGGTACTTTGATGTATACTTCTGAGTCTATTTTTTCTGCAATCGTTTCAGCATCCCTGATCATGCCGTCATAATCGGTTGCAACCACTTGAACATGTAAAGATTTTTCTTTGCCAATGATTGAACGAATTTTCTTCATATGATCAAAAAATTGGATTTTTCCTTCATTTTTTATAATTGATGGGTTAGATGTTACCCCAGATAATGGGATAATCGCCGCATATGTTTCGATTTCATCTAAATTCGCAGTATCTAATAAAAACTCCATAATCTATCTTCCCCTAACTAGTTGATTGTTTTCGCTAAATTTCCATAAGTACATCCATCTGACCGCTATAAAATGAGATAGAACAGGAATATTCCTGTTCTATCCTCATTCAAACATGCTTAGATCACATGCTCTGTACGTTCAATAATGTCATCTTGCGTAGCTTTAGATAACGCGTTGAAGAATGCTGAATAACCAGCAACACGTACAATCAGATCGCGATGATTCTCCGGATGTTTTTGCGCATCGATCAATGTTTCTCTAGCTACCACATTGTATTGAATGTGGTACCCTTTTAATTTATTAAAGAATGTCCGAATCATCATAATCAATTTTTGCTTGTCTTCTTCTTTAGCAAGTGTTTGCGGATTAACTTTTTGATTTAGAAGTACCCCACCCAAAATATCTTCTGTAGGCAATTTCGAAATTGATTTCAATACAGCAGTTGGTCCGTGTTGGTCCATATTGTGAGAAGGTGAACATCCTTCAGCAAGTGGCGCCCATGCTTTACGCCCATCCGGTGTTGCCATCGTACCACGCCCTTGTCCGACATTGGCTGAGATAGAAGAAGTACCAGAGTAACGAATACCGCCAATTGGTCCACGTCCGTAACGTGTATTAGGATATTTTTTAATTTCATCGACATAGACGTCATATGATTTTACTGCAAATTGGTCAACATAATCATCATCATTTCCATATTTCGGAACATCATGGATGATCATTTGTTGGATTTCTTGACTGCGTTTACTTTCCCAGTCAGTCATCAAAGCTTCCCAAAGTTCTTCTTGTGTGACTTTGCCTTCTTCAAAAACTAATTTTTTGATTGCAGCTAATGAGTCAGCTAAGTTGGCGATTCCGACTTGCAATCCTGAAATAAAGTCATATACAGCTCCGCCTTCCTTCAATGTTTTTCCTCGACCGATACAGTCTTCAGTCAATGCCGAACATAGAATATCTGGCACTTCTTTTTCAATTGCTAAATCAATCGCATTTTCAACAATGACACTCATGCGAGTTAATTCGCGAACTGTCTTATCCCATACATCTTCCAATTCTTCATATGATTTCATATCTTTGAAGTGTCCATAACCTTCGGTAAAGCGTTTGCCAGACACTGGATCGATACCGTCGTTCATAGCAATCATTAAAATCTTAGGGAAATTCATGTAACTCATACCGGTACAACGATAACCCCATTTACCTGGTACAGCTGTTTCTACACACCCGATGGCACTGTAATTATACGCATCTTCTTCAGATACACCAAATTTGATAAATGATGGAATGATTATCTCATCATTATTGAAGGCAGGCATACCAAAACCAAGTTTCATGACTTCAATAGCCTCATTCATGAACGCTTTGTTTAACCCAGCGTGATAACGAACAGTCAAATTAGGTTGAGGTAATTTTGTTTGCGCAACGCTACGAAGTACTAAGAAAGAAAGTTCATTTACTGCATCTTTTTTATCTCTTGTTTGTCCACCGATTGTTACGTTTTGATATAAAGGACTACCTGCACTACTGTATGTGTGCGATTGGCTACGTACTTTATTGATGGTCAATGTTTTGATCCATAGGTTTGTCAACAATTCTACCGCTTCATCTTCTGTGATTGCACCTTTATCCAGATCTGCTTTCAAATATGGATACATATATTGATCAAAACGGCCATAAGACAGTGAGTGACCATTTGATTCAATTTGTAAAATTAATTGGATGAACCATGTAGCTTGTACTGCTTCTGCAAATGTTTCTGCCGGCTCATAAGGAACTTTCGCACAAATACGGCTAATTTCAAGTAATTCCTTTTTGCGTTCCGGTTTAGCTGTTTCAGCCATTTCTTTCGCTAATTTGGAGTAGCGATCTGCATACGTTTTCACTGCATCGATCACAATCAATACTGAATTATAAAAATGATATTTTCCAATACTATCCGTTTGAGTTAAATCCAAATCTGCTTTTGCTTTAAGAGCACGTTCTTTGAAATCTCTCAATCCAACTTCCAGCATTTTTTGATAGTCGACAGCTAAGTGGGCATCACCAGAATTCATTTTGCCTTCCATTCCAAAAAATCCTGTTTCCATATAAACTTGCACTTCTTCAGGTAATAGCACTCCTGCTTTAGCACGTAAGTTATTATTTTCCCAGAAAGGAGCAATGGAACGTAATTGTTCTTTTGTTTCTTCGGTGATATAGAACACATCACCATCACGTTTTTCAAATTTATCTAATTCATCAATCACGAAATCTAAAGTATATTCAGGGAAAATTGGTGCGTCTTTATTTGAACTTGCCTGGTTTCCAACGATCAGCGTTTGATCTTCAATATAGATAGACATTTTTTCTAAAATATTTTGCAACATCAATGCGCGTTTCATGTTACTTGTTTGATTTTGGTGTTTTTTATAGACTTCAGTTGCTAACAAAGCACGTTCTGCACAAATATAAGGTTTCTTTTCCAACACTGATTCACGATATTCATTCATACGTTCTGTCAATAATCCAAAATGCGGCTGATTAATAGTTGTTCTTTCTTTCGATTGAATATTCATATCGACACGCCCTTTCTTCGTTTGAAACTACAACATCTTTCTTTCGTAAAAAATATATCATAGTACCCCCTGAAGTGTCAAACGAAATATCAATACCCTTCGAAAGAAAAACAGGAATGCACAATTGTGCATTCCTGTTTTATAAGGTAGATTATTGAGTTAAACAGTAACAACTTTGATGCCCTTTTTTTCTAAGAACTGATGTTTCCCTTCTTCAATTCCACTATCTGTGTACACCATTGAAATATCCTTAAAAGAAAATTCCGAAACCACGCCTACCTGAGAAAACTTACTGGAGTCTGTCAAAACGATTGTATGGTTTGCTGCGGTCATCATCGTATTTGCAGTATCACACCGAGTAATATCACTTCCTGTGAATCCTCTACGTTCATCAAATCCATCAATTCCTACAAACAACTTATCAACATAAAAATCACTAATTATTTTTTTAACCAATGGTCCCACATTTACTTGAGAATCTTTTTGATACTCTCCGCCAATCAACACCACTTTGACGGATTCGGCTTTTCTGATATAAGAAGCGATAAAACAGGAATTGGTGATTATAGTCACTTCGTTTTTGTTATAAGCAAGTTCTTCCGCAAGCAAGGTACATGTCGAACCTGATTCAATCATGACCGTTTCGCCATCTTTGACTAGCTTTGCAGCCTCCATAGCAATTTTTCTCTTCAGATCGTAATTATACGCAAGCCGATAATTAATATCATCTTGATTATTCAAAACAGCAAAACCATGTTGTCGATGAAGAATACCTCTTGCTTCTAGCTTATCCAAATCCTTGCGAATGGTTACTCGTGATACTTTCAATAAATTCGCCAATTCATTTACTTCTATTTTCTTATTTTCACTTACTATAGAAATAATTTCTTCTTCTCGCGACATAAACATCCCTCACTTCAATTTTATTCAGAATACCATATTTAAGAATCCTAAACAATATTCCATCATTTTAATTTCGTACGTAACTATTTTTATTTACGTTTGATGTTTTTCGTGATAGAATACTCTTTAATAAAGAAAGAAGGGGATTTATATGACAACACAAACTCAATTGAAGGCATGTATCTTTAATATCCAAAAATTCAGTATCCATGACGGTCCTGGAATACGTACTGTGGTCTTTTTCAAAGGTTGTCCTCTACGATGTTATTGGTGTTCCAATCCCGAATCACAAAGTGGTATCCCGGAAAAAATATGGAATAATCAAAAAAAAATGTTTACAACTGTCGGAGACTACAAAACTATCGATGAAATAATTCAAGAGGTCATGAAAGATGTTGCATTTTATGAAGAATCAGGTGGCGGTGTCACGCTTTCAGGCGGTGAGGTATTGTATCAAGCCGAGTTTGCTACTGAATTGTTGCGACAATTGAAAGCTAAAGGTATTCACACTGCAACTGAAACAACAGGTTATGCAAAACCTGAAGTTTTTGAAAAATATATTGAACAAGTGGATGCTTTATACTTTGATGTAAAGCACTATGATCCTGAAAAACATCGCGAAGGAATTGGTACCACGAATGAAATGATTTTAAAGAACTTAGCTTTCGCTTTAGAAAATCATGAGAATCTGATTGTCCGCATTCCAGTTATTCCTAATTTCAATGATAGTCCAGAAGATGCGGAACAATTTGCATTGTTATTCAATAAAATGGGTGTTAAAACAATTGAGTTGCTTCCTTTCCATCAATTTGGACAAAAAAAATATGAAGATTTAAATCGCAAATATGAAATGCAAGATATCCCTCAACTTCATACAGAAGATCTGGAATACTTTAGAAAAATTATGGAAGAACACGGTATTTCTTGTCTTGTAAGATAGAATGCAAAAGATCCAATGAGAACTCACTCATTGGATCTTTTTTACTATTTTATTCGGTTGTTTTATTCATTTCCAGCTCGTTGTTGTATGCAATCTTGTCTTGAATTCTAAAGAATGGATAATAGATTATTGCGGATAAGGATAAGATTACAATTTGTAATACTGCTCCTTGCCATCCTGCAACCATCAATCCAGAAATAATTGCGGGCGTGCTCCAAGGCAACGTAACTCCCGCAAATGGTGTCATAAAGCCTACTGCGATTGAACCATAAACAAGCACAGCTGAAAGCACCGGCACCAATAAGAAGGGGATAAACATCACTGGGTTCATCACAATCGGAAACCCGAAGATTACGGGTTCATTCACATTGAACAGAGCTGGAAAAACCGCAACTTTCCCAAGTGCTTTATACTGTTGGGATTTGGCTCCAAATAGCATGGCAATGACTAATCCGAAGGTTATTCCAGAACCAGAAATGAGCAGGAAGCTGTCCAGAAATTGCTGCGTTACAATATGCGCGCCATTTTCTAATGACAAATTCCCGGCAGCGGAGAGCGCTTTGTTCGCATCTAAGTTTGACAATAGCAATGCAGTTACAATTCCATTGACCACTGATTGGCCATGAACCCCAAACCACCATAAGAATGAGATGAAAAATGCGATTCCAATGGCACCCGGCAACGACCCGGTCAAACCTTGCAACGGTACTTGAATTACGTCATAAATCATCTCAATAAAAGTGCCGCCATCTGTGATGGCTTTTGAAATAATATAGACGATCATCGACAATAGAAAGATCGCAAATGCAGGTGTCATGGCCTCAAACTGTTTTGCGATCGCTTGTGGTACTTGTTCAGGCATTTTAATAACGATTTTTTTCTGAATAAATTCCGTGTAAATTGCCCCAACAGTTAATCCGATAATAATAGCTCCGATAATTCCTTGACCACCAAACCATACTTTGGATAACGCATCACCAATCGGCTCCCCACTTTCAGGGACATAAGACGATCTCAACGTAATAAAGAATGATGAAAGTGACAAAACACCGGCTGGCAAAGGTTCTACCCCACTATTTTTAGCATATGAATATGCGATTGAAAAACAGGAAATCAATCCCATAATGGCAAACGTACCTGCATGAACTTGCATGAAAGGCTCTGTCCAATCAGGCCCGAAAATATTTGCAATTGCGTTATTGACACCTTCAAATGGAATTTGACCAAGAATCAAGAAAAGACTCCCGACAACCGTAAGAGGTAAAATGGATAACATCCCGTCCTTCAAAGCTATAATTCCGCGCATGTTTACAAATTTCATGATTGGCGCAATAATTTTTTGAGAGTTAAAATTTCCCATTGGCTATTTCCCTCCAAAAGCGGATACTTTATTGTTTGATAGACTTAAAGCAAGATCCAATACTTTTTCCCCATCCAACATTCCATAGTCAGCCATAGGAATCACTGCTAATGGGACGTCGCATTCTTTGCAAATCAGTTCAGACTTCCCGAATGTGTAACTTACTTGAGGTCCTAATAAAGCTACGTCCATGCCTTTAACACAGTCACTCAACTTGGCCTGAGGATAGGCGTCAATTTCTACTTCAAGGTTACGTTTTTGAGCTGCATTTTTCATATTGTTCACTAACATCCCTGTTGAAAAACCTGCTGCACAAAATAATCCGATTTTAATCATAATTTTCAATCTCCCTTTTATAAAATTGGTTTTTTTAGTTCTTTTCGCAAGTCAATGATTTCTTTTATTAAATTAATTTCTGTAATTGTCGTCATCAAATGGTCTTGCGCATGGACAAATAATGCAGTGATTTCTGATTTTGTCCCACCCGCTTCTTGGGCTAGAAAACGCGTCTGTAAATTATGCGCTTCATTCATTGCGACTTCAGCCAATTCCATTTCTTTTTCGCTTTCTTCAAAGTTTCCCTGTTTAACTTGACTCAATGCTTGATAAAGATGCTGTTTCGCATCCCCTGCATTTAAAATCAACCCCATAATAATTTGATCTGGTACAATCGTTTCCAATCCTATCCTCTCCTTCTCAAAACTCAATATAAATTAATTTTACAAAATGCTGTAATGTCTCGCCTCTATATTTTTCATACCAATGAACCCTTATCAATACTACGCTTCTTGTTGCACAATCTCTGATTCCGCTGCATTTACTTCTCTTTTCGTAAGCCCTAAGATTGCAACACCTGTCGCTACTCCCAAACCGACCGAAATCAAGAAACCTGATGGATTAGCATTTAGAGGTAAAATAAACAAACCGCCAAATGGGGCCATGACTGAACAACCAAATAATATTGATCCGCCTCCAGCAATGGCGGAACCAATCATACAGGCTGAACCAACTCGCAACGGATCTTTTAATAGAAATGGAATGCCCCCTTCAGAGATTCCGGCTAGTCCCATAATTAAATTTGTGATACCTTGGCCCTTTTCTATTTTGGTGAATTTGTTTCTAAAAATCAGAGTTGAAATCCCTGTAACATATGGCGGAATCAGTGCACCTGCCAAGACAGCCGACATCAAAGAATACTCTCCATTGGCTAGGGCTGCGGTTGCGAATAAATACGCTGTTTTATTGATTGGCCCTCCCATATCCGCTGACTGCATTAAAGCCAATACCGCTCCTAAGAAAACTTGACTAGATCCGCTCATTGATTGCAAACCAGAGTTCATCAAAATATTTAATTTGCCAATGACAGGTTCTACCAAAAATTGTGTAAGTATTGCTGTCAATACGGCCGATATCAATGGGACCAAAAGCAAATCCCTTAATATTGAGAATGTTTCCGGTAGCTTTTCAAATGCTTTCCTTAGGGCTAGAACAAGATAGCCTACGGCAAATCCCAACAATAACGCTCCCAAAAAACTAGAATCCCCATCCCTAGTTAACGCACCCGCCATCAATGCAGCTGGAATAGCCGATTTACCGGCAATGTAGAATGCAACACCCGCACAAAATACTGGAAGCATTAAACTAAACAACACATTCCCATTTTGATTAAAGAATGCCGCTAACGGTAAGTTGGTTCCATAATTAGCAGGATTGATTGAAATGTCATCCACTAAAAAACTAATCCCTAACATAATTCCGCCTGCTACTACACATGGCAACATATAATTGACACCTGAAATGATGGATTCTAAAATCGGATTTTTTTTCTTGTTCATAAACTACCTCGCAGTTGCTCTTGTAATTCACCTTTACTTAAATGAAATATTTCTGAATGTGTCAAATCAAACCGACAATTAGGACAATGCACTTCATGATACTGCTCGTATTCTTCAGCATTTACTACGTATTCTTCTAAGAAATGATAAAGCGCTCCGTACAAATTAGCATCATTATTTAATTTTGAATTTTCAATCACCGGAAGTAACAAGTACATTGAATTTGCTTGATAGATTCGCTTTACTTCGTTCATAATTTGATCTCTGACAATACGCTGATTACTTACACCGCCACAAATGATGAACCGTTCCGGATCCAAAACGTACTGAAGGCTGATGATCATACGCGCAATTTTACGACAATACTCACAAAATACTCTCCAAGATTCTTCGTTTTGTTCATTGATATATTTAAATACCATTTCTCCATCAGCATCCGGTGATAATCCATTAAGTTCTGCAATTTCACTAACCATTTTTGGAGCAGAGGCATCAAACCCACACATTTTATAAACTAAATCTTGATTTTCGATAGGATCGCCAATCATGTAACTCACTTCACCTGCCGAAAAATTTTGCCCGCGATGAAGTTTTCCATCAATAATGATTCCGCCACCAATGGCACTTCCTAAAACCATCACGACTGCATGTTTTGATTCATTCACCCCGCCACGCCATAACTCTGCAAGTGCTGCTGCTTTCCCATCATTCTCAATAGACACAGGTATGTTGTATCGACCAATTAAAATTTCTTTCAAACAAACTTCATGTAAGTAAGTTAAGCACCCGCCATAATAGACGATTCCTTGATAAGAATCAACAACACCTGGACAGCAAATCGAAATACCTTTAATTTCGTGTTCGTCGTAGCGATCAATCACATCGAACATACCGAACAGAAGCAAATCCAATGAACTTTTTGGTGTTGGGAATTTGTCCTTTATATAAATATTTCCCGATCGATCCAAAATTGCGTATTTTACTGAAGATCCTCCAATATCAAAAACCATGTACATAATAAAGCACTCCTTTTCCCTTCTCGCTTATAAGGCATCTTAAAAGTCGATAACCCAACCGCAAACAAACTTCATGTGAAACTTAAAACGAGTTCTTTCGCAATTAAAAAAATACCACCTGAAAGCGTATTCGTCAATACAACGGTGTCTAGTTTGGTTCATATTGCACTTTCGTGCAAATATAAATAGATTTATAGATGGCCCTTTTTTCTGTAAAAAATCATGTATCATAAGAAAAACAGCGCATCTGAAAGGAGATATTATGAAGACTAGTCTGTATAGGGAAAAATATTACCAAGCTCTACTCAAAGAGTTTCCGACGAAACAAGAGATTTCTTCTGAAATCATCAATCTTGAGGCGATTTTAAATTTACCTAAGGGAACAGAATACTTTATCAGCGACATCCATGGTGAATTCAAAGGTTTCCAGCATATCATCAATACAGGTTCCGGAATCATTCGAGAAAAAATCTATGAATGTTTTGGCTCACAAAAAACAAATGAAGAGTGTGAACAATTAGTAAGATTAATCTCTTATCCAGTGGAAATGATGCAGATCAAAAAATCCCAAACAACACCGAGCGAATTTGAAATTTGGACGATGGAGATTATCGCAAACCTTGTTCAATTCATTGTTTTTTGTTCCAGCAAATATTCTCGTTCTAAACTCAGAAAAAAATTGCCCCCAAAATATGTCTATCTTGGTGAAGAATTGATTTACGCAAGCCTCGCAAAGAAGACCAAAAGGACCTATATTGACAAAATACTGGAAGATATTGTGGAATTGAACATTGCTGAAGATGTGATCAAAGAGTTTTCCTGCACGATCAAATTTTTGGTCATTGATCATATGCACATCGTAGGGGACATTTTCGATAGAGGAACGGATGCTTATGATGTATTAAATTTCTTGATGGACTTTCCTTCTATTGATATTCAATGGGGAAACCATGATGTATTATGGTTGGGCGCGTTTTCAGGTTCAGAGGCCTGTTTGATGACTTTGCTGCGGATTGCTACAAAATACGGTTACTTGCTTGAGTTGGAAAAGCAATACGGCTTGAATCTGCGGTCATTATTCCAATTTTCAGAGGAAAACTATCAACTGCTCTCCTTATTTATTCCGCATTCTGACAACAAAACCGCGCACTCGAACTCACTTTCCAAAGTGCATCAAGCATTACTGATCCTCCAGTTAAAACTCGAAGGACTAATCATACTGCGGAACCCTGAATTCAAAATGAACAATCGCCTATTTCTGGAGAAATTAGAAGAGATTAAACATTCTCTCTCTGAAAATTGCTTTCAATTGGTCAATGCATCCGATCCATTTAAATTAACCAGATCAGAACGTCAGGTTGTCACAGATTTGATGTGTTCATTCCAGAAATCAACCCGATTAGATAAACAACTCAACTTCCTCATCGAAAAAGGAAGTCTCTACCTAAAATACAATCAAAATCTGATCTTTCACGGTTGTATTCCATTAAGTAAGAAAGGCGAATTTCAATGGTTTATAACACCGGAACTATACGGAAAATCTCTGATGGATTTTTTTGAAGATCAAATCAGAAAAGCATTTGACTTTAGACACAATCCCGATGAATCAGCACTGGACCTTGTATGGTATTGCTGGTGCGGTAAATATTCTCCTTTGTTTGGAAGAGAAGAAATGAAAACATTTGAGAGCTACTTCATGCGGTCCGATGAAGAAAAAAAAGAAACTAACAATGCGTATTTCCAATTAAGAAATCAAGACGAAATTTGTGACAAGATTCTAAGAGAATTCGGTATTGATGGAGAACATTCTTGCATTGTGAACGGGCACACTCCTGTGATTGCAAAAAAAGGCGAGTCCCCAATAAAAGCAAATGGGAAATTATTTGTTATAGATGGCGGCCTATCCCGGCCCTATCAATGTAAAACAGGAATTGCCGGGTATACTTTACTGAACAATTCCTACGGTTTCCAAATTGTTACCCATACACCCTTTGAATCAATCAATAAGTTTATCCACTCCCATTCTGGCGACTCAACATTAACCAAAGTAATCAACAGAGACTTATCCAGAAAAACGATTGAAGAAACTACCATCGGGGAACAAATCAAAGTGCAAGTCAATGAATTAAAAGACTTGCTTCAGTATCTTTAGCATGAATGCAGTCATTCTTAATACAAAAAAGATTTGGAAGGCTACCGCTGTATGCCTCCCAAATCTTTTTCAATTAACCAAAAACCGATTTCCTTCTTCATCCTTATCAAGTTCTAGAACTTTTAGAATTGTTTTTCTATCAGTCACTAAATGATTCACGTATCCTTTTTTTAAAATTGCCAAAATAGCTTGTGCCTTATTTTCTCCTTGTGCAACAGCTATTGATTTAGGAACGTTGGCCAATTGTTCCAAGGTTATACCGATTATTCTTTTTTGTAATTGCGTATGAACAGTCTCCCCTTCTGAGTTGAAAAATCTACAGCAAAGTTCCCCGACTGCTCCTTCTCTTACCAAAATACTATAGTCATCCTCAGTCAATAAGTCTCTCCATTGGCTAATTGTCTGATCCAACTCTCCTCCAATTCCGACAATAGCTAGGTCCAAGCTATTCCACAACATCAATAATTCTTCAAAGTACTTCGATCTTAAAATTCCAGATGCTAATTGCTCCGTTTCTTGAACAACCATCGCATTGATAAAAGTACTTTTCCCATTAAAGATTCTTGCCATTTCGTACACCAAGGTATTTACATGGTACCTTGCATTGATGTGACTAGGCCCACCGGCTAAAGGGCAAAAAGAAACATTCTTCACATATCTAGGCTCTATGTTCTCAACCACCTTACGCAAAGAGGACCCCCAAGAAATACCTACACTATCCTTCTCTCGAATTGTGTTACGGATCAGAGTGGCAGCTCTTTTTGCTATATCATCCATCAATGATTCTTGTGTTTCATCATGCCTATTTGAAACAATTTCTACTCTTCTCAAATCAAATTTTGATTGCACATACTCTTCCAATGCAAAAATTCCGACATCATATTCTTTGATTTCAATATTCACAATTCCTTCTTCTCTTGCTTGCGTTACCATACGACTGATAGTTGTTCGATAGATTCCTAGATCTTCAGAGATTTCAGTTTGGCTTTTCCCTTCCACAAAATATAGATACGCCACTTTAGCCAACAATCTTCTTCTCTCATCCTTCATAACAAGCGCTCCTTTATAACTCCACTATTTCGTCCCTCAAAGCTTCTTCACTTATAATAGCAGGACCACATTTACAAATGCAATTTATTATATTTCATTTGAAGTAATATTACCATCGTTTGAAATAACAACCTTGGATAATTCATCTTATCAATCATTGGACAGTACTTTTTGTTTTTGTCTAAAATTTAGTTCGTATTTCTTAATGCACTTCTTGTGATAAAAACTAAGTAAATTTTTCCGAATGATCAAATAAAGAAGGGAGTCCGATAACCGACTCTTTAACGGAGTGGTCTCAGCCTTCCTTCTTTTGTATGATTCGTATTCGTTCGGTCTCAGATTCGCCATTGCTGTACTCCATGAGTTTGCTGGAAAAGACTGGATCGTTTGCTTGCCCAATCAGGAGTATGGCACCAAATTTACATTTCTATTGGCAGTTCCCCGTCGGAAATACTGATAAATAATGGGTGTTCTTGATATTGGTCATTGGGATAATGAAGCGAGAAATTCCAAGTGCCGTCCATTTTTTGAAAAATCATACCGTGACCGCCATTTTCAATGAGTAGCTTGCTTTCATGTTTCCAGGGGCCTTGAATTTTTTCGGATTCAGAATAGGACACACCTACTGAATAACCTTTCCCCGCCCAACTGGACCACAACATTACTAAATTGCCATTTCTTGCTTTGAATAAACTTGGGCCATCGGAAAAATATGCTTCGCCATCAATACCAAATTCAGACTTAGCAAATGGAACCGCAAATGCCCACTTTGCATCGTTAGCGGCGAACAGCTTAAAAGGATCTCCAACAGTGGATTCCCAATCGTCGAAGAGTTGGATGGCGCACATATCGCCAGTTATTGTATCCTGTAACGTATTGGAATAAACCAAATACCCATATCCATCTTCTTCATAAATCGTTCCATCAATACATTCTCGATCTGATGGTGTCAACTGGGAACAATAATGAAAGGGACCTAATGGCGAATCAGCTTTTAATAGATTTACCGATTTCTTTCTGTTTTCTGCTCCTAGTGTAGCTACCAGATAGAAACTTCCCTCTTTATAGTAGCATTCGGGTGCCCAATAACTTTGATCTGCCCAGAAATCCTCTTCTTTACGGAATATTTCAAAGGGCCCCTCCCAATTGTCCAAATCAGCACTGACGTAGCAATCAAATCCATCCATTTCGCCCCAACAACTTTTACTCCGTGTTCCGTAAAGATAATATTTGTCTTCATACAACAAAACATAAGGGTCTCTGATGATGATCTCTTCAGTTTTCATGTGTAGCCTTCCTTCGTACAGAATTAAGTATCCGATAAAATTAATCTTTGATACTCCATATATAATCGATCGATATACCCATATTGTAATCGCATTCAATTCATGTGATAATGTTTATTTTAGGGGATAATCCGACAAAATTAGTCATTATTCGTGACAGAAGTTAAGAAATGAGTGAGCCGCGGTGAAGAAAAGTATTTACACACCTTACTATTTTATTCAAGATTATTTGACTGAGTATTTTTTAGCGTTTGAAAAGAAAACAACAGTTGTCAAAGCAATTCAATCTTCATATATGGAAAATAAAATATCTACAACTCCGTTTATACCAAATTTTTCTAGTTGGGACGTATCCGATAGCGAGTAGTTAGTTGAGCTTTTTTCAGAAAACACGATCGATATCTCGCCGATCATCCGTGATCCAAAAAGATTTACAACAAATGTATCTGAAGACTACTTCATTTTCTCTGACAGAGACGCCAAAATATTGCTTCATTTTTATAATGAAGCAGCTCACTCTCATAGTCATAATTATTTCGAAATAAACTATGTTTTAAAAGGCAGCATGAAATTTGAATGTGTCGGAGAAACCAGAACAATGAGTGAAGGCGAACTGTGTATTATTGCTCCCGAAACAAACCATACTATAGTAGCAGATGATCAGAGTATCATCATCTGTATAGTAATCAAAAAAAGTACATTCCACACTTCATTTTTTGATATCTTACGTTATGATAGCCTGCTGTCTCAATTCTTTCACAATAGTTTATACACTTCCAATAAAAATTACTTGCTGTTTGTAGTTCCACCTAGTGAGAAATTTTGCGAAATCATCAAGAATATTTTTATTGAATCCCACTCCAATGAACCGAATGCAAATGCCGTTTGCTGCAGCTACATCAATATATTTTTGAATGAAGTGTTAAGAAATTTTAGCAACACCTATCTATACTTCAAGCCAACAAACACGATTTCTTCGCAAATCACTCCCATACTGGCATACATAAAAAATAACTACCAATCAGTATCGTTGCAATTTCTAGGTGAAAAATTCAATTATGATGCGGCATACTTAGGCAAACAGATAAAAAGATTGATGGGATCTTCCTATAATGAAATTGTAAACAAGTATAAAGTGGATAATGCAGTGCTATTACTGAAGTATTCTGAGAAAAAAATATCAGAAATTAGCGAAGCCGTCGGATACAACTCTACTGACCATTTTTCTCGCTGTTTCAAAGATGAATTTTATGTTTCACCAATACAATACCGGAAAAAAATGCAATCAAATTTTGAAGATGATGATTATTTTCATTAAAACGCCAAAAAAAGATGCATCAAACGTCCGAAAACGTTGATGCATCAATATACCGGCGGCCGGGGTCGAACCGGCACGCCCTTGCGGGCACTGGATTTTGAGTCCAGCGCGTCTGCCAATTCCGCCACGCCGGCATGATATGAAGAATGCAATTTTCCATCTTACTTATACTTATGGAAAGGCGGTAACCGGATTTGAACCGGTGATAGAGGTTTTGCAGACCTGTGCCTTACCACTTGGCTATACCGCCGAGATGTTGCTATTTGAAAAAACTGGGCTAGCTGGATTCGAACCAACGAATGACAGAGTCAAAGTCTGTTGCCTTACCGCTTGGCGATAGCCCAATAAGAGGGCGACTGATGGGAATTGAACCCACGAATGCCGGATCCACAAACCGGTGCGTTAACCACTTCGCCACAATCGCCATAATATAATGTTGAGACAGGGGTAGTAGGAATTGAACCCACACCGACGGTTTTGGAGACCGTTGTTCTACCTTTAAACTATACCCCTATTCAGAGTACGCTTTTTTAAAACAATGGAGGGAGGCAGATTCGAACTGCCGAACCCGAAGGAGCGGATTTACAGTCCGCCGCGTTTAGCCACTTCGCTATCCCTCCATCATATAAAAAGTGGTCCGAGACGGATTCGAACCGCCGACACCTTGAGCTTCAATCAAGTGCTCTACCAACTGAGCTATCAGACCAAAATAATAAGAAAAGCGTAACGGGTTTGTTCAGCCCTGAAAGAAATTTAGGGAATTGTGCCGACTGAGCATCGTAGAGCGCAATAGGTACAATTTATCTAATTTCCGAAGGGATAACCCGTGAAGCTAGCCATCTTGTTAGAAGCATAGCCCACTTTCCAGAAACAAAACGGCTCCGACGGGATTTGAACCCGCGATCTCCTGCGTGACAGGCAGGCATGTTGACCCCTACACCACGGAACCAATGGAGGTTGACGGGATCGAACCGCCGACATCCTGCTTGTAAGGCAGACGCTCTCCCAGCTGAGCTAAACCTCCATAATGCTGGAAACACTGTGAACTGATGTTCAAGTGTCTCATGTCTGTACAACAGCTGAAGCTGCAACAGCCATGACAATGATCCGTACGGGAATCGAACCCGTGTTACCGCCGTGAAAGGGCGGTGTCTTAACCGCTTGACCAACGGACCGTTAAGTTAAAAATACTATTAAGATGGAAAGTGTTGCTTGGAGTTGGGCTCCATTTGTATCCTGTCTGCAGAACAGCCGAAGCCGCAACAGACATGACAATGATCCGTACGGGAATCGAACCCGTGTTACCGCCGTGAAAGGGCGGTGTCTTAACCGCTTGACCAACGGACCGTAAATTTGAAAACTATTTAAATAGGAATAATTGGATGGAGCTAACATCCATTCTTATCCTGTCTAGAAAGCAACTAAAGCCGCAACAGCTAGGATGATGATCCGTACGGGAATCGAACCCGTGTTACCGCCGTGAAAGGGCGGTGTCTTAACCGCTTGACCAACGGACCATAAGTTTAGAATACATATTGCAATGGAGGTTGACGGGATCGAACCGCCGACATCCTGCTTGTAAGGCAGACGCTCTCCCAGCTGAGCTAAACCTCCAGGGATTGAAAATCGTAGAGCCTAGGCTCCGGTGTATCCTGTCTGTGCAACAGCTAGGATAATGATCCGTACGGGAATCGAACCCGTGTTACCGCCGTGAAAGGGCGGTGTCTTAACCGCTTGACCAACGGACCATCTTGTTTATTTTTCTGATAAAGCTACGGAGAAGGAGGGATTTGAACCCTCGCGCCGCGTTAACGACCTACACCCTTAGCAGGGGCGCCTCTTCAGCCACTTGAGTACTTCCCCTAAAAAAGAGAACTCCACTATCTGTATGCTTTATCAATGGGCCTAAATGGACTCGAACCATCGACCTCACGCTTATCAGGCGTGCGCTCTAACCAGCTGAGCTATAGGCCCTTCTTAAAAAAAGCGGGTGAGGAGAATCGAACTCCCGACATCAGCTTGGAAGGCTGGGGTTTTACCACTAAACTACACCCGCATGGCGGCTCCGACGGGATTTGAACCCGCGATCTCCTGCGTGACAGGCAGGCATGTTGACCCCTACACCACGGAACCATGCGTTAAAACTTTTATGAGGTTACACTGTGGGCTTTCGCCCAAGTGTATCATGCTTGTAAGCTGCTGAAGCAGCGACAATCATGACAATTGCGGGGACAGGACTTGAACCTGTGACCTCCGGGTTATGAGCCCGGCGAGCTGCCAACTGCTCCACCCCGCGATAATGAATAATAAGGAAACACTGTGCGCTTACGCTCAAGTGTATCATGTCTGTACTGTCGCTAAAGCACCAACAGCCATGACAATGGCCTAAGGCCACCAAAGGAGGATAAGGGATTCGAACCCTTGCGCGCTTTTACACGCCTGACGGTTTTCAAGACCGTTCCCTTCAGCCGGACTTGGGTAATCCTCCATAAGCTGATACATTTTTTCATGGACCTTGCAGGACTCGAACCTGCGACCGGACGGTTATGAGCCGTCTGCTCTAACCAACTGAGCTAAAGGTCCGAAGCAAGGCATTATAGCGGCGAAGGGGGTCGAACCCATGACCTCCCGGGTATGAACCGGACGCTCTAGCCATCTGAGCTACACCGCCAAAAATGAAAAAATGGAGCCTAGCGGGATCGAACCGCTGACCTCCTGCGTGCAAGGCAGGCGCTCTCCCAGCTGAGCTAAGGCCCCGTGAAGATTGTTGAATCGGGAAGACAGGATTCGAACCTGCGACCCCTTGGTCCCAAACCAAGTGCTCTACCAAGCTGAGCTACTTCCCGGTAATAATTATTAAAAAATGCACCCAACAGGAGTCGAACCTGTAACCGCTTGATTCGTAGTCAAGTACTCTATCCAATTGAGCTATGGGTGCCTAAATGCCGAGAATCGGAATCGAACCGATACGGTGATCACTCACCGCAGGATTTTAAGTCCTGTGCGTCTGCCAGTTCCGCCACCCCGGCATGTTACTGTTGTTTCTTTCATAAGATCTGGCATAGTCCTTATGAAAGCGGAAGACGGGGTTCGAACCCGCGACCCCCACCTTGGCAAGGTGATGTTCTACCACTGAACTACTTCCGCGAATGGTGCCGGCTAAAGGATTCGAACCCTCGACCCTCTGATTACAAATCAGATGCTCTACCAACTGAGCTAAGCCGGCGTATTCAATTATGCGGGTGAAGGGACTTGAACCCCCACGCCTTGCGGCGCTAGATCCTAAATCTAGTGCGTCTGCCAATTCCGCCACACCCGCAAATGAGTTATGCAGGGCTCGAACCTGCGACCCTCTGATTAAAAGTCAGATGCTCTACCAACTGAGCTAATAACTCATCCTAAGAAAAAAACTCCGCAAGTAGGACTCGAACCTACGACATCATGATTAACAGTCATGCGCTACTACCAACTGAGCTATTGCGGAATAATTCACTAAACAAAAAAAAAGCGCGGCAACGTCCTAGTCTCACAAAGGGAAACCCTTCACTACAATCGGCGCTAAGAAGCTTAACTTCTGTGTTCGAGATGGGAACAGGTGTGACCTTCTTGCCATCGTCACCGCACATTTTTAATTAGAGAACGTTGTTCTCTCAAAACTGAATCTACAAAAGTAAAGGGATTCCGAAAACACCGCTTGAGTTTTCTTCTTTTTAAAAATTGGTTAAGTCCTCGACCGATTAGTATTGGTCCGCTCCATACATCGCTGTACTTCCACTCCCAACCTATCTACCTGATCATCTCTCAGGGGTCTTACTCACTTAAAGTGATGGGAAATCTCATCTTGAGGGGGGCTTCACGCTTAGATGCTTTCAGCGTTTATCCCGTCCACACATAGCTACCCAGCGATGCTCTTGGCAGAACAACTGGTACACCAGCGGTGTGTCCATCCCGGTCCTCTCGTACTAAGGACAGCTCCTCTCAAATTTCCAACGCCCGCGACGGATAGGGACCGAACTGTCTCACGACGTTCTGAACCCAGCTCGCGTACCGCTTTAATGGGCGAACAGCCCAACCCTTGGGACCGACTACAGCCCCAGGATGCGATGAGCCGACATCGAGGTGCCAAACCTCCCCGTCGATGTGAACTCTTGGGGGAGATAAGCCTGTTATCCCCAGGGTAGCTTTTATCCGTTGAGCGATGGCCCTTCCATGCGGAACCACCGGATCACTAAGCCCGACTTTCGTCCCTGCTCGACTTGTAGGTCTCGCAGTCAAGCTCCCTTCTGCCTTTACACTCTACGAATGATTTCCAACCATTCTGAGGGAACCTTTGGGCGCCTCCGTTACATTTTTGGAGGCGACCGCCCCAGTCAAACTGCCCGTCTGACACTGTCTCCCTGCTCGCTAAGAGCAGCGGGTTAGAGTGGTCATATCACAAGGGTAGTATCCCACCGTTGCCTCCTCCGAGACTGGCGTCCCGGTATCTTCGGCTCCTACCTATCCTGTACATGTGATACAAACACGCAATATCAAACTGCAGTAAAGCTCCATGGGGTCTTTCCGTCCTGTCGCGGGTAACCAGCATCTTCACTGGTACTATAATTTCACCGAGTCTCTCGTTGAGACAGTGCCCAAATCGTTACGCCTTTCGTGCGGGTCGGAACTTACCCGACAAGGAATTTCGCTACCTTAGGACCGTTATAGTTACGGCCGCCGTTTACTGGGGCTTCAATTCAAAGCTTCGCTTGCGCTAACCTCTCCTCTTAACCTTCCAGCACCGGGCAGGCGTCAGCCCCTATACGTCATCTTTCGATTTTGCAGAGACCTGTGTTTTTGATAAACAGTCGCTTGGGCCTATTCACTGCGGCTGACCTTGCGGTCAGCACCCCTTCTCCCGAAGTTACGGGGTCATTTTGCCGAGTTCCTTAACGAGAGTTCTCTCGCACACCTTAGGATTCTCTCCTCAACTACCTGTGTCGGTTTGCGGTACGGGCAGTTACTTTCTCACTAGAAGCTTTTCTTGGCAGTGTGACATCAGGAACTTCGCTACTAAATTTCGCTCCCCATCACAGCTTGTCCTTGAGAGAAAAAGCATTTCACTCGTTCTCAGACTTGCTGCTTGGACACACATTTCCGATCGTGTGCATTCCTTAGCCTCCTGCGTCCCTCCATCGCTCAAACAAAAGCAACTGGTACAGGAATATCAACCTGTTGTCCATCGCCTACGCCTATCGGCCTCAGCTTAGGTCCCGACTAACCCTGGGAGGACGAGCCTTCCCCAGGAAACCTTAGTTATTCGGTGGACGGGATTCTCACCCGTCTTGCGCTACTCATACCGGCATTCTCACTTCTAAGCGCTCCACCAGTCCTCACGATCTGGCTTCGATGCCCTTAGAACGCTCTCCTACCACGGAACCCATTGGGTTCCATCCACAGCTTCGGTGATCTGTTTAGCCCCGGTAAATTTTCGGCGCAGGGTCACTCGACTAGTGAGCTATTACGCACTCTTTAAATGATGGCTGCTTCTGAGCCAACATCCTAGTTGTCTGTGCAACCCCACATCCTTTTCCACTTAACAGATACTTTGGGACCTTAGCTGGTGGTCTGGGCTGTTTCCCTTTTGACTACGGATCTTATCACTCGCAGTCTGACTCCCGGATCTAAATCAATGGCATTCGGAGTTTATCTGAATTCGGTAACCCGAGAAGGGCCCCTAGTCCAAACAGTGCTCTACCTCCATGATTCGCATATCCGAGGCTAGCCCTAAAGCTATTTCGGAGAGAACCAGCTATCTCCAAGTTCGATTGGAATTTCTCCGCTACCCACACCTCATCCCCGCACTTTTCAACGTGCGTGGGTTCGGTCCTCCAGTGCGTATTACCGCACCTTCAACCTGGACATGGGTAGGTCACTTGGTTTCGGGTCTACGACCTCATACTTATTCGCCCTATTCAGACTCGCTTTCGCTGCGGCTCCGTCTTTTCAACTTAACCTTGCATGAAATCGTAACTCGCCGGTCCATTCTACAAAAGGTACGCCATCACCCATTAACGGGCTTTGACTACTTGTAGGCACACGGTTTCAGGTACTGTTTCACTCCCCTTCCGGGGTGCTTTTCACCTTTCCCTCACGGTACTGGTTCACTATCGGTCACTAGGGAGTATTTAGCCTTGGGAGATGGTCCTCCCGGATTCCGACGGAATTTCTCGTGTTCCGCCGTACTCAGGATACTGGTAGAGCTGATTTGGATTTCGCATACGGGGCTATTACCCTATGTTGCGCAACTTTCCAGTTGGCTTCTGCTATCCATTGCAGTCTCATGTCCCAGTCCTACAACCCCAAAGAGCAAGCTCTTTGGTTTGGGCTTTTCCCGTTTCGCTCGCCGCTACTAAGGGAATCGAATTTTCTTTCTCTTCCTGCAGGTAATGAGATGTTTCAGTTCCCTGCGTGTTCCTCGATACACCTATGTATTCAGTGTAACGTAATATCCTATCAAAGATATTGGGTTGCCCCATTCGGAAATCTCCGGATCAAAGCTTACTTACAGCTCCCCGGAGCATATCGGTGTTAGTCCCGTCCTTCATCGGCTCCTAGTGCCTAGGCATCCACCGTGCGCCCTTATTCACTTAACCTATGGTTAAGCTCGCCATTGCTGGCTTGCTAACTTATTTCGTTAAAAACTCATTTAAGTCAACTTAAAACGCGGTAAAATGTTTAGGTTTCTTACTTTATTTTTGTAGTATTCAGTTTTCAAAGAACAACTTTTTTCTTGCTTGAGAGATTGATCTCTCAAAACTGAACAAAGAATGATTGAACCAAGCAAGGATTCCATTATATTCCTTAGAAAGGAGGTGATCCAGCCGCACCTTCCGATACGGCTACCTTGTTACGACTTCACCCCAATCATCTGTCCCACCTTAGGCGGCTGGCTCCATAAAGGTTACCTCACCGACTTCGGGTGTTACAAACTCTCGTGGTGTGACGGGCGGTGTGTACAAGACCCGGGAACGTATTCACCGCGGCGTGCTGATCCGCGATTACTAGCGATTCCGGCTTCATGCAGGCGAGTTGCAGCCTGCAATCCGAACTGAGAATGGCTTTAAGAGATTCGCTTGACCTCGCGGTCTTGCTGCTCGTTGTACCATCCATTGTAGCACGTGTGTAGCCCAGGTCATAAGGGGCATGATGATTTGACGTCATCCCCACCTTCCTCCGGTTTGTCACCGGCAGTCTCATTAGAGTGCCCAACTGAATGCTGGCAACTAACAATAGGGGTTGCGCTCGTTGCGGGACTTAACCCAACATCTCACGACACGAGCTGACGACAACCATGCACCACCTGTCACTTTGTCCCCGAAGGGAAAGTCCTATCTCTAGGATTGTCAAAGGATGTCAAGACCTGGTAAGGTTCTTCGCGTTGCTTCGAATTAAACCACATGCTCCACCGCTTGTGCGGGTCCCCGTCAATTCCTTTGAGTTTCAGCCTTGCGGCCGTACTCCCCAGGCGGAGTGCTTAATGCGTTAGCTGCAGCACTGAAGGGTGGAAACCCCCCAACACTTAGCACTCATCGTTTACGGCGTGGACTACCAGGGTATCTAATCCTGTTTGCTCCCCACGCTTTCGAGCCTCAGCGTCAGTTACAGACCAGAGAGTCGCCTTCGCCACTGGTGTTCCTCCATATATCTACGCATTTCACCGCTACACATGGAATTCCACTCTCCTCTTCTGCACTCAAGTTCCCCAGTTTCCAATGACCTTCCACGGTTGAGCCGTGGGCTTTCACATCAGACTTAAGGAACCGCCTGCGCTCGCTTTACGCCCAATAAATCCGGACAACGCTTGCCACCTACGTATTACCGCGGCTGCTGGCACGTAGTTAGCCGTGGCTTTCTGGTCAGATACCGTCAAGGCTGGAGCAGTTACTCTCCAACTTGTTCTTCTCTGACAACAGAGTTTTACGATCCGAAAACCTTCTTCACTCACGCGGCGTTGCTCCGTCAGACTTTCGTCCATTGCGGAAGATTCCCTACTGCTGCCTCCCGTAGGAGTTTGGGCCGTGTCTCAGTCCCAATGTGGCCGATCACCCTCTCAGGTCGGCTACGTATCATCGTCTTGGTGAGCCGTTACCTCACCAACTAACTAATACGCCGCGGGTCCATCCATAAGCGACAGCACAAAGGCCGTCTTTCCTTTCCCGATCATGCGATCAAGAAAACTATGCGGTATTAGCACCCGTTTCCGGATGTTATCCCCCTCTTATGGGCAGGTTACCCACGTGTTACTCACCCGTTCGCCACTATCTTCTCAGTGGAAGCAAGCTTCCATAGAAAAGACCGTTCGACTTGCATGTATTAGGCACGCCGCCAGCGTTCGTCCTGAGCCAGGATCAAACTCTCATGTAATGTGGGCTCTTGTACAGAAACCCTCATGAAAAGCTGAATAGCTCTTAATTTCTTGCTGACTTTATGTTTGCGATACGATGTATCGCCTTCGTTTGCTTTGACCGAAGTCTAAGCTCCCTGCACATTTGGTTCGTTCATTCTTTGTTCAGTTTTCAAAGGTCAATCGCGCATCACGTATTACGTGATTGCTTATTCATAATATCACGGCTCCTGCTGTCCGTCAAGCCTTTTCTGAAATTTTTTCAGAAGCATTATCGGCTTGCAGATGCGTGGATCAGCAACTTTTATATAATATCACGCTCTAAATCGTCTGTCAACAATTTTTTCAAATCATTTCAAAGCCGATTCTGGCGGACAACTTCTATATACTATCATCGCAGCCAAATGCTGTCAACGATTTTTTAATTTTTTTTTAAGGCTTCCGTCACCACCCGTATAAACAC
This sequence comes from Trichococcus flocculiformis, assembly GCF_963662535.1. NCBI lineage: Bacteria > Bacillati > Bacillota > Bacilli > Lactobacillales > Carnobacteriaceae > Trichococcus > Trichococcus flocculiformis. The sequence continues at coordinate 65,681 of NZ_OY759718.1, forward strand.
TGGCGTTCTTCACAATATGGCATGCGGATCAGCGGTCCAACCTCCCTGGATTCCGACTTTCGCATTCGGATTCTCTGATGGATTTGTCCCGCTCACCATGCCTATTTATATCAATTCACAGGTTGTGCTGTTTTTTTGGCGATATTCTCCAAAAAGTTCCGGATAAGCGTCTGACCATCTTTTGTGAAGATGGACTCGGGATGGAACTGCAGGCCATAGACGGCATGCTCCTTGTGCTTCATCGCCATAATGACGCCATCATCGACACTTCTCGAGAGTATTTCCAGTTCATCGGGAAGGCTATTTTCTTCGACAACCAGCGAATGGTAACGCATGACCTCGAAAGAGGAAGCGATCCCTTGGAAAAGCGGATCTCCGTTATGCGTGACCATGGATGTTTTGCCGTGCTTCAGCGTTTCCGCACGAATAACATTCCCGCCATAAGCATACCCGATGGCCTGATGCCCAAGACAGATTCCTAGCAAAGGTACTTTTCCGGCAAACTCCCGGACCACATCAACGCAGATCCCGGCATCTTCCGGCACGCCCGGTCCTGGGGAAAGGATGATGCAGTCCAGGTCCATCCCTTTCATTTCATCAAGTGTCAGAGCATCATTGCGCAGAACCTGCACATCCGGATTGATTTCTCCGATGTATTGATAGAGGTTGTACGTAAAGGAATCATAGTTATCGATCAATAAAATCATTCAGATTACCTCCTTCAAGGCCATTGCTTTGTTGAGCGTCTCGGTATATTCAGATTGCGGAACGGAATCGTGCACAACCCCTGCGCCGGCTTGAACATAGGCGAAGCCGTCCTTCAGAATGATGGTCCGGATGGCGATGCAGGTGTCCATGTTGCCATTATAGGAAAAATAGCCGACCGCACCGGCATAGATGCCCCGCTTCGTTTTTTCCAATTCGTCGATGATGCCCATCGCCCTTATTTTCGGCGCACCTGATACGGTCCCTACAGGCAAACACGCGCTCAAGGCTTCAAAGCAGGTCAGACCCGGTTTCAATTTGCCGGTCACCTTCGAAACGATGTGCATAACGTGTGAATAAATATCCACTTCCATGAACTTATCCAGCTTGACGCTGCCGAATTCGCTAATCCTGCCGATGTCGTTCCTTCCCAAATCCACCAGCATCACATGTTCTGCCCGCTCCTTCTCATCCGCAAGCAGCTCTTTCTTCAATTCATTGTCTTCCTCTTCGTTCTTCCCTCTTCTGCGTGTTCCGGCTATCGGATTCGTCATGACTTCGCCATCCTGAACGGTGACCAGACTTTCCGGAGAGGAACCGACCACCTGGAAATCACCCAGATCGATATAGAAAAGGTAAGGCGACGGATTCTTTGTGCGCAGTCTTCTGTAGATGTCGAACGGTTCGGATTCCGATTTGATAGTCAAGCGCTGCGAAAGGACAACCTGAAAGATGTCGCCCGCTTTGATGTATTCTTTTGCTTTCTCGACGAGTTTACAAAATTCCGCTTCGCTGACATTTGAAGAAACTTCTTGATTCGGATTCACCTCTTGGAAAGGTCGGATGCCATTCGTCTGGTTCATCGTTTCGGCTAACTTTTCCAGATTGGCAGTGATTGTTTCATAATCCTCCGTGTCCTCGGGGAAAACATTATGGACAAGCGTCATCTTGTGCTGATAGTGGTCGTAGCTGATGAATTGCTTGTAGAACATCAAGTAGGCTTCAGGCGCCTGCAGTTCATCCGGGTTCACATTCGGCAGCTTTTCATATTGTCGGATGACATCGTAACCGACATAACCGATCGCGCCGCCGACAAAAGGCAACGGGATATCGGTCTTGAGATACGGAATCGACACCTGCTCTTTTACGTAATCGAGCACCTTGCCTTTTTTGTGCACGGGTTGCCCATCGGTGATGATCGTGACGTCTTCGCCCATACTCGTGATGCTCTTATAAGGGTTCGAACCCAAGAAGGAGTACCTCCCGATTTCCCGCTCCGAAAAGACACTCTCAAACAAAAACTTATGCTCCCCTTCGAGATTGTAGTACATACCGATAGGCGTCAATTGATCCGCATTGACCGTCAAGTGTACCGGAAACACCTTATTATGCTTTTTTGCTGCTGCAAATTCTGTTGCTGTCAGATTAAACATTCCATTCACCCCTAATGAGATTTTTTGCTGTTTCTGCTTGATTCAGGGGATTTTGGGTACAAAAAAAGCCACAACATCCCCTATAATGGGACGATGTAGCCGCGGTGCCACCCATATTAGTTCTCTACTGTTGACTCACACCCGACACTGTCGTTCTTTGCGCTCCTTGCCTCCTTATCGGAATCAAGGACCCAATGCGTCACCAAAAAATGGGCTATGCATTGTTTTCGCGCTAATACTACAGAATCAAAAAAACACTTCCTCCTCAAAAGGACGAAATGTTTCCATTCGTTTGCCACCTCAGTACAAAACTCGCTCTGCGGGTACGGATGTTACTCGATACCCCGTCCTTTTAACGGCGGACTCCCGGTTTTTGCTACTATAATTTTCGCATCACGTCTCAGAGATCCATTCACCGACAGCTACAGTGCTTGGCTTTCACTGCCCCAAACTCGCTTTGACTAAACGCCATTGGTTACTACTTCTCATCACAGATTTTATTAATTTAATTTCAATTAATTATAATCCTTTTCTCATTATTGTCAACTGAAAAATATTTGTCTTTCGAAAAACCACTGAGCCCAGGCAATAGAAAAAGAAGCCGTTCATAACAAAGTACTCCTTGTTATGAACAGCTTCTTTTGTGATACCGGCGGCCGGGGTCGAACCGGCACGCCCTCGCGGGCACTGGATTTTGAGTCCAGCGCGTCTGCCAATTCCGCCACGCCGGCATAATTATGAAGAATGCAATGTTCCATTTTGTTGTTATGGAAAGGCGGTAACCGGATTTGAACCGGTGATAGAGGTTTTGCAGACCTGTGCCTTACCACTTGGCTATACCGCCGAGATGTTGCTATTTGAAAAAACTGGGCTAGCTGGATTCGAACCAACGAATGACAGAGTCAAAGTCTGTTGCCTTACCGCTTGGCGATAGCCCAATAAGAGGGCGACTGATGGGAATTGAACCCACGAATGCCGGATCCACAAACCGGTGCGTTAACCACTTCGCCACAATCGCCATAATATAATGTTGAGACAGGGGTAGTAGGAATTGAACCCACACCGACGGTTTTGGAGACCGTTGTTCTACCTTTAAACTATACCCCTATTCAGAGGATGCTTTTTAAAGAAATGGAGGGAGGCAGATTCGAACTGCCGAACCCGAAGGAGCGGATTTACAGTCCGCCGCGTTTAGCCACTTCGCTATCCCTCCATCATATAAAAAAATGGTCCGAGACGGATTCGAACCGCCGACACCTTGAGCTTCAATCAAGTGCTCTACCAACTGAGCTATCAGACCAGAATATTAAGAAAAGCAGAACGGGTTCGTTCAGACCTGAAAGAATTTTAGGAAATCGTTCCGTATGAGCATCGTAGAGCGCAATATGCTAAGAGACTTCCTGCGTCAGCAGGTTAGTCGAATAGTATCCTTGGCTCGTAGAGACAAGGGGTTCCTTTGTCCTTTCCGAAGGGCTAACCCGTGAAGCTAGACATCTTGTAAGAAGTATAGCACACTTTCCAGAAAGTAAAAACGGCTCCGACGGGATTTGAACCCGCGATCTCCTGCGTGACAGGCAGGCATGTTGACCCCTACACCACGGAACCAATGGAGGTTGACGGGATCGAACCGCCGACATCCTGCTTGTAAGGCAGACGCTCTCCCAGCTGAGCTAAACCTCCAGGGATTGAAAATCGTAGAGCCTAGGCTCCGGTGTATCCTGTCTGTGCAACAGCTAGGATAATGATCCGTACGGGAATCGAACCCGTGTTACCGCCGTGAAAGGGCGGTGTCTTAACCGCTTGACCAACGGACCATCTTGTTTATTTTTCTGATAAAGCTACGGAGAAGGAGGGATTTGAACCCTCGCGCCGCGTTAACGACCTACACCCTTAGCAGGGGCGCCTCTTCAGCCACTTGAGTACTTCCCCTAAAAAAGAGAACTCCACTATCTGTATGCTTTATCAATGGGCCTAAATGGACTCGAACCATCGACCTCACGCTTATCAGGCGTGCGCTCTAACCAGCTGAGCTATAGGCCCTTCTTAAAAAAAGCGGGTGAGGAGAATCGAACTCCCGACATCAGCTTGGAAGGCTGGGGTTTTACCACTAAACTACACCCGCATGGCGGCTCCGACGGGATTTGAACCCGCGATCTCCTGCGTGACAGGCAGGCATGTTGACCCCTACACCACGGAACCATGCATTAAAAAAGTAACACTGTGGACTTGCGTCCAATTGCGGGGACAGGACTTGAACCTGTGACCTCCGGGTTATGAGCCCGGCGAGCTGCCAACTGCTCCACCCCGCGATAATGAATAATAAGGAAACACTGTGCGCTTACGCTCAAGTGTATCATGTCTGTACTGTCGCTAAAGCACCAACAGCCATGACAATGGCCTAAGGCCACCAAAGGAGGATAAGGGATTCGAACCCTTGCGCGCTTTTACACGCCTGACGGTTTTCAAGACCGTTCCCTTCAGCCGGACTTGGGTAATCCTCCATAAGCTGATACATTTTTTCATGGACCTTGCAGGACTCGAACCTGCGACCGGACGGTTATGAGCCGTCTGCTCTAACCAACTGAGCTAAAGGTCCGAAGCAAGGCATTATAGCGGCGAAGGGGGTCGAACCCATGACCTCCCGGGTATGAACCGGACGCTCTAGCCATCTGAGCTACACCGCCAAAAATGAAAAAATGGAGCCTAGCGGGATCGAACCGCTGACCTCCTGCGTGCAAGGCAGGCGCTCTCCCAGCTGAGCTAAGGCCCCGTGAAGATTGTTGAATCGGGAAGACAGGATTCGAACCTGCGACCCCTTGGTCCCAAACCAAGTGCTCTACCAAGCTGAGCTACTTCCCGGTAATAATTATTAAAAAATGCACCCAACAGGAGTCGAACCTGTAACCGCTTGATTCGTAGTCAAGTACTCTATCCAATTGAGCTATGGGTGCCTAAATGCCGAGAATCGGAATCGAACCGATACGGTGATCACTCACCGCAGGATTTTAAGTCCTGTGCGTCTGCCAGTTCCGCCACCCCGGCATGTTACTGTTGTTTCTTTCATAAGATCTGGCATAGTCCTTATGAAAGCGGAAGACGGGGTTCGAACCCGCGACCCCCACCTTGGCAAGGTGATGTTCTACCACTGAACTACTTCCGCGAATGGTGCCGGCTAAAGGATTCGAACCCTCGACCCTCTGATTACAAATCAGATGCTCTACCAACTGAGCTAAGCCGGCGTATTCAATTATGCGGGTGAAGGGACTTGAACCCCCACGCCTTGCGGCGCTAGATCCTAAATCTAGTGCGTCTGCCAATTCCGCCACACCCGCAAATGAGTTATGCAGGGCTCGAACCTGCGACCCTCTGATTAAAAGTCAGATGCTCTACCAACTGAGCTAATAACTCATCCTAAGAAAAAAACTCCGCAAGTAGGACTCGAACCTACGACATCATGATTAACAGTCATGCGCTACTACCAACTGAGCTATTGCGGAATAATTCACTAAACAAAAAAAAGCGCGGCAACGTCCTAGTCTCACAAAGGGAAACCCTTCACTACAATCGGCGCTAAGAAGCTTAACTTCTGTGTTCGAGATGGGAACAGGTGTGACCTTCTTGCCATCGTCACCGCACATTTTTAATTAGAGAACGTTGTTCTCTCAAAACTGAATCTACAAAAGTAAAGGGATTCCGAAAACACCGCTTGAGTTTTCTTCTTTTTAAAAATTGGTTAAGTCCTCGACCGATTAGTATTGGTCCGCTCCATACATCGCTGTACTTCCACTCCCAACCTATCTACCTGATCATCTCTCAGGGGTCTTACTCACTTAAAGTGATGGGAAATCTCATCTTGAGGGGGGCTTCACGCTTAGATGCTTTCAGCGTTTATCCCGTCCACACATAGCTACCCAGCGATGCTCTTGGCAGAACAACTGGTACACCAGCGGTGTGTCCATCCCGGTCCTCTCGTACTAAGGACAGCTCCTCTCAAATTTCCAACGCCCGCGACGGATAGGGACCGAACTGTCTCACGACGTTCTGAACCCAGCTCGCGTACCGCTTTAATGGGCGAACAGCCCAACCCTTGGGACCGACTACAGCCCCAGGATGCGATGAGCCGACATCGAGGTGCCAAACCTCCCCGTCGATGTGAACTCTTGGGGGAGATAAGCCTGTTATCCCCAGGGTAGCTTTTATCCGTTGAGCGATGGCCCTTCCATGCGGAACCACCGGATCACTAAGCCCGACTTTCGTCCCTGCTCGACTTGTAGGTCTCGCAGTCAAGCTCCCTTCTGCCTTTACACTCTACGAATGATTTCCAACCATTCTGAGGGAACCTTTGGGCGCCTCCGTTACATTTTTGGAGGCGACCGCCCCAGTCAAACTGCCCGTCTGACACTGTCTCCCTGCTCGCTAAGAGCAGCGGGTTAGAGTGGTCATATCACAAGGGTAGTATCCCACCGTTGCCTCCTCCGAGACTGGCGTCCCGGTATCTTCGGCTCCTACCTATCCTGTACATGTGATACAAACACGCAATATCAAACTGCAGTAAAGCTCCATGGGGTCTTTCCGTCCTGTCGCGGGTAACCAGCATCTTCACTGGTACTATAATTTCACCGAGTCTCTCGTTGAGACAGTGCCCAAATCGTTACGCCTTTCGTGCGGGTCGGAACTTACCCGACAAGGAATTTCGCTACCTTAGGACCGTTATAGTTACGGCCGCCGTTTACTGGGGCTTCAATTCAAAGCTTCGCTTGCGCTAACCTCTCCTCTTAACCTTCCAGCACCGGGCAGGCGTCAGCCCCTATACGTCATCTTTCGATTTTGCAGAGACCTGTGTTTTTGATAAACAGTCGCTTGGGCCTATTCACTGCGGCTGACCTTGCGGTCAGCACCCCTTCTCCCGAAGTTACGGGGTCATTTTGCCGAGTTCCTTAACGAGAGTTCTCTCGCACACCTTAGGATTCTCTCCTCAACTACCTGTGTCGGTTTGCGGTACGGGCAGTTACTTTCTCACTAGAAGCTTTTCTTGGCAGTGTGACATCAGGAACTTCGCTACTAAATTTCGCTCCCCATCACAGCTTGTCCTTGAGAGAAAAAGCATTTCACTCGTTCTCAGACTTGCTGCTTGGACACACATTTCCGATCGTGTGCATTCCTTAGCCTCCTGCGTCCCTCCATCGCTCAAACAAAAGCAACTGGTACAGGAATATCAACCTGTTGTCCATCGCCTACGCCTATCGGCCTCAGCTTAGGTCCCGACTAACCCTGGGAGGACGAGCCTTCCCCAGGAAACCTTAGTTATTCGGTGGACGGGATTCTCACCCGTCTTGCGCTACTCATACCGGCATTCTCACTTCTAAGCGCTCCACCAGTCCTCACGATCTGGCTTCGATGCCCTTAGAACGCTCTCCTACCACGGAACCCATTGGGTTCCATCCACAGCTTCGGTGATCTGTTTAGCCCCGGTAAATTTTCGGCGCAGGGTCACTCGACTAGTGAGCTATTACGCACTCTTTAAATGATGGCTGCTTCTGAGCCAACATCCTAGTTGTCTGTGCAACCCCACATCCTTTTCCACTTAACAGATACTTTGGGACCTTAGCTGGTGGTCTGGGCTGTTTCCCTTTTGACTACGGATCTTATCACTCGCAGTCTGACTCCCGGATCTAAATCAATGGCATTCGGAGTTTATCTGAATTCGGTAACCCGAGAAGGGCCCCTAGTCCAAACAGTGCTCTACCTCCATGATTCGCATATCCGAGGCTAGCCCTAAAGCTATTTCGGAGAGAACCAGCTATCTCCAAGTTCGATTGGAATTTCTCCGCTACCCACACCTCATCCCCGCACTTTTCAACGTGCGTGGGTTCGGTCCTCCAGTGCGTATTACCGCACCTTCAACCTGGACATGGGTAGGTCACTTGGTTTCGGGTCTACGACCTCATACTTATTCGCCCTATTCAGACTCGCTTTCGCTGCGGCTCCGTCTTTTCAACTTAACCTCGCATGAAATCGTAACTCGCCGGTCCATTCTACAAAAGGTACGCCATCACCCATTAACGGGCTTTGACTACTTGTAGGCACACGGTTTCAGGTACTGTTTCACTCCCCTTCCGGGGTGCTTTTCACCTTTCCCTCACGGTACTGGTTCACTATCGGTCACTAGGGAGTATTTAGCCTTGGGAGATGGTCCTCCCGGATTCCGACGGAATTTCTCGTGTTCCGCCGTACTCAGGATACTGGTAGAGCTGATTTGGATTTCGCATACGGGGCTATTACCCTATGTTGCGCAACTTTCCAGTTGGCTTCTGCTATCCATTGCAGTCTCATGTCCCAGTCCTACAACCCCAAAGAGCAAGCTCTTTGGTTTGGGCTTTTCCCGTTTCGCTCGCCGCTACTAAGGGAATCGAATTTTCTTTCTCTTCCTGCAGGTAATGAGATGTTTCAGTTCCCTGCGTGTTCCTCGATACACCTATGTATTCAGTGTAACGTAATATCCTATCAAAGATATTGGGTTGCCCCATTCGGAAATCTCCGGATCAAAGCTTACTTACAGCTCCCCGGAGCATATCGGTGTTAGTCCCGTCCTTCATCGGCTCCTAGTGCCTAGGCATCCACCGTGCGCCCTTATTCACTTAACCTATGGTTAAGCTCGCCATTGCTGGCTTGCTAACTTATTTCGTTAAAAACTCATTTAAGTCAACTTAAAACGCGGTAAAATGTTTAGGTTTCTTACTTTATTTTTGTAGTATTCAGTTTTCAAAGAACAACTTTTTTCTTGCTTGAGAGATTGATCTCTCAAAACTGAACAAAGAATGATTGAACCAAGCAAGGATTCCATTATATTCCTTAGAAAGGAGGTGATCCAGCCGCACCTTCCGATACGGCTACCTTGTTACGACTTCACCCCAATCATCTGTCCCACCTTAGGCGGCTGGCTCCATAAAGGTTACCTCACCGACTTCGGGTGTTACAAACTCTCGTGGTGTGACGGGCGGTGTGTACAAGACCCGGGAACGTATTCACCGCGGCGTGCTGATCCGCGATTACTAGCGATTCCGGCTTCATGCAGGCGAGTTGCAGCCTGCAATCCGAACTGAGAATGGCTTTAAGAGATTCGCTTGACCTCGCGGTCTTGCTGCTCGTTGTACCATCCATTGTAGCACGTGTGTAGCCCAGGTCATAAGGGGCATGATGATTTGACGTCATCCCCACCTTCCTCCGGTTTGTCACCGGCAGTCTCATTAGAGTGCCCAACTGAATGCTGGCAACTAACAATAGGGGTTGCGCTCGTTGCGGGACTTAACCCAACATCTCACGACACGAGCTGACGACAACCATGCACCACCTGTCACTTTGTCCCCGAAGGGAAAGTCCTATCTCTAGGATTGTCAAAGGATGTCAAGACCTGGTAAGGTTCTTCGCGTTGCTTCGAATTAAACCACATGCTCCACCGCTTGTGCGGGTCCCCGTCAATTCCTTTGAGTTTCAGCCTTGCGGCCGTACTCCCCAGGCGGAGTGCTTAATGCGTTAGCTGCAGCACTGAAGGGTGGAAACCCTCCAACACTTAGCACTCATTGTTTACGGCGTGGACTACCAGGGTATCTAATCCTGTTTGCTCCCCACGCTTTCGAGCCTCAGCGTCAGTTACAGACCAGAGAGTCGCCTTCGCCACTGGTGTTCCTCCATATATCTACGCATTTCACCGCTACACATGGAATTCCACTCTCCTCTTCTGCACTCAAGTTCCCCAGTTTCCAATGACCTTCCACGGTTGAGCCGTGGGCTTTCACATCAGACTTAAGGAACCGCCTGCGCTCGCTTTACGCCCAATAAATCCGGACAACGCTTGCCACCTACGTATTACCGCGGCTGCTGGCACGTAGTTAGCCGTGGCTTTCTGGTCAGATACCGTCAAGGCTGGAGCAGTTACTCTCCAACTTGTTCTTCTCTGACAACAGAGTTTTACGATCCGAAAACCTTCTTCACTCACGCGGCGTTGCTCCGTCAGACTTTCGTCCATTGCGGAAGATTCCCTACTGCTGCCTCCCGTAGGAGTTTGGGCCGTGTCTCAGTCCCAATGTGGCCGATCACCCTCTCAGGTCGGCTACGTATCATCGTCTTGGTGAGCCGTTACCTCACCAACTAACTAATACGCCGCGGGTCCATCCATAAGCGACAGCACAAAGGCCGTCTTTCCTTTCCCGATCATGCGATCAAGAAAACTATGCGGTATTAGCACCCGTTTCCGGATGTTATCCCCCTCTTATGGGCAGGTTACCCACGTGTTACTCACCCGTTCGCCACTATCTTCTCAGTGGAAGCAAGCTTCCATAGAAAAGACCGTTCGACTTGCATGTATTAGGCACGCCGCCAGCGTTCGTCCTGAGCCAGGATCAAACTCTCATGTAATGTGGGCTCTTGTACAGAAACCCTCATGAAAAGCTGAATAGCTCTTAATTTCTTGCTGACTTTATGTTTGCGATACGATGTATCGCCTTCGTTTGCTTTGACCGAAGTCTAAGCTCCCTGCACATTTGGTTCGTTCATTCTTTGTTCAGTTTTCAAAGGTCAATCGCGCATCACGTATTACGTGATTGCTTATTCATAATATCACGGCTCCTGCTGTCCGTCAAGCCTTTTCTGAAATTTTTTCAGAAGCATTATCGGCTTGCAGATGCGTGGATCAGCAACTTTTATATAATATCACGCTCTAAATCGTCTGTCAACAATTTTTTCAAATCATTTCAAAGCCGATTCTGGCGGACAACTTCTATATACTATCATCGCAGCCAAATGCTGTCAACGACTTTTTTAAGTTTCTTATAAAATTGTGGTTTTCATGTCAGCACACGGTTCCTCTGGCTAGCATTTTCAGGTGTTCCATTATATAGTAGAAATGAAAAACGGACAGCCCCATCGGAGGGCAGAAAGCGAGAATTATAATTGGATAAAAAAATCATTTTTTTGGATATTGATGGCACTTTGGTGACGGATGACGGCTGGGTTCCCTCCTCCGCTGCGGACGCATGCAGACAGGCACGCTTGAATGGGCACGAAATTTATTTGTGCACCGGCCGCTCAAAACCGGAAATCTATGATTTCATCATGGAAATCGGCTTTGACGGCATCATCGGTGCTGGCGGCGGCTTTGTTGAACTGAATGACGGAATGCTTTACCATAAGACAGTCCCGGCCAGCGAAGTCAGACGGATGGTGGATTTCTTTGATCAGCATGGCGTTGATTTTTACTTGGAATCAAATGGCGGGCTGTTCGCCAGCAAGAATTTCCTGCCTCATGTGGAACGTTGCATTTACGGTGACATCGCCAATGATCCGGATGCCCGTAGACGTAAAGAAGAACAGCCGCATCCTTTCATCGAGGGATTGATCTACGGTGAAGAGGATCTGTATAAGACTGATGTCAATAAAGCCTGTTTCCTTCAGAGCGACAAACTTTCTTTCGCACAGATCAAGGCGGAATTCGAAAACGCCTTTGACACGATTCAGTGCACCGTCCCTCAGTTTGGGGATGACAGCGGTGAACTGATGGTACCAGGCGTACACAAAGCGACCGCAATTGAAGCGTTACTGACACATCTGAGCCTTCCCAAAGAGCGAACGATTGCAATCGGCGATGGCTTGAACGATTTAGAGATGTTCGACTATTGTGCGGTCGGGATCGCCATGGGGAATGCCAAGGAAGAACTGAAGGCTGTCGCGGATCATATCACAACTTCAGTGGACGATGATGGTCTCTATCAGGCATTCCGTACTTTCGGACTGGTCTGACTGCGTCAGCATAAAAGCTTATCCATTTCATAAAATAATCTTCACAGTTTCTTCATAATTGAGTTTTACTATGAGTGTAGGCCAATCACAAACAATCTTTTTCAATTTCTTTACTCCTCCAAAGTAAAGAGCAACTCCTTTAGGGCTGCCTGATAACTTCAGGCAGCTTTTTTTTGCTATATCTTAATTTTTTCGCCATTCCATGATACTATATGAAGTAATACCTCGCTGGATGCGAGCTCTGCAACACATAAAAAAACTATTCTTTCTATAGAGGAAAAAAATCAAATCGTAAACGGGGATGTGCATATGGAACCTATTCGCAACAAAATATTGGACTGCAAAAGGATCGTCATCAAAATCGGCACAAGTTCTTTGATGCTGGCGGACGGATCCGTAAACTACCAGACTATCGACCGACTTGCTTATGTCTTGACCGTTCTGCGCAATCAGGGGAAGGAAATCGTTTTGGTATCTTCCGGTGCGATCGGTGTCGGACTCAACCACCTGAACCTGCCGCACCGTCCGAAATCCATACCCGAGCAACAGGCAGTCGCTTCCGTCGGTCAGGCCGAATTGATGAACCTCTACACCCGCTTTTTCTCGCACTATAACCAGATCGTCGGGCAAATACTCATGACTTTGGATATCGTGCAGTTCCCGGAAAGCCGCAGGAATGCCGTAAACGCCTTCGAACAGTTGTTGAAAATGGGTATCATCCCGATCGTAAACGAGAATGATGCTGTTTCTGTCGAAGAACTGGATCACCTGACAAAATTCGGAGATAACGACCGCCTTTCCGCAACGGTTGCGGAGATAATCTCCGCCGATCTGTTGATCATGCTGTCCGATGTACCTGGTTTTTACAATAAAAATCCAACGGCGCATCCAGATGCTGTGCTCTTCCACACCATTCATGCCGTCACTTCAAAGGAAATGGCTTTGGCTGGCGGGAACGGTTCGAAATTCGGGACCGGCGGCATGGCAACCAAATTGAAGGCTGCCGAACAAATACTGAAGAATAAGCAGCAGATGGTATTGACGCAAGCCACCGACCCGACCGTACTATTCGATATACTGGCTGGAAAAGAAATAGGAACCTATTTTGTGAGAGAAGACAAGTAGAGGAGGATATTCGATGAACAGTTTATTGCAAGAAATGGGCATTGCCGCAAAAGCCGCAGCCAACAGCCTGAGGAAAGCCTCAACCAAACAAAAGAACGAGGGACTTTTGGCCATGGAAGCCGCCCTTTACACGCATCAAGATGCTATCCTGACTGCAAACGCGAAGGACATCGCAGCTGCCGCGGCCAATGGTTTGCCGACGCCGATGATCGAACGTTTGACTTTGAACCCGCAACGGATCAAAGGGATGGCGGACAGTTTTAAGGAAATCGCACAACTGCCTGATCCGGTCGGCTATGTCGAAGAAATGACGAAATCAGCCGATGGTTTGACGATAGGCAAGCAACGTGTTCCGCTTGGCGTTATCGGAATCATTTACGAATCGCGCCCAAACGTCACGGCGGATGCGAGTGCTCTTTGCTTTAAATCCGGGAATGCTGTCATTCTGCGTGGCGGAAAAGAGGCTTTGGAATCCAACAAAGCCATCATGACTGCATTGCAGGCCGGACTCGCGGACGCCGGTTTCGCTAAGGAAACGCTGCAACTGATCCCTGATCCGTCCCGCGAACTGGCCAATGAATTCATGAAACTGAATGGCTATCTGGATTGCCTGATCCCTCGTGGTGGAGCCGGACTGATCCAGAACGTATTGAAAAACGCGACTGTGCCGGTCATCGAGACAGGTGTCGGAAATTGTCACCTGTACATCGATAAGAATGCCGAATTGGAGATGGCTACACGCATTCTGGTCAATGCGAAATGTTCCCGTCCTTCCGTCTGCAATTCCATCGAGACGCTGGTTGTCCACGAAGCCGTGGCCGCTGCCTTTCTGCCCGTTTTCGCGGAAGCTTTGGCGCCTTATAAAGTGGAATTGCGCGGCGATGCGAAGACCTGCAGCATCCTGCCTGAAGCTTTGCCAGCAACAGGAGAAGATTTCGCTGCCGAATTCTCGGATTTCATTTTGGCGGTAAAAGTGGTTTCTTCCTATGACGATGCCATCGCGCATATCCAAAAATACAGCACAGGCCATTCCGAAGTGATCGTCACCGATCATTACCAAACGGCACAGAACTTCCTGAACGATATCGATGCGGCGGCAGTATACATCAACGCCTCTTCCCGCTTCACGGACGGCGGCTGTTTCGGCTTCGGTGGAGAGATCGGCATCAGTACGCAAAAACTCCATGCCCGCGGACCGATGGGATTGAAGGAATTGACTTCCTACAAATACATCATCTACGGCGAAGGCCAAATCAGATCCTAAGAAAGACCGTTCTCAAAAATGCTTAGAGCCGGGACACCGTTCCCGGCTTTTTCTGTCCACAAGGCAACAACCGGCTACCGGAGAAAGAAGGGTTCCACAAATGCAAAAGAAGATTGCAGTCATCGGCGGCGGTATCGTCGGCGCCACCGCGAGTTATTATTTGGCAAGAGCAGGCCACAGCGTCAGCGTGTTCGACAACGGCAACGGCCAAGCAACAGCCGCAGCGGCAGGGATCATTTGCCCTTGGCTATCCAGACGCCGCAACAAAAAATGGTACCGCCTCGTCTCCGAAGGCGCGGCTTTTTATGACAAGCTGCTGGCCGACTTGGCTTCCGATGGCTTGAAGACGGATGCCTACGCACGCTGCGGTGCCCTGATTCTAGGGCAATCCGCCGATTATATCCAGGAAGTCCACGACCGTGCGCTGGAACGGCGCAAGCAGGCGCCTCTGATCGGGACTCTCGCTATCCTGAATGGAGCCGAACTCCAAAAGAGCTTCCCGTCTCTCAGCAATGCCGAGCAAGCCCTTTACGTGGGAGGCGGCGCCCGCGTGGACGGTCGGGAATTAACGAAGACGTTACTGCAGGCGACAACCCGCTTCGGAGGCAGCATCCACAAAGGGACCGTCTCCATCGCCAAAGAGGACGACGGCACCTTGTCCGTCCTGACGCCGGAAGGACAGCAACAATTCGATGCAGTCATCCTGGCGGCTGGCGCTTGGCTGCCTGAGCTACTCCAGCCGCTCGGGTACACAGTCGACGTCCGCGGACAAAAAGGGCAGCTGGTTGTCCTCCAAACTGAAAACAGCGCTCTGCAGGACTGCCCGGTCATTATGCCTCAAGGTGAAATCGATCTGCTTCCGTTTGGCCAAGGGAAAACAGTCGTCGGCGCAAGCCATGAAAACGACAAAGGCTATGATCTACAGCCCGATGCTTCCATTACGGATCCGATGCTGGAACAAGCCTATGCTTGGCTCCCTGACCTAAAAGAAGCGCCCGTCGCGGATATCCGTGTCGGTACGCGGGCCTACACCTCCGATTTCAGCCCCTTTTTCGGTAGTGTCCCGGGTCTGGATAACTGCTTCGCGGCAAGCGGTCTCGGCTCATCCGGGTTGACTTCCGGCCCATTGATCGGGTATTTGTTGACCGAACTGGTCCGTGAGCAACAAAGCACCTTGCCCCTCGAAGACTATCCGATTGACGCTTACATCAAACAGACGACTTGCTAAAAACACAAAAATATTATCCATTATACTCCGTATTTTTTGCCATTTCGCCGAACTTGAAATATACTTATATTAGATGGAGGTGAAAAATATGTGGAAAGAATTTAAAACATTCATCATGCGTGGGAATGTGCTTGATCTTGCCGTCGGGGTTGTCATCGGGGGTGCATTTACAGCAATCGTTAATTCATTAGTCAAAGATATCATTACACCGATCATCGTAGCCGTAACCGGTAACGCTGACTTGACAGGCCTTTCATTCAAGATCGGCCAGGCCGACTTCACGTACGGTAATTTTTTGCAAGCCGTACTGAACTTCCTGCTGATCGCCCTTGTCCTCTTCCTGATGATAAAGGTAATCAACAAACTCAAACGCAAAATGCCTGAGGAAGAACCCGTGGAAGTTGAAGCAGAAGTACCGGTTGTTGAACTTTATCTGAAAGAAATCCGTGATTTGATGGTTGATCAGAACAAAAAAGCCGAATAAGAGCGGAGTGAGCGTTGGATGATCGAGCATCCAACGTTTTTTTGTCCCAAAACAGACATGCAACAGTTTATCCAATCGATATGCAAAAATAGCCGTATGCGCGAAATGAATCACAACGCATACGGCTATTTTTTGCATTTCTGCCCAATACTCCTGAACATGCATTACCCAGCAACCAATTTTAAGCTCTGATTTTATCCACCAGTGTTTTCAGTATTTTATCGGCTGTCTTTCCATCATCTTTTTTGATGACTGCTTCAGAGATGATGAACGAGCCGCCTACCGCTACGATGTGGTCATTTTCGACATAGTCCATAAAATTGTCAGCGTTGATTCCGCCGGTCGGCAAGAATTTGACGTCATAGAAAGGACCACTCAAAGCGTTGATCGCTTTTAACCCTCCGTAAATATCTGCAGGGAAAAACTTCACAACCTTGATACCGTATTCCGTAGCCCGCTGGATATCTCCTGGCGTTGCCGTTCCAGGAAATACAGGGATATCCTGTCCGATACAGTACTCGATTACGTCCGGAACGATTGCTGGTGAAACAATGAATTTTGCGCCATTTTCAACCGCATCCTTCGCTTCTTTCAACGTCCGCACAGTGCCTGCACCGACAATCAATTCTTCGGACTGGGCTAACTTCCTGATGGCATCCAAAGCTAAGTCACTTCGGAATGTCACTTCGATAAAACGCACTTCGTTCTTGACTAAAATCTCTTCCAACCGCTCCAGACAAGAAAGATCAGTCGCTGTATAAAGAGGCAACAATTTCGTTTCTTCGATTTGTCGATAGATTTCGTGTTCCATATTTGCTGGCATTTTCAACTCTCGCTTTCTGGCATCGCGGAAATTTATCCTTTTGCCTTCGTAATTGCTTCAAGCAATCCTTGCAGATACGTAATGCCCATCGCGCGGTCATACAATCCATAACCAGGCATTGCGACTTCGCCAAAAACAGTACGCCCGTGATCGGGACGGATAACTCCGTCAAATCCGACATCTACTAAAGCTTTCATAATGGCATACATATCCAAGGAGCCATCCGTGCTCAAATGTGCGGACTCCCTGAATTTACGCTCGCCTAAAAATTCGACATTGCGGAAGTGAACAAAGTTGATTTTGTTCCCGACTTCATGGATGATTTCAACCATATCATTGTTTGGTTCAGCTCCAAGGGAACCTGTGCAAAGCGTAAGTCCGTTGTATGGAGAATCAACAATGCTGAGGATTTTTTTCAGGTCTTCCAAATTCTTCGTGATGCGCGGGAAGCCAAAAAGTTCAAACGGCGGATCATCCGGGTGAATAGCCATCTTGACATCCATTTCCTCACAAACTGGAATGATTTTTTTCAAGAAATAACTTAAGTTTTCAAATAAGATTTCTTCCGTTACGCCTTCGTACATTTCTACCAATTTGCTGAATTTATTCAGACGCTCTTCTTCCCAACCAGGCAGGCTGAAGCCTTTCGATTGGCTGTGGATCAGTTTATACATATCAGCCGGTTCCATCTTGTCCACGACAGCTTGATCGTATACAAGCGAGAAGCTGCCATCTTTGTTTTCATAGAATAAGTCTGTCTTTGCCCAACCAAAAATCGGCTTGAAGCTGTAACAAATCATGCGAACATCGCATGCGGACAGGTTCTTGATTGTCGTAATGTAATTTTCAATGTATTGATCGCGTTCAGGTGTTCCTGCTTTGATTGCATCATGAATCGCTACACTTTCAATCCCCAATAATTCCAGACCGCCTTTTTCCACGGACTCTTTCAATTCTTGGATTTCAGAAACTTCCCATACATCTCCAGGCAACTTGTTCAATAACGTTCCCACAACTCCGTTTATTCCAGGAATTTGGCGAACATGATCCAACGGAATCGTGTCGCCCTTTTCTCCGTACCATCTAAATCCCCACTTCATTCAGCATTCCCCTTTTCCTTCTATTTTTCTTAAAAAGTATCGTCCTCTTCATCATCTTCTGTAACCATGGACACATGCCAATCGCTGATGCTGCTCTTCCCTTGCGCAATAATTGCTTTAGCGGCTTGATCAACCTGTGTTCCTATCAATTGATGGTTGATTGCTTCCAACAGCATCGGAAGGTTTACTCCGCCAATGATATGCACAGAATCTTGCAGTGGTTTCTCCAGACTATTCGTCACAAGCACCGATTGGTTATACGGGCTGGCGCTCACCAGATCCACCAACACAATGATTCCATCCCCTTGATCTACTTCATGGATGGATTCCTTAATTTTTGCGCCTAACGCCTGCACGTCATCTCCAAGATTCAAGTTCGCTGTTTTGATATTATTTGTCGGCCCAAAAATCACTTCCGCCGAATTTTTAAGTCCATCGCTTAACGTTCCATGTGTCGCAACGATAATCCCTAACATTAATAATCCTCCTTTGTTTTGGAGAATGCACAGCATTTATCTGCACAATTCCATAACTTTTGTGATATTTTCCATATTTAAATTCTTTTTGTTCAACTCCGATTTATCCAGATGAAATTGCGTTTTTTGCTCTTTTTCCGATATTTTTGCACTGAAGATATAATTGATTTTTTCGTCCGATGACTGATGATCAATACTCATTACCGATAATTTCGCCTTAGAAATATCATTTCCGATGACATGCAGCGGTGCATCCGCACCTACGCAATCCAGATAAAATATCTTTGCTTTCTTATTTTTGGGCGTAAGCATTGCTTCGAGACCACTTTCACCAAAACTACCTTCATCCACAAAAGCAAAAGCTGTCTTCTCGTCTTTTACCTTTGTATCATTGATCATCGCCAACAAAGCCAAAACTGACGATGTATTCCGGACCACAGTTCTTCGATCAGGTAGTCCCTTAGTGATTTTTCCGAACAAGTAAAAATAGACGCCATATGCAAGAGCAATAAGTGCGGTACGAACAGAAATCAAGTCAGCCGTACCTGAAGCGTACCGCATATAAAGGAGCGTTCCTGCTATACCTGCCAGAAGCAATAACACGGAAGTGGCAACGATGAAACTGGTCGTCCGTTTTTCCTGTTCTTTTCGGTCAAATAAAACATAAGGACCAAAATGCTGAATCGGCGTATCATAATACGTGCAAATGATCTGATCCGCTTTTTCGATATCGCCAACGTAAACGTTCCTTGAAGCATACTTTTCGTGTCGATTGTACTCGATCACCTGCACATCTTCCCGCATCTCTGAAATATCCGCCACCAATGCCGAGAGAAACCGCCGTTTGCTTTTATCCGTGCGACGCACACGATAAAAGGACTGATATCGAAATAGCCAATCTTTAAATTTTTCATTTTGCTGCATAGTATTTGCCACCTATCATCTTGCTCACTATTTTCATGTTTGAGAAAAGCAGCTATTGCTGTTACTCAATAACTGCTTCCTCGCTCAGATTTATTTTATAACCCGAATTGCTTCAATACATCCGCTAAACTGGAGCTTGAAGAAGAGGGCGTTGCTTGGAAGTAGATGTTTTCGACACCATATTCTTCATTTAATTCTTTCAATTTCAGCGCATCTGCTTTGTTCAGATAAACCGATTTTGTAACCAGAATATCGTCATCGCCTTTTTTAGCGATTCCGCCGATATTCAGGTCCTTGATCGGAACACCATGTTTGACCAAGTTGTAGATGCCTGTCACTGTTTTTGTGATCAGGATAGCACTGTACTCTTTAAACTTGAACTCATCCCAATAAAATTTGCACTTTTCTTCCGTCATGACAATCGTTTTTTGTCCGGTACGGCTTCCCGCACTCTTGTATAAATCTTTCATGAATTTATCTTTGGCAACAACATCATCAACTACAAAGATCGAATTGACCCCGTCTCGTTGGGATAATGTCAACATGACTTGACCATGGATCAATCTTTCATCTACACGCGCTAAATTTACTGCTCCCATTTTTCACACTTCCCTTTCTTAATGAACCTTTTATAGAATACCTATGCCTGCCAGAACAATCAGAATCAGCGTCAACCCTACTAACGCACGTGTTACTTTCAGACCTTTTTTGATGTAGTAGAAGTATACACCCAGAACAACAGCCAACGGCAACATGCCAGGCATGATTTTATCCAGCGTTTCCTGAAGGACAAATGGCCGTCCGGAGATTGCAAATTCTAAACTTGACGAAACTTTAACGTAATTTCCGGCTAAAATCCCCATCATGAACATACCCAGGATAGACAGCATTTCGATGACAGTCTGGATTCCAGCACTGTGCATCACACCAGTCGCATTTTTACCTGTCTTGAATGCGCTTCGTGCAAAGAATACACCTAACAATACTTGGTAAAGAGCAAAAGCGACGAATGGGAATAAGGCGCCGATTGGGCTACCCATTTGTGCCCAAGGAACAGCGATGGCGATGAAAATGTATTGCACAGTCCCTGAGTCAATCGAATCACCGATCCCTGCCAAAGCGCCCATCAAACCAGCTTTCGTATTGTACATCAGATCGTCAGTCATGGTAACTTCTTCGCCGTTCACAACTTCTTTGGCGCGTTCTTGTTCCATCGAAGACATCAGCCCTGTGATGACGCCGCCACCCCATGAAAGTTGCGTATTGAAGAACAGCAATTGACGTTTGTAGGCAGCTCTCAATTGATCCTCATCTTTGTACAGTTTGCGCAGAATCGGCATCATCGCATAAAGCAGCGAAGGCGCCAGATAACGTTCGAATGAGTGGGGAATTTCGTTCGCAAAGTGCCAGCGTAAATAGGTTTTCGTAACATCTTTAGCGGTTATTTCTTCTGGTGCTAACATGTTTTTTTCTTTAGCATCTAGATTAGCGTTTATCATTTTTTCATCTTCCTTTCAATTTGCCTACTTTTTAGAAATCGTCATCATCGTCATCATCAAGAGAGGCACTGCCCGCGGAAGCAGGAGCTGCTTTTGCACCCTGTCCTTTAGCCAGTACGAAAATGGCTGCAATCAAAGCGCCGATGATGGCATAAGTTACCATTGTGATTGACAAGGAAGCCAACACAACGCTCATCAAGTAAGCTAACAGGAAGAAAACCATATAGTCTTTACGGCCGATGACATAAATCGTTGTTGCAATACCGATAGCCGCTAAACCGCCGCCGACAACTGTAAGGATGTGGAACACAACCGTACCTTCAAGAGCGGTGATGACATCAGCGATAACAGGTGCTCCGAAGTACAAAGCAATGAATACTAACGGCACAAACAAAAGGAAAGAAGCGATTGTCGGATAAAGGATGATCGATCTCACGATTCCGCCGTCATTCAAGTCTTCTACGGCTTTATCGGTGTATTTACCCAGAAACGTGTTGATGAAAAATCTGAATTGGTACAGATAAGCACCCAGTAAACCTACCGGAACAGCTACCGCTATCGCGGCTTCAGGCTGCAGGTTACCCATCAAAGCGACCGGAACCGCTATCGCTGCTGCGATTGCTGGTTCAGAAGGCATCGTTCCCCCTGGAGAGAAAACCCCCATATAAATTAGTTGGATCGCTGCTGTGATAATCATTGCTTGTTGAACATCCCCCATTACGATACCTGCGATCAAACCCGTCATCAACGGGGAAAAACGTAACGTTAATGTCGCTCCACCTAAAAATGCACGTGACATGACTGCCCCTACCCAAAGTGCAATCAGCAAACTTTGTATTGCGGTAATATTTTCCATTGCCTATACCTCCATATTTATGTATTTTTCTAAATCTATTATTGCTTTTTTCAAGATTGTTTCATTGATCGGGATCGGCAGCAAATGCACTTTTTCTTTTTTGTTGATCAATGCCACTATGTTGTCCAACGCTTCTTCCGATAATGGGTACTCGCCCATTTCCGTCAAAGACTTTGGTAGATGCAAGCTCTCGTACATCGGGATCAGCTCATCAATCACTTGCCATTTCCCTTCCAAGGCCAATTGATAAAAAATGCCATAAGCCACTTTTTCGCCATGCAAATAGTCATGGACTCCGGGCAAGTAAGCCGAAATCGCATCATGGATGGCATGAGCGGCAGTGTTACGGGCATATTTGTCACCGAATCCGCCGACCAAACCTGCAACACCGAAGATGATTTCAGATACTTTGATAAACTCTGCCGATGCAACGCCAGTACGCATGTCTTCGATTGCCTTTAACCCGTCTTCAGCAATGACATCTTTGCAAATCCTTGCCGAATGCCGGGCAAGCATCAAAAAATTATTCGCTTCAAACTGCGGCTGTTCCAATATCATGTCGGATTCGTACCACTTCGCTAAGGTATCGGCAAGTCCGGCGATAAAGAATTTGATCGGGGCATCGACAACCAGCGCAGGATCAGTGATCAGAAAGGCTGCTTGTCTTTTATAATGTTCTGTTTTGCCTTCAGCAAGCCCGTTGTCTTTGTACATGACAGATAACGGTGCCCATGGCGCACAATTGCTCGCCAATGTCGGAACGACCCCAAAAGGTTTTTTCGCAAGCGCTCCAACGTAGTACACTAAATCGCATAACTTTCCTCCACCGACACCGATTATGAAATCAAAGTTCCCCTCTTCGACTATCTTTGCCAACCTGTTTGCTTCATTGTAGCTGCATTCCCCGTTGTATTTTTCGTATTGGATTGTAAACTCCTCATCCAAAAAATCCAGATACGGTCTTGCCTTCTCCCATGAAACCGTTCCGTGGACCAACAACACCCGTTTCACACCATATTCATTCAGTATGTCCGGGATCACTTCCATGGCACCCTGCCCGTATTTATAAAATTGCGGGCCGACTTTGACATTTACTGCTGTATTCATCTATCGTTCCACCCTCTCATTTTGTGATGTAAGGACTGATCGGTTGCACTGCTCGTTGCGGCATCCTCCCTTCCACGATGGCTTCACAATCGGAAACACATTTGTCGCCCATCCCCTCCAAGCATTCCATCGTATAAGCAGATGTATGCGGTGTCACAATGATGTTCGCAAAATCCAGGAACGGATGGTCACTACGGCCCGGCTCCACCTCCAGAACATCGGTCGCGTATCCGCGCAGTTTTCCGCTCTCGATCGCTTCGATGATGTCCGATTCTTCAACAAGCGCCCCGCGAGCTGAGTTGGAGATGTAGATACCGTCCTTCATTTTCGCGATGGTTTCTTTTGAAATAAGGTGGTAATTCGTGTCATTCAGGCTTGCACAGAGGCAAATGACCTCGGCCCGCTCCAGCAGTTCATCCAACTCGACTTTCTTACCGCCGAAAATGTCGATTTCCAACGCGGTCTTGTTCGGATCGACTCCCAGCACTTCACATCTGAATCCATAATGTAGAATTTCAACTACTCGGCTACCGATATTACCGACACCGATTACGCCGACCGTTTTGCCGCAAAGACCGTTGCCGATGAACTTAGCCCGGTTTTCCCAGCGGTCTTTCTTGACTTCCGCTGCCGACTCGATCGTTCGCCGCATCAGTGCCAGCAAGTTGGTGACATTGTTTTCGGCTACAGCATCGCGCTCTATCAATGCCGGAACGATCGTCACTACGGTTCCATGCTCTTTGGCAGCTTCCAGATCGACATTGTTGAACCCGATTCCGTGACGCGCAATCAGCTTCAGCTCATCTTTATGTTCGAAAAATTCCCTTGTGAAGAATGGCGTCACACTCGCGATGATGATGTTGTATCCTTGCAGAGCCTCCGCCAGTTCCTTTCCCGGTATCTCGCCGTCGAAATCGAAACGATCGACCGGTCCCAATTTTCCCACCCTTGCCAGATGCGCGTCAAACATTTTCCCGAAGCTGCTTGAATTTACGATTGCGATTTTGTTTTTTTCAGTCATCCTTTTTTGCTCCTCCACTCGCAAGACTTTATGTCCAACAAATCCATTCCGGATCGAAGTACCCACACAATATTAAGACTCATCTTACCAACCTCAAATACCGATGCTCAGTTCAAACCCTCGACTGTAATCGTTTTCTTTCTTTACACTCTGATTATAGTAAATAATTTTTACTTTGTAAAGGCTTAAAAAATAATATTTATTTATTTATTTTTGTATTTATGCTATTCTATAGAAAAAGGAGGTGCTCATCATGGCAGAAAATTATATCCAAAAACTCTTAAAGCCGCATTATCCGGGTTTTTCAGCGACCGAAACAAAAATTGCCGACTATTTTGTGAGTTTGGGCATGAACATAGTGAACAAAACATTAGCCAACCTTTCCGAGGAAACAAAATTTTCCGAAGCGACAATTTTTAAATTCGTAAAAAAAATCGGCTTCAAAGGATTTCAGGATTTCAAAATCAGTGTTGCTTCAAACTACCGTACGGCTGAAGAGCGCACCCGTCAATTGGCAGTTTTTACGGATATCAAGCCTTCGGATACGCCAACGGATATTTCTAAAAAAGTGATTCATTCCTCTCAGATCATGCTGCAAAGTCTTATGAGCACACTGTCTGGCGAAACTCTGCAACAAGCGCTTGATATCATCATCCATTCAAAAGCACTCCACTTTTTTGGCCTGGGCGCCTCTGCCGTCACTGCTTTGGATGCCTATCACAAATTCTTGCGGACGGCTATCCCTGTAAATTATGTTTCAGATTATCACATGCAACTGATGCACACTTCCAAAATGACGGAGAATGATTGCGTCTTCCTTTTTTCACACTCGGGCAAGACAGCCGAAACAATCAGGCTGGCCGAAGTGGCTGCCCAAAACAACGCGAAAATAATTTGTCTGACCGGGAATCCGCCAGGCATTTTGAATCAATTGAGTGATGTCAGCATCGTAGTGGAAACGGAAGAATCCATTTTTCAGTCCGAAGCTCTTTCAGCTCGGTTGCTTTACCTCACGATTGTTGATATCATTTACCTGTCCTATATCTATCATGACGAGCACACAAATCTCCGCTCCATTGATACGATACGCCAGGTTCTTTCGACAACAAAAAAGGAAGTGGATAGATAATGCCCATCAAAGCAATCGTTTGCGATATGGACGGCACCTTATTGACTGCTGCCCATGACATCAGCCCCAAAACTCAAGAACTCCTTCTGACACTCCAGCAAAAAGGCATCACGCTGGTATTGGCAAGCGGGAGAAGTTACTTGCGTTTGATGCCGGATGCCCTGAAACTGAAGATGGATTCCCATCAAGGTTACTTGATCGACGTAAACGGCAGCTCCATTTATGATTGCACCTCTAAAGTCCGGGAAAGATTAGGGATAATGGATTCCGAGGACATCCGAAAAGTCACATCTGTCTTCCGTACATTCAATGTTGAGATCCAATTCTCCCAAGATGCCGGCCTGTACACCTACTTGCCGGATTCACTGTATGACCTGAAAAAGAGGATCCGCGGGGAAATGAGATTGCCCGATGATTACCCTTGGGCCAGCGGCATGTACGGTTGGCTGTGCGATATGCGCGACGGCTATCCGGAACAAAAACTGATCCTTGATCTGAAGGAAGCGCCAACTTCCTGCAACAAAATTTCGATCAGCCAGGACCCCCATTTTATGGAGGCTGTGACGCAATCCTTGCCTCACTTAGGTCTGCATGACGATTACGAGCTGGTCTTTTCTGATGAGAGGAAACTTGAGATCACCAAAAAAGGCATCAATAAAGGTAAAGCCTTGGATACCTTATTGGAAAAACTCGGCCTTTCCAATGAAGAAGTGGCTGTTTTTGGCGACAGCGAAAATGACATCTCCATGCTTTCCGGCAGACCCTACTCCTTCGCAATGGACAACGCGTTGCCCAAAGCCAAGAGCGTGGCAAACTATGCAACGCCTTCCAATGATGACGAAGGCGTCTATCATGGCTTGAAGCAATTGATTTCCGAAGGATTGCTTTAAACGAGCGAACATAAAAAAGCCGTATACTTGCGAAATATCGCATGGTATACGGCTTTTTGCACCCAAATCGGCGCTTATGATTTCACAAATAGATCCGCCACAATCCAAACACCAGCACGAGTGCCAGCAACAGCGTGTGTCCTTTTATCTGCATGAATACAACAGCGATGAATTCACGCAAAAACGCATAAGGCAGAAAATAAAACGGCGTCCAGGCACCCAAACCGTCCGTATCCAATCCCACTCGGTGAGCGTAAAGACTGCTGCGGACAGTATGAAAATTATTCGTGATGAAGAGGCACTTGTACTTTTCTTTGTACGTATCCATGATGCCCTTCGAGTACAGCAAATTCTGATACGTATTAACGGACTTGTCTTCCTCAATGATTAGTTCTTCCGGGATACCTTTCGCAATCAGATAGCGTTTCATGGCATACGCTTCGGAAAAGGGTTCATCCACACCTTGCCCCCCGCTCACAATCATCCGGCAGGGCCTCTTCTGCGTATGCTCCGTCTGATGCCTAAAAAACCGGATTGCTCTGTCCAAGCGTTTCTCCAACAAAGGACTGATTCTTCCATCCGGCAGCAATCCTGCGCCCAAAACAATGATGAAATCTTTATCAAGGGAAACCGGAATGAGTCCGTAAAAGGTTGTCGCGACAAAAAATAAGATCAGCACTACCCCGAAATAGATAATGAAGTAGCTCATCAAGCGCATGAAGCGCCAAATCAGATAATGATGGAACACAAAATAGTTCAGCAGGAACAGCAGATCCATCAACAAAATGAAGATTCCCACCGCAAGCAGAAGCGCATAACGCTTAGCCCACCCTTCTTTTTTGATCAGCAGCACGCCATTGAAGACAAGGGCCAGGCCAAAAAACAGGAAAGCAAACGGTGAAATCAAGCCGAACAAGAGGCGAAATAGCATCACCGCGTAACGGATCCATACTATTTGGGGCGATTCATTGCCTTGCAGCATCCCTGCAAAGAGGGACAGCACCGCCGCAACCAGCAAGTAGCTTTGGAATTGTCGACTTTTCCCCATCAACCGGAGCATCAGGATCCCGCCGAACGAGCATATACTCAATAAATAGAACAGCAACGGTCATCCCTCCTGTTTAGAAGCCGTGGAAAGCTTGATATACTTCCTGTTTCTTCAGATCCCTGATTTTTGCGGTCTCTTTGATCGCATCTTTAGAAGAAAGCCCCTGCTCTGTCATCAGCTTTTCCACCAATTCAGCGACGCTGAGGTCATCAAATGTCTGTTCAACAGGCATTTCCGGGTTATCATTGCCGGCTATCATCAGGCATATTTCCCCTCTGATCTCCGTTTCTTCAGCCCAAGCAGCCAACTCTTCCGCCGAACCCCGAATGAACTCCTCAAAGCGTTTCGTCAATTCGCGGCAAATGACGACTTGGCGCTCCGCACCCATGACGGTTGCGATATTTTTCAGCAGCTCCTTCAGCCGGTAAGGCGACTCATAGAAAATCATCGTTTCTTCCCTGTTCTTCAACGACTCCAACTGGGCCACTTGCTCCTTCTTCTTGCGCTCCAAAAAGCCGAAAAAGTAGAAGGGCTGTGGTGCCAATCCAGAAGCGATCAATGCGGTCACACCGGCATTGGCTCCAGGCAACGGTACAACCGGCACGTTTGCGTTGATGCAGGCGCGCACCAAATCATGACCCGGATCGCTGATCGAAGGCATTCCCGCATCGCTCACTTGAGCGATCGATTGTCCACCAAGCAGCTTATCCACCAATTGCGGAATGCGCTCCTGGGTATTGTGTTCATGGAAGCTGATCTGGGGTGTATCCACTTCGAAATGCGTCAGCAGTTTCCGCGTATTGCGCGTGTCCTCCGCCGCAATCAGATCCACTTCGCGCAGTATCTTTATGGCACGGAAGGTCATATCCTCCAGATTACCGATTGGTGTCGGCACTAAATAAAGCGTTCCGCACGCATGCTGTTCATAGCTTTTTTGCAGTTGCATCTTTTTTCTCCTCTGATTTCGTTTCATTTTGTTGACTCTGGCGACCCGCTAAACCCCGTTCGATTCAGAGCTGCATACACCGATAGCGCGCCCCTTCAAAAAATTCTCTTTCTGCTTGCGGCTCAGTTTCTTGAATGCCGCCTCCGCTTTGGTCGCTTCCGTTCTGGAACCGAAGACTTCTTTGTAGATCATTTGGACAGGGCGGCGGGCCTTGGTATATTTACTGCCGATGCCTTTGTTGTGCTCCCGTTCGCGCCGAAGCGTGTCCGTCGTGTAGCCGGCATAAAAAGAGTCATCTGCGCAAAGCAGCACATAAAAGTAGTGCTCACTGCTCGCCATAGAGGACGTCCTTTACCTTCTGGCTGTATTCCCCTTCTTCATTGTACACAACGAGCGGCGGCAGCACACGGAAACCGTCTTCTTTACCGTCCTTGATGCCTTCGATCAGGATCATGTTCGCTTCCTTGTTCTGTTTCGGGTAAATGAACTGCAGTTTCTTGGGCGCAATCCGGTTGTTCCGCATCGTTTCCAGGATCTCCATCAAACGATCCGGGCGATGGACGAAATAGGCCTTGCCTTTCATCTTCAGCAGATGGCTCGTCTGTTTCATCAATTGGTCCAACGTCAGATGGATTTCGTGCCGCGCAATCGCAAAAGCATCCAATTCATTCGTGAAACTGGATTCGCTCAGCTTGAAATAGGGCGGATTGCAGGTGATGACATCGACGGAATCCGGTTTGATGAAGCGGGTCACGTCGTTCACATCCGCGTGCAGAAAGGAAACCTTCTCCTCCAGCTGATTCAACTGGACTGTCCTGCGGGCCATATCCACTAACCGGTCCTGCAGTTCCACCCCGATGATCGGATTCTTGGTCTTTCCTGTCAACAGAAACGAGACTGCCCCGTTCCCGGCACAAAGATCGACTATCTTTGCCGGCTTCACGCGCGGTAATTCCGCGAAATCAGCCAACAGCACCGCATCCAGCGAAAAAGAGAACACGGCTGAACTTTGAATGATCTGGATATTTTCCCTCTTCAGCACATCAAGTCGTTCGCCTTCCTTTAATACATTTTCCATTCCTCTACCCCTTTACCTTATCCTCAAAACAGAGGCCAGGACTTCTGTCCCCGCCTCTGTCTATTTGTTCATCCATCATTTATTGACAGTACCCCCAACGCGGGACACTTCTCAGTTTTTCCGATCTCTTTCGCCGTAGATGACATCGATACAGAAAACACAGGGCTCATCATTCAGACGACGGGAACCATAATAAACATTGCAGACATGAAAACCGTCCTCGTAAAGCTTCTGTAAATTCAGACGGGACTTCGACATTTCTGGCTCTTGCTTCTGCGCATCTTCTTTTTCCTTCGTAAGGAAATCGATCCGATCGCGCAGATGCTGGTTCTCGATTTGAAGATTTGCGTTCTCTTCTATCAAGTCATCCATCTTCTCTTGAATCTCTTTAACATCTGCTCCCATCGATGAAATACGGCTTTCCACCCGATGAAATTGGTCATACAAGGCACGTTTATCCATTTTATCCACTCGCATTTTCCATACTTATTTTTCAATCCTATCGTGCAGATCCTTAAACCTTACAATTCTGAACCGGCAAACTCAACCGTTTTATTATGCTCAAACAGCCGCACTTTGACGACTTGGCTGAGCACATTCAGTTCCACAACTTTCCCCTTACCTTCAGGCGTCATTACTTCCTGCCCATAATCAGGCATTGCTTTTCTGAGAGAGACATACGTATCGTTCTCATAGTTCAGACAGCACATCAAACGCCCGCACAAACCGGATATTTTGGCAGGATTCAAGGACAACCCCTGATCCTTCGCCATCTTGATCGAAACCGGCACAAAGTCCCCCAAGAACGTCGAACAGCAGAGAGTTCTGCCGCAAGGTCCGATTCCGCCTAGAATTTTGGCTTCATCGCGGACACCGATCTGATGCAATTCGATCCGCGTGCGGAAAACAGCCGCCAACTCGCGGACCAATTCCCGGAAATCGATCCGGCCTTCCGAACTGAAATGGAAAGTCAAACGACTGCGATCAAAAGTGTATTCCGCTTTGATCAGCTTCATCTCCAATTTCAGCTGCTTCATTTTGGTCTTGCATACGGCAAAAGCTTCCTTCGCTTCTGCGCGATTTTTTTTATCCTGCTCAAGATCTTTTTCGGTCGCGACGCGGATGATATGTTTATGTGCATGGATGCCACTTTCATCATTTTTGCATTGTTTATCAACAATGACGACTTGACCTATATCGACAGCATTCCCATTATTTATGATTAATTTTTCGTCCATTTTGTACTTTGTCTGGCCTGCTTCATAATAAGAGATGGGCCCGACAGGCATAAAACGAACACCAATGACGTTTTTCATTTTCTTTCTCCTCCAGAAGCTTTATCTATAGGCTATTCCCGAGTGCGATTTCTTCCAGTACCCCTTGGAGCTGGACATTTGCTTCCAAATGTTTTTTTCCTTTGAGGATATTTTCCATATGCCGGGTGATTTCCTGAGGATGCAGTTTTTCTGCAATGCGCTCGTACTCTGTTCCGTGATTTTTGTTGACGATAGCTTGCTTATTGCTGTACTTGGTATAAAGTAAATCACGGTAATAGAATAATAGCAAGTCCAAAAAGAAGTGGCCATCATTTTTATCCTTCAGACCATCCATCAAGTCGGTCTGCACAAACACAAATGCTTGGGGATTTTTAGAAGTCATCAGTTGGAACCAAGCCCATGTCCGCTTCTTGGATTCATGGAAACTCTCTTCCTGATTCAGCAACAGAGCTGCTTCCTGGTTATTGGTGATGGCCGCCAACAACGCCGCATTTTCAGGCTGTATGCCTTGCGCCTCCAAAGTTTCCCCTAACGCTTGCTTGTTGACGACCCGAAAATGGACGATTTGGCAGCGCGATCGGATGGTCGGCAGGATGTTCTCTTTTGCAGTAGTCATCAGAATCAGGTACGTATCGTTCTGCGGTTCCTCCAAGAACGTAAGCAGACTGTTCGAAGCACTGACCGTCATTTTTTCGGCGTCATAAATCAGATAGACCTTACGGCTACCTTCCATCCCGCTTTTGGAAAGCTCTGCCTTCAATTCACGGACTTGATTGACTTTGATGGTGTTGCCATCCGGACTGATTTCCGCCACATCGGGAAATTCACCTGCCGCAATCCGTAGGCAATGATTGCAGTGCCCGCATGGCTGACCATCCTGCAATTCGTCGCAAAAGAGCGTTTGGGCTATCCAACGCGCCAATTCTTCTTTGCCGGTTCCGCGCGCTCCTTCAAACAAGTAGGCGTGAACCAGCCGCTTTTCCTGAATCGTCCGTTGGAACCTTTCGAGCAGTTCCGGTTGTTGCCTCATCAAAAGCTGTGTCACACCATCCATCCTTTCCTTCGTCATCAGAATCTGTAAAAACTATCTATCGGCAAAACAAACACAGTCGCTCCGCCTACGTGCACTTCCATCGGGTAGGCGATTGCGTTGTCCAACGGCACATCCATGCTGACTGGGGTCGCTACAAATTGCTCGCGCGCTTCGCAGTTGGTTTTGATGATCCGCAATACTTCATCGACCCGTTCGTCCTCTACACCGATCATGAAGGTGGTGTTGCCGGCGCGCAGAAAACCGCCTGTCGAAGGCAATTTCGTAGCGCGGACATTCGCTTCCACCAACTCATCGGACAGGATAGCGCTGTCTTTATCTTGAATGATAGCCATAATTAATTTCATAACAAATCCCCTCTTTCTATAATATATAAGAAAAGCGGAACGGGTTCGTTCAGCCCTGAAAGAAATTTAGGAAATCTGTCCGCATGAGCATCGAAGAGCGCAATAGGACAGATTTATCTAATTTCCGAAGGGCTAACCCGTGAAGCTGGACATTATTTTAAATGCATGAAACATGTTGCAAACTTGTGAAACACCTACGGTGACGCACTTTTGAGTTGAAAAAATTTTATAAACTCCTATATGCTGAGAAAAGCGGAACGGTCCGTTCAACTTTTGTTTCGGCAAATGATTTTACTCTAAAAATAGCTTGGATATCTGTTTTTGATGATGTGATAGCAAGCTTCCGCTACCTCTTCACGGCTCATCGTCCCATCGACGACCACTATCCGTTCCGGATTAGCCTTCGCCAATTGCAGATAACCAGCGCGGACTTTTTCATGGAAAGCGAGCTTTTCCTGGTCCAAACGGTTATATTCCCGTTCATCCAGATTTGCATGGATCCTTTGAATGCCTACTTCTGCCGGAACATCGATGTACAACGTCACATCCGGCTCGATGCCTTCTGTTGCGAATTGGTTGATTTCGCGGATACCCTCTTCACCGATGCCTCTTGCGTAGCCTTGATAAGCGATGGAACTATCGACAAAACGATCACAAAAAATGACGTCTCCACTTTCCAAAACGGGCAACACCTTTTCGATCAGATGCTGGCGGCGGCTTGCCGCATACAATAAAGCTTCTGTCCTAGAATCCATGTCCGTATGTGAAGGATCCAGTATCAACGAGCGGATCTTTTCCGCGATCGGACTTCCACCCGGTTCTCTCGTCGCTACCACTTTGCGGTTCATCTCTTGTTGCAGACGCGGCACTACTTGCTGCAACGCGGTTGTCTTCCCTGAGCCATCCGGCCCTTCGATTGTGATGAAAATCCCTCTCACTTTGCACACTCCTACGATTCTAATACTTCCATTATACGCTAAATGAAAGTTTTTTTATACAGATGAAACCGATATAGCTTTGTCAATTTTGCAACAATTAATTGTCTTGATTGCCTTTTTCTGAAAATAGAGCCATGAAACTGTTTCCGGCTCCGGGTGCGCCTGGATTACGTGTGCCGACAAGCTGAAAAGATGAATACCCGTTGCTTATTCATGTTTCCGACTACATTCCGGCCTCTAAACATGAATACCCGAGATTTATTCATGTTTTCGACCACATTTCGACCTCAAAAGATGAATTCTTTCGATTTATTCATGTTTTCGGCGAACATCCGCCAATCCCCACAAAAAAAGGGACAACCCCATTCCACATGGGCGCCCCTCTTGATAATCCTATGTTTGCTTCATTTGCGTATTGTACAGCATCGTGTAGATGCCGCCCTTTTTGACGAGCGTCTCGTGGTCGCCTCGTTCAACGATTTTGCCTCTCTCCAGCACCAAGATTTCATCAGCCGACAGGATCGTCGAAAGACGATGCGCAATAATCAGGCTCGTGCTCTTGGCTAGGATCGGCTCGATCGCTTCCTGGATGGCGTGCTCAGAGATGGAGTCCAATGAGGAAGTCGCTTCGTCGAAGATGATCAGCCCCGGTTTCCGAAGAATGATCCGCGCAATCGAAAGCCGCTGCTTTTCGCCGCCGGAAAGCTTCATGCCGCGGTTACCCACTACGGTGTCGTAACCTTTCGGCAGCCCACTGATGAACGCGTGGATATTGGCTTCACTGCAAGCTTTTTCGATTTCGGCCTGCGTGGCATCGGGCTTGGCGTAGAGCAAATTCTCTCTGATCGTGCCATTGAACAAGTACGTGTCCTGCGTCACCACGCCGATGTGCTGGCGCAGATAGGCCAGATCGAGTTTGCGAATATCGACGCCGTCCAATCGGATTCTTCCGCCTGTCACATCATAGAGGCGCGGAATCAGGTTGATGATGGTGGATTTGCCCGCTCCCGAAGGCCCGACGATGGCGACGGATGATCCCGGCTTCAGTTCGAAACTGACGTTATTCAATATCGGCTGGTCAGGATCATAGTGGAAGGAAACCTCTTCAAAAGCCAACTCGCCTGCAAACGACTCAGGCCGGAGCGCCTGCGGATCATTGTCGATTTCCACAGGCAGATCGAAATACTCGAAGATGCGATCAAAAAGTGCCATCGAGCGGATCATATCAACCTGGATGTTCAGCAAGGAATTGACTGGTCCGTACATCCTGCCCAGGAGCGCCACCATGACGGTAATATCCCCGATTGTCAGATCCGTGTTGCCGTATTCAATAATGAGAATTCCGCCGACCAGATAGATCAACATCGGACCGATGTTCGTGAAGACGTTGATCACGACCCGGAACCATTTGCCCGCCATACTTTCCTTGATGTTCAAGCGAATCATCTGTTTGTTGGCTTCCTGATAGCGGTCGAACTCGTAGTTTTCCGTGACGAACAATTTCGAAAGCAATTGCCCGCTGACACTGAGCGTCTCGTTCAGGATCTGGTTGATGTCGTCATTGTGCTTCCGTGACTCAAGCGTTATTTCCCAACGCCTTTTGCCCACGCGCTTCGTCGGCAGAATGAACAATGGCACCACCACAATGCCGATTGTCGCCAGCAACGGACTTTTCGTATACATCGTGACGAGCGCAACCGTCAACGTCGCGAAATTCTGCAGGATGCTCGTCCACGTGCCCGTCAGCACGCTCTGCACACCGCCGATATCGCTGGTCATGCGGGTGATGATGTCGCCCTGCTTGCTGGTCGTGAAGAACCGGTGCGACATCCGCTGCAGATGGCTGTACATCTTGTTGCGCATGTCAAAGGTGATATTTTCTGCCATCCAGACATTGGTATAGCTCTCCAGTACGCTGATCAGATTGGCGAGGATCAACACTCCGAACGAGAGGCCGATCAGACGGATCAGCACGGGCAGATTCTGCTCCAATAGCCCTTCATCGATGATGCGGCCTGTCAGGATCGTCGGAAACACGCCGAATACCGACGAGGTGATGATCGCCAACACGGAAACGATGAGTTGCTTCCAATAAGGAACGAGATAACTGAACATCCGCTTCAGTAACGGCGCCGTGATTTTGGGGCTGTTCTGTTTTTCTTCCTCCGTCAGGAAACCACCGCGGCCCCCTTTGAACCCGTTGCCGCCCATCATTGCTCACCCGCTTGGTTTCTGAAGTCCTCCAAGGATTTTGTCAGTTTTTCGCAGATCGCAACAAATTGTTCCTGCTCATCCAGCGTCAAGCTATGATTGATGCGCTCCCGTTCCATCTGGCGTACTGCCTTCATTTTCTTCAATAAAGCATCCCCCTTTTCCTGGATGAAAATCCGGTTCCTGCGCTGATCAGCCGGGTCTGGCTGACGCGTCAAAATCCCGTCCGCCTCTAGTCGGTTCAGCATTTCCGTCAAGGAAGCCGGACGGATCCCCATCCGGTCCGCCAATTCCCGCGAACTCATTCCATCATTTTCCTGTAATATCCGTAAAAGCTTTCCCGCTCCGCGCGATTCGTGCTTAGCGGGATTCTCTTTACGCCGCAGCGTACGCACCAGCTTCATCGCACTGCCGATGACATCTTTATTTTGTTCTTCCATAATAAGTTCCTCCTCCAGATAGTTAGGTACCTATCTATCTCCCTTCATTATATTAGGTACCTAACTAAAATGCAAAAGAAAAGAATGCGGCCGGGACATTTTTGTCCGCAACCACATTCTCTTTCATGTATGCATTCTATTCAATTA
This sequence comes from Trichococcus flocculiformis, assembly GCF_963662535.1. Taxonomy (NCBI): domain Bacteria; kingdom Bacillati; phylum Bacillota; class Bacilli; order Lactobacillales; family Carnobacteriaceae; genus Trichococcus; species Trichococcus flocculiformis. Next base: position 101,023 of record NZ_OY759718.1, read on the forward strand.
CTGTTCAATGGCTGCTTTTTTTGCGTCTCTGCGGTCAGCCAACTCCATTTGGATTTCCGCCATGCGTTTGTCATCCAATTCATAGAATTTCATCGCAATCAGAGAGGCTACCCAACCCAAGATCATCATACCGACAAACAAGAACATCGTTACCCAGAAGATCTCTTCGCTCGGTGGCGTATCCACAGAAGGGAATACTTCTTTGAAGCCGATGTATGCCAATAGTATGCCGATGACTGTTTGTCCAAGAGAAGAAATCATTTTATCAACGAAGGAGAAGATTGTCCCCATCACACCGGGAGCGTAACGATCATTCTTGTATACTTCATAGTCTGTAATATCAGGAATCATCGGAATAACGATTCCTCCTGACACATTCCGCACGCCTGTCGCCAAAATGTACAAAGTAACGAATGCGATAGACATAGCGTTCATATCCGTCATGCGGATTTGCGACGGATCACCCAGCCAAAGCAACAGGAACATTGCGGCATAGAGAGCGATACACATCCAAGTAGATACAACGAGTGCTTTTTTCGAACCAAATTTACGGGCATAGCGCGTTCCGATTTGGATCAGGATCAACACGGGAATCATCGTGATAGCTGAAATGGAACCAAAGACACCGTAATCACCGATAAGAATACCGAACAGCATGACCATTACGATGGAATTTGTAGAAACAGTTGAAGCCAACTTATCAGTTGATGCAGCTACGATAAGCATCTGTAACGGGCGGTTGCCTTTGATGATGTTGAACATATCTTTCAACTTGATAGGTTCTTGTACACCACCTGTACCAAAATTTTCAGTTCTGTCATGTTCCCATAGACCTGCTACAGCAATTGCCGTCATAACACCGGAAGCGATGACTACAGTGATGACAAATTCATGGAAGAAAGATTCTGTGAAGCCGCCATGTTTGGGTACCATGTAATTCGACACATACATTGCAGCACCCGCAAACAATAATGACGTATAGGACATGTCAAATGTCGAAAACAAAGGACGCTGTTCCGGATCATTTGTCAAAACCGTTTGGCCAGCTTTTGTGCAGGCCGTTTGGAACGTATAGCCAACGATATAGACCAGATAGAGGATAATGAAGTAAATTAGGCGCATATTTTCAGGAACCAAGTGTGTCGTGAAGAACATCAATAAGGTAATGATCGTCATTACCACCCACCCCATAATCATGAAAGGCCTGAATTTACCCATTTTTCCGTCTGTCTTATCGATCCACAACCCGATGATTGGATCAGTGATTCCGTCCCACATACGGCTCATCGTAATCAGAGTGGATACAATGACTGTCCCCAAACCAACGACTCCTGTAGCGTAATAGGATACGAACATCATCAAATATAAAAATATGTTTGTTGCAGTGTTGTTCAGTGCAAATGCACCAATCTGCCATGTTTTTGCACGTCTGTAACGGGACTCTTGTCTTGCTTTAACTTCTTTTACTGTAGTTTCCAAATGAATACCTCCAATTTTGTATTTCTTCTAACTCTAAACTCCCCAAATAATAGCGGTTACATAACGAAATCTAATTACCCCAACGGTCATCTTAATTGCCTGCTCACACCCTTCCTCCAAAACAAAAGTATCCTGTTTTTATGAAACAAAATATAATTTCCTATTTCGATACAAAGTATCATATTGCAAAACCAACATTTGATATACATAACTTTATATTAAAAGCGCTACCAAATCAATGTAACGCTTACATTATTGTTGTATGTTTTTTAAATGTTCAAATCTTCGTAACATACCATTGACCTTAAGTCTTTTGGTCGTAATTCTCTTGACTGAAAATGCAGTGGCGGATATTTCATTAATGGAGGTTGGCAATTACTCTTGTACCGATTTATCTATGGAACAAAAAAAACAGACCGCATAGTGGCCTGTTTCTTCATTATTCCGAATGGAAAATATCTTCCGCGCGGTTCGTGCGTTTGCGCCACCGGAATTGCTTGGCTTTTTTCGGTGCCGAAATGTCTGCCTGGAGCTGGCGTTCTTTGGCTTCCCGCAGCAGGAACAGATATTTCGCTTCCGCAATCTTCTCAAAAATACGCAACTCTTCAGGCAAATCATAGGCATTCTGTTGCAGTTGGGCCAAGGTCGTGTAATGTTGATGGATGTCGCGGATCAAATCAATCAACTTTTCGTCGTATTGCTGCTTTAAGTGTCCCTGCTTCTTGCTTGCGCTGTTTAAATGGAATGCCATCTTTTTCCTTGTTCCCCCCGTTTTTGCTGCCTTTGTTACAGTTCTCGGCGTCCATCGATGGCACGAAAGAGCGTCATCTCATCCGCATATTCGATATCGCTGCCGACAGCCAGTCCGTAGGCAAGACGCGTCACTTTGATGCCCGCCGGTTTGATCAAGCGCGAAAGGTACATCGCCGTCGCTTCCCCTTCGGCTGTCGCATTTGTCGCGATGATGATCTCCTTGACTGTTTCGTCCTGTAGCCGTTTTATCAGGCTGGCGATGTTCAGATCTTCAGGTCCAGTCCCCTCCATCGGCGAAAGCACCCCGTTCAACACATGGTATCGACCGTGGTACTCACGGATTTTCTCCATAGACATGACATCGCGGGGATTTTCGACCACCAGGATGATGGACGCGTCCCGCGTCGTGTCCGAACAGATATTACACGGATCTGTTTCGGTAATATTACCGCAGATGGCACATTGGTGTAAATCCCTTTTTGAACGAATCAGCGCGTCCGCGAACGCGAGCACAGCCTCCTCATCCATGTCCAGACAGAAAAAAGCCAATCGGGCGGCCGTTTTTTGTCCGATGCCCGGCAATTTCATGAAACTTTCGATTAATTTAGCTATGGGTTCTGGATATTGCATCTCGAAAAATCCCCTTCTCTTCTCTCAAAAGAAACGAGGCTGGGACTAAAGTCAACACTGCCCGACTTGTCTCACCCTCGCTCCCCTCATTCATTTTGGTTATTACTTGCGGCCTGGCTTAGAAGCCTGGGATCGCATTGGCAAATTTGCCCAATTTCGCTTTCGTTGCTTCATCAATCTTGCTTAATGCGTCATTCGTCGCCATCAGGATCAGATCCTGCAGCATTTCCACATCTTCCGGGTCGACCACTTCGGGTGCGATGACAACATCAGTGACTTTTTTGTCCCCTGTCATCGTGATTTTGACCAGATCATTGGATGCCGCGCCGACAAACTCCGTTACGTTCAGTTGTGCTTGCGTCTGCTCCAATTCTTTTTGCATTTTTTGCATTTGTTTCATCATGCCTTGCATATTTCCCATTCCGCCTCGCATTGTATGACTCCCTCTCTGTGTGTGTATTTTATTTTTTTCATAGCTTGTATTTATTTCGAACGCCGTCAGTCCTCGACGACCGTTACAACTTCGTCTCCGAAAAGGCTCAACGCCTGATCGACGACTTCTTGTTCCTTTTGTTCCTCTATCACGATTGGATCGGTCTCGACCGAAAAATCATCGGCGAAATTTCCGGGGTGATAGTCACCGCGATAGCCATCTTCCATTTCCGGCATCGGTGGTTCCGGCGGCAAATCCAGATCGACAGGTTTATCTTTATCGCCAGTTGCCGAAGCAGGCTGTTTCGGAGCAGCCGATGGTACCGGAGCCTGCTTCGGAGCGGCTTGTTTCAGTTCGCCATCGGATTCGGCAGCAAGGCTGCCGTTCCGGTTCTGGATGTAGTTGCGTCGCACCGATGTCCATTGCTCTTCCGTCAAACACACCAATTCGCCGGGACGCTGCAGCATCCGCTGCGTTGCTGCATCCACAGCCGCCTGCAGTTCCGCATCTTCCGTCGCTTTTTGGCAAAGGATATCATACTGGAACGACAGGATGAAACTGGTCGGACTCGCTGCCACCGGATTGGCTTGCTTCAGGACAGCACGCTGGGTAACCGAGAGAACATCCAGGATATCCGTCCAGAAATCACGGACGCGGGCAAGATCTTGCTTCGTCGCCTCACCCAAAATCTGGTACGTCCGCCCCATATTGGGCTTGAATCCGGCAGACGTGTTCGACTGGCGGGCCGTTTCTTTCTTGGCAGGCGCCGCTTTGGCACCCTCCTGCGAAACAGTCAGATTCCCGGAAGCGATCAGTTCCTGCAGCTTCGCGAGTTCCTTTTTGACGAGTTCCAACTCGTGCGCCAGCCGCTGGACTTCTCCGTTCGGCGCCGCTTGTGCGCTCGGAACTGCGGCCGTTGCATGAGCATGCGCCTTGGATTGAGACAGCTTCACCGCCAACACTTCCAGATAGATGTCCGGTTGCGTCGAGAAACGCATCTCGCCTTGGGTCTCGTTGAAGGCCTCGATCATCTCGTAGAGGAACGTTGCCGGCGCCTCTTGCGAAAAAGTCTGGAAAGCTTCACTGTATTGTTGCGTATTGTCGGCAAAGGCCTTGCCTTTTGTTTGTTGGTAGACCAGCACATCCCGCGCAAACAGGATCATCTCCTCAAGGAAACGGCCAGCCTCTTTGCCGGCACTCAGAATTTCCTGCAGCAGTTGCAGTGCCGATTCCGTCTCTTCATGCAGCAACGCGCTTGAGAAGGAAATCATCATTTCTTCCGTCAGACTGCCGGAAACTTTCACCGCATTTTCGAAAGTGACCGCATCCGATCCGTAAGAAATGATCTGATCGAGCAAGCTGAGTGCATCCCGCATCCCGCCGTTCGCGGAGCGCGCGATGACATGCAGCGCCTGCTCATCGTAGCCGATCTTCTCCTCCTGCAGGATGTAGGCCATCCGGTTGATGATGTCCTGATAGGAAATACGTTTGAAGTCAAACCGTTGCGTTCTGGAAATAATCGTCAACGGGATCTTGTGCGGCTCCGTCGTCGCCAAAATGAAGATGACATTTTCCGGCGGCTCCTCCAGCGTCTTCAGAAGCGCGTTGAAGGCACCAGTCGAGAGCATGTGCACCTCATCGATAATGTAAACTTTATAGTCGGCTTGGGTCGGGGCATAACGCGCTTTGTCGCGGATATCCCGGATTTCCTCCACACCGTTGTTGCTGGCGGCATCGATTTCGATGACATCGTTCAAGCGTCCCTCGGTGATGGCACGGCACGTTTCGCATTCGTTGCACGGTTCCCCGTCGACGCGATGGTGGCAGTTGATGGCTTTCGCAAAAATCTTGGCTGCACTCGTCTTACCCGTTCCCCGCGGCCCGGTAAAAAGGTAAGCATGGCTCGTTTTCCCCTGTATTAAGGCATTCTTCAACGTCTGCGTGACCGCTTCCTGACCTGCGATGTCTCCGAACCGCTGCGGGCGCCAAACCCGATATAGTGCTTGATAGCTCATCCTTTTCCCTCTTTCACTTTTGCTTCGTCCATCTATTATAAGGGAAAAGCAGGAAAATAGGAAGGCGCGGCTCTATGGCTTTCGGGTGGAATATAAGCTTGTATTTTGCTTTCTTTAGAAGGCGATTCAGCTCAAATAAAAGAATTAAATAATAATGATTGACAAAAAGTAAGTTAGGCATTATAGTAAATCCATCAAGTATTTCGAATTCGTATTAATTAAATTTGTGATATTATTCCGGAAAAAATAAAATTCAAATAAAAACGATAATAAAGGGGAAAATGAACATGACAGCATTTTGGGATTTGGGCAAGGTTGCCTTGAAAGTCAATGATCTTAAGAAAATGACGCAATTTTATCAGGAAGCAATTGGCTTGGATTTAATGGAAGAAAAGGAAAATTCGGTTGTGTTGGGGGTTGCTGCGGGCAACACGCCTTTAGTGGAGCTGATCCAACTCGCTGCCCCCTCCAACCGCAAACGGACAACCGGACTTTTCCACTTGGCGATTCTTTTACCGACTCGCGCAGATTTGGGATCCATCCTTTATCATTTGTTGACGAAAAAATATGCCATTGATGGAGCGAGTGACCACGGCTACAGCGAAGCGATTTACTTAAACGATCCAGAAGGCAATGGCATCGAAATCTACCGCGACAAAGAGATGTCGGATTGGGATATCCGTCCGGATGGCAAAATCGAAGGCGTTACCGAAGCGATGGACGCTGATGGCGTAATCGGCGCGATGGTCAAAATTTATGATGGCATCCCTTCCGGCTCCATAATGGGACACGTCCATTTGACCGTTCACGATCTGGTCGAAACGCAACAATTTTACCAAAACGTACTCGGTATTTCATTGAAGTCAGACTTCTTCGGGCAAGCAAAATTCTTCGCCGCCGGAAACTATCACCATCACATCGGTTCGAATATGTGGGCTGGAAAACAGTTACCCGCCGCTGAAAAGAGCCAACCCGGTTTGGCCTACTTCACTTGGGTAGTTGCCGACAACACTGCCTATGAAGCGCTGAAAAGCAGACTGGTTCAGGCAGAAGTTTCGTTTGAAGAAGCGGACAACGCCCTTATTTTCAAAGACAACAGCGGCATCGAGATCCATGCGGTCATTCATCAATAATAGTCATTTATTTATCATCCAAAAAAGCGCGACCGGCGGATATTCCTGCCGGTTGCGCTTTTTTTGGATATAGTCGAAAAAAATACCAAATCAAAAAGTTTTTCGAGTATACCCTAGGTTACGGGAAGTGTGAGAGGTACGCATTGAGATTCATCAAACAATTTTTTCGTTTTTTTGAAAGATTACTTTTACTTTCATCAGCAATTCATCGATTAGTTTTTCTGGTACGGTTTCAACATAGCTATACTTCCTCGCGTTGTAATCGATTGTTACTAGTTGATCCAGCAAAACTTTTCCTGAAGACTCTGTGCCTCTTAATGGCACATACAAAGGATAATTGCGTTCTGTATTTGAAATGGGAGCGAATACAGCCACATTAGCATAGTCACTGACCCCATGATAGCTCAAACAGATATACGGTCTGTATCCTTGCTGCTCGTGCCCTTGTTTTGGGTCTAAATTAATTTTAACAATATCTCCTTGTTTTACCATTTCTCATTCCCCACTGGCGAAAGGTTTTGTAATTCTGAAGTGAATTTTTCTCCGTCGTACCCTTTGAACAGTTCTTGAAAAGTCAGGTCCTTTTCGGCTTTGGTCAACACAATCGAATGATTGACAATTTCTACATTCAGTTCATCATCTTTCTCTACTTCCAGTGCTTCCAATACACTTTTTGGCAAGCGTATTGCGTGACTGTTCCCCCATTGTTTGACAGGTAATTGCAGCATCATAAATCCTCCTTTCTTTGAGTTCATCTTACCACCAAAGTATCTACTTTGTATACACATCTACTTGCCTTTTTTAATTACGAGCAATGGAAGAAGTTTATACAGAAGCGGTAGACGACGAGCTACAATTTATTCAGCAGTAATTTCAGCAACATGGAGAGGAATCGATTGAGCAGCAGCTTTATCAGTTCTTAACGGAACATAAAGAACGCTTTCTGACGAATCCGAACACAAAACTGATGCTGACTATTTCTTTTCTTGTACCGGATGAGATGCATGAAGATGTTATGCAAAAAATCTATAAATATATAGAGATATTGACTGCAACGTTAGGATCTCGCTTTGCAAAACAACCATTTCGTATCAGAGCGAAAGAGTGTGCGCTAGCTTTTGTCACATTGTTGGATGGCCTGGACGTTCAATTAGTCTATGAAGATAGCCAAAGGTATGAAGAATTACAAGCAATAGTCTGGGATATCTTCTGGAAAGGTATCAGTCTGTGATACTGGGGAAAACAGCCACTCCAATCAGCAGATATTCCACTGATACTCCTAAGCTATGAACGCGATCATCTAAAAAAACTAAGACGCTAACCCTGCCCTACAGGATTAGCGTCTTAGTTTTTTTAGATTTCAGATACGAAGACTTTTGTCCCAGCTCCGTTCGGATTTATTCAGCAAGATAGCTTTCATATGAAGAGCCGGTAATCTCTCAAAGGATTACTTATAAGTGTCTTCCAATTTCCCCATCCACAAGCCAAGTGCTAAGCCGGCAAAGAAGAGCAAGAGAACGACAGCATAATTAAGGAAGGTGAAGCCGCTGTATAGTTCCAATGAGGGAGCAATGATGGTGGTGGAGGCAATCACCACGCCGAACACAAAATGGAAGACTGTCGCATACGCAATGTTCAGTAAGTACCGTACCGCTTTGGCAAAAAGAAAAATGCAGAGAACAGCTCCGATGGCCACGGGAATCAAGATCGAAAAATCAAGCAGGCGAATGCCTTCTGTCAGAGGCTGGTACAAATTCAGATAAATTAAAAAGTTTGAGGGGCTCAAGCCAGGGACAATGAAACCAGAAGCAAAAATGGCACCCGCTAGTAACCAGGTGAAGAAATTTTGACCCACATGCAGATTGAGATTCTCATTGGACCAGAACAGAATGAAAAACATGACAATGGCAACCGTTAACGCTAGTATGATATGCCCACGCGTGCGTCCATGCTTGCCCGCTTCCCGGTAAAGCGAAGGAAGCGTTCCGATGATGGCTCCTATGAAAGCCCACAATACATGGACGGGATAATACTGCAGCCCGTAGTCCAAGGGATAGGCCAGTACGAAGACGCCCAAGATTCCCCCTACCCCAACCGGCAAGAAGTACATAACCCGTTTGACAAAATCATTCGTGATATCCGAGAGAAAGACAATCAATGGTTCGTATAAGCCAAAAACAGCCGCAAGTGCGCCACCGCTGACTCCCGGAAGGATAGCCCCCGACCCGATCATCATCCCTTTCATCATCCTAAGCAACCAGTCAATCACTTGAATCCTACTTTGTTCTTTATGCGTTTTCATGAACCAAATTCCCCTTTATTTTTAAAAGTTTCTATAATTATCCTATTTCATCAAACACGTGCATCTCTTTAAAAATTCCAGAGGCACGCTGCCCCATCTCTCGTTCCCACTTCTGCTGATCTTTTCATCCTATAAGCGTACATGGAGAATCAACATAAGTCCAATTATTTTAAAAATAATAGACTTTTCTTAAAGATTTGGGAACTTTTGCTGGAATCTGGATAGCTATTTCATTATACAAGCTTTTCATCCACAACAAAAGCACCATCTGGAGGGTTACTTTTATTGTGGATGGGATAAGGTAAAGATGGTTGGGTATTAAAGGAAAACCAATGGCAGAACCAGCCCGTTCCCTTCCTTGCGAATATTTTTTTCCGGACGGTGGAATACCGACAGGGGAGCGGATTGATAAGTTGCTACTTTCGCAGGTGTTGGAAAACGAAGAGCAGTGTCCAGAAAATGGTTCATTTCTGGACACTGCTTTTTTGGTATGATTTTTCTCTAAATGATCTGAAATACGTGTCCATAAACCTGTCACAAATTCTATGTCCAATTAATCACCTTAGATGAAGTTATGGTACAATTAAATAAAAAAAGAAGGTGATTTTTTGAAAATTGGATATGCGCGCGTTTCTACGGGTTTACAGAATTTGGATCTCCAGGAAGATAGTCTGGAAAAATTTGGCTGTGAGAAAGTTTTTACAGATCACATGAGTGGCGCAAAGAGCAATCGCCCGGGATTAGAAACAGCGATTGAATTTGTTCGATCAGGGGATACACTCGTTGTTTGGCGATTAGATCGGCTTGGACGGAATATGGAAGACTTGATTACGATCGTCAATCGCTTGAACAATCGCGGTGTTAGTTTTCACAGCTTACAAGAAAATATCACGATGGATAAATCAAGCTCGACTGGTCAATTAATGTTCCATCTGTTTGCAGCATTTGCGGAATTTGAGCGAAATCTGATTCTGGAACGATCTGCAGCCGGCCGTGCAGCGGCACGGGCACGAGGTAGATTTGGTGGACGCCCTGAAAAGTTAAGCAAGAGTGACTTGGAACTTATGAAGACGTTGATTGATAATGGAACGCCTATTAAAACAATTGCCGAACGATGGAATGTTTCCCGTACAACCATTTATCGTTATCTCAATAAATTAGAGGGAATGAATACAAAAAGGCCGTAGGTCCATCAACACTTAATATTTTAGAGCCAAAAAATAATTTGAATGTATCACAAATTATTTTTTTAGCTGTCTAGCTTAATTTTACAATCGGCGTTGTATATTTAAGAGAGAACATAATTGGGAGGTAGAGAAAATGAATAATAAAGGATCCTCTGTCAGAAGTATTATACTTCGCTATATAAATAATCATAAAAAGCAGGACAATAATTACTTTATTGCGCAAGAGATTTTAAAAAATTTCGTAAACATTCCTCAGATGACAATATATGACTTATCAGAGAAATGTTTTGTTTCAACATCGGCTATTTCCCGTTTTATTCGTTTGATTGATTTTTCTTCCTATACAAATTTTAAATATGCTGTGGAAAAGGAAATTGATATTGTTAGTGACTATTCCAAAAGGCTAACAGAGATTTCTACAGGAAAGCCTGATGATTTTATCAATGAGTATATAGAAAATCTTCTTACTAATTTGAAGTATGCTAAAAAACATATTGCTGTTTCACAAATTGAAACAGTGGTGTCAGCTATTCATTCAGCAGAAAATGTTGCCGTTTTTGGTTTGGAATTTGCTGCTTTTATGGGTCAGCATTTCCAGAGTAAAATGGCAAGTATGGATAAAATCGTGCAAATCAGTTTTACAATGACAGAACAATTGAGAATCGTAGAAGAAATAAAGCCTAATAGTTTAGCATTGATTTTTTCTATGGAGGGTGGATTTTTCTATTTTAATGAAAAAGTTATCTCTGGTTTAAAGAAAAAGAATATCAAAATTATTGCATTTACTTTTAAAAGTTCAGCGATTATTGAGCGAAGTGCGGATGAAATTGTCGTTTGTGGAGAAGTCAATGACAATACTGAAGGACGAATCTCGATCTTATATATGATGGAGTTGCTTATTTATTATTATATGAGAACAATTTATTTGACTACTTAGTTTCATATTTTGAAACAAGGCATCTGGATTTGAAATCAGAGGCCTTTTTTTGCTGTCGTGCCAGTAAATTCATCATGCTATCATTTACTTGTAAAGAAAGGACGGATGCATGAATGGTTAAGAATGATTTTTATTGGGGCGCATCGACCTCAGCATTTCAAGTAGAAGGAGGTTTTGGAGAAGGGGGCAAAGGCGTTGCAACAACAGATGTCCGAAAAGTACCTGAGGGAATTGCTGATTCAAAAATTGCATCGGATCATTATCACCACATGTTGGAAGATATTGATCTTATGGAAGAATTGGGAATTAACCTTTACCGGTTTTCATTTAATTGGACACGGGTAATGGGAGACGGAATGGAGCCCAATCAAGAAGGAATTAAGTTTTATAACCAATTAATAGATGCATGTATTGAGAAAGGAATTACACCATTTCCTACACTTTATCATTTTGAAATGCCACAAGCCCTTGTTACAGAATTTGGTGGGTGGAAGTCGAGAAAATGTATAGATCGATTTGTGGAATATGCAGAGGTTTGTTTTCAAAACTTCGGTGACCGGGTCAAACTGTGGGGAACAATTAACGAGCAGCTAATTGTAAGCGCAGCCTCAGATTTAAATGGTAACCACGAAACGAATACAGAGGAAAAAATGAAACAAATGTATCAAATGAGCTATCACATGTCATTAGCAGAAAAAAAAGTAATCCAATGTTTTAGAGAAATTGTAAAGGATGGAAAAATCGGTCCGATTTGTTCCATGCAGGTCGTTTATCCTGAAACACCATCACCAGAAAACATTTTGGCTTCAAAAAATGCAGAGGATTTTCTACAAAATTGCTTTCTCGATATGTCAGTAAATGGGGAGTATCCTAAAAGTTACAGCAATTATTTAAATAAAAAAGGTTGGTATCCGGAAATGGAACCAGAAGATCAAAGGATTTTACTAAATTACAAGCCTGATATAATTGGTATTAATTATTATTCTAGTACCTGCATACGCGCTGTGAAAACTGATGAAGATACGAGTAAGTTACCACCATTCTATCGTAATGAGCTGTTTACATTGGGAGTGAATCCTCATTTAATCAAAACGAAATGGATGGAATTCGGTATCGATCCTGAGGGGCTTTATATAGGGATGCGCACAATTTATGAAAAATACAAATTGCCAATGATTGTCACTGAAAATGGCCTAGCTTATTCTGATGTTCTTGAAGATGGAAAGATTCATGATGATTATAGAATTGATTATTTAGAAAATCATATCGCACAATGTGAACGCTTCATTGAGGAAGGATATCCTTTATTGGGATATAGTCCGTGGTCTTTATTAGATCTCGTTAGTTCACATCAGGGCTTTAAAAAGCGTTATGGTCTTATTTATGTGGATAGAACAGATACTGATTTGAAAGAATGCAGTAGAATTCCAAAAGACAGTTTCTATTGGTACAAAAAGAGAATCTTTAACCAATAAGTTGAAATAATAGACATGGAAAATGAAAATTGTTTTGCAAACTGGCTCTGGGTAGATTGGTTTAGTAAAAAAATTCGGATGACTCCAATTTTCTTACTTAAGGGAGAAAAAGTAAAAGTTTTATTTACAAGAGATTTGGTAAAGGAAGGAATGGAATAAATGACAAAATTTATTGCTAGATTAACAGCTGTATCTGAGAAAATTGCTAACAATACCTTGTTGCAGATTATAACTGGTGCTTTTATGATGATGCTACCAATTACTATGACAGGAGGATTTGCAGGACTTTTTAATGGTATTTCCTATGAACCATATCAAAAAATTTTAACTTCATTTGGTATTAAGCCAATATTGTCAGTAATTTACCAGTGGACATCTGGTACGATTGGTTTATATCTTGCATTTTTAGTTGCCTATTCATTTGCACAGAAAAAAGATATTTCCAGTTCAAAGCTTATTGTAGGGATTACTTCATTTATTTGTTTTTTTATCATTACACCATACACAGTACCGTCAGAACCATTTGCAACGAGTTCTTTACCGCTTAATTGGTTAGGTAGTTCTGGTATGTTCAGCTCGATTCTTGTCGCTTTCATTGTAGGTTCAATTTTCGTTTTGTGTAAAAAATACCATTTGGGAATTAAGTTACCGGATCAGGTTCCAGCATATATTGCCGAACAATTTACGGCGTTAATTCCAGTTATTCTTTCCACAATTGTATTCGGGTTAATTAGTTATAGTTTTTCAATCACCTCATTTGGCTCATTTCATCAGTTTGTCTACACATTAATTGGAACACCTCTGAATGCTTTAGGATCTAATATTTGGGGGCTTTGGATCCTCCAAATTATCATGTATGGTCTATGGTTTTTTGGTATTCATGGAGGAATGACAATTGGTCCCGTTCTTATGACATTGTTTATACAACTACAATTGGAAAATTTGACAGCGTATCAAGCAGGAAAACCGTTGCCTCATATGTTTAGTGGAGATACTCTCAGTTTTGGTACTGGATCTCTCCCATTGTTAGTAGCTATCTTGATTTTTGCTAAATCAGAAGTGAATCGTTCAATTGGGAAACTTAGTTTAGTACCAGCTATTTTCGGAGTTGATGAACCAGCATACTTTGGAATCCCCATGATTTTAAATCCAATCTTTTTCATTCCTTGGGTTCTCATCGCGCCAACATTATCTGTAATTGGAACGCATTTCTTAAAAGTAGTTGGTCTTCTAGGATATAGTACAGGAGCAGGTGGACAAAATACTGCGAGTTTACCATTTTTTATTGGAAATTGGGTAAATTACGGACTTCAAGGCTTAATCTGGGGGTTCATATTATTTGTAATTGTCACTATCTCTTATATTCCATTTGTGAAAGCTTACGATAAACAGAAATTTGATGAAGAAAACTCAAAAACTACAAAATAAGGTGGAGAAAAATGAAACTTTTGATTCAAAGTGATGACTTTGGGATAACTCGAGCTGTTTCACAGGGCTGTATTTTTGGAATTCAAAATGGTGTCATAAAAAATACAGGAATGTTTACCAACATGCCATGGATTGAAGAATGTGTGTTTTTGTTGAAGCCATATATAAGTGATATTGCTTTTGGTATTGACTTAAACTTGTCAACTGGATCTTCTTTATTATCGCATTCTGTTATCCCAAATTTAACAAAATTAAACGGTCAATTTTTAACAAGCTATGAAAATCGTCAGTTAGATTGTGAGGAAAATGGGTTTGATCACTTAGCAGATTTTAGTGGGCAAGTATATGATGAATTTAAAGCGCAAATTGAAAAATACATTCAGTTAGTGGGAAAAAAGCCAGACTATATTCACAACCATGCGTATGGGACAGCAACTATCGATACAGTAACAAAAAGACTAGCTAAGGAGTATGATGTCATTTGCACATTGCAATTGATGGAAAAAAATGTGGTGAAGCAAGCTGGAATGGGATGGTATATGCCCGGTGATGCCCAAAGCCAATTGAGCGGAAATCTCACAAACTATATTATTGAAGATAAAGGTAAACTAATCGGCTCAGAATATGGGTATCTAATTTCTCATTGTGGTTATCTAGATGCTGAAATTTTTCAGCTCTCAAGTTTCAATACTTGCCGAGCTATGGACTTACAAGCGTTAACCAGCAATGACGTTAAAGAGTGGATTGAAAATAATCAAATTGAGTTGATTACTTTTAAAGAATTGCCAGAAAGTTGGAAGAGATGAGGTTTTGATACTTCCTCATCTAGGGAATTACAATATGATAAAATCTCATTTTTTTGATGAAAATCATGAATAACTAAGATTACAAGGTTCGACTTGCCAAGTAAAAATCTAATTTTATAGAATAGATAATAACGTCAGGGAAGCAAGGTTATGATTTGTTTTTTTAAATAAAAAGGGTGGACATTATGATTGAACTGTAAGCCCGAAATATAAAAAAAATAGAGGCTGGGACAAAACCCCACTGAATAATAAAAATAGACGCGAGCTTACCTAAGTTGGGTAAGCTCGTGCCTATTTTTTTATCCTCCTACGGAGGTTTCTGGTAAACAAAAAGGATACCTTTTGATAGAATTAAAGTAACGACACAATAATCGATCGGAGGTATCCTTATGTTTAAACATTATACTATGAACCAAGTCGTTTTGCCGTAAGCTGTCAGCAATGGACTTTTTATATTGCAGCGTTGTGTAGTTTTCTTCTGAAAAACTCTGTACTTTTATGTTGCACTAAATATCTGGATTCAGTATTTGGGGAATTTATTTAAAAATCATCATTATTTGAATGCTTTAACAATATTTTGAGAAGCTTGTTTTATGGCAGTTACTTCATCAGTATCCTTAGAATTTCGTATATTTGACCAACGTAATTGTGAAGACATATCAGTTTTTATGTTCAACTTTTCCTCATAAATAATACCGTCTAAATCTTGGTATTTTATTTCACCAATAACCGTTTCATTGAAGTGAGGATCCATACTTGTAGTGAATTTTTGATTTGGAGCAATGATTCCACCAACTAATGATCCTAACTGATAAATATCATTTTTCTTGTCTAATTTGGAAGTAAAGGTTAAATCTAAAACTCTAGCAGCGCTTTTTCCAAAATTCTTAATGACAATATATTTTTCAAAATATACTGTATCTAAAGTTTCTATGTAAATCATAACATAGGGTCTGTTTGCGCTTAATATTGATTTTTCAGTCAACTGAATAGATTTTTTAGATTGATATAGAGCGACCAGCGCTATAGCTAAACTAATACATGAAATAAAAATTTGAATAAATTCTGATAGTGAAATATAAGGTTGAAGTAATTCAGTTATTTTTTCCATTGCAATAGTCTCCTCTATCAAAAATAGGTTATTTGATGTTTGTTTCTTTTTTATTGGGTTTGTCTCAAAGGTTACAGATTATATATATCTTTCTTAGATTAGACTCTATACCTCAGTGTTCAACTACATTTTTCTTTTGTTACGTGTCAAAGTACTTTTACTGATTCCGGTCATTTTTTCTACCTCTTTGTAGGAATGGTCCTTCAATAGGTTCATGGCTAGATTGATTTGTTGCTGATTGAATTTCTTTGGGCGCCCTTCCCGGAAATCGGGTTTCTGTTTAGCCAGTTCTTTCCCTTCCTGCGTACGATCCACAATCAGATCCCGTTCAAAATCCGCAAAAGCGCTGAAACTCGTGAAGATCAATCTTCCCGTGGACGTATTTTCAATAATCCCCAGATTCAGCACATTGATCCGCACGCCCTTCTCAAATAAGAGCTTGATTGTATTCAATGCGTCTTGTGTGCTGCGAGCCAAGCGATCCAACTTCGTCACAATCAAAGTATCCCCTGTTTCAATTTCCTGAAGGAGTTTTTGAAATTCGGGACGATCACTTTTTGTTCCGGTAATTTTCTCGAAGTAAACCCGATCGCAGCGTTCCTCCTCGAGTTGACGCAGCTGCCCTTCCAAATCTTGCTGGCGGGTACTCACCCGTGCATAGTCATATTTCATATTTTTTTACCCTCACCTTTAAACATAAGTTATGACACCTTTGTATCCCTTGATTTTACTAGAGCAAGGGAGCATAGTCATTACTCTTGAGTTATGGCTATGAAATATAAGATTCAGAGCTAGAGAATGCTACGAAGAATAAAAATGAAGGAAAGTTAGATAGAACGTGACTCATAAAGTTGACTCTTAAGAAGAGATAAGGCCGCTTTTTTCTTTTGAAAAGCGGCCTTCCTTATTTGTCTTGTAATCGATTATTTTGGAGATTACATTTCCTAGATATTAAATTCTTTGCTTGACTACGTACCGTGGTACATGGTTTATAATATAGAAAAGGATGTGATTGCATGGCTTATCGTATTAGTTCTTTTGCTGAAAAATGCGGTGTGAATAAGGAAACGATTCGGTATTACGAGAGAAAAAAATTACTACCAGAACCTGATCGAACCAATACCGGGTATCGATCCTATTCAGAAAAGGACATAAAACGGGTAAAATTTATTAAACATCTCCAAGAACTTGGCTTTTCTTTAAGTGAAATTTATAAATTGCTTGGTGTGGTGGATAAAGACAACGTTCGTTGTGAGGGTATGTTTGAATTTGTCTCAAAAAAAGAAAGAGAAGTTCAAAAACAAATAGAAGATTTGAAAAAGACGGAACACATGCTCAAAAATTTACGACGAAGATGTCCAGAGGAAAAGGAACTGTATGCGTGTCCTATCATAGATGAGCTAATAGAAAATTAAGGGGGAAACAAGAAAATGAATCAATTTAAAATGGGCATTCACGGCATGACTTGTACAGGGTGCGAAGAGCACATAGAAAAAGCGCTTGAAAGTATCGGAGCGACCAAGATTAAAGTTAATTTTCGTCGGAACGAGGCGGTGTTTCAATTGCCTGACGACTGTGCGATAGAAACTGCGATTAAAGCAGTGAAAGAAACAAATTATGAGCCCGGAGAAATAGAGAACTTATCTGCTCGAGAGCATGTGGTGTCAGTTAATAAAGAGGAATATGATTTGCTCATTATCGGTTCTGGCGGAGCTGCTTTTTCAGCAGCTATAAAAGCAGTCGAGTATGGAGCAAAGGTGGGCATGATTGAACGAGGAACGGTAGGCGGCACCTGTGTGAATACGGGGTGTGTTCCCTCAAAAACGCTTCTTAGAGCTGGAGAAATCAATCGATCCGCACACACGAATCCTTTTGAAGGATTACACACTTCTGCGGGAGAAGTAGAATTAGGTCGCTTAGGGAATCAAAAAAATGAACTAGTCAGTGATTTACGGAACCAAAAATACATTGATTTAATTGATGAGTATGGATTTGATTTAATTAAGGGAGAAGCACATTTTATCAATGAAAGTACTATTGAAGTGAACGGACAAGCATTTTCTGCCCACCGCTTTTTAATCGCAACCGGGGCTTCTCCCCTCATACCCGATACTCCAGGACTTGAACAAGTAGATTATCTGACTAGCACAACTCTTCTTGAACTTAAAAAAGTCCCAAAACGCTTAACCGTTATTGGATCGGGTTATATCGGAAGAGAACTCGGACAGCTCTTCCATAATCTGGGTTCAGAAGTTACCCTAATTCAAAGAAGCAAGCAATTCTTAAAAGAGTATGACCCTGAGATTTCTGAAGCAATGGAGAAATCTCTCATCGAACAAGGAATAAAACTCATTTCTGGAGCAGCTTATGAGCGAGTGGAGCAAGACGGAGAGATTAAAAAAGTCCATATTATTGTAAACGACAAGAAAAAGATTATTGAGTCAGACCAGCTACTAATCAGCACAGGAAGAACGCCCAATACTGAAGCATTGAACTTAAGTGCAGCAGGAGTTAAAGTTGGAGCCCACAACGAAATCAAAATAAATGATTTTGGTGAGACAAGCAATGAAAAGATCTATGCAGCGGGAGATGTCACATTAGGGCCTCAATTCGTCTACGTGGCTGCCTATGAAGGAGGAATTGTTGCAGACAATGCGATTGGTGGGTTAAATAAAAAAATCGATTTAACAGTGGTCCCTGGTGTTACGTTTACAAGTCCCGGATTCGCAACCGTTGGTTTAACAGAAAAGAAAGCGAAAGAAAAAGGATATGAAATTAAAACGTCTGTGTTGCCGTTAAAAAATGTTGCTAGAGCGCTTGTAAACCATGACACGGCAGGTGTAATTAAACTTGTAGTTGATGGAAAAACGCGAAAAATTCTGGGAGTGCATGTGGTCGCTGACAATGCAGGGGAAGTTATTTACGCAGCCACTTTAGCCGTTAAATTCGGATTGACCGTAGACGACTTAAAAGAAACGCTTGCACCTTACTTAACAATGGCAGAAGGCTTAAAATTGGCAGCCTTAGCGTTTGACAAAGACGTATCAAAATTATCCTGTTGTGCAGGATAAAGTTGCTTTTTTAATAAGTAAATTACCCGAAAAAAGCGAAAAATATAATAAAAAGGCTATTCCTGATGCATGAAAATCAGGATAGCCTTTTTTGTATGGTAGATTTACTTTGCGTTTGCAAGGCCAAAAATTGACTAGCCATCCTGTCCACGAATACCAAACTGCTCGAAGAGGAAATTTTACGCCTATATGGAAATCATTTGGATACAGTGCGCTTCTTTAAGATGGCGAAATCACACGTAGATTTGGACAAAGAATTTCAGTACTGCAATTACGATGCGATGGTTTACCCACACAACGATTGTCTTCACGCGCTACATTATGATCGCCCTCCGTACCCGTGAAGAGAAGGATTCCCGGACCATCGGTCTGCTTTTAACTGGAAGATATCCGATTTGCAGAGGCAATCTTGTTAGTCTTGAACTGCCTGAAGGCATCTCTTACAACTGAACCTGCTATATCCGAAAAAATAGTTCAATCGCTTCTGGATAAGTTCTTCCGTAATATGCCTGCCTTTCTGAAGCGAGCCTTTAATCAGGCTATTAGCGGTCTGTCAAGGGCTTTAGCGGCATAACTATATCGGTAGAAATGTTTTTATATCAAGGATTAACCTTGATTTTTATGGTGCGAAAGTTGAGTTAATATGAAACTTCTTGTACAGCAAGCTACTCAATATTCCAAAATTGGCGCCAATGCATGATTTCGCATGTGTTTGCTTAACTGAACAATCTCATATATTTCATTAACTGCTTGCTCATTCATTCCAAGCTGGTTTGCAATTTCATGAGCGGTTAATCCCTTTTGCTGACCAAAGAGTATCAAATCAATCTTAAGGTAATCCATCTCAAAATAACTCATATATTTATCTGTTACTCCAGGTAAAATATCTGGATTTGGAGAACGATGTAATATTTCCAAGGGCACTTCTAAGAATTCTGCTAACTGAAGAATATGGCTTCGATATATATTTTTCATAGGCATGATATCAGCACAATCATCTATTCCGTATT
Source organism: Trichococcus flocculiformis (assembly GCF_963662535.1). Classification (NCBI taxonomy): domain Bacteria; kingdom Bacillati; phylum Bacillota; class Bacilli; order Lactobacillales; family Carnobacteriaceae; genus Trichococcus; species Trichococcus flocculiformis. The sequence continues at coordinate 120,793 of NZ_OY759718.1, forward strand.
TGCAGAAGAGCCCAACCATATCCTCCGTTTTATGTGCAGAACCAGCGACCATATAGTTGTTCTCTTCAGCAAATTTATAAGCTACCAGAACCCTCGCTCTTTGTTTAGAAGTGATTTTTGCAATCATCTTCCTTTTCCACGGATTGAGCTTTCCTTTGAGTGAATCTAAATAATCTTCTTTTTGTGAACGCCCACTCTTATACACTATTTTATTTACAATATCTTTCCAAAATGCGCGGCCTGATATTACAGACAAAAGAAAATCAGAAGTTCCCACCCCCCTTAAAATAGGGCTAATACTAATTTTTACTGTTTCTATGCCAAGGTGTTTGCTGATCATTCGACCATAATAATCAGCTTCAGGATTCCCCCATCTTTCAGGAAGCATCAAACCTTTGACCTTATCATTGCCAATAGCACGCGTACAAAGTGCAGCCGTTACACTGGAGTCCAGTCCTCCTGAAATAGGAACTACAATACCATCTCGATATGACTCGGAAAATTTTTCATTTATGAAATCTTCAATTTCCTTGCACCATTGTTGAGCATCAATTTGAAAAACATCTTTAGTTAGCTTCATATGTTCATTCATAACTTCTCCTCCATGATAAAGCTTCTTCTCTCAACATTTTTTACAATGTTAGATACTTTTAGTAGTCATTACACGTATTATATTTAAAAATGCCATGACAGCAACTCCCGCGTCTGCAGATACTGCTTCCCACATTGATGTTACGCTTGAGGCCCCAAGCACAAGGAATATAGCCTTAACTCCTAATGCAAAAATAATATTCTGCATTACAATGTTCTTTGTTCTTCTGTATAGGTTGAGACTTGCTCGAGGATACTAAATACGTGAATGTCATCTAGACTGTAAATCATAATTTTCCGTCTCTTCTTACTTTTACTGAACATGAACCTTTCAAAGTTTTTAACTGATGAGAAACAGTAGACTGTTGCATGTCTAAGGAAAGTGCAATACGAGTTCTTTATTCTGTAAAAGAAAAAAACGATAATCTTGTTGGATCGCTGATAATCTTAAATAATTTGCTTATTGATTGAATAGTCTCTCAATCTAACGGAGAAGGTAATGATGTTTCCATATAGTTTTAACTCCTTCACAGGAGGGTTTGTTCATATCCTCTATTTTTTCAATATTTTCTTCTTTTGTTGGTATTCTTCATCCGATAGTTCTCCTTTTGCATAACGCTGATTAAGGATTTCAAGTGCCTCATCCCGGCTATTTGAAGTTGTGCCAGCATTACTGCCTCCTTGGACTAGCTTCATCACCGCGTATACGATAATAACGATTAAGATTACCAGGATAATCATCATGAAAATTCCCCAACCGCCCATCATGTCATAACCATAATAATTCATCATTTTTCCCGCTCCCCTTCTGTTAATGTTCGGAAATCACTTGTTCCAGTTCGCCATGCCAATCATGGTGCCAGACTTCTCCAGTAAGATCATTGACACTCAGCATCCCGATTACTTTGTCGTCCTTCATGATATGAAATGTGTAATAGCCATAAAACGCATGCCCTTCACCCGGAACCGAAAAAGCTTCACCTAGCTGGCTTTTCACGAAATCGTCCGCGATTTTGACGGCCTCTGTTCGGGCCACAGTTGCCGTATACGTTGTGTTCGCATTGTAGAGGAATGATCCGCCCATCATCATGCTGTATTTTTCGTTCCACATCATGTTGGGACCCGGTTCGGGGTAAATCTGTCCCGTATAAGGATTGACCAAAATTTCCATTGCCCCTCTGCCGGTGTCTGTCTCTTCCACCGAAACGTAGTAATCTGCATCTTGGAAGACAAAAATATCCGCCACTTGAAGGTTATTTCCGTAACCCTTCAAATAATTTTCGACATCCGACAGAATCTGTTCGGGCGTCAATTTCTCATTGCTGCTGTTCTGAATCTGGTTGCTGTTGACTCTGCCGCCCATCATGCCGCCGTTGTAATATCCTTGATTGTATAAGACTGTATCAGCACTTTTTGCGAACATAAACAACCAAATGCTGTACCCAATCAGGATAGCAATTGCACCAAACAGGATTACACCCCAGACTAATTGATGTTTGTTTTTCATATCCTGCCCTACTTTCTTCGCTAAACCTTTAAAGCGATTCTAGATCGGCACCTATTATTGAGACCTTTTGATAACTGATGCTTACTGAGACCTGTGTCGACAAAATACATCCCTATATTGTTAATTATAGTTCCTTGGATTTCTAAACGCCAATTCTAATCCTTATTTTTATTGAATGCGTAATCTCTATAATTAGATAATTTATCTTCCAATCCTTTTATATCTTAAAATAAAAATTAATCCGATGTCTGTTAAACTGTTTCTTTCTGATATTCCATAAATCAAATTCAGCCTTTACAACAAATGCAATTGATGTAATTTCAGACTCGCCGAATCTCCAAAAGCACCCTCATTACCTTGGCAAATGGTCAGTATGGCGTCATTTCTCTCTACATCCACTTGTAAGATACATGGAGCATAGACCTCCTTAAAAATAAGAGCGCAATCTGCGAGGAACGCAAATACCTGACCTGACAGTATATTATCTATTAGGTCAGGTATTTGTTATAGAATTTAAAAAATACACTTGCTACTTATTTTGGCCGTTTTTTTATGAGGCATAGAAAATAGCCACCTTGACTTTTTAAGCTGGGAAATTATAAAGATAATGGGTGCAAAAATAAAAAGGGGAACTTCTTTTTTATTTAAAGAAGTCCCCTCTTGCTAGCATAATCTACTTTTTGAGGATTCTCATAGCATTTAAAACGGCTATGACAGTTACCCCTACATCCGCAAAGACAGCTTCCCACATCGTGGCCACACCGAAGGCACCCATAATGAGGAATAATCCTTTCACCCCAAGGGCAAAGAAGATATTTTGCCATACAATGCGACGGGTATCCTTGGCCACCTGCATGGCAGTAGCAATCTTAGAGATTTTGTCATCCATGATCACAACATCCGCGGCCTCAATTGCCGCGTCTGACCCCAGGCCACCCATGGCAATACCGATATCAGAGCGAGCCAGTACTGGAGTGTCGTTGATTCCATCTCCTACGAAAGCAACTTTCTCATTTTTTTCTTTACGAGAAAGGATTTCTTCAAATTTTACTACTTTGTCTTGAGGAAGCAACTCACTATAAACTTCCGTAATGCCTAGTTTCTTAGCTACTGCTTCTCCAACTTTTTTGGAATCCCCGGTTAGCATAATAATATTTTTGATTCCTAAGTTTTTCATTGCAGCAATGCTTTCAATGGCATCTTCTTTGATTGCGTCAGCAATCAATAAATGCCCCATATACACTCCATCAACAGCTAGATAAACGATTGTTCCGATTTCTTTTACTTCCTCAAAATTAATCGAGAATTTTTCCATTAGATGGGCATTTCCTGCCAACGCTTCTTTTCCGTCAATAGTGGCTTGAATTCCGTAACCAGCAATTTCATTATATGCCGTAATTCTTTCTTCGTGAATCTCTCTTCCATACTGTTCTTTAATGGAATCAGCTATTGGGTGAGTAGAATGAGCTTCTGCGTAAGCAGCTAACTCAAGTAACTGCTGTGAATTGATTCCATTCTTTGGTTCTATAGCAGTTAGTTCAAATTTCCCTTTTGTTAATGTACCTGTTTTGTCCATCACTACATACTTGAGGTCGTTCAAACCTTCCAGGAAATTACTGCCTTTCACTAAAATTCCTTTTCGAGAAGCAGAACCAATTCCGCCAAAAAACCCAACAGGGATGGAGACGACTAAAGCACAAGGACAAGAAATGACCAAAAAGATACTGGCTCTGTATATCCATTCATTAAAAGTAGCTCCTGGGAATACCAATGGCGGTACAACGGCCAACAAGAGCGCGGCCACCACGACAACGGGCGTATAGTAGCGAGCAAATTTGGTGATGAACTGCTCGGTGGGAGCTTTTCGCCCACTGGCATTCTCCACTAGATCCAAGATTTTTTTGACGGTGGATTCCGCAAAAGGTTTCTCCACCACTACTTTTAACACACCATTGCGATTGATAAAGCCACTAAGGACAGAATCACCAGGAGTCACGCTCCGCGGTACGGACTCCCCGGTCAAGGCGGACGTATCCATTGCGGAAGTCCCGTCCACTACCTTTCCGTCCAAGGGTACTTTTTCACCCGGGCGGACCAGAATGATATCGCCCACCTTGATGGTTTCCGGTGCGACCTTCTCGATCCCGTTTCCTGTATCCAAATTCGCATAATCGGGACGGATATCCATCAGGTCCGCAATCGAGCGACGCGACTTCGAAAGAGCGACTTCCTGGAACACTTCCCCTACTTGATAGAAAAGCATAACCGCAACAGCCTCCGGGTATTGCTGAATGTAGAAGGCACTAAGGGTCGCAATGGTCATCAGGAAGTTCTCATCAAAGACTTGTCCGTGGAAAATGTTCCGTATGGCACGCCATACGACATCATAACCTGCAATCAGATAGGCACTCACAAATAGGGTAACGGAAAGCCATCCTTCGAGCGGCAGGAAGATCCCGGCCAGCATGAGGGCGAACCCGAGTGCCAAACGAATAATGGTAGTCTTTAATTCGTCTCCTGTCCCTGTCTCCTCATCACGCTCTACTTGTTCCGGATTCTCAGAAAGCGCTACCCTTTGACTGTCCGCTCCAATGAGTTTACCGTCCGCCTTATTTTTCAAGACAATATCAGGTTCTAACTTGTTCACTTTTTGTTTCACTTGGGATAAGACAAGGTCTTCTCTTTCCTCTGTTACATCGAAACTCAATGTTTGCGTCATATAATTCACATTACTATTGGCAACGCCCGCCACTTGGGAGACGCCTCTTTCAACCTTGCTGGCACAGTTTGCGCAGTCGATCCCATCCAAGATCCACTCGTAGTGTTTTTTGTTTTCATCTATTAGATTTTTATCATTTCCTTGGGTGCCAACTTCGATCAATCGGCCGTCCGCCTTATTCTTCAAGACAACACCAGGTTCCAACTTGTTCACTTTTTGTTTCACTAGGGATAAGACAAGGTCTTCCCGCTCTCCTGTTACCTCGAAACTCAATGTTTGCGTCATATAGTTCACATTACTATTGGCAACACCTACAACTTTGGCGACGCCTCTTTCAACCTTGCTGGCACAGTTTGCGCAGTCGATCCCATCTAGGATCCATTCGTGTTGTTTTTTGTTCTCGTCCATTGTATCTCTCCTCTAATGAATTGAATGACTTCCTTTATAAACTGAATAATGTTTGAATGGTGCCATTCTCGACCATGATATAAATACCTAAGCCAATGAAAATCAGCGATACAACCGGCCGCTTATATTTTTCTATGGTTTCGGATACCAAGGAAATCTTTGACAATTTGTAACTGAAATAGCAAAGAATCGCTATAGAAATTGCAAAAACGATTAACGCTACAGTAGTTTCCGGCCAGGTAAGGGCCGTGAAGTAGGGGATATAAATTCCTAGATTATCCCCGCCAGAAGCAACGGTAATCAGGGCTATCGTCCAAAATAATGGATTGGAGCCACGTGCTTGCATTTTTTCAAGCACATTCTCATCTTCCGGATCCTCCCTTTTTAGGGCCAACCGGATCCCTAATGACAAGGGGATTAATCCCAGCAAACCGATAACCCAGTCTTGCGGAATAAAATTTAATACAAAAGCTGCAAATAAACTAAAGGCGACTAAGATTCCCATTCCTAAATATTGTCCCCCAATAATCATCTTTATTCTCCTTCTTGTATCGTTTTGGGAGAAAATAATCATGAGGATTAGTAGGTAATCAATATTCGTAGAAACATATACCGCAAGGGCAGATACAATCGTTGGCAACATGGTTAGTCCCTCCAATCTAAGAAGTGAGCTGCAGGCCTTCCGATATTTTCAGCAAAGAACCAATAGCATCTGAAATTTCTTGATTCGCGAGCGAATAATAAACCATTTTCCCTTCTTTATACGATTTGGTTATGCCATTTTTTTTCAGAAAACGTAAATGATGAGAAGTGGTGGCCGTGCTCGCATCAATAATAGCTGCTAAGTCACAGACACACATTTCCTTATAAGTGGATAATGCATATAGAATTTGAACTCTGGAGAGATCTCCCAGGCATTTACTTAGTACCAGTAAGTCCGCAAAGTTTTTACCGTGTAGTTCGGATTTAACATAATTAACTTTTCCCTCATGAACAATCGTAGTTTGACAAACTTCTAAGTCCACTTCTTCCATTTTTAAGCCCCCTATCATTCAAATGTTCATTTGAATGAATTGTATCAGTATTTGTTAAAAATTTCAATGGTATTGTATATCATGCCAAGAAAGGATTAAGATATCTCCTCCGTTACCTGACTAGCAGCTCGATGTGAATCACTTTGAAAAGCACCTACTGCAAACAGGAAGCAATAACAACTGAAAAAGCTGATTCCGGGGGGGAATACCGGAATCAGCTTTTGAAATAAACTGTCTGCGCTCTTTTTTTAGTTGCCCTTTCTTTCTATGTCCCTACTGGACGTATTGTCTTCCTCTTTCTCGAAAAAGAGAATATAGATAATCATGCTGCTGACTCCTAAGGTGAGGAAAACATCTGCCAAGTTGAAAATCGGGAAATTGATGAAATCAAAACGGAGCATATCCACTACATAGCCGATACGCATCCGGTCAATGAAGTTGCCCAAAGCCCCTGCCAGAATGAAGGAGAAGCTAATGCCGGACAAGCGGCTATTTTGCAGCTGCTTATGGAAGGTGTAAACCATATACCCCACTACCACGACGGTGGTGAGGAAGAAGAAACCTATCCTTCCTTCAAGGATTCCCCATGCTGCCCCGCGGTTTTGAATGTAGTACAAGGAAAAAATGCCTGGAATAACTTCCATCTGGTCGTACAGGGAAAAATTTTGGACGATCCCCCATTTCATCAGTTGGTCTGTGGCAATCAAAAAAGCTGCCAGTAGGTAATATAAAATCATGCAGTAACCTCTCTTTGTAAGGAATAGATTCACTAACTATTGTATAAGACTGCGACGAGGAAGTATAGTTCCCAGCTGGCACATTGAAAGCTGGGGATTCTATTGAGTTTATTTTGACAAACGAAAAAATAAAAGAGCTCGTGCAAAGATGTGCGCTCTTACCCTTTGCACGAGCTCAATCCTTTGGCTTTACTAGAAGGACAACATTTAGTTAGACCTTAACAATCGAAGTCCATTCAGAATTACAACGATAGTACTCCCCTCATGAACAATGACACTGATTGCAATATCAGTTAACCCAAAAAGGCTAACGATAACTAAGAAGACCACGACGGCCATGGAAAAGTAGATATTTTGCCAAATCACTTTGTTCATTTTTTTAGAAATTTTATGTGCTTGGACTAGTTTTGATAGATTATTTTGCATTAAAACGAGATCAGATACGTCTACCGCAACATCCGTACCATCTCCCATCGCAATCCCGACATCTGCCTTCACGAGGGCTGGCGCATCGTTCACACCATCTCCTACCATGGCGGTCACACCATATTTTTCTTTTTGTTCACTAATAATATTCGATTTGTCTTCAGGCATGACATTCGCAATCACTTCTGCGACACCGAGCTGTTCACCTACAGCTTTCCCTGTCAACTCCGAGTCACCCGTAATCAACGTGGTGTGGATCCCCAGTTTCCTAAAGTAATCAATGGTTTCTCGCGCATGTTCGCTCGGAATATCCATGAGGGCAATAAACCCAATCACTTTTTCATCTTCCGCTACATAGACAACTGTATTTCCTTGTGAAGACCATTCATTGTTGGAACGGAGATACTCATCCGGGACCGTATCAAAAGAAGACGGTTTTCCGATACGATAATTTTTTCCGTTATAGCCCCCTGTTAGACCTTTCCCGATTTGATTAGTCACTTCGATGTTTAGGTTAGTTTTGGCTTCAAATTTTTCTAAGATTGCATTGGCCAGTGGGTGATTTGCTCCTTTTTCAAGAGCCACTACGATATCAATAAGCTGTTCCTCATTCACAGAATCAGCAAAATAGTAATGGGTTACTTCCGGTTTTCCACGCGTAAGGGTCCCGGTTTTGTCGAAGGCAATGGCATCGATATCCGCTAATTGGGAGAGAAAGGTACTTCCTTTGGAAAGCACGCCTCGTTTCGCCAGATTAGAGGTTGCGGACAGAGTCGCGGAGACGGTGCTTGCTGCCAGGGCACAAGGGGAGGCTGCCACTAAAAGAACTAAGCCTCTGTAAACACTTTCGGACCATGTCCAATGAAATAAAATGGGAGCAGATAAAATGAAGAGTGGGATTGCGATCAAAACAAAACTAACATATCTTGGTTCAAACTTTTGGATAATGCTAGCAGCTCTTGTTTGATTTTCTTGGTTTTGACTGACGAGTTGTAAGATTTTGGAGAAAACAGTGTCTTTCGGTTCTTTTGTGACTTCCATTGTAAACGTACCTGTGCCATTAATCGTACTCCCAAATACAATGTCTCCTTTAGACTTCTCTTTTGGTATACTTTCACCATTAATGGAAGATTCATCAATGGAAGTGATGCCCGATAAAATCATCCCATCAATAGGTACTTGGTCCCCATTTAATACTTGGAGTCGATCTCCCACTTTTAATTCACTAACGTCAACGATTTTTGTATTTCCGTCTGGAAGGATTAACCTAGCTGTTGTTGGGTTCATTTCGAGTAATTTCGTAATTTCTCTTTTACTTCGTCCTTCAGCATACTCCTCAAGAAAATGGGCGCCAGAAAAAATAAGAATCAACAGGGTTCCTTCCCAAAAATTGCCCATCAAAGAAGCGCCAATGGCTGCCAATCCCATTAAAATATGAGAGTTAGGGGTAAATTTTTTTTTAATTTTTGTGTTCTTAACCGTTTCTCCCATGCCCTCAAGAATAATGACATGATAGCTCGCACTGATTGTCGCCAGTGAGAATAAAATATTTTGCAGTATCAAATATTTTTCACTTAAAAACAATGCAACAAGTGCCACAACTAACCCAATGAAATACATGACAATGGGCAATTTTCCGTGATTGTGATCGTGATCGTGCTTGTGATTGTGGCTATGATTTTCGTGTGTGTGTTGTTCTTGTATATTTTTCATTTCCATCACCCTTCTCGATAAACTTAAATATTTATCAATTGCATTAACCAAGCTGCTACAATAATGACTGTGCCTATACCCAAACGAAGAAAAAGCGGAGTTATATCAGCTACATTGCGCTGGTACCACCTGCAACATAATCATGCTTCTTTCCAGCTTATTTAAATGGTTTGCGCTGTCAACTCATCCCATAGCTATGCAAGATGGTCTCCATTATGAGACATTTAAGAATCACCTCTCTACTTCCCTAAATCGGAATATTTTCGTTTTAAACATGATTTGCAATTCATATGTTTATACATTCATTTTAAATGATTTGCTATTCAATGTCAAAACTAAACTTTTCATTTTGCTATTTTTTTAAATTTTTTCAAATTTTCAATTCATTTTTTAGTGAGCCAAAAAAAGGTATACCCTTATCTCAAGATAAAAAATTTGCATTTCATCAAACGTATGTTACCCTAATCATGAACGTTTGGTCATGTAAAAAGGAGAGAGTGCAAGTGAATACACCAATAACACCGCAGTTGGACAAAAAATCCATCCAGTCTGTCAGCAAGATTTTTAAGATTATCAGTGATCCTACCAGAATATCGATCCTCTTTCTTCTGCAACAACAAGAATTAAGCGTAGGCTCAATTACCACTTCCTTGGAAATGGAGCAATCCGCTATCTCCCACCAATTAAGAACTTTGAAAGAGGCGCGCTTGGTTAAAGCAAGGAGAGAGGGAAAAGCGATTTTTTACAGCCTCGATGATCCCCATGTTGTACATATCTTAGAGCAAGTCCTGGACCATGTTCGGGAGATAGCAGAATAAATCTATACATTAGAAGGAGGAATTCATAATGTCCAAACTTGCTGCAGACTATGCTCATAAGGCGCAGCCGAGAAAGAACATTAATATTGCTTTTTCCATCTATTCATGTTTCCCTGAAGTTGGGATATAACTAGTGTAAGCTAATGAAAAAAGGTTCCAATCACCGAATCGGGGTGGTTGGAACCTTTTTGAGGACCTAGGTGCAGATTTCCTCCTAAGGAGGGCTGCTTGGGAGGCGTATTTGCACACATTCACCTTTCCTCTGACAGAGAATCGAGTGAAGCACAAATTAGCCTCCAGCAATCCGAACGCTCGTTCTACATCGATCTTCCATTTTCCGTAGATTGCGCCAGTCTTTGCATCCGAAAGCAAATCTTTAATTATTTTCTTCTGTTGTTCCCTTCTTTCGCCTTGGTGCATTGCGCTCGCAAGGGGCATCCTGAGCAGTTTGCGCACTCATAAACCTTGAAAGTTCGAGAGAAACCATAAGTATCTTTCCGAGGGGCTAGATAACGGAAGGGGCTTCTGCCCATTGTGGGACATGAAAGCATCCTCTTTCTTATAATGCTCCCAATTGGAGAAGGGGAAAGGATTATTCCGATATTTCTTCTGCTCTAAACTCAGAACCCGTGAATGCAACTGGCGTGTTCTAGCTGTCTCTAGGATCCATTGGAATCATCGATTACTTAATCAGAGCAATTATTACAATCTATTTCTCACTAGCCCTCATCATGCCCACAATCTGATTCAAATGTACGGAAACTCGCTCAAGGAAGGTCTTCTCCGATAGCAAGCAAATAGGTCGGCCTTCTTGCTGTAAAGCTTCAACTTTTTGCATCTTCAGACTTCGCGGGTCCTCTTGGAAAAGATTGGTGTTCGCCTTTCCTACCACCAAGATTGTTGTATCTTTGGTGACAGTTGCTTGCGTTTTCCCTCCTAGGGCGGACGCTTAATGTAAAAGTTAGCGTGTTAGTAGTTGGCTTGTTTCCGGGATAATGTATCCAGTTTGCCTGTAAATACAATCTTCTCTTCTCGTAACATATGCGCGTCATTCCCTTCTTCACAAGAGACCTTTCTTATCGCGGATCCGTTCTTCTCTTCCATAATTCGTCTACGTGGCTGCCTATGAAGGAGGAATTGTTGCAGACAATGCGATTGGTGGGTTAAATAAAAAAATCGATTTAACAGTAGTCCCTAGGGCAGCGCTTACAAGTCTCGGATTCGCAACCGTTGGTTTGACAGAAAAGAAAGCGAATGAAAGAGGATATGAAATTAAAACATCTGTGTTGCCGTTAACAAATGTTGCTAGACCGATTGTAAATCATGGTACGACGGGTATAATTTAACTTGTAGCTGATAGAAAAATGCGAAAAATTCTGGGAGTGCATGTGGTTGCTGACAATGCAGGGGAAGTTATTTACGCCGCTTCTTTATCTGTCAAGTTGGGATTGACCGTAGACGACTTAAAAGAAACGCTAGCACCTTATTTAACAATGGCAGAAGGCTCAAAATTAGCAGCCGTAGCGTTTGACAAAGTCCTATCAAAATTATCCTGTTGTGCTGGCTAAAATTGTTTATTTAATAAGTAACTTATACGAAAAAGCTGATTATGCCTGGGTTTTTATGATCCAAACCTTATCTTTATCTTACAAGGAGTGTTAAATATGACTAATAAAAGCAATTCAGGATGTTGTTCAGGTACAACAGGATGTTGCGGAAACGCAGAAGAAATTAAAATTGAAAAAAATAAAATAATAATTGATTTTTTATATCTGGATTTGAGTGTATGTACTCGCTGTCAGGGCGCAGAAGACAGCTTAGATGAAGCTTTAAAGGAAATTGCAAATGTACTTGAAGCAACTGGGACAGATGTACATGTAAACAAAATCAATGTGAATACTAAGGAGTTAGCGGTAACTCATAAATTTCTTAGTTCGCCTACAATCCGTGTTAATGGACACGACATTCAGATGGAGTTTAAAGAAAGTATATGCGAATCCTGTGGTGATTTGTGTGGGAACGTAGTTGACTGTCGAATTTGGATTTATCAAGGTCAAGAATATACCGTCCCCCCTAAGGCTATGGTTATTGAAGGAATCCTTAAGGCGGTGTACGGAGGAAGTTTAGCTGATAGTATAGCTGAGCAAGAATACGTACTTCCTGAGAATCTAAAACATTTCTATTACGTTATGGAAAATAAAAAGTAAGATCGGTGACGTTTGATTCAGAAGGGAACGATTTTACTCTCACCCAATGAACAGTCACAGATAAGAAGAATCTGCAAAAATAGAACTGTGACATAAATCAAATTTTGGCGGAAATTAGCTAATAGAAAAATAGAAATCGCATGAAATCAACATTTGTCAGTTTGATTCATGCGATTTTTTCTCTTTTTTAATACTTCTGTCCCAACCTCTATTTTTAAATTGGGTTATTTTAGAGGCGTATTTTCAAGGCGGGAAGTTTTTTTGTTCCGATTCAAATTGTTCAGCAGTGCCCACAGAGCCGGGATTTCTTATCTACTTAACAGGAGTTGATAAGTTATATCCGATTTCAATTGATAGGCGACCGGCAATATTTCTCCGCATTCGTTTTGGGCGGTCCAGGACAGCAACTATAAAGTCATATTCCGAATTAGTTTCTGCAGATTAGGATCTCCCAGGTCATGGTTCAGAATCGGTAAATTCAATACTTGGAGTCCAATTTCTTTCCGATCCAGGCGCTATTGTTCCATCTGACCGATATCATCATAGTTTCGACCCAGTCGATCCAATGACTCCACAATCAGGACATCTTTCTCTCGCAGGAACCCCAAAGCCTGCTGAAACTCCTCACGATCTGTCATACTTTTACCGGACATTCTCTCTTAAAATATTTTTTCTGCCTTGCTTTTTTCAGGACTTTGATCTGTCGGTCCAGCTTCTGGTCTGTGGTGGACACACGTGCTTATCCGATGTTCATCTGTTTTCCCCCTTTCTCGAACTCGATTTATTCGACACATGTACTCCACATTAAAAATCCAATAAAATCAACATTTTACAGGTGGTGATTTTGGGTACACCCCAAAACTACAGATAATAAAGACCACCTAATTTTTAGACAAAAATAAAGGGCAAAACTCACTTATGTGAATCTTGCCCTTTATTTTTTGTCCAATGTTTCTTTAATATATGATCTATTTGATCAAGTAACAGATAATCTTTATCTCTTCAATGCTGGAAAGGTAAACATTTAATTGGGCGATAGTTCAGCTTCTGTTACCCATTTATGGTTCCTGACCATTTCTTCCCCTGTGGTCGGCTCAAAGTCAACCATATATACGGTAGTGTCTTCTGCTGATTCTATCGTGGCAGTTGCATCTTGCATGCCTTCCATATGACTCGCTTCCAGCGTAACCTCTGTGCCAGGTTCCAGTGGTTCTTCGACATCTTTTGCTTCAGCTATTTCTTCCTTGATAACCCATTGATGGTTTGTTACTCGCGGATCACCATTAGTTGGATTGAAGGATACTTCGTAAACTGTAGTGTCGAATGCCCCTACAATAGTAGCCTCTGCACCCTGCATTCCTGTCATATGGTCTGAATTGATGGTAACAATGTCCCCTATCCGATATGTTGGGTTTTCTGCTGCTAGTAATCCTTCTGGTATTTCTCCAGAATCATCATGCATCATTTCACCCATATTCGAAGTAGAAGCAATACTTTCTATATCTGATGAAATATTTCCCACGGACTCAGAATCTACGTCTCCATCTTGATCAATAGAACATGCGGCCAATAATACTAATGTAGAAAGACCTAGGATACTTTTTATCAATCGGTTCTTATACATGTTTCATTACCCTCCTTTATTGACTATTATCGAAAGTACTCTACATTACACATTCTGTCCTTCCTTTTTTCAATAGTCAAATAATTAGTCTTATAATCAATTTACCTAGTCAGGGCTATAGGTTCATTTTTAGTAGTCAAGTACAGCACAATCAGATGCATACAATCGGTATCCAAAAAAATGTCGCATTAATTCGTAGCCATTATTTGGGCCCCACTTTTTTATTTAAAAACTATTCCTTCAATTTTTAGATGCTTTAATGGCTTCCTACAAAAAAATCGCTCACTCTTCCGGTACAGTATCACTTTCTTTTTTCGAACAACAGTTTTCCTTTTTCTTACCACCTAGCATTGATAGCATCATTCCTCCCATCATAATGGGGCATATAAATGGCGCAATAACTCCTAATATAGTAGCAAGTCCGAGATTATATTTAGCAATAAATGGTATTGATACTATAATCAGTATTGGTAGGCCACAACAAATAATCATATGGATCATATGATGTAATGGACTGTGTTTATGCGTTCCTGATTTCTCTTCTTTACTTTCATGGTGGTGCATAATTTATCCCCTTGCTTTGATTTATTTTATGTTTCTGTTTTTATAATAATATATGAATGTGTTGATTTTATGTAGAAAAAAATCATATCAAAAAGCCAAGATTTGTATATGATCTTGGCTTTTTGATATGAATAGTTCATTTCCGGAATATATTTTTGAGAAAACTCAGTTCGAGCATGAAACTTCAGACTTACCCAACTAACTTTTCAATATTTTCTTCTTTTGTTGGTATTCTTCGTCTGATAATTCTCCTTTTGCATAACGCTGATCAAGGATTTCAAGTGCCTCATCCCGGCCATTTGAAGTTGTGCCAGCATTATTGCCTCCTTGGACTAGCTTCATCACCGCGTATACGATAATAACGATTAAGATTACCAGGATAATCATCATGAAAATTCCCCAACCGCCCATCATGTCATAACCATAATAATTCATCATTTTTCCCACTCCTCTTTCTGTTAATGTTCAGAAATCACTTGTTCCAAATCGCCATGCCAATCATGGTACCAGACTTCTCCGGTAAGGTCATTGACACTGAGCATCCCGATTACTTTGTCGTCTTCCTTGATATGAAAAGTGTAATAACCATAAAATGCGTGCCCCTCACCCGGAACCGAAAAAGCTTCGCCCAACTGACTCTTCACAAAATCATCCGCATTTTTGACTGCTTCTGTTCGGTTCACAGTTGCCGTATCCGTTGCATTCGCATTGTAGCGGAAGGATCCTCCCATCATCATGCTGTATTTCTCATTCCACATCATGTTGGGACCCGGCTCGGGGTAGATCTGTCCCGTATAAGGATTGACCAAGAGTTCCATGGCCCCTCTGCCGGTATCTTTCTCTTCCACCGAAACGTAGTAATCCGCATCGGTGAAGACAAAAATATCTGCCACTTGAAGATTATTTCCATAGCCCTTCAAATAATTTTCGACATCCGACAAAATCTGATCCGGCGTCAATTTCTCGCCACTGCTGTTCTGGTTGCTGTTGACTCTGCCACCCATCATGCCGCTGTTGTAAAACCCTTGCGTATAAACGTCTGTTCCCGCATTTTTTGCCAGCATAAACAACCCGCTGCTGTACACAATCAATACGGCAAGCGCACCAAACAGGATTACACCCCACACTAATTGATGTTTGTTTTTCATATCCCTGCCTTCTTTCTTCGGTAAGCCTTAAAGCGATTTTGAATCGGCACCTCGTCTTTAGAAAATTGGATAAATTGTGCTTACTGAAATCCATGGCATCAATTACGCCTCTACATTTTTAATAGTACCCTCACTTACTAAACGCCAATTCTTACTACTTATCCATACTTTGAGGATTTGTTAACCCTAATATACCGGAGCAATGTGTAGATTTAATGGAGTTTTGCTTCTTCATACAGTCTACATAATCACCTAGTATGCTATGACTATGAAATCTAAAAAAAACAATCCAGAAAGAAGGACATAGACTATGCAAACAACTCTATTTATCATTTTAGTACTACTGGTTCCTGTTTTGACGATGGTAATCCTAAGTGCAGTTCGTAAACATAATTCTGTTTTAAGCGCAGATGTAAAAAGATTACGGGTAGAAAATGAGGCTTTGAGGAAAGAGCTTCTTAAACGCGGCATCATCGAATATGTTTAACAGTGGTAAAAAAAATAAACCTTAAGGAAAAGCATGCAGACAAAAAGTCTCCATGCTTTTTTTTCTTGATTTCTACCTTTTCATCAAGGCATTCGTCCAATAGCTCGTAATCTTGGAGAGCCTAATAGAAAGATTATCTTCTGGATTAGAACGAATCCTCATTAAGAATGAAACTGAAGAACTTCTTGTATCTTTTCGAATACAATGTCGGGCTTTTGTTCGCCATTGACCATAGAAACGATTCCCGCTTCCTGATAGAAACCCGTCAGTGCTTCCATTTCGAGCTCACTCACTTGTAGCCGTCTTTCTATGACTTCTGATTTATCCTCTGACCAAGGCAAATTGACCCTCTTTTCTAACCTTTTCCGTAAGACCTCTTTCCCAACAGCCAGATAGAGGACAACATCCAGCGACAGTCTTTTGCTTTCCAGATATGCTTCTAACGCTTCCGCTTGCTGACGCGTTCGCGGATATCCATCCAAAATGAAACCCTCTTTCATGTCATCTTCTCCCATGCGATCCCAGAGGAGTTTATTGACCAATCTATCGGGGACTAGTTTTCCCATATCCATGAACGTTTTGACTTCTAGACCGATCGGACTACCCATCTCAGCGAAAGATCGGAAGATTTCACCTGTAGAGATATACGGAATCTGATAGGTAACTGCGATTTCCCTCGCTTGGGTTCCCATTCCAGCGCCGGGCATTCCCATTATAATGATATTCATTTTCTAACACTCCTTATCTGCATTATGCCTCTATCGAATCGTACACAACCATTCACTACTAAGATAGCGCATGATTGTGTAGGGCGTATGGAGAAACAAAAAAACAAATATTTGCAGTAGTTCTAAAGGCATTAATAGGCCGACAGAACTTTTCCTACTGCTTCTTTAAAAACAATAGGACATCTTCTACTCCATAAAACCCACACAATGAAAAGGTAAACTCAATTCAGCAATATTGGAAAACTACCATCGTGCATTGCTCAGGAAAGATGGTGCGGTGGGACAATTTTTAGTAGTACAGAATCAATCGTGTGAATGATGGAGGGAAAACATATGAAAATTTTGATTGTAGATGACGAGGAAAACATTTTGGAGATTGTAGAGGCGTACTTGGTTGCTAAAAACTACCAAGTATTCAGAGCCATGGATGGAGAAGAAGCCTTGCGGAAAGCCGAAACCATCCGGCCGGATCTCATCGTCCTGGACCTCATGCTGCCGGATATCTCCGGTCTTGAGGTCTGCCGAAGAATAAGAAAATCCTCCAGCGTGCCTGTGATTATGCTGACGGCGAGAACAACGGAACAGGATATCCTGAGCGGACTGCAAATCGGCGCGGACCATTATATGACGAAACCCTTCAGCCCCAAAGAACTGGTGGCCCGAGTACAGACTGTACTGCGACGCTCACATCCGGAACCCCAAGAGGTGAAATGGTCCTTCGAAGGTGGTTTATTGGAAATCTATCCCGATAACAAGCAAGTATTCAAAAAGGGCGTAGAAGTGGGACTAACGCCAACTGAGTACAGGTTGCTGACTCTTCTGGCGTCACATCCTCAGCAGATTTTCCCTAGGCAACAGCTCTTGCAGGTCGTAAAAGGATTAGATTTTGACGGAACAGATCGAGTCATTGATGTCCATATTAAGAACCTGCGACAAAAGATAGAAGATGATGATACGCGAACCCCCTACTATATCCTGACAATCTATGGAGAGGGATACCGATTTGGTGGTCAAAAATGAAGCGAACAATAAAGTGGCAACTTCTCCTTTCCTTCGTTTCGCTTTCTTTTATTCTGGTAGGAGCCTTCAGCTGGATAACACTGAACTTACTAGAGAGCCACTTTGCTGACTATGTCAGGGAGAGACAGGAGTCAGAGTTGGAAGAATACAGCACTGATTTAGAGAATCTCTATCAACAAAACGGTACCTGGGAAGAAAATTCGCAAGCAATTCAGCGTATTGGGCGAAATGCTCTCCAACAGTCAGTGATTGTGAGGATTTTCGACGAGGACGGGCAACTGTTATGGAGCCCATCCGCTTCTGAGGAAGAAGATGCGAAGAACAAGGTTCAGGATCATCTCCTGCATATGCAGCAAATGGTGGGAGGTATGGAGAGTGACTACGTGCAAAGCCGTAGTCCCCTTTATGATGGTACCGAAGAAATTGGCATAATGGAGATTCAATCCGTGGGTCCCTATGCTTACACAGAACATGACGCCCTCTTTATTTCCGATATGGAAAGTAAATTGGTTTTTGTGGCCTTCATATCGCTCCTCATTCCCCTCTTCTTTGCGCTAGTGGTGTCCAAAAAGCTTAGCTCCCCCATCGTCACAATCAATGATTTTACCCAGAAAATTGCCAAAGGGCGTTACAGCAGTCTTTCTCTGGAAGAAACAGGAATCCGGGAGATTGATGACCTGCTGGTATCAGTGAATGATCTTTCCTTGCAGCTTCAACACCAACAGAAGATCCGAAACCGTTTGTCCTCCGATATTGCCCATGAAATCAGAACGCCTTTGACGACCTTGAAAGGGAATATTGAAGCCATGATAGATGGTGTCTGGGAAATATCTGAAGAGCGGCTCTATCGTTGTTACGAAGAGATAAGCCGAATTACGCGTCTGATTGGAGAAATCGATCGGATCAACGAACTCGAAAGTCAGGAGTCTCAACTACAGAAAACCACCTTTGATCTTACGGAACTAGCCCAACAAATCGTGGATAATTTCCAACCCATGCTGGTTGAAAATAAACTCAACTGTTCCGTTAGCGGTAATCGCGTTTTTATTTCCGCGGACCGGGATAAAATTCATCAGGTCTTAACTAATTTGTTGGCAAATGCCATTAAGTTTACCCCTTCAGGAGGAAGAATCGACCTTTACGTTTCGCAAAGTAAAGGCACCGCTTCCTTTCGAATAATCGACAACGGACAAGGAATCCCTCCGGACGAGGTGGGCCAAATATTTGAACGGTTCTATATGGCGGAGCCCTCCCGAAACAGTAAACTAGGGGGGCAAGGAATAGGCCTTTCCATTGTAAAGGGCATTGTGAATGCGCATCAAGGGACTATTTCCGTAGATAGTATTTATGGGAAAGGCACAACATTTACAATCAATCTTCCCAAGGCAAAATAAAATAGGGTTTATAAAAAAGTACTCCAACTAATTAAATAGGGTTGGAGTACTTTTTTCAGTGGTCTATTCTCTTATCGTGCAAGGACATCAATCTCCGCCTCTGTCGGATTATCGGATACAATCTCAATTAGCATGCGGTGGGGTAAGTTTAGACTGGTTTGTCCAAGTGATTGGATCCACCCTGTCCTCACGGCGATTTGCTGGGGGCTGTTATCCGATTTGTCACGAATCCGCTCCCCATCAATTTCGATAATATTATACTTCCCGGGAGCAGGATAGTAGGTGATAAGCCGCTGTTTCTCATTTCCGGTCAGGAGGAAGCGGTCCACTTCCTCGCCGTTGAACGAGATAACTGCATACAGCTTGCTCTTTTCTATGTGCGCAGTTTCAACGGCGAAGATCATTGTCGGTAAAAAAGATAGAACAAACAGAAAAGAGACAATAATGATATCAAAAGGTTTCACCATTCTGCGATACTTTTTAATCATGATTCTCCCCCTTTTTCTCTCGTTTACTCTAACTGTTTTTTTCTCTTCAAGTACTCTGCTTCCGTAATATTATCTCTGGCAAATTCTTTTTGAATCTGTTCCAAAGAGGTCTCATTCGCAATTCGACTATCTGTTCGATCGGAAAGAATCTTGATAAGGAGGTACGCCACCATAAACAGCACTACAATCCAAAGCAACCCCATCAATCTTAAGGATCCCAATCCGTCATGATTCAGCAGATTCCAATAACTCGACATGCCACTCACACTCTTTCCTGTTATCCGTCTTTACTTCAATCTCTTTCTCCTTTGAGGTTCCATCCTTCTAGATAGTAGGTTTTGGGCGGATAATCCCTTCTCCGGTAAATCCAAATACCAATCGCACCCACAAACAAGAGCAAGGACAATCCCTGTGACACCCGCAAGAAATCACCAATCCACAAACTATCCGTGCGCAGGCCCTCTATGAAGAATCTGCCCGCTGAATACCAGATAGTATAGCTGAGGGCCACTTCGCCTTGCCGCAACAACCCCTTGCGGTTTCGCAAGGCAATGATTACGCCAAATCCGAGGAGACTCCATAATGACTCGTAGAGGAAGGTGGGCTGGTAGTACACACCGTTAATTTGCATCTGATCAATGATAAACTTCGGAAGGTACAAGTTCTCCAGAAAGGTTCGAGTCACTTCTCCACCATGTGCTTCCTGGTTAGTGAAGTTGCCCCATCGACCGATGGATTGGGCCAAAAGGACATAGGGAGCCAGCACATCCAACATCAAGGCAACGGGAATCCTCTTTTTCTTGGTGTACCAATAGACAGTGAATCCCCCTGCAATCAACCCCCCATAAATGGCAATTCCACCATTCCAGATTTGGACGATTTCGCCCGGATTTTGCAGATAGTACTGCCATTCGAAGAGAATGTAGTAGATTCTGGCTCCAATCAGCCCAATGGGAATCGCCCACATTGTCATATCTGTAACGGTATCTTCTCCTAAGCCTCTTTTCGTGCCCTCCTTGGACGCCAAGGAGATTGCCAATAGCATAGCAGCCCCAATGATAATCCCATACCAGTAGACGGTGAATGGGCCAAATGAGAAAGCTACGCGATCAATTGTTCCTACTATTGTTTCCATACTTTCCTCCTTATAAGAAAAAAACGTTTATTTTATAGTGCTTTTACAATCCCAAGTAAGGTTCTGGGTCAACCTGAACCCCATTCTCATAAACCTCGAAATGCAGGTGGACACCTGTTGAATCCCCCGTTGTTCCCATTATCCCTAATTGTTGTCCTTGGGATACTTTTTGTCCGGGAGCAACCCGAAGGCTGCCCGCTTCCATGTGAGCGTATAAAGTTTGGAGTCCGTTTCCATGGTCGATTTTCACGTAGTAGCCCCATGAATTATGGTACCCGGCTACTAGAACGGTTCCCCCCTGGGCTGCGACAATCGGTCCCGATCCGGCAAAATCCATGCCCGCATGCAATTTCCACTCCCCTGTAAGAGGATGGATTCTGTATCCAAAAGGATCTGTTACAATCCCATTACTCGGACGAATGAAACCAGACGCGGTAACGCTCTTCGCTTCAGGCAGGGTTTCCCCCGCAGAGGCATACTCCACTACCTTGCTTTCTTCGAAGAAGCTTTCAGGAACAATCTCACCCGCCATTGCAACCGCGACCTCTTGTGCAGCCTGTTGTCGTACTACTTCTTCATCAGCGATCCGGCGTTGCTCCTCCTTCAGTTGATCGGAGAGGGTGCTCACCGTTCCGGCAAGATTCTGTTGCTCCTGATCAATCGCTTCTTTTTGTTCCACCGTAAGATCATACTCTTGGGCTAGCTGCTCGATTTGATTCTCCAGCCCTGCTTTCTGTGTCACCAAATTGGTTTTGGCTACTTGGATTTCCGCACTCAGTATTTCGAGGTTTTCCTGCTCGTCCTCAGCTGCCTGCTTTTTCTCCACCAGATCCATTTTGTCATTTTTCTGCTGGACGAGTATTTCCTTGTTGATGTTCATAATGTAAGTTACTAAGCCTATGTTCCCTATCATTTCCGCAAGGTTCTCCGAGTTGATAACTGCTTCCAGGAGAGTACGTGGATTTGTATCTGTTTGGACGGCTCTGGCTTGCACTTTAAGTTTTTCCCCTCTTAGTTCAATCCGTTCTTCCAGCGTTTCTGCTTCTTTACCCAATTCCTTTATTTTTTCCTCAGAAATCTGCAATTTTCCCTGCTGTTCAACTAATTGTAGGGTGAGCTTGTCGATTTCCTTTTGCAGGGTGATTGTTCCAACCCCAAGTTGCTCTTTCTTTGCCTCCAATGTGTCCAATAGCTCTTGTTGCCCTGAAGAATTCTCATCCAATTCTTGGATTCTGCTTTCCAATTCCGTTTTTTGTTGATTGAGCTCTTCCAGCGTATCAGCTTTCACATCCAAAGGTACCACCAGTAAACTTAAAAGCGTGGGAATTCCTAAAATCCTGAACATCTGCTTTCTATTCATGTATCCTCCTTAAATGCCGGCAAAATTTGCCCCTTTCTTTTGCTTATTTTACTGTACCAAGGAATTATGTAGGTTTTATGGAGTTGTTAATCTCCATAAAACCTACATAGTTTTACTCTATTCTTGTCTTAGAAAGTTATTCTGAATCTTATTTGCTTCACTAATGGAATTGGGTTCTTCGTAATTTTTTAATCTATCGTCCATTTCTTTACTAACGTGTTAGTTGTAGCATTGACGAAAAAATAAAAGGAGAGTTGAACATGGAATCGATTATATTTGTGGTACTGATGGTGGTTGGACACATGCTCATGATGTTTCTCATGCCTGGTATGCATGGCGGTCATAACCATAAAGGACATGGTCACGCGGATCCCGAATCGGAAGACAAGAAAAAGTTGGAAATTGAAAACAAACGGTTAAAAGAGGAATTGAACGTAGTAAAATCAAAAATAAATCAAAATGAATTGTGAGGGCAATTCCACATTGAAGCAGAAAATCATTCAAATTTCAGGGTTTATTTTCATTACCTTTTTCATCTTATCCCTTTCGGTGGCAGCAACCATCAACTTTACCTTCCTCTACTCGTTTGATATTGGTTACTTGAATATATCGGAATATGTAGGCATGCCGAAAGAGCAAATCTTAATGAACTATCGTATTCTGCTAGATTACCTGAATACCCCATGGATAGCGAAACTGGATATGCCGGATTTCCCTAGCTCAGTTAGCGGGTTATTCCACTTCACTGAAGTGAAGAAGTTGTTTATGCTGGACTACCTGATTCTGATTACTTCAGGGATAGGCTCCTTCTGGTTTATGCAGTATCTAAACAGAGAAGGGCAATACTGGCGACTTCTTCGATACTTCCAGTGGGGAATCTTGCTTCCGCTGGGTGTTGTTTTGGCTCTATTGATCAACTTTGATGTGCTGTTTGTGCTATTCCATCAGGTATTCTTTAACAATGATGCTTGGCTATTTAATCCCGCAACTGATCCCATCATCTTAGCGCTGCCGGCGGAGTTCTTTATGCATAGCTTCCTCCTGGCCTTCGGATTAATCGAAGTCCTGCTTGTAATTGGGTACTTCACTACTAAATATCGAATCTCTGCCCCAAGCCGTTGATTAAAAAGGTTATGGTTCATAAGAAAAGCAGGGCTCTCCATCGAAAGCATGGGAGCCCTGTTTTTATCGAAAATTTATCGATCTATGATTTTCCTTATACAGCATACTGGCTGGTCTGACCCGATTCTGGAAGGGGGTCAAACCAGCCAGTGCTTTTTTCGTTCCTGCTTCGTTTTATTTAGGGTCTAATTTCAAAAGCATGGCATTGATCGCAACAATAACGGTCGATAAGGACATGAGGACGGCGCCGAAGGCCGGACCCAAGGTAATGCCGATAGGAGCAAGGAGGCCAGCAGCAATTGGAATCGCGATAAAATTGTAGCCTGCTCCCCATACCAAGTTTTGTTTCATTTTACGTGTCGTCTTGTTTGCTAACTCGATAAAGGATTCAATATCCCCTGGATCAGACTGAGTAAGGATAATATCCGCAGAATCCAAAGCTACTTGCGTTCCAGCTCCGATTGCAATACCTACGTCTGCCAAGGCAAGGGAAGGTGCGTCATTGACCCCGTCTCCCACCATGATAACCGTCTTGTTTTGGTTTTTCATGGACTCGACCAGCTTGTACTTATCTTCCGGAGATTGATTGGCTTGGTATTGAATACCTAGAACTTCTGCAACTCCTTGTGCAGCTTCCTCGTTATCACCAGTAGCCATGAGTGGTTCAATTCCGTATTTTTTCAGCACCTCGATCAAGTTTCTGCTGGTTTCTTTCAGTTCATCTCCCAATGCGACAGCGCCGATTGCTTCATTATTTTCTACAAGGATACTTAAAGTAGCGCCTTTCGGAATATCCATACGCAATGCTTTTCCGTATGCCTTTTGGCTGATTAATTGATAGTGGTGGCCGTTCGCCTCCCCTTCTATTCCTGCTCCCGAAACGATTTCAATGGAGTCAAAGGAAACTGACTTAATGCCTTTCGCTTCAGCGTGGTTCACAATCGATTGGGCAATCGGGTGACTGGAGCCCGCCTCTATACCCGCCAACAAGCCTGTAATTTCTTCTTCAGAATATTTATCACTCAAAACAGTGACGTCCAACACTTTAAATTCACCAGTTGTTAAAGTACCTGTTTTATCCAATACCATAACATCCGCTTTAGTAGTTAATTCCAAAGCTTCTCTATTTTTAACCAGTAATCCTCGGCTTGCACCCAAACTAGTACTACGTGATACTACCAAGGGAATAGCAAGACCCAAAGCGTGTGGGCAGGCAATAACTAACGTAGTCACAGTAAAGATAACGGCTGTGGGTAGGTCCGCAATGATCATCCAGACTATTAGAGCGATTAAAGATACTACAACGGCAATGTAGAACAACCAGCTAGCTACTTTGTGAGCCACATTCTCTGCTCGAGATGGTTGGCTTTGTGCTTGGCTAATTAATGTTTGTACTTGTGAGATAAAGGACTTATCCCCTGTTTCTGTTACTTCTACATATAGGACACCACTACCATTTGTTGATCCACCAATGACTTGATCTTTAACATTCTTTTCGATTGGCTTAGATTCACCTGTTAAGAGGGCCTCGTTTACACGGGATTCTCCGCGAATAATGATACCATCAGCTGGAACATTTTCTCCTGCTTGAACACGGATAACATCTCCAACCTGAAGTTCAGACACAGGACGAGTTTCAATCGAATCATCTTCTAAAACAACATGAGCGGCTTTTGGCAATAATTCTGCTAGAGCTTTTTGCGCATCCCCTGCTTCACCCAATGCCTTCATTTCAATCCAGTGTCCTAATAACATGATTAAAAGTAACGTTGCAAACTCAAAGAAGAAGTCCATAACATGTTCTCCGGTCACATATCGAGCGGCCACTGCGTAAACACTATAGGCATAAGAAACCGTTATTCCCAAAGTAATCAAGGACATCATGCCTGGAGCTTTTGAATTAAACTCATCTTTCGCACCCATGTAGAATGGTTTTCCGCCATAAATGTATAGAATTGTTGCCAATACAGCTGCTACAACGTCTGCATAAGGAAAGATAATTTGGAAAGGCAACTGAATATCCATCAAAGGAGTAATGAGTAAGATTGCAATTCCTAATGGGAGTGACTTCAAGAAAATCTCCTTAAAGCTACCGTGATGGTGGTGGGCATGCCCTCCCATTGCGCCATGATCCATTTCACTGTGATCCATCTTGCTGTGATCCATCTGACTATGATCCATCTTGCTGTGATCCATCTTGCTGTGATCCATCTTGCTGTGATCCATCTTGCTGTGATCCATCTTGCTGTGATCCATCTTGCTGTGATCCATCTGACTATGGTCCATCTTGCTGTGATCCATCTTGCTGTGGTCCGTTGGTTTATTCGAACCGTTCTGTTGCTTGTTGTTCATAAACTTATCCTCCTCTTACCTCGATTAAAGAATGAGCCTCAGCTGTTCTCCCTGTTTCTTCATGAAGGATAAAAACTGAGGCTCCCCGAATAGAATCTGAATACAAAAAATTACCTAACTTACAAAATTTTTAAACTACCTTACTCCACTACTGAATACTTTGTGTCCTCTAAAACTGCGACAAATGTTGCTTTATCAATAACAGATCGTGTATTTATAGTAGCTTTTTTGCCTTTCAAATCAACAGACACTGATTCTACTCCCTTTATGGATTCGAATTTTTCTTTTACTCCCTTGGCGCAACCTTCACATTTCATGCCTTCTACGAATACTTCTTGTTTCATAAATTTTTCCTCATTTCTTTTTTTTATTATTAAATTTCTCTTTATCCTTTTTTGAAAGAAATGTTTCAACCGTCAGTCAACTATTAATGAAAACTAAAATGGGGTTGTGTGCAACAGTCGCAATTCTCCGCTTCATTGATCTCCCTTAAAAGATAGGGAATATCGGATAATGCTCCCAGAAACTCATCTTGCTTCGTTTTATTACCTTGAACGAGTGCAATTTTCTTGCTTTCATCAATAGACACGCTCTCCACTGCAGGGAATTTTTTTGTCTTTTCCGCTATTATGTTTAAGCATTTGAAACAAGATAAACTTATAGTTAACTCCATCCTCATTCTACCATCCCCAGTTTTTATTTCATAACAGAAGGTTGAAATCCTTTTAAACGTAATGCATTCAACAAAACAGAAATGGAACTGAAACTCATTGCTGCTGCTGCAATAACCGGGCTGAGCAGAGGACCTCCAAATGCATAAACAACACCCATCGCAAAGGGGATACCAAATATGTTGTACGCGAATGCCCAAAACAAGTTTTCTTTAATGTTTCGGATGGTGGATTTACTCAATTCAACAGCAGTAGGTACGTCCATGAGATCACTCCGCATTAAGACGACATCTGCTGATTCTATGGCTACATCCGTACCCGAACCGATTGCAATCCCTACATCTGCCTGGGCAAGAGCTGGAGCGTCATTGATTCCGTCGCCAACCATCCCTACCTTTTTGCCTTCATCCTGCAACTTCTTCACTTCATTAGCTTTATCTTCTGGTAAGACTTCGCTCAACACCCGATCGATGCCCACTTGCTTGGCGATGGCCTCAGCGGTCCGTTTGTTGTCTCCGGTGATCATGGCTACTTCGATTCCCATCTTATGCAGCTTCTTGATGGCACGTAAGCTGCTCTCTTTTACAGTATCCGCTACCGCAATGATTCCAGCGATTTTACCATCCTTTGCAATGTACATAGGCGTCTTACCTTGGCTTGCTAATGCATCGGAGGCAGATGCCAAATTTCCCAGACCAATATGCCTTTCGTCCATCAGCTTCTTGTTTCCGAGCAAGAGGTGTTGGCCATTGATTGTCACTTCAATCCCATGTCCTGGAATAGCATTAAACGTTTCTGTTTTCAAGAATGCTAGGCCCTTCTCTTCTGCGCTATTCACGATTGCCTCACCAAGTGGGTGCTCCGAGCCTTTTTCGGCGGAAGCAGAAAGAGTCAGTAATTCCGTTTCGGAAATCCCTTCAGCGGTGATAATATCCGTTACTTTTGGCTTCCCTTCTGTTATCGTACCCGTTTTGTCGAACACAATGGTGTTCAGCTTATGGGTCGTCTCCAACGCTGTCCCGCTCTTGAATAGCACGCCATGCTCTGCACCTTTTCCTGTCCCGATCATAATCGCTGTGGGAGTAGCCAGACCAAGCGCGCATGGGCACGCAATCACCAGTACCGAAATGGCTA
This sequence comes from Trichococcus flocculiformis, assembly GCF_963662535.1. Taxonomy (NCBI): domain Bacteria; kingdom Bacillati; phylum Bacillota; class Bacilli; order Lactobacillales; family Carnobacteriaceae; genus Trichococcus; species Trichococcus flocculiformis. The sequence continues at coordinate 148,180 of NZ_OY759718.1, forward strand.
TAGTCAAGGCGAATACACCTGTTTGACCAGCAAAGTACCACGCTATCGCGGAAAGAATTGCAATCGCAATGACAATCGGAACAAAATACCCGGAAATGATATCAGCCATCTTAGCAATAGGGGCTTTGGATCCTTGGGCATCTTCCACTAGCTTGATAATTTGGGACAGCGCAGTGTCTTTTCCCACTTTTGTCGCCTTGTACCGAATCGTCCCATTTTTGTTGATACTCGCACCAATAATAGCATCTCCCACAGATTTTTCCACGGGGATACTTTCACCTGTGAGCATGGATTCATCTACCGACGTCAATCCTTCGATAACCACGCCATCTACCGGCATTTTCCCACCTGGCCTCACAACGATAATGTCGCCAACCACCACTTCATCAATGGAAATCTCTGACTCTTTTCCGTTTCGTACCACCAGTGCGGTTTTAGGTGCCAATCCCATAAGTTTTTTAATGGCTTCAGAAGTTTTTCCTTTTGTTAAGATCTCGAGATATTTCCCTAGGACAATTAAAGCTAAAATAACAGCTGCCGTTTCATAGTACAGTTCATTGGCATAGGCTACTTCTCCACGGAAAATCATCACTGTTGCAAATACCCCGTAAAGGAAAGCTGCACTAGTTCCTAGAGAAATCAGTGAATCCATATTAGGGTGCCCTTTAGACAATGCCTTGAACCCATTGCGATATATTTTACTGTTGACCACAACCACAGGGAGTGTCAGAACGAGTTGAACGATAGCAAAGGCTTCCGGGTTCATCATCGGGTTAATGAAATCAGGAAGGGGCGCATTTACCAAATGCCCCATTGCGATATAGAGTAACGGAGCTGTAAATAGCGCGGATATTAGAAACCTGTTCCAGAGACTCTTGATTTCTTTCTGTTTTTTTTCTTTATCCTGGTCTACCGTATCAGCAGTTGCTACTTCTTCATGTGCCTCATAACCTGAATCCATAACCGCCTTTATGATATCGGTAAGGTTCACCATACCCGGATCATACTCCACTACCAGTTTCTCCGTGGCCAGATTTACGGAGGAAAGATTTACTCCTCGTAGTTTCTGAGTTGCCTTTTCAATCGTCTGGGCGCATGAAGCACATGTCATCCCCTCAATATTGAATGTTTTCTTAACCGTATTTGAAATGGCTGTGTATCCTGCATCTGCCACTGCTTTTTGAATGTCTGCTTCCGTCAATGCTGAACTGTCAAACTGGATATTCATTTTTTCGGTTGCGAGATTAACGTTCGCAGTCTTTACTCCTGGTAATTTCTGAGCAGCTTTCTCTACAGTTTGTGCACAGGACGCACAGGTCATGCCGTCTATACTGAATACTTTATTCTCCATTTTTGCTTTTCCTCCCTATTTTCCATGTTGGTGTAGGTTGCACTGACATTGCCTAGGTAGACATCGGCAGCTAACCTCTTCCACAGCGGAAGTTCTTTTCTTTTCCAAAATCTCTTCCAAGTAGCGGATATCATTAAAGCTCAATACGTTGTCCTTGATTATTTCCCCAATCACATGTCCTATATCTTTGTTGCAAATACGGCTGAAAATATTGCCTGTGTAGTTTCGGACAGTAACTTCCTCAGCAACACGTGCCGTGTAGATAAACTTTTTCCCCTCTTGCTCAGTCGATAACGCGCCCTTTTCAACCAAACGACCCAACAGAGTTTTGATGGTGGTTGCCTTCCAGTTCATCTTATCTTCCAGGATCGAAATAACTTCCTTACTCGTGACATGATGGTTTGCCCAAACAACACGCATGACTTCCCATTCGGCATCAGTTATATGGGGAGTTAACGTTCCTGTTTTCATTTTTACCCCTTCTTCCCTGTTATTCGTTTACAAACGTAAACGTTTCTATGCTTATAATTTACACTTGTAAACATTATTTGTCAACTACTCTTTTCTGAATTTACAAAAAGATATACCGAGTCGATAGCGACGCGGTATCAAGGAAGTATGCTAATCTAACAATGCACTGAAATACGAGATTCTAACCTTCATTTGTAAATATTTAGCGTGTTCGCTTTACACGAACAAACGTACGTTCGTATAGTAGGGTATAGAACTTGCAGGAAGTCCTTATTCGTAACACGAACAGAATGGTGGAAGGTGAAAGTATGATAAAGGAACCCAGAAAGCGAACAGAGAAAGTATTTGAAGAGTACAACGACTACCAGGATAGAGGCATGGTTAAGTGGGCAACGGCATTCTCAATGGAAGAACTGACAAGGTCCATTTCTGCTGGAAAAGAAGAGGCTCTGAAGGATATCCCTATCCTCGCTCAAATGAATGCAAGTGATATTGACGAAGTATTAGCGGAGGCTCTGCAGAAAAACAGACCCGTATCCATTCAATTGAATCAAAAAGATTACCTCGGGCGCCAAACTGAATCGATAGTAGGGTATTTCAGAGGCTCTCTTACGGGAAATAAAATCTTCATTAACAATCAATGGATTTCACTGGAATCTATTCGCAATATACAGCTTTTACAAGAGGAAAAATGGTTCCAGATTCACGTCTTTACAAATATTCGAATGCAAAGAACCGGAAAGAATCCTAATCCAACCTCTTCCCCTATTGAAGAAAAAAACACGTTAGATACGGAAATTACCTGGGTTGAAGACTTCAATCAGAGCACGGAGTGGATAGAGTAATCGGATACTGCTGTTCAGCGCTTTTTCTGGTTTTCAAACTATTCCTTTCCTGATTCAGAAAGCGTATACTTGAACTTAAGGGGGAAGAATTCTTGGAATATTATGCGAGAGTAGTTGAAAGACTAGAATCCAGAGTAACTTCTACAACATCTTCTATTAAGATAGTAGAAGCATATATACATATGCAGTTGAATGCCGGTGTATCAGAAGAATACCTATCTGATTATTATGCAATCATAGACATTGAGACAGGTAGACTCGATGGCTTGAAAGAAGCACTGAGAATACTGCAATCAGAATTACTAAACTACCACTTGAGTCAGCTGTAGAAGTTGACCTCTTATTTAGAAGAGACTCTCTATACTAAAAGAAGGAACAAAGCTATATTTTATTAGCTGTGTTCCTTCTTTAATGTTCCGAGGTTTTTCGTCTGTAAGGAGGCTTTTTTTAGAGTCGTACCCTCTACCCGCAATTAATTCGTCTCTATCAAAATATCTGTTACTCTCTTTGCTGAATTTCCTCAATTAAAATTTTCATCTCCGCGATCTCTCGCTCCTGTGCAGCTATGATCTCATCTGCTAATTTTCGAACACGCTCGTCTTCTATCGTTGCTCGTTCACTAGCCAAGATGGCAATGGAATGGTGTGGAATCATAGCTTGCATGTAATCCACATCATCTATCGTCGCCTGACTGCGCACCAACCATAAAGAAACACCGAAGATTAAAAAACTCGCTCCCAGTATGATAATATTCCATTTCTTATTATCATACATCTTCCACATAAACGATAGCATCACAACCGCCATCACGGATCCCATAATCAACGTCATTAAGAGCCGCATCTCGCTGAAATAAATATGATTTAGCTGAAATACATTCAAGAACATCAAAAAATACATAATTACCGTAGAGACCAAAATCATAATTCCAAAGCGTACATACTTCTTCATAACAATCTCCTCCTAGTTGTAATTACTCTTTACATCTCCTATCTCCATTATAGCCACACGCGGATGACGGGTCAAAAATCCTATTTCAATTTTGAGGAGGTCGCCCGTCAATCCATCAAACGCCTCTAGGGCTAGTAGGCGTGTAAAAATTAGAAACTTTGACTAATCCCTATATTCGAGAATTTTGAAATGCATTTACTTTTAAGTTGATTTTCATTCAGTGCTCTCTCTTTTTAGACCTTCTGAAACAGAAGAGGTGGGTTCATCCTACCTTCTAGATCCACTCATAATCCCCACCACTTGATTTAGGTGTAACAGGGCTTTCTCCAAGAATGCCTGCTCGGACAAAACACAAACAGCGTGGCCTTCTTGTTGCAAAGCTTCCACTTTTTGCATCTTCAGACTTCGCGAATCTTCTTGAAAGAGATTGGTGTTCGCCTTCCCCACAACCAAGATTGTTGTATCTTTAGTGACAGCTGCTTGCGGTTTTCCTCCTAAGGCAGTGACTAATGCCTGCGCTTGTTTCCGAGAAAACGTATCCAATTTACCTGCAAATACAATTTTTTCGCCCCGCAACATAGTATCACCTGCCTTTCCCCTCAGCTGGAAGGGTTCTTTTCTCTATTTTACCCTTCTCGAAAGACTTTTATCAAGAACGATTAGCGAACGTGTATTCTTTTTGCAGAAAAAGGCCTTATATTACTCTCAACCTAACCTTAGACCCCTTTTTACTTTAAAGTGGGTGGGAAAATAAAGGGTTTTAAGACACTTTCAGATTGAAGAATGAACGACTCCCATTCAAATCTACTAAATTTAACGACAAATAAAAAATTCCTCGAGTATAATCGAAAAAACAAACAAATAAATAAGTTTTTAGAGTATAATCGAAATATATGCATAAAAATAAAATTATTAGCGTATGCTCGAATAAATATTTGGAAATGAGACATATTTCGCTTATGTCACAGGATTTTAGGAGGAACAGTATGTTTAATCGTCAGAGTTATTTAGATAAATTGATTCAGGCAAAAGACAGCGATTTTGTAAAAGTACTGACTGGGGTCCGTCGCTGTGGGAAATCAACCCTTTTAATGCTGTATAAAGACTGGCTGCTGGAGCGTGGCGTCGAAGAAAATCAAGTTATCGAAATCAGTTATGAGAGGATGGAAAATGAACCTTTGAAAGACGGCCACCGCCTCCATGCTTATCTAAGGGAACGGATTCCAGGACAGAAGCGGGTGTATCTGCTGATTGACGAAGCGCAGGAAATTCAGGGATGGGCTAAGGTTATCAATAGTCTCAAGGTGACGTTCAATGCGGATATTTATGTGACTGGGTCAAACTCCAGTCTTTTTTCTGGAGAATACCTTACTTATTTATCCGGACGGTATATTGAAATAAAGGTCTATCCCTTGTCTTTCCGTGAGTTTTTGGAGTTTAAACAGTACGATACGGTAAATAACCTAGAACAACATTATCAAGAATATCTCCGCAGCGGATCCTTCCCCGCAGTGAACCTGGTGGAAGACGAAAATTTGATTCGAACGATTAACCAAGGACTCTTTGATTCTATTTTCTCAAGAGATATTATTAGCCGCGGTGAAATAAGAGAAATTGGTGGCTTCTACAAGGTCGCAAAATTTGTATTTGATAACATTGGCAACAGTCTGTCCACCAATAAAATAGCCAATACGTTGCGCTCTGAGGGATCAAAAATCAGTCATGACACAGTGGATAATTACTTGATGTTGATGTGTAACGCCTATATTCTCTACCAGTGCAGTCGTTATGATATACGCGGGAAAGAGCTCTTACGGACAAACGGAAAGTATTATATTGTCGATATGGGGTTACGCAATCAATTGATCGGCTATAAGTCTTCCAATATGGGACATGATCTTGAAAACATTGTGTTCTTAGAGTTAATCAGACGAGGATACCAGGTTTTTGTTGGCAAAAACGGGACCGCCGAAATTGATTTCATTGCGGAAAGATCGGAGACGAAAATGTATATTCAAGTCTCTCTATCGGTGATGGACGAGCAGACAAAAGAACGAGAATTCAAAGCTTTTGAAAAAATTACCGATAACTATCCGAAATGGTTGATTACGATGGATCGCTTGGATATGTCCCAAAATGGCATCCTTCACAAAAATGTATTTGATTTTCTATTGGAAGAGTAGCGGTATCCATTTAAAGCCGTGAGCAACTCTTCTGTTCTTCCTTCCATTAAATGAAAAGCGACTCTTTCTGATTTATCTACAGAAAGAGTCACTTTTTATATAAGTCAGTGCGAAATTAAATCCTTGCGGGTAATTCTCCTGTTAAATAAAATTTTAAATAATACGCTAAAAATGCATAGAGTTCCCATCTATGCATTCAAATATAGTAAGTTTACTGTAAAGAAATCAGTACAGTGGCCGTTAACAGAGACTAATAAAAGCCTATCAGCGCTAAACTAAATTGGCTCTTACATAAATTTGGTGAGTATCATAATACATCTGTTTGTATTTATTGGAGTATGAATCATAGTAAGTACTTTTGAGTTTTGACTATTTTATTCTCACTTGCAAAGTATCAACCCGTAAAAAATAAGTATGTGCTCATCAATTGAAGATGGCACATACTTATTCTAGTTGCTTATGGAATTATATTACTTTCCTATTATCTTGTTTTAGTTTGAAGATTTAGTACCTGTCTAGACCTGTAATTTGAAATCAATTCATCGTAACTTTGATTTTTACCAAATAGCGCAGACGTACCAAGAACAAAGCCTTTCACGCCTAAGGACCTCCACTTTTGAATCTTATCTGGGGTTATTGCACCATCAACAACTAATTCAAAATGATGATCAGTTTTGAGTATTAGTAGTTGATGGATTTTATCATCAACAAAGTCTAAATATTTTTGGCCCGAAAAACCTACATAAACCGTCATTACCAAAACATAATCTACAAGAGGTAATAGTTCTTGTATCTCAGAAATTGATGTACCTGGATTTAGGACGATACCCGCCTTTTTTCCGTAACTTTTTATTTTATATAACGTTGATTCAGGTAGGTTCTCAGAGTTAGGATGGATATATATGATATCCGCTCCTAATTCAGCGAACATTTGGACATAGGCACTTGGTTTTTCTACCATTAAGTGAACATCTAGCATTAAATCAGTCGTTTCTCGAATGACCTTAAAATCTTGTAACCCCATACCAATTGTAGGAACATATTTTCCGTCCATAATATCAATGTGGAATATATCTGCACCGGCCTTTTCTAAGCTGGTTACTTCATTTTTCAAGTTACCAAAGTCTGCGCACATCATTGACGGACATAAGTATATATCAGCCATTGAATCCTCCGTTTCATTCTAAATTTATCATTTACTCAGAAAAAAATATCTGATAAAACTTGACTAACTCCACTACTGTTATTATCTGGACAAATTATATCTGCCATTTCTTTAACTAACGGTGAAGCGTTATGCATTGCAATAGCTAAACCAGATAAATTCAACATTTGTATGTCATTCTGTTGGTCACCTATAGCAATTACATTTTCTCGATCAATCTCTAACGAGCGCATAATTTTCTTTAAACCAGATGCTTTATCAACATTTTCTTTCAAAATCTCAAAATACATTTCATCACTACGTACGCAGTTATATTTTTCGACAAACCACTGAGGGAGTAGCTGAGTTTTATGATTCAACATTTCGCTATCAGCTGTGAATAAAGCTTTATGGATATGCTCATGATTAGCAAGGGCTGACGGAGTTTTCGTAAAGATATCCATATCAGATAAATAAGCGTCTAAAATAATGTACTTGTTGATTGGATTGTTATGGGTAATCAATTGATTGCTATCTAAGAAATGCAAGCTTATTTCTAAGTCATCAGCCATTTGGATTATCTCTTCGATTTCACTCCGCTTAAAATGCTCTTCATGAATGATTTTGTCTTGAATCACGTTATACACGACTGCACCATTGTTGCAGACCAAAAAATCAATGTCCCCGTGCTCAAACATATTTAGATACGGCTTTACTCCAGAAATTGGTCTACCTGTACTTATGACAGTAAAGATACCTTTTTCTTTGACTTGTTTAATTGCTTTTATGTTTTCCTCAGTCAATTTCTTTTCATCATTAAGCAATGTCCCGTCCATATCCATCGCTATTAGTTTGTACAAATTATACACCTACTTAAAATATAGTTTTGGGGTTGCAATGACTACTTCCTCCGCAGCTTGAGAGATACTTATCGCTTCGTCCGGTAAAACAAGGATGCTCATCCCAGCCAGTATGCTATGACCATCAACACACATACTTCCTTTGGAAACGGTGATAGCTACCGCCACGTCTGTGGTATTGTGATATACATTCTCTAAAGTTTTTCTTACCATAGTATATGGCTGTTCTGATACCAGAGTGTCTTTTGGAAATGCGCTGCTTTTAACACGGTTTTCGGTATTCAAGGTCTCTATTGCATCGTCTAAATGTAGGTCTCGAAGTTTTCCGTCATTGTCTAAACGATTATAGTCAAAAAAACGATATGTGATATCTGTCGATTGTTGGATTTCATAAACAAGGGATCCACGTGTCAAAGCGTGAAGAGTACCCGAAGGGATATACACTACATCATCTTTCGAAACAATGATTTTACCAACTACACTTTCATAGTCTCCGTTCAGAATACTCCGCTTGATTTCCCTTTTATCCTCTATCAGTGAATCAGCATATATCCAGCCTTCGCTGGGAGGCTCAATAAAATACCATGATTCACTCTTACCATATAAGGCATTTTCATGAGTTATAGCATACTCATCGGTTGGGTGAACTTGTATACTTAGATTTTCATCTGCGCTAGTGAACGAAATAATGATTGGATAATCAAAACCTGCTGTGATTCCGAATTTTTCAGGGGCTGCTTTTACAGCTTCATAAAGGGTACGGTGCTCATCCCCTGCTAAAATTTCATTGCTCAGCGCTTCAATGCCGGATACAGAATAGACCGATCCTATTCTATCAATATGGGAATCTCCTGAGTATTGGTGCAGCCGAGGGGTTCCCCAAATTCTTTCCTTTGAAACTGGCTTAAGTACTATCATTTTTCGATCTCCCTTACATCATTACTTATTGATTTTGTAGTTTAAAATACTCCTAGCAATACACCCACAGTAACAATTGCTGTCAAAATAAGTATAACTTTGGTAGCACTCATTCTTTTTTTAGCAATTAGCCACCACGATAATATGACCATCAATAATGGTAGCAATCGCGGGAAAATTCCATCCATGACTGACTGGAGCTCCTGTACCTCAGTCCCCATAGGTATTGTTAATGCAGTTGATAAATAGATATTAGAAGCTGCTAGTCCTCCAACTACCATAATCCCTAAGATATTAAAAGCATCTGTGATTCTCTGGGCATTTTCTCCAACAATAACATCGATTGCATTGACACCTAATTTATAGCCATAATTAAAGGATAAGTAGCTTATCAATGGACCTGCGATACCAAATGAAATCATGTAGAATAATGGTCCGATGGCACTTCCGTTAACAGCCATTCCCATGGCGATGGAAAGTAGTAACGGAACAATGATACCTTGAATGATTGAATCGCCAATTCCTGCTAGAGGGCCCATTAAAGTAGCTTTGATATTGACAGGCATATCTTCACTTACTTCTTCACCTAAAGCAATCTGTTCTTCTAAGGACGTCACAATTCCATTAATTAATTGTCCGGTTTGTGGTTCTGTATTGTAAAACATAGAGTGTCTAGTCATCAATCGGCGTTGCGCTTCGAGATCATCTTTATAAAATTTCTTTGCGAATGGAATAAATGCATATGCCCAGGCATGAGCTTGTAACTTTTCATAACTCATGGATGACAGATGAGTAAAACCCCAACGAGCCCAAATTTGTCTACGATCTTTAACTGTTAATTTTTCTTGCATTGCTGTTCACCTCTCCGCTCTTTAAAATAATTCGTCATCTTCGAATACTGCTGCACTAGATCCTCCGCTCTCAGTTACAACACCTCGGCGCTCTGAAGCAAGGTATACAACATACGCAACAAGTGCTGCAATAAAGACTAAAGCAATCATACTTAGTCCAGCGAATGCCATCAGTACAAATCCAGCAAAGAAGAATATAAAATGACTACTTTCTTTAATAACAATATTCATTAACATTGCGATACCTAATGCAGGAAGTACGCCACCTAGGACTGAAATAATATGTGTAACTACTTCTGGAATGGTATTCAGCAACCCATCAACTAGAGGTTGTCCATAATAAACGGCTAGAAATACAGGTACTGCACGAAGTAAAAAGGTGGTAATTTGTGGTCCAATTACATGATTGAATGTGATACCGTTGTAATCAAGTTCTTCTGCAGCCTTTTGTGCTTTCGTATTCCAGAAAGAATACGCTGCCATTCTACTATTATAGAAAATCAACCCGAAGGTTTGTCCGATTAAAATTGCAAGAGTGACTGCAATTGCGGGATTCCCTCCAGTTGCCATTGCTAAACCAATTCCGCCATAAGAGGCATAAGTGATTTCGCTATTGGTAGCCCCACCAGTTGACAAATTTGCGATGAACACCCCTTGGACAGCGACACCACAGAGAACGCCTGCCGTAACATCGCCAAACGCTAAACCGACAAGTAATCCAGCAACTAACGGTCTCCCTAAGATATAAAACCCACCAGTGATACCGAACAACCACGGTGTTTCAATCGCACCGAGATAGCAGAAAATCCCTGTTAGTAATGCTGATAGCAACAAACTAGTTTCCATTTATATAACCTCCCTCATTAACTCATAGAATCATATTTTTTCTTCATTGTTGGCCAATTTTTAATGTCATCATCCGGTAATAATTGGAATTGAACATCTACCCCCTGATTATAAATATAATCGAATGCTTCATAATCTTCCTGATCAAGAGCTACAGTTCGACCTAAAACTTTTGTACCTGGCCTTGTATTCATTGGGCCAACATTCAATGTTTTACCAAAGTCAACACCAGCACGTAATAAGCTAGCAAATGTCTTTGGGGAATCACTAATCAAAAAATAGTCCTTAGGGCCTTCTATAGCTTTAGCAATTTTTTCAGGAGCAACTTCTTCGGAATAGACTCCTAACTTTAGATTACCAGCTGCCGCTCTCAACACTTTCTTACGTAATTCATCACTTGCAATATTATCCCCCACAACCAGTACCCCAAAGACATTTCTTGCTTTAGTCCAACGTGTTGTAGTTTGTCCGTGAATGACGCGATCATCGATTCTTACTAAGGTAATAGACATAAATACTCCTCCAATTTAGATTAATAAAACTGTTATTTTATAGTCCCAAGTCGTCTTCCGAATCAGATTCTTCCAATGAAATTGATTCTTTACCAGTATCAACGGCTAACTGTGCTAGCTGATCTAAGTCATTAATAGATGAAAGTGATAACCCAAGCTCAACTAACATAGGTAAATTCATTCCAGCTATTAAACGTACTTTATCTTCATGCATTAACTTATAACTATAGCTCTCGTTATGGGGCGTTCCTCCTTTGATATCTGTCAGAATTAACACATTATCGTTAGATGTCAGTTCATCTAACAATTCATTGAGCTTATTCCTAAATGTGCCAATTCCACTATCATCTAAACTGATAGCATGAATGTCTTTATTTTTTCCCGCGATCATCGTATAGCTCTCGAATAAACCGTGGCAAAAATTCCCATGTGACGCTAAAACAATTTTCATAATATCCTCCCTTTATGTAATGTCATATTACTTGTTAACGATTTCATTCTATATCAGTTAAACGCCCATGTCAACGCATTTTTGTTATTATTTTAACATTTAAGTGTTGACATATAGTTAAAAGGTGTTTTATAATTCGAATATGTAATAACATAAAAAAAGAAATGGGAGATGATCACCAATGACAAAGAAGTACACTATTGATGAATTAAGCCGTTTTATAGACCATACCAATCTTGCCGCCTATGCAACTGCAGAAGATATGAGGCTGCTGTGCGACGAAGCTAAAGAATATCATTTTAAAATGGTAGCGATTAATCAAGTTCAATCAAAGATATGCGCTCAATTTTTAAAAGATACTGATGTCAACGTCGGTGCAGCGATCTCTTTTCCATTAGGACAAACGTCGATAGAATCAAAAGTTTACGAAACTGAAGATGCAATTAAAAATGGCGCCACCGAGATTGACTATGTCATTAATTTAACCGAAGTAAAAAATGGTAATTTTGATTACATCAAAGATGAGATGGAGAGAATTGTTAGCGTATGCACTGATCATAACGTAATATCAAAAGTGATTTTTGAGAATGCGTATTTAAGTAAAGAAGAAATCGTTACGCTTTCAAAAATTGCGAAAGAAGTAAAGCCAGATTTCATCAAAACTTCTACCGGGATGGCACCAACTGGCGCTACCCTAGAGGATGTTAAATTAATGAAAGACGTTGTAGGTAATGAAGTGAAAGTTAAGGCTGCTGGAGGAGTCCGTGATGTTGACACATTCATCAAAATGGTTCAAAATGGAGCTGAAAGAATCGGAACTAGTGCTGGTATTAAAATAATTGAGGATTTTAAAAAACAGTTACTAGCTTCCGGAAAAGAATTTATGGAATTTTAAATAAATTTAAACTCTCTTATTATTTGATAATACTAAGAGAGTTTTTTTGGAAGGATAATTTATCTAATGGACAATAAAAAATTACACGAAGGAATAAGAGAGGATTTACTTGAGAAAATACTCAACAACACATATAAATTGCATGAAAAAATCCCCAAAGAGCTCGATTTAGCCGAACAATATGGAGTGAGTCGCCCAACCGTAAGACAAGCAATACAAAGTCTTGTAAATGAGGGGTATTTAGAGAGAATCAAAAGAAGTGGGACTTTTGTTCGTCAAAAGAAAATTAATCAAGAATTCACCCATATGATTAGAAGTTATGAAGATGAAATACAGCAAAAAGGGCTACATCCGGTAACTAAAATCATTTCCTTCACTAAAGAAAATGCATCCCAAGATGTAGCACATAACTTAAATATCAACGAGAATGATAAAGTATTCAAATTAACGAGATTAAGATATGCAGGAAATGAACCTGTTGTATTAGTTACAACATATTTCCCATATAAAGGATTAGAGAAACTGGAGAACGTAGACTTTGCACACAGGAGCCTATATAAAGAATTAGAATCGTTAGGCTATCCCGTTGTTTCTATACAGCGGAAACTAGAGGTAATAAAAGCTGATGAACTTTCTGGAGTCATGCTTAACATTCCGATTAATGATCCAGTATTCTATTTCCATTCTGTTGGGAGTACAGTTGATGCAACTCCAGTTGAATATTCTGTTTCTTGGTATCGAGGGGACGTAAACTCGTTTGTATTTAACATCAACATCACGTAATCAGCTAAGGAAATAAATCCTATTCCATTAGATAAAGAATTCTTCACCACTTATCGTAAAAAATATCGGAGTAACAATTTAATAGGTTTATTTGAATCATACAGGAGATATGAGGAGGACACGCCAAGATGGAAATGCTATTAAAATGGGCGATAGTAGGAACTGGAGGTGTTGCCCATGAATTTGCCAATCAGTTTCAATCAGACAATGCTGTTATAGAGGCTGTAGTATCCAGAAATCAAAACGCGGCTGATACTTTTGCAAATAAATTTCATATTAATAAGGCATACAGCGATTACGAAAGCGCTCTATCAGATAGTGAAATAGACATAATTTATATTGCGATTCCGCATAATATGCATTACGAGTATATCTATCGGGCATTAGAAGCCCACAAACATGTGGTCTGCGAGAAAGTTATTGTGTTGAATAGCAGACAATTACGTGTATTGAGAGAACTTGCCGATAAGAACGGTTTGTACCTATTTGAAGCTATGACAATTCACTTTATGCCTGTTTATAAAGATGTAAAAGAGTGGATCAAAACAAACGATTTAGGTCCTTTAAAAATGATTCAGGTCAATTTCGGGAGCTATAAAAACATAGAAGATCGCTATTTCTTTAAAAAAGAACTAGCTGGCGGTGCACTTTTTGATATAGGGGTCTATGCCCTAAATTTCGCCCGGTTCTTCTTGTCGGAACAGCCTAACAGCGTCCTCACACAAGTCGTTATGAATAAATCGGGTGTTGATGAAAGCTCTACTATAAGTTTAAAAAACGAGAAAGAAGAATTGGCTAATATATCTCTAACATTCAGAGCAAAGATGCCAAAAGTAGGGATAATTGCTTTTGAGAATGGTTATTTTACAGTTGATAATTATCCGAGCGCAAATAATATCTTATTCACATCTCATTCAGGAGATAGCGTATCATTTGAATCCGGATATTCTACCAAAAGGCTTAATTATGAAGTGAAAGAAATATCTCAAATTGTTTTAAGTAAAACATCTAATCCATACATAGATTTAACCTCAGATGTCCTTGAAATAATGGATAAAGTACGGAAGGAATGGAACTTAACATATGATGGTTTCGAAACTATTTGAATGTACAGCAACAGCCAGCCACACAACTATTATCTGTTAATCTGAATTAATATAGTTAACTAAACATAGCATTTTAAATGTTAAAATTAGTAAGAGTAGTAAAGGGGAATCTTGAGTCAAGATTCCCCTTTACTACTCTATTATATTGCATTAATATTCATACTCTGTATAAAGGGATTATGAAATCCTACTAGATAGTGCAACGATATATATGTGAACCAAATGCTACCAATAACTATAAGTACTCCTTTCATTATGTTATTTAATCCTTCCCAAGAGAAACCAAAAAATATCATAAAAGTGGGAATGACAAAGTTACTTACTATTTCTCCAGACGTCATTGCATAACCCCTGTTCATTTGTACTGAAAATCCTATAACCATAAGCATGATAATATACACTATTGCTCTGCTCTTATTTAAAGCAACTTTACCAAAAAGCATTATAACTCCCCCTAACGTGACTTTATTGTACTATCTTTATATTGTAACAAAACATAGAAGGTTTTTCTCGTTCTCTGTGTGTCTCTAGGTAATTGAACCTTAAATCTTCTGTGGCGGGTTACACTAGCATCATAAAAGAGAATTTATCTGGACGGAGTAAATGGAAAGAATAAGCAACAAAAAGGAAGTGCTATGTTGTTCATTTCTGATTTCAGGGTACGGTGAATAATTCGGCAAAAATAATAATTCAAGTATGATATAATTTCTTCAATTATTAAGGCTTGTCAACACCGGTTCAAAAATGTTGTTTTTCACCGGTTTAAAAAATGTCGTTTTTCAGCGGTAAGACGATGTTGCTTTTCACCGGCTTCTGCCGAAAAACAACGGGGGACTGTCTTTTTTCACCGGTCGATCACGGAGGATCGTCCGGTGTTTTTTTCTTGGAACGCTGCTCGCGTTCCAGCTTGTAGTCTTTCATGCGATATGAGTTTCCGGTGATCTGGAATACTCTGGAATGGTGGATCAGGCGGTCAAGAATGGCTGCTGTCACGGCGCTGTCCTGAAAAACGTCTCCCCATTTGGAAAAGGGAATGTTAGTCGTCAGGATGGTGGAATGCACCTCGTGCCTCAACCGGATCAGTTGGAAGAGGAGACTGGCCTCTTGTTTGGCAATAGGCAGGTAGCCGATTTCATCGATGATTAGGAGCTCGTAGTTCGAATAACGTTTTAAAACCCGTTCGAGTGTTCCTTTTTCATAAGCTGATTGGAGCTTTTGGATCAGCTCATGACAGTTGATGAATATGGCCTTAACGCCTTGATGGCAGGCTTCCACGCCGAGGGCAGTCGCCAAATGCGTTTTCCCGACACCTGAATTACCGATGAATATAATATTTTCGGCTTTTTCAAGAAAGCCCATGTGCTGCAGATCCAGAATTTCATGCCGGTTGATGCTTGGCTGAAAGTAGAAATCGAAGTCTTTGAGTGCACGAATGACCGGAAACCGCGCGTTTTCTACAGCACGCTCCACTTTCCGATCGGACCGAAACGCCAGCTCTCGATTGGTTAATTCCAGTAGGGCTTCCGTGAAGGGAATCGCTTCGCGGTTTACGACTTCCTGGTAGTTGGGGAAGTATTCCCGCATCCGAAGCAGACCGAGTTTTTCAAAATTATTGAGGAGTTGGACATGGTTACTCATTGCAGCACCTCCTACACATCATCATACTGCGCCAAAGAATTTTCAATGAACGCATAGATTTCTTCGTCCTCTTTATGCTTAAACACATCAGACTTCAAAATCTCGTAGGCGTCATGAGTGTCGTACGTATAGGATCGCTTTTTTTCACTAATCGGATGCGTTTGAATCAATTCTCCATTATAATAAATGTGTATGAATGCGGTAGTGAGTCGAATTTCGACTTCCTCGCCGATATATTTAATGGGAACGGAGTACTTACTCGTTCGAAATTGGACCATGGATTCTGTGCTGACGATACGGCGAATATCGTCACAACTGTATTCAGCCAACAGTTCAAAATCGAATGCCTGTAGGTGCTCTTTTTCGTGTTCCCATAAGTCGATTGGCCGTTGGCCTGTCGCTTGGGAAACCTCATAATTGAGCTCTTCGGCTAAATCATGGACGTAGTGACAGAGCTCGAGCTCATCATCAAATTCGCCATTCATAACGCGCAACCGTTCGCAGGTTCTTGCCAAAGCCTCCACCTTTCCTTTTGTCTGAGGCCGGAACGGACGACAAGCGATAGGCTGAAAACTGGCATCCTTACTGAAGGCGTAGAAGGTGTCGTGGAAGACGACCTTTTTGTATTGGGATTTGGCATGATTGACCACTGTTTTCATATTGTCGAACCAGATTTCCCTGGGTACACCGCCGGTTAAATAAAAGGCATCGTTTAAGCACATGAATAACGTATCTTGCTTTTTCTCAAAAGTCAGTTCCAAATATTTCATGCGTGAATAACCCAGCACGTACAAGAAGATATTGAATGTGACGGGCCGCCCGGAACTCGTGTAAAGGGTCATATTCTCCTTCCAATCCACTTGCGCCGACAGACCAGGGTTCGTTTCAATTCGAATTGTTGCCTTCTTGGTTTTTGTTTGTTTCAGTGTTCGGCAATAGTCCCGAAGAATCGTGATTTTTCCTTCGTATCCTCGCCGTTTAAGGAGCGAATAAATCGCCGTAGCGGAACAGCCTTCCGAAACCTTTTCGTCAATCAGGGTCCGATAAGGATCCAATTTACTGGCTTTCTCCGGCACGGGTTTCCTGGGCTTAATCAACTCAGGATTCTGTTGTTCCTCAAAGTGTTTTTTAATGGTACGTGGATCACTGTCGTATTGACGTGCCATCTGTGCAAAATTTGGTTTGATGTCGTTCATAATGTAGAACCTCACTCCTTCTCGAATATCTTTTCTCATGCTCATTACCTCCTTGTGTAGATGAGATGAAATAAGTATATTCAAAAAAATGTATGATTTCCGACATTTTTCAAACCGTTGTTTTCCTACATTTTACTACCGGCGTTAACAAGGCTACTTATATAGACGTAGTTTTGAATTTTTTTTGAGCAAAAGCATAGATACCGATTCACAAATTAATTTTTAGGAGATGATAAAATGGAATATAACTGCTACGGGCAACCTATCGGACCAAGTTTAAAAGAAAGTTGTTTTAGAGAACTGAATGCAACAATAATAGAAGGAAACACTTGCGATTTAATCCATGCATCAGAGGGCCATGCACACGTATTCTATACCGATATTTTCAAAAAAGGACTTACTCCGCCAGATTGGACTTATCTGCCCTTCCCATCCTTTCCATCAGAAGAAGCGTTTGCTGATATCTTCAACAAGACTTTTTTGTCCGAAGACCCTTACTTTTTTGGAATTTGGAATAAAGAGCATTCAAAAGTGCTGGGCACTCTTTCGCTAATGCGTAACGATCGACAAAATGGCGTTATTGAAGTAGGTTATGTAATATACAGTCAGCAATTGAAAAAAAGCATTCAAGCTACCGAAGCCCAGTATTTGTTGGCAAAGTATGTTTTTGAGACTTTAGGGTACAGAAGATACGCGTGGAAATGCGATAGTCTAAATGAACCTTCTAAATTAGCTGCAAAGAGGTTAGGATTTGAATATGAAGGCACATTCCGGCAGGCAGTTGTATACAAAAATAGAAACCGTGATACATCATGGTTCTCAATGCTTGATTGTGAATGGGACCGGAATAAAAAAAGACTCGAAAAATGGTTATCGCCGGATAATTTTGACCAAGACAGAAAACAGCTGCTTTCTTTAAACAACCTAAAATAATTGGTAATTACCTTTGTCAGTTTTGGGTACACCCAAATTAGACATAATTAAAGAAAAAACGTAGGCTTCTATTTTCGATACATGATTTTATCCGATTATGGTATATAATCGTTTATTTCTGGCGGTCATAAAAAAGAACCCTATGGGTATAGGGTTCTTCATACATGATTTTATCCAATTTCATGTATGAATCAAACTTTGAGAATTGTCTTAATAGTGATTATTTTGGATACATTTCATTAATCAGTATTTACTAAGTGAATTATATGATTTTTATTTTTGAAACCAGCTAGCTCACTAAAGATACTAGGTTTTAATTCATTTATAATTTTTAAAGATTCCCATGTAATATCTTGATCATCATTATCTATACCATGATATTCTTTTTTCTCTTTTATTTTACCTTTATAAACAAAAAGAAATTCATGAAAATCCTTTTTTGATTGTTTTTCTAAGAAAAAATTTTCAATTACTGAAAATAATTCTACATCATAAAATTTTTCTCCAGTTTCTTCCAAAACTTCACGTTTTACTGCTTCACTAGTAGTCTCTGAAAATTTTACTCTACCACCTGGTAAAGAAATTATTCCATCAACGTATTTAGAAACTAGTAAACTATTTTGGCTTTCTATCCATGCTGCTACCCTAATATTTAATTTTCCTGAATCTGTATCTAAAGTTAAATCCATATTAAATTACTCCTTAACGTTTATTTAAAATAATAAAAATGAGTTAAAAATATACCTTATTTTAAAAAGGTTCTTGATACACGACTTTATATAATTTCATGTATTGTTAAATAATAAAAAAATATTTGCTTACGCTATATTGTTATTTTTCTCTATTGGGACCCATATCTGCATTTGATATTCATTAGAATTAGTAACTTTTTCGGGGTAGAATTCTAAATCGACGTCTCCAGAATATGTATAACCACTTTCCGGGAAGAAGTTCTTCCACATATAATTCCACGCTTTATGTATTGAATCGGGGATTTTTCCATTACATGGGATGATAACAAATGTTGATGATTTTACCTGAATGACTTCAACAGGTAGATGGTTAACTTTATCTGGGTTTTCAACTTCCCACCCAGCCATATACTTAATTTTCCCATCATCTGTGATTCCATAGCATACTCCGAAGCTTCTTCCACTACTAAGATTTATTAAATCGTCAATTAAGTCAGAATGAGATAACTGATTCCAAAGAATTGAAATATCGGGATTCATGATAGTCGTTTCTATTGAAATACCAGCCACATAAAAAGCAGGAAGTACCTTTATTTCTATCGGAAGATTGTTCCCTCCTTCGACTGATAAATTTAATTCTAAAGAATTAAATAGGTTAATTGGAGCATCTTTACGGGCTGCGGACGGAGTAGCCCCATGTTGTTTTTTAAAAGCAACAGTAAAAGCATCTGGCGTTTCATATCCATATTTTAAAGCAATCTCTAAAATATTATGTTGTGTGTGTTTAAGTTCAAAAGCAGCTCTTGTTAATCGTCTTTTTCGAATATAATCAGAAAGTGTGATATTAAAGAGCACTGGAAACACACGCTGTAAAGAACTGCTGCTTATACTCAAACCTTTACAAAGTTGAGTATAGTTTACGTCTTGGTCAATATTATTTTCAATGCGGTTTATAATCTCTAATAAATCATCCATTTTATACACTTCCTTTTGTAAGTATCATACTAGCATTGAAAAAGATTGTAAAATCCTAATTTTCTTGTACAGAAAATGACGGGAAAGAACTCGTGAAGAAAGATAGAATCTAATCAGGAGGTGTTAAAATGAATTCATTTATTGGAGATGTACCTTTATGCTACACTAACTCAGTCGCTATGGTGCTAAAGTCTTATGGGTATCATTTTCAACCTGAGTATATAGAAGCCCTAATGGTAATGGGTAATGGGGCAAGCTTTGTTGATAAGAATACAAAACACCCATTAGTTTTTTTTGACAACGGACTACCCGATTTATCTATTAGTAACTCTTTAACTATGCTTGGATTCAATTATGAAGAATTTTACTTAACTGATATTGACGAAAATTCCATCGAACTTAGTAAGAAAAAATTAGAACAGTTTTTGAGAAGGGGGTCAGTTATTGTTGGTCCCTTAGATATGGGACACTTAAACTACAATCCAAATTCTATCAATCAAAGCGGAGTTGATCATTTTGTTTCAGTAACAAATCTAGAAAATGATTATATCTATTTACATGACCCTGCTGGTTATCCTTATATGAAAATGAGATTTGAAGAGTTTGTAAAAGATTGGAGAGCCGAAGATGTTGATTATAAAAGAGGATCATTTTCAATGTGGGGAAATTTATACCGAACTAAAACACCCACTGCTAAAGAAATTTTTCATTGCGTATCAATTGTTATGAAAACTCGTTATGAACAGGGAGATACAAAAGTAATAGAGTATTACGCGAATGCGATTAAAACAAATGGTTTAAATCAACAGCAACAAAAAATTCATCACTATTTTAGTTTTCGATTAGCTTCTGCTAGAAATTTATATATGAGTGAGTTCCTTAAAGAATTTGACTTACCTAGAGCCGAAATTAAGGAGAAATTGGCTATTTCGTTTGGACAAGCACACTTGGACAGCATGAAAAAAGAATACACCAACTTGGCAAATACACTTATGGACATTGCTAAACTAGATGAACTATTTAGAACATTATGTATTCAACATAAAGGAGACTGATAATTATGGATAAAACCATTAATACAGAATTGGGGATTATACAAGAGGTTACTGTCGAAAAAATGAACTTTCTTTATATAGAAATACCGAATGATATAGACAATCAAAAAAAAGCTTGGCCCACATTTGAAGCCCGCTTTCCTTCTTTAACAGGCAGGAAAATGTATGGACTAGATTATGGAGAGAGCAAATTATACAGGGTATGTACACTCGTTCTGGAAAGTGATCATGGAGAATTATTTGGATTTGATCAATTCGAATTTGAGGGAGGAACTTATATACGATTACGCCTCAAATTTGATCCACCAGAACTATATGAAAAAATCGGTCCAGCTTATCAGTTATTAATTGGTCATTACGAAGAGGATATCAATTGGTCATTTCCATTTATAGAACACTATAAGGCAAAAAACATACTAGATATCATGATTCCAATTACAAAATGATAATATCGATTTTATTATACTTACTACACAATCAAAGATAGTGAATCGCCATATGACAGAATTAAGTAATAGTAAATTTCAAGTTTAAGTTAGCCACCTATTTTATCAAATGTATCTTTGCTTAAATAGTAGTGCTTTAATTGATTAATAGAAAGCCGATTGAACAAGTGACCTTTAAACGAGGAAGTATTTTATTCAACTGGGTGACTAACTTGAAATTTACGACCCGAATCTTTTTATAAATCCTTATAAATTTCTTATAATTATCTTTTATACTCTACTTATAGGCAAAATATAAGTTTATTAGGAGGTAATTAAGATGTCAGATTATATTTTTTCTTTTTTTTGTGCCTTATAATTAAAGGTGTTAGATTGCGTCATAACTCAACGCCATAAACACATACCTTTTTTTCTGTAAAAGTACAAAATTTGCTATCTAAATCAGATTGGAGACATAATATGAAATATTTACCACTAACAAAATCTGCTGAACTCACGAAAAATTACAGGCGCGGAGGATGGATTACTTTAATAATTGGATTACTTATTTTTTCATTAGTTAGTAGTTTAGTCATTCAAATAGGTTCCTTTTTTTCTGATAGTTTTGGAATCCTCATTCAACTTTATTTCTATTCATTAGTAATTTTAGCAATTATTCTATACTCTAAATTTGTAGAAAAAAGAGATATTCAATCGTTAGGGATAAGTTCTAAAAATTTCACAAAAAATTATTCTTTTGGTGCAATTTTGGGTTTCGTAATGATAGGAGCAACTATTATAGGCAATTTGATTATGCAAAGTATTTCAATCAGCATAAATAATAACGTTAATATATTATATTTAATATTACTTCTGTTTGGCTTTTGTATTCAAGGCTTTGCAGAAGAGCTTCTCTTTAAAGGATATATTATGAATACTATAGCTAGCATGAGCAATATGACTATAGGAATAGTTATAAATTCTGTTATTTTCTCATTAAATCATGCAATTAATCCTAATGTTACGAGTATTGGATTAATAAACATATTTTTACTTGGTTTCTTACTATCGTTAATATTTTTTTACAGTGATAATTTGTATTTAGTAGGAGCTTTGCATAGTAGTTGGAATTTTTTTATTGCTATTTTAGGGTTACCAGTTAGTGGAAAGATAGTTAATGAAACCATATTTAGAATTAAAACAACTGATAGCCTTTCGATCTTAAATGGTGGCAATTTTGGATTAGAAGGTGGATTATTAGCAACTATAATACTGATAGTTGGCGTTGGAACATGTCTATCTTTTATAAAAATAAAACTAGAAGTGGCCCTGTAAAAGTACAAAATTTGGTTCTGTTGCAAAGTTACCAAAAGAACCGTTCGAGTCCTACAGGGTACATTTCAAAAGCAATTTCTCCAAGTTGATTGAACCTACTCATTTCACAGGAATATACTGAGTTTGTACCTTTTCATATTGTACCAACTCCTAACCACTGGCTCACACATTCATTGTGTGGGTCTTTTCTCTTTTTCAACTCTGATAACACCGTACTTTTGGCGATATCTACGAAAAGTTCTTCTGTTAATCCCCGTTTGCTGCTCCACTTCTTTATCGGTTGCTCCAGCCAAGTATAATTTAAATGCTAACTGAAGACGCGGATCATTTTCCTTGTATTTCGGTTTACCACCTTTATATTTACCCTTAGACTTTGCAATCGCTATTCCTTGTTGCTGCGTTTCTCGAATATATCTACGTTCTTCTTCAGCTTGGTACTTATACAGCTCGATGATTAAATTGTTGAGTAATCTTCTTAAATTATCATCACCAATACCCGTTAACGCTGGCAAATTTAGAACTTCTAGCGTAGCTTTCTTCAACTGAATTCGATTCATAGTGTCCGTCAATTCTCGATTGTTCCCTGGTTCAAAACGTTCCACATTTGAGGGGAAAGATCGCTTCGCAAGCGAATTCCCTTGTGAATTGGAACAGATGTATCGCGCCTTGCCTTTTTTGGCATCACAGAAAAACCAGTTAGAGGAACATTTGAACAAGCAGATCAGTCAGTTTTTCGACCGCAACCTTTCGGTTGCCTTCTATGACGTCACGACTTATTATTTTGAGTCGGTCAAAGCAGATGATTTGAAGAAATTTGGCTACTCAAAGGACAACAAAGTGAATCAGGTTCAGGTTGTGATGGGACTCCTCATCGATGACAAAGGCATTCCGATCAGCTATGAATTATTCCCTGGAAACACCAATGATTTCAAGACTTTGGAGCCTGTACTCATACGATTGAAGGAGCAGTACGGCATCTCCAAGATGATCATTACAGCGGATCGAGGGCTGAATTCCAAAAAAAATCTGGTGTTCCTAAAATCCATCGGATTCGAATATATCATGTCCTACAAAATCCGTTCCGGTTCGAAAGCTGCCAAAGCAATGGTTCTCGAAGAAGAAGGCTACACCTACTCTTCAACTGATTTCAAATGGAAAAAATGCGGCTTTCAATCGACGGTCCGGATAGATAGCAAGAGTCATGAGATTCAGGATCAACTCCTGGTCACGTGGTCCTTGAAGCGAGAACGAAAAGATCGTAAGGACCGCGAGCGGATTGTGGAAAAATCCCGTAATCTCGTGGAATCCAAGTCGAGAATGAAGTCAGAAATGAAAAAAGGCGGGAAAAAATATGTTCAACTGACCTTGATGGAAGATGATCAGATTTCATTTAACGAGAAGCAGTTGGAAATTGATGAACGGTTCGATGGCTATTACGGAATCGAATATAGTGATGCCACATTAACACCGGAACAGGTGTTGGGGGCTTATCATGGGCTTTGGAAAATTGAGGAAAGTTTCCGAGTTCTGAAAAGCAATCTGGAGGCAAGACCCATTTACGTCTGGAGCGAAGACAGTATTCAGGGCCATTTCGTTCTCTGCTACTTAGCGTTGGTTCTGCAGCGCCTACTGGAATATCACCTTCATGAAAAAGGAATCGACTTCTCCACGGAGGCAATCCAGACCGCTCCTCGCAGCGCTACAATCACCAGTGTGAATATGGACAATACTGATATTTTTATCAAAAACAAAGCAACCGAAGGTTTCACCGACATTCTGGGTGTGCTTGGGTTAGAAGATATTCCCCCCTTCGGGAAAAAAGACAAACGCAAGCGTGCATATCTACATACCAAAAAATAAAAAAATCCCCATAAACGCATATATAACGCGATTTATGGGGATTTTTCGGTTTAGCAACTGTAAAAGTCGGGAGAGTGCAAGTAAACTGAAAAACTTACGACAGTCAATCACGTTGCCCTTAAATAATATACCCGTGAAGCTTTTTAAAAAAATAGCAGGTAAAGCAATTTTGGCTTTACCTGCTAAAATAATTTGATTCATTACCCATTGATTCTTTTAATTTCCCTTTTTTGATTCATAAGAAAGCTCAGCAACAAGTTGATTGTAATAAGTACCAAAAGTGTGCCAACCAACGGCCATATATTAAGGCCAGTACTAGAGATGCCTAAAATCTCTTTAAGAGAATCGAGAATGTTCATTGTAATCTGTTTATCAATGGTTTGGAAAAGCAATCCTACCAAAGTTGGAATCATGATCAGTGCCAATAAAATCAGAATTTTTTGGATTCCGGAAAACAACTCATTAAAGGTGCCTATGACAACACCAATGGTACTTGCAAAAAACAGAAAGAAAAATAACAAGAACCAGCTTGGAAAAAAGGCACTTTTACTATATAAATCTACCAGAAAAATTTCAAATCGGAAGTTGCTGATCAATGGGCGGTCAAATAGCTTTTGAATAAGTACCAGTAAACCAGAAAATCCTACCGAAATCAAAGCGTTCGTCCAAATATTAGCCAGAAAGATATTCTGACGTGAAAGGCCATTCTGAATGAATAATTTAAAATCAGAATTAATCCCAATTAATGCCAAGATAAACATGAAACAAATGGCACTAAAAATTATGTCCGAATGAACGATTTCCGTTGTATCCGAAAGAAAAATGGCTAAAAGCGGCATCAAGCAAGCGAATACGGTGAAGTATGCCATATAGATTAATAGCGATCGCGTCTGGTAGGTTAAACGATAAGTGATAGCAGTCTTTAGTTTCATATTAAATACCCTTCTTTCCTTTAGTTAACTGAATGAAGTAGGTTTGCAAATTTACCGGGGCAACCGTGATATTCTCAGGAATTGCTTGGTGCAGCTCTCCTGAAACATACACATTTACCAATCCGCCCAGTTCTTCTTTGCCCACCACATTCAGATGCTCCGCAAAGCTTTCGACCTGTTCTCTAGGTCCGGAGATCATATTGCTCTCCCTTAAAATATTTTCCACGGTATCCGTCAGTACTATCTTCCCATGATCGATGATAATGACTTCTTCAAAGAGATTGGTAATTTCCTCAATCAAATGGGTTGAAACAATGAATGTGCGAGGCCGTTTTTCATAAGCTTCAACCAAGTAGCCATAAAATAAGTCCCGGTAATTAGCATCTAAACCTAGCACAGGTTCATCCAGAAATATGTAATCACAAGGTACACAAAGCGCCGTAATCAACTTGGCTATACTGCGGTATCCTGTCGAGAGCTTGCGAAACTTTAAATTTGTATCAAGTTCAAAAGCCGCAACCAGCTCTGTGGAAAATTCCCAATCAAAGGTTCCGTACAAACCTGCACTGATTTTGAAAATGTCTTTCACTTTCATGCTTCCCGGAAAAAGATTGTCTTCGCTCATGAGATAAATCTGATTCAGTTCCTTTTCGTTTTCCGTAAGCGGTTTGCCATCCAGCAAGACCTGGCCG
The DNA here is from genome assembly GCF_963662535.1 of Trichococcus flocculiformis. NCBI lineage: Bacteria > Bacillati > Bacillota > Bacilli > Lactobacillales > Carnobacteriaceae > Trichococcus > Trichococcus flocculiformis. The sequence continues at coordinate 174,080 of NZ_OY759718.1, forward strand.
GCGCTAGCAAAGCTACGATTATTGATAATATTGAGCAGGGTACTTTTCCCTGCCCCGTTTCTCCCCAACAAGCCATAAATTTTTTGTGGTTCGAATGACACAGTAACATCTGCTAAAACGGCTTTATCTTGGTATTTTTTACTTATTTGCTCCACAACCAAACTCATAATTGATACCCTCTTTCGATTAATTTTTTTAATTGCTCGGCGGTAATACCTAGTTTTTTGGCTTCTACAACCAAGTGAGCGATTTCTTTTGTTAGGAATTCTTCTTTACGGATACTTTTAACTTTATCTTGTGCACCTGCTAATACAAACATACCTAATCCTCGTTTCTTTTCAATTAATTCTTGATCAACAAGCAAGTTCATCCCTTTTAAGACGGTCGCCGGATTAATTTGATAGCCTTTCGAGATTTCTGTAGTGGAGGGAATCTGCTCTAGCTCTTTATATGAGCCATTCAAAATACCTTCCGTAATTTGATCCGCAACTTGTTGAAATAAAGGTTTGCTTCCTGAGTATTCAAACTTCAATTTTTTCACCTCAGTCATTCGGTTAATTACTTATGTAACTAAGTTTATACGTGAAACATAGAGAAGTCAACATATACTATCTAAAAAAATATTTGCGTTCTATCGTTTAAAAAGAAAAATACCGATTTTCTGACACTTTGAAGCTGTCAGAAAATCGGTATTGAAAAATATTTAACTAAGATTTCACACCCTAGAAAGGAATGTCGATCATTGATACGATAATGGGTCCCCTATAACATAATTATGCCGCGAAAACCGCGCATCAGAGGGCCATGCACACGTATTCTATACCGATATTTTCAAAAAAGGACTTACGCCGCCAGCTTGGACGTATCTGCCCTTCTCATCCTTTCCATCAGAAGAAGCGTTTGCTGATATCTTCAACAAGACTTTTTTGTCCGAAGACCCTTACTTTTTTGGAATTTGGGATAAAGAACATTCAAAAGTGCTGGGCACGCTTGCGCTAATGCGTAACGATCGACAAAATGGCGTTATCGAAGTAGGTTATGTAATATACAGCCAGCAATTGAAAAAAAGCATTCAAGCTACCGAAGCCCAGTATTTGTTGGCAAAGTATGTTTTTGAGATTTTAGGGTACAGAAGATACGAATGGAAATGCGATAGTCTAAATGAGCCTTCTAAATTAGCTGCACAGAGGTTAGGATTTGAATATGAAGGCACATTCCGGCAGGCAGTTGTGTACAAAAATAGAAACCGCGATACATCGTGGTTCTCAATGCTTGATTGTGAATGGGAACGGAACAAAAAAAGGCTTGAAAAATGGTTATCGCCGGGTAATTTTGATCAAGACGGAAAACAGCTGCTTTCTTTAAACGACCTAAAATAAGCACCTTTCAGATACACAAGAAGAATCCCTTCTTATGGTCAGATTAGTGCACCGAAACCATAGCAAGGGATTCTCTTCATGTCTGCATTACGTAAAAATGATAATATTGCGAGCATACTCTCGAGTTATGACCATGACTATCTAACTTATGCACCTAGCCAAAACAAAAACTGATTATGAGTCCCGTAATCAGTTTTTTGTTTGTATTGAATCTAATATCTTCTATATAATACGGTTATTTTTAACTTCATCGACTACTTAAGTAAGTTACTTTGAATTGCAAGCTGTTCTCCCAAATAAATTAGGAAAGAGCTATGAAAATCTGCCGTCAAAACTCCGAAAATCTCAAGTCTTGCTTGGCGCATTCACCGCAAACCATCGGTGCGTTCTCATAGCGTAGAGCCAATGAAGGCATTATTTGAGTATGAAAGTGGCTAGGTGGAAGACTCCACTTCATCCAGCACTTCTCTCCCGCCTCAATCACCTTATTGCAGTTATTGCAGTGGAATTTCTTATCCGGTTCACTGTACATAACTTCCCCTCCTTCAATTCTAAGTTTCTATAATTCAATTCGCTTTTAAAAATCCTTCATCCCCATGTGAATTATAACGAGGAATGCAGGCTAATAGTATAAATAGTCGGATACGCGCGAAAAAATCAACCAGTATTTCTAAGAGCCCTTACAAAAACCTTGTCCATACGAGGTTTGCAGGACAATAAACAGTAAAACTGTCTTCAGGGATATGCATTTCCTGGCTGATGACTTCCTTAAATTGCTCTACTGACATTCCCAGCCACAATCGATAACGGTTTTTTCCGTACGTGTTCCAGATCGCCAGCTCCGCTAAATGAGGGTAATCCTCAATTTCAGGCCGAGGAATCTTTTTAAAAGTTACGATGTAGTCGAAGCTGGTTTTCTCTATTGGAAATACTTTGACTTTGAAATTTTCCAAAGGAACCTCAAGCTCCTTATGAATTAAATGAACGATGTCTTCCGCATTCGTAGCTACAGTTCCTTTGAATGAATAAGGTCCAAATTTTTCCCAGTGTGTAAGCTTTCGAAAGACTTCAAACCACCGTATGTCTGTATAATGTTCGGGGTCAAACGTGATAATTGCATTGAAACTGGACGTTGGAGATAAATACTTCTTTGATTGTTGCCAGGAATAGCCCAATATCCCTACGACGACCACCAATATTACAATCTTATCCAATTTATTTCCTCCCTTTTGTCATCCTGCAACAATTGTCTACCCTCGCAACTATAACGCTCTCATGAATGTCGTAAATCCAGCTAGATAGTCTTACGATTCTGGTAAACCGCGGCCACTAACCCATTTTCTTCCGCCAACTGATTGTAATGCTTTTCAAGGTACTCCTTAACAGCTTGGGCTCCCTTTTGATAACTTAACTGGATTTCCCACTATTTTTATTTTTCCCGCTTTTCCACATCAAAATAACAATCAGTGCGATATATCCGATTGAAATACAATAAAAATGTATCTATAAAAGTCTCTTTTCATTTTTTTCTCCTATTCATAATAATCCTAAGAGGTGGTTGTTTAATGGTTAATTAGAGCCGTAAAATGATTGCTTCTCTCTGGCTATAATTATAGGATCACTCGGATATTCGGCAGCTCCTATCAGTGAAGTACAAGCTAATATGTATACATTAAGTTTGTGCTTTTTCACAATCAGGGAAAGCCTAATTTGCATGCTCATATAAATATGTTTATTTTCAAACATTTTTTTATGTTACTATTGTAACAAATAATTTATTTTTTCTATAGTTAGAACTTCAGAAAAGGGGTACTGGCATGAATTTTCTCAGAAAAATGTGGCGATTTTTAGATCGCTGGAATACATTAACCGGTTATTTTATAGGCGGCGTTTGGCTTTTATTTAATGGAAATTTCTACAACAATGGCATTACAAACATTAGATATGTTTATTTCTTTAATATAAGTGGCATATTAATGCTTGTTCTAGTGGCTCTAAAGATATTAGAAAAGGTCTTGAAAAAAAAGAAAGAAAATACGTACTAATGTGGGACTACTAAGCTACGCCATTGGTAATTACCATCCAAGCCAACCAAACAATTCGACAAAAAGTACACGTCAGCAACATAAAACGGTTTAAAGTTACTTGCATAATAACTACAGAGATAAGGGGCCAAAGCGATATGGACAATAATATACCACCCTACGTTGATTTTCCTGAGTATAACGAAGTCTCCCAAAGTTACTTGTGGCCTGTAATAGTAAAATACAAAGGACAGCCAGAGATTCATTTTTCTGTTTCAAAGTCGGAGATGATACATGCATTTCACTCAATCGAAAACGGTTCAGAAGATCCTATCCTGATTGGGTCCCGCTCTTTCGAAAGAAAAAATCTAGACTTTATGGCGTTTGAAGGCCGCACTTATGCTTTTTCCAACTGACGGGCCTTTATCCAATGGTTTGTGAATTTAATAACAAAAATGAACAGAAAGAAGAGAGAAAATGAATCCTAATCAGCAATTCTCAATATTCAGTGTTCAAAGCTCCTTTGCAGTATCTCTTCTTCCTCTTATCAGCGGAATCTTTTCTTATTCGTACTTGCCTGACCGAATCGCCATCCACATTAACGAACTGGGACAAGCGAACAACTATCTCTCAAAGTTGGCATTCTTAATCGGGCTTCCTGTTGCAGGCTTGCTTTTTCAACTGTATAGAGTGTTACGCTGCAAGAAAAAAGACCCTGCAATTAATGTTTTCGGCTGGAACCGAACGAGCTCTAGTATCCTGTTATTCCCAGTCTTCTTTGACATCGCTTATTTCTCTGCAGTTCTTTACAATTTGAATGTTTGATTGGATAGGTAAAATGGAGTAATATCCTTGCGTTTACAAACGATGTTTTGCCAACTTAAGGGGGCTACTTTATGTATGAATATGCATTTGTAGGTTATTTAGATCATGAAACAGAAGTGAATTTCCGAAGATTATGGAAAGATTTAAGTGAGCAGAATATTAGTCACTATGGCGTGGAAACTAAAGGAAAAAGGCCTCATATCACCATTGCTGATTATGATGCTTTAGATAAAAATAGATTTATACAATTAGCAGATAGATTCTATGAAGATAAAATGGTGCAAGCATTTAGCTATTGTAAAAAAAATATAGACCAAATCCACGGTACATTAAGTGGAATTGCTCTAATAGAACTTAAACTTAACAATGATGGTGTGGTAGTAGAAGATACCGTTATTTTTTCCAAGGAACTAAAATAATTCAAAACAAATTTTCTCAGATGTGTTTAAAGGAACATTTTACGGTATCCCTAGTCACTCCTGTCTCATCTGCAATCAATGAATGCCAAAAGAGTTACTACAAAGGAGTTGGTACTGAAAGGAGTGACGAGGTATGGAGAAGGTAGTTAACTTTAGATTTATAAAGAAATGAGGACTATAAATGAAAATAATAGAAAGTATCCCCTGGGTATATTATTTAGCAGAAACTAACGAATTTGAATACGACAAAGTCGGTAAATGGATGTATTTTTTTAAGGACAAAAAAGTTGCAGCGGAAAAATGTGAGAACGCAGTAAAGGATAGAATTGTTACACAGGCCAAACATAGTAATGCCGAAACAGGTGTAGCCTGCTTTTATCTTAATTGTGATGATATAGATGCACATAAAAAGGTCATATCATATTTTATCAAAAATAATATGATAGCTAAAACAGCTAAAAATCGATTTTATAATATACCTTTTAAATTAGATCAACAGACTCGTAGAGGTGAATATGGGGAAACCTTTAAATCTGAAATAACGTTAGATAAATTTATAGATTTAGACTCGGGAGAATGGCTGATTTGATAGCAGCTGCCCAATAATTTATGAAAGAGATAAATTTTAATCAATGATTGATACGAATACGTAACCTGCCTTATCTTATCTCTTATTAGTTAATATTTAACCAACACTTCTCGTCTATCAAGAATTCAATAAAATCAACATTTTACAGGTGCCGGTTTTAGGTACGCACTAAACCGACAAATAAAAAAACTGATTATGAGTCCCGTAGTCAGTTTTTTATTTGTATTGAATGTAATACCACCCTCATTTTTTAAGACTTATGCGATAAAATTCCACACTCACTTTAGCATACTATAAATACACTCCAGCAATGAAGCTGCCAGAATAATATTGATGAGCCTAAAATGTTTTTGATACATCCTTTGTATCATCATACCCATTCCAATCCAAGTGATTGTGGCAATGGTTCCGATTGTGGCAACAATCAGTTCAAACAATATTAGATCAAAAAAAGAAGTGTAGTAATCCGTTATATATCCGGTCAGAGCGGTTATACCAAACAAATAGATTTTCACATTCACAAATTGGAGCAAGAATCCTTTAAAAAAAGAGGCCGATTTTTCAGTACTTTCTGACTCAGGTTTGCTTACCGCGATATGAATGGCGAGCCATAGAATATACGCAGCACCAATATATTTCATTATGCCAAGGATATTCGGCATAAAAGCACTCACACCATAGACAAACAGTGCACAGATAATTTGAACTACATAATACCCTGCGAAGATGCCAAAAAATAAAGAGCGACCTTTTTTGTATCCATAATTTGTGACTGTATTCAATGCTAAAATATTCCCCGGCCCCGGAGTAAACGCGTTAATTATCGCATAAATAAAGAAATTCCCTAATACATATCCAGGCATTATTTTCTTCCTTTCTGTTTTTTTAGACTATAACATAAACCCTGTTTGTATAGGTTATTCCGATATTTTATGTTTTTCCATAGTTTAAAACTATGATAAAAATATAAAAATTATACTCTGTATTGTCGCAAAGCCTCAGTATATGTTACCCCCAATTCTGATAGTGCTTGCCCTTTGTTTAAAATGTACCCAATACGCATTTGTTCATTCTCTGCAAGTGGAAGTGCCACGATAGAACCGCCATGCAGATATTTCGGGAAAATTCCGCTGGAAATCGTATAACCATCCAAACCAATCATGAGGTTCACGATTGCCGCACGATCACTGACTTTGATACTCTTTTCTGCAGGTTCCATACTGAAAAGTTCTTCTGCAAAATAAGTGGAATTGTAATTGCCTTGAAGAAAACTTAAGCGAGGGTAAGGCTCTAAATCTTTAAGGGTGACAACACCCCTTTTTGCCAAGGGATGATCCGTTCTCAAAAATACATGGGGGCTGACGCTAAATAACTCATAAAAGTCCAAATTATTTTTCTCTAACACTTTTCGCATGATGGTTTCATTGCTGTTGCTTATGAAGAGTATGCCTACATCGCTAAAACGATTCTTCACATCATCAATGATTTGAAATGTCTGTGTTTCATTTAAGATAAATTCAAAACGTTCCTGTCCGAACTGTTGCACCATTTCCACAAACGCATTAGCCGTGAACGTGTAGTGCTGTGTTGAAACACAAAACCGCTGTTTTACGGGTACATTAAAAACATATTTTGATTCCAGCAAATCCATCTGTTGCACTACTTGTCTTGCATAGCCTAAAAATTCCATGCCTTCTTTTGTCAAGGCAATTCCCGTCCGACTTCGCGTAAAAATACTGAACCCGATTTCTTTCTCCACCTCTTTAATCGCATTTGAAAGGCTCGGTTGTGAAATGAATAATCCCTTTGCCGCTTCTGTAATTGACCCTTTCTCTGCAACTGTGAGTAAATATTTCAAATGTTGAAATGTCATACTGTTCCCAACTTCTTTCATTAGCTTTTCTGACCTTATAATATTCTATTCTAGCACATACGACTGCGCTTACTGATCAAACGATGAAAACTGACATAGAGTCGTTATTTTTCGGCTGTAGCCGATGAAATTCAACATTGGCTATCATAAGAAAAGCTGAACGGGTTCGTTCAGCCCTGAAAGAAATTTAGGAAATCCGGCCCTGAATGAGCATCGTAGAGCGCAATGGGTCAGATTTATCTAATTTCCGAAGGGCTTACCCGTGAAGCTGGACATCATTTTAGATGCATGAAACATTTTGCAAACTTGTGAAACTCCTACGGTGATGCACTTTTGAGTTGAAAAAATTTTACAAATTCCTATCACTAAAAACGAAATTTTTGAACCGGTGCGGACAATTGATTGCGGCATTCTTTTTTAAAGAGTAAAAATGATATAACCGAGTCTTTAATAGTCTTCTTTTATAACGAAGGGTAAGCGAATATAAAATACCACTGGCGTAGCATGAAAATTTTGATCATTCCATAGCATAAAAAAATCCTTTATAATGAGGGTGAATGACCTATCTAAGACCCTTACAAAATGGCTAACGACATGACTGTATATTAAACAAAAATAATCCTATGATTTATGGGAAAGACCGTGTCCATTCTGAACAATTCTAGATACCAATGCTTACCATCACGATTACGGTTCCCTTGATGTTGTTTTTGAATAAGCCCTTAGTCACTTCATTGAGCTATTTATTCTCTCTGTTTTAACTTCACATTATAAAGGACTGATACGATTGATAATGGATAAACTAAATGATGTGACAAATTCCTATAAAAAAAATTCAACTTTCTATATATTGAGTTTATTTTTTCAAGAACATATTCATGAGATTCCTTATATTACAATGGATGAGGTTGCTATTAGAACGTTTGTATCAAAAAGTCAAATTTCTAAATATGTCAGATATTTAGACTATAAAACATACATTGACTTTAAAGATGCCTGCTTAGAATACCTTGAATCCTTAGAGAGACGCCGTCACGATTTTGATGTATATGATAATATGAAAGATAATATTTTAAATTTTACAAATACTATGATTTATTTTCTTAACTCTCTAACAAATTCTTTAGATTATAATCGCCTGGAGTTATTAATTAAACAGCTTACCTCAGCAAATACTATATATGTGTTTGCTCAAGGCGATGCTCGTTACCTCTGCCATCAGATCCAAACAGAACTACAAGTGATCAACAAGAATGTTATTATTTGCGATGTTGATTTTAATCATTCCTACGATATTAACGACAATGATTTATTATTAGTACTCAGTATAGACGGCAATACTTTCAAGTACAACAAACGCGTAGTGAAGAGACTTGAGGAAACAAATGGAACAAAATGGCTCATAAGTTGTCAGAGTAATATCAGATTCAAAGGGAAACAGTTACATGTCCCCATACAATATGAAAAATTCAATGCCTACTTTTTTAAATATGTTATTGACTTATTAATCCTCAATTTAAAGCAAACCTATTAAGCTTGTTCGTCAAGGAAGTTTCTTTTAAAGAAACTTCCTTTTTGATTACCGACATACCCCTTATACTTTGTGATAAGAACAAGGAGGAATATATATGTCATTTCCAAACAATTTTTTATGGGGCGGAGCAACTGCTGCGAATCAAACAGAAGGAGCTTACACTATTGATGGACGAGGCCTTTCAAATTTAGATTATATGCCTTACGGGGAATCACGTTTCCAAGTAGGTACAGGAAATTTGGATCCTAAATCTTTACCCGAGGATACTTTCTTTCCATCAAGAGTCGCCATTGACCATTATCACCATTACAAAGAGGATATTGCACTGATGGCCCAAATGGGATTCAAAGTCTACCGATTATCCCTCTCTTGGTCAAGAATTTATCCTAAGGGAAATGAATCCAAACCTAACCAGTTAGGCCTGGATTACTATCTGAATGTCTTTAAAGAGTGTCGAAAATATAATATTGAACCCTTAGTAACCATCAATCATTTTGATATCCCTATGTATTTAGTTGACGAATATGGTGGATGGAAGAATCGTCAAACTATTGATTTTTATTTAAAATTCACTGAAACAGTGTTTACCCATTATAAAGATTATGTCAAATATTGGCTTACTTTTAATGAAATCAATATGGTCTTACATTTCCCTTTTGTAGCAACAGGCTTAACTTTTAAACCAGAGGATAATAGAGAGCAGATTACAACTGATGTGATCCATCATCAATTAGTCGCCAGCTCTAAAGCAACTCAGCTTGCTAAAAAAATAAACCCTGATTTTCAAATTGGATGTATGTTGGCTGCTGGAAGTTATTATGCTCAGACGCCGCGTCCAGAAGATGTATGGAAATCCATCCAAGATTCACGTGAAAGCTATATGTTTTCAGATGTCCAAGTAAGAGGAAGCTACCCTAATTATTATTTAAAACAAATCGAACAACAAAATCTCACTCTTCCTATTAAAGATGGTGATATCGCAGTTTTAAGAGACCACACTGTAGATTTTATTAGCTTTTCTTATTATTCTTCAAGAGTAAGCAGCGCCCAACCTGATGCTGCGAATCAAACCGAAAGCAATATTTTTGCTTCAGAAATCAACCCTTATTTAGAAACTAGCGAATGGGGTTGGCAAATTGATCCATTAGGATTTCGAATTACAATCAATGAAATTTATGATCGTTACAACAAACCTATGTTTGTTGTAGAGAATGGTTTAGGGGCTGTCGATAATTTAACAGAAACTGATGAGATTCATGATGATTATAGAATTGAATACCATAAAGAACATATCAAAGCCATGTCTGACGCAATCACTCTGGATGGTGTCGAATTAATCGGCTATACCTCATGGGCATGTATTGATTCTATTTCTAATGGAACTGGTGAAATGGCTAAGCGCTATGGTTTTATTTATGTTGACCGAGATAATTTCGGTAAGGGAACATTCAGACGTATTCCGAAAAAATCTTTTTATTGGTATCAAGAAGTAATTAAAAATAACGGTGAAAATTTAAATGAAAAATAAATTTAATCTAACCTCATTATTTCATTTCTTTCTTCTTTTATTCGGATCTTTAGTCATGGGTTTCGGAGTTTCATTATCCATATCAACAGGTTATGGGAGCGATTCTCTTTCTTGGGTCTGGCAAGGGATTTCACTTCATACTAATTTAACTTTAAATCAATCCAATATGATCATCACTTTACTAATGCTGATTCCACCTTTACTTTATGACCGCGCTCAATTAGGTATTGGGAGTATTCTCCAACCTTATATTGTTGGAGCAACTGCCGAATATACATTAAACCAAGGACTCAGTAATCCGGGCAACTTTCTTTTCTTGATTATGGGTATTTTATTACTTGGGATTGGAGCCGGTATATATACTAGTGCAAATCTAGGTAAAGTACCTTATGATGCATGTGTTTTTTGGATTAGTAAGGTCACTAAGAACTCAATTGGGTTGATTAGAAGTTTAGGAGATCTGTGTCTCTTTATTATTGCTTGGTTGCTTAACCAGCATCTTGTTATTGGTCCTTTAATCTCCGTATTTCTGATTGGTTACATTCTAAACACTACGTATAATTTAATTAATAAGTTTTTACAAAAGAGTAAATAAACGGCATTTGAACCCTAGTGTTGCATTAAATCAATAGATTGATTGATATTCCGTTAGGTCTGAAAACAGCAAAAAAATAGTGACTTTTTTATAATTTTATCAACAAAGGATACCCTTTTTGTTCACCATACCCCTACGGAGGAAGATAAAAAATAGACGTAACCTTACCTAACTTGGGTAAGCTCGCGTCTATTTTTCTATTTAGTTGGGATTTTATCGCAGCCTCTTTGGTCGTGATTGTATGTGATAAAGAGTAGTTCAGTTAGAAGTTCATCCTTACTGTTCACTTTTTTTAATTTGGGATAGTTTCTTGTTGAGGGTGTACAGCATTTTTTCGCTAAATTGATCGGATGCAATTTGAGACATGGCATCGATTGTAAAACCTTGCATCATATCGAACATCGGATGTTCTTCCACGTTACCTAAGTATGTCGTTACGATCGCTTTTGTTTCTTCGTTTTTAAAAAGTTCTCCCACTGTGCAACGGGTAGAGTAGACATCATCCGTTATGACAAGTTCTTCCATTTCCACATCGCCTAATTCCGGCATATCGAACCAGTTGGCGACGAATCCCCCTTCTTCTTCAGGGGTAAAATAGCTTTCGTTCGGGTTGTCCACTTTATTGAACATCGCTACATCTTGCAGGCTAATATTCCCATCCTTGGCGAATACCTTGACTTCATTTATTCCCTCTTTCAGGGAAATGTTTTCAAAGACAAAGATTTTATCCTCACTCGTAAGGGTAGTCGTTTCCCCTCCGTTTACAGATAGGTTCACTTCATTACAGTTAGAATAGACTTTGATATCGATCGTATCATCCGTCCGATCGACAAAACGTTTGCCTGTAATATGCACAAATTTTTCATCACTCCAATGTGCCTTATACAGATAAAAAGCATCCTTCTTAATCTTTCTATCATAGGTGATGAGCCCTTTGTTGTTTCTTCCCTGTACACCGCCCTCATCTCTGATGTTCGCACCGAAGTCAAACATGTTCCATGCATACGTTGCCCAAAGGAAGGGACGTTTTTCAAAAATCTTCCACACGGTTTCATGATAAAGCGCATGGTATTCCTCAGAATAGTCTTTTATTTTTGGTTCACTGCTATGGTATTGTAAAATTCCTTCTGCACCATATTCTGAAATCGCCAGTTTTACAGTCGGATTTTTCTTATGGAAACCATCTAACCAGCCCGCAAAGTCCCCTGCTTCACCGTTATACCAACCAAAATATTTATTGTATCCAATCGTATCCGTCACATAATTATAGTCATCTTCATCTTCAACGAACATGACGTTTGCCATTGTAGTCAATCGGGTAGGGTCTTCCTTTTTCGTTAACTCATTCAATTCATTCACGAGTTTCCTTAGCTCAGGTCTTTCCCCACTAATTTGAATTTCATTCTGGATTCCCCAGAACAGGATAGACGGATGATTAAAGTTTTGTCTAATCAGTTCAACTATCTGTTGTTTGGCATTAATGCCTTCTAACTCTGTTTTAGACATCAAAGAGATATTGGATTAATCAGCGATATTGTTGCGAAAAACAACGCACCCATAAGCGAACGAAAATCACTCGAAGAATTTTATCACTCTTTATCCGTTGTCAGCAGAAAAAACGCCCAAAGCATCGGTGAATTACTCGTAAATTTATTTGCACATGCTTATATTGAAACGCAATCGCTAGGGGCAGAACGGGTTGTCTCCACTCTCAATAGAGAAGAATTAAAACTAGCAATAGCTGAGAGTAACGATCAGATAGAGGAGCGTTTTCGATTAGAAAAAGAGATTGTCGATGCTATCGCCCAAGGAAATAAAGATAAAATTACCCGTATTTTAAACGACTCCAACAAAGATATTTTATTGATTTTTTTAAATCGAATACCTGAAAGCCCTATTCGATCTGCAAAAAATATCGTATTGGTTATGAACACAATTTCCAGAACCGCAGCTGAAAGAGGCGGTGTTCATCCTCTTTACATTCATCATATTTCCGAAAAATTTGCGATTTTGATTGAAAGAGCCTCCAGCCTTTCCGTCTTAAAACAGTTGGGGGAAGCGATGGTTTATGAATACTGTGCAGCTGTAAGAGATTTTTCTACCCGTCATTATAGTCTTCTTGTTAAAAAGGCCGTGAATTACATCCATATGCATCTAGAAGAGGATTTATCATTATCTATCATTGCTGATGAACTTTACGTGAATGCCTCACATCTTTCACGTAAATTCAAAGCAGAAACGAGCAAGAGCATCGTTGACTATATTAATCAAAAGAGAATAGAAGAGGCGAAACGCTACTTGGAACGGGGAAATGTATCGATTACAGAGGTTGCGCTCATGGTAGAATTCAATGATCTAAATTATTTTAGTAGGGTATTTAAAAAAACGACTTCGCTTTCTCCTTCGCAATATAGTAAGCACTGTTTTACGGAGACTTAACAAGGCATAAGCGATTTAACCCGGAGACTTTATTTTATATTTGAGTTAATATTTGAACATTTATTGTCGTGTGGGTTATACTTGGATTATCTGAACAACAAGGAGGAATTTGTTTGAAAAAGTTAATCTTATGCTTTCTCACTACGGCTCTGCTGAGTGGCTGTGGTGCTGCGAGTTCACAGGCGAGCATAAATAGTGAGGTTGCGGAAAATGAAGAAGCAACTGTCCTGTATACAGGAACGGTTATCGACAGCAGCGAAACGCATGAAGGCGGTTTGTTCGTGTCTGACTTAGTTCCGGTAGAATCTTCGGAGGCTGCTTCTTTCGATGAAGTCATCCTGTTGATGGAAGGTGTTGCCTTGACCGACTTATCCTCCGGTGAAAATATACCTCTGTCAGCATTAGAAAAAGGCGACAGCGTAACAGTCACCTTAGTCGAGCATGCCCCCACCACGATGTCCATCCCTCCGCAGATTCCCGGCATGGGGATCGTAAAAGTAGAAAAATGAAATAATCAATCCAAACACCCGATACGAGCCCAACCAAAATTCGGTTAGGCTCATATCGGGTGTTTTTCCAAGAAGTTTATAAAGAGTCAATAAACGATGCGCTACAATTTATTCAGCAATATTTTCAACAGCATGGAGAGGAATTTATTAAACAGCAGCTGTCTCAATTTTTTATTTGGGACGGCTCTTTATAATTAAGATACGCATCTACGCAGTGGATAAGTACCTTTGATAGTTCATGCATTTGCAAATAAATACCCGTTACGCTACTGGTGGTGTTCCTTCGGCGTTTGATACAACTGCATCGATCTGGACTAAAGCATCCATAGGCAGCGCTGAAACTGCGAGCGTTGTCCGTGCAGGAACACCGTTTTGGAAAAAGGTTGTGTGAACTTCATCTACAGCCGCCATATCAGCGCTGTCTTTAAGGAGTACAGTGACTGCGACCACATCATCCATAACATGGGCAACACTTTCGACGATAGCTTTCATATTTTTCAGGCATTGTTCCGCCTGCTCTTTCACGCCACCGGCTACCATTTTGCCAGTTTTTGGATCTAGTGGTAATTGAGCGGAAAGATGATTGTAATGAGAAAAAGCTACCGATTGTGTAGATAGAGCACTTTCGGGTGCATTTTCTGTATTTCTTGCCAATACTGCGTTGTAGCCACTCATTATATTTGTATCCCCTTTTAGATAATTTTTTAGCTTACGGCAGCAACCCATTAAAGCGGTTACTATCGCATTTACTATAGCAAGCGGACTGTTTTTTGAGTATGTGTACCTTGCACGTTTTTACACCGACTCTGTGCAATGGGCACAAAAACAGATAATGCTAGCCAACCACAAGTTCGGCTGACCAGCATTATCTGTTTCTGAATTCATTCTGACATCGCACGTCTGGTTGATGTGCAGAACAAACTTACTTTTTCATCGTTTTAAGGATAAGGGAAAGAACGAATATCAAGATGATGGCTCCTATTAGTGCAGGTGCGATATAAAATCCTCCGATTGCAGGTCCCCAAGCTCCGAACAATGTTACACCTAACCAGGAACCAACAAAACCTGCAATGATATTTCCGATAATGCCACCGGGAACATCTTTACCCAGAAAAGCTCCAGCGAGTGCGCCTAAAATACCACCGACAATTAATGACCAAAGAAAGTCCATTTTTTACTCCTCCTTCTTATATAGAAGCCTACAGTAACCATGTGTCCAAACCTTGCTCGTTACACTGCCATTATATAAGGAATAACCTATATTATAAAGTATTTACACTCGAAGCGAGTCGGCTCCCGAAAAGAGAAACTTGGATGTATCAAATAACTTTCTCACAATGATATAAATTTAGTTGGACACAACTGAACCCATAAGAGGAAAATCACTTTCTACAGCAGGCATTATTTACCTGTTCGGCTGTTTTGTTCTTGATTATAACGATCTCCTACAATTTCTAATTGATCCACTGCATGATTGATGTCGTTCAGTTCTTGTTTGCTGAAATGAATAGCCGTTGCACCCGTATTTTCGTCTATTCTACTCAATTTTGTTGTTCCTGGGATGGGTACAATCCAATCTTTTTGTGCCAATAACCAAGCCAGCGATACTTGCGCAATCGTCGCTTCTTTTTCATTGGCAATCTTTTGCAACAGGTCCAGAACTACTTGATTAGCTTTGAAAGCTTCTTCAGTAAAACGTGGAAGTTCTGCACGATTATCGTTTTCGCTAGCTATAGCATCTCTTGTCAATTTTCCGGTAAGAAATCCTCTACCCAAAGGACTGTAGGCAACTAAACCAATTTTCAACTCTTCCAAAGTCGGAATCACTTCTTTTTCCAATTCTCTCCACCAAATAGAATATTCGCTTTGGACAGCTGCTAAAGGTTCGACGTGATGTGCACGACGAATTGTTTCTGCACTCGCCTCAGATAATCCCCACTGCAGTATTTTCCCTTCCTTCTTAAATTCCTGCATAGTCTGGGCCACTTCTTCAATCGGAATATTAGGATCCACTCGATGAATATAGTACAAATCAATATAATCCGTTCCCAAACGTTTTAAAGAGCCTTCTAGAGAATTTCTCAACGTTTCTTTCTTGCTCTCTGGGTAGTAGGAATTTCCCTTAATGTTAAAGCCGCCTTTTGTCGCTAATTGAATCTCTTTACGAAATGTTTGAATAGCTTCACCGACTAATTCTTCATTGGTGTAGGGACCATATACTTCTGCGGTGTCAAACATCGTCACGCCGGCATCAAATGCATGCCGCACAACTTTCATCATTTCATTTCGATCTTTCACTGGCCCTCTGTGATGATTCAAACCCATACAACCAAAACCTAATTCCGATGTAACTAATCCTTGACTGCCTAAAGTACGTTTATTCATATCGTTACTCCCCTTCTATTTTTATGTAAGAAAAGCTGAACGGGTTCGTTCAGCCCTGAAAGAAATTTAGGAAATCTGGCCCTGAATGAGCATCGTAGAGCGCAATGGGTCAGATTTATCTAATTTCCGAAGGGCTTACCCGTGAAGCTGGACATCATTTTAGGTGCATGAAACATTTTGCAAACTTGTGAAACACCCACGGTGATGCACTTTCACTCTGGAAAATTGTATAAATTCCTATATTTGAACAAAAGAATGAAGCTGAATACCATTGTCCTGTTGTTCATTATTAGTTTACTTGTTAAAGTCCACTTCAAGGCAAGCGTTTTCTTTATTTCTTCACCTTTTACTTGTCTTTCTTTCTTTCTTTCTGCAACTGTATCTCTTATCATCCCTCCCCTCTGTACTAAGTCTGTATAAATGTTAAAATAATGAAGTGATTGAAATCAATTGAAGAGGTGGGAAATGTGGAAACATTGATTTATAATCTTTTAGCTTACATAAACAATTCTCTTGATAAAGATATTAACTACCACATAGCGAAAACATTGCTCGAAAATTCTCATAAAATCGAGGGATTTTCATTAGAAACAGTCGCAGAGGTATGTAATGTAGCGCCTTCTACAATTAATCGTTTCTGCAAAAGAATTGGTTTCAGAAATTTTTCAAGCTTAAGAAATTCTGTAATGAAGTATGGGGCATCTCTTGAAAAAAACGATACTGCCCTAAGTGGCGATAGCTTTATAGCGCAATTAAAAGAAAACGTGGAAATAATTGAAAACATCCCAAAAGAACAGATTGAGCGGATCGTAAAACAGATCAGCAAATCCCGCAGAGTTGTCATACTAGGTTTTGAAAAGAATCAAATCCAAGCTTTGGAGTTGCAAAAAAAAATACTTCTGGCAGGGAAATTTTGTGAATGCAATACAAACATTTTTAAACAAATGGATGCTCTGGATATATTGACAGAGGAAGATATGATCATCACTATTTCTATCCAGGGATACTTACTCTCAGAGGAATTCCTCTTATTTGAAAAACTTAAAAAGACAAAGGGAAAGAAATTACTCATTACCTTCTCGGAGCCACATCAACATCTGGAATTGTTTGATGAAATTTTACAATGCGGAAAAATTGAAAATAGTGCTGTCAGTAGTCAAACCTTATTAAGATTGTTTGATGTATTGTTCCATTGATTCCAATAGCACCATCCTTCTCAGCCTTAAACTGGTCTCCTTTTGACCAGTTTTTTTTGCATCACTAAATTATAATGAAATCAGAAACAAAAAAAGTCGAGAGAAGGAATAGCATATGACATTTCCAAAAGGTTTTTTATGGGGTGGAGCTACGGCTGCAAACCAATTAGAAGGAGCTTACAACGAGGGCGGTAAAGGACTTTCCATTTTTGATATGGTTCAATTTGTACCAAAAGAAGAGCGTGGAAATGAAATTGAAATGGATGTCAGAAGCAAAAAAGAATTAGAAGATCTTTTAGCAGGAAAAGGTGGCGACAATTTCCCGAAACGCCGTGGTATCGACTTCTATCACCGTTATGAAGAAGATATTGCACTGTTTGCAGAAATGGGTTTTAAAACATTCCGTATGTCCATCTCTTGGCCGCGTATTTTTCCAAATGGTGACGAGACAGAGCCAAATGAAGAAGGGCTAGCTTTCTATGACAAAGTCTTCGATGAATTATTGAAATATGGCATTGAGCCACTTGTGACGTTATCACACTATGAAATTCCACTTACATTAGTTCAAAAATACAATGGCTGGGCAGATCGACGCGTAGTTGAATTCTTTGTTCATTATGCAGAAACGGTATTTGATCGTTACAAAGGAAAAGTAAAATACTGGTTAACGTTCAATGAAATAAATGTTTCAACGATGTCTCCATATATTGGTAGTGGTATTCTGATAGATGAGGTAGAACACAAGGAGCAAGCGGTTTATCAAGCTTTACATCATCAGTTTGTAGCCAGCGCCAGAGCGGTCAAGGCCTGTCATGAAATGATCCCTGATGCCATGATTGGTTGTATGCTGGCTCGCATGGAAGTCTATCCGGAAACTTGCAGTCCAGATGATGTATTAGAAGCACTGAAAGAGGATCAAATGAATCTGTTCTTCACTGACGTTCAGGTTCGTGGGTATTATCCAAGCTTCATGTTGAGTTATTTTGAAGAAAATGATATTAAGATTGACATGCTTCCTGGCGATGAAGAAATATTACTGCAACATACAGTGGATTACTTATCCTTTAGTTACTACATGTCAATGGTTGCCAGCGGAGCACCTGATAAGAAGAAGGAAAAAGGGAACTTCTTCAGTGGTGTGAAAAACCCTTATTTAGAGTCATCTGATTGGGGATGGCAAATCGATCCTAAAGGATTGCGTATTACCTTAAAGAAAATGTATGATCGCTACCAAGTACCGTTGTTTATCGTAGAAAATGGACTTGGAGCCTATGATAAAGTAGAGGCAGACGGCTCAATCAACGACGATTATCGTATCGATTACATGCGTGCACATATTGAGCAAATGAATGAAGCGATCAAAGAGGGTGTAGATCTTATGGGGTACACAAGCTGGGGTTGTATCGATTTAATCAGCGCAAGTACCTCTGAAATGTCCAAACGTTACGGCTTCATCTACGTTGACCAAGACGATTATGGCAATGGCACTTTAGAGAGAAGCAAGAAAAAATCATTTGATTGGTATAAGCAGGTAATTACTACAAATGGAGAAAAACTATAGATAGAACTTAAGAAAATACCTCCACTATAATGTTTTGTGCACAATCGTGTGCCTCTTCATTATAGTGGAGGTATTGTTGATTTAACGATTTCGCGAAGAAGAAACCATAGAACAGATCCTTGGTCGGCATTTATTGATTATTTTTTACAGGACCTCATTGTGTATGATCAAGAAAACGATACCAATCATACCCTGTCGTTACAGTTGGCTTTAAAACTATATGCAAAATAGACATAGTCCGCTGCACCAACTATGCAATCTATTCATATAAAAAATGTTATAATGAAGCAGATACTGTCAATATAACTAAACCCAAAGGAGACTATTGAGGAGGTGGCAGAATGGTACCTGACCCCGCTAGGTGGATGAGACGATTCAACTTAACAAAACGGGAAGGCTCGCTGCCTTCTCAAGAGGAGGATTATAATGAAAAAAAATGTATTCAAACACGAGTCCTATTACAATAACATTTTCGCGGTTCTAAAAGAGAATGACCGCGAGCAATTCCGCACCCTTTTGCTGACGCTTCACGAGCGAGACCAGGCGGAGGTGCTGCGCCGCTTATATCCTGAAAATAAGAAGAAAATCGAAATTTTTTTAACAGCAAAAGAATTCGCTGATGTACTGGGCTGGATGGATGTGGATGAGCAAGCAAACTTGCTGAAGGATTTTAAACCCGAATATGTGCGGGAAATTCTCCAGAGGATGTCACGCGACGATGCAGCGAGTATGTTGGCTAAAACAGGATCTGAAGGCAAAGCCATTCTGAATCAACTGAGCGACCAGGATCGAGCCGACTTAGAAGAGTTGCTGGCTTACCCGTCACAAAGCGCTGGCTCGATTATGACAAAAGAATTTGTGAGCGTTTCTCCCAATTCCACTGTCCATCAAGCCTTTAATCAAGTGCGTGCACAAGCTCCAACTGCAGAAATCATCCAATATCTGTATGTCTTGGATGCGCACGGTATCTTACTCGGGATTTTGTCCATACGTGATTTATTCCTTCTCCCTGCAGAAGTGATGATCGGAGATAGGATGTCCTCACACTTCATCCACGCGCGACTCGAGGATGATCAAGAAAAAGTAGCCCGGCTGATCCAAGATTACGACTTAGTGGCGCTGCCTATCCTGGACGAAAAAAATATCCTCAGAGGGATTGTAACGGTGGATGATATCATGGACATCATGGAAGACGAAGTAACTGAAGACTTTAACGAGTTCTCAGCCATTACGACCACTTTTGACCGGCCAGAAACCGTCTGGGAAATTGCTCGTGCACGCTCACCATGGATCATCATCTTACTCTTTATGGGAATGCTTAGCGCAAGTCTAATCAGCTCATTTGAAGAAACGCTCAATCAAGTAGTCGTTTTAGCCGCCTTTATTCCTATCATCATGGACTCCGCGGGTAACGTAGGAACCCAGTCGCTAGCAGTGGCCGTTCGAGGCTTGATTTTGAAAGAACAGGATGAGCGCATCGGACGTACCATTTGGAAAGAATTTATGGTGGGGATGTGTATCGGTCTTTTGGCAGGAATTGTTTTATCGCTTGTCATTCTCATCTTTTACAGAAATGCTGTCCTCGCGCTCATACTGGGGATAACCATTTTCATCACCCTGAGTCTTTCTACCATCAGCGGGACAGTTGTTCCTATCCTTATCAATACGTTAAAATTCGATCCAGCCATCGCATCCGGACCATTCATTACCACCATCAATGATATTTTAGGACTCTATATTTACTTTTCTATCGCTTCATTCCTGCTCCATCTTATTTAACGTTAGAAATAGTATTGTTCTTCATGGAGTAATTGATAAAAAAGCAAAAAACACCTCGACTATAATGAACAAGCCCGCTCGTGGGCTTATTCACTATAGTCGAGGTGTTGTTGATGGAATCGTCTGTTTTACCGAGTGAGAATTTTGGTTAGTGCATCAATTGGTTTTCAAACTTAATTTTTCCAACGCTTCTTTGCTGACAATGAAATATTGTCGGCCTCTTTTTTCCAATAATCCTTCTTCACGGAATTTGTTGAGCGTGTATAACAAATGTCGGTAGCTTACTCCCACATACTCCGCTGTCTCTGTCAGTTTTTCTTGAAAATAGCCATTATTCTCAATTTGAAGAATATACTTTGCTAATCTATTTTTGAGTTCATAATCTTGCATAGCTGTGTAATGCTCTGTTCTTTTAAGCAATTTATCACCTAAATATTTTGATAAATGAAGAAGAAAAGCATTATCCTCCAGCAGCTGTTTTTTCGCTGATGCTAACGGAATCGCCAGACACGTACAGTCATTTATAGCTACAACATCTTTTGAATGTTCTTCTGCCTCGATTAAAGATAATTCACCAATAAAATCATTTTTCCCTAGAAACTGAATGAGTGCGCGCTTTCCGTTCTCATGCACTAAATAGATCTTTGCCCTCCCATCCAACAATAAGAATAAGCAGCGAATATCTTCGTCTAAACGCACAATATATTCATTGCAGGAAAATTTGCAAATGTAGGCTTGATGTAACAGTGCTTCCGGAAAAATTGCTTGCATGCTTCTATATCTATCGACAGATTGTGCAGCATACTCTTTTAGAAGAATCTTCTCCAAATTGTCACCTCACTATGATATATCTCCTATTATTATATTCTGATATAGGATATATTACAAAGAAGAGGTGGATAAGAATGAATAAATATAAACATATCATTTTTGATTTAGATGATACACTACTTGATTTTCAAGATACAGAAGAACAGGCTTTAAAAGAAATTATTACATTGTATAATTTGCCCTACAATAAACAGACTATTGCGTGTTATAAAGGCATTAACGATGGCTTGTGGTCTCAATTGGAAGAGGGCTTGATTTCTCGCGAGAAAGTTTTAAAAACACGCTTCTCCTTATTTTTGAAAGAATTTCAGATAGATGAGAGTGGATCAAAAGTAGAGGCGATGTACCGTGAGCATTTAAACCAAGGCCATTCGACCATTACCCACGCAACTGAATTATTGGACACATTAAGTGGGCAAGGATACAAATTATATATTGGCACAAACGGCGTAGGCAATACGCAAAGAAAAAGATTAGCAGATTCCAAGCTGCAAGGCTATTTTGAAGATATTTTCATATCCGAAGAAATCGGGCATGAGAAACCGAATGCCCTCTTCTTTCAACATATTTTGGATACTTTGAACGCAAGCCATAAAGAAGAATTTTTAATGATCGGGGATCGCTTGTCCTCAGATATCAAAGGCGCTCTCAACATAGGAATGGACTGCGTCTGGTTTGACCGGAAGAAAAGTCAACCTGATCCATTCGCCCCGCAAAGCACATACACTGTATCAAACTTAATGGAAATAGCCGCATTATTGGAAGGTTAGTTGACAGAAATGAGCAGGCAAACACCCGATACCAATCCGACCAGATGTTGGTCAGGCTAGTATCGGGTGTATTTTGTTATAGGATCCAACTTTGTGCGGTTGCTTGTTGCGGAAATTGCCTGGTGGTCAAACAATGCCTTTTATGTCAGATTTTGTCTTCATCTCCCGGAACATATGTTGTTTCTTGTTCCAAAACATCTTCCATTGCCTCGACATCGGGATGAGAATCCTTTTCCGGCGCATCTTCAAGGATATCTTTGGCTACGCCTGGATCTGGGTTCATCGGTTCCAAGTTCAACGCACTTTCCTTATTCAACAAGTCATCCACAATCACAATGATTTCGCCATCATCCAATTGTTTCTGGTACCCATCCAACAAAGTGTCCTCTTCCGCTTCAGAGTCGGAGTTTTCGGTGTTGGTCACGTAATCATCACTCGTGAAAATGGGGAACATATTCAGGATTTTTTCCCAAAGCGAAAAATGTTCGGCATAATGCTCCTCCAATTTGATCTGTGCATCTGTGGAATCATCCAATTCCTTGTATGTGTTATCTTTATTTGTGACAAGCGTAATGTCTGATTCCGCGTACCCTTCCTTACGCAAATCCTCTAGAACAGCATGAACTTCTGAAATGGTGCGGTAGGAGCCTTTTACAAACTTAGCCATAATCATTACCTCCACATTCTTATTCGATACTCTGTTACAACTCTATTTTATAGAAACTTGGCTGCACTATCAAAGATTAACCCTTCAACAACAAAGATGAAGGTAAAAACACCGCCAAAGTCAGCTGATACCTGGCTGACTTTGGCGGTGTTTAGTGTTTATTCCCAAACGGGTATGGACGATTTGTTGGTGACCTCATCTATGATTTTTTCAACTTCAGGAGTTTGATAGTAATCGATGATGATTTGGAAATCAGGGTCTTCGCTTTCATCTTCTCGAGCAGCGATCACGTTGTAATAAGGTTTGGATGAGTCGGCCACGGGTTCAAGGAAAATGGCGTCCTCAGTAGGCACCAAGCCTGCATCAGCAGCCATGTCATTATTGACCACGGAGGCATCGACGTCCGTCATGGCGCGAGCCGTCTGATTGGCAGCCAAGACCGTGAATTTGAGGTTTTTCGGATTTGATGTGATGTCATTTACAGTAGGCAACAAGCCCTTTTCTGCATCCAATTCAATCAATCCGGCAGCCTGCAACAACAGCAAGGCTCTGGATTCGTTCGAAACATCATCCGGTATCGCGATTTCCCCACCATCCGGTATTTCATCTACAGATGTGTGTCTTTCAGAAAAAAGCCCCATCGGATTCAGTGTCGTATACGCGATTGTTGTGTTGCTGTATCCCGCATCTTCATTCACTTGTTCCATGTAAATTTCAGTCAAAGCCGCGTGCAAATCAATTTCGCCCTCTTCCAAAGCTTGGATCGGTTTCACATATTCCGTGAATTTTACCAGCTCGATTCTTACGGGTTCGTTGTTTTCTTCAAGTTGTTCTTGAACATGTTCCCACACCTCATTCCGTTCACCGACAACGCCAATTTTCACAGTCCGGATATCTTCTTGAGCCGCTTCCTGGCCGCACGCAGAGAGAAACAATGCCGCTGCCCCAACCGTTACTAAACTTTTAAATATTTTTTTCATGTTTGTCCGCCTCTCCCCATACTTCGTTTAAGCGATTTTGCCTGTCTTCTTCCAAAGGGATCATTCGCTCATGATTTCCCTCTTTTTTATAAAAATCCTGATGGTACTCTTCCGCAGGATAAAAGATGCTTGCAGGTGAAATTTGCGTGACGATCGTTGCAGCGATTGCCAGCTTATCTTTCAGCTCCTCTTTTGAGCGTTCCGCAATTTCTTTCTGTGTTTCCGAGTGATAAAAGATTTCCGGACGGTACGACGAGCCGCGGTCCATGAACTGTCCCATGGCATCTGTCGGATCCGTTTGTTGCCAATAAATATCCAGCAACTCCCCATAGGAAATCACACTATTATCAAAAGTGATCTGGATCGCCTCTGTGTGCCCGGTTCCTCCTGCCTTCACTTCCTCATACGTCGGATTTTCTTTGAAACCGCCAGTATAGCCGGAAACAACGGACTCGATTCCAGGTCTTTCATCAAACGGTTCAAGCATGCACCAGAAACATCCTCCGGCAAGCGTTGCAATTTCTTTGGACATAGTCTTATTCTCCCCCAAAAATGGCGTTCCGCCAATTCATAACATTTTTTCATTATATAGCAGGAAGTTACTTTTAGATAGTGAAACAAAATCGATCACTGATGATCGTTTTTTCCGAACACCACAGAATGTCCCTTCTGAAAATCATTGACTTTTCCTGTAATTAAATTATCCTATAAACATACCAGAAATGAGTGTTATGAAAATCGATGCGTTTTCATCGGAAGCGTATTGATGATTCAGGATAGCGAGGGAAACATGCAAAAGACAAAAAATCAGACACAAATCTATGCCTTTGTTACAGTGCTGCTGTGGGCATCGGCATTTGTCTTCACAAAAATCGCGCTGACTTACTACACGGCAGAAGCGATAGGCGTTCTCCGTTATGTGATCGCTTCGCTATTATTCATTGTAATCGGGGTTTTCCAAAAAATTGGATTGCCGGAGAAAAAAGATATCCCTAAATTCCTGCTGGCCGGTGCTTTAGGGTTTTCGCTCTATATGATCACCTTCAACCAGGCTTCAAAATCGCTGACGGCCGCAACAGGCAGTGTTGTCATCGCCTCCGCACCTATCTTGACGGCCCTGTTTGCTTGGATGATATTCAAGGAACGAATCCGCTCGCTGGGATGGGTCGCAATCATCATTGAATTCATCGGAATACTGATTTTGACATTATGGAATGGCATCCTTTCGGTGAACGCAGGTATTTTCTGGATGTTTGGCGCAGCCGTCTGCATCAGTGGCTATAATCTGCTGCAACGTTCCTTGTTGAAAAAATACTCTGCCTTACAATCAACAGCTTACAGCGTTTTGGCTGGAACCCTGTTTCTGCTGTGGTATTTACCGGATGCGGCGGTCCAATTCGGCAATGCCCCACTTCAGCAGTTGCTGGTGATGATTTTTCTGGGCGTATTCCCCAGTGCACTTGCGTATATGTTGTGGGCAAAAGCGCTGATGCTCGCACGAAAAACAAGCGAGGTGACGAATTACATGTTTGTTACGCCATTGCTGGCCGCTTTGATGGGCTTCCTCATAATGGGAGAGATCCCTGCATTGTCGACATGGTTGGGCGGCCTGATGATCTTTGCCGGCTTGTTGCTGTTCAAAAAAGCCAATACGTGATAGGCACATCGTCAACAACAACGTTATCTTAGAGGATATGTTCGCAAAGATTCGCTATCATTTCGGCGACTGATTCGTTGAATGGATTTTTGTTAAAGCATATGAAAAGCGCCTTCCGATACGGACTTTCGTATCGAGAGGCGCTTTTGCTATCTTCACTTTTGAATCCAAACTTAGCTTCTGCTGACATCCCTTGGAAAAAAGAATGCTAGTGCTTGAAGTTAGTTATTCTATCTTAAAAGCTTTTTCCTTCGCTAAATAGAATGGGCGTAAATACGCGACTGTGTTGGATAATGGCAACACATCCGCACTTAGATTGATATTCAATACATTTGTTAAATAGTCCCTTCTGACAGAAATCCGTTCCCATAATTCCGGATAGGATTTTTGTATTTCATGCTGGAGGTTTTCATCAGCTATAGCAACGCACTCTTCGGCACTCACTCCGGTATACCCAGGTACCGATGGGATGATATCGATCTGCAGAATCATGCCGCTTTTCAGTTTCTCAGAAGAATCTGCATAGATTGGGGAGGACATCCATTCTTCATCCGCTGTCAGATGCCCTGGATTCAAATGCCAATGATATTTGCTTTTAGGGAATACATCCTCAATAAGCTGGTACAATTCATTTCCGGCCATTCCAACTTTTATGTTTTCCAGCCAACTGACTACAGCTGCAAAATACGGTTTTGCTACGGCTTCCAAATAATCTCTTTGCGTATCCGGAAGTTGCTCTGCTTGCTCAACCACAAACCCGGTTCGACTGGATAAACCACCTTTGAATCCGGTGGTCAGGGACATAGGCTCGCCCAACTGAATTTCTTTATGAGTGGGATATATATTGGCAAGTTCAAAGCGCTGCCCTGCTGCCGCAATCGTGACGACTGAATTGTA
Source organism: Trichococcus flocculiformis (assembly GCF_963662535.1). Taxonomy (NCBI): domain Bacteria; kingdom Bacillati; phylum Bacillota; class Bacilli; order Lactobacillales; family Carnobacteriaceae; genus Trichococcus; species Trichococcus flocculiformis. Next base: position 200,517 of record NZ_OY759718.1, read on the forward strand.
CTGCCCATCGGCGTTCAACAAATTTCCGATTTCTGTTTCTTTGCAGCCCGGTTCAATAGCATTCATGGCACGTAACATACAGCGCGAAGAAAGGTTAGCGCCATATTCGTAATGCGCGATTTCGTTGGCGTTATTCGTGGTCCGGACTCCGTTATCCCCAATCATCACATACGCACCATTAACTAACTCACACTCTGTTGGGATGGTATTTTTGAGGGCATCTACAATAAAATACGGTACATCAAACAGTGTGGACGGATCGCTTTGCTTCGTCGTAAACATTTTCCAGCCGATCACACCGACCCGTTTCTTTTTGGCGATACCCAAATCAAGGAATATGGATTCAAGTGTTTTTTCATTCTCCATCGGCTGGTTAGGCAATGAGAACTGTGGGTAATGGATCAAATCGGCCGGAACACGTGCATGCGCACATAGTTTTAAGTTCTCATTTCCAAGAATCAAAGTAAATTTCTCTGGATTTTGGACAACTAACAGACCTTCTTCAAAACGGGGAATAAAACCGGTTAAATACTCAAAATTGCTTGCATGCTCTTTATCCGCATAAATAATCAAAGCTTCAAAGTTTTCTTCACTCATTCTCTGCAACAGTTTTTGTTTCCGTTCAGCAATCGTTTCAGCATTTAAAAAAGTAGGGGCGACACGCTCGAACACTTGCGGCTCGGGTATACTCTCTAATGTAATTTTTTTGTTCAGCATACTATTCTCCTCTTTCGTCTTTGATAATAGCTTTTACGTCACTTTAAAATCAACTTCCGCACTCTTATGTTTTGATTGCCTTACAACGTGATAACGATCGGGCCTTCCTTCGTCACAATGATCGTATGCTCGTATTGGGCTACCATGCTTTCTTCTGTAAAAAAGGTCCAGTCGTCATCTTCAACTTGGAAAACTTCCTCTTCGAATGTGGAAATGAAAGGCTCGAAGGCGATGACCATGCCCTCTTTCAGAATTTCGTCATCCCAGCGCGAGTAGTAATTGAAGATATGATCCGGTGCTTCGTGGATTGCGCGTCCGACACCGTGTCCGGTCAGGTTTTTGATGACCGTCAAGCCATGGCGTTTCGCCACGTTGTGCACCGCTTTTCCTAAGTTGCTTGTTTTTGCGCCCGGTTTTACCTTCGCAAGTCCGGCGTCGAATGCTTCCTTGGCGACTTCGCAGATTTTCTGCAGCATGACATGCCCCTCACCGACTACAAAGGAAATGCCGGTATCCGCAAAATAGCCGTTTTTGGAACCTGAAACATCGATATTCACTAGGTCCCCTTCTTCAATGATCCGATCGCCCGGAATCCCGTGCGCCACTTCTTCATTCACGCTGATGCACGTATATCCAGGGAAATCGTATTCCCCTTTTGGTGCCGATTGCGCTCCTGCTTTTTCAAAAAGCTCCTTCGCGATATCATCAAGCTCTTTAGTGGTGATGCCGGGTTTCGTGGCTTTCACCATTTCATCGCGTATCGCTCCGCAAATGCCACCAATTTCTTTTAATCCTTTAAAATCCTCTTCCGTCGTTGCAATCATCTTGTATCCTCACTTCTTACAGCATTTTTGATTTCGTTCCAGTTAGATTCTATCACAAACGGAAGGGATATTTCTTCAGCGATACCAAATAAAGCTATCTCTTTTTGGATGGCAAAAATTTTTTAACAATCCATTTTGCACTGAAAAATCCGATCGCCAACGAGCCGAGTAATAGCAGTAGCGAAGGGAGTAACTTATTGAGTCCCTCGCCATAGAAGTAATCGTGAAAGATCTGCATACCTGCGAATAGTATCGCGGCGGAAATGATACTGCCCACCACGTAATAGATAGCCGTAGTCAAGGAGCTGCTCCTATGATGCACGTGCTCATCGGGATTGTTCATGCTCCCTCCCGAATGCGTGAGGTTAGGGCCATCAAACTTATTGTTTGCGCCTTGACCAATATTTACTCTGGAATAGATGGAACTGTCCACATTGCTTTTGTCATCGTACTTTTTCTGATTGTCTCGCGTACTCATTCCTACACCCGCTTTCTTTCAAATACCAAGGTTCAGTTTTTGAGATCCGTTTGCTTCAAATTCATAAGGCTATTGCGTACTTTGGAAATAAGAGCGGTCGTTACAAAGAGAATGACACCAACCTTGTTGAACTGCAGAAACACCTGGAAAATAGCGCCAAAAGAGCCAGTCTTATAATAGCCACTCAGTAAGAGCAATGGAAAAACCGTGGCCATCATTGTGAGGTAATGAACAAAAATTTGCTTGCCGAAACTCAGTTGCTTAATCTCGTATATGATGCTTGCCAGTCCCAAAAACAAGGCCATAAATCCATAAAAAAGAAAAGCCTTGGCATCTGCTGCTCTTCCCTGAAAATTATTCCATGCATACATCGACAACATAACAGCAAAGGGAAGAGTTCCCCTGATTAATCCTTTTAAGAAAAGCTTCATTTTGATCCCCTTTCGTAAGTACCACTTGAATCAATTCACTACTGTCAACTACCCATGACTGAAGTCACGGGCTTGCCTCTCGCCACTGCATGACGAGTGCATTAGCTTCGCTAATACTTTTTAGGTTTACGCCTAACGCTACGCAGTTCAAACGTCCTGCGGACTCCTGAGTAGTTTGAGATCGGTTGGTCTCTCAAAATGTTGGCGTTACTCACTGCCCCATTCTTATTCAACCAGAATGGGGCAGCCCGACAGTTGACTTTGCCGGCAATCCAGCACATTTATGCGCTAGGAATTTGCTTTTTGTTTCTCAAATTTGGGATTCTCTACGCCGCTTACGTATTGTGTCCCAAGTTGTTGAATATTCATTGCGCCAACACGGTCATCGTTTGAGCGGTACCCGCAGGGGCAGTGATATTCGTGATGGTGCTTATCCCGATTGGATTTTTTGATTGTGCCACACTTGGGACAACGTTGACTTGTGTACGCGGCACTTACTTCAACCACCATGGAGCCAACTTTGTTGGCTTTGTAAGTGAGCATTTGCCCGAATTGAAAGAAAGCCCACGATACTTGCTCATAGCGTTGTGCTTTCGCAACTTGTTCCGTGGCGAAACGCACGCCAACCAAATCTTCCAACACAAATACCGTATCGGAACCATATAGGGAGACGAGTGTCTTAGACAGGCAGTGGTTCACATCTGCCATCCAACGGTTCTCTCGACTTTCCATTTTCCGGATACGACGTTTGGAGTTCCTGGTGTTGCGTGCCTGCAAACTGCGGCGCAGTTCTTTGTAGTGCCCGCGCTTTTTCAAGACTACATTTCCGTTGTAGAAAGTGGTTTTGTCTTTTTCGTCATAGGTTGTCACTAACTGACGCAACCCTCTGTCGATTCCGACAACGTGTTTGATGTCTGTCAATTCCATTTCGGCGACTTCTTTTTTTACCGAAATATGCAAGAACCAATGCTTGTCTGACTTGACCAATTTCGCCAAACCAAACGCCCAGGTACCGTCAAGATACTCTTCAAAACCCTTGAGGAAAAAACCGCACTTCACGCGCCCCTTCAGCGTATTGATTGAAAACGTTTTGCCGTTATCGACAATACTCCAATCGCGATTGCGCACCAAATCTGCTTGTGGTCGAGAAAACTGGATAGGGTGCCAGAGCCAATTCAGGTCCTTTTGAACGTGAGTGTACACTGGCTTTCCGGCCCCATCCTTTTTACCGCTGTCATATTTGTTGGAATTGCGACGGAGTTGCGTTTGAACGGTTTTGTATCGGGCCGTAACGGTCCGAAAGGTTGATTGGGTCAATTGGGATTTCAAATGAAACCGCTGGCGAACATCCTGGTACAAAACTTCGTTTAATCTAACGGAATTTAACTGGAAATTGTGGTTAAAAACATAATCAGATACGTAATTGCATGCCTGCCTATACTGTTCGCAGACTTCTTGAAACGCCAATGCGTCTTTAGGGTCCGAGAGCTTCAACTTTGTTTTGATCGTGAGACTTAGTTCCACGGCATTCACCCTCCTTCAATAACCCTATTATACTAAAATCGTCAGTGAAAGTACATCAAAAAGAGAACGTATGTTCGAATGAAATAAAAGAGGAAGGAGCTCGGAAATCAAGGAGGATTGTTGGCCCGCTAGGCCAATCGTGTTCTCCTCCCACGACTGAAGTCGCGGGTTTCCGAAAACCAAAAAACCATGAAAAATGAACACACCGACTTGTAGACCGCTATCTCTTTTTGAAGAAATAACGGACGATCCAACCCAGAATAGCGATAATAGCTAGTGCGCTTACTAACGTCCACCCAGCATCGAAAACCTCAATCATGGCCCTTACCCCCTTCGTGTTTCATTCCTTCCGCAAATTGGTTGAGTTAATTAACTAACAAAAGAATGCTTGTTAAATGAAGAACAGGTAACCCGATTCACACTGTCCATTTGAATCAACCAAATAAAACCATCACATACTGGATCAACAGCGTTGCGAACAGGACAATTGCCGTAAAAACAAAGACATTCCAGCGCCGACCCTCTTTCTTTTTTGATTCCTCAACGCCGAGTACGCTCATGAACAATCCCAAAAAGAATAAAGTGATGTTCTGGTAAGTAAAGTCCTCTGTCCACAGGCTGTACACACTCATGATAAGCACCACTGCACCAAAAGTGATCTTCAAAATTTTTGTGTTTTGCATTCGGTTCTCCTCTCTGAATAGCGCACAGGACTCCATAAAATGTTTTATCACTGCTCAGCCTTCTTCTCGATGTAAACGTTCCGGACAACAACCAAAAGAAATAGAAAGATCAAAAAAAGGATTACTTCAACTATGGAAGTCGGCCAATTTCCAGGAATCCATCTGACTATCAACATGAGAATCATATAGAAGAGTACTGATTTATTATTTTTTGATTTATACTCCGGAATTTTACGTTTGACTGCATACGCCACTAAGTAGGAAATTATTACTCCTGATACAATCAAAATCAAAAACAGAATAGCGTTCTCTTTCACGTTATCAAAGTTCAAAAAAGTGTTGCATACCAAACTTATAAGAATCAGCCCGATATAGTTTATGAAATCATTAACCAATACAAACCGATCCATTTTAGCCACCATTCCTCCCCTTTGCTGAAAATTGCAGAACTTAATTTTTATCTAGAACCACTTCTACTTCCTCCCTGACCTCGAGAGAGTTTTTTTCATATACAAATTCAACGTAAATTGTTTCTCCCACTTCAATCTGCTCAATTTTCAGCACGGGACCAATTAATTCCCCGTCAAACGGCGATGTCCTAGTGTCGAGGACGCCATACTGATTTTCTCCAACATTAAGGGAGTAAATCAGATTCTTCTTGCTGTCATAGATTTTTATGCCTGCACCACTGACCACTTCCGCTTCGTTGTCCAATGTTTCAATTCCGTAAAGTTGAAAAGTGGGTTGCACATAAGCTTCGGTCCCGTTTGAAACCAAAATAAAATTTTCCAGCGCAACGTCTTTGGTACGAGCATCAAATGAGAAAACTTCCAGTTTCTCATTACTTGAGCACGCGGCCAGTAGCGCCATGCTTATGAAAGTTATAAATATTTTCTTCATTGTTACCTCCCGGGATCCTGAATGCTTACATGATTCTTTGCCTTTTATAATAGAGCGTTTTTATATTTGGTCTTAGTGGATGTGGGATTCTTTTCAAGAACTTGTATCATCTATTTGATAAGAAATGGCACTATTCGTCAGCGCTCCCATTTCCTCTACACTTAAAACATCTTTTGTTTTGTATATTTTCTTGTCTATACAAACAATAGGCAAGATATCCATTCCATGCGTCTCTATTAAATTCCAAACATCTTTATTTTCTTTAAATTCTTTTTGCGAATGTATTAAAGAATACAGAAAATAATTATTGGAATCTTTAAATAAGTCTTTGTACATGCTTAGCGAACGCATTATTTCAATAGCTACTTCCACTTTTTCAGACTGTACGTTCATTTTGTCAAACACATAATATTCAATATTCATAATGAACCTCCCAATGCAACTCTGCCAACACGAATAGTATCCGTCGTTTATTTTCAGATGATGTTATCCAAGCATCGGGAAGAAAATAAATCAGTTATAACGCAATAATTGACTATAGAAGTACTACCGATTATCTTCAACATATCTATGATACTGCTAATCCATTTTTTTTGCGAGAATTTCATAATATGTCAGCCCTCAAAATATAAGTAATTTGTTGATCTTTATTTAATCGTAGTTAGGCGTCCTGGAAATACAGAGTGCTTTTTAAGCTAGATATTAGGTATTATGCTAATCTATTCACATACCAAATAAAAAATAGGAGCTGACATAACAATATGGATTATAAAAAACAATTAATGCAACCGTTCTACGACTTCCCCGAGTATAACGACCTTACCGAAGATTATCTGTGGCCAGTTGAAGTAAAGTATTATGACCAATCAACAATTGAATTTCACCTTCCAAAATCGGACATAATAGAAGCTATGTATTCAATCGAACAACGATTAGAAGATGAGTCAAATGAACCATTTAAGATAGGTGACCGTTCTATTGCAAAGGAAAATTTAAATTACATCTCTTTTGAAGGCCGAACGTATGCTTTTGCTAAAGAGTAAATAACTAAATAATATGTCAGAAATCTATAAACAGAAGAACAAATCCGCTAAAGCAATTTGCTGCTTCTTTGCCTGCTCGACTACATATCTGACCGAAACATTCAGTATTCGTAGAAACTTTTTTCCCAATCAGCATAGCAATCCATCGTATGCATAAGACGAATCGCTTGATAGAGTTCTTTTTGGTCCTGATAAGTGGACTCATCTGTTCTGAAGAAACAATCGTCGCCATTAGAAAAGCAGAAAAAAGCTTGGATGGTCTCATGCAGTTCCGATCCGGGCAGGATTTCTTGACTGAAGGGATCGGAATGAAGCCGCCCCGCTCCGATCACGACTACCGGTATTTTTCGGGCGATTTTTTGCAAAGACTCCCGATACTCCTTTTGAGCCACAATGCGGAACTGAGAGGGATAGATGAATAACGCAGCGGCATCTTTTAAGGTGCTCTGAAACAGCGAATCGTTTATCAACTCTTGTGATCTGATGGATTCATAGTAGAAGAACGCACTTTGAATGTTGTTCTTTTTTCCGAGCGTTGCTACTTTGAGCCGTCTATCTGTTCGGGCCATTTTGGATTTTCTTTTAAAAAATAAAACTGGCAGGAAAAACGTAAAAACAAAAACAGCACACAGAATATAAGAAATCATTTCGCCTCCTCGCCTCCTTTCAAGTTTTGATGCGAATACATTCAACTTACGCCAAAACTAATGAATAGACTAGCAACCAGTGGTTTACATGGCCGCACTTTATCAGGTTCTACGCCATCCGCAACCAATAAGTGCGGATATGCACGCATTCGTTTCTAGAAAAAGAACGCTGTCTACGCTATCATGGAGGAAAGTATTCTAAAGGGGTGCAAAATAATGTTATTAGGAGAACGATTGAGAGAAACCCGCCAAAAGAAAGGCGTATCACAAAGTACAGTTGCTGAACATCTGAATATCAGCCGTCAGTCCATTTCCAAATGGGAAAACAACAGCAGTTATCCGGACCTGGACAATCTCGTGCGATTGAGTGAATATTACGAAGTCACTGTTGATGACCTTTTGAAAGAGAATCAGGGATTAAAAAAAAAAATAGAAGAAAACAACGAGAAGATTAAAGACTCCCAAAAGAAGTTGGCCTATATCCAGGCGAATGGTGAGCGGGATGAAGGATTAGTCCTGCTGATGCTTAATCTTCTCAGTTGTTTGATCGCTCCCTTAGGTTTGTTTATCACTCCAATTATCCTGAAAAGAAACAAAGCAACAAACACCTTCTATAAACTGGTGTTTGTTGCGGGAGTGATCAGTCTCTTGGTCAACGCATTTGGTTTATATGCGCACTTAGGCAATCTATTCCACTGGGGCGGACCCTCCAGCGTGGAGTACATAGGAAATCAATAGGGAATGAAGATGGCATCACTTTTGATAAGCATTCATTGGTTTCATCGCCAGCAACGATTGGTTGCGGCTTGATTTAAATAGGCCTTTACCCGGAACAGCATGGGAGGAGATGATTTCATGGTGGCATTTTGGAGCTTTTTGAACTTAGCAGCACTACTATACTTGATCTATTTACTTATTACGATTGTTAAAAAAATAAAGTAAAGTTATCTGATTGAGGATTTGTAAAATCCAGAACTTGGTATTTTTACTTGTCCCAGCTTGTATAAATTGTGGAAGAAAAAATTGAAAATTTAAATAAATGAATCTACAAATTACTATTTTGAACACTACGCTTGTTTTTTTTGAAGAAACAACTAAATAATAGATGTGCAACGCTAAAGTATGGGGATGCAAACAGCGGATGCTTAGCAAAAGCAGTTTGAAATGAGATAGTGTCCTTAGCAGTCACAAAAAGTGTGTGATTGTAAAAAAAGGAGGTTTCTACATGAATAAGATTGCTTTTAGTTTATTATTTAAGTGCTTCTTTCATAAGAAATTACTATTGGGCAATTGGTGCAGCAGCAACCCTTATCGGGGTAATGGCTCCTGGCATTGGATGGGGACTTGCTTATGCTGCAGTAGCACTCGTTGCTGATTTAGTCAGCTCAAACACTCAAAACGGATATGTCGTTTCCATTAGAAACTATGGAATCTCAGGTGCGTACATGCAATAAGAGGAGGCAGACTGATGACCAACTTTTTAAAATATATAAAAGGAAAGAACTTAGCTCTACTGGTTTTTACAACGTTTTACTTTTTCCTAAGCCGGTTTATGCTTGAAATAGATCGAATTTTTCTTAATACACCAACTGGGGTTTACGTATCCTATACATTTTTCACTTTAACATTCATATTGATTGCACGATCAATTAAAATTGAAAAGCAAGTAAAATTATTCATACTTGTCTTAGGTGTTCTTTTTGGGATACTCATAGGTTTCGCTTTTCTATAACAAAAATTGTAAGCTACGCATTTTTTAATACACTTCTTGTACTCCTTTATAATTCAAAGACCACGTATGTGAAACAACGTGAAAACTATTTTCAGTATAATAATTACACAGGATTTGTAAAATCTAGAACTTGGTATTTTTACTTATCCCAGCCTATATAAATTGTGGAAGAAATAATAAAAAGTTAGAAGGTGGTAACAATGGACGCGATAAAAAATTTTCTTTTAGCCTTTCTACCATTCGTTGCTATTTATCTAGGTGCATTATCAGTTGTAAGGAATGATATCAAAAAATTAGAGAAAAAAATAAGCGACTTGGAAGAAAAAATTGAAAACTTAAATAAATGAATCTACAAAATTATTATTTTGAACACTATGCTTATTTTTTGAAGAAAAAGCTAAATTATAAATGTGCAATGCTAAAGTATGGTGATGCAAACAGCGGTTGCTTAGCAAAAGCAACGCAAAAAAATGTGATTTACGCTACCAATACGAATAAAGAAGAACCAGATATAATGAAAAATAGATCCGTTGGTACTAGTAAATCTGTGTTCGTAGCGGGAGACTTTGTAGGATATGTCGCAGCTGGAGTTGTGATATATCCTAAATGACATTCTGCTGTAGGAAGGATTGGTGGAGCATGGCAAATAAATACCTAGTATTATTGTTATTAGGAATATTGTGTTATTTTTTAGTAAGTTTTCTCTACTTTTTCATCATTGAATAAATCTCTTTCCAATAACTATCCGGCGAACCATGGTATCTATTAAGAATAGAGGTGTCACGATATGAAAAAAATCACATTTCTCATACTGGGGCTATTGCTGCTGTATGGGTGTGGGGGAACGAGCGAAACAGTTGCGAACCCTGCTGAAGAAGCGCTGAACTCCCTCCATATTTCAGCGTCAGACTATAATCTAAGCAGCACTTCCCAACCATTTTTCGTAATTACGATTGAAAATTCTTCGGACCAGGATTTCGTAAATGCAAATTTTTATCTCTCCATTCACAACGAAGGGGATGAAGTTTCTCCAAATCCTTTTTATCTGCTTCCTACAGAACAAAGAATAACTATTCCTTCAAGAGAAACAGTTACTGTAAATTTTGAAATCCCTTTTGGTTTTCTTGATGAGAATGCTATACAGGAATTTGAGGGAATGGGCAGACTAATTGCTTTTATCCAGGCAGATGGCTACATAAAAAATAAAGAAAAGGATAATTACTATTCTTTCGGTGAAAGTGTGGAGTATAAGACTTACTAGTGTTCTGATGAGCTATTATTCAAGGCGAAAAATAGTATAAATCAATCAGGTAAATAATTTAATTATGGGCGATTTCTTTTTTGAAAAAGATCTTATTAGTTTTTGTTTTGTTTTTTTCTTTCAATTTATTTAAAACTGGATAGGCGCAGGCAAGCCCAGCAGCTGACATAGTGTCTTACGACTTAGAAAAAGGTGGAACCCAAGAGTTTATAACTTCGGATTCCGAAGGCTACACTATACATATAGTGGTGGAAGAGCTCCCTGGTATATCCCTTTTCTCCATGAACAATGGAAGCTATAAGATTTCTGGAAGCACAAAGTCGGATTTTGGGAGGCAAGCTACTATGTCAGTGTACTAAATGAAAATATCACTCGGGCATTTTTCCCAAATGCTACCGCAATAACCGTATCTTTTTCAAGTACTCGTCTAACTCTGGATAGTAGCAAGCAGGCAACCTTTCATGTGGCTTGGAAAGCAAGTTTTTTAAATAGTAGTATCTACTTGCGTTCTATAATTAGTAACGGGTTATTACTAATTACGTATTAGTCATCCTAAATATTCTACAGTAGTAGTTACTCCCCAACCAAACATAGTGCTGAGAAAACCGTACACTCCCCAAAAATTAATCAACATGCACACTATCGAAGTAACAATCACTCCTCTATGGAAAGTGTTTGTTGCTTTGTTTCTTTTTAGCACAATCGGCGCAATCAGGATTCCTAAAGGTGTGACTAAACAGCCAATGAGAGAAATAATTAATAAAGCCAATCCCTCGTCCCGTTCGTGACCAGACCGGATATGGTCGAGCTTCTGTTGGGAATCCTTAATTTTAAAATTATTCTCGGCTATCTTTGTTTTTAATCCTTGATTTTCCTTCAAGAGGTCATCTATCGAGATTTCATAATACTCACTTAAGCGGACCAGATTATCCAAATCAGGGTAGCTGCTATTATTTTCCCATTTGGATATGGACTGGCGGCTAATATTCAGATGTTCAGCTACTGTACTTTGGGAAAGCCCCTTGTTCTGCCGCGTTTCCTTCAATTTTTCTCCTAGTAACATTCCATACGCTCCTTTAAACCCATTTCCTTCATGATAAGGTATATTGCCCCTTTTTACCAGAAATCGATTAGGCACAAATTAGCAGCCAGCAGTTACTATTGGCACATGCACCTGAAAAGTGCGAAGATGTAAGCCACTGGTTGCTTTTAAATCCCTTCCATTTAGCCTAAAGTAAAGACATAGATAAAAAATATCTATAAATCATGTTATTATACGGAAAGTACATTTTTCGTATAATAACTAGAAAAAGAAAGTAAGAGGTCCTATGAAGAATATAAAGATTATAAAAGCTATCCTCTCCATCACAGTTTTCCTTTTAGGCGCTTATAGTTTACTCACTAAGAATTTTGCCTACCAGAATCTCAGTATGTTCTGTGCGGGTTTGCTAGTAATCACAATCGGTATTGAAGAAAGTAAGAAAGGTAAAAATCGGGGATGGACTCTCCTTTCTTTTGCCGCAGCCTGGATACTAGGACTGGCACTGATTCACTCTACTATTCTATTTTTTACTTCCTGACTTTTGAGCTCCCTTCTGATTTTCTGGATGAAAATACTGTACAGGCATTTGAAGGAATAGATAGACTAAGACTTATCAGTATTCTGATTAGCTATTATTAAAGGAAAAATTCTATTGAGAGCCCTATGACTCAAACGGCGAAAAAGAGCGAAAAGTCTATGATAAAATGACTTTTTGCTCTTTTTTGAATAGCTGACGGTTTAGTCCGGAAAAATGGATTCATGGACCAAAAGCAAGCTCATCATATAAATATATTATTATTTATACATTTTTCATGATACTATTGTAACAAATATCTTGTTTTTGTATGGATGCAAGGACCGCTTGCTTTACTCAGCGCATACTTTCTGGGATAAAAAGAGCATATAAGTGCATGCTACTATTATACTGATAATACTTTGTCATTAAAAAGGAACTCCTCTCAATGGACGATGACAGTTCAAAATATCCTTTTCCAAAGTGGCGGGATGGTTCTTAAGTAATTTCTTTGCAAACAAATTAGAGGTAAGGGGCTGATAGGAAATGAATTTTATTAAAACTAATTTAGTTTCCGTAATTTATTTATTTTTATTTACTACTCTGTTTATGCCTTGGATTTTAGTTCCAGATCCGGCAACACTAACCGTTCAGCCTGTAACGGGTTTACGCTTCTTATCCGATAATGTTCTAATGTTAATCTTTCTGTCCTTAATTATTTTTACCTATGCTTTTTCACTAAAGGTTAAAAGTATAAGAATCCTAATTTTATTAGAGCTTGAACTAATCTTTCTGATAGCGCTTTTTTTATCACCTATCGTTAGTCAAGGATTAGTATTTTTTTCAGGAGTGAAATATGGCTATTTTTTAATCTTAATCCTTCTGATTGGTCTTGCTTTTTATTATTACCTACTCATTACAAAGTATATTCAGAATAAAGAAAATAGTTAGGAAGTCCATTTAGACTGAATTAAAAAACTTATACATACATATGTGGGAGGACATACAATGAGAATTGCAATTTTTATCATTACCACAGTAAAAAGTATTGTGATTGGTTTGTTGCCGATCCTAATGATTCATACAATGGGCGATGAGAACTATTCTGAGAGTTTCTATCTGTCCATTTACATCATGAAGTGCATTTTTTCTTTAATCGCAGTTTGGGGAATAAGCGAAGGCCTTGTGACATTGTTGCATTCATTCGATAGCGATAAGTAAATCAGCAATCAACTCAATTGCCACTTGGTATTTTTGAAATGTAACGCCTTATTTAAATTTTTTTTTTGAGAGGATGTCAGATTATGCAATTCCCCCGAAAAAAACGAAATCGTGGTGCCCTAGACTATCTCAAAAAGAATAAGTACCTTCTTTTCGTATTCATTTACTGCATTGTAGCTGCTTTATTTTCTTCCAGACTCATTTTTGAATACGGCGAAACTAAGTTTTATACAACCTTTTTCCTGGGTGGCTTCCTGCTAATAGTTTTCCTTAAAATCGCTTCTTTGGTAACCTCTTCTGAAAAAGAAAAGTAAAGTGAGGATAACTATGCCCAAAAAAACAAACATATCCATTGCGGTATTGAACCTATACACGATCATTCTAATAGGCATGTTTTTACTTTTTCAAGATCAAAGCAGAGCAGTCTTGTTTATTTTGTTTTTGATGTTTATCAATCTTGCTGTATTTACAGTTATTGTACTGTCTAATAAAAAGGAAATTAGAATTAATTTTATAGTAGGCAAATCCCGGAAAAAGGAAATGGTAGACAGCTTTATTTTAAATGGATCGACTCAATTTCTTGCTGTGATTCTATTTGAAATTTTTTCCTGGATTGTGTTAAAAAATCGTGATATTGCTCAAACAATACATTTATGTATGATTGCTGTTGTCTTACTTGTTCTAAAAATAACCACTTTATCCGTATTGTTGAGGAAAATAATATGAAAAAAATAAACAGCTTGATTATGAGGAAAAGGTTTTTTCTGTTTGTATTACTGTTTTTAACAACCTTTCTAATGAATCTCTTTCTTTGGAACGAAACTACTCAGCTGATACGGCAAATGCCTTTATTGGTTTCTTTGAAGGAAAAAAGCGCCGACGATGTTTATGAGCTTCATTTTCAGCCTTCAGCAGATGAGCATAATGTGATTCAACCGTATTCACAAAGTGAACAGGATCGTATTTTACAGTTTCTGGAAAATAGTTTTTTTGATTCTGATGGAAAACCCAATCTTTATAGTGGTAAACAAAGTTATCTATCTGATTCAAGTGCGAAAATGGACAAAGAGAACTTAACACCTGTCACGAAAGAAATGTTAAATAGCGAAATACGAAAAGATTTTATTGATGCAACGTTCATGAATGACATACTCATTCTCAATATAGAACAATCCGTCACGAATGACATTGAAAAATCTGCCGAAACGTTAGATTTTCGAATCGGATTAAATTCCTTAAATGAAAAATTCCGTGAAGAATTCAATTATTATTTTGGCAACTTCATTTTTGGCCTTGCCTTATCGTTGGTCTTTATGTCTTTTGGACTTTTGATTGTATATTGGATCATCTCTTCCAGCCTTAAAATATTCCAACAGGATATTAGATTACATCGCGTGATGGGGCTGACAAATCGAAAGATAACGAATAATTTCAAGCTTTTACTGATGCTTCCGGTTAATGTCTCTTTTATGGTATTCCTAGTGTTCGCTTATTCCTCAGGTTTCCACATTTTGCCTGTTGATTATCTTTATCTTCTTTTGTTAAACGCTAGCTTACTCATTTTTTCAAATCTGATCATCAAAAAGAAGATGGGGGGGATATTGGATGCTTAGCCTAAAGGACATTACAAAAAAATACAAAGATAAAGTGATATTTCAAAATGCTGATTTTGAGGCTGCTACAGGCGAAATAGTATTGCTTATGGGCCAATCGGGAATTGGCAAGTCCACTTTTCTTGATATTATCGCTGGCATAAAAAGCTTTGATTCGGGAAACTATTATTATCAAAACCAAGAAATCTTTCCAAAAAATGACGAACAAATGAGTGCATTCAGAAATCAAACGATAGGCTATATATTACAAGACTTTGCATTAATAGATGACTACAGTGTTCTGGAAAACATCATTTTGCCTTCATTTTATAATGCAACTATGGATACGGAAGCGGCAAAAGAAAGAGCAATATATTTGTCGGATAAATTTGACTTAACAGAAATTCTCCATAGCAAAGTAAAGAATATTTCTGGCGGTCAAAAACAACGGGTTGCGATAGTCCGAAGTCTGATTTTAGATCCACCCATTATCTTAGCTGACGAACCCACTACGAACTTGGATGCGAAAAATTTTGATTTTGTCATAGAAACTTTCAAAGAAGCGGCACATAAAGGAAAAATAATCATCATTGCAACTCATGATGAACGTATTCTGAATATAGCGGATAAGGTTTACCACGTTGAAAACTATAAATTGATTGTCTGACCGTTTAACGTGTCCTGTATCTGCTCATCCCTACTCTAGTTTTAAATGGTAATCTTGATGATCACAGGGTGGACTCCAGTAATACACTTTTAACAAAAATAATTGATACTGTTTTTATGTCGCTGTTCAGTCTTGTTTATGTTTCGTATGTGTTGAGTTTGTTTATGCTTTACATTCACACGCTCTGATCCCATGTATAAAGGAGAGGCCATGAAAAAAATCTACTTGTTTATGTATACGGCAGCATTCCTTCTCTTCCTTCTATATTTCGTGGTAATACCTCGCCAACCATTGCCTTTCTCAAATAAAGTCCATCTACTTCTGATATTAAGTAGCGCGGCTATGGCATTGGGGGCAATCAAACAAAATAACCGGATCAGTATGTTTTGTGGCATAAGCGTTTTTGTACTTATATGCATGAGTTGGATTGTGCAGATCATGGTTCAGCATTTTTAACATATATAACAGGGAAACTTCCTTTTTGGGGAGCTTCCCTGTTTTTTCATATTTCTTTTATCATTTCCCAAAAATATTTTTCACTGTTCGCTTTACAAAACCAAACACACGTTCGTATAATAGGGACATAGAGATTGGAGACGATTTTTATGTATGAAACGGAATTGGTTTTTGATTATGCGAAGGAACCCAGTCGCGATATCCTTTGCATCGACTGCAAATCCTTCTATGCGAGCGTGGAATGCGTGCGGCGCGGGCTGCATCCGCTCGAAACAAAGTTGGTTGTCATGAGCTATCCCTCAGCCGACCCGAAAGAGCGCGGCAGCGGATTGATCTTGGCTTCCTCCCCGGCCGCCAAAAAGGCGTATGGGATATCGAACATCAGCCGGGCCAGGGACTTGCCCTTCCCCTATCCGCCGGGACTGGTGATTGCAGCGCCACAGATGCGGTTGTACATGCAGAAAAATACTGAAATCAACAACATCTACAAGAAGTATGCGGATGAAGACAATCACCATGTCTATTCAGTTGACGAGAGTTTTGTCGATATCACCGGTACCCAGAAACTTTTCGGGAAAAACTCGGCTTACGAAATGGCCAAACTCATCCAGGCCGACGTATTGCAGACGACCGGCATCTACACAACAATCGGCATCGGCGATAACCCGCTGCTGGCTAAGTTGGCGCTCGATAACGCGGCCAAGCATCAGCCGGATATGATCGCGGAATGGCGTTATCCGGATATACCCGATACCGTCTGGAAAATCCCGGACATGACCGATTTTTGGGGCATCGGCAAACGGACCCAACTGCGGCTCAACCAGTTGGGCATCTCCTCGATCCATGACTTGGCGCACACCAATTACTATTATTTGAAGAGCAAGCTCGGCGTCATCGGCGCGCAGCTGTATGCTCACAGTTGGGGGATCGACCGCAGCTTTCTGGGCGAAAAAGTCAAAGTCAGCTCGAAATCCATCGGCAATTCACAGGTGCTCAACAAGGATTACGTGGTCCGATCGGAAATCGAAATCGTCTTGATCGAAATGGCCGACCAGGTGGCGACACGTCTGCGTAAATCCGGCGCCAAGACCCAGCTTGTGAGTCTGAGCATCGGCTACAGCATCAACTACATCGATCAGCTGGGCCGGACCGGCTTCCATCAGCAGCTGAAAATCCCGCCCACCAACGCATCCAGTGAGTTGGTTACACATATCCTGATGATTTTTGACCAGCATTACAAAGACCAGTCGATCCGGAACGTCGGCGTGGGTGCCGGAAATCTGATCTACACGGATTTTCTGCAGCTGGACCTGTTTCAGGAGCCTGATGAACAAGTAAACGAGCAAAAGAAGGATCTGATTGTCGATTCGATCCGCAAAAAATACGGATTCCGCTCACTCGTGCGGGCAGTCAGCCTATTGGAAGGCGGCCGTGCAATTGCGCGTAGCTCATTGGTGGGAGGACACGCGGGCGGCATGGCCGGATTGGAGGAAGGTGAGGAAAATGCTGAAAGAACCAAGAAAACGGACGGATAAGGTGTTTGAGGACTACAACGACTACCATGACCGCGGCATGATCAAATGGGTAACGGCCTACGCGATGGATGAACTTGTGAAGTCCATCTCTGCAGGAAAAGCGGAAGCCGTGAAGGACATCCCGATCCTCCCGCAGATGAGCCCTGCCGAAATCGATGAAACCTTGGCGGAGGCCTTGAAAAAAAATCACCGTCTCTCGGTCCAACTGAACCAAAAGGATCGCTTCGGGCGCCAAACTGAGTCCATTGAAGGCTTTTTTAAAGGCTATTGCGGCGAGGATGAGATCCTGATCGGCGAAGCATGGGTTCCGCTCGAACTCATCCGCAATGTGCACATTTTGCACAAAGAAAAATGGTCCCGAGTGGCGGTATTCAGACAAAATCAGGACTGATTATACAGAACCTTGCTCACAGGACGATTGTTGTCTTTTTCGAACGGAAGGCTTATACTCAAGAAGAAAGAGAACGCTTTCTTTTCTCTTGAGAAGGGGGATATCGTCATGACTTACATCATCCAGACCAGCGTCCATTCCATTGAGGAATGCAAACGTGCTGTAGAGGAACTGCATAAAAAAGGCTATACGAAAGAGCAGATCACATTGGTGACGAACAATGCCTACCAGGAAGCCATCTTGGAGAATTGGGACCTTCGCGGCGCGGACGGCGCGATTTTTTCCAGCCATTCGTTGCTGGAAAAGGTCAACAATCTGTTCAACCTGAAGCAATACGAACATTTCCAGGAGAAGACCGGGACTTTCCCCGGAGGTACGGACTTTCTTGCCGACCGCATCGCCGCCATCGAGAGCGGCAGCATCGTCATCATCACAAAAGAAGCGGACGAGTAACGGTTTCCTGATCGACTCATCAAACAGCTCTGTAACCCATAGAAAATGAAAGGACTGATGTGATATGCCAAAATTTGTGGCAGGTTCGTACCCGACCGTTGAAGCTGTGGAGGCAACCATTAAAACACTCCTCGAAAAAGGGCACAAACAAACCGATCTCCTGTTGGTCACCAACGCTTCGGACAAAAAAGAGCGGCTGACAAAAGAAACCGGCATTGAAGTCATCACCGAAACCGGACAGGATGAGAACTTCGATTGGAAGGAACTCGCCCCGCTCTACCCGTCCTTCGATGAGGAGGCCCTTTATGAACCATCCCCCCAGCATCCTTATCCGCAGTTGTCCTCGGAACAGGAAGAAGAACAGGGACGCAAGATGCAGGGATACTTCTCCGAACTGGAGGAAGGGAATATTTTGATCATCGTCAGCGAGGGTTAAAATAGATTTGTTCATCACTAAAAATGACCGTACTCTTATTCAGAGTACGGCCATTTTTCATTCTTCAAAAAAAGAGAGGCTCTTTTTTGCAAAGCAAGGGTGCTCACCATACTAGTACCGCTTGCACCACTAGGTAGAGAAATATATGAGCACAGCTATAAGAACAAATACATTAATAGATGAAATAATAGTGAGGTATCCACATGAAATCTTGAATAATATTGCTGGAATCTTCTCTCTCCACTGCATCACAATATACAAAGAAAGAATAGCCGCCAAAGGAATGAACATTGAAATGAAGTTCAGAAAAATAACAAAGAAATTTGTCAATCGATCATTTTTGACTGCTTCATTCTGGATTATTGGGTGCTCATCGGAATGAGGCTCCGGATCGTTTGCATCAAAAATAGTTAACAGATCAGAACCGTAGATATCGGTAAGCAATTTTATGGAATGAATGTCTGGGGTTGTTCTACCAGTTTCCCAGTTTGATATTGTTTGTCTAGAGACGTGAAGCTTTACAGCTAAATCTTCTTGCGTATAATGATGCTCTTTTCTTAATTTTTTCAGAATGTGGTTCATACCCGTAACTACCTCCGTATGCATTGATATACAAGCACTTGCAAAAGAAATTTGACAAGCAAAATTGCGCTTTTGTCAAAGAGTTTTGATAGATAATGAAGCAAAATAGCTTCATACTAATTGTAACAAACAAAAGGAGTGGTAGAAATGGAAATAAAAAAATAGTAGTATTATCTTCAATACTGTCTTTGTTAGGGACCATGGTTGTCCCTACTGCACAAGCATTCGCTAGCCAAACTCAATCTGAATCTTCATTCCAAGAAAATGAAGGTTACTTTTTGGATGGCAGGAATCAGCACTTTATGACCGTAGTCGATACTATTAGGAGCAATGGTAACAGTGCCCTTGCGGATGATCTATATTCATTTTTCAATGGTAAAATTGTGACTTCCCAAAATAGAGACCAGTTGGTTCTTGAATTTGAGGACTATTATAATCGTAGACCACAGACCCGCGCTGCCATGAGCACAGTATTAGCGACCATTGCAGCAGCTATGGCTGTGACTAGAGGGACGTATGAAGCTGGATACTACGCTGCCAGGCAGTTACATACAAGAGGGATGCTAACAAAAGAACAATATAAGCCAAATGGCGGTTGGTGGATGGCAGGAATTGCAGTCGCATTTGGAATTCCCGCTTCATTAGGTTTCGATGACTATATGTACAATAGGTAAGGAGGGATAAAATGGAGTTATTACGCTCTGCTCTGGGCTTTTTCCTAAGTAATGCTGATATTTTAGCAATCATACTTCTTTCGATCGCTGTGATTAGATTAAGCATTGACAGTACCACTCAGGAAAAAGAAATTAAAGATCTAAAGGTACAGATCGAGAATATCAAGAAAACTAAGTAACTCGACTTTCGCACTTGAAAGATCTATCTAATCCATTGATATATCAAGGTTTGTTTTAAAACCCTCAATATCAAAAATATACGCAAAAAGACACCTCTACTTTGTAAAATGCAGTTAGCACACAACACATACGAAAGAGGGATGTCTTATGACGAATATTTTACCAGAAAATCAAATTAATCAGGAATTAAATTCTTTTGTTCATCCATTTTTTCGCGAACAGAAACTGGGAACGTTACCGATTCAATCCAATCTCTGTAAAGAAGCAAGCATCTCACCGGTAATGCTGAGCCAGAATGTCATTACCCAGAATATGCTCCTCAGCATCCAACAGCCACATCGTCACCACTACCTTGTCCCCGCCACCCCTACCGATTGATTTACGGATTTTGGCATTGACGGACATGATCGCATTTTTATCCCGCAGCGGCATCAGGTTCATCACTCCAAAGTCATAGCCGTCGATGGTGCCTCTGACTTTGATGCTTCCCCAAGGTCCACTGATTTGTTTTGTGTCCGGGACTTCAATATGATAGGTCCACGCACCTTTGCCGGATACATATTTGAGTTCCAGTTCTTTGTTGTCCACTATTTTCTCTTCCAAAGTCTTTTTCCCCTTCCATTATGAGCGGTGAAGATTGAACGGAATTTCGAAATGATTCGATTCAAAAAAGAAGCAGGAGAACCGTTGGACGGTTTTTCCTGCTTCTTTGTATAAGTTATATTAACTTACAGCACATGGCGATACCTACTTATAGCTGCTTCCTTCCGGATCTGACTCAATTCATAAGATCGCCATTGCCATAAGGCCTTTCGGCATTTCTTATCATACCATAGCCAAAAATAAAAAGCTAGCCTTTATTTTCTTCCTGCATGTGTTCGCGGAGATGCTTGCGGCTGTTTTCCTTACGTTCTTTGCGCAGCGCCCGGAAAAAATCCTGCAGCAGCGTCCGGCATTCTTCCTCCAGCACACCTCGTTCGACCTCGCTCTGATGGTTAAAACGTTCATCCTGGAGCAGGTTCATCAGCGTACCAGCCGTCCCGCCTTTCAGGTCGGATGCACCATAATAGACTTTCTTGATCCGCGACAACAGGATCGCGCCGCAGCACATCGGGCAAGGCTCCAAGGTCACATAGAGCTCCGCTTCCTCGAGCCGCCAATTCTTCTTGAATGCATTGGCCTCCCTGATCGCTGTCATTTCCGCATGCGTCGTCGCATCATTCGTCACTTCGCGTTCATTGTGGCCGCGCCCGATGATTTCACCTTTCCAGACGATCACCGCTCCGATCGGCACTTCCCCTATGGCCGCAGCCTTTTCCGCCTCCTTGATGGCTTCCCGCATGTACTGTTCCTTCAACTCATCCATCTTCCCAT
Organism: Trichococcus flocculiformis; assembly: GCF_963662535.1. Classification (NCBI taxonomy): domain Bacteria; kingdom Bacillati; phylum Bacillota; class Bacilli; order Lactobacillales; family Carnobacteriaceae; genus Trichococcus; species Trichococcus flocculiformis. The sequence continues at coordinate 221,874 of NZ_OY759718.1, forward strand.
ACCTCGTCCCTTATGCTTCTTCAATCTCAGCAAGTGACATTTCACTTGCTTGTTTTTTCTTCAGTAAGGCCTCATGCATCATAATCATAACAAATAAGATGACGCCCAGATAGAGGGGGAACAAGGAAACAGTGATATGGTCGGCGATCAGGCCGAATACGGGCGGCATCACCAAAATCCCCACATAAGCGGCTGCCATCTGAACACCGATGATTGCCTGTGAGCGATCGGCACCGAACAATTCAGGAGTGGAATGGATGATGCACGGATAAATAGGTGCACAGCCCAGTCCGACTAGCACAAGACCCAGCAACGCAGTCGTTTCGCCGAACGGCAGCATCAAAGCAGACACGCCTGCCACTATCAAAACTTGTCCCAAACGGATCATGGCGGCATCATTGAACCGCATGGTCAGAAAACCGCTGATTGCCCGTCCCACGGTAATCCCGATAAAGAAAAGACTCGCAAAGCCGGCAGCCGTTTCCGCGGATACGCCTTTATGCAGGACAAGATAGCTGCTTGCCCAAAGCGCTGCCGTCTGCTCCAAGGCACAGTAGCAGAAGAAAGTGATCATGATCTCTTTCGCTCCAGGAATTCTGATGATCTGCTGCAAAGAGAGGGCCTTCCCATGCGTTCCTTGTTCCTTGCCTTCCTTTTCAGAAAAATCCGCACGCTTCTTTCCCCAAAGCGGCAAGCTGAACAAGAGCACGGCTGTCAAGGCGACTTGAACAATAGCGATATAATTGTAGCCCATGTTCCAACGATTTCCACCGTTCAAAGCGTATGCCAACACATACGGTCCCAGCGACGCACCGACTCCCCACATACAGTGAAGCCAGCTCATGTGCCGGCTGGAATAATGCAAAGCAACGTAATTATTCAGCGATGCATCCACTCCGCCGGCACCCAGCCCATACGGAATGGCCCATAAACATAGCGACCAAAAGGACTGACTCATGGAGAAACCAAACAAAGCGGTCGCGGTCAAAGCAACACTCACAGCAGTTACTTTGCCTGTCCCGAACCTGCGCGTAAGGCGGTCACTTTGCAAGCTGGACACAATGGTTCCCACCGCGATGATCATTGAAATACCCCCAGCATAAGAAACCGGCACACCGAATTCCCTGTACATCGTCGGCCAAGCGGAACCCAACAATGCATCAGGCAGGCCTAAACTGATAAAAGCAAGATAAATGATTGCCAAAAGTAAACTGAACATCTTTTTGTGTAGCCTCCTTGTCTCTTTGATTCCAATCTCCATTTTACCTTAAAAGAAAATAATTAGACATTATCTTTACATTGAAAATCCCTCATTGTCTGACGATGGCCAGTTTCCTATTTTTTTCGCGCAAATAAGCGATAATAGTGCTAAAATAGATAAAAAGGCCTTGCAAACGACAGGCTATCCCGAAAAATGAGGTGACGGTTTGAATCAAAACGAACTCCAACAATTATTCCCGGAAGCAAAAATCACAACTGCGCCCAGTCTCGGGCCAGCTTACTTCACCCTGCCTTTCCAGAGCCGTTGGGTACATATCCCAGAACACACGCTGAATGGCCGCGAAAAAGCACTTTTGAAGCAATTGCTGCTCAACGAGGACCAGACATCCGAAATTCCGCAAAATCCTTGGGCACAGTTTTTGTTGGGCCATAAAACCGACATACCCTCTGGACTAGCGCAGACCCAATTGCTCCAGTTCAGCCTTTCCTATCGGGAAGAGGATGCGGGTTCTTTCGATCAAGCACTGTGGCTCGATGCTTTCAGCCAGACATTGCCACTTGTCCGCGATTGCTTCTTTTTGAATAGCAAAAGCGGCGTATTCATCCTCGATAGCCCGGAGCCTTACTGCATCGATGAAGAACTAGCGGCGGTGCTCGATATTCTGGATGATGACTTCAGCCTGCGCACAACCCTTTACCTCGGCCAAAGGTGGCCTGTCGATGCCCGCTTGCCGCTCCTTTTCGAAGAGGAGAGGAAAATCTTTGCGGCCAGCCGAACAATCGCTAAAGGCAACAAGATCACAACGCTTGCCGCAATCGCGCTCCCTTACTTCATCTCAGATTCAGGAAACCAAAATCCAGTCCTACAAGCCTTGCAGACCACGATTGGGTCTAGCGACAGCACTGACGAACTGATCACAGCCATGTGGCGGAACCAAGGAAACCTGTCGAAAGCGGCTGCTGACCTTTACCTACACCGCAATACGCTTCAGTATCGGATTGATCGCTTTTTCGATGCGACCGGCTTGTCCTTGAAGAACATGGATGACCTGGCCTTGGCATATCTCGCCATTACTGCGGTCGCGGGGATACCCAACAACTAAAAAACGGCTATCCCACATCGGGACAGCCGTTTTTCCTTTTTAAAGCACGTTACTTGCCGGAAAAATGTCGATTAGATCTCCATGGAGAAGCGACTAGGATACCGTGGCTCCGGTCGTCCGATTCTTCCTATTTATCGGACATCTGTCAGAATACCGCACAAAAAAAAGGATTGTCTGCAGATGAGACAATCCTTGCTTCAACATTCTTATCTATGCAACTTATCGCCTACGCTGTCTTTTACATCGCCGGCCTTGTCCTTAAAATCAGAGAATAGGTCCATTGCTGACTCTTTCCAATCGCCTGCTCTGTCGACAACGCGCAAGAATCCATCGATTTCATCATCCGTCAAATCCTCGATTGCCTTCAAAAACTTTTGGCTGCCCTTGAGATGGTCCTTCACAAAATTTTTCATGCGCTGACGGTTCAAGTAGGAGCCGATTTTGTCCACTGCTTCTTCCTCATATGCCAAAGCTGCTGCAATTGCCGCAATCGCTGCTGTAGCACCCAAACCGATCAACAATGCTTTTTTAGAATTCTTCATCTTGTTTGTTCCCTCCTCTAACTTCTGTACCTGTATTTTAGCACAAACGGTAGCGATAGCCGAACAATAACCCTGCCTGCCAAATGTGGACACGCCACTTTTAGGAATTTACGGGAATTTTTTTGTCTTTGTTTTCCTGCTTAGCGGGCTTCACTGCAATCCGGATCGTGCCTTTTTGGGCGCCGATCGTAACGGTGTCGCCGAATTTGATCAAGCCGCTCAGCATTTCTTCACTCAACTTATCTTCGATCTCTTTTTGGATCGCGCGTCTGATCGGACGTGCACCATATTCCGGATCGAATCCAGCTTTTGCGATGACATCGATGGCTGCAGGCGTGATGCGCACATGGATATCGAGATCCTTCAGACGTTTCACGATGCTGTTCGCCATCAATTTAACGATTTCATGCAATTCGTCCTTCTCCAATGAGTGGAAGACGATCGTTTCGTCGATACGGTTCAGGAACTCCGGACGGAAACTGTTCTTCAATTCTTCACGGATACGTTTCTCCATCGCCTTATAGTCATGCTTGAGGTTCTTCGCCGCGAATCCGACTGACTTCTCATCACGTAAAGCTGTTGCCCCTAAATTGGAGGTCATGATCAAGATCGTATTGCGGAAATCAACTTTCCGACCTTTTGAATCAGTCAGATGACCGTCATCGAGCACTTGCAGGAGGATATTGAAGACGTCCGGGTGGGCTTTTTCCACCTCATCAAGAAGAATGACCGAGTACGGTTTTTGACGGATTTTCTCTGTCAATTGACCGCCTTCATCATAGCCGACATAGCCGGGTGGAGAGCCGATCAGACGACTTGTGCTGTATTTTTCCATGTATTCGGACATATCCAAACGAACCAAGGAGTCTTCTGTCCCGAACATTGCTTCCGCCAACGTTTTCGCAAGCTCTGTTTTGCCGACTCCAGTAGGGCCCAGGAACAGGAAGGACCCGATTGGACGGTTTGGATCCTTCAAACCGGAACGTGCGCGTCTGATGGCGCGAGCCACCGCACTGACCGCCTCGGATTGCCCAATGACGCGTTCATGCAACACTTTTTCCAGCCTCATCAAACGATCGCTTTCCTTCTGCTCCATCTGGTTGACAGGAATCCCGGTCCACAAAGCCACGACTTCAGCTACATCATTTTCGGTTACTTTCAGGTCGTAGTGCGTGATTGTTTGGGCTTGTTGTTCCACCATTTTTTGGAATTTCTGCTTCTTCGTCATTTCACGTTTGCGGATGCGGGCAGCTTTATCAAAATCCTGGTTCAGGATCGCTTCTTCTTTGTCTTTCGACAACTTCGCAATTTCCATCTCCAGTTTTCCGATCGGTGTATCCCCGTGTGTGACATCCAAACGGACTTTCGCGGCCGATTCATCAATCAGATCAATCGCTTTATCCGGCAATCGTCTGGAAGTGATGTAGCGCACCGATAGCTGGACCGCTGCTTTCAAGGCCTCATCCGTGATTTCCACGCCATGGTGCTCCTCATAACGGGAACGCAAGCCACGCATGATTTCAACCGATTCCTCAGGTGTAGGCTCATCGATATGGATAGGTGCGAAACGTCTTTCCAGCGCCGCATCCTTTTCGATATATTTTTGGTACTCATCTAGGGTGGTGGCACCGATCGTCTGCAATTCGCCCCTTGCCAATGCCGGTTTCAGGATGTTGGAAGCATCGATCGCCCCTTCCGCTCCGCCTGCACCGATCAAGGTGTGCAACTCATCGATGAAGAGGATGACATTGCCGTCATTGTAGATTTCATCAATGATTTTTTTCATTCTTTCCTCGAATTCACCGCGGTATTTCGTACCCGCTACCAGCGAACCCATATCCAACATCATGATGCGCTTGTTTGCCAATGTGTCCGGAACATCGCCGGCTACGATTTTCTGTGCCAAACCTTCCACGATGGCGGTCTTGCCGACTCCCGGTTCCCCTACCAAAACAGGATTGTTCTTCGTTCTGCGGGAAACGATTTGCATGATACGACGGACTTCCTTGTCGCGTCCAACGATCGGATCCATCCGGTTTTCACGCGCCAAGTCAGTCAGATTGCGGGCCAAGGAATCCAACGTCGGCGTCCCTTCTTCCACTTTATCCGTCTTTTTGGCTGAACGCATATCCGGTTTGGTTGGTTGTTTGATGCCCAGTTTCTCATAGAGAGACTTACGCAACAAATTCGGATCGATCTGCAGATTTTTGATGATTTTGACTGCAAGAATTTCTTCTTTCAATAAGCCCAACAAAAGGTGTTCGGTTCCTACCAAGGGAACTCCTAATTTGTGTGCTTCGTTTGTCGCATACATAATGACTTTTTTTGCCCGAGGAGAAAATGGCAACGGTGCATTGAAGTCTTCCGCATTCATTTGACCGAAACCGGTCAGATGAACAATCTCTTCGCGGACTCCTTCCTCATCAATATCGTAGCCACGCAACACTTTTCCGGCAATGCCTTCTTGTTCCCGGACTAATCCGAGAAGCATATGTTCCGTTCCGATGGATTGATGCTTAAATTTGTGCGCTTCTTCTGTTGCCAACAACAATACTTGGCTGGCTTTTTCTGTAAATAATTCATCCATTTTTAACGCCTCCTCTACGGGCTATCTATTCAAAGCGCAGACTGTTCAAGAAATTCCTCAACAGCAAGGCTCGTATTCTTTCTTCATGTTCGCCTGTGTATGGGGCAAGTGACTTATCCAATACCGACAACATCAGGTTTCCTTCACGTTTCGTGATGATCCCGCGACTGTATAGATTTTGGGTTACCGCAAACGCATCTTTCTGGGTGATGCTTTCGCCTACTATAGCGATAAGTTTATCCAACAATTCTGCTTGATCGAGGATCTTCACTTTCATGATGCGTATATAACCGCCCCCGCCGCGTTTGCTTTCGACCGCGTAGCCTTGCTGTTCCGTAAAACGGGTATTGATGACATAGTTGATTTGTGAAGGTACGCAATTGAAACGATCCGCCATTTCATTCCTTCTGATTTCAATCTGCTCTTCTGCATTCAGAATCTTTTTGATGTATGCTTCGATGATATCTGACATATTCTGACCATGCATGGAATGGATGCCTCCCTTCCCCTGACTAATTTTGACTATTATATATTTATATTATGCTATTCCTACATAACTGTCAAATGGAAAGAGCTATCCGAGGGCTTTTACAGCAAATTATTCAAGAGAGCTTTGAAGCTCATCCGTACTGCTCTGCAGACTCTTTATAACAGCATATTTCACTAACATCTTCGACAAGATTACCGAAGAATGTTACTCATTATATACTGAAAGGTGAAAAACGGCAATATTTCTATCTGAAAAGCTGACAGGGGTTGGTTAATACAAAAATAGACGCAGAAATCATCGGAATGATTTCTGCGTCTATTTTTATTTATCGGGAAGACAGGATTCGAACCTGCGACCCCTTGGTCCCAAACCAAGTGCTCTACCAAGCTGAGCTACTTCCCGGTGATCATTTTGTAAAAAATGCACCCAACAGGAGTCGAACCTGTAACCGCTTGATTCGTAGTCAAGTACTCTATCCAATTGAGCTATGGGTGCTTCATGAATGATGATAAACTTCATTAAAATAAAAAAAAGCGGAAGACGGGGTTCGAACCCGCGACCCCCACCTTGGCAAGGTGATGTTCTACCACTGAACTACTTCCGCGTTTTTGAATGCCGGCTAAAGGACTTGAACCCTCGACCCTCTGATTACAAATCAGATGCTCTACCAACTGAGCTAAGCCGGCGTTTCAATATATTTAATTATTCTATCATTGTCGCAAGAATGATGAATGAGTTATGCAGGGCTCGAACCTGCGACCCTCTGATTAAAAGTCAGATGCTCTACCAACTGAGCTAATAACTCATGGATGGAGGTTGACGGGATCGAACCGCCGACATCCTGCTTGTAAGGCAGACGCTCTCCCAGCTGAGCTAAACCTCCAAAATATAAATGCGCGGCAACGTCCTAGTCTCACAAAGGGAAACCCTTCACTACAATCGGCGCTAAGAAGCTTAACTTCTGTGTTCGAGATGGGAACAGGTGTGACCTTCTTGCCATCGTCACCGCACATTTTTAATTAGAGAACGTTGTTCTCTCAAAACTGAATCTACAAAAGTAAAGGGATTCCGAAAACACCGCTTGAGTTTTCTTCTTTTTAAAAATTGGTTAAGTCCTCGACCGATTAGTATTGGTCCGCTCCATACATCGCTGTACTTCCACTCCCAACCTATCTACCTGATCATCTCTCAGGGGTCTTACTCACTTAAAGTGATGGGAAATCTCATCTTGAGGGGGGCTTCACGCTTAGATGCTTTCAGCGTTTATCCCGTCCACACATAGCTACCCAGCGATGCTCTTGGCAGAACAACTGGTACACCAGCGGTGTGTCCATCCCGGTCCTCTCGTACTAAGGACAGCTCCTCTCAAATTTCCAACGCCCGCGACGGATAGGGACCGAACTGTCTCACGACGTTCTGAACCCAGCTCGCGTACCGCTTTAATGGGCGAACAGCCCAACCCTTGGGACCGACTACAGCCCCAGGATGCGATGAGCCGACATCGAGGTGCCAAACCTCCCCGTCGATGTGAACTCTTGGGGGAGATAAGCCTGTTATCCCCAGGGTAGCTTTTATCCGTTGAGCGATGGCCCTTCCATGCGGAACCACCGGATCACTAAGCCCGACTTTCGTCCCTGCTCGACTTGTAGGTCTCGCAGTCAAGCTCCCTTCTGCCTTTACACTCTACGAATGATTTCCAACCATTCTGAGGGAACCTTTGGGCGCCTCCGTTACATTTTTGGAGGCGACCGCCCCAGTCAAACTGCCCGTCTGACACTGTCTCCCTGCTCGCTAAGAGCAGCGGGTTAGAGTGGTCATATCACAAGGGTAGTATCCCACCGTTGCCTCCTCCGAGACTGGCGTCCCGGTATCTTCGGCTCCTACCTATCCTGTACATGTGATACAAACACGCAATATCAAACTGCAGTAAAGCTCCATGGGGTCTTTCCGTCCTGTCGCGGGTAACCAGCATCTTCACTGGTACTATAATTTCACCGAGTCTCTCGTTGAGACAGTGCCCAAATCGTTACGCCTTTCGTGCGGGTCGGAACTTACCCGACAAGGAATTTCGCTACCTTAGGACCGTTATAGTTACGGCCGCCGTTTACTGGGGCTTCAATTCAAAGCTTCGCTTGCGCTAACCTCTCCTCTTAACCTTCCAGCACCGGGCAGGCGTCAGCCCCTATACGTCATCTTTCGATTTTGCAGAGACCTGTGTTTTTGATAAACAGTCGCTTGGGCCTATTCACTGCGGCTGACCTTGCGGTCAGCACCCCTTCTCCCGAAGTTACGGGGTCATTTTGCCGAGTTCCTTAACGAGAGTTCTCTCGCACACCTTAGGATTCTCTCCTCAACTACCTGTGTCGGTTTGCGGTACGGGCAGTTACTTTCTCACTAGAAGCTTTTCTTGGCAGTGTGACATCAGGAACTTCGCTACTAAATTTCGCTCCCCATCACAGCTTGTCCTTGAGAGAAAAAGCATTTCACTCGTTCTCAGACTTGCTGCTTGGACACACATTTCCGATCGTGTGCATTCCTTAGCCTCCTGCGTCCCTCCATCGCTCAAACAAAAGCAACTGGTACAGGAATATCAACCTGTTGTCCATCGCCTACGCCTATCGGCCTCAGCTTAGGTCCCGACTAACCCTGGGAGGACGAGCCTTCCCCAGGAAACCTTAGTTATTCGGTGGACGGGATTCTCACCCGTCTTGCGCTACTCATACCGGCATTCTCACTTCTAAGCGCTCCACCAGTCCTCACGATCTGGCTTCGATGCCCTTAGAACGCTCTCCTACCACGGAACCCATTGGGTTCCATCCACAGCTTCGGTGATCTGTTTAGCCCCGGTAAATTTTCGGCGCAGGGTCACTCGACTAGTGAGCTATTACGCACTCTTTAAATGATGGCTGCTTCTGAGCCAACATCCTAGTTGTCTATGCAACCCCACATCCTTTTCCACTTAACAGATACTTTGGGACCTTAGCTGGTGGTCTGGGCTGTTTCCCTTTTGACTACGGATCTTATCACTCGCAGTCTGACTCCCGGATCTAAATCAATGGCATTCGGAGTTTATCTGAATTCGGTAACCCGAGAAGGGCCCCTAGTCCAAACAGTGCTCTACCTCCATGATTCGCATATCCGAGGCTAGCCCTAAAGCTATTTCGGAGAGAACCAGCTATCTCCAAGTTCGATTGGAATTTCTCCGCTACCCACACCTCATCCCCGCACTTTTCAACGTGCGTGGGTTCGGTCCTCCAGTGCGTATTACCGCACCTTCAACCTGGACATGGGTAGGTCACTTGGTTTCGGGTCTACGACCTCATACTTATTCGCCCTATTCAGACTCGCTTTCGCTGCGGCTCCGTCTTTTCAACTTAACCTTGCATGAAATCGTAACTCGCCGGTCCATTCTACAAAAGGTACGCCATCACCCATTAACGGGCTTTGACTACTTGTAGGCACACGGTTTCAGGTACTGTTTCACTCCCCTTCCGGGGTGCTTTTCACCTTTCCCTCACGGTACTGGTTCACTATCGGTCACTAGGGAGTATTTAGCCTTGGGAGATGGTCCTCCCGGATTCCGACGGAATTTCTCGTGTTCCGCCGTACTCAGGATACTGGTAGAGCTGATTTGGATTTCGCATACGGGGCTATTACCCTATGTTGCGCAACTTTCCAGTTGGCTTCTGCTATCCATTGCAGTCTCATGTCCCAGTCCTACAACCCCAAAGAGCAAGCTCTTTGGTTTGGGCTTTTCCCGTTTCGCTCGCCGCTACTAAGGGAATCGAATTTTCTTTCTCTTCCTGCAGGTAATGAGATGTTTCAGTTCCCTGCGTGTTCCTCGATACACCTATGTATTCAGTGTAACGTAATATCCTATCAAAGATATTGGGTTGCCCCATTCGGAAATCTCCGGATCAAAGCTTACTTACAGCTCCCCGGAGCATATCGGTGTTAGTCCCGTCCTTCATCGGCTCCTAGTGCCTAGGCATCCACCGTGCGCCCTTATTCACTTAACCTATGGTTAAGCTCGCCATTGCTGGCTTGCTAACTTATTTCGTTAAAAACTCATTTAAGTCAACTTAAAACGCGGTAAAATGTTTAGGTTTCTTACTTTATTTTTGTAGTATTCAGTTTTCAAAGAACAACTTTTTTCTTGCTTGAGAGATTGATCTCTCAAAACTGAACAAAGAATGATTGAACCAAGCAAGGATTCCATTATATTCCTTAGAAAGGAGGTGATCCAGCCGCACCTTCCGATACGGCTACCTTGTTACGACTTCACCCCAATCATCTGTCCCACCTTAGGCGGCTGGCTCCATAAAGGTTACCTCACCGACTTCGGGTGTTACAAACTCTCGTGGTGTGACGGGCGGTGTGTACAAGACCCGGGAACGTATTCACCGCGGCGTGCTGATCCGCGATTACTAGCGATTCCGGCTTCATGCAGGCGAGTTGCAGCCTGCAATCCGAACTGAGAATGGCTTTAAGAGATTCGCTTGACCTCGCGGTCTTGCTGCTCGTTGTACCATCCATTGTAGCACGTGTGTAGCCCAGGTCATAAGGGGCATGATGATTTGACGTCATCCCCACCTTCCTCCGGTTTGTCACCGGCAGTCTCATTAGAGTGCCCAACTGAATGCTGGCAACTAACAATAGGGGTTGCGCTCGTTGCGGGACTTAACCCAACATCTCACGACACGAGCTGACGACAACCATGCACCACCTGTCACTTTGTCCCCGAAGGGAAAGTCCTATCTCTAGGATTGTCAAAGGATGTCAAGACCTGGTAAGGTTCTTCGCGTTGCTTCGAATTAAACCACATGCTCCACCGCTTGTGCGGGTCCCCGTCAATTCCTTTGAGTTTCAGCCTTGCGGCCGTACTCCCCAGGCGGAGTGCTTAATGCGTTAGCTGCAGCACTGAAGGGTGGAAACCCTCCAACACTTAGCACTCATCGTTTACGGCGTGGACTACCAGGGTATCTAATCCTGTTTGCTCCCCACGCTTTCGAGCCTCAGCGTCAGTTACAGACCAGAGAGTCGCCTTCGCCACTGGTGTTCCTCCATATATCTACGCATTTCACCGCTACACATGGAATTCCACTCTCCTCTTCTGCACTCAAGTTCCCCAGTTTCCAATGACCTTCCACGGTTGAGCCGTGGGCTTTCACATCAGACTTAAGGAACCGCCTGCGCTCGCTTTACGCCCAATAAATCCGGACAACGCTTGCCACCTACGTATTACCGCGGCTGCTGGCACGTAGTTAGCCGTGGCTTTCTGGTCAGATACCGTCAAGGCTGGAGCAGTTACTCTCCAACTTGTTCTTCTCTGACAACAGAGTTTTACGATCCGAAAACCTTCTTCACTCACGCGGCGTTGCTCCGTCAGACTTTCGTCCATTGCGGAAGATTCCCTACTGCTGCCTCCCGTAGGAGTTTGGGCCGTGTCTCAGTCCCAATGTGGCCGATCACCCTCTCAGGTCGGCTACGTATCATCGTCTTGGTGAGCCGTTACCTCACCAACTAACTAATACGCCGCGGGTCCATCCATAAGCGACAGCACAAAGGCCGTCTTTCCTTTCCCGATCATGCGATCAAGAAAACTATGCGGTATTAGCACCCGTTTCCGGATGTTATCCCCCTCTTATGGGCAGGTTACCCACGTGTTACTCACCCGTTCGCCACTATCTTCTCAGTGGAAGCAAGCTTCCATAGAAAAGACCGTTCGACTTGCATGTATTAGGCACGCCGCCAGCGTTCGTCCTGAGCCAGGATCAAACTCTCATGTAATGTGGGCTCTTGTACAGAAACCCTCATGAAAAGCTGAAAAGCTCTTAATTTCTTGCTGACTTTATGTTTGCGATACGATGTATCGCCTTCGTTTGCTTCGACCGAAGTCTAAGCTCCCTGCACATTTGGTTCGTTCATTCTTTGTTCAGTTTTCAAAGGTCAATCGCGCATCACGTATTACGTGATTGCTTATTTATAATACCACTTAACCAGCCCGGTGTCAACGCCTTTTCGAAATATTTTTTCGAGATACTTCAGACGTTTTTGAACTGCAGTAGCAACTCTTATATATTATCAAATCCAGGGCCATCTGTCAACAAATATTTTTCATCAGGAAAAAGGATTAATTCGACAACTTAAACAGTCTACCACCTGACGAACACTCTGTCAATACTAAATGGAATGTTTTTCAAAAAAATTTCCCCATCCTACGAACAAAAAGATTCAACAGACTAGTTGCGGATACTATCATCAGTTTGTTCGTAAAGGAGGAATTGTTTTGATCATCATCGTTTACATATCCATCTTTTATTTCGGAGCCATTTTCGGATCCTTCTTCACTGTACTCGGAACGCGTATCCCGATCAAAGAAAACTTCACCACCACACGCTCCCACTGCGTCCATTGCCAGCATACACTGCAGACAACAGATCTTTTTCCGATTGTTTCTTATGTATGTCACCGAGGCAAATGTGCTTACTGTACAACAAAAATAGATCCGATGTACTTCGCTTCGGAAATCATTTCCGGTTTTGTGACATGCCTTCTCTATTATTTCTACGCAACAGACTTGTTGCAGTTACTCGCTCTCGCCTTTATGTTCTCGTTGCTGCTGGTCATATCGATTACCGATTATCTCTATCTGTTGATTCCTGATCGCTTTCAGCTCTTGTTGTTTTTCGGTGTCGTATTTCATCAAATGACTCTTCCTACTACGGATTGGCCAGCAGCCTTTATCAGTTTTTTTGTGATCTTTTCATTGCTGTTCTTCACCGGCCTCGCTCTTCCTGACGGAATTGGGGGCGGCGATGTCAAACTGCTTTCGATCTTGAGCCTCGCTTTCGGGCTAGAACCAACCTTGTTCATCATCCTGTTGGCCAGCCTCTTCGCAGGCTTTTGTTTTTTGCACACCTACCTGACAAACGGTAGCTCCTTGCAGCGCAGATTACCGTTCGGGCCCTTTCTCGCCGCATCTGCCGTTGTGGTGCACTTTGCGCAAATGGTTTTGGTGCTTTGACGCCTCTCTAATTCTGTTCGAGGATTTTATTTATGCACAGAAATAACCCGTCAAAACCATTTTGACGGGGAAAATCAGTTCAAATCACAGTCAGAAAAACCGCCGAAACCACCTTGGCGGGGAAAAATATCCGCGGACAGCATGATATTCCCCGCCAAACCCATTTTCGCAGGGAATCACGCCAACAAACCCATTTTCAAATCCCAATCCTAGGAAAAAAAACATACAAACGACAAAAAAACGCCCCGGAAAAGCAAATTGCTTTTCCGGAACGTTTGTTGTTTTTATCCTCTGTAATCAGATAGGTCAGAACCCATTTCGGCTGTATCAGTGATGCTATAGACGCTCTCACTTTCGGCTTCGACGGCTTTTGGCTCCATCTTACGGTAGCGGGCCATACCTGTACCAGCAGGGATGATCTTACCGATGATAACATTCTCTTTAAGACCCAACAAGGAGTCTTTCTTGCCGCGGATTGCAGCATCCGTCAGGACACGAGTCGTTTCTTGGAAGGAAGCAGCAGACAAGAAGCTGTTTGTTTCCAATGACGCTTTTGTGATTCCCAAAAGAACTGGACGGGCTGTTGCTGGAACTTCCCCAGCGTTGATGACAGCACGGTTGCGGTCTTCGAAATCTGAGATATCCATCAATGTACCTGGCAGGATATCTGTTGAACCCGGATCCATAACGCGAACTTTACGCAACATTTGACGAACCATAACTTCGATATGCTTGTCGCCGATTTCTACCCCTTGCATACGGTATACTTTCTGAACTTCGCGCAGCAAGTACGTCTCAACAGACAATACATCGCGGACGCGCAACAAGCTCTTAGGCTCGATGGACCCTTCAGTCAACGGATCCCCACGGTGAACGATGTCGCCTTCAGCCACTTTCGTACGTGCAGTGTAAGGAATGGTATACGTTCTTGTATCCGTGATCCCTTTGACTGTTACTTCTTTAGAACGATCGGACGCACTCTCATCAATGGAGACAACTTCCCCGGTAACTTCTGTGATGACAGCTTGCCCTTTCGGATTACGCGCTTCAAAGATTTCTTGGATACGCGGCAAACCTTGTGTGATATCGTCTCCGGCAACCCCACCCGTATGGAATGTACGCATGGTCAATTGAGTACCCGGTTCACCGATGGATTGGGCAGCGATCGTACCGACTGCTTCACCGACCTCAACATTTGAACCAGTAGCCAAGTTACGGCCGTAGCAACGTTTGCAGACGCCGTGTCTTGTGTTACATGTGAACACGGAACGGATCGTCACTTCTTCGATACCAGCATCAATGATTTCCTTGGCCATATCTTCTGTGATCAATTGGTTATGAACTGCAAGAACTTTGCCGTTTTCAGGATGAACCACTGTTTTTTGAGCATAACGGCCAATCAGACGCTCTTCCAAGGCCTCAATGACTTCATTGCCTTCTTGGATCGAACGGACGATCAGACCACGATCGGTGCCGCAATCGTCTTCACGGATAATAACATCTTGCGCAACGTCAACCAAACGACGAGTCAGGTAACCTGAATCGGCTGTCTTCAAGGCTGTATCGGTCATCCCTTTGCGAGCTCCATGGGTAGAGATAAACATTTCCAAAACGCTTAGTCCTTCACGGAAGTTCGAAGTGATCGGCAATTCCATGATCTTACCATTTGGAGCGGCCATCAGACCACGCATACCGGCAAGTTGCGTAAAGTTGGAGATGTTACCACGGGCTCCGGAATCACTCATCATGAAGATCGGATTTTCTTGTCCCAATGTCTTCATCAGTTCGATCTGGATTTCATCTTTCGCCATATTCCAAGTTGTGATGACGCTGTTGTATCTTTCATCATCGGTGATCAGACCACGACGGAATTGTTTCGTGATGTTATCGACTTTTTTGTGCGCTCTTTCCAGAATCTCTGCTTTGGATTCCAATACCAAGATATCGGCGATCCCTACAGTGATACCTGCACGAGTCGAGATTTTGTAACCCAGGTCCTTCATTTTGTCCAACATCTTCGAAGTTTCCGTTACTTGGAACTTCTTGAAGACGGCAGCAATGATATTTCCAAGGTATTTCTTCTTGAACGGTCCGACAATTTCTTGTTTCTTGATGAACGCCTGAACGTCTTCGCCGGCTTCAACAAAGTATTTATCCGGAGTCGCTACATCCAAGTTGAATTGCGTTGGTTCGTTCAAATACGGGAATTCATCCGGCATGATTTCGTTAAAGAAGATCTTACCGACTGTCGTCACCAACAGACGGCCTCTTTGCCATTCTGTCCATGGTTTCTTAGGCAACGAATTCGTGCTGATCGCTACTCTGGTATGCAGATGGACAAATCCACCTTCATAAGCCAGACCCGCTTCTTCAGCGTTGGAGAAGATCATTCCTTCGCCGACTTTATTGATTTCTTCCAGCGTCAGGTAATAGTTACCCAAGACCATATCCTGGGATGGGGTTACGACTGGTTTACCATCTTTTGGATTCAAGATGTTCTGTGCAGCCAGCATCAATAGACGCGCCTCTGCTTGTGCTTCTTCGCCCAGCGGTACGTGGACGGCCATTTGGTCACCATCGAAATCGGCGTTATAGGCTTCA
The DNA here is from genome assembly GCF_963662535.1 of Trichococcus flocculiformis. Lineage (NCBI taxonomy): Bacteria > Bacillati > Bacillota > Bacilli > Lactobacillales > Carnobacteriaceae > Trichococcus > Trichococcus flocculiformis. The sequence continues at coordinate 237,445 of NZ_OY759718.1, forward strand.
CATACCAACGGATGCAGACGGATTGCTTTACCTTCGACAAGTACCGGTTCAAACGCTTGGATACCCAAACGGTGAAGCGTCGGTGCGCGGTTCAGCAATACCGGATGTTCTCTGATGACATCTTCCAATACATCCCAGACATCATCGTCCATACGGTCGATTTTGCGTTTTGCATTTTTGATGTTGCTTGCGATATCACGGGCAACCAATTCTTTCATCAAGAACGGTTTGAACAACTCGATCGCCATTTCTTTCGGCAAGCCGCATTGGTACATTTTCAGGAAAGGTCCAACTACGATTACGGAACGTCCGGAGTAGTCAACACGTTTACCCAGCAAGTTTTGACGGAAACGTCCTTGCTTCCCTTTCAACATGTGCGAAAGTGATTTCAATGGACGGTTACCTGGTCCTGTTACAGGACGGCCGCGACGACCGTTATCGATCAAAGCATCGACAGCTTCCTGCAGCATGCGTTTTTCATTCTGAACGATGATGTTCGGTGCGTTCAGGTCCAACAAGCGTTTCAGACGGTTGTTACGGTTGATGACACGACGGTAAAGGTCGTTCAAGTCACTTGTTGCGAAACGGCCGCCTTCCAATTGAACCATCGGACGCAAATCTGGAGGGATAACCGGGATTACATCCATGATCATCCAGCTAGGTTTGTTCCCTGAAGAACGGAAAGCATCCAGGATATCCAAACGACGGATTGCACGCGTACGTTTTTGTCCAGTCGCGGATTTCAAGTCTTCTTTTAATTGTTCACATTCAGCATCGACATCGACGCGATCAAGCAATTGCTTGATTGCTTCCGCACCCATGGCCGCATGGAAACTATTTCCGAATTGCGCCCGTTTGTCACGGTATTCTCTTTCTGTCAGCAACTGTTTCGATTCCAAGACAGTATCACCTGGTTCGATGACAACGTAGGAAGCGAAGTAAATGATTTCTTCCAATGCACGCGGGCTCATATCCAATACAAGTCCCATACGGCTAGGAATCCCTTTGAAGTACCATACATGGGTTACAGGAGCAGCCAATTCGATATGGCCCATTCTTTCACGACGGACCTTAGCGCGGGTTACTTCAACGCCACAGCGATCGCAAACGATGCCTTTGTAACGGATACCATTGTATTTACCACATGAACATTTCCAGTCCTTTTGCGGTCCAAAAATTCGCTCACAGAACAAACCTTCTTTTTCAGGTTTCAGTGTTCTGTAGTTGATTGTTTCTGGTTTTTTAACTTCCCCGTAAGACCAGCTACGGATCTTATCAGGAGAAGCCAAAGAGATTTGCATACTTTCAAATTTATTAACGTCTATCAAGGGGCCAACCTCCCTTTATTCTTTGAGCTGCCCAAAATGCTCTATCTACGTTTCTCGTGAGGCAATGCGCTTTGATCAAACATGCGCCCGAACGCTTCAGCAGCGTCCGGGAACACGGATTAGTCTCTCTTCATTGCTTCAGATTGTTTATTTAATCTTTCCATATTCACAACATCGTCTTCTTCATCCATGTCGCGCAATTCGATTTCTTCTTCTGCTTCATCAAGCACTTTCATATCCAATCCGAGTGCTTGCAATTCTTTCACCAATACGCGGAATGATTCAGGTACACCTGGACGAGGAATTGTTTCGCCTTTGACGATCGCTTCGTATGTTTTCACACGACCGACAACATCATCTGATTTGTATGTCAAGATTTCTTGCAATGTATAGGCAGCACCATAAGCTTCCAGTGCCCAAACTTCCATCTCTCCGAAACGTTGTCCACCGAACTGAGCTTTACCACCCAATGGTTGTTGCGTAACTAAAGAGTATGGTCCAGTTGAACGAGCATGCAATTTATCATCAACCATGTGGGAAAGTTTCAGATAGTACATGACGCCGACGGATACACGGTTATCGAACGGTTGACCTGTACGGCCATCATAAAGGATGGTTTTGGCATCGTTCGCCATACCGGCTTCAGCCACAGTACCCCAAACGTCATCTTCATCCGCACCATCGAATACTGGAGATGCGACGTAGATGCCTAATGAACGGGCAGCCATACCTAAGTGAAGTTCCAATACTTGTCCGATGTTCATACGCGATGGTACCCCTAGAGGGTTCAGCATGATGTCAACAGGCGTGCCGTCTGGCATGTATGGCATATCTTCTTCAGGCATGATACGGGATACAACCCCTTTGTTACCATGACGTCCGGCCATTTTATCCCCTTCGTTGATCTTACGTTTTTGAACGATGTAGACACGCACCAACAGATTCACACCAGGTGACAATTCATCCCCTGCTTCACGGGTAAAGATCTTCACATCGTGTACGATACCGCCGCCGCCGTGAGGAACACGTAGCGATGTATCGCGCACTTCGCGGGCTTTTTCACCGAAGATGGCATGCAATAGACGTTCTTCCGCGGACAGTTCCGTCATCCCTTTAGGAGTGACTTTACCGACTAGGATATCCCCATCTTTGACTTCCGCACCGATGCGGATGATGCCGCGCTCGTCAAGATCTTTCAAAGCATCTTCGCCGACGTTAGGCAATTCGCGGGTGATTTCTTCAGGTCCAAGCTTCGTATCACGTGCTTCTGATTCGTATTCTTCGATATGGATAGAAGTGTACACATCATCACGGACAAGACGTTCGTTCATGATAACAGCATCCTCGTAGTTGTAACCTTCCCAAGTCATGAAGGCAACCAAAACGTTCTGTCCAAGAGCCATTTCGCCTTTTTCCATAGATGGGCCATCCGCTAATGTCTCGCCGACATCGACACGGTCACCCAAAGCTACGATTGGACGTTGGTTATAGCAAGTTCCTGAGTTGGAACGTTGGAACTTGATGATTTCGTATTTATCCAAAGCGCCATTGTCGCGACGGACACGGATTTCTTTGGCATCCACGTATTCAACCACACCATCATTTTGGCACAACAGGGCTGCACCTGAGTCATGGGCTGCTTTGTATTCCATCCCGGTACCGACGAACGGTGCTTGCGGGTTGATCAGCGGAACAGCTTGACGTTGCATGTTGGCACCCATCAAAGCACGGTTGGAGTCATCGTTTTCCAAGAACGGGATGCAGGCTGTCGCGACAGCAACTACTTGTTTTGGAGAAACGTCCATGTAATCGACGCGTTCGATCGGAACTTCCAAGTTGTCATGGATATAACGGGCCATGACGATATTGTTGGCGAAGCTTCCGTCTTCCAATAGGACCGAGTTGGCTTGCGCTACGGTGAAGTTATCTTCTTCGTCAGCAGTCAAGTAGTCGATGATATTGGTAACCTTATGCGTGTTCCAGTCAACACGGCGGTAAGGTGTTTCAATGAAGCCATATTTGTTGATTTTCGCATAACTGGACAAGCTGTTGATCAGTCCGATATTCGGGCCCTCAGGCGTTTCGATCGGACACATACGGCCATAGTGGGAATAGTGAACGTCTCGGACTTCATATCCGGCACGGTCCCGCGTCAAACCACCGGGTCCTAAGGCAGAAAGACGACGTTTGTGCGTCAATTCGCCCAACGGATTCGTTTGGTCCATGAACTGCGACAATTGGGATGAACCAAAGAATTCTTTGATTGCAGCCACTACCGGGCGGATGTTGATCAATTGTTGCGGTGTTACGGTAGAAACATCCTGGATGGACATTCTTTCGCGCACGACACGCTCCATCCGTGACAAACCGATACGGAATTGGTTCTGCAACAACTCTCCGACCGAACGGATACGTCTGTTACCCAAGTGGTCGATGTCATCCGTTGTTCCCAGTCCTTCAGAAAGATTGAAGAAGTAGTTCATGGAAGCAAAGATATCGGCAGTCGTCAGATGTTTGATATCGTCAGCAATTTCGGAATTTCCGATGATGTTGATGACTTTCTCAGGGTCTTTCTTAGAGTAGACTTTCACTACCTGCATAACGACCGGATCAGTCACAACACCATCATCAGTAGGGTACAACGTCACTTGGTTCAAGCCGTTATCCAAATAAGGCGCTAAGCGTTCCATTACGCCGCGATCCAATTCGGTTCCTTTTTCCGCGATGATTTCACCTGTCTCAGGATCGACCAATGTTTCAGCCAATGTCTGGTTGTACAAGCGTGTTTTGACATTCAATTTTTTGTTTACTTTATAGCGTCCAACCGGAGCCATATCATATCTTCTTGGGTCGAAGAAACGGGCATTCAGCAAGTTACGCGAGCTGTCGGCCGTTTTCGGTTCGCCTGGACGAAGTCTCTCGTAGACGTCTTTCAACGCTTCTTCTGTTCTGGAGTCCGATGCGTTCTTATGTACATCTTTTTCCATAGTCAGCCGTAAGCTTTCGTTGTCGCCGAAGATCTCAAGAATCTGATCATCCGAACCGAAGCCCAATGCGCGGACCAAAACGGTCAACGGGATTTTTCTGGTGCGGTCGATACGGACGTAAGAGATATCTTTCGCATCCGTTTCATACTCCAACCATGCGCCACGGTTAGGAATCAACGTGTTGCCGAAACTTTCTTTCCCGTTTTTGTCCATCTTGTTATGGAAATAAACGCCTGGAGAACGAACCAATTGTGAGACGATAACACGTTCCGCTCCGTTGATGATGAAGGTACCCATATCTGTCATTAATGGGAAATCACCAAAGAAAACTTCCTGGTCTTTGATTTCGCCTGTTTCTTTATTGATCAAGCGTAGTTTTACATAAATCGGCGCCGAGTAGTTGGCATCATGTGCACGTGCTTCTGAAACAGTATATTTTGGAGCATGGAATTCATAATCGACAAATTCCAATGCTAAGTTCCCTGTGTGATCTTCAATCGGCGTGATGTCCTTGAACATCTCTTTGATCCCGGTTTCCAGGAACCATTTGTAAGAATCCGTTTGAATCTCAATCAGGTTAGGAAGCTCTAACACTTCACTGATACGCGAATAACTTCTGCGGGTACGTTGTTTCCCGAATTTTTCATTATGCCCTAACAACTTCTTCACCCCTACTTAAATTTAGACCTTTAGCGACAACACACTCTTATGTTGCATTTTCGCAACAAGTGTTACGTTTTTGTTACATATACAATCCGCAACGTTTTTTTGGCAAAAAAAAACCAAAAGAAGGTTGCAATTTCTGAGAAAATTACTCTTTCTTTTGTTTTCTGCCTCGAAAAGCGCGTCTGGACAATATTTCAGTCGCATTTTCTGAATTATCTTATGCGTCTATATTACCTTACTATTCTACACACATGATTTTCATTTGTCAACAGTCTTTCGCTCGCATCCGATCCGGGACACGTGCTAGGCTTTGACCGATTGAATGATCCAATAGCCTTTGTCGCGGGCAATGACTGCGACATTCCCGAAGACATCCAACATCTTTTGCTCAGCACTCGGCGCGCCTTGCTTCTTTTGGATGACTACAGTCAGCGTGCCGCCCGGCAAGAGATGCACGTGCGCTTCCGACAGGATGCGATGAACGACCTGTTTACCGGCGCGGATCGGCGGATTACTGACGATAGCCGCGAATTGCCTTTCTTCTGGCACTTGGTCGTAGGTATTCGACTCGTAGACTTTCACATTGCGGATGTTGTTGGCTTCCGCATTTCTGCGCGCTAAAGACATAGCCCGCTCGTTTACGTCCACCATCTCCACCAATCTTGCAGGATAGGCATAGGCAAGCGCCAGCCCCATCGGACCGTAGCCGCAGCCGACATCCAAGATATCCCCGGCAACCTCCTCATTCAAACGGAACGTTTCGATCAGCAAGCGCGAACCGAAGTCGACCGTTTTTTTGGAGAAGACACCACTGTCCGAGATGAACCGGAATTCACGGCCCCTCAAAGGGAAAGTCCAGGAAGCTTCCTTGCTTTCGGTCTCAGGATTCTTTGTGTAGTAATGATTTGACATATTTCCAACTCCTTCTGACGGAAGTCCGACACTGCAGGGAAAATACAAGAAAAGCCAGGATAATTGCTTATCCTGGCTAGTCTATTTACACAATCTAGAATTGTGTTTCTGTAGAAATAATCTTTTGAAAAAAGATTATTTAACTGTTACAGAAGCGCCAACTTCTTCTAATTGAGCTTTCAATGCTTCAGCATCTTCTTTAGATACAGCTTCTTTGATAACGCCAGGAGCGCCGTCAACTAGAGCTTTAGCTTCTTTCAAGCCTAGGCCTGTAGCTTCACGTACAACTTTGATTACTTTGATTTTAGCATCTCCAGCTGAAGTTAATTCAACGTTGAATTCAGTTTGCTCTTCTTCTGCTGCTGCTACTGCGCCTGCTGCTGCTACTGGAGCTGCAGCTGTTACGCCGAATTCTTCTTCGATAGCTTTTACTAAGTCGTTTAATTCTAGAACTGTTGCTACTTTGATGTCAGCAATGATTGCTTCGATGTTTAATGACATTTTGTGTTCCTCCGTTTTTGGTTTAAGTTTTTTTGTGCCTCCATTAAAGAGGCTTGTGTTTTGGTTCATCTAGCAGAACTGCAAATTATGCAGCTTCGCCGTCTTTCTCGGATACAGCTTTAATAGCCAACGCAAAGTTGCGGACTGGAGCTTGTAATACTGAAAGCAACATAGAAAGCATACCTTCGCGGTTTGGTAGTTTTGCCAAAGCTTCGATTTCTTCTTTAGAAGAAACGTTACCCTCAACGATACCACCTTTGATTTCTAGTTTATCAGCAGTTTTTACAAATTCAGCCATGATTTTGGCTGGAGCTACAACATCTTCAGAACTGAATGCAACAGCAGTAGGTCCTTTGAAGATGCTTTCCATGCCTTCCAAACCTGCAGCGACAGCAGCACGTACCATTAGAGAGTTTTTGATAACTTTCATTTCTACGCCAGCTTCACGCAATTGTTTTCTTAATTCAGTCACCTGTTCAACAGTAAGACCTAAATAATCAACAACGACTACAGATGCGGATTCTTGGATTTTTGTTGTCAGTTCTTCAACCAACAGTTGTTTTTGTGCAATAGCAGCTTCACTCATCTTATATTTCACCCCCTGGATTTTATGATAGAATTTCTTGTAAAAACAAAAAACTCTATGTCACCTAGACATAGAGGATCCATAAATATCTCATTGGATTCTTCCTCGGCAGGTATATTAAGGCTCGCACCCCCTGCTGTCTTCGGTAAGCATATATTAACCTCAACGACTATACCAAAGATAGTCGCTGAGGTCAAGGTTTTTTTATAAAGAGCTTGCGTCCACTTTAACGCCAGGTCCAAATGTAGTTGTTACACTTACATTTTTAACGTATTGGCCTTTAGCAGTTGCTGGTTTAGCTTTCAAGATTACATCGTGGATTGTACGGAAGTTTTCCATCAATTTAGCATCGTCGAATGATACTTTACCGATAGGAACGTGGATGTTACCAGCTTTGTCAGCACGGTATGTAACTTTACCAGCTTTGATTTCGTCAATAGCTTTTGTTACGTCCATTGTTACAGTACCTGTTTTAGGGTTTGGCATCAAGCCTTTAGGTCCCAATACACGACCCAAACGTCCAACTTCACCCATCATGTCAGGAGTTGCAACGACAACATCAAATTCAAACCATCCGCCTTGGATTTTTTGAACCATATCTGCGTCGCCTACGTAGTCTGCCCCAGCAGCTTCCGCTTCTTTAGCTTTTTCGCCTTTAGCGAACACTAAAACGCGTTGTGTTTTACCAGTTCCGTTTGGAAGCACGACTGCTCCACGGATTTGTTGGTCATTTTTACGAGTGTCGATTCCTAAACGGTAAGCGACCTCAACAGTTGCGTCGAATTTTGCAAAATCGACTTCTTTCGCTAATGCTACTGCTTCTTCTACTGAATATGCTTTAGTAGAATCTACTTTTTTCGCAGCATCTTGGAATTTTTTACTTTTCTTAGCCATTGAATTTTCCTCCTAGATTGTGGTTTTAACGGATTAACCTCCCACGTGTGGCCCGGAACACCTTATGAGCGTTCGAAAGGCCACATGAGAAGCTGCATTTTGAATTAGTCTTGAACTGTAATACCCATTGAACGGGCAGTACCTTCGACCATACGCATAGCAGCTTCTACGTCTGCTGCATTCAAGTCTACCATTTTTGTTTCAGCGATTTCTTTAACTTGGTCACGTGTTACAGTACCAACTTTTTTCTTGTTCGGTTCGCCTGAACCTGATTCGATACCTGCAGCTTTTTTCAGCAATACTGGAGCTGGAGGAGTTTTTGTAATGAAGGTGAATGAACGATCTTCATATACAGAAATGACGACGGGAATGATCATACCTGCTTGGTCAGCAGTACGTGCATTGAATTCTTTACAGAATCCCATGATATTTACTTGTGCTTGACCCAAAGCTGGACCTACCGGTGGAGCAGGAGATGCTTTACCTGCAGGAATTTGTAACTTAACTAATTTAACAACTTTTTTAGCCACGAGACATACCTCCTTGATTGTTCGTGATGTGGTTTAATGGGGTTAAGATTTCCCCTCCCACTCAATCCATACGCCTGAACGTACCGATATATTATATCAGTACACCCAAATAAATGCAATAGTTTTTTTAGCCTTTGTCGACTTGGTTGTAATCTAGTTCGGCAATCGTTTCGCGGCCGAACATTTCGATCATGACTTTCAACTTGCCTTTTTCGCTGTCCACTTCTTCAACGAATCCTGACAGACCGTTGAATGCGCCATCGGTGATGGTGACGGGCTCGCCTTTTTCAAAGTTCACATCATGCGTACGCGTGCTCATACCCATACGCTTCAGGATGACTTCGATTTCTTCATTCAATAACGCAGACGGCTTGCTGCCCGCTCCGTGCGATCCAACGAAACCGGTAACGCCCGGCGTGTTACGGACTACGAACCACGCTTCATCAGACATAATCATTTCAACCAACACATAACCAGGGAAGGTTTTTTGCGTAGTCGCCTTCTCTTTTCCGTCCTTCACTTCCACTTGCTCTTCTTCCGGGATCACAACGCGGAAGATATGGTCTTCCATGTTCATGCTTTGCGCACGTGATTCGATGTTCAGTTTCACTTTGTTCTCATAGCCTGAATAAGTGTGCAACACATACCATTGTTTTTCGTTTTCGATCGTTTCCATTTTTCGCATCTTCCTTCTTGGTGGATTTTTATTAGACTTCATTTATTGTAAACAAAAAAACCTTCCTGTCGTTGAAAGGTTTCTTCTGTACGGCGTTAACATTATAGCATCACGAAGACTGTATGGCTACAAATCTTCTTTTTAATTTAAGATTAAACTCATTGCTTCTGTGATCCCAAAATCTACTACGGCAAAAAATATTCCGAATAGAATGGTTGTAACGACAACCGTATTTGTATATTTTGCTAATTCCTTACCAGTCGGCCAAGTCACTTGCTTCATTTCATCCGCTACGCTCTTCAGAAATTTCATGCTTCTCCTCCTACTATCTGTTGCCAGTTTCGTCTTTATTTCGTTTCTTTGTGCAAGGTATGCTTCCCGCAATACCGGCAAAATTTCTTGACTTCCAAACGTTCTGTACGACCTTTTTCAGTAGGTGTGATGGTATAGTTCCTTGATCCACATACGGTACAGGCTAATGCGGCTTTTCTGATAGCCATGTCGCTCACCTATTTTCTCTCTATTTGTGTACACAATACAAGCTAATATTAGAGCGCCTATCCCAAATAGTCAACCCTTTTATTTTTGCGGATGCGCCCAAAATACAAAAAGGCTTCCGGATCTGAGACCGGAAACCTTTTTGTTGCGCTATTCATTTCTGCATTACCTTATCCGTGTTGAATCTTACTTCTTATTGAACTGTAACGATTGCGTCGCCAAGATCTACAGTGCCTTCTGCAACAACTTCAATGTTTTTGTAATTGAAAGTGTTTGTGATTACCATAGGAGTCGTTGTTTTGTAACCGGACGCCTTGATGAAGTCGATATCGAAATCAACCAATTTGTCTCCGATCTCAACAAGATCTCCAGCTTTAACATGGGTAGTGAAACCTTCACCCTTCAGATTGACTGTATCCAATCCGATGTGGATCAAAATTTCAACACCTTCGTCTGATTCAAGACCGATAGCATGCTTCGTGTCGAAAACCATTACGACTTTACCATTGATCGGCGAAACAACCTCTCCGACTGCAGGTTCGATTGCGACCCCTTTACCCAATGCTTCGCTAGCGAAGGCAGCGTCATCCACTTGTGTCAAGGGAATAGCGGTACCCGCGATCGGCGAACGTAAAGTAGTGGCAACTGTCGCTTTTTCTTCAGCAGCAGGTGCTGCTGTCTTTTCTGCAGCTTTTTCTTCTGTTTTTTCAACAGCCTTCAGACCATAATAGTCTTCTTTGGAAGGCAATTTCGCGGCACTGCCGCTTTCGATGAATTCTTCCAGGTTTGATTTGATGACAGAAACTTTCGGTCCGTAAACAACTTGAACGCCGTTTCCTTTATGGATGACGCCGGATGCTCCCGTGCCCTTCAATAATTCCGCATCAACCAAATCTCCGTTTGCAACGGTTGTACGCAGACGAGTTGCACAGCTGTCGACGTCCACGATGTTCGCTGCGCCACCCAAACCATAAACGATGGAAGCGGACATTTCATCCGTTTCGTTTTTCACGACTGAGGCAATGTCTGCAGCGCCTTCTTGCGCTTTCGCATTCATGTCAGCACGTGTATACAATTTCACTTCAGTCGAATCATCTTCACGACCTGGAGTCTTGTAGTTGAACTTCTTGATCAAGAACGAGAACAGGAAGTAGTAGACCACGAAGTACGCAAGACCGATGAATACAATCCAGATCCAGTTTGTTTTGGCATTCCCTTGCAGGATACCGTAAAGGAACATGTCAATGAATCCGCCTGAGAAAGTCATACCGACGCCAACGTTGAACATATGCATCAACATGTAAGCAGCACCGGCCAAAACAGAGTGGATGACATACAACGGTGTCGCCACAAACAAGAATGTGAATTCCAATGGCTCAGTGATACCAGTAAGCATGGAAGTCAAGGCAGCAGACAACAATAGTCCGCCGGCTTCTTTCCTTTTTTCTGGTTTAGCTGTGTGGTACATCGCTAAAGCAGCACCAGGCAAACCGAAGATCATCAACGGGAATTTACCTGACATGAAGCGGGTAGCTGCAACGCTGAAGACAGTTGTGTCAGGGTCAGCCAATTGCGCGAAGAAGATGTTTTGTGCACCTTCGACCATTTTTCCGCCGACTTCCATCGTTCCGCCCACTGCTGTTTGCCAGAAAGGCAAGTAGAATACGTGGTGCAGACCGAACGGAATCAACGCACGCTCCATGAAACCATAGAGCCATGTTCCAGCGTAACCGGAACCTTGTACCAAAGCACCGATCGCATTGATGCCTTCTTGCACTGGCGGCCAGATAAAGACCATCAGGATACCTACGAACAAGTAGACGATCGATGAGATGATCGGAACAAAACGAGTGCCTTCAAAGAACGAAAGAGCAGCTGGTAATTGAATTTTATAAAAGCGATTATGAAGTGCAGCAACACCCAAACCGACGATCATACCTCCAAAAACACCCATTTGCAATGACTCGATACCCAATACGTTTGAGATGGAACCTTCGATGAACTGATCTGCGCCGCCACGGGCTACGATCATAGCGCCGATGGATGAATGCATGATCAGGAAGGCGATGACAGCAGCCAAAGATGCAGTCGCTTTTTCAGCTTTCGCCATACCGATGGCACAGCCGACAGCGAAGATCAACGGCAAGTTGCCAAAGACAACAGATCCAGCCTGGTTCATTACGTTCAGAACATCATAAATGAATGTCCCTTGACCCATCAGTTCTGTTAAACCATATGTTTCTAGTGTCGTAGCATTAGTAAATGACCCACCGATACCCAAAAAGAGTCCGGCTACTGGCAAAATGGCGATTGGCAGCATAAACGAACGCCCAACACGCTGCAAAATACCAAAAATTTTGTCCTTCATTTTAAATCCTCCAAATAGGGACAAGGAAAGCTCCGTTACAGGACAACTGACCTTGTTCTCTTTATTTAAACGGACGGATAATGCAGGAGATGAATATAGCGCTTTATTGATTAATAAATGAAGATTCTGAAAGATAAGGTACTTTGAATCCTCAGCCATTATAACGCAACTGCCTTTTCATTAAAAGCGTGAAGTAACATTTCAGACACAATTCCAAGGGCATTCTTAAGTAATTTTAATGAAAACGCTAACTTGTATAGTCATGTTAGTCCAATCAACATTGTGCAAGAATTTTTCTGGTTTTTCACAAGGGAAAATCCGTGCCGCTCATAGAGCTTGCGCGCCGGATTAGAGCGGGACACACTCAAGGACACTGCCTCCAAACCCGTTGCATGCAGATGCGTCAGCATCTGCTCCAACAGCGCCGTCCCGATACCGCGCCCGCGGAAGGCCGGCAGCACCGCGATTGCGAGTTCGGGCACATCTGAGCGTACGAAACCGTAGCCTTTTTGGGCCGTTGTCGCAAGCCGAACCCACACCGCTCCGACGGCTTTATCATCCGATAATGCTATGAATGCCACGTCGCCTTCTCTGCCGAAGTCCGCATAGTAGCGCCGGATTGCAGGTTCTTCCAATATTTTACGCGGCAAAAAGCCCCCGCCTTCGGGCGAATAAATCGCCTGATAAGTCATTTCCTTCAGGAAAAACTCATCCGCAGGGGCTCCGTCTCTAATGGTGATCATTTCAGAATCAGAGACACGATCAACAGGATGATCTCCAACCCATGGTAAAGAATCAGGTTTTTGATTGCCAAGTCAAAAGTTGTCGCTTTTTCCTGTTTGGCTTTGAAACGGTTGATGTTACGCTGAACAATCGGGAAGATTGCCCAAATGAACAGCATCCAAACCGGATAGATTCCGAACAACACCGAAAAGGTCGTTGCAGCGAAAGCCCCATAATACAACCAGGCGTAAAGACGCACTGCAACTGGCTTCCCGATGTAGAAAGTCAACGTATAGCGGTGGTTGGAAATGTCCGTTTCATAGTCGCAGATATTGTTCGCTAGCATGATGTTGGCGATGCTGAACACAAGTGGAGCCGACTGCAAGAGAATGATCAGCAGATTCGCGCTGTTCCCCGCCAGCGTGAAGTTCGGCCACTGCAGCAGGAGCGAAGCCAGCGTTCCGACCGGCACATTCACGAAAACAGCGATGAAAAAGATTCCGAAGCCCATCGTCAGCCCTGATGCCACTTCACCTAAGGGCATCCGCGAAATCGGAAAAGGCCCGAATGTATAAAGAATCCCAATCGCAAAGCAGAGTGCCCCAATCATCAGCAGCAACAGATCGGTCCTCACGGTCAGGATCAATCCCAGCAGCGCTGCAAAGGCAATCATTGAAACGATGATTTTGGCTGCTTGTTTGACGGAAATCCCAGCTTTTCCGAGGATGTTTTCCTCATCACGGTAAACCAGGTTCTTCGCCTTTACATAATCCATCGTGTTATTGATGGCCGTCGTCGCCATATCAAATACGACCATCGCTATAAAGAATAAAATAGTGTTCAGCGCATTGATGCTGCCGAAATGATAAAGCGTAAACAAGGTACCCAGCACAAACGGAAACAAACTGGCTAACTTAGTCTTGATTTCCACAAATTCCAAAAATACAGGTACATTCATCTCTTTCACCCCTATTCATTTTCCCAAACATACTCGTCGTTCGTCAGTTCAAAATTATCAATCAATCCATCCGAAACGTAGACTTTCTTGTCCTTAGTCACAAAAACGGCTTCGATATCATCCCGTTCGTTGACATAGGCCAGACCAGCTTCCAGCCCGAGGCCAAAGACAAGCGTCGACAAGGCATCGCCATCGATCGATTTATCGGACAAAATAGAAACACCGGCGATATCGTTATCGAACGGATAGCCTGTTTCCGGATCCATCAGATGGTGATAGCTGACACCCTCCACTTCGATATAGCGTTCGTAAATGCCTGAAGTCACGATCGAACGGTTTTTTTGTTTCGTTTTGCCGATCGTTTCCCCACGCGCAGCCATCGGATCCTGGATGCCTACATTCCAAGACTCCCCTTCACGCAAAGGCGAACCGCCCATGACATAAACGTTGCCGCCAAGATCGATGATGGCCGTCGTAACACCATTCTCCGCCAACAAATCCTTCACTTCGTCGGTGATATAGCCTTTTGCGATGGCACCCAAGTCCAAGCGCATCGCCGCATCAGCCAACTGAACCGTCCGCGCTGCATCATCCAGCACGACGCGTTCGTAATCGACCAACGCCAGCGCCGCATCAATCTCACTCTGCTCCGGCTTCCTAGCATCCTCGAAGCCGATGTGCCACAGTTCCGTGATCGGCCCAATCGACAGGTCGAAATTACCATCGGATGCCTTGCTGTAATCCCAAGCACTCCGTACCAACGGGTAGATATCCTCAGATAGTTCAACCGCTTCCGTCCCGGCAACAGCGTTGATCGCATCGATTTCAGATCCAGGTTCATTCACCGTAATCTTATCGGCTAGTTCCTCGACACGCGCGAAAGCTTCTTCCAGCACCGCCTCTTTGCCTTCATCATAAACGCGCACCGTCACATAGGTGCCCATCAGAAATTCCGTTTTCTCGTACGGCTCTTTGCGTATCGCCGTTTCTTCCTGCACGCCGCCGTTGCCGCATCCCCCGATAAGGAGCGTCAGCAACAAGGCGCCGATCAAGACGATCTTATTCATATATTTTCTCATCGATTCACCCCATATTCCCATTTAAAAAAGACAGGCAGGAACAAGAACGCTGTCCCTACCTGTCTATAATAATCTTTTTTCTTGCTGAATCCACCTAAAAAAGTGGAAAAACGCCTTATTCTTCGACTGCGTTGTCGATTTCGATTGTAGTTGTGTCGCCAGCTTCAGCTGCTTCAACCAACAATGGTGCGTACTCTTTGAAAGAATCATAAGAGCTTGTAGCGCCAGTAACGACTTCCACCGCTTCAGGATCTTGTTTTTCAACCAATTGGCTGTTGTATGCCGGGAAGTAGTCAGCAGGACCTACGCCAACTTTTTCTGACATGTTCGCTTGGTATTCTGCATCTTCGGATTTTTTCACGCCGGCTTCGTTCACGTTGTCAAAAGTTGACTCTGTGATTTTGCCGTCCACGACAGTGATCGAAAATTCAGTTTTCCAGCCCCGAGCGTCAAAGTTCTTTTCAACCAATGTGTATGTGCCGTCTTGTAATTCAGCCATTGCTTCTGAAGCAGCTTCTGAAGAAGATTCAGCCACAACTTCTGATGAAGCCGCTACTGAAGATTCTGTTTCAGTTTCTGTATCCGTTCCGCCGCAAGCTGCTAATACGAAAGTTGATGCCAGCAAAAGAGTTGCTGTAGATAACGTTTTCTTTAATTCCATAATCTATCCCACCCTGTTCTTTTTATTATAATGGTTAGATATGTGATTCCAATCACAAACTCCCGATATCTATCCACTTACTTATCATACCATTTGTTACATCTTTAGCCAAATAAAATTCATATATTTAACAAAAAACCCATTATTTTCTAATGATTTGTTTTAAAATGAGTGGCTATCCATCCGCATAGCGTGCAGCGGAAGCTTTGCTACATATTGCGATAAAGCAATTGCTCAGTTAATTTCGTTAGCGTTTCCTTTGCCGGATGATTCGGCAATTTTTTGATCAGCTTCAGCGCTTTTATCGTGTACTTCTTGGCAAGTGCCTGCGCGGCGCGGTTCCCGCCGTATTTTTCCACCAAAGCATGGATTTCCGCGAGCTCCATGGCGGTCACATCCGCCCCCTTGGCGATATAACTAGCGAAAGCTTTACGGTCAACCTGCATCGCATACAGCACAGGTGCCGTGTAGATGCCGTTACGGAAGTCGCTCAGAGCCGGTTTGCCCAAAGTCTCTTCATCCTGCGTGTAGTCCAAGATATCATCCATGACCTGGAAGGCCATGCCGATGTCGTGCCCGATCCGATAGGCCAGCCGAGCCAACTTCTCATCCTCATCCGATCCATAGGCCCCTGCATAGCAGCTCAAGGCGAACAGTTGGGCCGTCTTGCCTTGGATCTGGCGTAAATAATCACGCATGCGCATATCCGGATTGTAGCGCATATCCATCTGATTGAGCTCACCGATCAGGATACTCTCCATCCCATTCGTATCAATTTTTAACACCGCTGCGTCACCCGCGTATTCGGACAGCAAGCGGAAGCAGACCGTGAAGAGATAATCCCCCGAATAGACAGCGATCTGATTGCCGAATGCCCGGTTCATCGTCTCCTGGCCGCGACGTGTGCCGGCTTCATCGATTACGTCATCATGCATCAACGTAGCCGTATGCAACAACTCCAATGCAGCCGCGATTGCCTGCGCCCGTTCCGCATCCCGTTGCGGGGAATAGTACGAAAACAAGAGACAATAGGCCGGCCGCAGCATTTTCCCACCTGAAAGCAGGCGCGCGAGAATCGCTTCCCTTACCGCCTGGTTTTTGAGCGTTATATTTTTTTTCAACAGCTCATTGGTGGCGACCAATTCCCCTTGCAACAGCGGATACTGGTCCCACATCGAATGAATTTTCATACTGAACTCCTTTTTGTTCTGCCCTTAAGTAATTATCAGGAGATGATGTCGAGGGCCTCTTCATCTTCATCGGTCGCTCCTTGAGTACCCCGCACCTCCACCAGTACGCGGTTCGGCAGACACACGATCGTCTCCCCGATGCCATCCTTCGCGCCCATGCGCACACACAATTGGTCGTCGCAATCGGCGGAATCAATCCGGATTTGGGTTCCTTCGCGCACAATCACGTTCTCGTGCCCATGGTCGTCCTGGAAAACATACGTCTCCGTTTGGCCGTCATCCTTCAAGACAAATTCCTTCACCACGTTGCCGTCCACACTGATGACCGCAATATGATCGGCACTCTCAGCGTTGGCTTGATGATAGCTGAAGACCCCCAACGGCAGGAAGGAAGCTCCCATCAAAAAAAGAATGATGAGCAGATCGCCCCTGCGGATCATTTTCAGGTATTTCCTCATTTCCCCATCCCTCTCTTTCGAAAAGAAAAGGGTTAAGGCAAGTCTCCCCACCTTAACCCTGTTAGATCGTTATTATTGACCAATACCCGGTCTATAGATTGATTTTGTCTTACCATACCACCAGTTGTCAAGTTTCTTCTGGATCCAAGGAATCACATAGTAGTCCAACCCAAAGGCTCTGCCTGAACCGTTCATCAAAGCGATAGCCACTGGAATGAACCACATGTTCACCCAATAGAACATGCCGGATAAGGAGAACGAGACCACCAATGCGATCGTTGCAGCATTCGCCAAGAACGTAAACAAGCCCGCGATGATCGCCAAACCGATCAGTAACTCGACGATTGTCATGAATTTTTGGAAGAACAAAGCCATTTCCACGTTCGGGATCATGATTTTCATGATGCTGTTGAACCACTCAGGTGCTTCTTTGAAGATCATCATCGGTTCTTCACCGTATGCATAGCTCAAACCGAAGACAGGATGACTGACTGTTTCCGTTACTGCTTCGGATGCACCAGTCGTCGCTTCCTTCAGCCAAGCGAAAGGCAAGACGACATCATCGCCGAACCAAGAAGTCGTACCGTACAAGCCGAAGATCTTCTTGACCGCTTCCCATGTCCACATGCTGCCGTAGAAGACGCGCAACGGCAGTGCCCAGAGTACATTGCCCAAACGCGACAAATGCCCACGGAAGATGTTGCGTTTTTCTTTGATATGGAAGAATTCATGATAGATGTATTGTACGAAATAATAGCCCGATCCGATTGTCATGAAGTAGAACAAGTTCACGATATGCTTCACGAGCATCGCGAAGAAACCGCTCAAATGGATTTTGTCCATCAAGTAGGCCACACCGTAACGGGAACCGATCGAGATCATGAACCCTTGATACGTACCTTTATGTTCGTGCTTCTCAGTGCCTTCAATAGAAGCAATGATATTGGCGGCCGCTGTGTGTCCCGTCTGTTCGGCGGATTGCACGATTTGCGGCACCGGCGCATTGTCTTTATCCGGCTCTTCGTAGTAGACCAAATCCCCCGCCAAGTAAACGCCATCGGAATCTTTCGCTTCCATGTATTTATTGGCTACCAAACGACCCGCTCTTGCTTGCTCGATGCCGTAAGCTGCTGCATCAGAGTTCGCTTTTACCCCTGCCGTCCAGATCAACGTGTGTGTCGGAATGACCGTTCCATCAGACAACTCGACGCTGTCCTCCTTGACGTTTGCGACCCCATTGCCTTTGATGATCTGGATGCCTTTTTTCAGCATGTATTTTTCGGCTTTTTGTTGTTCCTTTTCGGTAACGACACCTAAAATCTGTGGTGCAGCTTCAACCAAGTAGAGGCTGAATTCAGCCGGATCCAACTTGTTGGCTTTTGCCAGATGGTCTTTCCATTCCATCAAGTCGCCGACCAATTCCACGCCGGTAAAACCAGCCCCACTGACTACTGCCGTCAGCATTGCTTTACGTTTCGCATCATCATGTTCATTAGAGGCTGCTTCGACTGTATCCTGGATATGACGGCGAATTTTGTTCGCATCTTCCCAAGACCACATCGTGAAGGCATGCTCATCGACACCTGGGACGTTGAACGTATTCGGCTCGCCACCCATTGCCAAGATCAGGTAGTCATAGTTGAAGCTATGGCTGCTGGTCGTCACGACTTTCTTCTCACGGTCCACGTGCGTTACTTCATCTGTGACGATATCCACATTCCGGTTACGGCTGAATAGGCGTTGCAGATCGTATTGGATTGCATCGGGCTGTACGCGTCCCGCCGCCACCTCATGCAACTCGGTCATATAGGTTTGGTAGGAATGTCTGTCGATCAAAGTGATCAAGACATCCGGATTTTTCTTGAAATGTCGGGACAATTTCTTCGCGGCGGCCACACCGGCGAAACCTGCTCCGACAACCACAATATTCTTCTTACTCATTAGGTAGTCTCCTTTTTTCTATGTTCAGCGCCTTGCAGCGCTCTTTCACTTATTTAAAATAACCACATTTATAAGTATAGTGGATTTGTGAATAATTGTCCATGCAAAATCTGAAAGTAGTATGAAAAAGTTCTCCAGCTAGCACAATTTCATCCTTTTTTGCTTGTTTCCTATCTCACGCGTCGTCTTAAAACCTCTCGTAATCGAAATATCAAAACAATAAAATGCTAGTCTTGCTCTTTCCGATAAACCAATGAAGCCTCATACCATGCTTTCGTTAATTTGCTTTTAGCAGCCTCCTCCGACTGGAACTGACGGATTGTCGCGACGTGCTCCAGCAAATAGTTCGCCGCCACCCCGACAGCGACCCCCGAGAAGATACCGGTTATGGAGAGGATCGGCAAGTAGAGCATGACGCTGAACGATTGCGCGATCAGACTTGCCATCGCCAACTGCCCGACATTGTGCAGAATCCCACCGGTCGCACTGATGCCGATCATGCTGACCCGCTTCGGACCCAAAAGTCGGACCAAAAGCATCCCACCATAACTCAAAAAAGCCCCCGCAAAACTGTAAAGGAAGGTCGATAACGTCCCGCCCAACAACGTCGAGATCAACAACCGCATCCACACGACCTTCAAACTGTCCTTATAAGGCAGCGTAAAAATCGCCAGCAATGTAATGATGTTCGCCAACCCCAGCTTCGCACCCGGCGCAAACGCGAACGGAAACGGAATCGCCCGCTCCAGCATCGTGATGACCACACCCTGCGCCGCCAATAATGAAATATAGATCAAACGTTTATTTTTATTCATAGCTTTATCCCAACTTATTAAAATTCATATGTAAAGTGTAGCACAATTGGGCCAAAGAAATGAACTAAGGACCTATATTTACTAAAAGAAAAAAACAGGAATGCCTCACAAAGAGCCAGCCCCGTTCTTCCTCTCCTCCGGCGAACGGAAGCTTCGCCGCAGTTCGTCCAACATTTCCTCTTCGTTCTCCGATAGGCTCGGCCTCTCCGGAGTTGAGGTTGAAAGTTACCTCTGTCCTCCGACGAGCGACCGCTGCCCGGAGCTACGCATTCACCCGAGCGCTGTCCTCCGTCTAGCAGCCCGGTCCTTTCTTCGCTCCACTGCTGCTTGCCACGAAGAAAAGACCGCCTCCAAAGGGAGACGGCCCCGCATTATTTGGATATCATTCCAACAAACGCTTCATTTTTCGGTGGCATCTATCATAAGCGTTCTTGATGGATGTCACCTCGCAGTCCAATTCATCCGCGATGCTCAGGAAATCCGATCCATTGAGAAAACGGATGAACACAGCTTGTTCGAAATCAGAAAGACTTTCGAAGTAACCCGATGCACTTTCCTTCACCATAACGATTTCCTCAGGAGAGAAGCTCATCGACACAACACCTTCAAACGAATGTTCCGTATGGTTACTATACTGATTTTCCAGAATTGCATCCAAAGATACTGCGCCTTTGTCGATCCTTCTCTTGACTGCACTCTCTTTCCTGATCAAGCTGAAAATGTGATGTTTGAGAGTTAGTTTATAAAAACTCGCAAACTGCAAGCCTTTCTCGGGAACATAAGACTGAACAGCCTTGTGCAATACCATCCGAGCCTCTTGCCAGAAGTCATCTTGTTCCAAAGACTTCAAGTAGTAGGCTCTGTTGAACTTCTTGACTAGTGGTAAAAACCTATAGAATAGTTCTTCAAAGTGCATAGAGTGCCCTTGCTGGATTAGTGCCACCAATTGTTCCGGACTGTATTCCGACAGTTCCATTTCTTCGTTCATTTTCAATCCCCCAAGATAATTTTTGGCAAATATATAATACATCTCTAGAAAATGCGTTACATATTGCCTAATACCTATTATACCGATAAAGAAAGCGCTGTCAAACATTAGTTTGAATTTTTATTCATTAAATTTTCCCTGTATCTAAATTCTCGGTACAGCATTAGACGCTCATAGTGATAACCCTTATTTATCAATCCTAGGAGGCAATTGAGCTGAAAATAAAAATTTAATAACGCTTACTTAGTTTTTAGTTAATATTATCTATTATATAGATAATATTAACTAAAAACTCTCTTAAATAGATACCTACATGTATTAATCTTCTTAGAGGGTTCCTACCCTATCGGCAGTTCCGCCATCATCTTGGTACTTTTATCAGATATTCTCAAACTGTAACAGCTATCAGGTGGCTCCATAATTCTTTCCTTGGTCATTCAAAAGGCCTGCTTTAAACCATTTTTTGGTTTAGGGCGAGCCCTTTTGTTTTGCTTTTTCTGTTCTAATTTATCTGTCGGCAATCCGTTCTTAGCTCACATACACATTCGTGTTGTACCTTTCGTTTGCCGTTGATTTTTTGGGATTGTCAGATATCCTCTTTCAATCAATTTTTTTCTGATGCTTCCTGAATCGGTCCTCGCACATGCTGAGATCCTTGCTGATTTCGCCCACCGTGGAGGAGCTTGTGTCCTCGCCCCTGATGCATGAGGTAAAGTATGCATAGATCACCCTCAGCTCGGTCGTCAGATTCCAATTACTTATCGCCATTCTCAGAATGATGCCACGACTCATCGAAAGTACATTTATCTATTTTTCCATCTTATTCATCATTTACCCTACTTACCTATAGTAGGTTTAGATATTATCGCTACAATGAATGTGAATTGATTTTTAGTTTCTACTTAAATATAGGTGGTAGAGATATTGAGGGTGTATCCCCAAAAATTATTCTATCCAAAGTTGCAAAATGAGATTATTGTAATAAGTACTTCTATAAATCTACAAATGATAATAGGATGGAATTTTAAATATACAACCAAATAAAAACAAACGTTAAAGACACATACAATTAATGTCTTTAACGTCTGTTAATTGATTCAATTATACTATTCACTGGTAAAGCTTCTCAATTTTTCCAACAACTCAGAGTAATCTACCTTAGAAAAATCAGACACATCATACTCATACAACTCGCCTAACGAAAACTCGTTGTATTGTCGCGCTTCAATAATATTCCTGAATGCTTCCTCTGTAATCAGACTGTCTGCTTTTGAGCGATCCTCCAGTGTATCGCCAAAATGATAGTGCGACATGATGTGACTCAAATGCCGATCCTTTTCGATGTCCCGCACTTTTCTTCTGGCCCATAAAGCATCAAAGTCGGCCACTAGTCTAATTGTTATCACTTTATATGAATATTTGTTTGCTAAACTTTCTAGGTTGGAGCGTTGCTTATTGGAGAACGGATATTCCGATAAAATAAATCGTTTGCCTGCGCCCATATACAGATCTAATACCCCGTAATAGAACTCCCAAACCCTTTTTTCCAGCTGAGCCTTCTCCTCTAGGCTATCAAACCCTACCGAATCAGCGAACATCTCCTTGCCTTCATCCGGAGTAAGGATGAACATATCCGGCAGTACTTCTTTTATCAGATTGATTAAGTAACTTTTTCCTGTTGCTGGACTCCCTGCGATTAAAATAAGATACTTATCCATTTGAAGCCTAGCCTATCTTTAATGGACTATCTACATTCATAAATAATCCAATTTTATGTTTTACAATCTCTTTCACTTTCATGTTCGCAGGGATGACATTATGTCTGAGTGATTTGTTCAGTTCAGTGGTGCTGAAGCAGTCTTTTGCCTCTTTGTTCCAGTTAACAAGCAATTCAGTACCTACATTAAATTTGCGGATGCCGTTGTTGATCAGCTCTGGATAATCTTCTTCCTTTACGCCGGTACCGCCATGGATGACTAAAGGCACATCAACTACAGCATTGATTTCTTTAAGCAATGGAATATTAACATCGGTTTTGGATTTGAATTGGCCGTGGTTCGTTCCGATTGCGATGGCTAAAGCATCCACACCCGTTTTTTCAACAAACTCAATGGCATCCTCTGGTTTCGTGTACACTTTATCATTTTCCGCAACCGAGATGCCTTCTTCTGTACCGCCGATCGTTCCCAGTTCGCCTTCTACAGAAACGCCATGGGCATGGGCATATTCCACGACGGCTCTTGTCTTCGCGATGTTCTCTTTGAACGGCAAATGCGAACCGTCATACATCACGCTTGAAAAGCCTGCATCAATAGCTGCCTTGATTTCATTAAAATCTCGCGCATGATCTAAGTGTAAAGCGACATCAACCATTTCATCTGCTGCTAATTCTTTGACTACAGCAACAAGGACTTTATAGCCGATATATTTCGCGGTATCGATACTCGTTTGGATTATGATTGGGCTACCCATTTCCTTTGCTGCCCGAATCATTTCCGGTAACATCTCCAGATTGTGTGTATTGAATGCGCCGATTGTCATATTCAGTTCTTCTGCCATTGCGGTAACTTCTTTTAAATTTTTATACATATTTGCATCATTTCCTTTGCTGTATATTATTTTGATCCCGATATGGTTACTTTCTTAGCAATTTGTCTCATGTTATCCATTTTCCCCATGTATTCTTCAATACCTGCATCACTGCCATTGCGAGCCGCTTCTGCTCTTTTCGCATTGTAGATGCTCATCAATTTTTTGTAGCCATCTCCAATTGTCAACTTGTAATCCAAACTCTTTTCTAAACTGACCAGCGCCTGGTCATCCTCACCAAGCTCAGCATAAGCCAATCCTAACTTTTCATACAGCGAAGCCAACAATTCATTTATGTTTGCAGCTGCTGGATCAATTTCACTTATTTCTGCAGTGGTTGTTTCGATTACATCCCGTAATTCAGAGATGCGCTCATCAGATAATTGAATTTTTTCTTGTACTGCTTGAACTTTTTCCTTCTTTTTTCCAAAAAAGTTAAACATTGATTTTTCCTCCAATCCTTACTGATTAGAACGCCTTTAAGATTGGGCTCAAGATCCATGCGTACAACAATGCAGCTGCGACTGTATCAACGTCTGTTGCTGTAGCGTTTATGAATCCCATGCTGTTGAAGATTGTCACCAGGAGTGCCGGCAATAATGTAATGAAGAATCCATGGGCAATACCACCAATGATCGCTCCTCTACGCCCACCTACAGCATTACCGAAGATACCTGCTGTACCGCCAGCGAAGAAGTTTGTCAACATTCCCGGCAAGATCATTGCCAGTCCGAATGCTGGTAACGTGAACATTGCGATAATTGTACCGATTGTTGTTGTGATGAATCCTAAGATTACCGCGTTTGGAGAATATGGGAAGAATACTGGACAATCCAATGCAGGGATAGCATCAGGAACCAATTTCATTGCAATACCTCTGAATGCTGGTACGATTTCTCCAAGCAATAAACGTACACCGGCTAACAATACATATACCCCAACAACGAATTGGATGGCTTGCAGGAATGCGAACATCAAGTAATGCTGAGCTCCAGGATCGCCTACACCAGGACCAGCAAAGGCTGCTGTGATGACATATAAAGGAACCATAACTACCATTACAGAGAGATAAGTATCTTGCAGAAATTCAAACGATTCAGGTAATTTGATATCCTCAATCGATTTTTTGTTTTCGCCTTTTTCGCCAAAAATCTTAGCAACGCCGGCTTCGAATAAATAACCAATAGTACAGAAGTGACCCAAAGCGATGTCATTTGATCCAGTGACGATACGAATGATAGGCTGAGCAATTGCTGGCATTGCTACCGCAAAAATACCACCGACTAGACCGCCGACCAGAATTAGCGTAACACCTCTTAAGCCTGCAAAGAATCCGAATACAGTGGTCATTGTTGCCATCCATAGAATAGCTTGACCGGTTAAGAAGATATATTTCCATTTAGTGAATCGAGCAATCAGAATATTAAATACAAAGATAGCTAAGAAAGTAAGGGCAATATCTCGACCTAGCCCCAGTTCGTTCATGGCTTGGCCGTTAATGGCTTCAATCGATGGGATAATACCTTGCATATTGAAACCCGCTGTAAATATCTCCCCAAAGTAAATCAAGCTGCCTACGATGATGCTGGAACCCGCGCTCAATACTTGGAAGCCCAGCAACGTTTTTAAAGTACCCGATATGACCTGGCCGGTCGCTTTTTTCTGAAGCAATAAACCCATCATAGCAATTAAAGCAATCGTAATTGAAGCTTGTGTGAGAACGTTATCAATAATAAAATTTACAACACCCATTATAGTCACCTCTTATGATTTTTTAATTATATTGCGCCTTTAGCTACGAGAACCGGTAAAAGTTTTTCTTCAATTTCAGCTTTGGATACGATGTTTTTCAAGTAAACAATGGCTGTCTTTGTTTCATCAATGCTGAATTTTTCGAACTGGGACTTGAAATTTTGGGCTGTAATGATGATGTCCGGTTGTAGGGATGCCGCACTGGAAATATCTACATGATCCAATTTTGCTTTAACATTGTGACTGTTCAATACATCCTCGGCTGCCATTTGCGCTGCAAAGCTACTACCTAGCCCTGCTCCACACACGAATAGAATATTTACTTTTTTACCCATAAAAATCACGCTCCTATTTCTTTTTCTTATATTATGGAAATAACTACCATTTCCTAATTACCCGAATAACAGTTGCTTGAATTCCTCTTCAGATTTCACCTCTGCTAATTGATCGATCTTTTCCTCGTCATTAATCAAATCAATCAGGTTCTTCATAATGTTCAAATGGGAAAACGAATCGATAGCTGATAAGCAAAATATAATCTTAACCGGATCATTCATTTCATGCCCAAAACTAACGGGATCCGCTAAAGTAGCAACGCTCAATCCAAGTCTATTGGCCCCTTCTTCAGGTCGCGCATGTGCTAAAGCAAGGTGTGGCCCGATTACGATATAAGGACCAAACTCCTTGACCGTATCTATCATTGCTGTTACATACTGATCTGTTATTGTCCCATCCTCCAGCAGTGGCTGGGAAACAAGTTTTATCGAATCTTCCCATCCACTCGCTTTCGCTTGGATTATGATATCTGTATCCTTCAAAATGTCTTTAATCATAGGCTGAATCTCCTTCGTGTTGATTGACAAACGATTTTCTCTGAAAATTTCTTCCACATCTCCATAAATCTCTTTGGTAATTTTGATGTCCTGCTTCTCCATCAAACTAAGTATCGAAGAGAACATTTGCGTAGCATTTTCGTGACGACTTATTAACCGCTTGCAAGCAGAATTTTGATTTAAGAAGCTGTATATTACTTCCTTACTTTCACGTTTGATTATAGGATCGATTACCAACAATGGCTTTGACACCTCTGATATAGGTACAGTGGCAAACACCAAATCCACATCTAGCTTATTGATCAAGTCAGTCTCTCTTGAACTAAGGACGGCAAGAACTTCAATATTAAACAGCTCTTTTAGATTTTCCGCCAGGAGTTTTCCCGTAGCTACACCATGGTTGCAAATGACCACCGCCCGATAACAATATTCAATCTCTTGGTTCAATTCACTTAATGATGTTGAAAAGTGAATAGTAAGAAATGCGACTTCATCATCAGTAATTTCTTTATCCAGCATTGTGCTCATAACTTTCGAGAATCCTTCAACCGCTTTGTAAATTTCTCCGTAGTTACTTTTGATGTTGTCTTTCATAGGATTAGAGAATTGGGTGTCATAGCGAAGCCGATTCAACAACCCTCCTATATGTTTATACAGTCCTTCCTGTAAAGCCTCTTCTTTTTTCGAAAAGGGTATTTTTGTTGCGTTCTCGACATACTGAATCAGCTGTATGGATAGGATTTGAGCCTGCGCCCACTCGACGGAGTTGTTCATGTCCTTAGAATTGAATGTATTCAGCATAAATACTAGGTAGTTGAATTCATTTTTATCCGGCGATAATCCGAACCGTTCGAAAATAGCGGTTACAAAAACATGCAAGCCATTGGGAGCATTTTCGGGAGCCCTTACCCAATTTGTATTCTTAACATAAAATCCCATGTTGTACCTTGCTAACCAGATAGCAGTAAACAGAATCCGGTTTTTTCGGTACAAATTCTCCTCACTTGAGGAAATGGAATGATCGTACAGTTGATTGATTTCATTTATCATCCCCAAAGGAATATATTTGAAAATAATCTGCTGGATAGTGGATTGATTTTTTATATTGTCTATCAAAGCAACGTTGTCGATAGCCTTATTGACCAGAGAGTACAGCATGGTCCGGATAATTCTTTCCTTCGCTTCAAAAACCAATCCTTGTTTCGGTATGCTCAATACCTCAACACCGTATTCTTTTAATAACGTTCTTAACCTCCTCATGTCTTCATCCAAAGTACTTTTAGATATTTGGTATTCCTCTTCCTTCTGATAAAGAAAGACTTTATTTTGCCCCAGTGCTATGTCCAGGACTAAATCGAGTATCCGTTCATCCCTACTGTAAAATTCATCTTTAAAATCATTCTCAAAAAGCCCCATTAAATCGATTGTTTGACTTTTACTCAACGTCAACTGAAATCCCTTTCCTCTAATGGTCTCTATGATAGGAAATTCATTTTCCACCAAATAATCATTCAGGCTCTTTATCTCACTCCTCAAAGTCCTTTGACTTAACTTGAACTCCTCGCATAGTGTCTCTATGCTAACCGGAAAACCAGATATAACAAATTTTCTCAATAATTCTAATGATCTATCTCTCATATTCTTTATCTCCTTGTCTGATTGAAGTATATCTTCCCTCCGATTATTTTGTTAGTAGATATTATTGCCATCTAATTTTGCAAAAATGTAAACGCTGTCTTATTGTTGGGTATATGCAGGTTGCATCCCTTCTTTAACTCCTAATTCCAGAAGTGGTTCTTCATAAGTTTTGTGCATTCGTTACGACTAATCATAAAATATTGATTATACCATCTTCGCAAGGGGTGATAAATCATCCTGCACAACCATGATTATCCTCTCGACAGTTCCACCTTCTTTATATGTTGATTTCGTGTTTAAGGATGGCTCCCTCCAATTGTCTGGAAAAGTTATCAGATGGCTCCATAATGATTCCTTTGGTTGCGCAAAAAGGACTGCCCTGAACCAAAAATGGTTTAAGGCAGTCCTTTTATGTTGGATTTTCTTTTCTATTTTATCCGTTGGCAATCCGGTCCTGGATTACATACACATTCGTACTGTATCTTCCGTTTGCCGCTGCATTTTTTCGGATTGTCAGATATCCTCTTTCAATCAAATTTTTCTGATGCTTCCGGAATCGTTCCTCGCTCATGTTCAGAACCTTGCTGATTTCGCCCACCGTGGGGGAGCTTGTGTCCTCGGACCCGATGCATGTGGCAAAATACGCATAGATCGCCTTCGCCTCGACCGTCAGCTGCCGATCACTCATCATGCTCGCAGGAACCGTTCCATGCCCATCGAAAGTACATCAACCACCTATGTTGTCATATCCATTATTTTCCCTGCTTTCCGTTTCTATGTTTCGACCGTACCGCTGACATCCTAAAGATGAATCGCTGTCTCGGTCTCTGCTTTTAAAGACTAAAGATGGCTGGAATTAGCTTCCGAAACCTATATACGGATAGCAATTGATCTGGATACGCACAGAATATGACCGGCTCGGATGGACTGCCGATGCTAGTTATTACCGAAAGAGCGTCGTAAAGCCCCTTGCTTTAGCTATGGGGATATAAGACGTGCACTCAGTTGTGTTATGTGGGAATTCGCTGTATAATCAATGTATGGAAAATAAAAAATATAAATCAAATAATAACATCACTTATTCTTGTATCTACCATGTTGTCTGGTGTCCAAAATATCGGCGAAAGGTCCTTGTCGGACCAGTAGCGGCACGCTTAAAGGAGCTCATTGTAGAAACGTGCACCGGTCTATCCGTCGAAATTCAGGAAATGGAGATCATGCCAGACCACGTTCACCTCCTATTGGACATAGATCCACAATTCGGGGTTCACAAAGCAGTCAAACGCATCAAGGGAGTTTCTTCCCGCGTGCTGAGACAGGAGTTTAAGGAACTGACGACGAAGCTACCCACTCTTTGGTCGAATAGCTATTTCGTTTCCACAGTGGGTGGGGCGCCGCTTGAAATGATTCAGCAATACATCCAAAGCCAAAAGACCTCACAACGCCAGTAAATGCAAAGCAATCATCAAGAAAGGAGGAACACGTATGGCTAAAAGCAAAACAGCTTCATTCGTCGTAGAGCTGGGACTTGTTACACATCAAAATGAACAAGCAATACTGGATAAGCGTTTCAAAATCGCTGAAAAACTGTATAACAAGGTCTTGTACCATGCGCGGACGCAGCTAACAGAGTTGTACAAGAACCGTCGATACCAAGACGTGCTGGCAGAACGCCGCTTGCCCATCAAAGCAAACGACAAGAATCGTGTGACGGCGTGCAACAAGGAATTGCAAACGATCCAAAAGACCTTCGGTATGACGGAATACGCTTTGCATGCTTACATCGGGCGGATGCGCGAGGCGTACAAGAAGCATATCGACAGCTTCACAGCACAAAAAATCGCTTCTACGGTCTGGACAAGTGTGTCCTCCCTTCTGTATGGCAAAGGCAAAAAGGTACACTTCAAAAAGTTCGGCCAGCTGGAATCGCTGGAAGGCAAGTCGAACGCTACGGGCATCCGCTTCAAAGGCGACCGTTTGGAGTGGAACGGGCTGGTTCTGCCTGTCACTATGCGTGCCAACGATTTATTCGTTCAGGAATCCCTCTCCTTGCACCGGGTGAAATACTGCCGCATCGTACGCAAGGCGTTCAAGGGCGGCAATCAATACTTCCTGCAACTGGTGCTGGAAGGTATCCCGCCAGTGAAACGCAACAATAATACGGGGATGCCCCGCCGACAACCCGCTCCGAATGCGGAAGTGGGCATCGACATCGGCACCTCTACGGTGGCGGTGGCAGGTGATGACGGCGTCATCTTGAAGGAATTATTTCCAGAAGGAGCGTCCTATGACCACGCGATTCATCTGTTGCAACGAAAACTGGACCGGAGTCGCCGCGCAACCAACCCCGCCAACTTTACTGTCGACGGCACCGTCAAGCAGGGTGTCAAGTTGACCTGGGTACGGAGCAAGAACTACATGAAAATAATGTTTCGCTTGAAGGACCTCTACCGCCGTCGGGCGGTGGCATTAAAAGAAGCCCACAACAAAACCGCCAATGCCATCCTGGCACTGGGTAATCAGGTTTATGTGGAGGACATGGATTTCCGTGCATTGATGAAGCGGGCTAAAGAAACGACCGTCAACAAGAATCGGCGGTTCAACCGCAAGAAACGCTATGGCAAGTCCATCGGCTATCATGCGCCGGCCATGTTGGTCGGTATCGTGAAGCAAAAAGCACCCCAAGAAGGGGGTGCGCTGTACGAGGTGGATACCTTTAAATTCCGTGCCAGCCAGTATAACCACGTAAACGATACGTATATCAAAAAGACACGTGATGAACGTACGACCTTTGTTGCCGGGCAGCTTGTCCAACGAGATCTGTACAGTGCATTCCTCCTGAAAAACAGCCAACCGACACGCAACGAGACTGACCGCACAAAATGTAGCGCGACGTTTGCGACCTTCATGGCGCACCACGACACCTGCATCCAGACGCTCTGCCAATCAACCGGACGCCAGTCCTGCAATTTCGGACTGCGAGATTTTCAATTAGCTTAACAAATGTAAAGAGCAACCAAAAGGTTCAGCTGTGAGCCTTCAACGCGAATGGTGCCATCGGGCGCCTTGTTGAGAAAGTCTAAGGGCTTTTGGGAATAGAACGGAAATAGAAAAACGACATCTCCACTTTTTTGGAAATATCGCCAGTACGGTCCGTGACGTCCCAACAGCCATTGGAACCCCCTGGATTTATCCATGGGGAGCAGTCAGAGGACCCGAATTGGATAAGGTGTTAGCTGAAGGAACGATCAAACCTGCTGTAGTGCAGGTGGAATGCCACCCTTATTTCCAACAAAAAGATTTGAAAGCAAAACTTGCTAAGGACAATATTGCGCTTGAAGCCTGGTACCCCCTTGGCTCAGCTGACAAAGACTTGCTTGCCGAACCCATCTTTGCAGAATTGGCAAGTAAGTACAATAAATCCGTTGTGCAAATCATCTTGCATTGGCATGTCCAAACAGGAAATATTGTCATTCCAGGCTCGAAAAATCCAACTCACATAGACAGTAATCTGGCTATTTTTGATTTTGAACTATCATCCGCTGAATTGGAGCAAATCGCCCAACTCGACAAAGACAAACGCTTCCTCAATCTGCCATAATGGATGCACCGTCTGTTTTTGCTGGCACGCTTGAACTACGATAAGCAAGCATAAAAAGTTTTCAAAAAAATGAAATTTCCCACTTGCTGTTGATTCAACTCCACACTTTATCTTCTATCCGACAGAAGACTCCCCCACGAAGGAGCAACAGATTTTGATTTGGAAGACCTTGGCTGTGTGAAAAGAACTGTCATTAGATTCCATTGCTATTCAAAAAGGACTGCCTTGAACCATTTTTGGTTAAGGCAGTCCTTTAATGTTTGATTTTTATCCGTTGGCGACCGGTTCCTGAATCACGTACCTATTCGTGCAGTACCTTCCAATTGTTGCCGCATCTTTTCGGATTGTCAGATCTCCTTCTCTTCTGGTAGAGGTATGAACTATTTTTAGTTATCCTACTAAACTTACAGGACTAGCGAACCTGCTCCAATAACACCTGCATCATTACCAAGTACCGCTAATTTTATTTTGGTAGATTGCGCCACTTCCGGAAAAGCAAATGTGTTGAAATATGTCTCAACACGACTTCTTAAAAACTGTCCCGAGGCAGAAACGCCACCGCCGATAACAATGCTGGAAGGATTCAGCGTATTAGCAATATTTCCGCAAGCAAGCCCTAAATAAAAGCAGACGCGATCGACTACCATCACTGCAAATTTGTCTTCATTCTGGGCAGCTTCAGAGATGCCTTTACAGGTAACCTCTTCTCCATTATCTAACTGCACTTTCAATTCAGACGACCCAGCAAATTTCTCCGAGAGATGGCGTGCTAATCGGACTACTCCCGTGGCACTGGATACCGTTTCTAAACATCCTTTTCTTCCGCAAGTACATTCAAATCCATCCGGATCGACTATGACATGCCCTATTTCGCCTGCACATCCAGCAGTTCCGTGCAATAATTTCCCTTCCGAGATAATTCCACCGCCAACACCCGTGCCTAATGTCACAAAAACGACATTGGGATCATTATCTCCGGCACCTTTCCATTGCTCCCCCAGAGCAGCAACGTTGGCATCATTATCAATTGCCACCTGAATTTTTGTTTCCCGCTCGATTTGTTCCTTGACTGGTTGTACGGTTCTCCAATTGAGATTGTAGGCACCCACGATCGTCCCTGCTTCCCTATCGACTTTCCCGGGAACCCCCAACCCAATTCCGATAAAATCGGAAGAATCCATATCATATAAGCCCAATCGATGGTTCACAGACTCAATAATTTCAGGAACAATGCGCGAGCCTTCATTTAAAACATTCGTATCGATACTCCATTTTTGTTGTATTTCTCCATCACTAGTCAAAATCGCAAATTTTGTCGTAGTCCCACCTAGATCGATGCCAATTATTTTCTTCTCCAAAAAAATCTTCCTTTCAATACCCGAGACACATCATCACTAGATATTGTTAATTTAGCCTCGCTCTAATCTCTTCTTGAAATTCCTTGTGTTCGAAATGCGCGAAAAGCTTTGACCGATAAGTCTTCCTGTCCCTTTGAAAAACTTTCCGTTGACCATCAGCAGAATGCCATCCAGCATTTCCATGGTCACTATGCCATTGGTCATTTTAGCGATTGCTCTGAGAGGCATATTGTATATGAAAAGAAGATTTAAATTTGTTTCCCCTGATTTTTCAGCTTTTGCAATCATTTTTGAAATACGGCCCTGTACAAATCTTGCCAGCAACCCTTTTGCTGTTCCCATGTCTGAGATAGTACTGTTTAACTCTAGGATTGTAGCCGATTCATCAGGCTTATCTTGAATTTTGTGCCCTAACAGTGCTTCGAACTCTTCTTGATCCACCTTGCTTATTTCACCTTTGAAGTAGCTCTGAAGTTTTTCTGGATTGTAAGGTTGCTCCGTTGAATTTCCCTTTACGAGTAATTGACCTTCTAATCTGATATCTCTTGAACTGGAGCCAATCCGCAATTTGTAGGTTTGGGTTTCGATTTCCCATTTTTGAGTTTTACTATTATAGAATCTGAAACTGAACTCATCGAAAGGGATAGATATAGATTTAGTCTCATTAACTTGAATTCCTATTTTTGTGAACCCTTTCAATTCGTTTACAGGTCGTAAAACTTTTTCTGATGGGTTACTGATATAAAGTTGGGGGACTTCCTCAGCAAAACAATTTCCAATATTTTTGATCTTGAATGATACACTATCTTCTTCGATGGTTAAATCGCTGTATTCAAATTTTGAATAACTTAACCCGTGGCCAAAAGGATAGCGAACTTCCTTGCGGGCTTTATCATAGAATCGATAGCCTACGAAGAGCCCTTCCTTATAAAGAACTTGTGCAGATTTTGAAGGGAATTCTTCTCCAAATGGAATATCCGAGTAATCCAAGGGGTAGGTTTCATTCAGTTTACCGCTCGGTGAATAGACGCCGGTAATGACATCCAACATGGCTCCTGCACCAGCTTCTCCCGAAAGATAGCCATGCAGGATGGCATCCACTTTATCTTCCCACGACAGATCAACTACCGAACCTGCCGATACGACAGCCACAATTTTTGTGTCCAGCTTAGCTAATGCATCAATCAGTTGAAGTTGGTTATTGCTCAGGGAAATGGAGTCTCTGTCCTTACCTTCACTTTCAGCAAGTTCGTCCAGACCCACATAAAGCAGTATAACATCCGCTTTCTTCGCTAAATCGACCGCTTCAGAGATTAATGGAGCACTTTCTTTTCCGTTTCTGTCAAAGCCTTTTTCGAATCCGATGATATTGAGTGGATAATTCCCCATAATATCAACTGTATTTTCCAGGTTCTTCGCGTTAACGACAGAAGATCCCGCCCCCTGATATCTTGGCTCACTGGCAAAATCCCCAATTATGCCAACTTTTGCTGTTTGATTGAGCGGTAAAAGCTGATCCTCATTTTTTAGTAACACAATGCTTCTCATTGCAGCTTCTTTCGCAATTGTATGGTGCTTTTCATAGTCGATGGTATCCTGATCGCTTCGTCTTGGAATATTCATTATGACAGTCAGAATTTCTTTGACACGCTCATCCAAAGCCGCCATGGACAGTTGCTTGTTTTCAACCGCTTGAACGATTTCCATAGGACCGTTATAGCCCGTGCTTGGCATTTCCAGGTGTGAACCGTGTCGGACCCCTTCAACGTGATCATTGCTGCCGCCCCAGTCCGACACTACAAAACCGTCGAATCCCCATTCATCCCTTAAGACCGTTCTGAGCAGCCATTCGTTCTCATTGGCATAAATCCCATTGACTTTGTTATAGGCAGACATAATCGAACGAGGATGGCCTTCTTTGACAGCGATCTCAAATCCTGTCAAATAGATTTCCCGCAATGTTTGTTCATCCACGATTGAATCGGATGCCATCCTTCTTAATTCCTGATTATTGACCGCAAAGTGCTTTGGACAAGCTACGGTTCCATTTTTTTGAATGCCGCGGATCATCGCAGCAGCCATCTTTCCGGATAAATAGGGATCTTCACTGAAATATTCGAAATTCCTGCCGCATAAAGGGTTTCTCTTTATGTTCAACCCTGGTCCCAGAAGCACCTGGACATCGTTGTTTTTGGCTTCATTGCCTAAACATTTGCCAACTTCTTCAGCAACTGTTGTATCCCAGCTGTTGGCAATCGTAGCAGCGGTCGGAAAACAAGTAGCAGGAACACTCTTGTTTAGTCCCAGATGATCTGAAGCACCTTCTTGTTTCCGCAATCCATGCGGTCCGTCAGATAAGAAAATGGAAGGGATTCCCTTGCTCTCAATATCAAAAGTTTCCCAAACCGTTTTGCCGGACATCAATAATGCTTTTTCTTCTAAGGATAATGAATCCACAATTTTGTCTATCAACCTCGTCACCTTCTTATTCTTGTATTTATGTGAAAAGCTTATCAACAAAGAAAGCGCAAACAAACACTTCTTTCATAATCTGTTGTTTATATTTCATATTCTGTCATCCCCATTCATGAATACATGAAAAAAAGTAAGAAAGGATTGTATTTATTGTTTTTGTCTTGTATCTTATGGATGTTAGGGGTGATTTTATGCGGATTGCAATTGTGGAAGATGATGTACAACAACAAGAAAAATTAAGTAAATACATAACCAAATGTGCAACTGAGAATCAGGTAACTATCCAGATCGACCACTTTTCGGATGGCATACAAATTGTAGATAACTATGATTCAGGTTTTGATGTCATTTATTTTGATATAGAAATGGCGCATATGGATGGCATGACTGCTGCCAAAAAAATACGACAGATCGATACTGAAGTCATCATTGTTTTCATCACAAATCATGTTCAATTTGCGGTGGAAGGATACTCCGTCGATGCCGCCGATTTCCTGCTCAAGCCTTTGCATTACTTTAGTTTTTCTGAACATTTCAAAAAAGTCAAAAAATCTTTTGACACTAAATCCAATCGTAGTATGTCATTTAAAGCGTCACAGGGATTCAGAAAAATTAATCTGGATGAATTGCTGTATGCAGAAAGTCAAGGGCACTATATCCATTTATATTTATCGGATGAAACACTATCGATTTGGGATACGATGAAAAATCTGGAGGAAAAACTTCTGCCGTTCGATTTCTTCAGATGCAACAATGGCTACCTAGTAAATTTAAAACTGGTCAAAGGCATTGAGAATAATCATGTTCTGATAGGAAATGAAAAGCTTACGATAAGTCGGCCCAGGAAAAAGGAATTTTTATCCGTCCTGACGAATTATCTAGGTGATTAGGAGGGATGAATGATATTGAATGAAGTATTGCCCAACATACCCAGGGTGTACACAGCTCTTGCCGAATGGCTAGCTTGTGTAGTAATCATCCTGCCCTTCTCAAAAAAAGATTACTGGATTTTCAAATTAGCCTCAGGGGGACTTGTCCAAATATTGCTGCAAGTGCTTGTAGGCACGTGGCCTTTGCTATTCTGGATTCCTGGAATGATAATCAATGTAACTTGGATGTTGTTCGTTATTTATACCACTGGAAATCTCAGAAAATATGATGTCCTCTATTTCGGATGCAAAGCTTTTATTCTGGCTGAATTTATTGCCTCTTTGACGTGGCAATTCTATTACACACTGATACTGGAGGAATACGGCAACAATACTTTTGTATCTTCGCTATTTATGCTGACATGTTATGCGCTTCTGTTCTCGGTCTTCTTTTTTATCGATGGCAGATTGACACATAAGAACATGGCCCGGCAATTTACCAAACGTAACGTTATCTTGGCAGTTTTGACTGCTGTGATCATCTTTACTGTCAGCAACATCGGTTTTATACTGACCAATACTTCCTATCCTCTCGGGGACACTATGGCGATCTTTATTTTCCGGACGCTCATCAACCTTTGTGGCATCTGTATTTTATTCATACAGGAATATCAAAAGTATGAATCCTACTTGCATGAGGAACTGTCAGTCATCAACAATACGCTCCAATCTCAGTATGAACAATACAATGCTTACAAAGAAAGCAGCGAAATCATCCAACGTCAATTTCACGATCTGAAACATCAACTGGAAATGATCCGTTCAGAACCAGACTCCAGAAAAAGAGAGCAGCACGTGGAAGAAATGACACATGCCATCAACACTTACAGCGCCACCATCAGTACCGGAAATGCAATTTTGGATACTATCCTCACTTCCAAAAATGCGATCTGTATCGAAAACGGCATCACTTTCACTTGTTTTGCGGATGGAAAGCAGCTGGACAACATGGATGCGATGGATATTTGCAGTTTATTTGGGAATGCGTTGGACAATGCCATCGAAGCCGCCAAAAAGATTCCGGACAAGGAAAAAAGACTGATAGAACTGCGGGTTGCCAAAAAAGCGCTGTTCCTAGTCATATCCTTACGCAATATTTCCTTTGAAAAGCTAGCGTTTGAAAACGATCTCCCGATAACCACAAAAGCACGGAAAGATTTACATGGATATGGGTTGAAGAGTATCGCTTTGATTACCGAAAAGTATCAGGGCACTATGACCATCACGATGGACGAAAACTGGTTTTCGTTGAAAGTAATCATTCCAGTGACAGAAAACGGTATTCAGCAAGTCTAATTATTTGGATAAAGAGGTGTGAGCATGTTTGATTATTTGATTGTAGGAGCCGGTCTTTATGGCTCGGTATTCGCAAGAGAAGCAGCATTGGCAGGAAAAAAAGTAAAAATAATAGATATCAGAAGTCATGTAGGCGGAAATATCTATACTGAGGAAATGGAAGGGATAAACGTCCATAAGTACGGCGCACATATCTTTCACACCAATGACAAAAAAGTATGGGATTACATTCAGCAATTTGCCGAATTCAACAGATTCACCAACTCTCCGATGGCGAACTACAAAGGCCAACTTTATAATCTGCCTTTTAATATGAACACTTTTCATCAACTATGGAACGTAACGACTCCAGATGAGGCAAAGACAATAATTCAAACGCAACAAGCTGAATTCGGAAGCAGTGAACCTAGTAATCTGGAGGAACAGGCAATCTCTTTGGTAGGAAAAGATATATATGAAAAATTGATCAAAGGTTACACTGAAAAGCAATGGGGACGCCCTTGCAACGAATTGCCTGCTTTCATCATAAACAGGCTGCCAGTCAGGTTCACTTATGATAACAATTATTTCAATGACAAATATCAAGGCATTCCCATAGGCGGCTATACAAAAATCATTGAAAAAATGCTTGATCACCCTAATATTGAAATTCAGCTCGGAACCGACTACTTCAGCCAGAAAGAACAATTGAATAGTGAGGCAAAAAAAGTCATCTACACAGGAATGATTGATCAATATTTCAATTATGAGTACGGACATCTAGAATATCGTTCCTTGCACTTCGATACAAAAGTATTGGATATTGAAAATTATCAAGGCAATGCTGTTTTTAACTATACGGATAGCGAAACGCCTTACACGAGGATTATCGAACATAAGCACTTTGAATCCGGCAACCAGGAAAAGACCGTTATAACTTATGAATACCCCGTTGAATGGACTCCGGAAAAAGAGCCCTACTATCCCATCAACGATAAAAAAAATTCGGAACTGTACAGGAAATATTATCAAAAGGCCCAATCAGAACAAAAAACAGTTTTCGGAGGAAGATTGGGACTTTACCAGTATTTTGACATGCATCAAATAATCAAAGTCGCTCTCCAAACTTTCAAAAAAGTGATTGCAGACAATTAACTGATCACACCCCAGAAAAATATACTCCGGCATTCAAAAAGACCTCTTATACAATAGCAGCAGCCTTTCGGTATGCTTCACTATTGTATAAGAGGTTTTTGTAGTATCTAAGGGCTATGCAAGAAACCTTTCCCAAAAATCAACAGCTTCATCCAGCCAAACTTCGGCGTTCGTCCCTTCACCTAATCCTACCCCGTGAGCGGTTCCTTCTACAGTATGGTACGAATAGGGGATAGCATTCTGATCCAATGCATCCACAAGGAATACACTGTTTTTACTGCTGA
Organism: Trichococcus flocculiformis; assembly: GCF_963662535.1. Lineage (NCBI taxonomy): Bacteria > Bacillati > Bacillota > Bacilli > Lactobacillales > Carnobacteriaceae > Trichococcus > Trichococcus flocculiformis. The sequence goes on from NZ_OY759718.1 coordinate 276,093, forward strand.
CGCAATCATCATTTGCAAAAGTCCATATGTAGACTGGGGGATAATTCCGATCAACTTGCTTCTCAGCGGAATACTTATCCTGAATGGCCTTGTCTTTCTTCTTTTCCCCCAAAAAACTGTTTCTTGTTTCTTTATGGGAATATTCCCCCATAGTAATCACTGGATAGGATAGGAACAAAGTAGCGGGCTTGGGTAACCCATAGCTTGCATACCCTAGCGTGGATGCCCCAAAGCAGGCAACCATATGACCGCCAGCTGAGAATCCTCCCACTGAATACCCTGTAACTTCAATATTGAATTGTTCTTTTCGTTCTATAATCCATCTGACAGCATTTGCAATATCATCGATCGGATTAGGGAAGTGAGCATTTTTCTTTGTACGATAGTGCAGTACAAAAACAGGATATCCCAACTCATTTAAGCGTTCTGCCACCGGAAATGCTTCTGCAACCGAACAGACGCACTGATACCCACCTCCAGCGCACAATAGAACAAACGGCTTTTTTTCCTCTTTTTTCGAAGGGAAATGTATCAAGGCTACTTCTTTTTTTGAATCATCCTCACTTTTTTCCTCATCTGAGTAGATTGAATACATTTGGTTCTCGAGGTTAGCCACTTCATTCAGCCTATTCAAGCCGTCAACGATTGCATCCAATCCTTGATAATGGAATAATCTGCAAAACGTCTGAAATTTGAGTAGGCCAAAAAGCCTCACTTTGGTTATCGGCATAGGGAATATGGCCGGGTGATACATTTTCAGCAACGGATCATTCACTATAGCTTTAATTTGAGTATTTCCAGTTATTTTTTTCACCACAGTCCCCCCTCAATCATTGTCGCTTATTTCAACTTGAAATGAGTAACGACCGCTTCCGATTGTCTTGAGACTATGATCGGGAAGAGCCAATTCGCAAGTTGTTCCTACTGGTACAATCAAATCAATTCTGAACTTCTGGTCCTCCAGTTCCCAATTGACAAAAATCAACCCATAAGGAGTGTCCACTTCTCCGCTAGCCCAAAATAGTTCCCCACCTATAAGCGGCTTGACTTGGAATCTTTTATACCCGGCCTCTAAAGGCTCAATACCGACCACTCGTCTGTACAAAAAGTCTCCGACAGCTCCGCTGGCATAATGATTGAAAGAAATCATGTCGCCTTCTTTTGCACGGCCATCTTCCTCAATACCATCCCAGCGTTCCCAGATGGTTGTTGCACCTGCTTTTACTTCATAGAGCCAAGAAGGGCAAGCTTCGTTCAACAACATTTTATACGCGTCTTCTGCATATCCATTATCCGCCAAAGTAAATAAAATATAGGGCGTGCCAGGGAAACCCGTCCCAATACTGTAATTATTTTCCCGGACCAATTTCACAAGATTGTCCACGGCCGCTTTTTTTTCGTTGCCTTGAAAGATGTCGTAATAGATAGGAAGCACATAGGCTGTCTGAAACTCTTCATGCAATTTGCCCATTCTGTCCGTAAACACATCCAAATAGGCGGTCGCCGTTTCCTCACTCAATTTTTGATAATAGTCACGTTCATCCTCTAGGTTTAAAATTTCCGCAACTTGGGAAACGATCTTACTGGAATTCATCAGACAAGCCGTTGCCGTCCATTTGCCACGTTTGATCCAATCTTTGTATTCTCCCTCAGGCGCGCACCAGTCCCCATAGTGAAAAGAGACCTTCCAGATTCGACGTTGCTTGCCTACCGATAAAAATTCCGCCCAAAATTTGCAGGCCTTCAAATATTTCTTCATGACAGGATACATGTTGCGTAATACCTCGATATCGCCACGGGCCATGTATTCTGCCCAAGGAACCAGGATGCAGCTATCACCCCAATAAGCGATTGCCACTGGGAACATGCTTTCCAGTTTCCCGAACATTGGTATATGCGGTATCGTTTCCGGTATTGCACCTCCTCGCCTTTGTTCGGATTTAACGTCCATCAGCCATTTGTCCAGAAAGCAGCTCATATTGAAATTGTAGCAAGCAGTATTACTGAATACAGCGATATCACCCGTCCAGCCCATGCGTTCATCGCGCTGAGGGCAATCGGTAGGGATGTCCATAAAGTTTGATTTGGCTCCCCAAACGATATTGCTTTGGAGTTGATTCAGGCGCGGATCTGAACATTGGAAATCTCCATTTTTCTCCATATCCGAGTGGAGCACCAACGCTGTCAATTGAATATCGCTCACTTCGATGCCGATGACTTCGACATAACGAAAACCCATGTAAGTCATGCGAGGAGAATAGGTTTGTTCCCCTTCAGAACAAGTATATACCGCTTCCGCCTTGGCAGAACGAAGTAAACTTGTGTACAATTCTCCCTCTTGCAATATCTCCGCATGTCGGAAAGTTATGACTTGGCCTTTTGTTCCTTTTATCACTGCATCGACAACTCCCGCAAAATTCTGGCCGAAATCATAAAGTAGTGATCCACTCGGTGTAAGAGTACAGGAAATGGGCGACAGCCTTTCGTTTGCCCGAACGGGTGCCCCATAATGAGCAAGTAATCTCGGACGTAATCCACTATCTTCAAGACTGGCTTTTTTCCAGTTCATAGTACTGCGGTCCAGTGACGCGTCATAGACCTCTCCATTATAGAATTCAGCCATACGGTATCTTCCGTCAGTCGTCACGTCCCAGGTTTCATCCGTTCCGATCACATCCGTGCTGCCATCTTCATAAACTATATGGACTTCAGCCAAAAATGCCTGTTTGTCTGCATAAATCCGGTTTTTTCTTTTGTACGTAAAGGCTCCTACAGCCCACCCTCCGGCTACAACCGCTTCCAGACAACCGGAATCCGCGAGTTGATCCGTCACATCGTAGACTTGATACTGGAGCTGATGCTTATAATCTGTAAAGCCAGGCATAAAATAGTCTGCCCCTATTTTTTTATCGTTCCAGTATAAATCATATATGCCCACAGCCGTTGAAGCGATCCAGGCTTTGCGGACTTCCTTTTCAACCGTTATTTTTTTTCTGAAAGTCAAAGGTCTTGGTGAGTTTTTTTTCTCTTTAAATGTATAAGTAGGGTCCGAAATCCATTTTGCTTTCCATTCCTGCCCCAGCTTCCCCGTCTGAAAAGTAGTCTCCGCATGCGCCTTTTCTCCATGATTATCGAAGGCTTCTACTTTGACTGTATACGCAGTGAATGGTTCCAAGTCTTCTCCTGCGTAACGAACGGAAATCTGTTGCGTTGTTTCGGTTGTCCATTCATTTACTGAAACACTAGCGGATTTTAGGGTAGTTTCGGCCTTATCGCTATTCAATTTAAAGGAAAAGCGCGGCCGGGGATTATCGGTGATACAGCCTTCGCCCAAATTTTCTGTCGTTATATTATTTATTCTCAACATATCCTGTAGATTCTCCTATCAAGTGTACTTGATACAGTAGTTTAATATATTCACTGCGCTTCTTTGGACTTCCGCCAAGGTAATGCCCGCTGGCTTGGACAACGATTTTAACAGACTCCCATCGGATTTCCCTTTATAGAAACCCATATTGGCGCTTCCTGGCATAAATACATCCACCTGCGCCCGAATCCGATAGGCTTGAAGACGAACATTTTCAAAGTCGGGCGATCGATCTGTTCTCATCCACCAATCCGTCATCACACACCCTTTGAATCCCCAATCTTTTCTCAAAATTTGAGAAACAAGATCATAATTATAATAGGTACTGGTTCCATTGACCTTGTTGTAAGATGTCATTACCCAATCTGGTTTCGAGTCATGAATGCATATTTCAAAACCTTTTAAGTATATTTCGCGCAAAGCACGGGGACTGACTCGCGCATCATAAATATGTCGAGACTTCTCCTGATTATTGCAGGCAAAATGTTTGATGACTGCACTTCCCCCGGTAGATTGTACGCCTCTTACATAAGCTGCAGCGATTTTACCAGATAAGAGCGGATCCTCCGAATAATACTCAAAATTTCTGCCGCAGAGTGGATTTCGATGTATATTCATTCCCGGAGCCAATAGAACCTGAGATTGCCGATCCTGCATTTCCTTTCCTAATTCAGTTGCAAGTTGCTCAACTAGATGATCATCAAATGTGCTTGCCAATGCGATCCCGATCGGCAAAAGCGTCGCGTGGGCTTGAATCCGTAAGCCGCTTGGGCCATCATTGGTGCTTACAGTCGGAATTCCTTTTTTTATCAATGATTCGGTAGTTCCCCCGAGGACACCGGCATTACCGGGCACCCCTTTTGGTGAATACATCCCTTCATCAGCCCCGCGGAGCAACGCTTCAAGTTCCTTATCAGTAAGCTGTGCAACAAATTCTTCCATGGTATTCTTTTTGTTTTTAACGTCAGCCAGTTTGATTCCGCAATCTCCCGTATGGGGTATTTCCTCAGGCAAGTTCTCTATAATTCTGGACTTCAAATCTGTAGATCTGACAGGGACGCTCTCATAAACTAAGCCGTTTCGGTTAACCATCCTTTTGAAAGGAATTTCCACCGGACAAGCTTCTTCGAATTGTTTGACCAGTTGGAATTCCAGAGAAAGCTCTTTTATTTTTTTCGCATTACGTACATCTGTCCCCAGATATAGTCCGTACTGACCTTCCTCAAGCACAAGAGCGTTTGGATGACCGCTTATTCCGTTATCATCAAACGATGCCATTTCTGCAATCGGGAAAGCTATATTGACAACCGTTTTTTCGCCTGGTTCAAGCGTTTTTGTCTTTTGATAGGCTGCCAAGCTACGAGATGGTTTCCCCAGTTTCGCCTGGGGAGCTTCAAAGTAGACTTGGACCACTTCTTTTCCGGGATTTGCTCCTGTGTTCGTTACGGTTGCCGTGATATGAACGATTTCGTTCATGATGTTGACAGCAACTTGATTAATCGAGAACGTTGTGTAGCTTAAGCCATATCCGAAAGGAAACACGACCTTCTCTTTTGCAAATGTTTCAAAATATCTGTACCCTATGTAAATGTCTTCGGCATAATTATCATATTTTCTTCCGCCAAAATTTTGAGAAGATGGGTAATCTTCATACGCTGCAAGGGTATCCGGCAATTTCCCACAAGGGGATACTTTCCCGGTCAGAACATCCGCTAGACCGTTTCCGCTCTCTTGCCCACCCATCCATGCATACAGTACGGCATTTATTTGGTACTCTTCCATCCAACTTAAATCCATGAGCGATCCACTATTTACGACAACGCATACTTGCTCGAAATGAGCCGTTACTTCAGAGAGTAATGCTTTTTCTTGATCTGCCAAAAACCACTGACCTTTTTTTAATTGATTATCTTTATCTTCCCCCGCTGCTCGTCCTATCACAACGATTGCGATGTCGGAGTTGTTGCGTGCTTCGCGTACCATATCTTTGGATACGGGCATTTCTTCGTTATTGGATGGCCAATATCCCCAAAAACCGGGATCTATCGGATTATCGTGTACCCATTTTCTATAGTGATGCTCTAAAGTTGTATTGATATTCATGCCGCTGTTGTGTAATCCCTCGATAAGACTAACGCGATAAGGTGCTTTTACGTCTCCTCCACTACCATACCCTACATAAAAATAATCACATTGCGTTCTCCCAAATACAGAGACGCGCTTATCCTTTATGGGCAATACACCCTCATTTTTTAATAAGACACAACTCTCTGCCGCTGCTTTTCTGCATAAATTTTGAAATGCTTCCGTTGTTCCTTTACCATCTTCAATTTCCGGTATAGAGCTCTGCATCAAACCATTGATTATTGGAGCTGTTTTTTTTAATAGATATTTGTGCAATTTCAAGTCGCTAATCTCCTTACTCACTGTAATTGGTCAAGCCAACCCTCTTTTTTACAGATTCGAAAATCCCATTCTCGTAAACCTTCTCTTATGAACGGTTGATCTATATCTTTCTGAAGTTGGTAACTCCAATAGAACCAACCGGCTGCTGTTTCCCAAGTTTGAAGCTGCATCGCCGCTACTTTTTTATTGATTTTGTTGCGCATTTCCAGTCCGTTTTTTGCTTTTTTCTGTTTTTTTATAGCGAGTTTATTGGCAACACACCATTCGCCAATAATCACCGGCGTAAATTTTGATGCTTTTTTTATCTGTCTTTGACACCACCAAAGGTAGGCCTGATACAATGTCATGGATGATATTTTTATTAGATTATCCATGGCAATTAAATAAATGTGCGTGTCTAAGATGACATTCACCATATGTTCTTTCACAAAAAAATCTTTCCATTTTGACAGTCTGAATCCATCATGAAACACAATCACTTTCTCATCGGGTAAAGATGCGCGTAATACTCTATAGGCATCTTTATAGAACTGCTTCAGGAAAGCCATTGGAACATGCGTAGAGCCGTCCGCTTCACTTCGGTCTTTTGCTTGTTTTCTGTTTGGAGATGTCATCCAGACCGACCAACTTATCGGTTCATTCAACACCTCTATTCCATACAGACCTTCGCGTACGGCGTATCTTTTTGCCAACCTGTCCAGAACCGATAGCACAAAGCTGACTTGTTCTTGGCTTTTATGCCATTTGCATACTCCGGTCAGACCGCCGTTGTCATAACCGTTTTGGCTTCCCGGAACAGTGTGCAGATCAATGAGGATTTTTTGATCATATTTTTCCGCCCAATCAAAAGCGCGATCCAAGTAGTCGATACAACCCATGTAAGGAAAGGTATCCCCAAAAACAAAATACGGAATCGGAATTCTGATAAGTTTCATTCCCAGTTCGGACAGATTTTGAAAATCCTGCTCTGTAACATAGGTATCTCTGTGTATGCGCATTTTATCCTGCAAAGCTTGGTGACTAGCCTTGCGATTTAACCAAATTTCATCTTCCGCGCCGGTTGACTCAAAAAAATCCGGGGCCATCCATTTTTCAAGAACTAACCAGTTACCTATATTGACCCCTTTAATTTGCTCCATCGCAATCGCTCATTTCTATTTTTTTATCATTTCAGCTTGTTTACGATCGTGGATTTCCGTTTGCTTCTCTTCAAGTCCTTTTTCTACATTCAGGAACAGGAGAATAGCGATAATGATGATGGATGTGATGATCTCTATGCCTACGAATGAAAAGGTGATGGCGTTTTTTACGGACTCCGTTTGGTTCGCAATCAGGACTCCGTTATCCATATAGGGTTTAACGTATCCAGTTTTTGATAACAGCAAGTTGAAAACGGCAAGAGCTACGCCGGACATGACCGTCATGATACTGCTTGTTACTGAAATTGTGATTCCGTCACAGCGAAAACCGCTCTTCCATTCGATATGGTCCAAAACATCCGCCAACAAAGCTGAGAGCAAATAAGTACACGGAATACTCCCAAAATTTTTGATAAACTGCCCTACCAGCACTCCGGTAATATCATCTGCAAAAGCAAGTGTAATCACGCTCCCAAGCGCATAAAAAACAAAGCCTATCAATATTGCATTGCGTTTACCTATTTTCTTCCCCAACGGCCAAGCAATAAACATCCCGAGTGCCATCGGTATTCCACCAAGAATGTTGATCAAAGTTGGGGTTATGCCGTCATTATAAGAGCCGACCACATAATTGCTGAAATAGAGCAAGCTGGCATTTCTCAACTGTGCTCCGGCAAAGAAAACAAAGAAATAGGCCATCACTAACCACCAGATTTTGTCCTTCACAACTTCCTTAAACTGCATGGATACTGATACTTTCTTTTCTGCAATCCCTAATTTCATATTCTCTTCGGTAACACGTTCTTTTGTGAAATAAAACTGCAATAAGGTCAGTGGCAAAGCAAGAAAGGATACAATTGCCATCGTTGTGATCCAAGCGCCTTTATCCACGCCTATCATCGGCATTATGAAGGTCGGAAAAATTGCCCCGACCACTAGCCCCTGCATACCCATTGATGCCATATTGTTCAATACAGATAGGGGCCCTCGCTCTGATGGATTTCGAGTGGAGAGTGGTACCATCAAACTATTGCTTAAATTAAAAATACTGAATGAGACAGCAAAACATAAATTAAATGAGACCACTACCCATATCAGTTTCAACAACTCGTTATTTTCCGGCACAGCAAAAGCAAGAATACCTGATATGGACATAAGAAATCCTGAAAGGATCAAATAGGGCCTCGCTTTCCCCTGACTTGTCCTCGTCTTATCAATCAAGATACCAAATGCAAAATTTATGATGACATCCAATATTTTGGATATCAGCGGAAAGGCAAACAGAAACATACCGCCTGCAACGTTCGTCAGCCCAAGGACATCTGTATAGTAGATATTCAAATAGGCTACTAAGACCGCATTGAACAGAAACCCTCCGCTGGGCCCTATAAAGTAACCAAATATTTTCTCCTTCATTTCAACATTGTCTGATTTTACAAAACTTCTAAATAGGACAGACTTAATGCCTGATTGATTCTCTTTCATCGTGTGGCTTCCCTTCGTTTTACGCTTTATTTATATTATTTATGTCAGCAATCTAACCATTTGATATTTGAAGCGATAACTCATACTTCCAGTTTGTTAACGTTAAGGATTTCTTGTTTTTTGCTTTTCCTATAAGCCATTGGAGTAATTTGGTATACCATTTTGAAAGTATTTTGGAAGTGGCTCTGCGAAGAAAAGTTCAAATCTTCCGAAATCTCAGATAGCGTTTTATTGGAATTTTCTAAATAATTGGCAGCAACAGTTAACCTCATTTCCAAAATGAACTTATTTAAGTTAATGCCATAAACTTTTTTGAATTTTCTGCTTAAATAAGTGGGATTGTATCCACAATAATCAGCAATCGATTTTAAACTGAGCGACTCCTCTATATTATTTTTTATATATTCCAAACATGCATCCAATCTTCCTTCTACAGCATTTTCTGATAGACTCTTTGTTGAGATGGGTTCTCTTTGAATGGAATACTCAAAGTCAATATCTTTAATATCTATCTTTGTTAAAGAAGAAAACAAAACCAGTAAATGATATTCGAAATTGGTTAGCGACATTTCCGGCAGGTCTTTTTGCTGCTCATACAGTATCCTTTCCTGGGACGTAGTATGTGTAGCGCCTTCAAAATCTTTTTCTGGAATGACTACGGGTCCTACTATCCACTGTTTGTTGTAGCAGCTGAGTATTCCATAGTTTACTCCATAGTCCGTACTGACAAAATTAATGCTATAAGATTTATCGGCGAAAATTTCAACATTACAATAATCTACCCAGGCGATATTACTTTCATTTTTGCCGCTGTTTTTTTTTGAATTCATCAAGTGAACGCCAATACCTGTCATGCGGCTAAATCCTTCTAATACTTTTGAGATTTCATACTGTTCTATTTTTTCCATTTTATGTTTCCACCCTCTTACTGAATGTGACTGGTAATTCTTAATGAAGTATAGGAAAAAGCGTTTTCTTTTACAACACATCTATCATGAACAACTCTTTTCAGGCATAAACGACAGAAAATTCGCTCAAGCTCCCATAGAAATGAAACCTATTTCATTATTGAGAACACAAAAATAAGATGAACCCGACAACCTATCGGGTTCATCTTATTTTGTCTGCATGACTTATTTTTTTAAGCCTATGGTACAGAAAAGTCTAAATCGGGATCATGATTTGAAGTGAAAAACTATGATTTATATCGCTGATCCTAATATCCCCTCCATATTTTCTCGCTAACATTTTTATGCTCTTTACGCCATACCCATGATAGGCGTTATCCTTTTTACTGGTGAGCGGGATTCCATCTTCATATTCCAGAGTGCCTTCAAAATAATTATCGATAAATATGCAGAGAACGTTCCCTCTTTCAAGTATTGAAACACTTATTATCCGCTTTTCAAGTTCATTATATTCCTTCACGCATTCTATCGCGTTATCTATCGCATTCCCTAACATCGTGTACAAATCGACTACCGCAAGTTCACTTAATTTTGTTGTGCTGAGGGAACAGGTCAGCTTGATGTTGTATTTGGTACACAGGAGACTCTTTTCGGTCAAAATAGTATTCAACACTTCACTATCCGTTTTTATAATAGAGTCATAAAATTGGACTACTTCATTTGTGTCTTCGATTAATTTTTCCCGCTCAGAATAATCAGCCATCTTCAAAGCTTGTAAAAAATGTTTCAGATCATGCGATTTTTGATTCATTAGATTTATATTTTCTTTTGAGAAAATATATTGTTTTTCTTTCTCCACTTGAAGTTGTTTTAGAGTCTCAGCCTCTAAGCGGAGGAAAGAAATTTCATACACATTATATTGAATGAGAAATATAACGATAGAGATAAACAAAATGACTCCTATACAAAAATATTGAAGGATGGTTTTTGTGCCCAGCAATTCTTCGAACAGTGATAAGGGTGCCAACACCCACTCGAAAATCCCGATTGTGACATTTGAAAATGTAGAATAAATAAGAATCAATAGCACATAACTCCATAATATTTTTCGACTGTTAAGGAAGTAAAGATGATCAGATGTCTGCATTTTCTTTGCAATCAAGTGATACCCCAATAAGTAAAAGAAAATATATGTTGCAAACGTAATACCGGTGTACAGCAGTGGATAATTTTCCGGGAGGCCTGGAAACCAGATCCCTGCGATACAATAGCGAACAGCTACGGTAATGATTTGCTGTAGCGCTAGCCCCATGATGCATCTATAGATCGCATGTACCGCCGTCAATTCATAACAAAACAGGATATACGCTATCGTGACAAGGCTTGCTAAAAGCCACCAGATAAAGCTAAACGTTGAAACAACAGCAAAGGCGTATTCAGCCATAAAATATTCAATCAGCGGCAAGTAGGTCAGCGATAACAAAATACACAAAATAAAACCTAGAACACTGCGACTTCCGAAGTTTTTCCGTTTGGGTATAGCATGAACAATAAATATCAATTCTGCAAAAATGGTTCCTCCCATAAACCTGAATTGATCAAAATAGTCCAAATATGTGAAGTTCATAGTTCTCCTCTAATATATCTGATGTATTCTTGCATCATGGCATCCTTAAACCCTCTGCCAATAGGAACTCTAACTCCATCAGCGATAATTTCTTTATTTTGGATCGTTTCCACAAATTTCATATTGACTAAGAAAGATTTATGCACTCTCACAAAGTTATATGGCTTTAACTCTTCTTCTTTATTTTTCATGCTCCCTCTTATCCTATAGACCGAATCCACATTGTGAAAATATAAGTAGTGTGAGATAACTTCTATATATACACATTCGGAAATTTTAATCCTGCGTGTTCCTTCTTCTGTATCTATCATCATAAAATAGTCTTTTTGTTGGGCAGCTTTGGCTATCGTTCTTCTGAACTTGGTGGAAAAGTCATAATAGCTGATTGGTTTGATGATATAATCGATTGCGCCCACTTCATATCCGTTTATAGCATACTGAGCCATATTTGTAACAAATATAATCGTCACATTATGATCCACTTCGCGTATTTTTTTAGCTGCGTCCATACCATTTATACCTGGCATATCGATATCAAAAATTATGATGTCATAAATCAGTTTATATCCTTCCAGAAATTGATCCCCGGAAGAATAGGCTGAAGTGTTTACTTTCATTCCCGATTCATCAGCCAAGCGACTGATATATTCCTCTAAAGTAGCTCTAACAAGCGGATCATCATCTACGATAGCAACTCTCATGAACAATTCCTCCTTTCCTCATTGTTGCTAAATAATAACTAAGCAGAAAAGTACAAGCAGCCTCTAATAGTAAGGTAATTGATTTATTAAAAATGAATAGAATGGCATTGTCTGGCCTGACCATATTTTATATCAAAAGAACCTCACAATCAAAGTAATGATAACGCTCTATTCCTAATAAGCAGATAAGGGCAATAAAATGTTGCGTTCCACATTTTATTGCCCTCATCTATGCAGTAAAAATCATCACGTTTACATCAAGGACGACATTTACTGAGTCATTGCTTCTCTTTTTCTGAACGAGGGAGAAAAGGAACCCACTATATTAACAATGCCTGCTATCAGAAAACTTCCCATTGAAACAAATGATAAATAACAGGCTTCCTCACCACCCCGGCCTGCATCAAACTGAGTCAAAACAGTAAATCCGATGCCTTCCATTCGATCGCCTAACAACAAAGCTGCACTAGCAATAAGCAGTGCGGTGATGAAAAACGTCAGCATAGTCAAAATTCCTTCACCTGTAGCTTTTTTTGTCGCAATGACTGATACCGCTACTGACAGCAGACTCGCTATTATTAACGTAAGTATCAATAGGCTATTCATTTCACCAAACGTATAATATCCTGTTGTGTAGCTTAGCAGAAAGAAAATAAGCCCAATTAGACTAAGCAAAAAAATAACACATCTCCTTATTGCAAAAATTTTATTTTCTTCACTGGCTAATATATTTTTTAATTTTTTCATGTTATTTCCCTTCCTTTCAGGTTTTCTTGTTGGCATTCGCTAAACTCATTACAGTAAAAACTAACGAAATGAGTGTGCCGGCACCAAACAATGCAATTAAGGATAGCAAGCCTATTTCCCAAATTGCCATTGCTCCTACAGTGGTATCACTATCAAGACCATCCAAAACCGTCGTATCCGCTAACATATATAGATAATAATGATACGAGTCATTAATTTTTTCCAATAATGCAGGGTTTGTATCAAGAGTCGCTGCATTGAGGTCTTCCCATTCTTTTCCGCTTCCATAGTGCGTAAATCCACCAAGCATCATGTTTGTTCCAGCCATCAAACTTTCATTTGCTCGCATGTAATCAGCTGATTTTGTTGAATCCGTCAAAATGAATCCTTTGTAACCCCACTCTTCACGAGTCAACCCGGAAATAAAATCTGCATCCGCACTTGAAAAGGTGGTGCCGATCCGATTGAAACCTGTCATAACAGATTTAGACTCGGCTTTTACCAAGGCATATTCAAACGAACGCAACTCGTTTTCACGCCCGCCCTGTTCATCAAAAAATACTGCTATCCCGTCTCTGTTTGCTTCTTGATCATTGAAAGCAAAATGTTTCACACCTGCAATCATACCCATATCTTGGTAGGCCGTGATCACATTTTCGGCTACAATTCCTGACAATACGGAATCTTCGGAGTAATACTCGATATTTCTTCCGTTATATGGTGTACGATGAAGATTAAGTCCTGGGCCAAACCACCAATTGACACCTGTCCAAAAACCATCATCAGCCAGCTGCATCCCTTGCTCTTCTGCTAACTTATGGCTGAATGTCGAGGCTACTACAGTGCCACTGCTGAAAACATTTGGTTCATATCCGTATCCCTCATCTTCCTTATCCAAAGCATGAATACCACTTGTGTTGAACTTTCCATAAGGAACAATATACCCTAGCGGACTATCAGCTGGATACGGTCTAGGCGTCACTGACTCTTTATCTGTAAGTACATTCCCCATTAAGCTGTTCAATACATTATCAATGGCAGTAGCTTGCCTAATCGAATCAAATATAGGATCTTCAAAATCTTGTATACCTTTCATATCAAACGCCGTACTTCCGTTATCACTTGAAAACACAAATTCTGCTTTTTCAGCAGCTGCATTTGCCGCTTCAAGATCCAGCGTCTGGTTCTGTAGTTCTATTATCATTTCCGGACTAGCTGTAAATTCCTTTACTTCTTCCGGGAAGGTATCTGACCAATTATTTCTGCTTAAGTACGTTACAGAGGTCTCCGTCCCCAAATTATTGATATCTGCATCTTCAAACTGATTTTGCACAAGCCCCCCGTTGATGCTGGTAACAAAATCTACATTTGATGGTAGTTGTTCAATTCCTACTATGATACCGGTTGTCGTTACATCCGCTAATTTGCTTGCATCTTGTTGCTTGATGATTGTCTGAACTGCATCATGGGCACCATTTCCGGTTGCGAAATAGTAATCACCTTCTGAAAGTCGGAAGGCGCCCTTTACCCCGTCATGTTCAAATGTATTGTCATATGAAGAAAAATCACGCACATTAAATGTGATGGTCACTGTTTCTTTTTCGCCGGGCTCAAGTACGGAATCAGAGCCATCGTTTGTCTTGCCATATCCAACCAATTGAATTGCTGATTTTTCAATACCATTTTGTCTGTCATATTCCGTGTAAGGACTGTGTACGTAAAGTTGTACAACATGTTTTGCTCCTCTTTCACCTATATTGGTGACTTCAATATCAATAGAAGAATCGCCGTTACCACTCCAATCAATCTCTTTAGAAACAACTTCCTCGGAGAACACAGAACCCTCAATCCCATATCCAAATGAATAAGTGACTTCATTTTCATAATCCCAAAAACCACTGCCATCAAAAGTCTCATTTTTGGATGCTACGGTAGCATTACCTTGCTCCATGATTGAGTCATAATATCTTGTTTCGTAATATTTGTATCCTACATAGATACCTTCTGTTTCAGCTACATACCAATTTGACCTTAATTTAAATTGCGGGTTTTCGCCTGTAGCAGTCGGATCGATTTCTTCTCCATTTGAAAAATTATAGACACCGTAATTTTGAACAGCTGGTGATTTTGCAGTATTCACTGCATACGTGTCCGCCAAATGTCCTGATGGCAGTATCGTTCCAGCAAGCAAATCTGCAACTCCATAAAATCCGTAGGTTCCCGGAGTGCCAATCCATAAAATGGAGTCTATCTCACTATCATTTTTTAGTTCTTCTATTTCTAATGTATTAACAGAGTTCAGCAGGACGATAATCTTATTAAAGCCCTGCGTTTTTACATATGCCAACAAGTCCTTTTCATCATCCGAGAGACCCAGAACATTTCCTGTTTCACTGGTTGAAAACTCGTCCGGATTGCCGATTCCGCTCTCACCAGGATAAAAACTGCTGGCTTCACCTGCATCTCTTCCTATTACAACGATTGCTGCATCTTGAAAGTCAGCATACTCACTACTGTCGATCACACTGTATTCACTTTGGGGAACCTCGTTGATAACTGCCCCAATTTCAGTTGTTGCATTGTTGCCGGAATCCGCTCTGCTAGGGGCGTATTGTTTTACAACATTTTTGTACAACGATACTGTCGCTGGATTGACTGAGAATCCTCGATCGGATAACGCATCTGACAAAGATACTAATTGGTCTGCTTTTTTTGAAACTGTCGATCCAACCGAACTACCATACTGCGTCATATAGCTTCTCATCCCGAACAAAGTAACTCCTTTATCCCCAGTTACTTGTAGTCCATCAGCATTTCCTTTCAACAATACGGAACCTTCTTGTTGCAAGCGTATCGCCAGTTCTTTTTCTGCCTGAATGGATTCTTTAGCTGTTTTAAACCGCGACTGGTATTTGTAATCAGCTTCATCCTTACTTAAAGCGATTTCATTGCTGATAACACCAAATGCGCTATCTATCGTAGAGCGCCATGTATCACTAATGGAATATGCACACATAAAAAAAGTCAGCAGCGCGATAAAAACATTACTCATCCCTCTGAGAAAGTACAAATGGTTATTTATAAATTTTTTCATGTCTTACCCTCCTATTTTAAATTACTATCATTGTACCGATTGAGGGCAGTCTCTTATTGCATTTTTTTGCTTACTTTTTGCACTTCATTTACACACAATAGTCAATCTCCTGTACTTATTGGTAAAATTTATGCAATACGCTTTCATTATGTCTCGCTATAATTTAAGTACATCAAACATTGGAGGTTAAAAAATCATGAAAAAATCAATTGGTTACTTGTTCTCATTATTGGCATTGCCTGTTTTATTACTTGCCGGCTGCGGTGGTTCTGATAGTGCAGCCTATACTGCCAGCTATTCAATGGAAACTGCTGATCAGATTACAGGCCCTCACTTATTCCCTAACGAAACAATTGTAGGGATGATGTCCTCGCAAAATCAGTTATTCGTGGACTATCAACTTGAAATTGAAGGTGACGAATATACATTGACTTCAAAAGCTTACACAGGAAATCCCGATACTAAAGAAGCATATGAAGTTGGTGATGCAGCAGGAATTGCGCTTACAGTTTTGAATACCGCTAAAGGTAAAGTTTTAGAACAAACAGATACTACGATCAAAATTGATAAAGCAACATCGGTTACCTATTCTATCCCTGAAGATGAATGCGATTCCACAGCTAAACAATTAGCCGAAATCATTACATTAGCTGAGCCAGGCTCTGAATCTCCATTGGGTACTTGGTCGAGTGAAGATAAGCCCGAATTATTAGAAGCTGTACCGGCAACAACATTCTCTATAACAGAGGATGGAAATATCACAAGCTGGAAGTAAGTATTCGCTTGAATCGACAGAATTTTTTCATGTGGGTTAATGAAAATTAATCACGTGATATCCTTTATTATCATCAAAAAATAAAGCTCTACAGATCATTAAAAATGACTGTAAAGCTTTTTCTATATAAATACGGAAACCCATTTACCAAATTAAACAATTATATCATTAGAAAGGAAAAAAAATGAAAGTACTTAGCATAATCGTCCCCTGTTACAATTCTGCAGAATATATGGAACGCTGTATAAACTCACTATTGTTGGGAGGTGACGCAGTAGAAATCATTATCGTCAATGATGGCTCTAAAGATGATACAGCAAATATAGCAGATAATTATCAAAAACATTTTCCTTCTATCGTTAAGGCGATTCATCAAGAAAATGGCGGCCATGGTCAAGCGATCAACTCTGGTTTAAAGTTTGCAAACGGAAAATACGTCAAAGTAGTCGATAGTGATGATTGGTTAGAAGCAAACGCTTATAAACATATTTTGAACTTTCTGGAAAAACAATTTGACTCCGAACTTGATATGGTAATCAGTAACTATGTTTATGAAAAAATCGATGCCAAACACAAAAAAGTGATCAAATATGATAAATTTATGCCTGTCCAACAAGCATTTGGATGGGAAGATGTTCACTTTCCGATAGGCAAATATTTATTGATGCACTCCGTAATTTACCGAACAGAATTATTAAAGAAAATCAATTTGGAATTGCCGCAGCATACATTTTATGTAGATAATCTGTATGTCTTCCAACCTCTCATTCAAGTTCGGAAAATGTACTATTTGGATGTAGATTTGTACAGATACTATATCGGCAGAGAAGACCAGTCTGTTAATGAGGCAGTCATGATCAGTCGGATTGATCAGCAATTGTTCGTCAATCGACAAATGATTCATCATTATTCTACGGCTGAAGACTTGGATATCGCTGTTGTAAAATATATGCAGAAGTATGTTGAAATCATCACTGCCGTATCCTCCATCCTCTTGATCAAAGAAGGCTCTGAAGAGAGTTTACGGAAGAAAGAAGAACTCTGGTCATTTTTGAAACAAACGGATCCTGTTCTCCATAAAAAATTACGCAGGGGCTTGTTTGGTTTAGGTGTCCACTTACCCGGAAAATTCGGCAGAAAAACGGCTATTGGTGTATATCAGGTCGCCCAAAAAATGTACGGGTTCAATTGATGATCCAGGAAATCAGTAGCTGTAATGTAGCTTTGCATAGTCATTGTCCCTGTTGTTATTGATGTTAAATTAGATTCTATACTTTTTCGTGCTGATGGATAAAATTCCCTCAGCACGTTTTTATTTATGAAAAAACGCAACCGTGACAAAATAATTTAAACTCCCCATCCCCTTGGCAATTCGACCGTCATCTTTGTACCCTTTCCCAGCGTGCTCTCAACGGTGATGGAGCCTTTTAACAGATTCACGACGCGCAGGACTAGGGCCATTCCGAGGCCGTTGCCCTCAGAGGAGCGAGAAGGGTCGCCTTGGTAAAATTTGTCGAAGAGGCTGTTCAACGTTGTTTGTGCCATACCGCAACCAGTGTCAATGATCTGGACGTAAACCCTCTTCTGGTCGGAGGTCTGTTTGATGCTGATTTTTCCGTTCGGATCGGTGAACTTGATGGCGTTGGAGAGGATATTGTTCCACACGATATCCAGCATGCCGCTGTTCGAGGCGATAAAAATATTCTCTTCCAGTTCGATCTCGACTTCAAGCTGCTTCTGTTCGATGATGATTTCGTATTTGAGGATGGCTTCCGCCAATTGTCTGGAAAAATCCAGCTGTTCGATGTCCAGAATGATTTCCTGATTCTCCAGCTTGTTCAATTTGAGGACATTCGTAATCAGTGAGTCCAGTTTCCTTGATGCTTCCACGATGGTGGCGATGTAGTCTTGGGCATACTCAGGTGACAACTCCACTTTTTGAAGGGCTACGGCATAGCTTTGGATCACCGATAGCGGGGTCTTCATTTCGTGGGAGACATTGCTGATGATGTCATTTTTTAGCGTTTGGATGCTGCCGAGTTCCTCCACCATCTTGTTGAAATCCTCGAACATGACATCGATGTAGTCGTACTTGTCCTGCTTGTGGTACGGCGCAATGTAGACGGTGAAATCGCCTTCCGCGACGGTTTTGGCGGCTTGACTCAAGGTCTTCATCGGCTTGTCGAAATAATACTTTTTTTGATAGAAGATGATGCTGATGATCACAAGTGTAACGACTGCCCAGAAACCCACCATCGACAAAACATAATAGAATGGCATATGATTGACCCCGACGTATGTGTTGTAAATAAGCGCCTGTGCAACAGCCAATGCAATCAATACCCAAAAGATAACGAGAAACCCATACCAATAGCTCAGCTTTCGCTTGACCCTCGGATCAATGCCCAGTTCTTTTTTGTTTTTCTTCATTCTGACTCCCCTTTCTATCTGAAGAAAAAGAAACCCTTCGCCTGGCTTATAATCGGCCTGACGTAAAGGTTTCTCCCTGATAATCTCTTAATTTTTGCGTTTTTTGATGACAGCACCTACTCCGACTGCTGCCGCAGCCACTAAAACAAATAATACTTTCGGATCCATGTAGTCACCTCCTTTCAAGGTTTCATTTGTTTCTTTTTACATACATAAGCATACGCCGAGCTTGTTGCTGATTTGTTTAAGAATTGTTCGCATCGTGTTAATGTTGATCAGGACTGTTTCCTATCCTCATATCTGCAGTCGTAACTATCCTTTATGATGCGAAGACCGATAAGACAGGCCAACAATCCGAACACTATGCCCGCAATACCGCTGCTCGCTGTATAGTTGTCTTCATGGACTGCGGACATGATGGCGGTTTGCGTGATTGAAAAGCAGAGCAAAGTCCCAGATAGGCTGATTCCACGCAGGGCTTTCGCTTCCAAAGCCTGGCTATATCTTAATTTAACCGCTCCCCGCAGGTTGATTCCAAACAGAATAAATGTATATGCGGCAATCAGAACGGCCAGATTCAATGGATAGCTTCGGGTGATTTCCCCATAAAAAAGGCGAAGAGAATAGAGGCTATAACAACTGCTGGCACCCGTGATGATGATCCCCACTCGCCGATAACTCTTCTTTTTTCTCTTCGTATCCTGCTCGGGCATCTGTAGCGCGACAAAGCGAGCGATACCCATTCCGGAGCTGTACAGTGCATTGGCCAACATAAACCCCGATAGAGACAACAGGCTCAGCAGTGCCTTCGCCAAGACAAACAGCATATCCTTTAGGATGATCATGTAGGTGAAGAAGCGCCGATACTCCTTCTGGTACCCAGCGATTCGTTGGCGATTCGTAATGATTTGGTCAAAAAATCGGTCAGATCGCTTCTCCCTCGTTCCCAACACAGTCCCCTCCGCCTTTGTGTTTGTCCACACTTATTTCAGCACTGCCTTGTAGCCTATGCCGTGGACAGTTGTGATTTGGAAAGCTTCGCAGGCAGAAAACTTATCCCTCAGTTTGGTGATGTAGACGTCGACGGCCCGCAGACTGATTTGGCTCTCCAAACCCCAGAATTCATCCATCAGATTGGCACGCGAAAAGTTTTTTTGGGGATAGGACAACAATTTGAACAGAATATTGAATTCACGAGTCGTCACCGGGATCTCCGTCTCATCCAGACTGGCCGTCATAGCATCGGCATCCAACACGAGAGTCCCCGCCACCACTTTTCGTTCGCTCATGATGTTCGCCCGCCGCAACAAAGCCTCCACCCGCAACACGAGTTCGTTCAGGTCGACTGGTTTGACCATATAATCATCGATACCGGCCCGGAAACCTTTTTGTTTCGAGACGATGTCGTCCCTTGCGGTCATGAGCAGGATCGGAATTGTTTTATTCAAGGAACGGATCATTTTCGCAAATTCGAATCCGTCGACAAACGGCATCATGATATCAGAGATGATAAGATCGTACATCTCGCCATGCATCAGATCATAAGCTTCATTGGGGTTCAGGCAACCTTGTATCGTATATCCGTAATCGGATAGGTACATGCATACGATCTGGTTCAATTTCAGATCATCTTCCACCACTAACACTTTCGTCATCTGTTCACCTCCTCTGCATAAACCAAGAATACACTGTCTACGTAACAGCAAAGTAAACAATTCCCGCTGATGCTGCATTGATACAATAGAGTTATTCTTTAAGAGTACGCAACGGACTGCGGGAGGTGATAAGAACGAAGAGGACTCACAGAAAGCATCCGCTTTTGTGAGTCCTCTTCATTCCATTTTAAAGACTGCAAAATTCAGGTTAATCTTTAGAATATTCCCGTACTATTTACTCCGGAATAAAGTTGTTTCTAAAGCTTCCCAAATATGCCAAGCTCGGCTTTGGCATCCGCTTCTGGGTACTCCTGTCCACCGCAATCAATCCGAATGTTTTTCCATAGCCTTCTTGCCATTCGAAGTTATCCAACAAGGACCAGTGCAGATACCCGATCACCGGAATACCATCAGCAACGCATTCCCCCACGCCTGTCAATGCCCTTTTTATATATTCCACCCGCCTGCTGTCATCGTCCGTTCCGATGCCATTTTCCGTAACAAAAATCGGCTTCTGCAATTGCCCCGCCACACGACGGATAACATGCCCGATTCCTTCCGGATAGAACTCATAGCCCATCTGGGTGACTTCTGAACCTTCCGGAACCGGGAGACTTCCGTTTTCTCCCATCAGCTTTCTTGTATAATTCTGTACGCCAATAAAATCATCCTTTTGCAGATAAGGAAGGTAATGCGCAAAATCATCATCCCAGGCTTTCTCTGCCTGAGCTTCTCCCCTTGGCTGCACTTGGATGTCAAACAGCGACAACGTCAGCCCGACTTTCAGATGCGGGCATATTTCCTTCATGGCCTCGCGTGCAGACTCATGAGCACGCATAACCAGAATATCTCCCTTCTCTGAGCGCAGGGATAAAAAGGTGTTGACCGGCTGTTCCGGTTTCAGGCCAAAGACCGCCGCTTCCGCCGCCTTTCTTCCCTGCATTTCCTTTGGCAGTTCAAAATTCAGTCCGATTTGTGGAGTGATCCCCATTTTCATCATCATGTCTCTGGCTACGGCGGCAATCTGCAGTCCCATATTCGCTTCGTTGATTGTGCAGACATATTCCATTAGATCCCCTAATTTGCTGACCACATGGCGGCAGTAGTCTGCGAAATACTGAATGGTGATTTCACTTTCCCATCCGCCTTCGCTGATCAACCACTTTGGCGAAGAAAAGTGGTGCATGGTGACAACTGGAGTGATGTTGTGCTCTCTGCAGCATTTCAATACATTCTCGTAGTGTTTGATTTCCTTCTCATCAAACCGACCCTTTTCCGGCTCGATCCTCGCCTATTCAATGGAAAAGCGATAGGCATTCAGACCAGCTTCTGCTATCAGCTGAATATCTTCTTCATACCAGTTGTAGTGGTCTACCGCATCTAATGATGGTTCTTTGTAGCCGGAATTCTCCATCTGCTCCAATGCCCAAAAATCGCTGTGGATATTGTTTCCTTCCACTTGGTGCGCTGCTGTAGCTGCACCAAGCAAAAAACTTCCCAGCTTTTTTATTCATGCTTATTTCCTCCTTTTGCTTTTAAAATTATGTTCATACTTATTAGTTTCGTAGTTTATCTAGTTGTTTTTCAACATCAAAAAAGTGAAGGAGTATCAACATTATGAGGCAAATAACACCTGGCAGAATTGTATATAAGCCTTTAATTGAGAATAATGCAGCATCGGTTTGGACCGCACTCGATTGCATGTAGCCAGCAATTCCCATCATAACTCCGATAACAGCCGCTGAAACACCTTGGCCAAGGTTTGCAGTGAAGCTATTTAAAGCCGCAGCCAACCCTTCTATTCGTTTTCCAAACTTAAGTTCACCATAATCAATACACTGTAATATAAAATAATGGTTGAGCATTGTGACTCCTGACGCCCCAATACCTGTAAACATCACCGTCAGTAATACAATTGGGACATTCGTTGGGAAAAAGAAACGGATTCCGCTGGCAATTAAGGAGACAGCTAAACCTATGCGGATGAAATTTACCGCACCAACTTTTTTTGTCACTATTGGAAATAGTAATAATATAAAGGGTCCTGCTAAACCTAATAACCCAATCAGCCCCATCAACCCTAAATTACCTAGGATGTAAGTGAAATAATAAGTACCAACCATTGCCATGATATTTTGGATTGCATTTGCTAGCATTATGACACTTGACAAGATGAAAATGTATTTATTTTTAGAAAATAACTTGATGCTTTCTTTCAGACTCAATTGTTGGATCGAAGCCTCTTCAGGCTCAACTTTGACTTCTCTGATGGTAAAATATCGGATGACTCCTAATAACATCATGGGTATTGCATATATAAGTGATATCTTTGTCCATCCACCTGGTTCATTTCCAAAAGCAACCATCAGATTGGGCAGCAACATGCTGGCAACTGCTGCAAGCAACATGACAATCACGCCAGAGATAGCTAATAATTTCCCTCTATCACTGTCTTTTACGATGGCACGTCCCAGAAACACTGTTTCTGAAGCTTGTAGTGTTGTCTGGCAAATCGAAGTAATCAGGGTATAGACTATGAAGATATAAA
Organism: Trichococcus flocculiformis; assembly: GCF_963662535.1. Classification (NCBI taxonomy): domain Bacteria; kingdom Bacillati; phylum Bacillota; class Bacilli; order Lactobacillales; family Carnobacteriaceae; genus Trichococcus; species Trichococcus flocculiformis. Next base: position 298,975 of record NZ_OY759718.1, read on the forward strand.
TGAGCGTGCTAGTTTGTCCCATATTTGGCGTACTAAAAAACATGACAATCAAAATCCATAGAGGAACGACCAGTAATTCATAAGGTCTCCCTTTCCCTCCTTTAAAGTTAACTTTATCAATCATATAACCCACAAATAGGTCTGCCATCGCATCAAAAATCTTTGCTACCAAAAATACGGTCCCCACTACCGCAATATTTAACCCTAGTACCTCAGTGGAGTAAAATGTAATCTGATTTAAAATAATCATACTGACAGCAATTGATACCGCTCGCGTTGACCATGCTGGAATATACCAGTTTGGCATACTCTTTGACATTTTTGCACTAATCGTTTTTTCCATCATAATCCTTCTTTCTTCTGTAGCTTATTTTTCTAATGATTATTGGGAATATGTTATGAATGGCCACTTCGTTTTTTCAGTATACGATTATTCTCCTTTGTCAAAGGTATACTGATAAGTACCCGCCGTAATCGTTTCCGGCATGTAATTCGGCAGACAAATCTCGGCGGTTGTGTTTGCCGGTATGGTCACCTCTAATTGATAGCCCTCTGTTCCTTTTTTCCAGCTCGTTGCAGCAAGCCCGTATAAGCTATTGTATGAAGCAGTGGCATATTCAAGGGTGCCTCCGGGTTGGGGTTTAATCTTGAAGTGGTTTTCGCCGCTTACCTCTATGCCTCCCACGGTATGGAACAGCCACTCGCATACTGCACCAGGAGAATAGTGGTTGTGGCTCTCTTTCCCTTCCCAATCTTCCCAAACCGTTGTAGCTCCCGCATTTACTTCTGCAAGCCAGCTGGGGGACTTTTCATTCTCCAGCATTTTATAGGCAATGTCCGTATACCCGTTATTCGATAAAGCCTCCAGAAGGAATGGCGTGGAGAGAAAGCCTGTTCCGACACGATAGTCCCTATTCTTTACTGCACTTACTAATGCTGTCGCAATTTCCTCTCGTTTTTCATCTTCCGCTAAGCCGAATGCCAAGGGCCGGACCAATACGGCTTGACGGTTGGTATCGAATGACTTGTCCTTGAGGAACAGCCATTCATAGGCTGCTTTTGCGCCTTTCGCGTATTCTCCGTATACAGCAGCATCCTCCTCTTTCCCGATTGCTGCAGCTATTTCGCTCATGCATTTCATCGTTTCATGCAGGTAGGCGGTACATATTTCCGTGTGCAATGTCCGTTCCTTAGGAGAGGTCCTGAATTCCTCTGGCTCGAGCCATTCCCCTAAATGGAAACCTTTCTCGTACGTATATTGGTCATAAGGATTATCCTTGGCCAGTTTTTTGTTTTTCATTCCCGTGTTCTTGATCATGAACTGCGCATAGCGCGCCATCTGCGGGTAGAAGGTTTCGATGATGTCTTTGTCTCCATACCATTTCCAGAAGCGATAAGGGATCAACACGATCGCATCCGCCCAACCAACCGATCCCCCGGTATTGTTGTACACCATGTCCATTCCGACATAAGGTATCACTGCGGCGTTTTTACCATTTTTGAATTGGCCATCCGCGAAGTCGTGCATCCATTTCCGGTAGAAAGGAGCGATATTCATCAGAAACGCCGCGGTATGGAAGAATACTTGCCCGTCCCCTGTCCATCCCAGACGCTCTCTCGTAGGACAATCCGTTGGAATATCGGCAAAGTTGCCTTTCATGCTCCAGCGCGTATTCTCCAAAAATCGGTTGACCTTTTCGTTGGAGCAGGAAAATTCTCCGGTCTCTTCCATATCGGAATAAACGGCGATGGCTGTGAATTGCGCGGGTTCTATATGGATATCCGTTTCCACTTCGGCATAACGGAAGCCGAAGATAGCAAAGCGGGTCCGGTACTCATCCTCCCCACCGCTGCAAACGTATTCAATTTCCTGTTTGGGTGTGGCGGCCATTTCCCCCGGAATCTTGCTTTCATTTCCGGTTATCAGCAGCAATTTTTTCACTGTCCCGAATTCTTTGGCGGGCTTCAGTTTCTGGAAATTTTTTTGGGTGAATTCCCCATCCTCATCCAAAATCTCACCCAAGCGCAGTTTCAGCTTTTGGCCTTTAGCCCCTTTGATCCGGAAGGAGATGAATCCGGCGATATTTTGACCGAAATCTAGCACTTTTTTTCCTGAAGGTGTCATAATCAATTTCGGCGTGAAGTGTTCCTGTTGTTTGATGTCGACATTGTTGGAAGCTGTAGGAACCAGCTGTTCCTTAACCAGTGCTGCCTTCCCCTGGTAGGTTGGTGCGAAGGAAGCATCCACCACTTCCCCATCCTTCAGATCAGCAAATCGGATGGCGCCGTCATTCGACCAAGAAAAACTGTCGTCACTGATTATTTTTTCGTGCGTTCCGTCCTCAAATTCCACTTCCAGTTGGCAAAGCAGTTTTGTCTGTTTCCCGAAAACGTTCGTTGGACCAAAACACCCGATTGATCCCCGATACCAGCCATCCGCCAATTGCATTTCCATGGTATTTTCACTTCCCAAAAGCTCAGTGACATCGTAGCTTTGATATTGGATACGGTAGCGGTAATCGGTACAACCAGGAGCCAATTCAAAATTTCCGACGCGCCGTCCATTGATGGTAGCCTCATACAGCCCGCAGGCGGTCATGTATAACCGGGCTTTCTTGATGTCCTTCTGCAATCGGAAAGTCTTTTTGAAGCAATCCACCGGATATCTTTCATTTTTACGGGGAGTATAGTTCCCGCTGATCCAATGTGCTTCCCAGTCATGTTCATCCAGAAGCCCCATTTCGAACCAGGAAGTAACGGCTTCCCCTTTTCTGTCTTGCTCATCCCAAAGTGAGACGGACCAAGCTATACGGTCACGGCTTTTCAAAGGAGGACCTTCGTAAGGGATATGCGTCATCCTATCGGAATAGATTTTCCCGGTATCCCAAACGACTTCGTCCGCTTTTTTTGCGCTGATGCAATACGCTGTTTGTGTGATCCCATTTTCACATTTCCAATAGAAACGTGGGTGTCTATTGTCCAGGCCAAGTGGCTCTTTTAGATATTCTGTTCGAAGTTCAATTGCCCTCACGCTTGTCCCTCCTCTTTTACTTGAATTTTCAGTTCAGCTGTTCCTGCGCTTACTCCTTGCACCTTCACAGTGATTTCTCCTTGCTGTCCGCTCCGCACGATTACTTGTGCACGGCCATAGTAGCTGGTGAACGCGCCTTTGTGGTATTCTTCCTCGGTCCGGGGATTGGCGCTTCCGAAAGCAAGCAACTCCCCGCCGTCAACCGTTACCTTCAAAAGCTGATCGTCATTGCTTTCAATGATCCCGTTCTCACCGATTAAGGAAACATCAATGTAGACGACCTCATTTTGCTTGATTGTATTTGTCTCGGCAGTCAGTTGTAATCCCGTCTTGCCGCTCGCGGATGTGAGTGCTGTCCTACCCATTTCATTGCCTTTTTCATCGAAGGTCACCGCCGTCAGCGTACCCGCCGCATAAGAACTCTTGAAAGTCACTTTGCAGTCTTTCAGTTTTTTCTTCTTCGTTGCTTTATCACCCAACCGTAATTGCACGGAATGGGCATCTGCGTAAACCTCTACTATGGCTTTATTACCTTCGCAATTCATCCAGGACCAACTGTTGATTCCATTCGTTCCTCGCCATACGGATTTTGCAGGACGATTTCCGGGCTTATTGACGGGCTGGACTGCTATATAAGGTTCTTTTCTGATTCCCCAAACGATTGCTGCATATTCCGCTTCTGCACCTACGTTGCCTAAAATATCAATTGCGCCAACGTCGGCCAGTAGCCATGGATAGGGTTTGTCAAATCGTCGGCCGTCTTCTGTATAACTCCAGGCTCCGATTCCTGCTTCTCCTAGATAATCCCAAGCTGTCCACATGAAATCTCCGATCAGGTAGGGCAATTCCTTTACCATTTTCCAGTTTTTAGCGATATCCTGTGGAAAGGTTTCTGATCCCACCAGAATTCTTTCGGGATGGATCTTCCCTTCTTTGCGGTAACGGCCGGAAGCATAGTTGTAGCCGGCGATATCCAAACTATCAAACAGTGGCGTAGTGACGGCATCGGCTTTTTTGGAGTTGGCTGCCTTGTTCATTCCCGTACCTACGAAGGATGTCATGAGATTGAACAACGTGCTGCTTACCTTCTTATCACCTCCACCGGCAGGCTCCTTCTCTCTTCCGCCTTCTTCTTTATAGATGCCTTTCCCTTTACTTGCCATATTGATGACCATCAGATTCACGCCGCAAGTCACAGGGCGCGTAGCATCCAGTTCCTTTATGATGGCCACCATTTCCCGCGCAAGTTGGACCCCTTTTTCGTCTTTCGGCTCGGAAATTTCATTTCCGATCGAATACATGATGACCGAAGGATGGTTGTAATCCCTTTCCACCATGGCGCGTAGGTCATGCTTATAGTGATCCATGAATTGGGAAGCATAGTCATATTTGCTCTTATGGAAATACCACATATCCCAAGACTCATCCATAACGTACATCCCATACTTATCACAAGCTTCCAGCATGGCTTTTGAAGCTGGATTGTGGGAAGACCGGATGGCATTGAATCCGGCTTCTTTCATAATCCGAATTCTGCGGTCTTCACTGACAGCGAGCGAAACGGCACCCAAAATGCCATTATCACTGTGGACACAACCGCCTCTGAGCAAGGTTTCATTCCCATTGACGAAGAGACCGTTCGCATTCCATTCAATAGTACGGATTCCAAAATCTTCCACTACCTGGTCAACAATCTCTCCGTCCTTTTTCAACTGCACCACGCACTGGTAAAGATGAGGGCTTTCGTCACTCCATAACTTTGCGCTAGGAATATCTAAAGAGAGATTGTCTCCTTTTCCTGAAGCCACGGTTATACCTTCATGGCGGATTTCCACCTGCACTTCTTCCCCGTTATGTTGCGTTTCTATCTGAATTCTTGCCGGCTGATGGGATAAAGTTGTTATTCTTAGCCCTTGGTGTCGTATATGTTCCTTATTTCCGATATGCATCCAGACCGGACGATGGATGCCGCTTCCTGTATACCAACGGCTGTTTGGATGCTGACTATTGTCCACGACTACTTTTATTTCATTTGTTTTGCCGTATTGCAAAAATCCTTCTGTATCGATCAAAAATTGAGTGTAGCCATAAGCATTTTTTCTGGCTTCTTTACCATTTATGTATACGCAAGCATCCTTGTAAACGCCCTCAAATTCGATAAGGATTTTTTTGTCGTTCCAATCCTCCGCTACAAAGAAATTCTTTCTATAGGTATAGATCCCACCGGGAAAAAAGGCCCCGGCACTTCCGGAGGCATTCTCAGGGTTACGTCTTTCCTCTATCATGGCATCATGAGGCAGCTGAACGACTTTCATAGTCGAACTTCCTTTTTTTAATAATAGCCAATCCGCCATAAAATCTATTTTCTTCATATCCACCATTCCTTTTCCAACTAACTACCACACATTATAGATAACGCTTTCTTTTTTGTATTGCATCCGAGTGTCCAAAATTATATAATTGTGTCATCAATCTGGAAGAGGCGGAGCTATCATGAACCTTAATTCATTTTTACGTTACTTTTATTCTTCGTACTATATTCCGATCTATTTGTATGAGCATGATAAATTGGTCGCAGCAGTTCCTGCACAGGAACCAGAAACCTACCCTTTGCCTGTTTATTTCTCTTTGCTGAATGACCCCATCCAGCAAATCACGTATACAATGACTTCTTTCCATTCCTACTATGGCGGTGTGAAATTGGAGGGAAATAAAATGCTTATCATTGGGCCTGTTAATGACTTTTCTTATAGTGAAGATTCGCTGCTGGCCATTCAAAAAGAGTTTGCAGTGAAAAATGTCAGTTCCGATGGCTTCATTGATTTTTTCAAAAATATTGCTCCTCAAAATTGGGACTCATTCGTAAATACTTTACTTTTTGTTGATTTTATTTTGAATGGAACAGAATTATCCAAAAAAGATGTTTTTCTCAGCACGGATGAACAGACCCAAAGTACAGTGATGGAAGATTATGTCACTTTACTTTCGGAAGAAAAAGAGGAAAACGCGCTCTATAACAGTTTCAATATCGAAGAGGCTATGGTGCATTTTGTGGAAACAGGCCAAACAGAAAAATTGAAGGCCTTCGCCGAGCAGGCCAGGTATGCAACAATTGGGAAAATTGCTCCTACGGCTCTTCGTCAATGGAAGAATCTATTTATAGTGAATGTGACGCTTATATCCCGGGCCGCAATGAGAGGGGGCCTCTCCCCCAGTCTGGCCTATCAATTATCGAATGTTTATCTGCAGCAAGCAGAAAGATTGACGGATGTAGAAGCGGTTAAATCCCTTTTATGGCAAGTTCAATTTGATTACACTAATCGTGTAGCAAGCTCTGCTATCCCAACCGGTGCGGATAAAACACTTCATGAAATTGTCCAATATGTTCGCAACAACACGAACGCACCTCTTACTGTATCTGAAATAGCAGAACGAGTAGGTTATACACGAACTTCCCTATCCAGAAAAGTGAAAAAAGAGCTCGGATTCAACTTAAGCACCTTCATAAGAGAGACGAAACTGGACGATGCGAAAGACTTGCTTGCTTATTCGGATAAAAGTATTACCCAAATCAGTAACTATTTATGCTTCTCAAGCCAAAGCCACTTCCAAAAATCATTCAAAGCCTATGTCGGATTAACTCCCGAAAAATACCGAAAGTCATTCTGGAAAATGGAAACACACACCTCTCGCCACTAATCATTTTTCAAATTTTCAAAAGAGCTGTAATGATGATAAAACTAAAAAAACCTTCTAAGCATCGGATATAGATTGGCGAACCAACTATATTCCGGCACTCAGCAAGGTTTTTTGTACATCAAATATCCGCTTTTTTCGGCATTTATATTTTGGCCGTTTCCAGGCCTGTTTTCATGATCTTCCCTTCCGCCTGCAGCCAGAGGATCTCATCCCGCATAGTATCCCGGAACGGGCGAACTTTGTAGCCCAGCTCCATTTCTGCTTTTTTGGAAGAAAAATGGTTGTTCCGCAGCATGTTGTAGACCGCGAAGGACGTCATTCTCGGATGACTGTTGGTCAAACGGCCGATCATGTCGGAAGTTTTTCCCAAAATTTTGGCAATGGACGCCGGCAGGATCGTCTTGACGTTCTTGGCACCGCTCAATTCCGACAACAGATCGAACATTTCCCGCATCGTCACGAGTTCATTGCTCATGATATAGGATTCTCCTCTGCGGCCTTTCCGCGCACAAGCAATGCAGCCTGCAGCCAAATCGCGGACATCCACGGCGTTGAAGGAGCCTTCGACACCGGCTTTCATTTCCCCCGCGACATAGTCGATCACGAACGAGCTGACGGGACCGTAGGCGAAGTCATTCGGACCGCAGATTCCGGAAGGGAAGACGATGGACGCATCCAACCCTTGTTCCACCGCATCCAGCACCAATTGGCTTGCCTCAGCTTTGGTTTGCCCATAGAAACCGACGATGCCTTTCGGCGAAAAAGAACGGACTTCTTCGATTTCCTGTCCCTTCGGTAATTCTGGTATGGCACTGGTCGAACTGACATAGACGAATTTTTTGACTTTCTTTTCGAAGGCTTTCTTCAACATATTCTCGGTTCCGCAGACATTGACTTCATGCACCTTCGGGTTGTAATCCCCGCTGACGGTCACGATGCTGGCGCAATGGATGACATACAGTTCGCGGTCACCTGTATCGAAAAAGCGATCGAGGTCCGCTTCCACCGTAATATCCCCGAGCACGACCTCCACATCGGCCGGCACATGGGGAAGGGCCGGATCGCCGTTCAACACCAACGCACGGACGTCCTCCCCTTGTTCGATCAATTGTCTTGAAATGTTGCTTCCCAATAGACCTGCGGCACCGGTCAATAAAAACAGTTTCTTTTTCATCTTTGCTCCACCTTTTTAGTTTGTTATTTTCTTGTGAAGGGTCCTACACCTGAGGCGATGCAGCCGCCGTCGCACACGATATCCGTGCCGGTCAGGTAACCCATCCGTTCATCGAGACAGGCTGCGAAAAGTTGGGCGATTTCGTCCACTTTCCCCAGACGTTTGATGGCATTGTATTTGAGATAAGTCTGGGCCTCTTCAGCCTCCAGTTCCCCCATCGGTGTTTCGAAATTCCCTGGGGTGACGGATAAGACCCGAATGCCTTTTTCTCCGAAACGGGAGGCATCTTGCTTAGCCAACCAGATCACAAAATGTTTGGATATGCCATAGGCCACGCCGCTCCTGACCTTTTTCGGGAACAGCTGCAGCCAGCGCAGCATTTTTTTCATGAACAGCTCTTCATCCACCAGAGCCATTTTATACAACCGCTTCGGCATGACGATTTTTGGCGTGAGATAGGCCGACATCGAGGAGACATCGATCAGGCAGCCGCCCGCTTCGATAACGTCGATGAAAGCATTATGGATATGCAAGGTTCCCAGTGCATTGGCGGCCATGATCGTCTCGGCTTCCCCCATATGCGGGGACATCCCGGCAGCATGCAGGACGCCCTGCACTTTTCCGAGCCCTTGCGAAAAATCCGCCAAAGCCTCGACCGACTGCTTATCCGAAATGTCGCAGGTAAACGTCGCGACATCCATATCATAGAAATCCAACTCCTTTTTTGCCTGCAACAGTTTCTTTTCGGTCCTTCCGACCAGAACCACTTTCCCATAGTCTCCAATTACCTTGGCGGTGGCCAGACCCATTCCGCTGCCGCCGCCAGTGATGACATATACTTTTTCCACGGAAGCACCTCCCTTTCGATGGCTTAAGTTTATAATGCTCACGTAACGGTAAAGTAAACAATTCTAATTTCTTGGGGATTTGTTACAATGAATTTACCTGATGCGTTTAAAATAATGGATATAAGATAATGAAAAATTTTGATTGGGAGGATGGTCCATGGCAACAATTTTAGTGGCGGAGGATGAAAAAAACCTTCAGCTGTTGATACAGGCTCAACTGAAGCCCTACTACACGGTTTTGACGGCAGATAACGGGGAAGAAGCCCTTGCGATCATCGAATCGCAGCACATCGACCTGCTCATCGCGGATATCATGATGCCGAAGATGGATGGAATCGAACTGTTGAAGGAACTTCGCCGGGATGGCTTCCAGTTCCCGGTCTTACTGCTGACGGCGAAACAGACGATCATGGATAAACGGGAAGGCTTCAAGACCGGCGCGGATGATTATCTGACGAAGCCGGTCATCTACGAGGAGTTGCTTCTGCGGATTGAGGCCTTGCTGCGGCGCGCGCACATTTCCGCCGAGCAAAAGATCGTCATCGGCGAGGTGATGCTGGATTCGGCGACCTATGCCCTTTCCGACAAGGACACAAGCCTGTCCTTGCCGAAAAAGGAGTTCGAGCTGCTGTTCAAATTGCTTTCTTATCCCGGGCAGATTTTCACCCGCAACCAGTTGTTGGATGAGATCTGGGGTTTCGATTCGGAAAGCAGCGAGGACACGATCAAAACGCACATGAATCGTCTGCGGAACAAATGCAAATCTTTTGAGGTGTTCCAGCTGATCACCGTGAAGGGCTTGGGCTACAAGGCGATGATTCTGGAGGAGGTTGGCAAAGATGACAAATAGGTATCGGAAAAATGAGAGCCCGCTCACGCATTGGCTGATCATGCAGGCATTGATCATTGTTGTGACCTCCGTCATGTCCTCCTTGTTGGTCGTGGTGTTCTATGATCTGATCACTTCACCAGCAGTACCGACTGATCCGATTATCGGGATCGGCATGGCCTTTCCGATGGCAGTTGTGACAGGCACCATTTTTTACTTCTTCTCAAAGAGAATGAATGAGAACACCAGCAAATTGATGAACGCCATCAAAGCAGTCTCTTCCGGGAATTACCGCTACAAACTGGATGCAGCAAACGGGCCTTTCCAAACGATATTCCAGGATTTCAACAAGATGACGGAGGAACTCGCCGGTGTGGAGTCGTTGCGGAATGAATTCGTCAACAAATTCTCGCACGAATTCAAGACGCCGATCGCCTCCATCAGCGGATTCGCCGACCTTATCCTCAGGGGCAACCTCAGCCCGGAAGATGAGCGGCAGTATCTGGAAATCATCCTGGCGGAGTCGAAGCGGCTCGCTGCCTTATCCACCGACTCCCTGTTGCTCTCCTCCTTGGAATCGCAGCAGATCATCGTGGATAAAAAGGCTTATTCTTTGGATGAACAACTGAAACAAGTCGCCATCATTCTCTCCCAACAGTGGACCGAAAAAAATATCCAAGTGGAATTGGAGCTACCTGAACTGACGTATTTCGGAAATGCTGAACTGATGCAACACGTGTGGATCAACTTGCTCAACAACGCCATCAAATACACACCCAAGGGTGGCACCATCGTTATTTCCGGGAAGCAGGAAAAAAGCCGGATCAGCGTCTCCTTCCGCGACTCCGGCATCGGCATGACCTCGAACGAAATAGCCAACATCTTCAACAAGTATTTCCAAAGCGATCCGAACGACAATGGCCGGGGCTTAGGACTTGGCCTCGCGATCGTGAGCCGGATTGTTTCCTTGGCGAAGGGCCAGGTAATGGTTAAAAGCGAGCAGGATAGCGGGAGTATATTCACTGTAATGTTGCCTGATTAAAATAGCAGCATTCATTGCCTTGTATCGAATTTTCGAGAAGCAAACATTATATAAAATACAAAGAAGAGGCCATCTTTTTCGAGATGCCCTCTTCTTTGTATCTACAATCCTATAACATTAGAGAATTATTGAGTAAACGATTCCATTTTTTTCTCAATATCATAAAAATGTAGAGCAATTAACATAAGCATACATATAGCAGCTGGAATAAGAGAATACAATGATCGGATAGAAAAAATAGCGCTGGCTGACTGCTCTGCTTGAGACCCAATGTATCCTCCTAGTGCCATCACAAAGCCGACACTAACGGCTGCAATTCCTTGACCAATTTTTGCAGCGAAATTGGTCACAGAGGTCGGCAACCCTTCTACTCTAATACCCGTTTTTTGTTCTCCATAATCAATACATTGTAAGATAAAGTAACTATTCATCATGGTAATGGTTGATGCACCTATCCCTGAAATCATTACTGTTGAATAAACCACAGGCAAATTAGTAGGAAAAATAAAACGCAAAACATTTGCAATAGTTGCTAAAATCAACCCGATTCTCACAAATCCTACAGCTCCAATTGTCCGAATTGCAGCAGGAAAGAGAAGTAAAACAAATGGAGCTGCTAACCCTACCAATCCCACTATCCCAAGTAAAGAGAGGTTACCGATTACATAAGTAAAATAGTATGTACCAGCGACACTAACGATATTTTGTACTAGATTAGCCCCTAAAATGATCAAAGATAGAATAAAAATATATTTATTTTGCTTTAAGATACTTATTCCTTTTTTGATGCTGATTTTCTCTTCTTTTGTTTCAGTGTCAATCGTTCTTTTCTCTTTTATTGTTACGAAACGAATCATACCCATCAACATCATCGGTATTCCTAGAATAAGAGATATTTTGGTCCAGCCTCCAGGTTGAGTTCCTAACGTTGCCATTAATGAAGGAAGCATTATGCTGACTGCTGCTGAAAATAACATAGTAAGAACACCTGAAATGGATAGAAGCTTTCCTCGCGTTGTTCCGTCTTGAACAGCTCTGCCTAAATAAACCGTTTCTGATGCCATCAAAAAAGTTGAACAAACTGAAAAAATTAAGGTATACATAATAAACACATAGATGATTTTTCCAGTTTCGCCAAAATTAGGGGTACTGAAAAGTAATATGATTAGAATCCATAACGGAATGATGAAGAGTTCATACGGCCTTGCTTTTCCTAATTTTGTATCTGTTCGATCAATAGCAAATCCGACTAATAAGTCAGTTATACCGTCAAAAAGTTTTGAAACTAATAAAATGACACCTACTACGCCAGAGCCTAAACCCAAAACCTCGGTAGAATAATAGGTAACTTGCATCATAAGTATGACACTTATCGCTACAGATATAGATCTCGATGCCCAAGCCGGCGTGTACCACAAAGGCATCTTTTTTGACACTTCTTGATTAATCCTTTTTTCCATTTTTCTTCCCTCTTCCTTTTTATAACTATTGGTTAATTGCCTGTTTTCGGTATTATTCCCAAATTTGAAACGGCGTTCCTCTTTTATCCTTGATATGATTCAACAAAAGCTTTGTAAAACCGCAAAATTATATTGAGGTACGAAAGCTGGGTTCTTGATTTAATTCTTTGCATAATTGTTTTATCTTTCACTCTCTCTTTTCCAAATCTCTGCCAATCTATAAAAACTGTCTTTCGGTTTTCTTGTTTGAGTTTTTCTGTCTACTTCAATAAGACCGAATGTTTTACTATAACCTAATTGCCATTCAAAGTTATCTAATAGCGACCAATGCATATATCCTAAAACAGGAATACCATCTGCTATACATCGCTTTACCCCGCTCAAAGCTTCTTCAATAAAAGTTACTCGATCCTTATCATTATCTGTTGCAACGCCATTTTCTGTCACTATAATAGGTAGATTTAATTCGCTAGAAACTTTACGAATCACATTTTCTAAAGCTTGAGGATAGAATTCATATCCCATTTGTGTTTTCTTCTTTTCTTCTGGAACAGATAGCTCTCCTTCTTCACCAACTAGCGTTCTGGTATAGTTTTGAAGTCCAAAAAAGTCATCTTTTTCAATAAATGGAAGGTAGTGTTTGAATTCATCATCCCACATCTCAACGGCTTTTTCTGTTGCATTCCCTACAACTTGAATATCGTGAAGAGAAAGAGTTAGGCCAATTTTAAAACGATTATCCACTGTTCTCATAGCATCTCTCGCTGCTTCATGAGCTTGCATAATAAGTAAATCCCCTTTTGGTGTACAAGGGCTCAAAAAAGTGTTAACGCTCTCAATTCCACCGAATGCTTTACCCGCTTCTCTTTGTCCAGCCATCATTTTTTCCGGTAATTGAAGTTTAACCCCGACTTGAATATTAATTCCTAAACTTTTTGCAAAAGATTTCATAACTGTGATAAGTTCATTTCTCATATTTGCTTCATTAATTGTACAGATAAATTCCATCAAGTCCCCTAATTCGGTTACCACATACCTACAATAATTTTTAAAGTAATCAACAATTTTTTCATTTTCCCATCCCCCTTCTCTGATTATCCATTGCGGGGAAGAAAAATGATGCATGGTTACAATTGGGGTTATTTTGTTTTCATGACAGCATTCCAGTACATTTCTATAGTGTTCCGTTGCTTCTCGATCAAATATTCCTTTCTCTGGTTCAATCCGTGCCCATTCAATAGAAAATCGATAAGCATTCATTCCCGCTTCCCTCATCAATTGAATATCTTCTTCATACCGGTTATAATGATCTACTGCTTCTCCAGACTTTTCTTTAAAAGTGCTATTTTTCAAATGCTCCATAATCCAAAAGTCGCTCTTGTCATTATTTCCTTCTACTTGATAGGCTGCCGTTGCAGCACCCAACAAAAAATTATTTGTCATTTTTTCTCTCTTCCTTTCAATATTTAACGTTTTATATAGTTATCCTTGTTTCTTTGTTATAAAAATAAAATTGTAGCAAATTATTTCCTATGATATGCTTTTATAAAAGTAGGGAAACAGTTATTACATATTCTGACATTTTTTTAAAGGAGGATATTTAGTTGAACAAAAAACAACAAATCTTGAAAATAATCTATGATTATTTCTCCTTCCCAGTATCAAGCGTGAATGAGAATGTATCCTTTTCTTCTGTCGATCAGCAAGACGCCAACTTTCCTATTTATACTTCAGAAACTATTGATTCCTATCAAATATATGACTTCAATTCACCATTTAAATTGTCACTTATTGATCATCGTGGCGACTTTGCTTCCTATTTATTTACAGATATGGTTACTTCCATATTTAGTAACAATCCGAAGAATGAGCATACATCCAGTCAGTTACATAAACATAATTTTTTTGAATTAGTCTATGTAATTGACGGACAAATTGATTTTAGGATTGAAGATACGCACCGGCGCTATCATGCTGGCGATGCATGTATCATAAATCCAAATGTAAAGCATGTAGAGATCAGAAACTCTCACTGCACGGTTTTATATCTTAATTTCAAACCGGAATTTTACAAAAATTTAAACTTATACTTTCAAGAAAATAATGATCAGCCTACTGAGCTTTCTGACTTTTTCAAAAGAAATGAGCACAGCACGCAGCGAATCGATTATATAGATTTTTCTCCAGTTCCTTCCGCAATAAGGGATCATTCCCAAGAGTCTTTACAAGTGCTATTCCATCTTATCGAGGAACTTCTTTTTAAACGAGCGGGTTACCAAGATATCGTCACTGGATACATCAAGCGCTTATTCTCTTTTCTACAAGCACCTTCTACTTACAGTTGTTCCAATACCCAGTTTCAAATATTGGAAAGTCATTCTCTCTTTGAACGTACTCTTTCGTATCTATACAACAATAAACGCAAAGTTTCCAGAGATGAGTTAGCAGAAGAACTCCATTATAATGGGAATTATATTAGCCAAGTCTTTCAAAAACATACAGGGCAAACGCTTGCAAGTTACATTCGCAACAACTATTTAAATGAAGCAAGTAATTTATTATTGAATACTACAATGAGCATCACAGATATCATTAAAAAACTAGGTTTCGAAAATCGAACTGCTTTCTATAATCAATTTAAAAACAAATTCGGTATGACACCTCAAATATATCGAGATTCTGTTGGGAAAAAACGTTAACTTTCTTTTTTATCTAGTACTTCAATAGTAGCTTTTTGCCTGGATAATCTTTCTGCTTCAATTTCTATCGTGACTTCACCCGGTTCTGAACAAAGAACAACCGCTAATGCTTTTCCATAATATGAAGTACATTGTGTAGTTACATAAGATTCTTCTGTCCTTGGATTTGCACTTCCAAATCCAAGGAGCTCTCCACCTATAACGTGAATATGTAGTAAACGATCGGCATTTGATTCTACTATTCCATTTTTGTCTTCAATTTTTATAGGTACATAAACAATTTCCCCAGCCCTTACTTTCATTTCTTCAGGATTCACTCCAACTCGAAGCTCTTCTTCAGCACTTGTTAAACTGTTTCTGCCGATCTCATAATTGTCCTTGTTATAAGCGATTGCTTCTAAATGGCCTGCTTTGTACCTTGTATGAAATAGAGCTTTCATTTCCTCTACTTTTTGTCTACCAATTTCTTCCCCATTTAAGTGGAGTACGATAAGATCTGCATCTGCATATACTTCTACAATTGCATCGTTTCCTACACAGTTTTTCCACGACCAACTCGGTAAAGCATTTGTTCCACGCCAGACAGATTTGGCGGGTTCGATTCCTCCGTGATTAGGCGGCTGAACGCAAATATATGGTTTTTCTGCTGTCCCCCAAACAATTGACGCATACCCTGCTTCGCCGTTATCATTTCCTAAGATATCAAAAACACCCATATCTGCTAATAGCCAAGGATAGGGCTTTTCAAATCCAATGTCATCTTCTGAATAAGCCCAAGCCCCTGCACCAACTTCTCCTAGATAATCCCATGCAGTCCACATAAAATCGCCAATAAGATAGGGATATTTTTTTACCATTTCCCAATTTTTATAAATATCTTGTGGAAACGTTTCGCTGCCATATAATAAACGGTTTGGATTTGCTTCCCCTTCAAGCGGATATCGACCTGATGCATAGTTATATCCAGCTATATCCAATAAATCCAAACTAGGAGAAGTCGCTATATTAGCTTCTTTTGAATTTGAAGAGTGATTCATTCCTACCCCTATTTTTGAAGTCATAATGTTAAACATCTTGCTACTATTCGGCAATTGTTGTTTTTCATCCCTGCCGCCATCATCTTTATAGATAAATTCCCCTTTAGCAGCCATTGAAACAATCATTAAGTTCATCCCACAGGTTACAGGTCTTGTAGGATCTAATTCATGCAAAATTGAAATAATCTCTTCTTCCAGTTCCAATCCTTCTTGACTAGCAGGTTCCGAAATTTCATTCCCAATTGAGTACATAATGACTGCAGGATGATTGTAATCTTTTTCTACCATTGCTTTCAAATCAGTATGGTATCCTTCTTTAAAATCTAAAGCATAATCATATTTATTTTTTCTGGAATACCACATATCCCAAGTTTCATCTATTAGATACATTCCATAGTAATCACAAGCTTTTACCAGAGCTTCGGACGCAAAATTATGAGAGCTTCTTAATGCATTAAATCCTGCTTCTTTTAGAATTTTTACCCTTCTAAATTCTGATTTCTCATAAGTTTTAGCCCCTAGAATACCATTATCATGATGAATGCACCCTCCCCTCAATAATGTTTCTTTACCGTTGATAAACAACCCCTTTGGGCTCCATTCAATTTTTCTAATTCCAAAAAGAACTGATCTTTTTTCTATAACGCTATCATTCAGTGATAAAGTAACGTTGCACTCATACAAGTGAGGGCTATCATCACTCCATAGCTTAGCTTCGGGGATTGTTAACTCTGCCCTTCCTTCGTTATCGGTTTTTGCGCTTATGATCTTTTCTCCAGAATCAATAATATCAATGGTCGCGATTCCTCCTGTGGAAGAAACATCAACTAAAATTTTTGCAGGATCAATAGAAATTGTTGTAATTTTTACTCCAGTAGGCAAAATATGTATTTTTTCTTGTTGCCATATCCAAACCGGACGATAAATTCCACTCCCAGTGTACCAGCGGCTGTTTGGCATCTCACTGTTATCAGCTATCACTTGGATAGTATTTTCTTTTCCATACTCCAAAAAAGGATCTGCCTTAATCCAGAATGGACGATAGCCATGTGAGCAATAATTAGCCTCTTTTCCATTTATATTTACTACTGATTTTTTATAGACACCTTCAAATTCAAAAGTAATTTCTTTTTCTTTCCACTCTAAAGGAACGAAGAAATTTTTCTCATAAATATACTTTCCGCCTGAAAAAAAAGCTCCTGCACTTCCTGAAGGCTGATCTGCGGATCTTTCTTCAAAAAGCATGGCGTCATGTGGTAAACGTACCTCTTCCTTCTCATCTTGATCAAATTTCCTAAACATCCAACCTTCATTCCAGTCTTTACGCATATATATGCCCTCCTATACTCTTTATATACTTAATAATTTAAAGGTTTTAGAAACCGTTTACAATGCGTTTGCACCCTCTATGATTTTACATATTGTATCATTTCCGTAGTTTTATTTTAAATTTTTCATATTAAATAGAAAGAAAAAACTAATAAATTAGCAGGGAAATAGTATTTTATTATGAGTACTGTGCTATTAACGTGTACTCCGAAACTTTAGAAATCTGTTCTTCAGTACGAGTGTTTACGTCCGACTTCCTTCAGATTCCACCTCACGGTGGACACCCTTGTCTTTCGCTAACAGTTCCTACTGCAGAGCCTGTAGTGGACTTTCACCACCAAGTTATCACCCATGCCGGGCGCACAAAAAGAACGCAGATGAATGATGTCATTTGCGTTCGTGAAAATAACTTGTAGGGAAAATTGACAACTCTAAATATTGAAAACGAATAAATGCATGATTTTATTTCGCATAACATCACATTCTCTTGAAATAAGTACGCGTGGTGCGTTTCCTCTAATGGTCCATTGAAACAATAAATTGAGAATGCAAATAAATCTCTATTTTTCCTATAACTTTTGTAACTTCTATAAAGATGTCCGGAAAATTCTTGAAGTAGCTTTTTATGGACTCGTTAATAATGTGATTCTTACATATGCGAATCCCTCATTTTACGTTTTTGTATCATTAGTCTTTAGCCACGAATAACGATGACAACTAGGAATTATCCAAAAATCTCTTGACTTAGAGTCAAGATCAACCTGTATAATGCGCTTATATTCGGAATTTTCCGGAGACGGTAGGTTAACGAAGAACTTACCTGAAAACAGATGTAACCGCAATCAAAAATCGATTTTCGAAGGAGAATGAAATGAAAAAACCAAACACGATGTTACTGGTCTTCAGCGCAATGAGCTTTGTGCTGGCGATGACGGCTTTTGCCTTCAGCGGCATTTTGGACAAAGTGGCTGTTTCGCTGGGCATCTCGGTGGCCCAGTCCGGTCTGTTGAACACGATGTATTCCTATGGGGCCGCATTTGGGGTGCCGATTACTTTGATCCTGTTCCGGACGGTCGAACGCAGCAAGATGCTGAAATTGATGCTGTTTGCGACGATTTTGACGACCTTCGCGCTCATCTATGCCCAAAATTTTGTGCAGCTGCTGATTGTCCGGCTCTTGATGGGGATTTCCGCCAACAGCTACGGCGTGTTGGCCATTTCGACGATTTTGGCGCTCTCGCCCAAGGATCGGCAAGGGCGTTCCTTGGCTTTCTATATCATGGGGAGTTCCTTGGCGCTCGTCATCGGCATCCCGTTGACGCGCGCCTTGTCCGCAGTCCTGGATTGGCGCAGCATTTTTTGGATACTGAATGCCATGATGCTGTTGTCTCTCGTTTATTTCCTGAAGTATTTGCCGAAAGCGGATCATGAAGCCACCAAACTGGATCTGAAAAATGAGCTGCAGTTCTTTAAGGACGGGAAAACGTTGCTGCTGCTTGCCTATACGTTGACGATGTTCATGGGGTACCATGCCTTCTACACCTATGCGACACCGTACTTGCTGCTGCTTTTCCCTTCCATCGAGCCGCTGATGAGTCTGATCTTGGTTGGTCTTGGCCTCGCCAGTTTTACAGGAAATCTGATCGGTGGCCACGTATCGGATGCCATCGGATACGCCAAGTCGATGATGCTCGGGGCGGTGCTCCAGACGGCAGCGATGTTGCTGATCTTGGTTTTCCAACCGTCGAAGTGGTTAAGCGTGCTCTTCATCATCGTCTGGCTGATGAGCGCCTGGTTCACCGGCCTGCAGCTTAACACCGGTATCGCCCAGGTGACCGAGAACAAATCCAGTTTCATGCTCAGCATCAACGGCTCTTTGATCCAATTGGGCGGTGCGTTCGGCGCCAGCCTGGCTGCCGTCGTCATCAACCTCACCGGCATCCAAAGCATCGTCTTCGTCACCCTCTTGACCAGCTTAGCAATCGTGCTGATCCAATTGGTTTCGATGAAGAAATATCCTTGAGGCTGGCTTGAAAATAGCGTAAG
This sequence comes from Trichococcus flocculiformis, assembly GCF_963662535.1. Taxonomy (NCBI): domain Bacteria; kingdom Bacillati; phylum Bacillota; class Bacilli; order Lactobacillales; family Carnobacteriaceae; genus Trichococcus; species Trichococcus flocculiformis. The sequence goes on from NZ_OY759718.1 coordinate 318,169, forward strand.
GACAAGAAAAGGCAGGAACTTCCTGTAACCGGGTGAGTTCCTGCCTTTTTCTGTTACCTTTTTATCCTGAAAGAGCCCTTAAGCAAACGGTCGCTGTCAGCTTTTCGTAATTTTTATCAATTTGTTATTTATCTCTTTCACTGCTTCTTCAGAGAAATAATTTTTCATCTTATTCGCAACCCATAGCAACGTAACCGGCGCGCCAGGCACAGAGCGTTCTGCGATGTCTGGTGCGGATTCTTTCACTACGTTCCACGCTTCTTCATTTTCCATCAAAGTCCCTAATGTGTCCAGAACCGAATAAGCATCACTCGGGAAAAGGTCAACTTCGCCGCGTTCTTGGGTAAACCAGTTTTTGACATTTATCTCAGGATTCGGATCTACAAAAATATAAGATTGATCTGGAGCATCAACCTTGTTGAAGCTTGCAACGTCTTCGTAACTGCCGGAATATGCCCTAACCTTGTTCTCTCCTGGCTGTAAACGTACATTTTCAAATGAAAACACGGTCTCACCCGCAACGGTTCCCAGATCTGTCTCATTGATCATTAAAGAGACTTGTTTCAGATTCGAATATACCTTGATGTCTACCGTATCTTTGTCCCTATTGGCAAAACGTTTTTCGCAGATATGAATAAAAGGTTCTGCAGACCAGTTGGCTTTGTAATAGTAAAAAGCATCTTTCTTAGTATTACGATCAAAAGTGACTAACCCCTTACAGTTCTTCCCTTTCGTGCCGCCTTCGTTTCTGACGCTGCTCCCAAAATCAAACAAGTTCCAAACAAAACTTCCCCACATATAGGACTTTGCCTTGATGATGGGATAGGTTTGTTCATGGTAGACTGCTTGAAACTCTTCACTATAATCCTTCACTTTTGGGGTGTCAGAATGGAACGCCAGATTAGAATCAGCACCATACTCAGAAATACCCAACGAAACTTGCGGATTTTCTGTGTGGAAATTTTCAATCCAAGCATTCAAATCTTGCATGCTGTCATAATACCAACCAAAATATAAATTATACCCCACCATGTCAGTAATAAAGTTTAATGGACTGTTGTTTTTGACTTCATACATATTGGCACTGGCCGTCAAGGCAGTGGGCAGTAAGGCACGCACACGGTCATTCAACGTATTTACTGCTTGATACATCGCAAGGGATTCTCCGTCCATGGCAATTTCATTTTGAATCCCCCAGAAACATATCGAAGGATGGTGACAGTTTTGTAGGATCAGCTCGGTTAATTGGTCGGCCGCATTCTCCAATACGCCTTCCCTATCCGGTAAGGACATCATCGGTATCTCAGCCCAAACAACATATCCTTCTTTATCGCACACATCATAAACAGATTGACTATGCTGATAATGAGAAAGCCGGATTGCATTGGCGCCAATCTCCCTTATGAGCTCAAAATCCTTTTCGATGTGTTCGTTCCTAACAGCATTCCCAACCTCTTCAAAATCTTGATGTTTGGCAACGCCATTTATCCGCAAGTGGTTATCATTCAAAAAGAAGCCCCGGTCAGGGGTTAAGCTGCACTTTCTGAAGCCGAATGTTTTCTTGATTTGATCGACAGCCGTTCCATTCTTCTGCAAGGTTGCTTCTAAAGTATATAAATACGGACTTTCTTGCCCTTCCCAAAGATTCGGTCCTTCCAGCTCAATGGCAACATTTTTTTGGTCTGACGGGATCGTTTCCGAATAAATGATATGATCTCCTTCATCCAGTATCTTTATGTTCACTGCAGCATCTGAGGCGCAAACTGTATGTACCTCTAAATTGACGACACCTGATTTGTCCTCTTTGACTTCACTCCTGATGATGATGCCATCTGTTCCCCAATAGTCTAAAGAGAAATGATCTTTACCCACGCAAATCAGATTTACAGATCTGTACAGTCCCCCGTATATTGTAAAGTCTCCATTAAGAGGGGATACGTCCTTCGTTTGACTATTATCCACAAACACAGTGACTATATTTTCCTTATCCCAATCATACAATTCCGTAATATCAAATCGAAAGGCCGAATACCCCCCGCGATGTTCTCCTACAAATAGGTCATTCAAATAGACTTTGCATACACTGTTCGCACCTAAAAATTCTAAATACAGATTATCGTCTTTATGATTTTCTGAGAGAGTAATTGTTCTCTGATAGGAAAACTCTTCCCTGCTATTATTGACCTCATTGTTCCATGTATGCGGTAAATTTATACGCTCTTCCGATACAGATTTGGGTGTTGTTTTTTCTAAGTTGACCTCTCTTTTCTTAAATATCCAGCCTTCATTTAATGAATAAGTGTGCCGCATGGGTAAACCTCCAACCTTTTTAATTTATAACTCACATACGCTTCCTTTATATATACGTATAGGCCTTCGCATACTACAAAAAGGAGTAATGCTCAGGCCTATGATTGGTATTATGCTAAAAAATTAAGTCTTCTGTCCCATTTCTTTCTTCTTGGATAGGTTCGATAGAAACGCCTCAATCTGACCAGACTTACTGGTTATGATCCAGAATGTCATCATAAATATTCCGAAGAATATGTTATTCCAGCCACCGCTATCATAACCCATTGCACCCAAACCATAATTCATCAACTGGATAGTTAATGCTCCAATGGTAAGTCCAATAATCTCAAGAGTGAGTTTCCCCAGGAACATCCCTATGTAGACAGAAGCGATGTAACTGAATAAAATCCCTGTAGAAGATAAATTGGATAATGTTTCTACTTTATTTTGAGATACAAAGATCGTTGCCGCGAGCCCGAATAATATACCAGAAAAAACATAGGCTGTAATAACATTTTTTCTCTCGTTGATTCCAATGTTTACCGAGACATGCTGACCATGTCTCAATAGTTTTGCTCTATACCCAAAAGGCGTAAGCGATAGAATAATTTGGTAAAAAATCATGGCGAACACCATAATGTAGATTGTGTAGGGTTCTCTCCCAAAAATATTCAAGCCCACATTCGCCATAATATTTACACCATTGCCCCCTGCAAGAACAAGCGTCAACGCTTCATAAACTAACGCTAACATGATGGTACAAATGATGATCGGCAATTTTGAGGTGACATAGACTGTGGCCGTAATCATACTGATGATTACTGAGAAAACAACACATAGTGCCAGTAGCATCATCGGTCCACCATTAAACTGTTGCGTATAATAGACACCCAGCGTTCCAGCCAACACCATCGTAGCCCCACCTGAAAAGTCAAACCTACCATGACGCAATTGCATGGCTAACCCGCAGCCCATCGTGACAGCCATCCCCAAATTCCTGAAAATAGCTTTCCACATGGCCGATTGCCCATAATAGTCGATTCCATTTGATTTCGTGATGGTGTACATAACCACGAACATCAGAATGGGCAAGCATATTGTTATCGCTATATTCCTGACCATTGTTTTACTATTCATAAATTTCACCCCAGTATTTCCTTGTGACTAGTCGTCTTACTATTCTCATTTGGCCATCAAATCTTCCATAGACATGTTCACAAGTACTTCTTTGAACTCCTCATAACTTGCATCTGGATTATATGCAGTAAGATATTGCGTGAAGTCTTCCGGAGAAATGAAAGCTTGGTCTATATCTGCGGTGAAGTAGAAACATTTTTCTTCCAGAGCTGTTAACTCTTCATCGTTGGTTACAAAAACCACTGAAGTATCGATACGCTCTGCTTCTTCTGGTTGATCAGCAAATGGTTTATCAGCCACAGCATTAAGGATCATCGCAACAGGAAGGGCTACCGCTTCGACATTCGATAAGGTCATCATTCTCATTTCGCCATTTTCAAATGCGTCTAAATCATCTTTTTTAAATCCTGTAGTATACAAATCAATATCTGTCTTATCCGCGCTTACCATCGTTGGATGCACAAAGCCACTCGCTAAGCTAAAAATAGAGTCTAATTCAGGATAGTTATTAAAATATGTATCTTCCAATGCACTAAAACTTAGCTCCTGCGTCTCATAGATTTCAATCGGTTCGGCCGCAGTGTCATTATGGCTTTCAATTGTTTCCGTAAACGCTTGGATTGCCGCACTTTTTTGTGGGAAGTATAGTAATGGGAAGGTTACGATGCCTACATTCGTATTGCCATCTTTGATTACTAACTCGGCAGCTTTTTCTCCAATTGAGGAAGTATCGTACAGGCCATCATTCACATTTCCCAAATAATAGTCACTTGACTTTAACTCATCAAAACTGCTGTCCATGTCTGTGATGAATGCCGATAGGAATACACCTGCGGCTTCACACTCCTGCAGAATTGCTGGTGTTCCGCTGTCTATCGCCAGAATAATACCGTCCACTCCGGATGCAATCAAATTCTGCACGGCTGTTATGTTGGTCTGCTCATCGTAGCTGCTTCCTACGACATACTCATACGAAAAGCCAACTTCCTCTGACAAGGCGTCCATATAGACGGTCAGTGCATCGAGTGTCTCTCCGCTCTGCATATGACCGAGTACGCCAATCTTTACATCCGCATAATCAAATGAGGCTTCCTCAGCTGCACTGTTGCCTGCCGCAGTCGAGTCGGACCCTTGTTGTTCCCCTGCTCCACCACATGCTGCCAAGCCTAATACCATTGTTGCACTCATAAGTAGTTTTATCATTTTTTTCATCCTGATCATCTCCTGATATATTTTTTATGAAACATTCCAAACATTGCATAGCGGCAGCTTATCTAGGTAACACGACTCCTTTCTTACGGCTGGTTATAATCACGATGACAGCAAAAATCAATGCTTTTACCAGCGGAACATTACTTGCGGCAACCCCGGATAGCGTAAGCCCATTTGTCAAAAGAACATAGGAAAATGAACCGATCAGAGCAGCACTGACTTTACTCTTCATTCCTCCTGACAAAGGCATGCCGCCGAGGATCAACGCCACCATAACATCCATATGATAGCCTGCACCCGTGACACGGGAAGAGCTTCCCGACCGGGCTAAAATGAACAGGCTCGCTATCGCTACGCAGGTTCCCATGATGAGATACGCATAGATTTTGTTTCTGAATACATTCACACCACTTTGTTTAGCAAATTCCAAGTTTGCACCAATACTACTCGTATATTTCCCTAGACGCGTATAATTGAATAAGTAATACACGATACAGAACATGATTACCAATGCTCCAATTTGAACATACATGTTTTTCCAGAATGAAAAATCAAAGCTGGTTCTGATTGTATTGGTTTTTAGCGTTATAATCGTTTGAACGCCCGTTCCGATAAACATCAGGAACAAACTAGTGATGACAGAAGGGAGACCTAACCAAGAACTCACCGCACCATTGATTAATCCAAAAGACAGCGCTAAGAGCAAGGCAGCCATAAAGGCTAGCAAAAGATTTCCTGTGGCATTTAAAATTAGCGCTTGAATCAGTGTGCAGAGACCGATTGTGGCTCCAATGGAGATGTCCAAATTTCCCATTGAGTATACAAATACGCCTCCCAGACATACAATAGCCAAAGCCACCGTTTGTTGCACCACAATGCTGACGTTATAGGCTCCAAATAGGTTCCCATTGGAGGTAAAGCTAAAAACGATCAGGATCAATATTAAGCCTAAGTAAGGAACAATACTTAGCCAATCCCACTTTTTAATTTTTTTCATCAGACCAAGAAAATCCGCCGATTCGATATGATTTTCTCCACTCGATTTATTTGCTGGTTTTTCCATACTTATCTCCTTTCGTAATTCCCAAAAGACGCCATTAAATGATGTATTCAATGATATCTGTCTGTTTCAGATCCTTGTCCCGTGTAATGCTGGCGCTGACTTCATTGTCTTTCATAATGATGATCTGATCGCACATTCCGATCAGTTCCGGCAATTCTTCACTGATCATCAATATCGCCTTATTATCCGCTTTCATTTGGCTAATCAATTGATACATAAATTGTTTAACACCAATATCCACTCCGCGAGTCGGGCAATCCATGATGAAGATGTCGCTGTCTTTTGCCATCCATTTTGCGAAGGAAACCTTTTGCTTGTTACCGCCAGATAACGTCGAAACGTATTGGTTCTCGTTGTTGCATTTTATGCTGAAAGCATCAATTTGATCCTGGGCAACTTTTGTGGATGCTTTTTTTGATAAATACATCATCTTTCCGGACAGTCCCCGAATACTTGGCATAATGATGTTGTCTCGAATTGAGCCTTCTCCAATCAGCGCTTCCCGATCGCGATTTTTTGAGATATAGCCCATATTGTTGTCGATTGCCGACATAATGCCTTCGATAGGGTTTCCTTTACATTCGATTGTGCCTTCTTTCAGTCGTTCCAATCCAAATGCGGCTCTCCCTACATCCCGCATGCCGCTACCGGACAATCCGCCCAGGCCTAAGATTTGACCCTTGTGCAATTTCAGATTAAAGTTTTTTATTTCATTAAAGGATGCATTCTTAAATTCCAATACAACTTCACCAGAGTGGGAGGGATCATAATCCTCTCTGTAGTAAGCTTCTCCAATTTCTCGCCCTACCATCATATAACGGATTTTTTTGGGATCCATCTCGCCTTTTTCCAACGTCCCTATGATGTTTCCATCCCTCAATACCGTCAAAATATTGCACACGTCAATGATTTCGTCCATGTCGTGACTGATGAATATGACCGCTTTTCCCTCAGCCGCCATTTTGTTGATGAGCTTGTAGATTAACGCTCTCCCGATATGGCTTAAGGCTGTAGTTGTTTCATCAACAACTAACAGCTGCGTATCATCCGTTACGGCGCGGCAGATTTCAATCAGTTTTCGGTCTTCAAAGCTGTATCTGTTTATGCTGTCACCTCCCTTGATGTGCTCGACACCAAATTTTTGCAGGAGGGCATCAGCCGCTTGAACCATTTTCTTTTTGGATACCATACCTAAGTTAGTGAATTCCGCTTCTTTTCCCGCAAATAAATTCTCTGCTACAGTTACATCACTGATCGTATTTGCTTCCTGAAGGATCATACTCATGCCTTGCTCACGGGCATAAATCATACTTTCAGGGTTCCATTCTTTCCCCAGGTAAAACATTTCACCACTATCGCAATTCTGCAATCCGGATGCAATGCTGGTCACGGTGCTTTTACCGCTTCCATTTTCTCCGACCAGACCATGGATCTGTCCTCTTTTTATCGTCAGGTTTACACCTTTTAAGGCAATCGTCGGTCCAAAGCTTTTAAACATATTCTTAACTTCCAGCAATGTTTCTCCTTGTATGGACATTTTTGCAACTTCCTTTCTGTATCAATATCGCGTGTCCCAGCTGTTGCACCACACGGTTTCATTATATTTCCCTTTAAATTCCGACTGACCCGTTATCTTCTCAACTGTGGCTTGAATGCATGCTCTGGTTGGTCCGTAAGCATTTATGAATGTTTTCATCATTGGCAAATCATACAAATGATTGGTATAGCTTAAAGAAACACAAACTGTAGGAACTTCATTGATCCACCAAGGCAATTCATTGGAATGCGGCGCAGAATATTTCACCCGTACATTATTTTCCTGGGCATAGCCTTTCATATGGACAAACACGAAAACAACATCGTATTGCTTTTTGAAAGATTCAACTGTTGGCATAGCCATAATTTTAAATTTATTGAATGGTGAGCGTTCTCTTTGCTCAAGGTCATAAAACGAATCATTCACGTCAACCTGAAATCCAGCTTTTTCCAGTTCTTCAACCACGATTTTCTTGGCTTTGTCTGTCCCATCCGCATAAGAAACGGGAGTACTTTCAAGAAAATACAGCATGGCTCGTTTCTTCTCACGCACATCGATCGGCAGCAAGCTTTGTGTATCCTTGACCAGCGTAATGCTTTCATCAGCAATTTTTTTTGCCGTTGCTAAGTGCTCTGCACTGCCGATTTGCGCCAATTTCGCCGTCGCCTCTTCCAGAGACTCCGCTTTCATTTTGTGCAAGCCTTGCTTTGCCTTCATCCCTAAGATATGTTCAAGGGCTTCCTGTAATCGCTCTTCAGAAATGATGCCTTTTTCATACCCATCCAGCATATACTGGAAATCCTCTTCTTCATCATGCATGAACAAGAACATGTCGCATCCCGCTGCAATCGCATGTGGCAGCTGTTCGTTTCTTGGTCTAGCACTCAGCAAGCCCCCCATATGAGAAGCGTCGGTCACTACTAGCCCTTTGAAACCTAATTGTTTTCTCAATAAATCAGTTGTGATTTCAGGCGCTAGCGTAGCCGGCATAATATCTTCATCCAGGATACCTGGCCTTAACTTTCTGCTGTATGCAGGAAGTGCAATGTGGCCAATCATAATCGTTTCCAGCCCATCTTCTATAAGTGACTGATAGACCTTTCCGAAACTGGCATCCCATTCTTCACAGGTCAGATCATTGATCCCCATCACCAGGTGTTGATCTCTTTCTTCAACACCATCCCCCGGGAAATGTTTCGCGCTTGCCAGTATATTGCTGTTTTTTAAGCCTTTGATATTTGCTTTGGCCAACTCCAAAACTTGATCCGCTTCATTCCCAAAAGATCTGGTATTCACGATCGTGTTGCGCCAATTAAAGAGGATATCCACGATTGGCGAAAAGGTCCAATTGCAACCCAAGGCGGTAGCCTCTATGCCACCGATATGTCCCATTTGATACGCAGCTTCCGGAGTACCAGTCGCTCCACATTGCGCTTGTGTTGCCACTTGCGTGCCGTTTTGACAGAGACTGCTGCCGCCATCCTCGCAATTTGCTGCAATAAACATAGGCGTTTTACTGTACTTCTGGAACGCTCGATTTTGATGTAAGATTTTAAGAGGATCCCTTTCAGTATAGCGCGCTCCCCCTAGATGGTATTTCTCAACCAAATTCCGGACGTATTCTTCGTTACTGCTTTTACCCAGAACAATAAAAAGTTGTCCAATTTTCTCTTCAATCGACATGTTGTTGATTGTATCTTCTACCCACTCAATGTCTTTATCCGCTAACCCATACGGCATTCCCTTAAGATTGGTTATCATTTATCTAATCACCTATCATTCATTTATTTCCCATACTATAGCATGTTATCTTCTATACAATTAGAATAAAACGGTTTCAATTAGAACGTTTTTAAGGTGATTTCCTATTTTTGTTTATTTATCCCCTATTCTGGAGTAAACTACTGTTATAGTTTGATTTTAAGGAGAAATAAAATGAATTCATCAACGATCGATTTTATTACAAAGCTTCTCTCGGATACACTGCATTTAAATTTTAATTATTTCATAGCTCCCTACCCTAATCTATCCGCTTTTGACCAATCTCTCCGAGAAAGTCTTGAAGATTCTGAAACCTTGTACAGACAAGTGCAGGTGTTTCTGTCGACGATGGAAAAAAATACTTTCTATTTTGTAACGGATAATTATTTAATCAACTATATTTTTTTCTTTCCGTTTGCGGATAAACAGGATATCGTTGCCATAGGCCCTTATTTCAACAATCCTATTAATGATGATTATTGGCATGAAATCACTGAAAACAATCACCTGACTGCAGCAGATATCCAAAACATAAAGGGATTCCTGTTCGGGATTCCTCAAATAGACAATAACTTGCATCTTATTTCAATCATTTCAAATATCGTCTCCTATATCAATAAAGAGGACATCACGCCGTTCTCAATCAACTATCATGATTTTTCGAATTCAAGTAAAGATCATTATATTTATACTCCTAAAGATAATTTTGAAGCTTATTTCGACGCTGTATTCGATCGCTATAAGATAGAAAAAGAGCTTCTCAGCCACATTCGTAACGGGGATTGGGAAAAAGCATTAGTGGAAGCAGAGCGGTTCATGAGTTTGCCGATTGAACCTCGCCTAAAAAACACACTCAGGGATCAAAAATCCCACTTGACTTCAGCAAACACTTTATTTCGTAAGGCTGTTGAAGGAAATGAAATACATCCTGTATACTTACATGAAATATCCAGCAAGTTTCTGCATATGATTGAACTTACCACCTCAGAAAGTGCTCTACATAAATTATATGAACAAATGATCCGGGAATATTGCTTGCTTGTGCAAAGTAAATCCAGAAATACTTACTCTCTATCCGTCAGGAAAATATTGGACTACATTGAATTCAATCTGAATTTACCCTTGACGCTGAACAGTATTTCCGAGAAATTCAATTTATCCGCTCCCTATATTTCCAGTCAGTTCAAAAAAGAAGTCGGAACTACTGTGATTCGGTACATTAACCAATTACGCATCAATGAAGCCATAAAATTACTTGACTCCAGTTCTATGAGTATTCAAGACATTGCCGCATATGTAGGTATCCCTGACTATAATTACTTCACGAAGGTGTTCAAAAAAGAGAGGGGCCTAACGCCTAGCGACTATCGGAAGGACATTTCCAAGTAGCCTGTTTTCGAGCGGATTAAAAAAGGTGAGATCCCGTACTGGGACCTCACCTTTTACTTATTGAATTTTTTCTAAAATCAATTGCGCACAGTCAATTTGGTTGGGAATATTGCCTGCTTCATCTTTGACGCGCCAAATGTCGGGGGTAATTTCATCCACGACGTACATTTTTCCGTCAGTGTCATAACCAATTTCAATTTTGAAATCGATTAAGGTCAAGTTCATTTCGGCTAAAGCATCTCTAAGAACTGCGCCGACTTTCGTTAAGATATCGAGCGCTTCATCGTATTGCCCCGGTTGTAAAATACCTTTCATTTGGCACAAGCGATCCGTAATCAATGGGTCGCCTTGTTCATCGTCTTTCAACGTCACTTCCAAATAGGGCGGATCAAAAGGCAACCCTTCCGGCAAGGTAAAACGGCGGCACATACTGCCAGCAGTGAAATAGCGTAAAACAAATTCCAGATTCGGTACCGTCAGTTGGCGCACTTTCATGACACCTTTTTCGATATCCGCATCCAGGTAGTGCGTAGGAATGCCATTTTTTTCCATCAATTCAAAAAAGTATTTAGAAACAGTCAAACCCACTTTTCCTTTACCGGCAACACTGCCGCCAACTGTGTTGGAGCCTGGATCGAAGACGCCATCTTCGCCGGTTGCGCTATCTTTAAATAATAAGTAGACTTCCTTATTCGCTTCATCCAATAAGACTGTTTTTGTTTTGCCGTCGTACAATTCTTTCATGTTTTCCCGCCTTCTCTGAAATATCCAGTGTTTTCAAAAATGATACCATTGGATATTTTTATTGTCGAGGCTTTTTTCGGTTTTTAATAAAAAAACCTGAATAAAGTTCATTATAAATTGTAAATCGAATTAAAATTCGACCGAAAATCATAGATGAACAACTTTTTGTTCGGATTTTACACCGAAGCAAGCTTTTGATGAAGGGAGATCTTCGGATATGTTCAGATCCTAATCTGCACGCTTCTTCTCCGGCGAACGGAGGCGTCGCCGGAGTTTAGTCCATATTTTTCCGGCCAACTCCGGCGATGTTCCCTTCATAGAAGGTAAGGTTTATTTTGGAGTGCAAACTCCGGTGAGTGGCCGCTTCGCCGGAGTTGCAGGCAAATTTCGGGGCCGCTCTTGTAAAGGCAATTCCAAATAAAGAGGCCGCCTCGCAACTATACGAGACGACCTCTTCTTTGTGTATTCATTATGAACCTAGCTTCACTCCAGCATATCCTTATAGATATCCCGCAGGATCTCCAGTTGGTCATCCGACCAGGTGCCGCGTTGGCGTTGGTCGCGGAAGCGGCGACTTTCGGTCTCCAAAGCTTTTTTGGAGCGTTTGATATCCTTGTAGAGTTCCATGGCGGAGATGCGCTGGGCGCCCTTCGAGAAGACGAGCTGCTGTTCGGCCAGGTCGCTGGTGGCGACGTAGACTTCGGTCAGTACGTTGCGCAGCTTTTTGACGACGCCTTCGATGTAGGTGTCGGCGGTCTCTCCCTGGGCGGTGAAGATGACCTTCACGCGGTACTTGGAATATTCTTTCGTGATGCCGGGTACGAACTGGGCGTCGAAGACGCACCAGACTTCATTCCCTTCGTAGTTCTGATAATCGGACAGCGCCTGCAGCAGTTGATCCCTGGCCTCTTCGATGAGGTCCTGGTTCTTCAGCTTCACCAGTTCCGGCCAGGCGCCGATCATATTGTAGCCGTCCACTATCAGGATTTCTTTCTTCAACAGGATCTTCACCTCGCTTTTTCTGGTACGCAGACGCTACGAATCGGATCAAACGTGGCGTTTGCGGAAAACTTCGTACATCATCAGTCCGGCTGCAACGCCGGCATTCAGGCTTTGCACATGGCCGACCATCGGGATGGTCAACAGGCCATCAGCGGATTCCTTCAACAGGCGGGAAATGCCTTTACCTTCGTTGCCGATGATCATCGCCAACGGCAACGTTGTGTCCCACTGCCGGTAATCCTGCCCGGACATGTCGGTGGCGTAGATCCAGACACCGCGTTCCTTCAATTCTTCGATGGTGCGGTGCAGGTTCGTGACGCGCACGACCGGTACGTGCTCGATGGCGCCTGTCGATGCTTTGGCGACGGTCGCCGTCAAACCGACTGCGCGGCGCTTGGGAATGATGACTCCATGGGCACCGCAAGCATCTGCGGTACGCAGCACGGACCCCAGATTATGCGGATCCTCGACACCATCCAGGATGATGAAGAAAGGATCTTCGTTCTTGGCGGCAGCCGCTTCGAACAGATCATCGAGTACGGCATACTGGAAAGCAGCAGTAGCGGCGATGACGCCCTGGTGGACGGCGTTATCGGACAACGTGTCGAGCTTGCTTTTCGGTACCGCTTGGATCTGGATCTTGCGGTCCTTCGCGAGCTTGATGATGTCGCCCAATTTTTCTCCGCCCAGTCCATCCTGGATGAACAGTTTGTTGACATCGCGATCGGAGCGCAGCAATTCCAATACCGGGTGGCGTCCCATCACGAAGTCTTCGTTTTCGGGTGTTTCTTTTTCTGCGTCATCGCGTCGTCTTGGTTTCGGTTCCGGTCTGCCCTTTTTCGGTGCATTGCGGCTGTCCTTGAACGCGCGGTTCGGTTTATTTTTCATAATTGTTTTCCTCGACTTCTTGGATACACCAACGGATCAACTCTTCAAGCCGAACTTTTTGCCCGGAAAGATGCAGATAGCCCATCAGCGACTCGAAGCCGGTCGCGATGCGGTAGGTCGTTACGTCCGCATTTTTGGCGATCGTATGGCTCTTGCTGTTGCGGCCGCGACGGTACATATCCATTTCTGCTTCGCTCAGGAAGCCTTCTTTTTCAAGCATCGCATGCATCAGTTTCGCTTGGGCCTTGGCCGAAACGAAAAAAGTCGCGCGCCGGTGAAGCTGGTTGGGTTTGGTGTGTCCTTTTTCTAGTAAATGCGTTCTGATATAAGTCTCATAAGCGGCATCGCCGACATAGGCCAAGGCAAGACCGTTCAATAAGCTCCAATTCTGTTCTGTCACTATGCTCTTCTCCATCTGGTGCCTTGGGCGGTGTCATCCAGAATGATGCCCTGATCCTTCAGGTAATCGCGGATTTCATCACTGCGGGCGAAATTTTTGTCTGTTCGGGCTTGTGTCCGTTCATCAATCAAAGTCTGGATGTCGTCATCCAGCAGTGCTTCTTCACCGAGTACGACGCCGAAGACGCCTGCCATCGCTTTGTACAAAGCCAATGCTGCGGTGATGACTGCTTCGGAAACGGCTTCGCCTTCCGCGTAGATGTTCAATTCCTTGGCGAACTGGTAAACGATAGACATGGCGTTATCCGCTTGGAAATCGTCATCCATTTCGGCAACGAACTGTGCCTGCAGATTCTGGAACAAAGCCAATTGCTCGGCATCATCGGGCAGTGCCGCAACGGCATCTTGGAGGCGGTAGTGGGCATTCTGATAGGCGATTTTTACTTTCTCCAGATTGATTTTGGCTTCTTCGATGGCTTTTTCGCTGTATTTTACCGGACGGCGGTAATGCGCAGTTCCGAGGAAGAAACGCAGCACCTGCGGATCGACTTCCTTCAGGATATCATGCACCGTCACGAAGTTCCCGAGCGACTTGCTCATCTTCTCGGCTGTTTCACCGATTGTGACGAAGCCGTTGTGCATCCAGTAGTTCGCGAAGGTTTTGCCGGTTTTGGCTTCGCTCTGAGCGATTTCGTTTTCGTGATGCGGGAAAGTCAGGTCATGGCCGCCACCGTGGATATCGATGGTGTCGCCCAAGTATTTGGTCGCCATCACCGAGCATTCGATGTGCCAGCCCGGGCGTCCCGAGCCCCAAGGTGATTCCCAAGAGACTTCATCCGGCTTCGCTGCTTTCCAAAGTGCGAAATCAAGCTGATCTTCCTTTTTCACGTTCTCTTCCGCATCCAGGCGTTCGCTGGCGCCGACGATCAGGTCCTTGATCGATTGATCGCTCAATTTACCGTAGTCCTTGAACTTACCGGTACGGTAATAGACGTCGCCGTCAGCTTCATAGGCATAGCCTTTATCGATCAGATCGCCGATGAAGGCGATGATGTCCGGGATATTTTCCATCACGCGCGGATTCAGCGTCGCTTTTTCGACGTGCAGAGCCGCGGTATCTTCATAGAAGGCCGCGATGAACTTTTCAGCGACTTCCTTCGCGGAAATGCCCAACTCTTTGGCGGCACGGATGATCTTGTCGTCCACGTCGGTGAAGTTGGAGACGAAATTCACGTCATAGCCGCGGTATTCCAAGTAGCGGCGGACAGTATCGAAAGCCACTGTGCTGCGGGCATTGCCGATATGGATGTAGTTGTAGACGGTCGGACCACAGACGTACATGCCCACCTTATTCTTTTGGATCGGTTGGAACTCTTCTTTTTCGCGCGTCAGGGTATTGTAGATTTTTAACATTGCGCACTCCTTTCCAGCTTCGAAAAAAGGGCTGACGCCCTTTTTCGTTTGCTAATCATTCGGTCATTTTTTCCTCATTCCGTTTATGGTAACGGACGATTTTTGCCGGGATGCCGACAGCTGTGACATCAGGCGGAATTTCGCTGACGACGACAGCCGATGCCCCGATTTTGGCATTGTCGCCGATTTTGATCGGCCCCAATACTTGCACATGGGCAGACAACAGCACATTGTTCCCGATCGTGGGATGGCGTTTGCCGGTATCTTTCCCGGTGCCGCCCAGCGTCACGCCATGGTAAATCATGACATCATCACCGACTTCGGCGGTCTCCCCGATAACGATCCCCATACCATGGTCAATGAACAGACGATGCCCGATCGTTGCCCCCGGATGGATCTCGATACCGGTCAAGAAACGCCCCAGATGCGAAAGCACCCGACTGAAGGTATACCATTTTCGCTTATAAAAAAAATGAGCGATATCATATATAAGGATGGCATGTAACCCCGGGTACGTCAGAACGACTTCTAACGTACTCCTTGCAGCCGGATCATGATCTTTTATGGTTTGAATTGTTTCGCGTAATCTATTCAAGTCATTTCATGCTCCTTTTTGGATTATCCATCCATTATATAGAATCAGCTCATTTTTACTATCCTTTTTTTGTCCGTTCTATAGCTTTTCCAATACGCTGTTCAGGTGAGCCAAGCTCTTGTCTCTGCCCAACACTTCGATGGTCTTGCCGATTTCAGGTCCGTGCATTTGGCCGCTGACGGCAACACGGATGGCCATGTATAGGTTCTTGCCTTTGATCTTGGTTTCTTTTTGGACTGCTTTGATGGCACCCAAAATTTCGGCTTCTTCGAAAGGCTCGATGGCAAGCAATTGTTCTTTGAATGCGGCAAGCACGACCGGCGCTGTTTCGGCAGCCAGGATTTCCTGCGCTTCTGCGTCCAGGCTGAGTTCATCAGCGAAGAACATTTCCGATAGGTTAACGATTTCCGCGGCATAGCTCATTTGCTCATGGTACAAACCGATCAGTTTTTTCGCGTACTCACTGTCGGCTTCACTCGGATTTTCCGGCAATTTTCCGGCAGCCACCAAGTGCGGCGCGGCTAACGTTACGATTGTGTCCAAATCGGCACTCTTCATGTATTGGTTGTTGATCCATTCCAGTTTCTTCTGGTCGAAAGCGGCAGGCGATTTGCTCAAACGTGCCGGATCGAACATCTTGATCAGCTCGTCTTTCGAGAAGATTTCGTCTTCCCCGACCGGTGACCAGCCCAGCAGCGTAATGAAGTTGAACATCGCTTCCGGCAGGTAGCCCAAGTCTTTGTATTGTTCGATGAACTGCAGGATCGTTTCATCGCGTTTGCTCAATTTTTTGCCGGTTTCGCTGTTGATGATCAACGTCATGTGTCCGAAAGTAGGTATTTTCCACTCGAACGCTTCATAAATCATCATTTGTTTCGGTGTATTGGCGATATGGTCATCCCCGCGCAGAACGTGGGTGATTTCCATCATGTGATCATCCACGGCAACCGCGAAGTTATAGGTCGGGAAACCGTCGCGTTTGCGGATGATGTAGTCCCCACCGACGCTGCTGGCTTCGAAGGTGATCGGTCCTTTGACGATATCATCGAACGTATAGGTGTTTTCGATCGGTACCCGGAAACGGATGACTGGAGTAATGCCTTGCGCTTCTTTTTCAGCTTGTTGGGAAGGCGTCAGGTTTGCGCATTTACCGCCGTAATGAGGCATTTCGCCGCGTGCCCTTTGGTGTTCGCGTTCCGTTTCCAATTCATCCTCGGTGCAATAGCACTTGTAGGCACGGTTGGAAAGCAACAATTGATCGATCAACGGATCGTAGATATGCTGTCTTTCGGATTGACGGTACGGTCCGAATTTGCCTGGTTTGTCCGGACCTTCGTCCCAGTCCATCCCTAACCATTTCAAGTTTTGCAGTTGGCTTTCTTCGCCGTGTTCAAGGTTACGTTTTTGGTCCGTGTCTTCGATACGGATAATGAACTCGCCGTCGTTGTGGCGAGCAAACAGGTAGTTGAACAATGCGGTACGAGCGTTTCCGATATGCAAGTTACCGGTCGGGCTTGGTGCATAACGTACGCGGATTTTCTTTGTCATATGAAGTATCCCCTTTTCTGTGAAGCTGTTTATTTCGTACTTGTTTATTTATTTGATGCCTTTTTGTGAATGCGCAGGCTTCGCAAAGATCATGCGGCCGGCAGCTGTCTGGAGGGCGCTTGTGACGACGACTTCGATCGTTTCGTTCATGTAGTGCTGTCCCTCTTCGACGACGATCATCGTGCCGTCATCCAGGTAGGCCACCCCTTGATTGCGTTCCGTTCCGACTTTGATGACGGTGACGACCATGTATTCGCCAGGTATGACGACCGGCTTCACAGCATTTGCCAAAGCATTGATGTTCAGCACCGGCACATTCTGGAATTCGCAGACTTTGTTCAGGTTATAGTCATTCGTGATAACGATGCCGTCGATCAGTTTCGCCAAACGGATCAGCTTGCTGTCGACTTCAGGAATCTCTTCGAATTCACCGTCATAGCTCTCCACGATGATGTCTTCTTCTTTTTGAAGTTTGTTCAGGATATCCAATCCCCTTCTGCCCCTTACACGCTTGAGGCTATCGGAAGAATCCGCGATATACTGGAGTTCGCGCAATACGAAGTTGGGAATGACGATGACGCCTTCCAGGAAGCCGGTTTTGGCGATGTCGTAGATGCGGCCGTCGATGATGACGCTCGTATCCAAAATTTTGTATTTGCGGAAAGTATCATCCGCTTTGCGGTCCAGCATCTGTGTTTCTTCCTGCTTTTTCGGTTTCGGTGCGAACAGTTTCCGGAATTCTTCAATCCGGGTAGTCCCCACGCGGAAGCCGAAGTAAGCCAAGATCAAGGACAAAATAGCCGGCAGCACATCGTTTATGACCGGTATCCTCAGTGATGTCAACGGGATTCCGATCAACCAAGCCAATACAAGCCCGATGATCGTTCCGATCGAACCGAACAACATGTAGCTGACCGATAAGGTACTGAAATAATTTTCTATCTTTTGGATGATGTCCAAAATCAATTTCATCAATAAGAATGACAATAAATAAAATATAAGTGCTCCAACCCCAAAATTAACAAAAACATTATTGAAAAGATTGTTTCGTATGCCCGCTAATTCCCACAGGTAAGGCAGTGCTGTGATACCAGCGCTGCCGCCCACCATCAGGAAGACGGCCGTAATGATTTTCCGTTTCAAAGGCTTCCCTCTCTTTCCTTCTGTCATCAATTTTTATTCGGAAATACTTTGCGCAGCGTTTCTTGAAGCGTTGCGACAGGAATGATCTGGATCCCTTTCGGGTGCTTCCAGCCAGCCATATTGTTCTTCGGCAGATACACCTTCGTGAAGCCCAATTTTTCAGCTTCGTTGACGCGTTGCTCGATCCGGCTCACCCGTCGGATTTCCCCGGTCAGGCCGATTTCACCGATAAAACACTCGGTCGCGGAAGTCTCACTATCCCAATAACTGGAGGCGATGCTGACGGCTACTGCCAGGTCGATGGCCGGCTCATCCAGCTTCACGCCACCTGTCGATTTGAAGTAGGCATCCTGGTTCTGCAGCAGCAAGCCCGCCCGCTTTTCCAGCACGGCCATGATCAGCGAAACCCGGTTGTAGTCCAAGCCGCTTGCAGTCCGGCGGGCATTCCCGAAGACTGTCGGCGTAATCAGACACTGGATTTCGGCCAAAATCGGACGCGTGCCCTCGAGTGAGGCAACGACTGCTGAACCGGATGCTCCGGCAAGCCGTTCTTCCAGGAACAGCTCGGAAGGATTCCGCACCTCACGCAAACCGCCCTCGATCATTTCGAAAACGCCGATTTCGTCGGTCGATCCGAAGCGATTTTTGACGGCGCGCAAGATCCGGAAAGCATGATGCCGATCGCCTTCAAAATACAGCACCGTATCCACCATGTGCTCCAGCATCCGTGGACCGGCAATCGCGCCTTCCTTCGTCACATGCCCGACGATGAAGATCGCGATGTCGTTGCTCTTCGCGATCCGCATGAATTCGGCCGTGCATTCGCGCACTTGCGACACGCTGCCGGCCGTGCTCGTGTTGTCCGGATGGATCATCGTCTGGATCGAGTCGACGATGACGAATTCCGGCTTGATCCGCTCGATCGTGTTTCGGATCGCGTCGATATCCGTTTCCGGGTAGATGTAGAAGTCGGTGCCCTTGACCCCTAGCCGTTCCGCCCGCAACTTGATCTGACTCGCGCTTTCCTCTCCGGAGATGTACAGAACGCGGTGACCGCCTTGATTGATCTGCGCAGAAACCTGCAGCAGCAAGGTGGACTTGCCGATTCCCGGGTCGCCCCCGATCAGAATCAACGAACCGGGCACGATGCCGCCGCCCAGCACATGGTTGACTTCTTCCATCTGCGTTTTGACACGCGGCAGGTTTTCGGTCTTGATGTCCTGGATGGCGATCGCTTCAGGTACGTTCCCGCTGAAATTGGAACGCTGCTGTTGCTTCACGGCTTTCGTCGCTTCCTTTTCTTCCTCCATTTGGTTCCAAGTGTTGCAGTTCGGGCAACGTCCCAGCCATTTCGGCGACTCGTATCCGCAAGCCTGACAAACGTATTTCACTGCATTTTTCTTTGCCAAATGAATCTCTCCTTCAAGTATGAATCAACTTATCTTATTTTATCACAAAAAGCCTACTCTACGTATAACAATACGCAAATACCCACTGATTTGGCTTTTCTTTTTAAGCCTGTCCTGACGAGCCGAAACCGCCTGTGCGTTCTGATCCTTCCGCTTCATCCTGGTCCGCTTTCAGGAACTGGAGGAAGATGCCCTGGCCGATACGATCACCCTTATGGATGACTTTGTCGCGCAAGCCAAAATTAAGAAACTGGAAGTAGATGTGCCCTTCATTGCCCTCGTTGTTGTAATAATCCGCATCGACTATGCCAACACCGTTCGGCAGCACGATGAAATTTTTCAGTGGATTGCTGGAGCGGTTCGTCAATTGAAGGTATTCATCTTCCTGCATGTAGGCTTTGATTCCGGTAGGCACCAAAAGCGGACGCAAAAGCTCCTCTTTCTTTTCGATTGCCTCATCGTTGTCGCTCCCGAACAGTTCTCCAAGCTGCAACCCCGCACTTTTTACGATCGTTTTCCAGATCGCCGGCAGCACGATTTCTTCGGCTGCTTCAAAATCATACCCCGCTGCGTGTTTCGTTGCACGCTTGGGTAATTGGATGTTTTTATCGGCATAACTGCTGATGACTTCAAACCCTCTTTTGCTCATGGATCAAAACCCCTTTTTCTCTCTAGTATCGCTTCAGCGATTTTTCATGCATCAAAGAACCATTTTACCAAAACAACGGTTGTTTTTCACGGTTTAGTTGTGCACCTGTCAATTCCTAAGGATTTTCTGAACATTTTTTGCGATTGGAAAGCGCCTTCGGCAAAACGCACAAAAAACAGGTGCTTTTTTTGGTCAGTTTCCCGTGGTCGCGGAATCCGCTTTCAAATAGAATAAGGACATAAAGAAAAGCCAAAAAAACCAAAAAGGCAGGTACAAATAAATGGTAGAGATCCAATTGAACAGTATCCACAAAAAATACGACAACGCCGCTAATTATTCGGTTACAGATTTCAACTTGCACATCCAAGATCGCGAATTCATCGTCTTTGTTGGTCCTTCCGGTTGCGGAAAGTCAACAACACTGCGGATGATTGCCGGTTTGGAAGATATTTCTGAAGGTGAATTGATCATCGGCGATACCGTCATGAACGATGTGGCACCAAAAGACCGCGATATCGCGATGGTATTCCAGAACTATGCCCTATATCCGCATATGACTGTATTCGACAATATGGCGTTCGGTCTGAAATTGAGAAAGTACGCTAAAGATGAAATCAAGAAGCGCGTCGATAACGCAGCAGACATCTTGGGCTTGACGGAATACTTGGACCGCAAACCGGCAGCTTTGTCCGGTGGGCAAAGACAGCGTGTCGCTTTGGGCCGCGCAATCGTGCGTGATGCAAAAGTCTTCCTGATGGATGAGCCGTTATCAAACTTGGATGCAAAATTGCGTGTGGCCATGCGTGCTGAAATCGCGAAATTGCACCGCCGCCTGAATACGACGACCATCTACGTAACCCATGACCAAACCGAAGCGATGACCATGGCAGACCGCATCGTCATCATGAAGGATGGTTTTGTGCAACAGATCGGCAGCCCGAAAGAAGTTTACGATACACCGGTTAACGTTTTCGTAGCTGGCTTCATCGGATCGCCTGCCATGAACTTCTTCAACGTTACTTTGCAGGATGGCGTCATCACGAACGGCGAAGGGCTTAAATTGACCTTGCCGGCCGGAAAACGCAGAGTGCTGGAAGACAAAGGCTACAACGGTAAAGAATTGATCTTCGGCATCCGTCCGGAAGATATTCAAAGCGAGCAGATCGTTATTGATACCAACCCAACTTGGGCCGTAAAAGCGGAAGTAGTCGTATCCGAATTGTTGGGTGCTGAAACGATGCTTTACAGTAAAGTCGGCGGAACAGAATTCATTTCTCGTGTGGACGCGCGCGATTTCCATTCGCCAGGCGAGGTCATTGATTTGGCCTTCAACATGAACAAGTCCCACTTCTTCGACAAGCAATCCCAAGATGTGATCGCCATCCCTTAACCAGAGGATGGAGGCATCACCCTAATTACGCTTACCAGTTCTAACCTACCCTCCCCCCCATAGAAAAAGGCTGTCGCTCAATTTTTGAGGACAGCCTTTTTCTTATGGAGTTGGGTGGCCGGAGGAGCGCAGTAGAATGCGGCCTCACCTCCGATGAAGACCCCCTCATCGGAGCAGACCGGCAACAACCGAGCTCACCTCCGTCGAAGCCGTTCTTACCGGAGGACAGCTCAAAATGTTGGCTGAACTCCGGCAAAGCCTCCGTTCAACGGAGGAGCGCGCTACCGCTGCTACCGGTCATTTGCGAAAAAGCTATTCTTCCACTGCATCCGCGTCGAATGCTTCCTCTGGGGAGATCGCGTCCTTGACCCATACCGAAATCGAACCGGCATTGACCGGGAAGCGGCCGTTGCCGTCTTCACCGATTTCGACTTTGTCTTCACGGTTGCCTGTATAGTCCGCGAAAGTCTGCCCGGCATACTGTTCGCCGACATACATGTCCTTGAAGCCCTCTTCACTGTTGGAAAGGACTGTCGCCAAACCGTACGGATGCTCTTCGTTGCCCAGACGGGTCCAGCCGACGCAGTTTCCGTGATCGAAGTAGTCGCGCTGTTCACCGTAAGCATGGTTCGCGCGCAGATAGAGCAATTTATCCAGGAAGGTTTTCTGTCCGTCGATTGGATTCGCACCTTTAATACCGTAATAATCGCCGTAGAACAAGCACGGGAAGCCTTGTTCGCGCAAGAGTGTCACGCCGTATGCCAACGGTTTGAACCATGGCTCCACAAAGGATTGCAAAGCTTGGTCGGGTTGTGAGTCATGGTTGTCGACAAACGTAACCGCATGGGTCGGATTTTTGGCGACCAGCGTCTGCTTGAACAACTCGCGCAGATCGTAATCCTTGCCCTGCTGGGATGCGACATGGAAGTTCTGATGCAGGGCCACATCGAAAAGATCGAAGGTGAACTCGGTCGCTTCCAAATACTCCTTGATCGCGCCGTATTTGTACTTCCAATATTCACCGACCACGTAAAAATCATCGCCATGCTGCGCGCGGATCGTCTCCACGAGATCCTTCACGAACTGATCATTGATGTGTTTGACTGCATCCAAGCGGAAGCCGTCGACACCGGTTTCTTTGATGTACCAATCGGCCCATTTCTTGACTTCCTCAACGACTGCAGGGTGGCCGTAGTCGATATCCGCATACATCAAGTAATCGTAATTACCGTACTCGCTGTCTACACTTTCGTTTTCCGCCCAGCCTTTTTCGAAGCCTTTGATCATGTAGATAGCTTCTTTGCCATTCTCGTTGTTGAAGTCCGTCCCGGTGAAATGTTCCCAAGACCATTTGAAATCAGAATATTTGTCGCCACGGCCCGGAAAAGTGAATTTCGTCCAGCCTTCGATTTCGTATGACTTGGACTCCTTTTCCTGACGCTTGTCGGGATTCACTTCATAAGCAAGGAAGCGTTCTGTCTCGTCTGCACCGGCCTTGTGGTTCAGGACGACGTCGGCATAAACAGCAATTCCTTCCGCATGCAAAGCTTCGATTGCAGCCAAGTATTCTGCTTTGGTTCCGTATTTTGTGCGGACGGCACCTTTTTGATCGAATTCGCCCAAATCATAGAGATCATAGACGCCATAGCCTGTATCATTCGTCCCTGTCGCTTTATAGGCTGGAGGAGTCCAGACGGCTGTTATGCCCAGTTCCTTCAGATGCTTGGCATCCTCCTTCAGGCGATTCCATAGTTGTCCATCATCATCCAGATACCATTCAAAATACTGCATCATCAATCCATTTCCTGCCATGCGATCACTACCTTTCATCCTGATTAATTTTGTTGTGGTCCACAAAATGCTTTTTGCTATCCTCATTATACACGCTTCCCTTCCATTTTCCTTTTGAGACGCCTCCCGCGTGCCGTTTCTTCTTGGCAGGACAAAATGCTTGCATCTTGAATCGGACGCCTGTATACTGACCTTAAGTTAGCTGATTGCTGATTTCTTTTTTTGGCTATATATCTCGAATTAGGAATATACGAAACAGAATACATAACGAAATGAGGATAATATCCATGAACACTTTAAGAGGAATCCACCACGTCACCGCCATCACCAGCAGCGCCGAGAAGAATTATGCCTTCTTCACCAATATTCTGGGTATGCGCTTGGTCAAAAAAACCGTCAACCAGGACGACATCCAGACCTATCACCTATTCTTCGCCGATGACCGCGGGAGTGCCGGCACGGACATCACCTTCTTCGACTTCCCCGGGATCCCGAAAGCAGTCAGAGGGACCAATGAAATCTTCAAGACGGGCCTGCGCGTCCCATCGGATGAAGCACTGGTCTATTGGGTAAAACGTTTCGACAAATACAACATCACACATTCCGGCATCTATGAGCAGTTCGGCCGCAAAGTGATCGACTTCCAGGATTTCGATGAGCAGCTTTACCAATTGGTTTCCGATGAGGCTGATACCGGCGTGGCTCCCGGGATTCCGTGGCAAAAAGGGCCCGTTCCGAATGAGTACGGCATCCGCGGTTTGGGACCGATTTTCGTCCGCATCGCTGATTTCAATTTCTACAGACAAGTCTTGGAGACTGTCCTTGGTTTCCGTCATGCTGATTCAGTCGGCGAAACACATCTCTTCGAAGTGGGCGAGGGCGGAAACGGCGGCCGCATGATCGTGGAGCACAACGCTACGCTGGGTCAGGCGCAGCAAGGTTTCGGCAGCGTCCACCACATGGCTTTCCGCGTGAAGGACCGCAAAGAACTGGAAGAATGGATCGCGCATATGGGCTCCTACCGCTTCCCGATTTCCGGCTACGTTGACCGTTTCTACTTCGAATCGCTTTATGCCAACATTGCCCAAGGGATTCTCCTCGAGTTTGCGACGGACGGCCCCGGATTCATCGATGATGAAGAGCCTTACGAAACATTGGGCGAACGCTTGGCCTTGCCGCCTAAATTCCGCAACAACCGCGAAGAGATCGAAGGATTGGTGCGCCAATTCGACACCGTGCGCAGCACGAAGACTTTCGAAAAAGAATATTTGGACTGAGAACAAAAAGCAGGAGCCGTCTCGAATCAACGAGACAACTCCTGCTTTTTTTGCGTTTTAAACGGATTGTGCTTCCTTCAGCACCAGACAGACACTCTGGTAGTCCCCTTGCAGGGCATCCTTCAGGTAGAGTCCGCGGTTCATCAATTCATCGCCGCCGATTACACCTTCGTAGCCGCTGACGTTGTAGTATTTGGCAGAATCCAAGCCTTTGAACAACACTTTTTTCTTCTTCAGGTTGGCCCGATCGAGGACGCGGTAGTAGAAATAAAGCGCCTCATCCTGTTCCGGACTGACGAAGATCCAAGCCGCTTCGTTCTGCGTTTCGAAAGGACTGAGGATGCGATGGAAGACACCGTATTGGACGAGCTTGCGGTGTTCCTTGTAGAAGCTGATCTGCTCCTTCATCTCCTGCTTCTCGGCTTCGGAAAGCGTCGTGACGTCGAGTTCGTAGCCAAGATTGCCGGCCATCGCCACATCCCCGCGCATCTTCATCGAAGCCTTACGGTGCGTCTGATGATTCGGGATAGCTGAGACGTGCGAACCCATGCTCGAAATCGGCATGACAAGGCTGGTGCCGTATTGGATTTCCAGTCTCGCCACCGCATCGGTATTGTCACTGGTCCAAGTCTGCGGCATATAGTAAAGGATACCTGGGTCGAAGCGTCCGCCACCGCCTGAGCAGCTTTCGAAGAGAATCTGCGGATATTTCGTCACCAGTGCCTCCATCACTTCATAAAGACCCAGCATGTACTTGTGCAGCACTTCCCCCGGCAATGCGCCTGGAGCCGCCGTACCGATTTCGGTCATGTTGCGATTATAGTCCCATTTGATGTAGTCGACCGGTACGTCATCCAGTATCGCCATCATCTGCGCCAGGATGTTGTCGCGGACTTCCTTGCGGCTGAAGTCGATCACGTATTGGCTGCGGCTGAGCGATTTTTCCCGGCCTGGCGTATGGATGCACCAATCCGGATGGGCGCGGAAAAGTTCGCTGTCCTCGGAAATCATTTCCGGTTCGAACCAAAGCCCGAACAGCATCCCTTTCGCCTTGATGTTCTCCGCGAGCTGCTTCAAGCCGGACGGCAATTTCGCGGTATGGACATGCCAGTCACCCAAAGAAGAGTAGTCATCGTCACGTTTGCCGAACCAACCATCGTCCAGCACGAACAGTTCGATCCCCAAAGTGGATGCTTCATCGGCCATCGCCTCAATCTTTTCGGCTGTGAAATCAAAATAGGTGCCTTCCCAGTTGTTGATCAGGACCGGACGCTCCGCAAGTTGGTGCTGGCCGCGGATCAGATGCTTCTGGTAGAAAGGATGCAGCGTCTGCGATAGGCCATTCAACCCGTTTTCGCTGTATACCAATACGACTTCCGGTGTCTGGAACGCCTCTCCAACAGGTAAATGCCATTGGAAGTGGGTTGGATTGATGCCCATCTGGACGCGTGTCTGCGCGTAAGTATCGACTTCGACATTAGCTCGGAATTCGCCGCTGTAGACGAAATGGAAACCGTAGACCGCTCCCTGGTCTTCGGTCGCCGTTTTATCGGCCAACGCCACAAATGGTTGATAGGCGTGACTGGTAGTGCCACGCTTACTGTCGAGCGTGTGGATGCCGCGGACAAGTGGGGTACGCACAATTTGGCGTTCCCTTCCCCAAGCACCCGGCAACTGGATCATGTCAAAATCAGCATCCGGGAAATCGATGGACATGCTCAACGCTTTGTTCAGATGGATGTCTTCAGCTCCATTGTTGCGGAAACTTGCTGAACGTGTGAGTACCGGATAGTCGCGGAACAAGGTGTAGCTCAGAACGACTTCGACTTTTGTGACGGTATCTTCCATCGTCAGCAGCAAGGTTTCCGCCGGCTCTTCTTTTGTTTCGTAAGTATGCGGCAAGCCTTGCAATGGCTGTTTGCCGGTTACGATTTCATGGCTCTTATAAGTCAGCAGGCTGACAGTCGTTTGATCCGGATACAGGCACTCGAATGCTGATTCGCGGAAATCGCCACTGCCATTCCCCGGAAATTCCTGTGGCAAGGTCGCAAGCGAAAACACACGGCCGGGCACCTCGAACGGATTGGGCGCAAAGGCATTGTCTTGGCGCGGGTAATCAGCCACTTGCGAAAAGCTGTTGAGCCGCTTTCCCCAATACTGATGGGACACATATTTTTCTTCTTCCAGTGCGATCACATAGCTCACTGATTCGTTCTGTAAATGAAAATATTTTTTTGTTTCATCAAATGTTATCGTCACAGTCATCACTCCTTGGCTCTCTTCATTTTTCTAAAATATTTGTTCATCTCCTGCCGCAGTGCGGTGCAGGATCGAGAATTTGTTCGTAGGCAGGTCGACTGTCAGACTGGCCGATTCTTCGGCAGTGACCCACGTCAAAGTGAAGGCACCTTCGTCGAGCATCGTTATCTCCAAGTCGCCATCGAACGCTTTGGCCGTGTTGCGGAAAACCAGCAAACGGAACAGATCTTTTACGACCGGACGCTCGATTTCTTGATTGATTTCATCCAGGCTATAGTAGTGACGGTTGATGTTGCGGCCTTCTTTGCTGTTCTCCAGCAGCTCCAGATCGTTTTCGCCGGCCAGCAAGCCGACATAATAGATCTGCGGAATGCCCGGCGTGAAGCACTGGATCGCCCGCGCCAACAGATAGGCGGCATCATTGTTGCCCAAAGCCGAATAGTAGGTGCAGTTGATCTGATAGATGTCCAGGTTGTTGTAGGCTTCCGAGCTGTAGATCCGCTTCAGGTTGGCGCCCTTTTCATAAAGGGCTTCAACTGCGAAATCCACTTCTTCCTGGGTAAGCAGATCCTTCACGTCGACGACACCGATGCCGTCATGCGTATCCAAGGTCGTGAACTGGTTGCGCGGGCAGATTTCCAACCAGTGCAAGAGTTTTTCCGCTTTGCCGCTGTAAAGAGCGTGCAGCACCAGCATCGGCAAAGCAAAATCATAGACCGGATAGTCTTTTTCTGCGATTTTTTGTTGGATCGTGTAGTGCTCATGGATTTCCGGAAGCACCGTCACACCATATGGCTCCAGGATTTCCACTGCGTATTCCAGCATCTCCCAAATTTCGGGTTCTACGAAGAAGCAGTTCGTATCCAATTCCTTGATGGCATAGGCGAATGCATCCAGGCGGATGATCGAAGCTCCTTTATCCGCCAAGAAACTAAGCGTATCCTTGATGAACTGGCGCGTCGCTTCGGTCTTCACGTTCAGATCGATCTGCTCTTCCGAGAACGTGCACCAGACTTTTTCCGATGTGCCGTCTTTGAAGTGAGCATCCACGAAAGGCGCTTTGGGTTTGCGTTTGTAGATCAGATCGATGTCCGCTTCAGTCGGTCGGTTCTCCGGCCAATAGTCGTTGTAGCGGATGAAGTAGTCCTTGTAGGGCGATGCTTCTTTCTTCTCCAAAAAGTCCAAATAATAGGGAGATTGCGCAGAAATGTGGTTGAGCATGAACTCATACATCATGTAGTATTTTTCGCTGATGCGCTTGATGTCTTCCCAGCCACCGAACCGCTCATCCACTTTTGTGTAGTCCATCGGCGAAAAGCCGCGGTCGCCCGATGAAGGGAAGAACGGCAGGATATGCACGCCGCCGACTACCCCTTTCAGATGGGTATCCAGCACCTGTTCCAGATCTTGCAGGTTATTGCCCAGACTGTCCGGATAGGTGATGAGCATTGCTTCGTTTTTGATTTTCATTACAGTTACCTCATTTTCAAATATCGTTAAGTTACGTCTTTTATTGGTGATGTCTAGCGGACCAAGCCTGCCTCTCGGAAATTAGATAAATCTGACCCATTGCGCTCTGCGATGCTCATTTGCATGGGAGTCTTAGGGATTCATCCCTTAGACTCCCAGTATAAGGTGACCGTAGGGAACGTTGCGAGGCCAGATTTCCTAAATTTCTTTCGAGGCAGAGCGGGCTTGGTCCGCTTTTCTTTATTTTCCGCCGGTTGTGGCGATGCCTTCGATGAATTGTTTTTGGAACAGGATATATAGGATAACCATCGGGATGATCGCGATGACCGAACCGGCCATTAGCTGCGGATAGTTCGTCGTGAATTGCCCTTGCAGGCTGGCCAATCCAGCCGACAGCGTCATTTTATCCTGGGACATGTTGACGACCAAAGGCCACATCAGATCTTTGAAAGCAAAGAGCGACGTGAAAATACCCAAAGCCACCAAGCCGGAACGCGCCAGCGGCATATAGATGCGGTAAAATACTTGCCAGGTCGTCGCGCCATCAATCGTGGCGGCTTCCATCAGTTCATCCGGCAATTTTATGAAGAATTGGCGCAGCAGGAAGGTTCCGAAAGCGGAAACGATACCCGGGATAACCAAAGCCGGGATTGAGTTCAAAAGACCCAGATTCTGGACCAATAAATATTGCGGCGTCAGATAGATCTGCGCAGGGATCATCATCTGTGTCAGGACGATACCGAAAAACAGATTTTTTCCGGGAAAATCCAGTTTCGCAACCGCAAAGGCCGCCATGGCGCTGAAGAGCGTCGAAGTCAACACCCTGAAGACAATCATCAAACCGGTGTTGATGTAAAAACTGACGAACGGCAAGGAATTCCATACCGCTTTGTAGTTCTCGATCTGGAATACTTCCGGGAAAATTTGCGGCGGTATCTGCGTAGATTCGCTGATTGTTTTACCTGAGGTCAAGACCATCCATAAGAACGGCACGACCATCAGCAAAGAGCCGATGATCAGCACAATATGGATCAGTGCTGTCGTTTTGTTCATTTTTGTCTGCATATGTATTCACTCCTAATCGTAGGTGACCCATTTTTTCTGCGCCAACAGCTGGATGCCGGTGATCGCCATGATGATAAGTACCAATGAGATGGCGACAGCCGAGCCGTAACCTTTATCGTTGAGCACGAACGATTCATTGAAGAACATGTATACTAATGATTGCGTGCTCTTCAGCGCCAAGTTCGTGCGGTCGAACATCATGAAGATGATATCGAACACCTGCAGCGCACCGATGACACTCGTCACCGAAACGAAAAACAGTTGCGGCGACAGCAATGGCAGCGTGATCGAGAAAAATTGTTTCAACGGTCCGGCACCGTCAACGACAGCCGCTTCATAATATTCTTTAGGTATTTCCTTCAGCCCTGCCAACAACAAGATCATGTTGTAGCCGACATTCGTCCAGATGCCGACGATGATGATCGACCAGATCGCCACTTCCGGATCGGTGATCCATAAGATATTTCCGGAATAACCGAGTTTATCAAGCACTGCATTCAGCAAGCCGTATTCCGAGTTGAACAGCCAGCGCCAAACCATGGCTACGGCAGCAGGAGCTGCAATCATCGGCAAGAAGAAGATCGTCCGGTACAATCCGACCGCTTTTATCTTTGTATTCATCAATACCGCAAAGAACAGCGACAGGATGATGGTGATAGGTACTTGGATCCCGGCGTAGAAAAAAGTATTCTTCAACGATTGCCAAAATTCAGGATCTTGCAGCATTTTCAGATAATTGTCCAGCCCGACGAAGGTCGACGTGCCGAACGTGCTCACGCTCTGGAAACTCATGTACAGCGATTGGAACAACGGGATGACATTCAGAATCAAAAGCCCGATCAAGGTCGGAGCGATGAAAAACCAGCCCCATAACGCCATTTTTCTTTTACGTTGCGCAGGTGTCACCGTACCTACCGTTTTTTCTTTAGGGATTGCTACATCCGATTTCATCATAGTTCACCTCTATATATTGAAAGCCACTTATGGGAGCATTCCCGTAAGCGGCCTTCTATTTTGTTATTTTTCGTTCGCCAAGACTTCTTCAACACCGGATACGATGTCTGCAGCAACATCTGCGACGGAAGCTTCGCCGTTGAATACCGGCATCAAAGCATTGTTTTCGATATCTTCCCAACGGGCTGTTTCTGCTGAGTAAGGCTTGATGTATGCATTTTCCATTTGGTCCACATAGACTTGCATATTGAATTGGCTGTACGCAGCTACGAATGTCTCTTCTGTTCCTTCATAAGCCGGAATAGCCGCGCCGTTCTCGCCTTGCAGACGCATCGCTTCCTCTGTTCCCAGGAATTCTACGAATTTCAGAGCCGCTTCTTCATTTTCGGTTGAAGCCGCAACGGAGTTCGCCAAGCCATTGAACACTGTCGCCGCTTGCTTGCCTTTTGGTAATGGTGCGACATCAGCATTGGCAGCCGTATAGTCGTTGTTCGCCATTTCGCCTGTCATCCAAGATCCGAAGAAGCCCATTGCACCGCGTCCTGATTGGAAGAAGGACAAGTTTGTGTTTTCAGCAAATTGACTTTGTGTCGGCGAAACGCCATGTTTCACGCTCAGATCCGCATACCATTGCACGGCTTCGATTGTTTCGTCCAAACGGAAACCGGATTCGGTCTTGTCATCGGACAATACGTAGCCACCGTTCTGGAAGATGAAGTTGTGGTAGCCTTCTTGTCTGTTCAAAGGAGCCAAGATACCATATACGCCGTTGTCGGGATCGTTCAGCTTTTGAGCGGCTTCCAGCATTGTGTCCCAAGTCCAGGTTTCATCCGGATAGGCAACGCCTGCCGCATCAAACAACGTTTTGTTGTACCATAACCCAATCGTATCGTAATCTTTCGGGATGCCGTAGACTGCATCATCAGCAGAATACAATTCGACCAATTCTTCCGGGAAATGATCCAATGAAGTCACTTCGCTGTTTGCGTAGGTTTCCGACAAATCCATCAGGACGCCGCCTGTAGCATATTTCGCGATTTCGTTGGAATGCATCCAGAATACATCCGGCATGCTATCACCTTTTGCGCCCGCTTCCAATTTGGTCCAGTATTGATCCCAAGGCGTCACTTCCACTTTTACATCGATGCCTGGGTTATCCGCTTCGAAAGCTTCTGCGATCGCTTCCATTCCCGGTTGTTGGATTTTGTCCCAGATGCTGTAAGTGATGGTCACATCACCGGAACCGGCTTCTCCATCGGAACCGTTTCCGCATGCACCTAAAACAAGTCCTGATAACAATACTGTAGCTAATGATACTTTCTTCCAATTCTTTAACATCTCTTCTCCACCTTTTCTTTTATCTATAAAATTGTATACTCGAAAACCAAGAAACTATTGGGCCATAGAGAAATTGCACCTGAACCATTCAAAATCAATCGTTTTGCAAACGTTTACTTGTTTTGATGTCATAATAATACCAAATACAGGAGAGGGCTGATAGATATTCAGCCGTACAAAAACATACCTTTTTGTTGATTTTAAAAAAATAGCAATAAATACTATACTGGCACCGAGCTAAACAGTAACCCTTCCGGCTTTCCCACTCCTTTCGTCTCTGGTAAGCTGACTTGTTTTAAATTATAGACACTTGAAAGCGTATACTATATAGTGCAATGTTTTAAATATCAGTCAAAATGTTGGATGCTGAAAGCACAAAGAAAGCCGGACCTGCCTGGAATCGATGCAATATCGTTCCAAGCGGCACGGCTTTTTTATGCTACTTGCCTGATTGCCTCATTTGGTTTTTACTTTCTTGACGTATACCCTTGGGGACAGCTGCATCTTGCTCTTGAAGATGCGCGTGAAACTCAAGGGGTTCTGATAGCCGACCTTTTCGGCGATTTCAGCGATGCTGAGGTCCGTCGTTTCCAAGTATTCCCGGCTTTTCTGGATGCGGAAATCGATCAGATATTCATGGGGTGTCCGGTTTGTCGTTTTATGGAAAACAGCGGTCAAATAGGAGTCATTCAGAGACAATTCCCGGCTGATGTCGCCGATCAGAAAATCACTGTCCTGATACCTGTCTTTGATGATCTCGATTGCCCTTTTCGTGTATTCGACACTTTTATTGATTTTCTCAATCTGTTTGATTTCGGTGCCATCCAAATCATGTGCGAGCATGCTCAAAAAGAGGTACAACTGTCCTTGCAGACGCAGCCGGGATAACGTATCGAACGGATTTGCCGCCATAATCTCCTGCAACATCGCCTTCACCTGCCCAAAGTTCTTCACGTTCCCCACCGGATGCGAAACCTGGAAACCGATGGCCGTCAGCAAAGCTTCCAGATGCTCGCCCTTCATTCCAATCCAATAATATTCCCAAGGATCCTCTTCATCCGCTTGATAATAGGTCATCACATTCGGATAAATGATGAAGAACTGGCCTTCTTTCAGGTTGAAGCGGCTATTGCCGATTTCGAAATATCCCTTTCCCTTCATAATGATATGGATCAAAAAATATTCCCGGACTGTCGGCCCGAAACTGTGGTTGGGAGCGCACTGCTCTTTGCCTTTGGTTGTGTAGTAAAGGTCCTTATAATAGATATCTTCCTTGAAAAAATCTTCATCCATTTCCATCACCTCGGTCCTTATTTCTGTTGTAGCCGCTGCCCCCATTATAGAATGCTCTCCTTGCTATGGCAAACCCGCACTTTTATCCGCAACTCTCCTCCCGCACGAAACTCCGCCCTTTCGCAATCACAGATTCTCTTGTACAATGAGAAAAGATTGCCCGCGTATCGGGCAGATCCCAAACAAACTGACTAATCCCATACCTTTGCTATAGATTTGGAGGCAATACCCTTGAAAAAAATCATCCTTTCCGCGTTGCTTCTGCCGCTCTTCCTGCTTTCAGCCTGCACAACCGCCCTGCCTGGGGAAGAAGTCATGCAGAATCTGGTCAACCGTTCCGCCGACCTGGACAGCTATCACCAGTTCGTCGCTTTCAGAACAACAACCACCAAAGAGGATCTCAATGGAGCAACAACAGTGAACGAGCAGTACACAACCGCCGACGCGACGCTGTTCCCGGAAGAAAAGACCGGCTATGGAAAGCGGATAGACAAAAACAACCCTTATCCCGCAACCAAATCCGAATTCTACGTGACTGCTGAAGTGGGTTACGTCCGGACCGACGATGCCGACTGGACCGCTTATGCCACCCCTGATGTACCCTTAGCCAGCCTGCAGGTCTATCCGCTGGAAACGTTCATCGAACTGAGCCAAATCATTGAGGAATACGGCACCCTCGAACTGGAAGGGGACGAATATTTGCTCAGCTTTTCCGGCAGCGATGATGCTTTGAACAAAGAGATCAACTACCTATTCCAGACTTTTCCAGCCGAACGGACCGATTACGATATCGAAATTCGTCTGGATGCCGAAACCTTCTATCTGAGCGACTTCTCCTACCGCTCGATCGTTACGCAAGCCGACCAGAAAGCCGTCTCCACGACGGAACTGACCGGCGAGTTCGATCTGTATGATCAAGCAAAAAAGTTGAAGTCGACGCCGGTATTCGATTCAGCAAGTAGTGTCCCGGAGACGAGTGATTCTTCATTTTGATAAAAATTCGATCCCAAAGTCAATCAATGTCTGCCTCTGGGATTTTGGTTGACTTACAAGTGTATTATGCATATAATACACTTGTACATATATTTTTTAACCCAAGTGTATTAACCGTTTAATACAATCGATCGGAAAAGGCAGGTGGAAAAAGTGATTTTTGACAAAAGAAGTCCGGTCTACGAACAGATTATCGAAATGCACAAGCAGAAAATCGTAAGCGGCGCTTTCCAACCCGGACAAGAAATACCGTCGCGCCGGGAATTGGCTACACAATTAAAAGTAAATCCGAATACGGTACAGCGTGCTTATAAGGAGATGGAGGGGCTTGGTTTGATTTATACAGATGGAAATTCTCTCAGCAAAATAACGGAAAGCCAATCAAAAATCCAGACATTAAGACAAGAGCTATTGGACGAGGCCTTGCAGGGATTCATCGAAACGGTACGCACAATCGGACTAGAGGATGAAGCGGTCCTGGACTTGATCAAAAAGCGCTTGAAGGAGGTGCACGTGAATGATTGAAATCAAGAATCTGGAAAAAAAATACGGCAAACGGACCATTTTGGAAGATGTCAGCTTTACCATCAAAAAAAATGAAGTGACTTGTCTGACCGGAATGAACGGTACAGGCAAAACGACCCTCATGAACTGTATTATGGGCTTAGTTCCACGCAACAACGGCTCGATTACGATCGACGGGCAAGACATTCATAAACAGCTATACGAAAAAATCTCCTATATCCCTGACTCACTGACGATGCCCCGATGGATGACAATCGCGGAGTCGATGAAGTTTATGAGTACCTACTACCCGAATTGGAATGCCGCCAAAGCGGATGAATTACTTTCGTTTTTCCGTCTGGAATCGGATCTGCAACTGAAAAATCTCTCAAAAGGGAATAGCGCAAAGGTGAGTTTCTTGTTGGGACTTTCTCTGGACGCGGATTACTATTTGATGGATGAGCCATTTTCCGGCATCGATGTCTTTGCCCGCGAGGATATTCTCGAGGTCTTCACGAGCAAATTCGTGACGGACAAGGGCGTCCTCATCGCCACTCATCATATGGATGAAGTCGAAATGTTGTTGGACCGGATCGTGATGCTGCGCAGCGGCCGTGTCGTCAAAGATTTTTACGCAGAAGACATCCGCCAAAACGAAGGCAAGGCAATCATTGATGTGATGCGGGAGGTGTATCAACCATGAAAAAATTTATGGAACTATGGACATTTGAGTGGAATCGCGCGAAACGGTTCTATGGCTTCCTGTTGGCTTTTGTGACGGCTTTACAGGCTTATGCAGTCTTCCACGAATACCATATCTGGAAAGACGGATATGAGAACTACCGGCAACAGAACTATGCTGCACTACCCGAACAATATCTGCAGGACTATGGGTATCTTACGTTGGAGGATGTGACAAACAACTCGTTCTTCGTTTTTTCGATCATGACAGCCATTTTCGCATTGCTGTTCTATGCCGTCTTTATCTGGTATCAGGATTGGTCTGGAAAAAACCGTTTCTCTTTCCGTTTGCTCAGTCTTCCGGGTAACCGTTTCGCTGTGTATGCAGCAAAATTCGCGACCATTTGGCTCCTGATTACAGGGCTGCAAGTTTGGCAAATCGGGCTTTTGTATCTTGAGGAGCTGGTCTTTTCCGGACTTATTCCGGCGGACATCTATCGGGAAATCCCCTTGCAGATGGCATCAACCAGCGCTTCTCCATTGGCCTTGGCTTTACCAAGTCTCTTTTCCAATTATCTGCTTTTTTACACTATTGGCTATACAGCGCTCACTTTAGGGTACACGTTCATCCTGATGCACTTGAGCGGACGTTGGAAAGGGGTATTCTTGGCAGCTACTCTCGCAATCGTCCTCTTTGCCGCGATGCTTCTCTTCTTGCGTACCGGCATCACGACGCGTTTGTATGCGGAAGAAAAGTACTGGATGACGATTGCCGTGAGCCTTATGCTTTTGCTGTCCGGGACATGGGCTAATTATCGGTTGCTTGAAAAACGCATCAGCGTATAGAAGGAGGACAAAAATGAGAAAACAAACGATTTTATTGCTGAGTCTCCTTTTGCTTACCATTCTCGGAGGGTTCTATGTCCAGCCGCTATTGGCAAAAGAAGAGCCTTTGCGTATCGGTATTGAGACAGTTTCTGGTGATGAAGCAGTTTTGGATGGCTTACTCTATTACGGAACAGCACACTCGCAATGGGAAACGACTACCCTAAGCTTTGACAGCTCCGGCTTGCGCCATTCCGAGACGCAACGTCAGGATGCATTCTTCCAAGACTACGCAGAAAGCGCTGTTCAGGTTTGGCGCGATGAGTATAAAGCATTTATGCGTGGGAAGCGGCCTTTTGAAGGGAATTATGCCGAAACCGAAGGAAACTTATACTATACAGCAGCGGATAATGACGGATTCCTGATAGCGACACTGGATAAGGCTGACAAAACTGTTGCGGAAACGCTCCTCGCTTATCCGGAAAAAAAAGAAAAGACCTATTTTAACGTCAATAGCACGGACTTCCTGGACGGTAAGCTGATTATCTCGTACAGCCGTTATGATGAGTATTCAAATGATCGTGGCACGGATATCCTGATTTATGATCTGGACAGTGGTATGCAGGAGGAACATTTTGCTTTCGATATACCTGCGGATTTTACGGGTTATCAGAGTGTTACCACATCCGTGTTGACACAAGGCGATCAAAAAGCAATCTTTGTCATGGAGCGGCTCGAAGAAACTGATTCGGAAGCTACAGAATACGTTGCACCGGTTGTCTCACTATCCTTCAAGCGCTATGATTGGACAACGAAGGAATGGTCAACACTGGCTGCTGAAGAAGCATTGGTGGATGATTTATCTTACGCAATTAAGGATGGTATTTTCTATCAATTGCAGCACACGGATCAGGAATGGTCAATCCAACCTCTTGATCTGATGCAGGATCAAGTGCGCGATAAAATCATTCTCCAGAATACTGCTGATTGGGAAGAGACCGTCGATATGAATTGGCAAATCCTCGTTTCCGACAACCGCATCATACTGACGGAAAATTATCTGGAGCCTGACCGAGCTTCTCAACTGGCTGTTTTCGAACTCCAGACTGGGGAAATGCTCTACAGCGGGGAAATCAATGCCACGTTCGCCGATACAAAAAAAATCGATTTGCTCTATTTTGATAAGATTATTTACGAACCCTAAAGCGAAAAAAGAACAAGATTCCAATTGGAGTCTTGTTCTTTTTTATTTCTCTTTAACTGTTGCTGCCTTTCTTTAAGGCAACATTTTGCCTGCAGCCTTATAGAGTTCATACCACTCGGTGCGGCTCAGCGCCACATCGGAAGCTTTGCAGATGGCTGCAATACGCTCTGGGTTCATGCTGCCGACGATTGGCTGCATTTTAGCCGGATGACGCAACAACCACGCGATTGCGATTGCTTCCCGGGATACACCTTTATCTTCCGCAATTGTGTTGATTTTTTCATTCAATTCCGGATAATCGGGATGGTCGAAGAACAGCCCTTTCTTGCCATTACCAGCTTGGAATGGCGACCACGGCTGGATCGTCATGTCCGAGATCCGGCTGTATTCCAGGACGGAACCGTCGTGCATGAATGAAGGATTGTTCATCATGTTCACGTTGAATCCTGCATCGATCATCGGTGCGTGGGTCAGACTGAGCTGCAGTTGATTGATCAATAATGGCTGTGTGACAGCTTTCTTCAACAATTCAATCTGCATCGGATTTTGGTTGCTGACGCCGAAATGGCGCACTTTCCCTGCTTTGTGCAGTTCATCGAAAGCTTCGGCGACTTCCTCCGGCTCCACCAACGTATCCGGACGGTGCAGCAGCAAGGCATCCACGTAATCGGTCTGAAGTCGTTTCAGACTTCCCTCCACCGATGCGATGATATGTTCTTTTGAGAAATCGAACATGACACCCGGCACGATGCCGCATTTCGTCTGCAGCATCACGCTGTCCCTCGCGATGCCGAGTTCCTTAAAGGCTTTTCCGAAAATTTCCTCCGAAGTCCCTCTGCCGTAGATGTCCGCATGATCGAAGTAATCGATGCCGTTGTCCACTGCCGTGCGGATGACCACTGTCGCCTCTTCATGCGTCAAAGCGTTCATACGCATGATGCCGAGCGAAATTTCTGATGCTAACAGTCCTGAATTACCGATGTTCATTTTTTTCAATTGTCATACCAACTTTCTTATTGGGATTATTTGAAAACGTTTCAATAAAATTAGTATAGCATTTTTGATGTGTTTTTGGGTAATGAAGCGCATCAAAAAAGTGCTGCCTCGAAGTGAGGCAGCACGATATGTTTTACCATTCAAGCGTAAGCATTGGCCCAAAGAACTTTTTCTCCGGCTTCCAGCGATTTTTGCACATCGATGATAGTCTGATTGGAGCTGCCGCGGAACTTCAATGTCAGATCCCGTTT
Source organism: Trichococcus flocculiformis (assembly GCF_963662535.1). NCBI lineage: Bacteria > Bacillati > Bacillota > Bacilli > Lactobacillales > Carnobacteriaceae > Trichococcus > Trichococcus flocculiformis. The sequence continues at coordinate 356,641 of NZ_OY759718.1, forward strand.
GGACAGTTCGAAGCGGCCGTCGACGAGCACATCCATCAAGCGCAGCAATTCCTGCTTGTCTTCGGATTCTGAAGCCAATTCGTCCCAATAGTAGCCGGTCCAGCCCCAGATGTCCTTGGTCCGGCCGAACTCCGCACGGATGCGTCGCGCAAGCCGCAGCGCAACCTTCGTGTTGAGGAACGGTTCGCCGCCCAAAAGCGTCAAGCCCTGCACATAAGGCTGGCGCAGATCGGCCATGATCTGTTCCTCCAGCTCGGTCGTGTAGGCAATCCCGTAGTCGAAGTTTTGGACAATCTTATTGTAGCAGCCTTCGCAGGCGAACAGGCAGCCGCTCAGATAGATGCTGCAGCGCACGCCTTCGCCGTCGACAAAGTTGAACGGCTTGTAGTCCGCCACCTTGTCCTTGCTGTATTTCTCTGCCAACCATTCTTGCGGTTGCGGATTTTTCACTTCACATCACCTAACTGTTCTGATTACTGTTCTGACTTGCAATCCGCATGCAGATGTTTGACGCGGGCGGATATTTCTTTATGGCGACCTTTCACCATCGGACGGATCTGCGGATTGCCGAGATAGCCGCATGTGCGTTTTACGACGTCGCATGTCTGCGGATCGGTATTGCCGCATTCCGGGCATTGGAATCCGCGTTCGGTCGGATTGAAGTCTCCTTCGAAACCGCACTCCAAGCAGTGGTCGATCGGCGTATTCGTTCCCAAATAGCCTACTTTGTCGTAGGCGAAATCCCAGACTGTTTCCAACGCTTTCGGATTTTGCTGCAAGTTCGGGTATTCGCAATAATGGATAAAGCCGCCTGAGCAATATTGCGGATATTCCATTTCGAAGGTGATTTTTTCGAAAGGATTCGGATTCTTGCGGACATCGTAATGGAAGCTGTTTGTGTAGTATTCCTTATCCGTGATATCAGCGATGATGCCGAATTTTTCTGTGTCCATGCTGCAGAAGCGATCGGTCAAACTTTCGCTCGGAGTCGAGTAGACGCTGAAATGATAACCATATTGGTTGCCCCAAGCATCCGTTTTTTCCTTCATCTTCTTGACGATGTCCAAAGTGAAGGCTTTTGCTTCCGGATTCGTTTCCCAATCTGCTCCGTAGAAAACGGTAGCCGCTTCATACAATCCGATATATCCCAGAGAGACTGTAGCGCGTTTGTTTTTGAATAGTTCATCGACCTGATCCGTTTCACCCAGGCGTTTCCCGAAGGCTCCGTGCTGGTACAGGATCGGTGCGTTCGTAGGCGTCGCTTCTTTGGTGCGTTCGACACGGTAGACGAGGGCATCCTTACAGATGGCCAAGCGTTCCTCGAAGATGTTCCAGAATGCTTCCGGATTCCCTTCCGATTCCAAGGCGATTCTAGGGATGTTCAACGTCACGACCCCAAGATTCATCCGACCGGAATTGACTTCATTTCCGTTTTCGTCTTCCCAGCCCTGCAGGAAGGAACGGCAACCCATCGGTGTCTTGAAACTGCCTGTCAATTCAACGATTTTATCGTACATCAGCACATCCGGATACATCCGTTTCGTGGCACAAGTGATGGCCAACTGCTTGATGTCATAGTTGGGATCGTGCGTCTCTAGGTTTGTGCCTTTTTTCAAGGCGAAGATCAATTTCGGGAAGATTGCTGTGCGTCTTTCCTTGCCCAATCCTTTGATGCGTACTTGCAGGACGGCTTTTTGGATTTCGCGCGCAAACCAATCGGTACCCAGTCCGAATCCGAGCGTGGTAAACGGTGTTTGTCCGTTTGAAGTGTAGAGTGTGTTGATTTCGTACTCCAGGCTTTGCATCGCATCATAGATGTCTTTGCGGGTTTTTTCTTCGGCATAAGCAATCTGTTTCGCTTCGCCTTCTACCCACTCTTTAGCCGTTTCCAGATGCTTCTCATAGTTCAGGCGTGCGTAAGGTGCCAACACTTCGTCGACCCGGTCTGCGCTGCAGCCGCCGTATTGACTGGAAGCGACGTTCGCAAAAATCTGCGCCATTTGGGCAGTCGCCGTGTTGACTGAACGCGGGCTGTCCACTTCGGCATTACCGATTTTGAAACCTTCACGGAGCATATTCTGGAAATCGATCAGAACACAGTTCGTCATCGGTGAATACGGCTGGTAATCCAAGTCATGGTAATGGATATCGCCTTTCATGTGGGCGTTGGAAACGTGTTTCGGCAGCATCCGCAAGCCGATCGCTTTCGCGGCCACTCCTGCCGTCAAGTCCCGGATCGTATTGAAGACACGGCTGTCCTTGTTGGCATTCTCGTTGACGACGCTCTGATCGGCATTCATCAGGCTCTGGATGCGCAATTCGATGTCCTGTTGTTGGAGTTTTTTGACTTTCTTCGCTAGTTTATAGGTATTGTAGGCTTCGGCTAATGGCAGATTGCCCATTTCAGCAAGCGTCGCTTCAACCTGATCATGGATATCGTCTGTCGAAACACTTTCCGCTTCTGACGCAATCAGTTTGTCTACGACCAGTGCCACGACAGCATCCACATCGTAATCTGCAGCCGCTTCGTTCTGTTCAGATAAAAAACGCTCCGCTTTTTTGATTGCTTTATATATTTTCTTGGCATGAAAAGGAACAACCCGTCCATCCGCCTTCAATACTTGGATGTTCACTTCTGTGTCAGCGACTTGAAGATTCGTGCTCTCATTTAAGTAATCTGTTGGTAATGAAGCCATATTTTTCCCACTCCTTAGTTAAAAATCAACCGAACATGCAAAAAAAGCTAATAAAAAGTAAGAGGTCGTTACAAAGTGAGCAAGCTTTCCTTATCGGACGCGCTTCTCACGTTGGTTGCCTCTACTTAAAGTAGACTCTGTTTCGATTCTCTTTGTATACTATATATCATCCAAAGAGAAATTTCCACCACAATATATAGTGTTTAAAGTCAAATTCCGTCTAAATTCAGCAGACATATTTTGATGCTTTGGTCAATAGGAAAATACCCTGAAAATTAAAAAAAATGTTAAAAAACATATAAAGTACATAAAATCAATAGAATCTACTGTACTTTGTAAAAAAAAGCAGTTATACTATGACTTGTCAGAAATGTAAGCGATTCATTCTTATTTTCGGATCTGTTATCCGGCTTTAAGCCACAGGGATGTCAAAAGAATGAGGACACAAAAAAGGGGTGAAATGATAGTGTGGAAAAATAGAATGTTGCCTGAAATATCCAGAATTGCTAAATTTAGAATACCGGTCGGAGAAGGCCTATTTTTGAGACAGTGCGCTTCTTGGCAAAACCTTTTCCATCTGCCTTCATCTTATCGCTACCCGACTGGAAGCATCCAAGGCTATATTACACGATTGAATTGGACCGATGAATTTATCATTCTTGAAAAAGAACATAATGAAGCATTCGAATATTTTATTATCGATAGAAGAATTGAATCTGTAAAAGGCCCTTTTTCGAAGGAAGGGTTCGAGAAGGCGTTAAAAGAGGAAGCGATCGAGTTGCCATTGATTGAATTATCGGAAATGGACTGGATCATCAACTTTTAGAAGTTACTAAAAGAATACATAGAGCCGTAAGGAAAACATGTCCCGCATGTTTCCCTTACGGCTTTTTGCTGTATATTTGCTCTTTACCCCGGATATCCCCGCTGATGGAACCTATTCGTTGTCACCGATTCTGACATCCGTCCTATTCCCTACTCGCTCATGTCAGATTTATTTTAATCATGTTGACCAAAAATACACAACCGCATCCAACATCCCTGCAATTTGATGAGATTTAAGCTCAGAAATCTCATCATTTTCGCATCCAAGCGCTTGCAAACATTGATTTGTAAGCATTGTCACATTATATTACATGGTGCGTAAGCAGGATATAGCATCAATAAAATTATTTCTATACACTAAGACTATGCTAAAACAAAAGGAGGAATCATTTATGTTTTCATCAGTAGACACATTATGGACCTTGCTGGGAACGGTATTGGTATTCTTTATGCAAGCCGGTTTCGCGATGGTCGAGACGGGCTTCACTCGCGCTAAGAACGCAGCGAACATCATCATGAAAAATCTTATGGACTTTGTACTCGGATCATTGGGATTCTTCCTTATCGGCTACAGCATCATGTTCGGGGACGATATCGCCGGCATCATCGGAACTCCTGCTTTATTTATGGAAGGACTTGATTCCACCATTCCTGGAGCTGTCCATTTCATGTTCCAAAACGTATTCGCGGCAACTGCAGCCACTATCGTATCCGGAGCTGTTGCGGAACGGACAAAATTCAGCTCTTATCTCGTGTACTCCTTCATCATCTCCTTGTTGATCTATCCGATCTCCGGACATTGGATCTGGGGCGGCGGTTGGCTGGCTCAAATGGGCTTCATTGACTTCGCTGGATCCACAGCCGTGCATATGGTAGGTGGCGTTGCTGCTCTTGTCGGGGCTGCCGTCGTCGGTCCACGTATCGGAAAATATAAAGATGGTAAAGCACAAGTCATTCCTGGCCACAATTTGACGATCGGTGCCCTTGGCGTCTTCATCCTCTGGTTCGCTTGGTTCGGATTCAACGGAGCCTCAACGGTTGCGGCAACAGGAGACGAAACCCTTGCCTTGATTGGTACGATCTTCTTGAATACAAACTTATCCGCAGTCACAGCGACTCTGGTCACGCTCTTATTCACTTGGACAAAATATGGCAAGCCTGATGTATCCATGACACTGAACGGCTCACTGGCAGGGCTTGTTGCCATCACGGCCGGCTGTGCTGTCGTCTCTCCTTTCGGGGCTATCGCAATCGGAATCATCGCCGGATTCGCCATTGTACTCGCTGTCGAATTCGTCGATCAAAAATTGAAGATCGATGATCCAGTCGGTGCTTTCAGTGTACACGGTGTGAATGGTGCATTAGGAACAATCTTAGTCGGCATTTTCGCAACGGATGGCGGAGTATTGTACGGCGGTGGATTCAATCTTCTTGGCATTCAAACGTTAGGCGTCGCTTCCGTAGCCGCCTACACAGCCGGTGCCATGTATGTAGTCTTCAAGGTCATCCAAAAATCAATGGGTATCCGCGCTAGCGCTGAAGAAGAAATCATCGGTATGGACGTCGCTGAGCATGGCTTGACTTCAAGCTACCATGACTTTGTCGCAACGACTGCATTCGAAGATTATGTAACAGACAGCAGCAAACCTGCTGGAATCCCTGCTGTCCAAGAAGTGGACCTGACTAAAGTCGGAGCCTTCAAATTGGCTGATTCAGGCTACACGATGAATAAAGTGGAAATCATCGCCAATCCGGATAAACTGGAGCGTCTGAAAGCGGAATTGAACGCTATCGGTGTAACCGGCATGACGGTCACATCCGTGCATGGTTACGGGCTCCAAAAAGGCCAACAAACCTTCTATCGTGGTGCGAAGGCTGAGGGCAATCTTTTACCGAAAGTCCGCATCGAAACGATCATCAGCGAGGTGCCTGTCGAAGAAGTCATCCGTGCTGCCCGCCGCGCTTTATACACGGGTCATGTCGGTGACGGTAAAGTCTTCGTTTCCCCGGTTGCCGATGCCTTCCGCATCAGCAACAGCGATTCAGGCCCAGCTGCCCTAAAATATTATTAAACCGAATAACGAACACTAAATAAAGCCAAGGAGCCGTCTCACTGCGAGACGCACTCCTTGGCTTTATTTCTTTGCAGTAAACTGTTTCCAGGTTTTTTGTTTGCCCGCGCTTTGCTATAATAAGGACTATGATGGTGGCTCTCCACCAATCGATGAGGAGGAAAACATATGTGGGTCATCAAACCTTTTGAAGAACTGACAGCGAGGGAATTGCACCTCATCTACAAAGAACGGACTGCCGTTTTCGTTGTGGAGCAAAATTGCCCTTATCAAGAGGTGGATGACACCGACCTCGTCAGCATCCACTTCTGGAAGCAGGCAGATGATCGGCTGCTGGCCTATGCCCGATTGATCCCTGAACTGGATGATGTGCGCATCGGACGCGTCCTTGTCCCGCAAGGCGAACGCACCCATGGCTACGGCCAGGAATTGATGCAGGTCGTGCTGGAGTATGCAAAGATGCATTTCCCCGGACTAGCGATCCACGCGCAAGCACAAGCCTACTTGCAGGATTTTTATGCCTCATTCGGATTCCGGCCCGTATCGGATATCTACCTGGAGGATGATATCCCGCATATCGACATGATCATCGATTCGCAGAACACTCAAACGGAAAGTAAAAACCAACAGGAGGAACATCGTGAATAAATATCTTACAGCCAGCATACTAGGCATCATCAGCATCGGAATCAACGTCTGGATCATGTACCAGACACGCTACGACAAAGGCCTGAACCCGATCACAAAGAAAAACCTGGAGAAATTGTCCTACGCCCTGATCGTCGCCGCAGTAATGTTCATGACATTCGGTTAATCCAAAATAAAAAAGCCCAGCACGGGCTTTTTTATTTTGATTAATTCAGGACCATCTAAACGACCTATAACACTAAACCTGGATCCGCAAATCTTTTCTGCCGTAGATGAGATAGCTTAGACCCAATACCAGCAAGCTTCCGATGATGCAAATAACCATATACTCCCAGGAAATCCCCTCTTCCAACAAGGCCGCTGGATGTGCATATTCGATCGGCGACAAAACCCGCAGAAATTCGTATTCCTCGACCATTTTCGAGACAAGGCCGATCATATAGGTGCCGAACACCAACAATAGCGCGACTCCGCTTGTTGAACGGCTACTCGCAATGAACGTCGAGAAAAGGAAGCCGATCGAATAAAAGAACAACAATACCAACGACTCCGCACCGAACATCAGCGTGATATCCTTTATGATTTCCACAAAATCGGCTCCATCCTCCTTGAATAGATAGATGAACAGCAGAGCTGCGCCATATAAAACGATCCAAAAAATCAGCAGTAATACCAAGTTAGCGATGTATTTGCTCGTGACAATAGCTTTTCTGCTGATTGGCTGTGCATAAAGATACTCGATTGTACCGTTCGTCTCTTCCTTGATCAGCGCCTGCGCACCCTTCATCGTTGCAAAAATGCAGGCCGCCAAAAAGAGGTACTGAAAAATATAGGCAAAAAATCCGGCGGCCTGCAGCAAGCTCGCGCCATTCGTGAGCGAGAAAGCCTCCAGCATCTCAGGAGGCATCGCATCGAGCTTGGTCGTCAGGATGTCCTCCATTCCTTGATTCGACATGACGGGGAACATCGCCATCATCAAGCCCATGATCAGGACCATAAAAAACAACCACACGAACAAACCGTTGCGCTCCTGTTTCCACTCCAAACGGATGCTATTCATGGGATCCACCTCCACCATACAGGGTCATGAATTTTTCCTCCAGATTCTGATTGCGGATTTCGATATCCTCCAAATCCAGCGGCGCCATATCGGCCAGAATCTGCTTCACGTTGTCTTTGTAGAGCAAGGAAACGACCCGATCCGTCTTGGAAAGGACGCGATACCCTTTGGATTCGAAATCCTTCGTTACGATGGCTGAACCGGTCAGCGTCACCACTTTCCCTGGTTGATAACCGGAAGCCATATCTTCCACGGAAATGATTTTGCCTTCACGGATGAAGGCAGTCCGCGTACAGAATGCTTCCACTTCCGGAAGGTTATGCGTAGAAATGAAGACTGTCGCGCCTTCTTTGTTGTGGTAGTTCAGCTCCTCAAACAAACGATGCTGCATCAAAGGATCCAGTCCGTTTGTGGGCTCATCCAGTATCAAAAGTTCCGGATTGAAAATCAGACTGTTCACAATCGCGACTTTTTTCCGATTACCCAAGGAAAGGTCCTTCATTTTCTTTTTCGGCTCCAATGCGAAGCGTTCCACGTAATAAGCCATCATTTCCTTGATATTATGGATTTGGTGGAATTTCCCCGTCATCATCAAAATCTCTTCAACGGTAAGATTGCTGTAGTAGTGCACGTCACTCGGGACATATCCGATGATGCGCTTCAGGCTCTCGGAGTCTTTCTGGGCATCCAGTCCGAAAACTCGGGCATTTCCTTTGCTGGGCTTGATGAAATCAAGCAACAACTTGATGGTTGTCGACTTCCCTGCTCCGTTCGGCCCGATGAAACCAAACCGTTCGCCTTGTTCCACAGTGAGGTGAATATTGTCCAAAGCCACACTCTTACGGTATCGTTTGGTCAAACCTTCCATTTCGATTGCTTCCACTGTAACCCCTCCTCTAAAGAACTTTACATATATCCATTATACGTTTTCTCGGCTGAAGTTTACAGCAACAGCATGATTTTTCTTCCCTGAACGACACAAAAGGCCGAGACAAATTGGTCTCGGCCTTTTGCAGAAGAGCGGGATTCTTACACTCTCGGTAAACGCGTTCTGAATCCCGCTCTTTAAACGTGTTCTGATTTGCAGGGGATTCCGCCTAAGCTGACTACCACACACGGACAAAAAACGTCCGTTTAGTGTTAGTCCTCTTAGTGCTCGATTTCTAGAGCGGGATTCATCTCGCTCTTAGTAAACCTGTTCGAAAAGTCAGCTCCCACTAACGTTTCACACCCCAAGTAGTGAACAAAAGAGGTTCACTTCTTGGGGTGCTCCAACGTACGGGGAGCTAAACGACTTTTCTCACACTCTTAGTACATATTCAAGTATTGTTCTCTTTCCCACTCTGTTACTTGTTGGATGTAAGACATTACTTCGATTTCTTTTGATTCGACGAAATTGTTGCTGATGTGGTCGCCTAATGCGTCAACCAACAATTGGTCTTTAGAGAACTCTTCAAGAGCTTCTTGTAATGTTGTAGGCAAGTCCAAAATTCCGTTTTCGTAACGGTCTTCAGCTGACATTTGGTAGATGTTGCGGTCGATTGGAGCTGGAGCTTCCAATTTGTTCTTCACGCCGTCAAGACCTGCAGCCAATAATGCAGCTAAAGCCAAGTATGGGTTAGCAGCTGGGTCAACGCTACGCAATTCAACACGAGTGGACATGCCGCGTGATTCTGGGATACGGATCAGCGGTGAACGGTTTCTTCCGCTCCATGCGATGTATACAGGCGCTTCATAACCAGGAACCAAACGTTTGTATGAGTTAACGATTGGGTTGCAGACAGCAGTAAAGCCGCGAGCATGTTTGATCAGACCAGCGATGAATTGGTAAGCTGTTTCGCTTAATTGACGATCATCGTTTTTGTCGTAGAAAGCATTGCCGTTTTCGTTGAATAAAGACATGTTGAAGTGCATTCCGGATCCGTTGATTCCGAATACTGGTTTAGGCATGAACGTTGCATGCAAGCCATGTTTGCGGGCTACAGTCTTAACAATCAGTTTGAACGTTTGGATGTTGTCGCAAGCTTCAACAGCATTTGCGTATTTCCAGTCGATTTCGTGTTGTCCTGGTGCAACTTCGTGGTGGCTTGCTTCGATTTCGAAACCTAAAGCTTCTAATTCCAAAACAATGTCACGACGGCAGTTTTCGCCTAAGTCAGTAGGAGCCAAGTCGAAGTATCCGCCTTGATCGTTCAATTTCAATGTAGGTTGACCTTTTTCATCCAATTTGAACAGGAAGAATTCAGGTTCAGGTCCTAAATTAAATTCTGTGAAGCCTAACTCTTCCATTTCAGCAAGTGCGCGTTTCAAGTTGCTGCGTGGGTCTCCAGCAAATGGTTGGCCGTTCGGTTGATAGATATCACAAATCAGACGTGCAACTTTGCCTTGTTCAGTTCCCCAAGGGAATACTAACCATGTATCCAAATCTGGGTACAAGTACATATCACTTTCTTCAATACGTACAAAACCTTCGATGGAAGAACCGTCGAACATCATTTTGTTGTCTAATACTTTTTCTAACTGGCTGATAGGAACTTCCACGTTTTTGATTGTTCCTAAGATGTCAGTGAACATTAAGCGTAGGTAACGGACGTTATCATTCTTTGCTGATGCGATGATTTCTTCTCTAGTAAATTTTGGCATTTGTATTCCCTCTCTTTGACTGTGCTTTGTTTGTTTTTTTTATAATCTTCCCCAAGGTTTGTTTGAATCCCCAGGGTTAAATCCACTTGCGTTGAGTATCTCTTTGTAGAGGATGCGACGGACGTCTTCATCAGTCAAGTTTTTGTGCTTATTTTCAAGCTCCTCTTCTTGCTGCTTCTTCAGTCTTTCGGTACTGTACATCCGCTTGATTGCAGTGATGTTCAATCCTTCAGCCAAATAGTCTTTGACTTCCAGCAGACGATCGACGTCGTTCAATGAAAACATCCGGCGATTAGTATCTGTGCGCTTAGGATGAACGAGTTCTTGCTCTTCGTAATAGCGGATCTGTCTAGCTGTCAGATCCGTCAGTTGCATGACGGTTCCGATGGTAAAAACAGCCATCGAACGTCGTAGCTCTTTTTCTTTCATACCAACCCCTCCATCGAAGCTTCTGAGTTGAGCGAAACACAGATGTATCCTTTTTCTTCAGGAGTTAGTGCCTGTTGAGAAAAAGATAGTTCTTTTCAGCAATTAATCGTATTTACTAGCAATTAATTGAGTCATTTAATACAACAAGAATACTCCTAATTCTCATTCAAGTCAACGCTACCTTTACATTCCATGTCACATTTTCTAACATCTACGTAAAACCTTGTCAGAATAACATTTGAAAGGCATTTCATCTCCCCCTCACACGCCAATTCCCTCGCATGGGATAAAAAAAGAGCCCTTTAATGAAAAAAATATTAAAAAAAAATGTGAGTAACGAAACGGCTGCGACGATAAGCACCTGCAGAGGGTTTGGATTGCCGCAATTATCAGCGCCTTCACTTAGATGAACATACCTGCCCTCTCCAGTACCGCCGCAATATCCAAAAGCCACTCCTCTTTCCCTTTAGGAGCAGTGAACTGCACCCCCAAAGGCAAGCCGGAATCTGTTCGGTATACCGGCAGACTGATGGCAGGCTGCCCGGTCAAATTTGCTTGCTGCGTGAATGGGGTCACGCCCAAACTCTCTTCAAACATAGTCCAGACAACTTCTTTCCGGTCCGCTGCCGACAACAGATCCGCTCTGCGCATCCGCTCCTTCAGTTCCTCGCTTTGGAAAGCATGATCAATGCGGGGAGCACCTGCTGCTGTAGTCGGCTGCAGCAGCAAGTCATAGCTTTCATGAAACTGATCCATTGTGGCCGCAGCCTGGTCCCATAGGCCCAATGCCAAGGAGTAGTCGCCACCGGAGATTGTTTGGCCGTATTGATAGAGAGACCAGGAAACCAACTCCATGTCATCGGCCGTCAAAGGCCGCCCCAGTTTCGCGGCAAACCCTCGCAGCATCGCATCCGTTTCGGCTCCATTCATTGCATAGTAGGCCTCCATCAAAAGGATCCCGTCGATATCAGGTTTTTTTTCTTCCACTTCGTACCCCAACTCTTCCAATACTGTCACTGTCTGGAGTACAGCCTGCTTCGCGTCCGCACTGACGACAGATTTCACCGGTGATTCGAGTGAATAGGCGATCCGGAACTTGCGATGTTTTCCGGATTGCTGTTCCTGGAAATGGCTGCCTGGAAACAAGGGCGTTTGGAACGGCGCTGCCGCCTGGATTGTCTGCAGAGCATCGAGCATCATCGCTGTATCCCTTACCGTCTTCGTCAATGCGAAGCTGATCGATGCGCCTTGCCAGCCGCGATATGCTCCTGGCCCCACCGGCGTCCGCCCTCTTGTCGGTTTCAGCCCCACCAAACCTGTGAAAGAGGCTGGAATCCGGATCGAACCGCCACCGTCACTGGCGGTGGCGATGGCAACCATATCTGATGCCACGGCAGCTGCCGCACCGCCGCTGGAACCTCCCGGAGAATGGTCCCGATTAAAGGGGTTTCTGGTTGGTCCATGGATGACGGCATCAGTAATGTTTTTGAATCCGAATTCAGGCGTACTCGTCTGGCCGATGACGATGAATCCGGCCTTTTCAATTGCCTCGATAAAATGACTGGTGCGGGGAGCGACATAATTCCTCAGCAGCTGCGAGCCTGATGTTGACGGCTCCCCGGCCAAGTCCTGACCCAAATCTTTGATCAAGATTGGCACACCACCGAATAAAGTGTTCCCAAAGTCCCTTGTTTTGGCTTCATGCAGCGCTTTTTCCCTGCGCGTATGCACGACGGCATTGTAACGGGGATTCTCTCTATCTATCTTTTTGAAGGCATCCACAATCAATTCTTCAGGGGATACCTTTTTTGTCCTTAAAAGTTCGGTGTAGTACAGAGCATCTTTCTGGCGATCCATAAAAAAGCCTCCTTATCATTTTCGCATTTCCTTCCATTGTAGGTGGCACGCCAGAAAAAGGCAATGTTTTGCCTGGGCCAGTGCCTTGTTGTACCGGTTTCTGTCCCTATTCAACGGGAGGTAGACAGTATTTCCATTCATTTTGGATGACAACCAAACTGAAATATAGTAGAATCCTTCTATTGTCTCAATTTCAGAAAATGCAAAAGAACACCCGGATGAATTCAAAGGAAATGGAGTAGGACACGATGAACGAAAGATATAAGGACTTAAAATTGGCGGAACAGGGCGCACGGCTCAGCATGGTTGCGTATGTTACCCTCTCTTTCGCAAAACTCTTCATCGGGAATGCCTTCGGGTCAGCTGCGCTGAGTGCCGATGGATTGAATAATTTTACTGATGTCATTTCCACGGTCGCTATCATGATTGGCCTGCGTATCGCTCGTCGACCAGCTGATGAGGATCATCCTTATGGTCATTGGAAGGCAGAGACGATCGCAAGTCTCGCCACTTCCTTGCTTATGCTTCTGGTCGGCCTACAGGTTCTGTTCTCAAGCTTTTCAAAACTGACCAGTGGAGAGTTTACTACTCCCGATGTGCTGTCGGGTATCACTGCCTTGATCGCAGGGGTTATCATGATTGGAGTCTACATATTCAATAACCGGCTCGCGAACCGCATCAACAGTCTGGGCTTGGCCGCTTCCGCGAAAGATAACCTGAGTGATGCCCTTACCAGCTTTGCAACGGCCATCGCTATTTTTGGCTCCATTTTCGGGCTGTACTGGTTGGACGGTGTCATGGCAGTCTTCGTAGGCATCGTCATCATCAAGACTGCAATCGATATTTTCCGCGAAAGTGCCTTCTCCCTTTCCGACGGTTTCGAAACAAATCATTTGGCTGAATACCGACAGGCTATCCTCGACATTCCTGATGTCCAACAAGTGACGTCCATCGCCGCACGCAGCTATGGTGCAAATGTCTATGTTGATGTGACCATTCTGCTGGATGCGGAGCTGACAGTGTTGCGCAGCCACGAAATCACGGAAGCAGTCGAAGATTGCTTGCGCACGGTATTCAATGTTTTTGAAACAGATGTCCATGTAGAACCACTGACGCACTGATGTTATAAGTTTGATAGGCTTGCCATCATTTTGATGGTATAATAGCAGACGGATTTATACAGATTATTTTGGCGGACGCAGCTGCCATCCAGATCTGTCCGTCTTTTTTTTTGGGAAAAAATACATCTATTGGGAGTGACTTATGAAAGAAGAGAAACATTACGGCTTATTTACTGCAGTATCCATGATTGTCGGCATCTGCGTCGGATCAGGAATCTTTTTCAAAGCTGATGACATTTTGGGAGCGACCGGTGGGAACGTAGCATTAGGGATTTTGGTTTTCTGTATCGGTGCATTCAGCATCATTTTCGGGAGCATCACCTTGACGCAACTGGCTAACCGGACCGAAAAAAACGGCGGCGTCGTCGCTTATTTCGAGGAGTTCATCTCCGACAAAGCAGCAAGCGCGTTCGGCTGGTTCCAATTGTTCGTTTACCTGCCAACGATCACCGTCGTCGTGAGCTGGGTATCCGGCATCTACACCTGCATGCTGTTGGGTCTGCCGAACACATTGGAAACACAAACACTGATCGGAACAGGCTATATGGCGTTCTTCTTCTTGTTGAACTATTTCTCGCTCAGATTGGGTGGCTACTTCCAGAATCTCGCCACCATCATGAAACTGATTCCGCTGATCGCCATCGCCTTTGTAGGTATTTTCTGGAAAGAGCCTGCTCCGATCGTTCCTCCTGAATTGGCTGTTCCGATCACGAATGTCGGTTGGGGTTGGCTTGCTGCATTGGCACCTATGGCTTTCTCCTACGACGGCTGGACTATCGCGACAAACATCACGCATGAAGTGAAAAATGCCAAACGGACGATGCCAATGGCTTTGACCATCGGACCCTTGCTGGTTTTGGCCATCTACTTGACCTACTTCAGCGGACTGGTATCCATCGCCGGCCCCGAGTACATCTTGGCGATGGGGGATGAAGCCACTACAACAGTGGGCATTTCCTTGTTGGGCGAACGCGGCGGCAGCATCATTCTTTCGTTTGTATTGATCGCGATCTTGGGTGTAACGAATGGCGTAATCATGGGTATCCTGCGTTTGCCGCAGGCGCTCGCTGAGAAAAATATGTTGCCCAACAGCGCGAAGGTGAAACAGATTGATCCAAAAAGTCAACTGTCCCCGGTTGCTGCACAGATTGCTTTTGCAATTGCTTTTGTGTGGATGGTGTTGCACTATCTGACCCAAAAATCCGGTATTATGGGGGGCGGAGATGTCAGCGAAATCGCGATTGTCTTCAGTTATCTGACCTATGTCATCCTTTATCTGAAAGTCATCAGCATGAAAAAAGAAGGGGTCATCACCAGTCCTTTCTTCGGTTGGATCATGCCGGTATTCGCGATCATGGGCTCCGCCATCATTCTGATCGGCGGCATCGTGTCCAATCCGACTTATGTGCCGGTTTTCATCCTGTTCTGCTTCGTTGTTTGCTTCATCGGATATAAATACTACGAGAAAAAAATTACGGTATAACATTAATGAAGGGCTGCTCATGCCGAGCAGCCCTTCTTCGTTTTTTAGTGTCTGGACAGTATCCGCTCCTGGCTGCCGTCGAAGGAGTGTGCCTGACCGGAATCGAGCACCCAGCTCCGGCCAAGGTGCCGCTCCCCGGAGAAGAGAGACAATCCCCACGATGTCCTCCTGCGAAGCCTTGCTCGCAGGAGGATGCAGACTAAATGTTGGCCGAACTCCGGGGAAACCTCCCCTCACCGGAGCTCACGCTCACGTCCTTCGGTCGCACTCAAAAAAAATGGAGCCGTCCCGCGAAGGGACAACTCCATTTTTTTGACTGACATTTAGTTTTTGAATGAGTGGATCGGTGCAGGGCTACGTCCACCGCGGTTGATGAAGTCAGCCGAACTTTCTTCATGGACAGGTTGTACGGGAGCGCGTCCGAGCAAACCACCGAATTCAACAAAATCACCCACACCACAGCCGATTGCCGGAATCACGCGGACAGCTGTGGTTTTGTTGTTTTGGACCCCGATGGCCGCTTCATCCGCGATCATCGCTGCAATCGTTGTCGCCGGCGTATTGCCAGGGATTGCGATCATATCCAACCCAACCGAACAGATAGCCGTCATCGCCAACAACATATCCAACGAGATTTGGTTGGCAGCAGCCGCTTCGATCATGCGATGATCCTCAGATACTGGGATGAACGAGCCGGATAAGCCACCAACGTGACTGCAAGCCATTACGCCGCCTTTTTTGACTGCGTCATTCAGTACAGCCAAAGCAGCAACCGTTCCATGGGTACCGACTACGCCCAACCCAAACTCTTCAAGGATTTCCCCTACCGAGTCGCCGACTGCAGGAGTCGGGGCCAAAGCCAAGTCGACGATACCGAATGGCACGCCCAATTTTTGCGATGCGATATTCCCGACCAATTGCCCCATTCGGGTGATTTGGAACGCCGCTTTTTTGATTGTGTCGGCAACGATATCCATCGGTTCGCCTTTCACTTTTTCCAAAGCACGTTTGACGACACCAGGTCCGGAAATGCCGACATGAATTTCGCAATCCGCTTCTTCGATACCATGGTAAGCGCCGGCCATGAATGGATTATCACTTACGGAGTTTGCAAAAACAACCAGTTTTGCGCAACCGAAGCCGTTTCTGTCCGCTGTTTTTTCCGCTGTAGCAAGAACGATTTCGCCCATCAATTTGACAGCATCCATGTTGATGCCCGCTTTAGTGGATCCGATGTTCACGCTGCTGCAGACCTTGTCCGTCACTGCTAAAGCTTCCGGAATCGAGTCGATCAATATCTTGTCGCCTTTGTTGTAGCCTTTTTCAACTAGAGCCGAAAAGCCGCCGATGAAGTCGACGCCGACTTCCTTCGCCGCCGCATCCAAGGTTTTTGCGTAGGCTACATAGTCCGTGTCATCGCTTGCGCCGGCAATCAAGGCGATCGGTGTCACCGAAATCCGCTTGTTCGTGATCGGAACGCCATATGTATCTTCGATTTCCTGCGCTACGCTGACCAAGTTCTTCGCTTTAGTGGTGATTTTTTTGTATATTCTTTCACGAGCTTTTTCACCATCGCTGTCGATGCAGTCCAATAAAGAGATCCCCATGGTGATGGTACGGATATCCAGATTGTCCTCTTCGAACATGCGGATGGTGTCCAAGATATTGTCAGTTCTTAACATTCAAATGTCCCCCTAGATCCGATGCATTGCATGGAATGTGTCTTCTGCCTGTAAACGGATGACCAAGCCTTGTTCTTCTTCAACTTTTTTCATCGCTTCTTTGACTTCTTTGACCGAATTATTCGCCTCGTTCAATTCAACCATCAAAATCATGGTGAAGTACTCATCCATAATCGTCTGTGAAATATCCAGGATATTTACGCCCAGACGCGCCAATTCCACCGATACGCTTGCTACGATCCCAGTATGGTCTTTACCTGTTACGGTCATGATTGCTCTCATCTTTTTTCGCCCCTGCTTCTTTAGTTTTTTGTCGAGTCTATTATACCATTTTACAGCAATATGAAAATCCAATTAAAATTTTATGTTTCCTATTCTATCACATCTAAAGGGAATGACTACTGTTTTTTTGGGAAACGGAAACCGGTAACCGCTATCCAGCGGAATTTTTTTGTGTTCTTTCCCGAAACACGAAAATTATTGCAGATTCCGCATTAAATCTATCGCTTTTTGAGATTAATTGCTACACTGGATATAAGCAAATTCTAATCTAATCTCAAGGGGGTTTTCCAATGCAATTGATTCATTTCTCAGAAGCTGGGCAGAGCCGCATCGGCATCAAAACGGAGCGCGGTTTCCTGAACGCAGCAAAAGCGGCTGCAGCTTTATCCTTGCCTGTTCCTTCCTATATAGATGACGTATTGAAGGATCCGGTACAGGCCGCCCAACTGGATGCTATTCTGGCCCAAGCGGACACGCTGACGGATCCAGTCTACTATGTTTCCTTGGATGAGGTCACATTCCTGCCCGTCCTTTCCCGTCCGGGCAAAATCCTCTGCATCGGCAAGAACTATGCCGCCCATGTTGCGGAAACAAAAAGTGAGGCCCCGAAAAAACCGCTTGTCTTCAGCAAGTTCACGAGCGCTCTGGCTGCCCATAAAGAAAACATCCCGATTCCGGCCGGCACGGACAAGGTCGATTATGAAGTCGAGTTGGTGGCTGTGATCGGCAAAAAAGCTTATTGCGTCTCCCCGGAAGAAGCCCTAGAGCACGTAGCGGGCTACACCATCGGCAACGACGTGACTGCGCGCGACTGGCAAAAAGGATCTCCGCAATGGGTGCTGGGGAAATCACCTGACAAATTTGCGCCGCTCGGACCGGTCTATGTGACTGCCGATGAGCTCGATCCGACCCATCTTGATATTTCCCTCAAGCTGAACGGAGAGGTCCGCCAGAACAGCAACACAAAGCATCTCATTTTCGATATCGCGACGATCATTTCCTACATTTCCCAACACTTTGCCTTGGAACCCGGCGACATTATCTTCACCGGAACGCCGGATGGGGTCATCCTCGGTTATCCGGAAGACGAACAAGCCTGGCTGAAACCAGGTGATGTCATTGAATCTTCCATCGAAGGCATCGGGACATTGGTGAATAGTTTCTGCTAGAAAACATCCAAAGAGGCTCTCTCGTAATGAGAAAGCCTCTTCTTTTTGCGCCTGCTGAGCGGAGGCGTGCTGATAATAAATAAGAGCTAATCCGTCCCAGCTCCGGCGAAGAACCTCCTCACCGGAGCACATCGGTAACAATCGGACTCCCCTCCCACGAAGCCACCTTCATCGAAGAACGTAAACGAAATGAATCCTGAACTCCGGCGAAGCCTCCGTTCGCCGGAGAAGAAGACAGCCGATATGCGCGCAAAAAATGACCGAATAACGACGATAAAGGGCCTTCCTCAAAGTGACGAGGTAGCCCTTTATTTAAACTGTCCTATTTAAAAAACTGGTTCGGTCCCGACTGCCTGCAGTTGGAAATGCATCATTTCCATCGCCTGCAGCAGCGCCTCGGTTGTATCCAGCGAGGTCAGGCACGGCAGGTTGTTGTCCGCGGCTTCGCGGCGGATGAAGTAGCCGTCGGTTTCCTCGGTCTTGCCTTCGGTCATCGTATTGATGACGAACTGGATTTTCCCTTCGTGCATGCTTTTCAGGATATTTTCCCGTTTTGCTTCGCCATTTCGGAGAATCGTGACCGGCACATAGGCCTCCAGCAAGGTTTCCCCTGTCCCCTGTGTAGCAAGCAGACGATACCCGACCGCAACCAAGCGTTTCGCCAGCGGCAGGATTTCGTGTTTGTCCTTGTCGGCAATCGTCAGCAGCGCCGTCCCGTACTCGGGAATCTGGATATTGGCGGCACGAAATGCTTTGTACAGCGCTTTGGAAAGGATGGCGTCCTTTCCGATGATCTCCCCTGTGGACTTCATTTCCGGCCCCAATACGGTATCGACTTTCTTCAGTTTATTGAAACTGAAAACCGGCATCTTCACGTATACGCCTGATTTTGACGGAACCAGACCAGTCCGATAGCCTTGATCATTCAGTTTGATGCCAAGGATGCCTTGCATCGCCAAATTCGCCATCGGGATGCCGGTCACTTTGCTAAGGAATGGGATTGTCCGGCTCGCGCGCGGATTCACTTCGATGATGTAGACGACACCGTTGCTGATGACGAACTGGATGTTCACCAAACCGATTGTGTTCAGCCCTTGCGCCACGCGGATTGTGTAATCTTCAATCGTTTGGATCAGTTCAGCCGACAGATTCTGCGGCGGGTAAACAGCGATCGAGTCGCCCGAGTGGACGCCGGCGCGTTCGATGTGTTCCATGATGCCCGGGATCAGGACGGTTTCGCCGTCGCAGATCGCATCGACTTCCAGCTCTTGTCCGATCAGGTAATGATCGACCAGGACCGGCCGTTCGGGACTGGCCACGACCGCTTCGCGCATGTATTTCTCCAAATCGGCTTGGTTGTAGACGATCTGCATCGCCCGGCCGCCCAATACATAGGACGGACGCACTAAGACCGGATAGCCGATTTCGTCGGCAACTGCGACCGCCTCTTCAACGGTCACGGCTGTTTTACCGGGTGCCTGCGGGATATCCAAGTCGCGCAACAACTGTTCGAACAGTTTACGGTCTTCGGCACGGTCCAGATCTTCCAGGCTCGTGCCCAGGATCTTCACGCCGTGTTTGACCAATTTGTCGGCCAGATTGATGGCCGTTTGGCCACCGAACTGCACAACGACGCCCAACGGTTGTTCCAGGTCGATGATCGCCATCACGTCTTCTTCGGTCAAGGGTTCGAAATACAGCTTGTCGGAGATCGAGAAATCCGTCGAAACGGTTTCCGGGTTGTTGTTGACGACGATCGCTTCGTAGCCGGCTTCTTGGATCGCCCAGACCGCATGCACGGTCGCGTAGTCGAACTCGACCCCTTGGCCGATACGGATCGGACCGGAGCCCAAGACGATGACTTTTTCGCGGTCGCTCGGGAATGATTCCTGTTCCATTTCATACGTGCTGTAGAAGTACGGTGTGAAGGATTCGAATTCGCCCGCACACGTATCCACCATCTTGAAGACAGGGACGATGCCGTTGGCTTTACGCAACGCGTAGATGTCTTCCGAAGCCATGCCCCACAGTTCCGCGATGATTTCATCGCTGAAGCCGTATTTCTTCGCTTCGCGCAACGTCTCCAGATCCTTCACATTGGCTGCCACTTCTTTTTCAAGATCGATGATGTGCTTGAATTTGTACAGGAAGAAGTAGTCGATTTCGCTCCATTCGTGGATCGTTTTCAGTGTCACGCCGCGGCGCAGCGCTTCGCCCAGATAGAAAAGGCGTTCGTCGCAGGCGACGCGGATATTCTGTTCGATTTCTGCCATCGTCACGGTCTGGCCTTGGTCTTTCGGCAATGCCAGATGGTTGACGCCGTATTCCAAAGAACGGACGGCTTTCAGCATCGATTCCTCGAACGTATGGCCCATGGCCATGACTTCGCCTGTCGCTTTCATCTGTGTGCCGAGGGTACGGTCGCCCTTTTCGAATTTATCGAACGGGAAACGCGGGATTTTGGAGACAATGTAGTCCAAAGCCGGCTCGAAAGCCGCATAAGAAGTGCCGGTAACCGGGTTCTTCATTTCATCCAAGGTCAGGCCGACCGCGATCTTCGCAGCCATCTTCGCGATCGGGTAACCGGTCGCTTTACTCGCCAAAGCCGAAGAACGGCTGACGCGCGGGTTCACTTCGATGATGTAGTAGTCGAACGAGTACGGATCCAATGCCAACTGGACATTGCAGCCGCCTTCGATTTTCAGGGCGCGGATGATCTGCAGCGAGACATCGCGCAGCATTTGGTATTCTTTGTCGGACAACGTCTGGGAAGGCGCCACGACGACGGAATCGCCTGTGTGGACACCGACCGGGTCGATGTT
This sequence comes from Trichococcus flocculiformis, assembly GCF_963662535.1. Lineage (NCBI taxonomy): Bacteria > Bacillati > Bacillota > Bacilli > Lactobacillales > Carnobacteriaceae > Trichococcus > Trichococcus flocculiformis. The sequence goes on from NZ_OY759718.1 coordinate 377,430, forward strand.
TTCCATGTTGCAGACAACGATGGCGTTGTCGTTGCTGTCGCGCATTACTTCGTACTCGATTTCCTTGAAGCCGGCGATCGATTTTTCCAACAAACATTGTGTCACCGGTGAGTAGCGTAAGCCGTTGGCGACGATTTCGCGCAGATCGGCTTCATTATAACAGATGCCGCCGCCGGTACCGCCCATGGTGAAGGCCGGACGAACGATCAGGGGATACCCAATTTCGGCTGCGAAGCGAAGCGCTTCGTCCACCGTGTGGATGATGTCGCTTTCCGGAACCGGCTGATTCAATTCCGCCATCAATTGACGGAACAGATCACGGTCTTCGGCTTGTTGGATGGAAGTCAGTTTGGTGCCAAGCAACTCGACCTTGTACTCCTTCAGGATACCGGCTTCATCCAGCTCGACCGCCATGTTCAGACCGGTCTGGCCGCCCAATGTCGGCAATAGGGCATCCGGGCGCTCTTTGCGGATGATGTTCGCGATAAACTCCAATGTCAGTGGTTCCATATAGACTTTATCGGCAATCTCAACGTCCGTCATGATCGTAGCCGGGTTGGAGTTGACCAGGATGACTTTGTATCCTTCTTCCCTTAAGGCTAAACATGCTTGCGTTCCAGCATAGTCAAATTCCGCGGCTTGGCCGATGATGATAGGTCCCGAGCCGATCACGAGGATCGACTTGATGTCTGTTCGTTTAGGCATGCTTTGCCATCCTTTCTTTAAGCTTCAATTGTTTGAAAAACCTCATCCATCACTGCAACAGCCTTGTCGATTTCCGCGGTTGTCACATTCAGCGGCGGCAGGAAACGCAGGACCGTATCATGCGTGCAATTGATGATGACGCCTTTTTCCAAGCACTTCGCGACGATATCGGTACCCTTCATCGCCAGTTCCATCCCGAGCAGTAAGCCTTTGCCGCGTACATCGAGGATAAAGTCATATTTTTCCTTGAATGCCACTAATTTCTCTTTGAAATAGTTGCCCATCTCATTTACATTCGCCAGGATATTCTCGTCCTCGATCGCTTGAACAGTCGCAAAAGCCGCCGCACAAACAAGCGGATTGCCGCCGAAAGTCGAACCATGGTCACCCGGTTTGAAATGGGAAGCGACGACATCCTTCGACAACAGTGCGCCGATCGGAACGCCATTGCCCAAAGCTTTCGCCAACGTCATCACATCCGGTTCCACACCGTAGCCTTCGTAGGCGAACAGCTTGCCTGTTCGGCCCATGCCCGTTTGGACTTCATCAAAGATCAACAGGATATCCTTCTCGTCGCAAAGTGCGCGCACTTGCTGCAGGTAAGTTTGATCGCCCACGTAGACGCCGCCTTCGCCTTGGATCGGTTCCAGCAGGATTGCGCATGTCTTTTCCGAAACTTTGGCGGCCAAAGCCTCAAAGTCATTGAAGGGAACGTAGTGGAAGCCTTCCAGGAACGGATCGTAATCTTTATGGAATTGTTTTTGGCCGGTCGCCGTCAACGTCGCCAACGTGCGGCCGTGGAACGAGTTATCGGCAGTGATGATCTCGTAGCAGCCTTCGCCGTGGACCTCACGTCCGTATTTACGCGCCAATTTGATGGCTCCTTCATTGGCTTCCGCACCGCTATTGCCGAAAAAGACCTTATCCAGAACGGAATTCGTGATCAGTTTTTCCGCCAACTGCACTTGCGGCTCGATCCAATAAAAGTTTGAGCAGTGGACCAGTTTGGCTGCCTGTTCCGCTATCGCAGCCGTCACTTTCGGATGGTTGTGCCCTAACGCGTTCACGGCGATGCCAGCCAAGAAATCCAAATATTGCTTGCCATCCGCATCCTTCAGGTAGCTGCCTTGTCCTTCGACCATACAGATCGCTCCCCGGTTGAAGGTATTCATCAAGTAGGTTTGCCCTTTTGTTTTTATTTCTTCATTCGTCATTCTTTATACCCCTTCCTTATCGCGATCAATCATTGTGCCGATTCCTTCGTCGAAAAAGACTTCCAATAAAATCGAGTGGCGCAGACGGCCGTCGATGATGTGCGCTCCGGCAACGCCGCCCTTCAACGCATCGATGCAGCAGTCCACTTTCGGTACCATCCCACCTGAGATGATGCCATCCGCTTCCAGCGCCTCGATATCTTCGAGCGTGATCCGCGAGATAAGAGAATCCTTATCGTGATAATCACGGAAAATCCCTTCCACATCGGTCAGCAGGATGAATTTGTTTGCCTGGACGGCCTTCGCCACAGCGCCGGCTACATAATCGGCATTGATGTTGTAGCTCATTCCGTCCTTGCCCATTCCGATCGAGGAAATGACCGGGATGTAGCCGCTGTAGATAAGTGACTCCAGCATCTCCTTGTTAACTACTTCGACTTCGCCGACATAGCCGATGTCGATTTTCTCGCCGTTCTTTTCCAAATATTTTTTGCGCGCTTGGATCAGATTGCCGTCTTTGCCTGACAAACCGATGCCTTTTCCTCCGATCTGATTCAGCGTGCCGACGATGTCCTTGTTGACTTTGCCCGCCAACACCATTTCGACGATTTCCATCGTCTCTTTATCGGTCACACGCAGCCCTTGTTCGAAATGGCTCTCGACCTTCAGCTTTTTCAGCATATCGTTGATGGCCGGTCCGCCACCATGGACAAGGATTGGGTGCATACCAACTGACTTCATCAATAACAGATCCTGCATGACGGCTTTTTTCAATTCTTCATTGATCATGGCATTGCCGCCGTATTTGATGACGATGATCTTATCGCGGAAACGGTTGACGTAAGGCAGTACTTCAACAAGCATTTCGGCTTTTTCACAATTACTCTTGTTCATCTTCATCCCGCTCTCAGCTCCTGTAGTCCGCATTTATTTTCACGTAATCGTAAGAGAAGTCGCATGTCCATGTACTGGCGGCTTCCGTGCCCAGATGCAAATCGATCAAAATATTGATTTCATCTGCTTCGAGTATTTTTTTAGCAAGCTCTTCATCGAAGACGACACCCATTCCCGCTTCGCAAAGCTGGATTTCGCCGTTCTTGCTTGAGAAGGCGATGTCGATCACGTCGGCATCGAAGTATTCCGTCTCCGCATAACCGGCAGCTGTGATGACCCGGCCCCAGTTGGCATCCTCGCCGAACATCGCCGTTTTCACCAAGCTTGAAGTCGCGACCGATTTTCCGATCGAAACCGCATCAGCCATTGTCTTCGCGCCGGAAACCAGCACCTCGACAAATTTTGTCGCCCCTTCACCATCCTTGACCAAAAGCTGCGCCAATTGGGAGCAGATGGACAGGACAGCCGCTTCAACTTCGGCATAGCCGGCATCATCAGCGGAAACAATCAACGGATTATCGAGTTTGCCTGTAGAGGCCACAAAAACAGAATCGTTCGTGCTCGTATCCCCATCGATGGTAGCGTGGTTGAAGGTCGCATCCGCGGCTTTCAGCAACATCGCATGTAAAGCTTGTTGGCCGATTGCGACATCGGTTGTGATGTAGCCGAGCATCGTGCCAAGGTTCGGATGGATCATCCCGGATCCCTTGACCATTCCGCCGATGGTAGCCGTCTTGCCGGCGACTTCAAAGGTGAAGCTGACTTCTTTCGGAACCGTGTCCGTCGTCATGATCGCCTTGCTGGCTGCCGCGCCGCCGAATTCAGAAACTTCCGGTGCAATCGCCTTGACCCCTTTTTTCATTGTCTCCATGTTCATGAACATCCCGATGACGCCTGTCGAAGACACCAACACTTCTTCCGGTTGGATGTTCAGTTCTGCAGCAAGGAGCTTCACGGTCTCTTCCACATCGGCTTTGCCTTGTTTGCCTGTGCAGGCATTCGCGTTGCCGCTGTTGATCAGGATCGCCTTGAAGCGGTCATGTTGCTGCAGGGCTTGTTGGTCGTACTGGACCGGAGCCGCTTTGACTTTATTTTTGGTGAAGACGCCCGCAACCGTCGCCCCATCCGGGAAATACAGCAGTGCCATGTCCTTTTTGCGTTTTTTGAAACCGGCGTGGATACCTGCGGCTTGCACACCTGCAGCGGCAGTCACACCGCTTTTATGTAATTTCTTTATCATTTCGTCTGTTTCCTCCTTCAGTCTTCCGTTATTACGGGAAAAGCCCTATCATCTGTAATCCTGTCGTTTCGGCAAGTCCGAACAGCAGGTTCATGTTTTGCACGGCTTGGCCGGCAGCGCCCTTCATCAAGTTGTCGATGACCGATACGATGATGACGCGGCCTGTGCGTTCGTCGTAGGTGACACCCAATTGGCAATTGTTTGTGCCTTTTACCGATTTCGTCATCGGCCACATGCCCGCTGGGAGAACCTGCACAAACGGTTCATCGGCGTAAGCTTCCTCAAAAAGGGCCTGAATTTCAGCTGCCGTCGTTTTTTCCTTGACCGTCGCATAGATAGTGCTGAGGATGCCTCGGCTCATCGGCACCAGATGCGGCGTAAATTGGATCATCGTCTCCGTTCCGGCCATCTCCGTCAGCAACTGCTCGATTTCCGGTGTATGACGGTGATGCGCTACACCGTAGGCTTTGAAGCTGCTTTCCACCTCAGTGAAAAGGTTCGCTACGTTGCCGGCGCGGCCAGCTCCGGAAGTGCCGGATTTGGAATCGCAAACGATGCTGTTCGGCACGACCCAGCCTTTCTTCATCAAAGGCATCAAGCCCAGAAGGATGCTCGTCACGAAGCAGCCCGGGTTGGCGATGACCGCTGCATCCTTGATCGCATCGCGGTTCCATTCAGGCAGGCCGTAGACCGCTTCCTCCAACAAACCCGGCTCTGTGTGCGGCACCTTGTACCATTCTTCATAGACCGCCGCATCCTTCAAGCGGAAATCAGCTCCCAGATCGATGACTTTTTTGCCTTTTTCTTTGGCTTTTTTGGCTATCGGCAAGGCGTGTCCATGCGGCAAAGCCACAAAAATAACATCGCTGTCCGTCGTAACTTGTTCCAGATCCAATTCTTCGCAAGTGTGATCGACGTTGCCCAACAGGTGCGGAAAAAGATGCTGGATCTTTTGACCCGCATACGTACGGGAGGTCAGATGATCCAGGACCACATCCTCGCGCAATCCCAATAATCGGACTAATTCCACCCCCGTGTAACCTGTTGCTCCAATGATACTGACATGAATCATACTTCCCATCCCCCTTTTTTTATTTGTTGCAAAAACAGGCCAAGCCCGTTTTGCAAAGTCTTGCAGATATACAAAAAAACTTCCGTGCCTATACCAAACCAAATAGATTGATTCAGTATAGGGACGAAAGTTCGTGGTGCCACCCTTATTTTCCATCTATACGCGCACAGACGGACTCAAGTATTGCTACTTTTGCGATAACGGGGCAACCGGATTAAACTTTATGGTTCACATTCAGCTTATCAACTCAAAGTTCCTTTTCATCCATCGCGGTTGACCTTGCTTTCACCATCCAAGGTTCGCTTCACTGTGCAAATGGACTACTCTTCTTGTCAAAGTTTTTGTTTGTGTTAGATGTTGTTTGACATTTTCATTAAATTTATCATCTGTTTTTCACTTTGTCAATCAAACTTTTGGAATAAATAAATTTCCTAAGGTCGCAGCCATGATCGCCTTGATCGAATGCATGCGATTTTCGGCTTGTTCAAACTGAAGACCGTGCTTGCTGCGGAAGGCCGCATCGGTCACTTCCATCTCGCGCATGCCGAATGTATCCGCGATTTCCTGGCCGTATTGCGTTTTTGTATCATGGAAAGCCGGCAGACAGTGCAACAGGATCACGTCGTCGTTGCCGGTCTTCTCAATCATCTCCATATTGATCTGGTAAGGAGTCAACAATTCGATACGCTCTTCGAATTTATCCTCTTCACCCATCGATACCCATACATCGGTGTAAAGGACATCGGCGGCTTTTACGCCTTTGGCCACATCGGCCGTGATTTCGATTTTGCTGCCGCTCTTTTCAGCGAATTTCTGGGCCATCTCAACCAATTCCTCGTTCGGGAACAGCGATTCCGGCGCGCAGATCGTGACATGCACACCGAGGATAGCGCCGGTAACCAACAGGCTGTTGGCGACATTGTTGCGTCCGTCCCCGACATAGACCAATTTAAGTCCGGCTAATTTTCCGAAATGCTCTTTGACCGTCAGGAAATCGGCGATCATTTGGGTCGGATGCCACTCATCCGTCAAGCCGTTCCATACCGGTACACCGGCATATTTCGCAAGATCTTCGACTGTTTTTTGGCTAAAGCCACGGAACTCGATACCATCGAACATGCTGCCGAGTACTTTAGCGGTATCTTCAACGGATTCCTTTTTGCCCAATTGAATGTCATTTTTCCCGAGATATTCCGGATGCGCCCCAAGATCGATGGCAGCCACTGTAAAAGCAGCTCTAGTACGAGTGGAGGCTTTTTCGAACAAAAGGGCAATGTTTTTGCCTTCCAGATAACGGTGCGGAATATTTCGTTTCTTCAGATCCTTCAAATGCGCCGAAAAATCAATCAGATACTCCAATTCTTCCCGAGTGAAATCTTTTTCCGCCAATAAGCTTCTTCCTTGAAATACTTGTTCCAAAATTCCGCCATCCCCTTTTAATGTTATTCTCACTGTCGCTCTTGCGAACGATCATTTCCGAGTCATGATGCAACTATTATTGGACTCATTTTATACCCAATTCTAATGGATTACAAACCTTATTTTAATCTAACGGTTATAATCCGACCAAATACGGGCAGCAGGAGACACTCTTCCACTACGGAACATTTGTTTGCAAAAATTTTTATTTGACAATGATACGGATTGGGATTATCCTAGAGACAACTTAATTGAATAGTCTTCAGGGACGGGTGAAAATCCCTACCGGTGGTAAAGCCCACGAGCCGTTAAGGCAGATTCGGTTAAATTCCGAAGCCGACAGTCAGAGTCTGGATGAGAGAAGACAGAAACCATTTTCGAGTGGGCATACGTTTATTTGCCATGCAAATAACACTTGTTCGCCATTCGTTCATGAATCGGAATGTCAATCCCTGGGTGTAGTGTATACCCAGGGATTTTTTGGCCTTATTTAGCTGGCCTTCCTTTGTCGAGCCCTGAAGCAGAAATGTTCAGGGCTTTTTATTTTGGAAATGGGAGGCACACAAAGATGCAAGATAAGGATACATACTTTATGCAAATGGCGCTGGGACTTGCCGAGAAAGGCCGCGGTGCCGTTGCCCCGAATCCGATGGTCGGCGCCATCATCGTCAAGGACGGACGCATCATCGGGTCCGGCTACCACGAAAAAATCGGGGAAGGCCATGCTGAAGTGAACGCGTTCCGCTCGGCAACAGAAGATGTGGCCGGTGCAACCATCTATGTGACTCTGGAACCCTGCTCCCATTTCGGCAAAACACCGCCCTGCTCCGACAAAATCATCGAAAAGAAAATCGGTCGAGTTGTCATCGCGGCTTTGGATCCGAATCCTTTGGTTTCCGGACGCGGCGTCAAGAAACTGCAGGCTGCCGGCATCGAAGTAATAACCGGCGTCCTGGCTGAAGAAAGCAGCCGTTTGAATGAAATATTCATGAAATACATCGTAAAAAAAGAACCCTTCGTCGTCATGAAAGCAGCGATGTCCCTGGACGGAAAGATTGCGACCCGAACCGGCGAATCGCAATGGATCACCGGACCTGCCGCCAGGGAACGCGTGCACCAACTACGCAGCGCCCTCACCGGCATCATGGTCGGTGTCCAGACCGTCATCATGGACGATCCGCAACTGACTTCCCGCATTCCGGGAGGAAAAAATCCGCTGCGGATCATCGTCGACAGCACCTTGCGCATCCCTTTGGAAGCAAAAGTGCTCCAAGATCAGGATGTGGCCAAGACTCTTATCGCAACGACAGAATGGGCGGACCGCAATAAAGCCGCACTGCTCGAAGCAGCCGGCATCGAGCTTTTGACTGTACCGACCAAGGATGGCCGGACCGATCTGAAGGCGCTGATGAAAGTTCTCGGAGAGCGCGGCATCGACAGCATCCTCTTGGAGGGCGGCGCCACTTTGAACTTTGCCGCATTGCAAGCAGGCATCGTCGACAAGGTGCAAGTCTACATCGCCCCGAAACTGATCGGCGGGGAAACGGCAAAAACACCTGTCGGCGGAGAAGGTATCGAGAAGCTGAGCCAAGCTTTCAGCGTCATCGAGTTGAAGGCCAGCACCGTTGGGGAAGATATCCTCTTGGAAGGCTACCTTTCCAAGAACGAATAATAGAGGAAAGTGGGAGGACATTCATGTTTACTGGAATCATCGAAGAAGTCGGCACCTTAAAAGGCATCCGTCATAGCCAAAAATCTTCCGTCGTCACTATCGGCGGAAAAAAAGTGCTGATCGGAACAAAAATCGGCGACAGCATCTCCACCAACGGCGTCTGCCTGACGGTAACGAAGCTGCATAAGGATGCCTTCGATGCCGACGTCATGCCGGAAACGCTGCAACGCTCAAACCTTGGCGGCCTGCAGATGGGCGGCCGCGTCAATCTGGAACGGGCATTGCAGCTTGATACCCGCCTGGGCGGGCACATCGTCAGCGGCCACATCGATGGCACCGGATCGATCAAGGAATACCGCAAGGACGATAATGCCGTCTGGATCACCATCTCAGCCGGCCCCGAACTGCTCCGCTACATCATCGAAAAAGGCTCGATCGCCATCGACGGCGTCAGTCTGACTGTGGCGACGGTCGACAGCGGCTCGTTCCAGGTATCCATCATTCCCCATACCGGAGCGGAGACGATCCTGCTCGAGAAGAAATTGGGCGACACGGTCAATCTGGAGTGCGACATCATCGGAAAATACGTGGAAAAACTGCTGGGCCTGAGCCCTAAAACACAAACAAAACAAAGCAACCTATCTGAAGCTTTCTTGCAAGAGAACGGCTTTTTCTAAAAGAAATAAGGAGGGAAACATACATGTTCAATACATCTGAAGAAATCATCGCGGACATCAAAGCCGGCAAAATCATCGTGCTTGTCGATGATGAGGATCGCGAAAATGAAGGCGATCTGATCTGCGCAGCGGAATTCGCGACGCCGAAAAACATCAATTTCATGGCCATCTACGCGAAAGGTTTGATCTGCATGCCGATGGATCGGACACTCACCGAAAAACTGGTACTGACTCCGATGGTGGACCGCAACACCGATAATCATGGGACAGCCTTCACCGTCGCCATCGACCATGTCGAGACGACCACCGGCATCTCAGCCTTCGAACGCTCTTTGACCGTCATGAAGGCAGTTGAGGATGACGCCAAGCCCGAAGATTTCCGCAGACCCGGCCACATTTTCCCGCTGAAAGCTGTGGACAATGGCGTACTCGCGCGCAACGGCCACACCGAAGCCACCGTCGACTTGGCGCGTCTGGCCGGGCTGAAGCCAGCAGGGCTCTGCTGCGAAATCATGGCCGATGACGGCACGATGATGCGCACAGCCGAACTGATCACTTTCGCCAAAGAGCATGACCTGAAGATCGGCACGATCGCTGACCTGATCGCTTATCGCAAAGAGAACGAGCAGCTCTACAAACGTGAAGGCCAGGCCAAGCTGCCCACAAAATACGGTGAGTTCGACATCTACACTTACGTGAGCAAAATCGACGCGGATGAGCATCACGTTGCCTTGGTCATGGGCGATGTCACGACGGAAGAACCCGTTCTGGTCCGCGTCCATTCCGAATGCTTGACCGGCGACGTCTTCGGATCGAAACGCTGCGACTGTGGCCAGCAATTGGACGCGGCCATGAAGCAGATCGCCGAAGCAGGTCGCGGAGTTTTGGTCTATTTGCGCCAGGAAGGTCGCGGCATCGGCCTCGTCAATAAAATCCATGCTTATGCGCTGCAGGATCAAGGCTACGATACGGTTGACGCCAATCTGATGCTCGGATTCCCCAGCGATCTCCGCGAATACTACATGGCTGATGAGATGCTTCAGGATTTGGGCGTCAAAGAGATCCGGCTTTTGACGAATAACCCGCTTAAAATAGAAGGATTAAAAAAGCACGGCCTGAAAGTCATCGAACGAATCCCGATCCAGCTGGAAATTTTCGACGAAACGCAACGCTACATGGAAACAAAGAAGCAAAAGATGGGGCATTATTTAGATTTATAAAAAAACAACCAAACAGGAGGAAAACAAAATGAACATCATCGAAGGACAATTAATTGCACAGGATTTAAAAATCGCTATCGTGGTGGCACGTTTCAACGAATTCATCGGCTCAAAATTGGTGGGCGGCGCTTTGGACGGCCTGAAACGCCATGGCGTAGCTGAAGATGCCATCGACTTGGCATGGGTACCAGGCGCATACGAAATCCCGTTGGTAGCGCAAAAAATGGCAGCTTCCGGAAAATATGATGCCGTCATCACTTTGGGCGCTGTCATCAAGGGTGCAACGGCACATTTCGATTACGTCTGTTCCGAAGTGTCCAAAGGCGTAGCGACAGCTTCCATGAATACCGGCGTTCCGGTCATCTTCGGTGTCCTGACAACCGACACGATCGAACAAGCCATCGAGCGCGCCGGTACGAAAGCGGGCAATAAAGGCTATGATTGTGCTGTATCTGCCATCGAAATGGCCAACCTGCTCAAAAATTTATAAAAATTATGGGAAAACGAATGTTCAAAGGTGTTCACACCATCATCCTTGACTACGACGGCACTATCCATGACAGTACCCGGAATTACATCTATGCTTTCAAACAAGCCTATGCTTTTCTTGTTGAAGCCGGCCACGCTGCTCCCAGGGATTGGGCGGATGCAGAAATCACGAAGTGGCTGGGCTACAGCAGCAAAGCGATGTGGGAAAATTTCATGCCCGACTTGGACGAAGACATCCGATCGAAGGCCTCAAAAATGATCGGGCAGATTCTGCTGGAAAAAGCTCAAAATGGGCAGGCTATTCTTTACGAAGGCGCTCTGGAAACCTTGCAGGCATTGAAGGAAAAAGGCTATCGCCTAATATTTTTGAGCAACTGCAGCCGGGCCTATATGGAAGCCCATCGGGAAAGCTTCGGCTTGGACCGTTACTTCGACGGCATGTACTGCACCGAAGACTTCAGCTTCATCCCAAAATATGAAATCTTCGAATCGATCGAATCTGTTTTCCCTGGCGGCTACCTGATTGTGGGCGACCGTTTCCAGGACATCGAAGTCGCCGAACATCATCCCGTCCGCACAGTGGGCTGCCGTTACGGCTTCGGTTTCCCCGGGGAACTGGAATCGGCGGATGTGCTGATAGACGATATCCGCGAATTGAATGACTTGCTTTAACAATCAAAAGAGGCTGGGATTTTGTCCCAGCCTCTTTTTGCGCTTCCGGATATGAGGTGCCTAAACATGGAAGAGCCTACATAAACAGGCTTCCTCGGCTGTTTGTAAAACTATGATTGCATATCAGCCGACACAAAGAAGATTCCTTGACTGTTTGCAAAGTAGCGACTGCACATCAGCCGACACAACGGGACTCCTCGGCTATTCGCAAGGAAGCGCATGACGGACAACCGACGAAGCACACTTCCACCGGAAATTCCGATTCCCCCATCTTATCGATCTCGCCGGATTTATGCTGTTCAATCCGGTACCGTAGCTTTTAACCGATCCAGCAAGCGATAAAGCAGCTTCCGGTTGCTCGCGGGTATCGGATAATTCCGAATTTCTGCTGACGTCTGCGTATAGGCGGTGCCGTCCAAGAAGGCCGCATCGTTCTGGAGAATGCTTTCGATGCTTTCCTTTGTGGATTCGAAATGGAACTGCAGACCGATCACATTTTCTTTATAGATAAAACCCTGATTCGGACAGACTTCGCTTGTGAACAGGCGCTCCGCTCCTTCCGGCAAGCCGAATTGCTCCCCGTGCCAATGGAACACGACCAGTTCCTCAGGCAGTTCGCCTAGCGTTTCCGATTTCATCGTCCGGATCGGCAGCCAACCTGCTTCCCGGTATTCCCCCTGAAAAATGTCAGCCCCCAAAGCTTTGGCGATCTGCTGTCCGCCCAGACAAACTCCGAAGACCGGCTTTCCCTGGCTGATGAGTACACGGATGAACTGCCTTTCCTCTTCCAGCCAAGGCAGTTCATCCAGGACGCTCATGGGACCGCCCAATATCACAAGGAAATCCGTTCTCTCCGCTTTCGGCAAAGCTTCCCCCAGAAATAGGCGGTATACCTTATATTCGTTTCCGGTCTGCCGGCACCAATTCTCGATCTCCGCCGGCCCTTCAAAATCCACGTGCTGTAAAATTGCGATTTCCATGCTGATCCCTCCTTAAAATTGATTATTCCATCATAATATATGAGCCCGCAACCGTCACCCATCGCCGGGTTATTGAGTGCAGATGCAGGTGGAGAATGTTATGATAGACCTATAGAAAACACTTGATCCAAAGCCATTTCCGAAGGGAGCAAGCACCATGAGAAACCTGGACAAAGAAATTGCGATCATCCAAAAATTCAAAGCCGAGCACCCGGACAAAGCCTACAAACTCTACATCGAGACAAGCGATGACTTCGACTTCCATGACGAAACCGAAAGCGAAGACTACATCGCCATCCTCATCGCCGAATTGGAAACCGAAACGCCCGTAGAAAATCCGTTTTTGGAAGGCACATCCGCCTACACTTGGGATGCCGAATACGTCATCTACATCGACAAACCCACTACCGCTGACCGGGAATTGATCACGAAGCTTTATTATGATGAACTGCTCCAATATGTCTGAAGGAAATCATCCTTCAGGCATTTTTTCGTCCGTTTCGTCTTTAGCAGTTCCCTCCGAAACACGCTCTAGGGGCTTATGCCCTAATTCTTTTCCCTCATCGGTCCCACTCCCGCTTGGCTCCGGCTTTTTGGATGAACGCAGCAGCTTCTCCACGAGCAGTTTGACCAAGTGATCCAGTTCAGCCATCACAATCCCTCCCCTGCTTTTTTCATTATCATACAATATCCGCCCGAATATTTCGGGATATTTTTGTACTTTTTGGTCCCCATCTCAAAGTTTACGTTCAGTTTATCCCCTGTTGATATAGTCATACCAAGGTTTACAGAACACAAAAAGTAGACCAAATCGAAGGAGGAAAAATAATGAGTCAGAATTTCGAGAATGCGATCAGAGAGCGGTTTGAGCAAGGCTTCAAAAATTGGAATAATGGGTACGATGCTTGGCTGGATTGGTGCGAAACTTTGTATGAGCCGGATGCGCACTACAATGTCTACAGCGACCGCCTGACTTTGCAGCAGTACAAGGACATGATGGGGCAACTTTTCCAGGCCTATGACATCGAACTCGGCGAATTCCATAATATGATCGTGGAAGGTGAATGGGGTGCCATCCGCTATAACGTCTATATCATCGACAAACGCACCGGTGAACGGATTGAACAGAAAACGATGGAATTCGTCAAATTCAAAGAAAATCCTGAACCGATCGGGGCACGCGTCGTAGAAGGCTGGGCATTGTCCGACAAACCGCTTTCCGCCCACTGATATCAAGTCATTACCGTCTCCCGACAACACAAAAACAGCCTCCGGAATTCCGCATGTTACGGACTTCTGGAGGCTGTTCATTTTATCCTGGTTGCGGCAAACCAATCAGTCGTTCAAAGACTGTTCGGACAGCCATTGCATCAATGTAATCTCTGTTCCGTCGATCACTGTCGATACTTCGTTGTTGTGGACATATACCCAAGAGAAATGGCCATTGTATTGATAAGGCGTGCCGTCCGCATTTGTGTACAGACCGGAAGTGTCCTCGACCTTATCAAACAGGGTCAAGTACACATCTGCATCAGCAGCCACCAAGCGGTCGTAGGTAGGCAGCGTATTGATTGCTGGAGGCAGCACCATGTCGTTTGCGGCTGCAGTGAACCAGATTGGAGTCTGCGCCAGATTCTGGATGTCCGCATCCGAGATCAAAATATCATTCAAACCTTCGCAGACAGGGAAAGCGGCAGCAAAGTAGTCAGGGTAATCACGCGCCATCAGCATCGTCATGTAGCCACCGTTGGACGGTCCGCCGATATAGATCCGGTCGGTGTCGACATCCGGATTGTTGGCGACGTACTCCTCGATCAGCGCCATCAAAGCATCTTCGTATTTGGAAGAACCATCCGCTCTTCCGCCGATTCCGTCCATCCAATATGTCGGTGTCTGCGGAGCCAAAACATAGGCCCCATCGAAGTAGGACTGGATCTCATCCGTAGCCAAAGCAGTCGCTTTGTTGGCAGCCAACGGGATTGTCGCATCCGTTCCGCCTTCCCCGCCTCCGTGCAGCCAGATGATCAGTGGATTTTCTTGGTTGTCCTTTGCTGGGCTGTAGTCGGCATAAGTCAATGTGACGTCCCCGAAGGTCGATGCGCCGGTTTCGAAGTCTTCGATGATTTGCTTGGTTGTACCGGCAAACTCGGTGACGAATAGACCGGATACGGTGCCTGCCGGCGTTTCGATAGCCGTCTGCTGCGTGATGGTGTAGGTATTCGTCGTCCAATCATTGCGACCGGTAGCGACCTGATAGTTCAAAGCAGAGCTCAGGGCCAAAGTTGGACCGTATTCCATTTCCAGCACAGCATATTTGCCCGTCTGAACGGCTGGATTACCGTCTTTGTCGGCCACGTAGGCATTGGTGACATTCACGATGCCCTCGCCCAGCAAGGAAAGTTCCAAACGGCTGTCGCTTCTTGAGACATGGACGCTGAATGTATCCGCAGTCACGGAACCTTGCGGAACCGGTCTGCCCAAGTCCACGATGATTTTTGTCACGGTGGCGCCCCAGTCCTTCACTTCGATGACCGTTTCATAGGAGGCAGGCTGGGTCTTCAACTCTTTTGCCGAAACCGGGTCGGCCGTTGCAAACAGCCCTCCTAAAACCACTGCGCTCAATGCCGTTACTTTAGCCATTTTTTTCACTCTACCCATCATATTCTTTTTCCTCCCGATCTATCTGTTTTTTTGTATTGAAGCCTATCAGACTAATGCGTTGTCCAATTCAGTTGCTTCCGTTTGCTGTTGTGCTTCCACTTCTTGTTTATATGCGGCTTTGTCCATGACTTTGAAGAACGGCAGATAGACGAAATAGCTCACAGCGATCATAAGCGCTTGATAGATAGCCCATCTCCAGCCACCTGCCATCAATCCGTTGATGATGACCGGAACACCCAATGGTACCGCGATACCCGGCAGGTAAGGCAGGATGCCTGTCAGCATGCCCAGATAGGAAGTGACGGCGATGATCAAAGGCACCAGGATAAATGGGATAGCCAAAGTGAAGTTCATGATGATCGGCATCCCGAAGATGATCGGTTCATTGATGCCGCAGATGTTCGGTATCAAGCTCAATTTGCCAAGTACACGGTATTGCTCCGATCTTGCCCGCATCATCGCCATCGCCAACCCTAAGGTAGCGCCTGAACCCATGAATACGACCATCCCGAACATACTTCCGGAAACGATATTCGGGATTTCCAGACCAGCGTTATACGCTGCCAAGTTTTCGGTACCAAGCGGTGTCCAAATCGGCATAAATACACTGTAGACAACCATCGCACCATGCACACCGACCAACCAGAGAATCTGTGCCGCAAACATGGCAACCAAGAGTGCCGTGAAGCTTCCGCCCAGTTTGGTCAAAGGTGCCGCCACAACTGAAAAGATGAAGGAGTGGATATCGGCATAGGCAGTCAATGTCATCATGTAACGGATCGCCAAGGCGATGACGGCAAGCACCAAACCAGGAACCAGACCGGAGAATGATTTGGATACAGTCGGCGGCACACCATCCGGCATTTTGATGACCCAACCTTTAATTTTAAAAATGGTATAAACTTTCGCAGACAATAATGCGACAAGAAAAGCTGTAAACAATCCCGGTGCACCCATCCAAGTAGCGGGCAGCGAGGCCAATGTATTTGTTTCTGTGTAATTGAACGGTGTCACGATCAAGAAGCTCATCAAGGCCAGAATCCCTGCTGGCGTACCGTCGATATCATAGGATTCTGCAAACTTCGCAGCGATCAGATAAACAACATAGATTGCCAAAAGGTTGGTCGTAATTTCGGCAGGGATGACCGTAATCGCTTTCAAACCGGTGTTGACCAAAAAATCCTGATAGCCTTGAACCGGGAAACTGTTCACGAGACTTCCCAAGGCACCCACGATCGTAATCGGCATCGCTGACATCAGTCCATTCGTGATGGCACTGATATATTTGTTGTTTTGGATCGCACCCGCACCACGTTGTAAACTCATTTGCACATTCGAAAAATCAGCCATTCTTTTCAGCCCCCTATTTGTTTAATAAATTCAAAGCATCCGCCAATATTTTTTTGCCGTTCATCATACCGTAATCCATCGATGGAATCGTTGCGATTGCAACCGAATGGCTACTGTACTTCTTTTTAAAGCTCTCTTCCATGTAACCGACTTGCGGTCCCAACAAGAGAATGTCGACATTCTGGATCAGTTTATCCACTTTCCCTTCCGCCGTAGCATCGATGTTGACTTCCATCCCTCTTTCTTTTGCCGCATCTTTCATCCGTTCGACCAACATGCTGGTGGAGAAGCCTCCGGCACAAGCCAACATAATTGAAAGTGTCATGCAATCCCCTCCTGCTTCATTTTTTGTGTATGCAACAAATGGACTTCTTCTCTCAGTTGGATCAGGTGCTGCGCCAGATCTCTCACGGTCATAGCGTTCATCACATGATCCTGTGCGTGGACCATCAGCAGTGTCGTGCTGGTCGGTTTTCCTCTGATTTCTTCTTGGATAATCGCAGTCTGCAGATCATGCGCCTTGTTCAAGGCAGTCCTTGCCTCCCCCATCAACTTGCCGGCTTCCTTAAACTCGCCCTTTTCAGCAGCCTGGATAGCTTTCATGCTGTACGCGCGGGCATCTCCCCCGTGTATGATCAGCTGCATAATGATTTTCTCCTCGTCTTCCAAATGAATCCCTCCTGTCCTTTATCCTTTCATTTATAGATATGCAAAAACCGTGCCAACACACATGATGCACACTGCCACGTGCAACAAAAAAATCTGTGTCGCCAAAACGACACAGATTTTTTGAATTTATGCAGTTGTGTGTCAGCTATTCGCTATATAGGACACACTTCGGGCCAAGTAAGCATAGGCGACATGGTTCAGCATGTCTTCGTTGATGATTTCGAGATGCTCCCGGAAATAATCCAGGAAAAGATTCTTGAGTTTGGGAACGATATATTTGTCCTGCGGAAACGAAACCATCCCTTTTTCAAAATGAGGAATCTGTTCTTTGCGCTTGATTTTCCGCAGCATGCCGATGATATGGAAAGAAAGGCCGATTTTATCACTCACGAACAGGGAAGGACTCATCATTTCGTTCACCTCATCATTGAAGCGATAAATGCTGGACAGCAACTCCTCGATTTCAGGCATGTCGTAATACTTCAGAATCGTTTCCTTAATCGAACGGTACGTATAGATTTCGTCGATGCAGTCCTGAATCCGTTGCAGTCCTATCCGGTTCATGACCGTATACAGTTCAAAGGTCGGATACTCCGTTTTGATCGCAAAGGTGCTGATGACACAGATGATTTCGTACTCCTTCGTTAATTCCTGAAGGCGTGCATAAATGCTCTCTTTGCCGACCAAATTGATCGGCACAATCGTTATCTCCTTCTCATCAAAGGAAAGCTCCTTGCGGATGATGTCACGAATCGTTACGGCTGTCCCCTCTCCGGTCAGGCAAATCGAAATGATCGCCAACGGTCGGAAATGAAATGAATCATTAGCTTGCGGCCGAACTTTCGGCTGCTGTACCTGTTCCGCTTCCTTCCTGTCCTGATAGATGGCCATATAGTCATTTACCTTCAGTGTTTCGACGTAGACTTCACGCAGACCGCAACCGATCATCGCTTTTCTGCTGGCTTCGAGGACATGCATGGTGCTCACGAGCGGAATGGACTTAGCTTTCAGAGGGAACAGTTTCTCCAATTCCCCCGCAAAAGTCGTCAGGCTGCCCATGTCCACCAGCAGCAGGATGTCATCGGTGATCTGATGGTTTTTGATGTAACGGACCAGCCTTTCGAACACTTGCTGGGGCTCCTCATCCAAACGCGCATTGATTCCGATGGCCCCTTCGTGGTTCAACAGCTGGTTCGCCGTGTCGCAAAGTGCCGAGGCAATCCCCGATCCGTGCGCAATCACAATGACCTGCACTTTCGCCAATCTTTCGATCGCATCCATCTCATCGTGCATCAGGAACATGATGAAATAACTCGCTTCCTCTTCCGGAATAACCACACCAAGATCCGCTTCCAGAATAGTCATGCACTCCTTCGCGACGCCGTACATCTCCGGATACTTGTCGATGATCGCTTCATGCATGTCATTCTTCAGCACATGGTCTTGTTGGCTTCGCTTCACAAGGTTGTAGATATGAATAGCCATCATCTGGAAAACCTTGTCGCTCACTACCTTACCCGTCTTAATGGTGACATGGCGGAGGATTTTCTCCAGTTCCTTGATGATGTTATCCGGCACAAGTGCGATTAGGTTTTCTTTGTTGCAAAAAAGTTGTTCCTTTTCTCCGGTCAATTTGAAATAAGTCTTCAGATCATGCTCCATCGCTTTTTGGATCTCTTCCGCGCTGGCTTTGTTCTGCTCCAATTCCCGATAGCGTGTGTTCATTTCCCGGTAGATGGTGCTTTCACTCGGAACGCTGACTTCCGTAACGGTAGCGGTGGATGGCAAATATTGGATCGCCTGTCGGTTCGTAACTTCGTATTTTGACCACATCTGGCGGTGAGCCGCATTGCTGAGCAGCCCCGCCCGGATATAATCCGGCAAATCTTTACTGCTGACTCTCAGATAATCCTCTTTGACTGCCAAAAACCGGGCATAGCTTTTCGCGAAAGCGATCCGGATATCTGCTTTGAATTGCCCAATATTCAATTCACACTTGTAGTGCAGAAAAGCTTTCAGCGCATTCTTGCTGAAATACATCGGCACCCCCAACTGATCTACTTCCTGTTGGACGAATGTATCGAACAACTGATGTCTTTCTTCGATTGACCTTTCCCTCAAACTGGGCAGATCGATGATGATCGGCAGTCTGCGGATGAATGTCTTCAAAAGTGTATCCTTTTTTTCAGTCGTCGCGCCGATGATCAGGACATTGGCATGATGATCTTTTTCGGATTCGCCGAGCCGCCGGAAAACACCGCGGTCGATATAGGTGAACAGCATCTCCTGTCCTTCGATCGGTAACCGGTGGATTTCATCCAGAAACAAAATCCCGCCGTTCGCCTTCTCCAGAAGTCCCGGCTTGTTGGTCTCCGCCCCGGTGTAGGCGCCTTTGACGTGGCCAAACAGTTGGCTCATCAACAGCTGCGGGTTATGGGCATAATCAGCGCAATTGAACTGGATGAACGGCGAGGCCTCCGCCAGTTTTCCGGACTGGATGCCGTATTTGTGCAGCAAATCGGCGAACAAAGATTTCCCTACGCCAGTCTCGCCCAGCAAGAGCATATGCATGCCGTCCCCCGGATAAAGGATGGCAGCCTTCCCTTGTTCGATCTGATGGAACAGGCTCGGATTACGCTTCAGGAACTTGTCCATGTCCACCATTTTAGGCGTTTCCTTCGGTACCCCAGTCTTTGGTACCCTCTTGTGGGTGCATGGAAAAAAGCGTACCGGTCTGGTCTTCTCTTTGTAGCAGCGCTGTTCTTTGTGCAACTGGTTCAGGTCGCGCGAAATATTGCTGCGATCACTCTGCAACCTGTAGGCAATCTCTTCGGCCGTTATCCCCTGCTTCTTCTCTTCATAAAGCATGCCCAGTGCCTCAAGCACTTTCTCGATCCTCTGCAAAAATCATCACTCCTCAGAAAAGCGTTTACATCTTCAACAATCGTACCATATTTTTATGACAGACGAATACAAAAACGTTCAATCTGACCTATTGTTTTGCTCTATTTGAGTGCTAAGGCGAAAATTGGCAAAGATGAAAGTAAAAATGGACATATTGCCCCAATCCTTTTCTGATCGGATACGATATAATGAACTCTAAATTCTTAACTACAAGAGAGGACTGCACATGATTAGTATCTTATTGGTTCGGAAAATTGCCCAACTGTTCCTCATCATGATTTTGGGTTATCTGTTGGTAAAACTGAGAATTCTGAAAACGGAAGAGAGTATCGTCTTGTCGAAACTATCGTTGTATCTAGTGATGCCTGCCGTGATACTCAGCGCTTTTCAGGTCGACTTCAAGCCGGAAATCCAAGCAGGCTTGATGCTGGCCTTTGTGGCGGCTGTTGCCATCCACATACTCCTGCTCATAATCGGACACATCTCGGGTAGTCTGTTCCATTTTGAGGAAATTGATATTGCGTCCATCATCTATTCCAATGCAGGAAATTTGATCATTCCCATTGTAACAGCCGTTTTGGGGACTGAATGGGTCATCTATTCCACGGCATTTCTGTCCGTTCAATTGATTTTCCTGTGGACGCACTGCAAATTGATGTTCTCAAAAGAAAAGAAACCTCATTTTCGGAAAATCATTCTCAATGTAAACATGATCGCCATTTTTATTGGCGTGCTGTCCATGTTGTCGGGAAGCCGCTTGCCGGCCATCCTCAATGAAACATTGGCTTCAATCGGTTCCATGATCGGACCGCTGGGCATGCTGATCACAGGCATGATCGTCGCTGGTATGGATATGAAACACGTATTCACAAGCAAAAAAGTTTATGCAGTAACCTTCTTCAGAATGATTCTTTGTCCGGCCATCATCCTGTTGCTGCTGAAACTCAGCAATGCCGCTAGTTTGGTGAATAACGGCACGGAAATATTACTCATCACCTTCTTGGCCACCGTGACCCCCGCAGCCTCCACTGTGACGCAATTCGCGCAGGTGCACGACAAGAATGCAGCATACGCAGGTGCGATCAACATCATGACCACGCTGCTATGTATCGTAACCATGCCCATCTTCGTCATTCTGTATTATATTTGAAAAAAAATCCTTGGAAACTATTGAAGACAAGCACTTCAATGTTCCAAGGATTTTTTGTTAAGATTTATGGGTAATGAGGGGCTCGAACCCCCGACCCGCTGATTAAGAGTCAGCTGCTCTGCCAACTGAGCTAATTACCCCTATCACGTACTGAACACGTAACAAATGTTATTTTACTCCCCTTTTCAATAAAATGCAATAACATTATGAAAAAAAGAGTCCACATCCGGATAGGTTCTCCGGGGTGGACTCTTCATTGTGTTCATCGCTAGATTAGATACTTGCCCAAACGTTTTCCAATACATTCGTTTGATTGCGGTCAGGTCCCACTGAGAAAGTGGAGATGCGGACGCCAACGGTTTCTTGAACGCGACGGACATAGTTGCGCGCATTTTCAGGAAGCTCTTCCAAAGTACGGCAACCAGTGATGTCTTCGCTCCAGCCTGGAAGTTCTTCGTAGACAGGCGTGCATTGCGCCAATTCCTTCAAGCTTGCTGGATAGTGGTAAATCAATTCGCCTTCAGCATTTTTGTAGGCGGTACAGATTTTCACTGTTTCCAAGCCGCTCAAAACATCAATTGAGTTCAAGCATAGGTTGGTGATACCTGAAACGCGTTTTGAATGACGCATAACAACTGCATCAAACCAGCCGATACGGCGCGGTCTGCCAGTTGTTGTTCCGTATTCGCGGCCAACTTCGCGGATTTGGTTTCCTACTTCGTCGAACAATTCAGTTGGGAACGGGCCATCGCCGACACGGGAAGTGTAAGCCTTGCAGACACCGACAACTTTATCGATCTTGGTAGGGCCCACACCACTACCGATGGTTACGCCACCAGCAACCGGGTTGGAAGAAGTAACGAATGGATAAGTACCTTGGTCGATATCCAACATAACCCCTTGTGCGCCTTCAAATAGGACACGTTTGCCTGCATCCAATACATCGTTCAAGATAACCGATGTATCACACACGTATTTTTTGATTTCTTGTCCGTACTGATAATATTCTTCAAAAATATCTTCGAATTTGATTTCTACAGAATCGAACATTTTTGTGAATTGACGGTTCTTTTCTTCCAAGTTGATTTTCAGACGCTCTTCAAAGATTTCTTTGTCCAACAAATCGGCTACCCGGATACCGACACGCGCTGCTTTATCCATGTAAGCTGGCCCGATGCCTTTGATGGTCGTACCGATTTTGTTTTCGCCTTTTGAATCCTCTTGAAGCTGATCCAATTGAATATGATAAGGCAAAATGACGTGGGCACGGTCGGAAATACGTAGGTTATCCGTGTTGATGCCGTGATCTTTCAAATATGCCAATTCTTTGATCAATGATTTCGGATTCACTACTACGCCGTTTCCGATCACGCTGATTTTTTCTGGATAAAAAATGCCGGATGGAATTAAGTGCAATTTGTATGTAACGCCATCAAACTGGATTGTGTGGCCAGCATTGTCCCCGCCTTGATATCTAGCGATTACTTCTGCATTCTCACTAAGGAAATCTGTAATCTTCCCTTTACCTTCGTCTCCCCATTGAGTCCCAACAACTACTACTGAAGTCATTATTTACTCCACCTCATCTAATTTATTCATAATACTATGCTAGTTTACCAATATTACCTATGTCTTTCAATAAAGAATCAGATAAAAGCGCTCATTTCTGAACAATTTGTCCAAAAATATCAACTAATTTCCGGCATATAGCTCATCGAAGAAAATTTATTGAATTCCTTTTTGAACAGGAGCTTGACGGTTCCCCGCGCCCCGCTCCGGTTTTTTTCGATGATGACCTCTACGACATTATTCTCTTGCTCATCCCGTTCCGGTTCTTCGCCGCCTTCACGTTCGTAATAGTCGTCGCGGTACAGGAAAGCAACGATATCGGCATCCTGCTCGATCGATCCTGATTCACGGATATCGCTCAATACCGGACGTTTGTCTTGCCTTTGCTCCACGCCACGGGACAATTGGGAAAGGGCGATGACCGGTACTTTCAGTTCCTTCGCCAACTTCTTCAATTGACGCGAAATGTCTGAAACTTCTTGTTGACGGCTTTCGCGGTTGTTCCCTTCAATCAGCTGCAAGTAGTCAATCACAATAAGTCCTAACTTTCCCTGTTCCTGCAGCAAGCGACGACTTTTTGCCCTTATTTCCGCAATCCGTATACCTGGTGTATCATCTATAAAAATCTTGGACTGTCCCAAAGTCCCCATCGCCATGATCAGGTTGGACCACTCATCTTCAGAAAGCTGCCCTGTCCTCAAGTGACCGGCATCGATGTTCCCTTCCGCACACAGCATCCGGTTAACCAACGACTCCGCCCCCATTTCCAAACTGAAAATGGCAACTACCTGATCCGCCTTGGTTGCGACATTCTGTGCGATGTTCAGAGCAAAGGCGGTCTTACCGACCGCCGGACGAGCTGCCAGGATGATCAATTCTTCTTTCTGAAGACCCGCCGTCATTTTATCCAAGGCGATGTATCCGGTGGGCACCCCTGTGACGTCATCGCTTTGTTGGGCCAGCGACTCGATGTTCTGCAGCGACGCCGAAACGACATCCGATATGCGGATGAAACCGGAGCGATTTCTCCGTTCGGATACCTGAAGAATATTCTGTTCGGCGCTGTCCAACATCACGGCAAGCTCATCACCCTCTTCATAGCCTTTGCGGACGATTTCTGTAGCCGAGCGGATCAGGTTGCGCAAAATCGATTTCTCTTCTACTATCTTGGCGTAATATTCCACGTTGGCTGAAGTCGGTACCGCAACCGCCAATTCGGCCAAATACTCCATACCGCCAGCATTTTCAAGCTGATTCTTCGTATCCAACTCATTCGCGATTGTGACGACGTCTATCGCTTCGTTTCGGTTGTTCAATTGCAAAATCGCGTCAAAAATAATCTGATGATTTTTTCGGTAAAAATCAGATGTTTCAAGGTATTCCAAAACATTCACAACCGTTTCAGGATCCAAAAAAATGGAGCCCAGAACGGATTGCTCTGCTTCTATACTATGAGGAGGTATGCGATCTTGAAGTGTTTCTTCCATTTTATATTTTCACCCTTTAGGTTTTATTCATTTCGACAAGGAACCGGTTACTGGTTTACCCATCTTTCGCTCTCTTATTGTACTGTAAACTGGAGGCTTTTACAACCAACGAAAGGGAACGCTTGTTCTGTTTCGAGTCAATATTTATCCCCCTCTACACAAGCAAAAAGACAGAGATGGTTATCCCTGTCTTTCGTTTATATCTGGAAAATTATTATCCTTCAGTCACTTGGACAGTCAACATCGCTGTCACTTCCGGATGAATTTTTACGGGCATTTTCGTGAAACCTAATGCTCGGATAGGACTGTCTAATTCAATTTTCCGCTTATCCAATTTAACATTATGTTGCTTCTGTAATGCTTCAGCAACCTGTTTCGTTGTTATCGAACCAAACAAACGACCATCTTCGCCAATTTTTGCGGACAATTTGATGATTGATTCATCCTTCTCCAGAAGTGCCTTTAATTCTTGAGCAGCGGCTAACTCCTCAGCCTGCTTCTTCTCTTCAGCCTTCTTTTGGCCTTTCAATGCAGAAATCGTAGCAGCATTCGCTTCTTCCGCTTTACGGTTTTTGATCAGGAAATTAGCGTAGCCATCCGCAATATCTTTGACTTCCCCTTTTTTCCCTTTACCTTTAACGTCCTCTAAAAATACAACTTTCATTTATTATTCCCCTTCCTTGATTTTTTTTGGATCTATGACTGCCTTCAATCTCTCAACGACTTCATGGACCGTCGTATTCTCAATCTGCGTGGCTGCATTGGATAAATGTCCGCCTCCGCCTAATTTTTCCATGATAGTCTGCACATTATATTGCCCCAGACTTCTGGCACTGATTCCAACTCTGCCGTCCTGACGTTTTGTAACGACAAATGAGGCGTCTACTGCTTCCATCGATAACATCGTGTCGGCTGTTTGAGCAGCGACAACCGTATCATAGATTTTTTCATCTTCTCCATGGACGATTGCGAGGTTACCGTTCACAAATTCCATCGTTTGCAGCAAATGACTACGCAACAGATAGGTATCCAAGTCCTCTTTCAATGATTTCTGGATCAGAACGGTATCCGCTCCGTTCGACTGCAGATAACTGGCAGCATCAAAAGTCCTGGATCCGGTTCTCAAGCTGAAATTGCGTGTATCGACAATAATCCCAGCCAGCATAGCCGTTGCTTCTATCTTATTGATGGCATCCATCTCATTGGATTGATATTCAAACAATTCAGCGATCAATTCCGAAGTGGATGACGCATAGGGTTCCATATAGACCAAAACAGAGTCTTTGGGAAATTCTTGTCCACGTCTGTGATGATCCAAGACGACTATTTTTTTGGACAGATTCAAAAGTCCAGGGGCCGGTGTCATGGAAGGACGATGCACGTCAACCATCACGATAAGCGTTTGCGGAGTCACCAATGCCATTGCCTGCTCAGGCGAAATGATTCGCTTCGCAATCAAAGGATCTTTGTCTATCTCCTGCATAATCCGATTCACATCATTGGAAAATTGCTGCGGATCCAATACTATCCAAGCCTCCCGATTGTTCATCTGAGAGATTCGGCGGATCCCTAAACAGGAACCGATGACGTCCATATCAGGATAACTATGCCCCATGATGATCACTTTATCAGCATGAACGATGAGTTCTTCCAAAGCCTGGCTGATCATTCTTGCACGGATACGAGTCCGTTTTTCCATCGGATTCGTTTTACCACCATAGAAACGGGCATCTTCATCTTCAGCCCTCACAACAACCTGATCGCCACCTCTTGCCAATGCTAAATCAATATTCGACTGCGCCATTTTAGCGACTTCTTTAAAATTGGTTTGCTCAAAAGTTTTCTCATATGAGAAGCCCATACTCAGTGTCAACGGAAAATTTTGCTTGTAGGTTCTTTCTCTGATTTGATTTATGATATCAAAATTGTTTTCTTCGATTTTATTCAATGCACGCATATTGGTCAATGCTATGAAGCGGTCATCATCCACTCGTTTCAAAAAAACATTATTCATATTAGCCCAGTTTGTGAGTTGGTTCGTCAGATAGTTGTTTACATTCGATCGCTTGCGATCATTCATGGATTGGACAGCCTCATCATAATTGTCGACAATGATATTCCCAAAAACAAATTTTTCATCTTTGTATCTTTCTTCAATTTTGGCATACTCCGTTATGTCCATCAAATAAATGACGCCAATATCCTCTTGAATAATCATATCAAAATAATGATCTCCCCATTTCACACGGCGCATCACATAATCCTGCGAACCCTTAAAAAGCTGATATAATTCTTCATCGACCACGTTCAGCTTACGTCCCAATGTGTCTTTCTTGCCAAAATACTTTATTAAATATGGGTTCATCCATTGGATTTCTTCTTGCTTATTATATAGAAGTATCCCAATAGGCATTTTAATTAAAGCCTCTTGTTCACCTTTTTTTATTCGATAAGATAAGTCAGATATGTATTGATTAGTTTCGTCAATCAAATACTCCGAAGAATAACTGATGAACCCAAAAATTCCAACGCATAAGAGCATAATTCCAATTCCGATTTTCCAATCTGCAATGAAAGTTAAAACAACAATCATAAGCAGTAAGAATACGATAATCAGGAAAGGAACCTTAATCTTGTCAGCCTTTATGAAGTGAGGAAGATTTTTTAACTTTTCCTTTATTTTCATGATAGCTCCTTTACTGAACCTACAATTTGCACTTGTACATTTTAACATATTCAAATAATAATAGCTATAATGCCCTTTCCAGAGGGATTAGTTACCATTTTAGCGTCAAAATGAATGTTTCACGTGAAACATTTCCTCTGTATAAAGTACGTATTGCGGAGAGCAGGTTTTCTGAGCGAGAACGATTGTTGCTATATTTCAGGCATTGAAAAGTATTCATTTACCCAGTGATGATATCTGTGCTCAATAATCGAAGTCTCAACTGTTATCATTTAGCGTTCATTAGACCCTCGGCTAGATTGGATTATAATGCTGTATTTTTTCTGGATATTTTTTCAAAGCATACCTGCATTTTGGATAAGTAATTCTCTATTACTGGATTTGCATGTCGTGAAAATTTATCTTTCAAAATAGTTACCATTTTCGACATAAATGTAATTATTATTATAGTTATAAGTTGAATGCGACTCCTTCTACTATTCAATAGTTCCACGTGAAACATTGATTGATTACGCTCTTCAATTTATCCTCAAATTCTGAATACGTTTATTTTTTGACCAATGTTCCACGTGGAACGTTTTTAGATTTGATCTCTACTTTTTCTATTTTTTCGCATAGACTTGCTCTCTTTCACTTTTATTATTTAATTAGTTTTTTTAAAAAAAACGATTTTCGCGATGACTTCTATTACTATTTCACTGATGATTTGAATAATCTAGCTATACGATTTTCTCCTTTTTTTTCATATAATCTGCAGTATCCATTTCCGTAATTGAAAATGGATTTTCATCCTCTCACTTCTCCCCAGCTTCATTTCATTGTAGTAGCTCCTGTTTTTGTGGATAACTCAAACTATCCGCAACCTTTTTAGTTATGCACATTTTCCAACGACGCTCTGTGCATAACTAAATTAATTACCACATCATAACCTTGCTGCAGTAGGATTTCTGTCATAAAATGACTTTGTTGATAACTTATTTTTCTGATACTATTCATGACACCTTTACTACTCTCGAATACCTGTGGATATCCTGTGCATAAGTTGAGTTAAGTGCGCGGATTCCTTCATTTTATTCTGAACATTTGTTTGATAAGTATTTTAATGAAATGAAACCCTTTATTTTGTGTGAATTTATTACTATTTTTATGAAAAAAGCTGGATTTTGAAGAATTCACTCTTATCTCCAGCATTTAGTCATTCCCGCTCGTTTGCAAATGCATACCAGCATCCGCCGTTGATATTATCAGGATTCTTCTGTGGATAAAGTTCAGGAAATAGTTTTCCACATCCTATCTTTGAATGTACTATTGGTCTCAAAATCATCGTCATATCCTTTTGTGGATAATTGAAGAATAAACATATAATCAGCCTGTGTACAATCCACGGAGCCTTTTCAGGTTATCACATGCGTCCGTCTATAAAACCATCTCATTAGTATAGTATGTAAAAGGGAGTTATTTACTCTTACAACACGTGATTTAAATTTTGGTTCCCCCGCAATCGCCCAATCATCATAGAGGAGATTTTGTCTGAATAGACTTCCTCTTTTTCGTCTTTTAGAAGGGATGATACGATACAAATTTCTCAATTCGTAGAAAAAACATCGCTTGACTCGAGTAGTTTCGATTTATATGAATAAAGTCTCGGACTCATATTTTATGAAAATTATTAATTAATCCATTCTTGAAATGCGATGGCCTCTCAGGAATAACCGTCTGAACGGAAATATGCGACTACCGATCTGATATATTTTGAATAGTCTCGATCTATTTTTATCTTGAGATATGATACTTGCCTTAGTTCAGATTTGCGTGTGAACTTTTTTCATGGCAAACCTGATCATCTACTCATACGTTCTAAGCCTATGTATGGTATCAAAATCGCCAACTTTTGCCATTGATGTTGAACGCGTTTGATGCTGGCCCTCAGATTCTTTTCGATTTATACCAGAAGGAATCCAATTTCTTGGCCCATGGCGTCGGTTTGTTATATGGCATTGGCGATGATAGGGGAGTACTGTTGTTCCTTCAGCTCTACGTTGCCTTGTCTTGAGCAGCTGCTTCCGCTTTTATATTTGTTGAAGCGGGTTTATGCATTTTCTTTATTGAAGCCGATTCACTATTTTCTGGCTCATTCATTGTTGTTGATTTTTACGATCCATCATCAGCAGGCCTTCTATCATTGTATCGATTTGCTGATCGGGATAACCATAGGACGGATGATGGAGTGGAAGATTTTATTTTTTCTGGATTGCACGCTTCGGGTTTTCCCCATAACTCAGTTCTTTCTGCTTTCAGATTGTAGCGATCTGAAAACTGTTTTCAAATCAAATCAGCGCTCAAATGTTCCACGTGGAACATTTGAGCGCTGGCGATTTTTCTTTATTCAATTCGGCTATATTTAAGCTTATGACAGCACCTGTATTCTTCTATGAAGATTTACCCTAGTATAATGTTAATTCGTTCTTACAAGCGTAAAATGACCCGATCAGATCATTTTAGTTCTTAGTCCTATGCCTCCGATGGAGAATAATCACTCATTGCAACAGCCAGGTATGGAAAAAAGGTTGAGAAAGCTTTCTGCTAGCATGAAGGAGAGGGCATGTAAATTGAGTATCACATCTATTGAGCGAGGAATGTATTTGAATGATCCACTCTCAACCTGAAAAAAAATAGTCTATCCTCAGCCGGTTGAGCAATACAAAATGAGAGCTGGGAGCAGACACTGGGAACGGAAAGATGAAGCAAACTGTTTGCTTCACCTGAGCATACTGATCGTTCAAAAGAAACGGATAGGGCGTGTCCAAAAAAGTTGTAGCCGAAAGAGGAGGAAAGGGGAGTCCCGTGATATCCGATCCGCTGCAAGACGTGTTCGTGTTCAGCAACTATTTTTGGGTACAAAAAAAGGAGCGCTCCTGGAAGCGACTCCCTTAATCTTATTCTGCTAATGTAAATGGCATAAGAGCCATGATACGAGAACGTTTGATAGATACAGTCAAAGTTCTTTGATGTTTAGCGCATGTACCTGTTACACGACGAGGTAAAATTTTACCTTTTTCAGATATATAACGTTTCAATAAATCAGTCTCTTTGTAATCTACATGATCAATGTGGTTAGCACAGAAGTAACAAACTTTTTTACGTTTGCGTCCGCCTCTGCTGTTACGTTGAAATGCCATGTCAATTCCTCCTTTTCCTAAACTAACCATTCTGCCCTAAAGACTAGAATGGCAAATCATCATCTGAAATGTCAATTGATTCTCCGTTTGATGAAAACGGATCGGCAGTTGAGTTAAAATCAGAAAAACCGTTTTGTTTCGGAGAAGAGTATTGATTATTATACTGTCCTTGGTTTTGGTTAGATTCAAAAGATTTGCTTGATCCGAAGTTTGCACTCGGAGCTGCTTGATTTGAAGAACCTGCGCCAGTCTCTCTCGGTCTTTGTTCGGTAGTTGTTTTCGATTCCAACAATGTGAAATTATCTGCAACAACTTCAGTCACGTATACGCGCTGTCCTTGCTGATTATCATAATTCCTTGTTTGGATTCGGCCAGTGATACCGACTAAAGAGCCTTTACGAGTGAAATTTGCGAAATTCTCTGCAGATTTTCTCCACATGACACAATTGATGAAGTCAGCTTCTCTTTCTCCCGCTTGGTTCGTAAACTGTCTGTTTACTGCAAGAGCGAAGGTTCCGACTGCTGTGCCGCTGGATGTATAGCGTAAATCAACATCTTTTGTAAGTCTGCCGACTAAGACAACATTATTAATCATTCATCTTACTCCTTTCAAAATGTTTCACGTGGAACACTTTATTTAGCTTCTTCTTTAACAATGATGTGGCGAAGAATATCGCTATTGATCTTTGCTAGACGGTCGAATTCGTCGATTGCTTTAGCGTCTGAAGCAGAAATTTTCACGATATGGTAGATACCTTCACGAAAATCTTTGATTTCATAAGCTAAACGGCGTTTCGCCCAGTCTTTTGATTCAATAACTTCAGCGCCATTATCTGTTAAAATAGAATCGAAACGTGCGATCAATTCTGCTTTAGCTTCTTCTTCGATGTTAGGACGGATAATGTAGTTGATTTCGTAATTGTTCATTTGACTGTCACCTCCTTGTGGACTTTGGCCCTTACTTTTGTAAGAGCAAGGAGAGTACCTTTTCAGGATTACTCACATCTAAAGATTGTATCATATTCCATTTTTTATGGCAAGCTTTTTTTTGCCATGAATTCGGAACTGGGGGTAACTCACACAAATGAATCCAGCCTCCGCTGGGCAGTCCGCAATCATATCTGTGAATTTTTACTCCTGCTCCGGCGAACAAAAGCTTCGCCGAAGTTAGGCAAACATTATATTGCTTTCCTTCGGTAGGATCGGCTTTATCGGAGGTTCGACCAATAACGGTCTCTGTCCTCCGATGAACAGCCGCTACACCGGAGCAACAGTCCGATCCTGCAGCTCCGCTGTGGCAGCAGGCAACTAGCCGAAATCCAAAGTACACTAAAAAACGGGGCTATCTCACACTGAGACGGCCCCGTTCTGAATTAGTTTCGTTTTTGACGCTTTATTCTTCCGAATCTTCTTCATCCAACAGTTCATCTGCGAAATCGCTCAATTTATCGGCCATTTCGGATGTTTCCGTTGTATCTAATGTATTTGCCTGTTCAGTTGCATCAAATGCTTCTAAGGCGTCATTTTCGCCCTCTGAATCTATTTCTTCATTCAGGGGAGCAACAACAACTTCTTCATCCTCTTCGCGCTCAACTTTTGCCATTGTCGATACGATAGCTTCGCCATCAAGCTTGATCAGACGCACGCCCAGAGTGGCACGGCCTGTTTGGGAAATGGCATCGGCGTGGAAACGGATCATGACACCTTTATCTGTAATGATCATGATGTCTTCTTCGCCGGAGACAGTCGTCAAGCCCACCAACTTACCGTTTTTCTCAGTGATGTTGGCTGTTTTGACCCCTTTACCACCACGGCCTTTAATGGCATATTCATCAGCTGCCGTACGCTTGCCGTAGCCATTTTCTGTGATGATGAGAACTTCCGACTCGTGTTTCAGCACATCCATGCCGACAACATAGTCGTTTTCTCTCAATTTCACGCCACGGACACCGGTAGCAGTTCTCCCCATATCGCGGACATCCTTCTCATCAAAACTCACGGAGTAGCCGAAGTGCGTTCCGATGATGATGTTCTGGTTGCCATCAGTCAAGGAGACTTTGATCAGCTCATCCTCATCCTTCAGGTTGATTGCGCGCAGACCGCTTTGACGGATATTCTGGAATTCCGTAGCGGATGTCCGTTTGACGGTACCCATCCGTGTCGTGAAGAACAAGTAATCTCCGTCTTGTGGGCCGCCTTTGACGTTGATGATGGCTTGGATTTTTTCGTTGGCATCCAAATTCAGCAAGTTAATGATCGGCAAACCTTTTGCCTGGCGGCCGTACTCAGGCACTTCATAGCCTTTTGTTTTGTATACTTTCCCTTGGTTCGAGAAGTACAGCAACACATCATGCGTCGATGCCGAAATCAGCGTTTCGATGAAATCATCATCATGGATACCCATACCTTGGACACCGCGTCCGCCGCGTTTTTGGGCTCTGAATTCGCTGTTTGGCAAACGTTTGATGTAGCCGTTATGAGTCAAAGTCAAGACGATGTCTTCCTCTTCGATCAAGTCTTCATCCTCAAGCGACAAGACTTCTCCGACCAACAGCTCCGTGCGGCGTTTGTCGCCGAATCTTTCTTGGATTTCAAGTAATTCTGTATAGATGATGTCGAAAACACGCTGCTCATTCGCTAAAATATCAGCCAAATCAGCGATCAGAGCCATCAGCGCATCATATTCCGCTTCAACTTTTTCTCTTTCCAAACCGGTCAGACGCACCAGACGCATATCCAAAATGGCTTGCGCTTGTTTCTCAGAAAGACCGTATTTGTCGATGAATATTTGTTTGGCTGCATCGCCATTGTTTGAACCGCGCAGAATCGCTACGATCTCATCGATATGATCCAAAGCGATCCGCAAACCGGCCAAGATATGCGCACGGGCTTCCGCTTTTCGTTTGTCGAATGCGGCTCTTCTGCGGATAACTTCTTCTTGGTGTTCCAAGTAGTGGACCAGAATCTGCTTGAGTCCAAGCACTTTCGGGATGCCTTTTACAATCGCCAACATATTGAAGCCGAAAGAGGATTGGAGCGGCGTCAGTTTGTACAGATTGTTCAGAATGACGCTGGCGCTGACATCTTTGCGGACATCGATGACGACACGCATGCCGTCGCGGTCGGACTCATCCGCCAAGTCGGTTATGCCTTCGATCCGTTTGTCGCGGGCCAGTTCAGCGATCCGCTCGACCAATTTCGCCTTGTTGACCATATAAGGCAATTCGGAAATGACGATGCGTTCTTTGCCGTTTTTCAGTATTTCGACTTCTACACGCCCACGGACAATAATCGATCCTTTACCTGTTTCATAGGCTTTCCTGATACCTGATTTGCCCATGACGATACCGCCAGTAGGGAAATCGGGCCCAGGAACGGCTTCCATCAATTCGGCAGTCGTCGCATCTGGATTGTTCATCAGGATATGCAAGGCGGAAATGACTTCCGTCAGATTATGCGGCGGGATATTTGTTGCCATCCCAACGGCGATACCGGAAGCACCATTCACCAGCAGGTTAGGGAAGCGGGCCGGTAATACATCGGGTTCACTTTCGGAACCGTCATAGTTATCGTGATAATCGACTGTATCTTTATTGAGATCACGCAGCATTTCCAAAGCAATTTTTGACATCCGCGCTTCGGTGTAACGCATCGCTGCGGCGCTGTCTCCATCGATGGAGCCGAAGTTTCCGTGTCCATCTACCAGCGGATAACGGTAACTGAAATCCTGGGACATACGCACCATCGATTCATAGATGGCACTGTCACCGTGGGGATGGTACTTACCCATTACGTCCCCGACGATACGTGCGGATTTTTTGTGCGCTTTATCAGGCGTGACGCCCAATTCGCTCATGCCGTAAAGGATACGGCGATGGACCGGCTTGAGTCCGTCACGGACGTCAGGCAAAGCCCTGGCTACGATAACGCTCATGGCATATTCCAGGAATGACGTTTCCATTTCATGGCTCAATTCCCTTTGTTCCATGGCTTGATCATTTACTTTTTCAATTTCATCAGACATTTAGTCTCCAACCCCCTTTTAGATATCCAAGTTCTTCACGTAAACCGCATTTTCTTCGATGAAGTTCCTTCTTGGTTCTACATGATCCCCCATCAGCATGTTCAATGTTTCGTCAGCTTTGACGGCATCATCGACAGTCACCTGCAGGAAGTGACGGTTCTCAGGGTTCATGGTCGTATCCCACAATTGTTCTGCATCCATTTCTCCAAGCCCTTTATAACGTTGGATGCTTGGTTTTGGCGAGTCAGGGATGGAGGCCAAGTACTCTTCCAGTTCCTGATCAGTATCGAGATATTTCTCTTTTTTGCCTTGCTTCACTTGATACAAAGGCGGTTGTGCAATATACACATATCCAGCTTCAACCAAAGGACGCATGTAGCGATAGAACAGCGTCAACAGCAACGTACGGATATGCGCGCCATCGACATCGGCATCGGTCATGATGACTAATTTATGATAACGCGCTTTGGAAACGTCGAAGTCTCCGCCGAATCCTGTACCCATCGCCGTAAACAGCGAACGGATCTCTTCGTTGGCAAGGATTTTATCGATCGATGCTTTTTCTACGTTCAGAATCTTACCGCGGATCGGCAGAATCGCCTGGAAGAAACGCGAGCGTCCTTGTTTTGCCGAACCTCCGGCTGAGTCCCCTTCGACGATGAACAATTCAGATTCTGCCGGGTTTTTGCTGGAGCAATCGGCTAATTTTCCGGGCAGATTGCTGATTTCCAATCCGCTCTTCTTGCGGGTCACTTCACGGGCTCTTTTGGCTGCCAAGCGTGCTCGGGCGGCCAACATGCCTTTTTCGACAATCTGACGGGCGACTTGTGGGTTTTCCATCAGGAATTTGTCGAAGTACGTTGAAAAAAGTCGGTCAGTGATGGTACGCGCTTCGGAATTGCCCAATTTTGTCTTGGTTTGTCCTTCGAATTGCGGATCCGGATGTTTGATGGAGAGAACAAGGGTAAGGCCTTCGCGCACATCTTCACCAGTCAGGTTCTCTTCATTTTCCTTAATGATCTTATTACGTTTTGCATAGTCATTGATGACACGCGTCAAAGCAGTTTTGGCGCCGGATTCGTGGGTTCCGCCTTCATAAGTATGGATATTGTTGGCGAAGCTCAGAAAGTTTGTATGATAGCCATCCGTATATTGGATTCCTACTTCAACTTGAATATCGTCCTGTTCGCCTTCGATATAAATCGGTTCTTCGAAAAGGACTTTTTTGTTGCGGTTCAGGAATTCGACGTAGCTCTTGATCCCGCCTTCGTAATGATATTCTTGTTTCAAAGGTTCTTCCGGACGATTGTCGACGATCGAGATGTTCAGTCCTTTATTCAAAAAGGCCAATTCCCTCACACGCACAGCTAATTTTTCATAATCAAAAACAGTCGTTTCCCTGAAGATTTCCGGATCCGGAAGGAAATTTACGGTCGTTCCGTGCTTATCCGTATCGCCGGTCACTGTCAATTCGGAAGTGATGTCCCCGCGCTCAAATGTCTGCGTATAAATTTTGTTGTCTTTATGTACACTGACGGACAGCTTGGAGGAAAGGGCGTTTACGACGGAAGCTCCAACACCGTGCAGGCCGCCGGATACTTTATAGCCTCCACCGCCGAATTTACCGCCTGCGTGAAGAACAGTGAAGACTGTTTCCACAGCGGGACGACCGGTATTGGCTTGGATATCGACAGGAATGCCGCGTCCGTTATCGGTTACAGTGATGCTGTTGTCCTCTTCGATTGCGATTTCGATTTTTGTCGCAAAACCAGCCAGCGCTTCATCGATGGAATTATCCACGATTTCCCAGACTAAATGATGCAGACCTGCGCCACTGGTGGAACCAATGTACATCCCGGGACGTTTACGGACTGCTTCCAGTCCTTCCAGAACCTGGATCTGACTGGCATCATATTCCTTAGCTCGTTCAGCTTTGTTCTTTTCGTTTTCTACCATTCTGTTACACACCTTCCATTTCTACTTCACCGTTTTTTATATGGTAGATAGTCGGTTCGTCTATCTTATTCTTCTTTATGCCATCCAAACTGGTTGTCGTCAAAAAGGTCTGAACCTTCTTCTCGATCGCTTTCAACAAATGGGTCTGGCGTTCATCATCCAATTCTGACAGGACATCATCCAACAAGAGGATCGGATACTCCCCCAGAACCTCATTCATACATTCGATTTCCGCCAGTTTGAGACTGAGGACAGTTGTTCTTTGCTGTCCTTGAGAGCCAAAGTTTTGGACATTGCGCCCGTTCACCTGAAAAACCAGATCATCACGGTGCGGGCCGAAAAGGGTGACTGCCTGGTCTCTTTCACGGCTTTTCCCTTGCTTGAAAGCTTCCATCAGTTTCAAAAAAAGAGCGTCCTTATCCATCTCATCCGACAACTCGACATTGGATTTGTAGGCGATAGTCAGTTCTTCCCGCTCCAAAGAAATCTCTTTATGAAGCGGTTGGGCCCAGGCTTCCAATTTTTTGATGAACTGCAGACGGTAGACCAGCAGATCGGCACCCAAAATGGCCAATTGCTCAGTCAGCACATCCAAATAGACTTCATCCTTGGCTTTGCCGGTCACCAACTGCTTCAGATAAAGATTCCGTTGCTTCAGTATCCGCTGATATTGCACAAGATCATGCAGGTAGACCGGGTTCATCTGGCCCAGCTCCATGTCCAGGAATTTTCTCCGGTTGGCCGGTGCACCCTTGACTAAATTCAAGTCTTCGGGAGCAAACAACACAACATTCAGTTGGCCGATGTATTGGCTCAGCTTTTTTTGCTCCAAATGATTGACTTTAGCGATCTTACCCTTTTTGGAAAAAATGATTTCTAAAGGGAATGTTGAAACCCTTTTTTGGATTTTTCCGGTTATCTTGGCGGAGTCTTCTTGCCATCGAATCATTTCTTTTTCGTTTGACGTACGCGGACTTCTTGCCAAAGCCAATGCATAGATAGCTTCCATGAGATTGGTTTTGCCTTGCGCATTCTCACCTAAAAACACATTGATGCCATCTGAAAAGGACACAGAAAGAGACGGATAATTCCGAAAATTTTGCAGCGTCACTTCTTTCAGGATCATGCTTCGGACTCACTGTTGTCTTGCTCAGCCTCTTCTTTATCCGATTTTGTTGACTGAATGAAGAAAGTGCCTTCACCAGG
Organism: Trichococcus flocculiformis; assembly: GCF_963662535.1. Classification (NCBI taxonomy): domain Bacteria; kingdom Bacillati; phylum Bacillota; class Bacilli; order Lactobacillales; family Carnobacteriaceae; genus Trichococcus; species Trichococcus flocculiformis. The sequence goes on from NZ_OY759718.1 coordinate 414,525, forward strand.
GATGTCGATCATCGTACCAGGAAATAATTTGCGGCCTCTGCGGTCTTCTTTTTCGTTGTCTACATACACCACATATTCTGAAAGGAACCATTTGGCCATACCGCCGCTGGAAATCAGATTGACATGTTTCAGTAGTTGACCAAGAGTAATGAACTCTGCGTCAATATTCACAATATTTTTCAAGAAATTCACCTATTTTCCAATAAAATAAGCGTGGAAAACAAAATCCACGCGACCATGCTGATTAATACGTTTATTATACTATTTTTTTTGATCAATTTCAAATTTTCGCGAAAAAAAAGGCCCTTATTTCAATTTTTTTAGAAAACAATACAAATTGGCTATATCCAAACGAAAGCGTCTATAGGCTTATAAATTAAAAATTCGCGTTTTTTATTCATTTTATCTTTATCTGAACAAAAGGACCGAATGCTAACTTTCTTCCTATAGGAAAACAGCAGATCCAAAATTTTTCATTTTCAGATAAACAAAAAGCAAGGAAACGAAAGCATACGTTTCCTTGCTTTTTGGATTTAAGCGGTGGGATCAATAAGTCCTTACAGGCGTGATCAACTGGATGAACGAATTATCGTTTTCGTCTTCACGATCCGCCGGTACGACTGTGAATGGCCGTACAGCTGAAGTGAAATTGACTTGGACATCCTGTTGGCCGAATGTGCGCAGCGCATCCTTCATGTAATCAGGATTGAAGGATATGATCAGTGGGTCGCCACTGGCGGACTGATAGGCTAGGGATTCCTCCACATTACCGACTTCAGGTGAGTTTCCTGAAAGCTCGACTTTATTGGAGTCAATGGACAATTTGACGACGTTGTTCTTTCCTTCATGCGAAAGCAAGGAGGCACGGTCGGTAGCCTGCAGCAAATCGTAAGCGTTCAGGACAATCTGTGTACTTGAGCTGGCTGGAATCAAGCGATTTGTATCGGGATAATAGCCCTCCAACAAACGTGAATAGAAATAAACATTTTCGGCTTTGAAAAGAACCTGGTTCTCCGTGATCATCATTTCGATGGTTGGTTGGTTCTCAACGATCCGTGACAGCTCTACCAGGCTTTTTCCTGGAATGATGACATTGTAGTTTTTTTCAAGCTGTGATTCCGGCGCGGCAATCGAGATGATCCGTTGGCTTAATCGATGGCTGTCCGTAGCGACAGCCGTCAATTTGCCATCTTTGATGGTCATGTTCACTCCCGTCAAAATCGGACGGCTTTCTTGTGTCGACGTTGCGATTACCGTATGTTGGATCACTTGTTTGAACAGGGCTGTCGGCAAGGTGATGACTTCATTCGAATCGATGACCGGAAAATTTGGATAGTTGTTTACATCGATTCCGTTGATGGTAAAAGAAGCTTTTGCCGAAGTGATGTTTGTCTGGAAGTGATCTTTGACTTCAATCGTAATTTTTTCATCAGCTAATTTTTTTACGATTTCACTGAAGAAACGAGCTGGCAAGACAATGCCGCCTTGTGTGTGGATTTCGATCTGGTTATTCTCTTCCGACACAGGAATCAGCGTTTCGATGGAAATATCCGAATCGCTTCCGCTCAATACGATCCCATTTTCATCAGCACTGATTTTTACCCCTGTCAAAATAGGAATTGTCGTTCTGCTGGAAATAGCTCTTTGTACGTCAGATAAGTGTTTGATCAAAACCTGACGATTAATGGAAAATTTCATAATAAGGGACCTCCGATGGTTATTCATATAAATTAAATAATATTAGTAATAGTAGTAGGGCCTGTTCATACTGTGGATAAGTGAAAGAAGCCGATAAAACCAATCGTTTTCCACTTGTGGATAACGTGTTCGTAAATGGCGTCTTAGTTATTGGCTTATCCACAATGCGCGAGAGGATCATTTTTTCAGACTGTTTTGGATCGTCTCGATTTCGCGTTGTAGAACAGGGTCTTTTTTTACGGAAAGGGCAATCTTGTCATGGGCGTGGATGACGGTTGTGTGGTCCTTGCCGCCGAATTCAGAACCGATTTTCGGCAAGGAATTGTCCGTCATGACCCGGGAAAGATACATGGCGATTTGTCTTGGCACCACGATTCCCTTAGTGCGCTTTTTGCCTTTCAATTCCTCGACGGACACATGGTAATATTTCCCTACCGCTTGTTGAATGGCATAGATGGATAATGCTTTTGGTTTTTCGGAAGGCATGATGCTCTTCAGCGCATCCGCAGCCAGGCTGGTGGTGATGTCGGTCCCTTGGATAGCAGAATAGGCTTGAACGCGGACCAGTGCACCTTCCAATTCCCGGATGTTGGAATCTATCTGTCCAGCGATGTAACTGAGAGTGTCATCCGGAATCTCCAGGCGTTCGCTGTTGGCTTTTTTGCGCAGAATAGCAATGCGCGTCTCCAGATCCGGCGGCGTGATATCAACCGATAAGCCCCAAGCAAAACGGGAGACGAGCCGTTCCTGCAGTTTAGGGATTTCGTTCGGCAGACGATCGCTCGTCAGTACAATCTGTTTGCGTTCATCGTAAAGCGCATTGAAAGTATGGAAGAACTCTTCCTGCGTTCCTTCTTTGTCGGCAAAAAATTGAATATCATCGACCATCAACAAGTCGACGCTGCGGTATTCATTGCGGAATTGCTCCTGCGTCCGATTCTGGATGGAATTGATGAAATCATTGGCGAATGTCTCGCTGCTGACATATTTTACTCTCGCGGTTGGGCGCAGTTGCAGCATTTGATGGCCGATGGCGTGCATCAAATGGGTCTTGCCTAAGCCGACGCCTCCATAGAAGAAGAGTGGGTTGTAGATTGTTCCGGGTTCTTCTGCCACGACGAGGGCAGCTGCGTGAGCCATCTGGTTTCCTTTTCCGATAACAAAGGTGTCAAAGGTATACTTGCTGTTCAGTTGGGCATCCTTGAAGAGACGATTGTTGTTGGTGCGTTTGATGGTCGGTTTTGCAATATCGGGCATTTCCTCGTTCTTGATCATAAAAATGGGAGTCAGTTCTTTGCCGCTGAATTCGTAGATGCCTTCAACAATTCTGCTCATCAAATTATTTTGCCAATAATCTTTATGTAAAGAAGAGGGAACTTCGATGATGATATTCGTATCAGTCAGTCGGACCGGGACTGCGCTGTCTATCCAAGTATCGTAGCTGACTTTTGACAGTGATTCTTGAAATTTTTCTTGCAGATAACGCCATAATGAATAGATGTCATCCAAATGGGACACCTCCTTTTAGTGAGTCCTTTTTATTTTAGCATTATATCAAAAAGTTTTCCACAACTCTTTTAAGCTGTGAATAAAACAATTAACCGGTGTATAAATAGTTTTCCACAGGTTGAAAAAGGGTGTGGAAAAGGCTTGTGGGTGAAGTTGTTATCCACGGTTTGTTGTGGGTTTAAACGTGAATTGGAATGCGATTGTTACAGCTTTTGGAACACTTTTCCACAGGTTTCCAAGGTGGTGTTTCGAGAGAAATGCACACCCTGTAAGAATGTGGACAAGTCGGTTCGAAGGTGTGAGCAAGCGCAGGGCGTGCGTGAGTTATCCCTGGGCATTGTGCATTAAAAAAAAGGTTGTGGATAAATTTATTTCGATGAAAATCAAATTTTTTTCAAGAAAGGTGTTTTATCTTTCATTGTTTTGTGCTATTATATCTCAGTGAGTTCAATAAAAATGAACCAATTTTACTTGACAGGTCACATTCTGTCTCTTTATAATGTATTGGACTGTCTAAACAGTGAAATATAACCTATTTGAAAGATAGTTTATCAGGAGGTGTAAAGATCAATGAAAAGAACATACCAACCTAAAAAACGTCACCGTCAATCCGTTCATGGTTTCCGTAAACGTATGAGCACAAAAAACGGCCGTAGAGTATTAGCAAGAAGACGCGCTAAAGGCAGAAAAGTTATCTCTGCATAGATCACTGACCGTTTCAGTGGTCTTTTTTTTTAAGTATTTCGAAAAACGCAAAAATGTCTTTCTTAAATGGAGAGTGTGACAAATGTGTCCGACAGAACCGAAAGCTGTAAAGCTTCGGGAGTGGGTTTGCATTTGTGATGAGAACGGAGAGAGAAATTTTTCTGTTTTTCTCCATTTTTGGGAGATTTTTTTGTATGTTATGATTGCAGATTTGAGGGAAGAAACATGAGGAAATCTTTTCGTGTTAAGAAAGAGAAAGAATTTCAAAAAGTATTTCATAATGGTGTTTCCAAAGCGAATCGCCAATTCGTGATTTATGTGCTCGATAAAAAAGGACAACCGCATTTCCGGGTAGGATTGTCCGTCGGCAAAAAAATCGGCAACGCCGTAGTGCGGAATGCCGTCAAAAGAAAAATCCGCCAGGCACTCACGGAATTGAAGGAAGAGTTGGTTCAGGATATTGACTTCATCGTTATCGCACGCAAGCCGGTTGCTGAAATGTCGGCTGCGGAAGTAAAGAAAAGCCTGATCCATGTTCTTAAGCTTTCCAGTCTTTTGAAAAACAAATAAACTATGTTATTCCTATTTAAGGAGGAGTTCTCTTGTCAAAGCGTAAGCGATTACTTTTTACACTCAGCTTATTTGCTGTTATGATGGTTCTATCAGCATGTGGAACGGAACCTATCACCTCAGAAAGTACCGGTTTTTGGGATCGGTATGTTGTTTTAAACTTCTCAAACATGATCGTGTGGTTGTCCAATCTCTTTTTCAGTAATTATGGCCTAGGAATCATTGCCTTCACAATCATCATCCGGGTTATCCTATTGCCGCTCAATCATTTTCAGACGAAGAGCACGAAAAAGATGTCGGCTGTTCAACCAAAGGTAAAAGCGTTGCAGGAAAAATATGCCTCTAAAGATCGGGAGACGCAGGAACGTCTGCAAAAGGAAGTTTCTAAGCTGTATGCAGATAATGATGTGAATCCTTATATGGGATGTTTGCCTGTTTTGGTTCAGATGCCTGTATTGATGGCACTGTATCAAGCAATCAGCCGGACTGAAATTTTGAAGAGCGGTAGCTTCCTCTGGATGAACTTGGGAGAACGCGATCCATTCTTTATTTTACCAGTAGTGGCCGCGATACTGACGTATGCCACCAGTAAGCTGACGATGATGTCACAAGCAGAAGCGAATTCTGCGACAAAATCGATGACGTACACGATGCCGATTATGATTTTGATGATGGGTATCAACTTCCCGAGTGCCCTGTCGTTGTACTGGGTAGCCAGCAATGCCTTCTCGGTAGGACAGACGATGTTGTTGAACAATCCGTATAAGGCCATCCGTGAACGCGAAGAAGCTGAAGCTCAGGCAAAGGCGCGCGAAAAAGCATTGAAGAAAGCCCAAAATCCTAAAAAGAAAAAGAAAAACTAGTTAGACTTTGAAGTAGGAAAGGATGACATTCTATTATGGATAAAGTAATTGCGAAAGATACGACTGTTGACAAAGCGATCCGCAAAGGTCTGGATGTGTTGGGCGTCGATAGCCATGAGGCCGATATCGTCATAATCTCTGAAGGAAAAAAAGGGATTTTCGGATTCGGACAAAAAGAGGCTGTCGTGGAAATCACGCGCAAAGAAATCATGGACTTTGATGAAGCCGGCGATATCCAATTAGCCGAAATCGAGGATACAGTCGAAGATATCGTAGAAGATCTTGAAGAGGATTATCCGGAAGCTGCGGAAAAGATATTGGCTGATCAACCTGAAGTCGATAAGGTGATTTATTCGGACGAGAACGTGGAATCTTTCCCGGAAGATTATGATGAAGAATCCGGTCGCGATGAAGCGATTGCCGCCGTGACTGCTTATCTTACATCTGTAGCTGAAGCATACGGGGCTCCTGCGATCGTGACGGTCGAAGAGAAGAACAACATGCTGATTTTCCAAATGGAAAGCGAAAAGCCAGGCTTATTGATCGGCAAATACGGAAAAATCGTCAATGCTTTGCAGATATTGGCCCAAGCGCTGGTGCAACGTTATGTGCGTCGCCGCTTGTCCGTAATCGTGAACGTCGGTGACTACCGTGAGCGCAGAGCTTCCGTTTTGGAAAGCATCGCTGACCGTACTGCAGAACGCGTCCTCAAAACGAGACAGCCCGTGTTCCTTGAGCCGCTGCCTGCTTTCGAAAGAAAACAGATTCATGCGCGCTTGAGCCAGAACAAACGCATCAAAACCCATTCCGAAGGCAAAGAGCCGCATCGTTATTTGGTTGTTGAGATAGCGGACTAATCGAATATCTTAAAACCTTCATCGGAGATCAGCTTGATTCTCGGTGAAGGTTTTTTTATTTGGCTCTTTTTTCATGTGGGTTGCGGGGAAGAGGTCGCAAATTATGGGCAGATGGACTAAACTTAAGAAAATACACGCTGAAAAGAGGGAAATGCAGTATGGAAGAGTTCAAAGCTTTATGGGCGGAAAATACAGGCGAAAAAGTGGAAGCGACGGTCAGAACATTCAACAAAGAGGACTTACCTGATGGGGAGGTGCTGGTCGAAGTGCACTATTCGAGCGTCAACTACAAGGACGGGCTGGCCGGAACCAATCCGAAAAGCGGGGTCATCCGCAACTATCCGATGATTTTGGGGATCGATCTGAGCGGCGTGGTTGTGGAATCGCTCGATCCAACTTTCCAGGCAGGGGATAAGGTGATCGTGACTGGCTACGGTTTAGGTGTGAGTCATTTCGGCGGATTCAGCCAATATGCCCGGGTCCCTGCAGCCTGGGTCGTGCCGTTGCCTGAAGGGTTGAGTTTAAGGGAAGCAATGATTTTCGGGACGGCCGGGTACACAGCGGCTGAATCGGTGGATGCTTTGGAGAAGCAAGGCATCCAGCCGCAAATGGGGAATGTATTGGTGACAGGTGCTTCCGGCGGTGTCGGCGGGATGGCGATCGCGATGCTGAAGCGCCTAGGTTATACGGTCGAAGCTGTGTCCCGCAAAAAAGCGGACTGCACGGATTACCTGAAGAAGGGACTCGGTGCTGAAGCGGTCCTCCATCCCGATGAAGTAGCACTGGAGAAGAAGCGGCCATTGGCACAGCAACGTTGGGCGGCGATCGTCGATCCGGTCGGCGGTCCGATGTTGCCTGACTTGCTGGCGCAGCTGCACTACGGCGGCTGTATGGCTTTGAGCGGGAATGCTGGCGGAATCGCATTCGAGGCGACCGTGCTGCCATTCATCCTGAGGGGCGTCAAGCTTGTGGGGATCGACTCGGTGAGCCATCCTTACGCAGAGCGCATCAAACTTTGGGGGCGGATGGCAAGCGATCTGAAGCCGGAAAATCTGGATCTGTTGGTGGAACAGGAAATCACGCTGGAGGATTTACCGGTGGCTTTCGAGAAAATCATGGAAGGAAAGATGCACGGGCGTACGTTGGTGAAAGTGAAACAAGGGATATGATCGGTTTGGCATAATCAAAAAAACGGCAAGGAACCGGCAATTCGATCCTTTTGCCGTTTTTTTTTTGATGGGGTTGTCCAGCGTGCTAACGCTTCATAAAATACGGAAAATTCAAAACTTGTCTATACAAGTTTAAGTGTTACAAAAGGAAAACGTTTGCATTGTAAAACGATTCACGGTAAAATAGAATTGTCAGGAACATGTATATACAAGTTGAGGAGGAGAAAAAATGGTGGATTTCAACAAAGATGCAAAAGATTTGCTGGAGTATATCGGAGGGCCCGATAATATTTCTGCCGTCAGTCACTGTGCCACTCGGATGCGTTTCGTTCTGAATGACCCTGCTGCCGCCAACATCAAGAAAATCGAAGACATACCCGCAGTCAAAGGAACCTTCACGCAAGCTGGACAATTTCAGGTCATCATCGGTAATGAAGTGCCACAATTCTATAATGCATTCGCGAAGGTATCAGGCAAAGAGGGTGTTTCGAAGGATGAGGCAAAAGCTGCAGCAAAGCAGAACCAAAATGTAGTGCAGCGTGCCATGGCTGTGCTGGCGGAAATCTTTACGCCGCTGATTCCGGCGATCGTAGTAGGGGGTCTTATCCTCGGATTTCGGAATGTGCTTGAAGGGATCAATTTCGCCAACGGCACAATCGTTTCCAATTCCCAGTTCTGGACAGGCGTCAATGATTTTCTTTGGCTGATCGGTGAGGCGATTTTCCACTTCTTGCCAGTCGGTATCACTTGGAGCATCACGAAAAAGATGGGCACTACGCAGATTCTGGGTATCGTTCTCGGGATTACATTGGTATCACCGCAATTATTGAATGCTTATGGTGTCGCTGGTGCAACAGAGATTCCGTTCTGGGATTTCGGTGCTTTCACGATCAACAAGATCGGCTATCAAGCACAAGTCATTCCCGCCATGTTGGCTGGGTTTGTGCTGGCCTATCTGGAGATTTGGCTGCGTAAATGGGTTCCGCAATATATTTCGATGATTGTGGTCCCATTGTTGGCCCTGGTTCCTACTGTCATCATCGCGCATACGGTGCTGGGCCCTATCGGTTGGACGATCGGACAATGGGTTTCCGAAGTCGTCTATGCCGGATTGACTGGGGACTTCAGATGGTTGTTCGGTCTGTTCTTCGGTACGCTGTATTCGCCGCTTGTCATCACAGGGCTTCATCATATGTCCAATGCCATCGACCTGCAGCTGATTGCTGATTTCGGCGGCACGAACCTGTGGCCGATGATCGCCCTTTCGAATATCGCACAAGGCTCGGCCGTGCTGGCAATCATCTTCCTGCACAGAGGCAATGAAAAAGAGGAACAAGTTTCCATCCCTGCTGCCATTTCCTGCTACTTGGGCGTAACCGAGCCGGCCATGTTCGGGATCAACATCAAATACATCTATCCGTTCGTTGCAGCCATGATTGGATCCGGAATCGCCGGATTGGTGGCTACGACCTTCAACGTCATGGCGAACAGTATCGGAGTAGGTGGGATTCCAGGTTTCTTGAGTATCCAGACCGATTCGATGGCAATGTTCATCGTATGTATGGCCATCGCGATTGTCGTGCCGTTCCTGTTGACGGTTTTGTTCGAAAAGAAACAACTTTTCGCTCCTAAAGGCGAAGTCGAGGACGCACCGGTTATCCAAACGCAAAAATAAAAAGTGAATTACTGAAGGCAAAAAGCTGTGACTGAAGCTTTTTGCCTTCAGTCATAGTAAGAAGACAGGGGGCTTTACAATGAAAGACTTTCAAAAAAAAGTGATCTATCAGCTTTATCCAAAATCATTCAAGGATTCCGATGGCAATGGTATCGGTGATCTCCAAGGGATCATCAGCAAAGTGCCCTATTTGGCGGAGTTAGGCATCGATATGATTTGGATGAATCCGATCTTCGTATCCCCGCAAATGGACAATGGATACGACATCACTGATTATTATGCCATCGATCCTGTTTTCGGCACGATGGCGGATTTTGAAGAACTGATCGGCAAGCTGAAGCAGCATGGCATCGAAATTATATTCGACATGGTGTTCAATCATACATCGACCACACATGAGTGGTTCCGGAAAGCGTTGGCCGGGGACAAAGAGTACCAGGATTATTACATCATCCGCGATCCGAAAGAAGACGGCAGCCTGCCGACCAACTGGAGTTCGAAATTCGGCGGCGAGGCGTGGGCGCCATTCGGGGACACCGGCAAGTACTACCTGCATCTGTTTGATGTCACGCAAGCGGATCTGAACTGGCGCAACCCGAAAGTGCGCGAGGAACTGCAGAAAGTCGTCAATTTCTGGTTGGAAAAGGGCATCAAGGGCTTCCGCTTCGATGTGTTGAACCTGATAGGCAAAGATGTCGCGCTGGTCGACAGTGAAGGAAGCAACGAAAAGAGCCTCTACACGGATCGACCGATCGTCCATGAGTACATCCGTGAGTTGAACCAAGCATCGTTCGGGACGCTGGAGGATATCATCACGGTCGGCGAGATGTCCTCGACCACTGTCGAAAATGGTATTCTTTATTCGAATCCGGACAGAAACGAACTCTCGATGATTTTCAGTTTCCACCATCTGAAAGTTGATTACAAAGATGGTGAAAAATGGACGGATCAGCCATTCGATTTTCTTGAACTGAAGCGAATTCTGAATGAGTGGCAGGCAGGGATGTCGGACGGAAACGGATGGAACGCACTGTTCTGGAACAATCATGATCAACCGCGAGCCAACAGCCGATTCGGTGATCCGGAGCGGTATCCTTTCGAGACAGCCTCCATGCTGGCGCAAACAATCCATCTCTTGCGGGGAACGCCTTACATCTATCAAGGCGAGGAAATCGGCATGACGAATCCGGATTATGATGACATCAGCAGTTATCGGGATATCGAATCGCACAATGCCTACCGCGAGCTGAAACTTGCCGGATTGACGCATCAGGAGGCAATGCGGATCATCAAACAAAAATCCCGCGACAACAGCCGGACGCCGATGCAATGGGACAGCAGCCGGCACGCAGGCTTCACGACCGGCGAACCATGGCTGCAGGTCGCGGCCAATTATCCAGAAGTAAACGTCGAAAAAGAATGCGCTGAGGGCCAAATTTTCCGTTACTACCAGGAGTTGATCCGTATCCGCAAAGAGCATGCAGTCATTGCGGATGGTTCCTACGAGGGTATCCTGTTGGACGATTCGGAAGTGTTCGCCTATATCCGGGAGAACGAGGAAGAAAAAGTGTTGGTTCTGAATCATTTCTATGCCGGTGAGTACACAATCAGCGTACCGGAAGAATGGGCAAGCAAGGCCAGCAGTTTCTTGGTCGGCAATTATGGGGAAAGGCAGCTTGCGTCTTCCTTCACGCTGAACCCGTACGAAACCATCGCTTTCAGGATAATCAAATAAGCACAAAAGAAATGGTCGTCTCACTAGAGATGGCCATTTTTTGGTGCCCTGCTCCGGTAAGACGCATGCTCACAGGAGAAAACCGGCAACTATCGATGTGAACGCCGACGAAGCGGCGCTCATAGGAGCTGGCAAGAAAAATGTTGGCCGGCATCCGGCGAGGCCTCCTATTACCGGAGCAGAACGGTGATAGGAGACGATGAAGGATGATTACACAGAAAGTTACCGGCTAACGCCAAAAATACCGGGCGGCCTCAAAAATGGGGCCGCTCGGTATTTTTATTGTTTGGCAATCGCTCCTGCACTTCACAGTAGTTCAGGAAAGGGTGCGTTTTTCGCCGTCAAGATCGATGATCGGCTGGATGTCCTGCACATATTCAAGGGTTCCCATGTAGCTGCCGTCGTCATCCCTGACGGCGCGATAGGTTACCAGGATGAATTTGCCCATCGCGCGGAACCACATCGATTCGCTTTCTTTCGCGCCTGATTTCAAATCAGCGAGCAGTTTTGTGACAATCGGCAGGCTCTTCGGTGGATGGCAATTCAGCACATCTCGGCCGATTGCACTGCTTGTGCGCTTGAAGAACTTTTCTTCGCCGTTGTCGTTGTAGTAGCGCACGATATTGTCGGCATCGACGAAAGTCAATTCCAAAGGGATATTATTCAGCATCTTTTCCAACTGGTGCGGCGTCAGATGTCCGGTTTGGAAATTTATGTATGCATTTTCTTCAGTTATAAATGTTTCATGTGAAACATTTTCTGGAAGGGTCCGTTCCGGCACCCATTTTGCTTCCGGTTTTACGATGCAATAGCCGATTTCATCAGACTCCTGGGCGATCTGTAGCCAATGGTCCTCGTTGAAGATGTCGATAATCATCGGCAAGAGGATATCTTCCTCTTTTGTGATCATTTCCGTCATTTCGTATTTCAGGTCGGAGAATGCTTTCGGGATCGCATCGAAGTCCTCGTTCTGCAACAGTGTTCGGAATTCCTTGAACATGCTGCGAATTTCATCATCGACACCCCACATGACTTTCGGTGGGGCTGTGATGCCTTTGTTTTCCATAATCGGGAAGATGGCGTATTCTTTGCGGGCATAGTGCTTATCGAATTCGCCGAGCAAATTCAATTGGTTTTGGATACCTTTTTTGATTTCCGGCTCTTTTTTTTCAAGATAGACAGCCAGTAATTTGCTGATTTTTTCCAGCGTATTTTCGATGGCTAAGTTTTCGAGTTTCATAACTTGGATTGGATGGCCGGCATGCTGCTGTTCTGCTGAAGTGGTGTAGACCGCTTCGATGGATCCGCCGAAGAGCGAGGCGTGCACGTTGCAAAGGCGCTGGATGTCTTCGGCGTCAATCCCTTTGCCCATCAGGCCTTGCTCCATGACGGAAATTTCGTAGGCACTGACGCCCGTGAAATGTTTCTTGAAGTCGGCTTGCACCGCATCCCAGTCCTCCCCTCTATGCAAACGCAGGATGAGGCTCTGCAGAATGTCTTGGCGCTCCTGGAATTCCGTTGAACCCATGCGGGCAATTCCACCGGTTGGAGCAGAGGGCTCTTCGGATTCGCTTGGAGCAACCGTTACGGCTGATATTGCCAATTCCTTCACGCTGAATCCGTTTTTCGCCAGCGTTTCAACGAATAGCTCCTCCGGCACATCATTGCGCTTGAGGGCTTTCCCTATAGTCATGATGCGGCCGGCGGTGTTTAGCATTTTGTCGCTGCGCAATGGTTCGAAGCCTAGGCTGATGATGAGCTCCCTGATTTCAGGGTACTGCTTTACCAGATTGTAGACGGTATCGTTCAAACTGATTTCCTTCATATTTTTTCCACCTCTATTTAAAATTTGTGAAATGTTTCTTTTAGTTTCGTGCTGGCTTCATTATACTTGAAAGGAGCTGCTCAGTGCCACAGCATTCGTGCACGGCAGCAATAGTTAGGGTAATGCCTTAGAAAGCGGTTGTGATATAATGAAGACAACTAAGGCAGAAGGTGGGAAAAAAATATGAGAAAGAAAGTTCCGAATCTGATGGTAGCGTTAGTGGTGCCCCTATTAGCTTCTTGCAGTCTCTTTGGAGGATCCGATTCCTCATCCGATTCTTCGGCTGTCAGCAGTGTATCTTCTTCCGTGTCCAGTTCAACAGACAGCGGCTCGGCTTCCTCGTCCTCTTCCGAAAATGTAGAAGCAGTGACAATCGAGGCTTATTATCCGTTCAGCGCATCCGTATTCACTAAATATTTGGGCGAGGGGAATGAGTATGCTTCCTTCACGGTCTATCCGCAATACATCGAGGGTAACCGGATGCAAATCACTTCCAACAACGGTGGCACGCAGGTTGTGACGGTATTGGAACTGGCTGACGGGGAACTCAGAGAAGTATTCAAGCGTCCGGAAACCTACTTCAGGGAAAATATGCTTGAAAAAACAGCAAGCGGCGATGCGGCAAACCAGTTGGATATTCTGTTGAAGGAGCCTTTGGAAGTCGGGAACAGTTGGGTGAATGCGAGCGGAGTCCCTTCCGAAATCACGAATCTGACGGCACAGATCGAAACACCAATGGGTAATTTTGAAGCGCTTGAAGTGACGACGACTTATGAAGCTTCGACTACCAAGGATTACTATGTGAAAGATATTGGTTTGGTGAAACGGGTGACGGACCTTGGGGATGACATGGTTGTCTCTTCCAGTCTGGAAGCCCGCAACGAGGACGTTCCAGAAACGCAACAGTTGCGCGTTTTTTATCCGGACAGCGAGCTGATGGGATTGAATGCAACAAGCATCGTTTTATCTTATACGACCAATGATATTACCCGCACCATTCTGGCGGAAGCGCTGAAGAATGTTCCGGATGCTCCAGGGGGAAGTCTGATTGGGCCGAATGTCTCCATCAACAGCTTGTCCTTGAGTGACGATGGGCGTGTCTATGTGGACTTCTCGCAGGAATTTGTTTCTGAAATGAATGCCGGAACATCAGCGGAATCGTTGATTTTGCAGGGAGTCGTCAATACGATCGGGGAATATTACGGAGTCCAGGAAGTCTACCTTACGGTGGCCGGAAACCCGTACGAATCAGGGCATATCCTGATGGCTGAAGGTGCCTATTTTACTGTTGATTATACGAAAGTCAATGAATGATCAGTCCCTGCACAACCAAAAAAGATGAGGCCATGCCGGCTTCATCTTTTTTCTAATTTGTAGCATGTTATTAACTAAAAAGTGCATCACCATGGGTGTTTTATAGGTTTGCACAACGTTTTATGCCTCTAAAATGATGGCTAGCGGTCCAAGCCTGCCTCTCGGAAATTAATGAAGGAACCCCTTGTCTCTATCGAGCCAAGGATAATATTCGACTTGTCATGGTTCTTGCCATCTTTGATGGCTTAGAAACATGAAACAACTGACCGGTACGGTCACGTTGATTCCTTTTTTTGGAAGTCTCTCAGCAATTGCGCTTTGCGATGCTCATTTGCATGGGACTCTTAGGGATTCATCCCTTAGAGCCCTAGTACAAGGTGACCGTAGGGAACGTTGCGAGGCCAGATTTCCTAAATTTCTTTCGAGGCAAAGCGGGCTTGTCCCGCTTTGCTTTTATAGGCTGTGTTTTCTGCGGGCGAATTCGACGAAGCGGAAGCGGTCCAAACGATGGCGAGACTCTGTGTACTGGAAAAGACGGGTATCCTCCAGATAGACTTCGCTCTTTACGACGACGATATGCGTGTCATCTTTCAAATTCATCAGTTTGTGATCTTCCCGTGTCGCAGGCTCCACGACGAATTCCTTTTTGGCATAAGCGATATTCAGACCAAGTTCATTCTCCAAATACGCATAAATGGAATTTTCAGCAGCTTCGGAAGGGATTTGTTCGATGATATCATGGAAGAGATAGTCCTTATCCATGATGACAACTTCCCCAGCAATCTTGCGAAGCCGGACAAGGGAAATTACTTCGCGGCCGGGATCTACCTTCAGATTTTCCGCAAGGAACTCCGGAAGGGTCTCTAGTTTATTTTTGATGACGATTGTTTCATTTGGGATTTGTTGGGAATCTTGAAGCTCTTTAAAACTGGTAAGTCCGGAAACGGGGAAATTGAAGCGTCTGATATCAAGTACAATGGAACCTTTGCCTTGTTTCTTTTGGATATAGCCACCTTCCAGCAACAGGGCCAAAGCCTTTCTGATTGTTTCCCGCGAAACATGATAGTGGTCCGAAAGTGTTTTTTCGCTGGGCAACAGAGATCCTGTTTCGAATTCTGCATGTTCAATTTTTTTTCTCAAATCCATATAGATATCAAAGAATTTATTCATAATCATCACTCCTTCAGTAAGTGGATGGGTTTATTGGAAATAAAATAAATAAGTTGCAAAAATTGTGTTTAATAATATTATTCCCGTTTATTCTATAGTATAACCACGGAAATAAAAAGAGAATCCGCATTTTTTTAATTTGTAAGGGTTTGCATATCATTATTTTATCATATTGTTGCCATTTATGGTGAAAAATCATCACTTTTTTAATGTGAAATCAGGGTATTATTTCTTCTCTTTTGAAAAAAAACTGATTATTTCCGAACGAACAGGTCTGTTTTGTCTAAAATTGTTTGGAATAATTACAGATGATGTGCTATATTAAAAATGAAAAATCGATAATGGGGGAAAATGGATGAATACGGTTGTTTCTGTCGTAATGGGTAGTACTTCTGACTGGGAAACTATGAAAGAAGCTTGCATGATACTGGATGAGTTTGGCATCGCTTATGAAAAGAAAGTCGTTTCGGCTCACCGGACACCGGATCTGATGTTCACTTTTGCTGAACAAGCACGGGCTGCGGGAACGAAAGTCATCATTGCCGGCGCGGGCGGCGCAGCGCACCTTCCGGGCATGATTGCCGCGAAAACGACGCTTCCGGTCATCGGTGTTCCGGTCCAATCGCGCGCTTTGAGCGGAATGGATTCTTTGTTGTCCATCGTCCAGATGCCCGGTGGTGTTCCGGTTGCGACGGTAGCGATCGGCAAAGCAGGGGCAATCAATGCCGGTCTGCTGGCCGTGCAGATCCTTTCAATCGAAAATCAGGATTTGGCCGATCAATTGGAAAAGAGACGGGAAGATTTAAAACAAAAAGTATTGGAAAGTAGTGAAGATCTTGTATAAAATACTGAAACCGAACGACGTGATCGGCATCATCGGCGGGGGACAATTAGGACGTATGCTGGCACAGTCCGCAAAGAGGATGGGATTCACCGTCGGAATTTTGGATCCGGGAGAAAATTGCCCGGCAGCCCAAGTTGCGGATTGGCACATCCAGGCGGCATACGCTGACGCGGTGGCTTTGCGCGAATTGGCCGAAAAATCCGATGTCGTGACATTCGAATTTGAGAACATCGATGCAGTAGCGCTGCAGGAAGTGGAAACACTGTCCAGCATTCCGCAAGGCAGCGGAATTTTGACGATTACGCAGGATCGCATCAAGGAGAAGGAATTCCTTCAATCCGCCGGTGTATCGATTGCGCAATTCGCGGTAGTGGAAAATGCGGAACAATTGGATGCGGCCATCGCTAAAATCGGTTATCCGAGTGTTTTAAAAACGACCCGTTTCGGGTATGATGGTAAGGGACAGGTTGTCCTGAAATCGGAAGCGGACAAAGCGGAAGCCATGAAACTGGCAGCGGACAGCATCTGCGTTTTGGAGGCTTGGGTTCCGTTCACGAAAGAACTTTCGGTCATGATCGTACGCAATCAAAAAGGTGAAGCGACGGTGTTCCCGGTCTCCGAAAATATCCACATCAACAATATTCTGCACGAATCGATTGTGCCGGCCCGCGTCACGCCTGCGGTAGCCGAAAAAGCCAACAAGGCGGCCCACCAAATCGCCGACGCGCTGCAGTTGGTAGGTACGCTGGGCATCGAAATGTTCCTGGCTGCGGATGATACGATCTTCATCAATGAGTTGGCGCCGCGTCCGCATAATTCTGGCCATTACACAATCGAGGCAATGAACGTTTCCCAATTTGATGCCCATATCCAAGCAGTCGCCGGATTGCCGATGCCGACAGCGCGTCAATTGTCGCCTGCCATCATGGTCAATATCCTGGGACAGCATATGGAAGGCACAATCGCGCTGCGGGAAGAAAAAGCGGATTGGTCTTTCCATTACTACGGCAAAGCGGAATCGCGCACAGACAGAAAAATGGGTCATATCACCATTTTGACAGATGATCAAGAAGCAACCTTAACAGAAATAGACAATACCCGAATCTGGAACGGAGGAACAATTTAAAATGCTTACACGTTATACACGCCCTGAGATGGCCGAGGTTTGGTCCGAATACAATCGTTACAAATGCTGGCTGGAGGTCGAAATCCTGGCTGATGAAGCTTGGGCAGCCCTAGGTGAAATCCCTGCGG
The DNA here is from genome assembly GCF_963662535.1 of Trichococcus flocculiformis. Lineage (NCBI taxonomy): Bacteria > Bacillati > Bacillota > Bacilli > Lactobacillales > Carnobacteriaceae > Trichococcus > Trichococcus flocculiformis. The sequence goes on from NZ_OY759718.1 coordinate 431,713, forward strand.
AAGACGTTGCTAAAATCCGCGCGAATGCAACTTTTGATATCGACCGTATCCTTGAAATCGAAAAAGAGACCAGACATGATGTAGTGGCGTTCACACGCGCCGTTTCCGAATCTTTGGGAGAAGAAAGAAAATGGGTCCACTATGGCCTGACGAGTACCGATGTGGTCGATACTGCCTACGGTTACCAATTAAAGCAAGCTAATGATATCCTGCGCAAGGATCTGCAGAATATGCTGGAAATCATCGGCAACAAGGCAAAAGAACACAAAAAGACTGTCTGCATGGGTCGTACGCATGGTGTACATGCAGAACCTACGACATTCGGCTTGAAACTGGCTACGATGTATTCAGAAATGAAACGCAACATCGAGCGTTTTGAACACGCAGCAAAAGGTGTTGAAGCCGGAAAAATCAGCGGTGCAGTAGGCACTTTCGCAAACATCCCGCCATTCGTGGAGGAGTATGTCTGTGAAAAATTAGGTATAAGACCGCAAGAGATTTCGACGCAGGTTCTTCCGCGCGATCTGCATGCCGAATATATGGCAACGATCGCTTTGATCGCGACAAGCATCGAGCGTTTCGCAACTGAAATACGTGGACTGCAAAAATCGGAAACCCGCGAAGTGGAAGAATTCTTCGCGAAAGGCCAAAAAGGTTCTTCCGCTATGCCGCACAAGCGCAACCCGATCGGTTCCGAAAATATGGTGGGCCTTGCCCGCGTCATCCGCGGTTACATGGTCACTGCTTACGAGAATGTAGGCTTATGGCATGAACGCGACATTTCCCACTCTTCTGCGGAACGCATCATCCTTCCTGACGCAACGACATTGTTGAACTATCAGTTGAACCGTTTTGGGAACATCATCAAGAACTTGACTGTGTTCCCTGAGAATATGCTCCGCAACATGAATGCCACGTTCGGATTGATCTATAGCCAACGCGTTCTGTTGAAATTGATCGACAAAGGTATGAGCCGTGAAGAAGCTTATGACTTGGTACAGCCGAAGACTGCCCTTTCATGGGATAATCAGACCGATTTCCGTCCATTGGTGGAAGCGGACGAAGCGATCATGGCAAAATTAACGAAAGAAGACATCGAGGATGCCTTCAACTATAACTATCACTTGAGTCACGTCGACGAAGTATTCGCAAGACTTGGTTTAGGAGACTAATGGAAAGGCTGGGACTACGGTTCCGGCCTTTTTCTGTTCACCGGATGACTGAAAGGCACTGAGGAAAAACCGGGATTTATTTCAATTTTCATGAAAATGCCATTGACAAGTAGAGGGCAGATGATACAATATAAACGAATGAATAAGGCGTTTGTATAAATTAATGTTCGGTTTTGGAAAGGGACGGGGAAGATGGAAAGAAAAGAATTGCTTTATACTGGGAAAGCTAAAAAGATGTATGCTACAGATCAGGAGAATGTTCTTTGGGCCGAGTACCTAAATCAAGCTACGGCATTAAACGGCATAAAGAAGGATACTATCGAGGGGAAAGGCAGACTCAATAACCAGATCACCGGCCGCATCTTCGAGTATCTGGCTGAAAAGGGTATCGCGAGCCATTACATCCAAGAACTATCAGAAACCGAACAATCAGTGAAAAGAGTCAATATGTTCCCATTGGAAGTGGTTGTCCGCAATGTAGCCGCTGGAAGCTTCGCGAAACGTTTCGGCATGGAGGAAGGCATCGACTTGCCGTTCCCTGTTTTGGAATTCTACTACAAAGACGACGCGCTCAATGATCCTTTCATCAATGATGCCCACGTACAAGTTCTGGGAGCAGCGACTGAAGAAGAAGTTGCCGAAATCAAGCAGCAAGCGCTGAAGATCAATGCAGCCTTGATCGAGATGTTCAAGGCAATCGGCGTCCGCCTGATCGATTTCAAAATCGAATTCGGCAAGACAGCTGAGGGAGAAATCATCCTGGCTGATGAAATCTCACCGGATACATGCCGCCTTTGGGATCTCGAAACGAATGAACATTTGGACAAAGACATCTACCGCCGTGACTTGGGAGATCTGATTCCGGTCTACGTGGAAGTGCTGGACCGCCTGAACAAAATGTAAGCCAACCGGAACAAAACCAACTAAAAAAAAACAAAAAATAAAAAAACAAAAGCGAGGAATTTGGACATGTATAAAGTAACCGTGTATGTAACGTATAAAGACTCAGTATTGGATCCGCAAGGGGAAGCCGTGAAGGGTGCCGTCCACCGTATGGGCTACCCGACGATCGAAGATATCCGCATCGGGAAATATTTCGAAATCCAAGTTTCCAAAGATGAAGAGAACGTTGAACAAGTCATCGAAGAGATCTGCGACAAATTGCTGGCGAACGTGGTCATGGAAACTTACCGTTATGAAATCCAGGAGGTTGAAGCTTAATGAAATTCGCTGTCATCGTTTTTCCTGGCTCGAACTGTGATTTAGATATGTATGCAGCCATTAAAGATATTCTTGGAGAAGATGCAGAGTATGTGCAACATTATGAAACAAGCCTTGAAGGTTTCGATGCTGTCCTATTGCCCGGCGGATTCACATATGGCGATTACTTGCGTACAGGTGCGATTGCCCGCTTTGCGAACATCATGAGCGAAGTCGTCCGTTTCGCTGAAGAAGGCAAGCCTGTATTCGGCACTTGCAACGGATTCCAGATTTTGGCTGAAGCCGGCTTATTGCCTGGTGCTTTGCGCCGCAATGATACTTTGAAGTTCGTCTGCAAACCGCAGGATCTCAAAGTCGTGAATGCTGATACGCAATTCACTTCCCTCTATAAAGAAGACGAAATCATCTCTGTTCCGATCGCGCACGGTGAAGGAAACTACTTCTGCGATGCAGAGACTTTGGCTGACCTGAAAGCCAACAATCAAATCGTATTCACTTATGCTAATGGTAACCCGAACGGCAGCATTGAAGACATCGCCGGCATCATCAACAAAAAAGGCAACGTCCTCGGCATGATGCCTCACCCGGAGCGTGCTGTCGAAGCTTTGCTGGGATCGGCTGACGGCCTGCGCCTGTTCCAATCCATGGTTGAAAATTATAAGAAGGAGCTGAACAAATAATGGCATTTTTAGAACCAACGCCAGAACAAGTAAAAGAATCCAAAATTTATCGTGAATGGGGTCTGACAGACGAAGAGTACGGCACAATCTGCGATAAAATTTTGCATCGTTTGCCGAATTATACTGAAACTGGCCTGTTTGCCGTTATGTGGAGCGAACACTGTTCTTATAAAAATTCAAAACCAGTCCTGAGAAAATTCCCTACTACCGGCCCGCAAGTGTTGCAAGGACCTGGCGAAGGCGCTGGTATCGTGGATATCGGCGACGGCCAAGCTGTCGTTTTCAAAGCGGAAAGCCACAACCACCCATCAGCTGTCGAGCCTTATGAAGGTGCAGCTACCGGTGTCGGCGGAATTATCCGTGACATCTTCAGCATGGGTGCACGCCCGATTGCGATCCTTGACTCTTTGCGTTTCGGCGAATTGGACAATGAGCGTACGAAACACATCTTCGAAGAAGTCGTTGCCGGTATCAGCGGTTACGGCAACTGTATCGGTATTCCGACTGTCGGCGGCGAAACGGTCTTCGACCCTTGCTACAAAGGCAATCCGTTGGTCAACGCAATGTGCGTCGGTTTGATCGATCAAAAAGATATGCAAAAAGGCCAAGCTGCCGGAGTCGGCAACTCGATCATGTACGTGGGCGCAAAAACAGGCCGCGATGGCATCCATGGCGCCACTTTCGCTTCCGAAGAATTCAAGGAAGAGGAAGAAGCGCAACGTTCAGCTGTCCAAGTGGGCGATCCATTCATGGAAAAATTATTGATGGAAGCTTGTTTGGAATGCATTTATGACTACTCCGACGCTTTGATCGGTATCCAGGACATGGGTGCTGCCGGTTTAGTCTCTTCCAGCTCGGAAATGGCTTCAAAAGCAGGCAGCGGCTTGCTTTTGAACCTTGACGATGTTCCGCAGCGTGAAACAGAAATGACACCTTACGAAATGATGCTTTCCGAGTCACAGGAGCGTATGCTGTTGTGCATCAAGAAGGGCGAAGAGCAACGCATCGTCGACCTGTTCAAAAAATATGAATTGGATGCAGTCGTGATCGGTGAAGTTACCGATGATGGCATGTACCGTCTATCCCATGCAGGCAAAGTGGTCGCTGAACTTCCGGTTGATGCTTTGGCTGAAGATGCACCGGTCTACTACAAACCGACTGCAGTGCCTGCCCGCATCGCTGCATTCGCAGCTATGGAAGACTATAAGCCAGTCTTCACATCAGCGCAGGATACCTTAGTGGCTTTATTGCAACAAGCGACGTTGGCTTCCAAGAAGAGCGTCTATGATACCTATGATTCCATGGTCCGCACCAGCACGGTTGTAGGCCCAGGAAGCGATGCTGCAGTTGTCCGCGTCCGAGGCACCAAAAAAGCGATCGCAATGACAACGGACTGCAACGGCCGTTACCTGTATTTGAACCCGGAAATCGGCGGACAGATCGCTGTCGCTGAAGCTGCCCGCAATATCGTTGCCAGCGGCGGAAAACCATTGGCAATCACAGACTGCTTGAACTACGGAAATCCTGATAAACCAGAAATTTTCTGGGAATTAAGCACTTCCGCGGACGGTATCTCTGAAGCTTGCCGCCAATTGGATACGCCTGTCATCTCAGGTAACGTGTCCCTTTACAATGAAACCGACGGCGTGGCCGTTTATCCGACACCGATGATCGGTATGGTTGGTCTGATCGAGGATCTTGCACACATCACTACGCAAGCTTTCAAAGCTGCAGGCGACCGCATTATTCTGATCGGCGAAACCAAAGCAGATTTCAACGGTTCCGAACTGCAAAAAATGGAATTGGGCAAAATAGAAGGCAAACTGATGGACTTTGACTTGGCTGTCGAAAAAGAAAACCAAGCGAACGTCCTGAAAGCAATAAAAGCGGGTCTGATCGCAAGCGCGCATGACCTATCAGAAGGCGGCTTGGCTGTCGGCTTGATGGAGAGCGTCTTTGACACCGGTCTAGGCTTCGATGTGACGGTTGCTATGGATAAAACATTGCTGTTCAGCGAAACGCAATCACGCTTCATCCTGACCGTAAAACCTGAAAATGTTGCCGCTGTGGAAGCGATCTTCGGATCAGCTGCTGCGCAAATCGGAACCGTGACTGCTGCCGCTGTCGCAAAAATCGCTGCCGCGAACGAAACAATCACTTTGGATATTAAAGAAGTACAAACGAAATGGGAGGAGGCTATTCCATGCTTGCTGAAACAAAAAGCTTAAACGAAGAATGTGGCGTATTCGGCATTTGGGGAGACGACAATGCCAGCCAGTTGACTTACTTCGGTTTGCACAGCTTGCAGCACCGTGGACAAGAGGGTGCAGGGATAGTTTCATGTGATGAAGGAAAACTGTTGGTTCACCGTAATCTTGGTCTGATCAGCGAAGTGTTCAAGGACGAAGCGGATCTGCAAAGATTGACAGGGAACCGTGCCATCGGGCATGTGCGTTACTCGACTTCCGGACAGAACAGCATCGAGAATGTGCAGCCGTTTTTGTACCATTTCTATGATATGGACATCGCCATTTGCCACAACGGCAACTTGGTGAATGCCAAATCATTGCGACGCAATCTTGAGGAAAACGGCGCCATCTTTCATTCGACTTCGGATACGGAAGTTCTGATGCATCTGATCAGACGCAGCCAGAAAGACAGCCTGATCGAAAAGATCAAAGAGAGCCTGAATCAGGTTAAAGGCGGCTTCACTTATATCCTTTTGACCGAAGAGAAAATGTTCGGTGCCGTCGATCCGAATTCATTCCGTCCGCTTGTCATCGGCCAATTGCCGAATGGCGCGTATGTGATGGCCAGCGAAACGTGTGCCATCGATACGATCGGCGCGGATTTTGTCCGCAACGTCAACGCCGGCGAACTGGCGATCATTGACGACAACGGCTTGACGATCGAAAAATATACCGACGATACAACCATCTCCATCGCTGCGATGGAGTATATCTACTTCGCGCGTCCGGATTCCAATATTGCCGGCGTGAATGTGCATACTGCACGCAAGCGGATGGGAACGCGTTTGGCCATCGAAGCACCTGCAGTGACAGCCGATATCGTTATCGGTGTGCCCAACTCTTCCTTGTCCGCAGCGAGCGGATTTGCGGAAGAAAGCGGAACGCCTTACGAAATGGGCCTGATCAAGAACCAATATGTCGGACGTACGTTCATCCAACCGACGCAGGAACTGCGCGAATTGGGCGTAAAAATGAAGTTGTCCGCCGTAAAAGGGGTTGTCCAAGGCAAGAGCGTCGTCATGGTGGATGATTCGATCGTGCGCGGGACGACCAGCAAACGCATCGTGACGTTATTGAAAGAAGCGGGAGCCAAAGAAGTGCATGTCCGCATCTCTTCCCCACCTTTGATCTACCCGAGTTTTTACGGCATCGACATCAGCAAGTCAGCTGAACTGATCGCCGCTAAAATGACCGTTGATGAAATTTGTGCATACATCGGTGCGGACAGCTTGGCTTTCCTTAGCCAAGAGGGTCTGATCGATTCAATCGGTTTGAAATTTGATATGCCGTATTCAGGCTTATGCATGGACAGCTTCAACGGGGATTATCCGACTGGGCTATACGACTATGAAGCGGATTACGTGAACAATATGACAGCTATTCAAAAAGAGAATCTAAAGGGAGGGCAAGCTTGATGGAAAACGCATATGCAAAAGCGGGTGTGGATGTCACAGCCGGTTATGAAACAGTCAGCCGCATCAAGAAACACATCGACCGCACAAAACGTCCAGGCGTTTTTGGCGAAGTCGGCGGATTCGGCGGAAACTTTGACCTTTCTGAATTGAATTATAAAAAACCTGTACTTGTATCGGGTACGGATGGTGTCGGCACGAAGCTTATGCTGGCCATCGAAGCCGGAAAATTCGATACGATCGGGATCGATTGTGTCGCAATGTGCGTCAACGATGTTGTAGCGCAAGGTGCAGAACCTCTTTATTTCTTGGATTATGTAGCTGTCGGTAAAAACCGTCCGGAAAAATTGGAGCAGATCGTTGCTGGCGTAGCTGAAGGCTGCGTCCAAGCCGGAGCTGCTCTGATCGGCGGAGAAACAGCTGAAATGCCCGATATGTACGATCCGGAAGATTTCGATCTGGCCGGATTTACGGTAGGGATTGCGGAAAAAGATGCTTTGTTGACACCTGCCTTGATCAAAGAAGGCGATGTGTTGGTTGGGTTGCCTTCATCAGGCATCCATTCGAACGGCTACTCCTTGGTGCGCAAAATCTTCTTCAAGGACAATGACTACAAATTGGCCGACAAAGTGGATGGCATCGAAGACCAAGAATTGGGCGATGTTCTGTTGACGCCTACAAGAATCTACGTGAATGCTTTATTGCCGTTGATCAAAAAACAGCTGCTGCATGGTGTTGCCCACATCACAGGCGGCGGCTTCGTCGAAAACGTGCCGCGTATGCTTCCCGATAACGTCCAAGCGGAAATCCAATTAGGCAGCTGGCCTGTCTTGCCGATTTTCCAAGTGATGGAAAAAATCGGCAAGATTCCGGCTCTTGAAATGTACGAAATCTTCAACATGGGCATCGGTATGGTGCTGGCGGTCTCTCCTGAAAACTTGACGGAAGTGCTCGGCGTTCTAACCGAGAACGATGAAAAAGCCTACGTGATCGGATCCGTGGCTGCAAAAACATCAGAAAAAGAGGTTATCCTGAAAGAGGCTCAAGCATGAGGATAGCTGTCTTTGCTTCAGGAAACGGCTCGAATTTTCAAGCCATCGCCGAAGCCATCGCGTCAGGCGAAGTGGATGCGACGATCGCTTTCCTGTTCTGCGACAAGCCGAAAGCATATGCGATCGAGCGCGCCAAACAACACAATATCCCGGTGGTCTCCTTTACGCCGAAAGGCTTCAAGGATCGGGTCGCCTACGAAAATGAAATTTTGAAGCATCTGGCTGAAGAAAAGGTCGACTTGGTTGTCTTGGCGGGCTATATGCGGATTGTCGGACCGACTTTGCTATCGGCCTACGCCGACCGCATCGTCAATATCCACCCGTCCTTGCTGCCGGATTTCCCGGGTCGGCATGGTATCCAGGATGCCTTCGAAGCAAGCGTTCCGGAGACCGGCGTCACTGTCCATTTCGTTGATGAAGGGGTCGATACCGGCCCGATCATCGCCCAAGAAAAAGTGGCGATCCTTCCGGAGGATACGCTGGAGACTTTGGAGACCCGCATCCATCAAGTAGAGCACCGGATTTTCCCACAAGTGATCCAACAACTGGCACAAAAGAATAAAGGCTAAGAAAAGCTGAACGGGTTCGTTCAGCCCTGAAAGAAAGTTAGGAAATCTGTCCACGCAACGTTCCCTACGGTCACCTTGTACTGGGGCTCTAAGGGATGAATCCCTAAGAGTCCCATGCAACTGAGCATCGTAGAGCGCAATAGGTACGATTTATCTAATTTCCGAAGGGCTAACCCGTGAAGCTAGCCATCATTATTAGGTGCATGAAACATTTTGCAAATGTGTGGAACACCTACGGTGATGCGCTTTTATGTTGAAAACAATTTTATAAATTCCTATAGCCTAACAAAATGGATGAGGACTCCGCGCTTGCGGAAGTCCTTCCTTTTGTTAAAACCGCATGAATCCATCATAAATTTAAGGAGTGACACACAGTGACAAGAGCATTGATCAGTGTTTCAGATAAAACAGGCGTAGTAGCATTTGCGCAGGCATTAGCAGCAAAAGGAATCGAAATCATCTCAACTGGCGGAACGAAGAAAGCTTTGGAAGAGGCTGGCGTACCGACTATTTCCGTAGAGGATGTAACCGGCTTTCCTGAAATGATGGACGGCCGCGTAAAAACGTTGCACCCACTGATCCATGGCGGACTTTTGGGCAGACGTGATCTTGCGGACCATATGCAAGCCATGAAAGATCACAATATCGCACCGATTGATTTTGTTGTCGTCAACCTGTACCCATTCAAGGAAACCATCAGCAAAAACGATGTGACTTTGGCTGATGCCATCGAAAACATCGACATCGGCGGCCCAAGCATGCTCCGCAGCGCGGCTAAGAACTACGCGAGCGTAACTGTTTTGACCGATCCGATCGACTATGAAAAAGTCCTTGCCGAATTGGAAGCTGCCGGCGAAACGACTTTCGAAACACGCCAAGCTTTGGCTGCAAAAGTGTTCCGTCATACAGCCAGCTACGATGCTTTGATCGCCCAATACTTGACCAATGTGGTCGGCGAAACCGAACCTGAAAAATTGACAGTGACTTATGATCTGAAACAAAGCCTGCGTTACGGAGAAAACGGCCACCAAACAGCGACTTTCTACCAAGAACCATTGGCTGTACCGTTCTCGATCGCGAGCGCGGTCCAATTGCACGGAAAAGAATTGTCCTACAACAACATCAAAGATGCTGATGCAGCTATCCGTATCGCACGCGAATTCGACGAGCCCGCTGTAGTTGCCGTCAAGCATATGAATCCATGCGGCGTCGGTATCGCAGACGACATCGATGCAGCCTTCGATCGTTGCTATGCAGCTGATCCTGTCTCCATCTTCGGCGGCATCGTGGTTGCGAACCGTCCTTTGGATGTGGCGACTGCCGAAAAACTGAACAGCATGTTCCTGGAAATCGTTTTGGCGCCAAGTTATACAGAAGCGGCTCTAGCCATTCTGTCCAAGAAGAAAAATGTCCGCATCATGACTTTGGATTTCTCGGCTGCAAAAGCAGGCGGAAAAGAATTCGTCTCCGTATTGGGCGGCATGCTGGAACAGACGCAGGACATCAACACAGAAGACGTACCGGCTAATTGGGAAGTCATGACCGAACGTCAACCGACTGAAGACGAAATGAAAGCAATGGATTTCGCCTGGAAAGTCGTGAAACACGTGAAGAGCAATGCCATCGTATTGGCAAACAGCAAACAGACAGTCGGCATCGGCGCAGGCCAGATGAACCGTGTCGGATCCGTAAAAATCGCAATCGAGCAAGCCGAAGCGGCCAACGCCATCGAAGGCGCTGTATTGGCGAGTGATGCCTTCTTCCCGATGAACGACAGCGTAGAGTATGCTGCCAAACACGGCATCAAAGCGATCGTTCAACCAGGCGGCAGCATCAAGGACCAAGATTCGATCGAAATGGCAAACAAATACGGCATCACGATGCTGAAAACAAGCGTAAGACACTTCAGACACTAAGATGAGATGAAATCCGTTTAGACCCTGAGCACTAAGAGGACAAACGCAAAGCGGACGCTTTTTGTCCGTGTGCGTTTGTCAACTTAGGCGGAGGGGCCTGGATTTCAGAACTCGATTAAAACAAGATGAGATGAATCCCATGGTAGAAATCGAGCACTAAGAAGGCAACTGCAAAGCGGGCGTTTTTTGCCCGTGTGCAGTTGACAGCTTAGGCACTCAAACGTCACAGTGCGACGTTTGAGGTCTTTAGCATTTTGAGTATCGAGGCTATTGACGCACTTTTTGCTAAGGATTCAGAACTCGATTAAAACAAGATGTGATGAATCCCATGGTAGAAATCGAGCACTAAGAAGGCAACTGCAAAGCGGGCGCTTTTTGCCCGTGTGCAGTTGACAGCTTAGGCGGAGATTTCTGGGATTCAGAACTCGATTAATAGGCAATATCAAGCTTCATATAAAAGGTTGGAGGATCTCAAAGATGAAACTTCTTGTAATCGGCAGTGGCGGACGCGAGCATGCCATCGCTAAAAAATTAATGCAAAGCCCGTTGGTGGAGACTGTTTACTGCGCCAAAGGCAACCCAGGGATGGCCCAGGACGGCATCACGTTAGTAGACATTGCGGAAAACGATCACCAAGGATTGATCCAATTCGTCAAAGACAACAACATCGCTTGGACTTTCGTCGGACCGGAAATCCCTTTGTTTGAAGGGGTTACGGATGCATTTGAAGCGGCTGGCCTGAAAGTCTTCGGACCCAGCAAAAAAGCGGCCGACTTGGAATGCTCCAAGCAATTCGCAAAAGACCTGATGAAAAAATACGGCATCCCGACTGCAGCCTATGAGACATTCGAAGACTATGAGGCAGCTGTTGCTTATGTGGAAGCCAATGGTGTTCCGATCGTCATCAAGGCGGACGGTCTGGCGGCCGGCAAAGGCGTCGTTGTCGCGATGACGATGACGGAGGCTCTGGATGCACTGAACGACATGCTCCTGCAAGGCAAATATGCAGCCGGCAAACCGAAAGTCGTCATCGAAGAGTACCTTGAAGGGGAAGAATTCTCGTTGTTCGCGTTGGCGAATGGTGCGAAGTATTACTATTCAGGCGTCGCACAGGACCACAAGCGGGCTTACGACGGCGACAAAGGACCGAATACGGGCGGCATGGGCGCTTATTCGCCTGTACCGCAAGTATCCGAAGCTATGATTCAAGAAGTGCTGGATACGGTCGTAAAACCGACTGTAGAGGCGATGGTTGCTGAAGGCATCCCATTCAAGGGAGTTGTCTATGCCGGCTTGATGATCACCGCCAAAGGGCTGCGCGTCATCGAATTCAATGCCCGTTTCGGCGATCCGGAAACACAGGTCATCATGAATCAGATGGCATCCGATTTGGCGCAAGTCATCGATGACATCCTGAACGGAAAAGATCCGGTCATCGAAATGTACACCGATCGTTACACTTTGGGTGTCGTTGTTGCCGCTGAAGGCTATCCGGAAGCGCCGATGAAAGATATCCCATTGCCTGATCTGGATAAGGAAAATGCGGATTGCATCGTCTATGCAGCAGGCGTGAAGGCTGGCGAACAAGGACTATTGTCAAACGGCGGTCGTATCCTGTTGATCGCTGGCCAAGGCGAAACGCTCCAAGCCGCGCAAGACAAAGCCTACCGTTACCTGAGTGCAAATCCGATTGCGCACACGTTCTACCGTTCCGATATCGGAGCAAAAGCGATCCGTTTTACCGAAAAATAGCAAGTGAGAGGGAGGCTTCGGGTCTCCCTCTTTGTATTTCTGTCCGGAAAAGTTATACTGAATCTGACAGAACTATTCATTTGAGGAGTGATCGATATGGTGAAAACATTGATTCACAGCGGAAAAGTCGGACTGGAAGGTTTGAAATGGGAAGACCGTGCGGAACAGCCGGCGGGACCTTTCGAGATCAAAATAAAGGTCAAAGCGGCGGGACTGAATCATCGCGACCTTTTTGCCTTGAGCCAAGTCCATGAGAAGCATCCGGTTGTCATCGGATCGGATGCTGCCGGTGTCGTTGTGGCTGTCGGAGCAGAGGTGACACGTTTCAAAATCGGTGATGAAGTGATGCTTTATCCCGGCAGTGGTTGGCGCAAGAACAGCGATACGGCACCGGAAAATTTCACGATCCTCGGGAGTTCGGAGCAGGGGGCGATGGCGGAGGAAATCGTTGTTTCCGAAGAGAATGCTGTCCATAAACCGGCCCATCTGTCTTGGGAAGAAGCCGGGGTGTTGTCTCTGTCCGCTTTGACAGCTTACCGGGCTTTGTTCACAAAAGGCGGCGTATCGGAAGGCATGAAAGTCCTGATCCCAGGCATCGGCGGCGGAGTGGCCACCTACCTGCTGCAATTCGCCAAGGCCGCTGGAGCGACAGTGTATGTCACTTCCCGCTCCCAAGAAAAATTGGGAACGGCGCTGCAGCACGGAGCCGATAAAGGGCTACTGCACGATGAGGATTGGGTCGAAGGAATCGGCGGAAAAGTGGATGTCGTGATCGAATCGGTCGGAGCAGCCACTTTCGACAAATCGCTGGATGCGGTCCGCAGAGGCGGCACCATCGTGACTTTCGGCTCATCGACGGGCGATCTGGTCACCTTCGATCTGCGGAAATTCTTTTACGGACAATACACGCTGAAAGGTTCGACAATGGGCAGTTTTGAAGAATATGAAGCGATGATCCGTTTTGTTGAGGAACATGATCTCCATCCAGTGGTCGATGCCGTTTACCCGGCAGAGCAGTTCAAGGAGGCTTTCCAACGGCTGGAAAGTGCCGAACAGACAGGGAAAATCGCCCTGCAGATTGGCTGATCCGCAACAGCATCCTCCTGTTGGCGGGCGGAGCTTTGTATCTGATGATGAAATGAAAAAACATCCGTCAAATGCTTGCATTGCGCCCGCATTGCTTGTATAATCGGCTAGAAATCTATTTAAAGTAAGCTGAAAAGAATATCCAAAGTGAACTGCAGTCAAAGTGCTTTTCCTCCCGCTTGAACGAAGGGGAGGAGTGGGCGCTTTTTTTGTACGCTGAAATGACCGAGAAAGGATGAAAATGAATGATTACAAATGAATTTGATACCATCGCCGCCATTTCGACGCCGCCAGGAGAAGGGGCCATCGGAATCGTGCGTTTGAGCGGGGATCAGGCGATCCAGATCGCCGATGCCTTATACCGAGCCGGGACGAAGCATTTGGCTGACGTCGCCACACACACCATCAATTACGGCCACCTATATGATCCGCGCACAGGCGACATGATCGACGAGGTCATGGTGTCCGTCATGCACGGACCGAAGACGTTCACCCGCGAAGATGTCGTGGAAATCAACTGCCACGGCGGTGTCGTGAGCGTCAACCGGATTCTGCAGACGATCCTCCAGAACGGCGCCCGCATGGCGGAGCCCGGGGAATTCACGAAGCGTGCCTTCTTGAACGGCCGGATCGATCTGTCGCAGGCCGAAGCGGTCATGGACTTGATCCGTGCTAAGACCGATCGTGCGATGAATGTGGCTCTACATCAGTTGGACGGCAAATTGTCCGGCATGATCCGGGATATCCGTCAGATCATCCTGAACACCTTGGCTGAAGTCGAAGTGAACATCGACTACCCGGAATACGATGACGTCGAGGAAGTGACGACGAAGCTCTTGAAGGAACGCACCATTGAAGTGCGCGGACACATCCAGCACTTGTTGGATACCGCCAAGCAAGGGAAGATCCTGCGCGAAGGTCTTCAGACAGCCATCATCGGCCGCCCGAACGTAGGCAAATCCAGTTTGCTGAACCGCCTGTTGCGTGAAGAGAAAGCCATCGTGACGGATATTGCCGGCACTACCCGCGATACGATCGAGGAATACGTGAACGTCAGAGGCGTTCCATTGAAGCTGATCGACACGGCGGGCATCCGCGAAACGGATGATGTCGTGGAAAAGATCGGAGTAGAACGCAGCCGGAAAGCCTTGGCCGAAGCCGATCTGATTCTTCTGTTGATCAACCAGAATGAAGGGCTGACGGAAGAAGACAAGCAGCTTCTGGAAGACACGAAGGACATGAACCGCATCATTCTTATGAACAAAATGGATCTGGAAGCCAAGATGACAACCGGCGAGCTGGAACCTTGGAGCGATCCTGAAAGAATCATCGAAACATCGATGCTGAGCGAAACCGGCCTGGACCAACTGGAACAACAGATCACGAAGATGTTCTTCTCCGGGGAAACCGGCGAGAAGGATGCTACCTATGTATCAAATGTCCGCCACATCGCGCTCTTGAACGATGCGATGGACTCGCTGGATGAAGTGCTGAGCGGCATCGCATCAGGCATGCCGATCGACCTCGTCCAGATCGACTTCACCCGTTGCTGGGACCTGCTCGGAGAAATCACCGGCGACAGCGTCCAAGACGAACTCCTCACCCAACTATTTACACAGTTCTGTTTAGGGAAATAACAGTGTGTGATGAATCCTGAGCTCAGAGTTTGAGCACTAACGAGGTTCAGGACTAAGCAGCCCGGTTTTGGCTGCGTGGGCCTGAACAGCGTTAGGCGGAGAACTCTAGGATTCAGAACCGTTCTAAAAGGATTCAGAGTTCAACTAAAACGATAAGAACAAATAGATAGCATAAATGAAAGGAATGGAAAAATGAACAGATTTGAAGCTGGAATTTTTGATGTGATTGTTGTAGGAGCCGGACATGCCGGATCCGAAGCGGCTCTTGCCGCTGCGCGTATGGGATGCAGCACGATGCTGGTTACCATCGATTTGAACATGGTTGCCTTTATGCCCTGTAACCCATCCATCGGCGGACCTGCAAAAGGTGTCGTCGTGAGAGAAATCGATGCATTGGGCGGCGAGATGGGACGCAACATCGACAAGACGTATATCCAAATGCGCATGCTGAACACAGGGAAAGGCCCTGCAGTCCAAGCATTGCGCGCACAAGCGGATAAGGATGACTATGCCCACCATATGAAGCATACCATCGAAAAACAGGAGAACCTGCTGTTGAAGCAAGCCATCGTTGAGGAACTGATCGTAGAAGACGGTGAAGTCAAAGGGGTAGTGACGCATACAGGCGCCGTTTACCGCGCTGGGGCTGTCGTCATCACAGCCGGAACCTCTTCCCGAGGGAAAATCATCATCGGGGACTTGGCTTATTCATCCGGACCGAACAACTCGCAGCCTTCCATCAAGTTATCCGAAAATCTGCTTGATCTGGGATTTGAATTGGCGCGCTTCAAGACCGGAACGCCGCCGCGGGTGATGGCTTCGAGCATCGATTATTCCAAAACCGAGGAACAGCCTGGTGACGTTGAGCCGAATCATTTCAGCTTCCTTTCCAAAGATGAAGACTATCTGAAAGATCAATTATCCTGCTGGCTGACGTATACGAGCCCGGAAAGCCATGAAATCATCCGCGACAATCTCCACCGCGCGCCGATGTTCACGGGTATCGTGGAAGGTGTAGGGGCGCGTTATTGCCCATCAATCGAAGACAAAATCGTCCGTTTCAGCGACAAGCCGCGCCATCAGCTCTTCCTTGAGCCGGAAGGCCGCGAAAACGAAGAAGTCTATGTGCAAGGCTTGTCCACCTCATTGCCGGAAGATGTTCAGCTTGATCTGATCCGTTCCGTTCCGGGGATGGAAAATGCCCAAATGATGCGGACAGGCTATGCCATCGAATACGATGTCGTAAAACCGCATCAGTTGCGCCTTTCCTTGGAGACAAAATTGGTGAAGAACTTATTCACTGCCGGTCAAACGAACGGTACGTCCGGTTATGAAGAAGCTGCCGGACAAGGCATCATCGCCGGCATCAATGCAGCACTGGCTGTGCAAGGCAAAGAACCTTTCATCCTGAAGCGCAGCGATGGCTATATCGGCGTCATGATCGATGATTTGGTCACAAAAGGGACGATGGAGCCTTATCGCTTGCTGACTTCGCGCGCTGAGTACCGTCTGTTGCTTCGCCATGATAACGCCGACTTCCGCTTGACCGAAATGAGCCGTGAAATCGGTTTGGTGACGGAAGAACGCTACGCCTCATTCCTTGAGAAAAAACAGGCTGTCGAAAAGGAAATCGCCCGCCTCGAAAGTACGCGCCTGAAACCGACTGAAGAGCTGCAGGCTTTCCTTGCGGAACAAAATTCCGCTCCGCTGAAGGATGGCATTCTGTTTGCGGATATTTTGAAGCGTCCAGAACTGAAATATGAAGGTCTGATCGCTTTTGCTCCGCTTGAAGAAGCTTTGCCGAAAGAGGTCATCAAGCAAGTAGAAGTGCAGATCAAATATGCCGGCTACATCAAGAAAGCAGTCGAAAAAGTGGACAAGCTGAAGAAGATGGAAGAAAAACGCATCCCTGTGAACATCGATTACGATGCAATCAACGGAATCGCCAATGAAGCCAAACAGAATCTGAAGAAGATCCAACCGGAAACGATCGCCCAAGCAAGCCGGATCAGCGGCGTCAACCCAGCCGACATTTCCGTTTTGATGGTCTACGTGACCCAAGGAAAGATTGCAAAAATTGCAGAATAAGAAGCCGGGGCTGTCTATAGAGACAGCCTCGTTTTTTGTTGTTAACCGTTAACTTTTTCTCGACTACTATCCATGATCGAGGAGATCCATTTTTCTCCTCCGGTGAGCGGAGGCTTCGCCGGAGTTCGGTTCGCATTTTCAGTTATTCTCCGATGAACCCGGTTCTATCGGAGTTAAGTCTGATTTCTAAGTTGTTTCCGTATAATTGTGTAAAAAGAAAAGGCCATACCCAAACCTTTGGTACAATGTAGTTACCACACAACATCGCAAAGGAGAACGGATATGACCCAACTAAATATTAATATAAATATGGAAGAATTAACAGAGGCAGTTTTGAACAGCAATATCACCAGCATGATGAAGTCAATGGCAGTGCTGGTTTTTAACGCTTATATGGAAGCGGAGCGGGACGAGCACATCCGAGCCAACCAGTACGAACGGACCATTAGCCGGACAGATTACCGCAATGGCTATTACGAACGGGACTTCACTCTTTCCATCGGAAGGCTCACTTTAAAAGTGCCCCGTACACGCAACGGTGATTTCTCCACTAAATTATTTAAGCGTTACAACAGGATGGATCAGGCTTTCGTGCTAAGCATGGTGGAGGCTGTGATCAACGGTGTTTCCACGAAGAAAGTGTCGAAAATCGTGGAGCAATTGTGCGGAGAAACCGTATCGAAATCGTTTGTCTCCAGTGCAATGAAGCATCTGGATCCAGAGCTTAAGGAGTTCCGGGAACGCTCTTTGACCGGGCATACCTTTCGGTATGTCTACTTCGATGCCATGTACATCAAGGTGCGCGAAGACCACCGGGTCATCAGCAAGGCCGTCTACATCGCCCAGGGCGTCAATGATTTGAACAAGCGGGAAATCCTTGGTTTCAAAGTATCGGATCAAGAATCCAAGGAGACCTGGAGATCCTTCTTACAGGATCTGCGGGACCGTGGATTGATGCAGCCTAAACTGGTGATTTCGGATGCCCATCAGGGCCTGAAAGCCGCCATTCAGGAAGTGTTTGTGGGCGCAGCCTGGCAGCGGTGTACGGTCCATTTTCTCCGGAATATCCTGGACGTGATGCCGAAAAAAGATAGCGAAGAGCAGCGTCAAGCCTTGCGGAAAATTTTCCGCGCCAACACCCTTCAGCAAGCGTTGGAAAGCCGTCAGGCATTCGAGGAGCTGACCGGTGGAGAGAACCGCTTCAGCAAGGCCTTGGAGACGTTGGACAGCGGCTTTATGGACGCAATGCAGTATCTTCAGGAACCGGAAGTCTACCACATTTCCCTGCGGACAACCAATTCCCTGGAACGGGTCAATCGCGAGATCCGTCGAAGAGAACAGGTGGTTTCGATTTTCCCGAATACTGACTCAGCGGAACGCTTGATTGGCGCAGTTCTGATGGATATCCATGAGGACTGGGAAAAGAACCGTTGGACATTCCTGATGAAGACAGGAAATCCGATCGTAGGGAGGACTTAACAATTGCACGCTCGGTTTAGGTAGGAATCGGTTTTTGATTCCTACCTAAACCGAGGGTCCTGCCAGGCTCGCCTGGCACAAAAACACACGTATCAAGAAAAAGGAACTACAAAGTGATTTTACACAGGATTTCGGACTTGACCGATTTCTATGCTGTCCTCCGATGGACGGATTCTTCACCGGAGCTGCGGACCCATTCCGTCGTTTTTGAAGATTGAACTATAGTATAATGAAATGTAAATGGAACAAGGAAGAATGGAGGGGTCAGGGAGTGAGAGGTAAAATAAGCGGCACTATTTTTACATCAGGGATAACGGCAGGTTTGCTTGCCGGTTGCGGTTCCGGAGAATCGGTGGATCAACAGGATTCAGACCAGCAAGAAGGCGTGCAATCAGCCGATGCCTATGCTGGCGTCGTGAAGACCAGCATCTATGTAAAGGGGTATGAAGGAGGACCGGGCGTACCGAAGCTCATCATCGAACTGGAGGATGCGGTCGACAGTGTCGATCCTAGCGGCTGGCAGGTCATGACGGCCGGATCGGAACGCACGGTGACGGACGTCTATACATCCGATGAAAACGGGAACCCGCAGGAGAATTCAAACTTCATCGCGATCGATATGGAGACCGGTTTTAATGATGAAACCTTCAGTGTGATCGGATCCCCGTTCACCTACAATACGACGACATCGATGAATGAGTGGTCTCCAGCTTATGAGGTCGCAATCGCTGCTCCTTCCGTCACGATCGAGGATGAAACCTACTCTTTGAGCATCACGGAGGATGCCGTGAACAACCGCATCTCCCCGGATACGGATTTGTTCACCGCCAGAGGAACTTTCAGCGGCACCTACGTGAATCCGTTGACGGATCAAGAAGAGGAACTGACGCTTTCGACAGCCGCCTATGAACCGGCGAACCTTGCCGAAGGGGAAGCGAATCCATTGGTCATCTGGCTGCACGGTCAAGGTGAAGGCGGAACAGATCCCGACATCGCAATCCTTGGAAATGAAGTATCGGCGTTGGCAAAAGAGGAGATCCAGTCCTATTTCAAAACTGACGACGTGACCGGAGCTTACGTGTTGGCTGTCCAAGCGCCTACCTATTGGATGGACGAAGGGGACGGAACGAACGGCAATGGCAGCGGTATCTCCAGATACACCGAAATCTTGATGGATACCATCAATGATTATGTAGCTGCGCATCCGGATGTCGATACCGATCGCATCTATTTGGGAGGCTGCTCGAACGGCGGCTACATGACCATGAATATGGTCATCCAATACCCGGAATATTTTGCTGCAGCTTATCCAATCTGCGAGGCGTATGCTTATTATGAATACGAGCGCAACAGTGATGGTACGTATGTGAAAGCAAGCGAGGAAGCTACCGGTACTTCCGCTTTCGTGAAGACCGGGCGAGTTTGGTTCACCGAAGAAAAACTCCAGGCAATCAAAGACTTGCCGATTTGGTTTGTCCAATCAGCTGATGACCCGGTCGTCGTCCCTGCGAACTACTTGCTGCCGACTTACCAGGCACTTGTCCAGGCGGGAGCCGAAAACACTTGGGTTTCCTACTTCGAAACAGTTGAAGGAACGGATAGCCCCGGCACGACTTACATGGGTCACTTCTCCTGGATCTATCTCTTCAACAACCAGGTGACAGGCGTCCAGGATAAGGAAGCGATCGCGGCTGCTGCCGACACTGAAACATTCGGATCAGAACCAAGCAACGCTGCCGGCGGAGGAACGGCTGCAGCCACAGTCGGCGGAACCACTTATGCGAATATTTTCGAGTGGCTGAATGCGCAATCAAAATAAAAAAATCAGCAAAAATCATCCTTGAGTAAGGCTGCCACTTATGCTAAGATAGTGACACAATTACATACGAAAAAAGGGAGCTTGTGTCAGCAGGCTGAGAGGAAGTAATCAACTTCGACCTATTACCTGATTTGGATAATGCCAACGTAGGGAAATAACATTGAATGATTCTATTCAGCGGGAAATGCCTATTTCGGACATTTCCCGCTTTTTTTGTCGCATCAAATAAATTATTTGGAGGTACTCCCATGTTCAAAATGCTATTCGAAAATGTCCAGCAACAGACGCCGCTGGTCCATTGCATCACCAATTACGTAACCGTCAATGATGTCGCCAATGTCCTGCTGGCTGCCGGTGGGTCGCCGATCATGGCGGATGCCCCCGAGGAAGTCGCGGACATCACAAGCATCTGCACCGCCTTGAATCTGAATATCGGTACACTGAACAGTCGAGCCGTGGAATCTATGCTGCTGGCCGGGCGCCAAGCCAATGCGCTCGCCCATCCCGTTGTTTTGGATCCGGTCGGTGCGGGGGCATCCCCTTTCAGGACCGAAACGACCTTCAACTTGCTGGAAGACATTGCCTTCACCGTGATCAAAGGGAACATTTCGGAAATGAAAACGATCCATTCCGGCAGCGGCACGACGAAAGGCGTCGATGCAGACATCAGCGATGCCGTGACCGAGGAGACGCTCGAGGCAACGGTCGCTTTCGCCAAACGCTTGGCCGACCGCAATGAGGCGGTCATTGCGATCACCGGCGCAATCGATATCGTTGCGGACCGGGACAAAGCCTACATCATCCGCAACGGACATCCGCAGATGGCGAAGGTGTCCGGAACTGGGTGCATGTTGTCGGCAGTGATTGCAGCCTATTGCGGAGCCAACCCGGAGCAGTTGCTGGATGCTACCGCGGCAGCGGTATGCCTGATGGGAGTCAGCGGCGAGCTGGCTTATGAAAGGATGATCCGCAATGCGGCAGGGACTTCCTCCTACCGCAGCTACCTCATCGATGAAATTAGCAAGATGTCGGCCGAAAAACTGGAAGGAGGCGCTAAAATTGAGAATAGATAAGAACGATTTGCTGCTTTATGCGGTTACCGATCGCCAATGGCTGGGGGAAGCATCCTTGGCGGAACAGCTTGAAGAAGCCATCCAGGCGGGGGTTACCGTCGTGCAATTGCGCGAGAAGGAACTGGATTTTGATGCCTTTGTATCCCTTGGCAAGGAACTGCAGGCCGTGGCCAAACGCCACCGCATTCCCTTCATCATCAATGATGCGGTCGATGTGGCCTTGGCGTTGGATGCGGACGGTGTACATGTGGGGCAGAGCGATATGCAGGCAGGAGATGTCCGCAGCCGGATCGGCGAAGAGAAAATCCTGGGTGTCTCTGCCCATTCCGTCGAAGAGGCGCTGGCGGCCGAACGGAACGGGGCCGACTATCTGGGCGTCGGTGCCATCTACGGTACAGCAACGAAGCCGGATGCCAATACGCTATCGATCGAGACGTTGCAGCAGATCTGCCAGGCGGTGAGCATACCCGTTGTGGGGATCGGAGGCATTGCTGAAGGGAATATCCTCAATCTGAACGGCAGCGGCATCGACGGAGTCGCCGTCGTATCCGCCATCTTTGCGCAGCCTGACATCACAGCGGCCGTTAAGCGACTGCGCCCGTTAGCGGAAGCGATGGTGCAGCCATGAAACTGGAAGCAGCCATCTTCGATCTGGACGGGACGTTGCTGGACTCCATGCCGATTTGGCAGGGGTTAGGGGAAAATTACTTGCTTCAGAAAAAGCTGAAGCCGGCACCTGGATTGCAGGAGGCATTGAAGACGATGAGCCTGCAGCAAGCCGCGCAACATTTTCAAACGGCTTATGGATTGCGCGAAGCCGAAGAGACGATCATTGCGGAAATCGAAACGCTGATTGCGGATCTTTACCGCTATGAAATCCCGCTTAAAGCTGGCGCAGCGGAATACCTGCAAACATTGCAGGAGCAGAATGTCAAGATGTGCATCGCCACCGCGACCGAAAGAAATTTGGCCGAGAGCGCTTTGGAGCGTTTGGGCATCCGGGACTATTTCAGCACCATCTTGACCAGCAGTGAAGTGAAGGCAGGCAAAGACAATCCGCTCATTTACCAGCGGGCGGTTGAACAGCTCGGGGCTCCCTTCGTGCAGACCGTTGTCTTTGAGGATGCCCTGCACGCCATCGAAACGGCAACGACAGCCGGTTTCCGGGTAGTCGGCGTCTATGATGAGACGGCGGCACAGGATAGGGAGCGCATCGAAGCGTTGACGGAGCAGTACATCTATTCATTTTCGGATTGGAAAGGATGAGCAAAAACATGAAAACAGTATTGACGATCGCCGGGTCGGACAGCAGCGGCGGAGCAGGGATCCAAGCGGACCTGAAGACGATGATGGCGCATAAAGTCTATGGGATGAGCGTGATCACAGCGTTGACGGCGCAGAACACAACAGGCGTGGCCGGAATCATGGAAGTGACGCCTGAATTTGTGGCGCAACAGCTGGATTGCGTCTTCAAGGATATCCGGCCGGATGCGGTGAAGATCGGCATGGTGTCGAACGCCGCAATCATCAAAGTCATTGCGGAGAAGCTGTTCGAATACAAAGCGGAAAATATCGTCGTGGACCCGGTCATGGTGGCCACAAGCGGCAGCAGCCTGATGCAGGACGATGCCAGCCAAGCTTTGCGGACGCTGCTGTTGCCGTTGGCTGATGTGATCACCCCGAATGTGCCGGAAGGAGAGGCATTGAGCGGTGTCAAAATCGAGAGGAAGGCGGATATGCTGGCTGCGGCGGAGCGCATCGCTTCAGCAGCGGGGACCAGCGTGCTCCTGAAAGGCGGCCATCTCAAGGACAGCGCCGACGATCTGCTCTTTATGGACGGGAAAGTCAGTTGGTTCGAGTCGGAACGGATCAAAAACTCGAATACGCATGGCACCGGCTGTACGCTTTCCTCGGCCATCGCCGCGAATCTGGCTTTAGGTCACGGAATGGAAGCGAGTATCCGCCAAGCCAAAGCCTACATCACCGGCGCACTCCGTGATGGAATGGATTTGGGCAAAGGCAGCGGGCCGCTCAATCATGCTTACGGGATCAACTAAAAAAGAAAACAGGCGCAATTGCGCTTGTTTTCTTTTTTAGGCTTTGGGTCTGCGGTTGTAGCCGCGTTCTCCGAAAGGTTGCTTGTCACTCAGCCATTTTTCTTCCAATTGTTCCAAGGCCTTCTTCTCATTGAAGGAAGGGTCGTCGCTCTTTTCCAGCACTTCCAAAATCGTAAAGATGAAGGCGTCCTGCCCGAAGTGGCTCCAATCGGATTGGAGCTCCTTGTTGTTGTTCGCCCCCACATTCAAAATGTGTTTCATGCCATTCAAAGTCTTCAGATTCGGGGTTTTTCCGATGAAAATCTTTTGATTTTCCGTATTCTGTACTTCGTAGATGCCGGCTTCAATAGGCACCTCTTCAAATTGGCGTCGCAGTTCTTTTTTCTGTGCCATTTCGCTTCCAACTCCCTTTCTGGGTTTACTCAAAAGCATACGCAAATTTTGATATTCCGTCAATTGCCCCTGTCCAAAGATGGATACCGCAACGGGCAATAGCTGGGTGGGTAAAATCAGTACATTGATAAATCGTCTATCTCCTAACGTTCGGAAATAAGCGGTTGGAGATAGTGAAAACTAGGGAATTCTTTCCAAATTCTAAATAAAACCTCATTATTCTGTCGTTTTTGTTTGCTATAATTTTGATTATAGTGAACATTCGGATTTTTTGGTTTTTGCATAATAGCAGGGCACGCCTCTATTGTCCGCATCCGGTTCATATTTGCGATCGAAGGGAAGATGGAAGATGGGATTACTATTATTCGATTTTGACGGTACCTTAGCAGAAACATGCAAAATTAGCGAAATGGCTACAATGGATACATTTGAACATTTCGGCTATCCCGTTCCAACCCCTGAGCAATTGCGTGAGGATAGAGGGAAGCCCCATTTTGTGAAGTTTATCGGCTATCTGAAGCAATATGCACTCTCTCCGGTCGAGATGGACAAGCTGATGGAAGTCTTTTGGGACAAATACGAAAAATATGAAAATATGCTGTTGGAACCATATGATTTATCGCGGGAGTCCTTAATGGAACTGAAAGGGAACGGCCACCGTCTGGGCGTGATTTCCAACAAAGCAACCAAGGCTTTGTTGCGCAGCCTTGCTGCAGTGGATCTGTTGGACCTGATGGAAGTGGTCATCGGATTGGATAACATGAATCAACACAAACCGAATCCGGAAGGCATCTTCACCGCTTGCGAGAAAGTCCCGATGGCGAAAGAAGAGACCGTGATGATCGGTGATACCATTTATGATATGCAGATGGGGAAAATGGCAGGCGTAAAGACCGTCGGCATCACTTGGGGGGGAAGTTCCGCCCAAACCTTGCGTACTGAAAATCCGAATCGCATCGCCAATTCCTTCGTTGAACTGGAAATCATTCTTACAAGCCTGCTTGATGCTTAAATAGATTGAAAAAAGCCGTTGTCCTTTATTCTGGACAGCGGCTTTAAAGTTGATTTAGCCCTTGTACAGACTGCACTTTCAGGATAAAGTAGAGAGGTAGAAAAACACGCCAAGCCAACGATGAAAGGAAACAATATGAATCCAGAACAATTTGCCCAAGCCCTTGCCGAAAAGGGGATCCTTTTGAATGAAACGCAACTCGAACAATACGCAACTTATTTGCGCCTGTTGCGCGAGTGGAATGAGAAAATCAACCTGACCGCCATCACTGAGCCGGATGAAGTCTATCTGAAGCATTTCTATGACTCCATTTCGCTGGGCTTCCATATGGATTTTACCCAAGCGGAAGTCACCCTTTGTGATGTCGGCGCCGGTGCTGGTTTTCCGAGTATCCCGCTCAAAATTGCTTTCCCGAAATTGCAGGTGACGATCGTGGACTCGTTGAACAAACGGATCACTTTCCTGGAGACTTTGGTTTCCGAATTAGGTTTGACGGGGGTGTCCTGCTTCCATGACCGTGCGGAGACTTTCGGACAGAACAAGAAATTCCGTGCCCAATTTGATGTGGTGACGGCACGTGCGGTTGCAAGACTGAGTGTCTTGAGCGAACTGTGTCTGCCTTTGGTCAAAAAAGGTGGCACTTTCGTCGCGATGAAAGCAGCCAGCACGGAAGAAGAGCTTCGCGATGCAGAGCGCGCCATCGCAACACTGGGCGGCAAAATCGAAGAGGATATTTTCTTTGAACTGCCGAATGATGCAGGCGAACGCCATATCGTAAAAATCAAGAAAACGAAAGAAACACCCAAAACCTACCCGAGAAAAGCCGGGACACCGAATAAGAATCCGTTGTAAACCGGAAAAGGAACGGCCCGGCCACCTGTTGATCTGCAGGATGGCCGGGTCGTTTTTAGTGGGAAGGACGATCTTGAATTGATTTTCCCGCACAGACTTTATCTATCCTATATTTTTCTGAACTTTTTTGTTACAATAGTCTGGTAAAGTTATAGCCTTTTTTATAAATAGACATATTGAGCGATAAATGATGATTCATTTTGAAGAAATGCGTAGGAGAAAAGGCGCAGGTATCGTTTTTTCTCTTTTTTTAGGCAAAAAAGTAGAACGGCGGCACAGTAGCTTCAAATGAAAGACAGAAAGTGGAGGAGAACAGATGGCACGGATTATTGCAGTCGCAAATCAGAAAGGCGGCGTCGGAAAAACGACGACCACCGTCAATTTAGCAGCGTCTTTGGCCTACTTAGGCAAAAAAGTGTTATTGATAGATAGTGATGCCCAAGGGAACGCCACGAGCGGACTAGGTATTTCAAAAGCGGATGTTGAAAAAGATATATATGATGTATTAGTGAACCAAGAGCCTATCGCGAACGTCATCAGAGAATCCTCACGGGAAAATTTATGGGTCGTACCGGCAACCATCCAATTGGCAGGCGCCGAAATCGAGTTGACGAATCAGCCGCATCGTGAAGCGCGCCTTTATGAGGCAGTGCAGTCATTGCGTGAGGAATACGACTTCATTTTTATTGATTGCCCGCCCTCACTGGGACATTTGACGATCAATGCCTTCACCGCCAGTGATTCGGTTTTGATTCCGGTTCAGTGCGAATACTATGCTTTGGAAGGGTTGAGTCAACTGTTGAACACCTTCCGCTTGGTTCAGAAGCATTTCAATAAGGATCTGAAATTGGAAGGGGTATTGTTGACGATGCTGGACGCTCGGACAAACCTCGGCTTTGAGGTCGTGGATGAGGTCAAAAAGTATTTCAAAGAGAAAGTATACAAGACAATCATTCCGCGCAATGTCCGTTTATCGGAAGCGCCAAGCTATGGACAATCAATCGTTGACTATGATATCCGTTCAAAAGGAGCGGAAGTTTATCTTGAGTTGGCAAAGGAAGTGTTAGCAGATGGCGAATAAAAACAGCAAAGGGCTAGGACGCGGCATCGACGCGCTCTTCAGCAACTTTGAAGATATCGAAAAAATCGATGAAAAGACAGAGAAGGTACAGGAGATCCCTTTAGATGAGATCCGTCCCAATCCTTATCAGCCACGAAAAACCTTTGATGATTCGACTTTGCGGGAATTAGCTGACTCGATCATGCTGAACGGTGTCATCCAGCCGGTCATCCTGCGCCAATCCAGTGTGAAGGGTTATGAAATCATTGCAGGCGAACGCCGCGTCCGCGCGTCCCGTTTGGCCGGCAAAACAACAATCCCGGCAATCGTCCGTGAATTTGACGAAACAGCCATGATCGAAGTCGCCATTCTGGAAAATCTGCAGCGGGAAGATTTGACTCCGCTGGAAGAGGCAGAAGGCTACCAAACCTTGATGAACAAGCTGAATCTTACGCAAGTGGATGTCGCCCAACGGTTAGGCAAGAGCCGCCCGTACATCGCCAATCATCTGCGCTTGTTGAATCTGCCTCAGGATGTCAAGGGGATGCTGCAAGAGGGATTGATCTCTATGGGGCAAGCCCGTACGCTTTTGGGTTTGAACGATGAATCGTTGATCAGCGAACTGGCAAAACGAGCTGCCGAAGAAGGCATTACGGTCCGACACTTGGAATTGTTGGTTCAACAATTGAATAATCCCGGTGATGTCGCCAAAAAGAAAAATAAAAAGAAAAAAGAAACGAAGCCGGTATACATCAAAGAGAGTGAAGAACGTTTGATGGACAAATTCGGGACATCCGTACAAATATCCAGCAAGGGTGAAAAAGGCAAAATCGAGATCGAATACCTTTCTCCAGCCGACCTGACCCGGATTTTGGATATCCTGCAAATTTCGCTGGACGATTAAGAATAGACGAAGACATCAGAAAGAGGTGCATTTGGCCTTGGTACAACAAGATTATGGATTGCATGATGTGGTCGAAATGAAAAAACCGCATCCTTGCAAAAGCAACTCATGGGAAATCATCCGAATGGGTATGGACATCCGCATCAAATGCCTGAAATGTGGGCAGATGGTCATGATGCCGCGCCGCGAATTCGAGAAAAAAATGAAAAAAGTACTGACTAAGGCAGAAGAAACTGTCGAATAGGTCTTTGAACGAACAAATGAAAAGCAATATAAGTGGAAAGAGTGTGAAGAAATGTCATTAACAGCAGGAATCGTAGGGTTACCGAACGTCGGAAAATCCACTTTATTCAACGCCATCACTAAAGCGGGAGTGGAAGCCGCAAACTATCCATTCGCAACGATCGACCCCAATGTTGGAGTAGTCGAAGTTCCCGATGAACGTTTGAATAAATTAACAGAATTAGTGAAACCTAAAAAAACCGTCCCGACAACTTTTGAATTTACGGATATCGCCGGCATCGTAAGAGGCGCCAGCAAAGGGGAAGGTTTGGGGAATAAATTTTTGGCCAACATCCGCCAAGTGGATGCTATCTGTCATGTTGTCCGTTGTTTCCAAGACGATAACATCACGCACGTAAGCGGTAAAGTGGATCCCTTGGATGACGTCGAAACCATCAACCTGGAACTGATTTTTGCCGACTTGGAGTCCATCGAGAAACGCTATACACGCATCAGCAAAATTGCCCGCACAAAAGACAAAGATGCTGTGCGCGAACTGGAAATCCTGGAAAAAATCAAGACGACTTTGGAAGAAGGCAAATCCGCGCGTACGATTGAATTCACACCCGAAGAAGAACCGCTTGTGAAGAGCTTATTCCTTTTGACGACAAAGCCTGTTCTGTATGTCGCAAACATCTCCGAAGAGGACGTAATAGCCGGCGGAGACAATGAAATGGTTCAAGCTGTCCGTGAATTTGCGGCAACAGAAGGCGCAGAGGTCGTTACCGTTTGCGCCCGTATCGAAGAAGAAGTGGCTGAACTGGATGACGAAGAAAAAGCTGAATTCCTGGCGGAGTTGGGCATCAAAGAATCCGGATTGGATCAACTAATCCGTAAAGCTTACACGTTGCTTGGCCTGGGAACATATTTTACGGCAGGCGAAAAAGAAGTTCGTGCCTGGACATTCAGACTAGGGATGAAAGCACCACAAACGGCAGGAATCATTCATACCGACTTTGAGCGCGGCTTCATTCGTGCCGAAACAGTTTCCTACGCTGACCTGTTGGCTTTCGGCAGCATGCAAGCCGCCAAAGAAGCAGGGAAAGTCAGACTAGAAGGAAAAGACTACGTAGTCCAAGACGGCGACGTAATGGAATTCCGATTCAACGTATAACAGGATGTGATGATTCGCGTTTAGATACCCGGACGTTGGAGCACCCAGCGAAGTGAACCTCTTTTGTTCACTACGCTGGGTGTGAAACGGGAGCGGTATCTAAACGCGAATCAGAACTCAACTAAAGGATACGATGAAATGCGGGAGGGGATGAGCACTAAGAGGATATTACGAGAACGGCCGCAGTTTGGCCGTGACGTAATGTCAGCTTAGGCGGAATCCCCTGCATTTCAGAGTTCAACTAAAAGGATACGATGAATCCCGGGTAGAAACCGAGCACTAAGGGGCCAAGCACAAAGCGGACGCTTTTTGTCCGTGTGTGTTTGGCAACTTAGGCGGAGGTTTCTGGGATTCAGAGTTCAACTAAGAGCGTGTGATGAATCTCTCTTTATTTCAGATTTAGGGATTCACAACACGTTTGACAAGGGTGCCGCATGTAATCAAGGGAGGATTTATCATTGGAAGAAACGAAGAGTGTTGCACAAATGAAAGTCGAAAACAAAGCCTTATGGCAGAGTTTGACAAAAAGAAATGAACAATACATGATGGGGCTGGACAGGACCTTGAGAGCTGCAAACCTGGAAGAGGAACGCAGAGAGGAAATCTACAATAAAATGATGCGGGAGTTGCTGGAAGCCCAAAAAACCGGTAAAACCGCCCGCCAATTATATGGCACAGTATCTGAGTGCGCCTCGAACATCCTGGTGAATCCGTCAGACAACGAAGTGAAAGTGCGTTCGTCTGATTGGCTGATCGCTTTGGATGGCGGTTTATTACTAGGGTCTCTTTTCGCGATGATTTCGGGGATTTCCTTGCTGACCAACAGTGGCGAAGATGTCATCGGAATGGGTCTGATCAGCTTGATTCTGAACTTTGTTGTGGGCGGCATCGCCATGCTCATCATCTCTAAATACACGCCGAATCCAGACGCTCCAAAAGGCGAAAAAGGCTTTGGGAAATATATCTTTGCGACGACAGGTGCTATGCTGCTTTGGATGCTCATCATGACTGTTTCCATGATGCTTATTCCAGCAAGCATTAATATCGCGCTATCTGCGTGGGTGTATCTTGGGATTGCGGGGATAGGTTTTGCTGCAAAAGTATATTTGAAGAAAAAATATCATATCATGGGCGGCATATTGTAGCCCGTCAATTGGTGGAGGCCGAGATGCAAAGGAATACTTGTATCTCGGCTATTTTCGTATATTGATAGAGAAAAAACTGAAAATGAATCAAAGGACATAACCGAACGCGTTAATTCCGAACATTATATCAGGTGTAAATAAATAGCATTCGAGAAAAAGCGCTGCTATATGAGAATTGTATGATAAAGGGGGCTTTGCGCTTGACGTGGGTTGTTGAGGGTGGTATTTTAGATGATAAAAAATCAGCATAAATAAAAAGGAGTGTTCATCGAAAATGTCAAATTGGGAAACAAAATTCGCTAGAGAAGGTTTTACTTTTGATGATGTATTATTAGTCCCGGCTGAAAGCCATGTATTACCTAACGATGTGGATTTATCGATTGATTTAGCTAAAAATTTACACTTGAATATTCCTATCATAAGCGCAAGTATGGACACAGTTACCGATTCGGCGATGGCAATCGCAATGGCCCGCCAAGGCGGGTTGGGCGTCATCCATAAAAACATGACCATCGAAGCGCAGGCTGAAGAAGTGCATAAAGTAAAACGTTCCGAAAGTGGCGTCATCATCGACCCATTCTTCCTGACCCCTGATCACTTGGTCTCTGAAGCAGAGAATCTCATGAGTAAATACCGTATCAGCGGTGTGCCTGTTGTCAATGATATGGAAGACCGCAAGTTGGTAGGGATTTTGACGAACCGCGATCTGCGCTTCATTGCAGACTACCAAGTTCCGATCGGCGATGTGATGACAAAAGAACACTTGGTTACCGCTCCTGTAGGGACTTCTTTGAAGGATGCCGAATCCATCCTGCAAAAATATAAAATTGAGAAATTACCTCTAGTTGATGACAGTGGCCGTCTGGCTGGTCTGATCACAATCAAGGATATCGAAAAAGTAATTGAGTTTCCCAACTCCGCAAAAGATGCACACGGCCGTTTGATCGTTGCGGCTGCAGTAGGTGTGACAAGCGATACGTTCGAACGTGCCCAAGCCTTATTGGATGCCGGTGCAGATGCAATCGTCATCGACACAGCGCATGGCCATAGCGCCGGCGTTATCCGCAAAATTAAAGAAATCCGCGATC
The DNA here is from genome assembly GCF_963662535.1 of Trichococcus flocculiformis. Classification (NCBI taxonomy): domain Bacteria; kingdom Bacillati; phylum Bacillota; class Bacilli; order Lactobacillales; family Carnobacteriaceae; genus Trichococcus; species Trichococcus flocculiformis. The sequence goes on from NZ_OY759718.1 coordinate 462,825, forward strand.
AGTTCCCTGACGCAACCTTGATTGCCGGAAATGTAGCGACTGCAGAAGGAACCCGCGCTTTGTTTGACGTCGGAGTCGATGTAGTCAAAGTCGGAATCGGACCGGGCTCGATTTGTACGACCCGTGTCGTAGCCGGTGTTGGTGTTCCGCAAATCACAGCCATCTATGATGCTGCAAGTGTGGCGAGAGAATACGGCAAAGCAATTATCGCTGACGGCGGAATCAAGTATTCGGGAGACATCGTCAAAGCGATGGCTGCCGGTGGACATGCCGTCATGTTGGGCAGTATGTTGGCTGGTACGGATGAGTCTCCGGGCGAATTCGAAATCTTCCAAGGCCGTCGTTTCAAGACATACCGTGGCATGGGCAGTCTGGCGGCAATGGAAAAAGGCTCCAGCGACCGCTACTTCCAAGGCGGGGTGAATGAAGCGAAGAAAATGGTTCCGGAAGGTATCGAAGGCCGTGTCGCTTATAAAGGGGCAGCCAGCGATATCATCTTCCAACTGCTCGGCGGTGTCCGTTCCGGTATGGGTTATGTTGGTGCCGGCAATCTGCAGGAGCTTCGCGAAAATGCACAATTCATCAAGATGTCCGGTGCCGGATTGATCGAATCCCATCCGCATGACATCCAAATCACTAAAGAAGCACCAAACTACTCCATCCATAGATAAACAGGCAAGAAACCAAAACGCCCGGGACACTGTTCTCGGGCGTTTTTTCTTATGTTCGCAGTTTGCTGGGGCTTTCTGATATAATTAAAATGGAATTTCTTTATGCTTCCTTAAGCAAAAATTTAGAACACTTTGGTACGATGGGGAAAAATACATATTTTGGGGAAAGGGTTGTCCGATATGAGTAAAATTTTGATCGTCGATGACGACAGGGAAATCGTGGATTTGTTGAGCATTTATTGCAAAAATGAAGGATACGATCCGATAAAAGCCTATGACGGCGTGGACGCTTTCCACAAGCTTGAGGAGAATGCGGATATCCAACTGATCATTTTGGATGTGATGATGCCGAAGAAGGATGGCATCTCGGTAGTGAGGGAGCTGCGGGAACAGAACAATCCGATCCCGATTCTGATGTTGAGCGCAAAATCCGCCGATATGGATAAAATCCAAGGGTTGACGACAGGTGCGGACGACTATGTTTCCAAGCCGTTCAATCCACTGGAAGTGATGGCTCGCATCAAATCGCTCTTGCGCAGGACCACTATGCAGGCAGATGCAGCAGAGGTGGATTCGATCGAAATAGGTCCGCTGATCATCAAGAAAGATTCCCATGAGGTAAAGACGCTGAACGGGAAAAGTATCCAGTTGACCGCGCTGGAATTTGGTATTTTGCACCTATTGGCGAGCCATCCGAATCGCGTCTTCAGTGCCGATGAAATTTTTGAACGTGTTTGGCAACAAGAGAGTATCGTATCGGCCAAGACCGTTATGGTGCATGTGAGTCATCTCCGCGATAAAATTGAAGAGGCTACAGGGGGCGAGAAGGTCATCCAGACCGTTTGGGGTGTAGGCTATAAGATCGGCGAATAAGCAAGCCTGTAGGCACATTGGCAAAAAAAACAGCTGGGAGGCTGCAGCTTTGTTTAACAAGTTGAAAAAAAAAGAACTGAGTGAACTCGTTTTTGAAGGGGCGTTGACGCTGGGTATCGTCTATCTGCTCTACATCGGGATGGAGCTGATGTTCAACCGACTGGTCGCAAACCCTCCGATGATTTTGAGGGAAGTTCCCTCCTTGAGGCGATTCGTGATGGTAGTCGATGCGTTCTTGACTATTTACGATGATGTTTTTCAATGGATAGCGGCCATTTTTGCGGCCATCTTCACTGGCTGGCGTTTGACCAGGAGATACAAGCAGATGCAGCTGACGCATATTCTGGACGAATTGCATTATATCGCAGCGGGGCACTTCGATCATCGGATCGATGCGAACAATGCCGGTAGCTATGTTGATGTTGTGGACAGCATCAATACGCTGGTGGAAAGTACGGTCCAAGCGATGGCAGAGGAACGGAAAATCGAACAATCGAAAGATGAATTAATCACGAACGTCAGTCACGATATCCGGACCCCCTTGACTTCCATCATCGGTTACCTGGGATTGATAGAGGATAAGCAATTCACAAGTGAAGAGGATGCTTTGCGATATATCCATATCGCTTACACAAAAGCGCTGCAGATGAAGGTGCTTGTTGATGATCTCTTCGAATACACGAAAGTGCGACAACCGACGACACCGCTGTTGTTGAAGACAATCAACATCGGCAATTTTTTGGAGCAGATTGTCGCGGACTATGAGTTGGAGTCGCGCAAGCGCCATATGGAGATTGAGGTGATCATGAAAACGAGTCCGTTGATGATCGAAATGGATGTCGATAAAATGGCCCGTGTCTTCAACAATCTGATTTCCAATGCCCTGAAGTATGCGCATGGCGGCACGTGGGTTCACATCGAAGCCGAAAAGATAGGTTCCGAAGTGATTGTTTCCGTGAAGAACAATGGGGAGCACATCCCTGAAGAATCGCTGCAGGAGTTGTTCGGGCGTTTTTATCGGGTGGAAAATTCCCGTTCGAAGGAGACTGGGGGAACCGGGCTTGGATTGGCGATCGCCCAAAGCATCGTCACGCTCCATGGCGGATATATCTATGCGGAATCGGATGAGGCGGAAACCAAATTCGTGCTGCATCTCCCCTTGAAACAGACTCCGGTTGCCAAGGAATAAGGAACGTACGTTTTCTGTGTACGTTCCTTTTTTTGGTTGTCTTTTTATGCCATTTCCGCTAACATAGAAGGGTATATCAACCGAACGAAATGACTGATTGGAGATAACTACAAACAATGATAACTATAAAAAACAGAAAAATGATCATGGGAACAATTTCGGCGGCCTCGGTATTGGTGAACAGCTTGTTTGTTGCACCGGTTGCCTTGGCTGCTGAACAACCTTCTATCGATGCGAAAGCCGCTTTCGTGATAGAAGATGAAACAGATAAAGTGCTTATGAACCAAAATGGGGATGAGGCACTGGGCATCGCCTCAATGACAAAAATGCTGAGTATCTACTTGATACTCGAAGCCATCGAAGAAGGCAAATTGGCTTGGGACAAGCAAATCACCGTCAGCGATTACGTCTATGAAGTCAGCCAGAACTACAACTTTTCCAATGTGCCTTTGCGTCAGGACATCACGTATTCCGTGGAAGAACTTTATCAGTCCGCATTGATCTATTCCGCAAACGGATCGACGATCGCTTTAGCGGAAGCTTTGGCTGGTTCGGAGGCGAAGTTCGTTGATTTGATGAAGGCTCAGTTGGATGAGTGGGGCGTAGATAATTATGAACTTTATAATGCCACCGGCTTGTCGAACAGCGATATGCCGGAAGAGCATCTTTATCCGGGTGCATCGTCTGATGGCTACAACAAAATGACTGCGCGCGGGGTAGCGATGGTTGCGGATCATCTGATCGATGATTACCCTGAAGTTTTGGAAACGACTGCCGTGCCGGAGTTGGCTTTCCAAGCGGGAACATCCGATGAAATCATGATGCACAGCTACAACTTGATGTTGCCTGGCATGTTCTATTATCGTGAAGGTGTGGACGGTCTGAAGACCGGAACAACACTGGAGTCGGGTGCATCCTTTACTGGTACAGCCGTTCAGGATGATATGCGGATCATCACCGTGGTCATCGGTGCTGATGAGAGCACCAAGCGCTTTAAGGAAACGGGGCGCTTGATGGACTATGCCTTCTCAACCTTCGAGAAGACGACGGTAGCAACAAAAGGCGAGGCTGTTTCCACGCAAGAACCGATTACCGTGGCCAAAGGGAAGCAAACAGAGGTCGGGCTTGTCTACAACGAAGACCTGGTGACCGTTACCGAAAAAGGTGCGGAAGAGCTCGCGCTCACAACTGTTTTCACACCGGCGGAAGAGAGCCTGAATGAGGACGGCGAGATTGAAGCGCCTATCGAAAAAGGAACTGAAGTCGGGTCCGTCGCTGTGACGGTCGAAGGTGATGAGTTTGGTTATCTGGACGGCACGACCTCCGAGGATGTCAAAGTCGCAGTGGCAAGCAGCGTTGAAAAAGCCAATATATTTGTGCGCGGCGGTCGTGTTGTCGGAGACCTGTTCGGAAAAGCTTGGCAAACAGTATCCGATTTTGTCGGAGGTTTTTTTGACTGATCCTTAAGAGCTGAGGGTTTAACGGAAAACCGTCGCATTATTGACAGCACAGGGTTTGTTCAGTAAAATGAGGGTATCGAAGCTTAGACCAATTGAATAGAGAAAGCCATGCATGTGACCAGTAAATGATGTGAAGCGCCCCAGAGAGTCAGTGGTTCGGTGAGAACTGACCCTTCACCTGTTGAATCCCCACATGAAGCGAACAATGAAAACAAGAAATTGACTAAATTGTTCCGGATCCGTCCGTTAACGCAATGAAGCGCAGCCAGACCTGATCGGGACTGGCTGAAGTTGGGTGGTACCGCGAACGTTAAAGCCATTTCGTCCCAGATTATTCTAGGGATGGAGTGGCTATTTTTGTACAAATAATGAGGAGGAAAGCATATGTTGGATGTAAAATTTTTGAGGGATGGATTTGAAGATACTGCAAAGAAATTGGCTGCGCGTGGCGTTAAAACGGAAGAGTTGGTGACATTCAAGGAATTGGATGCGCAACGCCGGGAAAAAATCGTTGAGACGGAAAACTTGAAGCAATACCGCAATGGCGTTTCCCAAGAAATTGCGCAATTGAAACGCAACAAAGAGAATGCGGATGATAAGATTGCCGAAATGAAAGAAGTCGGCGACAAAATTAAAGCATTGGATGAAGAACTGAATGAAATCGAAGAGAAGACGACTTTCATCGCAACAAGATTGCCTAACTTGCCGCATGCCTCCGTTCCTGTCGGTGCGGATGAAGAGGATAACGTGGAAGTAAGAAGATGGGGGACGCCGCGCGCGTTCGACTTCGAACCAAAAGCCCACTATGATATCGCCGAGGCATTGGATATTCTGGACTTCGAACGCGGCGCTAAAGTGACCGGCAGCCGTTTCGTCTTCTATAAAGGACTGGGAGCCCGCCTGGAGCGCGCTTGTTACAATTATATGCTGGACTTGCATACCGAAGAGCATGGCTATACGGAAATGATTCCGCCATATATGGCGAATGAAGCGTCCATGTTCGGTACGGGACAATTCCCTAAATTCAAAGAGGACGTATTCCAATTGACGGATGAGCGCAACTTCACGCTGATTCCTACGGCTGAAGTTCCTTTGACGAACTATTACCGCGATGAAATCATGAATGAAGCGGATCTGCCGGTCTATTTCACAGCGATGAGTCCGTCTTTCCGTTCTGAAGCCGGAAGCGCAGGACGCGACACAAGAGGGTTGATCAGGATGCACCAGTTCCATAAAGTGGAGATGGTGAAATTCAGCAAACCGGAAACTTCCTATGAAGAGTTGGAAAAAATGACGGACGATGCTGAAGCGGTGCTGAGAGGCTTGAACTTGCCGCACCGTACGATCACGTTATGCACGGGCGACATGGGCTTCTCCGCAGCCAAAACGTATGATATAGAAGTCTGGATCCCGGCTCAAGATACCTACCGGGAAATCAGTTCTTGTTCAAATACCGAGGCATTCCAAGCCCGCCGCGCGAAAATCCGTTACCGTAACGAAGAAACAGGGAAACTGGAATTTGTGCACACGTTGAATGGCTCAGGGCTGGCTGTCGGCCGCACTGTAACTGCGATACTTGAAAATTACCAAAACGAAGACGGTTCCGTCACAATCCCTGATGCACTTGTGCCATATATGGGCGGCATCACAAAAATAACCAAAGAGAACGCAAGCAACAAACGCTGATCATAAGCAAGATATGCGCGTAAGCTTCTGGGTATATGATACAATCATTTCATACGTAAACGCATACGAAAGGAATGAGGATAGTGAGCGAATCAAAATTGGAAAAAGCTACTTTTGCTGGAGGCTGTTTTTGGTGCATGGTCAAGCCGTTCGACAGTCTACCAGGCATCGAATCAGTCGTTTCCGGGTACACGGGCGGACACACAGAAAACCCTACTTATGAAGAAGTGTGTTCCGGAACGACCGGGCATACGGAAGCTGTTCAAATCACATTTAACCCAGCTTTGTTCCCGTACAAAGACTTGGTGGAGGTCTACTGGCAGCAGACGGATCCAACTGATGCCATGGGTCAATTCGTAGATCGCGGCACTTCTTATCGTCCGGTAATTTTTTATCATACACCGGAACAAAAAGAGATAGCGGAAGCATCGAAACAAGCTTTACAGGACAGTGGGAAATTCACTAAGCCAATCGTGACTTCGATCGAACCGGCCCAACCGTTTTACGAAGCAGAAGAATATCATCAGGATTTCTACAAAAAAAGTAGCGCGCATTATCACGGATACCGTTCGCATTCAGGGCGAGATTCGTATATCGAATCACATTGGAAAAAGTAGAAAATGTGCCGAAACCATACTGAAATGAAGGTCCATTCCGAAGAAATGACTTTGGAGTGAACCTTCTTTTTTGCTGCAAATGAATGTTTTATTCTATTGCAGAGAGCTTTTGCCGTCATTATGCAATAAAAAAATATCTTCAATCAAAAAAAGACTTGCCAAAAAGCTCTGAAACAGGTAAGATTGTTATTCGTTGGCAGATCAAATGGACAACCGCAAAAGTATCCAAGGTCGTTGATGACAGTATGAACTTCCAGGCCAATTCATTAATAACATTTTTTAAAAAGTTGTTGACAAACTGGTTGCGCAAGTGGTATCATATAGAAGTTGTCATGTGAGAGCGTGCAACATAATTAGACCTTTGAAAACTGAATGAAGAATGAACGAACCAAATGTGCAGGGAGCTTAGACTTCGGTCGAAGCAAACGAAGGCGATACATCGTATCGCAAACATAAAGTCAGCAAGAAATTAAGAGCTATTCAGCTTTTCATGAGGGTTTCTGTACAAGAGCCCACATTACATGAGAGTTTGATCCTGGCTCAGGACGAACGCTGGCGGCGTGCCTAATACATGCAAGTCGAACGGTCTTTTCTATGGAAGCTTGCTTCCACTGAGAAGATAGTGGCGAACGGGTGAGTAACACGTGGGTAACCTGCCCATAAGAGGGGGATAACATCCG
>NZ_OY759718.1:472500-475000 GCF_963662535.1 Trichococcus flocculiformis
AAAAGACGGAGCCGCAGCGAAAGCGAGTCTGAATAGGGCGAATAAGTATGAGGTCGTAGACCCGAAACCAAGTGACCTACCCATGTCCAGGTTGAAGGTGCGGTAATACGCACTGGAGGACCGAACCCACGCACGTTGAAAAGTGCGGGGATGAGGTGTGGGTAGCGGAGAAATTCCAATCGAACTTGGAGATAGCTGGTTCTCTCCGAAATAGCTTTAGGGCTAGCCTCGGATATGCGAATCATGGAGGTAGAGCACTGTTTGGACTAGGGGCCCTTCTCGGGTTACCGAATTCAGATAAACTCCGAATGCCATTGATTTAGATCCGGGAGTCAGACTGCGAGTGATAAGATCCGTAGTCAAAAGGGAAACAGCCCAGACCACCAGCTAAGGTCCCAAAGTATCTGTTAAGTGGAAAAGGATGTGGGGTTGCACAGACAACTAGGATGTTGGCTCAGAAGCAGCCATCATTTAAAGAGTGCGTAATAGCTCACTAGTCGAGTGACCCTGCGCCGAAAATTTACCGGGGCTAAACAGATCACCGAAGCTGTGGATGGAACCTTAGGGTTCCGTGGTAGGAGAGCGTTCTAAGGGCATCGAAGCCAGATCGTGAGGACTGGTGGAGCGCTTAGAAGTGAGAATGCCGGTATGAGTAGCGCAAGACGGGTGAGAATCCCGTCCACCGAATAACTAAGGTTTCCTGGGGAAGGCTCGTCCTCCCAGGGTTAGTCGGGACCTAAGCTGAGGCCGATAGGCGTAGGCGATGGACAACAGGTTGATATTCCTGTACCAGTTGCTTTTGTTTGAGCGATGGAGGGACGCAGGAGGCTAAGGAATGCACACGATCGGAAATGTGTGTCCAAGCAGCAAGTCTGAGAACGAGTGAAATGCTTTTTCTCTCAAGGACAAGCTGTGATGGGGAGCGAAATTTAGTAGCGAAGTTCCTGATGTCACACTGCCAAGAAAAGCTTCTAGTGAGAAAGTAACTGCCCGTACCGCAAACCGACACAGGTAGTTGAGGAGAGAATCCTAAGGTGTGCGAGAGAACTCTCGTTAAGGAACTCGGCAAAATGACCCCGTAACTTCGGGAGAAGGGGTGCTGACCGCAAGGTCAGCCGCAGTGAATAGGCCCAAGCGACTGTTTATCAAAAACACAGGTCTCTGCAAAATCGAAAGATGACGTATAGGGGCTGACGCCTGCCCGGTGCTGGAAGGTTAAGAGGAGAGGTTAGCGCAAGCGAAGCTTTGAATTGAAGCCCCAGTAAACGGCGGCCGTAACTATAACGGTCCTAAGGTAGCGAAATTCCTTGTCGGGTAAGTTCCGACCCGCACGAAAGGCGTAACGATTTGGGCACTGTCTCAACGAGAGACTCGGTGAAATTATAGTACCAGTGAAGATGCTGGTTACCCGCGACAGGACGGAAAGACCCCATGGAGCTTTACTGCAGTTTGATATTGCGTGTTTGTATCACATGTACAGGATAGGTAGGAGCCGAAGATACCGGGACGCCAGTCTCGGAGGAGGCAACGGTGGGATACTACCCTTGTGATATGACCACTCTAACCCGCTGCTCTTAGCGAGCAGGGAGACAGTGTCAGACGGGCAGTTTGACTGGGGCGGTCGCCTCCAAAAATGTAACGGAGGCGCCCAAAGGTTCCCTCAGAATGGTTGGAAATCATTCGTAGAGTGTAAAGGCAGAAGGGAGCTTGACTGCGAGACCTACAAGTCGAGCAGGGACGAAAGTCGGGCTTAGTGATCCGGTGGTTCCGCATGGAAGGGCCATCGCTCAACGGATAAAAGCTACCCTGGGGATAACAGGCTTATCTCCCCCAAGAGTTCACATCGACGGGGAGGTTTGGCACCTCGATGTCGGCTCATCGCATCCTGGGGCTGTAGTCGGTCCCAAGGGTTGGGCTGTTCGCCCATTAAAGCGGTACGCGAGCTGGGTTCAGAACGTCGTGAGACAGTTCGGTCCCTATCCGTCGCGGGCGTTGGAAATTTGAGAGGAGCTGTCCTTAGTACGAGAGGACCGGGATGGACACACCGCTGGTGTACCAGTTGTTCTGCCAAGAGCATCGCTGGGTAGCTATGTGTGGACGGGATAAACGCTGAAAGCATCTAAGCGTGAAGCCCCCCTCAAGATGAGATTTCCCATCACTTTAAGTGAGTAAGACCCCTGAGAGATGATCAGGTAGATAGGTTGGGAGTGGAAGTACAGCGATGTATGGAGCGGACCAATACTAATCGGTCGAGGACTTAACCAATTTTTAAAAAGAAGAAAACTCAAGCGGTGTTTTCGGAATCCCTTTACTTTTGTAGATTCAGTTTTGAGAGAACAACGTTCTCTAATTAAAAATGTGCGGTGACGATGGCAAGAAGGTCACACCTGTTCCCATCTCGAACACAGAAGTTAAGCTTCTTAGCGCCGATTGTAGTGAAGGGTTTCCCTTTGTGAGACTAGGACGTTGCCGCGCTTTTTTTTGTTTACAGTTTTATTCC
>NZ_OY759718.1:480000-715000 GCF_963662535.1 Trichococcus flocculiformis
AAGGCAGAAGGGAGCTTGACTGCGAGACCTACAAGTCGAGCAGGGACGAAAGTCGGGCTTAGTGATCCGGTGGTTCCGCATGGAAGGGCCATCGCTCAACGGATAAAAGCTACCCTGGGGATAACAGGCTTATCTCCCCCAAGAGTTCACATCGACGGGGAGGTTTGGCACCTCGATGTCGGCTCATCGCATCCTGGGGCTGTAGTCGGTCCCAAGGGTTGGGCTGTTCGCCCATTAAAGCGGTACGCGAGCTGGGTTCAGAACGTCGTGAGACAGTTCGGTCCCTATCCGTCGCGGGCGTTGGAAATTTGAGAGGAGCTGTCCTTAGTACGAGAGGACCGGGATGGACACACCGCTGGTGTACCAGTTGTTCTGCCAAGAGCATCGCTGGGTAGCTATGTGTGGACGGGATAAACGCTGAAAGCATCTAAGCGTGAAGCCCCCCTCAAGATGAGATTTCCCATCACTTTAAGTGAGTAAGACCCCTGAGAGATGATCAGGTAGATAGGTTGGGAGTGGAAGTACAGCGATGTATGGAGCGGACCAATACTAATCGGTCGAGGACTTAACCAATTTTTAAAAAGAAGAAAACTCAAGCGGTGTTTTCGGAATCCCTTTACTTTTGTAGATTCAGTTTTGAGAGAACAACGTTCTCTAATTAAAAATGTGCGGTGACGATGGCAAGAAGGTCACACCTGTTCCCATCTCGAACACAGAAGTTAAGCTTCTTAGCGCCGATTGTAGTGAAGGGTTTCCCTTTGTGAGACTAGGACGTTGCCGCGCTTTTTTTTGAAATAAAACATATAAAAAATTATATATCAGAATCACCATGTGCGGTGATGATGGCAAGAAGGTCACACCTGTTCCCATCTCGAACACAGAAGTTAAGCTTCTTAGCGCCGATTGTAGTGAAGGGTTTCCCTTTGTGAGACTAGGACATTGCCGCGCATGTTTTTATATAAATAATCAGAAAGCTATCGGCGTAAATGTCGGCAGCTTTTTTTGATATACAGGAATTTATAAAATTTTCCAGAGTGAAAAGTGCATCACCGTAGGTGTTTCACAATTTTGCAACATGTTTCATGCATCTAAAATTATGTCCAGCTTCATGGGTTAGCCCTTCGGAAAGGATAAAGGAACCCCTTGTCTCTGTGAGCCAAGGATACTATTCGACTAACCTGCTGACGCAGGAAGTCTCTCAGCATATTGCGCTCTTCGATGCTCAGTTGCATGGGACTCTTAGGGATTCATCCCTTAGAGCCCCAGTACAAGGTGACCGTAGGGAACGTTGCGTGGACAGATTTCCTAAATTTCTTTCAGGGCTGAACGAACCCGTTCAGCTTTTCTCAGCTTTAGGATTATTCGGATTAAGTCGACTTAGTATATAAAATTGTGGAACCGTGCTAAACTATATTCAAGAGTAATTGTCAGAAGGTGAGGGATTAAAAATATGGTAGATTTTGTTAAGACTAAAAACGGCTTCGCTTTGAATGATGAGAACGAACGTATGATAGCTGAAATTACTTATGCACCTTACGGTGAAGATAAAGTTATAGCCAACCATACTTATGTGGATTCGTCTCTGAGAGGACAAGGCATCGCTGAAATGTTACTGGATCGCCTTGTCGAAGAGATGCGGGAGGAAGGCAAAAAAATTGTTCCGCGTTGCTCCTATGTCGTAGCGATGTTCGATCGCAAACGCGAAAAATATGCCGATATCAAGGCAGAATTTTAATACTGTTCTCTCTTATTTTAAATATAGATGAGAGTAGCGGGCCGGAATTAGGGGAAGTAGTTCCGGCCTGCTATTTTTTATTTGGTGGAAAGGTTCAATGATGATCGGTTTTACCTATTGACAAGATTAAGGAATAATGATAATTTAATTATATTAATATAATTCGAATCTGACAATAGAATGGGCAATGATAAGAAGAGTAACTTTGGGAAGTACGTAAAGAGAGCTCCTGTGTTGGTGAAAGGGAGCGTATCGGAACAAAGTGAAGATGGTCTTGGAGCCTTTAATCGGGTGAATAATCAGCCAGATTACGTACGCAGGCGATATTCTGCAGAGTATATAAAGGATGAGCGATCATGCAATCACTTTACGTACTTTTTGAGGTGAGGATTGTGAAGTCCTTATAAAAATGGGTGGTAACGCGAAGCTTTCGTCCCATGGTCGTAAGACTGTGGTGATGGGAGCTTCTTTGTGCATAATAGAGTTGTTGAATGGACCGGTTAATAAAAAGGAGTGGAAAATATGCCGATCAAAGTATCGAAGGATTTGCCCGCCATCAAAGAGTTGGCCAAAGAGAATATTTTCGTCATGGACGAGCTGAGGGCCGTCACGCAGGATATCCGTCCGTTAAAAATCATCATCGTGAATCTGATGCCGACAAAACAAGCGACAGAAACGCAGTTCATCCGTTTACTTTCGAACACATCCCTGCAGGTGGAAGTGACCTTGCTGCGGATGGAAAGCTATGATTCCAAGCATGTTTCGGAAGAATACTTGGACTATTTCTACAAGACTTTTTCGGATATCAAAGATCAATATTTTGATGGGATGATCATCACAGGGGCACCTGTTGAGAATCTTGCTTTTGAAGAGGTGGAATACTGGCCGGAACTTGTGTCCATCATGGAATGGTCGGCAAGTCATGTTTTTTCAACGATGCATATCTGTTGGGGAGCTCAAGCGGGTCTGTACCATCACTATAATATCGGAAAGTACCCTCTGAATGAAAAACTGTTTGGTGTGTTCAAGCACACGATCACCGATAGCCGAACGATGCTGCTCCGCGGTTTTGATGATGAATTTTATATGCCGCATTCCCGCCATACAGATGTGCGCAAAGCAGATATAGAGTCTTGCAGTGCGCTTGAAATCCTTGCGACATCCGAAGAGGCAGGGGTAAGCATTGTCCGCAGCAGAGACAACCGTTTCGTTTTTGTGACGGGTCATGCTGAATACGATTTTGATACGCTTGATAAGGAATTCAAGCGTGACGTTGCTCTGGAGCGCCCCATCAATATCCCGATCAACTATTATCCTGATGACAATCCGAGCAAGCGTCCGGTAGTACGTTGGCGCGGTCATGCCAATATCCTTTTCGTAAATTGGCTGAATTATTTTGTTTATCAGGAAACACCATATGATCTGCAACGTATCCATGAGCTGCGGAATAAGCCTGCTCAAGATTAAAATTCTTACTGAAGACTGTTGTTGTTGAGTTGTCCTGGATCTAAGCTAAGCTATTTCTGAAGGTATGCAGAGAGGGTAATTTCAATTTGATGAAATTGCCCTCTTTACAAACCAGCAAAATTTATTTATAATTTATTGTGTTGTGGCTCACTTTTTGAGTGAACCTACTGCAAGGCCGGCTTAGCTCAGTTGGTAGAGCATCGCACTCGTAACGCGGAGGTCACAGGTTCAAATCCTGCAGCCGGCATAATAGTATGAACACAGATATATCAAGGTCTCCATTACCTTTGATGTATCTTTTTTTTGTCCATTTTTAACTGAAAAGAATAACGTACTTGTTGAAAAAGAATTTACCCCCTGAATGCGTATCTATTGAGTGAACGGCATTCGTGAAGGAGGCAGCAAATTTGGAAAAAAGCGAGCAGCATCATTTACTGGTTAACATGGACAAGAAAAAAATCATGGAACCGGCCCGACTGACTTGGGCAGGGGATAGCACGATTACAGGGATAGCTGCAACGCATCCGCAGTTGGGCAATCCTTTTCAATATGTGGTGTTCCAATTGTTGATGGACGAATGGAAAGGCGACAGGATCACTTTGGTTGTCGATTCCAAAGAAGTGAGAGATTACTTGTTGAAGGAAGAGGAGTATGCGTTCTATGCAGGATACAAGAAAAAATTATTGCGCCGGAGCCGGAAAGAAGCGGGGATAGATGTTGTCTCGATTGATCCATCCGAAGTTATCCGCTGGAAGAAACAGTGGGGGGAGTTCATCAACCAATACGTGCTGATCAATTATGACTCGCACCTATTCATGACTATTGATCGTCGGTTGTTCAAGCGCACGAAAAATTTGATGCCCTATTTTGTTCTGGCGCAAGCGGAAGAGCAAGCCGAGAGTAACGGCAGTTGGGCCGGGAACAGGATCGGGATTGAGCCGATCGATACGGATACGTTTGACAATGATGTCTATTTTGAAATGTTCCGGATGATAGGGGACAAATCAGCCTGCCAACTGGGTGTCGAAGATTTTCATCGGCGCCATGGCGGGATGAACTAGAAAATACAAAGCCACTATAATGAAGTGGCTTTTTTCGCTTCTTTTTGGAGCACTTTGTTGCGTCGGTAGGCCACGGATCGGGTCACGCGCATGATGTTTTCTTCACCCGGGAAGTGGACGGGGTTGATTGGGCTCCGGCCGTACATTTCGAGTACATCCAGGACATCGGTCGACAATTCACGGATATCGATCAGTCCATACATGCGCGGCGGCAGGATGTAGATGGGTTTATCCGGACTGGCGTTTTGGACCATCTTTTTGACGTCGTAAGTCAGGTGCGGGCAACAGACGACGATATCGAATCGGTCCATTTTTTCTTGGGCGATCATGAACGGAGAGAATTCGATTTCAAATTGGTCTTCCAACTGGTATTGCTGGATGTCTTTTTTTACTTTTGCCGCCAGCGCGCTGGATGAAAATCCGCCGCCGCAGCATAACAGGATATGGACCATATGACTTCCTCCATTTTTTTGATAGGTCCATCATATCATTCAATGGAAGCGCTTGAAATGTTTATGTGCTTTTTGCGGAAGGATATCCTTCTTTGCATACCATATTTTTTTCAATGGAAGGGGCATATGGTATGATGAAAGAAATAAAACGAGCAGGATTTTTACTGAAAGGGGTGAGGGATGTGCTGCAGGCATTCCGATTAACTTTTGAAGAAAAGCGCATGTGGATGACTTTGGGCGGCAGTGTTCTCTTTGCGTTCGTGCTGGCCATCGCGGTCATTCTGCTCGATACGCGATTGGTCACGGCGCTTGATTATTTTCCGGCTTTTTTGCTGACGAGCGTCAACTTGGCCAAATCGATACTGAGCCTATTGGCGGGGTCGCTTTTCTCGGTGGCCACCTTTACGTTTGCTACGATGCTGTCCGTCATTTCCTTCTACTCCTCCAACTTCAGCCCGCGTACAGTCGAAAATTTTCTTTTGCACAAGACCTCTATGCAGACGTTGGGCATTTTTCTGGGGGGATTCATTTACTGTCTCTCGTCCTTGTTCTTTATGCGCAGTTCGGAAAATGAACAACTGGTCATTTCCGCGACGGTCGCCCTCGTCTATGCCCTCGCATGTGTCGTCTACTTCATAAAGTTCGTCTATAATGTCGCAACGTCCGTGCAGTTGGAAAAACTGGTGATTAAAATTTACAAAGAGGCGGATACGATAGTCGATGAGACGATCGCGTACTTTCAGGAGAAACCGGTATTTGACCATCTTCCCCAATTAGAGACTTTGCATCAGTACACGGTCCATGCTGATAGGAATGGTTATGTGGAATATATCAACTTCGATCGTTTGGTGGAGCTGAGTACAGAATTTGAGGGGATTACGGTATTGCGCTTCAGGATTGGGGAATTTCTTTCCGGCAATGAACCGTTGGCCATTTTTTACACGAACCAGAAATTGGAGGATGAGCCGCGGCTGCAGGAAGTGCTGAACCGTAGCTTGACTTACGAAACGGAACCCTCCACGATGTTCGATCCGAATTTTGCCCGTAAAAAATTGATTGAGATTGCGCTGCGGGCAGTTTCGCCGGGAATCAACGATCCGAACACGGCGATTCACATCCTGCATTACAAGGCCTTGTTGGATGCCAAGTTTGCCCGTCTACCTGGAAGATTCGTTTTGATGGGAGAGGAAAAGAAGGACTTCGACGAGGAAGCATTACGTTACAGCGGCTGCGTATTTTATGACTTCAATAATTTCTCCAAAGACTTATATGAAAGCTATTGGCAGCTGATCCACTACATGAAGGCGGATATTTCCGGAGTAGCGGCCCTGTTTGATTCGTTGCTGACTGTCGCTTATGCGGCTCATCCGAAGAAATTGAGCTATATAAAGGATTACAGCAATTATTTGTCCAATCTGACGAGTCCTAACTTCACGGAAAGATTGGACCGGCAAAATATCGAGGAGAGGCAGCAGCGCATTCTGGGAATCGTCTGCGACGAAGAAAAATAAAGAAGAGGAATTCGAGCTCGCTCGAGTTCCTCTTCTTTATGCTGTACGGCACCACTGAATGCATGGAAGGTGGCTAATTCATATGTCTTTATTGTTGCGCTCATAAAGACTGCTGACGGTGAGCGACGTTCCGATCAAGCCTAAAATGATGATGTAACCGGCAATGAACCCAGCCGAGATGTATCCGCTGAGCGTCAATGCAAAAGCCGCCAACAGGTCAGCACCTTGGTAAGATAGGGAGCTGAAGGCCAAATAGGAAGCTTGCTTATCTTCCGGCACGAGATCGACTTTGCGGGCATTGATGTTCGGGGCGGAAGCCAGTTCGCCGATGGTCGCCAAAATCATCAACGGAATCAGAACGTAGATGTTGTTCATGACAGCAATCAATCCATAGCTGACGACATAGATCACAAGACCGTAAAGAATGGTCGCCTTTTCGGATCGCTTATCAGTGAAGCGCGATACCAAGAAAGTGAAGCCAACAACAAGCAATGTGTTGAGGACCTGCAGCAGACTGAGCATCCGGACGCCGTCGATCGGAACCGTGAAGAGTGTCAGCGTTTCGAACTCTTTTGAAAGCCGGACAGCGGTGTAGGTCTTCAGCGAGAACTCGGCCGTATTGAACAACGCCATACCCAGAATCAAAAAGAGCCATCGTGTATCTTTCGCGGCGATCCGGTAGTTCGATAATAGATCTTTTAGCCTGTTACTATGACGTTTCTTCGTGGTGGCGTTCGTGTAGTCCAACTGACTCCGAAACAATAAGGCCATTGCCAATTGCGCTATCCCGGCCACCAGGAAGAGCTGGAAAAGGTAGTGCTGAAACAGGAAGCCGCCAAGTGAAAAACCCAGAGCCATCGACAAATTGAAGGTCCAATATTGCCATTGGTAGGCTTGTTTCCTATTTTCGATGGTAGTGCAGTCCATCAGTACGGCATCGTATGCCGGCGAATACAGATTGAAGGAAATGCCGCAGACAAGGTAACCGAGAATCAACCAACCATCTGCCGAAAGCAGGCCTGAAAATCTGAAGGCGATCAATAATAGGGATCCTCCGTACAGGCTCTGGAAAATATACAGGATTTTTTTTCTTTGGAAATTATCGGCAAGATAACCGCCGATGATGCCGGCCAAGAAGCATACGACCACATTTGTCATGACGAGCAAGCCAGTCAGTTGTTGATTGAAGACGCCGGCCAGATAGATGACCAGAAAAGGAATCGTGCAGGAATAGATCAAACTGTTTATGAAAGAACTGGCCAAAGTCGATCGGATGTTCTTTGAAAATGTAGTTGCCATAAATCACCTATCTTATTAAAGTTTCTATACACTGAAAGTATCACAGCTGCCGGTATTTTTCCAGCCGGAGGCGCCTTTTAGCGCAAGATGTCCTTATTTTTAACGCTTATAAAATCTTAACTTTCTTTTTATGGACAAAATACCGGTAAGTGTTTATAATCGGTTAAGAAAATCCGACTTTTGTCCGAGGCAGACATCGGGCGTTTGCGTTATAGTGGAGACACACAAAAAGGGAAGCGCTATCAAATTTTGAGCTTCACGGAACCGATAAGGTAAATTCACAGAAAGTTTATTTTCGTCAGGTATAATCGGAAATAGGAGCAGCGAAAAAAGAATAAGAGGTGAAGAAGTGGAATTGGAGAACACCACCCATCAAGGGATTACATTGAACCGCAAAATCGTCCAGTTTTTGACGGTAGTGGGAACAGTCGTGACACTCATCTTAGGCATTTGGATCTATCGGACAGGCTTCTTTGAAGCTGAAGGCAGTTTTAAAGCGTTGTTGGATGGAATGGGTATCTATGCTCCTCTCACTTTCTTGCTGATCCAAATTATCCAGGTTGTCTACCCCATCATTCCGGGCGGAGTGACGGTCGTAGTGGCGCCGCTCGTGTTCGGTCCGCTTTGGGGGTTCATATACAGCTTTATCGGTGTGCTGATCGGTTCGAGCATCAATTTCATCCTCGCCCGCAAATACGGGAAGACATTCGTCAGAGCATTCGTTTCGGAAGAAACATACAGAAAATACTATGGCTGGCTGACGAAAGGCAAACGTTTCGAATGGCTGATGGCTTCAGCTTTTGCTCTCCCCGGCTTCCCGGATGATTTCCTTTGCATGGTCGCCGGTCTGACGGAAATGTCAATGAAACGTTTCATGGCCATCTTCCTCCTGTTCAAACCGATCACCCTGTACTTCTACGGCATCGGCGGGGCATCGATTGTGACATGGGTGTTCCTGAATATGCCGACATTCATCAAAGGGTGGCTAGCCATCCAGCCGGTATTGCAATAAAATCCAAAATAAAAACGATGAGCCACGGAGGCTTATCGTTTTTTTGCTTATTTTCTTCTGACTTTCATCAATGCCTTGGCGATGAATGGAGCGATCAGACCGGCGGCGACGGCTTCGCCGAGTCCGTTGGTTGCGACGATGCCGGCCAATACCTTCAACAGGTTGGAGGGATCGACATTCAGGGCTGTGGCGTATTCATTGCCATAGAAAAGGGCGATGAATCCCAGGACAAGCACGGTATTGGTCAAAGATCCCAAAACGGCAGCGGTGACCATCCCGACTTTCTCCTGTTTGCGTTTCAGGAAAGCATGGAAAACAAGTCCTGCGACAAGCCCTACCATGACACGCGGAACGACCGCGATGATCGGATTGGTCCAGAGCAGCAGATCCAACGGGGAAGCGGGCAGTGTGTAAGCTTTGACCATGCGCGCCAAGCCCCAGACAAGCCCAACAAGCATGCCATCCTTCGTGCTCAGGACGAAAGCGGCCACGATGACGGTGATGTGGATGATGGTCGGATTCAGTGGCGGAATCGGAATGTTGCCCAGGAAGGGAACGAATGTCTGGACGATGATGAATGCGGACAGAATGCCAAGAATGGCGATGCGGTACGTTTTATTTTTTTGTGTATTCATGAAGGCTCAACCTCTTTTGTGTTTGCATTTCGGCAAGCGCCGATATATAGGTATTCTACCAAATTGTTCCAAAAAAAAATAGCGGCAGCGGAAGTCCTTTTATTATGATGCGCAATTATTTTATTTTAGGGAGAAAAAGGGTAAAATAGCAGTATAGAGCCAGAAAGGAAGCCGCCATGAAAAAAATTTTTATAGGTTTGATACGTGGTTACCAGAGATTTATATCGCCACTGTTTCCGCCGAGTTGCCGGTACTATCCGACCTGCTCGAATTATTCGGTCCAAGCCATCCAAAAACATGGCGCAATCAAGGGCAGTATAATGGGCATCTCACGCATTCTCAGATGTCATCCTTTTGTCAAAGGCGGCTACGATCCGGTGCCGGAACAATTCAGCATCCGCCGCAACAACAAAGAAGACGAACACAATCATTCGGAGCATGAACATTCCCATGAGCACTAAGATTTTTCGGATTTTCCCATTCCAACAATCAAAGGAGCGAGTACAATGGATGAATTAAAGAAGATTTTCTTAGCAGGTGTCGGCATGACCTCCACTTCGATCGAGAAGGCTGAAAAGCTGATCAATGAGATGGTCGAAAAAGGGCGCGTTACGGTCCAGGAAGGCAAAGAACTGCAGACGGAATTGACCCGGAAAGCATCCGGCATCGTGCCGGCGACGAAAGCGGAACTCGATAATCTGCCGTTCGCCAAAAAAGAGGATGTGGAGGCGCTGGAAGCCAAAATGGACGCGATCAACGCCAAGCTGGATCAATTGTTGAGCAAATAAGCAATCGCAAAAGTTGAAGGAGGGGTCAGGATGGCAAGAGACGAACGGTTGCATGAAATAGTCCGGATCCTGTCCTCTTACGGGCTGCAATTCCTTTACCACAACCAGGTGAAGCCAAGCCGAAAAGATCAGGATCCGGAGAACCTTCGCCTTGCTTTCGAGAAACTGGGGCCGAGTTTCATCAAAATCGGCCAAATCCTTTCCACTCGCATCGATATTCTCCCGCAGGCCTTCGTTGAAGAGCTGGCGCATCTGCAGGATAAAGCGCCGGAGTTTCCGTTTGCGGAAGTCGAACGCATCTTTATGGAAGAAACCAAACTGTCATTAGGCGAAGCCTTCCTGTCCATCGATGAAAAACCGCTCGCCAGCGCGTCGATTGCGCAGGTCCATCGGGCGGTTCTCCGGACGGGGGAGGAAGTGGTCGTGAAAGTGCAGCGCCCGATCATCGATGATCTCTTGATCCGCGATTTGGACATCCTGATCCGGCTCAGCGGAAAGATCCCGAAGGAACTGGTTGAGGTGGTCGATCCGAAAGAAGCTTTGGAGCAGGTGAAAGCGAACACTTTGATCGAACTGGATTTCCGCAACGAAGCCCAATTGTTGCAGCGCTTTAGGGACCTCAATGCCACTATCGCTTGCATCGGCGTTCCGAAGGTTTATCCAGGGCTTACGACGCGCAGGGTATTGGTGGAAGAGTACATCGAAGGCACCAAAATCACCAATCGGGAACAGTTGGACTTGTTGGGCTATGATTTGGATGACATCAGCCGCAAATTGATGCTGGCCTATCTGAAACAAGTTTTCCACGACGGCTTTTTCCACGGAGATCCCCATCCAGGAAACCTGATCATCAAAGAAGGCAAAATCTATTTCATCGATTTCGGCATTATGGGAGATCTATCGGAGACCACAAAAAAATCGCTGAATGATATTCTCCAGGGATTGGCCTCGAAAGATCTGGATCGGATGGTGAAAGTCTGTCTAGAATTGGGGACACCGAAAGGACGGGTCGATAAACGCAATCTGTATGCCGATGTCGAGGTGCTGTTCGATATGTATCTTTCGAACAATATGCTGAACGTGAACCTTGGAACCTTCATCACCGATTTTATCAGAATGTTCAAACGGCATAACATCGCCATTCCGAGCGATCTGACAATCCTCGCGAAGTCTTTGTCGATACTGGAAGGTGTTTTTCTGGAAATTTCCCCTGAATTGAACCTGATTTCGATCGCGAAAGACTATCTGAAGGAAAGTTTTACGCTGACGACGCTGATGCAGAAATTTTCTGCTGAAAAGTTGGCGTTGAGGGGCTATGCCTTCATCAAGGACAGCAGTGAAATCCCAAGCAGTCTATTGGCTCTGTTGAAGCAAACGGCAAGCGGCAGGACCATGTTGCGGATTGACGTCGATCAGTTGGATGACAAGTGGAAGGACGTCAAAAAGATGTCCAATCGTGTTGTCATTTCTTTGATCGTTGCCGGCCTATTGCTGTCATCCGCCATCATGTCCGGTACACCGGGAGGTCAATTCCTGGGGCAAGCGGGCTTTGTGATTGCAGGTTTGTTCAGCATCTGGTTGCTGATTTCCATCTTCCGTTCGGGGAACCTGTAAGCTTAAGGGCTTATGCTTTTAAGGAGTTGCGACTGCATTAAAATATCTTAAAAATTGAAAAGAACCTCTTGAAAATCGATTGCCGCTGTTATATCATATATTGGTCAGCTTTTTCAGGAAAGCTAATGGAGGGATAGCGAAGTGGCTAAACGCGGCGGACTGTAAATCCGCTCCTTCGGGTTCGGCAGTTCGAATCTGCCTCCCTCCACCATTGGGCTATCGCCAAGCGGTAAGGCAACAGACTTTGACTCTGTCATTCGTTGGTTCGAATCCAGCTAGCCCAGTCATAAAAATGAAGAAGCGTTCCGGAATCATACCGATGATTTCCGGAACGTTTCTTTTTTATTAGGGAACAACTCGACAAGCGGCAAGCAGAACAACTATAATGAGTCCAAATGATCCACAAGGGGACAGAAATTTATGAAAAGAATATTCAGGGCACTGACTGTATTGCTGACGGGTCTTTTTCTCTTTGGTTTGAACAATCAAAAAGATGAGGAACGCACGG
Organism: Trichococcus flocculiformis; assembly: GCF_963662535.1. NCBI lineage: Bacteria > Bacillati > Bacillota > Bacilli > Lactobacillales > Carnobacteriaceae > Trichococcus > Trichococcus flocculiformis. The sequence continues at coordinate 492,083 of NZ_OY759718.1, forward strand.
TGCAGTCGATCGCACCTTTAGTTGGGAAAGACGAAAATTTAAAGATTTGGATGGTGACGGATATCCACTACCTCTCTCCGGATCTGTTCGATGACGGCGAAGCATTTGCTCGAATGAAGGCAACTTCTGCCGGTAAAGACTTGGAGCACGTCCCGGATATGATGGAGGCGCTTGTGTGGGAAGCAGCGAAAGAACAGCCGGATCTGTTGATCGTCAGTGGTGATTTGACCTTCAACGGTGAATACCAAAGCCTGGTGGAGCTTGCTGCATTTTTTGAAAGAATCGAAAAAAATGGGACGCAGGTCAGTGTGATACCCGGAAACCACGATATCCACAGCGGCTGGGCCCGGAAATTCGAAGGCGAAGAAATGGCTGTCGTTGAGCAAGCAACACCAGAGGACTTCCAACAAATTTTTGCGGACTATGGCTATGATCTCGCCATCAGCAAAGACCCGGAGTCCTTGAGCTATGTGATGGAGCCGAAAGCGGGATTTCCTTTTTTGATGATCGACACCAATATATACAGCGAAACGAAGAGCACAAAAGCCCCGAAAACGGAGGGAAGAATCAAGGAAGAGACATACGCCTGGTTGGATGAATATTTTGCGCTGCAGGAAGAGCACCTGCAGACGATCCAGCTGGTCGGGCATCATCCGCTGCTGAACCATACCGGCAGATTAGGCGGAGGGTTTATTTTGGAAAATGCGGAAGATGCAACCGACTATTTTGCCGGAAAAGGCGTCCAAACGAGCTTTGCGGGGCACATCCATGCACAAGATATTTCCGAGGCGACGGATCGGGAGGCTCCTTTCTATGAAGTCGTAACCGGAGCACTTTCGATATTCCCCAACGCGATCGGAGAAATTACATTAACAAATGAAGAATTAGCTTATCAGCGCAAAACCTTGGACATTGAAGGTTGGGCGGAAGTTACAGGGGTTGAAGCGCCTGAATTGCTTGCCTACACGCAGACTTCCCATGACTTGTTCAAGCGCGATGGCGAGAATCTGGCTTTGCAGATGATGTTCGAAGAACAGTGGCATGAAGAGATCTATGAAGAAGCTGTCATGGATTATGTCGGAAAGATGAATGTCCGCTTTTTTTCCGGGGAGGATTACGTCGAGGATGAGCGTTCTCTGGGAGAATGGACCAGCCATGCCGGCTATCAAATCATTCAACAAAACAGTGATAATTTTCTTAAGAAATACACGAACCAATTGCTGCAGGATAAAAATCTGGATGATCGGCACATTGTGATTCCACAGCGGCAATAAGGAAGAGGTTGGGCGGGTTGCCTAGCCTCTTTCTTATTGCCGTTTTTTTTTGCCGAAACAGGTTTAGGGATCGAAATCCGTCAATACGATACGCATGAAGGCCCGCAAGAAGATACACTGAAAGGTCAAGTCGCGTTTCCCTTTGCTAAAGATGAAGCAGGCGAAAAATTGCGTAAAGCGTTTGGTGAAAAATTACAGAACTTGCTTGCTGACGGTACAATCAAAGCCTTGTCTGAAAAATACTATGGCGTCGATGTGACAGAAGTAACGGAATAATCCACTCCAGCAAACCTCCTAGGGCGATCTGATCGGCTTTCCCGCTCTTGAGATAAAAGTTCATAATTTGGAAAAATGTTTCATCAGAAAAACATGATATGATGGATGAGGCGTATGTTTCAAAAAAATAGACAATTATCGAAGAGAAAGCAGGGGAAATACATGGCTAAATGCACAGATTGTAACGTCGATTTGATTGAAGGGCTAGGTTTGTATTCGCAAGGGGTTTATCTTGTTGAATTGGCGAAGGAAAAAACATTGAACGGACACACAAAAGCGGCTTTGGAAGCGGCAGTTTGTCCAAAATGCGGCAAAGTATCGTTCTACTTGCCTGAAGAGCAATTAGCGAAATTGATTGATTGATTCTTGTGAATAATAAAGGGGCTGTATCAAACCAGAAAAGTACGTTCTGGTTTGATAGGCCCCTTTTATTTCATTTGGGAATTGAATTCACGCTCAGAAATAACCCGTCAAACCCTTGTTGGCGGGGAAAATCAATTCAAATCACAGTCGGAAAACCCGCCAAAGCCTCCTTGGCGGGGAAAAATGTTCGCGGACAACACGAGATTCCCCGTCAAAACCATTTTGACGGGGAAGTACGCTATGAACGCAATCCCCAAACTATACAATCATGCCATCAAACCAAAAAGAACGGGACTGCCTCAATTTTTGAGACAGTCCCGTTCCGCTTTTCCTCATTAATGTTCGTTCGGGTCGTTTTTTGCATCTTCATGGGTCGGGTGGACGGTTCCGGGCACATGGTCAGGGCCTGCATAAATCGTATACAGTTTGAGTGGTTTGTCGCCTGTGTTGGTGATGTTGTGCCATTTGTCGGCAGGGACAAAGACAGCGTCATCGTCGGAAACTTTCTGTTTGAAGTACAGATCGTCCTCTGAGTCGCCCATCACGCACACGCCGTCGCCTTCTTCGATGCGGATGAATTGGTCGATGCCATGGTGGACTTCCAATCCGATGTCATCGTTCGGTTGGATTGTCATCACCGTCACCTGTAATTTTTCGCCGGTCCAGATCGTGGTGCGGTAATTCTCGTTCTGCAGGGTTGCATCCTCGATGTTCACTACATAAGGTTTTTTGCCGTGATCCTTAAAATCGATACTCATTTGAATTCCTCCTAATTTAAATTAATTATCTTATTGTAATAACTATAAACTAAGTATAGCAAAGTGAGCCGGATTTGCAAACGATATGCTTCAGCTGTGATCGATTGCCCATCTGCTTCCATTGTAACGCTTATAAAGCGCTTTCTCAAGGAAACGATGCCATTGGGTAAGTTTATTTGTGATATAATTGATGATATAACTTTAAACATGGAGGTGCGCATGTGTCAATCGATTGGGGAGAAGTGATCACTTGGAGCAATGCCTTTGATATAGTGGATATCCTGTTGGTATGGTATCTGGTCTACAAGTTGATCATGATTTTAAAAGGTACACGTTCCATTCAATTGCTGAAAGGAATCGGGATTATTGTGCTGATCAAACTGGCTGCGGTCACGCTTCAGTTGCAGACTATAGATTGGATCATGAATCGCGTCATCCAGTGGGGTGTCGTGGCGGTCATTGTCGTTTTTCAGCCGGAAATCCGAAAAGGATTGGAGCATTTGGGAAAGACTGGATTCAGAAAGAAAGCCAAACGTTCAATCAATACGAGTGAACGTTTGGTGATGGAACTGGATAAAGCGGTCCAATACATGGCAAAGCGAAAAATTGGAGCTTTGATCTCCATCGAGCAGCAGGACCTGTTGGACGAGTACGCTGCCACGGGGATAAGAATCGGTGGGGAAGTGACTAATCAGCTGCTCATCAATATTTTTATTCCCAATACGCCTCTTCATGACGGAGCAGTCATTATTCAGGATTACAAAATCGCAACCGCAGCCAGTTATCTGCCCTTGTCGGAGAGTTCTTTCATCCCGAAAGAGTTGGGAACAAGGCATCGTGCCGCAATCGGACTTGGTGAAGTCAGTGATGCCATCACCATCATCGTTTCGGAAGAAACAGGTGGTGTCAGTATAGCCCATAAGACAAGCCTGCTGCGCGAAATGAGCCGAGATGATTTTGTCGCCTATCTGACAGACCAACTCGTTGTGGAGGAAGAGGAAGAAAAAACTACCAATTTCATACAAGATTTCTTTGACAATACGAAATGGGGTGGTTCTGAATGAGAAAACAGCAGGATGATAAGTTTCTGGAAAATAAGTGGGTCGTCAGAGGCCTGTCTTTCTTGATCTCCTTATTGTTGTTCACCTATGTCTACTCAGAAAACTACGGCTGGTCCACGAGCACCAGCAATAGTTCCATCAGCACCAGCAAGCGGGAAACCATTTCGAATGTCCCGATCCAGGTGAATATCGATACAGACGAATATTTTATTTCGGGATTGCCGGAAACGGTGGTTTTGACATTGAATGGGCCGGAGAGCGTGCTCGTGCAGACGATTTCGGCCGCGGATTACCGCATCGTGACGGAGAATCTGGATGAATTGGGGCCAGGGACGCATACGATCCAATTGACGGCCGAGAATCTATCGAATGAAATCGATTATGCGATTACGCCATCACGAGTGAATGTCGTCATTGAAGAGCGGGTTGCCATCGAGAGCCCGGTGGAAGTCCGCTTCGATGAATCTTTGGTAGATCCTAAATATTTGGCAGGCGTTCCGGAACTGAGTGTGGATACTGTAACGTTGACTGGTCCGGCTTCGACCATCAGCCGTGTGGATAGTGTTTATGTGACAGTCGCAGCTGAAAATGGCTTGACAAACACCGTGAATATGAATACTGTAGTACAAGTAGTGGATGCAAGTGGGAATAAGTTGAATGTTTCCGTCGATCCGCAGGAAATTTCCGTCCGCATTCCGATTTCACTGTACGGGAAAAAAGTTCCGTTGGTCATCCAACAGATCGGGGTTCCGCTTGAAGGGAAAGCCTATACGATTGACGTAGATGGAGAAGCCAGTGTGACCTTGACGGGCGATAAGTCTATTCTTGCTGATATTGATGAGGTATTTCTGCCGGTCAGTGTCACAGGCGTAGAGAGCAATACCACCCAAACACTCACGATTCCGGTAGTGAATGACACTTTGACGGCCACACCGACAACAATCAAGGTAAACATCCGTGTGTCGAATGCTGCCGAGACCCCAGCTGATTCGGAGACGACCGCTGATGAAGGAGAGTCCTCCTCTTCCGCCGACGAAAGCAGTGCTGTCGCATCTTCGGCTTCAGATAATCCGAAAAGCGAAGAGGGTCAGTCGGATAGTAGTTCATAAATTAAAAATCAAACGAATCCATGCAAAGAAAATAAATGAAAAATCTAAAGGAGATTATAAGTAATGGGTAAATATTTTGGAACAGACGGTGTCAGAGGCGTTGCGAACAGCGAATTGACGCCGGAATTAGCTTTCAAATTAGGCCGTTTTGGAGGATATGTTCTAAGACAGCACGCTAAAGATATCGCACATCCGCTTGTGTTGGTTGCGCGTGATACGAGAATTTCCGGTCAATTGTTGGAATATGCATTGGTTTCCGGCTTGTTATCAGTCGGTATCGAAGTATTGCAATTGGGAGTCATCCCGACACCGGGCGTGGCTTACCTGACACGCATTCAAGGTGCCGTTGCAGGGGTCATGATCTCTGCTTCGCATAATCCTGCAGGCGATAACGGTATTAAATTCTTCGGATCGGATGGCTTCAAACTGTCGGACGAACAGGAATACGAGATCGAAGCCTATTTGGACCAAGAAGGAGATGATTTGCCGAGACCTTCCGCAGACGGATTGGGCACGGTGGATGAATATCCGGAAGGCGTCCTGAAATACGCACAATACCTGCAGACGACCATTCCGGATGATCTTTCCGGCATCACAGTCTGCTTGGATGCGGCAAACGGGGCAGCTTCGCCTGTCGTCAACCGTCTGTTCGCAGACTTGGAAACAGACTTTTATACAATGGGTGCAAATCCGGACGGCATAAACATCAACAAAGGCGTCGGTTCGACTCATCCGGATGTCCTAGGTAAATTTGTCGTTGAGAAAAAAGCGGATGTCGGCTTGGCATTTGATGGCGACGCCGATCGCTGTATCGCTGTAGATGAGAATGGACGCATTATCGACGGCGACCGCATCATGTTCATCTGCGGTAAATATTTGAAAGAGCGCAACAAATTGAATCAAAACACAATCGTCTCGACAGTCATGAGCAACCTGGGTTTCCATTTGGCTGTGGAAGCTGAAGGCATGACGGCCTTGAAGACGCAAGTCGGCGACCGTTATGTCGTGGAAGAAATGCGCAAAAATGGTTACAATTTGGGCGGCGAGCAATCCGGACACGTTGTCTTCCTGGATATGAACACGACTGGGGATGGTCTTTTGACGGGTATTCAATTGTTGAACGTCATGAAACAGACCGGTAAAAAACTTTCTGAATTAGCTGATGAAGTGACGCTTTACCCACAAGAATTGGTGAACGTACGCGTTTCCGAAAAAGACGGCGTAATGGAGATTCCGGCTGTGAAAGCTGTCATCGAAGAAGTTGAATCCGAAATGGCAGGCAAAGGACGCATTTTGGTGCGCCCAAGCGGAACAGAACCGTTGTTGCGCGTTATGGCTGAAGCTGAAACAGATGAAAAATGCCATGACTACGTTATGCGCATCGTAAATGTCGTAAAAGCCGAAATCGGCATCTAAGAGATAGAGCCTGTAAACGATTTTATGGTCGTGGAACACTGCAGAGGTGGTGTTCCACGGCATTTTTTGTTTAGTGATCAGTGGTGAAGTATAGCTCCCATGAGTGGTTTGAAGCCATCCTTCAGAACAATGATTGCAAATATACACAATCATAAGTTTATGGTTATAATGTAAGCGAAACCAATGCGTAACGAAATCGACAGGTTAATGATAGGTAGGTGCAATCATGATAAAACCAAAACGATTCTATGTGCAAGCAGATCTTTTCGAATTACCGAAAACAAGGCGGGTCGGTCATTATCTCAGCGGAATGATCATGCCGAACGTGAGTGTCTTCATCACGTGGGGAATCATTACCACACTAATCCAATATCTTCGGGGACCGCTCCAAAGCTCTTTTCTTGAAATGGATCGCCTCATGATTCAGTTTCTCTTCCCTGTGCTGATCGCTTATACCGGGGGACGATTAATCGAAAATCGCGCCGGAGTAGTGGCGGCTGTCGCAGTGATCGGAATGCTCACGGAATCAGAAGATCCGCAAATACTGGGGGCCATGGTCATCGGCCCGTTGATCGGCTGGATTGTGTTTCTGTTCGACAAATATGTGTTGCCTAAAGTAAAGCCAGGTTATGAAATGCTTGTCCGTAATTTTTCGGCGGGAATCCTAGGCATGCTGTTCGGCTATTTGAGCCTTGTATTTATCGGCCCAATCATTGCGGGCATCACGAATCAGATTGGATTTTTTGTAGGCTGGCTGATCCAGCGGAATCTGCTGTTGTTCACGAATCTTTTTATAGAACCGTTGAAGGTATTGTTCTTGAACAATACGCTCAACCATGGCATCCTTACGCCGCTGGGGATTGAACAGGCAGGGGATGCGGGGACCTCGATTTTGTTCTTGATCGAGACCAATCCCGGACCGGGTCTGGGGGTTTTGTTGGCGTTCATCCTGTTCAGCCGAAAGGAACTGAAGGCCACAGCCAGTGGTGCTTTCATGATCCATCTGTTCGGCGGGATCCACGAGATTTACTTCCCGTTCGTTTTGTTGAATCCGCTGCTGTTTGCAGCCGTCATTTTAGGCGGGATGAGTGGCACTTTGATTTTCGAAATGTTTCAAGTGGGACTGAAAGTTCCGGCTTCACCGGGATCAATCGTGGTGATTTTGGCGAATGCACCGCAAGAGATGTTACTGGGGGTTGCGAGTGGCATTGCAGGAAGCACACTGGTAAGTTTTATAATCGCTGCCCTCGTGATCAGGAAAGACCAGACAAAAAAAGAAATTTCAGAAAAGGTGACGAAAGTGACAGAAATCCGGACAATTTTATTCGCATGCGATGCAGGAATGGGTTCAAGTGCGATGGGAGCCAGCCTGATGCGCCAGCAATTGCAAGCGAGCGGGATTTCGATCCCGGTGGACTACACGTCGATTTATCGCGTGAACGATGATCCCCATCTTTTGCTCATTACCCAAAATGAGTTGAAGCACTTGGCCGAAATCCAAGCCCCACACGCACAACTTGTTACAATCGGAAATTTTTTGGACCAGGAAGAGTACACGAAAGTTATCACGATGCTGACTGATGAACAAGAAAATGAAATGATTCCGGAAGCAATTGGAAAAAAACTGCCGTACCAGAAAGTCATCTTTTTGTACGCGGATGGCGTGCGTGGTTCACAGACGATGGCCGTACAAGCGTTTCGGAATCTGGCGGAAAAGCAAAATATCGGAGTTGATGTCGAAAAGCAGCCATTGGAACAGTTGATTGCGGACCAACATAATTTGTATATCGTCACGGAGGCCTTTGCTGCTGAGAACGAGCTACCAAAGGGGCCGTTGCTGGTCGTCGAACATCTTATCGCAACGAATAAATACGAGAAACTATTAAGGGGAGATTTGTCAGATGTTTCTAACTCCTAGAGAGACCCTCATTCTAAAAGAATTGCTGCATTCCGCCTCACCGGTTACCGTGGAACGCTTGATGAGCCTGCTGAAAGTCAGCAAGCGAACGGTCTACCGTGAGTTGGCAAATCTCGAGCTTTCTTTGGAATCCATCGGCGCAAAGCTGGAGAAAGAAAGCCGGGGCCGCTTTCGCTTGCTTGCGGAGGATGCCGCAAAAGCAAAAATCCTTTCCATTGTGTCTGAGGATGAACCTTCCGAATTATCCGCCACGGAGCGCCAGCATGCCATTTTGCTGCAGCTGTTGAACAGTGACGAGCCGATCAGCATGCAGACGTTTTTGGACGAATACTTGATCAGCAACACCACGTTTTTTGCCGATATCAAACAGTTGGAGCTACGTTTGGCGCGTCTGCCCTTAACGATCGCGAGAAACCGCGGCTATGAACTGGTAGGCAGCGAAAAGTATCGCCGACTTCTGTTGGCCAATATTCTGGGAATCGAGATCAATGAGTACCACTTCTTTCACTTTTCTGAATTGGAAGATAAAGAAAGTTTCTTTATGCAATTCGTCAATCAGGAGCAGCTGCTTTTTGCTCAAAAATTAGTGCGAGAAATCGTCGAGCCCCGCTTTTCCGACTTGAGTGATCGGAAGCTGGAGTTTTTGATTTTGATGCTGACGATTTCCATGGATCGCGTCCCGCGAGGCCGCCAACTTGTGGAAGAGTCCTATGCGGGACAAATCAACAAGGAAATTTTGGATCTGTCGAAGCAGATTTTTGCTAAAATCGCAGCCCATACGAAGCAATTGTATGCGGTCAGCGAAGTCGTTTTCTTCGCTAATCTGTTGGGCGATTTCTTCAGTGACTTGGATAATGATTTTTTTAACGAAAGCTTCGATCCGCGTTTGGCGTACCAGGTGAAGCAATTGATCGAGAACGTCAGTCAGGATGCCGAAGTCAATTTCTTTGAAGACAGCAATCTTTATAAAATGCTTTTGACGCATCTTTCCGCGGCGTTGAGCCGCGCCATCCTGAATCAAGGGAGCCTGAACAATCCCATCCTGGAGCGGATCATGGGGCAATACTCGGAAGTTGCGGGTGCGATCCGCAAAGCCTTGCCGAAGGTGTTCCCGCAGCAGGAATTTTCGGAAGAGGAGATTGCCTATATGGTGCTGCATTTCGCCAATTCCCTCGAACGCAGCCCGAAAGTCATCGCGGTGGATATTGCCGGCATTTCCCCGAGCGGCTTGGCCTCTACGCGGATGCTGGAAATGCGTTTGCGGAAACATTTTCCTTTCATAAATGAAATCGTCTTTTTCCGGATAGCCGACCTCGGAAAACTGAATCTGGAAGAGAAGTTTGACTTGACCATCTCCACTTCCTTGTTGCCGGGGTACAGCGGGAAATACTTATTGATTTCCCCGTTGCTCCTGGAGGACGAGATCAAGCAACTCAAAGAAGCGTTCCGCGCAATCGATCATACGACGCGGCATGTTCAACCCATGGCGAAGTCCAGTCTGCCCGACAATGATGACTATCAGGAAGTCATGACATTTATCGATGAAATCAACCAGTTGCTGAAATACTTCTTCGTCAAGATGCTGGAAAACAGCGCCAGCATTTCCGAAACCGTCGCTTTGGCAGTGGAAAATATTTCAACTGAAATCATTGCGGACCCGGCAAAAGTCCGGGATAAATTGATGAACCGCTATCAGCAAGCGCCGATCGGGATACCAAATACCCATTTCGCTTTGTTCCACGCCTCCCATGCTGCGGTCCTTCAGCCTTGTTTTTGTGTCTTTGATCTGCAGACACCCCTGGAAATAGTCGGTATGGATAAGGAACCGATGACTTTGACGCGGATGTTGGTCATGCTGGCGCCCGATCCGATCGAAGAGAATGTCGCTAAGATGCTGGGGAAAATCAGTGGAGCGATCATCATGAACGATTTAGGGATGGAGATTTTCAATTCCGGTAATGAAGCAATCATCTACCAATTGTTGTCGGCGCTCCTGATCGAAGAAGTCAAGAAGTAAAGAATTGAGGAATCCGTATGATTACAATCAAAGATGAGCATATATTGTTGGACCAAACCTACAACAACGCCGAAGCCGCAATCGTTGCCGCCGGTGAATTCCTAGTGGGGCAAGGATTGGTGTCGCCGCCTTACATCGATTCGATGCTGGCGCGCCAACGTAAAGTGAGTGTCTATGTCGGCAATTTTGTCGCCTTGCCTCACGGGGATGGCGAGGGACAGCCCTATATTGAAAAAGAAGGTATCTGCTTGATTCAGGTGCCCGACGGCGTCAACTTCGGCAGTAGCAAGGAGCCGCAAATCGCGACTATCCTATTTGTGGTGGCATTGAAGGAAAAACAATTGGAAGCTTTGCAGGACATCGCTTTTTTCTGCTCGGATATCGAAAACGTGATGGCGTTGAGCGATGCCAAAGATCTGCGGGCGATCCAGAATATTCTCCAAAACAGTTAACAGGAACAAGTAAATATCAGTGCAAAAAGCAAGCAACATCCCCTCCGGTGGAATGTTGCTTGCTTTTTTTGTGCGCCTGCTGACAGGAGAAGAAGGAAGGAATGAGGAATGAGGGCGCAGCTCCGGTAAAGAGTCCGTTCCCCGGAGAAGAGTGAAACAGATCTCAGCAACGATGCGCTCCGGATACATGTATCAAGTCCTGGCACAAATAAACGTGCCAAAGCACGACTATAAACCAATCGAGGAAGCGCATACAATAAAGACATCAAAAGAAACAGTTTGAAGGGAGAAACAAAAAATGGAACAGACACAACAAGCCTCGCTGAAGGCAAAGGTTCAAAAGTTAGGCAGCACGCTTTCAAGCATGGTGATGCCGAATATAGGGGCACTCATCGCCTGGGGAGTTTTAACGGCACTATTCATCCCGGATGGTTACTTGCCGAATGAGTCCTTCGCTTCGATGGTCGGCCCGATGCTTACGTATCTCATTCCTTTGTTGGTCGGTTACACGGGAGGTAAAGTGATCGCAGGCGATCGTGGTGCGGTTGTCGGCGCCATCGCCACAATGGGCGTGATTGTAGGGACGGAGATCCCGATGATCATGGGTGCCATGATCATGGGACCGTTGGGCGGTTTCACGATCAAGAAATTTGATGCGATGTTTCAGAACAAAATCAAGACCGGTTTTGAAATGCTGGTCAACAATTTCTCGGCCGGCTTGATCGGATTCGCTTTGGCACTTGTAGGGTTCCAAGCGATCGGACCTGTGGTTGACCGTTTGACACAAGCAATGGCAGCCGGGGTTGAAACGATCCTGAACGCACAATTGATTCCTTTAACGAATATCTTCATCGAACCAGCAAAAATTCTTTTCCTGAACAATGCAATCAACCACGGCATTTTGACACCGTTAGGAACGGAACAAGTCAGCGAAACAGGACGTTCGATCCTCTTCCTGCTTGAAGCAAATCCTGGCCCTGGTTTGGGCGTGTTGTTGGCTTTCACTCTATTCGGCAAAGGCTCAGCGAAATCAACAGCACCGGGCGCGATGATCATCCACTTCTTGGGTGGGATCCACGAAATCTATTTCCCTTACGTCATGATGAAACCGCTATTATTTCTCGCAGTCATCTCGGGTGGTGTTTCCGGAAGCTTTGTGTTCCAACTTTTAGGCGCTGGTTTGCGGGCTCCGGCTTCACCAGGTTCGATCATTGCGATTTTGGCTATGACACCGATGGGTTCTTACTTGCCAGTCATTTTAGGGGTTGTCGCCGGTGCGGCAGCATCATTTGCGGTAGCAACGGTCATTTTGAAGGCAGACTCCAAAGAAGCAGTCGATAATTTTGAAGAAAGCGTCAAAGCGACCCAAGCCGCAAAATTAAGCGCAAAAGGCTCAGCTGGACAAACAAGTCTGACAAATATGTCGGGCATCCAACACATCATTTTTGCTTGCGATGCAGGGATGGGTTCAAGCGCAATGGGCGCTTCTATCCTGCGCAAAAAAATAACTGTAGCCGGGTTACCCCAAGACGTCACCAACCGCGCCATCAATAATCTGACGGATGCAGCCAATACGTTGATCGTCACCCAGGAAGAACTGAAGAATCGTGCCCAACAGAAAGCACCGAATGCAACGTTTGTGGCGATCGAGAATTTCCTGAACTCGCCAAAATACGATGAAATCGTAGCTACGCTGTCCGGAACCGATCTGAAAGAGACAGCCGTTGCACCTGCAGCATTGCGCCTTGACGTTGACTTAGCGCACATCAATGAAATTGTCTTGGTCCATGATGACCGCAAAGGCTCCGCCACCATGGGGAAAAAAGTAGTGGAACGGATTTTGGAGAGGGAGGCGCTGGACATCCCTTTAAGAAAAATGCATATTGACGAGCTGAAGGCATCTCCGCAAACATTGGTGATCAGTAAAAACAGTCTGACGCAAGCGGCCCAGCAAAAAGTTCCTGCAGCGGTTCATCTGTCAGTAGACAGTTTGATCACGACATCGAAATACGAGAGCGTCGTCGCCAACTTGAAGCAAATAGCGTAAAGAGAGGAAGAATAAGATGAATAATTTAGATAAAGAAATGATCGTTTTGAATAAAGCGTTCGCTTCAAAAGAAGAAGCTATTCGTTTCTGCGGCCAAAAATTAGTGGACGCAGGCTGTGTGGATTCGGATTATGTGGAGGCTATGGTGCAACGCGATCGGATGTTGTCAGTGTATATGGGGAATTTCATCGCGATTCCCCATGGCACCGATGCAGCCAAAGAGCACGTGAAAAAATCAGGCATTTGTGTGGTGCAAGTGCCTGACGGGGTCGATTTCGGCGACGAGCAGGAAGAAAAAGTGGCAACCGTTTTGTTCGGCATCGCAGGAGTCGGCGATGACCACTTGGAATTGATCCAAAAAATCGCGCTGTATTGCAGCGACGTGGATAACGTCGTTACTTTGGCGGACGCTTTGACAAAAGATGAAATCACTGGCAGCTTAGCCATTGCATAAGGAGAGATGAAAATGAAAGCAGTACATTTTGGTGCCGGAAATATCGGCCGCGGCTTTATCGGGGAAATTTTGAATCACAACGGGTATGCAATCACTTTTGTGGATGTGAACGATACAATCATCGAAGCTTTAAAAACACGTGGCGGCTATACGATCGAGCTGGCGGACGAGTCACGCAAACAGATCCAGATCGAGAACGTCACTGGTCTCAATAATGCCAAAGAAGCAGAAAAAGTTGTGGAAGCGATCGTTGAAGCGGATCTCCTCACGACTGCCATCGGACCGAATATTCTGCCCAGAATCGCGCAATTGATTGCAGAAGGGATCAAGGCACGTGCAGTCCGGAACATCCAACAGCCCATCGACATCATCGCCTGTGAAAACATGATCGGCGGATCGACCTTCCTGGCGGGTGAAGTCAAGAAATATTTCACGGACACGGCTTACCTTGATGCGTATGTCGGCTTCCCGGATGCGGCGGTGGATCGGATCGTTCCAATGCAGCAACATGCGGATCCGCTCTTTGTGCAAGTGGAGCCATTCAGCGAGTGGGTTGTACAAGGGACAGCCTGCAAAAGCCCGATCCGACTGGAAGGCGTTGCCTATGTGAACGACCTGGAGCCTTATATCGAACGCAAATTGTTCAGCGTCAATACAGGACACGCTACGGTAGCCTATACAGGAGCTCTGCAGGGCTATGAAACCATCGATGAAGCGATGCAGGATAATCTTGTCGTCATCCAACTGCGCTCGGTATTGCATGAGACAGGCAAATTGTTGATCGCTAAATGGGGATTCGACGCAGCCGAACACGAGAAATATATCGAAAAAATCATCGGCCGTTTCCAGAACAAATACATTTCCGACGCGATTTCCCGTGTGGCGCGCACGCCTTTAAGAAAATTAGGCAATCATGAGCGCTTCATCCGTCCGATGGTTGAATTGACACAACTTGATGAGATACCCTTCCATTTGCTGGAAACGATCGGCATGGTCTTCAATTATTTCGACCCGGAAGATGAACAATGCCAAGAACTGAAAGAAATGATCCTGCAAAAAGGCTTGGACAAAATCATTCCGGAAATAACCGGGATAGACAATCAAAAAATCTTGGGCAGCATCAAACAGAACGTCGAGAAGTACGCTTATAAGGTGGCTTGATCACTGCCTTTCAATCAGCAACTTTCAACTATACGCGTTGTGCCGGTCAAGGAGACATTTGAGACATCTTGATGAAATCAAACGGCACAACGAGTATAAGTTTTTCTTAAATAATGCTTCAAATCAACATTACAAGTGAAACAGAACAAGAAACATTTTGACAAGGTCACTGCTTGTAGGATAAAATGCATGTATTCTGGAAAATATAAAGCTAGGAGGATAGAGGAAGAAGCAAATGGATAGCGCCAGACTTCAGGGAGCACAGGTAAATTGGCCCTGAAGTGACGAGGATTGGGTTTATCGAAAGATTCGGCGGATGACCCAAGGCAAGTGTAGTCTACAGGATTGAGGTAAAAAAGACCCTTTTGCGGCTGCAGAGCCCAGAACGGTCTTACAGAGATCAATCCCCACACCCAGAAAAAATCGAGATAACAAAGGGGATTTTTACGCTTATGTGTGGAATAGTTGGATATGTAGGACAAGGCAATGTACAAGAGGTATTGTTGCATGGATTAGAAAAATTGGAATACCGTGGTTATGATTCAGCCGGTATTTTTGTCGTAGACGCTGAAAACCAAGGTCATGTATTCAAAGAAAAAGGCCGCATCGCTGATTTGCGTGCAATCGTCGACAGACAGGTGGATGCGCATACAGGAATCGGACACACGAGATGGGCAACACATGGCGTGCCGAGCGCAGAGAACGCGCATCCGCACCAATCTGCGGATGGACGCTTCACTTTGGTTCATAACGGTGTCATCGAAAACTTCAAAGAAATCAAAGACGAGTATCTGCAGGGCGTTAATTTTGTCAGCCAAACAGATACGGAAATCGTTGTGCAGTTGATCGAAAAAATCGCTGCCGAAGGAAATCTGGACGGAAAAGAAGCTTTACGCCGCGCTTTGTCGATCGTAAGGGGTTCTTACGCTTTCGCTTTAGTCGATGCACAAGCTCCGAATGTCCTTTATGCAGCTAAAAACAAAAGCCCGTTGTTGATCGGCTTGGGTGATGACTTCAACGTCGTTGCCAGTGATGCAATGGCTACTGTTCAAATCACAAACCAATATGTCGAAATCCACGACGGTGAAATGATCACATTGACCGCTGATGGCGTCACAATCGAAAAATTAGACGGAAAAGCGGTAACACGTAATCCGTATACGGCTCAAATCGATGCCAGCGACTTGGAAAAAGGGACATACCCTTACTACATGTTGAAAGAGATCGATGAACAGCCTGCTGTTATGCGTAATATCATCCAAAAATACCAAAACGCAGAAGGTCGCTTGACTGTTCCAGAAAAATTGGTCACTGCTATGTTGGAGTCTGACCGCATCCACATCGTGGCTTGCGGAACGAGCTACCATTCCGGTTGGGTAGGCAAACATTATCTGGAAAAAATTGCACAGATTCCGACAGAAGTGCATGTCGCCAGCGAATTCTCCTACAACCCGCCGCTATTGAAAGGTAATCCGTTCTTTATCTTCCTTACCCAAAGTGGGGAGACTGCGGATAGCCGCCAAGTATTGGTGAAAGTAAAAGAATGGGGATACCCAGCTTTGACGATCACAAACGTGGCTGGTTCAACCTTGTCGCGTGAAGCGGACTACACATTGCTGTTGCATGCAGGTCCAGAGATCGCAGTCGCTTCAACGAAAGCTTACACGGCACAAATCGCTGTCTTGGCTGTCTTGTCGGATGCGTTAGGCGCGAGAACGGGTCATGATATGGGAATCGACATGGTCCATGAATTAGGGATCGTCGCAAATGCGATGGAAGCGGTCATCGATGACAAAGAGCGCATCGCTGCATTGGCTGACATCTACTTGCCGAACACCCGCAATGCTTTCTACATCGGCCGCGGGTTGGATTACTTCGTATCGATGGAAGCTGCTTTGAAACTGAAAGAAATTTCTTACATCCAAACAGAAGGTTTTGCTGCCGGAGAATTGAAGCACGGCACGATCGCCTTGATCGAAGAAGGAACTCCGGTCTTGGCTATCATTACCCAAGCAGATGTTGCCAGCCACACCCGCGGAAACGTCGAAGAAGTGCGTTCGCGCGGAGCAAACACTTGCGTATTTGCAATGGAAGGTTTGGCTAATGAGAACGACCAAATCATCTTGCCGGCTGTTCACCCAGCCTTGGCTCCACTGATGACAGTCGTTCCGACCCAACTGATGGCTTACTACGCAACGCTTCACCGTGGCTATGACGTCGACAAACCAAGAAACTTGGCTAAATCCGTTACGGTTGAGTAAACAGCATCTTGTTTAAAAAACATATATGAGCAGTATGGGATCCTTCAGGGATTCCATGCTGTTTTTTTGCGTTTCTTGTTTGGGGGTGCTTGTGCTTACCGGAGCAGCGCGGAAGCGGTCCTCAGCTCCGGTAAGGTGGACGGCTACCGGAGAACACCGGTAATTTCAACCGCAACTCCGACGAAGCTCTTCTTATCGGAGAAGGTAAGAAAATACGATTGGAACTCTGGCGAAGCCTCCGTTCACCGGAGGAACGTGCCGGAACGTCCGCTAATCCAATCCCGGAGAGAAGTTTCAGAAAAAAAGATAGTAGCTGCCTTGATGCGGCAGCTACTATCTTTCGTAATGTGTCCAAGCAGACCAGATAATGACTTCTTTTGTGGCAATGTCAACAGAATAGACTACCCGATGTTGGATATTTAACCGTCGTGAATATTTATCATTCAGATTTCCGACCAATTTTTCATAAGGCAGTGGATTCTGAGAAGGGTTTACTTTTAAAATCTCCATTAATCCGATGAATTTTTGATCTAAATGAGCGGATTTTAAATTTTTTAGGTCTTTCATAGCGGATTTTACTATTTTTACAGAGTATCCCAATCGATATCCCCCAGTGCAACAAATTCCTGTTCTTGTTCACGCTGGTGGATGACATCAGCTACTCCGGAAGATTGAAGGTACAGCGTTTCTTGAATAGCATCCCAATCTTTTTTGCTGACCATAACCGCTTCGCTTTCTTCCTTTTTGCCTGATATGTAGACGGGTTCATGGGTTTCGTTGACATCTTTCAGTAATTGATAAAAGATTTTGCGGGCTTGGCTTGGATTTACGATCGACATAGGATCTCCCCCCTTTTTAGTTTCTTGCATCATTATAGCGTACTTAATTAAGTACGTAAAAAGGCGTGCCGAAATGAATTGCTGAGAAGTTGCGCAGTTTATGGTTCTCCTGATGTATTTTTTCGACTTTGCAGGGTCTGATTAGTTCAAAGATAATAGCACTGCAGTGAAGCAATAGTTGCACTAATTCGCTGTTTTCACTGGAAAAAGTTTTGCTGCGCTGGAAACCGCAGGCGTAAAAAATCAATTTTCCCCATTCGTGGCGCGCTTTTCCAGGAATCAGACCATCAAATATGATTTTCACCCTCCCCTTCTAAATTCCAACAATTGAATTAGTTCAAAAATTGGACTCCTTTTCCGGTTCGAGGACTGTATTAATTTATTTTTTATTTGGTCTATACTCTGGACTATAGAGATTGAAAGGGGATACAAAAAATTATGGCAAACAACTGGTTGGAATTAGACGGAAAAACGGTTATCGTTACAGGAGGAAATTCAGGGATCGGCTTACACATCGCGGATCACTTGAAAGAACAAGGCGCAAACGTCGTTGTAGCTGATTTAAGTGTTGAAACGGGAACTAGTGTATATGGTAAACTGAATGTGAAGACAGATGTGACTTCCATCGAGAGCATCGAGGCAATGGTCGAAAAAGCTGTTGAGAAATTTGGAAAAATCGACGTTTTGGTCAATAATGCAGGTATGAACTTGCCGCGTTTATTGGTGGATGTCTACAGTGATGAAAGAAAATACGAAATCGATGAAGACTCATTCAACAAAATGACAGCAGTCAATCAAAAAGGAATGGTATTCACTACCCAAGCCGTCGTCAGAAACATGCTGAAGAACAAAGTGGAAGGCACGATCATCAATATCTCTTCCGAATCCGGCATGGAAGGTTCGGTCGGCCAAAGCATCTATTCAGCAACAAAAGGCGCTACGAATTCTTACACGCGTTCATGGGCAAAAGAACTGGGTAAATTTGGCATCAAAGTCGTCGGTATCGCACCGGGGATCAACGAAAAAACAGGATTGACAACTCCTGCCTACAATGAAGCATTGGCTTACACAAGAAACATACCGGTTGAGCAATTGGACACAGGGTATGAAAAGAGCATTCCACTGGGACGCGTCGGAAAATTGGATGAAATCGGCTACTTAGTGGCATTCTTATCTTCCAATAAATCCGCTTATATCACTGGAACAACAATCAACATTACAGGCGGGAAATCTAGAGGATAGTATGGGGGCATTAACATGTCAACGGCAAGCGATAGAGAAGTTTTGCTGAGAAGTTTACTCTCAAATAAAGAAACAGATCTTCAGAGTCTCGAGGAAGCAACGGGAAAAAATAGATACCAAATCAAAGCGATCATTTCGGAATTGAACGATGTCTACGAAGGGTTCTTAACAATCCGGTACAAGGATGAATCACAAGCTGGCATCGTCAGAAAGGAGGGGGCGAACATATTCAACACACTTCAGTACAATACCCATCAAGACTTCAATAAGGTAGAATGCAGGGTCGCCTATCTGCTGTACCGCTTGATATGCACAGAGGAGTATCTGAATATCGGCGACCTCTCCGAAGAAATGAGCGTAAGCAGGAGTACGGTGAATAATGACCTTAAAAAGCTGAAGCAGCTTTTGGAGAAATACAATGCGAAAGTCGTCGGAATCCCGAACAAAGGCATCACCTTCCAGTGCAGCGAATTCGGCACCCGCTTGGTTCTCATCTATGAAGTCTTCGAGCTGCTGCAGATGACCTTCCTGCCGGACCAAGAAATCCAGGCTGCACTTGACGAACTCGTCCGGGACTACAAGCTGGATGAGCAGGCGAAAGAACTGCTTCATAAGGCGCTGGCCGTAAGCGTTCACCGGGTCTCACAAGGGCATACGATAGCTTCCGAGATTCCGATGTACAAAAACTTTGAGGCGGATTCGGCGAATATCATCGCCTATATCCAACTGCTGCAAAACAAATTTGCGGTTGCCTTGAATGAGCATGAAATTGCTTTTCTTGCCTTCCCGATCAATACAAGGAACTCCGCTTACGTAAAAGGGACCGAAAACGCCGAAAACGAAGAGGTCCTCAGACAAGTCGTCTCCAGCATGCTGAAGACGGTGCGCGATCAAGTCATGATCGAAATCGATGAAGAAGCCTTCTTCGATAAAGTCAAATACCATCTGCTGTTCTTGATAAACAGGCTGGTCTTCCGGATCCCGAACACGGATCTGTATCTGGAGCAGATCAAGCTCAAGTATCCTTTGGCCTTCGAGCTGGCGAAGATTTCGCTTTCGGAACTGAATCGCCTTTACCAATTGAGAGCCAGCGCGGACGACATCAGCTATCTGGCTGTCTATTACGCACTGATGCTGGACGAAAGGCAAGCGAACGATTCCACAGGGAAAAGCACAAAGGATGTCGGCATCATCACGAACCTTGGGAGAGGGAGTTTTGAGCTGATCAGCAGACAGATCAAAGAGATCGTCGGGAATGAGATGAATATTGTCCACCTCAACACCGATAGCCTGCCGAAAGAAAAACTGAAGCGGTTCCGACTGCTTTTCACAACCGAAGAGATTTCTGTGGACACCGAAGTCCCTGTCATCAAAATCGACAGATTAGTCAGCCCGGACGACTTAGCCCAAAAGATCTATGCCGTGGAAAAAGATCAATATAACATCAAATACCTGACAAACGAGGACATCAGTTATCACCTCGTCAATCTGAAGGGTCAAATGGGTTACTTCGATTATGTGGAAGAAATCATGTCCTACCTTTCCAGAAGATACCGTCTGTCCGAAGATATCCTGGACCGGTTCGTGGAAAAAGAAGAAAGACACACAATGATTTATGAAAACAAGGTAGCTTTCCCGCATTTGACCGACCCAAACATCAACAAGTTGGTGTTTGTCCTGGGAAACATCACGATGGCCAACCGCAACGACGCGTTTTCCTTGATGTTATTTCTAGTGACACCCGAGAAAATTTCTGAGCAGCAAGAGAGAATCTTGATGCAGGTATATGATTTTGTCTTTAAGGTCATCAATGATCCAACTCTGATCAATGATCTGAAAAAAGTGGATGATGCACAAGGACTTATTGAGATGCTGGAGAAAAGAGGTACGAAATAGATGAATAATATGCTTGCATTGGGTATTCTGGTTGTCGGCGCTTTTTTGATCCAAAGCGCACTGGGCTTTTTTCAGATCAGACATTTCGGCAATGAATACAACGAGTTGAAGGCGGACGGCAGAGTTGCGATAGGCAAACGGGCAGGGAAGCTGACTTCCGGAACGATCATCATGTTCCAACTGGATGAAAAAGGCGTCATCGTCAGAGGCAAAAAGCTGCAAGGGACCACAATCTTGGCCAGGTTCAAACCGTACAACAAGTTCAACGGCAGACTGATCGAAGCCATCAAGGCAGAGGATCCGGATGTGCTGGCTGAAATCAAGATCACCCGCAAAACCATCATGAATGCGGTCGCTAATTACCGGATGTTCATAAACGGAGAAATCATTCCGGAGAAAGAATCTCCCTTTAAGGAATTGACCAAAAAAATTACAAACATTAAGTTCGGTTAAATTGTGTCAGAAATAATACATATAATAAGGAGTGTTACATATGGACTTTCTAGTTAAAGGTGCAGAAAGCTTTATCGGATTATTTCAATTAGGTGCAAATACATTTATGAGCTGGATGACCGGCATCGTCCCAATCGTATTGATGCTGATGGTATTCATGAATGTCGTAATCAAGCTGATCGGTGAGGAAAAAATCAACGGCCTCGCACAACGCTTCTCTAAATATTCCTTGGTCAGAAACTGTATCCTGCCTTTCTTGGCAGCCTTCATGTTGGGGAATCCCGCATCATTCACGTTAGGAAGATTTTTGCCGGAGTTCTACAAGCCAAGTTTCTATGCGGCGCTTGCGCAATACAACCATACGAGTAACGGCCTTTTCCCGCACATCAATGCAGGCGAATTGTTCGTATTCCTAGGAATCGCTTCGGGTGTTGAAACGTTAGGATTGAGCACCACGCCACTGGCTATCCGTTATCTGCTTGTCGGGCTTGTGATGAATGCTGTAGGCGCATATGTAACCGACTTCACAACGGCTTATGTCTGCAAAAAATCTGGAATCCAATTGAGCAAAACAGCGAAAGTTCAATAATAACGACCAAGAAGATGTTGCATTAAACAAATAGAATGCATGAGAACGAGAGGGGTATTCATTATGACAAAATATAACAGCATCAAAGTCGAAAAAGGTTCCGGCGGCTGGGGCGGACCACTGATCATCACACCAACAGAGCAAAAACATAAATTCATCTACATCGTAGGCGGCGGAGAAAAACCTGCCATCGTCGACAGAATCGCTGAACTTACAGGTATGGAAGCCGTAAACGGATTCAAAACATCCATTCCGGATGATGAAACAGCCTTGGCTATCATCGACTGCGGCGGAACATTGAGATGCGGCATCTATCCTCAAAAAGGCATCCCGACAATCAACGTTGTTGCCACCGGTAAATCTGGTCCTTTGGCTAAATACATCACCGAAGACATTTACGTTTCAAATGTTGGCTTGAATCAGATCCAAGTAACTGGCGAGACAGCAAATGTAGCGGCAGCAAGCGTAGCAACTGCAGAACCAGTGGCAGAAGAGAAAGTCGCTTACACTACAGATAAAAAACTGACGCAACAAAATGCCGAAAAAGGCAGCGTAGTGGCAAAAATCGGTTTGGCTGCAGGTAAAGGGATCGCAATCATGCTGCAATCAGCCCGTGAAGCGGTGCAGACAGTCTTGCAGACGATCATTCCGTTCATGGCCTTTGTAGCGATGCTGATCGGTATCATCCAAGGCAGCGGAATCGGTAATATGTTCGCGAAAATGATGATTCCATTGGCAGGCAATGTCTGGGGCTTGATGGTCATCGGTTTCATCTGCTCCTTGCCGATCCTTTCTCCGCTATTGGGACCTGGTGCTGTAATCGCGCAAGTTATCGGAACATTAATCGGTGTTGAAATCGGCAAAGGCAATATCGAACCAAGCTTAGCTTTACCGGCTTTGTTCGCCATCAACACACAAAATGCTTGCGATTTCATTCCAGTCGGGTTAGGCTTGCAGGAAGCAGAAGCCAAAACAGTAGAAGTCGGCGTACCATCCGTTCTTTATTCTCGATTCCTGAACGGTGTGCCCCGCGTATTCGTCGCTTGGTTAGCAAGCTTCGGATTATATTAAGAAAAAGAAAAGCTGAACGGGTTCGTTCAGCCCTGATAGAAATTTAGGAAATCGTGCCGACTGAGCATCGCAGAGCGCAATAGGCACGATTTATCTAATTTCCGAAGGGCTTACCCGTGAAGCTAGCCATCTTTTGGGAATGCAGAACATTTTGCAAATGTGTGAAGCAACTAAGGTGATGCACTTCTGAAATTGAATATTTAATAAATTACTATTGCTTTAAAAACTAATAATCGGAAAAGGTGAAGAAAAATGTCAATTTATTCAACGGTAGTCACAGAAATCGGACCTAATGCTAAGGAGTTTTTAGCTGAGGATATGATGGTATTGTTCGGAGACGATGCTCCGGAAGCATTGCGGCCATATTGCTTCCTGATCGAACAAAATGCACTGGAGCAGGATATTCAACTAGGACACGCGTTGGTTATCGGCGACGATAGTTATCGCGTCACAGCAGTGGGTGATGTGGTCAACAAAAACCTCAGGGATCTGGGGCACATCACCATTAACTTCAGCGGAGAAACAGTCGCTGAATTGGCAGGCTCTCTGTATGTTGAACACAAAACAGTGAACGAAATCGCGGAAGGCACCATCATCAAAATCACTGAAACTGTGGGGTAGTAGCGTATGTACATAGATTCGAACGACATCAAAGCAATCGGAAGTTTTTTGAAAAGCGGATTTCTGAAAGGAGTCACCACCAACCCGACGATTTTGTCGACTGGTTCCGGCAGTCGCTTCAAACAATTACAAGATTTATTGGCTTTGGAGCCGACGGAACTTTTTGTACAATTGCTGGGTACGACTTCTGAAGAAATGTTTGCCGATTATGAAGCAATAAAGACATTTGATGCAAATCACCGACTTTCGATAAAGATTCCCGTTACACAAGCAGGCTTGGAAACAATCAAAAAAGTGAAAGAGGACGATCCGGAAAGAGCGATCCTGGGGACACTGATCTATTCTGCGGACCAGGGGATCCTGGCCACCGCAGCCGGATGCGATTATCTGGCACCGTATGTGAACAGGATGCTGAACAATGCGATCGATCCCTTCAAGGCGATCCGTTCCATGCGGACGTTCATCGATGCCAGAGGCTACAAGACCAAAATCATGGCAGCGAGCTTCAAAAATTCCCAACAAGTCATCGATTCATTGGAGTCGGGCGCGCATACTGCCACGATCCCTCCGGATGTCCTGAATAACATGATGAACAAGGATTTGGCGCTGCAGGCATTGCAGGTTTTTGAAGCAGACGGACAAGCGTTGTTGGCTGCATATGGTGAATAAATACAAGAAACGGTAACGTTTCGTGCAACAGAACGAGTTGACTTCCGGAAAAATTATGATACGATTAGAACAACAGCAAATGAACTGAATATTCTTTTTACCACTAGGGGTGCTTTACCGGCGGATGACTGTCCGCCAAAAAGCTGAGATCGAAGTAGGACTTCGAGACCCTTAGAACCTGATCTGGTTTGTACCAGCGTAGGGAAGTGGCGGCCTCTTTTGGCTAAGTAAGTCCCTATTGCATAAGGAACATACAACCACTTTTTTCCGTTGGGAAGAGAGTGGTTTTTTTGTTTGCAAAAATCAAGAGCGGCCGTTCGGATAAGTCGGGACCCTTGCGGAGCGCTCACAGCATATGGAGGGAAAGCAATGACATTTTCAGCACAAATCCGCCAAGCGGTAGAACCGATCTGGGCAGCCAGCATGGAGCATCCGTTTGTGAAAGGGATCGGGGACGGCACCTTGCCGTTGGAGAATTTCCGTTTTTACATCCAGCAGGATTCCTATTACCTGACGCGCTTCGCCAAAATTTTGGCGCTCGGCGCAGCCAAAGCACCGGATATTGCGACGACCAACCAGTTCGCCGACTTCGCGAAGCATACGTACAGCGCCGAAATCGGCCTGCATGAACAATTTTCGAAAAGGATGGGCATCACCGCGGAAGAAAAAGAGTGTTTCAAACCCGCGCCCACAACATACGCCTACACGTCCCATCTCTATCATGCCGGCCACTCGGGGCATTTGGGGGATGTGATCGCCGCCGTTCTGCCTTGCTACTGGCTCTACGCCGAAATCGGCGACGCCTTCATTAATGCAGCACCGGAAGAACCGATCTATCAGGAATGGATCGCTACCTATGGCGGGAAGGATTTTCAGGACCGGGTGGATGAGCAGATTGAGCATCTGGATAAGATTGCCGCAGCCGTGAGTGAAGCCGACCGCGAAAGGATGAAAGAGCATTTCATCATCAGCAGTCAGTACGAATACGCATTTTGGGAAATGGCCTATCGCATGGAAACGTGGCCGGTACCGTTGGAGCAATAAGAGACAAAATAAAACACAATGAGGAGACAGATAAAATGAAAAAAGAATTGAAGCTTACAGATATTTTGGTGACGATCGTCATCGCCATCGCTTTTGGGATTGTCTACATCCTGTGGGGAACAGTCTATTACGCGGTGCAGCCGTTGGGTCTGCATCTTGATCAACTGCTTTACGGCATGTGGTTCATCGCCGGTACCGTCGCCTATTTCATCATCCGCAAACCGGGTGTGGCGCTGTTGGCGGAAATCGCTGCGGCTTCAGGTGAATTCCTTTTGGGTTCGCCATGGGGTCTGACCGTCTTGCTTTCCGGCGTGGTGCAGGGATTGTTTGCGGAATTGGTGTTCATGGCTTTCCGCTACAAACGTTTTGACCTGAAGGTTGCCGCTTTGGCAGCTTCGGCATCTTGTGTGGGTTCGCTTTTGGTGGATGCTTTGAACGGGCAGATCGCTGAGCTGGCTCCTTGGAACTTGGCGCTTTACTTGCTGGCCCGTTTTGCCGGATCGATTTTCTTTGCCGGGGTGCTGGCCTATTATTTGGCGGAAGTCCTGGAGGATACCGGCGTGACGAACCTTGTCCGTCCGCTTTCGACTGAAGATTTCACAGATATGGATTAAGGAGGATGGCGGAAATGGAGCAGCGAGCGTATGTGGAAAAGCTGAAGTTGAAGTTTCCCGGCGACGCCGATTTGTTGTTCAAGGACCTTTCCTTTTCGGTGGCTGAAGGCGAAAAAGTGCTGCTTTTGGGGCCGTCCGGCTGCGGCAAATCCACGCTGCTGCAGGTGTTGAGCGGGCTGATTCCGCAATCGATCGAAGTGCCGATGAAGGCCGAAAAGCTCGTGACGCCGGCTTCCTGGGGCTATGTTTTTCAGGACCCGGACAGCCAATTCTGCATGCCCTATGTCGATGAAGAACTCGCTTTTGTGCTCGAAAATCTGGCGGTTCCGCGCGAAGAGATGGCTGCCAAAATAGACTTTGCGCTCCGGCAAGTGGGTTTGGAGCTGGCGGACAGCCATATCCCCATCGAAAGCCTTTCCGGAGGGATGAAGCAACGGCTGGCGATCGCCTCGGTATTGGTGTTGGATCCGGAAGTGCTCTTTTTGGATGAGCCCTCCGCCATGCTGGATCCGGAAGGAACGGAAGCGATCTGGGAGGTCCTGCAGGATGTCTGCAAGGACAAAACGGTCATCATTGTGGAACACAAAATCGATCATGTGCTGGCATTCGCCGAACGGCTCGTGTTGTTCGATGCATCCGGCCGCATCATCGCCGATGGACCGAACGAAGAAATCTTCTCGGCCCACAAGGACGAGATGAAGGAGCAGGGCATCTGGTTTCCGGGGGTATGGGACCAACATCTGGCGGAAACGCCCTTGCAACGAAAGCAGAAGTCCTTTAGATTGCAGAGTCCGCTGCTGGAACTGCGCGATTTTAAAGGCTTGCGCAATGGGGAAATAAAAATTCAAGGGGCCGGGCTGGCGGCCTATCCGGGTGAATGGGTCATCATCCGCGGCCAAAACGGAGCCGGAAAAAGCACCTTCCTCCATGCCGTCATGCAGTTCATCAAAACGAGCGGGCACTACGAGTTGGAGGGAAAGCCAATCAGAAAATTGAAGAAGCTAGCCGAACGGGTGGCTTTCGTTTTCCAGAATCCGGAGTACCAGTTTGTGGCGAACATGGTCTACGAAGAGATGGCTTATTCGCTCCGGTTGGACGGCAAGGGGAATTCGGAAATCGAGAAGCTGGTGGAGGAATACCTGGAACTCTTCCAGTTGAGCGGGCAGCGGGAGAAAAATCCTTTCCAACTTTCGATGGGGCAAAAGCGGCGTCTGAGCGTCGCTGCGACGATCATCCAAGGTCAGCGGCTGATCCTTTTGGATGAACCGACTTTCGGGTTGGATTCCAAAAACACCTTTGCCTTGCTGGAATTTTTGGAGAGTTACCGGAAAAAGGGCGCCGTCATCCTGATGGTGACCCACGATGAAACACTCTCCCGGAACTACGGAACAACGTTTTGGACGGTTGTCGACGGCGAAATCCGGGACACCACCGGATCGGCTACGGACATGCGGACTGCATTCTCCGCTGATTTGCGCTTGGAAGGGGGACTGTGCAGATGAAGGAATGGGAACAAGCGAAAGAAACTTGGCTCCACCGTGTCAACCCCAGCCTGAAATTGGGCATGTCGCTGCTGCTCTGCATCGCAATTATGTTTGTCCGCAACCTTGAAATCATGGCCTTCATCGGCAGCGGGCTTTTGATCCTGTTCCTGCTGTTTACGGGACAGCCGTTGAAGCGGATTTTGTTGCTATTGATCCCTTTCTGCGCCATTTTCGTGTCGACAGCCAGCGCCATGATCTTGTTCGGAAAAGGCGAAACGCTTTGGTTCGAATGGGGGCTGATCCGCATCACCGAGGAAAGTTTCTTGCGGGGGATGCTGATCGGCCTGCGCGCATTGGTCTTCGCTGTTTTGGGCTTGACCTTCGCATTGACGACGAGGCCGGTCAACTTGTTTTATTCGTTGATGCAACAGCTTCGGCTGAATCCTAAATATGCCTACAGCTTCATGGCTGCACTGCGGTTGATCCCGATCATGACGGAAGAATTCGAAACGATCCGCAATGCTCGCAAGGTGCGCGGAAGCGAAAAGGTGAAAGGCTTGCAGGGTATTCTCTTCAGGATGAAGGTCTACACCATCCCGCTCTTGTCAGGGAGCATCCGGCGTGCGCATCGCATCGCCGTGGCGATGGAAGCGAAAAGGTTTTCCGGCAATGAGAGCCGGACCTATTATTATAAGATAGGTTTTTCCGGCAACGATTTTGTTTTCCTCGCGTACATGGCGCTGCTTGCGGTCATGAGTTATGGGCGAAGCATTGGATAGGTTGAGGAGTTTTTGCATGGAGAAGTTGTGGGGCTACCGAGCTCCGGTTAAGGAGGCTTCGCCGGAGTTGACACCACATTCAGATGCCGTCTTCCGACCAGCTGAAGCTACATCGGAGAAGAGCCCATCTATTTACCGGCTCCTCCGGCGAACGAAAGCCTGGCCGGAGCTGGCGGGTATGTTTTTGCAGTCTTGTTCTCTCGATCTGTGGGATTTCAGCTGCAAAAGTGGAATACGCACAAAAAGGGGCGATCTCATTGCGAGACCGCCCCTTCTTGTCTTATAGTCTTCACTCTAATGTGATGGACTGTTATTCAGTTTGGCAAGATTGATCGCGGACACCGTTTTTGCCGTCATTGTCCGTTTCAGCCGTACCGTATTGGTTGCCGTCGCCGTCTGCTTCGCCCGTAGCGTTTTGGTTACCATCCTGATTGGCTTGCGTACCCGTTCCATCGCACGTGTCGCTTTTCTCGCGGGCACGTTTCATGGTTGCCTCTTCATTGCCTTGTTTTTTTGCTCCTTCATTTGTGCATTCGCCTGACTTGATTTGCTCTTGGGTCATCATGCCGTTCTGGGCTGCCGTGTCGCTCGCTGCCAGTACCGGTGCTGCACCTCCAACAAATAAGCCTGCAACGGATAGGATGGTCATGATTCTTGTCTTGTTCATTTTTGTTTCCCCCTGGTATGATTTTTTGTTATTTCTTACTGACCTAAGAATAATCAAAAAGTGCTTTATTTATAATATTTTTTTCATTTCAACAGTTAATAAAATTCTGTATTGATATCACACAAAGAAGGTATGACTAATATGAAACTTATAAATGAGAAGAACGCTTTGAATGAAGAAAATGAGGTTTAATGTGGATACGGTCAATCTTCTAATGGTATTGAAAAAATGATAGAATGGAGAATTAAGATGAAAAAGAGTCTAAAAGTTTTTAAATTTTCATTATTAACAGCACTAGTTTTGGGGACAGTTATTCCAGGAACGACAGCTAGTGCCTCAGAATCAAATAATGAAGGTCAAACCCCTTTGTGGGTTATTGAGAATGAAACAAATCCAGCATACGATATTAAACAACCATTAATTGACACGCTCTCAGAAAATGTAGTTATAGAATATACAGATGAAGGAGCCATTGTAACTGTTTATGAAGATAATGGACATATTTCAAAATCAAACTCAATTAGCCTCGCAAGCACAGCTGTTTATAGTTGGGTGGCTTGTTGACGGCTAGTAGTTGGACAAAACTAGGAGGTGCTCCAGGAGTAGCCGTTGCTAATAACTGGGATAAAAATGGAAATGGATGGGTAGGTTTTTATAAGAGCACTGGATACGATGGTGCTAGAAGAGCTGTAGCAACAAGATAAAAAACTTTATAAATAGACAGATTTGAGGTTTAAACATCATGAATTTTTATAAGAAATTTTATCAGAAACATCCGTATCTTAATGTCCTAATAAGTCTAACTATGGCAAGTCTAATAGGGATTGCTATAGAATATTTTATTAATAGAGATTTCATTGGCTCTGGATTCTATACAGCAGCATTTTTAACGTTGCTTGAGTTGTTAAGAGTTAGACGTGAACGGAATAAACTTAAATCAAAAGCAAAATCTCAATACAATGTAGATGGAGAAAAAGATTAGAATGGAGAACAGACGAAAAAAGTTAGGGTTATCAGTAACTCTATGCTTTGCTTTATTTATAATATTTTTTTCATTATTTTTAAATAAATAGCGGGACTGCTTTACAAACGGCGACTGATTTTTTATTTGATATCGGCAATTCTTTCGAGTTCCCACTGCATATGATCATAGACATGCCCGCTCAGCGTTCGCTCGGAAACGGTCCGGAAGCCGACTTTCTCATAGAGTTTTTTTGCCTGCAGATTGTCTTTTTCGCAATTCAGGCCGATGACGGTTTCACCCGCGGCCGAGGCGAGTGTCGGCAGTGCTTGCAGCAATTGGTAAGCGACGCCTTTTCCGCGCGCTGACTGCTTCGTCACGATGGAATCCAGATACCATTCTCCGGCAAATGTTTCGCTATCAGGGAAAAGCCTGGCTGCCGTGATGTACATCTTATCGAAAGCGGTCTGGAGTGCGGCATCGATGATAGGTTCGGACGCTCCCGGATAGCCGAAACAACAGCCGAGAATTTCGCCATTTTCTTCATAGACAAGGCCATTCCGGTAACTGAACCGGTAGACGTCCTCCTGCATAGCCCGGACCACTGCGGCTTTCAGGACATCCGGTTCCAACAGGGTGAGCAGTGGCAATTCCATGTCCACTAAGATTTCGTGGATCAGATCATACAATTCCGGACAGTCCTCTTTTCGTGCTTTGCGTATCATTCCGCATCGTTCCTTTCAGTTTCTGTAATTCAAGTATACCATTAGTTGCGGAGGCGCATCAGTTACTGTTCACTGCATTTCCGCTGTGGTAAACTGGTCAACAGAAGAAAATATCTCGTTCAAAAGGAGGGGTCGGTTTGGCGAAGATGAAGGACAGCGGGAGTGGGAAGGCAATGAAACGGATCGTCGTCATCGGATGCAGCGGATCGGGAAAGTCTACTTTTTCGCGCAAGTTAAAGCAAGTGACGGGCAATCCGTTGCATCACCTCGATAAACTGTATTGGCTTCCTGATTGGAATCTCCGCGCTGCTGAAGAACAGGATCGGATCCAAAAAGAACGGATCAAAGACGAAAAATGGATAATCGACGGCAATTACCAACGGAGCCTGCCGATTCGGTTGGAGCGTGCGGATACAGTTTTCTTTTTCGACTATCCAAGGAGTTTGTGTCTCTATCGCGCGTTGAAGCGGATTGTTTTGAACCGCAAAAGGACCCGTCCTGATATGGGGGAAGGCTGCCCGGAGCGATTCGATTGGGAATTTATGAAATTCATCTGGAACTTCAACAAAAACAACCGCCCGGGTTTGATTGCTTTACTGGATCAGGCGCCGGCCGGCATCGAAATTCAACATTTCCGCAAACCGCGCGAAGCAAGAGACTATTTGCGGGCATTGGAGGAACAAAAAGAAGAAGAAGTCGCTTAAAACAGCGGCTTCTTCTTCTTTTTGTTGTATTATTGGTTTCCTTGACGACGATACTGTGAAGGCGTGCAGTTCGACAATTCCCGGAATGTTTTCGAGAAGTGTGACGGAGACTGGAAGCCGACCAAGTGCGCGATATCGGCGATTGCGATATTGGTGTTGCGTAACATTTTTTGCGCTTCGTCGATACGGATATGGATCAAGTAGTCGATCGGCGACATGCCGACTTCTTGCTTGAAGATACGGATCAAGTAGAATTTGTTGATGTGGACCAGATCCACTAAGTCATCCAACGTGATGTTCTTGTGGTAGTTCACTTTCATGTAATTCTTGACCGTTTGGATTTCTTTGTGGTTCTTTTTGTTCAGTGAGTTCCTGATCGAAAATTCTTCCAGACGCAACAAGTGGATCAGGATGATCTCGACGAAACGTTTGCTGACCTCTTCGTATCCCTGGCTGCGTGTGCTCATTTCATCCAGCAATAAATTCAAGAAAGTCGCAGTTTCTTTTTCACCGTCGTTGTGGCGGTAGTAAGAGAAATCGCTTTCTGCATCACCGATTTTGGAGAATTCAAGCCCGTGGATGCCGACTTCGATAATCTCTGCTGCTTTATCTCCTGTCAGGTCCCAATAATACTCTACATTTGGGTTCAATAAGATCAGTTGATCTTTTGAAAGCTTTTCTGTTGTTTCTTTCATGACTAAAGAAACATCCCCTGTTGTAACATAGAAAAGTTTAACATAAGGGAATTTTTGGTAGTTTGTAGGTTGGGCTGATGTGATTGTATTCTTTTCAGCAAGAACAATCTTCAAGGAGAGGTTTTTTATGTTGGACATTGTGTACATAGTAATCCTCCTGACGTAATCTATCTGATAGCAACGGTTCGACAATTTGAAAATTAATTGACTCAAATTCCATATCATCTGAGCGAGCCAATAACAATAATAATATACTATTTTTTTTTTTTGTCTAGTATATTTTAAAAAAATAATAAAATTTAATCCTTGTCACAAAAAGCCTGGGTTGTAATCTGTCTGTAATTTAATCCGACATGTACAAATGATAGGCTAGGAAAAATAAACTTATTGCGAGTAGTATGTTGTCGTTAACAAAACCAATTTATTGATGCGGCAGATGGGACAAATATTTCGCCAGCAAAACACCTGGATTAAGGAATCGGATCGGATCATCCCAAGCGAGTCCGATTACAGGAAAGTGCCGGGCTAGAGTAATCATTATCTATTTTTGGCATGCAATTTAATGGCCGGTACAACACATTTTTTTGGTCTTGGGACAATTAAAAAATGTACCGGAACATAATGGACATAACGCTTGCTTTTGTTCATTAATAATAGATGAAAAACAAAATAACTATAGCGCGTTGCAATTGAGTGTTTATTTAGCAATTTTTCATAGGAAATGAGAAAATTAAATTGGCAATATAACTGATGTAAAGATATTTGTTTTTTTAAATCAGGATTTCTTTTCATCAATAAGTGATGGACGGGGACGTGAAGGGATGGGTGCTTTTCGGAAAAATCCTTGCAGCGTCGGAATCTTCGGATACTGCGCCATGTTTGTAGGATAATAGGACGAACGTCATTTCATGTATAGTATAGCACCCTAGCGCGAAAACGTCATTAAATAACTGAATATTTTTATATCAACTGACCGGAATTTGTATAAATTTTAATAAATTCTATGTAGGATGTTTGTTTCAGCTTTCGGGTAATTGTTCAATTTTCAGTATTTGGCAGTCACTTTTATCAATTGGTTAGGCTTTCTTTCTTCGTTTTGTGAGCGATATGGTAAAATGGACTTAGAATTGCAAAGGATTACGGTCCGGAGGTGCAGAGAAGATGAACGGTGATTACAGTCTGTTTTTTGAGTATTACTACGCGATTTATGACTATGTACTGACTGCCAAAACCACAGTGTGTGAGCGTACGCTGCATGATTTTTTGCATACGCAACAATATTATCGATTATCCCATGAAGCGCAACGTTTTGCGAAACGGATTGCCGAAAAGGACATCGCTGTGGATCGGCTGTTGCTGAGCGGACCAGAAGCGCATGAGTGGTATCTGTTCTATTACAAGCAGAATTTTCCTACGGGATATCCTTTCAGTCATGTGAATCTGGAATTCATGGAGGGGGAGTATGAACTGAAGGAATTTTCACCGATAATCGGCCCTCTTGGTCACCAGCCTTTGCATGTCGGGATTTTACGAAAAAGAATGGGTGAAGACTACCTTATTTTCCCCTACTTCAAGAATCAAACGAAGATATCGCACCTCATTCTCAGAATTATAGTAAATAAATTAATGACAGAAAAAAAATATACTGTCAGGAAGTCGATTGAACTCGTTCAATTATTTGAAGCTGAGGCAATCGGATCGGATTGGGAGCCTGCTAAAATCAAGGCGCAGATGGAAGAAGTACTGCGGCAACAGTTGCATTTTCGCGTCAATGATTCTGACATCAAAAAACTATGGCTGCAGATGATTTTCATTAATTTCCGCTATGAAAAAGATGAGGCGAGTTACATCCAGTGGGAGTGTCATGCTTACGCGGATACTGTCCGAAAATTGGAGAATTTTGCAGCGGTTTTGGACGGAAAGCCGGATATCCATCTGACTGCCGAAGAAGGTGCGTTGCTGAAGTGGGTCCGTTTCGTTGTTTTCCGCTCCCGTGGCATGCATGGTAAGGCAATGGAAGAAGCGCATAAACTGCTGGAACGTGAAGAATTGTTGATTGGTGCAAGCAGGCAGCCGTTATACAGCAAGTTGGACCTTGTGCCTATCAATGATACTTATAAGGACTTGGTTGTCCGAAAACTATCGATCGATTTCCGGGATATTTTGGTTTCCTATTTATTGGACAGCTACATAGCCAATCAGAAATATGAAGCTGCTTTTTTCCTGCTGCAGCAATCCGACCCTTATTTCAAGCACTTTATACCCCGGTATTACCTTAGTGCAAACCAGAATGAGTGGTTGTCGGGAGAAGGTGAAATTTCGACGGAGCAGCTTTTCCGAGAACAGTTCCAACGGGTACGCATTGTTCTGGGAGATCATTGGGTCGATGCGTTGCATAAAGAGATAGAGGAAGAAGCGAAAGCCGGGCTTACTTTGAAGAAGGATGCTTTTGACTGGTTGTTGCGTTACCTGTACAACGTGATGAGCATCTTCCATGAGATGCAGGAAAATGAATTGGCCGATCAGATGAATGCCTTTTATGCGCAAATCCGCCTTGCTGAATAAATAAAAAGAAGCAGCCGACTTGAAGGTCGGACTGCTTCTTTCTGGGCTCGATTTCTAAACGGGATTCATCGTATCCTGGTAGTTGAACTCTGAATCCCAGAACTCTCCGCCTAAGCTGAAATACCCACCTCGACCAAAACCGGGTCGCGGTGGGTATTTCCTCTTAGTGCTCGATTTCTAAACGGGATTCATCGTATCCTGTAGTTGAGTTCTGATTCGCAGATACCACTACCGTTTCGCACCCCGCGGAGTGAACAAAAGAGGTTCACTTCGTGGGGTACTCCAACGTCCGGGTATCTAAACGCGAATCATCACATCCTGGTAGTTGAGTTCTGAATCCTAGAGTTCTCCGCCTAACGCTGTTCAGGCCCACTCAGCCAAAAGCAGGCTGCTTGGTCCTGAACCTCGTTAGTGCTCAAACTCTGAGCTCAGGATTCATCACATCCTGTTTTTTTTAATCGTGTCTTAGGGCTTCTACTGGGTCTAGGCGGGCTGCTTTTTGGGCTGGCATCAGGCCGGCTACCATGCTGATGATCACGCTGGTGACGATGCCGAACACCGCAAATGCCGGTGTCATATTCAGGATGGCAGTATCAAACAGGTTCTCCACAACAATATTTCCGACGACGGTGATGAGGTAGGCGATACCAACACCCAGAATGCCACTGAACAGACCGATCAGGAAGGACTCAGAAACGAAGATGCGGCGGATATCTTTCTTGCGGCCACCGATTGCTTTGATGACACCGATTTCTTGTGTCCGTTCCACTACGCTGATGTAGAGTACCGTCAAAATCATGATGGCGGACACGAACAAGGAGATACCGGCAACCCCGGAAAGGATGTAAGTGAAGATATCCAGCATTTGGGTGAACGTGGAAGCCAGTGCATCCGTAGATGAACCACGGTAACCTAGGGCGGCCACTTCATCTTTGATGGCTTGGGTATTTTCCGGATCATCAGATACCAAGTAGACAACGTTCGGTTCTACTTCCAGATTGTTTTCCGCAGTCAAGGTTTCGAATGATTCCGCCGACATATAGACGGATTCAAATGCACCGATAGCTTGGCCGGCTGAATAGATGCCGCTGATGACATAATTTTTTTCCAGCGATTCACCGTCTATAGTAACATCCACGGTCACTTCTTTTCCGATGGCTTCTTCGGCAGTGCCAGCCATCTGATTGGCGACACCTTCTGTGATCAGGATTTCGCCAGCTTCAGGGAAAGCACCATAGAGGATGTTGGAATCGGTCATGCCGGAGGTTGTCCCAAAGTTCATGAAGGCATATTTTTCGCCTTCATAGATGACGTTATCGCTGCCGATCGTAAGCGAAGAGTAGGCCAGATTGACTTCTGCCACATGCGGAATATTCCGTAGTTTTTCCAGATCTTCTTCTCCAAACGGGTCAGACTGCGTTACCCCGGCAGGAGGACCTGATGGCGCGGATCCGGCAGGTATCTCTGCACCGGCGGGAGTCATGATCATCATAGAGGAGTCAGTGTTTTCGCTGTTGTTGGTTTCCATCACGATGGGCATCCGCACTTCACTTACGAGCGGATTGACGTTGGCGTTCATCGTTTCGGTCAGGTAGTCATTGACGCCTTCGCCAAGGGAGAGCATCACGATGATGCTCATGATGCCGATGCTGCCGCCAAGAGCAATCAGGATATTCCTCGCCAGTTTTTCCTTCATATTAAGAAGAGCCAAACGGATTGCTGCAAAAAACGTGAGATTTTTGCTTTTACTTTTTTGCTGCAGTTCAAATGCATTGTCGTGCAAGGCGATCTCGCCTTGATGGATATCCCCGATGATTTTTCCGTCATCAATTGTGACGACGCGCGTGGAGCGGGCCGCTACTTTCTCCGAGTGGGTGACCATGATGACCAACTTACCGGTTTTGGCGATGTCTTGGATGATGTCCAGCACCTGATCAGTCGTTTGTGAGTCCAAAGCTCCGGTAGGTTCATCGGCAATGATGATGTCCGGGTCGTTGACCAACGCACGGGCGATGGCCACACGTTGCTTTTGTCCACCGGATAACTGGCTGGGTTTCTTTTTGTATTGGTCGTCAAGGCCAAGTTGCTTCAGGACTTCTCTCGCCCTTGCGACCCGCGTTTTTTTATCGACGTTCGAAAGCGTCATCGCCAACGTGACGTTATCCAGCACGCTGAGGTGGGAAACAAGATTGAAACTCTGGAAAACGAAGCCGATCTTCTCTTTGTGGTAATTCACGAAATCTTTTTCCTTGAACGTACTCATGTTTTGGCCGTCAATGGTTATTTCGCCTGAGAACTGGCTGTCGAGACCGCCCAACAGATTCATCAAGGTTGATTTACCGCTGCCGGATTCACCGACGATTGAGACCAATTCGCCTTTGTCCAAGGAAAGGTTGACGTCCTTAAGTGCCTGGAAATCTTCCGAGCCGCTGATAGGGTAATATTTATTCAGATTTTTTAGTTCGACAAAAGCCATAGTTAGGGGATGCCTCCTTATTATTTTAAAAGAAATGCCGATGAGTGAGTATTTACTCACCGTACGATTAGTCAAGTATAGCGATTCTGTAAAGGGCTGTCAATGCTATTGCTTATCGGGGCTGAGGCCTTTGACGATCTGTTGGGTCAAATAAGTGATTTCGGCTTCTTTGTCGCGTTTTGTATCCGTGAAAAGGACGTAATGGGTCAGGTGATTACCGAACAGGATGCTCATGATAAATTGCCAAATGACGGGATTCGGCCAATCGACGATCTCATTTTTCTCTTTATAGCCGTCGAGGATCGCATAGATGCCTTCAATTAAGTCCTTTGGAATCATGGTGATGAATTCTTGGCAGCGCTGTTTGTCGTACATCATTTCGGTAAGAAAAATTTTACCGGATTGAAAATGCTCTTCCGGCATCATAACATCCTTGCGCACGATGAATGCCACGAACCGCTCGAACGGCGCGTTCTCTGCAGAACTGCGGAACTGTTGCACTTGAGCGAGCGCTTCCGTAGAGATAATGTCGCGCAGAATCGGGAAAATCGTAGCGTAAAGCAAGTTTTCCTTCGTCCCGAAGTGTTTGTAGATGGTTCCCTCAGCAACATTGGCGGCTTTGGCGATGTCCTTTGTGCTGGTGTTGGAAAATCCTTTCGTTGAGAATAGTACCACGCAAGCATCCAGAATATCCTGCATCTTGGGCGACAAGCCCTCTTTACTACGAATTTTTTGTTTTAAAGCTTCCACAAACTTTTCCATTTAACGTATGCTCCTCTTGGTGATGTTGCTTCCATAGTACTCGGACGGACGGATTATTGCAAGCCGGCACAATGATTCAGCCTCCTTCGCGAAATACTTGTGATAAATCGCCGAAAAGATGCTAAGATGAAAGTATGATGAGAACTGGAGGGAGAAAGATGCACAAAAATAAACTTGTTGTGGTGGGTGTGGGGCATGTAGGTTCCTATGTGTTGGCGGATGCGATGAAATTGCGGATGTTTGCGGAAATTGCCACGATCGATATTCTGAAGGATGTTGCCCATGGGGAAGCCTTGGATCAGGCGCATGCGACCGCGTTGACCTATATGTCCAATGTGGACGTACACGCCGGGGATTATGCCGATTGCGCGGATGCGGACGTGATCATCATCGCTGCCGGGCCGAGCGTCCTGAAGGATGAAAACGATCCGAATGCCATCCCGGATCGCGCTTCTTTGACCGGAAAAAATGCTGCGGTCATCCGTGAAGTGATGACTGAAATCGTAAAACATACAAAAGAAGCCATCATCATTCTGATCACAAATCCATTGGACACGGTTACTTATATCGCGGCCAGC
Organism: Trichococcus flocculiformis; assembly: GCF_963662535.1. NCBI lineage: Bacteria > Bacillati > Bacillota > Bacilli > Lactobacillales > Carnobacteriaceae > Trichococcus > Trichococcus flocculiformis. The sequence continues at coordinate 530,084 of NZ_OY759718.1, forward strand.
GAATTCGACTATCCGGAAGGCCGGATTTTCGGGACCGGCACGATGCTGGACTCGGCCCGTCTGCGCAAAGTGATTTCGCAACAGTACGGTGTCGATCCTAAGAGCGTGACCGGCTATATGATGGGCGAACACGGCTTCACAGCCTTCCCGGTGGTGAGTCGGTTGGCTATAAACGGGATTCGCTATGAGGAGTTCGGAACTTATTTCCCGGAAGTCGAGACGTTGGAACCAGAAGAGATCGGAGCGGCGGTCGTGAAGTCAGCCTACGATGTCTTGAACGGGAAAGGCTGGACGAATGCCGGGGTTGCGCAATCCGCCATCACCTTGGCGCAAGCAGTCCTGTTGGATGAAAAGAGCGTCCATCCCGTCTGTACGATTCTGCGCGGACAGTATGGGCATGATGGCGATGTGGCTTTGAGCATGCCTTGCCTGATCGGCCGCAACGGCGTGGAAAAACAATTCGGGGTTGCTTTGAATGAGAGGGAAACAGCCAAACTCAACGCTTCCATCGATTATATCCAATTGGCGATGAAGGATGCGAAGACGGGACCGTTCAAACAATAAGAATGAGGAGCTGGCTAGCGCAGAGGTAGTTGTATTTTGGTGCGCGCCCTTAAAGGCACCGCAAAATTTGACAAAGGTGCGCTTGGATATCCATAATTAAGATAAGCAAACTGGACGATTTCATCGGGAACAATAGAAGCAATGTGGGTGCAAAGGATAGGGGCTGGAAGGGGGAAGGTCTCGGAAAAAAGAATGCTATCCGATCATCCGAATGCCTGAAGGGAGTGGCAAAAATGAAATTCAAAGACGCATTGTGGAAAGCCTACAAAGGAATGGGGCGTTCCATCAGTCGTTATCCACTGACCGTCGTTTTTTTGATTGCGGTCGCAGTATTGAACAGCTTCATGATCGAAAATCCGCGCGAGGATTATGCCCGCTATCTGTTCACTTTTTTGGTGGGGGCCATGCTGAGCATCGTTGGCCAAATGATTTACGAAAGGTTCTTTACGCAAATGAACGCCCGCTATCTGCTGATGGGCGGAGCGGTATTACTTGCAACCGGCTATTACTTCGCGGTAGGACCGCAGACACTGTATAACATCGCCATCAGCGTCAAAACCGGTGTGGCGCTGTTCGCCCTTATGATTGCCTTCATTTGGATACCTTCGATTGAAAATATCAAAGTGCCTTTCCACCGGAGTTTTTTGTCAGCGCTGAAAGCCTTCTTTACGACCATTCTTTTTTCAGGAGTGTTGGCAGCAGGTATCAGCGCCATTTTTTACGCTACGGATTACCTTCTCTTCAATATCGATTATAAAATGCTCACACATCTTCTGAACATAGTCGGTTCATTGTTCGCGCCGATCTATTTCTTGTCGATGACACCACTGTACCCGGGCAAACGTGAAGAAATGATACCGGATGAGGCGTGGGCGAAACGCGGCGAAACGCTGGAACGTCAATTTATGGTACCGCGCTTCCTGGAAGTTCTGATTTCCTACATCATCATTCCTTTGACGGCCATTTACACGTTGATTCTCTTGGTCTATGTCGTCATGAACATCCGCGGAGAATTCTGGACAGACAATCTTTTGGAGCCGCTGCTTGTTTCCTATGCGATCATCGTCATCATCGTCTATATCCTCGCCTGCAATCTCGAGAATAAATTCGCTGATCTGTTCCGCAAAATTTTCCCTAAGGTCCTGATTCCGATTGTCGTCTTCCAGACCATCGCTTCCTTCTTGAAAATCAGGGAGATGGGTATCACGCATGGCCGTTATTACGTCATCCTGTTCGGGATTTTCGCTACGATAGCCGGGGTAATCTTCAGTTTCATGAAACCGAAGCACAACGGATTGATCGCCATCGCCTTACTGGTATTGTCGGCTATTTCCATCATTCCGCCAATCGATGCCTTTACCGTCAGCAAGAATAACCAGATCGGTTTTTTGGAACGGAAATTGATCGAAAATGATATGTTGGTGGATAACGCAATCGTGCCAAAAAGCGACGTTCCCCTCGGTGACAAGATTGTCATCACAAAGGTCGCTTCCTACATCGACAACATGGGCTACAATAAAGAGGTGGCCTACCTGCCGAGCGACTTCAATGTCTACAGTGATTTCACTGATACCTACGGATTTGACATGACCTACTCCGAAACGGATTACCCGCAAGGCGAAGGCGAGTTCGTCTACCTGAACTGGGATGCCGATCCCGTAGTCGGAATCGCAGGCTTTGATGTCATGCTTCACCAGTATCTTTACTACTCCGAAGTCGAAACAAGTCCAGTTGAAACTACCGATTTTGAAGTGGATGGACAACCATACCAACTGGAAAAAAGGTTGGATGGCACGTATTATATCTTGACGGTAAAGGATGCGGCAGGAGAAGAATTGATTGCCTACAATACCCGGGAAGTGTACGATACTATTTTCGAGCAGTCTGAAACGTCAGGATTCGATAAGGGGAATCTGACAATCGAGGATGCGACGATAACCACTGAAAATGACCAGATCAGAATGAATATTTTGGTCAATTCCTTGGAACGCACACCGGATTTCACAGGTGGAGATCTTTATCTCTTTATTGAATTCAAATAAACAAGAGGTCAGTAAGCATACTCTCCTAGCCCCGGATGCGCAAATGCAGCGCATCCGGGGCTTCTTTATTCATCAGTGGACTTTATTGTGCGGAAATCATCCACGGCCGGCAAACTCTGTGATATGATGGATGTACTATTTTCATCAATCAAGGGAAGGTGTGGGGTTGTGTCGAAAGGAAAAGGGAAAGTGATGCTGTCGATGCTGATATTCGGGACAATCAGCATCTTCGTTAAGAATATCGATTTGGCGTCCAATCAGGTTGCCTTCTTCAGGGGAGCGTTGGGGAGTCTGTTCCTCTGGGGGACATTGATGGTGCGCAAGGAAAAGATCCCTTTGGCGTCGGTCAGGAAAAATGCCAAGTTCCTGTTGCTTTCGGGTTTTGCTGTCGGCATGAACTGGATTTTGCTGTTTGAAGCTTTCCGGTACACGACGGTATCGAATGCGACGTTGAGCTATTATTTCCAGCCGATTTTCATGACGCTGTTGGCGCCGTTCGTTTTCAAGGAATCCTTGACCGCGAAAAAGATCGCGTGCGTCCTTTTGGCGATGCTGGGGATGTTCCTGATTATCGGCGTGAGCCCGAATGCGGGGAATTATAATCATCCGGTCGGAATCGGCTTCGGTTTGGCTGCAGCATTTTTCTATGCGGTGGCCATTATGTCCAACAAAAAAATTGTAGGTCTTGGCGGGATCCCGCTGACTGCTTTGACGCTCGTCATCGCAACAGGAATCCTGACTCCTTATGTCGCTCTGACTTCCGGTTTCGGATTAGGACAATTGACTGGCGGCTCCATCACCAGTCTGCTGGTTTTGGGAATCATCCACACGGGAATTGCCTATGTGCTTATGTTTGCAGGCGCCCAAGTTGTCGAGAGCCAGACATTCGCTGTCCTCAGTTATGTCGATCCGGTGACGGCGATTGTGGTTTCGGCCGTATTCCTGAAAGAAGACTTATCACCCGTGCAATTGGCGGGAGGCGTGCTGATACTGGCTGCGGCCTTTCTGAACGAATTTCTGGGCAACCGGGACAAACAGATAGCCCTCAGCAAAGAATAGCGAAAAAGAAAAACGGAAACGAGGCAGCCTCGTTTCCGTTTTTTGCCGAAGAACCACAAAAACCCGGACAGATCTGTCCGGGTTTCGCAGAGAAGGACGCCTCATTGCGTATGGCAGTACGCAGATAAGGCCTTTCTTCTCAATGATGGAGTCATTTTTTTCCGACGCTTACTGACTGAGCGATCTCACATCGGGAGGATTTCATTAAGAAATGAAAGGCCCTCTTTTATGGATGCACTCAGTATAAGCCATAACTATTTGCGAAAAAAGATGCCGAGCCCCGAATGAAAGAAATTTCTCAGAACTTGCATCCATACGGTTTGAACACTGAGAGGATTCTTTCAGAAGACCTTGTTGACTTAGTGAACCTCACCAGGTGATTCGACTGATTTTTTTGTAATAATCCATTTTCATTGCGACATTGTGATCGTAGTCGAGTTTGAAATAGCTTGTGTAGAGGCAATCCAGCAAGAACAGTAATGAAAGTCTGGTCGAAAACGAAGAGATCTTATTGTAATGGCTTTCATTTGAACTCATGTACAGGTGGTGCGTGGCAGCACCCGCGAAAGGGATCGCATCGGTGGATGTGATCAACAGAATGGGTGATCGGTTATTCTTCAAGATTTTCACGATTTCGGGAATGACCGTCCCCCGTCCGCCGTATGAAACAACAATCGACAGGTGCGAGGGATCGCTGGCTGCCGCTGTCAGACGCTGATGATATTCTTCGATCGGGACATTGACGAATCTGCCGATTTCCTGCATCTGAAACTTGAAGTTCTCGGCGAAAAACAGATTGCCGGCAGAGGTATACAGGTCGATGGATGGCACCTTTTTCATCAAGGAAGCCGCCTGCCGCAGCTGCTCCAGATCGAGATTGTTGAGCGAGGACACAACCGTCTGTTCGTAGAGTTCCTGCATCGTCCGCGTAATCTGATATTGGGTTTCGTTGGGGTGGATCGGATAGTTGAAATCCAGCGTTTTCCGTTCTTTCAGATAGTCTCCGACCGAGGCCGAAACCAGAATCTTCAATTCGGAAAGTCCGGCCAAATCCATTTTTTTGCATAAGCGATAAATCGTTGCGTTCGAAATAAAACTGGCTTCGCTGATTTCCGCTGAAGTCATTTTCACAAAAGCCTCGGGATTTTCTTTTATATAGGAAACCAAAATTTTCTCATTTTCGGTCAGGCTCACTAAATTGTCCATTTTGCTGAAGATATTCATCTGTCTTCACCTCATTCCTTCAGAAAGTTGCGCAGGAAATCCGATTCCGAAAGCATCGTCAAATTGTGGCCGCTACCTTGCAGCTCGCGGACTGCCTGGATTTTGCGGCTCTCGCTCGGTGTGCCTATCTTGCGCCAATCGCTGTCGGCGACGACCAAATAAAGGGTCTCGTAACTTAGATTGGCATCGAAATGGCCGCCGACGTCGACGACGAGCTGGGCCAAATCGTTGCGCTTCAGTTTTTGGAAGCGACCGGTAAAGCAGACGTGCTTGTCGTAAAAGACGTGTTCCCTATCGAACAGCAGGCTCTTCGGCTTCAGCGGTGCCGCCGTTTTTGTTCGTCTGGCAGGCGTACTTTTGCCGCCTTTCGCCACTCCGAAAGCATGCGAGAACAATTTGCCCATCCGGTATTGGTATTCGTCCAGAAAACCTTGGATATCATAGTCGTATTGCGCCAGCATTTTGCTGGTGATCAGCCCGCAGGCGACCGCATCCTCCACGGCATTATGGTGGTTATCGATCGTCATGCCGAAGTAGTCCAACACGGTCGGCAAGCGGTTATTGTGCAGATCCAGCATACGCTGCGCCATCTTGCAGGAACAGAAAAACTCATTCTGCATCTTCGGCAGTTTGTAAGTTTCAATCGTTTGTTGCAGGCAACTCATATCGAATTGGGCAAAGTGGGCCACCAGCGGATCGCCTCCGATGAAGGAACGGATGTCTGAGTATAGGCCGGCAAAGTCGGGTTCACGAGCGACCATGTCCTCGGTGATGCCGTGGATTTGAATATTCCCGCGGCTGAAATATTGGCGCGGATTGATGAGCGCATAGTAGCGGTCGACTTCCTTACCGTCGGAAAAGCGGCTCAAGCCGATGGAACAGACGCTGTCACCACGGCTGTTTGCAGTTTCAAAGTCAATGGCGACATAATCCATGTGCATACATACTCCTTTTTGGTTGTTTTTTGAATAATGAATAGATGGCCTATTGCTGCTGCAAAGCCATGATCTGTTGGTAATAAGGGATCATGCTGCCCAAAGCGGCACCGATGATGAAGAACAATAGCATGCGGATCAGCAGGTAGGCCCAGCTTTCCGAGTAGTCGCGCTCCGGATTCTTGTTCGAGCGGCGGAAGAGGATGAACATACCGATCCCCGCAATCCAGCCGATGCCCGACAAAAGCGCCTGCGAAGTCGCCGGATTCAGATAGCCGATCACGAAGCCGACAACCGTGGCAAAGGCCAACAAAAGCCGTTGCTGCATTTTTTCTGTCATCAAAATTTCCCCCTTTTTCGTAAACTGTCCAGTGATTCAAGCCTGCCCCTCGGAAATTAGATAAATCGTACCTATTGCGCTCTACGATGCTCAGTCGGTACGATTTCCGATTTCCTAAATTTCTTTCGAGGCAGAGCGGGCTTGTCTCACTTTTCTAGCCTATTCTACCACAAAGCGCGCTTTCGGAATACGGTTGTGATCCGGCAAAAAGTGAGCGGATTGTATGTCTGTCGGGGGAACCGCTCGCTGCGCATCGCAAACAACCGAGAGATCCCACAACTGTCAGGTAATCGCAATGCGTAGCTATCCCAATACCCGACAGCTGACTATTCATGCGTCTGCAAATCAAAAAACCGTCCCATTAAGAGACGGTCGTGAGCGATTTTAGAGAAACAATAAGCCATCGAGATCGAGGATGACGATTTCGCGGTGGTTCAGTTGTTTGATGAGGTGATGATCTTCCAATGAGCCCATCTTCCTGCTGATCGTTTCCGGTGTCGTCCCGAGGTAGGAAGCGAGATCCTTCTTCGACATCGGCAAAGTGATGGTGTCGCCGTCTTTCTTGGCCAGTTCGGCAAGGTAGAGGGCCAAGCGGGCTTCGACTTTTTCGGTCGACACGTAGGTCGTCTGCCGTTCCGACTTTTCCAGACGGTTGGAGAATTCCTGCAGCAATTTCAGCGAAATGGCCGGGTATTTCAACAAAAAGTGCTGTAGATCGTTCCTTTTCATCCGGCAAACTTGGGTTTCCTTCACCGCTTCGGCATAGGCCTCGTGCTTCGATTCGCTGAAGAGGGCCAACTCACCAGTGAAATCGCCAGGATTGAGGAAACGCACGAGCTGCTCTTTTCCGGACTCGGCCAGCCGGTAAATGCGGATCAGGCCGGAATGGAGGATATAGAGTGTATCCGACGTATCACCGGGGCGGTAGAGCAGTTCGCCTTTTTTGTAGGTCGCCGGATGCGTGACGGACATGATTTCGTCCATCTGGTCCGGCTCCAAGTGATTGAAGATCGGCACCAGCGAAATGCAGGATTTGTGCGAGTTGCAGGCGCAGTCTCCGCCGCAATTGTGCGCTGGTTTATGGGTTTCGTTCATAGGGAAAATCCTCCGTTTCGGAATGGGACAGGCAGTCTTGGTTGCTTAAATTGTACCGCAAACCGTAGGCTGCATGCGAATTTTATCTTGGATGTGAGCTTTTTATAACGACTGATGGCTAGCTTCACGGGTTAGCCCTTCGGAAAGGATAAAGGAACCCCTTGTCTCTACGAGCCAAGGATACTATTCGACTAACCTGCTGACGCAGGAAGTCTCTCAGCATATTGCGCTCTACGATGCTCAGTCGGCACGATTTCCTAAATTTCTCTCATGGCTGAACGAACCCGTTCCGCTTTTATTCCGGTTGAAGCCGATTAAACGCATAGCGTTCAGGATGACGGCCAGGATGCTGGCTTCATGAATGAACATACCGCTGGCGAGATGGACGGAACCCATCAGCACGCCCGCCAAAAGGAAGAACACGACTCCAACCGCAATGGCGATGTTCTGTTTCATGTTGCGCATGGTCGCCTTTGAGAGCGAATAAGCATGGGAAAACTGCATCAGTTTGTCGGCCATCAGCACAACATCGGCTGTCTCCATCGAGATGTCGGTCCCGCCTTCGCCCATGGCCAAGCCGATGTCGGCTGTCGCGATGGCCGGTGCATCGTTGATGCCGTCACCGGCCATCGCCACGACGGCGCCATCTGCCTGCAGTTGTTTGACGAAACGCACTTTGTCCTCCGGCAACAGCTCGGCATGGAAAGCGTCCAATCCCAATTGTTCGGTGACCGCTTGGGCGGTGTGGCGGTTGTCCCCCGTCAGCATAATGATCTGTTTGATGCCGTTGCGGCGCATTTCGGCCAAAGCCTGCGGTGCGTCCTCGCGGATCTGATCAGCAGTGGAGAAGAGCCCGGCGAGCGTGCCGTCAATGGCCACGAAAACGACGGTATTGCCGGTTTTTTCGCGTGCAATCGCGTAGCTTTCTGCTGCTTCATTTATCAAGATTCCGGACTGGGCCATCAGTTTGCGGTTGCCGGCGACGAGATGTTGACCTTCAACTGTCGCTTTCAATCCGTGGCCTTTGATGACTTCCGCATCTTTCGGCGCAACAGATGTTTCCAGCCCTTGTTGATGTGCGTATTTCACGATTGTTTGTCCGAGATGGTGTTCGGAAATGCGCTCCGCCGAAGCCGTCAGCTGCAGCAGTTCGCTGCGATCGGCGCCACTGAGGACATGGATATCGGTCACTTCCGGTTTGCCTTTCGTCAGCGTGCCGGTCTTGTCGAAAACAAGTGTATCGACTTTGGAAAAGCGATCCATGACCTCGCCACCTTTCACCAGCACGCCGTATTTGGCGCCGTTGCCGATGCCGGCCACGTTCGATACCGGAGCACCGATCACAAGCGCACCCGGGCAGGCGATCACAAGGAAAGTGATGGCAAGATGCAGGTCGCGCGTCCAAACGTAAACGATGACGGAGAGCACCACAATCGCCGGCGTGTAGAAGTTGGCGAAGGCATCTAGGAAACGTTCGGCCTTGGATTTGGATTCCTGCGCCTCTTCGACCAATTCAATAATTTTTGCGAAAGTTGTGTCATCGCCGACCTTTTCCGCGATCATTTCAATGAAGCCATCGTCCACCAATGTACCCGAAAAGACTTTGTCATCCAAGGATTTATTGGCCGGGATCGCTTCTCCCGTCACAGCGGCTTCGTTGATGGCCGCCTGACCCTTCACGATGATGCCGTCAACCGGAATTTTGCCGCCGGGCTTGATGAACAGCCGATCCCCGACAGCCACTTCCTCGACCGGCACAACGACTTGATCGGTGCCATGCAGGACGATCGCTTCCTGGGGCGCCATGTCGATCAACGACCGCAGAGAAGAGCGGGTCTTTTCCAAGGTGCGTGCTTCCAGGAAGTCACCGAACAGAAACAGGAAGGTGACGACGGAAGACTCCGTATATTCGCGGATGAACAGCGCACCGATGACGGCAATCGTCACCAGCAGCTCGATGCTGAAAGCCTTCATCCGCAACGCCAGATAGGCTTTGTACATGATCGGAACCACCGCGATGAGCGTCGCGAGGATAAGCGCGAAGTCAGCAGCAGTGGTATATCCGAGAGTTTTCAAAGCAAAACCGATGACGATTAGGAAGCCTGATAGTGCGGTAATGCGGTTTTTGTATTTATTTATCCATTTGATCATTTGAATGACCTCCTCTGGTATTTTCCTATAGCCTAATCATACGCCATCAGGCAGGAAAGCGACTTGATGGGGGTCAAGCTTTGGATGCGCAATTTCGCTCAGCAGAATCTCAACCGTTTTCCTCCGGCGAACGGAGGCTACGCCGGAGTACGGCCCACATTTAAGTCTTGTGCTCCGACGAAACCCTGCCCGCAGGAGAAGAGCCCGCAAGTTACCGCTGTTCTCCGGTGTGGGAAGCCTCGCCGGAGGAACGCACCGATTCAGCTCGCTTAACTCCGCTCAGCGACGCTTCACCGTTCATTTTTGGTTATTCTGCCAATAAAGAGTCATTTTTTCTGATGGTTTTGTTTAATATGCTCTAGTAGCTGTAGGCACTGATTCTTTTTGTGCTCCATTCCTAAATATCCGAATGCATCGAGGATGCTATTGGCAGCAGCAAGATTCCACGTGGGATTCTCCAGCAAAGAAATAGCCTCCCGAAAGAAGTACACCATGGTTGTTTCATACATCCGAGTGTTGTCCACAGCTATATTCTCACGAAGTTCTTGCCAGTAGACGAGACACCCTTTGACGTCGCCAGCTTCGATTCGCACCACCAGAATATTGGAAATTAGAGTGAAAAGTTCGTTCTTATAGCGTCGCATCTCCTTGACTCCCTGCATCTTCGTACGCACTTTGCTGTATACGGTATCCACCATTTCGCTTGGAATGAAATCAAGGGCATTATTAAAGAGGACAAGCTCATAGTAATTCCAAGATTGAATCTGGAAAAGATAGTCTAAAATGATCTCTACCTGCTTTTTGGGATATGGCAATTCTACATAGGTCGTAGCTAAAAGGCGGGCAATACAGGCGTAGTGAAGATAACCCAAGTAGGAGGTCTTCTCATATTGCGCGGAAAAACCTCTTTCCAAGATCAGCAGGCTTTCTCCGTCCGATAACTTGTGGACTCGTACCAATTCGTCGAGAATTTAGAACAAAGGGTTCTCTCGACTGTTATAATACAAAAAGTAGAACTCATCAAGCGAGATATTAAGTCTCTGGAGAATCAGGAAAAGTCTCTCTGTCGTGGTGTCGCTCTCTCCCCGTTCAAAGCGGATACTGGCTGGGCGGGTAAGAATATCGGTGTATACATCCTTGGCCTTCAGTTTCTTGTTTAAGCGGATTGCCCTCACTAGTTTTCCAGTTTCCATTTTCTTCCTCCTTTTTATTGCTTATTGTTAACATTTTTTCCATCTAAGCGAATCTTACTTATAATTCTATTATAACCAAACGCAGAGGTCTAACGGGATTTGTGCAGAGGGAGGCGGTACAGGATGGGAGAGAACCTAGATTCCCTGATATGGGATATCATTGGGGGGCTTTGAATAAGTGGATGCTTGGCAAAGTCGGCTGTTATGTAAACTGCAATATATGCTGAAAATGAGGAAATGATAGGTTAAATCATTTTCTAAAATTTGATGAATGGAAGAGATTAATATGAAAAAATTAATTTTGTGCAGTTTAACTGGTTCGTTGTTATTAGGAGCTATCGTGCCAACTGCGACTGTTTTGGCTTCAGAAAAAGATGGCAATTATTCTAAAGACGGAAATCTTAAAATTGCCTAAGTAATTAATGAGAACGCTTCTGCATCTGATTTCGAAATCATTTCTATAATAGATCATCCTGTTGAAACAAAAGATGGTAATGATAGTCTTATAAAACCATATGTTATAATTAACGATGCGGGATACTCGTGGACAAGAATCAATACTAGGTATTATAGCGATGCATTATCAAATAGTATAGTCTATAATACATCAAATTATTTAGTAAATATTGTCCTTACCTATTTCGGTAGCAAAATAATTAAATCAGCTGTACAACTGAGTGATTTTATGAGTGCACTCGCTTCTTCTTCAGTAGCCAATGTTACAAATATATTAAGCCAGCCAGCAACTGTCTATTATACAGTTACTACATACGAGGACTATGGCTCAGTAAACTATTATGTTAAGCAAAATATAAAAATATATTCTGATAGCTCTCGAACAAAATTAGTTTCTAATTCAGATGTTGTTAGTAGATTCACAAGAAATTAGGAACAAATAGATGAATAATTATGTCAAAATTTTGGAGGGTTTATGTCTAAAAAAATGCGACTTTTTTTACTAAAAAACTCGATAACTTATCTTTGGTGTATATTTATAGGGATTATTTGTAGCACTTTTTTAAATTTCAATGTTGAGAAAGATAATGTTATCTTGTTTTTAATATTGGTGCTATCTGGCATGATGATTTCCATCTTTATAGACTATGTATTTAAGGATAAAAAATTAGACTCCGAAATGAGAGATAACAAGTCAATCGTTATGTACGTAGTCATTTATTTAACTCTTCGGTGGTTTCCTAGGTTATTCCCAAGATCAATAATTGAGCTAGTATTTTTCCTGACTGTTATATTTTTGCTAATAATTGGACAAAAGTTTTTCATCGATAAGAAAATAAATTGAATTTTTAGTAACGATGATATCTTTGAGTAATGAAATAATGGAGAGCTAGCCTATTTATGGGATATTGAAACTGAAACAAATCCAGGGTATGATTTTGAACCGTCAATTGATACGTAGATTATTCTAAAATAAATAGTACATCATACGCTGAAGGTGTAACACAATATATATATCCCATGTCGGGCATTAAGCGAAGCGAAAGGAATGAATAATAAATATGAAAAAACTAGTACTAGCGCTTGTTGCCGCAGTTTTCCTTTTTCCCGTCGTAGCATTTGCAACATCTTACTGGAGCGGCCCCAAGTGGGTAGCTAACACAGAGAATTGGCATCAATTGTCCTATTTTGGTGAAGCGTATACAGTCAAAGGATACGGTGGAGCACAGATTACTTATTATCGAAATAATAACTATGTTGGAGGAGCATACGCCTATGTAGACACTTGGCGAACAGAGAAGACTGATTATCAAACAGTAACCATATGGGATTCTTTAAATCCAGTTGCACCAAAAACAATATATTATTATGGTTTCTAGAAAACACTAATACAGTTAGAGCATTCAATGACATTAAATTCTATTTTTGTCATTGAATGTTTTTATTAAAAAAAGTGAGAATTACTATGACAAAAAAAACAAAGTTATCCATTACCGTATTGAATCTGTACACAATCAGTCTAATAGGCATGTTTTTACTTTTTCAAAATCAAAATAGAGCGGTCTTATTTATTTTGTTTTTGATTTTTATCAATATTGCCGTCTTTACAGTTATTGTGCTGTCTAATAAAAAGGAAATTAAAATTAATTTTATAGTAGGCAAATCCAGGAAAAAAGAAATCGTAGACAGCTTCATTTTGAATGGATCGACCCAATTTCTCGCGGTAATTCTATTTGGAATTTTTTCCTGGGCTGTGTTGAAAAACAGTGATATTGCTCATACAATAATTTTATGTATGATCGCTGTTGTTTTACTTGCTCTAAAAATAATCACTTTGTATGCATTGTTGAGGAAAATAATATGAAAAAAATAAATAGCTTGATTATGAGAAAAAGGTTCTTTCTGTTTGTATTACTGTTTTTAACAACGTTTTTAATGAATCTCTTTCTTTGGAACGAAACTACTCAGCTGATACGACAAATACCTATATTGGTTTCTTTGAAGGAAAACAGCACCGACGATGTTTATGAGCTTCATTATCAGCCTTCAGCAGATGAGAATAATGTGATTCAGACTTATTCAAAAAGTGAACAGGATCGTATTTTACAGTTTCTGGAAAATAGCTTTTTTGATTCTGATGGACAATCGAATCTTTATAGCGGTAAACAAAGTTATTTATCTGATCCAAATGCGAGAATGGACAAAGAGAACCTAACACCTGTCACGAAAGAAATGTTGGATAGCGAAATACGAAAAGATTTTATTGATGCAACATTTATGAATGATATTCTCGTACTTGATATAGAAAAATCCGTCATGAATGACATGGAAGAAGCTGCTGAAACTTTAGATTTTCGAATCGGATTAAATTCTTTAAGTGAAAAGTTCCGTGAGGAATTCAATTATTATTTTGGAAACTTTATTTTTGGCCTGGTCTTATCCTTGGTCTTTATGTCTTTTGGACTTTTGATTGTATATTGGATCATCTCTTCCAGCCTTAAAATTTTTCAACAGGATATTAGGTTACATCGCGTGATGGGGCTGACAAATAGAAAGATAACGAATAATTTCAAACTTCTACTGATGATTCCGGTCATTGTCTCTTTTATGGTATTCCTGGTCTTCGCTTATTCTACAGGCTTCCACGTTTTGCTTATCGATTATCTTTATCTTCTTTTGTTAAACAGTAGCGTACTCATTTTTTCAAATCTGATCATCAAAAAGAAGATGGGGAGGATGTTAGATGCTTAGCCTAAACAACATTACAAAAAAATACAAAGATAAAGTAATCTTTCAAAACGCTGATTTTGAAGCTGCAACAGGCGAAATAGTATTGCTTATGGGCCAATCGGGAATTGGCAAGTCCACTTTTCTTGATATTATCGCTGGAATAAAAAGCTTTGATTCGGGAAGATATTATTATCAAAATCAAGAGATATTTCCAAAAAATGACGAACAAATGAGTGCATTCAGAAATCAAACGATAGGCTATATATTGCAGGACTTCGCTTTAATAGACGAGTACAGTGTACTGGAAAACATCATTTTGCCTTCATTTTATAATGCAGCTATGGACACGGAAGCGGCAAAAGAAAGAGCCAGATATTTGTCGGATAAATTTGATTTAACAGAAATCCTCCCTAGCAAAGTAAAGAATATTTCTGGCGGTCAAAAGCAACGGGTTGCGATAGTCCGAAGTCTGATTTTGGACCCACCCATTATCTTAGCTGACGAACCCACTACGAATTTAGATGCGAAAAATTTTGATTTTGTCATGGAAACTTTCAAAGAAGCGGCACATAAAGGGAAAATGATCATCATTGCAACACATGATGAACGTATTCTGAATATAGCGGATAAGGTTTATCAAGTTGAAAACTATAAATTGATTGTCTGACATGTATTTCCACAAAAAAATATACTGTCCAGAAATGAACTATTTTCTGGACAGTATATTGGTAATAGATAGTGAGTTAGTTAGTTAGTATCTCTAATAGATTCAGATGTAATATCTTAGTTATTTATCGATGATACAAAAGACTAGATGGCATCCCCATCAACAACGGCTGCGTTGTCGTTCAGGATAGAGGAGTCAAATTCCCCGATGTTGCGGGAAGAAACGACGCCAGCCAGCATGCTGTCGTTGACGTTTGTCAGCGTGCGCATCATGTCGATGACCGGTTCAACGGAGATGACAAGTCCGGCGATTGTGACAGGCAAGTTCATGGCGCCCAGAACGATCAAAGCGGCGAAAGTAGCACCGCCGCCGACACCGGCAACCCCGAAGGAACTGATCGTAACGACCAAGATCAATGTCAATACAAAACCGATGCTGGTGACGTCGATGCCCAAAGTTGGAGCCACGATGGTCGCCAACATAGCAGGATAGACGCCCGCGCAACCGTTCTGACCGATCGACAAGCCGAAGCTGGCGGCGAAGTTGGCGGAAGCATCATCGACGCCCAAAGCTTTCGTTTGTGTTTCAACGTTCAACGGCAGTGCGCCGGCGCTGGAACGGGCAGTGAAGGCGAAGCTCAATACCGGGAAAGCTTTTTTGAAGTAGGTAATCGGATTGACGCCGACTCCAGCCAAAATCAAGCTGTGCACCAGCAGGACGACCAGTAACGCGGCATAGGAAGCGACCACGAACAGTCCTAAGTTGACGATGGCTTGGTAACTGGATGTCGCCATCATTTTGGTCATCAAGGCCAAGATTCCGTATGGAGTCAGACGAAGGACCAAAGTAACGATGCGCATGACGATCGATTGGATGACTTGCAACCCTTTCTTGAATAGAGCGGCATTGTCGGGTTGTTTTTTCTTGATGCCCATATAAGCGATTCCGACAAAAGCGGAAAAGACCACGACGGCAATCGTACTCGTGCTGCGCAGACCGGCCAGATCCTGGAAGATGTTGGTCGGGATGAAGCTGAGCACTTGACCAGGAATCGTCAAGTCAGCGACTTGTGTCTGTTGGGTAGTCAAAGCTTCGATTCTTGCAGTTTCAGCGGTACCTTGCGTGAATTGTGCGCCATCAAGATTGAAGAGAATGACCGATGCCCACCCAATCAGAGCCGCGATGGCGGTTGTGCCCAGCAAAGTTCCAAGAACGGATCCGCTGATTTTGCCCAGGTTCTTTGTTTCTTCGATGCGGGTAAAAGCGCCCACGATCGAAACGAAAATCAATGGCATGATCAGCATTTGCAGGAAGCGGACATAACCGTTACCGACGATATTGATCCAATCGATGGCGGTTAGTGTGATTGTGCTGTCAGGAGCAAAAAGTAACTGGATGGCGGCCCCGAAGACGATCCCTAAAGCCAGCGCGATGAAAACGCGTCTAGAGAACTTAACATGTTTGGAGCCTAAACGATAAAGTGCGAAAAGCAGTGCCACAAATACGGCCAAAATAATGACGATGGAAATGATATCCATTTGTATTCCTCCTTTAATTTAACTATCCCGAGAACGTAAAAAAGCCCTCGTCCCTATACTCCAAATGCTTGGAATACAGGGACGAAAGCTCTTCGTGATCCACCCTTGTTCGCACGACCCTCGCGGATGGTGCCTTATGAAGTACGCAAAATCAGCCATACTTCTGTACGCTATCGGGTACAAACCGAAATGACACTAACGCATCATCTTGCTCCGAGACGCATGTTCGCTTTACTAGCCATGCCTCTTCTCACCGACTGAGGCTCTCTTTGATGACCCTGAAAGGTACTTCTTCTCTTCAACGCACAACTTATTTTCATTTGTATTTTCATGATAGCATGCTAATTTTTCAAAAGCAACCAATATCCCTCGATTCAGGAATAATTGAATTTGCGGGAGTGATACTACGCGAAAATGAATCACTATCCGGAATCCATGTTTCAGGACATCTCCGACAGCAAAAAAATAGGGGTCGACTCGAAATTGAGGCGACCCCTAAAATGATTTAGGATTCTTTGACCGATTGGACTTCGTAGCCCAATTTTTGGATTGTTTCGCTGATGGCGTTCCCTGAAGTCTTGTTGCTGTCGAATGCGGCTTTGACTTTGCTGGAGTTGAACAGCACTTTGACGGTTTCGACGCCCTCGATTTTGCTGACGGCGGCTTCGATTTTCTTGATGCAGGATGGGCAAGTGACGGGTCCCAATTGGATAACGGCTTGGCTCATGATTCATTCCTCCTATGTGTCTGTTATGATTATAGTATAAGCGGAATAAGCCGGAAAGGACTTGACCGGCATCAAGTATTCGAAATCATTTTACGTCGTAGTCGTAGAAGATGCGACCTTCCAATTTGCAGCGGTCGTAATCTTCCAAGACAGCTTTGACTTGATTGGACAAGAAGAAGAGACCGAACAAGTTGGGGATGACCATTAAAGCATTGAAGGTGTCGGCAAGCATCCAAACGATATCGACTTCCTGCAAGGCGCCCAGGAATATGAAGATTGCCACCAGAATCTGATAAGGCAGAACACCTTTCGTTCCGAACAGGTATTTGATGTTCGATTCGCCGAAGTAGTACCAGCCGATGATCGTCGTGAAGGCGAAGAAAGTCAGACAGATGGCCAAAAGGACGGATCCGCTGCCTCCGAACGCGATCGAGAATGCCGCCTGGGTCACTTGTGCACCTTTCAGCGCTGGATCCATGTAGGATTCAGTAACCAAAATGATCAGTGCTGTAGCGGAACAGACGACGACGGTATCGATGAAGACACCAACCATCGCTGCCAAACCTTGTTGTACCGGGTGATCGACGTGCGCCACAGCATGCGCGTGCGGTGTCGAACCCATTCCAGCTTCGTTCGAGAACAGACCGCGCGCCACACCTTTTTGGACTGCGGCTCTTACGGAAGCACCGGCGATACCACCGATTGCAGCTTGGGGTGAAAAGGCTCCGACAAAAATCATTTTGAGAGCAGGGACCACATTATCGCGGAAAAGGAATAAAATAACGAGACTGGAAACGATGTAAACAAGCGCCATGATCGGAACCACGAATTCGGCGAAAGATGCAATACGCTTCATTCCACCTGCAAAAATCAGGATAGCTGCCAAAGCAACCAGGAAGCCGGTCACCCATTCCGGAATGGCGAAGGCGGTAGTCACTGCCGATGCGATCGAGTTCGATTGCACCATATTACCGATGAAACCCAACGCTACGATAAGCGAGACGGAGAAGAATTTAGCCAATGCATTGGAACCGACACCTTTGGAAAGGTAGAACGCCGGTCCTCCTACAAGGTCACCCTTGTTGCGGTCGCGCATCCGGTAGACCTGAGCGAGGATCGCTTCGTTGAAAATCGTGCCCATACCGAGGAATGCGGACACCCACATCCAGAAAATGGCTCCCGGTCCGCCGCCGAGGATGGCCGTAGCCACACCCGCCACGTTTCCAGTCCCGACTTGGGCGGCTATGGCCGTCGCAAGGGCTTGGAAGGAAGACATCGAACCTTCCTGGGAAGCGTCTTTTTTGAACAATTTACCGAAAACTTGTTTGAAAGCTTCCCACATGCGCGTAACTTGCGGGAACCCGAAGCGGATCGAGAAGTACAATCCGGCAAAAAGCAGGCCATATGTCAAAAAGTAGTCCCATAAGAGAACATTCACATAGTCGGCCAAAAAATTATATACAACATCCATATAATACCAAATCCTCCAATAAGTGAATTCACACCATTTTATTATGTATCTTTGATATTCTATCGATATCACAGGACGGTGTCAATGTAATTGTGAAACTTTCATTAGAGAAAACGCAATCAAAAAAGGGAATGATTAGAATTTTGTGATTAAAAACACATGTTTGCTGTTGGGAATAATGTTTTGCCCCTGTGAGTCACGAAGCGCCGTTCAGATGAAATGCTCCCCAGCCCCATAATCAAAAAAGCGAGAACGCATAATGTGAATGCAGGCTCGCTTTTACAGTTATCAAGTTGTTTAAGTTAATGACATGGAACTATAAAGTCACTTCTTCATCTACGCTCATAATGTCTTTAGCGCTTCCTCGATCGGATCAAGTTTGTCCGACTCGGTCGCTTGCGCTTCCGTTTCGGCATCGAATCTTTCCTCCGCTTCAGGGGCTTTCGCGGCGAATTTTTGCTTCACCGTATCGGTCGTTTCCTGAGCCTTTTCTTTGACCTGATCGACTGCCTCTTTCGCAGTCTCTTTGGCGGTTTCCGTGGCTTGATCGGCGTAGTCCATCACTTTGTCCAACGCTTCATCGGCTTTGTCGGCCAAATCTTTGCGGATTTCCTTCCCAGGCTTTGGCGACAGCAGCAGGGCAATCCCTCCGCCGATCACCAGCCCTTTGACGAAACTAGTAAATTTTCCCATTTTTGGTTCCTCCTTTATTTAGTCCAAATACCACCATACAAATGAACGGATTGGATGCTTGAAGAAAAAACAAAGACGATTTTACACCTTCAGTATAAGTCACGCCCAAAATTAAACAAAACAAAAACCACTGGCGCGCTCTAAATATCGTTCATCTTCTTGTTGATATGGACCATACTCAACCGGCCGGTATGCTCCAGCAAGTATTCGTAGTTGGCCAAGTAGTCCTTTTCGAAGAGGCCGCTGTAAAAAAGATCAAGGATATAGCTGAAGCCGGCGGAGGAAGCGAATTGGCCGACTTTTGAATAGTACTTTTCCCAAGGCGGGATGAAGAAATTGTAGTCGCAGGCTTCGCTGAGGCTGTTCTGGCCGAATGACGTGATCGAAATCGTCTTCGTTCCGCCGTAGCGGCACAGCTGGGCATCTCCGATCGTCTCATGGGTTTCGCCGGTGTAGGACAGCAGAATCGCCACATTCTCCTCGGAAGAACGGCTGGCGTAATAGTCCTGTTCACCCGGTCCGCTGGCGACGATCACGCGTTTGCCGATGCGCATGCAATGGTATTGGAACTCTTTGGCATGAGCGATTGTCGAATGGGAGCAGTAGACATTGATTGTTTCAGCCGCCACCAAGAGCGCGATGACCTCCTGCAACTTGGTGTAATCCAACAGGCTCTTGGTCTCTTCAATGGCGGCTTCCTTCAAGGATGCGATGTTGGTCGCGATCTTCTGCACTTTGTCGCCGCTTTGGATCGGGAAGTTGGCATCCAATTTTTCGGCTGACGGGGAGTCCGACTTCTGTTCCGTCAAGTATTTCAGTTTGAAATCATTGAAGCCTTTGTAACCGAGCTTCTGGCAGACCCGGACGACAGTGGCGTTCGATGTGAAGGTGTGCTTGGCCACTTGTAAAGTCGTCATATCGACGACGCTGTCAAAATGATTGATGAAATATTCCACTACTGTCTTTTCCGTTCCGGAAAAAGACTCCGAAGCAAGCTTCGTCTGCAAGTCCATCCTTCTGATCACCTCATTCAAAATTTTTACTCTTGTAATGCCGTTACAAGCAAACGGCAGGATGCAAACAAATTATGTAACCGCTTTCCAAATGCGTCCGAAAGTATATACGCGGGTCCTCTTAATGATTATCATAGCATTAACGAATCGATTAGAGGAGGAAAAAAATGAGTAGATTTCCAAAAGGCTTTTTGTGGGGAGGGGCGATCGCCGCGAATCAAGCGGAAGGCGCCTATCTGGAGGATGGCAAAGGTTTGGCCATCTCTGATGTGTTGACGAACGGGGTGCTGTCGCAACCCGATGAGGCAATCGATCCGGATAAGTTTTATCCGAGCCATGAAGCAATCGATTTTTACCACCGTTATCAGGAAGATCTGCAGTATATGGAAGAGATGGGCTTCAAGGCTTTCCGGACATCGATTTCCTGGGCGCGCATCTTTCCGACAGGCGAGGAAGAGGAACCGAACGAAAAAGGGCTGCAGTTCTATGATGACCTATTTGCGGAGATGCTGAAGCGCGGCATGGAGCCAGTCGTCACTTTGTCGCATTACGAAACGCCTTACGCCTTGGTTCAGAAATACAATGGTTGGGAAAGCCGTGAGCTGATCGGGCTGTTCGAGAAATATTGCCGGACCGTGTTCGAACGCTTCAAGGACAAAGTCAGCTATTGGATGACCTTCAACGAAATCAACAATATGCACACGATCCCGTTTGCGGCAGGCGCCGTGATTTTGGATGAGACGGACGAAAACGAGAAGCTGCGCGTCATCTATCAGGCTTCCCACAATATGTTCGTCGCCAGCGCCCGGGTCAACAAACTCTGCCACGAAATCATGCCGGAAGCGCAGATCGGCTGCATGCTTTCCTTGAGCGCGGTCTACCCGAACACCTGCAAACCGGAGGACATCTTCGGGGCGATGTCGTTGCGAAGACGGTCGTTGTTCTTCAGCGATGTGATGCTGAGAGGGAAATACCCGTCGTATGCCGACCGCATTTTTGAGGATTACGGCATCCAGCTTGAGATGGGCGAAAACGATCTGGCGGAAATCGCCGCTAATCCGAGCGATTATCTTGGTTTCAGCTATTACCGCAGCACGACCTACAAAGACGGCATGAAAATTCTGGGAAATACAGGCGGCATCATCGGTGAGAAGAATCCGTATCTGGATGAAACGCCTTGGGGCTGGCAGATCGATCCGCTGGGCTTGCGTTATGTCTGCAACGAGCTCTACGACCGCTATCAAAAACCACTGTTCATCGTGGAAAACGGTATGGGCAGCAACGACGAAGTGACGGATGACAACAAGATCCATGACGACTACCGCATCGATTACACGAAGAAGCATCTGGTCGAAGTCGCTGAAGCGGTGAAGGACGGGGTTCCGGTCATGGGCTACACCTACTGGGGGCCGATCGACATCGTCAGCGCCGGCACCGGCGAGATGAAGAAACGCTACGGCTTCGTCTACGTCGACAAGGACAATGCAGGCAACGGTTCGCTGAAGCGCCTCAAGAAGGACAGTTTCTATTGGTACCAGGAAGTCATCGCAACAAACGGAGAAAGCCTGTTCGAATAGGACAGGTTGATCATAGCAAGACAGTTCGAAACAGTTGAAGGAGGAATTTTAATGAGTTTCATGGACAAACTTAGCTCAGGGATCGATGTCGTCGCAGAAAAGGTCGAGGGGAACAAATATCTCCGCGCCATCAAGGATGCATTCACCGCCTACATGCCTTTCATCATCATCGGCTCGTTCGCATTGCTGTTCAATGTACTGCTGACCAGCCCGACGACCGGACTTGCCCAGTTCGCGCCGTTCAGCTTCCTGACCGCGTTGGCACCGGCATTCAGCACGATCAATTTCGCAACGATGGACATCATGTCCCTGCTCATTCCTTTATTTTTGGCTTCAAATCTTGCAAAAAGCAATAATACGAATCCGTTGATCACAAGCGCGGTCGCACTGATCGCTTACGTCATTGTGGTTCCGCAGTTCTTCACTACGACAGTCGATGGCGTGCAACAACTGGTAAAAGGATTGCCGGCAACGAGCACGAACGCTTCCGGCCTGTTCATCGGTATGATTTTGACGATCCTGGTCGTCGAATTGTTCACGAAATTATCCAATGTGGATGCGTTGCGCATCAAAATGCCGCCGAGCGTGCCGGGCGGAATCGTCGCTTCCTTCAACGTGCTGTTGCCGATTTTTGTGACCCTGATCATCGTGGCAATCGCTTCACAGGTGTTCCTGAACTTCAGCGGGATGTACGTGAATGAATTCATCTACAAAATTCTGCAGGCACCACTGGAAAGATTGGTCCAAAGCCCAGGCGGTATCATGCTGTTGGTCATCGTCAGCCAAATCTTCTGGTTGGTGGGTATCCATGGCGGCTTGATCATTTCGCCGATCCGCAATCCGTTATTGATCGCTGCTTTGGCCAACAACATTGCAGCCGTCCAAGCCGGTGAAGCTGCAACGAATCCTGTCACAATGGGATTCTGGATGTCCTTCATCGTTCCTGGCGGAGCCGGGTTGACGTTGTCGCTGCTGATTGCCATCCTGATCGCTTCCAAGCGTGATGACCACAAGGCCGTCGCCAAAGTATCCTTTATGCCTGGTTTGTTCGGGATCAGCGAGCCTGTAGTATTCGGTCTGCCGTTAGTGTTGAACCCGGTTTTTGCGATTCCTTTCGTATTCGCCTCCAGCATCGGAACGGCGATTGCGCTGTTCTTCAACCAAATCGGCTTCCTGCAGCCGAACACGGTCGATGTACCGTTCGGTCTTCCGATTGGAGCCGGAGCATTCCTGGGTTACGGCATCAACGGTGTGATCGTGCAGTTGCTGATTTTGGCTCTGGGCGTTGTCATGTACTTACCTTTCGTCTTGGCTACCAATAAAGCGACGGTTGCGGCAGAGGAAACGGAAACCGAAACTGAAAGCCGCATTGCCGCAGAAAAAATCTAAACAAAGGCTAACGAAAACAGAAAAGGGGACATCATAATGAAAAGTTACTATCAGGAAGGATTTCTCTGGGGCGGCGCCATCGCCGCCAACCAGGCGGAAGGTGCCTGGAATGTGGACGGAAAGGGCATGTCGGTAGCCGATGTCGCCCGTTTCAAACCAAGTATTTCAGTCGAGGACTACAAATCGCAATGGCACGTGTCGTTGGAGGACATCGCCATCGCGAAGGAGAGCGATGATGTCGTTTATTATCCGAAAAGAAGA
Organism: Trichococcus flocculiformis; assembly: GCF_963662535.1. Taxonomy (NCBI): domain Bacteria; kingdom Bacillati; phylum Bacillota; class Bacilli; order Lactobacillales; family Carnobacteriaceae; genus Trichococcus; species Trichococcus flocculiformis. The sequence goes on from NZ_OY759718.1 coordinate 553,209, forward strand.
GGCATCGACTTCTTCCACCGCTACAAGGAAGACATTGCTTTGTTCGCCGAAATGGGCTTCAAGGTGCTGCGCGTTTCGATTGCTTGGACGCGGATTTTCCCTAACGGAAACGAAACAGAGCCGAACCAAAAAGGCCTGGACTATTACCGCGACTTGTTGGAAACGCTACGGGCGCACAACATCGAGCCACTCGTGACGCTTTCGCATTATGAAATGCCGCTCTATCTGGTGGAAAACTACGACGGCTGGGTTTCGCGTGAAGTCGTCGGTTTCTTTACCAAATTCAGCGAGACGGTTTTCCGTGAGTACAAGGATCTGGTAAAATACTGGCTGTCCTTCAACGAAATCGACAGCGTCTTCCGCCACCCGTTCACGACGGTCGGTGTGATCGAAGAGAAATACGCCGACAAAAAAGCCGCCGAAGAAGCCATCTACCAAGCGTTGCATCATCAGTTTGTGGCCAGTGCGGAAGCGACCAAGCTGTTGCGCGAAATCATTCCGGGTGCACAGATGGGCGCGATGCTGACGAAAACGATGACCTATGCGGAGACTTGCGATCCGGACGAGGTGCTGATGGCGCAAAAAGCTAACCGCGACAACCATTTCTATGCGGATGTGCAGATTTTCGGGGAATATCCGAAACATGTATTGAACTACTTCGAAGAGAACGGCTTCCAGATCGCTTGGACTGAAGAGGATCTGCAGCTGTTGAAGGAATACACTGTCGACTTCCTTTCCTTCAGCTATTACATGTCGATGGTCGTGTCGAAAAACGCGGCCCAGCGCGAAAAAGTCGGCGGCAACTTGATGACCGGCGTGAAGAATCCGTATCTGAACACCTCCGAGTGGGGCTGGCAAGTCGATCCGGTCGGGTTGCGCATTTCCCTGATCGACCTCTATGACACGTACCGCATTCCGCTGTTCGTCGTCGAGAACGGCATCGGCTCGACCGATGTGCTGACCGCAGACGGAACAGTCGAAGATGATTACCGGATCGCTTATTTCCGCGACCATTTCGAACAGATGAACTTGGCCATCAAGGACGGCGTCGAGCTGATGGGCTACACTTCATGGGGCTGCATCGACATCGTCAGCGCCTCGACTTCCCAGATGTCGAAACGCTACGGCTTCATCTATGTGGACGCCGACGACCTCGGCAATGGGACCTACGACCGCTTCAAGAAAAAATCGTTCCACTGGTACAAGGATGTTATCGAAACGAACGGAGCCAGCCTGTACACGGAGCTGCAGACGGCAATAAAATAATCACGAGAACCATATCGGATGGCATGTCGCGCCATCCGATATGGTTTTTGCGAGTTTGGAAAAATTGTACAGCCGCTTGGATGGGCGTATAATCGAGTTGAGGAAACTATCTGATAACACAATTGTTAAGTGCGTCTGTTCTGGTACAGAAAAGAGGGGAAACCATTATGAAGAATCAATTTCTTCCGCAAACGTCCAAAGGCAAATGGTCCGTGGGCTTGTTTGCTGCCTTCCTGGTGCTGGGACTTGCGGCGAACCAGATTTCTACAGCGATAGGCAATAGCATAGAATATCCCAATCCCATCAACAGCCCCTTATTGGGAAGCGTGATCTACCTTGCTTTTACGGCTGCGATATTGGCTTCGCTGATGGGAATCCTGGCTGTAAAGAAGGATCATGAGCGCTCAATTCTGGTGTTCCTGTTGATACCGATCGGCCTGTTCTTTTTGGTCGCCATCGTGGGGTTTATGATTGCGAATCTGATCGGCCCGCCGGACTGATAAGACAGCTAAGGTGCTCTTCATCGGGGCGCCTTTTTGTTTGGGGATGTGGATGCGCTCCAAATATTCGGGAATATCGCTTTTACTCCGCTAGCTCAACTCCGGTGAGCGGATGCTGGCCGGAGTTGGACGTCTTGCGGGCATCTGTCCTCCGGCGAAGCCGCCGTGGTCGGAGGTGATGATCTTTTTGGAACTCCTCCTCCGGCAGAGGGGTGCTCACCGGAGAAAACCACGCTATGCTTTCCTGAGCCGGACGACCTTGCCGCGTCTTTGACTGTGAATCCGCAATAATTAGATTCCTTGTCTAACAATATTTACATTTTTCGCCCAAAAGTGTTAGTATTATTAATGTAACCGATACCGGGAAGCTCCTATCAATTGGTAGCGGTTGCTGGAAGCTTTTGCATAAGCGAAAGTGATGAACAGCTCATTCAATTATTCTGTATAAAAGATCAAGGAGGATGGCAAATGGCTTTAAGAGAAGACTTTTTATGGGGTGGCGCGACTGCTGCCAATCAATGTGAAGGTGGATACAACGAAGGTGGCCGTGGCTTAGCGAACGTTGACGTTGTTCCTGTCGGCAAGGACAGAGGAGCCGTCATCACAGGGAAAATGAAAATGTTCGATTTTGACGATGAGCATTTCTATCCTGCATTGGAAGCCATCGACATGTATCACCGCTATAAAGAAGACATCGCATTATTCGGCGAAATGGGCTTCAAAACTTACCGTTTATCGATCGCATGGACACGCATCTTCCCAAATGGAGACGAAACGGAGCCGAATGAAGAAGGGCTGCAATTCTACGAAGACCTGTTCAAAGAGTGCCATAAATATGGAATCGAGCCATTAGTGACAATCACGCATTTCGATTGCCCGATGCACCTGATCAAAGAATACGGTGGCTGGCGCAACCGTAAGATGGTCGGCTTCTATGAAAATCTGTGCCACGCCATCTTCAACCGCTACAAAGGTCTGGTTAAATATTGGTTGACTTTTAATGAAATCAACATGATTCTGCACGCGCCATTCATGGGTGCTGGTCTGTACTTCGAAGAAGGCGAAAACGAAGAGCAAGTCAAATTCCAATCTGCGCACCATGAGTTGGTTGCCAGCGCAATCGCTACCCGCATCGCGCATGAAGTGGATCCTGAAAACCAAGTGGGCTGCATGTTGGCTGCAGGGAACTACTATCCTTATACGTGCGATCCTAAAGATGTCTTCAAAGCGCAAGAAGAAGACCGCGAAAACTACTTCTTCATCGACGTGCAATCACGTGGCGAATACCCTGCTTACGCGCTGAAAAAATTGGAGCGCGAAGGCATCGAAATCCAGATGGAGGAAGGCGACAAAGAAATCCTGAAAGCAAACACAGTCGATTTCATTTCCTTCTCCTACTATTCTTCACGCGTAGCTTCCGCTGATCCTGAAGTGAACGCAAAAACAGCAGGCAACATTTTTGAATCCGTCAAAAATCCTTATTTAGATGCGAGCGAATGGGGCTGGCAGATCGATCCCTTGGGACTGCGCATCACGATGAACGCGATGTACGATCGCTACCAAAAACCATTGTTCATCGTTGAAAATGGTTTGGGAGCTGTAGATGTGCCGGACGAAAACGGCTATGTCGCAGATGATTACCGCATTGCTTACATGGCGGCGCATATCGAAGCCATGAAGGATGCTGTGAACTTGGATGGTGTCGATCTGTTGGGTTACACCAGCTGGGGCTGTATCGACCTTGTCAGCGCGGGAACAGGCGAAATGAAGAAACGTTACGGTTTCATCTACGTCGACCGCGACAATGAAGGCAATGGTACGCTGAAACGTACGAAGAAAAAATCCTTCGACTGGTACAAACAAGTCATCGCCAGCAACGGGGAAGACTTGTCGTTCTAAGAGCTAATTGGTTCGCTTGCTAGGGGCAAGCGGAAATTGCATAAGACACAAAAATAGCAGCAGTGAGGCATTTTTTGCCTCGCTACTGCTTTTTTTGCGGCGTGCCCGCTGCCGGGTTGTCACCTCCGGCGAGGGCCTGTTCACCGGAGTAGCCGGACGGAATCTGATCGTCAACTCCGGCGAAGACCCGCTCATCGGAGATGACGAATAAAATTTGATCATCAACTCCGGTGAAGACTTGCTCCCCGGAGTTGGCGACTGAAATCGACCAGTCGGTGCCGATCAAGCTGTTCCGTTTATTTTTTCCGGTAAAACGCGGTCGGTCTTCCGACCGTTCCGTATTCCAGCCTCATTTCAATGACCTGTTTGTCCTCCAGATAGCGCAGATATTTCCTGACCGATACATGCGACAGGTTCGCCAGACTGGTGATGTCGTTTACGGTGAAATCGCCTTTCTGTTGGTCGATGCAAGCCATGATCATGGCCAGCGTCGAAGGGGTCAGACCCTTGTCGATGGCGTCGTCGTCCTTCTCATCCGGTTGCTTATCCAGCGAGTGGAGCTGGTCCAATTGTTTTTGTGTGACCGGATTGCGGGAATGCAGCAGCTCCTGGCGCTGCACGAAAGCTTCGATGCTCTTTTCGAAGCGTTTGAACTGGAACGGCTTGAGGATGTAGTCGACGATGCCGCACTGCAGGCCGATCCGGATCGCTTCCTGTTCGCCGGCCGCCGTGATCATGATCAGCTCGGCCGGGTAATCCCTTTTCCGCAGTGCCCGGATCAGATCCAATCCGCTTTTGCCCTGGATGTTGACGTCGACCAAAAGCAGGTCATAGGTATGCTTGCTGGTCAAACGGATGGCCTCATCGAAGCTGCCGCAAGTCCCGGATACGATAAAGCCGGGTATTTTCTCCAGATAACGACGATTGATGGACAATACCATCGGATCGTCCTCCACAATCAAAACGTGATAGACCATCAGTTCCCTTCCTTTCGGTACGCAGTCTTCAGAGAAATCTTGATCCAGCGCTCATTGCTTTCGATTTCCAGTTGCCCGTCCACTCTTTTCAGGAGTTGGGAAATGACCGGCGCATGCAGTTCTTCCGTCAGCTGCTCTTTCATGGCGGGCTCCAACTGTAATTCATAAACAGTTTCCAACCGGTCGTTCCAGAAGCCAAAATGGATCTGCAGATCGTCCGCCAACCGGTTTTCCAAAATGAATTGGTCCAGGAAACGGATGATGTTGATCCAGCATTGGACAGCCGTATGATCGGTGGTCGGCGGCACATCCGGGTAGACTTCAATCATGAACGGATAGTTCTGCTCCGTGAATTTGCTGCGTTCGCCGATCAGGAAGCCGGCGATGACCGGATTTTTGACCAGGAAAATCATGCGGTGCGAAAATTCCTGCTCCGGTTCGAGTATTTTGCCTAAGTAGTCGTTCAATTCCTCATATTCCTCCAAGTCCGCCAAGCCGTAGATGACATGCAGCTTGTTCAGGAAATCATGCGATTGCGTCTGCAGGGTGGTGGTGTAGGTGGCCGCGTTGAACAGCTGATCCGTCAGCAGATAGAGCTCCGTGGCATCACGCATCAGGATGATTTGGCCGATGACCTTCTTGGCGACGGTGATCGGGGCTGTCGAAAGCAAGTAGTCCACGCCGTCCTGATGATAGATCCGGTCAGTCGTTTTGTCTTTCCCGGCCAACAGCTGCAAGTCCTGCGCTACAGGCAAAAGCGATTGGATCGGAAGGCCGACGATGGACTCATCCAACTCGTCCCCAGTTGTGCCATCCGCCTTTGCAGGCCGGAACAGTTTTTTTGCCTCCAGATTGGACAGGACGACCCGGTTGTCCTTGTCGGTGACGAGGATGGCGTCTTTCGTGTTCTCCAGCATCGCATTGCGTTCTTCCAATAATCGGGCTATTTCGATTGGCTCCAGATTGTACATTTGGTTTTTCAGCTGGAATGCAGTGAAGATCGCGGCGGCAGCTCCGAACAGCAGGCTGACCGCGAAACTAACAGAGAAGGGCTGCATCGTTTTCTTGGTGATCGAAGCGAGCGTTGTTGTCTTGATGCCGATCGCGACGACGCCGATTTCCACGTTTTCAGCATTGAAGACAGGGACGAAGGCGCGCAGCGATTGCCCCAACGTACCTTGCGCAATCGAAGTTGTCTCCTGGCCCGAAAGCGCGTCCTCTTCATCGCCGCCCTGGAAGGGGGCATTGATCTTTTCCGGATCGGGATGGGTGAGGCGGATGCGGTCCATCGTCATGACCACGACGAAGTCCAGCTGATAGGTTTCGGTTATCTGATTGGCATAGGTTTGCACTTCCGGATTGGTGGCGCCGTTGCTCAGCGTTTGGATCACCAACGGCTGCGCGGCCACGATTTCGGCGATGGACAGGAGCTGTTCTTCTTCCTGCGTCTGCGTCGCTTCATAGATGCGGTTCGTCAGCGAGAGGTAGAGGACGCTGACCGTCAGTGCCACCGTGATCAGTACCATGAAGGTCAACTTCACCCATAAGCGCTGATTTTTCCATTTTTGCTTCAGTTTGATCATTCTTCCATGTTCCTTTCCTATTGCACAGTCATTATACCAAATGGAAAGTAGGCGTTCTCAATTTAATTAATTGAATAACGCTTAAATTAATTAAATAATCTATTTTATATCTGTAAGCGGTAGCATAATGAAACCAGGTTAAAGAAAGCGCTTTATGAATTGCGGTTAATCAAAAGGAGGAGAAGGAAAGTGAGAGACACGACAAAAGAATTGGAGCTTGAACAGCTCCCGGGCATTTCCGAGTTGACGGTTTTCGACAGATTTAAAAATGCGAAGGTAGGCGCGATTCCGTTGCCGACTTATCTCGTGATGTCAGCCATTATAATAGCTTCTGCTTATCTGGGCGAGTTGCCCGTCAACATGCTGGGCGGTTTCGCAGTCATCTTGAGTTTGGGTTGGCTTCTGGGTGGAATCGGTGCTAGCATCCCGGGATTGAAAAATTTCGGGGGATCGGCCATCCTGTCGCTGATGGTGCCATCGATCATGGTATTCATGAATGTATTCAACCAAAATACGCTGGATGCAGCGAACATGCTGATGAGGGAAGCGAACTTCCTGTATTTCTACATCGCCTGTCTTGTCTGCGGAAGTATCCTGGGGATGCACCGCAAGATTCTGGTGCAAGGCTTGATTCGGATGATCATTCCGATGGCAGTGGCGATGATCGCTGCATTGATCGTCGGAACTTCAGTTGGAACTTTGTTGGGATTGGGTTTTGAGCATACGCTCTTCTACATCGTGACACCGATCATCGCCGGCGGAATCGGCGAAGGCATCCTGCCGTTATCGTTAGGCTACAGCGCCATCACCGGTATCCCGAGTGGGGAATTGGTTGGACAATTGATTCCAGCAACCATCATCGGTAACTTCTTTGCGATCATCTGCTCCGGTATTTTGAATCGCCTAGGCGAAAAATATCCGGAGAAAAGCGGCAAGGGCCAATTGATCAAATTCGGCGGCGACGACGATATGGCTGATGCCATGCAGGAAGACAAGAGCCCGCTGGACATCAAATTGATGGGCGCCGGCGTATTGACGGCCTGCACACTCTTCATTGCAGGCGGACTTTTGGAAAGACTTACGGGCTTCCCGGGACCGGTCCTGATGATCCTTATCGCTGCAACCATCAAATATTTGAGCCTGTTGCCTAAAGATGTCGAAAAAGGCTCGAAACAGCTGTACAAATTCGTTTCAGGCAACTTCACTTTCCCGTTGATGGTCGGCTTGGGCTTATTGTACATCCCGCTCAAAGACGTCGTCGGCATGCTTTCTTGGCAGTATTTCGTGGTTGTGATCTCAGTCGTGTTGACCGTAGTCCTGACCGGTTTCTTCGTCGGTGGAAAAATGAACATGAACCCGATCGAAGCAGCCATCGTAACGGCTTGCCAAAGCGGCATGGGCGGAACCGGGGATGTCGCCATCCTATCTGCTTCCAACCGCATGAACTTGATGCCGTTTGCCCAAGTAGCCACACGTTTGGGTGGAGCCATCACCGTCATTTCCATGACATCCTTACTGCGTTTCCTGTTCTAACAACATAAAAAACTAAAACGAGAAGAAAGAGAGAGTGTTCACTATGACAGATGTAAAAGAAAAAGCATTGGCTATCAGCAAAAAATTCGGCGGTAAATTGGAGGTCATCTCAAAAGTTCCGATCGAAACGATGGAAGATCTGAGCATCGCCTATACACCGGGCGTCGCGGCCGTCTGCATGGAAATCGCGAACAACAAAGAATCCGTCTATACTTATACAACCAAAAAAAATCTTGTTGCAGTCGTAACGGATGGATCGGCTGTCCTGGGCTTGGGCAATATCGGACCGGAAGCAGCCATTCCGGTTATGGAAGGCAAAGCGGCCTTGTTCAAACGCTTCGGGAATGTGGATGCCGTTCCTATTTCCTTGAATACGCAGGATGTTGAAGAAATCATCTCGCACGTTGCTGCCATCGCACCTTCTTTCGGCGGGATCAACCTGGAAGACATCAGCGCGCCTCGCTGCTTCGAAATCGAACGCCGCTTGAAAGAGATGTTGGACATTCCGGTCTTCCATGATGACCAACACGGGACCGCGATTATTGTTCTGGCTGCCCTTTACAATTCCTTGCGCCTGACAGGCAAAAAAATCGATGAGATTCAAGTGGTCGTCAATGGCGGCGGTGCTGCAGGGATCGCCATCAGCCAAATGTTCCTTTCCGCTGGCATCAAGAACCTGATGGTCGTGGACCGCACCGGCATCATTTCCGAAACCGATCCTGAATTGGCCGAACGCCATGTAGAAATCTCAAAAGTTACGAACCGCAGTTTCAGAACCGGAACTTTGGAGGATGCAGTTGTCGGAATGGACGTATTCGTCGGCGTATCCGCGCCAGGCGTCCTGAAGAAGGAATGGATTGCGACCATGAACGAAAAACCGGTCATCTTCGCGATGGCGAACCCGACACCGGAAATCTTCCCGGATGAAGCAAAAGCAGGCGGCGCCTATATCGTCGGCACCGGCCGCAGCGACTTCCCGAACCAAATCAACAATGTACTCGCATTCCCGGGAATCTTCCGCGGAGCCTTGGATGCCCGTGCCAAAGACATCACGATCGAAATGCAGCTTTCCGCAGCGCGCGGCATCGCCAGCATCGTCAGCGATGAGGAACTGAACGTCGACTACATCATGCCGGATGTCTTCACTCCGGGCGTAGCCGACATCGTAGCCGCCAGCGTTATGAACGCAGTCAAGAAAGAGGAAGTACTTGTTTAAAAAGTAGAGAACGAAGAAGCTGCCTCCAGAGTGGGGCAGCTTCTTCTGCATCCGCCGGAGAAGGAGCTAAAATCCGACAATCTGATTGCGCACGGGTCCAACGGATTCTTGTTTCGTCTGTCTGATTTGTCGGAAAAGTGTTTTTCCTTTGGTTTTCATGTCTCTAGCATATATACAAAAAAACGTCTATTCTGATATGGTTGAGTCAACAGTATGCTTTTTTGGGAAAAATCAAAAAAATGGAGGCATGAACATGAGCGAGAACAAGCAAAGAATGGGCTTCAGAATCTACAAGGACATACCCAGACCGACACCGGAACTGTTGGAAAGGTTGAACAAATTCACCGTACCGGAACTGTGCGACGGGATGGACGTCTTCCGCGCAATGGATTACCAGATCAAGCCAATGGTAACGACGCAAAAAATTATCGGGCCTGCCGTCACGTTGCAGTTACTGCTCGGCGACAGCCTGATTGTGCCGAAAGCTTTGGAGGTAGCGCAACCGGGTGACATCATCGTCATCGATGCGAAAGGCAGCTGCAACAATGGCGTTTGGGGCGATAACCGCAGCCGCGTGGCCAAAGCGATTGGCTTAGCCGGCGTCGTGATCGACGGTGCCTTCCGCGATATCGAAGAAAATGAAGCACTCGGCTTCCCAATCTACGCCCGGGCGAACACCTGCGGCAGAAGCACAAGGGGCGCGAAGGGGGAAGTCAATGTACCGATTTCCTGCGGCGGCGTGTCGGTGCGCCCCGGGGACATCATAGTTGGGGACCGCAACGGGGTCGTCGTGATTCCGTTGGAGCATGCCGAGGAAATCATCCAAGCAGCCCAAGAGCAGGTGGATAAGATGGAGGCGCAGATTGCCAAATTCGAGGCGACCGGACAGATCGTCCCGGACAGCCTGGAAGCGGAATTGAAAAGATTAGGCTACTAAAAAGAGACAACAACTCAAAATACAAAGACAAAACCACCTGTGCAGGGAGCGCAGGTGGTTTTGTCTTAGTTTTCGGTATTCATTTTCAGGTTTTGGATGTTCAGGAAATTTTGTGTGGACTTGGCCACACCCCCGAACAAGGTCGCTTTCCGCTTGAGCGAGCTGCTGATGACACGCGTATCGCACGAAAATTTACCTTTGAGGTCCCCTTTAAGGATGCTGATCAACTCAGGGATTTGCGAATAAATGGAACTGTTGATCACCACCAGATCGGGCTCGTAGATCACCGCCAGATTATTGACGGCGATGCTCAAATAATGCGCATTGGTCCGCAGGGTTTTTTGGATAACGGGATCGCCTTTTTTGTAGCGTTCGATCACCAAGGACGAATTAATGTCCGGCAACGCAAGCGTCTGTTCCAATTCGCTGTAGATGGCCTGGTGGGAAGCATACTGTTCGAGGCAACCTTCATTGCCGCAAGGGCATTTTCGGCCATCTGGATAGAGGATACTGTGGCCGATTTCACCGGCTTTGCCTTTTTTCCCTGTCCTCAGTTTTCCATTTTCGACGATTCCGGCTCCGATGCCCGTATGGATGCTCAGGCTGACGACGCTGTCCGAAATGGATCCAAAAGTATATTCACCGAGTGCCGCCAGATTCGCTTCATTTTCCAAATATACATAGAAGGGATAAATTTGTTCTAATTGAGACTTCAAATCACTCTGCAAAGTATAGTTGGGCGTAAAGATAATTTCTTCCTGATTGACGAGTCCGTGGATTGCAACGCAGACTCCCGTGATGCCATGCGGGGTTTCCACAGCGTGTTGCGTCAATTTGTCAACCATTTCCTTGATGTAGGCGATGACATTGTCGGAAGAAACTTTGATGCCTCTGATTTCGGATTCATAAAGGACCTTTCCGTCAATATAGGCGATGAGCCCTTCGATGTAGTTAGGGGCAACATCCAAGGAAAGGGTAAGCGCAGCTTTTCCATTAAAAGTGAGCATGATGGGCTTCCGACCACCGATTCTGGCTGCGTCGCCGATCCGGTCTTCATGGATCAACTCGTCTTCCAGCAGTTTTTTGGTGATTGCGGATACGGAAGCCTTATTCAAACCGGCAAGAACTGATAATTCAGCGCGGGAAATTTCTTTCTGGCTGATGATAGCATTTAAAATAATAGCTTCGTTGTTTTCGCGGATCGTATATTTGCTATGAATCAAAAAATACCACTCCTTCTTCCTTCATTATCTATCATATATCTTCTGAAAGCGCTTGACAATAAAAAAATAATCGTTTATATTGTGTTTATGAGTTGGTTGAGCGAACTAACTCAAATATTAGTAATGCAATCATATCATTTTTTAAGAAGGAAGGAAAGGGTGGAAAAGTTTAACAAACTATTAGTAAAAAGTAGCAGACCTCATACCTTATTAAATCAAGTCACATTTGCTGCACCTGATTTAGAGTAGTGATGGTTATTTACTTCAGCGAAAGATCATCTTTTTTTATTCAGAATACGGAAAGCTGAAAGGAAGAAGTTTATTTATGAAAATTATGAATCCAATACTAAAAGGATTTAACCCAGACCCTTCGATTATTCGTGTAGACGATACTTATTATATCGCTAATTCCACTTTTGAGTGGTTTCCGGGTGTTCAAATTCATGAATCAAAAGATTTGGTTCATTGGCAACTGATCACACATCCGCTAGCGACTACTGAACTGTTGGACATGAAAGGAAACGCTGATTCAGGTGGTATTTGGGCACCGGATTTATCTTATGCGGACGGTAAGTTTTGGTTGGTCTACACCGATGTGAAAGTGGTGAATGGTGCCTTTAAAGATTGCATCAACTATCTGACAACTGCTGAAAACATCCATGGTCCTTGGAGTGCCCCGATCAAATTAAATGGTGTCGGTTTTGATGCTTCGCTTTTCCATGATGACGATGGCAGAAAATATTTGGTTCAGATGGAATGGGATCATCGAGAGTATCACCATCCGTTCAACGGCATCAAATGTACAGAGTATTCTGTCTCAGAAAAGCGACTATTACCGGAAACTTCCAAGATTATTTGGAGAGGGACGGACGTCAAGTTGGTTGAAGGACCGCACTTGTATAAGTTATTCGGGAAATATTATTTGTTCTGCGCCGAAGGCGGCACGACCTATACGCATCAAGAAGTTGTTGCGCGTTCAGCCACTCTTTTTGGTGAATATGAAGGGCAGCCTGAAACGTTCCTGACGGCATTTGCGCACCCGGACAATCCGCTGCAAAAATGTGGACATGGCGCGCTCGTGGATACGCCAGACGGAGAATGGTATTTTGCGCATTTAACGGGAAGACCTTGGCATCATGCAAATGAATCCAGCCATGATCCCCGCGGTTGGTGTACCTTAGGAAGAGAAACTGCGATTCAGAAGGTGGAGTGGTCGGAAGGCCAATGGCCTCTGATTGTCGGCGGAAGACAAGGCAGCCTAGAAGTGGACGCGCCAAAAAATGCAGTGCCGGTTGAGTACCCTTCCAATTATCTGACGAAGGATGATTTTGATCAAGAAGAGTTAAACATCCACTTCAATACATTGCGTGTGCCATTTACAGAGAAAATCGGGAAAATTGAGGATGGCCATCTTGTCTTGAAAGGATTGGGCAGCTTAGCCAATCAGCATGACAATTCGCTTATCGCCAGAAGATGGCAAGCATTCGAATTCGAAGCTGAAACAAAATTGAGTTATGATCCGACAACCTACCAACAAATGGCCGGATTGACAAATTATTACAATACGCAACACTGGTCCATGATCCAAGTCACATGGGATGAGGAAAAGGGGCGTGTGATTGAAGTTACCGAGAACAACCAAGGTATTTTTACCAGCTACTTGAAAGAAAATGCAATCCCTGTGCCGGAGGAGATTGAATATATCTACTTTAAAACTAAAGTGAACGCGTGTTTTTACTTGTATGCGTATTCATTTGATGGGGAAAACTGGATCGATATTCCAGTCCAATTGGATGCCAAGGTTTTATCGGATGATTATGTGAACCAAAGTTATGGCGGCTTCTTTACGGGAGCTTTCGTCGGGATGGCCAATGTTGATTATTCGGGATACGAATTGGAAGCTAAATTTGATTACTTCAGCTATCTAGAAAAATAGCTGCATGCGATAAAAATAAGTTGATTATTCTCTGAGAGAGGAGAAAGAAAAGACAATGGAAGATGAGATTTTATTCTCAATGACTGGGATCGAGAAAAGTTTTGGTCCCGTTCATGTTTTAAAGAAGGCTCAACTTGAAGTACGCAAGGGTGAAATTCACGCATTTATGGGTGAGAACGGCGCTGGTAAATCGACTTTGATGAATATTCTGGCAGGTTTGTTGGAAAAGGATGCAGGGAAGATTGTTTTTGAAGGAAAAGAAATTGAAAAAATGACTCCAGAACTGGCGACCGAGCTAGGTATTGGATTTGTACATCAGGAACTTAATTTAGCAGAGGATGTTTCTGTCGCGGAAAATGTTTTTATTGGCCGGTTGCCATACACAAATAAGTTTTTGGGTATTGTGAATTTTAAAAAACTGTACGAAGATACAGCTTATTGGTTGAACATGGTCGGAGCAAAAGTCAATCCGACAGATCTTGTGGGATCGTTGTCCACTGCGAATAAGCAATTGATCGAAATTGCCAAAGCGTTGAGTTTGAATGCCAAAGTCATCATTTTTGATGAACCTACGACCGCTCTTTCGGATAAAGATGTCGAAGTGTTGTTTATCATTATTCGTCGCTTAAAAGAGAAAGGATTTTCAAGTATCTATATTTCTCACCGAATGAAAGAAATCTTTGAACTGGGCGAACGCATTACAATCATGCGCGATGGAGAGTATATTGCGACGGACTATGTAAAGAATCTGACTGAAGATCAGATTATTTCGATGCTGGTTGGACGGGAAATAAAGGATTTATATCCAAAACAGCCTACGGAAGTTGGAGCACCTTATTTACAGGTTAAAAATCTGACAGACAGTTTAGGTAAGGTTAAGGATGTCAGTTTTGAAGCAAGGCGCGGAGAAGTGTTGGGATTTGCAGGTCTGGTTGGTAGTGGCAGGACTGAAACGATGCGATTAATTTTTGGAGCGGATCGTGCAAAATCAGGAGACATAAAGATTGGTGATCGTGATGTAACCATCAAGTCTCCGTTAGATGCGATCAAAAATGGAATCGGTTTATTGACTGAAGACAGAAAGCATCAAGGACTTATGGCGGGGCTATCGATCAAAGACAACATAACAATCACCAATCTCAACCAATTCCGTCTTGATCATAAGCAATTGAATGAAATAGCCAATCGATATGTCCAAGAAGTGAATATCAAGGTCAGTGATATTGAGAATCCAGTTTCAAGTTTATCTGGAGGTAATCAGCAGAAAGTGGTACTGGCGAAATGGCTGAATACTGACAACCAAATATATATTTTTGATGAACCTACAAAAGGAATTGATGTAGGCGCGAAATCAGAAATTTATGCAATTATTAATCAGCTTGCTCTTCAAGGGAAGACGATTTTGATTGTTTCTTCCGAAATCCCTGAATTACTGGGTATTTGTGATCGTATTCACGTGTTTCACGAAGGAAAGATACGCGGCGAACTTGCTGTTGCTGACTATAGGAATAACAAAGACGAAGCACAAGAACTGGTCATGAAATATGCAACTGGCAATTAATAAAATCTGATTATCGGAAACAGTTGTCATCAAACATAATTATTAGGGAATGATAGGAGAGCCAAGTTATGGAAAACGAAACAAAGAAAATAGAAAAGAATAAAATAGATATAAAATCGTTGTTTATGAACTATTCGGTATATCTGGTTTTAATAATGTTAGTAGTGTATTTTTCGATTGCAAACAGTGATTTTCTAAGCACGTACAATATCGAAAACTTTTTGCAACAGATACCGCCTGTGGGGATTCTGACCGTTGCGTATGCAATGATCCTCATTTGTGGATATGTTGATCTATCAATCGGTTACGTAGGGATGGCATCTGGGATGGTGGGGTTATTTGTTTCCAATATGGGGCTTCCAGCGCCCATCGTTATCGTAACTTCTTTAGCTGTAGGTGCGATACTTGGAACTATGAATGCTTTATTGATCAAAAAATTTGATCTGCCTTCATTTATTTTGACTTTAGGAACAAGCTATGTGATTAAGGGAATGCTTGGTTTCTTTACGGATGAGCAGTTCATTGGTTCCGAACAGGAGTGGTTCAATAAATTAGCCAAAACACCTATTGGTACTGAAATGTTCAAAAGTAATGCATTGATATTTTTTGTCATCATTGCGATTGCTGTGTTCATCATGAAAAAAACTCGTCTCGGAAAATACACCTATGCTATAGGTTCAAACCAGGAAGCGGCGCGTCTTTCCGGCATTAACACGGATCTCCACATTGTTAAAATTTTCGTTATCGAAGGTATGTTGGCAGCGATTGCCGGCCTGTTGATTATTTCTAACTTAAATGGTGGCGCTTCAAAAGATGCTAATGGATTAGATTTGTTTGCGATGGCAGCTGCAATAATGGGGGGAACCTCTTTTAGTGGAGGTATTGGTACCATTGGTGGCGCAGTGGCAGGGATAATGACATTACAAGTCTTCAAAAATGGATTGACTCTGATGGGCATGAATTCCTTCTTACAGGATACTGTAACAGGTCTTGTCATCATTTTGTCCATCATTATCGATTATTTGAAACGAAGAGCAAGCCGGAATTCTTAGTAAGTTTTGTAAACGGTTTTATTTTTGGCGGTACTACATGTAAAAAAATAAAAAATTCAAAGGGGATACTTTATTATGTTTAAGAAAAGAAAATCGATGATTACTGGGATTTCAATTGCAACAATGTTATTGCTGGCTGGCTGTGGTAATGAAGGTTCTGCAGATGCAGATATGGCAAAAACTTTGTACTTTGTCCCTATTGTGGATACAGGAGCGTACTGGAATCCGATGAAAAAAGGGGCTGAAGATGCAGCTGAAGAATTAGGCTACACACTAGTCACCAAGACTTCTCCATCAGCTGAACCAAGTAAGAAAGAAAAACATATTGGATTCATAAAAGAAGCGACAGCAAAAGATGTGGCCGGGATTGCAGTTGCACCGATCGAAAAGAAAGCTTTTGTTGATCCGATAGTAGCTGCAATGGATAAAGATATCCCTGTCATTACTTTTGATGCAGACTTAGAAAATGAGACGGACCGTACAGCTTATGTTGGAACCGACAATATATCGGCCGGAAAAGAGTTAGGCAAGCAGGCTGCAGAAGAAATGAAAGAAAAAGGCATAACAAGCGGATCTATTGCGATCGTTTGCGTGGATGTTTCACAACCAACTATGATTGACCGCGAAGCAGGCATTAAAGCGGGATTTGAAGAGGTCTATGGCGCAGATGCGAGTAATTTCAAATTTCTAGCTACTATCCAGGATAATGACCAACCATCTGAGTCCAAGAAACAATTGGAAGGTTATATTTCCGCTAATAAAGACTTAGTAACAGTATTTTCATTAGGATCAGAAGGTCCTGACGTGGGTGTTATGAGCGCGATTGAATCACAAGGGAAATCAGGAGAAATTCTACATTATGGATTTGACTACACAGATACTTGGTTAAAAGGAATTGAAGATGGCCGGATCACTGCAATTGTTGATCAGGATGCATACCAAATCGGCTATCAGGTGATCGAGAACTTGGTGAAAGCAATCGATGGTGAAGAGATTGATAAGACAATTCCGATTGATGTGAAGTATGTTAAAGCTGCTGAATTGAAAGCTTACGGCGAAGAGAAAAGTAAAATAAAAACAGGATCGACTGATGATATTGAAGCTGAAGGTTCTGAAACAAAAGATTCAGAGTAACAAAAAGGATATACATAGTCATCGGGAGATAACGGATAAGTTATCTCCTATTGCTATCGAGAAAAAGGTTTGAAAGAGCAGTGAAAAAAAGAATAAAAGAATAAAATATAAGAAAAAAATACCTGAAAGCGTTTGACAAAGAAACGTTGATGGTTTATATTATGTTTATGAGTTAGTTGAGCGAACTAACTCAAACGACAAATAAAAATAAGATACCATTTTTAGGAGGAAAAGAAATGAGTTATTTTTCAACAGTAGATAAAATTAAATATGAAGGCGTTACCACAGAAAACCCAATGGCATTCCGTCATTACAACCCGTCTGAAATGGTGATGGGCAAAACGATGAAAGAACACTTGCGCTTCGCGGTAGCTTACTGGCACACAATGACGCAGAACGGTTCCGATCCTTTCGGAAGCCCTACGAACATCCGCACGTGGGAAGGGTCCACTCCAATGGAAACCGCAAAAAACCGCGTGGAAGCTTTCTTTGAAATCTTGGAAAAACTTGGCGTTGACTATTTCTGTTTCCATGATGTGGATATCGCACCAGAAGGAGATTCGCTGGAAGAATTCTTCAATAATATCGATGAAATCACGGATTTGATCAAAGAAAAAATGGATCAAACCGGCATCAAACTGTTGTGGAATACAGCAAACATGTTCTCCCACCCACGTTATGTGAACGGGGCAGCTTCCTCCAATAGCGCTGAAGTTTTTGCCTATGCAGCAGCACAAGTGAAAAAAGGCTTGGACATCAGCAAGAAATTGGGCGGCGAAAACTATGTCTTCTGGGGCGGCCGTGAAGGCTACGAGTCCTTATTGAATACGGATATGAAATTCGAACAGGACAACATCGCGCGCTTGTTCAAAATGGCAGTTGCTTACGGCGAAAAAATTGGCCACAAACCACAGTTCCTGATTGAACCAAAACCGAAAGAACCATCTAAGCACCAATATGATTTCGATGCAGCAACAACAATGGCCTTCATCCAAAAATATGGTTTGGAAGGCGACTTCAAGCTGAACCTGGAAGCGAACCATGCGACATTGGCTGGACATACATTTGAGCATGAAATGAATGTCGCCCGTTGCTACGATGCGCTGGGATCGATCGATGCCAACCAAGGCGACATGCTGTTGGGCTGGGATACAGACGAATTCCCGACAAACATCTACGATACGACATTGGCTATGTATGAAATCCTTGAAAACGGTGGGATTGCACCGGGCGGAATCAACTTCGATTCCAAAGTACGCCGCTCTTCATTCGAGATGGAAGATCTGTTATTGGCACATATCGCCGGGATGGACACTTTTGCCCGCGGATTGAAAGCTGCTGCCAAGTTGAAAGAGGAACGTTTCTTCGATGATCTGAAGGACAAACGCTATGCCAGCTACAACGACGGCGTTGGGGCAAGAATCTTGTCTGATGAAGAAACTTTGGAATCATTGACAGAGTACTCCATGCAAAACGGGGACATCAAATTAGAGTCCAGCCATCTTGAATTCGTCAAATCCCGTTTGAACGACTACCTAGTATAATCCATACAGAAGTCGTTCGGTTGATGGATGCAACAGAAGAGGAGCAGAAATTATGGCGTATGTATTAGGAATAGATTTGGGCACAAGTTCATTGAAGGGGTTGCTGCTGGATGAGCATGGCAAGGCAGTAGCTTCCGCCCAGAAAGATTATCCGCTGATCCATCCGAAATCCGGCTACAGCGAGCAGGATCCAGGGCAATGGATCCTGGCCTGCGAATATGTACTGGACAGACTGAAAGATGAAGTTGCGGACTTCACTGCACAACTGGAAGGAATCAGCTTCTCCGGCCAGATGCACAGTTTGGTTGTGTTGGATGAAGACAACAATGTCCTCCGCAATGCGATCCTTTGGAACGACGTCAGGACAACCAAACAGTGCAAGGCGATCACGGATGCTTTCGGGGAAGAACTGCTTGCGATCACGAAAAACATCGCGTTGGAAGGATTCACTTTGCCGAAGATTCTGTGGATTCAGGAAAATGAGCCGGAAATCTGGGAAAAAGTGCGGCATATGTTGCTGCCGAAGGATTATCTGGGATATTGGATGACCGGCACCATGCATATGGACTACTCGGATGCAGCCGGCACGCTGCTTCTGGATGCAGAAAAGAAAGAATGGTCCAAAGCCGTTCTCGAAAAATTCCGCATCCCGGAAACCCATCTACCTGAATTGATCGGCTCATCGGGAATGACCGGAAACTTGCGGTCGGAACTGGCAAACCGCTTCGGCTTTGAAAAGGAAGTAAAAATATTTGCGGGTGGCGCGGATAACGCCTGCGCTGCGATCGGCGCCGGTATCGTGAATGATGAGACAGGCATGGCCAGCATCGGCACATCCGGTGTGTTCCTCGCATTCGAGGATTCGGCTGAGCAAGATTACCAGGGCAAATTGCATCTGTTCAACCACACCATTGAGGATGGCTATTACTCGATGGGCGTCACCTTGGCGGCAGGACACAGCCTGAACTGGTTCAAAGATACTTTCGCGCCGGACAGCACGTTCGAAGAACTGTTGGAAGGCATGGATGCGACCAAACCAGGTGCAGACGGCTTGTTGTTCACCCCTTATATCGTCGGGGAACGCACGCCGCATGTAGACAGCCGGATCCGCGGCAGTTTCATCGGGATGGATACGAATCATACAATCAAACATTTTGCGCGAGCGGTTCTGGAAGGAATCACCTTCTCCTTGAAGGATTCGCAAGTACTGATGGAACAAGTGGCAGGCAAGTCCTTCAAGCGGATCGTTTCCGTCGGCGGAGGCGCCAAAAATCCGGATTGGCTGCAGATCCAAGCAGATGTTTTCGATGCTGAAATCACCTGTCTGGAAGTCGAACAGGGACCTGGATTGGGCGCTGCAATGTTGGCAGCGGTCGGACTTGGATGGTTCCCGACAGTGACTGCTTGCGCGGACGTGTTTGTTGCCTACAAAGGTATCGTCCGGCCGATTCCGGAAAACGTCGCAGCATACGAAAAAGTATATGCACTGTATACGCAAGTTTACGGAGCCACAAAAGAGCTTTGTCACGAATTAACAAAAGAGTAGTTAATCAGTCGGTTTGACAGAAAATCGTCAAATCGACTTTTTTGTAGGATATTTGTGAAAGACGTCGCAAGCGTTTTCGATAATACAACTGAAAAGGAGCAACAAAAATGACTGCATTTGATTCAAAAGCGTATCTGGACAAGGTGGATGCCTTCTGGCGCGCCGCCAATTTCATCTCCGTGGGACAACTGTACCTGAAGGACAATCCTTTGCTGCAACGCCCGATCGAGGCAACCGATGTGAAGCTTCATCCGATCGGCCACTGGGGAACCATCTCCGGACAGAACTTCATCTATGCCCACTTGAACCGCGTCATCAACAAATATGATCTGAACATGTTCTATGTCGAAGGTCCGGGACATGGTGGCCAAGTCATGGTTTCGAACTCTTATCTGGACGGTTCTTACACAGAAATCTATCCGGAAATCACGGAAGATCTGGAAGGGTTGACGAAACTCTACAAACAATTCTCCTTCCCCGGCGGGGTCGCTTCCCATGCGGCACCGGAAACACCCGGCTCGATCCATGAGGGCGGCGAACTCGGCTATTCGCTTTCTCACGCGACCGGCGCTATCTTCGACAATCCGGAAGTGATCGCGGCGACTGTCGTCGGTGACGGGGAAGCTGAAACCGGTCCGTTGGCGGCAGGTTGGTTCTCCAATGTGTTCATCAACCCGGTAACCGATGGGGCTGTTTTGCCGATCCTGTACCTGAACGGCGGCAAAATCTCCAATCCGACGATCCTCGACCGTAAATCGAACGAAGAATTGACGCAGTACTTTAACGGCATGGGCTGGGAGCCGTTGTTCGTGGAAGGGACCGATCCGGAAGCGGTGCATCCGATCATGGCGCAAGTGTTGGATACGGCTGTCGAAAAAATCAAAGCGATCCAAACCGAAGCCCGTAAAGGCTCCGCAGCCGAAGCGAAGATGCCGGTTTGGCCGGTCATCATTTTCCGCACCCCGAAAGGCTGGACGGGTCCGCAAACATGGGACGGTGAACCGATTGAAGGCGGCTTCCGCGCTCACCAAGTGCCGATTCCGGTAGATGCGCATCATATGCAACACATCGATGCGCTGGTGGATTGGATGCAGTCCTACCGTCCGGAAGAGTTGTTCACTGCCGACGGCCAATTAGTGGCTGAGCTGAAAGAAATGGCACCGAAAGGCGACCGACGGATGGCTATGAATCCGGTCACGAACGGCGGAATCGATCCGAAACCGCTCAATATTCCGGATTGGAAGCAGTATGCCGTCGACACGACGACTCCGGGCGCAGTCATTGCCCAGGACATGATCGAGTTCGGTAACTTCGCGCGCGACCTGGTCGTGGACAATCCGGATAACTTCCGCATCTTCGGACCGGATGAAACCAAATCGAACCGCCTGAACAAAGTCTTCGAAGTGACGAACCGCGTCTGGATGGAAGCGATCGATCCTGCGTATGATGAATGGCTTTCTCCGTCCGGCCGTGTCATCGATTCGCAGTTGTCCGAACACCAGGCCGAAGGTTTCCTGGAAGGCTATGTCCTGACCGGTCGCCATGGTTTCTTCGCCAGTTACGAAGCCTTCCTGCGCGTGGTTGATTCGATGATCACCCAACATTTCAAATGGTTGCGCAAAGCCAAAGAACAGACGTGGCGCAAACACTATCCGTCCTTGAATTTGATCGCGACTTCGACCGTGTTCCAACAGGACCACAATGGCTACACCCACCAAGATCCGGGTTTGTTGACGCATTTGGCTGAGAAGAAACCGGAATTCATCCGCGAATACTTGCCGGCAGATGCGAACTCCTTGATGGCCGTGATGGCGGAAACGATGGCTTCCGAGGAACAGATCAACCTGATCGTGTCTTCGAAACACCCGCGTCCGCAATTCTACTCTGCGGAGGAAGCGGAAGTGTTGGTCAAAGATGGCCTGAAAGTGATCGACTGGGCTTCGACTTGCGGAGATGAAGAACCGGATGTCGTGATCGCGGCAGCAGGAACGGAACCGAACCTGGAGGCACTTGCCGCAGTCACGATCCTGCACAAGCAGTTCCCGGCATTGAAGATCCGTTTCATCAACATCGTGGACTTGTTGAAACTGCGCCATCCGGACGTGGATCCGCGTGGTTTGAGCGATGAAGCCTTCGACGCCTATTTCACGGCCGACAAACCAGTCATCTTTGCTTTCCACGGTTTTGAAGGGTTGATCCGTGATATCTTCTTCGATCGCCACAACCATAACCTGCACATCCACGGCTACCGTGAGAACGGGGACATCACGACACCATTCGACATGCGCGTCTTGTCCGAGATGGACCGTTTCCACCTAGCGCAGGATGCGGCAAACGCCGTCTATGGCGAAGAAGCATCAGCCTTCTCGCAACGGATGACGGAAACGGTGGACTTCCACCATAAGTTCATCCGCGAGAACGGCGAGGACATTCCGGAAGTGATGGAATGGAAATGGGAAGCTTTGGAAGGTGCTGTTCCTCAGCGTTAAAGTAGGCCGACCTATTTGGTGAACGCAATCTCTGTCGATAAAGAGAACTATAAAGCTGAGCTGATCGATACGGAATGTTATACAGAAGCCGATTCAGCGCAATAAACGATAGGAACAAATGGAGGCTGCCTCATTTCGAGGCGGCCTTTCGTTGTTCTCCTCCGGTGAACGGAGGCTTTGCCGGAGCACGGCCCGCATTTTGAGTTGTGCTCCGAAGAGGACGGACTCGCAGGAGGAGAACCCGTAAGATACCGCTGAACTCCGGCGAGGGGAGCCTCACAGGAGGAGGGCATCGATTCAAATGGGCAACTCCAACAAACGAAATTTTGAAGATGATTGTACAGCAACGAATGGCTGATGTATGATGATGTTATACAACATTATCCAGGGAATCAGAATAGGACAGCCTACTTTTAGGGTCGGTGAAGGAAATCCGATAGCTGCAACGAATATCCAAGAATCCCTATCATTATTGGAGGACAATGCTATGACGGTCAGTTATGAGAAGTTTGATTTGAAGGAAGTTATCAATGCTTCCGGTCGGATGACGATTTTGGGTGTATCGAAAGTATCGCAAGCTGTTCTGGCTGCCCAACAATATGGGGGAGAACACTTTTTTGAGATGGAAGATCTGTCGGTGAAAGTCGGCGCTTATTTGGCTGGTTTGCTCAAAGCGGAAGACGCCCAAGTTGTGTCTTCTGCTTCGGCGGGCATCGCTCAATCCGTGGCAGGAGTCATCGGCAAAGGCAGTTTGTTTCATGCCTACCATCCTTATGCAGAAACAATCACGCAGCGGGAAATTATTTTGCCCAAAGGCCATAATGTGGATTACGGAACCCCGGTTGAAGTCATGGTTCAGCAAGGGGGCGGCAAAGTCGTAGAAGCCGGATATGCAAATGTGTGTACTCCGGAGCATGTGGAAATGATGATCACCAAGGAAACGGCGGCCCTGCTTTATGTCAAAAGCCACCATACCGTGCAGAAAAGCATGCTGACGGTGGACGAAATGGTGGCAGTGGCCCGAAAGTACGACTTGCCGGTGATCGTCGACGCCGCAGCGGAAGAAGATTTATTCGGCTATTACGCAGCGGGGGCGGACTTGGTGATCTATTCAGGAGCCAAAGCAATCGAGGGCCCGAGCGCCGGCTTGGTCGTCGGCAAAAAAAGCGCGGTTGAATGGGTGCGGCTGCAAGGTAAGGGGATTGGCCGAGCCATGAAGATCGGCAAAGACAATATTCTGGGGTTTGCCCAAGCCGTGGAAGATTATCTGGCTAATGGCAACGAAAGCGGCGAATCGATGAAGGCGCGTCTAGTGCCCTTTATCGAAGCGGTCAATCAAATTCCCGCTTTGCAAGCCACTGTCGTGCAGGACAGTGCCGGCAGGGAGATCTATCGGGGCAGTGTCAAGGTGTCTGGAGAAATAGATGCCAAAGAAGTCATCCGTCAGTTAAAAACGCAAAATCCGGCGATCTATACGCGCGAATATCAAGCCAATAACGGCATTATCGAGTTTGATATCCGTTCCGTCAACCAAACGGAAATGATGAAGACTGTGCAGCGGTTGCGGGAAATTTTGGGAGAATGATGAAAAAGTGATTCCCACCGTTTATTACCAGAAAGACAAAAACAAACAGCGAATGGACAACCTATTGTAGGCGTTCCATTCGCTGTTTGTTTTTTGTGGCACTCGATTGTCCTCCTCCGGCGAACGGAGGCTTTGCCGGAGGTCGGCCCACATTCAGGGGACTGTGCTCCGACTAGGACAGGCTCTCAGGAGAAGCGCCTGCAAATTACCGCTGTCCGCCGGTGTGGGAACCCTCACCGGAGCAGGGCACCCAATCCGTCGCGCAACTCCGATAAGCAGGCAATCAGCCGATTTCCTCAAACACCCAAGCATCGTAGGGCTGCATCTGCAGCCGCTTTGCAACAGCAGGCACGTCCGTTGTATTCGTCGACAGCAACTGCCATTTTTTGTTGGCAATCCGTGTCGGCAGATCGATTTGGCAAGGGTTGCGGCTCAGGTTCGTGAGCACGAGCACCTGTTTTGTGTCCGATTTCCGCAGATAAGCAAAGACTTGCGGATGATTTTTCAGAATCAGTTCGAACGTTCCCTCGGCGTAGACGGGCTGCGCCTTCCGCAACCGGATCAGGTGCTTGTAATGGCTCAAAACGGACTGCTCGTCCTTTTCCTGATCAAAAATGTTCACCTGCGTGGTGTTCGCATTGACGGCCATCCAGGGCAGCAACTCGGAAAATCCGCCGAACATGCCGCCTTCCCACTGCAGCGGGGTGCGCGAATGGTCCCGCGTCCAGTGGGTGACGTTGCGCAAGGCTTCTTCCGGCGAGGAACCTTTGTCCAATAACAAACGATAGAGATTATGCGAATCCTGGGCGTCGACTTGCTCCATCGATTCGAACGCGAAATTGGTCATGCCGATTTCCTGACCTTGATAGATGAAGGGCGTCCCTTTCAGCAGCATGTACATCGTCGCGATTGCTTTGGCAGATTTGGGCGATTCGTCCCCCAGAATCGAAGCGATCCGCGGATTGTCATGATTCTCCACGTACAGGGCGTTCCAGCCGTTCGCCCCCAAATCCTTTTGCCAACGCGAAAGCACCTTTTTGAACCCCAACAAATTGAGCCGTTCCGCACCCGGTTGGCCTTCGCGCACATTATGCTCCAACTCGAAGATCATGTTCAGATAGCCGTCTTCTTTGGTCCAATGCACCGCTTTTTTGCTGGAAACACCGCTTGCTTCGCCGACCGTCATGATCGGGTAGGCATCAAAAATTTCCTTCAGCTCCTGCATATAGACTTCGATCCCCGCGACGTTCATGAAAGGAGCCCAAGGATTATCGGTGATTCTGAAATCCCAGGGTTCTTTCTGGATATGGCTGATCGCATCCAAACGGAAGCCGTCGATCCCCAAGTCCAGCCACCAGCGGATCATCCGGTAGATTTCTTCCCGCACTTGCGGATTTTTCCAGTTCAGATCGGGCTGTTCCGGCGCAAAGACATGGAAATAGGCCTGGCCCGAGTTGTCATCGTAAGTCCAGGTCGAGCCGCCGAAGAAGCTTTGCCAAGCGTTCGGCAGCTTGTTTTCCGTGGCATCCGCCCACAAATAATAGTCGCGGTAAGGATTGTCTTTGCCTTTTTTTGCTTCCAGAAACCAAGGATGCTGGTCGCTCGTATGGTTCACCACCAGATCCATGATGATTTTGATGCCTGCAGCATGGGCTTTGCCCAACAGTTCCTCGAAATCGGCCATCGTCCCGAAATCGGGATGGATGTCCTGATAATCGGAAATGTCATAGCCGTTGTCGACATTCGGCGAAGCGTAAACAGGGTTCAGCCAGATGAAATCCACGCCCAATGATTGCAGATAGGGTAGTTTTTCGATGATTCCCTGCAAGTCGCCGATGCCGTCGTGGTTGGCGTCCCGGAAACTCCGGGGATAAATCTGATAGCCTACTGCATTTTTCCACCATCTGCTCATGCGCTCACCTTCACCACGAAAGCTTGCCAAGGCTTCAGTTGGAGGTCCTTCAAACTGGTAATCTCATTCCCGTCATTCTGGATGATCACTTCGGCTATCTCGTCTTCAGCCGAGAACGGTTGCGCGGCATCAGAGAAGTTGGCCACGACTAGCCAGCGTTCGCCTTCGTATTCCCGGTAATAGCTGATGACTTCGTCGACCGTATCGACCAGCTCGAATTCGCCCCAAATTATAATTGGGTTTTCTTTGCGCAAGCGGATCAGTTTTTGGTAGGTATAAAAAATCGAATCCGGATCGGCCAAAGCAGCTTCTGCATTGATGACCGGATAATTTTTGTTCACGGCAATCCAAGGGGTGCCTGTCGTAAATCCGCCGTGGGAAGAAGCGTTCCACTGCATCGGGCGGCGGGCATTGTCGCGGCCTTTGACATTGATGGAAGCCAGGATATCTGCTTCGGAATAGCCTTTCGCCAAGCGCTCGTTGTACATATTGAGCGTTTCGATGTCCCTTGCTTCGGCAATATCAGTGATCGGCGTATTGGTCATGCCGATCTCTTCGCCTTGATAGATGTAGGGCGTGCCTTTCATCATGTGCAACAGGATCGCTAGCATTTTCGCGCTCTCCGAACGGTATTCCTGGTCATTTCCCCAGCGCGAAAGCATCCGCGGCAAATCGTGGTTGTTCCAGAACAGGGAATTCCAGCCGTCGTGCCCGAGTTCGGTCTGCCATTTCGCCAGAATCCGTTTCAGTTCGGCGACTTTCATCGGCTGCAGATCCCATTTCTCGCCGTCCGATTTTTGGTCCAGGCCGATATGCTCGAATTGGAAAACCATCGACAATTCGTTGCGCTCAGGAGCAGAGTACAGTTTGGCGATTTCCGGAGTCGCTCCCCAGGTTTCGCCGACGGTCAGCAGGTCGTGGTTGCCGAAAGTCGCCTGCTGCATTTCCTGCAGAAATTCATGCAGCTGCGGCCCATTTCCGGTGATGGCTTTTTCGGGGATTTTTCCGATCAGGTCGATGACATCCATGCGGAAGCCGCCGATCCCTTTGGCGATCCAACGGTTCATCATCGCGTAGATTTCCTGGCGCATTTTTGGATTCTGCCAGTTCAGGTCCGGCTGTTTTTTGCTGAAAAGATGCAAGTAATATTGACCGCTCGCCGCATCCCATTCCCAGGCCGGTCCGGAGAAGGCGGAGCCCAATCCGTTCGGAACGCCGCCATCCACGCTAGAGTCTGCCCAGACATAATAGTCGCGGTACGGATTGTCTTTGCCTTTTTTGGCTTCGATAAACCAGGCGTGCTCATCCGAAGTATGGTTGACCACCAGATCCATCACCACTTTGATGTTGCGCTTTTCGGCTTCCGCGATAAAATGCTCCATCTCTTCCATCGTGCCGAACTCGTCGAGAATGGCTTCGTAGTCGGAAATATCATACCCGTTGTCGTCGTTCGGCGACTGGTAGACAGGCGAAAGCCAAATCGCTCCGATACCCAATTTTTCCAGATAGTCCAATTTTTCGGTCATACCGGCGATATCGCCAATACCGTCGCCGTTGCTGTCCCTGAAGCTCCGCGGATAGATCTGATAAACGACAACCTCTTGCCACCAATGTTTTTTCATGCTGCAACCTCATCTCTTATTAATTCTAAATAGGCAGTGATTATTCTTTCATCAACACAAAACCTTTGCGCGCCAATTCGACAGCCCCGTCCGATACGTCCGCAAGGTTCGAGAACAAAGCCTCTCCGATCAGCTCGACCCGTGCCGTGTGCTCGCCGGTATTGAAGGCGCCGCGGATGACCTCGCCGCCCAGCATGCGCTCAAAGATGACTACGCCGGATTCTTCGGATACCTGGCGCCAATAAACAGTGCCTTCCGAAAGGATTTTTTGTTGCTCTTTGCGGATCCCGTTCAGTTCTTTCACGAAACGGTGCAGATCGCGATCCTGTTTTTCTTCTTCCCAGACCATGCACTTTCGGCAATCCGGGTCCATCCCGCCGGTCAAACCGATTTCATCCCCGTAGTACAGGCAAGGGACGCCGGGCTGGATGTAGGTGAAGGCCATTGCTTGTTTCATGACGTCTTTGTCCTCGTTGGCTTCCGTCAACAAGCGCGGGGTATCGTGGGAATCGAGGATATTGAATTGCATCTGGTTTGTCTGATTGCGGTAGAGCATCAGCTG
This sequence comes from Trichococcus flocculiformis, assembly GCF_963662535.1. Classification (NCBI taxonomy): domain Bacteria; kingdom Bacillati; phylum Bacillota; class Bacilli; order Lactobacillales; family Carnobacteriaceae; genus Trichococcus; species Trichococcus flocculiformis. The sequence continues at coordinate 581,286 of NZ_OY759718.1, forward strand.
GTTGTTCATTTCCGAAACCATTTTACTCAATGATAATTCATTCTTCACGAAATAACCCATAATCGCATCAGTGAAGGCGTAGTTCATGACGGCATGGAATTCGTCGCCCTGCAGCCAGTTTTGGGAAGAATGCCAAATTTCGCCGAGAATGTAGAAATCTTTTTTGGCTTCATCGCAGACAATCCGGAATTTTTTCCAAAAAGCGTGATCGACTTCGTTCGCGACATCCAAACGCCAAGCGTCGATATCGAAAGCTTCGATCCAGTAACGGGCGATGTTCAGCAGATAATCCTGCACTTCCGGATTGGCCGTGTTCAGCTTCGGCATATGCGGGTTGGCGGCAAAGACATCGTAAGTGATGTCGTAGGCATCTTCGAAATTTTCACCGCGTTTGTAGGAAGCCGGAAACTCATTGATGTGGAACCAGTCGACGTATTGCGAATCTTCCCCATGCGCAAGTACGTCCTGCCATTGCGGCGAAGAATCACCGATATGATTGAAGACGGCATCCAGCATGACTTTCATGCCGCGTTTGTGGCATTCTTCCACGAGTTTTTTGAAAGTTTCTGCATCGCCGAAAGCCGGGTCGATCTTCAGGTAATCGATCGTATCGTACTTATGGTTGGAAGAAGCTTCAAAAATCGGGCAGAAATAGATGCCGTTGATACCCAAGTCCTCCAAATAATCAAGGTGATCGATGACCCCCTGCAGGTCGCCGCCGAAGAAGTTCTCGCGGCTTGGATCTGCCGAACCCCAAGGCAGCGTGCCTTCCGGATCGTTGCTCGGATCCCCATTGGCAAAACGTTCCGGGAAAATCTGATACCAAACTGTTTTTTTGACCCATTCCGGTGTTTTGTAGCGATCGACTTCATGGAAGAAGGGCATCCGAAAGTAGTTGTTCGGCATCCGCAAATAGTCTTCTTCTAATGGATAAACGCCGTGATCGCCGTAAAATACGGAAATCCCATCATGACCCTTCAAGGCAAATGCATAAGACAGGCGCTTTAAGGGGGCCGTGACTTCGACGAACCAGTAATCGTAAAGATCAGTGGAAAGGGTTTTGATCATCTGAAGCGGTTTGCGGAACCACTCTTCTTTGTCCAAAAAATAAGGATCCCCGTAAAGCAAACCCATCTCGCGGACGTCTCCACGAGCAGTACGCAGACGGACGTGCATCGTTTCTGGGTCATATAGGTAGGCAAATTCGCTTTCAGGGCGATGGTAAAGTGCGGAAGTGTTCATAGTAGTATCGGCTCCTTTTCATTCTTTGTTTTCCCACATTGTGTCACATCGCATAGTAGGATGCAAGAACTTTTAGCAATCGGTTGCATTTTGATTTTTAGTTAGGGAATGGCGTCCGATGGGTTATTGTTCACCGGAAAAGCTTTATATAACTATATAAGTAAGCTTTTTGGGACGAATCAAACACTGTCGGAAAATGAACCATTTTCTTTTTTTAAGAAATAAAGCTTGACTATTGAAGCAATCGGTTGCATAATCAAACATGTAAAGGAAATTCATTTCAAGGGGGACAAGTAAGTGAAAACGAATTGGAAAAAGTATTTTGGAAGCGGTTTAATATTGGGGGCATCTGCTTTAATCTTGGGCGCATGCGGCGGCACAGCTGATACAAGCGATACAGGCTCAGCTGAAAACACATCCGGAGAAGTCGTTGTGGAAGGCGACGTCAAATTGTGGGTGGACACAGATCACGTGGAAGTCTTCAAAGGGATCGTAGCAGAGTTCGAAAAAGAATTCCCTGAAGTTACGGTTGAAGTGGCGGCAGGAAGCTCAGCTGATGCAAAGAAAGATGTCTCGAAAGATCCAAAAGCAGCGGCTGACGTTTTCATGATGCCGCACGACCAAGTCGGTCAAATGGCTGAAGCAGGTCTGTTATATCCGAACACAAAATATGCAGATGAAGTAAAAGCAAATAACGTGGAATCGGCTGTCGAAGGCGTAACGTGGAACGATGAGCTTTACGGCTACCCATACGGCGTTGAATCGCAAGTTCTCTACTATAACAAAGCGAAACTGACTGAAGATGATGTGAAGAGCTGGACGACATTGTCTGAAAAAGGCAAAATCGGCACAAACTTTGCTGAAGCAGGAGCCAACTATATCTTCGGACCGCTGTTCATGAGTAACGGTCTTTACTTGTACGGTGAAACCGGCGAAGATCCAAGCGGAACCAACTTTAATGACGAAAAAGGTGCTGAAGTCCTTGCATGGATCGCAGCTCAAAAGAACAATCCAGGCGTGATCCAGTCCGGTGCTGAAGCCTTAGCCAACTTGGAAGCAGGCGTTTCGGACGCATTCCTTTCCGGACCTTGGTCGAAAAATGATGTCACCAAAGCATTGGGTGAAAATATGGGCGTTGCGGCTTACCCGACAGTCGATTTCGGCAGCGGCGAAGTTCAGATGAAAGCTTTCTTGGGCGTCAAATTATTTGCGGTAAACCAACAGACAGATGCGCCTTTAGCATCCATGGCTTTGGCGAACTACCTGTCCAATGAAACTTCCCAATTGATTGAATTCCAGGAAATGGGCGTTATCCCATCGAACAAAGTCGTTCAGGCAAATGCGGAAGTGCAAGAAGATGTCGTGGCGAAAGCAGTCATGGAAATGTCCCAATCCACTCATTCAGTCGTCATGCCTAAAGTTCCGGAAATCGTTTCGTTCTGGCCAGCGATGGATGCCATCATCAATGATGCATATAAAGGCAACATCACCGCAGACGAATACATGGAAAAACTGGACAAATTGGTAGAAGACACATCCAAAGTAACAGAACCTGAAGAAGAAAAAGAATAAAAGAAACTAAAAAGGGAGGGCGAAAGATCACGCATCTTTCGTCCCTCCTATTTAAAATGATGAAAGTGAGTGGGGAAGCCATGTTCAAGAAAAAAAGTTACGGCCAGCAGATGACCTTTCGGGAATTGTTCAAAGAAGGGGACGTCGCAACAAAACTTTCCTTTGTTGTCATGGGAGCTGCCAATCTTGCCAATAAACAATACCTAAAAGGTTTGATTTTCCTGTTTTCGCAGATCGCCTTCTTCTATTGGCTGATCCGCAACGGACTGCGGGCGCTATCCATGTTGGCGACGTTGGGTACCCAATCGCAAGGGCTCGTTTTTGACGAACGCCTAGGGATTGAAGTGCTGCAAGAGGGCGACAACTCGATGTTACTGCTATTATTCGGGATTGCTGCCATTGTGATTTGTTTGCTCCTTGTTGGTTTGTACGTCATCAATCTGAAAAGCGCAAGGAATATCCATGAACTGAAAAAAGCAGGAAAAAAAATCCCGAGCACGATGGATGATTTGGCGAGTTTGTTGAATGAACGATTCCATGCCACCTTGATGACGATTCCGTTGTTGGGCGTACTTTTGTTCACGGTCCTGCCGCTGCTCTACATGATTTCGATCGCCTTCACGAACTATGACCACACGCACCTGCCGCCGAAAAACCTTTTTACCTGGGTCGGCTTTGTAAACTTCGGTAACGTCATTTCCGGAAATATGGCAGACACCTTCTTCCCGGTCTTGGGCTGGACGCTGATTTGGGCGACGTTGGCAACAGTCACTTGCTTTTTCTTCGGCATCCTGCTGGCACTTTTGATCAATACTAAAGGCCTGAAATTCAAAGGCGTTTGGCGCACAATTTTCGTCACCACGATGGCCGTTCCGCAGTTCATTTCACTGTTGGTGATGCGTAATCTCTTGAATGGCGCGGGTCCCATCAACGCGACATTGTTGAACTTGGGCCTGATCGATTCAGCCATTCCATTTTTGACGGATCCGATTTGGGCAAAAATTACCGTCATTGTCGTCAACATGTGGATCGGGATTCCGGCAACGATGCTGGTTTCGACGGGGATCATCCAAAACCTGCCGACGGATCAGATCGAGGCGGCACGGATCGATGGCGCCAACAAACTGCAGATTTTCAGGAACATCACTTTCCCGCAAATTCTGTTCGTGATGATGCCTGCGTTGATCCAACAGTTCATCGGCAACATCAACAACTTTAACGTCATTTTCCTGTTGACCGGAGGCGGACCTTCGAACTCCGACTTTTACGGCGCGGGTTCGACGGACTTGTTGGTTACGTGGCTGTACAACTTGACGGTCAATACGATGGACTACAATTTGGCATCCGTCATCGGTATCCTGATCTTCATCCTGTCCGCAGTGTTCAGTCTGCTGGCTTACACAAGAACGAATTCATTCAAGGAGGGCTAAAAAAATGGCAAAAGAAAAGAAAACAACAGGATACAAAGCGCAACGGCGGTTTTCGCTGGCTACAGTCTATGCCGTCCTGGCTGTTCTGTCGGTCATTTGGCTATTCCCTATCGTGTGGATCGTTTTGACCAGCTTCCGGGCAGAAGGCGGCGCGTTCGTTCCGTACATTATTCCAAAATCATTCACGTTGGATAACTACAGGATTCTTTTGCAGAACACAACCGGAAATTATCCGTTTGTGCGCTGGTTCCTGAACACGTTGTTTGTTTCCGTCATCAGTTGCATTCTGTCGACTTTCATCACAATCGCAATGGCGTACGCACTGTCGCGCCTGCGCTTTAAGATGCGCAAACCGTTCCTGAAAGTCGCGTTGGTCCTGAACATGTTCCCCGGATTCATGAGCATGATCGCCGTGTACTACATCCTGAAAGCCCTGAACCTGACGGAAAGCCTGCTTGCTTTAATCCTGGTCTATTCCGCCGGCTCGGCGCTGGGCTTCTACATCGCCAAAGGATTCTTCGATACGATCCCGATGGCATTGGATGAATCGGCCATGATCGACGGTGCCAACAAGTGGGAGATCTTCACAAAAATCACACTGCCGTTGTCCAAACCGATCATCGTGTACACGTCCTTGCTGGCTTTCATGGGACCGTGGATGGACTTCATCTTCGCCAAAATCATCATGGGCGACAACATCCCGAACTACACGATCGCGATCGGGCTGTTCACGATGATGACCCGTACGACCGCGAACTCGCTGTTCATGGCGTTCACCGCCGGCTGCGTGCTGATCGCCATCCCGATCACGATCCTGTTCATCTTCATGCAACGCTTCTACGTGGAAGGCGTGACTTCCGGATCAGTCAAAGGATAGGAATATATAGTGAAAAATCCCAAAAGGCGCTCTTGCCGGAGCGCCTTTTGGGATTTTCTGTAAGGCCGAGGTTTTCTGCCCGATGAATCTGGATAAATGAAAATAGGACAGGGGTTGCCTAGAGTCTGAGTTCATTTTCAAGGTGCTGAAGTTGAGGGGATATTTACTTTTAATCACTTATAAGTTATAATGAGGGTATGAAAAAATACAATTTTGATGTCTATGAAAAAGAAAACGGTGAAGCTCCCTTTTTGGTGTATTTAGATAGTTTGGATGTAAAATCCAGAGCTAAAGTATTACGCGCAATAACTATTGTGGAAGATTTTGGAGCGCAGTCTCCACCAGGGTATATCGATCACTTAGGCGATGGCATTTACGAACTTCGAGTGAAATTCTCAAGCAATATATTTAGATGCTTATATTTTCATTTTCACAATAATAAGTATATTATCACCCATGGTTTCACGAAAAAAACACAAAAAACCCCGTCAAGAGAAATCACTAAATCTAAAGAGTATCGTAAAGACTACCTGGAAAGGAATGAGTAAAAAGATGGAAAATAAATTACAAAAATACTTTGATACCCAAATGGACACGCCAGAATTTGCTGAAGCATGGAGAGAAACCGAAGCCAGCTATCAAGCGGCAAACATTCTTTTGAAAATTAGAGCAGAAAAACAGTTAACCCAATCTGAATTAGCTAATCTAACTGGGAAAAAACAATCTTACATTGCCCGAGTTGAAAAAGGTACTCAAAATATTAGTGTACAAACATTGAATGATATTGTGGAATCTGCAGGCGGAAAGTTAAAAATAGAAGTAGTCGTTTAAAATTGTGTGAATTCTGCAACCGCACATGAGAAAACACAAAGGGGCGGGGTTGTCTGTAAAAGAGACGGCCCCGTCTTTTTTGTCTTGCGTTGCTCTGCGTTTTTTTGGTAACGGTTTCTGATCAAGCGTGCTCCGGAAAGCAGGGGTATGGTAAACTGGATGTACATAAAAGGGCAGTTCCAAAAATCTATATCATTGGTGAGGTGTTGGTGATGGTGAGCGAAGAATTGAAAGAGGCTATGTTGGAAGTAGTGGATAATCAATTGAATGACAATGATCCAAAATGCACGACAGACACTTTTGAACGTCTTGTTGCTTCGGGATGCAGCCCGCAGGAAGCAAAAGAGCAGATTGCTGAAGTTCTTTTAGACAGGACGACTGCGAGTTTGGTAGCGGGAAAAGCGTTCGATGAAGAGGATTTCAGCAGGCGCTTGGATTATCTCAAGGGTAAAGGGAAGCAGCATCCGGACACTGATTACACCTCAAAAAACACGATGGATGAAATAGTGAAACGAATCGAATACATTCGCGGAACTGTTTTTCCTGAAGAGGAATTGAAGGAAATAATTGCCAGAAAAGAAGAAGCGATTCCTTTGTTGTTGAATATCTTAAGGCAGGTAAGGGATAACCCGGAAAAATACATCAGCCGCCCTGACTATTTTGGTCATAATTATGCTATTTATTTGTTGGCGCAGTTCAGAGTTGAAGAAGCTTATCCGATCGTATTTGATATCTTCAGTCTGCCGAATGACATGGCGTTTGACTTGCTCGGAGACGTGATGACGGAAGCGGGTGGACGGATAATCGCTTCCCTTTGCGGAGATGATTTGGAATCCATAAAGAGAATGATCAATAATGAAGTAGTCGACGAGTACACCAGAGTTCAAGCCGTAAATGCCTTTGCTGTTTTGGCGATGAGCGGGGACATCCCAAGGGAAACGGTCATTGATTACTACAGAGAGCTCTTTCATACCCTTGACAACAGTACCATGCTCTCGATGTTGATAAATACCTGCGTTACTATCTACCCTGGAGAATTGTATGACGAAATCAAGGAAGCTTACAAAAACAATCCGGCGCATTCTGAAGTAGTCAGAACAAGTTCCGTGGATCGGGCAATGAAAAAAGGTAAAGCGGCAGTATTAGCGGATGCCTCAGACAATAAATACTTACATAAAATCGAGGATACGATCGCCGAATTGAGGGACTGGGGATGCTTCGAAAATGAGTATAATGATGAGTATGACGATTATGATGACGAAGAGGACTTTTTCACAGATCTGTTTTTCGATCAGCTGATGAAAAACAATCCGGACTTCATTTCCCAAATAAAACGTACACCAATCGTAAACGAGCCGAAAATCGGCCGCAATGATCCTTGCCCTTGCGGGAGCGGCAAGAAATACAAGAAGTGCTGCGGGAAATAAGGTACAAAATGGCAAAGAAATGTAGGGACCGGAATGATTTAGCACGCCAACCCGCTTTGAAGGGTTTTTCGGACCGGATTCGATCAGAAATAACCTTCCAAAGCCGCTTTGGAAGGTTATTTCGGTGGGGAACTCTCTGTTTTCCTTGCCATCCTGTATTCGTGATCAGCTGGTAGCCGTTGTTGCGGATATCGGCCCGTTTTACCGGTGTATCTGATCCTTTTCTATCACCATCAACAGGTGTTGTGCTAAAATCTAGCTATACAAATATACCGATAAATAAACGGACAACAGAGGGTACCCTATGAGCGAAAAACTATTGAAGGATCTATTTTTTAAGGAATACTATTTCTCGGATTTTTTCTTTTTCAATGTGGGATACGAGAAGTGCCAGAGTGGGCATCGATTTGGGCCTTCGTTACGGGACAACTACATCGTGCATTTTGTGATCAGTGGAAAAGGGCGGTATACCGTGAATGATACAACGCATCATTTGGGTACTGGTGATTTTTTTCTGATCCGTCCGAATGAACTGGTCGATTACGAAGCGGATGTGCAAGATCCATGGGAATACTATTGGATCGGATTTTCGGGCACCAAAGTGAAAGAAATCCTGCATACGAACGGGATCGGAGCCAAAGACTATATCGGTCAAGTTGGCGCACAAAAAGAGCTGCAGGAGAAATTCGCGCATTTCATGGAAGCCGATTTTTTTGATGATGCCAAAAAACTGGCGAATCAGGCGCTCTTCTATGACATATTTTCATTCTTCAAAATCCATAATGAAAATATGGAAATGGGGGTCCGCATCAGCCGAACAAAAAAATACAGTGAAGCTTTTTTGTTGTATGTGGGAAATAATTATTATCGCGAGGATCTGACGATCGAAGAAATTGCGAAATCGATGTACCTCCACCCAGCCTATTTCAGCCAGGTAATCAAGGAGGAGTTAGGCTTGACCGCCCTCAAATATTTGAATCTATACCGCATGAACAAAGCTAGCCAGTTGTTGAAAACAACGGAATTGTCGGTGGAGCAAATAGCAAGCGCGGTAGGATACCAGAACCGGCACTCTTTTACACGGGCCTTCAAAAACAGATTCCAAAGTTCCCCGACCCGGTATAAGCTCGAAAAATAAGACCTGAAAAATTGTACCCTGAAGCTAAAACCATGCCCTTCTTATTCAGTGAGAATAGCCTATACTGAAGACATCAAAAGGAAAAGGAGCATGAACATGGTCAAAATTTGTTTTATCGGTGCAGGCAGCACAATCTTCGCAAAAAACGTTTTAGGGGATGCGATGTTGACGTCTAGTCTCCAGGATGCAGAAATAGCATTGTACGATATTGATGAAAACCGCTTGAAAGAATCCGAACTGATGCTTCAGACCATCAACAAAAACTCGAATCAAAGCCGCGCAAAAATACAATCTTTCAGCGACAGAAAAGAAGCTTTGAAAGATGCGAATTTTGTCATCAATGCGATCCAGGTGGGCGGCTACAAGCCGAGCACTGTGATTGATTTTGAGATTCCTAAAAAATACGGCTTGCAGCAGACAATCGGGGACACTACCGGTATCGGCGGGATCTTCAGAGGATTGCGCACACTTCCGGTGATGTTTGACATCGCCAAAGAAATGGAAGAAGTTTGTCCGGATGCATGGTTATTGAACTACACCAATCCGATGGCCATTTTGACGATGGGCATGCTGAAAGCGACGAAGATCAAAACGGTCGGCTTGTGCCACAGTGTCCAAGTCTGTGTGCCGGAATTATTCGAACATCTGGGCATTAAAGATCAATACAATCTGGATGAATTCCAATGGAAAATCGCCGGCATCAACCACATGGCTTGGCTGCTGGAAATTAACCGGAACGGAAAAGATTTCTACCCTGAAATCCGCAGACTGGCTTCAGAAATCGCCAATCCGCATAAGGATTCTGTGCGCTTTGAATTGATGAAACACTTCGGCTACTACATCACAGAATCCAGCGAGCATAACGCAGAGTACCATCCTTACTTCATCAAAAAGAATTATCCGGAATTGATCGATCAATTGCAGATCCCGATCGATGAATACTTGAGAAGATGCGTTGATCAAATCGCAGGCTGGGAAACGCAAAGAGACGAGATCGTCAATGACGGTTCGTTGGAACACACAAGAAGTCGCGAATATGCGTCTTATATCATGGATGCGATTACAACTGGAACGCCAACGATGATTGCCGGGAATGTCCTGAACAAAGGCCTGATCACCAACTTACCGGAAGATTGCTGTGTGGAAGTTCCGTGTTTGGTGGACAAAAATGGCGTTCAACCTACCTATGTAGGCAAACTCCCTACGCAATTGGCTGCATTGAACCGGACAAACATCAATGTCCAGGAGTTGACGGTTGAGGCCGCAATGACACTTGAAAAAGACAAGATCTATCAAGCGGCGTTGATGGACCCGCATGCTAGTTCCGAGCTGTCCATTTCCGAAATAAAAGCAATGGTGGATGAATTGATCGCTGCCCATGGCGATTATCTGCCGGCTTATAAATAAAACAGTGCCTGCGAATCGCTCTCCTGCTTCAGGTTGTCCGATATTTTGCGATTATCGGACAAGCAGGACAGCGTAGTCTGCGTAGATGTCCGATTCTATAGAGTTATCGGACAAGCATGCCGGTATAGTCATCCTGGATGTCCGATTCTATGAAGTTATCGGACATCCGTGTCACAATAAGCTACCTAAATGTCCGATTCTTCGCAATTATCGGACACCCCCCAAAAAGAATAACGCCCAACCAAAGCTGCCTCGTCAACGAGACAGCTTTTTCTCTGTACTCATCCACACTAAAAATTATACAGCCATATTTTGTTAGTGGGATGCTTATCTTGTGAAATAATTGAACAGTCAAAATGGTTACTAAGTCCAAGGTCCAATAGGCTGATGGCAATTAATCCTGTATAGTAGAAGCAACGAATGAAAGATAAGTAGGTGAATAGGTTGATGAAAATTATGATTATTGAAGATGATTTAGTCATTGCCTCAAGTTTGCAGGAAGAGTTGCTGAAGTGGCAATACAGTGCCTTTTATGTCACCGATTTTAATGACGTCATGAACACATTTACGCAAGAAGCACCTCAATTGGTCTTAATAGACATCAAACTTCCGTACTTTAACGGGTATTATTGGTGTACGGAAATTCGTAAAATCTCTCAAGTACCCATTATTTTTGTTTCTTCACAGAGCGAACGAATGGATATTGTAATGGCGATACAAATGGGAGCAGATGATTTTATCAGTAAGCCCTTTGATTTAACTGTTGCTTTAGCAAAAATACAGGCATTGTTGCGGAGAACCTATGACTTTACCGGCAATGACATTTATTTGAGTCATCGGCAGGTACATCTGAAGACAAGTGAATTAAAGGTTCAATACCAGGATCAGGAAGTAGAATTAACCAAAAATGAAATAAAGATTTTGGAAGTACTCTTTCTGCAAAAAGGGGCCTTTGTTTCCCGAGAGGCCATCATGATGAAACTATGGGAAAATGATTCCTTTATTGATGACAATACATTAGCTGTCAACATCAATCGCTTACGCAAAAAACTTGCAGAAATAAATGTAACTTCCTTTATTGTCACGAAAAAAGGATTTGGATATGGACTTCAGAAGGACGAGCATGATGAAACAAAATAAGAAATGGGCAGACATTTTGATAGCTTTTATTAAAGCCGAACGCTCTTTGATGATCCTATATATGCTTAACGTCATGGTGTTCAGTCTCGTCTATATATTGGGACGATTGCCACTCTATTTTTTGCTATTCGCTATCGAGCTTTCTTTGTTTTTAGGCAGTTGTTTTTTCGCATTTCAATTTTCGAGGTATTACAAGCGGTTTCGATTACTGGAACGCCTGGATAAAGATCCAATCCATGCGCTGAAACAATTAGCTGCTAGCCAAGACCCAAGTGAAGCTTTTCTTCGTCTTAAAATCGTAGACTTAATCAAAGAGATCCAACAAATCGAAAGAAATAATGTGCAGAGAAGCAATTCTCAGATGGATTATTTTACCTTGTGGCTGCATCAGATCAAAACACCCATTTCAGCCATCAGCTTATTGATGCAACGAGATAGTCAAATGAATTATCGGAACCAAATGGAACAAGAGCTGCTACGGATTGAAAATTATACACATATGGCATTGAATTATGTGAGAATTGAACAAAGTGGTACAGATTTGGATTTTGCAGATGTTTCGCTCGATCGCGTAATCAAAGAGACGGTAAAAAAATTTTCTATTTTGTTTATTTACAATCATATCCAATTAGACTATCAAGAGACAGCAGCAATTATCTTGTCAGATGAGAAATGGCTGCGTGTTCTGGTTGAACAAATTCTTTCCAATAGTTTGAAATATACGCCCGAAGGTGGCACCATCAAGATTTACATGAGCCCCACACAAGAGCAGCAGCTCATTATTGAAGATACTGGTATTGGCATCCGATCTGAAGATTTACCGCGCATATTTGAACGTGGGTATTCAGGTTTTAATGGGAGGATACATGAAAAATCAACCGGGCTAGGATTATTTCTTAGTCAGGAAATTACAAAACGTCTGGGCCATAACCTCATAATCGAATCAACTTTAGGGAAAGGCACCAAAGTCACGATTGATTTAGCCAGAGAACCGTTACGGAGGGACCATTGATGGGTAATCTTACAAAACTGTAAGGTTAAGCAACCCTTTGTAAGAAAAGATAAAGGCAGCCGATGTTCATTTTCATTAAACTAGTGATAGGGACAAAGAAATGAACAGGAGACAACAAATATGACATTATTAGAAGTGACGCATTTAAAAAAGACCTATACGGGAATATTTTCAACACAGGAAGTCCAAGCCTTAAAAGACATAAATTTTTCAGTTGAAAAAGGAGAATTTGTCTCGATTATGGGAGAATCGGGTTCAGGAAAAACAAGCTTGTTGAATATTTTGGCAACACTTGATACAGCTACTGCGGGTGAAGTAATGCTGGAAGGAAAAGACCTGACACAGATCAAAGATAGTGAGATTTCTAACTTCCGTAGAGATTACCTAGGGTTTGTTTTCCAAGATTTCAACTTATTGGATAATTTTTCGATAAAAGACAATATATTATTGCCGCTTGTCTTATCCAATACGCCAATAACTGAAATGGAGAATCGTTTGATGCCCATCATTCAAAAGTTGAAAATTGATGGGCTGATCAATCATTATCCGTATGAAGTTTCTGGGGGACAAAAACAGCGCGCAGCGGTAGCCCGAGCGTTGATCACAAATCCAAAATTATTGCTTGCAGATGAGCCCACTGGAGCATTGGATTCGAAATCCAGCCAAAGTCTATTGGAGACTTTCGAAGCAATAAATGATGCGGGGCAGACGATTATCATGGTCACCCACAGTACAAGGGCTGCAGCTTACTCGAACCGGGTATTGTTTATTCAAGATGGCGAAGTGTATCATGAAATTTACCGTGGCGAACAGACACCGGATCAGTTTATGGACAAAATCTCGCAAGCGTTGGTTGTCTTGGCAAACAGAGGTGAGCAACATGAATAAATTTTTTTTTTCAAAGCTAGCCCTGCGTAACCTTAAATCCAATAAGCAAATTTATTTTCCTTATATTTTTGCTTCAATTGCAACGGTAGCGATGTTTTACATGATGGTCGCGTTAAGGGGAAATAAATTTATTCAAACCAGATCAGATACGTTGTCTTTGCTTTTCGCTTTAGGGGCTATAGTCGTTGGGGTGTTTTCCTTTATATTTATTTTGTATACCAACAGTTTCCTGATCAAACGTCGAAAAAAAGAAATTGGTCTATATGCCATATTGGGAATGAAGAAGAGCCACGTTTCCAAAATATTGACGATTGAATCAATGGTAACAAGCTGTTTTAGTATTGTTGTAGGTGTGGTAGTGGGGCATCTATTGGGAGAACTTGCTTTTCTTGTTTTGAACTATGCTTTAAAGTTCGGGATAGAAATGTCTTTTCCTTTTACGATACAGGCAATGCTGGTTACGATCGGACTGTTTGCCCTCATCTTTTTAACAACGTTGGGTTACAATATCACTCAAGTTACGTTTTCTAATCCTATCCAACTGATTAAAGGCAAGCAGACAGGAGAACGGGAGCCGAAAAGTTCGCTTATACTGTTTATTCTTTCATTGTTATTGATTGGATCAGGATACTGGATGTCGCTGACCATTGATAACCCGCTTGATGCCATGATTTATTTTTTCCTTGCAGTACTGTTGGTTATTGCGGGTACGTATTTCTTATTCATTTCCGGCTCTATTTTCATCCTGAAAAAACTGAAGAAAAATAAGCCGTTCTATTATCGCCCGAGTCCATTTATTTCAATCTCCGGGATGCTTTATCGGATGAAACAAAATGCAGTAGGGTTAGCCAATATCACTATTTTAGCAACCATGGTCATTGTTGCGGTATCAACGACAGCAGCTATTTTTATTGGGACCGAAGATACTTTGACGGTTCGTTTACCTTATGAGAATCAACGAACCTACTATGAAACCGTCGATTTGGAAGAACAACTTGAAGCCATCGAAAAGGAAACAGAAACGAACGGATTAAACGTTACGGGGACAGAAATGTATGTGTACTATAATCTGTTCAGTATCATTGAAGATAACAAAATTATGATTGGTGCGGCTGATTTTGCTAAAGAGATACCGGATACTATTCAGCTGCTTATCAGAGAAGATTATGAACGGATAGTTGGCGAAACCGTCCCGTTAAGTTCTGATGAAGTATTACTGTTTGATTCAAAAAATACATTTGGTTTTTCCACAGTGATAATCGGAAATACAACGTATCAAGTCAAATCAAAAATCGATAACCCCTTGAAAATGGATAAATCACAGAGTCCTAATATGATTATGATAGTGGATTCTAGAGAGACCTTAGAATCCATTATGGAAACTGATTTTAGATTAAGAGAGATTGACCTTCCGATTGTTGCAGATGCAGTTATTTCTTGGAACACGAATGGAACGCAAGCGCAGAAGAAGGACTATTCTGAAAAAACGGCTGCTGTCGTTAGTGACAGTGGAAACTCATATTTTCAGTCAAGGGAACTTCTACGTGAAGAATGGTACAGTATGAATGGCGGCTTCTTGTTCTTGGGGATTTTTCTTGGGTTATTGTTTACTTTTGGAGCAGCGCTGATTACATATTTCAAACAAGTTTCAGAAGGCTATGATGACCGAGACAAATTTCAAATCATGCAAAAAGTTGGCTTGGATAAGCAAATGATTCGTAAAACGACCCGGCTGCAAATTGTATGGATGTTTCTCTTGCCGCTCATCATTGCTGTGATTCATGTAGCCTTTGCCTTTCCGATTATTCAAAAACTATTGCTCTTGTTCAGTGTGGTCAATACAGCATTAGTCTTCTGGTGCTTTATCGGCGTAATAACCGGATTTAGTGTGATTTATTGGCTCATTTATCAAGTAACGTCAAAAGTTTACTATGGCATTGTTGAATAGTATGCATCAGTAAAAACAGGAGCCGTTCCCGTGTGGGGCGGCTCCTGTTTTCGGATATCTGGCTTGGCTGTCCGATACTGTGGAGTTATCGGACAACAACCCCCACAAAAATCGAGCCCAACCAAAAAAAGCTGCCTCATGAGACAGCTTTTTCTCTTTATTCATCAATGAAGATGTAGTCGCTGCGGAGCGGGGGTTCGTTTCCTTCCCAGCCGGCGAGTACGATAAACAGAGCCACCCAATGCGAAAGAAAAAGCCGCTGATATTGGGCAGTCCCTGCTTTTTGACTTTCATACTACATTGATATATAGTTTGTTGTATATAAATCAAAATAGGTGGTGATTACCGTGTCGGAAAATCAAAATAAATTAATGGAACTCGTAGCGCGCGAGGTAGAAAAAAATCACGGCGTTGTGTTCTTGGCCACGTTGAAAGAGGAAGGCTATCCGAATCAAGCATCGTTAAATTATCTGAAAAAAGAGGGATTCGAAAAAATCAGCGGGGGAATCTATTTGTCACCACTTTATTACGAGGATGAGATGTATATTTATCAAAAACGGTTTGCGAAAGGCGTATATTCCCATGAAACGGCTCTTTACTTGCATGGATTGTCCGACACAACGCCTTTTATCTACACGATGACCTTCCCGCGCGGTTATCATTCGAAAAAAATTAAAGAGCAACCCATTTCGTTGGTATGGAAGGAACGGTCAGTTTGGCAGGAGGACCAAATGACAGTGAAAAGCAGCAATGGGAACGATATTGTGATCTATTCAATGGAACGGACCTTGTGCGATATGTTTAGTACACGGTATGAAGCGGATAAAGATACACTTTTACAAGCAATCATAAAATATATGCGAAGACCCGATAAAAATATCCCAAAATTACTTAACCTGGCTGAAAAATATAACGTTTTGGACAAAATAAAAACTTACGTGGAGGTATTGTTGTGATAACCCCAACTCAAATGAAACAAAAAATCAAAAACATACAAACCAAAACGGGTATCCCTGCACAATTACTGCAGCGTAACTTCATTATGGAACGATTTCTTTTTCGTTTAAGTCAATCGGCTTATAAAGAAAACTTTATTCTGAAAGGTGGATATTTGGTCGGGCAAAATAAAAAGAAAAACAGATGGTTCGTGATATAGAGCCGCCACGATTTGAGAGGCTCCTGTTTTTTTGGGCCTGGATGTCCGATTCTTCGCAATTAACGGGCCCAACCAAAAAAATTGCCTCTTCGTTTTGCAGACAACTGCGCTTTTTTGCTTACATTGTTTATCATTTTTGATCACCGCTTTTACTAAAGGGTGCTCAAAGTAGTAACGGTATGATAAGATGAAGCTGCATAAAAGAGCAGTTCCAAAAAACCTATATCATTGGTGAGGTGTTAGTGATGGTGAGCAGAAAATTGAAAGAAACCGTGTTGGAAGCAGTGGATAATCAATTAAACGGCAATGATCCAAAATGCACGACAGGTACTTTTGGCCATTCCGAAAAGACGATGGCTGAACTAATTGATCGCATCAAATGTGATCCCGACAGGATTTTCCCTGAGGAAGAGTTGGCGGAAATTATTGCCAGAAAAGAAGAAGCGATTCCTTTATTGATGGCTTTCCTTGAAGAGGTGAGGGATAATGCGGAACAATTCAGCAACAACTTTGATTATTTAGGGCATATTTATGCGGTTCTTCTGTTGGCTCAGTTCAGAGTCAAGGAAGCTTATCCTATTGTGCTGGAACTGTTCAGTCTGCCGAATGGGCTGACGGACAAGTTGTTTGGAGACGCGATGACAGATTATGCCGGAAGGATAATGGCATCCATTTGCGGAAATGATGTGACATCCATAAAGCAACTGGTTGAGGACGAGGAAGTCGATAAGTATATCAAAGTTGAAGCGCTAACCGCCTTGGCTATTTTGACATTGAACGGGGAGCTCGAACGGCAGGAGCTTATGGCTTATTACAAAGAACTGCTTCCCACGATCGATAATCCAACCATTCTCACGTTGCTGATAAATCTCTGTACGGATATCTACCCGGGCGAGGTGTATGATGAAATAAAGGAAGCCTATAAGAATGATAAGGTGGATTCTTTCCTGATTGGTATGGGATCCGTAGATCAGGCCATGGTGGAAGGCCAGTCGATGGTACTGTACAGAGCCGAGAGAGATAGAAACTTACAAAAAATCGATGATACGATCGGTGAAATGAGGAACTGGGCGTATTTTGAAAATGAAGAAGATTCTGCCGAAGAGAACTATTTTGAGCAGCTGACCAACAACAATCTGAATTTCGTGCACCAACCGAAGGTGACGCCAATCGTCAATGAACCAAAAATCGGCCGCAATGACCCTTGTCCTTGCGGGAGCGGCAAGAAATACAAGAAATGCTGCGGGAAGTAAGTGGAAAAACGATATAAGAATGTAGGTGACGAAGTGAATTAGCCCGTCAAAACGCTTTTGGCGGGCTAATTCCGCATTTCGCGGCACCCCCGCCACTGGGTCCAACAAAACTAAATGTAAAAAGAAGATCTACCTCGCGCGAGGTAGATCTTCTTTCTTTCAAATGTATCAATCTCAGGCGTATGTCACCGCAACCCCATAATGATCAGACACGCAAGGCAACTTCTTCCCGTCGAATTTGACTTCGTACGTTTCGACCGCTTGCGGCTGGTCTGAGAAGATATAGTCGATGCGCAAGGGGACTTCGTTTCCTTCCCAGCCGTCGATTGCCGGCGGAACGGTTGCAGATCCGATTCGCGTTGCGGCGACGGCGTAGGCATCCTGCCAGCCGGCGTTCGTGATCAGGTCGTAGCCTTCGTTGCGGACGTCGGCTGGGTTGTTGACGTCACCCATGACATAGATGGGCTTGATGCCGCGCAGTTTTTTGACAGCCGTCTCAACGGAAGTCCACTCCAACAAGAACGGATTTTCTTCTTCCGTTTTCCACCAGGACAGGTGGACGGAGACGAAAGCGGCCGCTTCGGTCTCGAGGACCAAGGCGCGGCGGGTGTGGATGCTTTCGAAATCATTGACTACGGAAAGTTGGACTTGTTCGACTGACTGAATCGGCGCTTTGCTGAGGATGGCGACTCCTTCATCGAAACGGAAGTAGCCTTGGTGGCAAGGTACCCAGGACCAATGATAGGAAAGTCCTTTCTCCGCCAAGGACTTCACCAAGAAGTAGGCGAAGTTATCCGATTTGATCGGGATTTCGTTCTGGGTGGGCAGATAGCCCTCCGGTTCGTTGACGCTTGTGCCGCTGGAAAGCTGGTTCACTTCCTGCAGGGCGATGGCGTCGTAATCATTTTCCAGAATGTCCGCAATCAGGGCGGCGTAAGTTTCAGGGTCTGCTGTTTGAACCCAACTGTACGTATTCAATGTCAGTAGTTTCATGAGGTCCTCTCCTTTCTAAATATATAGCTATTAAGATAATCTTTTAAAATAGAAAGTGCATCATTTGGGATGTTTTACAGACTTTTAAAGTGTTTCGTGCATCCAAAATGATGGCTAGCTACACGGGTAAGCCCTTCGGAAATTATTTATGAAGGAACCCCTTGTCTCTTCGAGCCAAGGATACTGTTCGACTAACCTACTGACGCAGGAAGTCTCTCAGCATATTGCGCTCTTCGATGCTCAGTCGGCACGATTTCCTAAATTTCTTTCAGGGCTGAACGAACCCGTTCCGCTTTTCCTATCTTCCTAATAGATCTATTATATCAGATTTTAGGACATCTGCTTGGGGACCGTACACGACTTGGATGCCTTTGCCTTTGCGGATGACGCCGCGTGCACCCAATGTGGACCATTTTTTATCTTCTGCAACTTGGGTTTCATCTTTGACCGTGACGCGCAGACGGGTCATGCAAGCATCGACTTCAGTGATGTTTTCTTGGCCGCCGAATGCGTCGATGATGTTCCAAACTAGTTTATCGTTATCGGATGCACCAGCGTTGCCTTCCGGTGTTGCAGTGGCAGGAGCAGCTTCTTCAGCTTCGCCGTCGAGGTCCGTGTAGTTGCCCAAACGGCCTGGCGTTGCGAATTTGAAGCGTTTGATCATGAAGTTGGCAACGAAGTACATGATTACGGCAAATGCGAGCGTCACCCAGATATAGTTGACGACATCCAACCACAAGCCGGCTTTCAAAGACATCGGGATGCGGGTCAGGAATTCCAGCGTACCGAAGGAGTGGACGCGCAGGCTGATGATGTCGGCCATAGCGAATGCGGCTCCTTGCAATACTGCATAAACGCCGTAAAGCAGTGGTGCAGCGAACATGAACATGTACTCAAGCGGTTCGGTTACCCCTGTCAGGAAAACAGCGATGGCTGCGGAGAAGAACATGGATTTGTATTTCGGACGTTTGTCGACATCGACGTTGCGGTACATAGCATAAGCCAAGCCCATCAAGCTGCCGGCTGCGCCGATCATTTGACCAACTTTAAAGCGGGCAGGAGTGAATGCGTTAAGCAACTCATTGTAGGCTGCTGTATCGCCGGTGTTGTTCAAGTTCACCAAATCGCTGGCCCAAGCCAACCAAAGCGGATCTTGACCGAACACTTGAGAACCTGCAGCAGCGCCTGTCAAAATGGTGTAAGTTCCACCCAAAGAAGTGTAGTTCATCGGAATCGTCAGCATATGGTGCAGACCGAACGGCAACAACAGACGCTCCAGCGTACCGTATACGAACGGCGCCAAAATCGGTGCGGTATCCGCGGAGTCCGCGATCCAAATCCCGAAATTATTGATGCCGGTCTGAACGACTGGCCAGATGATTGCCAAGACAAGGGAAATAAGGACGGACCAACCGATTACGACGAAAGGCACGAAGCGTTTGCCGTTGAAGAAGGACAACGCATCAGGAAGTTTGCGGTAATTGTAGTATTTGTTGAAGATGACCGCACCGACAAAACCGGCGATGATCCCAACGAAGACACCCATATTCAAAGCGGGCGCGCCCAAAACATTGGTAAAGTAACCATTCACCAGAATGTCCTGGCCGAACAAGGTTTTGGTAGTCGCTCCGTCCGTAGCCAACATATCTCCGGTCACTGCGAAAAGTTTACCGGTCGTGCGGTTGATCAGGATGAAGGCAAGCAGTGCTGCGAAGGCTCCGCCGGCACGTTCTTTCGCCCAGGAACCCCCGATGGCGACAGCGAACAGGATATGCAGGTTGACGATGACAGCCCAGCCCAGGTCTTCGATTACCCCAGCCGTTGTCAGCAACAATTGGACATCTCCAGAGAACATAGCGATCATCTTGCCGATACTGATCATCAAACCAGCTGCCGGCATGACCGCTATAACGACCATCAAAGCCTTACCGAATTTTTGCCAAAAATCGAATGTAAATATATTTTTCATTTTAAAACTCCTCTCAAATTTGTCAGTGCAATCGATTGCAACGTTTGCGATTCAAAGTATAGACCATATCCAGAAATTTTGCAAGCGGTCTATTTTAGAATAAATTGGTTTTTAAACGGATAGATGAAGAAAACGTTTCAATGCCAAGGAAATCATGCGTCGGAAATAATAATGCAACTTTTGCATTGACAATGCAACCGATTGCACGTAAAATAAGGGGGAAGAACAAATAAGGGGGAACCAATAATGACGCAACAAATTTTTGAAATCAATCCTTGGAAAGTAACAACCAAACAATTAGACAAAGAAAATCGCCGCCTGCAGGAAAGTCTGACCAGTCTCGGCAACGGCTACATGGGCATGCGTGGAAACTTCGAGGAAGCCTATTCGGGCGATCACCATCAAGGCACGTATCTGGCGGGCGTCTGGTATCCCGACAAAACACGCGTCGGCTGGTGGAAAAACGGCTACCCGGAATATTTCGGAAAAGTGATCAATGCGATGAATTTTCTGTATATGCACATCTTTGTGGACGGAGAAGAAATCGATCTTTACACCGATGAAGTGAAAGACTTCGACTTGACGTTGGATATGGAAAAAGGCCGCTTGGAACGCTTCTTTACGGTAGTGAAGAACGGTAAAGAAATCACCGTCCATTTCACCCGCTTCCTGAGCATCGACATCAAGGAACTTTGCGCTATCAAAGTGGAAATCACAGCCTCGGAAAAGGCCGCGATCCGTATCGAAAGTGCTCTGGACGGGAATGTCCAAAACGAAGATGCCAACTATGATGAAATGTTCTGGGAATGGGTCGAACAGACGGATGATACGCTGGTCGTCGAAACGATCCCGAACAACTTCGGCATCGAGCGCTTCAGCGTGGCTGCCACGATGCACCACAATGCGACAGGCTTCGCGCAAAAAGGCAACAACAGCAAAGAATTGTTCGTCTCCCAAGTGTTCGAAGGGAAAGCCGGAAACGGCCAAGTCCTTTCATTAGAGAAATACGTGACGCTGACGACGAGCCGCGATCATGCGAAGGACCAGCTGGCAGCAACTGCCGAAGAAATCTACGCCACCAAAGTAGCTGGCCAAAGTTTCGAAGAATTGGAAGCAAAACAAGCGAATCTGTGGACTAAGCGTTGGGATCTGGCGGATGTCGAAATCGGCGGAGATGACGAAGCGCAACAAGGCATCCGTTTCAACCTGTTCCAACTGTTCTCTACTTATTACGGCGAAGATGAGCGCCTGAACATCGGACCGAAAGGCTTCACCGGCGAGAAATACGGCGGCGCTACCTACTGGGATACGGAAGCTTACGGCGTGCCGTTCTACTTGGCGGTTACCGAGCCGGAAGTTACCCGCAATCTCTTGAAATACCGCCACAACCAATTGCCGGGTGCTTTCCATAATGCTAAGCAACAAGGGTTGAAGGGCGCGTTGTATCCGATGGTGACCTTCACCGGCGTGGAGTGCCACAATGAATGGGAAATCACTTTCGAGGAAATCCACCGCAATGGTGCGATCCCTTACGCAATCTACAATTACACCGCCTATACAGGCGATGAAAGCTACCTGGCCGAAGAAGGGCTGGAAGTGCTCAGCGCCGTCAGCCGTTTCTGGGCGGATCGCGTACACTTCTCACAAAACAAGCAATGCTACATGATCCATGGCGTAACCGGACCGAACGAGTACGAAAACAACATCAATAACAACTGGTACACAAACCGTTTGGCTGTCTGGGTGCTGCGTTATACTTTGGAAAGCCTGGAGAAGTATCCGGAACGCGCAGAAGCATTGGGCATCACCGCAGCCGAAAAAGCAAAATGGCAGGACATCATCGACAACATGTACTTCCCGTACGATGAGGAGCGCCAAGTTTTCGTGCAGCACGACACGTTCCTGGACAAAGATCTGAAACCGGTCAGCGCGCTGGACAAAGCTGATTTGCCATTGAACCAACACTGGTCATGGGACAAGATTTTGCGTTCTTGCTTCATCAAACAAGCCGACGTCCTGCAAGGGATCTACCTGTTCGGTGACGAATTCACGCTGGAAGAAAAAGAACGCAACTTTGACTTCTACGAGCCGATGACCGTGCATGAATCAAGTTTGTCACCATGCATCCACGCGATCCTTGCGGCCGAGCTGCACAAGGAAGAAAAAGCTGTGGAACTGTACCAACGCACTGCCCGTCTGGATCTGGACAACTACAACAATGATACCGAAGACGGCTTGCACATCACTTCGATGACCGGTAGCTGGTTGACGATTGCGGAAGGCTTCGCCGGCATGCGCGCCAAAGACGGTCTGAGCTTCGCGCCGTTCTTGCCGAAAGACTGGACGCACTACCAATTCCACATCAACTACCGCGGTAGCTTGATCCTGATCGCGGTGAACGAAGAACACGTCAGCTTGACCTTGGTGAAAGGCGAAGCGTTGTCTGTCCGCATCTATGATGAAGAACTGCAACTGAAAGATGAAATCAAAGTCGCACTGAAAAAGACCGTGTCCGCATGAGCGGCACCAAAGGAGAGAAAGAAATGTTGAAAGCAGTATTGTTCGACTTGGACGGCGTCATCACCGACACTGCCAAATTCCATTTTTTGGCCTGGCGTGACCTCGGCGCGGAGTTGGGGGTCACCGTTGACGAAGCCTTCAATGAAGAGCTGAAGGGTGTCAGCCGCATCGATTCGCTCGAGCGCATCCTGGCATTCGGCGGCTTGGCGGATAAATATTCCACAGCTGAAAAAGAAGCCTTATGCACAAAGAAAAATGACCATTATCTGGAATTGATCCAGGAAATGACACCGGCGGACATCCTGCCTGGCATCCTGCCGCTTTTGGAAGAATTGCGCGAAGCGGGTCTGAAGGCGATCGTGACTTCCGCCAGCAAGAACGCACCTGGCATCCTGGAGCTTTTGCAGGTCAAGGACTACTTCGACGGCATCGTCGATCCAGCCTCAGTGGCTGCAGGTAAACCGGCTCCGGACATCTTCTTGGCCGGCGCGGAGCTGGCAGGGGCAAAACCAGCCGAGTGCATCGGCGTGGAAGATGCCGCTTCAGGCGTGGAGGCCATCAAAGCTGCGCATATTCCTGCGATCGCAATCGGCGACGCTGAAGTGCTGGCGCAAGCCGACCGCGTCTTGGCGGACACGAGCGACTTGTCGCTTGCCGTCCTGCGCGATACGTGGGAGAAGGCGACGGCCAATGGCTAGCATCTCTATCCGCGAATGGGGCAGCATCGGAACGGAACAAGTCATGCGCATCGATTTGAGCCAGCCGAACGGCATGTCCGTCAGCTGCATCAACTACGGCGCACGGCTGATCCGCTTGCTTGTCCCGGACCGGGAAGGCCAGAGCGAAAATGTTGTCCTGGGCTTGGCTGATGCCGAAGCCTACGGTAACGACCAGGCATCCTTCGGCGCGACCGTTGGACCAGTTGCCGGCCGGATCGCTGAAGGCAAATGGGGCGCAGCGCAGCTGGAGCAGAACAATGGTGTACACCATATCCACGGCGGCAGCCGCGGCTGGGGCCAGCAGTTCTGGGACTTCACGACCGAAGAGGCGGCAGAAGCAGTGACCGTCACTTTCACATTGGAATCGACGCCGGAAACGGTCGGCTATCCCGGCCGGCTGCAGGCGAAAACCAGCTATACGCTGGATGCAGAAGGTTGCCTGAAAATCACGATGGAAGGGATCAGTTCCGAGGAGACGCTGTTCAACCCGACTAGCCATATCTATTTCAACTTGAGCGGCGAGGCTAAGCGTCCGATCACTGAGCACACTTTGCAGCTGGCCTGCGAAGAAGTGCTGGAATTGGATACAGATAAGCTGCCGACCGGTACGAAACAAGCGGTGGCGGGGACGGCTTTCGATTTCCGCGAAGCGACTGTTATCGGCGACGCCATTCAAAAAAAGCCTGAAGGATTCGACGACGTGTTCCTGATGCACTCGGACGAACAAAAGCAGTTGGTCCTCAGCGATGCGGGCAGTGGCCGGGAAATGGCGCTGTCCAGCAACCGCAGCAGCATCGTGTTGTTTTCGACGACTGACATGAATGAGCCTTACCTTGTGAACGGACGCCCGATGCAAAGCCACCTCGGTTTGGCGATCGAAGCGCAGGAAGTGCCGGATGCCATCCATCATCCGGGCTGGGACAATATCGTTCTGGCGCCAAATACTTTAGCGACAAGGGTTCAAAATTACAACTTTACATGGTAATCTTAGAATACAAAAATGAACTCTGAGGAAAATGCCTATGACCGTTACAATAAAAGATGTCGCCAGAGAAGCAGGCGTCGCTACTTCAACCGTTTCACGCACGTTGAAGGACAGCCCGCTGATCAGCGAAAACACAAAAGTGAAAGTGCGCCAAGCGATGCATAAACTGGGCTATACGCCCAACTTCGCCGCCCAGAACCTGGCCAATAAGTCCACGCAGACGATCGGTGTGATCCTGCCGGTGGGGACGATGGGGAATCCTGCGCAGAATCCGCTCTTCCTGGAGATGATCCAGGAAATCGGCGTCGTCTGCAACGAACAGAAATACATGATCTCCCTGGCGACCGGGAAAACGATGGCGGAACTGAAGGACAGTGTGCGCCTGATGCATCAACGCAAACTGGTCGATGGCTTCATCCTGTTGTATTCGGAGGCGAAAGATCCGATCCGCAAGTTCCTGCATGATGAGAAGATTCCATACGCACTGTTGGGGAAACCGGATGTCTACGAGAACGAAACGATCTATATCGACAACGACAACCGCCTGTCCGGCAAATCGGCGGCCGACTGCCTGATCCAGCATGGGCACCAGCGGATTGGCTATGTCGGTCTGACGCCTTCCCAAGTCGTCGACAAGGAACGCTATAAAGGCTATTCCGATGCCTTACGCGACGCCAACCTGACCGTCCATCCGGAACTCTATTTCGAAACGCCGACTGATTTCATGGCTTTCCAGGAGTTCCTCGAAGAGACCCAACCGACCGGACTCGTCGTCGGCGATGACCGCCTGGCCTTACGCGTCCTGCAATATCTGCAGCTGGACAAGTACAAAGTGCCCGACGACATCTCGCTGATCAGCTTCAACAATTCCGTCTTTGCGACATTGTCCCATCCATTCCTGACGACCATCGACATCCACGTCCAGGAACTGGCCCGACAAGCCGCCGCCCTCCTGATCCGCCAACTCAACGAACCGAGCGCCTTGCTGCCGAAGATGATCGTGCCGCATGAAGTGATCGAGCGGGAGACGGTTATGAGGGTGCGGGGGGAATAATTCCTCAATAAATAAATTCAGTAAAACACAGCAAGCCCCCAATTTCCGACATCAGATCGGAGGTTGGGGGCTTGCTGTTTTTATTTTTGGGGCATAGCTACGCGAGCCTCATATATAATCCGAGAATGATTTGGTCAGGAACTTCAGGAATTGCTTAGCTTCATGGCTGATGTTTTCTCGTGTTCTTTTCTTTATTTGTCCTATTTTTTACGGACATCAGAAGGTAATCTCTGGAATTTCTCTTTATAGCATTTATAGAAGTAGGTTTTATTCGAAAAGCCTACTTCAGATAATATGGTATTGATTGGTATTTCAGTGGATTCGATCAATAGATTTGCCTTCAATAATTTTTTCTCGTTGAGCAATTCTGTGAAGGTTTGGCCACTTCGTTTTTTAACCATATTACTCAAATAGTTTTTGTTGAAATTTAATATTTTTGAGGCTTCATTAAGCGTAATTGTCTCGAATTCTGTGTCTATCAATTGGAGGACCTCGTAGAAAGGATCTTTTTCGCTGAAATTCTCATTGTATTCGTATGGTAAGGAACGCGCCAATTCATAAAGAAGGATGGGCAAGTAACTACTGATAATTTTGCTGGAAAAGACCTTAGGGAAAAAATATTCGTTCAACATACTGTTGATGATTTGCTGGATGTGTTCGTTTTGTTCATTTCTATAAAGAATATAGTTTGTATGATTTGAACCTTGTTGATTATTGGTAAGTAACATTTTATACAGGATGCTATCGTTATGGTTCATGTTCTTGAGCCAATCGATGGAAATACTCTTATTATTGAATAGGATGTTCAATAGGAGATCCTCTTTCCCTAGCGCTTCAATCGAATGCTCACTGCCGGTGTCCATCAGCAGGATATCGCCTTCCTTCAACAGATATGGGACGCCATTGATGAGTTGGCGGCATTCACCCTTCACGATGTAATTAAGCTCGAGGAATTGATGCGAGTGCTCGGGATAGGCGGCGTAGCGACTATGTTTGCTTATGTAGATATCCTTGTTTTCGAAAAAAAAGTTGTTCTTGATTTTGGGCACTTTTGTCTGCAGGTTGTCCAAATCTGGTAAGTCCGGAACAAATACATGCCTCTTTTTCTGCTCCTTTTCAATAATAGTCTCTTCCATTAGGAATTTGATAAGTTGCATTCTAACACCTCCTGTATAATTGGTACTCAAAACGTATTTATGGACATTGTAACATAAAAGATTAAGTTGTTTAATAGTAATGTAAACATTTTCATTGCGGAGATGTTTAGTAAGTAAATATAGTACTGTATAGTAGCTGATATTATTACTTCAGGCTCTAGATTATGATTGTCAAAATAGACATGATATGACAGTAATTGCATTTATTTTTAAGCGCTTTCAAAATAGGGTGGCCTTGCAGGATAAATATTTTTTGTAAAAATAAAGGTATCTCAGCGGCAACTATCCAAAACTTACTTATGGATGCAATTAAAAGCGGTTACAATTAGGTGTCAGTAAAGGAGACTTGTAGTAAAAGCATTACTCCATTTAAAAATAATGAGATAAAGGAGGAATTAATATGGAAGATTACGTGCTTCAATTAGAGGGAGTTTCAAAAATTTTCCCAGGTGTCAAGGCTCTGGATAATGTGAATTTCAAATTAAAGGCAGGAGAAATTCATGCATTAATGGGAGAAAATGGTGCTGGTAAATCTACATTTATCAAAGTGATGACCGGAGTTCACCAGCCGGAAGAAGGAAAAATTTATCTAGATGGGAAAGAAGTTAGTTTTAAGAATACAAATGATTCTAAAAAAGCTGGGATTGCAGCTATTTATCAGCATTCAACAAGCTACCCTGACCTTTCGGTAACGGAAAATATATTTTTAGGCCACGAGTATACAGCTGGAAAAATTAATTATTTAAATTGGAAAAAGATGAACAGCGAAGCAAACCAATTGTTAGAAAAAATTGGTGCAAATTTTGATGCCCGCCGAATAATGGGAGAGTTGTCGGTAGCCCAGCAACAAATTGTAGAAATTGCGAAAGCACTTTCTCAAAATGCCCGCATTATCATCATGGATGAACCTACTGCATCCCTTACAATTAACGAGAGTGAGGAACTCTATAAAATAGCGGAGGATTTACGTGATCAAGGGAAGTCTATTATATTCATTTCCCATAGATTTGAAGATATGTATCGTTTAGCTTCAAAAGTATCCGTTTTACGTGACTCAAAATATATAGGTACTTGGGATGTTGATAAAATTTCGAATCACGATTTAATCGTAGCAATGGTGGGAAGAGAAATTAATACGCTATTCCCCAAAAAAGAATTAGTAATCGGAGATACTGTTTTGAAGGTTAATAATTTATCACGAACTGGTTACTTCAAAAATATAAATTTTGAAGTAAAAGCTGGAGAAATTGTTGCTTTGACGGGATTGGTGGGCGCAGGGAGAACTGAAATCGTAGAAACCATTTATGGTTTAGAAAAACATGATGAAGGTAGTATCGAATTAATGGGTGAGACCTTCATACCCAAGTCACCATCCCATGCTTTAGAAAATGGTATTGGATTATTATCAGAAAATAGACATGAAGGTGGGTTAATAACTGAATTAGAAATATATAAAAGTATAACCTTGACCAATTTGAGAAAAATGACCAATCGATTTTGGATAAATTCCCAAGAAGAATTTGAAGTTGCAAAAACTTTCGGCGAAAGAGTTAACGTAAAGGCTAATTCTATTTTTGATAAAGTATCCAATTTATCAGGTGGGAATCAACAAAAAGTTGTATTAGCTAAAATATTGACTTCATTCTTGAGAGTCATCATTCTTGATGAGCCAACAAAGGGAGTGGATGTGGGAGCAAAAGCTGCAATGTATGAAATAATGGGAGAATTAGCTGAAAAAGGATATGGAGTCATATTAGTATCCTCAGAAATGCCTGAGGTTTTGGGTATGAGTGATCGAATCATTGTCATCAAAGAAGGTAAGGTTTCCGCTGAACTAAATACCAAAAATACTTCTCAAGAGGAAATATTACAGTATGCAATGTCAGAATCTTAAAAAGGTGGTGGTAAAATGAGTGAAAATATTCTTAAAAAAAATAGGTATAAGAATCTAACTAAGAATATGAACGTAAAAGAAATAGGGTTACTCGTATTTATGATCATTGCTATGATTTATATTCAAATGAAGAATCCGCAATTTCTCACGGGTACCAATATCACAGATTTGCTAAAGAATACTAGTTTATTAGGAATGCTTTCGGTCGGAATGATGCTAGTAATGCTAACTGGAGGGATAGATTTATCCATCGGAGCGGTTTTAGCGTTATCCGGAATGTCTGCAGCTCGTTTTGTAAGTATTTACCCTGATTTGCCAGTTGTCTTCTCTCTTTTATTGGGAATGATGATTGGAATAGTTACGGGACTCATTTTAGGTTTGCTTGTTTCAAAAGGTCGAATTAATCCAACAATTGCATCATTAGGAATGATGAATGTGCATAGAGGATTGACATATGTTGTCGGTAATAATGCTTGGATCAGCGCTCATCAGATGACACCAGCCTTCAAATCGTTGTCCACAGGAAGTCTTTTCGGTTTGAATAACCTAATCCTGTTCTCGATCACGACATTTGCCATTTTCTACTATTTTCTACAATATGCGAAGACTGGTAGAAATATTTACGCTGTTGGATCTAATTACGAAGCAACGAGTATAACGGGGATTGCAACCAATCGTACCATTGTGACAGCATATGTATTAAATGGCTTAATTGCGGGTTTAGCAGGTGTACTGTGGGTTAGCAAGTATGCATCAGCGCAAGGGGATACAGGCGTCGGCTATGAAATGTCGGTTATTGCAGCTTGCGTATTAGGCGGAGTGAGTGTACGAGGCGGAGTCGGTAAAATTTCCAGTTTGATTCTAGGTGTACTTATGCTAGGTATTTTGAATAATGCTTTACCATTATTAAATATATCTACATTCTGGGAAGATTTCATTACAGGGTTCATTATATTAGTTGCTATTCTTTTGAATCTTTATATTCAAAAGCGTCAAAAGAAAGATGCATTGAAAAGGAGGGCAATATAGATGGAAGAACTCAAGTGGAAATATGAATTATCTACGAAAAAAGATAAGAGTATTAAATCCTTTTTCATGCAGTGGGAATGGTTGTTGGTTGTTATCCTCATATTGATTATTACTTTTAACTCTTCTATTTCGGGAAATTTCTTTACTGTAAATACATTTTTGACTGCACCAATGTCATTTATGGATAAAGCCTTTATGGTTTTACCAATGACTTTCATCCTCTTATTAGGGATGATTGATATCTCTGTAGGATCCATAGTTGCTTTGTCTGCTGTTATGATGGGTTTGGCTTTCCAATCAGGGGCACCCATGTGGTTGGCAATAGTCACAAGTTTATTTACAGGGGTTATCTGCGGATTTTTAAACGGTTTATTGAATACTAAGTTTTCGGAACTTCCTCCAATGATTCTGACATTTGCTACTCAAACAATTTTTAGAGGTTTTTCCTATGTTCTATTGGAAAATAATTCGATATCTGGATTCCCCACTTGGTATACCAACTTGGGATGGGGCTCTGTAGCAGGTATTCCTATTATTATGCTTGTATTTATAGTAGTAGCGATACTATTTACCGCTGTTCTCCACAAAACCGTATTTGGCAGAGAAATATATGCTATTGGTTTCAATAAACGAACTAGTATTATTTCCGGAGTCAAGGTTAATAGAAATATTATCATTGTCTTTACCTTAATGGGATTAATGGCGGCAGTTACTTCTCTGTTCTTAACTTCTAGAATGTCAAGTGTTAGAGCGGATATTGGTATGGGCTATGAACTTGAAGTAATTGCTATGGTTGTATTAGGAGGTGTCAACACGAGTGGCGGTATTGGTAGAATACTAGGCCCAATTATTTCAGTATTCATAATTGGATTCTTGAGATATGGCTTAGGGATTGCAAATGTAAGCAGCCAAACAATCACTCTAATTATTGGGGTACTGTTAATCGTTTCAGTATTAGTTACTAGAATCAAAATAAAAAATAAAAAA
The DNA here is from genome assembly GCF_963662535.1 of Trichococcus flocculiformis. NCBI lineage: Bacteria > Bacillati > Bacillota > Bacilli > Lactobacillales > Carnobacteriaceae > Trichococcus > Trichococcus flocculiformis. Next base: position 611,914 of record NZ_OY759718.1, read on the forward strand.
ATTTAAGGGGATGAAAGAATATGAAAAAAACACTATATTTTTTAGCAGCAACAGCAGTATTATTGGCAGGATGTACAAATTCCGGTTCTGAAGGAGAAACAGGATCTACTGATGATGTGAAAAGTTTTGGATTTGTTTACAAAAATACGGGTAACCCATTTGGAGAAAAACTTATGGAAGGTTTTATAAACTCGATTGAAGAACAAGGGTATACAGCCATTACGAAAGCACCAGATTCTCCTACAGCTGAGCAACAAATAAATATGATTCAAGAGTTAGTCGCTCAGGGAGTAGACGGGATCGCCATATCAGCTAATGATCCAGATGCATTACAACCGGCATTGAATGCCGCAAGGGACCAAGGAATCCAAATTATAAGTATTGATTCCGCTGTAAATACGGAATCTAGAAATACCCATATTCAACAAGCTGATCCTGTAGGAATTGGTCGCGTGTTAGCTGAGTCCGCATTGGACATGGCTGACGGTGCTGGTGAGATAGCCATTTTATCTGCAACGAGTACAGCAACCAATCAAAATACTTGGATTGAAGAAATGCAGAATGTTATGGATAGTGATGAAAAATATGCAGATCTAAAAATAGTAAAAATTGCATATGGTGATGATTTACGTGATAAATCGACTTCCGAAACAGAAGCATTATTACAATCTTATCCAGATTTAAAAGTAATTGTAGCTCCATCTACTGTAGCTTTAGCTGCTGCAGCAAAAGTAGTAACAGATAAAGGAATCGGAGATAACGTTAAAGTAACAGGTTTAGGATTACCATCAGAAATGGCCGAATATATTGAATCAGATGTTACGCCATACATGTATCTATGGAACCCTATTGATATGGGCTATCTAGCGGGATATACTTTAGCTGAAATGGCTGATGGAAATATTTCAGGTGAACTAGGTGATACTTTTGATGCAGGAGATTTGGGAACTAAAGAGGTAACTGAAGCAATGGATGGTGGAACAGAAGTATTATTGGGCGAACCGTTTAAATTTGATGCTGAAAATATTGATCAATGGAAAGATATTTTTTAGAAAATATCTTATAGTCTACATGACGAATGAGAGTGTTTTGGATTAACCAACAAATGTTGAATTGAATACTAGGATTGGCGATTATATGGTAGGTACTAGAAAAGTGATGACTGATCTATTCCCAGACTCCATTTATGAAACAATCACAATATGAAACACGATAATGCTTCCAGTTATCGTGTTTTCATTAACACAATTATGCCCGAAGATATTTTACTCGATGTAAAAAAGAAAATAGACAATACTATATGGGATGAATTTAGTTCTAAAATACTCAATAAGGGAGATTAGCAAAATGTACAGATTGGCTTCAATTATGTATCTCTATCCTGGGAATCAAGTAGAATATGAAAGGCGGCATACAGAATTATGGCCTGAAATGAGTAATAGCCTAAAGGAGTACGGTGCTTCAAACTATTCAATTTTTTTAGATGAAGAGAAGGATACCTTATTTGCATATGTGGAAGTGAAAGACAAAGAAACCTATGAGAGCTTCAGCAATACGGAGATTTGCAAAAAATGGTGGGAATATATGGCCCCAATCATGAAGACAAACGACGATAATAGTCCGATCAGTAAAAGTTTAAGACAAGTTTTTTATTTGGAATAATGAATTGATTTGGGTGTCACAATATTCCTTTAAGAAATTCCAAACATAGTAAACAAAATCAAGCATCCGGTCCTCCGCAAAGGCAAAGTCACCGAAGTCGACGCACGCTCCCGGACTATGTTGTGAAGTTTGATGGCATAGTGACTTCTCTACCGCTAAATTATTTAAAACAGCAAGCCCCCATTTCCGATATCCAATCGGAGACTGGGGGCTTGCTGTTTTCTTTTTGGGGGATGGTTCTGAGCCCAGCCGAATTCGGACGCAGGTTTATACCCATGCAGAAGGAGATAAAAAATGGAAGTGATTGCATAAAATTACTTTTGTCAATTTACATATGTGACAAAAGTATATAGACTGTGAGGTGGGAGAGTGATGATAGGGTGCGAAATGTAAGCAAAATGATGGTTATAATTGTCTCTGTTTGTGTCATCGCGGTTTCATCCATCTATTATAATTATAAATTCGTCAGATATGACAGTGAAAAAATTGTTTTTGGTGCTACTTATATGACCATGAATAACAGCTTTTACAAGGCCATAACAGATGAAATAGAAAAACAAATCAATGATCGTGGCGATATCTTATATACCCGGGATCCGGCTTTGGATGTCGAGAAACAGAACGAACAAATCAATGACTTGATCGAGATGGGGATTGATGTATTGATCATCAACCCGGTTGATTATTCGAAAGTGAATGATTCTTTGAAAAAAGCCAAAGAAGAAGGCATCAAGATTATTGTCATTGATGCGCAGCTGGATGACGATACCATTGCCGATACGACTGTTTTGTCCAATAATTATGATGCGGGCGTGCAGTGTGCCAAGGATATGATGCGCAATCTGGCTTCAGCAAAAATTGTGCTTTTAAAACACAGCGCTGCTTTATCGTCCGTTGATCGGATCAACGGTTTTCTGGATACGATCAAAGATAATGCTAATTACACGGTTGTTGCAAGCGAAGAGTGTTTGGGCCAAACGGAAGTCGCGATGCCCGTCATGATGGAAATCATTGATAAAAAAATCGATTTCGATGTTGTCATGGCTTTAAATGACCCCAGTGCATTGGGTGCTTTGGCGGCAATAAAAGATAAACAAATCAATCATGAAGTACTGGTCTATGGCGTGGATGGTTCACCGGATATGAAAAAACTATTGATTGACAGTGATGAAGTCCAAGGAACTGCAGCGCAATCGCCTACTACGATGGGGGCAAAAGCGATTGAAGCAGCCTATAAAATTGTTAATTATGAACAATATGAAAAGTCGATTGTTGTGCCGGTTACCTTAATAACCAAGAACAACATCAGCGAATATGACATTTCGGGGTGGCAATAATGAAAAATTTAGGAACGAAGCATATAGCTTATATTCATAATTCCTTATTGCTACTGAATTTTATTATCGTATTGTTTAATGCCTCCATCTTTTTACTTTCAACTAAATACTTGCAAGCACATGGGTATGCCTCGGCTTTTTTGGAAAACCTCTCTTATGTCCCTCCGGCTCCGGAAAAGACCTTTTTTGGGGCGATCCTGTTGTTCTTGGTATTACTGGCGAGTATGTACTTCCGCACGAAAGACAGTTACATCGTTTATTGGCTGATCTATCTGGAAATTATCGTGATGATCACATTGATCATCGTTTTGAACGGCAGTTACAATGGCATCGTGTTATTGGTGTTCGCAGATATTTTGTACAATACAAAGAAAATTAAATATTGGCCCGCACTGTTGGTCGTCAGCTTTGGACTGCTGATCATCTCTGATTATGCCATTCTTTCGCTCATTGTCAGAATGCCATCGATTGAAACCTATATCAATTTTTATCCCAGCGGAGCCAGAACGTTGATCTTGTTCTTCAGAAACATCCTTGCTTCGCTGAATATCGTTGGCTTCATTTCTTTTCTGGCGACTTCTTTATTTGTCCAACAAAAAGAAAAACAACGGGTCGGAGAACAGTTGGCGATGGTCTCACGCGTAAATGTCGAATTGAAGAACTATGCCAATCTGACTGAAAAAATCGGCGAAGATAACGAACGGAAAAGAATCTCCAGGGAAATACACGATACGCTGGGCCATGCTCTGACCGGAATATCGGCGGGTGTCGATGCCTGCATTGCCATCATTGATATCGATCCGGAAAAAACGAAACAGCAACTGTTGCTGGTCAGCGACGTTGTCAGGATGGGCATCAAAGATGTGCGGCGTTCCTTGTATAAATTGCGCCCGGGCGTTTTGGAAGACAGCACGCTGAAAGATGGATTGACCAAAATGATCGCCGAGTATGAAGGCGTATCCAATCTGAAAATAGATTTATATTACAAATGGGATAATGTTGATATTGAGAATACCAAAGAGGACATTATTTTCAGGATGATCCAAGAATCGATCACCAATTCTTTGCGGCACGGGCATGCCACAGAGATTGAAATCAATATGTTTGTCTACGAGAATGAATATGTCATCATCATCCAAGATAATGGTACGGGCTGTGAAAGCATCAAATGTGGTTATGGGTTAAAGCAGATGTGTGAACGCGTATCGATTTTAAACGGTACGATCAGATTTTCTGGTGAGAACGGTTTTAGAACTGCCATAGAAATACCGATCGAAAGGGGAATAAATTATGATTAAAGTAATGATTGCCGATGATCAAGAGTTGATTAGACAATCCCTGGAAATTGTTTTATCGACCAAACCGGGTATTGAAGTTGTCTCTACCGTAGCGGATGGATTTGAAGTGCTGGAAAGCATCAAGAAATGCAAACCGGATGTCATTCTGATGGACATCCGGATGCCCAAAATGGATGGCGTCTACTGCACGAAGATGGTGAAGGAACAATACCCTGACATCAAAATCATTATCCTGACTACTTTTGATGACGATGAGTTTGTGTTCAGTGCCTTGAAATACGGCGCCAGCGGTTATCTGTTGAAAGGCGTCAGCATGGACGGTTTGCATCAGGCTATTCTGACTGTCGTGAATGGGGGCGCGATGATCAACCCGGATATCGCCACCAAAGTATTCAAAAAATTCTCGCAAATGGTAACCAGCAGTTATGCGATCCAAGTGGATGACAAAAATGTTGCGGATATCTCCAACCGTGAAATGAAGGTCATCCAACAAGTGGGATTTGGCCTGTCCAACAAAGAAATATCGCAAAAGTTATTCTTATCGGAGGGAACGGTCCGGAATTACCTCAGCACCATTTTGTCCAAATTGGATTTAAGGGATCGGACACAACTGGCTATTTGGGCAGTCCAAACGGGTCAAACCGCAAAAGATTTCGGTAATGAAAATGACTAAAATGAAAAAGTTGGTCCTCGCATTAATCGGTTTTAGTCTGTTGATGATTTATCTGTTTGTCAGCTCTCGCAGGGAAATCACGATTACGCTGGGGATGTTCACCGGCAGCAATTGGGATGTCTACAATGCGGAAAGTTATAAAGTGATTGATGATGCCATCGCAAAATTTGAAAAGGAACATCCAAACGTAACCATAGAGTATAAGAGCGGCATCTTGAAACAAGATTATTCAGCCTGGTTAGCTTCCAATATCGCCAGCGGGGAGCAACCGGATGTTTTTATGGTATTGGCTGAAGATTTCAATAAGTTGTCTTCATTGGGCGCATTGATGCCGTTGGATGAATTGATCAAAGCTAACAACGTGAGTACTGATATCTTCTATGAAAGTGCGCTCAGTTCGGGCAGTTACCAAAATACGCAATATGCCTTACCCTATGAGATCAACCCGACCATGATGTGCGTCAATCGCGATCTGTTGGAAAAGGAAGGTATCGCGATACCTGAGGGTAATTGGACGATCGAAGAATTTTATCAAATCTGTGCACAAGTAACCAAGGATACGGATGGTGATGGCACGATCGATCAGTATGGCTCCTATGGTTTTAAATGGCAAGATGCGGTAAATGGTTATGGCATCAGCTTGTTTGATGAGGAGGGTGCCTCAAGCAATCTGAATCAAAGCGATGTAAGAGAAGCCCTATCCTATATTCAAAAACTGAAAGACCTGAATAAGGGCTATCAAGTATCGTCAGAGGACTTCGATAAAGGCAATGTCGCTTTTTGCCCGTTGACGTTTGCGCAATACCGGACTTATCAACCATATCCTTATCGCGTCAGTAAATATTCTACTTTCAAATGGAGTTGCTTGGCGATGCCGGGGACAACTGCTAATCAAAAGACTTCCCAAATAGCCACCTCTTTGATCGCGATAAATTCCAAAACGACACAGCAACAATTAGCTTTTGAGTTTCTGGAAACCTTAACGATTGACCAAGAAATTCAACAGGAATTATTTGAAAATTCTCAAGGGGCTTCCGCTTTGAAGAGTGTGATGGCCAGCGACAGCACCAAAGTGCTGCTGGATCAGGATGCCATGAGCAATTATTCCTTAAAACAAGATGTGCTGGATGCTATTATCAAAAATGCGGTGATCGAACCGAAATTCAAAAAGTACAACAATATCATCGAAAGATGCGATTATCTGATCACGAATGCATTGAATGAAAATAAAATTGATGATGAGCTGGTCGACATCGAAAAAGAAATCGATAATCTTTTAAAATAATCGGAATGACAAATGTCACACGGAGGATGAGGTCTGTTAAGTCCGAGTAATCAGCTGTATACTGCAACACGAATAGAGGCTGAATCAGAACCAGAACGGTATTTTCTGGCTTTGATTCGGCTTTTTTTTGTATGAGAATTGAATTTATGCGCAGAGATTCCCCGCCAAAACCCTTTTGGCGGGGGGAAATGTCTAAGGGCAACGCGAGATAGCCCGCCAAAACCCTGTTGGCGGGGAAAAACGTCCGCGGACAATACGAGATAGACCTCCAAACCCAATTTGGCGGGGAATTCCACCGCTAAACCGCAGTCCGGTAGTGAACAGTTTTAATTATTTCGTGTCAAATGTCACATGAATGTGTTGACACCCGACACGATGCAAGCGCTTCGATGGGTGGTATTCTTTAGAGGCTAATTGATATACGCGAAGGAGGAAAATAATTTGAAATATGTGGTTCTGGTAAGCCACGGTGATTTTGCGACAGGCTTAAAGACATCGTTGGATATGCTGGCTGGAAAACGGGATGATGTGATCGCAGTTGGATTGCCTGACGGGAAAACAGCGGATGAGTTTGCTTTGATGTTCAAGGAAGGCATTCAAGCTGTGACTGGGGATGATGAAATCATCTTGCTTGCTGATATTGTAGGCGGCTCACCTTTGACAACTTCATTGAATGTTTTAGCGGACATAGGCAAACTTGCCAACACGATCACTATCGGCGGCATGAACTTGCCATTGGCTTTAACTTCCGTTTTGATGAAAGACAGCTTGGATGGAGAAACTTTTACTGCTACGGTCGTATCCGAAGCGAAAGCAGCTTTGCAGGAATTCAAATTAGAACAACCAGAAGAAGACGACGAAATTTAGAGGAGGAAAGAGAAATGACAGTATCATTTATTCGGATTGATGATCGGATGATCCACGGGCAAACATGTACGCGTTGGGCAAAAGAGTACCCTTGTGACGGGTTAGTCGCTGTGAATGATAAGGCGGCTCAGAGTGACGTTCTAAAAGCGGCCTATAAGAGTGCCAGCGGTTTAAAAACGTTCATTTGGACCAATGAGGAATGGCAACAAAAAAATCAAAAAGTATTGGACAGCAAAGATCGCTATTTCCTGATCACCAAAGATCCTTTGGACATGAAAAAGATTTTGGTGGATCAAAAATTCAAACCCGGAATCGACACTGTAATCGTAGGTCCGTGCAATGACCGTGAAGGTGCTACGAAATTAGGGAATAACCAATCGATCACACAAGCAGAAGCAGAAGCCTTTGAAGAGATGCATCAAGCTGGTTACAAAATTAAGTTTGCCTTGTTGCCTGATGTTTCGATCGGAAGCTGGGAAAACTTCAGAAGCAAATTCGGTTTTAAATAATAAAACAAAAGGGGAGAAGCAATCATGACAATCAGTTGGATTCAAGCAGCTATGCTAGGGCTGTTCGCCTGCTTATCAAGTATGCCTGGCTTAGGTGGTACATCATTCGGAAATTATACATTAGGTCGTCCTTTAATCGGTGGTTTAGTATCAGGCATTATCTTAGGCGATATCCAAACGGGTATTTTAGTCGGTGCTGCAATGCAAATCGTGTACATCGCATTGGTCACTCCTGGTGGAACGGTCTCAGCTGACGTTCGCGCGGTCAGTTATATCGGTATCCCGCTTGCGATGGTCGCTCTAAAAAGCTATGGCTTGGCGGCTCTTAGCGTGGAAGGTGCAGCATTGGCTACATCATTCGGTACGATGGTCGGGACTTTGGGTACCGTATTATTTTACGGAACTGCAACAGCTAACTTGGCATGGCAACACATCGGTTGGAAAGCGGTGGAAAAAGGCGAATTCCGTAAGCTATATGCAGTCAATATGGGCTTGCCTTGGATTTCCCATTTCTTCTTCTCCTTTATCCCAACCTTGATCATGTGTAAATTGGGAGCCGATGTTGTTGAGTTGATCAAAGAAACCTTACCGATGGACGGCTTGGCAATGAAAACTTTATTCACAGTCGGATCCTTGCTTCCTTGCGTCGGGATTGCGATTCTGTTGAAACAAATCGTTACCAAAGCAGTAGACTTCATTCCCTTCTTCTTTGGCTTTACGTTGGCTGCTTCATTAGGGATCAACTTGGTTTCAGCGACAGTGGTTGCGGCTATGTTTGCATTAATCAACTATCGCATCAAACTGCTGTCATTGCAAAGAGTGGTTTCAGTAAGCGGCGATGAAGAGGAGGACATTTAAGATGATGGCTAAGGAATTAAGCAAAAAAACATTAACGAAATCTTTCCACAATTGGTATTACGGAAACTTGACCTGTTTCTCCCAAGAACATATGCAAACATTTGGCTATCTATGTTCGATGCTGCCGATCGTTGAAGAACTCTATGATGAAAAAGAAGATCAAGCAAAATCGATGAAGACCTATACTGCCTTCTTCAATACGGAACCACAAATCGGTACAGTCGTAGTCGGTATTACAGCTGGGTTGGAAGTCGCTCGTGCCAACGGGGCAGCGGATGTCGATGATGAAACGATCAATGGTTTGCGTGCCGGTTTGATGGGACCTTTGGCGGGTATCGGTGACTCCCTGATCGTTGGAACGCTGATTCCGATTTTACTTGGTATCGCACTGGGCTTATCTACGGATGGCTCACCCTTAGGCGCAATTTTCTACATGATCGTGTGGAACCTGATTGCCTACTTCGGGATGAAATTCCTTTACTTCAAAGGCTATGAACTAGGCGGTAAAGCTGTTGATTTCTTAGTAGGACCACAAGGGTTGGCGTTACGTGAATCGATCACTTTATTAGGCGGAATGGTCATCGGGGCGGTTGCAGCTACTTGGGTAAGTGTCAAAACATCGTTCGCGTTGATTGGATCAGACGGAAACAGCATTTTGACGCTGCAAGACAAATTCGATTCCGTATACCCGGGATTATTGACGGCTTCCTTTGTAGTAGGCTGCTGGTATTTGCTGTCCAAAAAGAATATGTCACCGATCAAAGTCATGTTGATCTTGGTAGTCGTTGCCTTTGTCGGCGTTTTGGTTGGATTCTTCAACCCAGGATTGTCTTATTAGTATCTAGTAATATTGTCTTGGCTGACTGACCTTGATAAATTTAAAACGAAATATCCCCATAAGTCGCGTTGTATACGCGGTTATGGGGATTTTTTTTTAGTTTGGAAATAAACAGTTGAAACTTCTCGCATAAAAAACGATCTCAAAGCCTTGCTGCTGTAGTATCTGTAAGCGCAAAAAAGCATGAACCTTTTCGGTCGGGTATAATTGAGTCACAACGAAACAATTATTAACGCAGTTAAATTCAGTACTTAGTCTGATGAATGAACAAGGTCAATTGGCAACGGGTGGCTTGTATGTTTATGCCCCGATGAGCGTGAAAAGTTGTAAAGTGGTGTATATAAACATGCGTTGTCGAAGAGAATTGAGAGGGAGTGGAAATATGCATGCAACTTTAACATCAGAAATTTCTCAAAATATCGTAAATCGCACGATGAAAATACTTCCGTATAATGTGAATGTTATGGATAACGAAGGTAAAATCATAGGATCTGGGGACCCGAAAAGAATATCCATGAAACATGAAGTGGCGGTTGAAGTTATCCGCAAAAAGCAATCCATAGAGGTAAAATCAGAAGATGCTCTTCTATGGGGAGGCGTAAAGGAAGGTCTGAATTTACCGATTGTAATAGGGGATGAAATTGTAGGTGTAGTAGGGATTACAGGAAAATTAGATGAAATTAGAGGCTATGGCGAGTTAGTGAAAATGACAGCTGAAATGATTATTGAACAATCGATTCTTGAGAAAGAACTTCAACTTGATGAACGCATCAACCGAGAAGTTATCACACAATTGATAAATAAAGGGTATAAATATGACACCCTGTTCTATAAAAAAATCAAAATATTACAGTTAAACTTGAATGAACCAAGGGTGGCTATTGTAATCAAAGGCAATACCGATGAATTGAGATTATTAAGCCGCTTAACAGATATGCTGAAGGAATTAATTGAAGAACACGATTTATATACCACCCTGTTCACAGGAGAAATGGTGATACTAAAAAAAGTAAGTCTCAATGACGGGATTTGGAATGAAGAAAAAACATTGCAAGTTTTAAAAATTTGGTTAACGAAGTTAGACAGATTGGGATTGGAAATATCAATTTCCATTGGCAGTTTTTATAGTGAGCATAAAGAATGGTGGAAATCATACGAAGAAGCAAAAGACGCTCTAGTTGTTGGAGAAAAATTAAAAGTCACCCAAAGAATTTTTCAGTTTCGAGATGTTTCTATATATGTACTTTTATCAAAGATGATCCCTACTATAAAGGAAAATTCTATTTTCCGGGGTTATGATAAGCTGAAACTGAATGATAAGAACCTAGAATTACAAAATACATTGGATTCCTATATAAAAAATAGTGGTAACAGCAAGCAGACGGCTGCTGAATTGTATGTCCATCGTAATACTGTCCAATACCGATTGAGTAAAATTCATGAGATTACAGGAAAAAATCCTTTTTTTTATTCTGATTTATTTGAATTATATCTGTCATTGATTGTTGATAAATTAGATTAGATACAAAAAATGGAAAATTGCACAATAAATTCATTTGGGAGCGCTTCTCATTTGTGCTGTATGCTAATGCTTCCGGAAAGTGAAACGGTTACAATTTGTGTATTGAAATTTGGGGAGGAATTATTAATGGATGTGCAAGTAAGTGCTTTAGGAGCAATAGTGGGCTTGATAGTAGCTATTTTTTTGATTTTTAAAAAAGTTCCACCGGTATATGCATTATTTAGCGGAGCGCTGATCGGAGGGTTATTAGGCGGTGCTACTTTGGTAGAAACCGTCAGTTTGATGAATCAAGGAGCGCAAGGAATTGTCACTGCAGTTCTAAGAATACTATCTGCTGGTGTTCTGGCAGGAATACTAATAGAGTCAGGTGCAGCTTCATCTATTGCCCAAACAATCATAAAAAAATTAGGTCATTCAAAAGCTCTGTTTGCCTTAGCTTTAGCAACGATGTTGCTTACGGCAGTAGGTGTGTTTATTGACATAGCAGTTATTACTGTTGCTCCTATTGCAATGGCGATAGCCTATAAAACAAACATGTCAAGAACGGCTATTTTATTAGCAATGATTGGCGGAGGCAAGGCTGGGAATATTATTTCGCCAAATCCAAATACGATAGCAGTATCCGAAGCTTTTGGTGTACCTTTAACAAATGTTATGTTGGCGGGAGTCATTCCTGCTGTTTTCGCAGTGGTTGCCACTTATTTTATCGCTAAACGTTTAGTGTTGAAAGGAAGTTCCATTTCCGAAAAAGAATTATCGGAAGAAACGCAGTCAGTTCCTTCTTTTGGGAAAGCGATTGTGGCGCCTTTGGTAGCGATTGTTCTGTTGTCATTAAGGCCGATTGCCGGTATTGCAATTGACCCAATGATTGCATTGCCAGTCGGAGGAATAGCCGGAATAGTTGTGATGGGAAAATTTTCCTCAATCACAGCTTATACTATTTCGGGATTAAATAAGATGTCTGGAGTAGCTGTATTATTGTTAGGGACGGGGACACTGGCCGGAATAATCAGTAATTCGGCGTTGGGTGAGGTACTGATCAGCGGGATTGAAACAATGGGCTTGCCTGCCTATATGCTGGCTCCAATTTCAGGGATATTCATGTCAGCTGCAACAGCATCTACTACATCGGGAGCTGCCGTAGCAAGTAGTGTCTTTAGTCAAACACTTTTAAAAGCTGGTATCAGTAACATCGGAGGAGCAGCTATGGTTCATGCGGGAGCTACTGTATTGGATCATTTGCCGCACGGGAGTTTCTTCCATGCAACTGCGGGAAGTGTCACGATGGATTTTAGAGAAAGACTAAGATTAATTTCTTATGAGTCTCTTATAGGGTTGATCATTACTGTGATTTCTACACTTATTTTTGGAGTATTTAACTTATTTGGTTGATGAGATGAAAAAGATGGCCATTCATCAATAAGTAAAGCGAAGTATCTCACTGAGACGAAAACGATTTGGAGAAAGATAAAGGAGAGTGACTGATTACATGAAAATTGTTATCGCACCAGACTCATTTAAAGAAAGTTTGACAGCATTAGAAGCAGCTAATGCTATTGAAGAAGGATTTAAAAAGGTATTTCCTGATGCCGAATACTTAAAAGTTCCGATGGCCGATGGAGGCGAAGGAACGGTACAGTCTTTGGTCGATACAACAAATGGTAAAATTCAGACGCTCACTGTTCATGGCCCATTAGGAGAATTGGTAGAAGGATTTTACGGCATTTCAGGAGATGGGAAATTAGCCATTATTGAAATGGCGGCAGCTTCAGGTTTGGACTTGGTTAGCCCTTCAGAGCGAAATCCGTTGATCACATCCACATGGGGTACCGGGGAATTGATTCAAGATGCTATAAACAAAGGGGTAAAGGAAATTTTGATTGGCATAGGAGGCAGTGCGACCAATGATGGTGGTGCTGGAATGATTCAGTGCCTGGGCGGTAAACTCTTGGATAAAGAAGGGCAACAAATCGTTCCTGGTGGAGTCGGCTTGGCTGATTTAGTTTCGATCGATCTTTCCGAATTAAATCCCAAATTAAAAGAAGTTGAAATCAAAGTAGCTTGTGATGTGGATAATCCTTTTACCGGACCTAAAGGCGCTTCTTATATTTACGGGTTTCAAAAAGGCGGAACGGCTGAGCAAGTAGAACAACTCGATAAAAATCTGGCATATTTTGCCAGTTTGATTCGCCAGTATCTGAATAAGGACATTGAGTTTGTTGCTGGGGCAGGAGCAGCTGGCGGTTTAGGTGGTGCTTTGATGGCCTTTTTAGACGCTAAGCTGCAAAATGGCGGCGAGTTGGTAAGCGAATTGGTCGGTTTAGCAGAAAAGATTTGTGATGCCGATTTGGTGATAACGGGTGAAGGCGGAATAAACCACCAAACGATTTATGGGAAAACACCCATTTGTGTAGCTAAAATTGCTCAAAAATATCAAGTCCCAGTCATCGCTATTGCAGGAAGCTTGACTGGTAATTACGAGACAGTCTATGAACATGGAGTGACGGCAGTATTCAGCATTCTTTCTGAGCTCACTTCATTAGAGACAGCGTTGGAGATGGGATATGAGAATATAAGAAAAACAACACAGAATATTGCGTCAGTTATTCAATTAAGTCAGAGCAGGCTTTGAAAAATAAAATTAAACATCCGTAAAAAGTTCAATCGGCAGCTTATTCAAAAAGTTGCTGATTGGATTTTTTTTATTGCACTGACTTTTTCAAAATCTGCAGGTGGTACTGTTTTCGTTGAGTTTATGATTTCAGGCGGAAAATTCAGTACTTAGTCTGATGCCTTTGTACGCAACAGGGATTATAATGTAAGGGAAAGAGAGGGGAAAGGCCATGAATTTCTTAATGAATCTGATTTGGTTTGTGTTGGGTGGTTTCATCAGCTTCATTTCCTGGGTTGTGATCGGTGTTTTGTGGTGCCTAACGATAGTCGGGATCCCAATCGGTATGCAATGCTTCAAGTTCGCGGTGATGGCGGCTGTGCCGTTCGGTAGGGAAATCCGCATCAGCGAAAGCGGCACGTCTTTAGTGTTGAATATAATCTGGATGCTGTTGGGCGGCTTGGCATTGGCTGCTGAGGAAGTCATCCTGGGCATCGTCTTCTGTCTGACTATCGTAGGCATTCCGTTCGGGCTGCAGCACTTCAAACACGCCAAGCTGGCATTGTTTCCGTTTGGGGCGGAAATCTATCGGGTTGCATAACAGGCAATATCATTGTCGGATGAGTACGCTACCGAAGACTCTATTTTAAAAAGCAATGAGGCCCTTTATTTCCAGTCAATCACTGGGAATAAAGGACCTCATTTTTACGGTTCAATGCAATAATTAATTTTGCGTAATGCCATTTACGATTTGGCTCAAACCCTCATTGATCGGGGTTGCTGGACGGCCAAGGAGTTTTTCGAAATCATTGCTCTCAACATCCAGGGAGCCAACTCGAATGCTTCTTTGGATTTCAACAAGGATAGGGATGACGAAATCCGGCACCCCAGCAGCCTGCATAATATCAGCATAAGTAGCGTCATCAACCTGTTGGACAGTTATTTCTTTGCCCAATACACTTCCGAGGGCGGCTGCTATTTCTTCCTGAGTCAATACTTTGCCAGAAAGCTCGTAGATTGTATTTTCGTGCCCTTTACCGGAAAGTACAGCAGCCGCAGCCTCTGCATAATCTTGCTGAAGAGCCCAGCCCACCTTGCCGTTTTCTGCTGATGTGACCCATGGAGCTCCTGCCAGGACACCTTGAATTCCTGAAATTTCATTCTCCAAGTACCAGTTGTTGCGCAAGAAGGAGTAGGGAATCCCAGTTTTCAGAATTGCTTCTTCTGTGGCCTGATGCGTTGGGGCGAATAAGTTTTTGCTTTCTTTTGCATTCGCTAAACTGGTGTATGCGATGAAACCGACTCTGGCGTGCTCTGCCGCAGCCACTGCATTGGCGTGCTGGCGAATTCTTGTTTCATTATCCCCATCCGCGGAAACAAGCAATAAACGATCAACGCCTGCAAAAGCAGCATCCAGTGTTTCCGGGTGATCAAAATCCCCTTGGCGGACTTCCACGCCACGAGCCCTTAACGCTTCCGCTTTCTCTGGGTTACGAACACTGACAGCCAGTTGACTTGCCGGTACAGTCTTCAACAGCGTTTCTACAACCTTCGAGCCGAATTTTCCTGTTGCTCCCGTTACTAATAATTTCATATGGCATTTCTCCAATTCTTTTGTTTACTTATTTAATGTAAACTAATAGTATAGCAATAGACAGATTTTTGAAAGTAGGCACTTTTTTATGACCTAGTCATAAAAACAGTACCATTGTGGAAGAGAGGCGTTTATTATGGCAAGAAGTTGGTTCGGCGACCCCGCAGATGAACAATTGGAGGCGACGGTTTGTCCCATCACGCAAACGCAAGACATCATTGCGGGCAAATGGAAAATCATCATCCTGTGGAATCTGAGCACGCAGACGAGAAGGTTTAATGAGCTTCAACGGTTGTTGCCGAATATTTCGAAAGGGATATTGACAAGGCAATTGCGGGAATTGGAAGAAGACCAGATGGTTCACCGGGAAGTCTATAAGGAAGTTCCACCTAAAGTAGAGTATTCCTTGACGCCATTGGGAGAGAGCTTTATTCCGATACTGCAGAGTATGGGCGAGTGGAGCAAGAAAAATTTGGTGAGCAAGTAAAAAGTTGAAGTGATGGGGGAATCAGCCCCCTCTTTTAGTTTGGATAATTTGATAGGCTGATTGAACAACTGGCTGTAAAATAATTGATGGTCAAAGGTATCTGTTGACAGGTTCCTTTTTCTTGCGTAAGCTTTGATATATATTTCAGCTTAGGGAAGGAATATGGCTGAAAGGAGCGGATATGTGGAAGCGGTATCAGTTTGTTTGGATAGCGAAATCACACCGATACGGCGAAACTTCATTTTTTTACGAGGGCTAAACACACACGTATGGGTGACCGATCGCTAGCTCGCCGTTTTGTGGAAAAACTGGGAAAAGCAAAAAGTACAAGGAGGCAAAAATATGATTGTTGAAACGATAAAATTGTATCCGGAACGGGAAGACGTCACGCTGACGACTTATGTACTGCAGGATTCGCCTGAATTATTGGACGGCGCAACGCGTCCGGCCGTACTGATCTGCCCTGGCGGCGCCTATCTTTCCTGTTCGGATCGGGAAGCTGAGCCCGTGGCGATGCGGTTTGCGGCGATGGGCTATCATGCTTTTGTGCTGCGCTATTCTGTTTACTTGGATAAGCACGAACCTTACGAATCCATTTTCGAAGGAGTTGAAAGGCGCGAGCATACGGTCTTTCCGGCAGCGATCCGGGACATCGGCAAAGCTATGCTGACGATCCATAAGAACAGCGAAGCATGGTTGGTGGATATGGATCGGATCGCTTTGTGCGGCTTTTCGGCTGGTGCGCACAATGCCGCGATGTATTCGGTCTATTGGGACAAACCGATTCTGACCGATCATTACCAAGTGTCGGAAGAAAAACTTCGTCCCGCTGCTACGATTTTGGGCTATACGTTGAGCGATTATCTGTTCATGAAAGCGACCGAAAAGGATGAAATGGGCACCCTTCTGTTTGATGCCTCCGTAACGTCGCTGCTGGGAGAAGCGACCCCTAGCGATAAAACGCTGAAGGAAGTGAGCCCGGCGTTGTTGGTGACCGAAAAAACACCGCCTATGTTCCTGTGGGCCACCGCATCCGACGCACTTGTTCCGGTCGGGCACACGTTACGGATGGGGATGGCTCTTTCGGAGCGCGATATCCCGTTTGAGATGCACGTATTTGAAGAAGGTCCGCATGGATTGAGCCTTGCCACGCAGGCTACAGCCAACGCTAAAACGTTGATAGACCAAAATGCCGCCAAATGGATCGACCTGGCGGACGCCTGGCTGCTGAAACGCTTCAGTTTCGATTTGCAGGATAAAACCAAGTGGGATTAGGAAGTGTGCTGGCAAGATCCTGGGGGGGAAGATGAATAAGAGAAAATTACTCATCGTTTCGGCTTCTCAGGTAACCAATTAAATGTGGGAAAAGCGCAAAAAAGTTAAGGGAAGCCTCGTTATTTCGAGGCATTTCCTTAACTTTTCTTTTTTATCCAGATTTGTTTTCAAGGAACCTTAAAACCCATGCCGTTCGACTTCCAACAGCGCAAAAGTTTTCGCTTCTACGTCATACTCGTACTTGAAGACGCAACAGTTGGTGATGCCGTTCTTCACTACTTCATGCGGATCCTGCCATGCGCGCAGGAAGTGGATGCAGGCGCCGGCATGGGAAACGGCGAGTACGTTTTGATGATCATCCTGTTCCATGATTTCGGTGCAAGTACGGACCATCCGTTCCATTACCTGGTCGCCGGATTCGCCGCCGTACTGCACAAAAAAAGTGCTCTTGTCTTTGGGATTGAGATCTTCGCTCTCGCCTTCAAAAGTGCCGAAATGCATCTCCTTCAGTCCTTTCAGGCGTTTATAGGGCATCAATTCGTTCGTCACGATTTCCAGTGTATCACTGGCGCGCTCGGCAGTGGAGCTGTAGGCGTGGTCGAGATCGATATCATCAAAGTAGGCACTGGCGATTCCGGCTTGCTGGATGCCGAGCTCCGTCAGAGGCGAATCGCAGGCGCCCTGGATTTTTCTGCGGACATTGAAAAGCGTCTGGCCATGGCGCATCAAGTATAAGGTTTTTTTCATATGGAATCCTCCTGAATTGTGAAGCGTATGCATTATCATTATACTACTTGCTTCGGGTGATACGTCAACAACAATGAGGTTTGTCCTCCGGCGAACGAAGGCTACGCCGGAGGATGCTTCACATTATAAGTCTGTGCTCCGATTAGAATAGGCTTGCCGGAGAAGAACCTGCAAGGTACCGCTGTCCTCCGGTGGGGGAACTCTCGCCGGAGGAGCATTTTCAGCGCGCCCTCCGCAGGTAATCTGTCGTCCAAATCTTCCAGCTAAACGATTGGGATGGGCAGTTTCTTTAGCCTTATCAGGAGTTGAAGCGTTTTTTCTTCAGAAATCCGAACGACCAGGTATAGGTGACGTACGGCAGTGCAAGCATCGACAATGCTGATTAAGGCTTAGCATTGTATAATGGAAGCAAATCAACTTATTGTCAATGGCCCTATGACGTTTTGGAGGGGATCAATGATGTTAAACAGAAAATACAGGACTAAGATCCTGTTTGCAACGTTGCTTTTGACGGTTTTTGCAACCGGCTGTACGAATGAATCGACTACAGAAACCATAGTCGGAGATTCGGCTTCAGCCACTAAAGATCCGACAAAATTGGACGCATTCTATATTGCTTTTTCCCCCGGTTCAGACGAAACGGAGCGGACATTCAGCTGGCATACTCCGAAAACGAACAAAGAAGGTTTCGTTGAGTTGCGTTTGTTGGATGAGGAAGGCAATGTTCTATCGACTGAAATTTTTGAAGCGACGGTTGCGGATACGCAGAGCGGTTATTCTACGCACGAAGCGTCCGTTTCCGGTCTGGAACCAAACCAATTCTACACCTACCGCTTCGGGGACGGCTATCGAGCCTGGTCGGAATCCTACTCTTTTCGGACCCAAGAAGCTTGGGACGGGGCATTCAATTTACTTTTCTTCGGCGATCCGCAGATTGGGGCCGGCGACGGCACGCAGATCGATGCGGATGGATGGGACAAGACAGTGACGGTTGCGACGGAGATGTTTCCTGATACGGATTTCCTTGTATCGGCGGGTGATCAGGTGAATATCGCCAACAATTTGAACCAATATGACGGCTACTTCTTTCCGGAAGAACTGACCTTCTATCCGATCATGACCCTAATCGGCAACCATGATTACACGCCTTTTGCCGATTATTTCAATCCGCCCAACGAGACGGGGCTGGGCGCGGATGATGCCGGCAGTGACTTTTATTTTACCTATGGGAACACGCTGTTTATCGCCTTGAACACCCAAAGAAACAATATCGAAGAGCATCGGGAAGCAATGGAATTGGCTGTAGCGGAAAATCCGGAGGCTACGCATCGAATTGTGCTGATGCATAAATCCATCTACAGCAGTGCCGATCATGCGCGCGATGAGGATGTGTTGGCTTTCCGGGACGGATTGGTACCGGTCTTCGATGAACTTGATATCGATGTGGCTTTGATGGGGCATGACCATGTCTATGTGCGAACCTATCAGATGAAAGGCGATGCGGTCGTTGAGGAAATCGCCTACGATGAGGCAGGCGCCGCTGTCGATCCGGAAGGCACACTGTATTTGACCGGTAACTCAGCTTCTGACTCCAAATATTACGACATGCAGGATTTCTCCGTCTATGAACGCTATGCCGCCGTTGCGCTGCAGTTGGAGGAACCGACTTTTATGAATGTCGAAGTGACCGACGATTCCCTAACTTTCACAACCTATAAAACCGCCGATCAGTCGGTTGTGGATGCTTACAGCATTGTGAAGGTGGATTCGGGGGAATGAAAGAGAAAAGCTGGATAGTCTTTTCGTTGCCTTCGGATGAGCTTTCTCGAGGGTAACGTTTTTTTTGCGCCAAAATAAAGCCATTTTTTACCGAAAAATGTTATAGTGTCAGTGCATGCATCATCGAACTAGAGTTGAATCAGAAAAGAGGAATATGTGTGAACTTAAGCCAAAACCAAAATCTTACCCAAACGCAGACACAAAAGCAAACGCTTTCCCAAACGATGCTGCAAGGAATCCATATACTTCAGTTAGGAAATCTCGAACTGCACGATTATCTGAATCAGAAGGTTTTGGATAATCCGTTTCTGCAGATGAAAGTAAGGGAGTCGCGGGTTTCCAGAAGCGGCAGTCAAGCCAATGATTTGAGTTGGATACCTGACCGTAAACAATCCCTTTATGAATATATTACGGAGCAAGTTATGCTGACTTATCGGGATACCTACCTCCGCACCTTGATTGTTTGGTGGATTAACCAATTGAACGATAAGGGGTATGTCATCAAAAGCATCGAAGAAGCTGCTGCTGAAACGAAGGCCACCCCGATCCAAATGATGGATGCCTTGACACTGCTGCAGCAACTCGATCCGCCTGGCATCGGGGCGCGTAACCTGCAGGAGTGTCTGATGCTGCAGACGGAACGGCGGGAGGATGCACCCGATATCGCTTATATCGTGTTGGAAGAGTCATTTGATGATTTGATCAACAGAAAATGGGGCGCCATTTCTAAAAGATATGCGGTAACATTAGAAAATATCCAATCCGTTTTCGATTTTGTCCAGCATCTGAATCCTTCTCCCGGGTCAGCATTCCAAGCCGACGAGCAAATCTCGATCAGACCGGATATCATTGTCACCATCAAGGATGCACAACTTCAGATAAACGAAGCCCGCTACGGCGTGCCGATCCTTTCCTTCAATAAAGCCTACGCAGAGGAACTGGAGCAAATGAAGGACAAGGAAGTCGTTAAGTATGTCAGGGAAAAAAAGAAAGAGTACGAATCGCTGCAGGAAAATTTGTCGCTCCGCAGTGAAACGATTTTGCGCGTGAGTACGGCAATCGTGCACAGACAGGCAGCTTTTTTCTTTGATGAAGCGCATCCGCTTGTTCCACTGCAATTAACAGATCTCGCCGAGGAATTGAATCTGCACGAATCCACCATCAGTCGCGCAATAAACGACACGTATGTCCAAACAGATTCGGGTCTCTATGAACTGAAGTACTTCTTGTCCCGGAAAGCCAAATCGGGAAATGAAGACGCCATCTCCACAACGTCGGTCCAACAGATGATCCAAAAACTGATTGAGGAAGAGGACAAGCACAAACCGCTGTCCGATCAGAAAATAGTCGATCTGTTGGTCCAAGAGAAAATCGATATCTCGAGGCGGACAGTGGCCAAGTACAGGACGGAGCTCAACATCCCAGCCACTTCGAAGAGGAAACGGTTCGATTGAATTGTAGCAAGCAACAGAAAGGAAGGGAATTGTGAAAAGTAAAAGACTACATTTGATTGTTTTGGACTCTGTTGGAATTGGAGTGGCTCCCGATGCGGCAGCTTGCCCGGATGCGAGCGTGAGATGATGGAACTATTGCAAGAACTCTTTCATGTGAAAGAGAAAGGGAGTTCTTTACCGAAAGAGCGTCGTAAAGCCCCTTGCTTTAGCTATGGGGATATAAGACGTGCACTTAGTTGTGTTATGTGGTGATTCGTTGCATAATCAATATATGGAAAATAAAAAATATAAATCAAATAATAACATCGTTTATTCTTGTACCTACCATGTTGTCTGGTGTCCAAAATATCGGCGAAAGGTCCTTGTCGGACCAGTAGCGGTACGCTTAAAGGAGCTCATTGTAGAGATGTGCACCGGTCTATCCGTCGAAATTCAGGAAATGGAGATCATGCAAGACCACGTTCACCTCCTATTGGATATAGATCCACAATTCGGGGTTCACAAAGCAGTCAAACGCATCAAGGGAGTTTCTTCCCGCGTGCTGAGACAGGAGTTTAAGGAACTGACGACGAAGCTACCCACGCTTTGGTCGAATAGCTATTTCGTTTCCACAGTGGGTGGGGCACCGCTTGAAATGATTCAGCAATACATCCAAAGCCAAAAGACCTCACAACGCCAGTAAATGCAAAGCAATCATCAAGAAAGGAGGAACACGTATGGCTAAAAGCAAAACAGCTTCATTCGTCGTAGAGCTGGGACTTGTTACACATCAAAATGAACAAGCAGTGCTGGATAAGCGTTTCAAAATTGCTGAAAAATTGTATAACAAGGTCTTGTACCATGCGCGGACGCAGCTAACAGAGTTGTATAAGAACCGTCGATACCGAGACGTGCTGGCAGAACGCCGCTTGTCCATCAAAGCAAACGACAAGATTCGTGTGATGGCGTGCAACAAGGAATTGCAAACGATCCAAAAGACCTTCGGTATGACGGAATACGCTTTGCATGCTTACATCGGACGGATGCGCGAGGCGTACAAGAAGCATATCGACAGCTTCACCGCACAAAAAATCGCTTCTGCGGTCTGGACAAGTGTGTCCTCCCTTCTGTATGGCAAAGGCAAAAAGGTACGTTTCAAAAAGTTCGGCCAGCTGGAATCATTGGAGGGCAAGTCGAACGCTACAGGCATGCGCTTCAAAGGCGACCGTTTGGAGTGGAACGGGCTGATTCTGCCCGTCACTATCCGTACCAACGACCTATTTGTTCAGGAATCCCTTTCCTTGCACCGGGTGAAATATTGCCGCATCGTACGCAAGGCGTTCAAGGGCGGTAATCAGTACTTCTTGCAACTGGTGCTGGAAGGTAACCCGCCAGTGAAACGCAACAATAATACGGGGATGCCCCGCCGACAACCCGCTCCGAATGCGGAAGTGGGCATCGACATCGGCACCTCTACGGTGGCGGTGGCAGGTGATGACGGCGTCATCTTGAAGGAATTATTTCCAGAAGGAGCGTCCTATGACCACGCGATTCATCTGTTGCAACGAAAACTGGACCGGAGTCGCCGCGCAACCAACCCCGCCAACTTTAATGTCGACGGCACCGTCAAGCGGGGTGTCAAGTTGACCTGGGTACGGAGCAAGAACTACATGAAAATAATGTTTCGCTTGAAGGACCGCTACCGCCGTCGGGCGGTGGCATTAAAAGAAGCCCACAACAAAACCGCCAATGCCATCCTGGCACTGGGGAATCAGGTTTATGTGGAGGACATGGCTTTCCGTGCATTGATGAAGCGGGCTAAAGAAACGACCGTCAACAAGAACGGGCGGTTCAACCGCAAGAAACGCTATGGCAAGTCCATCGGCTATCATGCGCCGGCCATGTTGGTCGGCATCGTGAAGCAAAAAGCACCCCAAGAAGGGGGTGCGCTGTACGAGGTGGATACCTTTAAATTTCGTGCCAGCCAGTATAACCACGTAAACGATACGTATATCAAAAAGACACGTGATGAACGTACGACCTTTGTTGCCGGGCAGCTTGTCCAACGGGATCTGTACAGTGCGTTCCTCCTGAAAAACAGCCAACCGACACGCAACGAGACTGACCGCACAAAATGTAGCGCGACGTTTGATACCTTCATGGCGCACCACGACACCTGCATACAGACGCTCTGCCAATCAACCGGACGCCAGTCCTGCAATTTCGGACTGCGAGATTTTCAATTAGCTTAACAAATGGATAGAGCAACCAAAAGGTTCAGCTGTGAGCCTTCAACGCGAATGGTGCCATCGGGCGCCTTGTTGAGAAAGTCTAAGGGCTTTTGGGAATAGAACGGAAATAGAAAAACGACATCTCCACTTTTTTGGAAATATCGCCAGTACAGTCCGTGACGTCCCAACAGCCCTTGGAACCCCCTGGATTTATCCATGGGGAGCAGTCAGGGACCGAACTGTTGGCGAGTGCGACTTCCTTTTTCTCTATTGTGTATATTGTGGCCGTCAATGCGTTGATTTTGTCTCAAGCCGGTATGGATTATAATTCGGTTGTGATTGCGACGATACTGACAACGGCCGTCAGTAACATTCTGATGGGCCTGTATGCCAATTCACCCTTGATACTTGCCCCAGGGATGAGCGACAATGCGTTCTTTACCTATATCTTGGTCGGTGCCTTTGCTTTTACTTGGCAACAAAGTTTATCGATTATCTTTATCGTCGGGCTGCTCTTTTTTCTGTTGACGCATTTCAACGTGGTAGATCAACTCCTTCGCTCCATCCCGGTGACTTTGATCAAAGGGATGAGCGCGGGAGTCGGCTTCTTCCTGATATTTCTTGGCCTGAAGAACGGCGGCATCATCGTATCCTCAGAGGGTACAATCGTGGCACTGAACAATATTTTTCAACCAGTGCCGTTGACGCTCTTGGCAACGCTGCTGGTCGGGCTGATCCTGTTCGTCAAAAATGTAAAAGGCAATTTTTTATTAACGATTATTTTCGGTGTTCTCATTTCCATTGCTTTAGGGGTAACGGACATCAGCTCATTTTCCTATTCCTTTATCGATCTGGGTTCTTTAGAGCCGTTTGTCTTCCAACTTGATTTTTCCGGTGTTCTGTTGATGGACTATTGGGTAGCCGTATTTTCGCTCTTAATTTTGGTCGTTTTTCAGAATTTAGGGACGCAGGTCAGTTTTTTGACATCTGAACAGCCTAAAGTGCTGAAAAGAACACTTAAATCAAATGCATTATCAGTGATGCTTGCCGGTTTGCTGGGATGTAGTTCCACCTGTACGAGTGCGGAAGGCGCTACAGGTATCGCTGTAGGAGGAAGGAGCGGATTGACATCCTTCATGGTGGGCGTTTATTTCCTGTTCACCATCGCGTTGATTCCCTTCATTGCCCTTATCCCGCTGGCGGTCATCTCGGCTTTGCTCATCATTGTAGGGTCCTTGTTAGCGGCCAACAATCTGAAGGGCATCAATTTTGATGATTTCACGGAATATTTTCCGGCTATCCTGATGGTGCTGATGATGGTGTTGACGTTTAATATCGCGGATGGTATCGGCTGGGGGTTTATCCTGTATACGTTCATCAAAGTGTTTTCGGGTGATCGACAAGCGGTATCAAAAATGATGTACGGATTGACGGGTATCTTTATTCTGTATTTCGTTTTGAAACTTATTTGAAAAAGGCAAAAAGCTGGTCTCTTTTGGAGATCGGCTTTTTGCTTTTTGATCGAGACGCAGGGGTGCGGGTCTTAGCTTATGCGGAGTGAATCGCTGTGCTCACCGATTCATCACCGATAAAAAACTGTACAGGAGGGTGAGATTGTCGAATAGTGGACGGCTATTCGACTAATTAACCTCAGCGTAAGGTGAAATTGTCGAATAGGTGAAATCATTCGACAATTTGATCACAGCATGGAACGGAATTGTCGGATGTTGCAGTAGCATTCGTCAATTCACCCAAAACGAAGGACGAAATCACAAAAAAAGCTGATTGCATATCCGCAATCAGCTTTTTTCTGTGGAAGTTCTCCTCCATAACTAGACGAGATCCTCGAATGTAGGGGGTCTATTCGGGAAAACGGCCTCGCCACAGTTTGTTACTTTGTCTTCCGAGATATTTTTTTCTTATGCATCCTCCGTTCCAGTTCCCCATTCACATCCGCGATGATCCCTTTAGCATCGCTGTTGAGGAGGCTGAGACTTCCGGTGATGACTTCATAACGACTGTCTTCGTAAGGGGCATCGTTTTTGGCGGCCGTGCAGATCGGATAGGTCGTTCCTTCTGCGGGCTCGAGAATTTTTTCGAGGACAATCTTATGTTGCCAATCATCGCCGAAGTCATAGGTGTAACGCGCCTGATCCTTCTCCACCAGAAAATGATCATGCAGACGCTCCTCTGTTTCGGAGAGGTAGGTCTGTTCATCATCAAAAAAGAGACTGTCGAAGGGGGATGAGGCTTCTTCATCAGATTCGATGACGACGTTTTTCTGGCGGATGCCGTTCGATTTCTGGATCCTGAATTCGTGCAGATGGTCATCCTGCCAATCGAACAGGATCTGGATGATTTTGTGCAACTCCAGGAAAGTGCTGGAGCTGTTGACCTGCACCTTCCGCCAGACCGGGCCTCTGACGTTTTCAAGCGTGATCTTGAAGGAGTAGATTTGTGGCTGCTTAGGTGCGGCTGGCTTTTTCGATTTTCGGGAGGATGGATTCAATAGCTGTGTTAATTCTTCCATCTGCCCTTTTATAATGTCATAGCTATCTCCGCGTTCGGGAGACCGTTCAATGAGTTGGTTGAGCTCTGCCAAGATAGCCTCTGCGGGAGTTAATGTTTTTCTGAAAGTGACTGTGTATTCATCTGGAATATCCTGAACGGAAATGTACGTTGCCGCGTCACCGGGTTTCTTGAAGTAGTCCTTGAGGGGTGTGCCATTTTCATAGAATCTTTCATCGAAAAGCGAGGTATTCTCAGAGTCTTCGTTGTAAACAAAGGGATCTTCAGACACTTGGTCAGAGGCAGGTTGCGGCTGAATCGAGACGCCGGACTGCTTTTTTCCGTTGGAACGTATGATTTGGAAAGAATGATTTTTGGGAGCCTCTTCCTGGAGGACTTCCAAAATATCTTGATACAGTTGCTCGAATGTGGAATTGTCCTCAATCCGGATTGTGTGAGAAATCGGTTCGGTCAGCAGATTTTTTTCTATCGTCATTTCGTAAATCACGTAAGAGCCTCCTTGGCAAAAATAATTGCCGCAATTTGGGTGTTAGTATCCCTATCATAACCAATAATGGGGTTGGGAAGCAACCTGATATTTTGCGGATGAGCATACCA
The DNA here is from genome assembly GCF_963662535.1 of Trichococcus flocculiformis. Classification (NCBI taxonomy): domain Bacteria; kingdom Bacillati; phylum Bacillota; class Bacilli; order Lactobacillales; family Carnobacteriaceae; genus Trichococcus; species Trichococcus flocculiformis. The sequence goes on from NZ_OY759718.1 coordinate 638,046, forward strand.
GAAAATAGTTATATCAGTATAAAAAGTTGCCGTTTAAGCGGCCGTATCAAGGGGCATGAAAGTCAATTTTGTGAAATATTGACGACGAATTCACAAAATTGTTTCAGTGTGTGTCTAGGTGTATGATAGGTATAACGAAAGGTTGCAATCGTTTCGTATACCCATTTGTTTTTTGAGCACTGTCCCTTCGGATTTGTCATTCAGAGGAATGGAGTGTTGAAAATGACCAGAAAAAAAGATCAGAGAATGGTCCAAAGCAAGTTCATCTGCCAAGAATGCGGAGCGCAGATGGTGCTTTACCGCAAAAGAGCAGAGCAGCGTAAATTGGGGCACGTCAAACATATGTATTGCCCGAGTTGCAAGGAAACAAGGGCCTTCACGGAAATCAAGGATTGGGACCGGAGTGTTGTTTTTTGGGAAGATTATCAAAATGCGCTATTGACCGAAGCGGAAACGGACGAACTCTGGGATTCACTCTGGACGCGCAGTTCCGAATCATTGTTACATGGTTGAAAGGGAGGCGGACAATAATGGATGAAGACAATATTTTTGAGAGTCATGAATTTGAGGCAAAAGCTGATTTTGAAATGAACTGGGAAGACTTGTTGGAAGAACTGAGCGATTATGAAATACCTGAAGAGAGATTGAGTGAATTGGCTGCTCAGGATGGTGGCTTTCCGTTCCTGGAACTGCATTTCCAAGAACTGCGCTATCTGAATTTGATGGATGAACAGCTCTATGTCGGAGAAAACGAATCTGCAGAATTCTACACAAGCATGGCGAACACATACGGCACCAGGGTAATCGATGGGATCGAATATGCCCTCATGGATGACTTCGCCTATCATTATTTTCATGAAATGATGACGGTTGAAGCGGTGGACCGCCAAGGCAGGCAGTTCGTCATGGTCTACGGCATGCCCGATAACTGGGAGGAAATTGAGAAATATGTAGAGGAAAAGGTCTGGGATCCCAGTGAGGAGGATGAAGTGGCGGCAGCTGATGGAACCGAGACGTGGGAACACCCGGATATGGTCATCAGCATGATCGATTTCCGCAACGAAATCATCAATCGGGCAGCGCTTGAGTTGCGAAAAAATGGCTTCCCATTGGACCTGAATTTCCAGTCCAAACGGATGTTCATGGACGATGTGCTCATATCGAGGGCGATCACACTTCAGATGCCGGGCATAATCGCGGCTTTTGAAAAGATCTCCGCAAACTTCAGTGATGTCGACCACATTGGGTTTTCGATGGATGAGAAAAGGATCCGCATTTTTTACGCCGACACGGACGAAACAATCGACCATATGCTTTCGGCTTGCGGAAAGATAGCGCACGGATCGGCAAAAAAGACCGGAATCGGTGAGGTTTTTTATGATACTTTCTTGGATCGGGTCGAACGCGCATTGTTCGAACTGATCTTCCTTGTCAACAAACCGACAGATGAGTTGGCTTTCGTGAGTGGGGTCGCGAGGCAACGATTGGATGCTATCCGGGCAGGTGAACTGGAGTTGGGGGAACTGACCTTGGACCAGGTCAACCGGTTGATGCTCAGCTTTCCGGAACTGTTGAATTTGGAATGGCTGTTCGTTTAAGAAAGTGAGGTTGTTAACGCTCAATCAATCCCCTTAGAGCTTCGTCGTATTCAGCCATGGATTCAATCACACATGCTAAAAATGTTTCCGAATCATTCGTTTTCTGATTTTGTTGTCGGGAAAGAAGGGTGCTTCGCGCATCTGATGAGAGTCGAATGATCCTGGCGGATGCTCTTTTGGCTGAGAACCGATTTATCTTTTTCATACTGTTCACGCCTTTCGAAGAAATGGATTTTAGTTATTCATAGCTTATCAGAAAAACCTCACGATTGTATCAATATTTTTCGTTTTCACCAGAAAAACGCTTGTAAATCTGCCGTTATAATGGTACATTCTCATTATAATCTAATGTTCGGAAGAGAGAAGGGAATCAGCATGAATTATGTATTTATTTCACCCCATTTTCCCAGTAATTTCAAGAATTTCGCGGTCGGTCTGAAGAAGGCGGGCGTGCATGTTTTCGGGATCGCCAGCGAACCTTACGAGTTGTTGGATACGGACTTGCGCGAGAGTCTGACCGAGTATTTCCGCGTCAATGATATGGAAAATTATGATGAAATGTTGCGCGCGGTGGCTTACTTGACATACAAGCACGGCAAAATGGACCGAATCGAATCGCACAATGAATACTGGTTGGCGCAGGATGCGCGTCTGCGCACCGATTTCAACGTGTTCGGCTTCAAAAATGAGGATATGGCCTTCGTAAAACTGAAGTCCGCCATGAAAGAAAAATTCAAGGAAGTCGGTATCCGGGTAGCACGCGGGCGTGTCATCGATGACTATCAAGATGCCCTCGGGTTATGCCAAGAATACGGGTTCCCGGTCTGCATCAAGCCGGATTCCGGTGTTGGTGCGGCGGATACGCACAAAATCCGTTCCGAAGAGGAACTAGGGCACTTTTTCCATGTGAAGAATCCTTATGAGTCCTACATTCTGGAGGAATTCATCGACGGAAAGATCGTCACGTATGACGGTCTGACCGATGCCGCGGGTAATATCCTTTTTGATGCCACGCTTGTTTACGAAAAAGCCGTGTTGGAAATCGTCGAAAAGAATGCGGATATGTTCTACTATGTCGACCGCAATATGCCGGAAGACTTGCGCGAAATCGGAACCAAGCTCGTTCAGGCCTTCAATGTCCGTGAGCGTTTCTTCCATTTTGAGTTTTTCCGTTTGCCTGACGGCAGCCTTGTTGCCTTGGAGGCCAACCTGCGTCCGCCTGGCGGGCATACGATGGACATGTGGAACTGGGCGAATGACGTCGATCTCTATGCCGCTTATGGCGAACTGGTCGCGACCGGAAATTTCACGGCGCAGATGCATTTTCCTTATTACTGCTGCTACGTCAGCCGCAAGGGCGTCCATCCTTACCGCTTCACACATGAGGAAGTGATGGCCCGTTACGGTGGCAACGTGGTCCTGTTTGAAGAAATGCCGGGGATTTTTGCGGCTATTATGGGGGATTTCGGCTACGTGATCCGTGCGGCAGAATATCAAGAACTGATGGACATCATCCACATGATTTCCGTAACCGAATAGACTGGGGGAAATAAGATGCACGTAGAATATTCATCACAATGGAGCGGTCACCTAAACCGTGAGATGCGTTTCAATCGCTATGGACATGCTGGTAAACCGATCATCGTCTTCCCGTCATCCGGAGGCAGCCACAACGAATACGCGGACTTCGGCATGATTGAAGCTTGCCAGTGGTTCATCGACCAAGGCTTGGTGCAGTTTTATACGCCGGACAGCGTCGACAACGAATCCTGGCTGTGCGAATGGAAAAGTCCGTACGACCGCGCCAACATGCACGAACGCTATGACCGCTACATCATCGAGGAACTGGTGCCGCACATCAAGCATCAGACGAACCATCAGGGACCGATGATTGCGACCGGCTGCAGCATGGGCGGCTACCACAGCCTGAACTTTTACCTGCGCCATCCGGACGTTTTCGACAGCGTCATCGCGCTGAGCGGGCTCTACGATGTCCGTTACTTCTTTGGAGACTACCATGACCGCAACGCTTATGAGAACTCCCCGGTCGACTACCTTTGGAATCTGAACGACGGCTGGTTCCTGGATAAATATCGTTCCGGAAACATCATCGTTGCGACCGGCCAAGGCAACTGGGAAGAAGTCAGCATCAAAGACACGAAGAAAATCGAAGAAGCCCTGCGCTTCAAGAACATCCCCGCCTGGATCGACTTCTGGGGCGAGAACGTTCACCACGACTGGGAATGGTGGCGCGTCCAGATGCCGTATTTCCTGGGCAAACTGAACGAGCAAGGCAAATTGAATTGATGAAAAATCTGTCCTTCCGGCATTTTACCGGGAGGACTTTTTGTTGCGTGACGATGGATGTTGTGGCGGGCCGTCCGTCTTTTTTGAGCGTAAACATGAATAACTAGCCGTTATCCATCTTTTTCGTGAGGCGGCGGCTCGAAAAGATGGATTCATAAATATTATTCATCTTTTATGTAGGTCAAACATTCGAAAAGATGAATACTTTCGCGGTATTCATCTTTTTGGGCCCTTTTCGCATTCGAAAACATGGATACTTGGCCGTTATCCATGTTTTCCCCAAGCATGCATACTCAACCGGCCACTCCACTGTTCGCTTTTCCCTGTCAATCCTGTTCGGAATCGTGTGCTTTTCAGGCCGTGGCTGCGATGGTAGACTTTGTCTATGAATCACAGCCATACAGAAAAAAGCAAAGAAGAGGAAAGTACTTGTTGAATAGTCCTGCAGAGAGCTCTTGGTCGGTGGAAAAGAGCGGACGGCAGCACAGGAAAAATGGCCTCGGAGTTGATGCGTTGACAGGGATTTTCCTGCAGACGTATCCGGACGCCCCCGTTAGTCAGGCAACGGTATCGAGCGCAGCAAAAGGCTCTGTACCGGTTGAGGCGGCAAGCGCAAGCTTTTCGCGAAAAAAGGTGGAACCACGATCTAACAGTCGTCCTTTCTGGAACAATCCAGGAAGGGCGGCTTTTTATTTTACATTTTAGGAGGAAAACATATGACAGAGACGAATAGAAAACAATTGATTTTTGACACTTTCGACAACAAAGAAACGGAGCGTGTGCCAGTTGGCTTTTGGTTTCACTTTGTTTTCGGTGATGCTCAATTCCGTGGTTTGGAGGACAGATCGATTTTGGATCGAGTGATCGCGGGGCACAAAAATTTCTATGACGCCTTCAAACCCGATTTCGTGAAGATCATGAGCGATGGCTTTTTCGGGCATCCGAGTCTGTTGGAAAAAAGGATTGAAATAGCGGATGACCTCTACAACGTCCAAGCAGTTGGGCCGAATCACCCTTGGATCACGGAGCAGGTCAAGACGGTGAAACGGGTCAAGGAATCCTTCAACGGCGAAGTCGCAACTTTCTATAATATCTTTTCGCCGGCGAACTATATCCGGATTGCCTTCGAAGCGTGGGACAAGGATCCCGAAAAATTTACCCGCTTCTTCGAAACCGAACCGGAAGCCCTTGCTTATGCGGCGAATGAAATCGCCAAGGATATCGCAGTTTTGACCCAGAGAGTCATTGAAGAGGCTGGCACGGACGGCATCTATCTGAGCGTGCAGAACGTCCAAAGCAGCACTGCGACCAAAGAAGCCTATCAAAATTATATCGCGCATAGTGAATTGGCGGTATTGGCGGAGGCGAACAAAGTCAGCGACTACAATATCCTTCATATCTGCGGCTATGAGCATCATCAAAACGACTTGTCGTACTACCGAGATTATGAAGCAAAAGCCTACAACTGGGCGGTACACACCGAAAAAATCAGCCTGAAGGAAGGCAAAGATTTCTTCGGCAACAAAGCGGTGATCGGCGGCTTCGACAATAACACCGGTACATTGTTGGACTCGGGGAACAAGGTGGACATCGCCCAATTCACGGTCGACATCATCCACGAAATTGGCGATACAGGGGTCATCATCGGAGCGGATTGCACTGTCGATCCGCAGATTGAACTGGATCGTTTGGAATTGGTAAGGCAAACGGCGGCGGGTGTCTCAGGCAAAAACAACAAACAAACGACGTCGCTGCAAAAATAAAACAGGACGGCAGGAGCGGTGTTCGCCAAAGTCGGTCAACCCTGATAGACAATCGGTATTATTTTTAAAATAAGCACCGTGTTAGAATCAGACACATACTTAAAAACGATAGCCATTCCGGTAAGCCGGAGTTCAGGAAGGAGGGGTCCCATGGTCGGGATCGTCATCATCGGTTGCGGGGATGTTTCGAAACAGCGGCACGCCCCTCTAAGCGATAAAAACGAAAAAGTCGATCTGGTTGGATTCTATAACCGTACGATCGCAAAAGCAGAAGCTTTCCAAAAGAAGTACGGCGGAAAAGTCTATCGGACTCTTGAGGAAATCTGGGAAGACGGAACGGTCGATGCCGTTATCGTCGCAACGAACGAACAATCGCACAGCCCCATCACCATCGCTGCACTGGAAGCCGGTAAGCATGTGCTGTGTGAAAAGCCGATGGCGGATTCGGTGGCCGAGGCCGAACGCATGCAGCAGACAGCCGAAAAAACGGGGAAAAAGCTGATGATCATCCATAACCAACGACTTTATCCCGCACATCAGCTGCTGAAAAAGTTGCTGACGGAAGGGACACTCGGAAAGATTCATGCTTACCGGACGACATTGGCCAACCAAGGTCAGGAAAATGACGGTTGGGGTACGGCGGTCCCCGATTTCTACGATCGGATCGGCCATACGAACGGCGCTCTGGCGCAGGTGGGCGTCCACCGTATCGATTTGTTGAACTACTTATTCAGCGAAGATCCCGTCACTGCAGTGTTGGCCCAGACCGCGACACAAGGCAAGCAGTTGGCGGACGGAAGCCCGGTTCCTTATGAGGATTATGCAGTGTTGCAACTCCAACATCGCTCGGGCATCCAAGGAACCTTGCTGACCCACTGGTTTGATTATTCGAACGAAAGGCAGACCGTCATCTACGGCGAAAAGGCCACGGCCGTAACTTATGCGGACGGGCATCCGGTGGCACTTTACCGGAAGAACGGGGAAAAGACCTACCTGGATGATCCCTCGCAGGACGGCTTCTATGCAGAACCATTGACACCGATCGTCGACAGATTCGTCGAAAGCATCGAACAGGATACAGTTCCCTTCGTGACAGCGGAACAGGGGATAACGGCATTGCGCATTCTGGCCGCCGCTTACCGCTCGCAAGCAACACAGACATGGATACCCATCGAACAGGAGGATGCATAACATGACAGAAACATTTAATGGAAGAAAAAGAATAGAAGCGGCACTCAAGAAGCAACCTTTGGACAGACCGGCCATTTCCGGTTGGCGTCACATGCCGTTGGTGGATCGGGATGTTGAGGCGTTCGCCGAAGCGACGATCGCCTTCACGGATGAGAATGATTGGGACCTGATCAAGCTGATGTCGCAAGGCCAATTCTTCGCTGAAGCCTACGGAACGCCAATCACCTTCTCGACGGATGCGAAAGAATGGGCGGGCAAAATACTGGACTATCCGATCCGGAGCGCGGAAGATTTGACCCGTTTGGTGCCTCTCAAGGCGGACAATCCGGTGATCCAGCGCGAAGCCACTTTTGCCAAGAAAATCGTGGAGCACTACAAAGGCGAAAAAGTGGTCGTCGGTACCGTCTTCTCGCCTTTGTCATGGGTGAAGCAATTTGCGCCGGGTAACGATTCGATCGCGCATATCGTCGACGGACCGGAAGAAAGCCCGATTGCAGAATTTCTGGAGCATCACCGTGAGGAATTGAAGGCGGCGCTCGATGTGCTGCATGCCTCCAACAAGGTGTTCGTGGACGAATTGATCGCTGCCGGTGTGGACGGCTTCTTCATCGCCGAACAGTACAGCCAGCGCGGCGACATATCCGAAGCCGATTATGCCGCTTTCGCCAAACCTTATACGGATGACCTGTTGGCTTATATCAAGGACCGTACCTGGTTCAATATCCTGCATGCGCATGGACATGTCGATTTGGCTGTGGAGCGTTTTATCGATTACGATGTCCAAGCCATCAACTGGGAAGACGGCAGCGATCACGCGGAGGATCCAACCCGGTTAAGTTTCCGCAAACTACGTGCCCTGACGGATAAACTGCTGGTTGGCGGTATCTCGCCAAAAACCGATCTGACGTTCTCAAATCAGGCGCAGGAAATCGAGGACTTGCTGGTCGATCGCTTGGCGAATGTCCTGACTGAAACCGGCGACACGGGCATCGTATTTGCGCCGGGCTGCGCGATTTCATTGGAAGCCAACCCGGATTTTTACCAACGCATCCATGCGGCTGCCCAAAAAGTGCAGGCGACCATTCTAAAAACAGCGAACCATTAAACGAATCGGAAACATACAGGAGGAGTAAATATATGAAGCGAAAAAGATTAGTGACGACAGTAAGTTTATTGGGGGCGGCATTTTTGGCTGGCTGCGGCCAGATCGGAGCGGAAACTTCAAGCGAAGCAACGAGCGGTTCTGCAGCTGAGGCGGTGGAAGTGACTACGGTGAAAGTCGCGCATACACAAAGTTCCGCACCGATGAATTATGTCGATGAGAACGGCGAATCGACCGGCTATGAAGTCAGCGTGCTGAAGGCCATCGACGAGTTATTGCCGCAGTATGAATTCGAATATGTGCCGACTTCCGACGAGGATCTGCTGATCGGGATCGAATCCGGCAAGTATGCTGTCGGAACGAAAGGCGCTTGGTACACCGAGGAGCGCGCACAGAAATTCATTTTCCCTGAACATTACATCGGCGCCAGCAGTATCGGCGTGCTGATCCGTTCGGAAGATGCGGCTGAAATCACGGACTTGGAAACATTCGCGGCTGCCGGCAAGAGCCTAGTGCCGATTTCGCCGAACAACGCCCAGTACAATGTGATCCAAGCATTCAATGAAGAGCACCCGGATACGCCGATCGAGTTGACTGCGGCAGACGTATTCGAAATCGCGGATGCCTACACCTGGTTGTTGGAAGGCCGCTATGACGGCTACTTCGCCGTCAAGACCGCTTATGAAGTGAATGTGCTGGCAGAAGGCGCACCGTACAGCCAATACAAGGATGATTTTTCCTACTTCGTCTATGAAGCGCTGCCGACATGGCCGTTGTTCAACAAGGACCAACAAGCGTTGGCCGACGCATACGACGAAGCCTTCCTGCAATTGCAAGAAGACGGAACAATCGATGATTTGATGATCGAATTTCTTGGCGAAAACACATTCCAATACGTGAAGGAATAAGATTCGCGCTGCTGCCGGAGAACGGAACACAACAGCTGAAGCTACAAAGGGAGGCAAAAAGATGAATCGTCCATTCGACATCACTTATATTTGGAAGGCAGTGCCGGACATTCTGTCCGGTCTCGGCGTGACGTTGCAATTTTTGATCGGAACGATCGTGATCGGGGGCATACTGGGATTTTTGGCGACCTGGGCAAGACTCAGCGGTCCGAAATGGGTGCGGGCAATCGTCCATAGCTATATCTGGATCATCCGCTGCACGCCTTCGATCGTCATGATGTTCTTGGTCTTTTACGGTCTGCCGGAGGTGCTGTTGGGTGTCTTCGGCATCGACATCAATAGCTGGAACCGCCTCTACTTTGTCGTCATCGCCCTGTCGCTCCTGTTCTCCGCACCTTGCTCGGAAATCATGCGTTCGGCTTACTTGGCGGTCGCTAAAGTGCAACGTGAGGCTGCCCTCAGCATCGGCCTTACGGAAGCGCAAGCGTTCAGAAGAATCGTTTTGCCCCAAGCGCTCGTGAGTGCGTTGCCGAACCTCGGAAATTCGTTCATCCTGTTGATGAAGGAGGGGGCTTTGGCCTACACCATCGGCATCGTCGACATCATGGGCAAAGGCCAGCTGATCATCGCGCGCAATCTCGGCGGATATTCGATCGAGACCTACATCGCCTTGGCGGGCATCTATTGGCTATTGACGCTGGCGATCGAAAAAGCGTTCAAGTTGGCGGAAGACAAACTATCAGCAGGAAAACAACCGCTGCGCGCGGCCTAAGAGAAAGGAGCAAGACGCATGACCATTGATTTAGCCTATGTGCAGGAAATTCTGATCCTTGTGTTGAAGGGCATCCCGACAACACTGCGCTTGACCTTTATCCCCTTGCTGCTCGCGTTGCCGTTCGCTTTCCTGATCGCAGTGGCAAGACAGCGCAATCTCAAAGTACTGGCCCGTGTTTCCCAAGTTTATGTGTCCTTCATCAGAGGAACCCCTTTGATCGTTCAGATTCTGGTGATGTACAGCATCTTCCCGAGCCTGTTGAATGTGTTCGTGAAAAGCAGGGGAATCGATTTCGACGTTTTCGGCATCAATCCGATCTACTACGCCTATATCGTCTTTACGCTGAATACGATCGCAATCCTGTCCGAAGTCTTCCGTTCGGCCCTCGAAACGGTCGACAAACGTCAGCTGGAGGCGGCCCTTTCGATCGGCCTGCTGCCGATCCAGGCCTACCGTCGCATCGTGATTCCACAAGCATTGGTGGCGGCAACGCCGAACTTGTGCAACAGCACCGTCAATCTGCTGAAATCGACCTCGCTGGCCTTTCTGATGTCGGTCCAGGATATCACGGCCATCGCCAAGACGGAAGCGGCATTCGGCTACAATTATCTGGAGTCGTACCTTGTGATTTTCATTGTGTACATTGTGCTCTGTTCACTCGTTCAGGTGTTTTTCCAATTGTTGGAGCAGCGCTTGTCCCGCTACAAACGCGGGCGTAACATTGCCGTAAAATCAGAAAACCAACCGGAGTATTTTTTAGATGCGCGAAAGGAGCGATACCATGCTGGAATTGAGGAATATTCATAAGAAATTCGGTGAACTGGAAGTCTTGAAAGGTGTGGATATCGCCGTTGAAAAGGGCGATATCGTCGTGATCCTGGGCCCAAGCGGTTCGGGTAAGACGACCTTGCTGCGCTGCATCAACTTCCTTGAGCGAGCCGACGAGGGTTCGCTGCGTTTCGATGAGATTCAGACCGAATTTTCGAAAGCAAGCAAGAAGGACATCAATGCGGTGCGGAAAAAATCTGCATTCGTTTTCCAGAATTACGGCCTGTTCGACAACAAGACGGTATTGGATAACGTCACTGAAGGCCTGATCGTCGGACGCAAAGTTCCCAAAAAGGAAGCCATCGAAGCGGCTATCCGCGCCTTGGAAAAGGTCGGGCTGAGCGACCGCTTGGCCTACTATCCTTCGCAACTATCCGGAGGCCAACAGCAACGGGTGGGCATCGCCCGCGCCCTCGCGGTCAACCCGGACGTCATCCTGTTCGACGAGCCCACTTCGGCTTTGGATCCGGAACTTGTGGGCGAAGTGCTGCAAGTGATCCGCAAACTGGCGGAGGAAGGCACCACTATGGTCATTGTCACGCATGAAATGACCTTCGCCAAGGAAGTGGCCAACCGCGTCATCTTCATGGATCAGGGGGTCATTGTGGAGGAAGGCGCCCCTGAAGCTATTTTCGGCAATCCGAAAGAAGCCCGCACCAGAGGGTTCCTGCAGCGGATTTTGGCCCGCGCTTGATCTAACTGGCAGCTCCCTTATTTAGCTCGTCCTACCGTTCGCAACGGGGGCGAGCTTTTTGTGGTTATTGGAAGTATCGGCGTTGCCTATCACAGTTGTTCGGAAATCGGAATTATCCTAAAGCATCCTGTGATGGTAAGCTACTTGTACATACATATCAAAGAAATGAATTCCAACATAGGGATAAAAATAATGAGAATCGTCAGGAGGAACAGTATGTTAAAAGATAAATGGGTCATCACGACAACGCTAGCGATAAGTTTGGTGTTGGCGGGCTGTTCGACCGGGGATGCCGCAAACACAGAAAGCAGCGAAGGGGCAGCCGCTTCATCAGCCACACCTGCCGCGGAGCAAGTCATCACTATCACGAATACGGGGGAGTTGGCTTCCTTGGACAACGCCATCTCAGCAGATAACTCCAGCTTGGTGGTGCTCGAGAACGCAAATGAAGGTCTTTATCGCGTCGGTGACGATGGCGCGTTTGAATTGGGTATCGCCGCCGAAGAGCCTGTCGTCAGTGAAGACGGACTGGAATATACTTTCAAGATTAGGGAAGATGCGAACTGGTCGAACGGTGATCCGGTGACTGCGCAGGATTTCGTCTATACCTACCAAAAAATCGTCGATCCGGCGACGGCTTCCCCGAACATCAATAAACTGTACCCGTTGAAGAACGCCGAAGCGATCAACAACGGGGAGTTGGACAAAGCGGAACTGGGAGTCGAAGCGATCGATGAGAAGACCGTGAAGTTCACTTTGGGCAATCCGACCGCTTATTTCAAGGATTTGTTGGGGACGTCCTCCTATTTGCCGCAGAACCACCAAGTGGCGAGCGAGTTGGGCAGCGCCTACGGAACGAACAGTGAAAACACTGTGTACAACGGACCTTTCGTGGTGGAAGGTTGGGATGGCACGGATCTGAACTGGTCGATGGTTCCAAACGAAGCTTATTGGGACGCGGAAAACGTCAAATTGGATCAGATCAACTGGGAAGTCAGCAAAGAAATCGCCACGAACATCAACTTGTTCGAATCCGGTGAGGTCCAGTTGACGCAGATCAGCAATCCTTACATTGAACAATATGCAGGATCCGACGCTTTGGTGACGGAACCGAAAGCTCTGTCCGGCTATGTCTGGTTTAACCAAGGCCGCACGAGCACAGCCAATGTCCATCTGCGGAAAGCTCTTTCTACTTCGTTCGACAAGGAAGCGTATGTGGATACCGTTTTGAATGACGGTTCCGTGCCTTCGAATGGTTTTGTGCCTTCCAATTACGCGTACAATCCTGAAACCGATGAAGATTTCCGCGAAGAGAGCGGCGATTTGGCAGTCTACGATCTGGAAACGGCACAGGCTGAGTGGGAAACCGCGAAGGAAGAGCTCGGAATCGAAACATTGTCGATCGAATTGCTGACTTCCGATACCGAAACTTCCAAGACGACTGCCGAATTTCTGCAATCACAATGGCAACAGAACTTGCCCGGTTTGACGATCACGATCCGCAATGTACCATTGAAGAGCCGGATGGAATCGACCACGAACGGTGATTACGACATCGCCTACGGAACGTATACCCCGAGTTACGCCGATCCGATTGCCTTTCTGGAGATGTATGAATCCACAAGCGGCCTGAACAGTTCGCGCTTTGCGGATGAAGGTTACGATGCCTTGTTGGACGACACCAGAAGCACGTATGCGAACGATGCGGAACAACGTTGGGAAACACTATTGGCGGCGGAAGAAACCTTGATTGCCGAGAACGCCGTGAATGCGCCGATCTATCAAGGCGCCAACGCCAACTTGGTCGATCCGTCCTTGAAGGATGTGCAGATCCAACCAGTGGGGGCAGCGATGTATTTCCGAACGGCTTACGTGGAAGAGTAAACGGACAATAGACTGAAAACAAGCACTTGAGAAAATATCCGCTTAACGGACTTGCCTTCAGAAGGCGACCGTTAGTCGGATATTTCCTTATATTGATATGAAAAGCGTCAAAGAAAGGCGGATGAGGTATATGTACGAAAATTTATTGGAAAGATTCATCGCATACGCAAAGGTCGACACGCGTTCGGATGACAGCAGCTACACGGTGCCGTCAACGCATAACCAGGTGACATTTGCCTTGGAGTTGGCAAAGGAACTGATCAGAATCGGTCTGGAGGAGGTCGAATATAATGAAACGAACGGCTTTCTGACCGCGACCCTGCCAAGCAATACGGCAGAAGCAGTGCCGGTCATCGGTTTCATTGCGCATCTGGACACGGCCGATTTCAACTCAGTCAATATCCATCCACAGGTCCATTGTGCTTATGATGGCGGCGATATCGTCTTGAACGAGGCTGAAAAAATCATCCTCTCGCCGAAGGAATTCCCGCGCTTGCGGAACTATATCGGGGAGACGGTCATCACTACGGACGGCACGACCCTGTTGGGCGCTGACGACAAAGCCGGCATTGCCTCGATCGTGACCGCCTGCGAGCAATTCATCGCGCATCCGGAACGGAAGCACGGGAAGATCCGTCTTGCTTTCGGACCCGATGAAGAACTTGGGGCTCGCGGGGCGAAACTGTTCGATGTGGACCGTTTCGCGGCCGACTTCGCCTACACGATCGATGGCGGACCGATCGGAAATCTGACCTACGATAATTTCAATGCGGCCCAAGCGGAACTCACTATCCGCGGCACGAGCGTCCATCCCGGTTCCGCAAAGGATACGATGGTCAACGCTTTGCTGGTCGCCAGTCAATTTGCGACGGCTTTGCCTCAAGAGGAGACTCCGGAACGCACCAGCGGCTACGAAGGCTACTACTTGCTGACTAGCCAGAGCGGGACCGTCGATGAAGTTAAACAGACCTACTACATCCGCGATCATGACCGGGAACGCTTCGCTGCCCGCAAGCATTTTTTCGCCGAACAGGTGGCGGCGTTCAACGACCAGTTTGTCGAACCGCGGATTTCCTTGACGTTGTTCGACCAATACTACAATATGCGCGATATCATCGAACAGCATCCGATCGTCGTGGACTTGGCGGTGCAGGCTTATGAATCCTGCGGCATCACGCCGGTCTTTAAACCGATGCGGGGCGGAACGGACGGCTGCATCATCTCGCACAAAGGCTTGCCGACACCGAACCTGTTTTCCGGCACCGAAAACGGCCACGGTAAATACGAATTCGTGACGCTTGAGACGATGGAGCAATCCGTCAATGTCATCATGGCGATCGCTGAACAGAGTGCCGTACTGAGTAAAACTTTTCAGCTGGAAGGTATCTTCTCCTTAACGCAAGCCGTCAAAAATCGGGTATAATATACTTAGCAAACTGCAATTGGGGGGATGAATTGCATGAAAGAAACGGAAAAAGTATTGAAACAGTTGAACAAATTCATTTTGAATCACGTCGAGGATTACGACTCTGTGGATGAAGCAGTTGAAGCATTCACGAAGCTTTCCAACGAGGCCAGTGCCAAGGGCGAAACGTTCGTAATCGGAGAAATGACAAACGAGGAAAAAGCGACTGAAGAGCTGGAGAAGCTGGAGTTCGCGGCTTCCGAACGCGAATACGCAGCGATTTTGGAGCGTGCCTTGAAGTTGGATCCGGATAATTTGGAAGCCCGGCTATTTAAACTGGATCCTGAATCACTCGAATTCATTCATGAACTCAAGAAACTGGAGACACTCGGAAAGGCAGTGATGCAAAAGCGCGGTCTGGATGATGAGGAGTCCATCGGAAACTATTGGGGAATCGTCGAAACCAGGGCATACTTGCGCATCAAGGCGCTGTATGCGGATGAATTGCAGAAACGCCGGATGTTGACGGCTTCCGTGAGGGAGTATGAAGATATTTTGCGGTTGAACGAAGCTGACAATATGGGGATCCGCTACATTCTGATGGGTATCTACTGTCAGTTGGAACAAATGGAAAAAGCCAAAGAGCTTTACCAGCGCTCCCCTGAAGCATCCGCTCAGATGCTGTTGCCGCTGATTCTGCTTTCATTGAAATACGATGACGAGTTGAGCGCGAAACGCTATTACAAAGATCTACAGAAAGAAAACAAAAGCTGCAAAAAAGTTTTTGGCCGGCGGGAGTTTGATCTGGAGAGCATGGTGGAAGCAATCGATGCTGTTGATTATCTTGCGGACAGCGAAGAAGAACTCTACATCGCGATTTCCAATGTAATGACCGACTTTGCGGTCGTGCCGGATATGTACTATTTCAACTGGCTGAAGAAAAATCTAATCAAACCGCCTTCATCTAAACCGTCTAAGCCATCTAAGAAATGGATCCAGAAGAAAAAAAAGTTGCCTGGGTGTTTGACAAAAGCTCGGTAAAAAAGCCGATAAGGAAACGGAATATCCGTGATCTTATCGGCTTTTTGTGTGCTTATGGTTGCTGCTTTCTACTTCAAACAGTCTTTATGGAATTGCAGATGGTCTTCGATGAAGGTAGCGATCGTAAAGTAACTGTGATCGTAACCGTCCAGTTTTTCGTAGCGCACTTTCTTGCCTTCAGCGGCTTGCAGGAAGGCTTCCTCGTTCAGTTGGACATCATAAAAATTGTCAGCTGTCCCTTGCGAAATAAGGATGGGCGGAGCTGCAGGGCTTTCCGCGATCAAGCTGGTCGCGTCCCACTCCGCCCAATTTGTTTCATCAGTCCCCAGGTAGGCGGTGAAGGCTTTTTGGCCCCAGGGAACCTGTGACGGATTCAGGATCGGTGCAAATGCCGAAATGGAGCGGAAGCGTTCCGGATTCTTCAAGCCGATGACCAACGCGCCGTGGCCACCCATCGAGTGTCCCATGATGCTCTCTTTTCCTGAAAAATTTGGAATCAGAGCATAGACAAGTTGAGGCAATTCTTCCGTCAAATAAGCATACATCCGATAGTTTTTTGCCCACGGTTCCTGGGTGGCATTCAAATAGAAACCGGCGCCTTGGCCTAAGTCCCAACCTTCATCATCCGCCACAGCCGTTCCGCGTGGGGAGGTGTCGGGCATGACGACCGCCATGTGGTGCTGGTTTGCGTATTTTTGGAAGGCGCCTTTTTGGCTGAAGTTGTCGTCGGTGCACGTCAAGCCTGAAAGCCACCAGATTAAATCTGTCGGCTTATTGTCCGTTTGTTGGGGCAGGAATAGACTGAAAACCATATCGCAATCCAGTGTTTCAGAATAGTGGCGGTATTTTCTTTGTTCGCCCCCGAACGCTTTATGCGTTTCGATCAGAGTTGTTGTCATGTCCTTATTCTCCATAGGTCAAAATCGTGCGGATCGACTCGCCTTTGTGCAACAGGTCGAAGGCTTCATTGATGTCGGTGAAATTCAGGTGATGCGTGATGAAGCTGTCCAAGTCGATTTCGCCGTTCATGAAATCCTCAACCATTCCGGGCAGTTCCGTGCGGCCTTTGACACCGCCGAATGCAGAACCTCTCCAGACGCGTCCTGTCACCAATTGGAACGGACGGGTATGGATCTCTTTGCCGGCTCCCGCGACACCGATGATGATGCTTTCGCCCCAGCCTTTGTGGCAAGCTTCCAAAGCGGCTTTCATGACTTCGACATTTCCGATGCATTCAAAACTGTAATCCACGCCGCCGTTGGTCATTTCGATCAGGACTTCCTGGATCGGACGATCATGTTCGCTTGGGTTGACGAAATCAGTGGCGCCCATTTTTTTGGCCAGTTCCCATTTGTCGGGATTCATATCAATAGCGATGATGCGCTTGGCTTTGGCTTTTTTCAAACCTTGGATAACAGCCAGTCCGATTGCTCCAAGTCCGAAGACTGCAGTCACTGCGCCTTCTTCGACTTTTGCCGTGTTTTCGACAGCCCCGAGGCCGGTCGTCACGCCGCAACCGAACAAAGCAACTTTATCCAATGGCGCCTCTTTATCGATGTTGACTAGGTTGATTTCATTCACAACGGTGTATTCACTGAAAGTGCTTGTCCCCATATAGTGATAAATCGGCTCTCCGTTGTAAGAGAAACGGGTCGTTCCATCCGGCATCAAGCCCTTGCCTTGGGTTTCGCGGACGGCTGAACACAGATTTGTTTTGCCGGACAGACAGAATTCGCATTCCCCACATTCCGGCGTGTAAAGAGGAATGACATGGTCCCCGGGCTTCACGGAAGTGACTTCATCACCCACGGCAACGACCACACCGGCACCCTCATGGCCCAACACGGCAGGGAAAACACCTTCCGGATCTTCACCCGACAAAGTGAACGCATCGGTATGACAGACGGAAGTGTAAAGAATCTTCACCAATACTTCTTTGGCTTTTGGCTCTGCCACATCTATTTCCACGATTTCCAACGGTTTGCCTGGTCCAAAAGCGACAGCTGCTCTGCTTTTCATAATTTAATTTCCTTCTTTCTAAAAAATGGTATTTCGTTCTGTTAAAGAATACTATATAATGACTGTTGTGTGAATACTGACATAATTGTCACTATGATTAATTTTATGAAAAGAGGCTGCCTGATGATCCAATACCAAGAGAAAGAATTTTACAACACTAAAGATTTAGCGTTATCTGTTGTGGGGGGGAGATGGAAAATTGCCATCATCTGGTCCTTGCTGCACAACGGAACGCTGCGGCTGAGCGAGTTCAACAAGATCCTTCCTGACATCAACCAACGGATGCTGATCCGTCAGCTGCGGGAACTGGAGCGCGACCTGATCATCGCCAGGACGGTCTATCCTGTTGTTCCCCCAAAAGTCGAGTACCACCTGACCGACATCGGCAAGGAATTGGCACCGGTCGTCCAATCCATTTGCGACTGGGGAGACCAATATCTGAAAGTAATAACGGAGGAATAGTCTGTGATTGAGTCATTAGCCGGAAGAGTATAAGGCTGCAAGAATACTAAAAACCCGCCAAACCCTTTTGGCGGGTTTTTAGTATCGAAAGGTGAGTGGAGTACCCCGCCAAAAACCAGTTGGCCGCTTATCTCGGCGAATATAACGCAAAATAAACGACCAAAAGCCCGTTGGCGGGTTATTTAAGCCAAAACGAAAGAAAAATAACCCGCCACCCTGCTCAAAATAAAAAAGTAACCTCCGACCACCATAATAGTTGTACGAACAAATTAAATGTGATATCTTAATTTGTAAGTACATCTATTTTGTGCGGAATCAAATGTTAGCGGTTGCAATTATAAAGGGGGCGTTTTTTATCATTACCAGGTCAAGAATATCCAAGTTGTTGCTTTGCGGTATGGCCATCAGCATGGCTGCAACGGTCCAGTCCAAGTCACAGGTGCACGCGGCAGAATCAGATGAGCCCATCACTTTCTCGAATGCATCGGTCCACGATCCTTCCATCATCCAAGATCAGAAATCCGGGATGTATTACGTATTCGGTTCGCATATCGCAGCCGCGAAATCGCCGGATCTGATCAATTGGCAGAATTTCACCAACGGCTACACCAGTACGGACAACACGATTTACGGTGACCTGAGCGGAAACCTTTCCAAATCCTTCGCTTGGGCCGGGGAAGATGATGCTGACAGCAAAGGCGGCTATGCGGTCTGGGCGCCGGATGTCATCTGGAACAAGCAGTACAGAAATGCGGACGGCAGCAAAGGCGCCTACATGCTGTACTACAGCGTTTCATCTACTTACATTCGTTCGGCTATCGGCTTGGCTGTGTCCAAGAATATCGAAGGACCCTACACATATGTCGATACGATCATCTATTCCGGATTCACGGAGGAAGAAACGTATGATGCGAACAGTGACGTCAACAAGCAATGGGAGAGCACAAATATCGATGAGCTGATCGAAGAGGGCGTACTGGAAGAGCCTAATCCAGAGTGGTTCACGGAAAACGGTGTCTACAACAATGCGGAATACACGAACGCCATCGATGCCAATGTCCTGTACGACAAGCAAGGGAAACTGTGGATGACGTATGGTTCGTGGTCGGGCGGGACCTTCATTCTTGAATTGGACAAAAAGACGGGCATTCCGCTTTACCCGGGCGAAGACGGCGTGACTAAGGACGGCCGAATGATCGACCGTTATTTCGGAACCAAGATCGCCGCCGGGTATGGGCGTTCTTCTGAAGGGACTTATGCCGTCTACGACAAAAAAGCAGGCTATTATTATCTTTATTTGACATATGGTGGATTGGCGTCTGACGGCGGCTACCAGATGCGACAATTCCGTTCGAAGTCGATCACAGGACCTTACGTGGATGCAGCAGGAAGCGAAGCCGTCTATCCCGAAACCTTCGACAAAGGTGTAGGCAATTTCCCCGGGGTCAATGACCATCAGGATATCGGCAACAAACTGATCGGGAACTTCCTGTTCACCCGCGAATTGGGTGAGGACGGAACCGGGGACGGCGTCGGCTATCTGTCGGCGGGACACAATTCCTATTACATCGATGCCAAAGCTGATAAGGAATTTCTCGTGTTCCATACCCGCTTCCCGAACAAAGGCGAGACGCATGAAGTGCGTGTCCATCAGACGTTCAAGAACAGCAACGACTGGCCGGTTCCGACACCGTATCGCTATGCCGGCGAGACGATAACGGAAGTGACCCAAGAAGAAGTCACCGGCACTTACAAATTCGTCAACCACGGCAACCAGATCACCGGCCAATTGACGGAATCCACACTGATTCAGTTGCAGGCTGACGGTACGGTTGCGGGGGCACAGGCAGGCACATGGCGGCTGTATGATGATTATCGGGTTGAGCTGAAACTGGCTGACGGCACTTATGACGGGGTGTTCATCAACCAATGGGATCCGACGACAGAAGCGTGGGTCATGACCTTCAGCGGCATGTCCGAGAGCGGACAGGTCATCTGGGGAAGTCAAAGGAGTACGACAACGGACGCGCAGCAGATGGAGAAAATCAAAGCGGAACTTTCTGCGTCCATGCCGGAATCCGTCGTGAAGAACATCGAGTTGCCGACTACCGCTGCGGGCGGAACCACTATCCAATGGACTTCCTCCGATCCTGCAGTCATTTCGGAAACAGGCGTCGTCACACGTCCCGAAGCGGACCAACCGGCAGCGATCGTGACGTTGACGGCACTTATCCAAAACGAGCTGCAATCGGAGCAACTCAGCTTCGAAATCCAAGTCGAACCGAAGGAAGCCGGCAAGCTTTCGGCTTATTATTCCTTTGATGAGACCTATCAGAATGCGGCAGGCGATCAAACCGATGCGCAAGTGACCGGGGACCGGATCAACAACACAGGCGGAGCTGTGCCGTTCGTTGAGGGTATCAAAGGGCAGGCTGCTTCGTTCGACGGTAAATCCGGACTGTCGCTTGGAAAGGGCTTGATCACCCAGAATGCCTATACCGTAGCTTTTTGGATCAATCCAGCTGAGTTGAATCAGTTCACGACGGCCTTCTTCGGGGCTGCCACTGAGCAAAGTTGGATCAGCCTGACGCCTGTAGGTCCAGCCAACCAGACGATGCTCTGGTCCGGTCAGCAATGGTATGATGCGCCGATCGGTTCCACCATCCCGGCTGATACGTGGAGCCACGTGGCCTTTACCGTTTCGGATGGAAAGGTTGCCGTCTATATCAATGGCGAGGAACGGTTCGCGGGTGAGGCGTTCCCGAACATCTTTGAAGGTTCAGCTGCATCATTCGGCTTGGCCGTCAACTACTGGGATCAGCCGTTCAAAGGTCTGATCGATGAATTGTACATCCAGGACGGCATCGTCCTCCCGGCGGATGAAATCAAAGCGCTGTACGATGAAGGGGCCGCAGTTAATCCTGATGCGCTCGTCGCCGAAACATCCGTCAGCCAATCGACTTTATTGTACGGCGGACTTGCTATCGGAGTTATGGCCATCGCTAATGTTTCGGGGATTTACTTCAACAAGTCAGGTAAGAAAACAGAAGAGTAGTTCATCCGAATGGGGAAGCCATGTTTTCCTTGAACGGAAATGCAAAGAGGCCGGATCGCTGTATCGGGGCCTCTTTTGTTGATTGCCGACAAGGCCGGATTTGAATAGCCCGGAAGGGTTCTGGCTTTACTTCAGACTCTATTTGTTCGATAATGAACATGAATGCGGCTCATTTTTGTGACAAAAAATTTATCGAAAGGAGGATGACGAAATATGATTACACTTTTCCGAACGATTGAGCCGTTGGAATTGCTGTTCATCATTGGTGTGGCCGGCACTGTCTTGACATTCCCGCTCAATGATATTTTGTCTGTGGGCTTCTACGATATCACTGATTTTTTTCTGGGCATTTTGACGGCGAGCCTGCTCGTCAATGCGCTGCAAAAATCGGATAGTTGGTCAAATGCCTCGTTCGCAGTGGCTTTTCTGGTTGTTTCAGCTTTCATCATCGCCTTCAAGATTTTCTTTGTCCTGCCCTTATTGAAGCGCGCGGAAAACAGCACCATCACCAGCTCAAAAGATTTGGAAGGCAAAGAAGCGACGGTGACCGTGCCGATCGGGCAGAAAACGATCGGTGAAATCATCGTATCGACCGGATTCGGTAAAATGAACAGAATGGCGCTCATCTATGCCTGTTCCGACACCGCGGATATTCTGAACATCGCCAGCGGAGAAACGGTACTGATCATTGAAGTGCGGGATAACATCGCCTATGTCACGCCCTACAGAAATGCTATCCACAGCCCTGTGGATAAAACGACTGAATGGAATCAAAAAAAATATAAAGGTGGAAAATAAATGACGAATTTTTTAGATCAGTTTATGGGTATCGGTATTTTAGTGGTTTTATTGGTGGTTGCTTTGATCATTTTCATCGGGCGCTACAAAACGGCTTCGCCGGATAAGGCGCTGATTGTCAGCGGGAGTTTTCTTGGCAGCAAGAATACGCACATCGACAAAGCGACCGGCAACACGATGAAAGTGGTGCGCGGCGGTGGTACTTTTGTCATCCCGGTATTTCAGACAGCCAAGGAGCTATCGCTCTTGTCGAGCAAATTGGAAGTCAGTACGCCGGCTGTCTACACGGAGGAAGGGGTTCCTGTCTCAGCTGACGGAACAGTTATCATTAAGGTCGGTTCCACAGTGGAAGAAATAGCCACAGCAGCCGAACAGTATTTAAGCAAGCCGACAGAGGATCTGGAGAATGAAGCCCGCGAGGTTTTGGAAGGCCATCTGCGCTCTATTCTGGGTTCCATGACGGTCGAAGAAATCTACAAGAACCGCGATAAGTTTTCGCAAGAAGTCCAGGCAGTCGCCAGTGTTGATTTGGCTAAGATGGGCTTGGTCATCGTCTCTTTCACCGTGAAGGAAGTGACCGATGAAAATGGTTATCTGGATGCTCTGGGACAACCGCGGATCGCCCAGGTCAAACGGGATGCGCATATCGCTCAGGCTGAAGCCGATAAGGAGACGCGCATCAAGCGTGCCCAAGCGGAGCAAGAATCGAAGGAAGCCGAAATTTTGAGAGAGACCCAGATTGCGGAATCGAATAAACAGAAGGAATTGAAGCTGGCGGCATTCCGTCAAGAGCAGGACGTAGCCAAAGCAAAAGCCGATAATGCTTATGCGCTGGAAAAAGCGCAGCTGGACATCTTGTTGAAAGAAAAAGAAATGAACGTTGACATAACGGAACGTGTGAAACAAATCGAACTGGAAGAGAAAGAAATCATCCGGAGAGAAAAACAATATGACGCAGAAGTGCGTAAGAAAGCTGATGCAGAGCGGTATGCCATCGAAACCAAAGCGGCTGCCGACAAACAAAAAGCAATCTGGGAATCCGAAGCAAGGGCCAAAGAGAAGGAACTGAACGGTTTGGCGGAATCTGCCAGCATCCTTGCGATCGGGGAAGCCGAAGCGAAAGCGAAGGAAGCTTTAGCGAACGCGTTGAAACAATACGGGGAAGCAGCCATCTTGACGATGCTGATCGAAAAATATCCGGATATCGTGCGTGCCGCTGCGGAACCGATCTCCAATATCGACAGAATCACGGTAATCGATGGCGGCAACGGCAGTCAAGGGGCTGCAAAAGTGGCCAACTATGCCAGTCAAGTCCTCACTGCTACCCAGGAAGGCCTCAAAGAAACGACCGGAATGGATGTGACTGCTTTGATCGAGTCTTTCATCGGAAATAAAAATATCGGCAGCAAACTGGGCGCGCTCAATGACACCTTGTCTGCAGACATTTCAGCTGATAAGGAGATCAGTCCAGCGGCAGCCGGCAAAGAACCGGAATCGGGAGTAGCAGTTTCTTAAAAGTAGGCATACAGCCAAGGCCTAACAGTCAGAATATTCATAAAATCAGAATCCTTCGGAAGCCCAAAAGCTCCGAAGGATTTTTTTTTTGACCAGAAAAAAACGGGGCGTAATTGTGGTAAAATCATTATATGATAATTAAATCACAATTGGAAAAGGGGCGCGCATATGGCTTATCGTGTTTTTCGGTCGCCTAGCCGGTATATTCAAGGAGTAGGCGCTATAGACATATTAGGGAAGGAAACGGCTGTCTATGGGAAAAGGGCATTCCTGCTTACGGACGATTTCGTTTGGGGCTTGCTCCAGGAAAAAGTGGAACGGGCGCTGGAGGGTTTTCCTTACCATTATGAAGCCTTCACTGGCGAAGCCTCGATTGATGAAATGGTCCGTTTGGCTGACGCGGTCGCCGATGTCACTGCGGATGTGGTCATCGGTCTCGGCGGCGGCAAAATCATCGATGTCGCGAAAGGCATCGCAGCGGCTTGTGATTTGCCGGTCGTGATTGTCCCGACCACCGTTTCCACGGATGCACCGACCAGCGCCATCTCTGTTCTCTATACCGAGGACGGGTTGTTCGATCATTACCGGTTCTATGCGAAGAACCCTGATTTGGTGCTCGTGGATACGCAGATCGTTATTCAAGCGCCGATTCGATTCTTCGCAAGCGGTATGGCGGATGCCTTGGCTACCTGTGCAGAAGCGCTGGCAACGAAAGCCTCGGGGGAGAATGCTTTGGCCGGCGGTTTGCCAACGATTGCCGGCACCGCTATTGCGGAAGCGTGCGAAGAAACCTTATTCCGTGAAGGACTCAGCGCATTCGCTGCTGTCCAAAAAGGCTTGGTGACGCCGGCTGTCGAGGCGATCGTCGAGGCGAACACGCTGCTGTCGGGACTGGGTTTTGAAAATGGTGGCTTGGCCGCCGCCCATGCCATCCACAACGGATTCACGGCCATCAAAGGCGAGGTCCATCGCTTGACGCATGGGGAAATAGTCGGCTTTTGCCTGTTGGTCCAACTCATACTTGAAGAGCGCCCACAAGAAGAATTCAAAAGGTACAGCCGTTTCCTGGCCGCAATCGGGATGCCGACGACTTTGGCCGAGATGCATCTGACCGGAGCCACGCGTGAAGAGCTCCTTGAAATCGGAAAGCTTGCAGTGGCGCCGAGCAACACCATGAAAAATCTAAACAAAAACATAACGGCTGAGCAAGTCGTCGCCGCCATTTTGGCAGTGGATACATTCATCGGAAAGGAAGAAAAAGAATGATCATTGGAGTACCGAAGGAAATCAAAAATAACGAAAACCGCGTGGGAGTAGTGCCGGCAGGTGTGCAGATGCTGGTACAGAACGGCCACCAGGTAATGGTCCAATCCGGATGCGGTGTCGGATCGGGATTCGAAGACGGACAATACGAAAAAGCGGGAGCGAAAGTGTTGGCAGACGCAGGCCAAGTCTGGGCCGCGGAAATGGTCATCAAAGTGAAGGAACCGTTGGAATCGGAGTACAAATACTTCCGCGAAGACCTGATTCTGTTCACATACCTGCACTTGGCGGCCGCACCGAAATTGACGGAGGCGATGCTGCAAGGGGGCCTGACCGCAATCGGCTACGAAACGATGGTCGGCAAGAAAGGGGACTTGCCGTTGCTGACGCCGATGAGCGTCATAGCGGGCCGTCTTTCCGTCCAGATCGGCGCGCAGTTCCTGGAAAAACCATACGGCGGTAAAGGTATTCTGTTGAGCGGCGTTCCGGGTGTTGCGAATGGGAAAGTCGTCATCATCGGTGGCGGTGTGGCCGGACGCAATGCTCTGCAGATTGCGTTGGGTTTAGGTGCCCATTGCACGATCCTGGACGTCAGACCGGAAATATTGACGGAAATCGAAAATTTGTACGGAAACGCGGTCATTACGTTGCTGTCGAACGAGTGGAACATTGCCCATGCCATCAAGGATGCTGATGTCGTCATCGGGGCTGTCCTGATCCCAGGCCGGAAAGCGCCTACGTTAGTGACCGAAGAAATGGTGAAAAGCATGCAGCCGGGTTCCGTGATCGTCGACATCGCCGTGGATCAAGGCGGTATTTTCGAAACCGAAGATCGCACGACCACCCACGACAATCCAGTCTATGAAAAATACGGCGTCCTGCATTATGCGGTGCCGAACATGCCTGGTGCCGTCGCACGCACTGCCACGATTGCGTTGACAAATGTGACCTTGCCTTATGCTTTGGAGATTGCTGATCAGGGAGCAGTCCAAGCGGCAAGAAACAATCCGACCATCCTGACCGGATTCAACGTGCACAACGGCAAGTTGACGAATAAAGATGTCGCCGAATCGGTCGGTGCAGCCTACACCCCAATCGAAACTTTGTTGTGAAAGTTACCGGAATCCCTGCTATATCAAGCAGGGATTCCGTTTTTTGCATAGTATCCATCAATGGGCACTTGTATTTTTCTGCACAGTTTACTATACTATTTGTACGGACATATATAGAGGGAGAACATACGATGAAAACAAAATACCAGGTGATTGCCGATGAGATACGCTCAAAAATACTTTCGAACGAATTCGTGGTAGGTAAAGTCATTCCGCCCGAACTGCAATTACAGAAGGACTATGGAGTCAGCCGCCATACCGTCCGGGAAGCGATCGCCTTGTTGGTGAATGAAGGCTTTTTGCGCAAGGAGAAAGGTTCCGGGACTTACGTCGACGATACGTATCAGAGACGTGGTGACGGAGTGTCTTCGAGCAAAACGATCGGCGTTATCACGACGTATCTGTCGGATTATATTTTCCCGTCGATCATCCGCGGCATCGAGCAGAAGCTGCGGGAAAATGGCTACTCCTTGCTGTTGGCGAGCACGAACAACGATGTCGATCAGGAGCGGGAGTGTCTGGAACAGATGCTCAGCCAAGGCGTCTCGGGGCTGATCGTGGAACCGACAAAAAGTAACCAATACAATCCAAATTTGGCTTATTATCTATCCTTCAAGGAACGCGGCATTCCGGTCGTTATGATCAATGCCAACTATGAGGAACTGTCGGTCCCGTTCATTTGCGTCAATGACACGAAAGCGGGCTATCTCGCTACGAAACATCTGTTCGAGCAAGGCCATCAGCATTTGGCGCTGATCACGAAAATTGATGACCTGCAAGGGAAGTACCGCATGAAAGGCTTCATCAAAGCCCACGAAGAGATGCGTACAAATTTCGATCCGAAAAATGTCTACACGTACACAACAGAGACGAAGGCGCAAGTTTTCCAAACGATTCGGGAGAAACTGGCGAGCGATCAGGAAGTCACCGGAATCGTCTGCTACAACGATGAAGTGGCGCAGGGCTTGATCCAAGCGCTTGCTGACATGGGCAAACGGGTTCCGGAAGATTATTCAGTGGTCGGCAACGACGATTCGTTCCTGAGCACGGCAGGCAGCGTCAAGCTGACGACGCTTTCCCATCCGAAAGAAGAATTGGGAGCGGCAGCTGCTGAATGGATCATGCTGGCCGTACAGCAAGAAGTGACAGGCAACAAAATATTCGAGCCGGAGCTGATCATCCGCGATTCGGTCAAACGGATCTGATAACTGAAGAATGAAGCTGTCCCAAAAACTGGGATGGCTTCTTTTTTTGTGTTCGGACAAATATTTAAATTACTCCTTTACATGTACGGACATATAGAATATAATGAATCCAAGAAGAACGGACAGCATCCGCAAAAGGGTGTACCGCAAAAAGGAGGAAATATTTTGACTGAGAAGTTACAAGCGATAGTCACTGATATCGAATCGCGGCAGACGAGCATCGGAATCGAATTCGGCTCCACCCGCATCAAGGCGGTGCTGATTGACTCCCGCTTCGCTCCGATCGCATCCGGCAGTTACGAATGGGAAAACCAATTGGTGGAAGGCATTTGGACGTATTCATTGGACCAGATTTGGAAGGGCCTTCAGACAAGCTATGCAGAACTGACGCGCGAGGTTAAAGAGAAATACGGCGTGACCTTGACCGCAGTCGGATCGATCGGTTTCAGCGCGATGATGCACGGCTACATGGCGTTCAATCAGGAAAATGAATTATTGGTGCCGTTCCGGACTTGGCGCAACGCCACTACGGCTGATGCCGAAAAGGAATTAACCGCACTGTTCAAATACAATATCCCGCAACGCTGGAGCATTGCTCACCTGTATCAAGCGGTTTTGAATAAGGAAGAACATACAAATGAAGTCGCTTTCTTTACGACTTTGGCAGGCTACATCCATTGGCAACTGACAGGCAAGAAAGTTTTGGGAATCGGCGACGCATCCGGGATGTTCCCAATCGATGTCGAGAAGAAAAATTACGACGAACGGATGATTGGTCAGTTCGATGCATTGGTCGCAGAAAAAGGCGCGACTTGGAAATTGGCGGATCTGCTGCCGGAAGTATTGTTGGCAGGGGACGCGGCCGGGAATCTGACGGAAGCGGGAGCCAAACTGCTTGATCCGACTGGCACACTCGAAGCGGGCATCCCGTTATGTGCGCCGGAAGGGGACGCCGGAACCGGTATGGTCGCCACGAACAGCGTGGCAGAACGCACCGGAAATGTATCCGCGGGGACTTCGGCATTTGCGATGATCGTCTTGGAGCAGGACTTGAATGAAGTGCATCCGGAAATCGATCTCGTGACGACACCGGCAGGCAGTCTGGTCGCGATGGTTCATACCAATAACTGTTCATCCGACATCAACGCCTGGGTCAAGCTTTTCCGGGAATTCAGCGAGGCAGCCGGTTTCGCGATTGATACGGACAAATTGTTCGCCACTTTATTCAACAAAGCGCTTGAAGGCGATACCGATTGCGGCGGATTGCTCTCGTACGGCTATTACTCGGGCGAGAACATCACCCATTTGGCGGAAGGACGGCCGTTGTTTGTCCGCACACCGGAAAGCAACTTCAACTTGGCCAACTTCATGCGCGTGCACCTCTTCACCGCTTTCGGTGCAATG
This sequence comes from Trichococcus flocculiformis, assembly GCF_963662535.1. Lineage (NCBI taxonomy): Bacteria > Bacillati > Bacillota > Bacilli > Lactobacillales > Carnobacteriaceae > Trichococcus > Trichococcus flocculiformis. The sequence continues at coordinate 666,375 of NZ_OY759718.1, forward strand.
AAGATCGGCATGAACATCCTGAAGCAGGAAAATGTCGCAATCGACAAAATCGTCGGCCACGGCGGCATCTTCAAAACCCCTGAGGTCGGCCAGAAAGTGTTGGCTGCCGTCATGGACGCACCGGTCACCGTCATGGAGACGGCCGGAGAAGGCGGGGCATGGGGCATCGCATTGTTGGCTGCCTACGCTGACCGCAAGGAAACGTCAGAGACTTTGGATGCATTTTTGGACAAGAAAGTATTCGGTGCCGATGAAGGCATCACGATCGCTCCTGATGCGCGCGACGTTGAAGGTTTCGGAACTTTCATCGAACGTTACCAAAAAGGGTTGGCGATCGAACAGGCTGCAGTCGAGCATTTGAGTTTGAGATAGAAGGGAAGGAAACATCTTGCTGGAACAATTAAAAGAAGAAGTTTTTCAAGCCAATCTGGAATTACCGGAACGGGGACTGATCAAATATACGTGGGGAAACGTCAGTGCGGTTGACCGCGAAAAAGGCTTGTTCGTCATCAAGCCCAGCGGCGTCGGCTATGACGACATGAAAGCGAGCGATATGGTTGTCTGCGACTTTGACGGCAACGTCATCGAAGGGGATCTGAACCCGTCATCCGACATGCCGACGCATGCCGTCCTGTACAAAGAATTCCCGGAAATCGGCGCGGTTGTGCACACACATTCGACTTGGGCCACGATTTGGGCGCAAGCCGGATTGGATGTGCCGGCCATGGGCACGACACATGCCGATACTTTCTACGGCACGGTTCCCTGCGCGCGTTTCCTGACGCAAGCGGAAATCGACCGGGGTTACGAGGAAGAAACGGGAAACGCCATTGTGGAAACGTTCCGCGAACGCGGCATCAAACCGATGGAAGTTCCCGGCGTATTGCTGCATGGGCACGGGCCCTTCACTTGGGCCAAGGATGCGAAGGGTGCTGTACTGAATGCGGTCGTATTGGACGAGGTCTGCAAAACCAACCTGTTCGCCCGTCAATTGAATGCCTTCGCGGAAGAACTGCCGCAACGCATTCTGGATAAACATTATTTGCGAAAACACGGAGAAAACGCCTATTACGGGCAGAAAAAATAGAGGAGCTGGAGATATGTTAGAAGTAGGAAAAAAAGAATTTTGGTTCGTAGTCGGTTCACAACATTTATATGGTGAAGAAGCTTTACAAACAGTTAAAAACAATGCGGCTGTTATCGTGGAAAGCCTGAACAACAGCGGCAAACTGCCTTATCCGCTTGTGTTGCAGGAATTGGCGGTAACGCCCGATACGATCACGAAGATCATGAAAGAAGTGAATTACCGTGATGAAGTGGCAGGTGTGATCACTTGGATGCATACCTTCTCGCCAGCCAAAATGTGGATCCGCGGAACGAAATTGTTGCAAAAACCGTTGCTGCATCTGGCAACTCAATTCAACGAAAGCATTCCATGGGCAACAATCGATATGGATTTCATGAACCTGAACCAAGCAGCACATGGCGACCGCGAGTACGGCTTCATCAACGCGCGCCTGAAAAAGAACAACAAAGTCGTTGTCGGCTATTGGGAACGTGAAAATGTCCAAACCCAAATCGCGGAATGGATGGATGTGGCGGTAGCCTACAATGAAAGCTTCTCCATCAAAGTGGCGCGTTTCGGCGATAACATGCGTAACGTTGCCGTGACCGAAGGCGATAAAGTGGAAGCGCAGATCCAATTCGGCTGGACAGTCGATTACTACGGCATCAGGGATCTAGTGGACTATGTCGATGCGGTCGCAGATGCAGAAGTCGATGCTTTGTTCAATGAATACAAAGATTTGTATGATTTCGACTATGGCGACTATGAGCAAGGCAAATGGGAAGCGCACGTAAAAGTGCAGGCGCGTCAAGAAATCGGCATCCGTCGTTTCTTGGAAGCGGGCGGCTATACTGCCTTTACCTCAAACTTTGAAGATCTGCATGGCCTGCAACAATTACCAGGTCTCGCAGTACAACGTTTGATGGCAGAAGGCTACGGATTCGCAGGCGAAGGCGACTGGAAAACAGCAGCAATCGACCGCTTGATGAAGATCATGTCCCACAACATCGACACCGGCTTCATGGAAGACTACACGTATGAAATGGCTGAAGGCAGAGAAGCGATTCTGCAATCGCATATGTTGGAAGTCGATCCAGGACTGGCAGTCAACAAACCGAAAATTCTGATCGCACCATTATCGATGGGGAATCGTGAAGAGCCTGCCCGCCTTGTATTCGACGGCAAAGCAGGGGACGGCGTTGTCGTTTCGATGGCTGACTTCGGAACGCACTACAAATTGTTGGTGAATGAAGTTGTTGCTTTTGAACCGACTGAGGCAGCTCCGAACCTTCCTGTCGCACGCGTCCTTTGGGAAGTGAAACCGAATTTCCATGACGGCATCCGCGCTTGGATCGAAGCTGGCGGCGGTCACCACACTGTTGTTTCATTGAGTTTGAGCACAGATCAGATCCTGGCTTGGGCAAAACTTGTCGGTCTTGAAGTAGCCTTAATCAAATAGTTTTTTTCAATCGGTTTGACAGTAAATCGTCAAACCGATTTTTTGGAGGACATTTGTGAAAGTGTTCGCAAGCGTTTTCAATAATAAAAAATGAAAAGGAGCAATAAAAATGACTGCATTCGATTCAAAAGCGTATCTGGATAAGGTGGATGCCTTCTGGCGCGCCGCCAATTTCATCTCCGTGGGACAGCTGTACCTGAAGGACAATCCCTTGCTGCAACGCCCGATCGAGGCGACTGATGTGAAGCTGCATCCGATCGGCCACTGGGGAACCATTTCCGGACAGAACTTCATCTATGCCCATTTGAACCGCATCATCAACAAATATGATCTGAACATGTTCTACGTCGAGGGACCGGGACATGGCGGCCAGGTCATGGTTTCGAACGCCTATCTGGACGGTTCCTATACGGAAATCTATCCGGACATCACCGAGGATCTGGAAGGCTTGACGAAACTCTACAAACAATTCTCCTTCCCCGGCGGGGTCGCTTCCCATGCGGCACCGGAAACACCCGGCTCGATCCATGAGGGCGGCGAACTCGGCTATTCGCTTTCTCACGCGACCGGCGCTATCTTCGACAATCCGGAAGTGATCGCGGCGACTGTCGTCGGTGACGGGGAAGCTGAAACCGGTCCGTTGGCGGCTGGTTGGTTCTCCAATGTGTTCATCAATCCGGTCACGGATGGGGCTGTCTTGCCGATCCTGTACCTGAACGGCGGCAAAATCTCCAATCCGACGATCCTCGACCGTAAATCGAACGAAGAATTGACGCAGTACTTTAACGGCATGGGCTGGGAGCCGTTGTTCGTGGAAGGGACCGATCCGGAAGCGGTGCATCCGATCATGGCGCAAGTGTTGGATACGGCTGTCGAAAAAATCAAAGCGATCCAAACCGAAGCCCGTAAAGGCTCCGCAGCCGAAGCGAAGATGCCGGTTTGGCCGGTCATCATTTTCCGCACCCCGAAAGGCTGGACGGGTCCGCAAACATGGGACGGTGAACCGATTGAAGGCGGCTTCCGCGCTCACCAAGTGCCGATTCCGGTAGATGCGCATCATATGCAACACATCGATGCGCTGGTGGATTGGATGCAGTCCTACCGTCCGGAAGAGTTGTTCACTGCCGACGGCCAATTGGTGGCTGAGCTGAAAGAAATGGCACCGAAAGGCGACCGACGGATGGCTATGAATCCGGTCACGAACGGCGGTATCGATCCGAAACCGCTCAATATTCCGGATTGGAAGCAGTATGCCGTCGACACGACGACTCCGGGCGCAGTCATTGCCCAGGACATGATCGAGTTCGGTAACTTCGCGCGCGACCTGGTCGTGGACAATCCGGATAACTTCCGCATCTTCGGACCGGATGAAACCAAATCGAACCGCCTGAACAAAGTCTTCGAAGTGACGAACCGCGTCTGGATGGAAGCGATCGATCCTGCGTATGATGAATGGCTTTCTCCGTCCGGCCGTGTCATCGATTCGCAGTTGTCCGAACACCAGGCCGAAGGTTTCCTGGAAGGCTATGTCCTGACTGGGCGCCATGGTTTCTTCGCCAGTTACGAAGCCTTCCTGCGCGTGGTTGATTCGATGATCACCCAACATTTCAAATGGTTGCGCAAAGCCAAAGAACAGACGTGGCGCAAACACTATCCGTCCTTGAATTTGATCGCGACTTCGACCGTGTTCCAACAGGACCACAATGGCTACACCCACCAAGATCCGGGTTTGTTGACGCACTTGGCTGAGAAGAAACCGGAATTCATCCGCGAATACTTGCCGGCGGATGCGAACTCCTTGATGGCCGTGATGGCGGAAACGATGGCTTCCGAAGAACAGATCAACCTGATCGTATCTTCGAAACACCCGCGTCCGCAATTCTACTCTGCTGAAGAAGCAGAAGTATTGGTGAAGGATGGCCTGAAAGTGATCGACTGGGCTTCGACTTGCGGTGACGAAGAACCGGATGTCGTGATCGCAGCAGCGGGAACGGAACCGAACCTAGAGGCACTTGCCGCAGTCACGATTCTGCACAAACAGTTCCCGACATTGAAGATCCGTTTCATCAACATCGTGGACCTGTTGAAACTGCGCCATCCGGATGTGGATCCGCGCGGCTTGAGCGACGAAGCCTTTGACGCCTATTTCACAGCCGACAAACCAGTCATCTTTGCTTTCCACGGTTTTGAAGGCTTGATCCGTGACATCTTCTTTGATCGCCACAACCATAACCTGCACATCCATGGCTACCGCGAGAACGGGGACATCACGACACCATTCGACATGCGCGTCTTGTCCGAGATGGACCGTTTCCACTTGGCGCAGGATGCGGCCAATGCTGTTTACGGCGAAGAAGCGTCAGCCTTTTCGCAAAAGATGACGGAAACGGTGGACTTCCACCATAAGTTCATCCGCGAGAACGGCGAGGACATTCCGGAAGTGATGGAATGGAAATGGGAAGCTTTGGAAGGTGCGGCAGCAGCCAAAGAACTGATCGCAAACAAAGCGGACTGACGTAAGAAAAACTGTTAAAAACATCAAAAAGATGCGTTCCCGCGCCTAGGAGCAACTGCTCCAAGGCCGGGAACGCATCTTTTTCGACATAATGAGATCCATTTATTTTTTCAAACATAGAAGAGCATCACCGCAGTTGTCTCATATATTTGCAAAGGGGTTCATGCATCTAAAAGATGTCTAGCTTCACGGGTTAGCCCTTCGGAAATTAGATAAATCTGACCCATTGCGCTCTACGATGCTCATTCAGGGCCAGATTTCCTAAATTTCTTTCAGGGCTGAACGAACCCGTTCCGCTTTTCCTTCTTCACACGGCCTGCAGCAGGTCGTATTGGGATTGGTAGAGATGGTGATACAGGCCTTTTTTGGCCATCAGCTCTTCATGGGTGCCGGCTTCGGCGATATTGCCTCCTGCCACGTAGAAGATCCGGGAGCTGTTTTTGATTGTCGACAGCCGGTGGGCGATGATGAAGGAAGTCCGGTCTTTCAGCAGTTTCTGGAGGCCTTCCTGCAGCAGTTCTTCGGTCCTGGTATCGATGCTGGCGGTAGCTTCGTCGAGAATCAGGATCTTCGGATCGGCAAGCAGGGCCCTGGCAAAGGAGAGCAATTGTCGTTGGCCAGCCGATAGGGTACTGCCGCGCTCTTCAACAACGGTGTGGTAGCCGTCCTTCAGGTTTTGAATGAAATCATGGGCGCGTACAACTTTCGCGGCTGCGATCACTTCCTCCTCGGTTGCATCGAGCTTGCCGTAGCGGATGTTTTCCAGAATCGTACCGGAGAAGATGAAGGTATCCTGCAGCATGACGCCCATTTGGCTGCGCAAGGAGCCGAGGGTGACATCGCGGACGTCGTGACCATCGATTTCGACGCTGCCTTCATTGATGTCGTAGAACCGGCTCAGCAGATTGATGACGGTCGTTTTGCCCGCACCTGTTGGACCGACTAAAGCGATGCTCTGTCCCGGTTCGATATGGAAGTTGACCTTGTGCAAAATATCTTTGCCTTCCTCATAACGGAAGGTTACATTTTCGAAGTCGACTGCGCCTTTGACTGGCGGCAACTCGTAGGCGTCCGGCGCATCCTGGATGGAAGGCACCTCGTCCAATGTTTCGAAGATGCGCTCCAAATAGGCCGTGGCAGTGATCAAGGAATTATAGAAGTTCCCGATATTGATGACGGGATTCCAGAAATTGTTGATGTAGCCGATGAAGGCGATCAATGTTCCGGTCGAAACGGACACACCGATCTGACGGATGCCCACAAAATAGATCAGGCAGGTCGTCAGTACCGAAATATTCAGTACACCGGGCCACATCAGGAATTGGATTTTGACGGCTTTCATCCAAGACGTCCGGTATTCCTCGCTGACTTCATTGAAGATGTCATAATTGACCTGTTCGCGGGCAAACGATTGGGTGATTTTGATTCCCGAAATGCTTTCGTGGATATAGGCGTTGAGGTTGGACTGTTTGTTGCTCAAAATCTGAAAGGCTATCCGCTGGCGCTTTTTGATGAACAGCACCAGTCCGAAGAGAACCGGCAAAAGAGCCATGCTGTAAAGCGTCAAGCGCACATCGATGAGAAGCATGAAGCCCAATGTGATCACTACATTGAAAAGGTCAGAAATCAGATTGATGAGCCCATTGCTCAGCAGGTCGCTCAGCGTATTGATGTAATTGACTACGCGGATCAAAATCTTGCCGTGGGGCCGGTTGTCGAAGTAAGCAAACGGCAGGCGCTGCAGATGTGCAAAAATATCGTAGCGCATGTCTTTCAGAATGTCCTGGCCGACTTCGGTGATGGCATAGATCCGATAGCGCATGCACCAGCCGATCAGCACAAGGGAAAGGATGAAGATCCCACCCAAACCCAACAGCTGGGGCACATTTCCTGACGGTATCAGGTCATCGATTGCAATTTTTGTGAAATAAGGTCCCGCCATGCCGGCGATGTTCGCCACAATGATGACAGCCAATATTTTTGAAATTGGTTTTTTGTAGGGGCGGATATAGCCGGCCAAGCGCCGGTAATGTCCCCAATTGAATTCTTGTTCTAAGCTTTCGTCGACATCATACGTATTGCGTGCCATTGATTTCCCCTCCAGTCAATCCGAGTTGTTTGCAGTAAACGTCATAGTATTTGCCTCGCTTGGCCAAAAGTTCCGCATGGGTTCCTTGTTCGACGACTTGGCCTTTTTCCATCATCAGGATCAGATCTGCATCCCGCACCGACGAAATCCGGTGGGCGATGATGAAGGTCGTTTTGTTTTCCGTCAATCCAAGTAACTCCTGTTGGATCTTCGATTCGGTTTCCATGTCGACCGCGGAAGTGGTGTCATCCAAAATAAGGATGGCCGGATCCTTCGCCAATGCCCGTGCCAAAGAAATACGCTGCTTTTGACCCCCAGACAAACCGACTCCGCGTTCGCCGACAATCGTGTCGTATCCTTGGGGCATACTTGTGATGAAGCCATCCGCATCGGCAATCCGGGCCATCTGTTGGATATAGGAGCGGTCTAACTGAGGATTACCGAAGGCGATGTTGTCCTCGATCGTATCTGAAAATAAAAAGACATCCTGCATGACCATGGCGATATTTTCCCGCAATTTGCGGACCGGGTAGTCCTTGGCATTTTTGCCATCGATCAGGACATTTCCTGAAGTCGGATCGTAGAATCTTCCTACCAGATTGACGAGCGTCGTCTTGCCTGAGCCGGTTTCGCCCAAAATCCCCAACGTTTGTCCGGGACCGACCGTAAAGGAAACGTGGGACAGGATATCCGTTCCGGGGTCATCAGAGAAGGCGAAAGAGACGTCGTCGAATGTGACGGTGCCCTTGATTCGTTGCTGCTCTGGGGCAGTCGTTATCGGAATCCGCGCCTCTGTATCCAGCATGTCGCGAATTTTGACGCAGGCGGCGGAGAAGCGCTGGACATCGTTGATGAGCCAGCCGCTCATCCGCATCGGCATATTCAGCATCCAGAGGAAGCCATTGAAGGCGACCAGATCTCCCATCGACATTTCCCCGCGGATGACGTACAAGCCGCCGAGCACCAAGGCGATTGCATTCAGTGTTCCGGCGAAACCGTCGAGCCAAGGGAGATACGTGCGGGATACGGAAGCGGAATCCAGATTGCGGCGCTTGAAGTCCTCGTTGTGCTTCGTGAATTTTTCGATTTCATGGTCTTCCCTCGCGAACGCTTTGACGATGCGGTTGCCGCCGATGTTTTCTTCCACCATCGAATTCAGGCGGGAGAAGCTTTCCCTGATCTGGAAAAACAGCGGGAAGGCTTTCTGGGACATCTTTTGCGTCAGGATGAAGATGATTGGCGTGACGGCCACCAAAGCCAGCATCAGCGGAAGGTGGATTGTGCCCATGACTGCGACGGCCATCACGAACCAGAGGATGCTTTCCAGGATGTTGTAGGTGACCCAGGAAACAAAGTGACGGATAGCATCGGTATCCCCGGTCATCCGGGCCATGATATCCCCGACCCGGGTATGGTTGAAGAAGTCGAAGTCCAACTCCTGCAGTTTCCGGTACATATCCTGGCGCAGCACAAAGAGTGTGTTTTGGCCGATCCGCTCAAACAGCATCTGGTAGCTGTAGCGGATGGTCGTCCGGAAGAGCGTGATGCCGATCATCAATGCCAAAATCGGCACCAATAAATTATCCTGCCCGCCATCGATGACTTTGTCGATCAATTCCCCCGCCAAGAGCGGATTGATGATGATCAGGAGGGCATTCAGGAAAATAAATAATAAAGCCAGTAAGCTTTTGGATTTGTATGCCTGTGCGTAGCGCCAAATCCATTGGTAATGATTCATAAGACAGTCCTCCTCAAAAAAAGTGTATGTTAACAGGTTACTGTTTTTTTTAGGAATGAGAATGGCTTTTCTTCGTCAGATTCCTGTACAATATAAGGGTATTCAACAGAAAGGACTTTTGCGATGGCCTACACACACGTACAAACATTCAATCCCGAAATTCTCTATGCTTTCGATCCGCTGAACGAAGCCGGAAACTATTCCAAAACGCACAGCCACAACTTTTTGGAAATCAGCATCCTGCTCGAAGGGGAAGCAGATTACTTGGTGGATGGGGAACGGCAGGACGTGGGAACCGGCACCGTCATGCTGTTCAATCCGGGAGTGAAACATGCGGAGCGGCAAAAAGAGGGCACATTTTCCCATCAACTGCATATCGGTTTGACGAACCTTTCGCTGAACGGGCTTCCCCGTAACCATTTTCCGAACAAACGCGCTTTGTTGGATCTTGGCTGTTATGCGGATGCCTTCATGGCGAAGGCGTGGCAAGTGACGAGGGAGTTCAATGAGCAACGGAGCGAATATCAGTTGATGGGGAAAGGGCTGATATTGGAGATGTTAGGGTTGTTGCTCCGCAGTCTGGAGGACGGATCCGATAACACGATTCCTTCGGCGCTTTCCCAAACGGCCGTGCGCCAACAGCATCTGGTGAACCATGCCGTCTATTATCTGGAAAACCACCATTCCGAAGAAATCACGCTGGAACAACTGGCGCAGCAACTCTTCGTCAGCCCGGCCCATCTTTCGAAAATCTTCAAGGAAGCGACCGGGTTGAGTCCGATCCATTACCTGATCCACGTGCGCCTGAAGCATGCGAAGGAACTGCTGAAGCAGGAAGAATGGACCATCAAAGAAGTGGCACAGGCTGTCGGTTACCAGGACGCGTACCACTTCAGCAAATTGTTCAAGAAATACTACGGAACCGCGCCTTCGCAAGTCGCTAAGGAAGAGCGAACGGTGTAGAGAGTATCAACACAAAGAAAAGGAGCCACCCCGAAATAATGGGTGGCTCCTTTTCTATATGGATTAAACGCGAATTATCATGCTCTGCGTAAACGCGTTCTGATTCGCAGGGGATTCCGCCTAAGCTGCTATTACGTCACGGCCAAAAAGCGGCCGTTCTCGTAATAGCCTCTTAGTGCTCACCCCCTAAACGCGAATCATCACGCTCTGCGTAAACGCGTTCTGAATCCCAGAAATCTGTGCCTAAGCTGACTACCACACGAGGACAAAAAGCGTCCTCTTTGTGTTAGTCCTCTTAGTGCTCGATTTCTAGAGCGGGATTCATCACGCTCTGCTGTGTGTTCTTCGGAATTCTTTGGGTGTCTGGCCTTCCCTCTTTTTGAAGAGGTAGCTGAAATAATTGGGATCGTTGTAGCCGATGTCCATCGCAATGGCGGACAGTTTGTCATCCGTCCCGACCAACAACTCTTTCGCATGCTGCAGGCGGCATTCGGTCAGGAAGTCGATGAATGTCTGCCCCAAGGACTGCGAGAAGATGGTGCTGAAATGCGACGGACTCAGGTTTACGGCATCCGCCACGACATTCAGGGAAATGTCCGGATCGGTAAAGTTCTCCTTTATGAATGCCAAGGCCTTTTGGATGACGCTCTGATACTTCACCATGGAAGGGTGGATGTGGGCCGCCATCAGGAAAGCCAGCAGCTTTTCGATGATCTGGGTATATTCCGCGGCATCGGCCGCCACCGCCGCCAATTGATCAAGGTCATTCATTTTTTCAAGCAAAGGCTGCTCCGAACCGGGCTTCTTTTTTTGGACAAGATGGCCCAGCTCGGTCAGCACGAAAAAGCGGAAGAGGCGGTTGCGTTCTTCAGTGTCCCCGGGCGTTCCCTGAAGCTCCAGTACCAGTTCCTCCAATTCATCCGCTTCGGTCTGGGCAATTTTCTGGGCCAGATCGAGTTTGAAAGGATTCGTCGGGGAAACTTCGCCGTCCTTGATGTCGTCCTCGTAGCTGATGATCCGTTCGGTCCGCAGCACCCCGTAAGTCTGGAGCATATTCTGCGTGTAGCGGTAGGCTTGCGGGATTTCGCTGAGCCGTTCAACAATCGGTCCGATAGAAACGATCAGGTCCTCCACCTCTTCGTCCTTCAGTTCATGGACGAGCGTCTGAGCCAGTTGGTAACTCTTTTCCAACAACCTGTCCGTGTCGCTGTCCATCAGCAGAAACTTGATGAAGCGCGATGAGATACTCGAGAAAATGATGCTTTCGTCCGCTCCGAAAAGGAAATGCAGATAATTGCTGAAACGGAAATAATCATCGAAATTTTTGTCGTAATGATTGGTGGCCAACACGACGCAGGTCTTTTTCCCTACCACCGAACGCTTCAAGGCCGCGGATTCCTGCAGCACTTCCGGAACCGACAAATCCCCGCGGAAGATGCCGTTCAGGAAATGATTTTTTTTCAGCTCGAAGACGAAATTATCCGCATGCGTATCTCGTTCCATGACGGGTTCTTTTTGTTTGTCCAATACCGTGATGACAGCCTCGAGCGTTTGGATCAGCTCGGTGTCTCTGATCGGCTTCAAAAGATAGGCATCCGCCTGCACTTGGATGGCTGTGCGCGCGTATTCGAAATCATCGAAGCCGCTGATGAAGATGATGCGGATCCAAGGGAAGATCTTCCGGACTTCTTTGGCCAAACTCAGGCCGTCCATGAAGGGCATCCGGATATCGGTCAGCAGGATATCCGGTTTGACGTCCATGATCGATGCCAAGGCCATTTCTCCGTCGGAGGCTTCCCCGGAAAAAATCAGCGGGTGCGTTTCGGCGAGGGACAGCAGCTGGTTCCGCAGGCTGTCCCGGATCAGGTGCTCATCCTCGACTATAAAGACTTTATACATGCTTGTTCGCTCCTTTTAGGTAATCTTCGGTACTGTGACTGTGACGGTCGTGCCTTTTCTGTAGGTGCTATCGATCTGGAGGGAAGCGGCATTGCCGTAATACAGCAATAGCCGCTTCCTGACGTTGTAGAGGCCATAGCCGCCTTCACCGGAGTCATCGACAGTGGCTTGGGAAAGCCGGGTTTGGATTTCGAGGAGACGCTCCTCTGGCATGCCGATGCCGTTGTCCGTCACGAAGAATTGGATCGTGTCAGCCGTATAGGTTGCTGCGACTGTCACTTTCCCGGCTCGGCGGACATGTTTGGTTCCGTGGTAGACCGCATTTTCCACCAACGGCTGCAGGATCATCTTCAGCACTTCCGTCTGGAGGATGGACTCCGGGATGTCGATGGCGAACTTCAGCATGGCGCCATAGCGGATCTGCAGAATTGTCAGGTAATCTTCCACATGACGTTTCTCTTTCTCGATCGTGATCCAGTCCTGGCCTTTGCTCAAAGAGATGCGCAGGAAATCGGAGAGGGCATAGGTCATCGTCTTCACCTGCTCGCTGTTGCCTTGTTCAGCCAAGGACAGGATGGCATCCAGGGTATTGTAGATGAAGTGGGGTGTAATCTGCGCCTGCAGGACACGCAACTCGCTCTGGGCCAGATCGAATTGCTTCACGGCGTTTTCTTCAATCAGCACACGCAGATTCTGCGCCATGTCATTCATGCTTTCCGTAACGACGCGCAACTCCGCGACTTTCGGCTCTTTTGCGCGGTAATCCAGATGTCCTTGCGACAACTCCTCGGAAAGGACGATCAAGTCGTTCAGCGGCTCCTGGATCTGTTGCGTCAAAAAGCGGTTGTTTTTTCGGGCATAGTAGACGATTACCAGAACGATGATGAGCTCAAATAGAATAAGATAATAGAGCGACACAAGCATATCATCGCTGGTTTTACCCGCAAGTTCGATTTCGACGCGCACGAAGTCCTGCAGAATATCATAAAGCAACACCGTGACGGCATCGACTTGGAGCATGATGGCTTCATTTTCAGCGAACGGCCGTCCGTTGGCGATATTGCTTTCCATCTCGGAAATGTAATTGTCGAGCGTATCCAGTGTCCGCAGAGCGACATCCAGTGTAGCGGCTTCCTTTTCGGTAGTGGTGTTGGCCTGGATTTCTTCGATGGCGAGCCGCACCTTTTCCAGCTCGTTGCCGGAATCGTAATCATTGACTTGGATGAGTCCGAAGACCAGGTCCCACAGTTCCTCCAAAACATTTTCCTGGACGATGTTCGAAACCGTATTCGCTTCCTCGACGTTCGCCAGTGCGCTACGGTAAATCAGGATATTGCGCGTGTAAAAGATACTGATCACCAACAGGGGGATCAGGGTGATGCTGAAAAGCAGGCGATTGGTCTGCTGGAAAATATCTTTGATACTGGCTATTTTTTCCATCACGCTGCCTCCCTAATAGTCCCTTGGCGGAATGCTATCGAGATTCCCTTTATCTGAAAAGACGGTTTCGGGCATATAGATTTCATCCGGGATAGTATTGCCGTTCAAATAACGCTTGATGGTGTTGCGGACGTACCAACCGGCGTTCGGATTGCATTCTACTACGCAATTGACCTTGCCGGCGCGCAGATTCTCGATCATTTCTGATTGGCCGTCGTTTGTGACTATGATGATGTCCTGGCCGGGGACGATGCCACTTTCTTTCATGACCTCCAGTATACCTAGCGTCATCTCATCGTTGTGGCTGTAAAGGACATCGATGTCTATCCAACCGTTCTCCTCGATGTAGTTCCGGAAGACGTCCTTTGCTTTGGAACGGATATAGTCCCCTTCCAATGACGCTACGATGGCTATTCGGGAATCGCGGCTGATCACTTCCGTGAAACCTTCGTTTCGGAAGTTGGCGCTTGAAGTTTTTGCAAGCCCTTTCATTTCCAGGATGTTTATGGAAATCTGAGAGCTGTTTTGGAAATGATTAGTGATGTAAAGTCCCGCCCGGTTTCCTTCCGCCTTGAAGCTGGGACCGATGTGCGTCAAATACAGATTCTCTTCAGCTGTGCGGATATGCCGGTCGACAACGATCACGGGTATGCCCGCAGCTTTTGCTTCCAACAGCACAGCATCCCAACCATCTTCCACGATAGGCGTGAAGACAATCATATCCACTTTATAGGCAATGAAGGTGCGCATGTCCTGGATTTGGCGATCCTGGTTCATGAAGCCATTACGGTACAGTACTTCATAGCCTTCTTTATTCATTTCTTCTATAATTGATTCTGTGTGCCGCTTGCGCCAATTGCTTTCCGTTCCAGATTGCGAGAATCCGACGACGATGTTCTCGGGCTCTGCTTCTGTATAAGGACCGTTCGCGCAACCGCCGACAAGAAACAACAGGAGAAACAAATGCAACAGGTATTTCATGAGGGAAACTTCCTTCCTAATTATATGAAAAATAAATCGTTACCATCGAATAGTTTAGCATAGTTTAAAGGGTGTTCGAAAAAAAACAAAGAAAATCGCAAAAAATCCATATGGAAACGGATACAAATCAGTAAGAATATCAAGAAACTGGAAAAGATAGTGAATGTAAGCGGTGTCTGTTAGCGATACAATGTGTATATCAAATAAAACAGCAGTGGAGGAATTCGGGATGAAATTCAATTGGAAGAAAAGTTTTCTTACGGCAGCAATGTTACTATCCGCAGTAGCGCTAGGTGCTTGCAGCGATGGCGAAGCATCTACAGGGGATGCAGGCTATGTAGGGATTGCGATGCCGACGAAGTCAATGGAGAGATGGATTTCTGATGGTAACAACATGGTTACCGAGTTGGAGAAATTAGGCTATAAGACGGACCTTCAATATGGCGAAGACAAAGTAGAAAACCAAGTTTCCCAAATTGAAAACATGATCACAAAAGGCGTGGATCTTTTGGTTATTGCTCCCATTGACGGATCCGCTTTGACGGATGTACTTGAAAAAGCAGCCAATGAAGGAATCGAAGTGATCGCTTATGACCGCCTATTGATGAATTCCGAAAACGTGGATTACTATGCCACTTTCGATAATTTTGGAGTAGGTGTGCTGCAAGCTTCCTATATCGAAGATGCGTTGAACTTGAGTGAAGGCGAAGGTCCCTATAATATCGAATTGTTTAGCGGATCTCCGGATGACAATAACGCTTTGATCAATTACGACGGTGTAATGTCCGTGTTCCAACAGTACCTTGATAGCGGTCAATTAGTGGTTCGTTCCGGTCAAACAAAATTCAGCCAAATCGCAACACTGCGCTGGGATGGTTCGACTGCACAAGGACGGATGGATAATCTTTTGAGCGCAAACTATACAGATACACTACTGGATGCCGTCTTGTCTCCTAATGATACGATCAGCTTGGGGATCATTTCTTCCTTGAAAGGGGTAGGATACGGTTCAGCGGACAAACCGATGCCGGTCATCACAGGGCAAGATGCAGACCAAGCAGGGGTGAAATCAATCATTGCCGGCGAACAGACACAAACCGTCTTCAAAGATACGCGCATCCTGGCTCAAAATACAATCGAAATAATCGAAGCGATCTTCAACGAGGAAGAAGTGCCTGTAAACGATACGGAAACGTATGATAACGGCGTGAAGGTCGTACCTACTTATCTGGCTAATCCAATCTCAGTCGATAAAGAAAATTATCAGGCTGAATTGATCGATACAGACTACTATTCTGAAGAAGATTTAGGCCTATAAAAATGTAAATAACGGAGACTTCCTTGGCGTCGCGAAGGAAGTCTCTTCCATAGAGGAGGGATATCATGGCGGATTATATATTGGAGATGCGGAATATCATCAAAGAATTTTCTGGCATCCGGGCATTGAATGATGTGAATCTAAAAATTGAGCGTGGCGAAATCCATGCCTTATGCGGTGAAAATGGCGCGGGGAAATCAACGCTGATGAATGTGTTGAGCGGTCTGTATCCATACGGCAGCTATGAGGGGGACATCGTCTACGACGGCGAGACATGCAAATTCAAGGATCTGAAGGACAGCGAAAACAAAGGCATCGTCATCATCCACCAGGAATTGGCGCTCAGCCCGTACCTATCCGTAAGTGAAAATATTTTCCTCGGCAATGAACAGGCGAAACGCGGCATCATCGACTGGGACCTGACGGAAAAGAAGACAGCCAATCTGCTGAAGACGGTCGGGTTGAAAGTGAATCCCAATACGCTCGTTTCCCAGATTGGGGTCGGGCAGCAGCAATTGGTCGAAATCGCGAAAGCCTTCTCGAAATCGGTACGCCTGCTGATTTTGGATGAACCGACAGCCGCACTGAATGAGGAAGAGAGTGCCAATCTGTTGGAGCTGATCAAGGAATTCAGAAGACAAGGCATCACTTCCATTATCATTTCCCATAAGTTAAACGAAATCGTCAATGTGGCTGACCGCATCACGATTCTGCGCGATGGCAAAACGATCGAAACGCTGGAAAAAGAAGCCATCAACGAGGAACGCATCATCCGCGGTATGGTCGGAAGGGACTTGACGAACCGTTATCCCGAACGCCATCCGAACCTCGGCGACGTCTATTTTGAAGTGAAGGATTGGACGGTTCACCATCCGATTGATGCGCACCGCGTCATGAACGACAAAATCAATTTCAATATTCGCAAAGGCGAAATCGTCGGGATTGCGGGATTGATGGGGGCGGGCCGGACGGAATTCGCGATGAGTGTCTTCGGACGTTCCTACGGCAGCAATATTTCCGGAAAAGTCTTCAAAGAAGGGCAAGAAATTTCGGTCAAGGATGTGCCGGCAGCCATCGAAAACGGGCTTGCTTATGTATCCGAAGACCGGAAAGCGCTGGGATTGAACCTCTTGATGGACATCCGTGAGAACACGACGATCGCAAGTTTAGGGAAAATTAGCAAGCAGGGTGTATTGAACAAAGAAAAGGAAGTCCAGATAGCCGAGGAATACCGCAAAAAAATGCGCACGAAGACGAGTTCAATCTACCAAAAAGTCAGCAGCCTCAGCGGTGGGAACCAGCAGAAGGTCGTCCTTTCCAAATGGCTGATGACGGAACCGGATGTCCTTTTCCTGGATGAACCGACACGCGGGATCGACGTCGGCGCCAAATACGAAATCTACACGATCATCGAGGAGATGGCGGCTGCCGGCAAATGCGTCTGCATCATCTCGTCCGAACTGCCTGAGATTTTGGGGATGTGCGATCGCATCTACACAATGAATGACGGAAAATTCACGGGTGAGGTTTTGCGCAAAGACGCGAACCAAGAATCGCTGATGAATCTAATGACTAGGGAAGAAGAGGGGGCGTTATAGATGGAAACGACGAACGGAATAAAAAATGGAGCAAAAAAAGAGAAGCAAACACTGGATCTAAAAACAAAGGCGCTTGATATTTTCAGTAAATACAGTATGGTAATCATTCTGATTGGCTTGCTGTTAGCCTTCCAGCTCATGACGGACGGCATCTTCTGGCGGCCGCTGAACATCACCAACATCGTGCTGCAGAACAGCCACATTCTGGTTCTGGCTGCTGGTATGCTATTGGTGGTCCTGTTGGGCCATGTCGATCTTTCGGTCGGTTCCGTTATGGCTTTCGTGGGTGCCATCTCCGGAATCTTGATGGTGAACTGGAACATGAGCCCTTGGTTGGCGGTACCAATTTGCATCGCGATCGGAGCGATCATCGGCGCATGGCAAGGTTACTGGGTAGCCTACTTTGGCATCCCGGCTTTCATCGTCACGTTGGCGGGTCTGTTGATGTTCCGTGGGTTGACGCAGGTCGTTCTGGGCGGTCAATCACTGTCGCCTTTCCCGGAAATATTCCAAAAAATATCTACAGGCTATCTGCCTGATTTGACTGACGGCAGCGTGCATCTGTTGACGATGATCCTGGGCGTCCTTATCGCGGCAGCGCTCGTTTTCGGACAATGGCGCACACGCGAAAAACGCAAAAACAATTTGTTTGAAGTGGAATCAATGAACGCTTTCACGCTGAAAGCAGTCATGACAGCAGTAGTAATGATCGGTGTGACTTATATCTTCGCATCCTACCAAGGCTATCCTGTCATTTTGGTCATCTTGGGAGTCATCGTAGCAGCTTATGCTTTCTTGACGAACAAGACAGTTGCGGGACGCCAAATTTACGCAACCGGCGGAAACCGTAAAGCGGCAGAATTATCCGGTATCAAAACGAAAAAAATCACTTTCTGGGTATTCGTGAACATGGGCGCTATGGCTGCATTGGCCGGCCTGATTTTGGCAGCGCGTCTGAACGCGGCCACACCGCAAGCGGGTACTTCCATGGAATTGGATGCGATGGCAGCTGTATACTTCGGTGGAGCCTCCACTTCAGGTGGGGTCGGAACCATCGTGGGAACGATCGTCGGCGGTTTGGTTATGGGTGTCTTGAATAACGGGATGTCCATTCTCGGCGTCGGCGTCGATTGGCAGCAAGCAATCAAAGGTTTGATCCTCTTGTTGGCCGTCGTCTTGGATATCTACAACAAGAAAAAGAAAGCAGCATAAGGGGTTGAAGCAGATGACCGAACAAAAGACAGCCTTATTGATTTGTACGGCAGGCATCACGACCGGCTTGCTGGTGAAGAATGTGCAGAACGCGGCGGATGAAAGGGGACTGGACATCCATGTCTACTCCGCGCCGGCGATCATCGCGGAGCAGGCAATCCAAAGCCAATCGATCGATGCGCTGATGATCGGCCCGCAATCTAAATACGAAATCGCGCGGCTGAAGGACTTCTTGACTTATAAGGCAGTGCCTTACAAGTTGATTTCGAGGGAAAATTATGAAATCCTTGACGGGGAAGCTGTGCTGGAGGAGATCATTGCGTTGATTGGGAAATAAGAAAAGAATAATTATGGGAGCCGTCTCAAGTTGAGGCGGCTCTTTTTGCCGTAAACTTCGGAATAGCTGCTAACATATCGCTGAACGAAAGATCCGACTCTCAACTCCGGCGAACAGAGGCTTGGCCGAAGGTAAGTTTGCATTTTGTATATGTTCTCCGATGAGGCGGGCTTCACCGGAGATAGGGGCGATAGTTACCGTTGTCCTCCGGCGAGCGGGGGCCTCGCCGGAGCTGGGGATAGATTTTGAGTTTTCCTTCAATCGCGAGGCCATCTGAGCATATTTTCCTGACAGTTTCTTATTGACTTAAACTAGCCTCAAGGGTTTATGATGGAATCATCAACTAAGATTCGGAACGGAGGAAAATGAAATGAACAGATCTTACAAGGTGATTTGCCATATGGCTATGTCAATAGATGGACGTGCGGCAGGGCACTATTTAAGTGCGGTCGAATTTGGGCCGTACGGGAAAGCCTATGAGGAGACGCTACAAGCTTACTCTTCGGACAATTGGATCTGCGGGCGGATCACGTTTGAGCAGCACATCACCTTCGGGAACAAAGTGGATCTGTTCGTTTACTCGGATGAAGCCATCCCGAGGGAAGATTACATTCACCCGGCTGCATTCAACTCTTACGCAATCGCGGTCGATCCGGAAGGGAAACTCGGCTGGCAAACGAATGTGATCGGTGACGAGTATCCGGAAAGAAAAGGCGACCATATCGTCACGATTTTGAGCGAGGGGGTCTCGGACCGGTATCTGGCCCATCTCAGGAAAGTGGGCGTTTCCTACATCTTTGCGGGGAAGAGCAAACCATTGTCCATGACGGATGCCTTGGATAAGCTACACAAACATTTTGGCATCGAAACTTTCATGCTGGTCGGCGGAGGATTTGTGAACGGATCGTTCGCGAGCGAAGGCTTGGTCGATGAAATCAGCCTGATCATCGCTCCGCTTGTCGAAGGCGTTTCCGATTCCGTTTCTTTGTTCGAGTTCGGGAGCAGTACGGATCAGCGTATTCGGAAGTTCAGGCTGGATAAATTTGAACGGATTGGCCTAGACGGCATCCACTTGATCTATCTTTCGGAGTAAAACGAGGGTCATAAAAAACGAAATAACCACCGAATCCAAGGCGTTTCCCCTTCGGATCCGGTGGTTATTTGACTTAACTTTGTTCGGAGCGCTTGGTCTGCTTATTCAGCCGTTTCCCGGACGGCGTAGTAGTTGCCGTCCCTGTCGGGGAAGTTAAAGGTTCTGGCGCCGCCCATTTCGATGATTTCGCCGACCGTCTCGTTGTTTTCCTTGAAGCGCGCGTACAGTCCATCGAAATCAGAGATGTCGAACAATAAAGAAGGCTTGTTGGAGGCCACTTCCGGTGAATTCTTTCTGATGAAATCGATGTCGAACAGCTGCAGGTTACACGTAGGGTTCACCGCCAGCACAATGCTGATGGAATCCCCAAAGTCAAAGCGGTCGACCTCTTTGAAATCGAGATATTGTTTCCAAAAATCGGCATTCGCTTCCACATCTTCTACATAAAGCATGATATTCGCTGTGGTCATATCATTTCCTCCGTTTCTTATCGATCATAATATCATTATACGCTCGGAGTAATTCGGAGGCCAATGTGAAGAACGGTTGCAGCAAGCGTCTTTGGATGAAAGGCTTTGGATTCGTATTTCCCGCTTTGACTTGTTAGAATAGAAGCATAACGAGATCAATTTGAGAGAGGGTGAAGGCGATTGAATAGCAATAACGAAGCATTTATGGGTTATTTCAATGATATCGAGAGTTTCTTCAACAAGACGTACAAGCCCAATCGCGGGAAATCCTACTATAGCTTTTATGAGTTGGTGGAGAACGCCGCGCGCTACGACAGTTTTGTGAAAAGGAAGCGGGATGACTTCCAGATACTAGGGGATCTGCGCAATTTCTTGAGCCACGGAAACCAAAGCGATCTGGTGCTCGTCAATGAGGAGTCACTGACTATGATCAAAGCAATCCATGAACAACTGTTGAAACCAAAGACGGCTTTCGACATCAAATCGGATGATGTGAAATTCTTCAAGGAAACTACCCCGCTATCCGCTGTCCTCGAAACGATCAGGAACACTGATTTGACGCAATTCCCGATTAAAGACGGAAAAGGAAAAGTGATGGGCTTGTTGACAGAAAATGGCATCACGCACTGGCTGTCCCAACATGCGCATGAGGCAACCGTGTCGATCGGCGGAACGCTGGCACGCGATATCCTTGTACTGGACGATAACAAGGATAATTTTGCCTTCGTCAAAAAAGATGCGAGCATTTATGAGGCGGAAGCGCTATTCGACAACCAAAAAATCGATGCATTACTGGTGACGCACAGCGGCAAAAATACGGAAAATCTGCTTGGCATCATTACACGATTTGACCTGGTGGAAGTGTAAATAGATTTTAGTTCAGAAAATACGACAAAGACAGGCTACCCATTTTTGTGGGAAAGCCTGTCTTTTTTGGAACAGAGCGCCGAAATGTATACACAGCTCCTGTGAGTGACCCCTTCGTCGGAGGCAACCTGTAACAATCAGCCTCACCTCCGATTAAGCTTGGTTCATCGGAGAACGCAACTCGGAATGATAGCCGTCCTCCGGCGAAGATCACGCTCGCCGGAGGAAGAAGATGATAAAAGGCCGCCTCGAGAGGCAGCCTGTGAGTTTTCTTATTTTTCCGTGTGGATCGAAATCCGTTTGAAAAGAGCGGAACTTTGCGTGTTCGCACCGGTAAGCGTCGTTTTTACACCCCGTTTGTTGTTGCGGGTAATGAGCTTGTCGATCGCTTCGACAGCAGTGGAATCCCATAGAGTCATGGCGCTGATGTCGATAACGATTTCTTCCTCCTGTTCGATCTCTTCAGCGAAAAAGTCCAGGAATTTTTCGGCGGAAGCGAAGTAAAGGTGGCCGTCCACTTTGTAGTGGTGATCATCATCAGCAGTCCCTGTCGCAACATGGAGATGGGACATTTTGAAAGCAGCGAAGATGGCGCTGACCAAAGTACCGGCTACGACACCGTAAGCCAAGTTATGCGTTCCGATAACAATGGCGACGGTCAGGATCATAGCGAAGCTTTCGTTTTTAGGGTTCGTGCGCAAACGTTTGATCGAATCCCAATTGATGGTTTCAATAGAGACAACGACCATGACCGCCGCCAAAGCGACAACCGGAATCTGCACGACAGAACCGTTTAAAAGAACAACGGACAACAACATGAAGAATCCGGACAGGAAAGTCGCAAGACGGCCAAGGCCGCCGTAATTCAGGTTGATGATTGTTTGACCGATCATGCCACAACCGGCGATACCGCCGAAGAATCCGGAAACGACATTCCCGAGACCTTGGCTCAACGTTTCCTGATTTTTGTCGCTCTTCTCTTCAGTGATTTCATCGACCAATTGTGCAGTCAACAGGGACTCAACCAATCCGACGATAGCAACCGAAAGTGCAGTTGGGAAAATGATCCGCAAAGTTTCCACTGTCATCGGAACAGCCGGGATGCCGAAGCGCGGCAAATCCGTAGAGATGGAGCCCATGTCGCCCAACGTTTTCACATCCAAGCCAAAACCCAGGACAATCGCGGTGATGACCAAGATCGCAACGATAGGCGCAGGGATTTTCTTCGTAATTCTAGGAAACAGGAAAATGATCGCGATTCCCAACAGACCCAGGAGCGGCAAAAGCAGGCTGCCTTGGAAATGATCCAATTGCGAAGTGAACATCATGATCCCCAAGCCGTTTACGAAACCGGTCATGACAGGCTTCGGAATGTAGCGCATCAAGGTGCCTACCTTTAATAAGCCAAGCGCGACCTGCAGGATACCTGCCAAAATCGTAGCAGCAAAAAGGTACTGGATGCCGTATTCAGCGACCAGATGGGCCAGGACCAAGGCAACTGACCCAGCAGCGGCTGAAATCATGCCTTTGCTGGAGCCAAAAAAGGCTGCGATGGCTGTGATGAAAAAAGTGGCGTATACTCCGACAATCGGTGGCACCCCTGCGACGATCATGAAGCCGATGACTTCTGGGAAAAGCGCCAGACAGACGACGATACCGGCTAGGATATCCCCTCTGATATTGCCGAACCATTCTTGCTTGTATTGTTGCATAAATACCTTCCTTCTTGAAAAAATAGTGTCTATTTTGATTTAAAAAATTATTGAACGTGCTCACAAAAATATATGTTAACACATAACAGAATAAAGGGGAATAAAAATTTATTCATAGGTGTATATTTTGAATGATACGTTTAAAAAAGAGTTAAAAAGCTTTAAATTTTAAGCTGGGGTGTGCTAGTATGTAAAAAGAAATGTTGAATCAAAGGAAAGAGGATCAGATACGCATGGAAGTAGGCAGTCGCATTCAGGAATTACGCAAACTGAACAAAATAACGGCGAAAGAGTTGGCTGAGCAAATCGACGTTTCGCCTTCCTTCATTTCAGCCATCGAACACAATTCGACTAAATTGTCCTTGAAGACGCTCAACCATATCTGTGAGGTACTTGGGGTCACCTTGGCGGAATTTTTCAATACGGAAATGAGCCCTGTGGAAAAGAAACTGACTGCTCAAATCAAAAAAATGCCGGAAGAGAAAAAGTATGAATTATTGGCCTTTTTGACAGGCTTGATTTCCTGATAAGAATAGAAAGGGAAGATGCATCCCGCTTCAATATGAGGCGGGGACATCTTCCTTTTTCGTTTACTCCATTTCGAGCAGTTGTTCGATTGCAGCCAACACGCCTTCTTCGTTGTTCGAAAGGGTACAGAATTTGGCGGCCTTTTTGACGTCATCGGCCGCGTTCGCCATCGCGAAGCTGTAGGCCACATGCTCCAACATCTCGATGTCATTCCCGCTGTCTCCGAATGCGGCGGTCTCCTCATCGGAGATGCCCCACAGCTTTTGAAGTAACTGGATACCGGAAGCTTTGTGCATGCCCGGGATGATGAGGTCGATCGAACCATGGCCGGTCGGCACCGGCGAGACGACATCGCCCACTTCGCGCATGAAGTGTTCCAAGAGGGCAGGAACCTCATCTTCTGCGAAACCTGATGCAAACTTGAAGATGATGTCATCTATTTCGGAAAAAGAATCCACCCGCTTCAGGCGATGATAGAAGCGTTTCGTGTTTTGGTAAAAGTAATCGGAAACGGAACTGTCGACATAGGCGCTGTTTTTGCCGCAAACGACCAATCGCGAACAGGCGTCCAGTTCCTTGAAGGTCCGGAGCACTTTATCGATGGTCTCTTGCGTCATCTCACCGATGGCCAGTTCTTTGTTGCAATCCACGACGAAAGCGCCATTTTCCGCTACAAAAGCAATATTATCCTGTATTTCAGGAAAAAAAGAACGCAGTTGGTAGTATTGGTTCCCGCTGGCCACGACAAAACGGATATCCTTTTCGAGCATGCGTTTATAGAGGGCATCAAAGCGTTCCTTGTTGAACTTTTTCCTGCTGTCCAGGAATGTTCCGTCCATATCGACGGCGATCAGTTTGATGGGCATGGCGAAACCTCCTTTCGTCGGATGCAAGCGTTTTCCGGTTTGAGCCATCAGTTTTTAGCATCCGCTTATGTTTAAAACATCTTAACATGTTCCCTTATTATTCCCAAAAGGAAAAGAATGCTTTGAGCGGTTTTTCCGATAAGGAAACAGTTGACAAAAAGAACGCATGTTCGTATTATGGTGTTAAAGGATGTGACTGATATGGAAAATGGGATTTGCCTGAAAGGCTCAGTGGAAAAGATCAAAATTCTCAAACTGGAAGAGACGCCACTGATCCGCTTCACGCTGACGGTGGACAAGGAAGAGAAACAGAATTGCCTGATTCGCGCGCACTCGCTGGATTTTTTGTATCAGGTCACCGAAGGGAACGCAATCGTAATTTATGGTAGGAAGAACAAGCGCAATCAAGTCGTGGTGCAGAAATATCATGTAAATCAGAAATGATGGCTGATGGATAGGGTGAGGAAAATGAGGTTGATGCAAAAAGGAATCTGGAGAAAAAAACTGGATATCGCCGATCTGTTGGAACGAAAAGGCTGCTCTGAGTTTACGTTGTTGGATGATAAGTTTTCCTTCAGAGGAGAACTGTTCGAAATCTGGTGGTACGTCTATGGTGGAAACAATCATATCTTGACCAAAAGTAAACGTTGTCCAACCCGCCTCTATTTCTTTTTGCTTGAGCCAGGTGATCTCTTCGCGGTGGATGATTTCCGCAGCTATCTGGAAACAGGGAAGTTAAAATACCCTGTCGCCACCTATTACAATAAAAACGGCTGGTGATCAGAACCAGCCGCTTTTCTTGAACCAGCGATACATCGCCAAACCGATTCCAAACATCAGACCGATAGCCAAAAAGTAGCCGTATTTCCAAGTCAATTCCGGCATATGTTCAAAGTTCATCCCATAGATGCCGGCGATCAACGTCAAAGGCGAAAAAATGGAAGTAATGATGGTAAGCACCTTCATCACATTATTGGTCTGATGGGAGTTCAGCGATAGATAGCTGTCGCGCATATCTGTCGTCACCTCGCGGTTTGAAGTAATCATCTCGGATACCTTCAGCAAATCATCGTGGATATCCGAAAAATAACTCCGCCTTTTGCGGACGCCTTCCAGGTGTTGGGAATTCAGCATGCGATAAAGCAGATCCCGCATTGGATTGACGGTCTGCAGCAGACCCAGCAGAAGATGCCGAGATTCCATCAATTCTGGTATGAATGCGGCAGTCGTTTTGTTCAGATTATCCTCTTCAAGTTGAGCCAACCTGTCTTCGATGTCGTGGATTAAAGGGAAATAATTATCCACAATCTGATCAAGGATTCTGTAAAAAATAAAGTACGGGTCCCAGTTTTCGGCATTATGTTGGGCCAACAATTGTTTCTGTACATAGGCTACTTCTTTTGAGTGAGCGAGTTGAAAAGTGACGATGAGTTTTTCACTGACAAAGAAGTCCAACTCTTCTTTGAAGAGGTCTCTACCTTCTTCGCGAACGTGATGCGTCACATAAAATGTGTAATCGTCATAATAATCCAGCTTCGGACGCTGCAGTATCTGCAGGCAGTCTTCGATAGCGAGCGGGTGGAAATGGAAGGTCTTCTCGAGATATTTTACTTCGGAGGGGCTAGGTTCATTGAAGTCGGCCCAGATCCATTTGTAGGCTGAAAGGTCGGTCGCATCCAAATCGATGTCTGTGTGGACGAGATTGTCAGCTGTGATGCCGATAACTGTTATCATATAATTGCACCTTCTTTACGAGTGATTTCAATATCCATTATACGGGAAATGCATTGCCGATGCCATTTTTGGGTCATTCAGCATTCCAGTAGCAGAGAAATGTGCGATAATGGGAGCAAGAAGACAAACGGAATGGAGGACATCGGATGATCAAGTTGATTTTGACTGATATGGACGGCACTTTCCTGAACAGTCAAGGAGATTTCAATAGGGAACTTTTCAAGCAGGTCAAGCAATTGATGACGGAACAAGAGGTCGTCTTTGCGCCCTGCACAGGCAAGCAGAGCGAGCGCGTCGAGGAAATATTCGGCGAAGATGCCGCTGATTTTTGGATCCTGGGGGACAGTGCTTCGCGGATCAAACGCAATGGTGCAGTCGTCTATGAATCTTTATTGGAGAATCGGACAGGTCGTGCCATCCTGCGCGAACTGGAAGAGATGCAGCTTGGGCATACGTTGATTGCTTGTACGAAAGAAGCCGCCATGATCAAAACTGATCTGTCGCCCGAAGAATCTGCAGCTGTCAGGAGATCCTACAAAAAAGTAGTTACGGTGGCGGATTTCGGGAGCATCGAGGATGATTTTATCAAAATCACGGTGCGCGATATGCAAGAGCGCTGCATCGAGACTGCTGAAAAACTGGCTGCTTTTCGCAATCGGGCGCATATCGTCGCTTCGGAAAAGGCCTGGCTGGACATCACCGATTTGAACGTGCATAAAGGGAGCACGGTCGCCCATCTGCAGGAGCTGCTGCAGGTCACCCCGGAAGAAACGATGGTGTTCGGAGACGGAATGAATGATGTCGAAATGATGAAGAGCGGCAGGTACAGCTTCGCTGTGCGGAACGCTTATCCAATCATCAAGGACACGGCGGCATTCACCACGGGAAGGTCGAATGATGAGGACGCGGTGTCGCATACAATCCTGCAGTTGCTTGCGTTGCAAGGCTGAAAGCTTGTCGAGGCGGGCCCCGTCCATTTGCCTGGAAATTCCATTTGACTTGGAGTCCACTCCAAGGTGTAGGATACAATTGAAGCTAACTGTCAGGATAAGTTTTGATGCCGAAAGGATGGACGAGATGATAAACATAAAGAAAGCCAGCGAGGAAACGGGTGTATCGGCCGATACGATCCGCTACTATGAGAGGATCGGTTTGATTCCACCGATCAAAAGAAACGAAAACGGGGTCCGTGAATTTGATGAAGAAGATCTGAAGTGGATCGCCTTCAGTCGCCAGATGCGCAATGCGGGGCTATCGATAGAATCCTTGATCGAATATCTTGCGCTCTTCCGCAGCGGTGAAGAGACTGTTCCGGCAAGGATGGATCTTTTGGTCGAACAACAGCATGAACTGCAGGAACGGATCGATGTCATGCAGCAGGCAATGGATCGGCTGACATTCAAAATCGAAAATTATACAAGTCATATGGTTCCGAGCGAAAACAAATTGAGGGAATTCAAGTGATTCAAGCCTAAAAAGCTCCCGTCAAAACATTGCAGCTATACAGCGATGTTTTGACGGGAGCTTTTGCATTTCTTTTAGTTGGTTCGGATCCATTGAGTCGACATGTCGACGCCCGCATCCAGCATGAGATTATAGACGGGACACCTTCTTTCAACTTCAGCCGCCAGCTTCTCGATGGCTTCGTCGGTTTCATCTGTCTCGATATGGTTCACGAGCGTGACTTCCTGGAAGTAGGTCCGGATATCATCTTCTCCGGCAAAACCGCGCGGATCAAAGGTGCCTTCGACGGTGAACGACAGGCCTCTGTAGGCGAGCCCTTGTTGTTCGGCTACATAGTAGGCAATGATCGAGGTGCAGCCTGCCAGCGAACCCAAAAGATACTCCAGCGGATTCGGCCCTTTGTTGTTGCCGCCCATCCGTTCCGATTCATCGACAAAAAATTCGGGCAGATTGCGGACTTTTACCGTAGTGGTGATGCCATTGTGCGATTGACCAGTGATCCTCAGTTTCGATAATTTTGTTTCTGTCATCTGGATAACCCCGTTTCTGTTTTTTGGTAGCGCTTACTTATTTATTTTATCACAGCAGCTCGGTATAGGCTTACCAGAAGCTCTGATCCGCCCCGGCAGGATATCCAAAATAGCCCGCGAGTGGTATACTATTCCTGAAGAGAAAGTTGCTGACAGGCAAATGTTTGCTCACGTTTATTCATGAAGAAAAGGGGTTTTCTCAATGGAAAAAAAGGATTTGGATCTTATATTGGCTAATTTTGGACCGGAAAAGGAATTCATCGGCGATGGCTATTTCCGTATCCGCGACAAGGGCAATGAGCATTATGAGATCGCTTATCTTGTATCAGCCTGTTGTGGAACAACGAATTACTTCCCGCAGATTACTGTTCATGTCGAAGGCGATAGAGTGGTTCCCGACTCCTTACTGGATCTGGTATCCAATCCGGCAAAAATGCTCAGTTATTCACCTGAGACGAGTGCTGTGATGGAAGAGGAATTGGATAAACTCTGCCAAAAGTTTTTGGATATCAAAGGGTTGAAAACAGCAAACGCCGGAACACCAGACTGATCTCTGGTGTTTTTTATATTAGTTTGAAAAAAGAGCAAGTGAGTGCGGAAATGACGCACTCACTTGCTCTTTTTTTGATTTTTTTCGTTTGGATCAATAAGGCTTTGCTGCTTCGAACGAGCCTTTGATGACACGATTGCAGTCTCCGCATTTCAACCAGTGGCCAAGATCGTTACTTTCCTGATACACGCTTGACGGTTTTTTGCACTGGCAATACAGGATTTCAGTTTCTTGAGGGGGATCTTCGGGAACAATATCCAGAAAGGGCTCTTCGGTCAACCAAGTGGCATCGATAGAATGATCGTTATCTTTTGATAATTTATCCATGATAATCCCTCCTATGGTTAAATATCCGCTCTTGTGCACAACGCATGGAAAATCTTCTGTACTCAATTTGATGATACAACTTCTGCTACCGAAAGCCAAATGATATGGTTCTCAGCGAAAAGGCGCGTTTTTTTAATATTTTTTCAAAGGCTGTCGCTGTAGGCTGTCATTAATTCCTTCGCCATATCGATCATGGCCAAGTCGACTGAGGAAAGAGTCTTTTCTTTGCTGTAGGCAATGAAGTAGCGGGTGCGGACGATGCTGGTTTCGATATAGAAAATATTGTAACTGTCCATTAATTCGCTGTTGTTAAGCGCACTTTTGGGCAGAAAAGTCAGTCCCATGCCTTTTCGGGCAAGGGCCGCCGCCGTAGAGATATTCTGGGTCTCCATAATGATATCAGCTTTTATATCGAGATGCTTCAGGAATTCGTTGGCTTGTTTGCGGATACCGGATTGGGAGGTAGTCAACACATACGTTTCGTTCTTCAACAAGTTCAAAGGATAAGGGAATTTTGTGATTTCCTTCAATTCGGACTGGTAAAGAGGGCTTGTGTCCGGAACGATGACGCACCACTTATCTTCGGCGAGCATCGTGTAGGAAAGTTGTTCATTATGGATCGGCATCATGCCCAGGTACAAATCGACTTTATTTTCCAGCAGATCCATTTCCGTTGTTTTGGCGTCCTGTTCCATGATTTTCAAGACGATGCCGGGATATTTTTCATGGAACTTCGGCAGAATCAAAGGGAGCAGAAAAGAACCCATGATCGGATGGACGCCGATACGAATTCGGCCGTATTTCAGCTTAGTGATCATGGTCAATTCGTTTACCATATCTTCATATTGGTTCTGCATTTTTTTCATGTGCGTCAAAAACCTTTCACCGGCATAGGTCAATTCCATAGGCGTCCGGTTGCGCTCAACCAATTTGGTTTGGAGTTCATCTTCCAGTTTCGTGATGGTTTTGCTGAGGTAAGGTTGGGAAATATATAGAGACTTTGCCGCCTGAGTGAAGGTGCCTTCACTGACGATGGCATCCAGGTAGGCGATGATGGTGGTCTGTTGCAGCATTCTTAGTCATCCTTTCAATCGTGCTGTTCTACTGTTGGTTATACTGGGAAATGTTTAAGAATTGCAAGCGTTATTGTACCTCATTTTTTAATTGTGAAAGATAAAATAATCACAATTATAACAGAAGAGTTATGAAGATGATATCTATTCAGAACAAAAAAGATATGGACGAAGAATGACCCATTAAAATAGAGGTGTATTATATTTGTTCATAAACTCACTAATAACGAGCTTTACATCCCAAATCTAATTATTTCATATAACCAAATGGTTATGATAAACCGGTGAAGATTACTATTTCACAATAGTTCAGATAAATTCTATAATGCAATCATAAAGAGAAAAGGTGAGCAAATGCAACGACGATTTCATTCGTCTGTGAAGGCTCATCACTCACAATTCAAGGAAGAAGGAAAAATAGATGACAACAATATGCGAAATGCTGGGAATAGAATATCCAATTTTTCAAGGAGCAATGGCCCGGATTGCAACAGCTGAGATCGCTTCTGCCGTTTCGAATGCAGGCGGGCTCGGTATCATCGGTTCAGGCGGGATGACAGCAGATCAATTGCGTGCAGAAATTCAAAAATGCAAAAGCATGACGGATAAACCATTTGCGGTAAATTTGATGTTGATGATGCACAATTGTCCGGAATTGGTGGATGTCGTGATTGAAGAAGGTATAACAGTCGTTACAACTGGAGCAGGCACACCCAAGCCATTCATGCCGAAATTCAAAGAGGCAGGGATCAAAGTGATTCCAGTAGTAGCATCCGTGAAACATGCGCAAAAAATGGAAGCTTTAGGTGCAGATGCAATCGTAGCTGAGGGAACGGAAGCGGGTGGACATGTCGGCGAAACGACAACCATGTGTTTAGTGCCGCAAGTAGTCAGCGCAGTCAACATCCCTGTATTGGGAGCCGGCGGAGTCGGTGACGGCCGCGGAGTCGTTGCGATGTACGCGATGGGGGCGCAAGGAATCCAAGTCGGAACCCTCTTCTTGTCTGCTGAAGAATGCCCGGTTCCGACAACATTCAAACAAGCGGTACTGGATGCTGATGATACAGCGACAATCGTTACAGGCCGCCGCAACGGGGCACCTGTCCGTTCCATCAAAAATAAGATGCTTACGAAATTCCAGGAACTGGAAAACAACAATGCATCCCGTGATGAATTGGAAGAGTTGGCGTTGGGTTCGTTGAGCAAAGCCGTGTATGAAGGCGATGTCGAGAACGGATCGGTCATGGCCGGCCAAATCACCGGTATGGTCCGCGATATCCGTCCTGCTAAAGAAATCATCGAAACGTTGTTCAAAGATGCCGAAGCAATCGCTAGCTCATTGAAAATTGCTTATTAATCAAAACTGAAAAAGCTCAGAGTAAGACTGAGCTTTTTTCTTACAAATGAATGTGAATGAACGAGCAAACAGGAGGGTACACTTATGACAAAAGTAATCACAGCTGCGGAAGCGGCAAAATTGATCAAAGACAACAGCACAGTGGCATTGACGGGATTCGGGTTGGCCTGTGTGAACGAAGAAATGGCCATTTCCATCGAAGATCGCTTTAAAGCGGAAGGCCATCCGAACAATCTGACAGTCATCCACGCGAGCGCTGTAGGGGATCGCCGCACGAAAGGGATGAGCCATTTGGCGCACGAAGGTCTGATCAAACGTTGGATCGGCGGTATCGTCAGTGCTTCTCCGCAAATCAGCGATCTGATCGTCGAAAACAAATGCGAAGCCTACAACCTTCCGCAAGGGGTCATCACCCAACTGTACCGTGAAATCGCCGCAAAACGCCCGGGCTTGTTCACTAAAGTCGGCATGCGCACATTCGTTGATCCGCGTCTGGAAGGCGGCAAGCTTTCCCCGTGCACGACCGAAGACATCGTCAAAGTCGTTGAAATCGAAAACGAAGAATGGCTGTTCTACCCTACATTCCCGATTAATGTCGGTCTGATCCGCGGAACGGTAGCCGATGAAAAAGGCAACTTGACGCTTGAAAAAGAAGGCTTGCACATGGAAGTCCTTCCGGTAGCTCAAGCAGTCAAAAACTCAGGCGGGATCGTGATCGCTCAGGTGGAAACGTTGGCGGCTGCAGGCACGCTGCATCCTAAAGACGTGAAAGTACCGGGCATCATGGTCGACTACATTGTCGTGGCACAGCCAGGCAATCAATTCCAAACAGAGAACACTGAGTACAATCCAGCTTTCTCCGGAGACACAAAAGTACCATTGGATGCTGTAACGGCACTTCCGTTGGATGCCCGTAAAGTTATCGCCCGCCGTGCAGCGATGGAGTTGGTTCCTTCAGCTGTACTGAACCTTGGCGTAGGGATCCCTGTCAACGTAGCGACTGTCGGTGCCGAAGAAGGCATCAGTGATCAATTGGTATTGACTACCGAAGCAGGGTCGATCGGCGGCGTTCCGGCAGGATTGAGAGATTTCGGACACGCCTTCAACAGTGAAGCGATCATGGATCACCATGCGCAATTCGACTTCTACGATGGCGGCGGCTTGGACTTATCCGTGTTGGGACTGGCTCAAACCGATGCTTGCGGAAACGTGAATGTATCCAAGTTCGGCAACCGTGTCGCAGGTTGCGGCGGATTCATCAATATTTCCCAAGCTGCCAAAAAATTGGTGTTCGCAGGGACCTTCACTGCCGGCGGTTTGCAGCAGGAAGTCAAAGATGGCCGTTTGACGATCATCCAAGAAGGCAAAGCGAAGAAATTCGTAGCCGAAGTTGAACAAGTGACCTTCAGTGGGGAATACGCGTCCGAAGTGGAACAGGAAGTATTGTATGTGACCGAACGTGCGGTATTCGACCTTGAAAAAGGCAAATTGCGCTTGATCGAAATCGCGCCTGGAGTCGATCTGGAAAAAGATATTTTGGGGCAAATGGGCTTCAAACCGGTGATTGCCGATGATTTGAAAGTAATGAATGAAGGTATGTTCCGCGAAAATTGGGGAGAACTAAAAAACATCGTCATGGCGAATGGAAAATAAGGGAGTGTTGTTTATGAAAAAGGAAATTAATCGTTGGGCTGTCTTGGTCAGCTCGATGGGTATCTTGATGTGTACGGGTGCAGTTTATGCTTTCAGCGTGTTGGCAGGACCGTTGTCTGCCGCAAGAGGTTGGACAATGGCTGAGGTCATGGTAGCCTTCGCAATCAACGCGGCTTTAGGGCCGATTCCGATGATTTTGGGCGGCTTCTTGACCGACAAAGGTTGGTCGAAATGGAGCACGATGGCCGGAGCGGTATTGTTCGGAGTCGGTTTTGCTTTGGCGGGTACAGCTACGACTTTGACGGAATTATACGTGTATTATGGTTTGATGGCCGGTTTCGGACAAGGATTCGCTTATTCAGGCTGCCTAAGCAACACAATTCGTTTCTTCCCGGATAAAAAAGGTTTGGCTTCCGGATTGATCACAGCAGGTATGGGCGGAGCGGCCATCATTGCAGCTCCGATCGCGAACCAATTGATCCAAAGTATTGGCGTTGCTGACACTTTTGTGCGGATGGGTATCGCCTATGCAATCATCAGCTTCACTTGCAGCCTCTTCATCAAGGTTGCACCGAAAGATTACATGCCAAAAAATATGAACGCAGCGGCTACTGCAGCCGCGAATAAAGCGGTCGTAAATAAGAACTGGAAAGAAATGCTGCAGGATCCAAAATTCTATATGATCATCCTGATGTTCGCTATGGGTGCTTTCTCAGGCTTGATGATCGCTTCAAACGCTTCACCGATCGGACAATCGATGTTCGGCCTATCCGCAGCAGCGGCAGCCGTATATGTCAGTGTGTATTCTCTCAGCAATACAATGGGTCGCGTTATCTGGGGCGCTGTTTCCGATAAATTGGGTCAGCCAACGACTATCAGCATCATGTATAGTGTCATCATTCTTACTTTCTTGATCCTTATTTTCGTCAAATCGATGTTCGGCTTTACGATAGGGATCGTTGGTTTGGGCCTATGCTTCGGCGGTGTGATGGGCGTATTCCCATCATTGGTCATGGATAACTTCGGACCGAAATTCCAAGGCGTCAACTACGGTATCGTGTTCATCGGTTACTCGACAGCCGCTTTTGTTGCACCTAAAGTAACAGCGGGAATCGCTGCTGCGAACAACGGTGACTTCACTAAAGCTTTTTATGTCGCTATCGTGGTTGCGGTTGCAGGTTTGATCCTGGATCTTGTCTACAAGAAAAAAACAGCAACGAAAGCAATCACAGAAACAGCTCAATAAACAAAAACACCTTCTCGAACGCGAGAAGGTGTTTTTATTGAAATGATTTGTCTGATAACCGGGAGTTATCCGACATTGCGTGAGAATGTTCCACAGAAGTTGTCGGATTCTTCCGGGTTATCCGACAACTAGGCAGTCCCCGGTGTTGATTATGTCGGATTCTTCCGAGTTATCGGACAACCCGACAGCCCTCGGGAAGGATTATGTCGAATAATTACGGATTATCCAACAAATAGAGACTGGTCACGCGGTTGATTTTGATTACTTGCAGATATTTCCTTTTGCAACAATGCCTTCAAATATGGCCGCCGTCGTCTTCCCATTCATCTTCGTCATCATCCAGAGCTACCCATTCATCTTCATCGAGCCCCGGCAGGCCTTCGCCAAGGCCGCTGACGTTCAGATAGGCCAATTCTTCATTGATCGCTTTCGCGATTTCCCCGGAATCTTTGTATGCGAGGTCGAGTGTGCCGTCCGTGATGTCCAGGCGGGTATGGTCTTCCTCAGGCGCCAGATTCTCGGCGCGCACGCAACGGGGATAGAGCACGTCATCCTTCGCCTCGAAGGCTTTTTGCAGGACGATTTCATGTTCCCAGTTCTCTTCCATGTTGTACGTGTAAATGATTTTATCGTCTTTTCCTTGGATGTGGTCCCGCAGACGATCGGCTTCTGCCAATGTATCCTTATGCGGCTGGGCAAACCGGAAAGTGTGCGGGTGGAGATCGGACCAATTGAATGCACTTTGGAGAATGAAATGCAGATCGGAGAAAGTGGTGTCGTCATCCAATTGTATATCCCGCCAGACTGGTATGCCGACATCCAAAAGCGTAATTCTTAGTTCGAACATCATCTGAAAAACCACCTTTTTTATTTTCAGTATAGCGTTTTCATGACCCGAGTTCAAATAGGAGGTGATGCGCGAACCACAAAGAGAACTTAGCACCGTAGCGCTGGCCGATCCGCAAAACGGACTTATTCCGATTCACGTGCTATAATGGCGAAAAATGAAAGAGGAAGAAGGTCAAATTGTGTTTTATCCAAATAATTTCCAACAAGCAACATCAATAGAAGAAATCCGTCGTTTTATCGCAGAGAATAAGCTGGCATTCGTATACATTTCCCGGACGAACTGTGGCGTCTGCCATGCGGTTCGGCCGCAAGTGCAGGAGATGCTGGAGGAATTCCCCGCAATCAAAGCAATCCAGGCGAATGCCGATGACATCCCGGAAGTTGCGGGTGAATTCACCGTCTTCACCGTTCCGGCCTTGTTGCTTTTCGTTGAAGGCAAGGAAATGATCCGCGAAGCCCGCTTCGTGGTGATGGATGAGCTGCATCACCAATTCCAGCGGATCACGGATAACTTCTGATAGCTTGATAAAGGAACGATAGCCTGAAGTGCAAAGCTTGGGCTATCGTTTTTTCTGCACAAATTAGATGTTTCTGGTGTAAACTGAAGATAATCATTTTCGGGAAAGGAGCGGCCATGTTTAATTTATTCATTTTGATATTGGAGCGGGTCGGGCTGATCATCATATTGGCCTACCTTTTGATGAATACACACTATTTCAGGGACAAATTGGGCGAACGTCAACGCTTGAGCACCAAAGTGGCGCTGATTGTCGTATTCGGAATATTCGCGGTCATCTCGAACTATACAGGCGTTGAGATCAGTCAGGACCGCATCGTATCCGACCAGGTGCTGATGAAACTTTCGGAGGGAGCGTCCTTGGCGAACACGCGGGTGCTCACGATTGGCGTCGCCGGTCTGATCGGCGGGCCGTTGGTCGGCACATCCGTCGGCATCATCTCGGGCGTCATCCGTTTCTTCCAAGGTGGGGAAGAGGCCTATATTTATGTGATTTCTTCCATCTTGATCGGGCTCATTGCCGGTCTGTACGGCGCCAAAACGATGCGCAAAAATGCCTATCCGACAATAAAGGAAGGTTTTATGATTGGAGCCGTGACGGAAGGAGTCCAGATGCTCAGCATCCTGGTGTTGAGCCGCAATCTTCAGGCTGCCTGGGATCTGGTGACGTTCATTGCGTTTCCGATGATCCTCGTCAACAGCATGGGGACCGGCATTTTCCTTTCCATCATCGGCTCCACGCTGCGCCAAGTCGAACAGACGAAAGCGGTGCAGACGCATGATGTGCTCCAATTGGCGAACCGAACGATGCCTTATTTCCGTTCCGGCATGAACGAAGCTTCTTGCACGGAAGCGGCCAAAATCATCCAACAATTGATGAAAGTATCCGCTGTCAGCATCACGAATACCGAACGGATTTTGGCCTATGTCGGTGCGGCCAGCGATCACCACATCGCCTCGAACGAAATATTGACCGAATTATCAAAAGAAGTGCTGCGGACAGGTGAAATCAGGGAAGTCCATTCCCATGACGAAATCGGCTGCAACCATCCGGGCTGTCCCTTGCAAGCGGCGCTCGTCATCCCGCT
This sequence comes from Trichococcus flocculiformis, assembly GCF_963662535.1. Lineage (NCBI taxonomy): Bacteria > Bacillati > Bacillota > Bacilli > Lactobacillales > Carnobacteriaceae > Trichococcus > Trichococcus flocculiformis. Next base: position 702,914 of record NZ_OY759718.1, read on the forward strand.
GAAAGCGCAAGGGAAAACGATCGGCACTTTGAAGCTGTATTTCACGGATTCGGCCAAACTGACTTTTGTCGAAAGGCAGTTGGCGGAAGGACTCGGCAACATCTTCTCCAGCCAGATCGAATTGGGAGAAATCGAACTCCAGAGCAAACTGTTGCAGGATGCCGAAATCAAGTCCTTGCAGGCGCAAGTGAATCCACATTTCTTTTTCAATGCCATCAATACGGTCTCTGCTTTGATCCGGGTGGACAGCGAAAAGGCGCGGAAGCTGCTGATCCAACTCAGCAACTTTTTCCGTGCCAATCTGCAAGGCGCCCGCACCAACCTGATTCCGTTGATGAAGGAACTGACGCAAGTGGAAGCCTACCGCTCGTTGGAGCAGGCCCGTTTTCCTGATCGCTACCAAGTCGACATTGCCGTTGAGGAAGGCATGGAAGAAGTGCTGCTGCCGCCGTTCCTGATTCAGATTCTGCTGGAAAATGCATTCAAACATGCTTTCGGCAGCCGGAAAACCGACAATCGGGTGTGGATCGACGTGAGAAGCAGTCCCGATGGCGTGTTCATTTCCGTCCGGGACAACGGCGAAGGCATCGATACAAAGCGCTTGGAGAAACTGGGCAAAGAAGCCGTGCCGTCGCTGGAAGGCACAGGATCGGCATTGGATAATCTGAATAAACGGTTGACTAGTCTGTTCGGCGAATCGGCCAAATTGCATTTTGTATCTTCACCAACAGGAACGACCGTGCATTGCACGGTACCTTATCAAGAAAGGCAGGGATGAGTATGCGGGTATTGATTGTGGATGACGAACCATTGGCAAGGGATGAATTGGCTTACCTGCTGGGGAAATGCGAAGGCGTGAGCGCCATCACCCAAGCGGATTCGATCGAAGAAGCGCTCGGGACGATGCTGGAGGACCCGGTGGACCTGATTTTCTTGGATATTCACCTGACGAATGAGAGTGGCCTCTCACTGGCTGCTAAGATCAACAAACTGAAGAAGCCGCCGATGATCATTTTTGCCACGGCGTATGACGACTATGCCGTCAAAGCGTTTGAGCTGAATGCGACCGATTATGTCCTGAAGCCTTTTGAGCTGGACCGGATCCAGCAAGCGGTCAAAAAAGCCTACGGACAGTACCACAAGCAACAGATCGAAGAGCCGGAAACACCGAAGCAGAAGGATACTGGATTGCAGGTGCTGCCTATCCAGATGGACGAGCGGATCTATATACTGCAGGTCCCGGAAATCATTGCGATCGGAATCGAGAACGGCGAAACGACCATCTACACGAAAAATATGGAGTACATCATCCACGAACCGCTCAGTGCGCTCCAGAAAAAGATCAGCGGACAGTCGTTCCTGAGGGTTCACCGGGCCTTTCTAATCAATCTGAAGGAAATAAAGGAAATCCAACCATGGTTCAATCATACATTCCAACTGACGATGAGCAACGGCTTGAAGATACCCGTCAGCCGTTCTTATATGAAGGATTTTAAGGGAAAAGTAGGCATCTGATCCAAAAATAGATGAATTTCAAAACTGCAGGCGTGCAATTCAGCCTGCAGTTTTGTCGTTTCGGGCGCAAATGACCCAAAAGTTTCTTTTTCTCCAGTAAAGTAAGGGCATAGAAAAAACGTGTTGGCCGCACATTTATTTTGAAGGAGGAAAAAAGATGCTTACTTTACTTGGAGGAATCGCCTTACTGGTTCTAGGTTACTTTACTTATGGGCGCTACATCGAAAAGAACTTTTCCATCGATCCGGAAAGAACGACCCCCGCTGAAGCACTAAAGGACGGATACGACTTTGTCCCGATGTCCAAATCAAAAAATGCCATCATTGAACTGTTGAATATTGCTGGAACGGGTCCTATTTTCGGGCCGATTATGGGAGCGCTTTACGGTCCGGTCGCCTATATTTGGATCGTCGTGGGCTGTATCTTCGGAGGGGCCGTCCACGACTACATGATCGGGATGATTTCCTTGCGGAACGACGGTGCGCACTTGCCGGAGTTGGCCAGCAAATACTTGGGCAAACCGGTCAAACATGTCGTCAACATCTTCGCCATGCTGCTCTTGATGCTTGTGGCCACTGTGTTTGTCACTTCACCCGCCAATCTGATCGCCAGCATTACGCCTGATTGGATGACAATCGGCATCATCACCGTGCTGATTTTCGCTTACTATCTCATCTCAACCATCTTGCCGATCGACAAGGCGATGGGGAAAGTTTACCCTTGGTTCGGGGCGGTCCTGATCATCAGCACGATTGCGATCGGCATCAGCTTGCTGACGGGCGGACATAACATTCCTGAATTGACGATGGGCGCTATGCAGAATTTCCATCCGAAAGGCACACCGATTTTCCCGGCAATCTTCTTTACGATTTCCTGTGGCGCCATTTCCGGTTTCCATGCGACCCAAGCGCCGATGGTTTCCCGGACGTCGACGAACGAGCGGGAAGGCCGCTTCCTTTTCTACGGCATGATGATCGCAGAGGGCGTCATCGCTATGATCTGGGCTGGAGCGTCCATGGCCTTGTTCGATGGTCAAACATTGAGCCAAATGATCGATGCCGGAACACCATCAGCTGTCGTCAACCAAGTTTCCACTATGTTATTGGGTAATGTCTTCGGTACGGTCGCCATCATCGGCGTCATCGTCTTGCCGATCTCTTCTGGCCTCTCCGCCTTCAGAAGTCTGCGCACAATCTTGGCTGACTACATGAGCATCAAACAGGATTCAATGAAAAAGATCCTGATGATGACGATCCCGTTGTTTGTCATCTCGTTCTTCCTTACTAAAGTGGATTTCAACCTGATCTGGAGATACTTCAACTGGGCAAACCAAGTCACAGCCGTCATCGCTTTGCTGATGTCGACGCGTTACTTGTATCTTAAAAATAAAAATTACCTGGTTACCTTATTGCCTGCAACATTCATGCTTTATGCCTGTGTCGTCTATATCCTGAGCGAGCCGATCGGATTCCGGATGGGGCTGCAGACGGCCACTTACTTGGTCGGTCTGGTTGCAACTGTTGCGATCATGGCACTTTACTGGACAACCGGCGTGAAACAGAAGGTTGCTTTGAGTCCTGAATCGGAACTCTTGAACGATCATCTGCCGATCGGGACGTTTTCTTCTATTGACGCAGTACCGGCAGCGGTAGTAGCCGAATAGCCCTATCTTTCAATTGAAACCTTATTGACCAAAAAACTCCCCGTAGCCGCTATAGGCCATCAGGGGAGTTTTTTGCTGTAGTTGGATTTTCAAATCTTCTCCATCAGTTGCGGTGCCTGCCCTTTTCAGGGCAAAGGGATACTTGTTGACGACAATATATCGGTGTGCTATAGTTTTGGCTGTAAGAAACGTTTCCCAACTTTCAGATGATTTAGGGGTTGAAGCGCATGGCATACACGGGAAGTTCAATGACAAAAGGACAAATCGAATCGAAATTGAGCGAAGCGATCAGTAAGTTTGAAATTGAACAAATGGGTAGGGGACCGGAGAAAATACGGACCGTTATCTTTCAGGATTTGATCTTGATAAGACTGAATGGTTTCCTGAGTATATCTGAGAAAAACTTGGCCAAGAATCCAGGTGGAATCCAGATGATAAAAAATGCTCGAACCGCATTGTTTGAGAATGCGCGTAAAGAACTCGAAACGACAATCAAAACAGTGCTTGATGTGAATATCGTAAGTACCTATTCCGACGTCAGCACCAAGACGGGCGAAAAAATCATCGCAATAGTTGTCGACCAAGATATAGAAAAATTGATTAAGTGAATACGGAAGATGCAACGAAAGGCAAACAGCCAGTCGACGCGTAAGCCAATAATAAGTACTCCGCAGGGGGCTTGTTATTGGTTTTTTTTTGCAGATCGGCATGTCAGTAAGGGAATTTATCCGGAAATTATAAGGAAAGAAGGCAGGGATGCAGATGCAACAGAAAATGAGAGTAGAAAAGCAAGTGATGTCAAAGGCAAGGTGGCTGTATGTAATTTTGGGACTGGTGATTATGATGGCACTTGGGACGGTGTATTCCTGGAGTGTTTTCCGTCTGCCGGTGGAGGTGTTGTATGATGTCGGGACTGCCCAAAGTGGATTACCCTACATGACGGCGCTATTGTTTTACTCGCTGTTCATGTTTTTGACCGGGAGGTTTTTTAAGGATTGGAGTCCGCGCAAGACCATACTGACAGGGACTCTCTTGGTTTCTGTCGGCTGGATTTTATCGGCATTCGCCCCGAATATTCAGACGTTGACTATTGCGTATGGTGTGATCAGTGGCGCGGGGGTCGGGATTGCTTATGGGGCTCCGCTGACGGTAGTGACTAGATGGTTCCCGGAAAAAAAGGGTATCGTGATTGGGCTGGTGCTACTCGGATTTGGACTCTCGCCGTTGCTTACAGCGCCGATTGCTAGGGCGTTGGTCGAACAATACGGAGTGACGCAAACATTCCTCATATTGGGAGTCGTCTTTGGAGTGCTGTTGCCCGTGTTGGCAATGCCATTCAAGTATCCTGAAGCGGATTGCGTCGGGGAGGAGAAAGTCCTCGGGGCAGAGTCGAAGGAGAATGATATGGATAGCGCCGAAATGGTCAGATCCGCTAACTTCAAGGGGCTGTATTTCAATTTTATTATCGGAACGATGATTGGACTGATGATGATAGGGTTGACAAGCAACATCGGCATTGAATTGATAGGGATGGCGCAAAAGGATGTAGTGCTGTTTATATCTTTGTTTGCAGTGTTCAATGGTATCGGGCGTCCCATGTTCGGATGGCTGACGGACAGGCTGTCGGCAAAGAAAGCGATGCTCTTTTCCTATGCTCAAATCATCCTGGCAGCATCTTTGATGTTGCTGGCAAAAAATGGCAGTATCGTTTTATTTTTCATCGCTTTTTCCATATTTTGGTTCAATGTTGGGGGGTGGTTGGCAATAGCGCCGACTGCCACTAATAACATGTACGGGCCGAAGCACTACAGCGAAAATTATGGTGTCGTATTTACAGCATACGGAATAGGTGCTGTTTTGGGTGTGGGCAGTTCAGGCCTGTTGCTGGATACTTTCCAGAATTTCGACTACATATTCTATTTGGTAATCGTTTCATGTCTGATCGGGTATCTTTTGACGTTGCTATTTTTTAAAGCGAAATTGGGAAACAAAACGAACCTGGCGACGGTAAGCTCCTTGTTTGATTCGGCTAGCCGCAACAATGGAGACCGTAGCGCTCCGTTGGATGAACTGCGCGAAACCAACAGTAAAGCGGAAGCTGGAATCGGCACTGTAAATGATCGGTTTCCGATTGAAACCTGAAACAATAAACAAAACTCCCTGAAGAGCTCTGCACTGTTGCAGGCACTTTGGGGAGTTTTTTTGACATATTATAGATATGTTTTTAAAGCTTCGGCGATGCTTTCAAGCATAGCTAGTTCATCATTTGATGGGTTTTCCAATGTGAGCAAAGCTTCCTCGGCGCGGGCTTCCGGGTTGCCATCTGCATCTGTTGCTACATCCAGTATCAGTAGCTCGGCAAACAGATCATCCAAATCCCTTTGCGGTTGCACAAGGAATTCAAACGTACCTTCGGGATGACTTGCTTTGAACGCTTCAATTTTTTCAATCAATTCTTCTAAGTTCATTTATTTTCGCCTTCTTTCTGTTCTTGTTCATTTGCTGCACGGCTCATTATACCTCATTTATCCTTTATATGTATTGTGTAATAGGTTTTGATCATCGACTATAGCGGGCTGTTACATTTTGGGCAACTAGGACAACTTCATTTTTGTTTTTGTCAAAATGCATCTTTTCAATTCGATACGGGCTGATATGATTAAACAATAGTATTTCAGATTCATTCGGACAAGGAGGAATCCACTTCGTCAGGCATTATTTAAAACAATTTACTGTGATCATCGCTATTTCAGCTGTAAGCGAATTGTTGGCCATTTTCATTCCGCTGCCCATTCCGGCCAGTATCTACGGTATGATGCTGCTGTTCCTGCTGCTGATGACGGGTGTTTTGAAACTTAACCAAGTGGAAAGTGCCGCCAATCTGCTGTTGGGTATCATGCCGGCTCTGTTCGTAGTTAATGGTGCCGGACTCATAACGTCCTACGAGCAAATTGCCGAAAATTTTGCCAGCTGGGTAGCGGTCAACATCGCCTCTACCATCGTAATTTTAGTGACTACTGGTATTCTGGCGCAGGGGTTGATAAGAAAAAAGAAAGCAAAGGAGGCTGCCGCGGATGGTTGGTCATCTGTTGGAGACGACTAAATATCTCGGGCTGTTCATCAGTTTGGGCGCCTTCATGATCGGATTGAAGTTGAATAAAAAATATCCCTATGCATTCATGAATCCTTTGCTGATGGGGTCGATCCTGGTGATGGTCTTAATCCTTGTCCTGGACGTCGAAGTGGCCGTTTTTCAAAAAAGTGCGCAAGTACTGTCTGATCTCCTGACACCGGCAACGATATGCCTGGCTGTTCCGGTCTATCGGCAATTCAAGATTTTGCGCGAAAACAGTTGGGTTGTCTTGATCAGTTGCCTGGCAGGGATGATCAGCGGACTGGTCACAATCATTGGCTTGGCCCTGACCCTTCAGATGAGCGATGTCACGACTTTATCCACCTTGGCGCGCTCGATCACGATGGCCATTGCGTTGGATACGACTGAATTGATCGGCGGAGTCGCTGGCGTCATAGTGGCTGGCGTCATCTTCGCCGGTATTTTCGGAACGGTGGTTTCCAGCCTGATTTTCAAAATCTTCAGGATCGAAGAACCGATAGCGAAAGGGTTGGCCATTGGTGCGGCTTCCCATGCCATCGGGACGGCTGAATCGTTGAAAGCGGGAGAACTGCAAGGGGCGATGAGCAGCCTGGCGATGGTCGTTTCCGGTGTCTTGATGGTGGGGTTTATTCCGCTTGCGGCAATGTTCGTCCCATAAGGTCAACGATTCATAGAAAACATAAGAAGCAGTGCTCGCTTTTAAAAGGAGACTGCTTCTTTTTTACGCAGAGAAAGCCGTTACTCATCAAGGGTTATCCGATGCCAGACGTTTCCCGCTATGCTATACTGAGGACATAAAATGGTATCAGTATCTTGTATTTTTTGTCTGGTTATTCCGGAGAAGTGGCTACCGAACAAAAGGAACAGAATCAAATCAAACTGGCATTATCCGCTTTCCATGCATGGCATCAGGCAAAAGGAGGAGAATGAAATGAATGCAGAAACAAAAAACAAGCTGAACTACAAGTTGTCTACGGCTTCCATCGTCTTGATCCCGATCGCAATCGGGATCAATTATCTCGGCAAATACATCGCGGGCGTATTGCGTCTGCCGCTTTGGTTGGACTCGATCGGAACGGTATTGTCCGGTATGTTGGCGGGACCGGTAATCGGTGCCGCTTCCGGGATCATCAATAACGTCATCTACGGCGTGACGGCCGATCCGATTTCGACAGTGTATGCAGTCACCAGTGCAGTCATCGGTTTGATGGCGGGTCTGTTTGCCGCTAAAGGCTGGTTCAAGGACATCAAGACCGTGCTGTTGGCAGGTTTAATCATCGGCTTGGTGGCCGCCACAGTCTCGACGCCTTTGAACATCCTCTTTTGGGGCGGACAGACCGGTAATGTCTGGGGGGATGCCCTCTACGCTTTGCTGATTTCGAATGGGCAACCGCAATGGCTGGCTTCTTTCCTGGACAGCATCGTTGTGGATGTGCCGGATAAACTAGTGACGGTTCTCATCAGTTACTTTATCTTCAGGGGCTTGCCGAAGAAACTCACGAACACTTTCCTGAAGGATGGCGCGATAGAAGAATTATAGGGGCTGATTTGAATGGATGCAATGACTTTGTATGTACCGCGCAACTCGCCGATCCATCATTTGGATCCGTTGACGAAGATGCTTTATGTCGTCGTGAGCATCGCTGCGGCCTATTTATTGGATGATCTGTGGCAAGTTGCGGCAGTCATGCTGACCAGTTTTGGTATCTTGTTGGTAGGGAAGGTATTCCGTAATATTTTGCCGGTGATTGCACTCAGTTTTTTATTGATTCTGTCGATCGTCATTGTGCAAGGTTTTTTCAATCCTGCCAACGAAACGTTACTTTATGAATTGGGCCCGATAAAATTCTACAAAGAGGGCCTGATTATAGCCTTTCGTCTGACCATGCGCGTCATCAATATGGTCAGCGCCTTTGGAGTGTTGGTGCTGACGACTTCACCGACGGAACTGGTTGAACGGCTGCAGCAGAAAGGCATGTCCCCGAAAATCGGCTATGTCATCCTTTCGGTTCTGCAGATCATCCCACAGCTTCGGGCCACTTACGGCAAAATTCAGGATGCACAACGGTCGCGCGGGATGGAGACTGAGGGCAGCCTGTTTGTTCGGGTAAAGGCATTCTTCCCATTGTTGGGACCGGTCATCCTGAACGCCCTGAACGATACTAGGGAGAGAGCGATTGCGCTCGATGTCCGCGGTTTCGACAGGGACACTCCGAAAACCTATCTGAATGAAGCGAAGTCCTATCGTTACAGTACTTTTTTGAATATTTTGCTGTTGGTGATTCTGGCCGGTTTGATCGTTTGGAGGGTGATGGGATGAGTATCATAGAAGTGAAGGATCTGAAATATCGTTATCCCGACACGACCAAATTGGCGTTGGACGGCATCAGCTTTTCGGTCGAGGAGGGTGAATTCATCGGCCTGATCGGAAGAAACACCGCCGGAAAATCGACTTTGTGCTATGCGCTGAGCGGTTTGGTGCCGCACTTCTTCAAAGGGGCCTACGGCGGATCGGTGATGATAGCCGGTTTGGATGTGCGCACGACGGATGTGAGCGAAGTCACTGCAGCAGCCGGATTGGTGTTCGAAAACCCGTTTTCCCAGATCACCGGCTCGCGTTTTACAGTATATGAAGAAATCGCATTCGGCCTGGAGAACATGGGACTGCCGCGCGACGAAATCATCAAGCGGATCGAAGAAAGTTTGGACTTGCTGGATATCCGCAAAGTGAAGGACAAGAACCCGTTCGATCTTTCCGGCGGGCAAATGCAGCGGGTTGCGATCGCCGGTGTGGTCGCGATGAAGCCGAAAGTGCTGATATTGGATGAACCCACTTCCCAACTGGATCCGCAAGGGTCGGATGAGGTCTTCAAAGTTGTGGAAAACCTTACGAAAGAAGGCATCACTATCATCATGGCCGAGCAAAAGATGGAAAAAATCGCGCAGTACGCAGACAGGGTCCTGCTTTTGGACGATGCCAAGTTGATCGCGTATGATACGCCCGAAGCTATTTTTTCGCGCGAGGACTTGGCGTCTCTGGGCGTACAGCCGCCCGCCGTGACCGCGATCGCCCGCCATTTGAACAAGCGGAAGGCCAATGGGCATTATCCTGTGGAATTGGATGAGCTGAAAGGCTTGCTTGCGGAAGAAGGTGTCCCTCATGAATAAACTGGAAATAGAGAAGCTGCATTTTGCATACGACAAAACAACACCCGTCATAAAAGGCATTAATCTGGTGCTGGACGACCGCAAAACCGCCATCATCGGACAGAACGGCTCGGGAAAAACCACCTTCGTAAAACTGCTGAAGGGACTTTTGCGTCCCGATTCCGGCAGGATCCTGCTGGACGGGATCGACTTAAAAACTTTGACGGTTGCCCAGATATCCAAGAAGATTGGTCTGGTTTTTCAGAACCCCGATGACCAGATTTTCAAGAATACGGTTTTGGATGAAGTGATGGTCGGTCCGTTGAACATCGGACTTTCTTTGGATGAGGCAAGAGCCAGTTCACGCGCGGCATTGGCTCAAGTAGAATTGGTGGATGTCGAGAAAGTGAATCCATACGACCTCAATCTGGCGCAAAGAAAGATGGTGGCGTTGGCTTCGATTTTAGCGATGGACACGCCCATCGTCATTTTCGATGAACCCACGATGGGGCAGGACGCTACCGGGAAAGCAATCATCAAAAAAGTGATCGAAAACCTGCAGGCAGAAGGGAAAGCCGTACTGTGCATTCTGCATGACATGGATTTTGCGGCGGCAGTTTTTGAACGCATCGTCGTCTTCAGCCAAGGGCAATTGCTGCTCGAAGGCGGTGCAAGGGAAGTCTTCAGCAAAAAAGACCTTCTGCAGCAAGCCTATCTGGATCAACCCCAAGCCATGAAAATCGCGCAAGCTTTGGGAATGCAAGGGTATCTTTTGAGCGTTGAAGAAGTGATATCCGCTTTGGAGAAACCATGATTTCAGCAAAGGACCGAAATAGTGGAATTGTACCTTGCGGATTGTAAAGATGAGACGGAATCATCTGCGGAAACTCTGTCAGCTATCAATAAAACACATACAGCAATAGGGCTCTTTGCGAGTTCGTATTGTTGCGTGTGTTTTTTTTGATGGGAAGGTTGTTCTGCCATGAAAAGCAGCTCATAAACGGATGGTATACAAGTGAACTATTTAGCGGTAAAATAGTTTTAGTTTGAATACATGGGGGCGTAAGATTTATGAAAGAAAAGAAAAATCTGCTGATCAGCTTGTCCAAGCTGTCGAAAGTGTATCGGGCAGAAGTGAAGGTAGAGATGTCCGCTTCGGATTTTTCTCCGAACGAGTTGGATCTGATCACCTTTTTGTCAAATAACGAAATGGACACATCCAAAGAAATAGCAGATTTCCTGGGACTATCAAAGTCTTTGATTGCCAGATCGGTCGATTCGCTTGTCGCAAAAGGGTACTTGGAGACAAACGTTGATGAGGGAGACCGTCGCTATATTCATCTTGTATTGACTGATCGGGCAAAGCCGATAGCGGACCGATTACGGAATATCCGGAAACAGTTTATCGCGTCGATGACAGAAGGAATCAATCAAGAACAGTTCACGCAGTTTGAAGCGATGCTTGAAAAAATGGTAGCGAATGTGGAACGGAAGAAGGAGGAGTAATCGTGCAAGAATTAAAAGGATCACGCATGGGGACGGAGAAAATCCCTAAACTGATGATGGAACTGGCCATACCGAGCATTATTGCCCAAGTCATCAATATTCTTTACAACATTGTGGATAGGATGTACATCGGACATATACCCGATGTAGGGGCTGTTGCATTGACTGGGTTGGGAATCAGCGCACCGCTTGTGCTGATCATTTCTGCGTTCAGCAGTTTTGCCGGAGGTGGCGGGGCTCCTTTGGCGGCCATTGCGTTAGGCAAGAACGACAAAAATGAGGCCGAAAAAATCCTCGGCAATGCTTTTTCCATGCTCACGCTCATGGCAGTCGTTTTGACTATTGTCTTTACCTTGATCAAAGAGCCATTATTATATTTATTCGGTGCCAGTGATGTTACTTTCAATTATGCGAATGACTATACTTCCATCTATATAATGGGCACAATTTTTGTACAATATGCATTAGGCCTGAATCTATTTATAACCAGTCAAGGAAAAACAAAAAACGCTATGTTTTCAGTACTGATTGGAGCTATTGCCAATATTATCCTGGATCCGATTTTTATTTTCGGTTTTGATATGGGAGTTCAGGGCGCTGCGATTGCAACAGTCATTTCCCAAACCCTGAGTGCGATCTACGTCCTCCGATTCTTGACGTCCGAGCATTCGATTATCCGGATCCGCAAGAAGAATATGGGGCTAGAGATTGGGCTGATAAAGAGAATTGTTTCCTTGGGAATTTCGCCATTCATTATGCAAGCGACCGAAAGTGCGATTGTGATTGTCTTCAATACAGGACTGCTGAAATACGGCGGCGATCTTTATGTTGGTTCCATGACAATCATGCAAAGCATCATGCAATTGCTGACAGTGCCTGTACAAGGTTTTACGCAAGGTGTTCAACCAATCATCAGCTATAATTATGGAGCAGGGAATTACAAGCGTGTGCGAGAAACTGTGCGCCATTCCATGAAGGTAACGGTTGGGCTTACAGTCTCCTACTTTTTATTGGTGATGTTCGTGCCGGGTCTGTTCGCACGCATCTTTACGACAAATTCGGATTTGTTGGCTTTAGTCACCCGTGTTCTGCCGATTTATATGGGCGGAATGTGGCTGTTCGGAGTGCAGATGAGCACACA
>NZ_OY759718.1:717500-3089699 GCF_963662535.1 Trichococcus flocculiformis
GCACGGTGGATGCCTAGGCACTAGGAGCCGATGAAGGACGGGACTAACACCGATATGCTCCGGGGAGCTGTAAGTAAGCTTTGATCCGGAGATTTCCGAATGGGGCAACCCAATATCTTTGATAGGATATTACGTTACACTGAATACATAGGTGTATCGAGGAACACGCAGGGAACTGAAACATCTCATTACCTGCAGGAAGAGAAAGAAAATTCGATTCCCTTAGTAGCGGCGAGCGAAACGGGAAAAGCCCAAACCAAAGAGCTTGCTCTTTGGGGTTGTAGGACTGGGACATGAGACTGCAATGGATAGCAGAAGCCAACTGGAAAGTTGCGCAACATAGGGTAATAGCCCCGTATGCGAAATCCAAATCAGCTCTACCAGTATCCTGAGTACGGCGGAACACGAGAAATTCCGTCGGAATCCGGGAGGACCATCTCCCAAGGCTAAATACTCCCTAGTGACCGATAGTGAACCAGTACCGTGAGGGAAAGGTGAAAAGCACCCCGGAAGGGGAGTGAAACAGTACCTGAAACCGTGTGCCTACAAGTAGTCAAAGCCCGTTAATGGGTGATGGCGTACCTTTTGTAGAATGGACCGGCGAGTTACGATTTCATGCGAGGTTAAGTTGAAAAGACGGAGCCGCAGCGAAAGCGAGTCTGAATAGGGCGAATAAGTATGAGGTCGTAGACCCGAAACCAAGTGACCTACCCATGTCCAGGTTGAAGGTGCGGTAATACGCACTGGAGGACCGAACCCACGCACGTTGAAAAGTGCGGGGATGAGGTGTGGGTAGCGGAGAAATTCCAATCGAACTTGGAGATAGCTGGTTCTCTCCGAAATAGCTTTAGGGCTAGCCTCGGATATGCGAATCATGGAGGTAGAGCACTGTTTGGACTAGGGGCCCTTCTCGGGTTACCGAATTCAGATAAACTCCGAATGCCATTGATTTAGATCCGGGAGTCAGACTACGAGTGATAAGATCCGTAGTCAAAAGGGAAACAGCCCAGACCACCAGCTAAGGTCCCAAAGTATCTGTTAAGTGGAAAAGGATGTGGGGTTGCACAGACAACTAGGATGTTGGCTCAGAAGCAGCCATCATTTAAAGAGTGCGTAATAGCTCACTAGTCGAGTGACCCTGCGCCGAAAATTTACCGGGGCTAAACAGATCACCGAAGCTGTGGATGGAACCCAATGGGTTCCGTGGTAGGAGAGCGTTCTAAGGGCATCGAAGCCAGATCGTGAGGACTGGTGGAGCGCTTAGAAGTGAGAATGCCGGTATGAGTAGCGCAAGACGGGTGAGAATCCCGTCCACCGAATAACTAAGGTTTCCTGGGGAAGGCTCGTCCTCCCAGGGTTAGTCGGGACCTAAGCTGAGGCCGATAGGCGTAGGCGATGGACAACAGGTTGATATTCCTGTACCAGTTGCTTTTGTTTGAGCGATGGAGGGACGCAGGAGGCTAAGGAATGCACACGATCGGAAATGTGTGTCCAAGCAGCAAGTCTGAGAACGAGTGAAATGCTTTTTCTCTCAAGGACAAGCTGTGATGGGGAGCGAAATTTAGTAGCGAAGTTCCTGATGTCACACTGCCAAGAAAAGCTTCTAGTGAGAAAGTAACTGCCCGTACCGCAAACCGACACAGGTAGTTGAGGAGAGAATCCTAAGGTGTGCGAGAGAACTCTCGTTAAGGAACTCGGCAAAATGACCCCGTAACTTCGGGAGAAGGGGTGCTGACCGCAAGGTCAGCCGCAGTGAATAGGCCCAAGCGACTGTTTATCAAAAACACAGGTCTCTGCAAAATCGAAAGATGACGTATAGGGGCTGACGCCTGCCCGGTGCTGGAAGGTTAAGAGGAGAGGTTAGCGCAAGCGAAGCTTTGAATTGAAGCCCCAGTAAACGGCGGCCGTAACTATAACGGTCCTAAGGTAGCGAAATTCCTTGTCGGGTAAGTTCCGACCCGCACGAAAGGCGTAACGATTTGGGCACTGTCTCAACGAGAGACTCGGTGAAATTATAGTACCAGTGAAGATGCTGGTTACCCGCGACAGGACGGAAAGACCCCATGGAGCTTTACTGCAGTTTGATATTGCGTGTTTGTATCACATGTACAGGATAGGTAGGAGCCGAAGATACCGGGACGCCAGTCTCGGAGGAGGCAACGGTGGGATACTACCCTTGTGATATGACCACTCTAACCCGCTGCTCTTAGCGAGCAGGGAGACAGTGTCAGACGGGCAGTTTGACTGGGGCGGTCGCCTCCAAAAATGTAACGGAGGCGCCCAAAGGTTCCCTCAGAATGGTTGGAAATCATTCGTAGAGTGTAAAGGCAGAAGGGAGCTTGACTGCGAGACCTACAAGTCGAGCAGGGACGAAAGTCGGGCTTAGTGATCCGGTGGTTCCGCATGGAAGGGCCATCGCTCAACGGATAAAAGCTACCCTGGGGATAACAGGCTTATCTCCCCCAAGAGTTCACATCGACGGGGAGGTTTGGCACCTCGATGTCGGCTCATCGCATCCTGGGGCTGTAGTCGGTCCCAAGGGTTGGGCTGTTCGCCCATTAAAGCGGTACGCGAGCTGGGTTCAGAACGTCGTGAGACAGTTCGGTCCCTATCCGTCGCGGGCGTTGGAAATTTGAGAGGAGCTGTCCTTAGTACGAGAGGACCGGGATGGACACACCGCTGGTGTACCAGTTGTTCTGCCAAGAGCATCGCTGGGTAGCTATGTGTGGACGGGATAAACGCTGAAAGCATCTAAGCGTGAAGCCCCCCTCAAGATGAGATTTCCCATCACTTTAAGTGAGTAAGACCCCTGAGAGATGATCAGGTAGATAGGTTGGGAGTGGAAGTACAGCGATGTATGGAGCGGACCAATACTAATCGGTCGAGGACTTAACCAATTTTTAAAAAGAAGAAAACTCAAGCGGTGTTTTCGGAATCCCTTTACTTTTGTAGATTCAGTTTTGAGAGAACAATGTTCTCTAATTAAAAATGTGCGGTGACGATGGCAAGAAGGTCACACCTGTTCCCATCTCGAACACAGAAGTTAAGCTTCTTAGCGCCGATTGTAGTGAAGGGTTTCCCTTTGTGAGACTAGGACGTTGCCGCGCTTTTTTTGTATAGTTAATTATTCCGCAATAGCTCAGTTGGTAGTAGCGCATGACTGTTAATCATGATGTCGTAGGTTCGAGTCCTACTTGCGGAGTTTTTTTCTTAGGATGAGTTATTAGCTCAGTTGGTAGAGCATCTGACTTTTAATCAGAGGGTCGCAGGTTCGAGCCCTGCATAACTCATTTGCGGGTGTGGCGGAATTGGCAGACGCACTAGAATCAGGGTCTAGCGCCGCAAGGTGTGGGGGTTCGAGTCCCTTCACCCGCATTAATTGAATACGCCGGCTTAGCTCAGTTGGTAGAGCATCTGATTTGTAATCAGAGGGTCGAGGGTTCGAATCCTTTAGCCGGCACCATTCGCGGAAGTAGTTCAGTGGTAGAACATCACCTTGCCAAGGTGGGGGTCGCGGGTTCGAACCCCGTCTTCCGCTTCAATTTTTTGATAGTGCTCTGCACTATCTTTTGCACCCATAGCTCAATTGGATAGAGTACTTGACTACGAATCAAGCGGTTACAGGTTCGACTCCTGTTGGGTGCATTTTTACATAATTATCACCGGGAAGTAGCTCAGCTTGGTAGAGCACTTGGTTTGGGACCAAGGGGTCGCAGGTTCGAATCCTGTCTTCCCGATTCAACAATCTTCACGGGGCCTTAGCTCAGCTGGGAGAGCGCCTGCCTTGCACGCAGGAGGTCAGCGGTTCGATCCCGCTAGGCTCCATTTTTCATTTTTGGCGGTGTAGCTCAGATGGCTAGAGCGTCCGGTTCATACCCGGGAGGTCATGGGTTCGACCCCCTTCGCCGCTATTATACCTTGCTGCGGACCTTTAGCTCAGTTGGTTAGAGCAGACGGCTCATAACCGTCCGGTCGCAGGTTCGAGTCCTGCAAGGTCCATGAAAAAATTTATCAGCTTATGGAGGATTACCCAAGTCCGGCTGAAGGGAACGGTCTTGAAAACCGTCAGGCGTGTAAAAGCGCGCAAGGGTTCGAATCCCTTATCCTCCTTTAGTGGCCTCAGGCCATTGTATTGTCATGGCTGTTGGCGCTTTAGCGACATTACAGACATGATACACTTGAGCGAAAGCTCACAGTGTTTCCTTATTATTATCGCGGGGTGGAGCAGTTGGCAGCTCGCCGGGCTCATAACCCGGAGGTCACAGGTTCAAGTCCTGTCCCCGCAATTGGATGCAAGTCCACAGTGTTACTTTTTTAACGCATGGTTCCGTGGTGTAGGGGTCAACATGCCTGCCTGTCACGCAGGAGATCGCGGGTTCAAATCCCGTCGGAGCCGCCATGCGGGTGTAGTTTAGTGGTAAAACCCCAGCCTTCCAAGCTGATGTCGGGAGTTCGATTCTCCTCACCCGCTTTTTTTAAGAAGGGCCTATAGCTCAGCTGGTTAGAGCGCACGCCTGATAAGCGTGAGGTCGATGGTTCGAGTCCATTTAGGCCCATTGATAAAGCAACAATATTAACAGAAAATTTCTTGTTATGGGGAAGTACTCAAGTGGCTGAAGAGGCGCCCCTGCTAAGGGTGTAGGTCGTTAACGCGGCGCGAGGGTTCAAATCCCTCCTTCTCCGTAGCTTTATCAAAAAAATAAAAAAACATGGTCCGTTGGTCAAGCGGTTAAGACACCGCCCTTTCACGGCGGTAACACGGGTTCGATTCCCGTACGGATCATTGTCATGGCTGTTACAGCTTCAGCTGTTTTACAGACATGATACACTTGAGCGTTAGCTCACAGTGTTTCTACACCTGGAGGTTTAGCTCAGCTGGGAGAGCGTCTGCCTTACAAGCAGGATGTCGGCGGTTCGATCCCGTCAACCTCCATTGGTTCCGTGGTGTAGGGGTCAACATGCCTGCCTGTCACGCAGGAGATCGCGGGTTCAAATCCCGTCGGAGCCGTTTTTACAATTTTATTCTGGTCTGATAGCTCAGTTGGTAGAGCACTTGATTGAAGCTCAAGGTGTCGGCGGTTCGAATCCGTCTCGGACCATTTTTTTATATGATGGAGGGATAGCGAAGTGGCTAAACGCGGCGGACTGTAAATCCGCTCTTTCGGGTTCGGCAGTTCGAATCTGCCTCCCTCCATTCTTATGATGGCGATCGTGGCGAAGTGGTTAACGCACCGGTTTGTGGATCCGGCATTCGTGGGTTCAATTCCCATCGGTCGCCCTCTTTATTGGGCTATCGCCAAGCGGTAAGGCAACAGACTTTGACTCTGTCATTCGTTGGTTCGAATCCAGCTAGCCCAGTTTTTTCAAACATTTTCAAATAGCAACATCTCGGCGGTATAGCCAAGTGGTAAGGCACAGGTCTGCAAAACCTCTATCACCGGTTCAAATCCGGTTACCGCCTTTCCATGAGTAAGATGGAAAATTGCATTCTTCATATCATGCCGGCGTGGCGGAATTGGCAGACGCGCTGGACTCAAAATCCAGTGCCCGCAAGGGCGTGCCGGTTCGACCCCGGCCGCCGGTATCACACAAAACAGGCTCCTGACGATGACATCATCGTTGGAAGCCTGTTTTTTTGCATAGTTACACCCGAAACTGAAAGGAATATTTGAAATTGTTTTATTTCAAGTATATAATTCGTTGTAACTTACAAAAAGAAACTTACTATCTATGAGGTGGAAAAGATGCTGACCAAAGAAGAATTGCCATTCTGCCCGGTTGCGACAACCGTCGATCTGATCGGAAATAAATGGAAACTGCTGATAATGCGCGAATTATTGACGGGAACCAAGCGTTTTAATGAAATGCACCGATTGGTTGATGGCATCAGCCAAAAAGTATTGACTGAAAATCTCCGGAAAATGGAGTCTGATGGGATTGTTAAACGGGAAGTATTTCCTGAAGTGCCACCCCGCGTGGAATATTCATTAACCGATCTTGGTGACTCCCTAAGACCGATCATCAACAGCATGAGTGATTGGGGAACGGATTATATCAAAAATAATCTCTTGGAACAAAAATAAGCCAGCATAGGAAGTAGGAAAGCGGGTTGCAAATCCGACCTTTTCTGTGATCCCATACGGGTGCCAAAAGTTGTATCATTTTCATACTCCCTTTTGAAGCGTTATAATGCTTCAAAAGGGATTTTTTTTTACAATTTTTTGTTGTAGGTATCATTGTAGCTGTAGCTTACAAAAAGGTAAGTACCTGATAAAAAAGTGCGTACTTTTACGGGCGCATCTTTATGGTTATAGTTAGAGTATGGGAACCCATCCATCAGCAGTCAAAAAGAGTATTATCAGGGAGGCATTAAGTAAGGAGCGCAAACACGAAGGGGCCACCATGACAGTAGTTCATGTGCGAAGAAGTTTATTCAGCGGTAATTATCGATGTGAATGTTTTGAAGGAGGCGGAATGCAGGTCATGATAGATCCTTTATTAGTATTTGCGGCAACCTTTGACACTGATATCAAGATTGCCATAATGTACCTGTTCCTTTGCTATCCGACAATGAGCTGCAATGATATCGTCCTAATGACGGGTGAAAAAAAAGAAAGTGTGGTCACCAGTCTGTGGAGACTGCAAATGGATACGATTGTGGTCAATAAGATTGAGGACGACAGAAACTGCTATTATTCCTTGACGAGCAGCGGTACAGCGAGTTTGAAGGTATTTAGCGAGATGGCAGATTTTTCGGATCGTTGTTTAAAATGAGAGGAGGTCCAAAATGCTAATTGATGACATACTGCAATACTTTCAAGAGAATTTCAGTCAATATTTGATTTACGTTTACCAACACCTTGGATTGAGTATCCAGGCAATCGGAATTTCTTGTCTGATCGGTATTCCGCTGGGATACATCAGCCACAAGCACCGGAAACTCAGCCAGATGATCACCCTCAGTTCCCAAGCCTTGCGGATCATCCCCAGTTTGGCGGTCCTCTTTTTGTTGATCTCCATTATTGGGGTCGGAAGGGCTCCAGCGTTGATCGCATTGGTGTTGTTGGGTATCCCGCCGATATTAGTCAACACAACGGTCGGATTCCTGGAAGTCCCCGCTGTGATGATCGAAACGGGGAAGGGGTTGGGGATGACCGATCGGGAGCTCCTGAAAAGGGTGAAGATTCCGCTGGCTTTTCCTTTTGTGATGACCGGCGTGAAACTGGCGTTGGTGGAAATTATCTCGAGTGCGACGCTGGCTACATACATCGGTGCGGGTGGTTTGGGGACACTGATTTTTACAGGATTGGGTTTGAACAGGATGGATTTGCTTATCATTGGAGGAGTATCGGTAGCGATGATTGCCTTCACGACAAGCATCTTTCTTGATTACATAATTAAAAGGAGCATCAATTAAATGAAAAGAAAAAATATCATCAGTACGATTGCAATGTTGGCCGTAACACTTATGGTCTCAGGTTGTTCAGGCCTGACTGGCGGAAGCGATAGCAGCACGGAAGATACAGCCATCCGCGTGGGTTCAAAGGACTTCACCGAAAACTTGGTTGTTTCGGAAATTTATGCGTTGGCTTTGGAAGATGCCGGCTATGAGGTTGAAAGAATTCCGAATATTGCCAGCTCGGTTGTTCACACATCGATCACCAATGATGAAATCGACCTTTATCCGGAGTATACAGGGACAGGCCTGTTGGTAGTACTGGAAATGGAGATAGAAACCGATCCGCAGAAAGTCTATGACACAATCAAAGCAGAATATGATGAGCAGTTCGATCTGACCTGGTTGGATTATGCGCAAGCCAACGACAGCGCTGGTCTGGTCATCAAAACGAGCGTAGCCGAAAAATACGGCATTGAGACCATTTCCGATCTGCAGGAAAATGCTTCAGAGCTGCGTTTTGCATCCCAAGGTGAATTCGATCTGAGGGAAGATGGCCTTCCTGGTTTGACCAAAGCATACGGAGAATTCAATTGGAAGAGTTCGACAGTCTACGACAACAGTTTGAAATATGAAGTCTTGAAAAATGATGAAGCGGATGTCGCTCCGGCCTATACGACAGAAGGACAACTGACAAATAAAGAAGAATTTACCGTCTTGGTGGATGATAAAAAATTCTGGCCGCCTTATAACTTGGCTCCAGTAATCCGAAATGAAGTGTTGGAAGTGAATCCTGACATTGCGGAAATTCTGAACAACATCAGCAGTACTTTGGATACGGAGACTATGACGAATCTGAATGCTAAAGTGGACGTCGATGGACAAGAATATGAAGCGGTCGCGAAAGAGTACTTTGATTCGATAAAATAAGGAGGCGTTGAGGCCGCATGGAGCAAACCGCGATAGAATTCAAAAATGTGACGAAGCTCTACGGGGAAGGGGGCACGAAGGCAGTCGATGATATCTCTTTTGAAATTAAGGAGGGGGAGTTCATCACTGTCCTGGGTTCTTCCGGCTCCGGCAAAACGACGACTTTAAAAATGATCAACCGGTTGATCCGTGAAGATGAAGGGAACATAACCTTCTTCGGAGAGGACATCAGCGGAATGAACGAAGTGGATCTTAGACGGAAAATCGGTTATGTCGTCCAACAAATCGGTCTGTTTCCGCACATGACCGTTGCCCAAAACATCGCGACAGTCCCGGAACTGCTGAAGTGGGACAAGAAGGAAATCCAAGCCCGCGTCAAAGAATTGCTGGAGCTTGTCCAACTGGATCCGAATGTGTTTGCCGACAGAAAGCCGAAACAATTATCCGGCGGTCAGCAACAGCGTATCGGCGTTGCGAGGGCGCTTGCCGCCAATCCGAAAGTGATGCTGCTGGATGAACCATTTGGAGCGGTCGATGCAATCACGCGCCTACAACTGCAGAATGAACTGCAAAAGATCCACAAAGAATTGGGAGACAAAACCTTTGTGCTGGTCACCCACGACATCAATGAGGCGTTCAAGCTGGGGACGAGAGTGCTGGTAATGGACAAAGGCAAGATTTGTCAATTTGATGCACCGAGGGAAATCATGCGCAATCCGAAAACGGAGTTTGTCGCAAATTTGATTGCCACCGTAAAGGAACAAGAGGCATTTTGGAGTGAGCTGAAATGATTGCATACTGGAATACTTACCATGAAAAACTGTTGCTTGCCACGATGCAGCATATCGAATTAGTGGGGACGACGCTGACGATCGCCATCCTCATCGCTAGTGGCATAATCCTGGCCTGCATGCATCAGGAACGCGTGATGAACGGCTTGATCTATCTGACCTCTTTGCTTTATTCGATCCCGAGTCTTGCTCTATTTGCCATCTTGATTCCGTTGACGGGACTGGGAAGGAACACGGCCATCATCGTATTGGTGATTTATTGCCAATATGTCCTGTTGCGCAGTTTTTCCGCAGGGATCAAGGAGATCGATCCGACAATCATCGAAGCCGCTGGAGGGATGGGCATGACGAGGAATCAAATGTTCCGGAAAATCCAACTGCCGTTGGCAATGTCATCAATCATCGCAGGGATACGGATCGCTGCGACCTCCACAATCGGCATCGCAACCATCGCCGCAACGATCAATGCGGGCGGGTTGGGAACTGTCCTTTTCGATGGCTTGCGGACATTCAGCGTCGTAAAACTGTTGTGGGGCACTGTGCTGTCGATGTTGTTGTGTCTGCTTGTCAATGTCATCCTGTACTTACTTGAGAACGCGTTGCGACGGAGATTTGCCTGATCTTTTCAAAGGAGTGGTCGCTTGAGTGATATCTGGAACCCGTGGCACGGCTGCAAAAAGGTCAGCCCGGGATGCCAAAATTGTTATATGTTTCATTTGGATAGTCAACGAGGAAAAGATGGCGCGCTGATTTATAAAGTCCAGAGCAGCTTCGATCGACCGTTGAAAAGAAACCGGCGCGGCGACTTTGTCATACCTCCTGGTTCCACGATACGCGTCTGCATGACTTCTGACTTCTTTCTTGAGGAAGCGGACGAGTGGCGCGGGGAAGTCTGGAAGATGATTGAGAAGCGTTCGGACGTGCTGTTCTACTTGTTGACGAAAAGAATCGAACGCGTGAAAGATTGCCTTCCTGAAAATTGGGGAGACGGTTGGGAAAACGTGTGGATGAATGTCTCTGCCGAAAACCAAAAGATGGCCGATAGGCGGATCCCGGTACTCCTGGATCTGCCTTTCAAACACCGAGGCATCATGGCCGCACCGTTGATCGGCGAAATCGACTTGACGAAGCATTTGTCGTCCGGAAAAATCGAACGCGTCATCGTTGGCGGGGAAAACTATGATGGGGCAAGGGAATGCCATTATGAATGGGTGCACAGGATGCACCAAGATTGCGTGGACCAGCATGTGAACTTCGAATTCATCGAAACCGGGAATCATTTTGTGAAGAACGGACGGAAGTATGAAATTTTGGACAAAAGAAAGCAGCAGGAGCAGGCAAAGAAATCCGGCCTGTCTTATGAAGGGCGTGCGGTTTCGGTTCAACTGACGGAGGTTGCCCAGGGCGAATCGGTGCCGCTTTTTCAAACAGATGCCGTGACTTTGTGCGACTCCTGTGCCTACAAGAAATTTTGCGGTACGCAATCGGGAAGACCCAGCTGCATGCTGTCGCTATGAAAATAAGAAAGGAAGTCGGAGAAATGAAGGCAGTCGTAGTGCATGAAGCGGGCGGACCGGAAAAACTGGTGCATCAGGAAGTTCCGCTTCCGGAAATCCGGGAAGGCTGGTCGCTCGTGAAGGTCATGGGCTTCGGCATCAACCATTCGGAAATCTTTACGCGGGAGGGGAAATCCCCCTTGGTCAAATTTCCCCGCATTTTAGGGATTGAATGCGTAGGGATAGTGGAGCGTTCGAGCGACGAAGAGAAATTGCCTCTCGGTCAAAAAGTGGTGTCGATCATGGGAGAGATGGGGAGGGCCTTCGACGGGAGTTATGCGGAATATGTCCTGTTGCCGAATGACCAAATCTACCCCATCCACACCGATTTGCCCTGGGCCCAACTGGCGGCCATTCCGGAAACCTACTATACGGCTTTCGGTTCCATGAAGAATCTGAGGATCCAAGCATCCGATCAAATTTTGGTTCGGGGTGCAACGAGCGGAGTAGGGGTTGCCTTTGCCAAGTTGGTCAAAGCCCAATTCCCGGATATCAGGATTTATGGGAGCACGCGGAAAGCCGAAAAGGGTGAGAGATTGAAAGAAGCCGGCTTCACCGACTACGTCGAAGACCGCAACGGCGTGTTGGAAACGGAAGAGACTTTCGACAAAATTCTGGAATTGATCGGCCCTGCGACGATCAAGGACAGCCTTTCCCATATCCGGGAAGGCGGCGTTGTCTGCAGCACCGGTCAACTGGGCGGGAAATGGTTCCTGGAGGATTTCGATCCCATCATGGAATTGAAGCATAACAGCTACTTGACTACTTTCCATTCGAGTGACGTCTCCGGCGAGAAGGTGAATGAACTGCTGGAGTACATTGAAGAAAAAGGCATTGCTGTGGATCCCGAGCGAGTCTTCCCGCTCGAAGAGGTTGCCCAAGCCCATGCCTTTTTGCAGAGCCAGGACAGTTTCGGAAAAGCCATTGTGTTGGATCCGAGCGCTGCGGGAGAGAAAGCTTCAGAATAGGGTTGCGTTTCCGCGGATTATTGGTTAGAATCAAATGAGAAACACTGGGGGTGCGCTATTGCGCTGAGACCGGCATTGCCGGAACTCTTTGTACCTGATCTAGTTCATACTAGCGGAGGGAATGTGGCGTTTGACTATTCGCATAATAGACATCAAAACGTTATATTTTCTGATTTTCGCATCAGATCATATAGCGTTTTTTATTTTCAGTAGGGGTGCGCGCGAGCGCTGAGACCGAAACTGTCGGAACCCTTCAAACCTGATCCAGTTCGTACTGGCGGAGGGAACTGAGCTCGGTCTGGAGTCCGTACGTATATCCAAGACATCTCAGGGGAGGTGTCTTTTTATTTTCGTTCAATTCAGGGAGGAGGGGAAACAGTTAGGAAAGAGCAAGATGCAAAAATAATAAATCAAACTGAAAAGGGGAAAATAGTATGAACACAAAGAAATTAGTCACCACTGCCTTGATCATCGCCATGGGGGTGGTCAGCAACAGCATCTTCGTCATTCCGATCGGACTGGCAAAAGTAGCGCCGGTGCAACATCTTTTGAACGTATTGACCGCTGTCTGGTTAGGACCGGGGTATGCCGTCCTGCAAGCCTTCAGCGTATCCTTGCTGCGCAACCTGTTGGGGACGGGAACCATATTTGCCTTTCCTGGCAGCATGATTGGAGCTGTTTGCGCAGGTCTGTTTTATGCCAGAACGCAAAAGCTCGGTTACGCGGCACTGGGTGAATGGATTGGCACCGGAATTCTGGGCTCGTTGGTGAGCACTTTGCTGGCGCAGTTCTTTATGGGCATGGAAGCTGCACTGATGCTCTTCCTGCCGAGCTTCGCGATCAGTTCCGCCATCGGAGCCGGGATGGCATATTTTATCATCCTGGAAATGGAAAAAAGAAGCGTATTGGACCGGAACATAATCTGAAGCATCTGCTTATGAAGGAAGCCGCTCTCGGAAGGGGGCGGCTTTCTGCTGTCTAAAAGTGTCTCCAATAGATAAGTTAAAGAAAATAATTTTCAGTAAATAATAATTGAAAAAACTATTTTCATGTGTTATTCTATCAGCATAGAGGGAAAAGGCGAAGGGAAGAAATGCGCAGTGCGCTTTTGGTGGTTGCGCAAAGCAGGCGGAGGCAACAAGTAAATGACAATCATCGAAGAAATACAGAATCAGTATTCTACTTTTTCCGCGAACGAGAAAAAGATTGCGGATTACATTCTGCAGAACAAAGCATCCATCAAAAATATGAACATCAAGGATTTGGCAGCGAAGGCGGATACCTCGACTTCCAGCATCACCCGGTTCTGTAAACGCATCAACATCGATGGGTTTGTGGACATGAAGATTGCGCTGCGTTCATTGGCGAGCGGTCATCCTTCGAAAGAAATGCCGACCGTCTATGACGATATTTATGGCTATTATACACAAGTCATCGATGAAACCAATCAGATGATCGAGGATCAGGCAATCGAAACGGTTGGTGATTGGATCAAAAACGCAAACAAAACAGTCATCTACGGCATCGGCAGTTCCGGTTTCACGGCCGCGGAATTGGCGCAACGCTTGATCCGGATGGGGCTGAATACTACGGGGGTTACGGATTCCCACCTGATGATCATCAACAGTTCGATCATCAAGGAGGGCGAATTGGTGATCGCCATTTCAAATTCGGGAGAGACCCCTGAACTGATTGCATCTTTGGAGATCGCGAAGAAGAAAAAAGCGAAGATCATCGCCCTGACGAGCTTCAAAAACAGTTCGCTGACGAAACTGGCGGATGTCACGTGCTTCGGTTATCACTCGCGTTTCGTCAACAACACGGTGTTCGTCAACACGCAGTTCGGGATGATGTACCTGATCGATGTGATTTCGACCTTCCTGTTGCAGGACCATGATTTCCAATACAATATGGATCTGACGAGAGCAAATGTGCAAGGTTATTCAAAAAAAACAGAATAGCGCGATGTGCTGTTTGAGTCATGCAAGTGGACAGTGAAAAAAGTTCACGATCAAAGAGGGGGATACAAATGAAAAGAGTGATCATCCATGCAGAAGTTTATACCGGAGAAACAGTCATTTTTGATGGATTCGTCCGGTTTGAAAAAGAAATCAGCGCAGTCGGAAAGATGTCGGAGTACGTTCCTGAATCAGGCGAAGAAGTGATTGATGCAGCCGGAAGCAGACTGGTGCCCGGATTCATTGATGTCCACAGTCATGGCGGATATGGTGTGGACAACATGGACGGTGATGCGGAAGACATCAATCGGATGATTGCAGCGATGCACCGGGAAGGGATCACCAGCTATTTTCCGACGACGATGACGCAATCTTCTGAAAATATCGAGAGGGCATTGATCGGCATCCGCAAGGCTTCAGAAAAAAATCCAGTCATCCAAGGCATCCACCTCGAAGGGCCATTCATTTCTGTCGTCCATAAAGGGGCGCAACCGGAAGAACACATCAAACTGCCGGATGCTGCCTTAATGCGCAAATGGCAGGACTTGAGCGGCGGCTTGATCCGTTTGGTAACCTATGCGCCGGAGACCACTGATGCGACGGCATTCGAAAAGTATTGTCTCGATAACCGCATCGTGCTTTCGGTCGGGCATTCGGATGCTCTTCGCAGCCAGCTGAGAAAATCCAAGGCAGCGCATGTCACCCATCTCTTCAATGCGCAAAGGGGACTCCATCACCGTGAGCCCGGTGTGACCGGACATGCGTTCCTGGAGGATGGTATCTATGCGGAAATGATTGTCGATGGTCTGCATATCGATCCGGAAATGGTGAAGATCGCCTTCAAACAGAAGGGCGCAGACCGCATCGAATTGATTACCGATGCTATGCGCGCCAAAGGGATGGGCGACGGCATCAGTGAATTGGGCGGACAGAAGGTCATCGTCAAAGAAGGCCAAGCCCGTCTGGAAAGCGGAAATCTAGCAGGAAGTGTGCTGGAATTTCAGGATGCCTTCAGGAACATCATCGCTTTTACCGGCTGCAGCATCTTGGATGCGGTAAAGATGAGTTCGGTCAATCAGGCCCGGGAATTCGGTCTAGTTCGAAAAGGGGGTATCGCTCCGGGAAAAGATGCCGATATGGTGCTGCTTTCGGAGACATTCACAGTGGAGCGGACAATCAGTTATGGACAGACAGCATACAAAAATAACAGAAAGTAGGTTACAGATCATGGAAATAATCATTAAAGCGACTCCTGAAGAGGCAAGCCGTTACGCATTCGAAAAAATCCGCGAGGAAATGGAAAGAGGTGCGAAAGTGCTCGGGTTGGCAACCGGCAGCACGCCGGAGAGGCTGTACCGGATCATGCGGGAAAGTGATCTTGATTTTTCGGGGATGACATCGATCAATCTGGACGAATATATGGGTCTTTCCGAAGACAATCCGCAGAGTTATCACTATTTCATGCATAAGCATTTGTTCGATGCAAAACCGTTCAAGAAAAACTATCTGCTGGACGGATTGGCGGATGAAACGGAAGAATGCGCGCAATTCGAAGAAATCATCGCCGCGAATCCGATCGATGTGCAGATTCTCGGCATCGGCACGAACGGGCATATCGGTTTTAACGAGCCGGGCACATCTTTTGATTCCCGTACCCAGAAAGTGGCACTATGGCAATCCACGATTGATTCCAATAAACGTTACTTTGCGGATGAGAAGGATGTCCCGCGGTTTGCCTATTCGATGGGGATCCAATCGATCCTCTCTTCAAGAAAGATCATCCTGATGGCTTTCGGGAAAGAAAAAGCCGCTGCCATCAAAGCAGCGTTGGAAGGACCAATCACAGAAGAACTGCCTGCTAGCGTTCTGCAGACGCACAAGGATGTGACCGTGATACTGGACGAAGAAGCAGCGCAAATGCTCAGCAAAAAATAGTGAATCAGACAATCCGCAGGCTACTCCCCATGAGTCTCCGGATTGTCGTTTTTGATTAAAACGTTTACAATGGAAGCAGAGGTAGCGTGGAAAGCATGTGATCCAGGAATCCAAGGCGGTGATGTAAATGTTGACTGTTGAGACGGTCAGATCGTGGCTGAGCTTGTTCATCGAAAAGCTGGAAAAAAATGAGAAGTATCTGAACACGCTGGATGAACCCATCGGTGACGGCGATCACGGGGCCAATATGCTTCGGGGCGCGAAAGACCTAAGGGGGAAATTGGCAGAAGGGCTTCAGGCAGGGGTGTCAGATCTGTTCAAAATGGCCGGGATGTCCTTCGTCCAGAAAACGGGCGGGGCAGCCGGACTCCTTTATGGGCAAATCTTTCTGCATATGTCGGAGGCTTTTCAAGAAGATAACGATCTGATGGACAGCCTGACAAGCGGGCTTGAAGGCATCCAAACGTTCGGCCCTACGGAACTGAAGGAAAAGACCTTGGTTGATGTTTGGATTCCGGTCATGGAAGACATCCGGAATAAGCGTCTGACGTTGGAAAAAATCAATGAATATGTCACAAGCACGAAGGATTTCCAGGCGAAAAAGGGACGCGCGGTCTATGTGTCGGAACAACTGAATGGCCATATCGATCCAGGTGCAGCCTCCTGCGGTTATTTCTTTGAGGCCATGCTGGAAGCGGGTGTGTACGATGAGTGAACAGTACGGCATCTTATTGGTCTCACATGTTGCGGAGCTCGCTGACGGGCTGACCAGATTGCTGAAACAGGTAGCAAAGGACGTCACCGTGAAAGCGGTCGGCGGAGCGGAAGGCGGCGGCATCGGCACGAGTTTTGATAAAGTCATAGCAGTGCTCAATGAAATGGAGGAGCCTGAAATATTTGCTTTTTATGATCTGGGCAGCGCCAAGATGAATCTTGAGTTGGTAAGTGAAATGACCGAAAAAAACCTAATCATTTGCGATGCGGCATTTGTGGAGGGCGCCTATCTGACAGCAGCTTTGCTGCAGGCGGATACGCCCTATGAAAAAATCTGTGAGCAGTTGCAGGAATTGTACGTAAAATGAAACACTGAGCAAAATTGTAGTGACAAACACAATTAAGAAAAAGACTGCCAAGGTGCAGTCTTTTTTATTTACGGTTTCCCCCTATTGAAGGTGTATTGTTTCTATATTCTTTCTCGTATTTTTTATCTACAGATTGAAATATCGGTCAATTTAGTGTAAGCTAAAACTACAGAAAACGCTTACAATTTTAGCGCTAAAGAAAAGAATGGATGTGTTCGGATTGGAAAAAGAAAAAAAAGTGCTTTTTACTGAGACCGTTCTGCGTGATGCGCATCAAAGCTTGATGGCGACACGTATGTCTACGGACGACATGCTCCCGATTGTTGAGAAAATGGATGAAGCCGGGTATTACGCGCTCGAGTGCTGGGGCGGGGCCACTTATGATGCGGCTATCCGTTTTCTGCATGAAGATCCGTGGGAAAGACTGCGGCAAATCCGCAAGCGTGCTCCGCATGCAAAGCTGCAGATGCTGCTTAGGGGACAGAACTTGATTGGCTACCGCCATTATGCAGATGATATCGTGGATCGTTTTGTAGGCAAAGCTGTCGAGAATGGCATCGATATTTTTCGGATTTTTGATGCCTTGAATGACACGAGAAACTTGAAGGCATCACTTGAAGCCGTCAAAAAATACGGCGCCCATGCGCAACTGACGATCTGTTACACCATCAGCGATGTCCACACGATCCCATTTTACACCGACTTGGCAAAGGAATTGACTGAAATGGGTGCAGACTCAATCTGCATCAAGGATATGGCTGGTATATTGACGCCGAAAGTAGCCAAAGAGTTGATTCCGGCCATCAAAGCCGTTATCGATGTGCCGCTGAATATCCACACGCATGCCACCAGCGGCGTTTCACAGATGACCTACATGGCTGCCATCGAAGCGGGTGCGGACATCATCGACTGTGCCATTTCGCCTTTTGCGGAAGGAACAAGTCAACCGCCTACCGAATCGATGGCGCTAGTGCTTGAAGAACTCGGATACAGTACGGGCTTGGACATTGCCAAATTGGAAGAGATTGCTGATTATTTCAAACCGATTCGCGACAAGTACATCGCTTCGGGTGTGCTGGACCCAAAGATGCTGTCAGTCGATCCCAAAGCGCTCATCTATCAAGTACCGGGCGGAATGCTGTCGAACTTGAATTCGCAACTCAAACAGGCAAATGCCAGCGATAAGTACGAGGCTGTGCTGCGGGAAGTGCCCTGCGTCAGAGCGGACTTGGGCTTTCCGCCGTTGGTCACCCCAATGAGCCAAATGGTCGGGACGCAGGCTGTTTTCAATGTTCTGACGGGAGAACGTTACAAAATGGTCCCAAATGAAGTGAAGGATTACTTGCACGGAAAATACGGAAAGACACCGGTCCCGGTGAGCGACGCGTTCAGACGCAGCATTATCGGGGATGATGCCGTCATCACGGATCGCCCGGCAGACCATCTGGAGCCGGAGTTCGAAAGATTGAAGGCGGAGTTGGGTGACTTGGCGCGTACGGACGAGGACGTATTGACTTATGCTTTGTTCCCTCAGGTCGGAAAGGCGTATCTGCAGGAAGTCTACTATCCGACCATTCCAGAAGAACAAGCAGAAACAAAAGCGCCATCTCCAGGCGAGACGACGGAAACAGTGGTTCGGATCCAAGCCCGCTATCGCAGCTAAGAGGAAGAGGTGAGGAAAATGGAAACATTCAATTTAGGTGATGGTCTGATTGTCACGGTAGTTGCGATGATCGTCGTGTTTGCTGTTTTGACAAGTCTTTGGTTCTTGGTCGAACTGGTGCATAAGCTGGTAGCGGAACCAGCACCGGCAACTACAGTACCGATTGATCGCGAAGAAGCTAGTCAGCCCGTCCTGCTGGATTCGGGTGTGGATGAGCAACGAGCTAAAGCAGCGGCAATCACGGCATTGGTCGCGGCTTATGAAGCCCATCCGGCCAAGAAGTTCGAGATTGTTGATGTAACGCGTATCAAATAAATTCCATCTGCTGATTATAAAGGGAGGATTTTTTATGAAAAAGTATGAAATCGAAATCGACGGACAAGTGTATCATGTCAAAGTAAGGGAGTTGCCGGATGATGCAGTCATGACAGAGCAACCTAAGGCCGGCAGCAGCAGAAATACAGCGGATTCCGCTCCACCAGCAGAGGGAAAAACAATGCTGGCGCCGATGGCCGGGACCATCTTGCGCATCCTCGTAAAAGAAGGTCAAACAGTAAAAAAAGGTGAAAACCTTATTGTCCTCGAAGCCATGAAGATGGAGAATGAAATCGTTGCGGACAAGGATGGCATCATCAGAAGTATTTTGGTGAAAGCAAATGATAGTGTCGAATCCGACCAACCGTTGCTGATTCTCTAGAAGGGGAGGGATTCCTATGGTACAAGCTTTGACGGATCTGATCCGGACATCCGGATTGGTTAATCTTACGTATAAAGAAATCATTATGATCATCATTGCCTGCATTTTCCTTTATTTAGCCATCAAAAAGGGCTATGAACCGTACTTGCTGATACCAATCGCATTCGGTATCCTCTTGGTGAATCTGCCGTTAGCCGGATTGATGACGCCGCCTACCGAAAGCGAACCGGGAGGGCTGATCTATTACCTCTACCAAGGTACTAATCTGGGCATCTATCCGCCCTTGATCTTCCTCTGTCTGGGGGCAGCGACCGATTTCGGGCCGCTCATCGCCAATCCGAAAACGTTGTTGTTGGGCGGGGCAGCACAGTTCGGTATCTTTGCGGCATTCTTCGGGGCCTTGGCCTTGGGAATGACACCCCAGGAAGCAGCTTCGGTCGGCATCATCGGTGGGGCAGACGGACCGACTGCCATCTATTTGACGACAAAATTGGCCAACCATCTCTTGTCAGTCATCGCGCTGGCGGCCTATTCCTATATGGCCTTGGTTCCCCTCATCCAGCCGCCGATCATGCGCCTGTTGACGACCGAAAAAGAGCGGCAAACGGTCATGAAGCAGATGCGCGCCGTGTCCAAAAACGAACGCATTTTGTTCCCAATCGTCACCACCATTTTCGTCAGCCTGGTCGTCCCATCAGCCACAGCGCTTGTGGGGATGCTGATGCTGGGTAATCTGATCCGGGAAAGCGGTCAGGTTCCGAAACTGACGGAAACGCTGCAGAATGCCATGATGTACATCGTCACCATACTTTTGGGGGTAACAGTCGGAGCCAAGGCGAACGGCGAGTTGTTCTTGTCGCTGACAACCATAAAAATCATCGTTCTTGGCCTTTTTGCTTTCTCGATTGGGACCGCTGCCGGAGTCCTGATGGGTAAACTGATGTACAAATTGACGAACGGTAAAGTGAATCCGTTGATCGGGGCAGCCGGTGTTTCGGCCGTACCGATGGCTGCGCGGGTCGTGCAGAAGGAAGGCATCAAATACAACCCTTCCAACTATTTGCTGATGCATGCGATGGGACCGAATGTGGCGGGCGTCATCGGATCGGCTGTCGCGGCCGGTGTCCTGTTGGCTTTCTTCGGTTGAGTGTGGATTATTAATTATCTCCTTCTGATGTTTCATGTCAGAAGGGGATTTTTTTATTGTTTCGAGGCTACACGATTGCTAAATCCATCTGTTCTACACATGAAGGATGTATAATGAAGGCAACAAAAGAGTCAGAAAGGAAGGACGGATTAAAATGAGCAGGAGAACCTCGTTGATTGTCGCTTTGGTTGCTTCGCTGGCGTTGTTGCTGTTTGTATCAGCCAATCTTTTCTCGACGTTTTTCAATAGCGGGGATAATCGGGTAACAACTATTGATACGGATTCGAGCAGCACAGGGAATTTTAGCGGGATGGGGCATATGATGGGAGGAGAGCAGTCTGTCGTACTGGATGAAAGTGGGCAGCCAATGACTGCACTGCAGTTGCCGGAACTATTGGAACCGGATTCCGAATCCGCTAGCGAAATCACCTATACGGTCACAGCGCAAGCGGGGGAAACTGCCTTCTTGGAAGGGAAAACGACGCAGACGCTCGGTTATAATGGTTCTTATCTTGGACCGGTTTTGGTCGTGCGTGAAGGCCAAGAGGTGCATATCAAGACCGAGAACCAGTTAGCCGAAGCAACCTCTTTCCATTGGCATGGCGTAAAGCTGCCTTCTGATATGGATGGTGGGCCGCATCATCCGGTCGGACCGAATGAAACGATGCAGGTGGATTTCACGGTCAATCAGGAGGCGGCGACGTTGTGGTTCCACCCGCATGCCTTAGGAACGACGGCTGAACAGGTCTATGCCGGTCTGGCCGGATTGATCTTTGTCGAGGACGACAATTCTGATCAATTGGATTTGCCGAAGGACTATGGGGTGAATGACTTCCCTTTGATTATCCAGGACCGGACCTTCGATGCGGACAATCAATTCGATTACGCAGGGACTTACAATCCCGACGGTACCTATGGCGATACCTTGCTGATCAACGGGACCATCAATCCCTACGTTGAGGTAAAAAATGAACAAATCCGCTTGCGGTTGGTGAATGGTTCG
The DNA here is from genome assembly GCF_963662535.1 of Trichococcus flocculiformis. Taxonomy (NCBI): domain Bacteria; kingdom Bacillati; phylum Bacillota; class Bacilli; order Lactobacillales; family Carnobacteriaceae; genus Trichococcus; species Trichococcus flocculiformis. The sequence goes on from NZ_OY759718.1 coordinate 738,627, forward strand.
AATGCCCGCAATTACACATTCGGATTGGAAAATGGCGCGGAGTTCCATCAGATCGCCAGCGACGGCGGCTTTCTTGAACAGCCCGTAACGTTGACAGCCGTGACATTGACACCCGGAGAACGGGCGGAAATCATCGTGGACCTGAGTGAGTACGCTGAAGGGGATACTTTGAAATTGATGGACGGGAATGTAACCGTCCTTTCCTTGAATGTCACGGAGGAGACGGACGCACAGACGGCCCTCCCGCAAACTTTGAATGAGATCACTGAATTGACGACGGAGGGAGCGGCTGTCCAACGGTTCACGTTGAGCAGCATGTCCTTCATGGTCAACATCAACGGCAGCCAGTTCGATATGGAGCGGATCGATACCGAACAGCGCCTGAATGAAACCGTCATCTGGGAAGTCCACAATGCGCAGGATATGATGGGCAGCATGATCCATCCTTTCCACATCCATGGCGTCCAATTCCAGGTGCTCTCGCGTGATGGAGCAGAGCCGCCGCAGAATGAACAAGGCTTTAAGGACACCGTCGCCGTTTATCCTGGCGAAACGGTCCGGCTGGCGGTGACTTTTTCTGAGCAGGGCGTCTTCATGTATCACTGTCATATTTTGGAGCATGAGGACAATGGCATGATGGGACAGGTCAGTGTACAATAAAGATCAGGAAAAATAAGATGGAGGTGGATGCCCATGAAGGTTTTGATCGTGGATGATGAACCAAATATTTTGGATATCGTGGAGGCCTATCTGGCCGCCAAAAAATATCAAGTGTACCGTGCCGAGTCCGGGGCGGAGGCGTTGGAGAAATTTCATGCTTTCCATCCGGATCTGATCGTGTTGGATCTGATGCTGCCGGATATGACAGGCGGAGATATCTGCACCAAAATCCGCGAAGAATCCAATGTGCCCATCATCATGCTGACGGCAAGGTCATCCGAAAAGGATATCCTGAGCGGCTTGCGGATAGGCGCCGATGATTACATGGTCAAACCATTCAGCCCCAAGGAACTGGTGGCGCGGGTCGAGACGGTGCTGAGGCGCGCTGCCCCAGCCGATGCTGAAGACAAATGGAACTTCGATGGCGGGCAGTTGGTCATTCATCCTAAAACGAAGCAAGTTTTCGCGCGGCAGCAGGAAGTCGCCTTGACGGCTACCGAATATGAACTGTTGACTTTGTTGGCCAAGAATCCCAGCCGGCTCTTCACGCGGGAAGAATTGCTGGAGAGCGTAAAAGGGATGGATTTTGAAGGTTTGGACAGGGTAATCGATACGCATATCAAGAATATCAGACAAAAGATAGAGCCGGAACCGAAACAGCCCATCTATATTTTGACTGTCCGGGGAAGCGGCTACCGGTTTGGAGGAAAGCGATGAGGCGGACAATCAGTTGGCACCTGATCCTTTCCTTCTTGCTTTTTTCAACCGTCATCATCGGGTTGTTCGGATGGTTCAGCATGCAGTTGGTGAACAGTCACTTCTCGGAATATGTCAGCGAACGGCGTACGGAAGAAATAACCGGCTACACAGATGAAATTGAGGCAGTTTTTGCTCAAACGGGGAGCTGGGACGAGGATGCGATAGCGGTCATCGGCAGGCAGGCGTTGCAGGACGACATCGTCCTGAAAGTCTACGATAGTCAAGGCCGGCTGATTTGGAGCCCCAGCGTGATGGAGGAACAAGAAAACCGCCAGATGATGTCCAGCCATATGTCGCAGATGAGCGAGATGATGGGCGGAACAGAAAGCGAATATTCGGTGACCACGGTTGAACTTGATGAGGGCTCCCGGACAATCGGCAGTCTGGAAATCGGTACGATGGGGACGTATCTCTATACAGAACACGATGTATCATTTGTGAGTGACATCCGAAATAATCTGATGATTGTAGCACTGTTTGCGTTCGCCTTATCGCTGTTTTTCGCTGTCTGGATCGCCAGAAAGTTAAGTGTGCCAGTCTTTGCGGTGAGCCGTTTTACGGGAGAAATCGCCAAAGGCAACTACACGGAGCAGGCACCGAAGGAAACGAATATCGTTGAGATCGATGCGCTGATCCGTTCGGTGGACAGTCTTTCCCGTCAACTGGACAGCCAACAGGAAATCCGGAACCGCCTTTCTTCCGACATCGCCCATGAAATCCGGACCCCGCTTACGACGTTGAAGGGTAATCTGGAAGCGATGCTGGACGGCATCTGGGAGCCGAGCAACGAGCGTTTGAAGATCTGTTATGATGAAGTGAACCGGATTTCCCGCCTGATCGGGAATATCGATAAAATCAATGAAATGGAAAGCAGTCACGAGAAATTGGCATTCAGCCGTTTTGACCTGCAGGCTTTGAGCAAGAAAGTCGCGACGAACTTTACGGCTGCAGCCGCCAAACAGAATATCATTTTGGTGGTTACTGGGGAGCCGGTGATGATAACGGCGGATCAGGACAAAATCAGTCAAGTGCTGACGAATCTTTTGGCGAATGCGATCAAGTTCACTCCGAAGCAAGGGAGTATCCATCTCGAAATCCATCAGGAGGGTAACCAAGCGGTGCTGAAAGTGTCCGATGACGGCATCGGCATCGATCCGGAAGACCAGAACAAGATTTTTGAGCGCTTCTATATGACGGAGCCGTCGCGCAACAGCCGATCCGGAGGGCAAGGGCTCGGTCTGGCCATCGTCAAAAGCATCGTCAAGAAGCACAACGGGACTGTGCGGGTTGCCAGCGATGTCGGCAAAGGAGCCACGTTCACAGTCACGCTTCCGATGGATCAGAACTAGTATGATTTCTTCTGGTTTTGATCCATTTTTTTGATTCCATAAAGTAATTGAATTTATGCTCAGAAAGAACCTGCCGAAACCACTTTGGCGGGGAATCCCAACGGCGAATGAACACAAATCCGAATCCAGAATCAAAACGCTCCATACCGCTAAATTGCGAAGAGACCGGCTCATTGTACTGAGTCGGCCTCTTCGTTGCGTATTCGTCTTGGATCACAGCAGTTTTTTCTTGCGGTCGAACTCTTCCTCGGTAATGTTCCCTTTCGCCAGTTCCTTCTTCAGGATGTCCAAAGCGGATTCTTCCGTGGAAGCTTTACTGGATTTGTCGTTCATGAGCTTACTCACCAAGTAAACGACGAGTACGATCAGAGCGATCCAGAAAATACCCATAAACATCATGCCTCCCATACCAAAACCTCCAAAATATTGTAGGCATCTGCCGAACATGCAAAGCCCCCCTTTTCTTCTCTTATGCAATCATTGTACAGCGATAATGTGTAGATTGGATGTAGTTTTGCTATTTTCTGTGAGGAAGGCGCGCATGTCAGAGAATCACTCAATCTTCAGCAGCCGGGCGTTGACCGCGCAGATGATGGTGCTGATCGACATGACAGCCGCTCCGATGGCGGGAGTGATGACGATGCCTTGATTGTTCAGTAAGCCAGCGGCAAGCGGGATAGCGATCACGTTGTAGCCTACCGCCCAAATCAGATTTTCGACCATTTTGCGGTAGGTTGCTTTGGATAAGCGGATGATGGTCAAAACGTCTTTCGGATTGCTGTCCACCAGAATGACGTCGGCTGTTTCGATGGCGACATCCGTTCCGGCGCCGATGGCAATACCAAGATCAGCTTCCGCCAGAGCGGGCGCATCATTGACGCCATCCCCGACCATCGCGACTTTTTTGTTTCCGGATTTCAGTGCGGCGATGTGTTCCGATTTCTCGGCAGGCAGCACCTCCGCAAATACTTGATCCAGCCCTAACTGATCGCCCACGTATTGCGCTGCGCGGCTATTGTCGCCAGTCAGCATGATAGCTTCGATGCCTTGCTCTTTCAAGGCAGCCACGACTTCTTGCGATGACGAACGGATGATATCAGCGTTGGCGATCATCCCCTGCAGGCTCCCTTCCTTCAGGACGAAGACAACGGTTTTGCCTTGTTGGGCCAAGCCAGTGAATGTCTCCTTGTCATATGCGATGCCGCGCTCGTCCAAGGTTCCGGGGCTGACGACAGCAATCTGCATGCCGTCCACAGTGACCTGCAAGCCTTGGCCAGTGAGGTTTTGAAAATCAGTTGCCGGCAGGAGGGTGACAGCTTCTGCTTTCCCTTTACGGACGATTCCTTTTGCGATCGGGTGTTCCGATTGACTCTCGGCAGAATAGGCCAACGTCAGCAATTCCTTCTCGGAGACGCCTGCCGCGGGAAGGATGTCGGTTACGCCGAAATTGCCTTCCGTCAAGGTACCGGTCTTGTCGAAGACGATCCGATCGACATTGCGCGCCTCCTCGAATTGGGTACGGTTGCGGATTAGCAAACCGTTTCGGGCGGCAAGCGAAGTGGATACCGCATTCACCAAAGGAACAGCCAGCCCGAGTGCGTGGGGGCAGGCGATGACAAGGACCGTCACCATCCGCTCCAAGGCGAAGGATAAGTCGGCTGCGAAGATCCAATAAAGGAAAGTGAGGGCACCGGCGATGACTGCGATATAGAATAGCCAGCCAGCCGCTTTGTCGGCCAAACCCTGCGATTTGGATTTCTGCTGCTGGGCTGCCTGAACCATGTTGATGACCTGAGCCAAGTAGGTTTCATTCCCGACTTTTTCCACAATCAGCTTTAGGACGCCTGATCCGTTGATGGAGCCGCCGATGGCCTGCATGCCCGGTTGTTTTTCGACAGGCACTGATTCGCCTGTCAGCATCGATTCGTCAACCGTTGATAGGCCCTCGTAGATTTTTCCGTCTAAGGGGACCTTTTCACCAGGCTTGATAAGGATGCGCTCACCCGGAACGAGAGCTTCGATCGACACTTCTTCGACATTCCCTGCCGCATCCAACCGATGGGCTTGCTTCGGCATCAGTTTGATGAGTTCTTCCAACGCTTTGGATGCCCCCATCTGGGATTTCATCTCGATCCAATGCCCCAGCAACATGATCAGGATCAAGGTCGCCAGTTCAAAATAAAAGTCCGAACCTTCTATAAAGAAGGCGGTGAACGTGCTGTAGATATACGCAGAAATGATCGCCAAGGAAATCAGCATCATCATGCCGAGTGAACGGCTTTTCCATTCCTGCCAAGCGTTTTCCAGAAACGGTTTGCCGCCGTAAAAGAAAATCACGCTGGACAAGCCAAATACGATGAAATTGGCTCCGGGAAATTCAAAATGGTAGCCGAAGAGCATCATGATCATTGGGGACAACAAAGTGACGGGGATGGTCAGCAACAATACGATCCAAAATCTTTTCCTGTAATCAGCCACCATCTGTTCGTGGTGGCCTGCATGCCCTGTGGCGCCATGCCCGGCCGGACCGTGCGCCATATGTTGTTCATGCTGTTCGTGGCTCTAGGGAGCGGCCTGTTTAAGTTGAGGCTCATGTGCCTCTGTATGCGCATGAGCTGCGTGCTTTTCTGACTGTGGTTCGGCAGCAACCGGCTGGGATGGGGCCATATGATGGCCCGAATGGTCGTGCCCAGCGTGCGGATCGATCGGTTTTGGGACCTCTAGAGTATGGTCTGTGTGCGTGTGCTCCGTATGTTTATGTTCATCCATCTTGTCACTCCTCCTTTGTTTCAAAACATCCAAACAATAAGGTATATAAAAATGACTGCAGTTTCTTATGCTTATCATAGCAGAATTCGATACTTGGATGGTAACAGTTTCATTTGTGCAGACAATCTGAAAAGAAACATCGGAAATCGTAAATTGCAGAAATAAGGGTAAATGTTTTGGAGTTTATCTTACCAACGACACCTGGATTGCTCATATATACACAAGATAATGAGTTTAGACTTGATTAAGGCATGATGTTGGCTGCGGGCCATCTATCATCTGCCTACAATGACGTCAAAGATTTTTTAAACCATGGTGGAGCCGAACCTGAAGATATCATCTATATTATGGAAAATCAGTAGGAATACAGGAGCAAACATGTTGTGTGTCGAGAGGGTGCTGACTTGATCAATATCCATGCTGCGGATACGTCAGGTTCTCAGTCTTTAGATTTAGAAGGACGATTTCCTAATCACATTTCCAATCCGGATCATAAGGGCGCGATGGCCAATATCAAGGGGAAATATGTGGCCTTCATAGCATGATGGTCTCAGCCGGCGGACCTTGGTCCAGAACGTATACAGACCATTGTAAAGGATTACATCACTTGCTATGATGTATTTAGAGATACGTATACTCAATAATCTGAACGGAGAAAAAATATGAAGAGTAAGGTTTCACAAACGATGCAGAATTTTTCCCGAGCGGTAATCATTCCGGTGAAATTCATGGCTGTAATGGGGCTTTTTCTAGCTGTTTCTGTAATTTTGCAATTAGACTTCATGCCTGGAGGAATTCAGACTTTCGGTGGTCTCATCAAGACCATGATGGATGCTATGTTGAACAATCTGGCGTTGATCTTCTGTGTGGGGATTGCCTCTTCCTTGGCTAATAAGAAAAAAATTGAAGCGGCACTTATTTCGTTAGTCGCATTTTTATTCTTTTTAGCAGCCAACAATGCTTGGCTGAGCTTAACTGACCAATTGGCAGAGGCTGGAGAGATGGGGCTTTTTGGTACCGGACAAGGTGTGGTGCTAGGGTTCCAAGTTGTTGACATGAATGTTTTCTTAGGGATGATCGTCGGATGCTTGGTAGCCTTTATACATAATCGCTTCTCTGACAAAGAGTTTTTTGATTTTCTAAGCATCTACGGAGGTTCGAGACTGTCATTCATGATCCTGATACCAGTCATTTTAATCTTAGCTGTCGCTATGTGTTATATCTGGCCGGTTGTTAATGGGTGGATTTCTTCACTATCCGGTTTCATTTTGACCACAGGATTACTGGGGGTCTTTATTTACTCCTTTGGTAACCGGTTCTTGATTCCTACGGGATTACATCATTTGTTATGGATGCCGTTTTGTTTCACAGCATTGGGTGGGACAGCTGAAATCAACGGTCAGATATATTATGGTGCGGCTAACATTTTCTATGCAGAGATGGCTAATGCTGGTACGATTACAGCGCTAGATCCATCATTGAGGTTTGCAACATTTGGATTTGTGAAGATATTCGGCTCTATCGCTGTATCCTTGGCTATTATCTATTCTGCCCATAAGAAACGGAAAGAGGAAGTCAAAGGAATGATTTTGCCTTCCATGGTTGTGGCCTCTGTTGCCGGAATCACGGAACCGCTAGACTTCTCTTTTCTGTTTGCATCACCGTTATTGTGGTTGGTGCATAGCGTATTAACAGCGGTATCTGAAACTGTATTATGGGCTATTGGCGCCAGAACATACATGCTCTACGGCCTGATTGACACTGTCGTTTCAAATTCAGTCTTTAGCCCGAACGTCACTAAGTTTCATTTGGTAATCATTGTTGGCCTTATTATGAGTGTGGTTTGGTTCTTCGTGTTTGTCGTGCTGATCAAAAAGTTAGACATCAAAACACCAGGTCGTGAAGGCGAAGAATCAGAATTAACGAATGTTGGAGGGGAAACTGATACTAGAGCGGTAATCGACAGCGGTGACTCAGATTTCCAACTGGTTATTGCGGGCATGGGTGGTAAAGACAATATCGAGACAATCACCAACTGCTTCACACGCTTGCGGGTCACGGTCAAAGACGAGTCTCTGGTAGATCGTACCAAACTAGAACAGATCTCTCAGCAAAAAGGAATCGTTTTGAATGGTGCCAATGTCCAAGTAATCATCGGGATGGGTGTACAAGGTTTCAAGGATGATATCTGTGAGAAACTAGGAATTGTAGATGCATAAAAATAGTTCGAAAAATGGAGGATGTAAAATGGGTAAAATGGGACTAAAAAAACAATCAGTCGTTATTGCTGGGGGTGGAAGTACCTATACAGCGGGGATCGTAATGATGCTTATCGAAAATCAGGAAAAGTTTCCACTGCGTAAATTGAAGTTTTATGATAACGATGGGGAACGCCAGTCGATCGTTGCTAAAGCCTGTGAGGTGATTGTAAAAGAACGGGCACCGGAGATTGAATTTTCGGCAACTACTGATCCTGAAGAAGCTTTTTCCGATGTTGACTTCGTGATGGCGCATATCCGCGTAGGTGGATTGCCAATGCGGGAACAAGATGAAAAAATTCCACTCAAGTACGGCGTCGTGGGGCAGGAAACCTGTGGGCCAGGGGGGATGGCATACGGGATGCGCTCAATTCCTGGAGTAATAGAGTTGATCGATTACATGGAAAAATATTCTCCTGATGCTTGGATGTTGAATTACTCCAATCCGGCGGCCATCGTTGCAGAGGCGACACGTCGGTTGCGACCTGATGCTAAGATCATCAATATTTGCGACATGCCGGTAGCAATCAAAAAATCCATTGCGGAAATTTTAGGATTGGAAAACGAACATGAGATTGTCGATCGTTATTATGGCTTGAACCATTTTGGTTGGTGGACCGAGATGACCGATCGCCAAGGAAATGATTTGATGCCTCGATTGAAAGAGCATGTCGCTAAGCATGGCTATGCTGCAGCGGCTGCAGAAGGTAATCCCCTGTTGGAGGAAGCCAGTTGGATGGATACTTTCCAAAAAGCGAAAGATGTGTATGCTGTGGATCCTCAAACCGTTCCTAACACTTACTTGAAATACTATTTGTATCCCGACTACGTAGTGGCACATGCGGATCCAAATCATACTCGAGCGAATGAGGTCATGGAAAATCGTGAAAAGAATGTCTTCGCGGAGTGCAAACGGATCACGGCAGCCCAAACAGCCAAGGATACCACTATCGAGGCTGGGGAACATGCGGAGTTCATCGTTCAGTTAGCAGGGGCATTGGCGTATAATACATACGAGCGCATGCTGCTGATCGTTAAAAATGAAGGGGCAATCGCAAACCTAGATGATGATGCAATGGTGGAAGTACCTTGCATTGTTAGTAAACGAGGCTATGAACCGCTGTGTATGGGCAAAATCCCATATTTTCAAAAAGGGATGATTGAACAGCAAATAGCGGTAGAAAAGCTAGTTGTCGATGCCTATCTTGAAAAATCTTATCAAAAGCTTTGGCAAGCTATGACATTATCCAAAACGGTACCGTCTGCTTCCGTTGCTAAGCAGATATTGGATGAGATGATTGTTGCTAATGCTGGCTGGTGGCCAGCACTGAACTAGATAAACTGCGGATGGAGCATTCTGGCTCCTTCCGATTTTTGCATTTCCAGACCAGAGTCGATAAAATTAAGGAAAAAGATGTGAGGTGGCCACATGCATTTCTCAGATATTGTTAATCAGCATTACGATGAGCTAAACGAGGTAGATCTCATCATGGGAAAATACATTAACAGTAACGTTAATCAAGTGATTTTGATGAGTACGAACGAGTTTGCCAAATCCTGCCATACCTCCAAGTCGTCGGTGATTCGTTATTCACAAAAGCTAGGCTTTACCGGATTCAGTGAGCTGCGTAATTTTTTGAAATGGCAAAAAGATCCTAAAACCGAAACGGCATTTGAAGCATTTGCCAGTCGGGTATGCGATGATGCTTCTCGTACGATAACCTATATAAAAGATGCAAACTGGAAGGAAATCTATCAAAAACTGGAAGAAAGTGAAAATGTCTATCTGTTGGCTACCGGCGTTACCCAGCAAAGCCAAGCAACTGAGCTACAGCGGCTGTTATTGCTGATTGGAAAGCCGGCACAGTTAATCCCCGCTTCTTCGCAATCCAATGAGTTTAGGCGTATCGTCGAAAGGCTATCCGAACGAGATCTAATCTTCATTTTGTCTTTGTCGGGCGAGAATCAACATCTTTCCAATGTATTGAATATTCTTTCGGTCCAGCAATCGACGCTGGTTTCCATCACCAATATGCAAAACAATTGGTTGTCTGGACGCGCTGACTATAGTTTGTACGCTTCGAGTAGCCGAAGTCCAATACCGAACGATTGGTGGTTGCAAACAGCATCTTCCTTTTTTTTAGTAATCGAAGCTTTTGCGTTTGGGTATATGGATTATCTGCGGGATGTGAACTGACCAACACGCTCTCACAAAAAATAGGATATAAAGGGTTCCTATTGCTGTTAATTTTGAATAGATTGGCTGATTGGCCATTGGTCAGCTGTCTGTTTTGCTGAAAATCGCTTAGCTCAAGCAAAGGACAAGACTATTTTGGGAGAGAAGCCACCACGACGACGGGTCCGGCACGCTGAACCGTTACAAGAAAAAATCATTCTATTGGTATAAAGATGTTATTGCAACCAATGGCGAAAGCTTGAAGGCGTAACAGGGAACCGAATATTGACTTGACACACTAATTATCAATTGCAAGGCCAGACTGCACTGAAATGCGCAACTGGTCTTGTATTTTTTTTTCCTTTGGGTAAAATGGAAGGGATAGGAAAACCATTCAAAGACACTTGGAATTTGGAAGTTTGGTGAAAATCCAACGCGGTCCCGCCACTGTGATGACGTCCCGGAACGTCTTAGTCAGGTCTTCATTCCAAGCTGCTATTTTTTGCAAGCGTGCCGTTTCGAGGTAAAACGGTCCCGTTACTTGTCTATGCGATGGCGCATGGGCTTTTTTTGCATGATCCCGGCCGTTGGCGATGCAACCCCTGTCGAATACAGATTAGGAGTGGAGAAATGAAAAAATTATTGTTGGCCTTATCGTTGAGTTTGGTATTATTCGGGTGCTCCCCGACGGAAGAAACGGAAACAAGCTCCGTCCTGCAAGAGTCGACTGCTGCAGTCAGCTCCGAAGCGGCGGAGACAGTCAGCGTATCAATCTCCTTGACGGATGGCGGTACTATCATTGCAGGCTCAGAAAAAACGCTGGAAGTTGAAGCGGGCACGAACTTGTTGGATGCCATGAAAGACAACTATGCTATCGAAGAAGCGGACGGCTTCATCACAGCTATCGACGGGTTGGCACAAGTGGAAGAAACAGCCGAAACCAAAGCGAAATATTGGTTATTTGATGTAAACGGCGAGCCTTCAATGGTCGGAGCCGCTGACGTGGCGCTCCAAGAAGGAGACGTAATCGTGTGGAACCTGACAGAAATGTAAAGAAGACTGTGGGATTCGGCGTGAGACGACTGGCGCTGCTGTCGATTTTGACGGCTTTGTGCTATGTCGGGAGAATGATGTTCCAGTTCATCCCGAATGTCCAGCCTGTAACAGCCGTCCTGATCATCCTGACGCTGACATTGGGCATGACGGACGGCTTTATTGTGGCCATCCTGTCGATTATTTTGACCAACTTCCTGCTGGGGATGGGGCCGTGGACGATCGCCCAGATCACCAGTTTTGGTGTTCTGATTGTGGTCACGGGGCTGTTCATGAAGCCATTCTACAGCACAAACCAAAAGAGAGGCCGGAGAATCTTTTTCGCGCTGTTCGCCTTTTTTGGGGGTCTGCTTTACGGGTTCGTCATCTCCATCATTTCCGTAAAAATGCTGGGCATCAGCAGTTTTTGGGCTTATTACATTGCCGGGATCCCTTTCGATCTTCTGCACGGCATGGGGAATGCCGGGTTCTATCTGATACTGGAGCCGATTTTGGCGCCCTTACTGTTGGCGCAAAAGAAAAAAGCATAGAAATTTAGAAGACTGTAACGGACTCCCGGCATGGGTATCCGCTATAGTTTTTTCTGTTTTAGCGTCATTTGTGATATAGTAGGACACGATAATCGAGAGATAAGGGAGCAAATATAAATTATGGGAAAGAGTCTAGTATTAGCTGAAAAACCATCGGTGGCGCGCGATATTGCCCGCGTGCTGCAGTGCGAGAAACAGGGTCAAGGGTACCTGGAAGGGAAAGACTATATCGTCACTTGGGCCTTGGGTCATCTGGTGACGTTGGCCGATCCGGAAGCCTATGACGTGAAGTACAAAAACTGGAACTTGGCGGATCTGCCGATGCTTCCGCAAGACCTGAAGTTGACTGTCATCAAGCAGTCCGGCAAGCAGTTCAATGCCGTCAAGTCCCAGTTGGTGCGGAATGACGTTTCCGACATCATCATCGCAACCGATGCCGGCCGCGAGGGTGAACTGGTCGCCCGCTGGATCATCGAAAAGGCGAAAGTCAAGAAACCGGTCAAACGCCTGTGGATTTCATCCGTGACGGACAAGGCCATCAAAGACGGCTTCCAGAACCTGAAGCCGGGCAAGGACTATGAGAACCTGTATCAATCGGCTGTAGCCCGTTCGGAAGCGGATTGGTATATCGGCTTGAATGCAACCCGAGCGCTGACGACGAAATTCAACGCCCAATTGAATTGCGGCCGCGTTCAGACGCCGGTTGTCGCCATCATCTCCAGACGCGAAGAGGAAATCAAGCAATTCCAGCCGAAGACGTATTACGGCATTGAGGCACAGACAGATTCGAAGCTGAAACTGATTTGGCAAGACGCCAAGACGAACGACACGAAGAGTTTCGAGCGTGACAAGGTTACAGCCCTCGTCAAAAAGCTGGATAAGCAGCAAGCGACGGTTGTGGCTGTCGACCGCAAACCGAAAAAAGCCTATGCAACCGGCTTGTACGACCTTACGGAACTGCAACGCGATGCCAATAAGCTTTTTGGCTATTCCGCCAAAGAGACATTGAACATCATGCAGAAACTCTATGAACAGCATAAATTATTGACTTATCCGCGTACGGATTCACGCTACCTGTCGAACGACATCATAGCCACGCTGCCTGACAGACTGAAAGCCTGCGCCATCAAGGAATACCGACCGCTCGTGAACAAGGTATTGGCGAAACCGATCAAGGCGAACAAGTCGTTCGTCGACGACAGCAAAGTTTCCGATCACCATGCCATCATCCCGACGGAACAAGTCGTCCAAATCGGGAAGCTTTCAGCTCAAGAAATCAAGATCTATGACCTGGTCGTGAAACGCTTCTTGGCTGTGCTATTCCCGGCTTACGAATACGAGCAGCTGACTCTGCGCGCAGAAATCGGGGGCGAGCGCTTCGTGGCCCGCGGAAAGACCGTCATAGCTGCCGGCTGGAAAGAAGTCTACAGCAACCGCACGGAGGATGAGGAGTCCGAAGACGGTCTCCAGGAACAACTGTTGCCGAAAATCGAAGCAGGCGATGTGCTGGCGGTCCGTTACGTAAGCGAAACATCCGGCCAGACGAAACCGCCTGCCTACTTCAATGAAGCGACGCTGTTGACGGCGATGGAAAATCCGGCAAAATACATGGAAACGACGGACAAAGCTTTGGTGCAGACGCTGAAGGAAACGGGTGGTTTGGGAACCGTGGCGACGCGCGCCGACATCATCGAGAAGCTGTTCAATTCCTTCTTGATCGAAAGACGCGGACAAGAAATCCACATCACTTCAAAAGGCAAGCAATTGCTGGAGCTTGTTCCGGAAGAATTGAAATCACCGGCCCTTACTGGCGAGTGGGAGCGGAAGCTTGAACAGATTGCTGCCGGCAAGCTGAAGAAGGATGCCTTCATCAACGAAATGAAGGCCTACACGAAAGAAATCGTTTCGGAAATCAAAACGAGCGACGGCAAGTTCAAGCACGAGAACATCTCCACCAAAACCTGCCCGGATTGCGGCAAACCGATGCTGGAAGTGAACGGGAAAAAAGGTAAGATGCTTGTGTGCCAGGACCGCGAATGTGGATACCGCAAAAATGTGGCGCGGGTCACCAATGCCCGCTGCCCGCAGTGCATGAAGAAAATGGAACTGCATGGCGAAGGCGACGGCCAGATTTTCACCTGCAAATGCGGTTACCGCGAAAAACTTTCGGCCTTCAATGAGCGACGCAAAAAAGGCACCGGCGGAAAAGCCGCGAAGCAAGATGTCCAAAAATATCTGAAGAAACAAAATCAAGTTGAAGAGCCAGTAAATAATGCCTTGTTCGAGGCGCTTAAGAAACTCAATCTGGGGGAATAAGCATAATTAGGTCGATAAGGACTGCAACGGCGCTTTTTGTGCCTGTTGCAGTCCTTTTTCGATCGGGTTTCGGGAATGTGCGTATGTTATAATCGTAAGGTATCGATTGCCTTAAAAGTCTCAGACGGCAATCCTGTCAGGGAGGGAATTTCAGAATGAAAACAGTCATTTTAGCCGAGAAATCATCGCAGGCGGCTGCCTACGCGAGCTCTTTTCAAAAGAAGGCGACGGTTGCCGGGAACTACGTCATCCAGGACAGTCTGTTCGATGGCGAAACGGTCATCGTGCATGCCTCGGGACATCTTTTGGGGCTGCTGCAGCCGGAAGAATATGATCCGAAATGGAAAAAATGGAGCCTGGACCACTTGCCGATTTTCCCGGAAAACTACAAATACAAGATCCAATACGGTAAAGGCAAGCAGATGGCGAACATCAAACAGCAGCTCAAGGAAGCCGACCGCATCATCATCGCCACCGACTCGGACCGTGAAGGGGAAAATATCGCCCGCTCGATCATCCGCCATGCTGGTGCCGAAAAGAAGGAAATGAAACGTCTCTGGATCAACAGCCTAGAATCCAATGAAATCCGTCGCGGGTTCAGCGAATTGCTGGACGGGAAAGATACCTATCCATCCTACATCGAGGCCCAAAGCCGGGAAATCGCCGACTGGCTGGTTGGCATGAACCTGAGCCGACTCTATACCATTGCGCTCCAGAAGGCCGGGATCAAAGAAGGTGCCTTTTCGGTCGGACGCGTGCAGACACCGACGCTCTTCATGATCTATAAGCGCATGAAGGAAATTGCCGCCTTTAAGGAAGAGACGCATTATGAGTGTTTGGCCCGGATCACGGTCACAAACGGGGCATTCGAAGCCAAGTATCAGCATGAATTTGAGTCAAAACAAGAAATGAAAACCTTCATCGCGACGCACGGCTTGGCGGCTGAGATGCCAGCCGTCATCAAACGCTATGAAGCCAACGAGAACAAACGCGAGTTGGCACCGCGTCTGTATTCGCTCAGCGATCTGCAGCGGGCAGCCAATGCCAAATTCAAGATGGGTGCGAAAGACACATTGGCAACCGTGCAGTCTTTGTATGAAGCAAAACTGCTTTCCTATCCGCGGACGGACGCGACGGTCATCACCAAAAATGAGTTTGTCTATTTGAAGGATAACCTTTCCGGCTATCTGGGCATCCTAGGTCATACCATCGACAAGCCGAACTTGACTCCGCGCAAAAAATACGTCGATGATGCCAAAGTACAGGAACATTATGCCATCATCCCGACGAAAAAAGTGCCGGATCAGGCCCGGATCGCGAAATTGAATGTGAACCAGCAGAAAATTTATGATCTCGTCCTGCGCCGGACCTTGGCGATGTTCGAAGAGGATTTCATCTACGATGAACCGACCATCATTACGGATATCGGCGGACTGGACTTTGTGGCATCCGGTAAGATCATCAAGAATCTCGGATGGAAGAAGCTGGAAGGCAACACAAGGAAAAAAGGCGAACCGGAGGACAAAATCCTGCCGATGGTTACGGTAGGGGAAACCGGAACAGCCATTTTGGCCACGAAGGAGAAGAAGACTACCCCTCCTAAGCCTTACACAGAAGGCACGCTGATCGCAGCCATGAAGAACGCCGGCAAAGAAGTGAATGATGCCGAAGACAAGGCGATCCTGAAGGAAACGCACGGTATCGGAACCGAAGCTACCCGCGCTGGGGTCATCGAAAATTTGAAGGACAGGGGCTACATAACGGCTTCGAAGAATCAGCTGGCAATCACCGAAAAGGGGACTCTACTTTGTGAGGCCGTGGCCGGCAACAAGATGAGCGATGTCGCCTTCACGGCAGAATGGGAAAAGTATTTGGCAAAAATCCATAAAGGCGAGGGCGACCAGGCTTATTTCCTGGAGAACATCAAACACTTCGTCCTGGAAATCCTCGGTACGAAGAACGAGATGCTGCAGTCCGAAGGGATCGCGGAGCGCATCGATGCTGCAGGCGACGGTGCGGTCGTAGGCGTTTGTCCGGTCTGCGGGAAAGAAGCGATCATCAAGGGCAGTTACCTACAATGCCAGGACTACGGCGAGGCGTGTTCATTCCGGATTTCCCGCTATATCGCCCGCCGCTATCTGTCCCCGGAGGAAGCCAAAGAGCTTTTGGCCCGAAAAGAAACGAAGCGCCTTTCCGGTTTCAAGAAAAAAGACGGCAAGAGTTTTTCGACGGCATTGCTCTTGGGGAAAGACGAAGCCGGCAATTACGCCGTTTCCTTCAAACCGTTCGCTCCGAGTAAGAAAAAACCGGTACGCAAAAAAACACAATGAACAGAAAAAGGTATCCGGAAAATTGCTTCCCGGATACCTTTTCTGATTTTTTAGCCTAAATATTCTGATTCATCCATCAATTTCACAGCTGTACCACTGCAGGTGACCATCAGCATGCCATTATCGGCTCCCAGTACTTCGTAATCCATTTTCATGCCGACGATGGCGTTCGCGCCTTTTGCGACTGCACGATCTTCCATTTCTGCCAAGGCATTTTCGCGTGCAACAGTCAATTCATCCTCGTAACTCTTTGAACGTCCGCCAACGATGTTGCGGATGCCGGCTCCGAAATCTTTGAACACGTTGATGCCTGTGATGACTTCTCCGAAAACGATGCCTTTATAGGCAGTAATTTTTTTGCCCTCGATATGAGCGGTTGTTGTAATAATCATGTGACTTACCATCCTTTCTCCTGACGGTGAAACAATCAGTTCAACAAATCGATTATAACTTTCTGGTGATGCCTTCATTATATCAAAAGTTCGGCTTGAAAAGATACAGAAACCTGCCATCTTGGTGGCCGCTGGGCAGAAAAATGTTGTGGGTAAAATTGTACAGATTGTTGCTTAATGGTAAAATCAGAGAAGACTCGAAACAGAAGGGACGGTTACTGTCAACTACCAATGACTGAAGTCACGGCTTGCCTCTCGCCATTTCGTGACGAGTGCATTAGCTTCGCTAAGACTTTTAGGTTTACGCCTAACGCTACGCAGTTCAAACGTCCTGCGGACTCCTGAGTAGTTTGAGATCGGTTGGTCTCTCAAAATGTTGGCGTTACTCACTGCTCCATTCTTATTCAACCGGAATGGAGCAGCCCGACAGCTGACTTTGCCGGCAACCCAGCACATTTATGCACTAGGAATTTGCTTTTTGTTTCTCAAATTTGGGATTCTCTACGCCGCTTACGTATTGTGTTCCTAGTTGTTGAATATTCATTGCTGCAACACGGTCATCGTTTGAGCGATACCCGCATGGACAATGATATTCGTGGTTGTGGGTATCCCGATTGGATTTTTTGATTGTGCCGCACTTAGGACAACGCTGACTTGTATACGCGGCGCTTACTTCAACCACCATGGAGCCAACTTTGTTGGCTTTGTAAGTGAGCATTTGCCCGAATTGAAAAAACGCCCACGACACGTGCTCATAGCGTTGTGATTTCGCAACTTGTTCCGTAGCGAAACGCACGCCAATCAAATCTTCCAACACAAATACCGTATCGGAACCATATAGGAAAACGAGTGTCTTAGACAGGCAGTGGTTCACATCTGCCATCCAGCGGTTCTCTCGACTTTCCATTTTCCGGATACGACGTTTGGAGTTCCTGGTGTTGCGTGCTTGCAAACTACGGCGCAGTTCTTTGTAGTGTCTGCGCTTTTTCAAGACTGCGTTTCCGTTGAAGAAAGTGGTTTTATCTTTTTCGTCATAGGTTGTCACTAATTGACGCAACCCTCTGTCGATTCCGACAACGTGTTTGACGTCTGTCAATTCCATTTCGGCGATTTCTTTTTTTACCGAAATATGCAAGAACCAATGCTTGCCTGACTTGACCAATTTTGCCAAACCAAACGCCCAGGTACCATCAAAATACTCTTCAAAGCCGTTGAGGAAAAAACCGCACTTCACGCGCCCCTTCAGCGTATTGATTGAGAATGTTTTGCCATTATCGACAATGCTCCAATCGCGATTGCGCACTAAATCTGCTTGTGGTTGAGAAAACAGGATGGGGTGCCATAGCCAATTCAAGTCCTTTTGAACTTGCATGTGTACTTCCTTTCCGTCTCCATCTTTTTACCGCTGTCATATTTGTTGGGACTGCGACGGAGTTGTGTTTGGACGGTTTTGTATCGGGCCGTAACAGTCCGAAAGGTTGATTGGGTCAATTGGGATTTCAAATGGAACCGCTGGCGAACATCATGGTACAAAACTTCGTTTAATTTAATCGAATTTAACTCGAAATCGTGGTGAAAAACATAATCAGATACGTAATTGCATGCCTGCCTATACTGTTCGCAGACTTCTTGAAACGCCAATGCATCTTTGGGGTTCGAGAGCTTCAATTTAACTTTGATTGTTAGACTTAGTTCCACGGAATTTACCACCCTTCAATAAGCCTATTATACTACAATCGCAATTGAAAGCATATTAAAAATAGAACGTAAGTTCGCTTAAAATAAAAGAGGAAGGAGCTCGGAAATCAAGGAGATCTTTTGATCCGCTGGGCCAATCGGTTTCTCCTCCCACGACTGAAGTCGTGGGTTTCCGAAAACTATAAAAATCATGAAATTTGAAAAAATTCACCATGTCGCAATCATCGCCTCCGATTATGAGGCATCCAAATCTTTCTACACTGAGGTGTTGGAATTGCCGATCATCCGCGAAAACTATCGAGCGGATAGGGATTCCTATAAACTTGATCTAAAGCTGGGGGAGAGCGAAATAGAGTTGTTCTCTTTTCCGAATCCGCCTGAGCGGCCAAGCGGTCCGGAATCAGTCGGGCTCCGCCATCTTTGCTTCTATGTGGAGGATGTCGAGGCGACTGTGGCGGAATTGAACCGTAAAGGCGTGGAGACTGAGCCGATCCGCTTGGATGACTACACGAACAAGAAATTCACTTTTTTCAAGGATCCGGACGGCTTGCCGCTGGAGTTGCATGAATGATCTATGTATTTTAACCAGGGATGTCTCATTTGAGACGTCTCTTTTTTTCTTGCACGCCTTACGAGAATACATTTAACGATAATTTGTAAATACAAATATAAAATAGGTATTTACAATAATTAAGAAAGGGGTTACAATGTGAAAAAGAGAGTTGAAGGAGGCAACTCAGCTAACGGACAGAAGGACAAATAGTTTAGGAGGAAAAAGAATGGAGAACGCGAAGTGGATTGAACGATTAAATTTGATTGCCTATAAAATCAATGATTTGAAATACATCATCGCAATCAAAAATGCCTTTTCAATGTTATTGCCGGTCATCATCACAGGTGCCTTTGCCACGTTATTTTCGAATATGGTTTTCGACTCGACCAACGGGTTGGCTCAGTTTGAGGCTTTACGTTTCTTGGAACAAATGAAACCGATTACTCAAGCGATCAACTATGCCACCATGAATCTGATGACGATCGGGGCCGTCTTCCTGATCGGGATCGAAGTCGCCAAACTGAACAAAGTATCCGACCATTTCGCCGGTCTGTTGGCGGTCATCAGCTACATTGCAACGATCCCGACAGCGATCGAAGTTTTGTTTGAAGAGACGCCGGTTCCGGTCACGAATGTCCTTTCCAGCAATTATACAGGGTCGCGCGGCTTGTTCCTGGGCATGTTCATCGCCATCCTATCCGTCGAACTCTACACTTGGTTGAGCAAACAGGAAAAACTGAAAATTTCGATGCCCGATACCGTACCTACGAACGTCTCCCGCGGTTTTTCCGCCTTGATTCCGACCATCCTGACGGTTTCCATCATTGCGGCCGGCGCGCATCTGATCTACCTGATCACCGGATTGACTTTGTACGACATCATCTATACGACGATTCAGTCGCCGCTTGCGAAAGTCGTCCAAGGCTTGCCGGGCATTCTGCTTTTGATGTTCGTCTCACAGATTTTCTGGGTAATCGGGATCCACGGCAACCAGATGATTAAACCGATCCGCGAGCCGATCTTGTTGGCTGCCATCGCTGAAAATACTGCCGCTTTTGAAGCCGGCAAGGAAGTGCCGCACATCATCAATATGCCGTTCTGGGACATGTACATGAGTATGGGCGGCTCCGGCGTCACGATCGGTCTGCTGATCGCCGTCTTCCTCGTTTCGAAACGTGCTGACTTCAAGGAAATCGGCAAACTTTCCGTGGGACCTGGCATTTTCAACATCAACGAACCACTCATCTTCGGCATGCCGATCATGCTGAACCCGATCATGGCGATACCATTTATCCTGACGCCGCTGGTCACAGGCACAATCGGTTACTTCGCGACAGCGATCGGATTCGCCGGCAAAGCGGTCGTGATGGTTCCGTGGACAACACCACCGTTGATCAGCGGTTACTTGGCGACAGCCGGAAGTCTCGGTGCGGTCGCAACGCAATTGATCTGCATCGTCGTTTCCGCACTGATCTATCTGCCGTTCGTGAAGGCCAGCAACCGTGCGCTTGCGGTAGATACAGAGACAGAGACAGAAACAGAAAGAAATACAGAAGCGGCAACTGCCGTTGAATAATGGATGATCCGAACGGAAAGGGGAATGAGAATGATTAAAAAGATACCTGAAGGATTCATGCTTGGCGCGTCCTCATCCGCCTGGCAGACGGAAGGCTGGAAAGGCAAAAAAGAAGGACAGGATTCCTACCTGGACATGTGGTACAAGGAGGAGCCCTTCGTCTGGCATGAAGGCTACGGCCCTGCCGGGGCTACCGAATTCTATGAACGCTATCAAGAGGATATCGATATGATGAAGGAAATCGGACTGACGCATTACCGGACCTCGATCAACTGGGCGCGCTTCTTCACGGACTATGAAAATGCGGTAGTCGATGAAGATTATGCACAGCATATCAGTGATGTCGTAGATGCCTTGATTGAAGCCGGCGTCGAGCCGATGCTGTGCCTCGAGCACTACGAAGTCCCGGCTTATTTGATTGAGAAATACGAGGGCTGGGGCTCGAAGCATGTTGTCGAACTTTACGCGAAATACGCAGAGCTAGCCTTCGAGCGCTATGCGGACCGCGTCAAGCATTGGTTCACTTTCAATGAGCCGGTCGTCGTCCAGACGCGCGTCTATCTCGATGCAATCCGTTATCCGCATGAACAGAACACTTCAAAATGGATGCAATGGAATTTCAACAAGGTGATCGCTACGGCCCGAGCAGTCCAAATTTTCCACGAAAAAGGCTACAGCGGCCAGATCGGCGCCATCCTGAATCCTGAGGTGACCTATGCGCGCTCCTCGTCGCCGGCTGACCAAAAAGCCGCGCGGATGTACGATCTGTTGTATAACCGGATCTTTTTGGACCCATTGGTGAAGGGGGAGTACCCCGAAGAATTGTTCGGCTTGCTTGAAAAGCACGGCGTTGCGGTTGAATATACGCAGGAAGAGCTGCTCATCATCAAAGAGAACACGGTCGATTATCTGGGGATCAACCTCTACTTCCCGAAACGGGTGCGTTCTCCGCGCTACGAGTGGAACAAGGAGACGCCGTTCCATCCGGAATACTATTATGAAGATTTTGCTTTGCCGGGCAGGCGGATGAACACCTCGCGCGGCTGGGAGATCTACCCGCAGATTATGTACGATATGGCCATGCGCCTGAAATCGGAATACGGGAATATCCCGTGGTTCATTGCGGAAAGCGGAATGGGCATTGAACAGGAAGAGCGTTTTGCCGACAGCGAAGGCACCATCCAGGATGATTACCGCATTGCCTACATCACCGAGCACTTGAGTTCCTTGCTGGATGCCGTCCGTGAAGGCGCGAACTGCAGCGGCTACATGCTGTGGGCGTTCACTGATTGCGTCTCGCCGATGAATGCCTTCAAGAACCGCTACGGACTCGTGCGGATCGATCTGGAGGATGACCGGAAGCGCTCCTTGAAGCAGTCAGCCTATTGGTATCGGGGGCTGATCCAAAGTGGAGAGCTGGAAGTGGCTGAGCACGCATACAAGTGAGTTTTGATTTGTCTATTGCCTTCCGGCCGGTTGTCTATGTTATAATGAACAAATAGAGATTTGTAAATACAAATTTCCAAATCACATAGATAAGTGGTGAAGGACATGGCAAAATACAAAGAAGTCGCAAACGAAATCAGAAAAAGAATCAAAAGTAGGATTTATCATTCCGAAGAAAAAATTCCCGATCAGGAATCTTTGGCGAAGGAATTCGGGACCAGCCGCGTGACCATAAAAAAAGCGTTGGACTTGTTGAGCGTCGCCGGCTTGGTGTACACAATCCAAGGTTCGGGGACCTATGTGAAGAAAAATGCGGTCAATCTTGCCGAGAGCAGCATCAAAATCGGCCAGAATGTCGGTTTGACAGCCGCAGCCGGGGAACAGCTGGAGCTGAAGACGGAAGTCCTTGACTTCAACGTCCGTTTCCCGGATGAGGAAGAGTGCAACCAACTGAGCATCACGATGGAAGAACCGGTCTATGATATCAAGCGCCTGCGGATTCTGGACGAAAAACCCTATTCGTTGGAGCATACGATCATCCCGATTGCGCTGGCGCCCAACATCACGAAAGAAATCCTGAACCGCTCGCTGTACGATTATCTGCAAAGCGACTTGGGCATCGTCTTCGGGGATAATCGACAGACAGTTCGCGCAGTCAAACCAGATGAGAACGATAAGCAATACCTGCAGTGCTCTAAAGAGGATCCGGTGCTGGAAGTCAATAAAGTCATGTTCCTGGAAAGAGGAACGCCGCTGGAATATTCGGTCGTACACCACCGCTATGACATGGTCGAGATGTCTTTTGTCAACGTCAGCCGGGATGGTTTATTGGGCTGATCCAACCTGTGATTTTATGAGGGAATCAAAGGAATGCTCAGAGATAGCCCACTGAAACCACGTTGGCGGGGAAAAATGTCCGTAGGCAACACAAGGTTCCCCGTCAAAACCATTTTGCGGGGAATTTTGCTGTGGATTCGACCCAAAGATCAAACATGCATTTGGCTAAACCACAAAGGAACAGGTTAAGTGAATGATAAGACGATCCGTTCAGCTTTTCTCGTAAATGCTTTGCGTTGCATTGATGTAAACGCTATACTGGATATATTAACTTGTTGAGGTGATGACATGTATCAACCGGCTCAAAACAGATATGATAAAATGATCTATAACCGCGTAGGCAACAGCGGACTGAAACTGCCTGCCATTTCCCTAGGGCTTTGGCATAATTTCGGCGAGGTGGATCTGTTCGACAACTCGCGCAAAATGGTCCAACGCGCCTTTGATCTGGGGATCACCCATTTCGATCTGGCGAACAACTACGGTCCGCCTCCGGGCAGCGCGGAAGAAACATTCGGTAAAATCTTGAAAAAGGACTTCCTGCCTTACCGGGACGAACTGATCATTTCCAGCAAGGCCGGCTATGATATGTGGCCCGGCCCATATGGGGAATGGGGCTCCAAAAAATATTTGACGGCGAGCCTTGATCAAAGCTTGAAGCGGATGGGGCTTGATTATGTGGATATTTTTTATTCGCATCGTCCAGATCCGGAAACACCTTTCGAAGAGACTGCGCAAGCATTGGATCTGATGGTCCGTCAAGGAAAAGCGCTGTATATCGGCATCTCCAACTATTCTGCGGAGCAGACCGCTGAAATAGCCGCCATCTTCAAAGACCTGAAGACGCCGTTCATCATCCACCAGCCTGCTTACAACATGTACAATCGTTGGATCGAGGATGGCCTGCAGGATGT
Source organism: Trichococcus flocculiformis (assembly GCF_963662535.1). Taxonomy (NCBI): domain Bacteria; kingdom Bacillati; phylum Bacillota; class Bacilli; order Lactobacillales; family Carnobacteriaceae; genus Trichococcus; species Trichococcus flocculiformis. The sequence goes on from NZ_OY759718.1 coordinate 762,243, forward strand.
CCTGACGACCAACAAATTAGGCACTATCGCCTTCAGCCCGTTGGCGCAAGGCATGCTGACCGACCGCTATCTGCATGGCATTCCGGAAGATTCGCGTGCGGGGAGACCCTCTTCGCCATTCCTGAACGCGGAGCGGGTGCAAGAAACCATCGAAAAATCACGCGCTTTGAATGAAATCGCCCAGAGACGCGGCCAAACCTTGGCTGAGATGGCTGTGGCTTGGATTCTCCGCGACGGGAAAGTCACGAGCGTACTGATCGGCGCCAGTAGAGTGAGCCAAATCGATGATAACGTGAAAGCGTTGGAAAATCTTGCCTTCAGTAATGAAGAATTGGATGAAATCGAAGCGGTATTGGCAAAATAAGAAAGCGACATAGGCTTCCTGTCCCAGCGAATTTGCCGGACGGGAAGCTTTTTTGTGCAGAAATCTGCTTGCCGGGGGAGGGATTGTCGGGTAAAGTGGAAGTCGTATGCTTGTAATGTCGAATATGCTTATCGCAGTTTTACTAATTTTTCAGAAATGGAGTGATTATGTGACAGACAGAAGAAAGGGACAAATCGGACTTATTTTTGTGACGATGATATGGGGTTCAGGATTCGTCGTGAGTGCCATATCGTTGGAGTATTTTTCTCCATACCAAATATTGACACTGCGTTTTTTGCTGGCATTCATACTGATGGGAGCACTCTTTTTCAGTCAGCTGAAGCATGCTGGAAAAAAGACTTATCTGAAAGGTATCGGCCTGGGAAGTATCCTTTACTTGGCGTTTCTCTTTCAGACTGTGGGACTGGTCTATACAACACCTTCGAAGAACGCCTTCCTGACAGCTTTCAATGTCGTTTTGGTGCCGTTTATAGGGGCACTGTTTTTCAGAAGGAAAGTGACAGCCCCTGCCATCATAGGCGCGTTGTTGTCGATCAGCGGTATTGCCGTCATTTCCCTGACCGATTTCAATGGCGTAAACTTTGGGGATATGCTGACACTCGTTTGCGCGCTGTTCTTTGCCTTGCAGATCATCTTCACAAATCGGTTTGTATTGGGTGAAAATATTTATGCATTGACCACCATCCAGATGGGAACAGCTGCTGTGTTGGGAATAATCGTATCGCTCGCAAGAGGAGAATTCGCATTGCCGGCAGCCGGAGAAGGCTATTATTCCATCTTGTATTTAGGTGTAATCAGCACGATGCTGGCTTTTTTGGTCCAGACAGCTTCACAACAGTTCACCAAAGAGACGGAAACAGCGATCATCCTGTCGATGGAAGCTGTGTTCGGAATGGTCGCCTCGGCTCTATTTTTGAAGGAAGCGATAACGTTACGGATGCTTATCGGAGCAGTGCTGATTCTGGCGGGTGTTTTGGTTGTGGAACTGAAACCGAAGAAGAAAGAAATTAACCAGTCATTCAGGAATCTGGATATTCGGGAGTGAACGGGATAGGTATCGACGGAATCGCAGGACACCCGGCGGAAAGCTAGTATGGTTCGTTTTCTTGTGTTTTTGTTGGTGTTTGACGATTCAGAATGTTTCGGGTATGATTAAGGTGAATTTTTTTACTGAAAAGTGGGTGAATATATGGCAACGTTAAGAGATATCGCTAAAAGGACAGGATTTTCGATCACAACTGTTTCGCGTGTATTGAACAATGATCCGACATTGTCTGTTCCGGAAGAGACCCGTGATCGGATCTATGAAGCGGCTACAGATTTGGAATACCGTAAAAAAGTTTCCCGGCCACTCGTCAAAAATGTTGCGCTGTTGTATTGGGTTTCCGATATGGAAGAATTGCAGGATGTCTATTTTAAAACCATGCGTACAGAGTTGATCCGACAAGCGGATAAACAAAATGTCTCGGTGACTGTATTCAAAAGATCCCAAGGTATGGAGATGATTCCGCAAGACATCAACGGTTTCATTGCAGTGGGTTCGTTCAGCAATAAGGAAATCGCTTATCTTGAAACTCTGACAGAAAACGGGGTATTTTTGGATAGTTCACCGTATTCGGACATTTATGATGCCGTTCGTCCGGACTTGGATTATATCACCCGGAAAGCAGTCCGTTTTTTCAAGGAAAAAGGCCATAAGGAAATTGGATTTGTGGGCGGTACCTATGTGAATCCAGATACGCATTTGGACGAGATGGATATACGGGAACGGTCTTTCCGCGATGAGATGCAGCAACAGAATATGTTGGATGAAACACACATCTATATCCGGAGAGGATTTTCGTTGGAGACCGGTTATCAGTTGATGGATGCAACCTTGAAGGCCGGGAAAAAACTGCCCGGTGCCATTTTTGCGGCTTCGGACCCCATTGCGGTGGGTGTGCTGCAGGCTCTGAATGAGCATCACATCCGTATTCCGCAGGATGTCAGTGTCCTGAGCATTAATAATATATCGGTTGCAAATTATGTTTCGCCGCCTTTAAGCACATATGCCATCGATATGAAGGAACTTTGCCATACGGCAGTTTCCTTACTGTTGGAGCAACTGATCGACAAAAGAGTCATCACCAAAAAAGTACTATTGAATGCTTTTCTTATCGAAAGGAAAAGTACCTAGTGTTATAGATAAGGCGCTTTCGAACATCTGAATAGATGGGCGGAAGTGTCTTTTATTTTTGAATAAACAAGTAAAATGTTTTACCAAATAATAGGTGAAATTTTGTTTACTTTATTTAACTCATTTGGTATTATAATTTTAGTAAAGCGATTACATCTAATAGAGGAGTGTTTCGGATATGAAGAAGAAAGCCTTATTTTTATCACTCAGCAGTGTAGTTTTATTATCTTTGGCAGCGTGCGGTCCAGCCGAAAGTAATTCGGATTCCGCCAATGCAGCTGATTCGGCTGCTGGCCAAGAGGGGAATTTTGAGGGGCAAACTTTGGTCGTGTGGGAAGACATTGACAAATCAGTGGGTATCGAGGAGGCCATCGCCGAGTTCGAAAGTGAATACGGTGTCACTGTGGAAGTGACCGAAAAAGCATACGGAGGTCAATTGGAGGATCTACGCTTGGACGGACCTGCCGGAACGGGACCGGATGTATTCACGATACCAGGAGATCAAGCCGGAACTGCTGTAGTTGAAGGCTTGCTTAAAGAGTTGACAGTAGAAGAGGATGTTCAGAATCTCTATACAGATGTAGCTTTGGAGTCGCAGATGGTTGATGGAAAACTTTACGGATTGCCGAAAGTCGTCGAAACGACCATTCTTTATTACAACAAGGATCTTATTTCTGAAGCGGAAGTGCCTACGAATATCGAAGAATGGTATGAACTTTCGAAAACAGCGACAGCGGATGGACAATACGGATTGCTGGCTTTATGGGATCAGATTTATTATGCGCAAAGCGTAATCGGTGGCTATGACGGCTATATTTTTGCTAAAGATACAGACGGGAAATATGACACAGCCGATATCGGTTTGAATACGGATGGCGCGATCGAAGCGGCTTCCTATATCCAAAAATGGTATGAAGAAGGGTTATTCCCATCCGGTATGATCGGAGAGCAAGCCATCAATGTGTTGGATTCCTTGTTCAGCGAAGGGAAAGCGGCAGCTGTGATTTCAGGCCCATGGAATCTGGAGCCATTTTCCAGTGCCGGCATTGATTATGGTGTCTTGCCTTTGCCGGAATTGCCGAACGGAAATCCTATGAGTGCCTTCGTTGGCGTGAAAAGTTATAACGTGAGCAGCTATTCAAAAAACTCGGAATTGGCAGAATTATTCATCGAATTTATCACAAATGAAGAAAATTCGCTTCGCCGTTACGAAACAACCAAAGAAGTACCGGCTGTGAAATCTCTGGCTGAAGGGGATGCCTTGGCGGATGATCCTGCAGCCCAAGCAGTCGCACAGCAAAGTCTGCATTCGGAATTGACACCGAATGTGCCTGAGATGAATGAAGTTTGGTCTCCTGCGGATGCGGCACTACAAACCATCGCTACCGGAAAAGCAAAACCGAAGGAAGCATTGGATCAGGCTGTAGAAACGATCAAAAATCAAATCGAAGCGAACCATGGCGGACAATAAGGAATCCGGCACATAAAGAAAATGAGGTGAGAAATATTGAATCATAGTAAAACGGCAGCTGTCCTCTCTCTCTTACCGGGAGGGGGGCAGTTTTACAATAAACAGTGGCTTAAGGGCCTGCTCTATCTGATTGCGACAGTAAGCTTCGCCTTTGCTTTTGGAGATCTTTTGAATATTGGCTTATGGGGCATCGTCACCTTAGGAGAACAAATCCCGCGCGATAACTCGGTGTTTTTATTGGCTGAGGGCATTTTGGCAATCATCATCCTTTTCTTTGGAGTGACCCTTTACTGGTTGAACATACGGGATGCCTACAAAAATGGCCAAAGAAGAGATCTTCAACTGCCGGTTACCTCGCTAAGAGAGAGTTATCTCAATCTGGTTGAGCAAGGATATCCCTATGTCATCAGCGGTCCGGCAATCCTGTTGCTTATATTTGCGGTCATCTTCCCGATCATGTTCAGTTTTGCGTTGGCTTTCACCAATTATGACCTATACCACAGTCCGCCGGCACATTTATTTGATTGGGTGGGATTCAAGACCTTCGCGAATATTTTCACTGTCGATATTTGGCGTTCCACCTTCTTTGATGTCTTGGGTTGGACCGTTGTCTGGACATTGTTGGCTTCGACTTTACAGATCACTATTGGAGTATTTTTGGCTATATTGGTGAATCAAAAGGATTTGAAGTTGAAACGCTTCATCCGCACCATGTTCGTTTTGCCTTGGGCAGTGCCCGGGTTTGTGACGATTTTGGTGTTTGCCGGCATGTTCAATGATAGCTTCGGAGCAATCAACAACGATATCTTGGCTTTCTTCAGTATCAGTCCGATCCCTTGGATGACCGATGCGTTGTGGACAAGGGTAGCTCTGATCTTTATTCAAGGCTGGCTGGGTTTTCCTTATATATTCATCGTCACGACCGGCATTCTGCAGTCGATTCCGGAGGATCTTTATGAAGCAGCAGTCATTGATGGGGCGACGTCATGGGATAAATTCATGAACATCACGCTGCCTGTGATACTGACTTCGATGGCACCGACGTTGATTACGCAGTACACCTTCAACTTTAATAACTTCAATATCATCTATTTGTTCAATGGCGGAGGACCAGCGACTCCCGGCTCTACGGCGGGGGGGACGGACATTCTTGTGTCTTGGATCTACAAATTAACGATGCAGTCCAGCCAATATGCTTTGGCTGCGGCGCTCACGATCCTGTTGTCTGTTTTTGTCATCGCGATTGCCATGTGGCAGTTCAGAAAATCCAATTCGTTTAACCAAGAGAGGAGATAAGTATGAAGACGACAAAAAATCGCAGATATGCACGCTTATTCTTTTCCTACCTGATCATTGCATTCTTTGTTGGGATCATTGCCTACCCTCTTTTGTGGACGGTGGGCGCCAGTTTTAATCCTGGGAACAGCCTGATCAGCACAAGTATGTTTCCGGAAAATCCAACACTGGACCATTATCGGGAACTCTTCGCCGGCAAGAAAAGCTTGCCTTATGGGACCTGGTATTTGAATTCCCTTAAGATCAGTCTTTTCACGATGATCGGAACAGTCATCAGTGTGAGTCTGACGGGTTACGCATTCTCGAGATTCCGTTTCAAAGGAAGGAAAAACGGGCTGACGCTGTTTCTGTTGCTGCAGATGATTCCGCAATTTTCGGCCTTAGTCGCGATATTCGTGTTGGCGCAATTGCTGGGGCTCGTCAACAGTCATGTGCTGCTGATCCTGTTGTACATCGGTGGACAGATTCCCATGAATACCTATCTGATGAAGGGCTACATGGATACGATTCCGTATGATCTGGACGAAAGCGCGCGTATTGACGGCGCGAGCCATACAAAAATATTTATCGACATCATTCTGCCGCTGTCCAAACCGATGATAGCGGTGGCGGCCATGAATGGATTTACGGGACCGTTGGGGGATTTCGTCATTTCCTCGACGATATTAAGGAAGACGGAGGCGTATACGTTGCCGATCGGACTCTATAATTTAGTCAATGACGTGATGGGGGCCAGTTACACAACGTTTGCGGCAGGTGCCATTTTGATCAGCTTACCTGTAGCAATTATCTTCATACTGTTGCAAAAGAATTTTGTATCCGGTCTGACCGCAGGCGGTACGAAAGGTTAATCTTATTAAAGGAGTTTTCGACTATGGCAATGAGAAAATACGTCACCAAGAAGAAACAATTTCTTCATGGTGGTGATTACAATCCGGATCAATGGCTGGATCGACCGGATATACTGGCGGAAGATTTGGAATTTATGCGTCTTTCCAAAACAAACACATTTTCCTTAGGGATATTTGCATGGAGCGCTTTGGAACCGCGTGAAGGCGAATATGATTTTGGTTGGCTGGATGATCTTTTTGAAAAAATCCATAACAATGGCGGCAACATCATTTTGGCCACCCCAAGTGGAGCAAAACCAAGCTGGATGGCAAAAAAATATCCGGAAATCCGCCGGGTCACAAGCAAACGCGAGCAGGAACTTCAAGGGCGGCGGCATAACCATTGTTTCACAGCGCCTGTTTATCGTGAAAAGACGGCCCAAATGAACCGGAAATTGGCTGAACGATATGGGCAACATCCGGCTTTGTTGATGTGGCATGTTTCGAATGAATACGGTGGAGAATGCCATTGCGATCTATGCCAAACTGCATTCCGCGGCTGGCTGAAAGAGAAATACGGAAATGATCTGGAAAAACTGAACCAAGCTTGGTGGACCAGCTTCTGGAGCCATCGTTACCAAGAGTGGGATGAAATCGAATCGCCTTCACCTATAGGGGAGCATGAGATGCACGGCTTGGTTCTCGATTGGCGACGTTTTGTCACGGACCAGACGATCGCTTTCTACGAAAACGAAGCCAGCCCCTTGAGAGAATTGACGCCTGATGTGCCGATCACGGTCAATTTTATGGCGGACACGGACGAGCTGATTCCATTCCAAGCATTGGATTACAGCAAATTCGCTGAACATGTCGATGTCATCAGCTGGGATGCCTACCCGGCTTGGCATAAAGAAGGCGTCACGACAGCGGATTTGGCGATGCGGGTCGGGTTTGTCGATGACTTGTATCGGTCGTTGAAAAAACAACCCTTTCTCTTGATGGAATCAACCCCTAGCGGAGTCAATTGGCATGGTGTGAATAAAACAAAACGCCCCGGCATGCATCTCTTGTCATCCATGCAGATGCTTGCGCACGGATCGGACAGCATTCTGTATTTCCAATGGCGAAAATCACGCGGGTCATCAGAAAAATTACATGGTGCGGTAGTGGATCATGACCGTGATCCAAACAATCGTGTCTTCCAGGATGTGACGGAGGTAGGGAACGTGCTGGAACGACTCCAACCTGTTGCCGGCAGCTTCCGTGAGGCAGAAGTGGCTGTCCTTTATGATTGGGACAATCATTGGGCTCTTCAGGAAATTCAGGGCTTCAGCAAGGAAACGTTGCGTTATCCGCAAACGGCGCAAGAACATTACCGCTATTTCTGGGAACAGGATATTCCTGTGGATGTGATCACCGAGAAACAAGATTTTTCGAACTATAAAGTGCTGGTTGCGCCGATGCTGTATATGTTGCCGATAGCCATGCAGGAGCGCTTGAAAGCCTTCGTGGCCGCAGGTGGAACGCTGGTGACCACCTACATCACAGGTATTGTGGATGAAAATGATTTGACTTATTTAGGCGGCTGGCCGGAGATCATGCAGGAAATCTGCGGAGTAAAATTGGGAGAAACGGATACTCTTTATCCATCCGATAGCAATCGGATAACCTATGCCGGGCAGACTTTTGAAGTCAAAGATTACGCTGCTTTGCTTAAGGTAACGGATGGCGAAGTGCTTGCGACCTATCAGGATGATTTTTATAAGGATACGCCAGCTGTGACGAGACATAGCTTTGGAAAAGGCCGAACCTACGTGATAGGTGCCCGCACGGAACAAGCGTTTCATGAAATGCTTTACAGAGAAATTACCGAAGAAGCAGGAATCGGGGCACCTTTCGCGATTGAACATGAGAAGGGCGTTTCTGTACAAGTACGGACTGCGGATGAGGAAGCATATGTATTCGTGATGAACTTTACGGAAGAAGAACAGACGATCCTTTTGCCCTTCGAACTCGAAGACATGCTTACGCAGCGGAAAGAAGGCGGACAAGTCAGATTGGAAAAGTATGCTGTAAGGGTATATGTCCATAAGGGAATATAAATTGAAAGAGCCTGAGATGCGTTGATTCTGGCGGGTGTTGTGCTTGTGGAACTGAAACCGAAGACAACTGTGACAGACCAAAAATCCATTACGGATGTTCAGAACCAAGAAGATGCCGGAGACAGCACAGGGCATGCGAAAGGCTAAATTTTCCCGGTGAGGGGACTCTCGCCGGGTTTTATGCTGCGATCACACGAGCAAAAGAAGGTGGACCGTAAATCATCTGGATGATTTACGGTCCACCTTCTTTTTTCAACAATCACTCCTGCACTTCAAACTTGTAGGTGGTTTCAGCCGAATAGATTTCGCCCGGACGGAGTACAATATCGCCGAAGCCTTCTTGATTGATTGCATCAGGCAATGCCTGCGTCTCCAAGGTGATGCCAGCGTACTGGATGACCGGACTGCCGGCAATCGTGTACTTATCGATAGCGCCGTTGTGCATAAAGATCACGACACAATCCTGATCCGTATACATTTTGACGCTTCGGCCGGATTCTAGATCGCTCAGGACCGCATCAGGCTTTCCAGTATCGTGCTGCAGCAGGAAAGGGTGATCGAAACCGGCGACTTTTTGGGTCTGCGGGTGGTTTTGTTCAGCGGCAATCGCAAGTTTTCCTCCTTTGCGGAAATCAAAAGGAGTCCCTTCCGCCGGCAGCAACGCTCCGGTAGGAAGATTTCCGTCGCCTAATTCGGCAAAAACCGCGCTGTTCAGTTGCAGCTCGTGCTGCAGAATCGGCTTGTTGATGTCTCCGCTCAGGTTGAAATAGACATGGTTGGTCGGGTTGAACAAAGTTGGTTGATCCGTCGTTGCCCGATAATTAATTTTCCATTCGTTCTCAGCAGTAAGCGTATAGCTGACCGTTACCGACAGGTTTCCGGGATAGCCGTTGGCGCCGTCCGCATCGGTCGTTGTGAAATTGATGCTGGCTTCATCAGCGGAAGCCTCGATTTCCGCATCCCAAACATGCGTGTCCAATCCGGCGGGACCACCATGGAGTTGATTTTCCTCCTCGTTCACGATCAATTGATGCCTTGTTCCGTCCAAATCAAAAGAACCTTTTGCGATGCGTCCGGCAATCCGGCCGATAGTGGCTCCGTAATACGGGCGATGCGTCACGTAATCGTCCAAAGAATCCATGGCCAAAATCACATTCTCACTCTTTCCGTTTTTGTCCGGCATCATCAGTTCCGTGATGGTGGCGCCATAGGTCATTGCTGTAAGGGAGATGCCGTTGGGATTCGTCAAGGTATAGGCAACGACATCTTTTCCGTGAGCTTGGCCGAGTATTGTTTCAGATACTTTCATTATTTTTCCACTCTCCTAGTTGCGTAGTTGCAGATAGATCAGTCAATCTGCTATTTTTTTAAAGTATATTATCGTCTCCTTTTCATTGTAAGCGTTTAAATTTCGTAAAGCAACAAAAAGAGTAAAAAAAATTTCAAATTAAGTAAATATTTACTGAAGGCGTTTGCCCATCAGGGAAATGTTGAAATTCAGAGGAAAATGCCAGAAAAACGTGATTCCGCCAACTGAAAGCGTTATAATAGGAAAAGGTGCGAGCGTGCTCTTTCAGGACAAATCGGATGGATATCAAATGTACTCCGATGATGGCGACGCACACGAAAACTAACTAATTGGAGTGAGAAATTTATGCTAGTAGGTGGAATTGAAGCAGGCGGAACAAAATTTGTGTGCGCCGTCGGAAACGAAAATAATGAGTTATTGGAACGGGTTGCATTCCCAACGACTACGCCGGAAGAAACATTGGCGCAGGTATTTGCTTTTTTTGATCGTTTTGACTTAGCTGCAATCGGAATCGGTTCCTTCGGGCCGATTGACGTCAATAAAGACTCGGAAACATATGGATATATTCTTTCTACACCAAAGTTGGCGTGGAAGGATTTTGATTTTCTTGGCGCTATGAAGGAGCGTTATGCAGTTCCGATGGGGTGGACGACGGATGTGAATGCCGCTGCCTTGGGTGAATCCGCGTTAGGTGCCGCTAAAGGATTAAAGAACATGATGTATATCACGATCGGTACGGGCGTGGGCGCCGGTGCGATCGTGGACGGAAAAATTTTGGAAGGCATCGGTCACCCGGAAATGGGTCACATACTGGTGCGTCCGCACGAGGCTGACCATTATGCCGGGTTCTGTCCATATCATGGAAATTGCCTGGAAGGCATGGCAGCTGGTCCTTCAATCGACGGACGACTAGGTAAAGCCGGCAAAGATGTTGCGCCTACCGATGCGGTCTGGGATTACATCGCTTATTACATAGGTCAAGCTTTGGAAGCCTACACGGTTATCCTGCGTCCGGAGCGCATTGTCTTGGGCGGGGGTGTCATGAAAGTGCCGGGGATGCTTGATAACATCAAAGCTAAATTTGCGACGCTGCTTGCCGATTATGTGCCGGTTCCGGCAGTCGATGATTACTTGGTGACGCCAGGATTGATCGATGATGCCGGCATCACCGGGGCGCTCATTTTGGCGAATGAGATGAAAGGGTAAACGATAACCGATCAGATTGATAAAAAGGGAGCGTGTATTTGTATGAAAATCAGATGGGCAATACTTGGAACAGGGACTATCGCAACGGAGTTCGCTTCCCATTTTCAAGCGGACAATGCGGAATTGATCGCGGTAGCCTCCCGATCCAAAGAAAAGGCACAAGGATTTGCCGAACAGTATGGTATTCCCGCTTATTATGACGATTATATGGAACTGCTGGCGGATGAGGCGGTAGACGCTATTTACATCGCCTTGCCGCACAGCCATCATCATCAATGGATCAAGGCCAGTCTGGAAGCCGGCAAGCATGTCCTTTGCGAGAAAGTCATCACAGTCAACAAAATCCAGTTGGATGAACTTGTCCAGTTGGCTGAAGAAAAGGGGCTCTATTTAGCCGAGGCCATGACCATTTACCATATGCCGCTTTACCGCAAGCTGAAGGAATGGATTGCAGAGCAAGACTTAGGACCATTGAAGATGATCCAAGCCTCTTTCGGCAGCTTCAAGGACACGGATCCATCTGTTTATTATTTCAATAAAGAATTAGCGGGTGGCGCGTTATTTGATATCGGGACATATGCCTTGTCATTTGTCCGTAATTTCATGACCAGCAAACCGACTGAAATCATGACGATGGGCAATTTGCACGAATCTGGTGTGGATGAATCCTCAGCAATCATTCTGCGGAATGCTGAAGCAGAACTTGCGACGGTATCCTTGACTTTCCGGGCGAAAATGCCGAAACAAGGGGTAGTCGCCTATGAAAAGGGATTTTTAACGATTATGGATTATCCGAGGTCGACAAAAGCTATCTTCACTTCTTATGATGGAAAAGTAAGCATCATTGAAGCTGGGGATTCTGCGCAAGCCTTGAACTATGAAGTGGCTGATTTCAGCGAACGCATCCTTAATGGAGCAAAAAATGAAACGCTCACTTACACCGTGGACGTTTTGGAAATCATGGATAAGGTCCGCAAAGACTGGGGTCTAGTCTATCCATTTGAGTAACTAACAGAAACAGGCTGTCTCTCAAAAAAGAGGCAGCCTGTTTGGTGCGTGTGCTGACCGGAGGCGTGCGTGTAATCGCGTTGTTTCCCAGCTTCGGTTAAGGTTTGCTTCGCCGGAGTAGGCACGAGATGGAGGGTGCGTACCTCCGACGAGCCCTCGTTCGTCGGAGGACAGCCTGCGTCTGCATGCTCAGCTCCGGCAAACATTCCCTCACAGGAGGAAGATGAATACCGAAGCGCGCAACTCCGTCGAGAAGCCCGCTCACCGGAGGAGAGCACCAGCTCCCGTTAAGCTTTGCTTCGCCGGAGCAGGCGCAAGATGGGGATGCGTACCTCCGACGAGCCCTCGTTCGCCGGAGGACAGCCTGCGTCCGCATGCTCAGCTCCGACAAACATTCCCTCACAGGAGGAAGACGAATACCGAAGAGCGCAACTCCGTCGAGAAGGGCGCTCACCGGAGGAGAGCACCAGCTTCGGTTAAGGTTTGCTTCGCCGGAGCAGAAAAGGATAGATAGCCTTATTTAATGCACGCTCAGCTGTTGAGTGGGCTTCAAAAACAAGCAAAAGAGGCCGGCTCATTGGATTATGAGCCGGCTTCATTTTTCTTAGCTGTTTTTCGGGCCGGGTGTGGAGGCGATCAGTTCCATATTGCTGCCGGACAGTGTCCAAGCGGAAACAGTCGCAGGCAGGATAAAGTGGTCGCCCTTGTGCAACGGATAGACTTTTCCGGCGACAGTCAGACTGCCGCTGCCTTCGATGACGCTTCCCAAGGTGTAGGGAGCAGTTTTCTTGAAGGCCAGTTCAGAAAGGATGTTCCACTTGTAGACAGTGAAATAGTCGCTTTCGATGAAAGTCGTCACGGTGTTGCCGTCGACTGTGCTGGTTTCGAAGTGGTTCGCAGGATCCTTGTGCGGAATCATCGACACATCGATGGATTGTTGGATATGCAGGTCGCGTGTGTTGCCTTGATCGTCCTTGCGGTCGAAGTCGTAGACGCGGTATGTCGTGTTGCTGCTCTGTTGCGTCTCCAGAATCGTGATGCCGCCGCCGATGGCATGGATGGTGCCGCTCGGAACGAAGAAGAAGTCGCCTTTCTTCACTTTGATGTGGCGCAGCAGCCCCTCCCAGTCGCCTGCATCGACCATTTCCGAGAACTGCTCTTTTGTTTGGGCATTGTGTCCGTAGATGATTTCGGCGTCGTCATCGGCATCGATGATGTACCAGCATTCGGTTTTCCCGAGCTCGCCTTCATGCTTCAGTCCATAGGCATCATCCGGATGCACTTGGACGGACAGGGCTTCGGCGGCGTCGATGATTTTGGTCAGCAACGGGAAGACGGGCGAAGTCGGATTTTCGAACAGCTCAGGATGCTCCGCATAAAGGACATCCAGGCGGGTGCCGGCGTAGGTGCCGTTTTCCACCGCGCCAGTGCCGTCGGGATGGGCGCTGATGGCCCAGCATTCCCCGGTATGGTTACTGGGGATGTCGTACCCGTAGATATCGCGCAGCTTGGTGCCGCCCCAGATTTTTTCTTGCAGGACAGGTTGGATGAACAATGGCTCTTGCATGTTTTTCCTCCTAATATTTTTATTTGTTATTGTTTAATAATATCGGTGATGGTGTAGGAACGTGTATCGAAGCGACTGCGAGCAGTGGAGTACTCGAAGGGAGTCCCATTCGTCAGATAAACGACTTGTTCCACTTCAAGAATCGGCGTATGCTGATCGCATGCCAATTCTTGCCAATCCAGTTCATTAGAACGATCAGCGTGGATCTTTCGGTAAGCGCCACCGATTTTTAGTCCTAAGGTATCGCGGATATGGTCATAGATGGAATGGTGGATAATATCTTCAGTCAAGTCCTTGACCAATCCGGCTACAAAGTAAGTATCTTCCAGTATATAAGGTTTGTCGTCAATAATCCTCAGGCGTTGCAGGTGGTAGACAGGCTGATTGTCCTCCAACATCAACAAGGATTGGATATTTTCGGAAGGGAACAGGATATCGAAGAGGATGATTTTGCTCTTCACCGTTTTATTCGGAAACTGTTTGGATAAGCCGGCATATTCATCCGCTTTGGAATCTCCGCTATTCCAGAGGGCGCTCTTGATGACAAAAGTTCCGACACCCCGTTTGCGGAAAATCAGGCCCTCCATTGCAATCATATCGATGGCTTTCTTTAAGGTCATCCGGCTGACGCCGAATTCTTCCGCCAAAGCAATCTGGTCCGGGAGCATTTCACCTTCCGCATATTCCCCATCGGCGATGCGGCGCCGCAGCTCATCCGCGATTTCTTCATATTTTTTCATTACAGTCGCTCCTTCCGGGAATTAAACGATTTTGATTCCCATTATACCGTAATGGCTAGACTTGAAACAAGCTAAGCTCTATATTTAGCTGATTAAGGAAAGACAAAGGCCCGAAGCATACTGCCTCGGGCCTTCAATTTAGATAAACCGATTATGCAGCTTCTTCGACAGTAAGGGCCAAATTCGCTTTATCGACAACTTTCAGGAATGGATACCACATCACTCCGACGATTGCCACATCAATCAGTTGCAACAAGCCGCCCATAAGCGAGTTGGTGGCCATCATTCCGCTGAAGAACAAGGGAACAGTCCAAGGAACCGTTACGCCTGTTGGAGCAGGAACCAATCCTGAAGCCATCGAAAAGTAGTTGATAGTAGTGACGATCAGCGGTGTCAATACCCAAGGAATCAGGATGGAGGCGTTCAATACGATCGGCAAGCCGAAGATGACAGGCTCGTTTACGTTGAATAAGCCAGGTCCGATCGCCAAACGACCGATATCTTTCATTTGTCTGCTCTTCATGACGAATGCCATCAGGATGACTACCATCAATGTCATACCGGAACCGCCCAGGCCGACAGTGAATGTTTCCATGAAAGGTTTCGTGATGATGTGCGGCAAGGCTTCACCTGCTTTAAAAGCATCCAGGTTCTCAAGAGCCAAAGTATTCCAGATTGGATCCATTACCGAGTTGACGATGATTTGACCATGTAATCCGAAGAACCATAGAATTTGGACGAAGAACAAGGATAACAGTGTTGCAGGCAAGCCGCTTCCCAAACCTACCAAAGGTTTTTGAATAACTGTGTAGATGACATCGTGCAAGTTGGTAGTGAACACACCGGAAACCAAAGCATTCAGCAACAAGAAGACGGTCAATGTAGAGATGGCAGGAATCAGAGAAGCGAAGGAGCGGGCAACGGCATCAGGAACACCTTCAGGCATCTTGATGACGATACCTTTTTTCGTGATGCGGACATAGATTTCAGCTGCGATAAAGGCAGCCAGCATGCCGATGAACATCCCTTTTGCACCCAAACGATCCAAGGACAGCGCACCGCTTACTTCGGCGCCTTCTGCAGTCGTGAAGTTGAAAGGCGTCAGAATCAGGTAGGAAGCCAATGATACGGCTCCACCAAAGACGCCGTCCTCATCATAAGAGCGGGTCAGGTAATAGCCGATACCGAATGTGACGAAAATCGTCATGATCGACATGGTCGCATTTTGACCGTTTCCGAAGAGGCCGCCCAAAGTCCCTTTCAAGTCATCGCTCCAAAATGGCAAATTGTTCAGCACCACTACGATCGATCCGAACATCGTCAGCGGGAAAGAAAGCATAAAAGCGTCACGCAATACTGCTAAATATCTGTTTGAGCCGAGTTTGCCGGCAAGCGGAGTCAATTTTTCAGCTAAATTATCAATAAAATTATTCATTAGTCATTTCCTCTCTTAGAAAAACTATGCGTCAAAACCATTATTGTCAGAAACCTCTTTGAACCAGTAGCCACTTTTCTTGATTGTGCGTTTTCCTTCTTGCGTTAGATCCACTGCTATGAAGCCATAGCGGTTTTTGTAGGCGTTGGTCCAAGACCAGTTATCCATGCACGTCCACATGTGGTAGCCTTTGACATTGCAACCTTCCTGCAGCGCCTGATGGACATATTTCAGATGATCTTGGACAAATTCGATACGGTAATCATCTTCGATCATGCCATCGGCGTTGACGAAGCGCTCTTCGCCCTCTACACCCATCCCGTTTTCGGAGATGAAGCAAGGCAGGTTGCCGTAGTTGTCACGGACATTGATCAGGCAATCGTAAATACCTTTTTCGTAGATTTCCCAACCGCGGTACGGATTCATTTTGCGTTCCGGCCAGATATAGTTATCGAAGTAATCATCCGGCATCGGTTTATCCGACAAGCGCTCTGTGCTTTCTTTTTTCATGATGCGCCTAGGCTGATAGTAATTGATCCCCAGAATGTCGATGGTATTATGTTTGATGAGTTCCAGTTCCGATTGCATATATTCCGGTAGATAATCCAATTCCTTCAACAGCAAAACCAAATCCTCGGGGAAGGTGCCTTTGATGGCAGGATCCAAGAAGGAGCGGTTGAAGAATGCGTCAGCAAGACGGGCTGCCTTAACGTCTTCAGGATCATTCTCATTGCGCGGATAACTAGGCGTCAAATTGAGGATGATGCCGATTTGTCCGTCAAGGTTCATTTCATGATAAATTTTGATAGCTTTTGCGCTTGCCAAAGTTTCATGATAAGCGACTTGAACGGCTTTTTTCAGATCCACGACACTAGGGTAGTGGAATTGGTAAAGATAGCCACCTTCGACCGGAACGATCGGTTCATTGTGGGTGAACCATTTTTTTACGCGGTCGCCGAACAGCTCGAAGCAGAGGCGTGCATAATCTGCATAGGCATCCACGACTTCTTTGCTTTCCCAGCCTCCTTTCTGTTGTAATGACAACGGCATATCAAAGTGATAAAGATTCATAAAAGGTTCGATGCCGTTGGCCAACAACTCGTCGATGTAGCTATTGTAGAAAGCCACTGCTTCCGGATTCACTGCGCCAATCCCATCTGGAATCAGACGACTCCATTGGATGGAGGTTCGATACGTCGTGTGTCCCGTTTTTTTCATGAGTGCTATATCTTCTTTGTAGCGATTGTATACATAAGATGTGTTTTCGGGTCCTACCTGATTGAAGAACAGCTCAGGGTTCTGCTTGTACCAATGATCCCAGATATTGTCCCCCTTGCCGTCTCCGGCCACCGTACCCTCTGTTTGTGGTCCGCTTGCTGCCGAACCCCACCAGAAATCTTCAGGAAATTCATATTTCATCTAAACAACTCCGTTTCTATGTCTATACATAACTTTAAATAGAATTATACAAAACGATAAAAGAAAATGCAATCGATTTCATTCGAAAATATATATTTTTATTATTTCTCAATTATTTTCGCGTTCTGACGAGAATTGGAGAGTTGATTATGGTATAAAGAGAACAAACAGGTTTGGAGGCGATAGGTGATGAAAATTGGAGTCATCGGATTAGGGGATATTGCGCAAAAAGCGTATCTGCCGGTTATGGTTGAGATGCAGGATGAGGTGGAATGGCATCTGTGCTCGCGGAACAAGGAGACGCTGGAAACGGTAGGGAAGAAATTTGGGTTCCAACATTTGTACACTTCGATGGAGGAATGGTTGGACAGCGGGATCGATGCTGCCTTTGTGCACGTGGCGACCGTTGCCCATGCGGAAATCATCCGCAAGCTGTTGGAGCGCGGCATTTCGGTCTATGTGGACAAGCCCATCAGCGATGATTTGGAAGAAACAAAGCAACTGATCGAGTTGGCCGATGCCAAGGGCTTGCTGCTTACCGCTGGCTTCAATCGCCGGTTTGCTCCGATGGTGGAACGGCTGAAAGAGATTCCTGACAAAAAGATGATCCTGATTCAGAAGGATCGTGTAAAGAATGTAGAACCGGTCCGTTTTGCCGTTTATGATTTGTTCATCCATATCGCGGATACCGCTTTGTATTTGTTGGATGATGAAGTAGTTTCGGTGCAATCGCATCTGGTCGAAAACGAAGGGGAACTGAAACGACTCTGGCTGATGCTCGAGACGAAGAGTACCACTTGTTTCGTTTCGATGAACTATGAAGCGGGAGCCAATCAGGAAGTCATGGAAGTCCAAAGTCCGGAGGGGATTACGCGTGTCCTGAATTTGACGGATATGACCATTGTACAAAAAAATGGCAAGCAGCAAGTTGCTTTTGGCGATTGGGAAGGGACACTCCGAAAAAGAGGGTTTGCACCTTTAATCGCTGCATTTGTTGCAGGAGTAAAAGAAAAAACAAATCCTGTCTCCACGGAATCAAGCTATCTGAGCCACTCGTTGTGCGAGAAAATACTCGCCGACAATGGATTCGGATTCAAGCCAAACGAATAGGTCGGAATTTTTGTAGGTACAATTTATATTTTTTTATTAATTTGTTCGTACATCTCTGGTATAATATAAATCAGCAAGGCCAAGGATCATCAAATGGAGGTGAAGGATGACAAAAGATATGACTGCCGGCAGTCCTGCGAAGCTACTCTTACTGTTCGCGATTCCGATGCTGATCGGGAATATTTTCCAACAAGTGTACAGTTTAGCCGACACAGTCATCATCGGCAGGACTTTGGGAGTGGAGGGATTGGCGGCCATCGGATCGGTCGGCGGAGTACTCTTTTTTATTCATGGCTTTGGGATTGGGGTCACTTCTGGTTTAGGAATCGTCATCGCGCAGCGTTTTGGCACGAAAAATGAGGAGCGTATCCGGAAAAGCATCACAATAAGCGTCTGGATAACCCTTTTCACGACTATCCTCATCACAATTTTGAGCGTGTTGTTCGCTGAAGAGATTCTACTGCTCATGAATACGCCGGTAGAAATACTTAAGGAAGCCGAAGCTTACTTTTTGGTCCTGATGTGGGGTTCGGTGGCGATCATGGCATTCAATTTGTTGAGCAACATCTTACGTTCACTGGGTGACAGCAAACTTCCGTTGGTCATCCTGATGATTTCTTCCATATTGAATGTGGTATTGGATTATGTGTTCATTGTCTGGTTTTCTATGGGAGTCGCAGGAGCAGCACTTGCGACAGTTGCTGCGCAATTATTCGCCAGTTTTCTCTGTTTCGTATACATCCGGGAAAAAATGGCGGTTCTGCGCTTTTCCAAAGAAGATTGGCGTATGCAGCCCGCGGACTTCTCTTTGCCGTTGAAAATTTCGCTCCCGATTGGTCTGCAAGCCTCCATCATTTCAATCGGTTTGATTGTATTGCAGAAAAGTCTGAATCGCTTCGGACCGGAAGCAGTTGGTGGATACGCCATCGCCCAAAAATTGGACATCATGGCAACCTTGCCGATAGCCTCCATCGGTATCGCAATGGCCACTTTCGCAGCCCAAAACTACGGTGCCGGATTATATTCACGGATTTGGGAAGGCGTGCGTATCAGTTTGCTGTTGACCTTCGTCTACAGCATTGTTTTAGGAGGAGCGCTTTTGTACTTCGGGACGGACATCATTCGGCTATTGTTCAAACAGAATGATCCGGCCGTATTGGCGTATGCGCACACATATTTTATTGCGACGGCCAGCTTCTACCTTGTATTGGCGACGCTGATCATTTTGCGGTATACGCTGCAAGGGGTGGGCGATAATACCGCGCCTACCTTTGGAGGTGTGATGGAGATGGTCGCACGCGTCCTTGTTCCGTTGGGATTTTCCGGTCTGCTGGGCTACCAAGCTGTTGCTTTTGCCAACCCCGTTGCTTGGGTAGGAGCTACTATTCCCATGATGTACGCCTATCGTCAGTTGAAAAGGAAATTGACCTTATTGGAAGAGAATAGAATCAAGGAAGCTGGGAGTGAGCGATTGGTGGAACTGTCGGATTGATAATCCATTATTGATGCATATCTAAGTTAATAAATTGATATAAACCGATTCGGAATATGTTATAATAAGATTAAATCATGATTAAAAAAGTTTGTTGAGGAGTTCAATACTAGATTCACTATCTTGAGGAGGAAAAAAATGTTTGATCAAATTGATGAGTTAGCAGTTAATGCAGTACGTACACTTAGCATCGACGCCGTACAGAAGGCCAATTCAGGGCACCCCGGTTTACCGATGGGAGCCGCTCCGATGGCCTATGCGCTTTGGACAAAACATTTGAAAGTCAACCCTAAGAACAGTTTGTGGGTAGACCGTGACCGTTTCGTATTATCAGCTGGACATGGGTCATCCATGTTGTACAGCTTGTTGCACTTATCCGGCTTCAATGTGAGCCTGGACGACGTGAAGAACTTCCGCCAATTCGGCAGCAAAACACCTGGACACCCGGAAGTGCATGACACGGACGGCGTGGAAGCGACGACTGGTCCTTTGGGACAAGGGATCGCGAATGCGGTAGGTTTCGCGATGGCGGAAGCGCACTTGGCTGCTACTTACAACAAAGAAAACTTCCCGGTTGTGGATCACTATACATATTTCTTGAACGGCGACGGCGATCTGATGGAAGGTATCTCCCACGAAGCAGCCAGCTTGGCCGGCCACCTGAAATTGGGAAAACTGATCGGTTTGTACGACTCCAATGATATTTCCTTGGACGGCCCGACTTCGAAATCCTTTACGGAAGATGTAGCTGCCCGTTTCGAAGCTTACGGTTGGCAACATATCTTGGTGAAAGACGGCAACGATCTGGAAGCCATCTCGAAAGCCATCGAAGAAGCGAAAGCTGAAACCGAAAAACCGACTTTGATCGAAATCAAAACCATCATCGGCTTTGGTGCTCCTGATGCAGGAACACATAAAGTGCATGGCGCTCCATTGGGAGCGGAAGGTGTTGCCTTCGCGAAAGCGGCGTATGGCTGTGTGAATGAAGCTTTCTGTGTACCTGCTGAAGTTACTGCCCGTTTCAATGAAAAAATGGTCGAAGCAGGTCAGCAGGCTGAAGCAGCCTGGACAGCACTGTTCAACGACTACAAAGCGGCTTATCCGGAATTGGCGCAACAGTTTGAAGCTGCCATGGCCGGTAAATTACCGGAAGGCTGGCAAGACAAACTGCCGACTTATGAAGTGGGCAGCGCAGCCAAAGCAAGCCGTGTGACCAGTGCTGAAGCGATTCAAGCATTGGGTGAAGCGGTACCTTATTTCTGGGGCGGTTCTGCGGATTTATCGTCTTCAAACAACACAATGATCAAATCGGCAAGTGATTTTGAACCGGGCAACTATGCCGGCCGCAACATCTGGTACGGCGTGCGCGAATTCGCGATGGCCGCTATCATGAACGGCATCGTTCTGCATGGCGGAACCAGAACGTATGTAGGAACCTTCTTCGTCTTCACTGACTACTTGCGCCCAGCGATGCGTTTGGCTGCCATTTCGCACCTGCCTGGCACTTACGTGATGACGCATGACTCAATCGCGGTCGGCGAAGACGGCCCGACGCATGAGCCAGTGGAACACTTATCCAGCTATCGCGGCATGCCGAACCTGACGGTTCTGCGTCCTGCCGACGGTAACGAAGTCAGTGCTGCATGGGAAATCGCGGTGTCTTCAGCGGACAAACCAACGATGTTGGTGCTGACGCGCCAAAACTTACCTGTTTTGGAAGGTACAAAAGAAATGGCTCGCGAAGGCGTGAAAAAGGGTGCTTACGTACTTTCACCGCAACAAGGCGAAACGCCTGCCGGCATCCTGATCGCAACCGGTTCGGAAGTGAACTTGGCTGTTGAAGCGCAGCAACAATTGCGTGAAGCCGGAGCGGACGTTTCTGTCGTCTCCATGCCGAGTTTCGATCTGTTTGAAGCGCAGGATGCTGCCTACAAAGAGCAAGTCTTGCCTGGCGCAGTCCGCAACCGCATGTCCATCGAAATGGGCGCGACCTTCGGTTGGGAACGTTATGTTGGCCTGGACGGATTGGCTTACGGCATCGACACTTACGGTGCAAGCGGCAACGGCAACGTGGTAATGGCGGAATATGGCTTTACTACTGAAAAAGTGGTTGCAGCCTATCAAGCAAAATTCGCAAAATAAACTTCCTAACGGATGAACAAAAAAGCATGGGCTGTCTCGAAATTGAGGCAGCCCACGCTTTTTTTGTCCTTGTCCAGAGTTTTTGCATCGGAAATGCCGTTTGATCAGATCAAACGCATCAGGATGAAAATGATCCCTGACCTCCGGTAAACAAAGGCCTTACCGGAGGTCGGACAACATTTCGGGGTGCGTTCTCCGATAAGCGGGGACTCGCCGGGGTTGCGGCCTGAAGTTACCGTTGTGCTCCGGCGAGCGCGGCTTCGCCGGAGCAGAGGCTTTCCTTCGATTGCCGCTATCGCTATGCATCTCCGTCAATCGAAGGAAAGCCAAAAAAGCTGCGGTCCACTCGAAAGGAGTGGGCTGCAGTTTTCTGGTGCTTATCAGGAATAGTAGGCTTTGAAGTTGATGTCCTGGTCATGATTCCCGAATTTTTTGCCGAACAGGGTTACGCCTCCGACATTTTCAGCATCGGGCTTCACTTCGATGCGGATTTCCCATGTTTCGGCTGTCTTATTCAGATCCGATATGCTGACTTGGGAAAGCGGGTCTCCGTCCATGTAAGTGCCGTGGTGGGTTACCCTGAGTGTCTTCAATAAACCGTATTGGTTCAAATTCGAGGGCCACCAAGATGGATTCAGCTTTCCGCGCGTATCCGCGAAGTCGCCTGGGCTCGTCCATGTGCCCAACTCTGTTCCGTTCAAGGTGAATGTGATATCGGACGGCCAAACATCATTCGAAAAAGGAAATTCGGAACTGATTTCCATGCTGATGTCAATCTGCTCCAGTGTGTCATCAGGCGTCAGGAAGTTGGGAGTTTTGTATTCCACATAGCCTGCAGTGAACCAAAGGATGCTGGCGTCCATTCGCCCAGAGTCCATGAAGTATTTCGGTTCATCCACCTGACCGATGAAATCTTTGGAATCAGCCAAGCCGCATGTCGGTGTGACATGATAATCCGTGTAGTGGCCGATTGGAATGGCGGTATCGAAGGTTTCGAAGGAGTGGTAGATTTTCTTCGGAAAATGGATGTCGATATGATCGACTTTCAGGATGGATACTTTTTGGAGACCGGATATGCCAGGAATCCTTTCCGTTTTGATGATACCAACGGCTTCGAGTTTTTTGATGTGCTTTGAAATGATGGCGCTGCTTAGATTCAGTTCAAGCGCGAGATCTTTCACATTCATTTTTTGTTTGGATAATAATTGGATGATCTTTAAGCGTATATCGCTGGCCAATGCCTCATATACAGCCAAAGATGATTCGGATATGTCCAATTGCATAAGCTCACCTCATTTTTCATTTCTGTTAATGATATTGTTCATCACTGTATGTGATAAATATAAAAGTTTATCACTTGTCTGTCAATAGGTTGGCTTACATTACTATTTGAGTTAACCAAAAAAAGATATATTTCACACAGTTTTATGAAAATGCTGAGTGAAAAGAGCGTGATAACTGTATTTATGGACATGGTTAACAAATGTGTTGATTAAACTTGGGGTATATTTGCTAAAAAGGAGTAATTTGTGTTGACAACGTTTGCATAGTTCGATATTATTACCTCATAAGTTAATTTTATTAATCTTAGTAAACTAAAATGTTAACTAAGTTAGTAAGGAGGACAAATGGAAGCGAAATTATCGGTCAACAGGCAGAATACCATCAGCAAAATAGATAAGCGTTTGTATGGTTCGTTCATAGAACACTTGGGAAGGGCTGTATATGGCGGCATTTACGAACCGGAACACAAAAATGTCGATGCAGAAGGCTTTCGGACAGATGTAAAAGAGGTAGTGGCCGAACTGAATGTACCGCTTATACGGTATCCTGGAGGCAATTTTGTATCGGGGTACAAGTGGGAAGACGGAATCGGGCCAAAAGAGACGCGTCCGAAGAAGTTGGACTTGGCGTGGCGCTCGCTGGAAACAAATCAGGTAGGCATCCATGAATTCGCCAAATGGGCAAAAGAAGTCAATGCAGAAGTGAACATGGCAGTCAATCTAGGCACGCGTGGCATCCAGGAAGCTGTGGAATGCTTGGAATACTGCAATTTTGACGGCGGAACCTATTGGAGCGATCTGCGCAAGCAGAACGGATCGGCAGAACCTTTCGGAATCAAGACCTGGTCGCTCGGCAATGAAATGGATGGGCCATGGCAGATCGGTCATAAGACCGCAGACGAATACGGACGCTTGGCGGCAGAAACGGCTAAAGCGATGAAATTGGTCGATGACAGCATCGAATTGGTCGTTTGTGGAAGTTCGACCAGCAAAATGCCGACTTTCGGTGACTGGGAACGGATTGTCTTGGAACATACCTATGATTATGTCGACTATCTTTCCTTGCATTGCTATTATGGAAATAAGGAAAATGACATAGGCAATTATCTGGCACAATCGTTGGATATGGATCGCTTCATCAAAACGGTGGTTTCCATCTGCGATTTCGTTAAAGTAAAAAAAGGCAGCGACAAACAGATCAATCTGTCGTTTGACGAGTGGAACGTCTGGTATCACTCCAATGATCAAGATAAGGAATTGGAACCTTGGCAAATTGCGCCGCCGCTATTGGAGGATATCTACAATTTCGAAGATGCCCTCATGGTAGGCTGCTTGCTGATTACGTTGTTGAAAAATGCTGACCGCGTCAAGATTGCTTGTCTGGCCCAATTGGTTAATGTCATCGCACCGATCATGACTGAAAAGAACGGAGATACATGGAAACAAACCATTTTCTACCCGTTCATGCAAGTATCCAACTATGGAAGAGGAGTGGTGCTGAATCCACGTGTTGAATCAGAAACGTATCAATCGAAGGACTTCGCTGAAGTACCTTACATCGAAACGATTGCTGTGCACAATGATGAAACGGGTGAACTGGTTATTTTTGCAGTAAACAGATCCGAGGACAGAGAAATCGCGTTTACTTTTGAGGAAGAAGGATTTGGACTGGAAAGCATCCTAGAGGCAACGGAGCTGGCCGGATACGATAAAAAAGATACGAACGCAACCGATCATGATTTGGTCAAACTGCAAGAAAAATCGGATGTGGTATTGAAAGATGATGCATTTTCGACTGTTTTGAAACCGCTATCCTGGAATGTTGTCAGATTGAAAACTAAATAAATGGAGGAAATAAAATGAAAAATGCACACAGAAAATTCTTATCAGCAGCGACTTTGGCCGGAATTACCTTATTGGCAGGTTGCGGTAACGCAAATACGATTACATTCTGGAATCCGTTGACCGGGGACGATGGTGCTTACATGGATGCTTTGGTGGCAGAATACAACGAAACAGATCCTGAGTTCCCTGTAGAAAGTGTCATCACTGCCGATATGTACACCAAAATTTATACAGTCATGAACTCAGGCAAAGATATCCCGGATTTGACGCTGATCCATGCCGACCGTGTTCCTCAATTTGCTGATTTGGATATGCTGGAGCCGATCGAAGGCCTGATGGCGACAAATACCGATCTGTCCGCTGACAACTACCTGGAAGTTGCATGGAACGCCGGGAATTATGAAGGGACCCAGTACACGGTTCCATTGGATATCCATGGAAATGCGATGTACTACAATACTGATTTGTTGGACAAATATGATGCAAATACTTTCTTGGATGACGATGTGGTAACGATTGAGGAAATCCTATCATTGGACGGGAAATTGGATGAAGGCCAGTATGCAATCAACAACGCCTTGATCGAATGGGTAACATTAGCGAATGTCGTCAATGCGGGTGGTGATATTTCTGACGAAGCCGGAAATCCTACTATCAACACGGATGCGATGCGTTCGGTAGTGGAACAATTGAAATCCGTAGCGGATGCCGGCCTGATGTCACCTTACGGAGAAGATGGCTATGCGATGTTCCAATCGGGAGATGTTCTGTTCTCGACTGACGGAACCTGGACATCCACAGCACATGGTTCAGTCGAAGGTTTGAACTTTGGAGTTACCAACATCTATTCTGTTACACCTGACAAATTTACGAATCGCTCTTCTGCCCACTTGTTCTCATTATTGAACAACGAAGACAGAACAGATGAAAAAGAACAAGGGGTCGCCGATTTCTTAAGCTGGATGCGTGAAAACTCGCTCGACTGGGCAGGTGCTGGTCAAATCGTTGCAAGTAAAGAAGTATTCGAGAGCGAAGAGTATCAACAATATCCGCAGTCTTTCTTCACTAGCTCTGATGTCGAGAAGGAAGCTTCCTACATTTTTGACTACAAATATTACAGTTATGTTGAATCAGCTTTGGGTACTGTTTTATCCGATATGATCTACGGCAACATCACAATCGATGAAGGTTTGGATCAAGCACAAAAAACAGTTGAAGACTTGATTGCTGAAAATGCTAGCTGATCTGCCAAACGCAAAAGTATGAGAAGGAAGTAATTAAAAAAATTCATACGGCGTTCTTAATCGGAATCGCTGTGTGAATTTTTTTGAAAGGAAGATAATATGCAAACATCTGAAGCTTTATCAACCAACACCAACGCTAAAGACAACAAGAAGAAAAACTTTCAATTCCTATATTTCATTGGTCCACACTTGATTTTGTTCTTTGTATTTGTACTTTTGCCTATCATTTACGGTATTTATTCTTCATTCACACAGTGGAACCTGATTTCCGATCAGACTTGGGTAGGTTTGAACAATTATAAGACGATTCTGTTGGATCAGGATTCGACGTTCTATTTCCAATTCCGAAACGGTCTGAAAAATACCTTGCTCTTTGTACTCTACACGATTCCATTCCAAATTCTTTTTCCATTGCTGATCGCGACCGTCATGCAGCATAAAGGTCTGAAGTTCAAAGGTCTGTTCCAGGCTATCTTTTATGTCCCTGGGCTCGTTTCAGCTTCAGCAGGTGCTTTGATTTGGCTATTGATCTTTAATCCACGATTGGGTCCGATGAACAACTTGGTCAATTCCGATATTGTTTGGACAGCGCAACAGCCTTATGCTTGGATCGTCATTTTCGTGATGTCGATGTGGGGAGCGATAGGCGGCAATCTGATCATCTACCGTTCCGCTATGGCTGGCGTGTCGGAAGACCTATATGAAGCTGCTGAGATCGATGGCGCGGGTGCACTCAGGAAATTCATCAGTATTACGCTTCCTTCCATCCGTTTCCCATTATTTTATACATTCGTCATGTCCACTGCCGGGGCTTTCAATGTGTACGTTCAACCTTTGATGGCAACAAACGGGGGACCGAATCAGTCCACCACGGTCCTGATGATGTATATCCGCAATCTGGCATTCGGATCGGGTGAATCCGTTGCGGGTATGGCTTCAGCAATGGCCGTCTTATTGGGGTTAGTCATTCTCGCAGTATCAGCCCTGCAATTCTATGTCATGACGAAAAGATCGAAGGGGTGAAATAAATGAAAAAAAATAATATTTCCAAATATTTTGCGTATGCTTTCCTGATTCTGTTGGCACTTGTCTGGTTGTTCCCGGCGCTGTTCGGACTATTCACATCCTTCAAATCCCAAGGCGATATCATGGAAGTGGGCTTCCGGATGTTCCCTGCCAACTGGATCGTCACCAATTACCTGAAATTGTTGCAGAATACATCGAGTGCACCGATCATCACCTGGTTCTTCAACTCCCTGTTCGTTTCGACAACGCATGCCTTACTGGTTGTGGTGGTCGTCTCGCTGGCTGCGTTCGGCTACACAAGGGTCAATTTCAAAGGGCGGGATGCTTTATTCTATGGCGTACTTGCCATCTCGATGTTCCCTTCAGCTGTGAATATCATCCCTTCCTATAAAATAGTCGACACGCTGGGTTGGGTGAATACATACTTGGCAGTCATCATCCCTGGTTTGGGTGGAGTAGGAAATGTGTTCCTGGTTCGTCAATTCATGCAGAATATCCCGGCGGAATACGATGAGTCAGCAAGAATGGATGGTGCTTCGGACTTTGTGATCTATAAAAGCATCATCTTGCCGTTGGTCAAACCGGTTCTGATTGTTGCGGGCATGTTCTCTTTTGTCGGTTCCTGGAATGACTTCCTCTGGCCGACCATCGTCTTGAGTGACGTAAAAAAAATGACGATAACAGCAGGGCTGCAGTTGCTGCAGGACCTGTACGGTAATTACGTAATGATCGGACAATTGATGTCGGCTGCGGTAATCGCGATGATTCCGACCGTGCTTCTGTTCGTGTTCGCTCAAAAATATTTCATTGACTCATTGAATCTAAATGTGGGTATTAAGTAACGGGGTGTTAAAAGATGAAAAGAACGTTGGAAAGAAATCTGTTAAGAGGCGGTGCTATCTGGAATCTCATTAACGGGACGGTTACGATACTCGGATACGCAACTTGGATCAAGACATCCGGAATCGGGGCACTGTCTTCCGGCATGTCAGCCGATATCAATTTCGATGGTTCTTTGATCGACTCCGTCTACACCATCGCGGTCGGGTATGGAATCCTGCAATTGATCATAGGTGTATTCAATCTAATCATTGTGCGTCGCATGCGGAATAATCAGATTCAAAAAAGAGTAGTCTTGTGGTTGGGTGGATTGTTGCTTTTTTCGGTAGCCACTCTCGACGTTATCGGCATCATCATCTATTCGGTACTGTTCGTCATCTATCAATCACGCAATAAAGCAATCCGATTGGCAAATCAAATGTCACTCTAATAAAGAAAAGATAAGGAGGGGTCGTACTTTTGCGGAAAAAGTTACTTTTTGGCCTGACAGCCGCGGTTTTGTTGACTGGCTGCGGGGATGAAATGGAAGATACGAATACCGATTCGAATCAGACTATCAGCCTGAATCAAGATTTTCGGGAAGCTGCCGTCCATGATCCGTCCATCATCTATGCTGACGATCACTATTATGTCATCGGTTCGCATCTGGCGTTCGCAAAGAGTCCGGACTTGATGAATTGGGATCAATTGGCGACGAGTGTTTCGACAAGCGAGTTGTTCGAGGACGTCACCGTTTCGTTGGCGGAAAGCTTCAATTATGCCAGAACGGATACGCTCTGGGCAAGCGACATAACCCAACTGAAGGATGGGAAATACTATCTTTACTATTGTTTCTGTGAAGGCAGCAGCCCGCTGTCGACTTTAGGGGTGGCTGTATCGGATTCGATCGAAGGACCCTACGAGGACAAAGGCATCTTTTTGACATCCGGAACGGTGAGTGTGACCGGTGCGGCATTCGATGCGACGGAAGAGCCGAACGTCATTGATCCTCACGTTTTTTATGACGAGGAAGATAGACTGTGGATGGTATATGGCTCCTACTCAGGAGGCATTTTTATACTTGAGATGGATTCCGCAACCGGATTTCCGAAAGAAAATCAAGGCTATGGCAAAAAGTTACTGGGCGGCAACCACAGCAGGATCGAAGCGCCTTATATTCTGTACAATAAAGACACGGAGTACTATTATCTGTTCCTGTCCTTTGGCGGGTTGGACGCAAGCGGCGGCTACAACATAAGGGTCGCGCGGTCGAAGAATCCCGATGGGCCGTATGAGGATGCAAGCGGCAATGCGATGATGGATGCAAAAGGTGAAGAAGGCAGCTTTTTCGATGATGAGGCGATAAAAGACTACGGAACCAAGCTTATCGGTAATTTTGAGATCACGAATGAACAGGACATCCCGGTCGGCGGTTATGTGTCGCCTGGGCATAATTCAGCCTACTACGATGAAGTTGAGAATAAATACTATATCATTTTCCACGCACGTTTTCCGAACAAAGGTGAGCATAATGAAGTGCGGGTACATCAACTATTCTTTAATTCAGATGGCTGGCCGGTGATTGCGCCGATGAGATATGCCGGGGAGTCCCTAGATACTTTGGAAACGGCGGATATAGCAGGGGATTACCGCTTCTACAAAATGGACAATGCAATCGATGCCGATTACGAAGAGGAACTTGCGCTGACGTTGACTACTACGCACCTTGCCTACGGTCAAGGCGGAGGATACTGGAAAGGGTCGGAATTGCCGAACGAATCGAGCTTGGTCCTGAATTTCACCGAATACAAGGGCTACTTCATCAGACAATGGGATGAAGTGAACGGAGTCGAAACGACGACTTTTTCAGGCATGTCCGCTGAAGGGAAAGCCCTGTTCGGCATCAAAAAAACAGAAGATTAGAGTAAAGAATAAAGAGGTGGATGCTTTGGTTAAGGCTATGACAACTTACAAAAACCCGATCGTGATCGAAAGAGCGGATCCCTGGGTATACAAACATACGGACGGGTACTATTATTTCACAGGCTCGGTGCCGGGCTATCAGGAAATTGAGGTACGCCGGGCGAAAAATCTGGACGGACTGGAAGATGGGGAACGCACCAGCATCTGGCGTGCGCATGCGACGGGCCCGATGAGCAGCCTGATCTGGGCGCCGGAAATCCATTTTATCCAGGGACGTTGGTACATTTATTTCGCCGCTGCCGGTACGGATAAGGTCGCCAAAGGCACATTTCAGCACCGAATGTTCGTGCTGGAATGCGACGGCGAAAACCCATTGACCGGTGAGTGGATCGAAAAGGGCCAGGTCAAAACGGCCTTCGAGAGCTTCAGTCTGGATGCGACGACTTTCGAGTTGGACAACAGACTCTATTATGTCTGGGCCCAAAAAGACCCGGCCATTCCGGGAAATTCCAATCTTTACATTTCCGAAATGCAGAATCCTTGGACACTGTGCGGCAAGCAGACGCTTCTGAGTATCCCGGAATACGCTTGGGAGAAGGTCGGCTTCTTGGTGAACGAAGGGCCGGCGGTCATCATCCGCAATGGTAAAGTCTTCATCACCTATTCCGGCAGCGCGACCGATGAAAATTACTGCATGGGCCTATTGTGGGCGGATTCCGCCAGCGACCTGTTGGACGGTTACAATTGGCACAAACTTGCGGAACCGGTCTTCAGGAGTTCCGAACAAAACCAGTTGTTCGGGCCCGGGCACAATAGCTTCACCCGCAGCGAGGATGGAGAGGATGATGTGCTGGTTTACCACGTACGCCCAAAAATCGTGACAGAGGGTGATCCCTTGGATGTGCCCGATCGCCATGCGCACGCGCAAGTTTTCACCTGGAGCGCGGATGGTTTTCCGATTTTCGGCGAACCCGGAACAGACAACAATCAGAAAGGCAGGACAATCATTTGAATAAGATACAAGTAACCTTGAACAGAGAAACAGGAACAATCAGTCGCTATATATATGGTCAATTTGCGGAGCATCTGGGCAGATGCATCTATGAAGGGGTATGGGTAGGAACCGATTCAGAAATCCCGCACGTCAACGGAATCAGACAAGATGTCGTGGAGGCGCTAAAAGCCATCCAGGTTCCGGTCATCAGATGGCCGGGCGGCTGCTTTGCGGACGAGTACCACTGGAAAGACGGCATCGGTCCTACCGAAGAGCGCGCCACAATCGTGAATACGCACTGGGGCGGCGTGACGGAAAACAACCATTTCGGTACGCATGAGTTCTTTGAATTATGCAGACAGGTCGGGGCTGAAGCCTACATCAACGGAAACGTCGGCAGCGGCACGGTCCAGGAAATGCAGGAATGGGTCGAATACATGACAATGGACGGTCTTTCGCCGATGTCCAAATTGCGCCGTGAAAACGGGCAGGACGAGCCGTGGAAAGTCAAATTCTTTGGCGTCGGCAATGAGAGCTGGGGTTGCGGAGGCAACATGCGTCCGGAATATTACGCTGATCTGTATCGCCGTTACCAAACCTACGTCAGACAGTACACGAAAGAACCGCTTTACAAAATCGCCTGCGGCCCGAACATCGATGATTACAACTGGATGGATGTGCTGATGAAGCATGCAGCGCCGTTCATGGACGGCATCAGCCTGCACCATTATGCGCTGGCTTCCGTATGGGAAGACAAGCGCCCGGCACTGGGGTTCCCTGAAAAAGAATGGTTTTCACTGATCGACAGCGCTTTGAAGATGGATGAATTGATCACGCGGCACACCACGATCATGGACAAATATGATCCTGACAAACGCGTCGGTCTGATCGTGGATGAATGGGGCTCT
Source organism: Trichococcus flocculiformis (assembly GCF_963662535.1). Lineage (NCBI taxonomy): Bacteria > Bacillati > Bacillota > Bacilli > Lactobacillales > Carnobacteriaceae > Trichococcus > Trichococcus flocculiformis. Next base: position 793,973 of record NZ_OY759718.1, read on the forward strand.
TGGCTGGCTGTGGAGCCAGGCACGAACCCGGGCTTCCTGTACCAACAGAACACAATCCGGGATGCGATGATCGCAAGTCTGACTTTGAATATTTTCCATAAGCACGCTGACCGCGTACAGATGGCGAATATTGCCCAAATGGTCAATGTGCTGCAAGCTATGATTCTGACTGAGGGCGCAGAAATGATCAAGACACCTACCTACCATGTGTTCGATCTCTATAAAAATCACCAGGACGCAACCCTTGTCGATGCGGATGGGGTCATTTCCGGCACGACCAGTTACACGGTATCCAAAAAAGACGGCGTCATGACGGCATCTTTCTGCAACTACAGTCTGACTGACACAGAAACCATCACGTTGAGCCGTGTCGACGGCGTATTCGGGGAAACAGCAGCAGAGGGCATCTTCGGAAACAGCATGGATGATCATAACTCGTTCGAAAATCCTGAAGCCGTTGCGAAACAAACATTCACTGATTTCGCGGTGGATGGCAACGAATTGACGATCACGCTGCCTCCGATGAGTGTCGTTTCCGTATACGCAAAGGAAAACTGACATGACCTGCAAAGGCTGCGAACGTAACAATCAGATGATGGAGATGGATATCGAGAGCGCCATCGATGAGCAACTGTCGATGGAGCTGAACCACGCCTCAAACGAGCTGCGGGACCAGCGGTTGATTGTCTGTAGTGCGTGTCCGGCGCTTTCGGAGCATACGTGCAAGCATTGTGGCTGCTTCGTTCGCTTCCGTGCCAGTCTGCAGGACAAACGCTGCCCCTTGGGTAAGTGGTAACGCCATCCAGCTTAGGCACCGCTTTTGTATCAGCGTTTATATCAACAGGAATAGCTGCCGGATTGCTGGTGGCTTTTCTTGCATCTTGACATAAAATCAGGTTGAAATTTGGATGAAATGGGGATAGATAATGATCAAACCATTGCTGCAACAACACCCGAGAGTGACAGTGTCAGACAGCTTCTGGCTGAAGTACAGGCAACTGGTGAGGGAGGAAATGATCCCATTCCAATGGGATGTCCTCAACGACAGAGGGAACATCGTCATCGAAAGCGAAAGGGAGGATGCGACCATCCCGACGGAAAAAAGCCATGTGATCGAAAATTTCAGGATTGCGGCTGGACAGAAGGAAGGACACCATTACGGCTGGCTTTTCCAGGACAGCGATCTGTACAAATGGATCGAAGCGGCAGCCAACACAATCGCGTTGGAAAAGGATGAAGCTCTGGTCGCCCAAGTGGAGGAAACGATCGAACTCTTGGAAGCGGCGCAGGACGATGACGGGTATTTGAGTACCTATTATCAGATCGATGCCCCGCACCTGAAGTTCAGAAGGTTGTTCGAAAGCCACGAACTGTACTGCATCGGTCATCTGATCGAAGCCGCCATCGCTTATAAGGAAGCGACCGGGTCCGGTCGGCTGCTTCAGATTGCCGACAAAGCGATCGACTGCATCGAAGCGCATTTCGGCAAATCGGAAGGGAAAATCGACGGTAGCGATGGCCACCAGGAAATCGAACTCGCGCTTGTGCGGCTGTACGAGTCGACGGGCAACCGGAAATACTTGGATTTGAGCAGCTACTTCTTGGAGGTGCGCGGACAGAACCCACATTTCTTTGCGGAGCAACTGGAAGAAAATGATCGCTTGGGACTGCAGCAAGGGCCGAAGCCTGTAATCAATACCGTCTATCATCAAGCGCATAAGCCCGTTATCGAGCAGGATTCGGCAAGAGGGCATGCCGTTCGGTTGGTCTATATGGCGCAGGCAATGGCTGGGGCCGGTCGCCACAAGCAAGATGAAAAGCTGATCGGTGCCGCGAAAAAAATCTGGGAAAATATCGTCCAAAAGCGCATGTACATCACGGGTGGCATCGGTTCGACCGTACGCGGGGAAGCCTTCACCTATGATTATGATTTGCCGAACGATCTGATGTACTGCGAAACATGCGCGGCGATCGGGCTGCTGAATTTTTCGAATGAATTGCTGAAGACCGAAACCGACAGCCAATATGCGGACATCATGGAGAGGACACTTTACAACAGCATCATCAGCGGCATGGCCTTGGACGGGAAGCACTTCTTTTACGTCAATCCGTTGGAAGTCGATCCCCAAGCGAGCGCTGAGAATCCGGATAAGAGCCATGTGAAGGCGACGCGGCCTTCCTGGTTCGGCTGCGCCTGCTGTCCGCCGAACTTGGCGCGCACGCTGCCCGCTGTCGGGGGATACGCCTTCACGCAAAAGGAAGATGAAGTGCTGCTGAATCTGTTCATCGACAGCGAACTGGCCGGGGAGCAAGCCGGCGAACCTTACACAATTCGGCAAAAGCATACGGTATCGGAAACGGGCCAGACCGTAATCGCAGTTGAAAAAGCATCCTCCGAACAGCTGCGTTTGGGCATCCGTATCCCTTATTGGGCGGAAAATCCGGTACTGGTTGTTGACGGTCAAGAAACGGTTGCCGAAAGCAGCAATGGCTACACTTATGTGACCGTCATCTCCGATTCGATGGCTATCGAATTAACATACACCATCGCCATCAACGAAATCGAGGCGCATCCACTTGTCAAAGCGGATAAGGGAAAAGTCGCCCTGCAACGGGGACCTTTCATTTATTGCCTGGAAGAACAGGACAACGGGAAACAACTGCATCTGCTGGCATTGACCGGATCGGTCCGACCACGTTTCCGATCGGATAAGCTGCTCGGCGATAGCGTCTTCCTGGAAGCTGAAGGGGAGCTGCAAGTGATGGAAGATGGGTGGCAGGGCAAGCTGTACCGCGTTCATCAGAAACCGCAAACCATTCCCAAAATGCTCACGTTCATCTCCTACTACAACTGGGGTAATCGCTCTTTGGGAGAAATGCAAGTATGGGTCGATAAGGAGGATAAGCATGTTTAAAAGCTACGCAGAAACACCACCAAAAGGTTGGAACAGCTGGGATTCTTTCGGAGCCAGCGTGACGGAAGAGGAAGTATTGGGCAACGCCGAAGTGATGGCGAAAAGTTTGAAGGACTACGGTTGGGAATACATTGTCGTGGATATCCAGTGGTATGAACCTCTCGCTGATTCCTGCGCCTATCATCCGTTCACCGAACTCCGTCAGGATGAATACAGCCGGCTGATCCCTGCCGAAAACCGATTCTCTTCGAGCAGAGGGGGACTAGGGTTCAAACCATTGGCGGATGCGGTCCACGCAATGGGTCTGAAATTCGGCATCCATACCATGCGCGGCATCCCGAGGCAGGCGGTGCATGGCAATAGCCCGATTTTGGGTACGCAAAAAACAGCCCGGGACATTGCGGATACAAATTCCATCTGCCCGTGGAACACAGATATGTACGGCGTGGACAACACGAAGGACGGTGCACAAGCGTACTACGATTCGTTGCTGGCTCTGTACGCTTCCTGGGGAGTCGACTTTCTGAAAGTAGATGATATCGCGGATTCGAAATTGTACGGAACGCACAGCGGAGAAATCGAGCTGATCCGCAAAGCCATCGACAGTTGCGGCAGACCGATGGTGTTGAGCCTCTCACCGGGACCCGCCCCGATCGAACGGGGTACCTTTTTCCAACGGAATGCCAACATGTGGCGGCTGACGGACGATCTATGGGACAATTGGGAGCAGCTGTACGACATGTTCGGACGCTGCGGAAAGTGGTCGGCTTTTGTCGGCCCCGGTGCTTGGCCGGATTGCGATATGCTACCGTTGGGCCATATCGGCACCCGGACCGCGGCTGACGGTTCGGAGGCGCGTATGACACGGTTCACGAAAGAGGAGCAGCGTTCTTTGATGACGCTGTGGTCGATTTTCCGTTCGCCGTTGCTGTTCGGCGGCGATCTGCGTAAATTGGATGATTGGACGCATTCGTTGTTGAGCGAACCCTATCTGATCGATGCGCATCAGAACGGGCGCGATCCAAAGGAAGTGTACCGAAAGGAAGATTTGGTGATCTGGGTTTCCGAAAGTGATACCAGGAAATATGTGGCTTGCTTCAATCTTGCGGATCGTCCAGTAGGCTTGCCTGTTGCCGCCAGGGAATGGCTGCAGTCACTTGGTGGAGAACTGCATGAGGTATGGGCAAACAGGGCAGTTTCGGTGGCGGATGCGGAAACGGCTTTTATCGCTCCGCACGGTGTCGCTCTGTATATCTCTAAGTAAAGACAGAACGGAAACGGGTACGAATCGGACAACTTCCGTAAAGTGCTCCTATGCTTTTGGCGCAATTAACGATAAAATGGGAAGTATCATATACTCGTAAGTCCAGCTTTCTTTGCCCAAAAATAGACAAGGAAGAGGACGGGAATGCGCCATGGAGGGGATAAACCAATGAAAACCGTTCAAGTGAAAGATGTTGTCTTCAACGAAGGCAGGCCGAAAATCTGCGTGCCGTTGGTTGGGAAAACAAAACAGGAAATCATTACTGAAGTCAAAATGCTGGAAAAAGTCGCTTTCGATCTGGCGGAGCTGCGCATCGATTTTTTCGAAGGGGTAGAGTATCCGGAACAGGTCGAAGCGTTATTGACCGAAATCAACAGCATTTACAAAAAGCCGTTGCTGTTCACGTTCCGGACCAAAAAAGAGGGCGGAGAGCGCGAGCTGAGCTTGGATCACTATTTTGAATTGAACCGTTTCGCGATCCGGAGCGGGCTGGTGGACATGATCGATCTGGAACTGCTCAGTTCGGAAGAAGACGTGATCAATTTGATTGCTGAAGCGAACGAAAAAAACGTGAAAGTCGTTCTGTCGAGCCACGATTTCTTCCGCACGCCTCCTCAAAAGGATATCGTCGCAAGATTGGTGAAGATGCAGCAACTCGGGGCGGACATCACGAAGATTGCGGTCATGCCGCAGAGCGAGGAAGATGTCTTGACGCTGCTGGCGGCGACGTTGGAAATGAAAAAAACGAAAGCTGATCGCCCGTGCATCACGATGTCGATGGGCAAATACGGCGTCATTTCGCGCTTGGCCGGAGAACTGTTCGGTTCCTGCCTGACTTTTGCGGCGGCCAAAGATGTTTCTGCACCCGGTCAGGTATCTGTCCGCGATGTCCGTTCCATCCTGGAAATTCTGGCGCTGGATTAAGAACGTGCGGGCGGAACAGATCGGTTCGGAACTTTCGGATTTCCGCTCAGCTCCGGTGAAGCGTCGCTTGCCGGAGTAAACTGATCGTCAGCAAACGAAAATCCTGCGGAGCCTCCCTCATCGGAGAACGTAACCGAAAATGTAGGCGACCTCCTGCGAAGCTACCGTTCGCCGGAGGTCACACGTTTTTCTTCGATTTGGAGAACAAATGGATGGAGAACAGGCAAAAAAAGCCACCCTGGATATAAGGATGGCTTTTTTGATGTCCGGAATGATTCATCGTATGCTCAGCTTCTCGGCTTAAAGCTGCTTACTTTCAACAAAATTTGGTTGATGCCAAGCAGCAATTCATCCGTCAATTCGATATCCACCGACTTGATGTTATCTTCGATCTGCTCTGGACGGCTGGCGCCGATGATGGCTGAGCTGACGCCGGGTTGGCGCAGAATCCAGGCTAGAGCCAGTTGCGGCATGGTTATTTCCAATTCATGCGCGATGGCTTCGATTTCTCCGATGGCTTCCAACAGGGACTCGTTTTCCAGATACTTTTGCATTGAACTGTTCAGTTTGCTGTTGGCGGCACGGCTGCCTTCCGGAACTAGTTGGCCGGATTTGTACTTGCCGGTCAGGATGCCTTGTCCCAATGGAGAAAAGACGACTTGCCCCATCCCGTTAGCGACGGAAACGGGAAGGACATCGACTTCGATGTAACGCTCAATCATATTGTAGATCGGTTGGTTGGAAATGAGCGGCCGGAAATGATGCTGTTTTGCAATCTGGTGAGCCTCCTGGATTTTGGCGGCCGGCCATTCGCTGACTCCGGCATAAAGAATCTTGCCTTGACGCTGCAGATCATCGAGCGCCCAGAGTGTTTCCTCCATCGGTACGCTCGGATCGTAACGGTGGCATTGGTAGAGATCCAGATAATCCATGTCCAGACGCTTCAGGCTGGCGTCGCAGGCTTCGATGATGTGTTTGCGTGACAAGCCCCGGTCATTCGGACCATCCCCCATCGGGAAATAAACTTTGCTGGCGACGACCAAACTGGAGCGCCGATAGTCCTTCAGCACTTTTCCGAGCACGGTCTCAGCAGCACCCTTTTCATAAACGTTGGCTGTGTCGAAAAAGTTGATGCCGGCATCATAAGCGGTTCGGATGCATGCCTCCGCTGTCTGATCCGCTACTGATTTTCCGTAGGTCAACCAACTGCCCAATGCGATTTCGCTGACACGCAAACCGCTTTTCCCTAGATTCCTGTATTTCATCCACTCGTCCTCCTTGATTCATTTAATCAGACTTTGATGATAGCCGAAATAGCTTTCTGTCCTTATCATAAGCCACAAAATCGAATTCGCCAAAGGAAAAGGCCAACAAATCGAAAAAATGGAAGCGCTGCGATTCTTTTTGTATTAACGACAAAAAAAGGTATACTTGAGGTAAGGAACGGTGTCAAAGAACAGAAAGGATGGGGTCTATAAATGACGAACATAGACGAAAACATCAAGGCTTCGCTACGGATAGCGAATGCCAATCGGATGGTGGCGTTACCGGATGGCAGCATCATGCCGCAAATGGGGCAAGGAACATGGTACTTAGGTGAGGATCCTGCAAAAAGGCAAGAGGAAATAGAAGCTTTGCGTTTAGGTGTGGAATTGGGAATGACGTTGATCGATACAGCCGAAATGTACGGGGACGGGAAGTCGGAACGCTTGGTTGGGGAAGCGATCAAAGGCATCCGTGACCAAGTCTATCTTGTTTCCAAAGTGTACCCGCATCGAGCGAGCCGAAACGAGATTTTGGCTGCTTGTGCCGAAAGTTTGCGCAGATTGGATACGGACCACTTGGATCTCTATTTGCTGCATTGGCGCGGAAATGTGCCATTGTCGCAAACGATAGCCGGAATGGAGCAGTTGAAGGCGGAAGGAAAGATCGGCAGATGGGGCGTTTCCAACTTCGACATCCATGATATGCAGGATCTTTTGTCGATGGAACACGGGAACCAGTGTCAAGTGAATCAAGTTTTGTATCATTTGGGCTCACGTGGGATAGAGTTCGATTTGCTGAAATGGCAACGGGAGCACAACATTCCGACCATGGCCTACTCGCCATTGGCTCAGGGAGGCAGGTTGCGCGAGCAATTGCTGGAGAGTGAAGAAGTGCAGAGCATCGCAAAAAAACACGGTGTCGAAGCACTCCAGATCATTTTGGCATGGTGCCTCATCCATCCAGATGTTGTAGCGATACCGCGATCTTCCAACCCTGACCATACGTATCTCAATGCTCAGGCGGCAACAATCCGTCTGGATGATGAAGATCTGAAACGATTGGATGCACGGTTCCCGGCGCCCACTTTCAAAACGGCGTTAGATATCACTTGAGGATGAAACAAATCGTTTCTTTTCTGAAACGAAAATCATTGTGGCAAACCTGTAATCAGAATGTAAGGGGATTCTCCGGAAGTGTCAGAGTTGTGTTAAAATGAACTCATGAGAGCGAAAAGCCCTTTCACGGAAGGTTGGAATGAAAGCCTTTCCTAACGGGTTGTGCGGAACTATAGCCGCTTTTTTAAGGAATGCATTGTCACGACAGAATTTTTGAGCCGGAAAGCAAAGAGAAACCAAAAATAGGAGGAAGCATGCATGTCGAAAGAAGCTTTGAAGATTGTTACGATTGGTGGAGGTTCCAGTTATACACCGGAATTGATTGAAGGATACATTTTAAGAAAAGATGAATTGCCTATCAAAGAAATTTGGTTGGTGGATATAGAAGCAGGCAAGGAAAAACTGGAAATCGTCGGCGCAATGGCGAAACGCCAAGTCGAGGCGGCTGGATTGGACTGGGAAGTCCACCTGACATTGGATCGTTTCAATGCATTGAAAGATGCGGATTTCGTTACGACGCAATTCCGTGTAGGTTTATTGAATGCTCGTATCAAAGATGAGCGCATTCCATTGTCCCATGGTGTTTTGGGTCAAGAAACCAATGGTGCAGGCGGAATGTTCAAAGCTTTCCGTACGATTCCGATCATCGGCCAGATCATTGCGGATATGAAAGTGCAATGTCCGGATGCCTGGTTGATCAACTTTACGAACCCTGCAGGTATGGTGACTGAAGCAGCCATCAAACATTTCGGTTGGAAGAAAACAATCGGCCTATGCAATGTTCCGATCGGACACCGCAAAGTCGCAGCAGAAAAATTAGCGATCCCTGAAGATGAATTACTGTTCAAATTTGCCGGAATCAACCACTTCCACTGGCACCGTGTCTGGGATGACAAGGGGGCGGAGCGCACAGATGAAGTGATCGATATGGTTTACGGACCGCAAAAAACCGAAGATGAGAACCATCTGAAAAATATCCACAGTGCGCAATTCCACTACGAGCAACTGAAGGACTTAGGCTTGCTTCCTTGCGGATACCATCGTTATTACTATATCGAAGATGAAATGTTGAAGCATTCTATTGAAGAATTCGAAAAAGGCGAAACACGTGCGCAAGTCGTCAAGGCAACGGAAACGCGCTTGTTCGAACTTTACAAAGATCCTGCTTTGAACTACAAACCGGAAGAATTATCGCAACGCGGCGGTACGCACTATAGTGATGCTGCCTGTGAAGTGATTGCGTCGATCCAAAACGACAAACGTACGGACATGGTTGTATCGACAGCCAACAACGGTACGATTCAAGACTTACCTTATGATTGCGTCGTAGAAGTTTCCGCCTTGATCACAGCTCATGGCGCAGAACCATACAACTGGGGTGAAATGCCTTCCGCGGCCCGTGGCTTATTGCAAGGCATGAAAGCGATGGAAGAAACAGTCATCCGCGCGGCCATCACAGGCAGCTATGGTGCTGCATTGCAGGCCTTCACAATCAACCCACTTGTGCCGGGCGGTACAACAGCCAAGACGTTGTTGGATGAATTGTTGTATGCACACAAAGAGCACTTGCCGCAATTCGCAGAGAAAATCGCTGAAATCGAAGCAAATCAACCGGAAACAGTCGCTTACGTCGATGAATTGATGAAATCAAACTAATTAAATGAGCGTGAAAAAGAGTGGCTGCCCTGTAAAAAAAAGGCAGCCACTTTTTTTGCGCGCAACTCCGGTGAACGCAGGCATCACCGGAGTTCGCCCAATATTTTGTCTTGTGTTCTTCGATGAGGAAGGCTTCGCCGGAGTTGGGACGAATCATCGTCTATGTCCTCCGGCGAGTGATGCCTGTCCGGAGGTGCGTCTGAATTTCCAGTTGTTTCCTCCCGCGAATCATCACACTCTTTTTAAACGTGTTCTGAATCCCAGAAATCTCCGTCTAAGCTGCTATTACGTCACGGACAGAAAGCGTCCGTTCTCGTAATCGCCTCTTAGTGCTCGATTTCTAGAGCGGGATTCATCACACTCTCTTTAAACGTGTTCTGATTCGCAGGGGATTCCGCCTAAGTTGACTACCACACACGGACAAAAAACGTCCGTTTTGTGTTAGTCCTCTTAGTGCTCGTCCCCTCCAGCGAATCATCACACTCTGTTTTAATCTTCAAGCACCATGATGCCGATTCCCAACAATCCGGGCCCGGTGTGGACACCCAATACTGGCGAGATTTGACCTTCTGCGTAGATTTTGGCACCGGCGACCAGATCCTTCAACTGTTCTTTCATAACGAGCATCTCTTCGTAGGCATCCCCGTGGCAGATCGACAAGTAGTAATTTTTGTGCTGACCCAGTTTTTCACGGGTCATGTCGATCAATTTCTGAATGCTTTGCTTGCGGCCACGCACTTTTGCGACTGTGTCATAGATACCTTCTTGGTTGCAGGAGATGATCGGTTTGATGTTCAAGGCGCTTCCCAGTATCCCGGAAACTTTACCGATGCGGCCGCCTTTCATCAGATACTCCAAGGTGCTGACTCCGAACAGGATGGTGGATTTTTTCACGGCAGCCTGTGTTTTCGTTACGACTTCATCGAAATGAAGTCCCGCTTCGATTTGCTCGGCAGCATAAAGCGCCACAAATCCTGATGCGATGGCGATATTCAGCGTGTCAATGACGACGATCTGCATGTCTTCGATATCGTCCGCCAACAATCTGATGGCTTGGCAGGTGCCGCTCAATCCGCTGGAAATGGCGGATACGATCACTTGATTGAAGCCGTCCGCTTTGATTTTGGCGAAAGTGTCGGCAATCGTTTCCGGCAAAGGCAGACTTGTCTTCGGAATCTCTTCTTGAAATCTTTCGTAGACTTGCTCAGGCGTGATGTCGACCCGATCGCGATAGCTCGCGTCTTTATAATTGATCATCAACGGCAAGGTGTAGATATGGTATCTGTCGAGCAGTTCCTGCGGAATATCATTGCAGGAATCGGCCAAGACGGCAATGGCATTAGATTTCATCATTAGTATTCTCTCCTTTATTGGATGCGTGACTGATGCCATCGACCAATATGATTTTTTGTGTCAATAATTTCGAAGCAAGCGACAACGTGATCATCTTCAAAGCGATGTTTTCGCTGTGGATGTCCTCCAAGGTATAGGTGAAATGCTCTTTTTTATCAAGGTCGCGGAAAAGCATCCGGAAGGCGTATTCCAATTCCTGGCAGAAAGTGTCGAAGGCGATCTGGAATCCGCGGATGGAGACTTGCAGCTCCAGTCCTTTTTTCACCTCCGACAAAGGCAACACCTGCTTGAGCAAGGTGATGACGATCAGTTGAGCGATGTGCGTTTTGTAATATTTCTTTCTCTCGGGTTTATCGATCAGCTGCAGTTTTACGTAATTATTGATCATAGCCGGCGTGATGATGCGTTCTTCCTGGGTGGCATTCAGGAAACTTAATTGCTTTTCGATGATGGCGATCACTTGATCGCTGTAGAGGCCAAAATCAGGTAATTCGTCAAATCGGATGAATGTCAAGTTGAGCAGCTGTTGCTGATAGTCTTCCAATTCTGGTTTAAGTTTCACGGGACAACCTGCTTTCTGGACTGGGAAATTCAATCTAGTTTTTGACACTAGATGTAATGTTTTTCGTTACTAGATAAATGTACCAGTATTTGGCGGGAAATTCAATCTTGAAACTTCAGTGATAATTTAAATGGATTGCTTAAAGGAGCAGTCCTTTTTATGAAAAGGATTGCATTTTGGTGTATTAAGGGTATAATACACTCAAACGTAACTATATAGGAGGTTGGAGTGTGAAAAAGAAAAAGTGGCTTTGGATGGGCATTATCTCAGTTGTAGCAGTGTTAGGGGTAATCTTTTTGCCGAATTATTTAGGGAAACCAGCAGAGGATGAACCGATAGTGGAAGAGGATCCGTATGGCATTGAATATTATACAGTGCCCGCGATAGAGCAAATTTTTGTGAACGGTGTCGTTACGCCTGAACAATCTCAGGAGTTCTATCAAGAAGAAAACTTAGGTACAAGAGGGGATCTCCAAGTAGAAAATGGGCAAGTGGTGGAGGCAGGGACCTTACTGTACAGCTATACAAATGAAACAGTGCAGAAAGAAGTTACGCAATTGTATAACGAAGCTGCGCGGCTTGAGACGAACCGGGCGAATACAGCCTACAAACAGCAACTTGCCATTGATCGCTTCTATGAAATGCAGGAAGAAGAACGGGCTCAAACATTGGACGAATTGATAATGGACTTCAATTTATATGACTTGGATGCGCAAATCAAGGAAATATACAACAATATCTTATCGTTGGAAGAGTCCGTCTATACAGAAGTGACCGCACCATTCACCGGTAAAGTGGTTATTCCGGAAGAAAAGAAAGCAGATGTGCCTGTACTGACATTAATTTCGGAAAATTTTTATGTTGCGGGAACAGTGAATGAAAAAGATTTGGAAAAAGTAACGATTGGTCAAGTAGCTGATATTACGGTCGTTTCCAGTAATTTCACCACGGTAGGGAAAGTGTCTTTTGTCGATACAACACCTGCCAACACAGTGTCGGATCCATACACTCAAGGATCCTCTATGTCGAGTTACCCTGTGAAATTGAGTTTTGATTCATTAGAACGTATCGTGAATGGCTATCATGTGCAAGCAACCATCAACCTAGAAGAAAATCAAGTTGTTGTTCCCAAAGTAGCCATCCGTACAGACGGTGATGTGACATATGTCTTGGTAAATGATTTCGGTACTGTCACACGCCGCGTTATCCAAACGACTGAAGAGACAGCAGCAGGTATCGTAGTAACAAGCGGATTAGAAGCACAAGACGAAATTATTGTTTCTTCTGAAGCGGATGTTCAAGAAGGTGATCTTTTAGATCCTGCTTCGATGGAAGTGGACCGGTAGTGCCAAAAATTCTATGGAAACTGCCCCAAATAACGAGGTGATGTGAAAAACCAAGCCCTGCTATTCAAAGTTAGGTGAAACAAACGCTCTTGACAACCGAGCCAATGGTTTCTTCCTTTGCCGTCAAGGGCGACGGTATACAAAAGGAGCAGCACAAAGTAGCCCTTGGCTTAGCTAATTTTAAACCATTGGCTTTTCGGATTGTAAAGAGTACGCTCCGCCGTGTGTTTAGTTTATTGGTTCTCTCTTTTTTTAGAGGGCTCCGGTGCCAAAAGTTAAGGGGTTTGGTCCATCAGCCAATCTTGGGATAAAGAGATTAATTTTGTCCATTTAGCCGGCATGTTGGGAAGTTTGTCCAGCTCAGGAATCAACACGGGTACCTTCTTTTCTAAGGCAGCGTGCGGTCTCAAAAAGTTGAAGTACACACAGAATAAGGTCACGAAAGAGACTGATCCCTGTTGGGATCCGAATCCGGTGGTCGCTCTGTAATTGCCTTTGAATGTTCGGTTCAACCGTTCGATGATTTGTTTTAACGGTCGGTATTCCTTTGACACCGGATCATTATTTGTAAGTCCGATTACTTGCTTCACGTCAAAGGGGATGCCGTGTTGGGCATAGTAGTGTTGAGCCAGAAGGTAGATGGGGTTGCCGTCGACGATGAAAGTTAGGTCCTCCGGTATCTGGGGCATCTTTTTGAAGACTTCGCGCAAGGCATAAATAGCGGATTCCGTATCTCGGTTTGGCGAAACATAGTTCGACAAAATTATTTTTTTGACGGCATCAAAGAAGAAAAACAAATAGTTCCAGCGACCGCCAACGCGGATGTAAGTCTCATCTCCGCAGAATTGATCGGATAATTCGTAAGGATAGTTCTCCAGGAACGGCTTCAGAACCACGGATGTACTGGAAGCGTAGTTGAGTATGGTTTGACCTGAGATTCTGACATTATGTACATCGTACATAAGTGCCGCTGTTTTTCTGGCCGAAAGACCGTAGTTTACGTGGTAGGTCAGTATCAATCCCAGAGTATGGGGCGAACAATGGATATTGGCCAGATTCACCTTCGGTTGAATGACTGAATCCTTTGAGATCGGATGAAAAGGAATATTGAATTGGCGGAAGAGATAGTGCATCTTGAATTGTTGGGAATCCTTCTCAAACAATTCTTTTTCTTCCGGAGTCAATTCTTTCAGCCTACGCAAGTAATAAGGACAGTCCGCTCTTTTACACTTGTAGACATCGAATCCATTGCGGTCTTTGATTTTCTCCAACGGATGTGAGCAATGCGGACACTTTAAAATGGCTTCTTTTGAATAACGGTTTTTAGGGTTGAATAAGGCGTCACAGACTTTACAGTTGCATTGGCCTTTGGAGCCATTATTGGCGTAGAGGTAGTCCGAGGGAGCGTTGCAGCGTGGGCAGGTTGTATTGAGGTCTAGGTTGATTTTAACGCCATTGCGGCGTTGAATAGGCTGGAGAACTTTCCCAGTTTTTTCGAAATGAGTTTGGAGAAGCAGCTGATAGTCCAACTTTTCAACTTTTTCAATCAAAGGCAGTTCATCGACTTTGAGCTTCTGGTAATTTAAATTATCCGGAGCAGTTAACTGAGGCATACGGGAATTTTTCGTCAACAGGATTACTAGGTTAATTAACGCAAGAATAATCATTCGTTGACGCTTGATAATATCAACTAAATAGGTTAATAATAGAGGTAGCAACTTGTCATCTTCCTTTCTTTTGGGGAAATAGTGCGGTGTCGTTACCATTACTATTAACCAAAAATTGGGGGGTGGCAAGTTGTTTTTGTCGTTAACCCCGTTAAATCAACGAAAAAATACAAAATTGAACGTCTGGCAGAGCTAAACTTTGACAGTACGAGTGGACCTGGAGGAGGAATAAGATGGAGGCAACAAAACGCAGGTCACTGATTCAGATGAAAGATGTGACCAAAAAGTTTGGGAAAGGCGAGTTAGAAACGGTGGTATTGAAAGAGATTAATTTGACTATTCATGAAGGCGACTTCTTGATGATTGTCGGTAAATCTGGAAGTGGAAAAACAACTTTGATGAATATGATTGGCTTTTTGGACCGCTTAACAACGGGTACCTATTCATTTTTGGGTGAAGACGTATCCCTGTTGAATGAAAATAAAAAATCCAGTATACGCAACAAACATTTCGGTTTCATTTTCCAACAGTTTTTCTTGATTGATTCTTTGAATGTCGCCCAAAATGTCGAGCTCCCATTGATTTATGCTGGCGAAGTGAACAAGAAAGACCGGTTGGAAGCTGCTGAGAAGTATTTAAGTTTAGTCGGTATTCCTGAAAAGATAAAAGCCAAAACCAAAGAACTTTCCGGTGGACAACAACAACGCGTCGCAATCGCAAGAGCCCTCATCAATAAACCGCTTCTCATTATGGCGGACGAGCCAACCGGAGCGCTCGATTCCGACACCGGAATTGGGGTGATGAGCCTGCTGCGAGAATTAAATAAGCAAGGGAAAACAATCATTATGGTAACGCATGACGAAGATTTATTGCAGTATGCAACGCGAATTATTCGGATGCATGATGGGAGTTTCGTGGAAGAAGGTGCCGTAAGATGATTCGTAATATCTTGCTCAGTACAATGTTGAGTCTCCGGGCACACAAGCTTCGCGTTTTTTTAACCATGGTAGGGATTATCATCGGAATTGCTTCGGTCGTGACCATTGCTGCACTGGGTGAAGGCGTGAAGCAACAAAGTATGGAATTGGCGAATACGACGGAAGCGAATGTTGTGACTGTGAAACACACAATCGCAATGAGTGATAACAGTGGAATGGGTTATGTGGAAGATGATTTTTCTTTTTCAAAAGCGGATAT
Organism: Trichococcus flocculiformis; assembly: GCF_963662535.1. Classification (NCBI taxonomy): domain Bacteria; kingdom Bacillati; phylum Bacillota; class Bacilli; order Lactobacillales; family Carnobacteriaceae; genus Trichococcus; species Trichococcus flocculiformis. The sequence continues at coordinate 809,238 of NZ_OY759718.1, forward strand.
GCGACGGATTTCCCGGTTGGATGGCGTTCAGTCGGTTGTACCCGATTATGGTTCAAATGGTATGGCGATGGACTCGATTGACGTCAATTTGGATTATTTTGGAGCGCAAGCATATACGATGATGGTGCCGAATAAAAGCGAAAACCATATTTTATATGGACGCGATTTTCAGCCTTCAGATGTAAACCGAGACATGATTATCTTATCTCACGATATATTGGATTACGGTATCGTGGTCGAAGATCCCGAATCGCTGATTGGTCAAGCTGTCAGTATCAATGGATTCATGTATGAGATTATTGGAATCAAGGAGCCCTACAACTGGGAGGACAGTAATCTCCTAAATACGGGTTATACATGGGAAGACGCTTATACGAGTGTCATTCCTCAAGCAGCTTACAATACTTTGACGCGCTCTAAGCCGATTAAATCATTGAAAGTGAAAGTGGCAGAAGGAATGGATAATGAAAGGGTCACAATGACCGTCTTGGAAAATCTGGTGGAAGCTTATCCAGAAGATGAGGGGGTCTTTGAACAAGATCGCTCCAATGAACAGATGATGGAAGAGGTTAACAGTTACATCAATGGAATCATGATGTTCTTGCTGGCCATTACAGCCATATCCCTATTTGTCGGTGGAATCGGTGTTATGAATATCATGTATGTATCTGTAACAGAACGGAGACGCGAAATTGGTATTCGTCGTGCAATCGGAGCTAAACCGAGAATGATTCTGTTGCAATTCTTATTGGAGGCAGCCTTTATTACGTTTCTTGGTGGGATTATCGGTTTGTTTTTAGGATATGGGATTGCGAGTTTAGTTGGTATGCTTTTGCAAATGCCGGTATTCTTAACGCCGACCATCATGATTCTATCCACTTCTGTATCAATCGGAACAGGACTTTTATTTGGGATTATTCCAGCTCTGAGCGCTTCAAGAATGGATCCGATCAAAGCGATTTACCAGTAAGCAAATAAGCAACCAAGCGAATCCAACCGCTTGGCTGCTTATTTTTTTCTATAATTCCGTTTCTACTACCGCTGTACCGAAATAGCGGGCGACTTCATGGGAAGCATGGGCATCGGAACCCATCTCATAGGAGAGGCCGATTTTTATCGCGTAAGCCATCATTTCCTTGTCCGGGTACGTTTTTCCGTAGTCCGGCTTGTCGATTCCGGCAAAGTTGTAATCAAGCGTGTATCCGTTCTCCTTCACCTTATCCAACAGCAACTTCCAGTCGATGGGGTCGCTGACGCTGTAGGCCTTTTGGAACTTGTGTATCAAGTTGATGTGGCCGATTTTTTTCGGGGTCAATTCTCCGTACGGGGATGCCAAGGCTTTTTTGACCGCTGCTTCGTAAAGTGTGTAAAGTGTTTCATAGCCTATTTCTGCGCCTTTTTGCGTGAACGATTCGCGGTCCAAGTCGATACAGAAGTATTCTTCCGGTGCGAGCTGCACGAAATGGACGCTCAGAATCGAGTGGGGGACCGTTTCCGGGTATTTCTCCAGGAAGGCGCGCGTGTCCGGTTCCTTTCCTTCGAGGTAGTCCAACTCAAAACCGGCGTGGATTTCGATGATGCCTTGATACTTCTTGGCAAGTGTACGGACTTCGGCCAAGTAGGCATCGACATCCTCAGGTCGCATCGAACTGTCTTTGTCCGGAAGCGGATCTGCCATCGGTAAGGGAGCGTGTTCCGTGAATGTGAGGGACTCGAGGCCGGCCTCGATGGCAACCTTCACATAATTTTCCATTGCATCGGATGAACCGTGCAGGCAATAGGGGGTATGGACGTGTCTGTCGCTGAGCATATTTTATACAGCTTCCTTTCATCATAAAGTATCATCATTTTAGGATACATTATAGCAGCGTTCTATGGTATGATAACATCAACATCTAATGGTATTCTAACGATATTCTAAGGATAACAGACGACTTATCAAAAAGAAATGGGAGTGAGACAGTTTGGACGAAATGATGACCAATGAATCGTTGTTAGCGAAGAAACAGAGAGAGATGGGGTTTCTCCATCATTTCCACCACTTAGGGTACGATCTGATCGACCTGGGAGTCGTAGAGAAATTTGAGTGGACACAACTGTCTCATGATGACTTGCACCTGATGCTGAACCGGCACAAATGGCAAAGCGGCGATAAACTGTTCGCCTTGCGCAGTGACTGGACGAATGCCATCGTGAGATACCGCAAGCAATACCATTTACGCGCCGATAAAATAGCCTACTCCGGTCCGGTCTATTCGCTGCTCAAAGAGCGCCACCAATTGGGTGTGGAAACATTTACCGACTCGATTCCGAAGCAAATCGAGGTTCTGGGCGATATGATCACCTTCATGGAGAAGGAATTGGAACTTTCCTTATCGGTTGCGGTAGTCAGCCATAATAAATTACTGAAAAAAATTCTGAGCCCGCGGGAGTTGGAAGATGCTTCTGTCCGCAAGTTCATCTGCGAAAGAAACCAGGATGCCTTGAAGCATCGTTTGGGTGCGGACCATCCGCTGATCGGTCTGATGGACCAAGCGCCTACCGAACAGGCCGGCTATCTGAAGGAACACTATCCTGAACTGACGGGACATTTGAATGAATTGGCGGAATGGGAAGCGACGCTGAAGAGCAAGAACGTAGATTACGTCTACGCGGATATGCTGGCGTTGCCGAACCAATCCTATTACAAGGGAATCTTTATTCAACTGTACGGAGAAAACCAAACGGAACCTGTAGCGTCGGGCGGTCAATACACAAGCTCTTCCAAAGCATTCGGAATGGCCATCAACAATTAACGGAGGGAAAAAATGATTACTATCGCGCTATCAAAAGGCAGACAGCTTAAGGATTTCATCCAATATTTGGATGAAATCAACCTGACGGAATGGTCGACAGCATTGAAGTCCGTTTCTCGGGAATTGGTCATTCAGACAAAGGATACCCGCTTCATTTTGGTTAAAGGGGAAGATGTCCCTGTATATGTGGAGGAAGGGATCGCGGATCTGGGCATCACCGGAAGCGATATTTTGATCGAGCAGAACTGCAACATCAACAATCTGCTGGATTTGCCATTCGGCTATTGCCATTTCGCCATCGCCAGCAAAGAGAAGAAGGACGTTTATCCAGTAGTTGCAACAAAGTACGTGAATTTCACCAGACAATATTTTGATTCCATCAAGCAACCCGTGAAGATCATCAAGCTGAATGGGTCCGTAGAATTGGCCGCGACCATCGATATGGCGGATGCAATCATGGATATCGTCCAATCCGGCAAAACCCTGCATGATAATGGCTTGAGCGAGCAGGTCCGACTTGACGACATCAACGCACGCCTGATTTCGAATAAGCATGCTTATTTTTCCAAATATGATGAAATCCAGACTATAATCAATCAATTGAAGGTGACGAATAATGTACACAACTAAAACGTTCAAGGAAGTATACAAAACAAAAAATACAATCGACTTTTCGAAGACGCAGGCTGTCATGGAAATCATCCAGACGGTTCAGGAAAAAGGCGACGCTGCGCTGTTCGAATACGCAAAACGTTTCGATGGGGCGGACATCACGGAATTGGAAGTGCCGCAGAGCGTCATCAAGGAAGCTTATGACAGCTTGGATGCGGTCTTGCGCGCTGCTTTGGAGGAGGCCCGCGACAACATCACGGTCTACCAGGAAAGCATCAAATGGCAACAGTCTCCGGCAGGGGAACTGTACCAGAAGATCCATCCGCTGAACAAAGTCGGCATCTATGTGCCGGGCGGTAAAGCGAGCTATCCTTCCACAGTTCTGATGACTGCCGTTTTGGCCAATGTAGCCGGCGTAAAGGAAACGATCGTCGTGACCCCACCGCAAAAGACCGCCATCAACCAAGCAACTTTGGCCGCTTGCTATATCTGCGGCGTGACCCACGTTTATCAAGTGGGCGGCGCCCAAGCCGTGGCTGCCTTGGCTTACGGTACGGAAACCATTCCGCGCGTCGACAAAATCGTCGGACCCGGGAACCAATATGTCGCCTTGGCCAAAAAATTGGTCTACGGAGATGTCGGCATCGATTCGATCGCCGGACCATCCGAAATCGTTGTAGTCGTTGATGAAACGGCGAACAACGAATGGGTTGCCATCGATCTGCTGGCGCAAGCCGAGCACGATGAATTGGCCCGCACTTTCCTTGTCTGCGACAACGAAGAAAAATTGGCCGCCATTGAAGCCGAACTGCTTGTCCAAAAAGCGAAACAAAGCCGCATCGAGGTCATCGAGGAGAGTTTGAAGCACAATCACTTCCCGATTTTGACGAGCGGTAAAGAAGAGAACATCGAAGTCGTGAATCTGATTGCAGGCGAGCACGTCTCGATCCAGACGAAAGACGCGGAAGACTACATCGATGCCATCGAAACTGCAGGAGCGATCTTCATCGGTGAATATTCGCCTGAAGCGATCGGGGATTATGTTGCCGGACCAAGCCACGTGCTGCCTACCGGAGGGAATGCCCGCTTTGCGAACGGCTTGTCCGTAAATGACTTCCTGCGCCCGAACTCTGTTTTGAACCTGAAGAAAGAAACGTTCCAAAAAATGGCCCCGGCCGGGATGCTGATTGCGACTGAAGAGTCACTGCAAGCCCACCACGATTCCCTGGCTGTCAGAATGGGGGACGAGAAATGATTCGCATCAACAAAAATGAAAGTCCGATCCGGGCGCTGACAAATGAAGAAATTGCCGAAATAGCTGTATCGACACGCTTCCAAGAGTATACGGACGATGCCATCGACCGCCTGACGGAAGCGTACGCCGCTTTCCACGGAGAAGATCCAGCCCTGATCGCTTTTGCCAACGGATCGGATGAGTGGATCCAGAAGTGCACAATCCTTTTGGGGGACGGGCCGATCCTGATGCTGGAGCCGGATTTCGTGATGTACGAAGAGTATGCCGCGCAATTCCAGCGCGAAATCATCAAAGTGCCGTGCCGAGCGGATTATTCCTTTGACTATGACCAAGTGTACGCTGTCATCGAGAAGGAAAAGCCTTCCTATTTCATCGTTTCGCAACCGAACAACCCGTTGGGCGGGCTGCACCCTGCAGCTTTCATTCAAAAAACGGCAGATCTGCTGGCTGACTCCGGCGGCTATCTGATTTTGGACGAGGCTTACATGGATTTCGTGGACAATCCACCGGCGCGTCCGGTCGGTGACCACGTCATCCTTTTGCGTACCTTGTCAAAAATCTACGGCTTGGCCGGCCTGCGCATCGGCATCGCCAGTTCGACGGAAAAAACGATGCAGTTGTTGAACTCCATCGCGCATCCGTATCCGCTCAATACTTTATCTTTGAGCATAGCGGCCTACTTACTGGAGCATCCGGAACGTTTGCGGGCCTTCATGGCTGATCAGCGCCGGCTTTCTGCCAAACTGAAGAAAATCTTCAATGAAGGTGTAGCGGATATTCTTTCCGTGCTGCCGAGCGAGACGAATTTCGTCTTCACTTACGGTGAATTGGCGCCGTCTTTGGGCCAATGGATCATCGACCACGGCTATCAGCCGCGGACTTATGAAAAATCAGGCATCCCGTGTATCGAAACGGCTGTGCGTTACTCGATCGCCACGGATGAACAGTTGGATGCCTTAGCCGAAATCATCAGAGAATGGAGAGAACAGCTGTGAGCGTATCAAAAGAGCGCATTACCAAAGAAACGAAAATCGCCATCACCTTGAAACGAGGCTTAGAACCATCCGTCATCAACACAGGTGTGGGCTTCTTGAACCATATGTTGGATCTGTTCGCTTTCCATGGCCACTTCGTTTTGGATGTGCAGGTGGACGGCGACACAGATGTGGACGATCACCACACAACCGAGGATGTCGGGATCGTATTGGGCCAGCTATTGGCTGAATTGGGTCAGGATAAAGGGGCAATCAATCGCTATGGGAGTGCCTATGTGCCGATGGATGAAACCTTGGCCCGTTCCGTCATCGACATCAGTGGCCGTCCTTATCTGAGCTTCAATGCCGCGTTTTCAAAAGAAAAAGTCGGCAGCTTTGATGTGGAATTGGTTGAAGAATTTTTCCATGGATTGGTCATCAATGCCCGTTACACGGCACATATCGACTTGATCCGCGGCGGCAATACGCATCATGAAATCGAAGCCATCTTCAAAGCTTTTGCGCAAAGCCTGCGCATCGCGATGGCCGATTCCGACGTGCAGCGCTTGCCTTCCTCAAAAGGAGTGATCGAATGATAGCAATCGTTGATTATGGTTTGGGGAACATCGCGAACCTGACGAACGCCATCCGTTTTCTGGGCTATGAAACGATCTTGACGCATGAAGAAGCAGAATTACGCAAGGCGGATGTCATCGTCCTGCCGGGTGTGGGACATTTCAAGGATGCCATCGAGCGGATCGATGCAATCGGTTTGCGGGAACTGCTGACTGAGTTGGAGCAGACAAAGCCGTTCATCGGCATCTGTCTCGGGATGCAACTCCTGTTTGAGCATAGCGAAGAAGGGGATGTCGATGGGTTGGGCTTTTTGCCGGGCGAAGTGAAATACATCGTCAGCGACTTGCCGGTTCCGCATTTGGGCTGGAACAATCTGCATTCAAGCCATCCAGGTTTGGATAAGGATGTCTATTTCATCCATTCCTACAAGGTAGTGACCGACGAAAATGTTGTGGCAACGGCGGACTATGGCCAGGAAATCGTGGCGATCGTCCAGAAGGATAACGTCATCGGCATCCAGTTCCACCCGGAAAAAAGCGGGGATTACGGTCTGGAAATTTTGAACCAAGCTTTGCAAGGAGGATGGAAATAAATGATAGAGATTTGGCCGGCGATCGACTTGATCGACAACAAGAGTGTCCGTCTGACCGAAGGAGACTACGGCACGAAAGAAGAAATGCAGCGCACGCCTCAGGAAGCCATTGCTTTTTATGCGCAATTTGAGCAAGTGAAGCGCATCCATATCGTGGATCTGATGGGCGCTTTGAACCAAAAACCGGAAGAGACGCCGTTCATCGAGCAACTTTTGCAACAGAGTGCATTGCCTGTCGAAATCGGCGGGGGCATCCGTTCCGAAGAAACCATTAAGCACTATTTCGAAAAAGGCGCCAGCTATGTGATCGTCGGGACGAAAGGGCTGCAGGATCTGCCATGGCTGGCTGAGATGACGGCGAAATACCCCGGCAAGATCTACCTGGGGCTGGATGCTAAAGGCGAACTGGTCGCCGTGAACGGCTGGACCGAAACAGGCCGCCAGACCATCTATGATGTCGTGGAAGCGACGAATCCGATGGCCTTGGGCGGCATCATCTATACGGATATCTCGAAAGACGGCAAGATGGCCGGACCGAACTTTGAGTTGACGGGCAAGCTTGTCGAGCTCTCGACCCATCCCATCACCGCATCCGGCGGCGTCCGCAACATCGAAGACATCAAAAAATTGGAAGCTTTGGGTGTGGCGGCAGCGATCGTCGGCAAAGCGGCCAATACAGATGCTTTCTGGGAGGGCTTGGCATGATAAAGAAACGGATCATTCCCTGCCTGGATGTGAAGGACGGCACCGTCGTAAAAGGGATCCAATTCAAGGGATTGCGCGAAATCGGCGATCCGGTCGAACTGGCGAAGCGCTACAATGCTTTGGGTGCGGATGAACTGGTCTTTTTGGACATCTCCGCAACCGAAACCGGGCACAACTTGATGATCGATGTCATCCGCAAAACGGCGCAACAGCTGTTCATTCCGATGACGATCGGCGGCGGCATCAAGTCGACGGACGACATTTCCCGCTTGCTGAACGCTGGAGCGGATAAAGTCAGCCTGAACTCATCGGCTTTAGCGAATCCGCAACTGATCAAAGAAGCCAGCGACAAGTTCGGCAGCCAATGCATCTGCATCGCTGTCGATGCGAAATGGGAAGCCGACAAAGAGGAATGGTATTGCTATACCCACGGCGGCAAAAAACGGACCGACATCAAAACGTTGGACTGGGTGCAGCAAGTGGAAGCACTAGGAGCCGGCGAATTGCTGGTCACCAGTATGGATTATGACGGCATGAAGCAAGGCTTCGATCACCGTTTACTGAATAAAATCCAAGCTTTGGTCTCGATCCCGGTCATCGCTTCCGGAGGCGGCGGCAATGCCCAGCATTTCGCCGACTTATTCAAGGAAACGGATGTATCGGCCGGATTGGCAGCTTCCATCTTCCATGATGAAGAAGTGTCGATCGCCGAAGTGAAAGAATGCTGCACGGAGAATGGAGTGGATATGCGCAATGTCTAAATACGATGCACTAGTGCCTGACTTTACGAAAGGGTTATTGACTGTCGTTCTTCAGCACTTTACGAACAAAAATGTTTTGATGGTCGGCTTCATGAATGAAGAGGCCTTCGAATTGACGAAACGGGACGAGGTTGTCTGGTTCTTTTCCCGAAGCAAGGACAGACTCTGGAAAAAGGGCGAGTCCAGTGAGCATTACCAGTTCGTCAAGGACATGTACCTGGACTGCGACCAGGATGCGTTGCTGATCATGGTCGACCCGGCCGGACCGACTTGCCACCGCAATACGGAGAGTTGTTTCGATGTCCCGGTTGCTTTTGGTCTGGATGACCTGGAAGAGACCATCCGCCAACGCGCTGTCGGACACGATGAAAAGTCCTATACAAACTATCTGCTGGACAAAGGCACAGATAAAATCGCCAAGAAATTCGGCGAAGAAGCCTTCGAAGTCGTCATCGGCGCGAAAAACCACGACAAAGAAGAAGTCGCCAACGAAACGGCAGACCTGCTATATCACCTCGGCGTACTCCTGTACGACCAAGGCGTCGACGTAGCCGATGTGACCAAAGTCCTCATCGAACGCCACCAAAAGAAAAACAACTTCAAAGGCGAAAGAAAAAATGTAGAAGAATACTAGGATACGATGAATCCCGTTTAGAAATCGAGCACTAAGAGGACAAACGCAAAGCGGACGTTTTTTGTCCGCGTGTGGTTGTCAACTTAGGCGGAGAGTTCTGGGATTCAGAGTTCAACTACTAAAGTGTGTGATGAATCCTAAGCTCAGAGTTTGAGCACTAACGAGGTTCAGGACCAAACAGCCCGTTTTTGGCTGAGTGGGCATGAACAGCGTTAGGCACTCAAACGTCACAGTGCGACGTTTGAGGTCTTTCGCCTATTAAGTACTGAGACTGTTGATGCATTTTTTACAAAGGATTCAGAACCGTTCTAGGATATGATGAATCCTAAATTCTGTTTTATCCGATAACCGGAGCTATCCCTTGACAGAAGGGGCCGTTTTGGTTATTTTTTGTCTTGAAGAGATAACATTTCTATATCAAACATAAATGGGGCGATGACGATGAATGTGTTGGCTGTTGAACTGTCTATGCGGCTTTTTGATTCCAATTCTCTGAAGGATAAGCGTAGCGTTGTGAAAAGCATCCTTGCCAAGATGCATCAACGGTACAATGTCAGCATTGCGGAAGTATCGGCACAAGATATGCTGAACCAGGCCGTCATCGGGTTGGCGGTTGTCAACAGTTCGCGGGTCCTCTGCCAAAAAATCGTGGATAAAATCATTGAGGAAATCGAATCGAACTATCCTGTGGAAATCTACCAAATCAACGAAATCGAATGAGAAAAGTAAATAGGGGCTGTATCAGAACCAGCGTAGCACTCTCTGGATCTGATGCAGCCCTTTTTGTTGCTATTAGCACTCTGGTTGTCCGATTCAATCGGATTACCGGACAACTTTCGCTCTAGTTATGGCGGCTGCCTGCAGAATAGGCCGTCTACGTATGAGACAGCCCGTTGATCCGTTATTTGAAGACTTTAAGGAGCTCGTAGCGGAAAGAAATATATGTGTAATTTTGACGATTGTACATCTCGCGCGCCGTATCCGCTGCATCAGCCACTAAAAGGACGGTCTTCCCGTCGGCATGATCCATCACGAATTGCTGCAGAGCCGTTCCAATCCCTTTACCCCGGGAATCTACAGCAACGTGAAAGTTATCGATTTCAATACTTTCCTCTTTCAGATAAAGGTCGATGGAACCGACCGCTTCATCGGAGCGCAGGGCCACGATGGGACGGAAAGCAGGATTGTCGAATTTAGCTTGGGTGTAGGGCTGCTTTTGTTTTGCGAATTCCTCGCTGACTTCCTTGTCTGCCCGTGCGGACAAAGCCAGATAGGCGCTGCGGTTGTCGGCGTTCACCCATTCCACTTTGACATCGGAAGGTGTTTCATCAATCCGCGTCGGTTCAAAGGTTCCGGGAGGGGCCGCGTACAGTTCCAATACATCGAGGCTGAAGTCGTTCGAACCCAGATAGGAAATGATCGGCTGCGGAATTTCGCAATCTTCGGGCCAAATGAATTTTATGAAATCCTGGTTATCTTTTTGATGCGCTGATTTCAAATAGGCTTCCGCCTCGATGAATTCAGCGAAGGTTGGCACGCGATGGAAAATCACGTAATTTTCGATATACATAAAAAGGGCCGTTTCATTGTGATAGTGAGTGTACAGAGAGGTTTCTTTGACTACTGACTTGCTATGTTCGATATCCTTGAAAGAAAAGGTCATTTTTGGACTCCTTAAAAAAGAAAAATTGATGCACGCTTCAAGATATGATAGCATAGGAAAGGAATTTGTTACAATAAGCTGAAACAACATATGCGGTGGAAAGCGCTAGGGATAACTGACTAAAAAGCAGCATCTTCTGCGAATTTCATTTTTATAAAGGTTCATAGGCTTATGTTTTGTAAATAGATAGGAGATATAAATGAGAGATTATCAAAAATTGTACGAAAACATAAAGGCTTTTCATAAATTGAAGCCTTGGGAAAAAATGAAAGACACGGATGTTGTCGGCATCAAATATTCCGATCGCAAGGAGCCTGTATTCTTTGCTTTGGATGGTTTGGACGAGGACAGCATCGGATTGAGCGTATTTCGGGATGTTTCGGAATACATCCTCTATTTGGATTTGCTGGAGTCGGAGTTCACGGATGCAGACGGTGTCGGGGAATATACCGAAAAGCTGAAAAACATCAGACTGGAATTTGTCGACCGAAGCAAACTGGAAGAAATCGATTATAACCGTATCCGCACAACGGATGTCAAATTCCGCGGAAAAAAAGCTTGGCCGGAGCTGCTGGATTTCACGCCAGGACTTGTTCCGTGGTCGGCCACCGAAGAGGACATCACTCTTTTCGAACGCGTGCTGGAGAGCTTTTTGGAAATGTTCCCTATCTACAGCAAACTGGACTTTGACAAGTCCTTTGCGGCAGATGACGTTCCGACGCGCTACTATTACCAAGCAGGTACAAAAGACAGTGTCTGGAAATTGAAAGAAGAGCATATTCTGGCGTTCTTGACCGGCGGTGAATTGACGAAAGGTCCGTATGATCTGATGCTTTCTCAGTTTGAAATCCGTCGTTTGATGATGGAGAAGAAAACCTTCTTAAGAAATACATTCGAAATAGACTTATTTTATTTGCCGCAACCAATCACTTTCAAAGAAGGGGAACGGCCGCGCTTTGTGAAGATGATGGCCATCGCGGATAAAAAATCGGGAGAAGTACTGCTGGCGACTGTCCTGGCGTCCGATAAATCGCGCGATATCCAATTTGAACTGTACAAATATCTATTTGAAGCGAAAGTCTTCCCTGCAAAAATCGAAATGCGCGGGGACAGCGTGTTGGAAACCTACGAAATGTTGGTTCCCTTGCTGGATGAGTTGGACATCGCACACGCTGAAAAGAGCAGATTACGGAAAATCGAGGCTTTCCGAAAAAGCTTATCGGAAGATATCTTCTGAGAAATAGTTTATTTTTCTGAAAATAACAGCACAAGAAACAAAACAATTTTTGAGTTGCATAAAATTGTTTTGTTTTTTGTTTTTTTCAAAATAAATGGTAAAATAGTTAATAAGAAAAGAAAACGAACTCATGCACGCCTCAGAGCTTATTTTGTTCCGGATAAAGGGGTTTTTACGTGTTTAATCAAGAAAATGTGAAATTACTGACGAATACAGAATTAAAGGTATACGAGTACATCGTGCAGCGTACCCAAAAAGTGATCCGTATGAGCGTTCGCGAGATAGCTTCCGAGACTCATGTGTCGCCGGCAACGGTTACGCGGACCATCAGCAAGCTAGGGTTTGAAAATATCTGGGAGTGCAAGTTGCATCTGAAGGAAATGGACAACCGCAAACACAATAAGAAGGTATTCGATACCTCGGAGATCGTTGAGGAGTTTTTCAGCCGTTCCATGCAATCGGAATACGAAGAAAAAATACAGGATGCAGTCAAAATGATAGCCAATTCCGACGTTGCCCTCTTTTTTGGCATAGGAACTTCTGGCCTGATCGCTGCATACGCATCCCGGCAATTTTCGAATCTAGGTCAAAGTACTTTCCATATCCAAGATCCATATTATCCATTTCATTTGATCAGCAGGCAATATACAAATACAGTGGCAATCATTTGCTCCGTCTCTGGAGAAACAGAAATCATGTTAAGGAAAACTGGAGATCTGAAGAGTTTAGGAAGCAAAATCATAAGCATCACGAATTCCTCTACCAATTCTTTGGCTAGGCAGTCAGATATAAACCTGGCCTATCATTTGACACCTGAATACGTCGACGAAGAAGTAAACGTGACTTCGCAGTTACCGGCCGTTTTTTTGATTGAAACACTGGCAAGACGCAATTATAATTACATGCAACAAATGCTTAACAACAAGCTTTAGCAGATTTTTCGTTTGAAACAAATCGTTTCTTTTATGAAACAACATTCCAAAAGCTGGTCATTGTTCCTTTACGAGATGAAACTGTTTACATTTCGTTCACAAACCCTATAATAAGCTTATATTGAAAAACAGAAAGCGCATCCGCAACTGTAAAACCGCTCTTTTTAAGGAAAGAGCATTTGTTTTCCAAGTGGATGTAACCGCTTAAAATATGTGGGCTTGCCCATTGTAAAGCGATTGGAAGGGATGAGAACATGTATCATAAGAAATTGAAGCCGTTTAAAGAAGGTTTTTTATGGGGATCCGCAACTAGTGCCTATCAAGTTGAAGGCGCTTGGGACGAAGATGGTAAAGGCCCATCGGTTCAGGATGTGAAGGAAATCGTTCCCGATACTTCCGATTTTAAGGTAGCCACTGACCATTACCACCACATGCAGGAAGATATTGCTTTGTTGGCAGAGATGGGCTTCAAAACCTATCGTTTCTCGATTTCATGGTCACGGGTCATTCCTGACGGGGATGGAGAAGTCAATCCGAAAGGCCTTCAGTTCTACAGCGATTTGATTGATGAATGTCTGAAATACGGTATCGAGCCTCTAGTGACGGTCTACCACTTTGACTTGCCGCAAGGACTTGCTGAAAAAGGTGGCTGGGAAAACCGCGCCACAATCGATGCTTTTGTCCGCTACTGCGATGTCCTCTTCGATAACTTAGGAGACCGCGTCAAATTATGGCTGACGATCAATGAACAGAACATGATGATCCTGCACGGCGCTGCAGTCGGTACAGGTGAAAGCACTCTGAAATCCTTGTACCAACAAAACCACCACATGCTGGTTGCGCAGGCGATGGTGATGAACAATTGCCACGAAAAATTGCCGAATGTGAAAATCGGACCGGCACCGAACATTTCGGCGGTCTATCCGAAATCGAACAACCCGGCGGACGTCCAAGCAGCCGATCTGTATACCGCAATCCGTAACTGGCTTTATCTTGATATCGCCGTGTATGGTGTATACAATCACCAAGTGTGGGCTTACCTGGAAGAAAATGAGGCTTTGCCTGATATGGAGCCGGGTGACTTGGAGATACTGAAATCCGCGGAATGCGACTTCATCGCCTTCAATTACTACAACAGCTCGACTGTTCAAGCCTATCCGGCCGGAACGGAACGCGCAACAGGCAAAAAAGATCAGCAGTTATCAGATAGCCAAGAAGGATTCTTTGCAGGATCCGACAATGAGCATCTTCCTTATACAGAATTCGGTTGGCAGATCGACCCTACTGGATTCCGCACGACGATTAACCAAATTTACTCTCGTTATCGCAAACCCCTGATCGTGACTGAAAACGGTTTAGGCGGTATTGATAAGCTGGAAGATGGAAAGGTCCATGATCATTATCGGATCGACTATCTCCGCAACCATATCGAACAGATGAACCTGGCTGTTACGGATGGAGCAGATGTGTTCGGCTACTGCACCTGGAGTGCAATCGACCTCATCAGTACCCACCAAGGGTTCCGCAAGCGCTATGGCTTTGTTTACGTCAACCGGGAAGACTTCGATCTGAAAGATCTGAAGAGATACCGGAAAGATAGTTTCTATTGGTACAAAGGAGTGATCGCGTCAAACGGGGAGAAACTGGAAGGTTAGATGTAGAAAGCAAGGAAAGTTTTTCGCTCCAACCGTTGTTGATAAAGAACAGCGGCAAATGAAGGCGAAAGACGAAGGCCCATTGTTCTGAGACTGACTGGCAGAATCCGGACAAGCAATCATATCAATTTATTTTACTGTTTTCGGAGACGGCACGCTGTCTTCACAAGTGTTCCTAACAGAGGAGGATTTTATTATGGATAAATTCTTAGATACATTACAAGAAAAATTAGGACCAATTGCTTATAAATTAAACGAAAACCGTTACCTTTCAGCAATCAAGAGTGGGTTCTTCGGAGCAATGTCCCTACTGATCATCGGATCGATTTTCCTGTTGTTCGCTAACTTGCCGATTCCTGGTTACGCCGACTTCATGGCAGGTATCTTCGGTGCCAACTGGACAGAATTCTTCATGGTTCCTTATAACATGACAATGAACATCATGACATTATTCGTTATGATCGGGATTTCCCAAGATTTGTCAAAACACTATGGCTTGGATGATCTGGCAGGAATCATCTACGGTATCGTAGGATTCCTTATCTTGACTCCAACACTATTGAGCGCAGACGATGCATCAGGAATCCCAATGGGTAACTTGAGCGCAAGCGGATTGTTCCTTGGTATGATGAGTGCTGTATTCGCAGTTGAAATCATCCGTTGGGTATTGGCTCGCGGCTGGAAATTAAGCATGCCTGATTCAGTACCATCAAACGTTGCAAAATCATTTGATGCTTTAATCCCTGGATTATTCGTTATTCTGATCTTCAACATCTTGCGTATGGTATTCGCTTTGACACCTTACGAAACAGCTCAATCATTCATCTTCGAAATCATCCAAGCACCACTGACTAGCTTAGGCGCAACATTGCCTGCAACTGTCTTGGTACTGATTTTGGAAACACTTTTGTTCTCATTCGGTCTTCACGGTCCAAACATCTTGGGTGCTGTAATGCAACCAATCTGGTTGACTCTGACTGCAGAAAATGCAGATGCTTACGCTGCAGGTGCTGAATTGCCGAACATCGTCAACTACCAATTCTATGCAAACTTCATTAAAATCGGTGGTGCCGGTTCAACATTAGGTTTGGCATTGCTTTGCTTGTTCGTAGCTAGATCGACTCAATTCAAAACACTCGGAAGATTAGCGATTGGACCTGGATTGTTCAACATCAATGAGCCTTTGATCTTCGGTATGCCAATCGTATTGAACCCAATCTTGATGATCCCATTCATCTTGACTCCAGTAATCTTGGCTATTCTTACTTACTTTGTGATGAGCATCGGTCTGGTTCCTCTTGCAAACGGGGTAAACATTCCTTGGACAACTCCTCCAGTATTCTCTGGTTTCTTGATCAGCGGATGGAGAGGTGCTGTATGGCAAATCATCGAAACAGTCATCAGTGCTGCAGTCTTCTACCCATTCTTCAAAATAGAAGACAACAAAGCATATAGTGTTGAAATCGGTGAAGTTGAAGCTGATGCTTCAGGAAACGTAGTAGCATAATCATATAACGTCAAAATGAGCCCCTTTCATAGGGGCTCAAATTAGATATAAGGATGGGGAAATCTTATGGCAGACAAAACAATCATGTTAGTATGTGCAGCTGGAATGAGCACCAGCTTACTAGTATCAAAAATGCAAAAAGCGGCGGTGGCACAAGGATTGGACGCTGATATTTTCGCAGTATCCGCTTCAGAAGCAGACGCACATTTGGCTAAGAAAAAAATCGACGTTCTGATGTTGGGACCTCAAGTCAAATACATGAAGAAACAATTCGAAGATAAAGTTGCCGGCACGGACACCAAAATGGATGTTATCAACATGCAAGACTACGGCATGATGAACGGCGAAAAAGTATTGAAAACAGCCCTCACTTTGATGGGACTATAATAAAAAGACTAAGGAGTTTATAACATGGCAGAACCAAAGAACCTGGATGTCATCATGCAGTTGATCATGCATGGAGGCGATGCAAAAGGAAATGCGATTGAAGCGATCGAAGCGGCAAAAGCAGGAGATTTTGCATTAGCGAACGAAAAAATCGGCGAATCGGAAAAAGCATTGGTGGAAGCCCATCATGCGCAGACCGGTCTGTTGACACAAGAAGCATCTGGAGATGCAGTGGAACTGTCGTTATTGATGGTCCATGGACAAGATCATTTGATGACGTCCATCGCATTCAAAGACTTGGCGAAAGAAATCGTCGAAATCTATGAGAAAATCGCAAAATAATCACTAGACACCAAACATAGATGGACCATGAACCTCTCATAGGATTGATGGTCCATTTTGCATTTTGAACATAAAAAACTAAACAGAAAGTGGGTTATACTATGCAGCACAAGAAAATGAAAGATTTTCCGGAAGATTTCCTATGGGGTTCTGCCTCGGCCGCATACCAAGTCGAGGGAGCTTGGGATGAAGATGGAAAAGGTGCATCTGTCTGGGACACCTTTGTCAGGATTCCCGGCAAGACATTTAAAGGAACGAACGGGGATGTAGCAGTTGATCACTACCATCGTTTCAAAGAAGATGTTGCATTGATGGCTGAACAGGGGCTGAAGGCTTATCGTTTTTCGATTGCTTGGAGCCGTATCTTCCCTCACAACATGAATGAAACGAACGAAAAAGGTCTGCAGTTCTATGATGATCTAATTGATGAGTTGCTGGCGAATCAAATCGAACCGGTTGTCACTTTGTATCATTGGGATATCCCACAATATCTGCAGGATGAGTATCTAGGCTGGGAATCGCGCCAGATCATCGAAGACTTTACCACCTACGCAGAAACCGTGTTCCGCAGATACGGCGATCGGGTAAAATATTGGGTATCCTTGAACGAACAAAATATTTTCATTTCCCATGGCTACATGATGGCGACCCATCCCCCGGCAGTCAAGGATCCGAAACGGATGTACCAAGCCAATCATCATGCGAACGTAGCGAATGCGGCAGCCATCAACAAATATCGGTCGCTTGGTATGCATGGGCAAATCGGGCCGAGTTTCGCTTACTCACCAGGCTATCCTATTGACGCACGCCCAGAAAACATTCTGGCAGCGGAGAACTTCGACGAAATGAACGCCTATTTTTGGATGGACGTCTATGCAAAAGGAGAATACCCTACCGTCATCTGGAATTGGTTGGAAGAAAACGATCTGCAGCCTGAGACCCGACCGGAAGATTTCAAGATACTGAAAGCAGGGAAACCTGATTTCATGGGCGTGAATTACTATCAGACATCAACGGTTGCCGCGAATCCATTGGATGGCGTCGGCATCGGCACACCGAATTATTCCGGCGAAAAGGGGAGTACCGAAAGAGGCGGAATTCCAGGCGTTTTCAAAGAAGTACTGAATCCATTCGTTGAAAAGACCAATTGGGATTGGGATATCGATCCGCTGGGCCTTCGCATCGCCTTACGTCGGATAAACAGTCGATACGGACTGCCGATACTGATAACCGAAAACGGACTGGGTGAATACGACAAGCTTGAAGAGGGACAGATTCATGACCAGTACCGGATCGATTATCTGAACGACCATGCCAAAGCAGTCCAGGAAGCCATCACAGATGGCGTGAAAGTGCTCGGATATTGCACTTGGAGTTATACCGACCTTTTAAGTTGGCTGAACGGGTATCAAAAGCGTTATGGGTTTGTTTATGTGGACCGAGATGAAGAAAGTCCGAAAGAGTTGAAACGATACAAAAAGGCCAGTTATTACTGGTACAAAGAGGTCATAGAACAAAACGGCAAGAATCTGAAGTAGTGTCCTCTCTCCACGAAACCCGAAAGAAAGCGGTGTGGTGAAAACGTTTGAAAGTTTATGAAAGTGTTTTCGACAAACGCTATCATGTGTGTTATAATAATCGCATAGCAAATTATTTTATGGATGGAGAGAATGAATATGGCAGACAAAACAATCATGTTAGTATGTGCAGCTGGAATGAGCACCAGCTTACTAGTATCAAAAATGCAAAAAGCGGCGGCAGCGCAAGGATTGGATGCTGAAATTTTCGCAGTATCCGCTTCAGAAGCAGACGCACATTTGGCCAAGAAAAAAATCGATGTCCTGATGCTGGGACCGCAAGTTAAATACATGAAAAAACAATTCGAAGATAAAGTTGCCGGAACGGACACAAAAATGGATGTCATCAACATGCAGGACTACGGCATGATGAACGGCGAAAAAGTATTGAAAACAGCTCTAACGTTAATGGGTGAATAAACAAAACAACACTGAAGGAGTCTATAACATGGCAGAACCAAAGAACCTGGATGTCATCATGCAGTTGATCATGCATGGAGGCGATGCAAAAGGAAATGCGATTGAAGCGATCGAAGCGGCAAAAGCAGGAGATTTTGCATTAGCGAACGAAAAAATCGGCGAATCGGAAAAAGCATTGGTGGAAGCCCATCATGCGCAGACCGGTCTGTTGACACAAGAAGCATCTGGAGATGCAGTGGAACTGTCGTTATTGATGGTCCATGGACAAGATCATTTGATGACGTCCATCGCATTCAAAGACTTGGCGAAAGAAATCGTCGAAATCTATGAGAAAATCAGTAAATAATAAAATAGATGCATGCGGATATCCGGCGAAAACCGGATATCCGCTTTTTTATTATTCTTTTTTGGGAGAGTGCATATAATGAAGGAACTCATAAATAGTGTCATTTATTCGAGGCTTTGGATTTTTATCTTCTAAAAAATGTTGACAATGAGAGGTGTCGGGTGGTAGTATTTAGAAGTTGTCCACGAGAGCAAATAAAACAATTGAAAATAATTGTTTACATGCAATCGTGATGGTGATAAGATATAAAAGTTGCTGCTTCGAGCGACCTTCAATAAATCTTTTTGAAAAATATTTCAAAAAATGCTTGACGGATAAACGAGGCCGTGATAACATGAGTAAGCAATCACGTAATGCGTGATGCGCGATTGACCTTTGAAAACTGAACAAAGAATGAACGAACCAAATGTGCAGGGAGCTTCGATTTCGGTCGAGGCAAACGAAGGCGATACATCGTATCGCAAACATAAAGTCAGCAAGAAATTAAGAGCTATTCAGCTTTTCATGAGGGTTTCTGTACAAGAGCCCACATTACATGAGAGTTTGATCCTGGCTCAGGACGAACGCTGGCGGCGTGCCTAATACATGCAAGTCGAACGGTCTTTTCTATGGAAGCTTGCTTCCACTGAGAAGATAGTGGCGAACGGGTGAGTAACACGTGGGTAACCTGCCCATAAGAGGGGGATAACATCCGGAAACGGGTGCTAATACCGCATAGTTTTCTTGATCGCATGATCGGGAAAGGAAAGACGGCCTTTGTGCTGTCGCTTATGGATGGACCCGCGGCGTATTAGTTAGTTGGTGAGGTAACGGCTCACCAAGACGATGATACGTAGCCGACCTGAGAGGGTGATCGGCCACATTGGGACTGAGACACGGCCCAAACTCCTACGGGAGGCAGCAGTAGGGAATCTTCCGCAATGGACGAAAGTCTGACGGAGCAACGCCGCGTGAGTGAAGAAGGTTTTCGGATCGTAAAACTCTGTTGTCAGAGAAGAACAAGTTGGAGAGTAACTGCTCCAGCCTTGACGGTATCTGACCAGAAAGCCACGGCTAACTACGTGCCAGCAGCCGCGGTAATACGTAGGTGGCAAGCGTTGTCCGGATTTATTGGGCGTAAAGCGAGCGCAGGCGGTTCCTTAAGTCTGATGTGAAAGCCCACGGCTCAACCGTGGAAGGTCATTGGAAACTGGGGAACTTGAGTGCAGAAGAGGAGAGTGGAATTCCATGTGTAGCGGTGAAATGCGTAGATATATGGAGGAACACCAGTGGCGAAGGCGACTCTCTGGTCTGTAACTGACGCTGAGGCTCGAAAGCGTGGGGAGCAAACAGGATTAGATACCCTGGTAGTCCACGCCGTAAACGATGAGTGCTAAGTGTTGGAGGGTTTCCACCCTTCAGTGCTGCAGCTAACGCATTAAGCACTCCGCCTGGGGAGTACGGCCGCAAGGCTGAAACTCAAAGGAATTGACGGGGACCCGCACAAGCGGTGGAGCATGTGGTTTAATTCGAAGCAACGCGAAGAACCTTACCAGGTCTTGACATCCTTTGACAATCCTAGAGATAGGACTTTCTCTTCGGGGACAAAGTGACAGGTGGTGCATGGTTGTCGTCAGCTCGTGTCGTGAGATGTTGGGTTAAGTCCCGCAACGAGCGCAACCCCTATTGTTAGTTGCCAGCATTCAGTTGGGCACTCTAATGAGACTGCCGGTGACAAACCGGAGGAAGGTGGGGATGACGTCAAATCATCATGCCCCTTATGACCTGGGCTACACACGTGCTACAATGGATGGTACAACGAGCAGCAAGACCGCGAGGTCAAGCGAATCTCTTAAAGCCATTCTCAGTTCGGATTGCAGGCTGCAACTCGCCTGCATGAAGCCGGAATCGCTAGTAATCGCGGATCAGCACGCCGCGGTGAATACGTTCCCGGGTCTTGTACACACCGCCCGTCACACCACGAGAGTTTGTAACACCCGAAGTCGGTGAGGTAACCTTTATGGAGCCAGCCGCCTAAGGTGGGACAGATGATTGGGGTGAAGTCGTAACAAGGTAGCCGTATCGGAAGGTGCGGCTGGATCACCTCCTTTCTAAGGAATATAATGGAATCCTTGCTTGGTTCAATCATTCTTTGTTCAGTTTTGAGAGATCAATCTCTCAAGCAAGAAAAAGTTGTTCTTTGAAAACTGAATACTACAAAAATAAAGTAAGAAACCTAAACATTTTACCGCGTTTTAAGTTGACTTAAATGAGTTTTTAACGAAATAAGTTAGCAAGCCAGCAATGGCGAGCTTAACCATAGGTTAAGTGAATAAGGGCGCACGGTGGATGCCTAGGCACTAGGAGCCGATGAAGGACGGGACTAACACCGATATGCTCCGGGGAGCTGTAAGTAAGCTTTGATCCGGAGATTTCCGAATGGGGCAACCCAATATCTTTGATAGGATATTACGTTACACTGAATACATAGGTGTATCGAGGAACACGCAGGGAACTGAAACATCTCATTACCTGCAGGAAGAGAAAGAAAATTCGATTCCCTTAGTAGCGGCGAGCGAAACGGGAAAAGCCCAAACCAAAGAGCTTGCTCTTTGGGGTTGTAGGACTGGGACATGAGACTGCAATGGATAGCAGAAGCCAACTGGAAAGTTGCGCAACATAGGGTAATAGCCCCGTATGCGAAATCCAAATCAGCTCTACCAGTATCCTGAGTACGGCGGAACACGAGAAATTCCGTCGGAATCCGGGAGGACCATCTCCCAAGGCTAAATACTCCCTAGTGACCGATAGTGAACCAGTACCGTGAGGGAAAGGTGAAAAGCACCCCGGAAGGGGAGTGAAACAGTACCTGAAACCGTGTGCCTACAAGTAGTCAAAGCCCGTTAATGGGTGATGGCGTACCTTTTGTAGAATGGACCGGCGAGTTACGATTTCATGCAAGGTTAAGTTGAAAAGACGGAGCCGCAGCGAAAGCGAGTCTGAATAGGGCGAATAAGTATGAGGTCGTAGACCCGAAACCAAGTGACCTACCCATGTCCAGGTTGAAGGTGCGGTAATACGCACTGGAGGACCGAACCCACGCACGTTGAAAAGTGCGGGGATGAGGTGTGGGTAGCGGAGAAATTCCAATCGAACTTGGAGATAGCTGGTTCTCTCCGAAATAGCTTTAGGGCTAGCCTCGGATATGCGAATCATGGAGGTAGAGCACTGTTTGGACTAGGGGCCCTTCTCGGGTTACCGAATTCAGATAAACTCCGAATGCCATTGATTTAGATCCGGGAGTCAGACTGCGAGTGATAAGATCCGTAGTCAAAAGGGAAACAGCCCAGACCACCAGCTAAGGTCCCAAAGTATCTGTTAAGTGGAAAAGGATGTGGGGTTGCACAGACAACTAGGATGTTGGCTCAGAAGCAGCCATCATTTAAAGAGTGCGTAATAGCTCACTAGTCGAGTGACCCTGCGCCGAAAATTTACCGGGGCTAAACAGATCACCGAAGCTGTGGATGGAACCCAATGGGTTCCGTGGTAGGAGAGCGTTCTAAGGGCATCGAAGCCAGATCGTGAGGACTGGTGGAGCGCTTAGAAGTGAGAATGCCGGTATGAGTAGCGCAAGACGGGTGAGAATCCCGTCCACCGAATAACTAAGGTTTCCTGGGGAAGGCTCGTCCTCCCAGGGTTAGTCGGGACCTAAGCTGAGGCCGATAGGCGTAGGCGATGGACAACAGGTTGATATTCCTGTACCAGTTGCTTTTGTTTGAGCGATGGAGGGACGCAGGAGGCTAAGGAATGCACACGATCGGAAATGTGTGTCCAAGCAGCAAGTCTGAGAACGAGTGAAATGCTTTTTCTCTCAAGGACAAGCTGTGATGGGGAGCGAAATTTAGTAGCGAAGTTCCTGATGTCACACTGCCAAGAAAAGCTTCTAGTGAGAAAGTAACTGCCCGTACCGCAAACCGACACAGGTAGTTGAGGAGAGAATCCTAAGGTGTGCGAGAGAACTCTCGTTAAGGAACTCGGCAAAATGACCCCGTAACTTCGGGAGAAGGGGTGCTGACCGCAAGGTCAGCCGCAGTGAATAGGCCCAAGCGACTGTTTATCAAAAACACAGGTCTCTGCAAAATCGAAAGATGACGTATAGGGGCTGACGCCTGCCCGGTGCTGGAAGGTTAAGAGGAGAGGTTAGCGCAAGCGAAGCTTTGAATTGAAGCCCCAGTAAACGGCGGCCGTAACTATAACGGTCCTAAGGTAGCGAAATTCCTTGTCGGGTAAGTTCCGACCCGCACGAAAGGCGTAACGATTTGGGCACTGTCTCAACGAGAGACTCGGTGAAATTATAGTACCAGTGAAGATGCTGGTTACCCGCGACAGGACGGAAAGACCCCATGGAGCTTTACTGCAGTTTGATATTGCGTGTTTGTATCACATGTACAGGATAGGTAGGAGCCGAAGATACCGGGACGCCAGTCTCGGAGGAGGCAACGGTGGGATACTACCCTTGTGATATGACCACTCTAACCCGCTGCTCTTAGCGAGCAGGGAGACAGTGTCAGACGGGCAGTTTGACTGGGGCGGTCGCCTCCAAAAATGTAACGGAGGCGCCCAAAGGTTCCCTCAGAATGGTTGGAAATCATTCGTAGAGTGTAAAGGCAGAAGGGAGCTTGACTGCGAGACCTACAAGTCGAGCAGGGACGAAAGTCGGGCTTAGTGATCCGGTGGTTCCGCATGGAAGGGCCATCGCTCAACGGATAAAAGCTACCCTGGGGATAACAGGCTTATCTCCCCCAAGAGTTCACATCGACGGGGAGGTTTGGCACCTCGATGTCGGCTCATCGCATCCTGGGGCTGTAGTCGGTCCCAAGGGTTGGGCTGTTCGCCCATTAAAGCGGTACGCGAGCTGGGTTCAGAACGTCGTGAGACAGTTCGGTCCCTATCCGTCGCGGGCGTTGGAAATTTGAGAGGAGCTGTCCTTAGTACGAGAGGACCGGGATGGACACACCGCTGGTGTACCAGTTGTTCTGCCAAGAGCATCGCTGGGTAGCTATGTGTGGACGGGATAAACGCTGAAAGCATCTAAGCGTGAAGCCCCCCTCAAGATGAGATTTCCCATCACTTTAAGTGAGTAAGACCTCTGAGAGATGATCAGGTAGATAGGTTGGGAGTGGAAGTACAGCGATGTATGGAGCGGACCAATACTAATCGGTCGAGGACTTAACCAATTTTTAAAAAGAAGAAAACTCAAGCGGTGTTTTCGGAATCCCTTTACTTTTGTAGATTCAGTTTTGAGAGAACAATGTTCTCTAATTAAAAATGTGCGGTGACGATGGCAAGAAGGTCACACCTGTTCCCATCTCGAACACAGAAGTTAAGCTTCTTAGCGCCGATTGTAGTGAAGGGTTTCCCTTTGTGAGACTAGGACGTTGCCGCGCAAATGAAAAGCAAGCATGCAGGATATTCCTGATGCTTGCTTTTTTTTTGCGTTTTTTTGGGGATCACTCCCAGTTATTGATTTTGTTTCCCAAACAGCTGCACAGCATACAGAAATTCTCCGTCATAATGGACACCGATGCCTACCTCACGGAAATCGGGATGAATCATATTGGCGTAATGGCCTTCGCTTTCCATCCAACCTTTGAACAAAAATTCGGCCATACTTGCTTCGTCCTTGAAATAGGTCGCCATTGCCAGATTTTCTCCGACCGTTTGATAAGGGTACCAGTAATCATCGGTCTGGATGACCGTGTAAAAATCGGTTCCATCCGGACGGGTGTGCGAAAACGATGTCTGGGTTTCAATGGCCCGGTGATCAGCCGCCGCTTTAAGCGTTTCGTTCTTTGTAAGGAGAAGCAAGCCTTGCTCCAGACGAAGCTCATTCAGTAAAACCATGATTTTATCTTCCACAAGGGTATAGTCGATTTCTTCAGGTCGGGTGAAAGGCGCTATGAGCAGGTCAATGCCTTCAGGGCTTGTCAGCACTTGAATTTTCTCAGCCACATCCGTTTGTACTGCTTGCTCGAGAAACGGGAATTTTTCGTTCAAAATATTACGGTTTATTCCGTATCCTACCAACAATGCTGCTATGCCAGTGAAAAGCAGGCCTCTAATGATTCGCATCCGCACCGTTCCTTTCAGATTTTCGGATAGTTTATTACTGGAAAAATATCCGGCAAATTCAAGTATGTTTCCATTATAGTCAATTCTCCGCACAATGTCTTGAAGAAAGTCTGGGATTCGTTTTTTGATTGATAATTTGCTAAAATGGGGGTAAGAATCGAAAGATGGAGATCTGTTGTGCGGATTGCGGGAGGGGGAATTCCTATGAATAAAAGGTTTGGATTGCTGCTTGTTGTCTGTGTCGGTGTTTTTGCTGCCTGCCAAAATGAATCTGAAACCGAAGATTCTTTGGTGAGCGAACAATCTTCGGTTTCTGCCGAAGCTGAGAAAAGTGTAACTAAAACGATCCTTTTTTCAAGTGGTGTTGAGGATGGAATCACCAGAGGCGATAAATATAACTATTTTGCGTTAGAAGGCAATGCTGAAGGTTATGATCAAGTGACCACCATCATCGAAGGGACGGCTGTCGACTATCGCGAGACGAACAACGTATGGGAATTCGATTATCCTTATCAAGGACCCAGTATTGAAACAGAAATCACCTTCACGACGGATACATCCGTCATATATGGCGATACTGGGATTAAACTGGCAGACCTTGCGCCTGAAAGTTATGTCACCATAACTTTCATACCTAATGAGAACCCAACGATAACTCCGCCTGCTTTTACGGTCAATGAGGGTGAAGCGCAAAACTTTTTGAGCGACGATTCCGGGATAAATGAGTTGGTGACGGTAACGGAAATCCGGGAAATAGATGCGCTGGAGGAACTCAACCCGCTTGGGGAAAAACTATTGGAAGTAGAAGTACAATACGTCAACAATGGCAGTGTCGATACCTACATCGCTCCCAACTATTTTTCGGCGCTTGATGCCGAGGGGAAAATTCTCCCTTTGCGCTACACCCATTTCTGGTTGCATACTGTCGCACCCGGGGAGTCCTTTACAGATAAGATTTATTTTGACATCACCAGTGAAGGGCCTTACGCGATCCAATTTTTTGATGGCGCTTGGATCGACAGCGAGGAAGTTGGCGAGACAGTCAATGATATCTAGCTGACTGAAGGATACCAAAAACTACGGTAAAACGTCCTATACAAGGAAACAGCCTTGTGCAGCTTAAGCTGTACAGGGCTGTTCTTACGTTTTCTGAGGTACGGCTGCAAAAATAGTGCGCTACTTTTAGGTACGGACAACCAAAACATCACACGGTGCATGACGGACCACGTAGTTAGAGACCGATCCAACAAAAGCCCTGGTGATCGCACCTTTGCCGGTCGCTCCGATGACGATAAGATCGATGTTGTATTCTTTCGGAAATGCTTCAGCGATGAGCGTCATTGGATTGCCGTTGGTTACAGACTTCTTGACTTCAATCCCTTCATTTAGGGCGAATGTCATCATTTCATCGAGGAATTCATATTCCATGTCCTTGTATGCTTCCGTCAATCTGGATTCATATTCAGGGCTAAGAGGAACATTTCTTGTGTCCTTAACGTAGATAAGGTGCAACGCGGCGTTATTACGTTGGGCAATGGCAACAGCTTTTTTGAACGAATCTTCTGACTGACCTGAACCGTCAACGGGAACCAAAATATTTTTGTATTCTGCTAACATTTCTACCCGCTCCTTTTTTGAATTTGTTCAGAAAACGCTTCCTATACTCATTTTACAACAACCCTGTTTGAAAAGGAAGCCGGGAAGCGGTGACAAAAATTAGAATTATTTGGCAGAACTGTTAATCGGAAATGAAGCATGCTAAAATGAATTTACGAAAAAGAAAGGGTTGAAGGCGGATATGACGGAAACGAACCATGAACAGGAGATCAGATATTGCAGGCAGACGAAGGTGATTCAGACACATCACGTCTTTCCGTTCGATTCAAATTACCACGGTACTTTGTTCGGAGGCAAACTGATGAGCATGATCGATGATTGTGCGGCAATTTCCGGAGAGCGTTTCGGTCGTACGACCAATGTGACCGCATCGGTGGACACATTGAACTTCATCAAGCCACTTCCTACTGGGCACTCGGTCTGCATCGATACGTTTGTTTCGGGAGCTGGGAAGACATCAATGGAAATCTTCACAAAAGTTACCGGAGAAAATCTTCGGACGGGTGAACGGTATTTGGCAGCGACCTGCTTTTTGACCTTTGTGGCGCTTCCTGATGGGAATGGGCAAAAGGTTTCTCTTCCGAAAATCGTACCGGAAACGGTCGAGGAAAAATTCATCAACAGCGGATATGAAGAAAGACGGAAAAAGCGAAGAGCCGATCTGGACTACCAAAAACAGCTACATGAACATCTCACGATAGAAATACCTTGGGCGGATTAGCACTTGTAGACAAAATAAGCGCGGCAAGCCTTGATTTGAAAAGCGTGGAAAGAAATACATACAAATGATGGAGCAGGAGTGTGTCAACGTGTCGAAAACTAACGGAAAAGATTTATTGGGTCAGCCATTTTTGAATAAAGGGACCGCATTCACTTTGGAAGAACGAGCAACATTAGGGCTGGAAGGTTTATTGCCGACCGAAGTGCGTACCTTGGAAGAACAAGGGGAGATTGTCTATGCGCAACTGGGCCAACTGACTGATGCTTATTCCAAACAGAAGCATCTGATGAATATCTACGCCCAGAACCGCGTGCTTTTTTACCATGTCATCGGGAAACACGTGACCGAGTTGTTGCCGGTCATCTATACGCCGACCATCGCCGACACAGTCATGAATTATTCGCGGGATTACCAAATTCCCCAGGATGCGGTCTACTTGGATGTGAATCGTCCGGAAGCGATCCGCACCGCTTTGCTGAACGGCTGCATAGGCATGGATGAAGAAATCAAAATGATGGTCATCACGGATGGCGAAGGGGTGCTGGGCATCGGCGATTGGGGCATCCAAGGCATCGCGATTTCGATTGGAAAACTGGCTGTATACACCGTCGCTTCGGGATTGAATCCGCAACAGGTCTTGCCGATCGTGATTGATGCGGGCACAAACAACGAGCAGCTGCTGGAGGATCCGTTCTATCTCGGCAATAAGCACAAACGTGTGACAGGAGAGGCGTATTACCCATTCATCGAAAAGTTCGTTGAAGAGGCATCAGCGCTGTTCCCGGATGTGTTGTTCCACTGGGAAGACTTCGGCCGCGACAATGCCGCCAATATACTGGAGCAGTACCGCGATAAAATCTGTACGTTCAATGATGACATCCAGGGGACCGGCGTGATGATGGCGGCTGCGATGGATTCAGTGGTCCGGATCACCGATAAGCCGATCACGGAACACAAAATCCTTGTTTTCGGAGGCGGGACTGCCGGTGTCGGTGTATCCGACCAAATCCTCATGGAGATGGTGCTGCAAGGTGCCGACAGCCAGGAAGCCCGCAAACAGTTTTACATGGTCGACCGCTATGGGCTGGTCACTGATGACATGGCGGATCTTACGCCGGGTCAGCAAAAATATGCGCGCGCTGCGGCTGAGTTCTCCGCACCATTGAACGATTTGGCTGAAATCATCGAAGCGGTCAAACCGACCGTGCTGATTGGTACATCAGGCCAAGCCGGTGCCTTTACGCAAGCGGTCGTCGAAAAGATGGCAGCATACAATGAACGTCCGGCCATCATGCCGATCTCGAATCCGACCAGATTATGCGAAGCAAAGGCTTCGGATGTCATTGCTTGGTCCGAGGGGAGAGCGTTGGTCGTTACCGGCAGCCCATCCGATCCGATCGCATACAATGGCGTGGACTATAAAATCGGCCAGGCGAACAATGCCTTATTGTACCCAGGTTTAGGCTTCGGGATCGTCATCGCAAAAGCCAAGACAGTGACGGACAGAATGCTGTCCGCTGCCGCGCACGGCATCACTTCCCTACAGAACTTGGATGAAGCGGGAGCAGCGATTTTGCCGCCGGTTTCCCAGTTGCGCGAAGCCTCGAAATTGGTTGCGGCAGCCGTCATCCAAGCAGCTATCGAAGATGGAGTAAATGGTGTTGAAATAACGGATCCGATGGAAGCTGTCGAAGCTGCCATCTGGAAAGCGGAATATTAGGACAAAAAGCACGTCCAAAAACGGAAGAGCCGACAGGAAGGAACGGGATGAATGGAATATAGAATTGAACATGACTCATTAGGGGAAGTAAAAGTTGCAGCGGATAAATTATGGGGTGCACAGACGCAACGCAGTCTGGAAAATTTTAAGATCGGAATCGAAAAAATTCCGATGGAAGTCATCTATGCATTGGTCGAAATCAAGCGTGCTGCCGCGGCATCAAACCATGAAGTCGGCTTATTGGATGAGACCGTTACAAAAGGCATCCTTTTGGCGGCTGATGAAGTGCTTGAAGGCAAATGGGACGATCAATTTCCGTTATCCGTATGGCAGACCGGAAGCGGCACGCAATCCAATATGAATGTGAACGAAGTGCTGGCGAACCGAGGCAACCAGCTAGTTGACGGCGGCATCCACCCAAACGACCATGTGAATAAAGGTCAGAGCTCCAATGATACATTCCCGGCTGCTATGCACATCGCCGGCGTGCTGTACATAAAAAACAAACTGTACCCGGCGATTGAGCAGTTGATCGGCACGCTGACTCGTTTGGAGCAGGAAAATGCAGCGATCGTCAAATTGGGGCGTACCCATCTGCAGGATGCGACGCCATTGACATTAGGCCAGGAAATCAGCGCATGGCGCGTCATGCTGGAGGAAACGAAGTCCATGATCGAGGACTCCTTGAAATACATGCGACAAGTAGCCTTAGGCGGCACAGCGGTCGGAACGGGGTTGAACGCGGATCCAATCTTCATCCAAAAAACGATCGAAAAGGTTGCGGAGCGCACGGGCGAGGCATTCGTTGGAGCAGAGAACAAATTCCATGCACTGACCAGCAAGGATGCTTTTGTGCATACGCATGGGGCGGTTAAAGCGCTGGCGGCCAATTTCTACAAGATCGCAAATGATGTCCGTTGGCTGGCGAGCGGCCCGAGAAGCGGCATCGGCGAAATCAGCATCCCGATGAATGAGCCGGGAAGTTCGATCATGCCCGGAAAAGTCAATCCTACCCAATCCGAAGCGGTAACGATGGCCTGCATCCAAGTGATGGGCAACGACAGCGCCATCGGCTTTGCGGCTTCGCAAGGTTCGTTCCAGCTGAATACTTATATGCCGCTCATCGTGAACAGCTTCATGCAGTCTGTCCGCCTGCTTGCGGATGCACTGATCAGTTTTGATGAAAACTGCGCGAGCGGAATCAAGGCGGAACAGGATAAAATCAACCATAACCTGACCAATTCCTTGATGCTGGTGACTGCTTTGAACCCGTACATCGGTTATGAGAAAGCAGCCAAGATCGCCCAGAAGGCTTTTGTGGACGGCACTTCCTTGAAAGAGGCGGCTGTCGCGATGGGGCATGTCACTGCTGAAGAGTTCGATCAGTACGTGGATCCGATGAAGATGGTTTAATTTTTTCGGCGAAGTGCGGATCGGCAGGCAAGTCCAGTCGATCCGCCTTTGTTGTCTATTGTTTTGAAACAGGTCAAACACAGGAGGCCCTAAATATGGATATAACCTTAGAATTGATGAAGCACAGAACCCTGGAAGGTGATCGGATTTTTTTGCGTCCAGTCGGGTTGGCGGATGCTCCGGATATGTTCGAGTATGCTTCCGATGAGGAAACGACCCGATTTGTTTTCGAAACGCATCGTAATCGGGCGATGACGGAAGAGGCCATCGCGAATTACTTTCTGGCTGCGCCGGCAGGAAAGTATGCAATTGTAGTGCAGGACACAAAAAAGATGATCGGAACGATCGATATCCGTCCGAATGCGACTGACCGTATCGCAGAAATCGGCTACACCTTAAACAAGGCTTACCGCGGGAATGGCTATATGACGGAAGCAGGCAAGCTCATCACGGCTTTGGCTTTTGAAGTTTTGAAACTGGAAAAAGTCTTTGCGATGCATGACATGCTTAACCCGGCTTCCGGAGAAGTGATGAAGCGTATCGGAATGCATCCGGAAGGCGTATTACGCAGACATAAAGTCTTCAAAGGGCGCAGCTGCGATATGGCTTATTACGGAATTTTGAAGGATGAGTATTTTCAGCAAGCATGAGAAGACTGAACCGTAAAAAAGCATTGCTATTTCGGAGTTTTTTTCATACAATAGGTAGTGATTGAGCGTAAGGAACAGTAGATGGATGATGGGCAAAGAGAGTCTTTCCTAGGCTGGAAGAGGGACCCCCACTGATCCGTTGAACCTACCTGACAGTTTGCCATAGAAATATGGCCGGTTTTCTGCCGTTACCAGATGTTGAGTTGGGCTTTCGCAAATAATGAAGGCCAATGAAGGTGGTACCGCGGAAATACATCAGGAAAGTATATTTCGTCCTTGTTAAGGATGGATTATGCTTATTTTTTTGCAATCAAATAAAAATTTTAAAAATCAGGAGGAAAAACATGAGTACTTTACAAAAAGAAGATTTTTCGGCATGGTATATCCAAACCATCAAACAAGCTGATCTGATGGATTATTCACCTGTACGCGGCTGCATGATCTTCAAACCGGACGGCTATGAAATTTGGGAACATATCCAGGAAGAATTCAACGCACGTTTCAAAGAGGAAGGCATCCGTAACGCTTACTTCCCGATGCTGATCCCGGAATCATTCTTCACAAAAGAAAAAGACCATATCGAAGGCTTCAGCCCGGAATTGCCATGGGTAACGGAAGCCGCCGGCGAAAAATTGGAAGAACGCTTGGCCTTGCGTCCGACATCGGAAACGATGATCGGTACGGCTTTCGGTGACTGGATCAATTCTTACCGCGATCTGCCGATGGAAATCAACCAATGGGCGAACGTGTTCCGTTGGGAAAAGAAAACCTTGCCGTTCTTGCGCACTTCCGAGTTCCTTTGGCAAGAAGGACATACTGCCCATGCCGATGAAGAAGATGCGCGCCGTCGCACCATGCGCATGCTGCAAGTCTACAAAGAAGTCATCGAAGGCTTGTTGGCAGTGCCTGTCTACGAAGGGCAAAAAACGCCTTCAGAACGTTTCGCAGGTGCGGTGGATACCTACTCCGTAGAAGCGATGATGAAAGACGGAAAAGCGGTTCAGGCCGGGACTTCCCACTATATGGGCACGAAATTCGCGGAAGCATTCGACATCAAATACTTGAACCGCGATAACGAGCACGTTTATGCGCATACTACTTCTTGGGGCGTCTCCACACGTTTGATCGGTGCGCTGATCATGGTTCATGGCGATGACCAAGGATTGGTTTTGCCTCCTAAGGTCGCAGCAAAGCAAGTTGTTTTGATGCCGGTTGGCCCATGGAAGAAGAAACCTGAAATCGTGGAACGTCTGGAAGTATTGCAAAAGGATTTGAAGGCTGCCGGTATCCGCGTTCTCTTGGACGACAGCGATAACTCACCTGGCTTCAAATTCAACGAGTGGGAACTGAAGGGCGTGCCGATGCGCATTGAATTCGGGCCACGCGATATGGAAAACAACCAAGTCATGGTGAAAATGCGTGACCTTTCCGACAAAGTGGCGGTATCCTTGGATGAGATCATGGACTTCGTGCCGAAAGCATTGGATGACATGCAAGTCCGTCTCTTGGAAACAGCCCGCGAAAACCGCAAAGCCAATGAATACACGAACATCGATACATTGGATGAACTGAAAGCCCATATCGAATCCAAGCGAGCAGCTGGCGAAGTGCCTGGTTTCGTATTGGCAGGATGGGACGGCGAGCTTGAAACGGAAGCGAAAATCAAGGAAGAAACTGGCTTCACGACCCGCAACATGCCTTTCAACCCACCAGTCGAAAAAACAACCTGTATCGTATCAGGCAAGCCAGCCAAACACACAGTCTGGTTAGCAAGAGCATATTAAGAGAATGAAGGATGCACTGTGGTCGCAAGCGCCCAAGTGTATCATGGCTCTAAGCGATTGAAATCGCAAGAGCCATGACAAATCCCGTTTACAAAAGGATACGATGAATCCCGCACCAAAAAACAGGACCCACTCCATCAATTCGGAGTGAGTCCTGTTTTTTAGTAGGCATTACTTTTTATCTGCATCCTCTGGGTGCAGGTGCACGACGTTCTTCCCGCCCAAAATGTTTTTCACATCAGTCCGGCGTTTATCTTTTTGGGCTTCCACCAATTTCTTAGGTGTAATGTCATTTCCTTTGGGATCGACAACTTTTGAATTCAAAAGAATGTCGTCAAAAGAACTGCGGAAAGAGCGGAGATACTGTTGACGTAATTCCTTTTGCTCAATTTTTTCGGTTTCGGTCAGGCCATCCGCCGTTTTGGCTTTGCGGGCCAATTCATTGATTCTGTTCAATAGTTTTTCCATATATGTTTCTCCTCTCATGTGGAAGGAGATATCAGAAGTGTTTGTTGTACCAAGCTTTCGCTGCAACAACCTCTTCATTCGTCAGTGAGTGTCCAGCGTTTCCCCAATAAATGGCTACCTCACTGCCGGCTCCTTCTAGTGTCGCCTTCAATTCCATGCTTTCTTCCGGTGCGCAAAGCGGATCGTTTGTGCCTGCACCGATAAAGACAGGAAGGGAATGCAGATCAGGCAATTGACGATTGCGGAAAGGAACCATCGGATGATGAAGGATGGCTCCTTTGACCGCATCTTTGAAAGAGTATATCATACTCCCGGCGATATTTGCACCATTTGAGTATCCAATCGCTACGATGTTATTCCGGTCAAACCCATATTCTGTAGATGCATCATCCAAGAACGCAATCAATTCCTTTGTGCGGTATTCCAGGTCATTTTCGTCGAATACACCTTCTGCCAAACGACGGAAATAACGGTTCATTCCGGATTCGGTCACGTTTCCGCGCACGCCCAGCAAGGAAGCTTCCGGATCGATCGCCTCTCCTAAGAAAAACAGGTCGTGTTCGGTTCCGCCTGTGCCATGCAATAACAGCAGCAAAGGCCTTTCCGGATTCCCTTGTTTGAAAATATGTTGATGATTCATCTAAATCAATCCTCTCTGTTTATACGTTGCGGACTTCGAACGGGATGAGCCCTGCCGTCAAGGCCTCACGTCTGCTTTCGTACTGCGGCGGCAGCATCAATTTCTGGCCCATTGTTTCGCGGGGCTCATCAATAGCGAATCCCGGCGAGTCCGAAGCAATCTCGAATAGGATGCCGCCTTTTTCCCTGAAGTAAAGGGCTTTGAAATAATTGCGGTCCCGGACAGGAGTGGCATGTTGTCCTAGGGCGGTGACATGCTTCAGCCAATCGAGATGATCCGCTTCATCTTTTGCCCGCCATGCGATATGATGGACGGTTCCGACGCCCATGACACCAGCACCGACGGAGGTCATTTTAATGTCGACGGTATTGCCGAGAGCAGCTTCGGAACGGAAACGGATCAGATCATCTTCCTGCCCGATGCGTTCCAAGCCCATCACTTTTTCGACGACAGCTGCAGTTTCTTCGGGTGCCCCCGTCAATAGGACAGCTCCCGCAAAGCCTTTGATGGCATGTTCTGAGGGTACGCCATTGAAGGAATACGGATTGTTGTTTCCGTCTTCACGTTCCACCAATTCCAGATGCAGACCATGCGGATCATCAAAGTCCAGATACGTTTCCCCGAAACGGGTCGATTTATCGAACGGAATATTGTAATCGGCCAGGCGTTTTTCCCAGAATGACAGGGATCCGGCGGGAACCGCATAAACGGTGATGCCCACCTGTCCATCGCCAATACTGCCATGGCGGGATTTGGCCCAAGGGAAGAACGTGATGACGGTCCCGGGATCGCCGTCCGCATTGCCGAAGTAAAGGTGATAGGTCTCCGGATCGTCAAAGTTGACGGTCTGTTTGATCATGCGCATTCCGAGTACGCCGGCATAAAAGTCGACGTTTTCCTGCGGATGACCCACGATGGCTGTGATATGATGGATTCCTGCTGTTTTTTTCATTATGAAAGACACTCCTTTTAAATAGTTTTGGGTTCAGTAAACACATTATCTCGAATTCGAAATAATAATAACACGAGAAAATCAAGCTGTCAAATAGTAAGCGTGAAGCGGTCGGTAAATAAAAAGTTAAGATAGAAGTAAAATTTACCGCGGGGCATATGCTATAATTAAACCTACAACAACAGAGGAATGAGGGGTAAATTTGCAGGATAGCAGCATCGACCAAGTCATACGGGATTTTGTCAGTAAAGGCATTGCGGCCCATCGCATCCATAGCCTGGATGAGCGATACGCCATCAATCATTTATTGGGTTTATTAGAGATAGACGTTTATGATGTTCAAAAAATACCTTCCATTCCTTTGCCCAATTTGCTGGACTCACTGGATCGGATGGTCGGCTATGCGGTTGAAAAACATCTGATTACCGATGTTCCCGAAGAAATCGAAATCATGGAAGCGCAAATAATGGAACTGATCACACCTTTGCCTTCCGAGGTAAATAAGCGTTTTTGGATGCATTATGAAGAAGCACCGATGCGGGCAACCGATGAGTTCTATCGTTTGAGTCAAGATAATGACTACATTAAAACTAGGAAAATCGCAAGAAACAAACATTTTTCGTTCGATTCCAAGTACGGAAAACTAGAAATCACGATAAACCTATCCAAACCCGAAAAAACGCGCCAACAGATGGAAGCGGCGCGACAATCAGAAAGCGGCAACTATCCCATTTGTGCGCTTTGTATGGAAAACGAAGGATACAGAGGGAGAGCCGATGCGGCAGCGAGAAGCAACCACCGGATTGTTCGCCTTCCTTTGTTCGGGGAGAACTGGGGATTTCAGTATTCGCCTTATTCCTACTACAACGAGCATTGCATCATCCTTTCCGAAGAGCACGTGCCCATGCATGTCACGGAAGAGACGATTGCGAACCTGTTTGAGATCGTGACGCTCTTCCCACATTACTTCATCGGTTCCAATGCGGGATTACCGATAGTCGGAGGTTCCATCCTCAGTCATGAACATTATCAAGGCGGGCGTCACCATTTTCCCATGGAAGCTGCCAAAGTTCTCCGGACCTTGGCTCTGGAAGGTTTTCCGGAAGTCGAAGCCGAAGTACTTTTTTGGCCGCTTTCGGTCATTCGTCTCCGTTCAGAGGATAGGGATGTGGTCGCTGCCGCTGCGTGCACCATTATGGAAGAATGGCAAAACTACAGCGATCCGCAAGCCGAAATCTTAGCGGAATCGGATGGCGTGCGCCATAATGCGGTAACGCTCGTTGCGCGCCGTGTCGGAGAAGCTTACGAGTTGGATGTGGTGTTGCGGAATAACCGGACAAGCGAAGCGTTCCCTGATGGCATCTTCCATCCGCATCCGGATGTCCAGCACATCAAAAAAGAAAACATCGGCTTGATCGAAGTGCTCGGCCTGGCGATTTTGCCGCCGCGATTGGATACAGAGCTCAACGAAGTTGCCGACTATCTGCTGGGGAAAACCGCTGATGTCGCCTCCTGCCATCGGGAGTGGGCCGAAGAACTAAAGCAGCAAGGGCCTTTCGAAGCAGATTCCGTCATGGAAATGATCCAGGAGGCAGTCGGTGAAAAATTCCTGCGCGTAATCGAAGATGCAGGCGTGTACAAGCAAACACCGGAAGGGCAAGCAGGCTTCTATCGCTTTTTGAGCACACTTGAAAATAAATAATGAAAATACACAGAAGAACGACGGAGGTGGAGTAAGTATGGCGACCATGAAGGACATCGCCGAAAGGGCAGGAGTCTCGACTGCGACGGTTTCGCGCGTGCTGAACCACGATGAGACGCTTTCTGTCGGCAAGGAAACGAAAGATCGGATTTTCGCAGCCGCAAAAGAGCTGAATTATACTAAAACGAAAAAAAAGAAAAGCAGGGAAAAGATCCTGCTGCTGCAGTGGTACACCCAAGAGGAAGAATTGGATGACCTCTATTATCAAGGCATCCGTTTAGGGGCCGAAGAACGTGCCGAAGCCGAAGGGTACGATGTCGTACGGGTTTTCCATGATGTGACCTTCGATATCGAAAAGGACGTCATCGGCATCGTGGCAATCGGTAAATTCGGAGAGCGACAGGTGCAGAGGCTGATGGATTTCGGAAAACCATTGTGCTTCATCGACTCGGATCAATTCAAATGGAAACAGGATTGCGTCATCGTAGATTTTGCATCCGCGATGGAACAAGTCATTGCCGAAATGGACAGAGGCGGCCACACCCAAATCGGTTTTTTGGAGGGCAAGGAACTGACGAACGACAAAGAAATGCTGGTTCGCGATCTGCGTTCTGAGCTGTTTCTTGCTGAACTGCGCAAGCGGGGTTGGTACCGGGATAAGTATCACCGCAGCGGAAACTTCAGCACTTCTTCGGGATACGCGATGATGAATCAGCTGCTTAACGATAATGGGGAACAACTTCCGACTTTCCTGTTTGCCGAAAATGATGCCATCGCCATAGGAGCTCTACGTGCGCTTCAGGAAGCTGATATTTCGGTTCCTGATAAAATTTCGGTAGTCGGATTCAACGACAGTAAGGTTGCCAAATACGTCTACCCGCCGTTATCGACCATCCGAGTCGACACGCGCGAGATGGGCAGAACAGGCATATCCTTATTGCTTGACCGCATCGCCTATCCGCGCAAAATATCCAAAAAAATCAGCTTATCCACTGAGTGGGTCAAGCGCGCATCCACAAGGTGATTCCACCAATCAATGATGGAATCACTTTGAAAAAAGAATAAGCCGCCCCAACAAACCGTTGCAGGTTGTTGGGGCGGCTTATTATCCTATGCTATCTAAAATAAGTTTTATTTTTTCCAATCATCGATTTTATCATTTGCCTTATCAGCTAAATCCTCGGCTTTATCATGGAGATCTTCCTTGATTTCACCTTTTTTTTGTATGGCTTCGCCGCGTGCTTGTTGGAGTTTACCTTCTAATTCTTTGCTTGAGTCATCCACCAAGTCGCCGTATTCTTCTTTGATTTTGCCGACCACTTTATCCTTCATGCCTTTTGCTTTATCGCCCAAATTTGAATTCATGATGTTTCCTCCTTTTTGATGTCACACTTATTGGCTTTACTTACTATAACCTATTTTAACTTATCTGTTATCAAAATCAAGCAATAGCCCTTGAGAGGGGGAGAGGCAGGTACATCTGCCGCATGAGCATTTGGAAGGATGTATGCTTTTTATCACTCTGATTAAATGCTATACTAGATGAGCATAATAATCAGGAAAAGGAGGCTATCTAGATGAAAATATTAGCCATTGAATCCTCAAACCAGACCATGAGTGCGGCTGTTTGCGAAAATGGCCGCTTGCTCGCAGAAGTCACCACCAACGGAAATCTTCAGCACAGTACCCAATTGATGCCAGCAGTGGATCATGTCATGAAACTTGCCGGATGGAAACCTGCCGATTTGGAATGCATCGCAGTCGCTAAGGGGCCGGGCTCCTACACAGGAGTCAGGATCGGAGCGACCATCGCGAAAACTTTTGCATGGACGTTAGCGATTCCTTTAGTGCCGATCTCCAGCCTGAAGGTTATCGCCGGCAATTGCGAAGGGGCTGCGCACAAGCTTGTTCCTATGATTGATGCGCGTAGGGGGAACTGTTACACAGCTGTTTATCAATTCGAGGACAATTTGTTGGTGGAACGGATTGCCGACACACATATAGCCAGCGAAGAGTGGTTCCAGCGCTTGTTGGCGGAAGAAGGCACTTATCTGTTCGTGGGAGAGGATGTCAGCAAATACCGCGAACGCATCGGTGAATTATTCAAGGAACGCGCGCTATTTGCTGGAGAATCACAGGCTTTACCGCGCGCGAGCGTGCTGGCCACACTTTCGGAATCCGCGACCGCGGAGGATCCGCACACCTTTGTGCCGTCCTACTTAAAAAAACCGGAAGCTGAAGAAAAATGGGAACAACAGCATCTTAGTAATCGGAGGGAAGACTACGTTGAGAGAGTGGATTCATCGATTTAAATCCATGTATAAGGAAATCCGATTTGATGTTCTGGCCAAAATCCATTCAAAGCGCGTTCTCTCCAATGAGAAAACCTATCTGCTGCGTAACCAGCTTCCTGTCAGATTGATGGTCGGCGAAAAACAGCACATTCCCGATATTCTTTATATCGAGCGGATGAGCTACGATGGCGCAACACCCTGGGGAAGGACAGCATTGGAAAATGATATGCTGTACAACCCGAAGTCGCTTTATTACGTTTTGTATGAAGGCCGTATGCCTATCGGTTTTTTGGGTGCAAGATTGGATGGGAAAGATATTCATATAACGAATTTGGCGGTAGTGCCCGAATTTCAGCAGATTGGCGCGGCAACGTTGTTGTTGCGCGTGTTGAGAAGCTTTGCGGAAGAAAAAAGCGCCACAAGCATCAGCTTGGAAGTGCGGATTTCAAACCATCGGGCGAAGGCTTTATACACGAAAATGGGTTTTCTGCCGGAGCAGATCAAGCAGCATTATTATCACGGTGACGGCGAAGACGCTTTGGATATGGTATGGCCTTTGGCAGGAAAACAATCGGAAGAAAAGGAAGATGTTCATGCAACGCACGTTTGAAATATGCGACCTGAAGACGGGCGCAGGCAAATTGGACCAACATGCACAGACTTTGTACGAACTTACAATGCTGGCCAATGAGGGGCATTCCAGTTGGAAAGTATCCTCATTCCTGTCTGAATTGAAGGACAATCATTCCATTTATGTAGGTTATATGGAGGAAAACAAGCTGGTGGGCTATATTTGTTGCATGGCGGTTGTAGATGAGGCATCAATCAACAATTTTGCGGTAGCCCCTGATCATCAGGCGAAAGGAATCGGAACAAAATTGTTGCAGGAAATGATTGCCTTGCTGAAAAAAAGGGGCATGGAGCGGCTTTGGCTCGAAGTCCGTGTTTCTAATGATGCTGCCTATAACCTGTATAAAAAAATAGGCTTTACGGAAATATTCCGAAGAAAAGAGTATTATCATAATCCGATCGAGGATGCCTACATCATGGAATTGGCGCTGACATCGGAAAAACAAGAGGAGGCGGAAGGCTGATGACGCAAACAGATGTGACCATACTCGCGATTGAGAGCAGTTGCGATGAAACGAGTGTAGCTGTGGTGAAAAACGGAAATACAGTCCTTTCGAATGTTGTCGCTTCCCAGATCAAAAGCCATATGCGTTTTGGCGGGGTCGTCCCGGAAGTGGCGAGCCGTCATCATGTAGAGCAGATCACTCAAATCGTGGAAGCGGCATTAAATGAAGCGCAGGTAACTTTCGATGCCATCGATGCAGTTGCTGTGACGCATGGCCCGGGTTTGGTAGGTTCGTTGTTGATCGGTGTCAGTGCGGCGAAAGCTCTTGCTTTTGCCCATCAGAAACCGCTCATTCCGGTCAATCATATGGCCGGCCATATCTATGCGAACCAGTTGGTGACTCCGATGCGCTACCCATTGCTATCGTTGGTTGTCAGCGG
Organism: Trichococcus flocculiformis; assembly: GCF_963662535.1. Classification (NCBI taxonomy): domain Bacteria; kingdom Bacillati; phylum Bacillota; class Bacilli; order Lactobacillales; family Carnobacteriaceae; genus Trichococcus; species Trichococcus flocculiformis. The sequence goes on from NZ_OY759718.1 coordinate 849,795, forward strand.
AGGGCACACGGAGTTGGTGTATATGGAAAAGGACGGATCTTTCGATATCATCGGCGAAACGCGGGATGATGCCGCGGGGGAAGCTTACGACAAAATCGGACGCATTTTGGGCTTGCCTTATCCTGGTGGAAAGAAAATGGATGAAATGGCTCATGAAGGTAAGGAAACGATGCATTTTCCGCGCGCTATGATCAAAGAAGACAATTACGATTTCAGCTTCAGCGGATTGAAAAGTTCCGTCATCAATACTGTCCACAATGCACGCCAAAAAGGGGATGACATCAATCCCTATGATTTGGCCGCCAGTTTCCAGGCAAGTGTCGTGGATGTTCTGGTGCATAAGACGTTGCGCGCGGCCAAGGAAAAGAACATTAAGCAGCTGCTGTTGGCCGGCGGAGTCGCCGCCAACAGAGGCTTGCGTGAAGCTTTGTCGGCAAAAATGGCACTGGAGCTTCCGGAAGTCGAGGTAGTCATTCCGCCGTTGTCGCTATGCGGGGATAATGCGGCGATGATCGGAGCTGCGGCTTACACCGAATACCAACAAAAACATTTTGCCGGATACGATCTGAATGCACATCCGGGCTTGGTTTTAGGCGAATAATAAAAGAGAACGCTGGCCGACTATGTCGACTAACGTTCTCTTTTTTTGACATACAGGAATTTATAAAATTTTCCAGAGTGAAAAATGCATCACCGTAGGTGTTTCACAAGTTTGCAAAATGTTTCATGCATCTAAAATGATGTCCAGCTTCACGGGTTAGCCCTTCGGAAAAAAGAATAAGGAACCTCTTGTCTCTGCGAGCCAAGACATACTGTTCGACTAATCTGCTGACGCAGAAAGTCTCTCAGCAATTGCGCTCTTCGATGCTCAGGCAGACAGATTTCCTAAATTGTCATGACTCTTGCGATTTCAATCGCTTAGAGGCATGATACACTTGACCGATTAGGTCACAGTGTTTCCTTAATCAGGGCTGAACGAACCCGTTCAGCTTTTCTTATTCTTAATCGACCAGCGCTCGGCAGTAATCGGCATCGAGATCCGAAAAATCGGTGACGATGACGGAAGCCAACGACAGATCCTGCGGAGGGAACTCGAGATTGCGGAAACCGATGCATTTGCAGCCGGCCGCATGTGCAGAGGCAACTCCGTTTTTGGAGTCCTCAATGACAACGCAGTTCTCCGGTTTGGCATTCAAGTTTTTTGCAGCATCCAGGAAGATATCGGGCGCGGGCTTGGAATGCGCAACGCTTTCCCCCGAAACAAAATAGCTGAAATATTTTTCGATGTCCAATGCTTTTACAGCCTTATGGATATCCGTCAAAGGAGAAGAGGAGGCGATTGCCAAAGGAACACCGGCTTCATGCAGACGTGCAATGAAGGGAATCACACCCGGTATCGGCTGCAGGCCGTCTTCATCCATCAGGCGATTGCGGATGACGTTCGCCCGTTCCACCAATTCTCCTACCGGGGCATCCAGATTGAATTCATTTTTCATTGTTTCCCACATGTATTCGTGCGTGGTCCCTTGGTAGCGGAAATGATACTCCAACTCGGTGTCCACTCCGAATTCCTTCAATAGCATACTTTCTGATCGCAAAAAGAATGGTTCCGTATCGATGATGACACCATCCATATCAAATAAAACGGCTTCCAACATATTCGTACCTCCATATTCCTATTATGCGTACTTGTTCGAGTGCAACTTAACAAAAGTTCCGGCATTCCTCAACTAAGACAGGAAACGCTTATCGGCTTCACTATTCATTCAGTTCCTCGAGAGCGGTTGTCTGATCTTCCCAATCCTGCATCAGCTCGTCCTGCCGTGCCTGTAGGGCGAGCAACTGCTGGTTGAACTGTTGGACTTTTTCATGGTCACCGTAGACTTCCGGTTCGGTCAATTGCAGCTCGATCGCAGCGATGGCCTCCTCGACGGTCGCCAATTCATCCTCCAAAGCCTCCACCTGCCGAGCCAGTTTTCTTTCCAATTTCAGTTTTTCCTTGGAAGAAACGTAATCCCCTTTTGCTTTCGAAAGAGGCTCAACGGCAGCGTTTGTTTCCGTGGCGTTTTCGGCCTGCTGCAAAGCTGCCAACGCCGCTTCTTGCTGTTTCTTTTCAATATAGTAATCGTAGTCCCCGAGGTATAATTTACTGCCCTCAGCGGAAAGTTCGACAATGTTTGTCGCAATCCGGTTGATGAAATAGCGGTCGTGGGATACGAAAAGCAGGGTGCCGTCATAATCGATCAAGGCATTTTCAAGCACTTCTTTGCTGTCGATGTCCAAATGGTTTGTGGGTTCATCGAGGACAAGGAAATTCTTTTGGTCCAGTGCCAGCTTGCAGAGCGAAAGCCTTGCCTTCTCGCCGCCGCTCAATGCCGGAATCGTTTTTTCGACATCGGCGCCGGAGAACAGGAAGCTCCCCAGGATACTGCGCACATCTTTTTCGTTCAGCGTGGGATGAAGATCCCAGATTTCGGCGAGAACGCTCTTGTTTTTGGAAAGGTTGCCTAATTCTTGGTCATAATAACCGAGATCGACATTGGCGCCGAGCTGGACTCTGCCTTTCAAAAGCGGAATCTCGGAAATGATCGACTTCAGCAAAGTGGACTTGCCGATCCCGTTCGGCCCGACGATCGCGATCGCCTGCTGTTTACGGATGTCAAGATTGATCGGATCAGCCAGGATCTTATCGGCATAGCCGACAGCCCCGTTTTCCAGCGTCAAGACGACATTTCCGCTTTCTTTTGCGATATCGAAAGAGAAGCGAGCGGAACGCTCATCGCCTTTCGGTCTGTCCATCCGCTCCATTTTTTCCAGACGTTTGCGGCGGCTTTGCGCCATTTTGGTCGTGGAAGCGCGCGCCAGATTGCGGGCGACATAATCCTCCAATTTGGATATTTCATCCTGTTGCTTCTCGTAAGCCTTCAATTCCTGCTCCAGGCGGGCGGCTTTCTCGGTCAGATAATAGGAGTAGTTGCCTTTGTAGTGCTGGATCTTGTGGCGGCTGATTTCATACACCTCCGTGGCGACTTTGTCCAGGAAGTATCGGTCATGGGAAACGATCAAAAGCGAACCGTTGTAACCGATCAGATAATTTTCCAGCCAAGCCAGCGTATCGATGTCCAGATGGTTGGTGGGCTCATCCAAAATGAGCAGGTCGTTCTTTTCAAGCAAGATTTTGGCCAAGGCAAGCCTGGTTTTCTGGCCGCCTGACAATTGGGAAATCGGACGATCGTAATCTCCTTCGTAGAACTGGAATCCGTGAAGCACCGAACGGATCTCGGATTCATAGCCGTACGCGTTCTTTTCGTGCAAAGTATGCTGGAGATGGTCATAGCGTTCCAGAGCTTTTTGGTAGGCTTCTTCATCCTCGAGCAAGTCCGGATCCCCCAAAGCGACGGCGGCTTGTTCAGCTTCCTTACTTAATTGGATGAGCGGGGCAAAAATGGTCAACATTTCCTGCCAAATCGTGTTGGATGAATCGACCGCGCTATGCTGATCCAGGTAGCCGATCGTTACGTCCTTGCTCTTTGAAACAGAGCCGGCATCCGTTGCTTCGATGCCTGCCAAAATCTTCAGCAAGGTCGATTTGCCGGCTCCGTTTCGGCCGACGAGTGCAATACGCGAATGGTCTTGAACAGTAATTTGAATATTGTCGAATAAGACGCTCGCCCCAAAAAGGCGCGCCAAATTTTGTCCTTGCAGTAAAATCATATGTAGTGTCCTCTTTCTAAGCAAATGCTGGCATTTATCCCTTCCATTTTATCACAGCATGCATTGATTCGATAGGGACAAGCAAAGTTATTGCTATATTCACGTATTTGTACATGTGAAAAAATGTTGGCGACTCCGCTTACATTTGTTACAGTATTTCACATGTTGTTCAAAAAAGGCTTCACAATCAAGTCCGATTTCGAACAAATTAGTAGATTTTTCACAATCAGGTGATATAATAGGCAGTATGAAATGAAAGCTTAAGTATGTGAACATACTTTTTAAAGTTTGTCGGAACCGCACAAACACTATGAGTTACGAAATGAAAGAGGAAAGAAGAGGAGAAAAAATGTCGACGAATGATATTCCAAAAGCTACGGCAAGGAGGTTGCCGATTTACCACCGCTATTTGCGCTTTTTGCATAACGCTGGTAAAAAACGTGTTTCATCCACTGAGCTCAGTGAAGCAGTAAAAGTGGATAGTGCTACTATCCGTAGGGATTTTTCATATTTTGGCGCACTGGGTAAAAGAGGATACGGCTATGATGTCGAGTATTTGTTGGATTTCTTCAGCAAAACCTTGAATCAGGACCGTTTGACGAACGTTGCTTTGATCGGTGTGGGTAATTTGGGTCATGCCTTGTTGAACTACAACTTCCACGTAAGCAACAATGTGCGCATCAGTGCAGCATTTGATGTCAATGAAGGCATTGTTGGTAAAATCCTCAGTGGTGTACCGGTGTACCCCATGACGGATATGGTGGAGCAGTTGCGTATCCAACAGATTGATGTAGCCATTCTGACCGTTCCCCAAGAAGTTGCGCAGGATGCAACGAACCGTTTGACCGAAGCGGGCGTTCGCGGCATCATGAACTTTACCCCGATCCGTCTTTCCGTTCCGGAAAATGTCCGCGTTCAGAATGTGGATTTGACGAATGAATTGCAGACGTTGATTTATTTCTTGGACAATGATATCGGCTGAGCAAAGTCGGCAGTTGATGATAAGAAAACGCAAAAAGAAGGATGAGGCCGCCTCATCCTTCTTTTTTTCATTAGCAAGTAGGTATACATTTTGAACAAAGAAATGCATCACCAAGGGTGATTTAAAGGTCAGCAAATTATTTGGTGTTTCCAAAGTGATGTCTAGCGGTCCAAGCCTGCCTCTCGGAAAGAGAGGCAGGAACCCCTTGTCTCTTCGAGCCAAGGATACTGTTCGACTAACCTGCTGACGCAGGAAGTCTCTCAGCAATTGCGCTCTACGATGCTCATTTGCATGGGACTCTTAGGGATTCATCCCTTAGAGCCCTAGTACAAGGTGACCGTAGGAAACGTTGCGAGGCCAGATTTCCTAAATTTCTTTCGAGGCAGAGCGGGCTTGTACCGCTTTTCCTAGTTTTTGTCGATGCTGTTTTTGATTTTCAGGTAGGCGTTGAACATGCGAACGCCTTTTACGACATCACTTGTTGCGAACAGCACGCTGATGATGGCCATGAATCCCCACCCTGCAGTATTCACTGCGTCGACTGCCAGCGAAATGAAAAGGATTGCGAAAACAAAACGGATGATTACTTGAATTAATAGATTTTTTAAAGTCATGTTATTCCTTTCTTTTTCCTAAATAGCGGACTTCACGTGCCTTACGAAATGAGTTGGGAGAGAATCGGCAAAGCGGATACGGCATTCATCAACGCATGCGCAATCATCGGAGTGGCTATGTTTCTTGTTCTGTAATAAAGGAAAGAAAACCATAGTCCCAGAGAGCCATAAACCAAATAGTGCCCATCATTATGCGCAATCGCAAAAAGCAAAGCACTGATAGTGGCTGCGCCGACGATCCCGATTGCATCAACCAGATGTGTGACAATCGCTTTACGGAATACAAATTCCTCCATCACAGGTGCAAAGATGATAATGTTAAAAATAAAGAATGGATAGCGGTTTGTCAAGTCCAGCAATACTTCCGTATTTTCGGAAATCACGGGCATCTTGAACAAAAGATACTCCACGTTCATCGCGACGATCTGAATCAGGATAGCTCCCAAGAAGCCAAAGATTCCGATCGCGAGCGTTTTTCCGATTGGGGCGGCTGGTTGCTCTGTAAGGCTGTTTTGTGGTGTCCATTTTTTTCTGCTATTCCATGCTACCATAAGGACAGTCCCTAGGAAAGCGAAGAATAGCGAGAGATTCATAGCCGCTGCGATACGATCTGCCTCCGGAATGAAAAAAAGTATAACGACCGGCAGAAGCTGAGAAGCGAGATAGATGAGAATGATCTGTATGGCTAACGTTGACCTGGAACGTATTTTTTTATTCATATAATAGTACCTTTCTGAGAGAACTGACGTCTTACGCTTGATAAACAGTATAGCATAATAGCGTAAAAAAATAGAATCAGAAAAAATCGGCTTCCCTCTTGCAAATTAATTGGAGATTGATTAATATAGAAATGTAACTTAGCACTCTGAGTTGATGAGTGCTAAAATAAACTTATTTTTGGAGGGATCATCTTGTTAAAACCATTAGGAAACCGTGTTATTGTAGAAGTTGCCAAAGAAGAGGAAAAATCTGTAGGCGGCATCGTTTTACCGTCGTCCGCTAAAGAAAAATCCCAAACCGGTACCGTTATTGCTGTAGGAGCAGGCCGCGTGACGGATAACGGCGTAACCATCGAAATGACCGTAAAGGCGGGGGATACTGTCCTTTTCGAAAAGTATGCAGGCACAGAAGTCAAATATGCAGGCACAGAATACTTAGTGATCAAAGAAAGCGACATCGTAGCAATTCTGGACTAAAAATAAAATTCATGAGGTGAATCGATAAATGGCAAAAGACATTAAATTTTCAGAAGACGCAAGAGCAGCAATGCTTCGTGGTGTGGATATCTTAGCAGATACCGTAAAAGTGACATTAGGACCTAAAGGCCGCAACGTTGTTTTAGAAAAAGCGTATGGTTCTCCATTGATCACGAATGACGGCGTGACAATCGCCAAAGAAATCGAATTGGAAGACCGTTTCGAAAATATGGGAGCGAAATTGGTTTCCGAAGTTGCTTCCAAAACAAACGACATTGCTGGTGACGGTACAACGACTGCCACTGTTTTGACACAAGCGATCGTTCGTGAAGGTTTGAAGAACGTTACAGCAGGCGCAAATCCGGTAGGCATCCGTCGCGGTATCGAATTGGCTACTCAAGCAGCCGTAAAAGGCTTGGCAGAAATTTCCCAAACCGTAAATTCAAAAGAGTCGATCGCACAGGTAGCTGCTGTATCGTCCGGATCGAAAGAAATCGGCGAATTGATTGCGGAAGCAATGGAGAAAGTCGGCAACGACGGAGTCATCACGATCGAAGAGTCAAAAGGGATCGAAACCGAGTTGGATGTTGTTGAAGGGATGCAATTCGACCGCGGTTACCTATCGCAATACATGGTCACCAACAACGACAAAATGGAAGCAGAATTGGAAGCACCTTATATCCTGATCACGGATCGTAAATTGTCCAATATCCAAGACATCTTGCCTTTATTGGAACAGATCCTGCAACAAGGTCGCCCATTGTTGATCGTTGCTGATGATGTTGACGGCGAAGCGTTGCCTACATTAGTATTGAACAAATTGCGCGGAACATTCAATGTAGCGGCAGTCAAAGCACCTGGTTTCGGTGACCGCCGTAAAGAAATGCTGCAGGACATCGCAATCCTGACAGGTGGTACCGTTATTGCTGAGGATTTAGGCTTGGAATTGAAGGATACTACCGTAGAACATTTGGGTCGTGCAGGTAAAGTTGTCGTAACCAAAGATTCCACAACCATCGTTGAAGGAGCCGGCGAAAAAGAAGCCATCGAACAGCGTGTTGCGGTCATCCGTGCGCAATCAGCCGAGACAACTTCAGAGTTTGACCGTGAGAAATTACAGGAACGTCTTGCGAAATTATCCGGTGGCGTCGGTGTCATCAAAGTCGGAGCTGCTACCGAAACTGAATTGAAAGAACGCAAACTGCGTATCGAAGATGCTTTGAATGCAACCCGCGCCGCTGTTGAAGAAGGTATCGTATCCGGTGGTGGTACAGCTTTGATCAACGTTCAAAAACGCGTTGAAGCGTTGGAACTGACCGGCGACGAAGCAACAGGTGCGCGCATCGTAGCGCGTTCATTGGAAGAGCCAGTGAGACAAATCGCTGAAAATGCTGGTAAAGAAGGCTCTGTTGTAGCCGATAAGATCAAAGGACTTGAAGTTGGTATGGGTTATAACGCCGCAACCGATGAGTGGGTGAACATGATAGAAGCAGGAATCGTGGATCCTACAAAAGTGACACGTTCCGCTTTACAAAACGCAGCCAGCGTAGCTGCCCTGATCCTATCGACAGAAGCGATCGTAGCCGACCGTCCAGCCCCAGCAACACCCCCATCAATGGACCCAAGCATGGGCATGATGTAAAAAACAGTGTGTGATGAATCCTGAGCTCAGAGTTTGAGCACTAAGAGGAAATCACCACCACGACCTGGTTTTGGTCGAGGTGGTGATTTCAGCTTAGGCGGAGAACTCTAGGATTCAGAACCGTTCTAACAGGATGTGATGATTCGCATTTAGATACCCGGACGTTTTTTGTCCGTGTGTGGTTGTCAACTTAGGCGGAACCCTCTGCAATTCAGAGTTCAACTAAAACAGGATACGATGAATTGCGTTTAGAGGGTGAGCACTAAGAGGATACCCACAAAGCGGACGTTTTTTGTCCGTGTGTGGTTATCAACTTAGGCGGAACCCTCTGCAATTCAGAGTTCAACTAAAACAGGATTTAGAATCTTTCTATTAAAGGACGAATTGTTTACGAAAGTGAACAAGAAAATCTGTACAACCACTAAATAAGGCTGACCAACAGAATTTTGTTGGTCAGCTTTATTTTTGTTCTTTTTGGGGAAAGCGCCAATATACGGTTCGGAAATAAAAATAATAAATCTTATGAAAAGCCTTCCCGTCAATGTTATTGGATGCTTGTGGATGAAATTTATTGTTTTTGGATGAAAATGATTGCTTTATTCCCGTTTGGGTGGTATATTTTTGTTCGAGAGGTGATAGAAAGTGCTTACAGAAGAGCGGCATAAAATCATTCTAGACACTTTAGCCAGAGACAACATTGTAAAATTACAGGAGCTTGTTGATCAGACTGGAAGTTCTGAATCAACGATACGAAGGGATTTAAGCACTCTTGAAGAGGCTGGTTTCTTGGTTCGTGTCCATGGCGGAGCAAAGCGGAACTATAGCGTTTCCGCTGAGGACAGGATGGAGGATAAAACATCCAAAAACGTTCAGGATAAACAACGGATTGCTGAAAAGGCAGCTCAATTGGTAAGCGACCAAGACATTGTTTTTTTGGATGCCGGATCTACCACCTATGAGATGATTCCCTTTTTGAAGGGCAAGAGCATCTTGGTCGTCACAAACGGCGTCCCACATGCTAGCTTATTGGCGGATTTGCAACTCGAGACAATCCTTATCGGCGGCAAAATCAAGATGGAGACAAAAGCAGTCATCGGACCAGTCAGCCAAATGCAAATGAGGAATTACCGTTTCAGCAAAGCTTTTCTTGGCATCAACGGCATCGATAAGCAGTACGGCTTCACGACGCCTGACACCGAAGAAGCAGCCATCAAACGCATTGCCATCGAGAATGCCGCACAAAGCTATGTCGTAGCGGATGCTTCGAAGTTCAAACAAGTCAGTTTTGTGAAGGTCTGTGATATTGAGGATTGCGGCATCATCAGCCACAATGTCCCGTCGGAAATCAAACGTAACCTGAAAGACAGTACAACTATTTGGGAGGCTGAATAATGATATATACAGTAACATTAAATCCATCCATCGATTACATCGTCCATTTGCCCGCTATCGAGTTGGGTGAAGTGAACCGCATCCAACAGGATTTCAAACTGCCGGGAGGCAAAGGCATCAACGTTTCCCGCATCCTGAATGAACTGGAAGTGGAAAACACCGCTTTGGGATTCCTTGGCGGTTTTACCGGAAAATACATCGAAGACTGGCTGGAAGCAGAAAACAGCAAAACGCACTTTACGCATGTGGATGAAGCAACCCGCATCAATGTCAAGATCAAGTCAGGAATGGAGACGGAAATGAACGGGCCGGGCCCGAATATCGAGCCTGCAATCGCCGAAGAATTCCTGAAACAATTCGATACGCTTGATCCGGAAAACGACATCGTAGTCTTAGCGGGAAGCAAACCTACAAGCTTGCCTGACGATTACTATCAGACCATCATCCGCAGATTGACGGACAAAGGCATCCCGTTCCTGATCGATACGACCGGAGAGGAATTGAAGAATGCCTTGCCGTACCATCCGTTATTGGTAAAACCGAACCACCACGAATTGGCGGAATTGTTCGATACTACTTTCGAAACCGATGAGGATATCTTGCCTTACGGGAAGAAGCTGCTTGAAGCTGGAGCGCAGTACGCGATCATCTCGATGGCCGCTAAAGGAGCAATCCTTTTCACTCCGGAAGGTGTTTACCATGGTACAGTACCAAAGGGAGTCCTTAAGAATTCAGTCGGCTCCGGAGATTCGATGATCGCTGGATTTGTCGGGACATACACGAAGACACACGACCCGTTGGAAGCATTCAAAGTCAGCATCGCTTGCGGAAGCGCGACCGCTTTTGCCGACGATTTAGCCAAACGTGAAGAAATTGATGCTCTAGTCAAACAAGTCACTATCAGTCAGCTATAGGGAGGAGAACTTATTAATATGAAAATCAATGATATCTTATTAAAAGAATTGATGATTATGGATTTGCAAGGAACAACCAAAGAGGGTGTCATCGATGAAATGATCGCAAGTCTTTCCGCTAACGGCATCATCAATGATGTTGCGGTTTACAAAGAGGGCATCATGAAGCGTGAATCACAAACGTCCACTGGTTTGGGCGATGGCATCGCAATGCCGCATGCCAAAAACAAAGCAGTCGTGAAACCAGCTGTTGTTTTTGCTAAAAGTGCAGCCGGTGTGGACTATGCTTCGTTGGACGGTCAACCAGCACATCTGTTCTTCATGATCGCGGCTCCGGAAGGCGCAAATAATGTTCACTTGGAAGTTTTGGCGTCATTATCCCGTTTACTCATCAATCCTGATTTCACTGCATCATTGAAAAAAGCTCAGACCCCAGAAGAGGTGCAAGGGTTATTCGCAGCAGCAGAATCTGCACGTGAAGCCAAAGAGCAAGCTGAAGCAGCTGCAAAAGCAGCCCCAGTAGCAGCAACCGAAACGAAAAAACCTTTTGTCATTGCGGTAACGGCATGTCCTACCGGGATTGCACACACCTATATGGCTGAAGATTCATTGAAACAAATGGCTGAAAAAATGGGCGTGGATATCCGCGTTGAAACGAACGGGTCAGACGGCGTCAAGAACCCATTGACTGCAGACGAAATCCGCCGTGCCGATGGGGTCATCGTGGCGGCTGATAAAAAAGTTGAGATGGCGCGCTTCAACGGCAAACACGTTCTGCAAAGACCGGTAAGCGATGGCATCAATAAAGCGGAAGAATTGATCACGAAAGCAATGCGTCAGGAAGCGCCGATCCTGAATGTCGAAGGAGATATCTTCGCTGTAAATGAAAGCGATGAGAAGCCTTCTATCATCGGAAGAGTCTACAAAGACTTGATGAACGGTATTTCACACATGTTGCCGTTTGTTGTCGGTGGTGGTATCCTGATTGCGATTTCCTTCCTGTTCGAAACTTCATTCGGTTCAGATAGTCCGTTGTTCATTTCCTTTATGGCAATTGGTGGAGCAGCATTCAGCTTCCTGATTCCGATTTTGGCTGGTTACATTGCAATGAGTATCGCAGATCGACCAGGATTACTCCCAGGTATGGCAGGCGGTTACTTGGCTGTGCAAGCAAATGCTGGATTCTTGGGCGGATTGATTGCTGGTTTCTTGGCCGGTTACATCATGGTTTATCTGAAGAAAGCCTTTAAAGGATTGCCTCGTACCTTGGATGGCATGAAGACAATTCTCTTGTACCCTGTGTTCGGTCTATTGATCACTGGCTTGTTGATGTACTTCTTGGTAGGTCCTGTCTTCTCCACAATCAATACAGCTATGATCACATTCCTGGAAAACTTGGGTACGGGTAACGCAGTACTGTTGGGTGCTGTTCTTGGCGGCATGATGGCAATCGATATGGGTGGTCCTTTCAACAAAGCAGCTTATGCCTTCTCAATCGGTATCTTCACGGATACTGGCGATGGCAGCTTGATGGCAGCTGTAATGGCTGGCGGGATGATTCCTCCGTTGGCAATCGGTATCGCAACCTTGCTTTTCAAAAATAAATTTACGGATATCGAACAAAAATCCGGTCTTTCCAACATCTTGTTGGGTCTGTCCTTCATCACTGAAGGTGCGATTCCATTCGCTGCAGCAGATCCGATGCGCGTTATCGGATCATCTATCGTTGGTTCAGCGATTGCAGGTGGTTTGACGCAGCTATGGGCCGTTTCGATCCCTGCACCACATGGTGGCTTGTTCGTAATCACATTGGCCAACCGTCCACTAATGTTCTTGTTGGCTTTATTGATCGGTACAGTCGTTTCAGCCTTGATGTTAGGTCTTTGGAAACAAGATAAGACACAAGAAGTCGTAAAATAAATTGAATCACTCATTTAGAGAACAGACAGGGTATTTCCCTAGCTGTTCTCTTTTTGCTGTTCGGAAAATAAGCCTTATAAATGAAAAGAGTATGACAGATAAATGAGAATAATGTAAAAAAATGGGATGATTTTCATGGCAGATATGCTATAATCCCGACTTTGACAGTTAAAATAGTAAAATTTGAATGAAAAGCTTGCGGCTGTAGGAAAAAACGCAAGTTTTTTAAATTTTATGTTGTTGTGAACGGTTATGTATAGTATAATGAGGTATGTTTGTAAAAGTGACCAAAAACCGCGAAGGCACACAATATGTTTCGATTGTGGAAGGCTATCGCGAAAAAGACAAAGTAAAGCAACGTACCATCAAATCTTTGGGAAAGCTGAAAGATCTGGAAGCCGGGAATCCTAATTATTTAGCGGAATTAAAGGAGGACGTAAAGGCAGGTAAGTTTCAACCGGAACCGGAAACCCTTTCTCTCACCCTTGATTTGAATAAAAAAATATCAAATCCACTCCAGAACTATGGGTGGCTCCTTTTGGATGAAATTTATCGCAGCCTAGGAATCTCAAAAGTTTTCCGAGCACACGAAAAAGAAACAAGCTCCCAAATAGACCTCGATAAATCGATGCGCCTCTTGATGGCAAAGAGGGTCTTGGATCCCCAAAGTAAGTGGAAGAGCGTTCAGTCCCAAGGGGACCTATTCGGTGACTTCGATTTGGCCGCACATTCGGTCTATCGAGCGTTGGATACTTTCAGCCTGCTGAGCGAAGAGATCCAACTACAGATGCACCAAGCCATCACCAAGGATGTCGGACGTACGGGGGCATTAGTTTTTTATGATGTCACGAACTACTATTTTGAAACCGATTTGGACGATGAGCCTGTCGAGGTTGAAGGTGAGATTCTGCCTGCTTTTCGGAAACGGGGTCCCAGTAAGGAGAAGCGGCCAAACCCGATTGTCCAGATGGGATTGTTTATGGACACCAACGGTATTCCCATCGCTTATCGTTTATTTCCTGGCAACTGTGTGGATGTTAAGACCTACCTACCGGCAGTCGAACAAATCAAGAAACAGTTTGGCATCCAGCGAATTGTTGTTGTAGCTGATAAAGGCATGAACAGCAAGAACAACATAACCGAAACACTCCAGAACAAGGACGGATACCTTTTCAGTCAAAAGGTCCGCGGCACCCGAGGTGCACCAAAGGATATCCAAGCGTTCGTTCTGGATTCAGAAGATTGGATCACCAATGAGCAGGAAACCTTCGCAAAGAAATCGATGATCCGCAAAAGAACAGTGAATAAAAAGGAAATAACCGAGAAAATCCTCGTAACCTGGAATCAGAAATATGACTTCCGTGAAAAAATCCGGCGTAAGAAATCGGTGGAATATGCGGAGAAATTGACTGCAGGAGAGAGATTCCGATTGACCATGAAAAAAGGTGGAAAGCGATACTTGGATGTGGAGAGCGTCGATGAAGAGACTGGTGAAATCAAAAAACTCACACCCCATATTTCCATCGATGAGGAACAGATTGCTTTTGATGAACAGTTTGACGGAATCAATGTCTTGATCACCAGCGAGACGGAAATGAGCGATGAAGAGATGTTGGCTAGCTACCGCTCGTTGAGCCGCATTGAGGATTGTTTCAAAACTTTGAAAACAAACTTTGACGCGCGTCCAATCTATGTCTGGACTCAACCCCACATTGAGGCACACTTTCTGATCTGTTTCATCTCCTTAACCATCATGCGGTTATTAGAATACAAACTGGATGGACAGCTTAGCCCTGAAAGAATACAGAGTGCTCTTATCAGCGCGCAATGCCGTCCGTTGGACAAAGGCTACTGGGAAGTCTTCGGTAGCGATGACTTCTTGAAAATCAATGAACTTCTCGGGAAAAAATGGGATTTTCAATTTGTACCGCTAGAGGTCCTACGGAAGTACGGTAAGTAGCGTGTGTGCACAACAAATTCAAAACGAGAAAAAGCAGCTAAAAACCTTGATATAACGGGTTTTATCGCTGCTTTTTCTTCTATAAACTGTCAAAGTCGGGAATCACTCATTTAGAGAACAGACAGGGTATTTCCCTAGCTGTTCTCTTTTTGCTGTTCGGAAAATAAGCCTTATAAATGAAAAGAGTATGACAGATAAATGAGAATAATGTAAAAAAATGGGATGATTTTCATGGCAGATATGCTATAATGCATATTGTTGAATAAACGAAAATGTAGATATCAGTTCATGCATAAAAGCAACGGATATTGAATCTGTATAAGGAGGTAAAAGCATGGCAGCAAAGGAATCGATCAAAAAAGTGGTTTTGGCTTACTCAGGTGGATTGGATACGTCCGTCATCATCCCTTGGTTAAAAGAGAATTACAACAACTGTGAAGTAATCGCCGTAGTAGGAGACGTAGGACAAGGTGACGACTACAGCCGATTGGAAGAAAAAGCGATCAACTGTGGCGCATCGAAATTGTATGTTGCAGACTTGAAAAAAGAATTCGTCGAAGAATTCATTTGGCCGACATTGCAAGCAGGCGCTAAGTACGAAGGACAATATTTATTGGGGACTTCTTTTGCGCGTCCGATCATTGCCAAAAGAATGGTAGAGATTGCGCACTTGGAAAACGCTGACGCAATCGTCCACGGGGCAACAGGGAAAGGGAATGACCAGGTCCGTTTCGAAGTCGGGATCAGAGAATTCGATCCGAACATCACCATCATCGCTCCTTGGAGAGAATGGGAACTGACTTCCAGAGAAGATGAATTTGCGTATGCTGCTGCACATAACGTGCCGCTTCCGATTACTTTGGAAACAAACTACTCAAAAGATAAAAACTTGTGGCATCTATCGCATGAGGGCCTTGATCTGGAAATGACAGCCAATGAGCCTGATTACGATAAAATCCTGGAAATGTGTGTGACGCCTGAGAAAGCGCCTGACGAAGCAACTTATGTGACTCTGGAATTCAAGCAAGGCGTTCCCGTCAGTCTGAACGGGGAAGCAATGGACGGCATCGCGTTGATTGAGAAATTGAACGTGATCGCTGGTGCGAACGGCGTCGGCATCATTGATATCGTGGAAAACCGCTTGGTAGGCATGAAATCAAGAGGCGTTTATGAAACGCCAGCCGGAACTGTGCTGTACCATGCCCACGACAAACTGGAACAACTTTGCCTGGACAAAGATACCTACCAATACAAACAATTGCTTGCCAACAAATATGCGGAGCTTGTTTACAACGGCTTGTGGTATACGCCATTGCGCAAAGCATTGGGTGCCTTTGTTGACGAAACGCAACAAAATGTTGAAGGCTTCGTAAAAATGAAGCTGTATAAAGGCAACATCACTGATGCTGGCGTTGTCAGCGCGAAATCATTGTACAGCGAAAGCTTTGCAACATTCGAAAGCGACGATGTATACAACCATACCGATGCAGCCGGCTTTATCCGCCTGTTCGGCTTGCCTACATCGATCCGCGTCATGAAAGAGCAGGCTGAAGGCCAAGCGACACATGAAGAATTGAAGGACCTATTAAAGTAATCAACCGGTATTAGTGTTTGTCGACAACTGATCCGCTCAGGAACGTCCACATCAGGCAATGGAAGCTGATGTGGACGTTCTTTTTCAGTTGTCTGATACTCCTCCCTTAATCATATGCGCTTGTACACGGTTGGAGGGGTGTTGTCTGTCTAAACTTTCATATCGCAAAAGAATAAACTATGATAAAATGAATGCATTCATATCAAGCAAGTCTAAGGAGGAGGAGATTAAGCGTGAATCAAACAGGTGAATGGAATAAAGCCCGTAAAATTATCATAGGCATCGTTGATATGCTGTTGTTCATCGGATCATTGCTGCTATCTTTTTATTTAAAATTCGGAACCGACATACCATGGATAAACTTCGACGCCTTTCAGGGAAGCATCGTCTATGTATCGGTGATCTTCATCATCGTCAACATCCTGTTCGGTACGTATATCTTTTATAACAAGTCGATCAGTGACTTCTTGTTCATCACGGTCATCGGACAATTCGTCCTTTCATTGATCATCATGGCGCTGACTTTTGCCGGGCGTTGGTTGGCGTTCCCGCGGTCGGTCATCCTGATCAACTTCTTTGTGGGAACAATCATACTGTTCATCTTCCGCGTGATGGTATTCAAAATGTACCAACGCGTGAGCGGCAGCAAACGGGTCATGATTGTCGGGATGGAAAAGGAAGTATTCGCGGCAGTCGACAATTTTACGAATACAAAAAGCATACGCCATGTCGTGACACATGTGGTTCTGTCGGATTATCACGAAAATGTTCTGCGGCATCTGGAAGAGATTGATATCGTCTACTTGGCCAGTCAGATTGAAGAATCCGAAAAACTGAAGATATACGATTTATTGACGAGCAAAGAGAAGAAGATGTTCTTGAACACAAGCTTCGAGAACCTGATCATGGTCAATCCAAACATGATGAACATCGAGGATGAAAGCATCATCGAAGTTTCCCCGTTCCGCATCCCGGCAGAAGATGGGCTGATGAAACGGATCATCGATATTGCGGTTGCGCTCATCGGTATCGTCATCACCTCGCCGATCATGGCCGTGACGGCTATCTTGGTGAAGAAAAGTTCCGAAGGCCCTGTGTTCTACAAGCAGATACGCATCACCAAAGACGGCAGGGAATTCGAAATTCTGAAGTTCCGCAGTATGGGTGTGACTGCTGAGAAAGATTCAGGCCCAGTTTTGGCTACAAGCAATGATATGCGCGTCACAAAAGTCGGCAAATATCTGCGCTCCCTGCGCATCGATGAGCTGCCGCAACTGTTCAATGTATTGATTGGCGATATGTCCTTGGTCGGTCCCCGGCCGGAACGTCCCTTCTTCGTTGATCAGTTCAAGGAATTGAACCCGCATTATTACCTGCGCCACAATGTGCGTGCCGGGATTACCGGATATGCGCAAGTTTACGGGAAGTACGCTTCCGATTTCAACAGCAAGCTGAACTTCGATCTGATCTACATCAAGAAGTATTCCTTGATTCTGGATCTGAAAATCATGCTGCAGACCGTCAAAATCTTGTTCGATAAAGTATCATCCCGTGGAGTGGATGAAAGCGAACGGGCGATCCTGACCGAGCAAGAAATTGAAGCACGCGGCATCAGAGTCATTTATTAAATAGCAAACCATCCTGGCGGGCATTTTTCCGCCCGCCAGGATGGTTTTTTGTTTACGCAGAAATGCCGGTTGTATTTGCCGGAATGCGGGCCGATCACTATAATCAATCTGATGGATTTTGGACAAAAAAGCGGAAATGTATGAGGAATTGCGTTACAATAGGTAAATAGAGCACTTCCTTCTGCTGTACCGCGACAGAATGCGGAGGCGTACGATCAAAGATGAAATGAGTGAGTTGGATGAGTTATGATTATAACGATGATAGTTTAGCTTTGCATACTGATTTGTACCAAATTAACATGATGAAGACTTATTGGGATGAAGGCATTACCGAAAAACATGCCATTTTTGAACTGTACTTCCGGAAGTATCCGTTCAATAATGGCTATGCCGTCTATGCGGGGCTTGAACGCTTCGTATCCTACCTTCAGAACCTGCGCTTTACGGACACCGACATCGCCTATTTGCGTGAACATGTCGGTTACGATGAAGGTTTTTTGGAGTATCTGAAAAATTTCCGTTTCTCGGGCACGATCCGTTCCGCCTTGGAGGGTGATCTCGTATTCGCGAATGAACCGATCGTCCAGGTGGAAGGTCCATTAGCGGAATGCCAATTGATCGAAACAGCCTTATTGAATATCGTAAATTTCCAGACGCTGATAGCGACAAAAGCCGCCCGACTGCGCTATGTCTGTAACGATGAGCCACTGATGGAATTTGGTTCCAGAAGAGCGCAGGAAATGGATGCCGCCATTTGGGGCACCCGTGCAGCCTATATCGCCGGCTTCAATGCAACGAGCAATGTCCGGGCTGCTAAAATGTTCGGTATTCCCGCCTCAGGTACCCATGCGCATTCGATGGTGCAGGTCTACCGCAATGATTATGATGCCTTTATGGCTTATGCGCATTCCCACAAGGATTGTGTCTTCCTTGTGGATACCTACGATACGTTGAAATCAGGTGTGCCAAATGCCATCAAAGTGGCGAAGGAAATGGGCGATAAGATCAATTTCCTCGGCGTGCGCCTAGACAGCGGAGACATGGCCTACATTTCAAAAAAAGTCCGCCAACAATTGGACGAGGCAGGTTTTACCGATGCAAAAATCTACGCATCGAACGACCTGGATGAACTGACAATCTTGAACCTGAAGATGCAAGGCGCAAAAATAGATGTCTGGGGTGTCGGCACCAAGCTGATCACCGCTTATGACCAACCTGCGCTTGGAGCGGTCTATAAATTAGTCTCGATCGCGGATGAGAACGGCCAAATGGTGGATACGATGAAAATCTCCAGCAATGCCGAAAAAGTCTCCACACCGGGCAAGAAACAAGTATGGCGGGTCACCCGCAAGCGCGACGGTAAGTCGGAAGGGGACTACATTGCGCTTTGGGAAGAACAACCCGATCAAGAGTCGGAACTGTATATGTTCCATCCTGTCTTCACTTACATCAACAAAACCATCACCGACTTTGAAGCGCGCCCTATTCTGCAGGATATCATCGTAGAAGGTAAACTTGTATATGAATTGCCGTCGCTCCAAGAAGTAAAAGCATTCTCGGAAGCGCAGATGAGCGGCTTGTGGGATGAATACAAACGTATCCTGAATCCGGAAGACTATCCGGTCGACTTGTCCCAGAAGACATACGATCATAAGATGGCTACAATCAAGGAAATCAAAAAGCAAATAAAAGAAGAAGCATCATTATTGGAAAGCACTAAATAACCAATCAGATCAATCAAGGGGGAATAGCGATGCGTCCATTACAAAAAGAAATTATTGCTGCTTTAAGAGTAAAACCGGAAATCGATCCTAAAGAGGAAATCCGCACCAGCATCGATTTCATGAAAGATTATTTGGCGGCACACCCATTCTTGAAGGCATTCGTTTTGGGAATCAGCGGAGGCCAAGACTCCACTTTGACGGGCAGATTGGCCCAGTTGGCGATCCAGGAAATGCGTGACGAAACCGGCGACGAAAGTTACCAATTCATCGCTGTGCGCCTCCCTTACGGTATTCAATTTGATGAACACGATGCTCAGGCTGCGCTTGATTTCATCTCACCTGACCAAAAATTGGTCGTCAACATCAAGGAAATGGCTGACGCTGCACTCGATGCGCTTGAGGAAGCGGGCCTTACGATCACCGACTTCAATAAAGGCAACATCAAAGCACGTCAACGTATGATCGTTCAGTTCGCGATAGCCGGCGACAGCAGCGGTGCTGTTCTGGGAACGGATCACGCGGCAGAATCCGTGACCGGTTTCTTCACAAAATTCGGGGACGGCGCAGCCGACTTATTGCCGATTTGGCGGTTGAATAAGCGTCAAGGTCGCCAACTATTACAGGAATTGGGTGCGCCGAAAAATCTCTATGAAAAAGTACCGACAGCGGACTTGGAAGAAAATCGTCCCGCTTTGCCTGACGAGGTAGCTTTGGGCGTGACATACGAGATGATCGATGCGTATCTGGAAGGAAAGGAAATACCGGAAAAGGACGCTGAAGTCATCGAAGGCTGGTACACGAAGACAGAACATAAACGTCATTTGCCGATAACAGTCTACGATAGTTTTTGGAAAGAAGCCTAATCTGCTCAGATAGTGGGGTTTTGCAGTGAAAATAAGCAAACGACTTAAAATGATGAAAGAAAAGCAAAAGCTGCAGTGCAAAAGCAGGGGGAATATCCTGCTCTTGCACTGCTTCAGCTTGTTGGTGACCGTATTCGTTGTCCATCTTTTTCTTCAATGGACTCAAAACGATCTGGACGCCGGACTGGTCGTGAATTTTGTATTCGCTTGGCATACCGAGAAGTTCTTGATCAGTACGGGCGTATTGGTGATGCTGGGTCTATGGCTTTGGGCGCTGGTAGGGAACATACGCTTGGCGAACGCCTTGCTGGTGCTGTCGGGAGGAATCCTCGGGATGGCGACCTATGAGAAGATGCTGCAGCGCAACGAGCCCGTTTATCCGAGCGACTTGAAGATGCTGACGGAGGCCACCTTCCTTTTGGAGATGCTGAACGGACGGACGTTGGCGGCATTGAGCCTGGTGTTCCTGCTGTTTCTGGCATTTGTGCTTTATTCCCTGCGTCAGGCCAAGTCCAAGAAAACCGTTAAATTGGGATGGAAATCGCGCGTGCTGATTCTGATAACAACAAGCATGGCGCTCGGCTATGCCGGCCAGTTCCAGCAGGAAGGCAACCTGCTGAAGAAAGCCTATGACCGGACGGCTTATTGGATTCCGTACAGCCAACAGATGAATTACTACAACACCGGCTTTGTTGCCGGCTTCCTATACAACCTTTCGGCTGCGCCAATGGAGCTGCCGGCGGACTATTCGCAGGAAAAAATCGATGTGTTGAAAGCAACCTATCAACAACTGGCTGACGAAATCAATACAAATAGAACGGTAGCTTTGCCTGAAACGAATGTCATCTACATCATGAATGAAAGTTTTGCGGACCCGCTTGAGTTGGTGGGCTTGGATCTGCAAACTGATCCGATTCCGTTCACGCGAGCTTTGATGGACACAAGCTATAGTGGCGAGCTGTTGTCCCAAGGCTATGGCGGCGGGACCGCCAATATCGAATTTGAGGCTTTGACGGGCTTTTCGATGGAACCTTTCGCCGCAAACATCACAACGCCGTATACGCAATTTCTGTCTTCCCGAGACAATTTCCCTTCCATCGTATCCCGTTTGGAACAGGCAGGCTTCAGGACTACCGCCATCCATCCCTACAATACGACC
This sequence comes from Trichococcus flocculiformis, assembly GCF_963662535.1. Classification (NCBI taxonomy): domain Bacteria; kingdom Bacillati; phylum Bacillota; class Bacilli; order Lactobacillales; family Carnobacteriaceae; genus Trichococcus; species Trichococcus flocculiformis. The sequence continues at coordinate 871,097 of NZ_OY759718.1, forward strand.
ATGTACAAGCGGCTGAAGAACTATGAGGCTTTGGGTTTTGACACCTTCCTCTACGAGGACACGATGGCGAATACGGCAAAGTTGGACACCAATCCGTATATTTCGGATGCAGCAGCTTACGCTGAAATAACGGCTATCCTGAAAGCCAGCGCAGAAAAAGATTTTATCCACTTAGTGACGATGCAGAACCATACCCCTTACCAGGATAAATACACAGCTATCCCTTCTGCTGCTGAAACAGGTATAGCCAGCCAGTCGATCCGGAACTATCTGCAGGATCTTCAGTACAGCGATCAAGCCTTGGCGGAATTGCTGGCTACCCTCCAGGAGTGGGATGAGCCAACCATCGTTGTTTTTTGGGGGGATCATTGGCCAAGCGTTTTCGGAGAGGAACTTTACGCGCTGAATACACTTCAAAATATGCATGAGACGCCTCTGTTCATCTACAGCAATACGCAAGAAGTCCATAAGGATCTGGGGGTCACCAGTCCTATCTATTTCTTGCCGGAAGTGCTGGAATTGAGCAGCAGCCGTGTTACTGCTTTTGAAGCCCTGTTGATGGCGCTACAGGAACAGGTGCCAGCTTTTGAAAAGGCGCTTTATGTGAATGGCAACACCGGGGAATATGTCTCGAGCCGAGAGGGACTGTCCGAGCAGGCAAGAAGCCTGTTGGCGGATTATGACCTCATCCAGTACGACACGACCACTGGAAATCGATACGCGGAAGCAAATGGTTTTTATCGAATCGCCGATTGAAAAAGATGGCCGATTTGCATGTAGAACCGGAATCGCCTATGATTAAGGAAATATAGGGTGAAAGGAGGGATCCGGTGAGTTTTTTTATACATTTTATGCTTCTTTTCGGTGCGACGATTCTGGCAAGTACGTTGTTCACCTATCTTTTCCGTGCGGCAGCGAGACGGTTCCGTTGGATGGATAAGCCTTCCGAAGCGAAAGTGCATATAAAGGAAACGCCGACTATGGGAGGCGTGGCCATATTTGCAGCTTATTGGGGCGCATTTTTCCTCGGGGTTCCTCTGAGTAATCGTTCCGGTTTTGCGGGAGTCATGTTTTTGAGCTCGCTGATCATTCTTGTGACGGGTATCATCGATGATGCTTATGATCTGAGGCCTTGGCAAAAAATGATCGGCATCCTCACTGCGGCGAATGTCCTCTATTTCTTTACAGGCATCAAAATAGACAGTCTGACTTTGGATTATTTCGGAACAATCGAATTCCATGAAGCGGGTTACTTGGTGATGATGCTTTGGATTGTGGTCATCACGAATGCGGTGAATCTGATGGACGGGCTGGATGGTTTGGCGACGGGGACTTCAATCATTTCCCTCTCGACGATGGGCTTCGTCAGCTATTTCTTTACCGATTATATGGATGTGGCCACAGTCGTCATGATTTTCCTTTTGGTCGCGAGTTTGCTGGGCTTTTTGCCCTTCAACTTCTATCCGGCCTCGATTTTTCTGGGGGATACGGGATCGCTGTTCGTAGGCTTTATGATCGCTGTGCTGTCCTTGTATGGCCTGAAACATGCCACCTTCGTATCGCTGTTGATACCGGTGGCCATTCTCGGCGTTCCCTTGACCGACACAATCGCTGCCGTCCTTCGCCGAACTTTGCATAAGCGTTCCATCAGCGCGAAGGATAAAAGCCATCTGCATCACCGGTTGTTGCGGTTGGGGTTCACACACCGCCAGACCGTTTTGGTCATCTATGCTTTGGCGATCATCTTTTCTTTGACCGCCATCCTTTTTCCGATTTCTTCTTTCTGGGGAACGGTGGTTTTGGGAGTCGGTCTGATTTTTGGTGTAGTACTCTTCATCGCCTCCTTCAATTTATTGGACAGCAACAGTTCCAAATTGCGAAAAATGTTGTATCGCCTGCTGAGGGAAAAGGACGAAAAAAACAAATGAACAAGCTATGAGAGCCTAGGTGGCTGTCATGACTTGTTCATTTTTTCGTTCAGATTCTATTCGATTTCGCCTTCATCAGCATCATTGTAGGCTGGAGAAATCGGACGCTCCACATAATCCTCTTCGCCGATTTCAAAGACAATACGGCCGTTCATCACGTCCGTAAGGGAGCTCTGAAATTGACTGATGTCTTCAGAAGGGATTCCGCACAAGAAACAAACTTGGTCGGTGTATTGTGCCTCAATCAGCGTGTACGCCGATTGCGCCAAGTAATTCTCTAATTTTCCGGATGCGGAATAGGAAACGATGCAGCCGACTTTAGTCTGGAGGCTGCGGACAACGATACCGATGTCCTTCAAGGCCGTCGATACCGATCGGCTGTAGGCACGGATCAATCCGCCCGCACCTAATTTTGTCCCACCGAAATAACGGGTGACGACCGCAGCGACGTAACGCAAATCATTTTTCTTGAGTACTTCCAGCATCGGGACACCAGCTGTTCCGGATGGCTCGCCGTCGTCATGGGCGCGTTGGATTTCGTTCTGGTCGCCGATCAGGTATGCGGAACAGTTATGCGTTGCTTTCCAATGCTCTTTTTTGACGGCTTGGATGAATGCTTTGGCCTCGTCCTCGGAATGGACGCGTTTAAGGCTGCAGATGAAGCGTGAACCCTTGATGACGATCTCGGAAACGCCGCTCTTTGCAATAGTGTGATACGTTGTCAGCATAGCTATTATCCTCCAATAAGTTATTCAGTCCCATTTTACCACAGCAGCGGTAGGATGACAGCGCACGAACAAGGAAAGGGACTTTCCGAACATTTCCATTTGTGGTATTGTTAAAAGGAATAGACCAAACGGCCCCAGAGGTCGATGGAAAGGTGATCTGCGTGAAAGTTACAGATTTAATCGATGTACTCAAAATGAAGAAACTTATCGGGAGCTTGGATCCCGAATTGAATATTGGAAAAATCAGTCAGGACTCCCGTGATATCCAATCAGGGGATCTGTTTATCTGCATCGACGGGACGCAAGTGGATGGCCACAATTACGTAGAGACAGCGGTCGCCAACGGTGCGGGTGTGATTGTTGCCCACAAGGATATTCAAAAAGCGGCAGCGAATGTCCCGGTTGTCTATGTTCCGGATACGGGTAAAGCGATGAGTCTGCTTGCGAATCACTTTTATGGTTATCCGAGTGAATCGATGAAAGTCATCGGCGTCACAGGGACAAACGGAAAGACGACAGTCACGTACCTTGTGGAAGCCATCCTTAAGGCGATGGACAAAAAAACCGGGTTGATGGGCACCATCGAAATGCATATCGGTGACGAGGTGCACAAAACGAAAAATACGACGCCCGACAGCATCACGATGCAAAAAGCCCTGCACCTCATGACAGAGCGGGAAACGGAATACTTCACTCTGGAACTGTCCTCGATCGCTTTGGAAATGGGCAGAGCATGGGGGCTGGACCTGGATGTCGCCGTCATGACCAACCTGACGCATGAACATATGGAATTCCATCACACGATGGCAGCTTATGCCGAAGCGAAAAAGTTGCTCTTCTCGCAACTGGGCAACGGCCGCAAAAACGGACGGACGAAAGCGGCGATACTGAATGCAGATGATGAAACGATCCACAGCTATCGCATCGCTACGGCGGCGGAAGTCATTTCTTATAGCGTGAAGGATGAGACAGCTGATTTCTTCGCGACGGATATCACCTACAGCCGCACCCAGACCCGCTTTAATCTGGTCGTCAATGGGGAGCGCTATCCGGTCGTAACGAATCTGGTGGGACTTTATAATGTCTCCAACACCTTGGCTGCGTTGGCGGCGGTCTATGCTTTAGGCATTCCTTTGGAGGATGCTACAAAAGCGGTGACGTCATTGGCTGGCGTCATAGGCAGGCTGGAAATCGTTCCTGGCGCGAATGACATCGGTGTCTATGTCGATTTTGCCCATTCGCCCGACGCGATGGAAAAAGTATTGGGCGTGGTGCGCGAATTCACGCAAGGAAGGGTCATTTCCGTTTTCGGCGGTGCAGGGGAACGGGAGCATGAAAAACGTCCGATTATGGCCCGCATCGGTACGGAACTCTCGGACTATGTGATCCTGACGACGGACGATACCGGGAAAGAACCGCAGGAACAAATCATCGCGATGATGCTGGCCGGCATCGAAAAGGACAATTATGAATACATCGAAAACCGCAAGGAAGCCATCCAACATGCCATCGCCATCGCAGAACCGGGAGATACGGTAATCCTGTTGGGACGTGGACATGAGGCTGACTACAACGATAGAGGCACAATGATCCGCCTGTTGGACAGTGAAGTGGCGGCTGAAGCGATTGAATTGCGCAATGAGCAGAAAGTTTGAGGATTCTATGAAAATTGCAGTAGTTACGGACAGTACCGCATATTTGACGGCTGAAACACGCCAACAGCACCATATTCACATGCTGCCGTTAGTCGTGAATATTGGAGCAAAATCGTATCAGGAAGAAATAGATTTGGCTGCAGAGGACTTCTACTCCTTGATGAAATCTGCTGAAGATTTCCCGAAAAGTTCTCAACCCGCAGTGGGTGCCATGTATCAGCTGTATGAAGAATTGGCAAAGGAACATGATGCAATCATCAGCATCCATCTTTCAAGCGGCATCAGTGGCACATACCAGAATGCTGCTGCTTTAAGCAGGGAATACCCTGAATTCAACATTCACCCTTTTGATTCTGAAATCAGTTGCTATGTGCAGGCAAGATTCGTTTTGGAGGCAGCAAGGCTGGCGGCTGTCGGTATCGGACCGGAGCAGATCATGGCGCGTTTAGAACATATGAAGAAACGTTCCCGTGCTTATTTTATGGTGGACGATCTGATGAACCTGCAACGTGGTGGCAGGCTTTCGGGTGGAGCGGCCGTCATCGGTTCCATCATGAAAATCAAGCCAGTGCTGCATTTTTCTGACAAAAAGATAGTTGTTTTCGAAAAAATCAGAACCAATGCACGGGCGTTGCGAAGGATAGAAGAACTTTTGGGTCAGGCGGCTTCAAAGGCTGATTATCCGATTATCGCAACTGTCATCCATGGGAATATTCCCGAAAAGGGACAGGCTTGGTTGGAACACCTCCAGCAAGAGTTTCCGGATATCCGGTTTGAATTGAGTTATTTCGGTCCAGTCATCGGGACGCACTTAGGTGAAGGCGCGCTGGGGTTGACCTGGACGGAAGATACCGAATTGAGCTATCCGATATAAGCAACAAATAGGTGCGGCAATCACACATTCATTCGGGAGGAAGGGCCAATAAGGTTCTGTCCTTCCTGTTTTTTTACAAAGCGGATAGCGGGGTGCAGTCGTGAAGGTATTCATCGGTGTCAAATTGCCTAGTGCCGTCAAAAAACAGTTGGTTGATTTCCAGAAGGAAGTGATCCGCGCCAGCATCAAAGGGTCATTCACGGATCCAAACAACTTCCACTTGACGATGCGGTTCATCGGGGAAGTGGACCCGGATCAGAGAAGTGCAATCGAAACGGGGCTGGCCCGCTGCGCTGAAAGTCAGCTGCCATTCTTGGTTGAAACGAATGGTCTGGGTTACTTTTCCAAAAGAAACAAGTGGATCGTCTGGCTGGGAACCAAAGAAAACAGCCGACTCCAGCAGCTCTACGAACAGCTGAACGATTCCTTGCTGGGGCAAAAAGTAGCAATGGCTGATGAGGTGGCGTTCATTCCGCACTTCACGCTCGGCCGGGGGATTGTATTGTGGCAAGAGTGGGAAGAGCTCAGCAAAGTTCCGCTGCCCCCGGATCAAAAAATAACCGTCGCTGCGCTGACGCTATTCGAAAGTGTTCGGCTGGACGGAAAACTTGTTTATCGCCCAATCGCTGATTTTCCTTTCGCCGGACAAGCTGCAGCAACCGACCGGATCGATTCCCGAGAGGAAACTGAAAAATCCTAAGCCGTCCCATTTCGCCGATCAGCGGAAGCGGAGCGGCTTTTTCTGCGTATGTTAATAAGGAAAGCGAAAGGGAGGATGATATGGACGGGAAGGAACTGTACGGCAGGGAATTGACGAGGAGCGAGTGCCGCAACGCCGAAGAAGCGCTGTTGATCCTGGCCGAGAAACGCCCCGGATTGACCAGCGCGAACGGAAAACGGATATGCAATCGCTGCGGAAACCAGGACCGGAAAAAAATGCTGGCCGCGCCTTGCGCTTGCGGCACTACTTGTTTTTACTGCTTGAGCTGCCTGAACATGGGAAAAATCAAAAGCTGCACAGTGCTCCATCATCTGCCGGAAATCAATGCTTTTGAACGGCCCATTGAGCCGATTCTGCAATGGCAGGGCCAATTGTCATCGGAACAGCAACGTGCATCGGAAGAAATCGTGGAAACGGTCCAGGCTGAAGAGACACGACTGATCTGGGCCGTCGCTGGTGCCGGAAAGACTGAGATGATTTTTGAGGGGATTGCAGCCTGCCTGCGCAAAGGTGGTAGAGTCTGTCTTACCTCCCCGCGCGTGGATGTTTGTCTGGAACTGGCACCCCGGATCAAGCAGGCATTCCCAGCCGTTCCGATGGCCTTGCTGTACGGAGGCAATGAGGATGGTTACAGCTATACGCCGCTCGTCATCGCCACGACCCATCAACTGCTGCGCTTCCGCGAAGCGTTCGACCTACTGATCATCGATGAGATCGATTCCTTCCCGTATCACGATGATTTGGGCCTGCAGTTCGGGGCGCAAAAGTCCAGAAAAAAAGCGAGTGCGCTGATTTATTTGACTGCGACGCCTTCACAGATGATGCAAAACGACATCAAGCGAGACAAGTTGGCGGCGACAGTCTTGCCGGCGCGTTATCACGGCTTTGCATTGCCCGAACCGGAGTGTCTGTGGATCGGAGATTGGCGCAAGGCCATCAATAAGAAGAAAATGGCCCCTTTCCTTAAGCTGATCCGCAGGCAACTCCAAACGGACAGGCGCTTTCTGCTGTTTTTGCCGCACATCCAGCTGATGGAAGAACTGGACGGTTGGCTGCGGGAGCTTTTTCCGGACAAGCAATTCACCTGCGTTTCGGCGAGCGACCCTGACCGCGAGGAAAAAGTAAAGAAGATGCGGGCCGAGGAATATGATTTTTTGATGACGACGACCATTTTGGAGCGCGGGGTGACCTTCAGGGATATCGATGTCATCGTGCTTGGAGCGGAAGATCGGGTCTTTACGGAAGCTTCGCTGGTGCAGATTGCCGGCAGGGCAGGCAGGCACAAAGATTATCCGACAGGCTGGGTCTGTTTTGCCCACTACGGCGAAACGAAAGCAATCCAGGGGGCGGTCCGTCAAATCCGCATGATGAACAGGGACGCAGGAAGAAGGGGGCTGCTGAATGGGACAATGTCTCTTCTGCCAAAATGAGATCCGGGAAGTATTGACGCTTCAAGAACTTTTCGGTTTCGGGAAAAAGAATCGCGGAAGGGTCTGTAGATCCTGCGAGGAAAAATTGCCGCGTTTAGCCGGGCAAACCGTATGTCCGGGCTGTATGCGGCCGCAAGCATCATCCGTGGACCTGTGCGAGGACTGCCGAAGATGGCGCAGCTGCTATCCGGAGCTGACGATTGCGCATCATGCCTGCTATGCCTATACGGGCATCGTGAAGGACTGGCTGCAACGCTACAAGTTCCAGGGCGATTATCGTCTTGCCGGTGCCTTCACGAATGATCTGCAGGCCCTCCAACGTACGCATCCCCAAGCGCTATTCCTGCCGCTGCCGATTTCAATCGCCAGTTATGAGGAGAGGGGTTTCAACCAATGCGAGGAGCTGCTGAAACAAGCAGGCATCCGCTGCGTACAATTCTTGGGAAACCAACATGCCGGTGAAAAGCAATCCGAAAAAAACAGACAGGAACGGCTATTGACGATGCAACCATTTTTATTGCTGGAGGGGTACGAAAAATATCTCCAGCAGGAAATTATCCTTTTTGATGACGTCTATACTACCGGAAGAACGCTCTACCACGCGAAAATACTCCTGCACAAGCATGGGTTCAGAATGGTCCGTTCAACTACGATTGCAAGATAATAAATCATAAACGTTGAAATGTTAAGGCGCTTACATTATAATGAAGTTAAAGAAACCCCCTATGAGTGGTCCATAGGCGAGGGTTGTCTTTATCTGACGATGCGTCAGACGAAAGGAGAGAGTGCTATGTTTAAGTATAATGTCCGAGGAGAAAATATTGAGGTTACAGAACCGATCCGCAGCTACGCCGAGAAAAAATTAGGCAGACTGGAAAAATACTTTGGGAACGTGCCTGAAACAACAGCGCATGTCAACTTGAAAGTATATCCATTCCCAGCCGAAAAATCTGCTAAGGTGGAAGTTACGGTTCCGCTACCTTTCCTGGTTTTAAGAGCCGAAGAGACTTCTAGTGATCTATACGGAAGTATCGATTTGGTCGTGGACAAACTTGAACGCCAAGTCCGTAAGTACAAGACAAAGATTCACCGCAAATCCAGAGAGAGAGGATTTGATATCGGTAACGAGCCGAATCTGATCGAAGAAAAGATGGAAGACGATGAGAATCCACTTGAAATCGTCCGCACGAAACGTCTTTCCCTCAAACCGATGGACAGTGAAGAAGCTGTATTGCAGATGAATATGCTCGGACACAACTTCTTTATCTTCGAAGATGCTGAAACGAACGGCACAAGTATTGTGTACCGCAGAAAAGACGGCAAATTCGGTCTGATCGAAACTGACTAAATCTGAAAATAATGTCCCTCGCCCATAAACGGCGGGGGACTTTTTTAATCTTCGAGACTGACAGCGCTATAGACCGTGTCCTTCATTCATCCGTCTGCATTGTCCAACCGCAAATCCAGCGAGCGATAGACAATACAAGCTTTTGTTGATGGTGAGTAGTTCACATTAATTAAAAGTAATGATAGAATAGTAGAGATATAAGAATTATTTTTGCAGCAGCAAAGAATGACCTATACACGCATACATACCCAGTAAATATGATTGCTGGAATGAAATCAGACAGCAAGAGGAGATATAGAATGGCCAACTTTTTAAAGAAACTCATAGAGAATGATAAGAAAGAGCTACGTTCCTTGGAAGGAGTAGCAGATAAGGTCATTTCCTACGCGGATCGAATGGCCGCTTTGGATGATGAAGAGTTACGCGATCTGACCGAATCCTATAAGGAGCGCTACCAAAAAGGAGAGACTTTGGACGACCTTCTTCCGGAAGCGTTTGCCGTGGTCCGTGAAGGTGCAAAACGCGTCTTGGGACTGTATCCTTATAAAGTGCAGATCATGGGCGGGATCACCCTGCATAAAGGCAATATCGCCGAAATGAAGACCGGTGAAGGTAAAACCTTGACCGCAACGATGCCGGTTTACCTGAACGCCTTATCTGGCGAAGGCGTGCACGTTGTCACAGTCAATGAATATCTGGCAAGCCGTGATGCGGTCGAGATGGGCGAATTGTACCGCTTTCTGGGGTTGACTGTTGGTTTGAACACAAACGGTAAGTCATCGGAAGAAAAAAGAGAAGCCTATAATTGCGACATCACCTACAGCACCAATAATGAATTGGGCTTCGATTATTTGAGGGACAATATGGTCGTCTATAAAAATCAAATGGTGCAGCGCCCGTTGAACTTTGCGGTCGTGGATGAAGTCGATTCGATCTTGATCGATGAAGCCCGCACACCATTGATCATTTCCGGACAAGCCGAAAAATCTACAGCACTCTATAACCGAGCCGATTTTTTCATCAAAGGATTGAAAGAGAATGAGGATTACACAATCGATTTGACATCCAAATCGATCGCGTTGACGGATGAAGGTATCGAGAAAGCTGAAAAAACATTCCATCTGCCGAACTTGTACGATGTGGATAACACGCGTCTGGTGCACCATTTGGATCAAGCCTTGCGTGCAAACTATATCATGCTTGTGGACATCGATTATGTGGTGGAAGACGGAAAAGTAAAAATCGTTGACCAATTCACTGGCCGGATCATGGAAGGCCGCCGTTACTCGGACGGGCTTCACCAAGCCATCGAAGCCAAGGAAAACGTCGAAATCGAAAATGAATCGAAAACGATGGCCACCATCACTTTCCAGAACTACTTCCGTATGTACAAAAAACTGTCCGGTATGACCGGTACAGCAAAAACGGAAGAAGAAGAGTTCCGGGAAATTTACAACATGAACGTCATTTCGATTCCGACTAACAGACCGATCGTCCGTCACGACTATCCGGATTTGTTGTATCCTTCTTTGAAAAGCAAATTCAGAGCCGTTGTCGGCGACATTAAAGAACGTCACGCGAAAGGGCAGCCGATCCTTGTCGGTACCGTAGCCGTGGAAACATCCGAACTGCTTTCGCACATGTTGCGTCAAGAAAACATTCCGCACCAAGTTTTGAATGCAAAAAACCATTTCCGGGAAGCGGAAATCATCATCGGAGCCGGTCAACCCGGAGCCGTCACAATCGCCACCAACATGGCTGGTCGTGGTACTGACATCAAGCTGGGTAAAGGCGTCAAGGAATTAGGCGGTCTCTGCGTCATCGGTACCGAACGCCATGAATCACGCCGGATCGACAACCAATTGCGTGGCCGTTCCGGCCGTCAAGGGGATCCTGGTGAAACGCAATTTTACCTGTCATTGGAAGACGACTTGATGAGACGCTTCGGATCGGAACGCATCCAGCAAGTCTGGAGCAAATTGAATTTGGATGATGAAGCGGAAGATGTGGTCATCCAAAGCAAAATGCTTTCCAAACAAGTGGAATCCGCCCAAAAACGAGTGGAAGGCAATAACTATGATACCCGTAAAAACGTACTGGAATACGATGAAGTCATGCGTGAACAGCGTGAGATCATTTATGGGCAACGTTTGGAAGTCATCAATGAAACCGAATCGTTGAAGTATGTCGTGACAGCGATGATCAAGCGTGCGATTGCGCGTGTGGTCGAAACGCATACTATCGGTGAAAAAGCGACTTGGAATCTGCAAGGCATCCGTGATTTTGCCGGAGCTGCCCTTGTGCATCCCGACAGCATCAGTTTAGCCGAACTGGAAGGGAAATCTGCGCATGAAATCGAAGAATATTTGGTGGAACGCGCAATGGAAGTTTACAAGACAAAAGAGTCACAATTGAGTCCAGAACAAATTTTGGAATTTGAAAAAGTTGTTATCCTGCGGGTTGTCGACAGCAAATGGACCGATCACATTGACAATATGGATGAGCTGCGTCAAGGAATCGGCTTGCGTTCATATGCACAGAACAATCCGTTGACCGAGTACCAAACCGAAGGCTATGATCGTTTCCAGGAAATGATTGCGACCATCGACTATGACGTTACCCGGATTGTGATGAAATCAGAAATTCGTCAAAATCTGCAACGCCAATCCGTAGGCCAAGGCTCGAACATCATGCCGACGCGTGAGACAGTCGCTTCCCAAACGGAGCAACAGGAACAAGCACGCAGAGCACAGATCGCGGCAATGAGGATGCAAAAACTGATGGAAATCCAAAAAGCAAAACTGGCGGCTGAAGCAGCCGAAAAACAAGAATCACAAACTGAAGAATAACAGGCAGCGCATCCGCAAGAGGCATTTCAAGCAATAAAACCAAGTCAAATACAACAAACTAATCGGATACAACGCCAATCGGGGAGGGTCGGGATAAAAAACAGTCGCTTGTTTTTATCCCGACCCATCCTTCTTTTGTCGAATCTAGGAGGAAATCAAATGGAATTAAGTGAAATCAAAGCAATATTGGAAAGTTCAGAAACAAAAATTGCAAGCTTTAGGAGGTCTCTTTGACTTAGATGGCCTCGAAACGGATATCGCAGAATTCGACGATCGCATGTTGGATCCGGAATTCTGGAACAATGCCGAAGCGGCGCAGGAAGTCATCAACCAATCAAACCAATTAAAAGCGGTCTACAATACGTTCAAGAGTCTGGAAGCGCAATATGAAGACCTCGAAGTCTTATATGAAATGGTAAAAGAGGATGAAGATCCGGAATATCTGGAAGAATTGAACGAAAAAACGACAGAATTTACAGAAGCACTGGAAAAATATGAATTGACGATGCTATTGAACGGACCGCATGACAAATCGAACGCTATCTTGGAAATCCATCCAGGTGCTGGCGGAACGGAATCCCAAGACTGGGGAAGCATGCTTTTCCGAATGTACACGCGTTGGGCCGATAAAAAAGGCTTTGATGTGGAGACGTTGGATTATCAAAGCGGGGATGAGGCCGGAATCAAAAGTGTAACCATCCTGATCAAAGGGATGAACGCCTATGGCTACCTGCGTTCAGAAAGGGGCGTGCACCGTTTGGTCCGGATCTCACCGTTTGATTCGGCTGGAAGAAGGCACACCTCATTTTGTTCGATTGACGTGATGCCGGAGATAGCTGCCGACGATGCAGAGATAGAAGTGAATCCGGACGATATCCGTGTGGATACTTACCGCGCCAGTGGAGCCGGTGGACAGCACATCAACAAAACATCATCAGCCATCCGGATCACGCATATTCCGACCGGCATTGTTGTGGCAAGCCAGGCACAACGTTCGCAATTCCAGAACAGGGATACCGCTATGGGAATGTTGAAGGCCAAATTGTATCAACTGCAAGAGGAAGAGCGCGAAAAAGAGCTGGCAGCCATCCGTGGAGAACAAAAAGAAATCGGTTGGGGTTCGCAGATCCGTTCTTACGTGTTCCATCCGTATTCCATGGTCAAGGACCATCGAAGCAGTTATGAAACAGGTAACGTGCAGGCCGTCATGGACGGGGATCTCGACGCCTTTATCGATGCTTATCTGAAAATGACGATGGATCAGGAAGAACTTTAAAAGCAGCAGCCCAAATAAATAGGATCAGTCACGAGCGAGAATACTGAGAAACTATTGACACATACTTGTAAAGAAACTAAAACAGACACAGTTGTGCAACGTGCTATAATAGGGAAGCATTCTTGCAGCCTCTGAAGGTTTCAGAGCGGAAGCAAGGAAAAAAAGAAAAGACAGGTGATAAAATGATTGAAATGCTGAATGTCTCCAAGAAGTACAACAACGGCATTACGGCGGTCAATAATCTGAGCGTGAAGATTGATCAAGGCGAATTTGTGTATATTGTAGGCCCCAGTGGAGCAGGCAAATCAACTTTCATCAAAATGATGTATCGCGAAGTAAAACCAACCTCAGGAACTGTTCAAGTAGGCAAATATAATTTAACGACCATGAAAGAAAAAGAGGTCCCATTATTGCGCCGCTTTGTGGGTGTGGTCTTCCAGGATTTCAAATTATTACCTAAACTGACTGTATACGAAAACATCGCCTACGCGATGGAAGTAGTCGAAAAAAGTCCGAAAGTCATCCAGAAACGCGTATTGGAAGTGCTGGATTTGGTCGGACTGAAGCATAAAGTTCGGATGTTCCCGAATGAACTTTCCGGTGGGGAACAGCAACGGATTGCGATTGCGCGTGCGATTGCGAACATGCCTGGTGTACTGATTGCGGATGAGCCGACAGGTAACCTGGATCCGGATACGTCCATGGAAATCATGCGCATTCTGGAAGAAATCAACAACCAAGGGACAACAATCCTGATGGCGACCCATAACAGCCAAATCGTTAATGACATCAAACATCGGGTATTAGCAATAGAAAATGGCCGTATTGTCCGAGATCAACAAGAAGGAGAATACGGATATGAAATTTAGAACATTTATGAGACACATAAGAGATGCGTTCAAAAGCTTGTTCCGGAACGGCTGGATGTCGATAGCCTCGATCAGTGCAGTGGCGCTGACCTTGTTGCTGGTGGGATCCTTTACCGGGATACTCCTGAACGTGAACAAATTGGCTTCCGACGTCGAAAATGATGTGAGTGTAAAAGTTTACATCGATCTGGCTGCTGATGCAGCCGCCCAGGAAGCCTTAAAGACGGAACTGGAGAACATCGCCAATGTTGAATCCATCACTTTCTCAAGTAAGGACGAGGAATTGGATAAAATCATCGGCAGCTACGGTGATGAATTCGATCTTTTCGGCGGAGATGCCAATCCGTTGTATGATGCTTATGTCTTGAATACAACTGCACCAGAGCAAACGAAAGCGGTAGCTGAAGCAGCGTCCGCCATGCAGTATGTCACTCAAGTCGAATACGGCGGTGCTACAGCGGATAAATTATTTGAGACGATTGCGACGATCCGCACGATAGGACTCGTCATCATCATCGGCTTACTGCTTGTTGCCGTATTCCTGATTTCCAATACAATCCGGATTACCATCTTTTCACGTAGCACGGAAATCGAAATCATGCGTTTGGTGGGTGCAAAAAACAGCTTCATCAGATGGCCATTCCTGATTGAAGGAGCCATCATCGGATTGATCGGGGCATTGATTCCCATGACTTTCCTAGTGTTCCTTTACCGCTTCATCTTTACTGTGAGCGGGGACTACTTGGCCGGCACAAACTTTGGTCTTTTGACTCCGAATCCGTTCCTCCTCTACATCAGTCTTCTGATGGTGGGTATCGGTATCTTCATCGGGGCATTCGGTTCCGTTTTCTCGATGCGCCGCTTCCTGAAAGTTTAACAAAAAATTTTTGACCCATAAGGTTCCAGTCATACAAAACGTATGGGTGGAACCTTTTTTGTCGTTCGCATAAGCAGGCTCATCCTGAAAACCGATAAACTGAAACTATTATTTTGTATGCATTTATTTCTCTTTTACCTTGTGGAATCTCCTGTACAGCGCACTTTTTAGAGTCTTTTCGGTTGATGGATAAAAATCGGCCGGGAAAATCTGAATTGCCGTTTTCCAACATTTTTAGTATGCTGAAAAGGAAACGAGCCGAGCAGGAAACCGAGGCTCTCAAAAATACGGCCATTCGTAAAATACATGGGGGGCATACGCCATCCCGGACCCTAATCGGTCAGAGGAGGACACATGAAAAAGGTATTGCTAGTGGATGATGAACCATCGATCGTTACATTATTGGCTTTCAACTTAGAAAAAGACGGCTACGAGGTGACAACTGCCACAGACGGAGCGGAAGGTTACCGTTTGGCTATCTCGAATCCTTTTGACTTCATCATTCTGGATCTGATGCTACCGTCAATGGACGGAATGGATATCTGTAAACGCCTGAGGCAGGAAAAATTTGATACACCGATCATGATTTTGACGGCGAAGGATGATGAGCTGGAAAAGATTATCGGACTTGAGTTGGGCGCGGATGATTATATGACAAAGCCATTCAGCCCGCGTGAAGTATTGGCCAGGATGAAAGCTATCCTAAGAAGGACGAACAAAGCTGTTCCGGCTGAACCGGTTGCGACTGCCCAACCGGAACCGACGGAGGACGAAACAGAAAAAATCGAAGTCGGCGAGATCACCATTTTTCCGCAACTGTATGAGGTTCATGTAGCGGGAGAACTGATTGAAGTGACGCCGAAAGAATTTGAATTGCTGCTTTACATGGCGAAGCGCGCCAATCGTATCCTGAGCAGGGAACAGTTGTTGAATGCCATCTGGAATTTTGATTACGCCGGAGAAACGCGCATCGTCGATGTACACATCAGCCATCTCCGCGAAAAAATTGAAAAAGACACTAAAAATCCGCAATACATCCGTACGGTCCGGGGCTTCGGGTATAAATTTGAGGTAGCGAAGACATGAAGCAACTACAATTGCGGATGCTTGCCACTTTTGTGTTGATCTTTGCGCTGTTCAGTGTGGCTTTCGGGATATTCCTGGAGACTGTGTTAGGGAACTACACGCGGAGTCTGCACAGTGAACTGCTGGTTGAACAGACGCAAATAGTGGGTACACTGCTCCAAAACAGTGCTGTCGGCAGTGACTGGACCTTTGTTGAAAAAGAATTGGATAAAATTGACTCTTTCACGGAAGATAGAATCACTTTAGTCGCCAGCGATGGGGATGTGATTTATGATTCTCAGCTCACTGCGGTCAATCTGGAAAATCATCTGCGGCGGGAAGAAATTCAGGAAGTTCTGTCCGGAGAGCCTTACGGAACAGGACAAAGGAAGAGCGAAAGCACAAATCAGGAGCTTTATTATGTAGCTGTGCCGATTTTTGACGAATCAGGCACTATCGCTGCTGTTATCCGACTGTCGAGACCACTGAGCGCCTTGACGGTCAGCCAGCGCATCGAAAAGTCCCTTTACGTTTTTATCCTGTTGGCTCTGGCAGTAGCCTTCGTACTTACTTATGCTTTGACGAAACGCATCGGCAGACCGATCGATGCGGTGATGGATGTCGCCAAAAAACTTTCGGATCACCAGTATGATGCGCGATATAAAGGCAAAGGCTTCGGTGATTTCCAAAAATTGGGCGAAACCATCAATGAACTTGCCGAAAGTCTGGATAATCAAATGAATGAAATCAAGCAGAATGATGAACGGCTTACTGGCTTGATCAATCATCTGGTCATTGGCGTGATGCTTCTAGATGAAAATAAGGAAATTACAATGGTCAATCCCGTCATGCAAGAAATATTGAGCGAGAGTGAAGAATCGCTGATCGGTCAATCCTATGTCGAGGCTGTAAGCAGTTATGGACTCAGCCATATGATTGAGCGAGCGTACACGTACAGAGAGCCGCAGAATGACGAAATCTATTTTTATTATCCAAAAGACAGAATCGTCGATGTCAATATTGTCCCGATCACAAGCAAGAAACCGGGTGAAATGAATCTGATTGTGCTCCTCTATGACATAAGTGAAATCCGACGCTTGGAGAAAGTCCGTACCGACTTTGTCGCCAATGCATCCCATGAGCTTCGGACGCCTGTTACAGCCCTGAAAGGATTCGCTGAAACATTATTGGACGGTGCAATGGAAGATCCCGTTATCCTGAAACAGTTTTTGGAAATCATTCTGGCCGAAAGCACCCGGTTGAATCTTTTGGTGAATGATATTTTGGAACTGTCGAAGTTGGAGCAGCGGCAAGTCCCGCTCGCTCTGCAGCAAGTGAATATTTCCGAAGCGGTGTTGGCGACCTTTCAGTTGGTCGATCAGAAAGTGAAAGAGAAAAACATGACACTGGAATTAGTGGAAAAGGATTTCGTAACGTTGCATACAGATCCGAATCGCTTGAAGCAAATACTGGCTAATCTGATCAACAATGCCGTCGTCTATACGCAAGTCGGAGGGCATATCACGGTCACTGTCGAGAAGACTGCGGATCAAGTCCATCTGCACGTTGCCGATAACGGAATCGGGATACCGGAAGCCGATCTGGGAAGAGTATTCGAGCGGTTCTATCGCGTCGATAAAGCGCGGAGCAGAAACTCCGGAGGTACCGGCTTAGGATTATCGATTGTGAAGTATTTGGTTGAAAACATGAACGGAACGGTCACTGTAGCCAGCAAACAGGGCAATGGAACAACTTTTACAGTGACATTGCCTATATAAGAATGGATTCGAATGCAAAAGCTTTACAGGCGGAAACGTACCTGTAGAGCTTTTTTTCTTGTATTCTAAAGCCCCGTTTACAAAACATTTACAAAAAAAGAGGTAAATCAACGGAAAATTTACATGAAACCGCAAGGAAATTAACAATCGACCGTTAATATTAAGGTTGTGAACAGGCAATGGCGTTCAAATAACCTCAACATAAAGGATGGTAAAAAATGAACTTTGGCAAATTATCTAAATTCGCAATGGCTTTAACAATCGGCGCTACCTTGGCGGCTTGTGGTAACGGAGACGGCACAACTGCAGAGAGCGGTGCAGAAACGGGGAGCACGACTGCAACCGGAAGCGGAACAGTTTTAGTCGATGGATCTTCTACCGTATT
Source organism: Trichococcus flocculiformis (assembly GCF_963662535.1). NCBI lineage: Bacteria > Bacillati > Bacillota > Bacilli > Lactobacillales > Carnobacteriaceae > Trichococcus > Trichococcus flocculiformis. Next base: position 888,880 of record NZ_OY759718.1, read on the forward strand.
CCCGATAATGGAGGGAGTAGCAGAAGAATTTTCAATCGCTAATCCGGACGTAAAAGCGACTATCGGTGTATCCGGTACGGGTGGCGGATTCGAGAAATTCATCGCAGGCGAAACAGACATCAGCAACGCTTCACGTCCGATCAAAGACGAAGAAATCGCCTTGTTGGAAGAAGCCGGCATTGAATATACAGAGTTCCAACTTGCCTTGGACGGTTTGACAGTCGTTGTGAACAGCGAGAACGACTGGGTGGATCAATTGACCATTGAAGAATTAGCGATGATCTGGACAGAAGGAACCGGCGTAGAAACATGGGCGGATGTCCGTGAAGGCTGGCCGGAAGAAAAGATCGAGTTGTTCAGCCCAGGTACCGACTCAGGCACATACGATTACTTTGATGAAGTGATCTTGGACGGCGAACAAATCAACAAAGCAGCTTCTTTATCCGAAGATGACAACGTATTGGTACAAGGTGTTTCCGGTTCCGCAAATGCCATCGGCTACTTCGGTTACGCATACTTCCTGGAAAACAGTGACATCGTCAAGGCTGTTCCGATCGTGAACGGTGAGGGCGTTGCAGTTACGCCTAACGATGTGACCGTTCAAGATGGATCGTATGAGCCGCTTTCTCGCCCGTTGTTCATCTACGTGAAGAACGAAGCGTTGGAAAACGAGAGCGTCTACGAATTCACAAAATACACATTGGAAATGGCAGCCGAAATGGCAGCTGAAGTCGGTTATGTAGCACTACCGGCTGAATCTTATGAAGCAGCATTGACTACGCTTGAAGGTTTGAAATAAGCAAAATCAAATAAATGACTAAGGGATGTGAGGGAAGAGAGCGTTTTGCTTCCCTCGCATCTCATCTTTATTAGAGGAGAATCAATATGTCCAAATCTGTCAAAGACTTGATGAAAGAAAAAAGTTCACGACAAAAATCTTTGCAATTTACTGAAAAAGCCATGCCGCTTTTTTTTCTGGCCTGTGCGATCATTTCTATTCTGACAACACTCGGGATTGTGTTTACGCTGGCAAAAGAAACGGTAACGTTTTTCAGCGCTGTTCCGATTCTGGAATTTCTGACAGGAAAAGAGTGGTATCCTTTCTTCAAAAACGATCCCAGTTTTGGGATTTTGCCGCTATTGAGTGGAACCTTCCTGATAGCCGGCGTTGCGATGCTTGTTGCCGTACCGATCGGCTTGAGCTCAGCCATCTATTTGAGCGAATATGCGACCGAACGGACAAGAAAAATCGTCAAGCCGATTCTGGAGGTATTGGCCGGAGTTCCTACGGTGGTATACGGACTGTTCGCCTTGACGTTCGTCACTCCGTTGCTGCAGACGGTTATCCCGAACCTGCCGATATTCAATGCGCTTAGCCCTGGTATTGTTGTGGGAATCATGATCATCCCGCAGATCACGTCCTTATCGGAAGAGGCGATGGGTGCAGTGCCGAACGCGATGCGTGAGGGGGCTTTAGCTTTAGGGGCAACCCGTTTGGAAGTGGCGCTGAAAGTCATTTTGCCGGGATCCTTGTCTGGTATCATTTCATCCGTTGTTTTGGGTATTTCCCGTGCAGTGGGAGAAACGATGATCGTATCCACAGCCGCTGGATCCACCCCTAAATTTACGCTTGATGTAACAGAATCGATCCAGACGATGACATCCTATATCGTTCAGGTCAGCATGGGGGATGCCACCTATGGTTCTACGATTTATTACAGTATCTATGCGGTAGGGATGACGTTGTTCCTCTTCACCTTGTTGATGAACTTGTTGGCGAATTACATGTCCCGTCGTTTTAGGGAGGAATATTGATGAAATTAGTGGAAAAGAACAACAGCAGAATCAATAAGCGACTATTGCTGAACAGCGTGGTCAAAGGACTGTTTTTTCTGGCAACCTTCTTCGGAATCGTTGTTTTGGCCATTCTGGTCATGCGGATCGTGTCGCAGGGCGCGGCTTATCTTGATTGGGATTTCTTGAGCAACTATGCTTCGAGAAGACCGGAAGACGCCGGCATCAAGGCTGCCATCTATGGAACGGTCTGGATCATGGCCATCATCGCTCCCTTGTCACTCCTTTTGGGTGTCGGAACGGCGATTTACCTTGAAGAATACGCGCCCGACAATAAATTTACGCATTTCATCGAGTTGAACATTTCGAATCTTTCCGGTGTACCATCGATTGTTTTCGGGCTGTTGGGACTGACTGTGTTTGTCCGTTTGTTGGAAATGGGCCGGAGCGTCTTGGCTGGTGGTCTGACCATGAGCTTGATGATATTGCCTGTCATCGTGGTTTCCAGCCAAGAAGCCATCCGTGCCATCCCGAGAGAGCAATATGAAGCCTCTTATGCGATGGGTGCCACGAAATGGCAGACGATTCGGACGGTCGTTCTGCCGGCAGCTGTGCCAGGCATCCTGACCGGTTCGATATTGGCGCTATCAAGGGCTGTCGGAGAGACTGCACCGTTGTTGATGATCGGAGCGATGACCTTTATCGCTTATATCCCGGAGAGTATCTGGTCCGGGTTTACGGCAATGCCGATCCAAATCTTCAACTGGGCAGGTCGTCCCCAAGAAGAGTTCCAGGCAGTCGCTGCAGCCGGAAGTATTGTCCTAATGCTTATGTTGGTCATCATGAACTCATTGGCGATCTACATCCGCAACAAGTTTTCGAAGCGTTATTAAATTAGGAGGTTACTCATTTGAACCCAGAAGTGAGCTTAAAAGATAAAAAAATGATCTATAGTGTGAAAGATTTCAATCTATGGTACGGAAATACCCATGCCTTGAAGAACATCCAACTAGATATTCCCACTAAGGAAGTCACAGCGATCATCGGACCATCAGGCTGCGGAAAGTCCACTTTCATCAAGACCTTAAATCGGATGGTAGAATTGGTTCCAATCGTAAAAATGACGGGATCAATCATTTACAATGAACAGAATATTTTTGATCCGCGGTACAAAGTGGAGCAGTTGCGTACAGATGTGGGCATGGTTTTCCAAAAGCCGAACCCTTTCCCGAAATCAATCTATGAAAATATCGCCTACGGACCAAAAATCCATGGCGTAAAAGACAAAAGCGTACTGGATGAAGTCGTTGAGAAAAGCTTGAAAGGTGCAGCGCTGTGGGATGAAGTAAAAGATCGTCTGAAAGAAAATGCCTTCGGGTTATCTGGCGGACAACAACAGCGTTTGTGCATCGCCAGAAGTCTGGCGGTCGAACCGGAAGTCCTTTTAATGGATGAGCCGACTTCCGCTTTGGATCCGATTTCGACATCCAAAGTCGAAGATCTTATCCAGACTTTGAAAAAAGACTACAGCATCATCATCGTCACCCATAATATGCAACAGGCAGCCCGGATTTCGGACCAAACGGCCTTCTTTTTAAATGGAGAAGTGGTAGAATATGATAAGACAGAAATCATTTACTCCAATCCGAACGATAAACGCACAGATGATTATATCTCTGGCAAATTCGGTTAAGACTGGGCTATAATGGGATGAGAGATGCACTGTGATGCATAATGACATGTAACAGGGGGCGAAAAGATGAGAAAAATTTTTGAAGAAGAATTGCAGGATCTGCACGTACTTTTCTCTGAAATGGGAAAAATGGTGAACGAAGCAATCTACATATCTGTTAAAGGTTTTGTGAATCATGATAAAGAGCTTGCTGCAGAAGTGATTGCGCATGATGTCGCCATCAACCAAAGAGAAGCGGAAATCGAGAAAAGATGCTTTGAATTGATTGCGTTGCATCAACCGGTCACCGGCAATCTCCGCAGAATCGTCACCATCATGAAGGCGTGCGCGGACTTGGAGCGTATGGCAGATCATGCCGTCAGTATTGCGAAGTCGACTATCCGCGTTAAAGGCAACAAGCGCAATTCCGATATCGAAGCAGCGATAGCCGAGCAGTCGGAAAAAGTAAAAGTCATGGTGGAGGAAGTACTTGCCGCCTACATCAAAACGGACATCGAAAAAGCCAAAGAAGTTGCCCTGAGCGACAAAATGGTCGATCAAGCTGCCGAACATATCTACGGACGCGCCATCGAAGAGATGAAGTTGGATCCGGAACTTGTTCTGGGTGCGACCGATTACATCATGGTTGCCGGCTATCTCGAGCGAATCGGCGATTATGTAACAAATATTTGTGAATGGATCATTTATTTGGGTACAGGGAAAATAATTGAATTGAACACAAACAACAAGTTTGAAGACTAACACAATTATGAATGCAGGATGAGAAAAGATAAAGCCAGGAAGGCCACGCAATCGAACCCGATTACGTGGTAGCTTCCTGGCTTTTTTTATGCGTTTTTGGATCACAGCAGTCAACTGCAGGTCATTGAAAATACTCATGAAAATGTAATATATATTTCTGCACCAGATATAAGACAAGCGTTCCGCCAATTTGTTATAATGTGGATAATCAGAGCGTAAATTTACAGAAAAAAAACGTGAAATCAACGTTAAAATGTTCCATCGATAAAATATATGGTGGATTTACATAAAATTTACAAAAGAGATACGAAACATTTACAAACATTCGTTACGATGGATAAGTATGTGTTCAAGGTAAATAAATGGGAGGTACACAATGAAATTAAAATACGTTTCAGCCATAGTCAGTCTCGCTGCCGTTTTCGCTCTGTCAGCCTGCGGCCCCGTAGTCGATGAGGAATCCATCACGGCGGTCGGTTCTTCTGCGCTGCAACCGTTAGTCGAGGCCGCTGGGGAACAATTCAGTGCGGAAAATCTGGGGAAATTCGTCAATGTCCAAGGCGGCGGTACCGGAACAGGCTTGAGTCAGATTGCCGCAGGTGCGGTTGACATCGGCAATTCGGATATTTTTGCTGAAGAGAGGGAAGGCATCGATGCCAGCCAATTGGTCGATCATCGTGTCGCCATCGTCGGCATCACGCCTATCGTGACACCAGGCGTCGGTGTGACCGATCTTTCCATGGAGGAGTTGCGCGGCATTTTTACCGGCAAATACAGCAATTGGTCCGAGTTGGGAGGAAAAGATTTGCCGATCGTCGTCTTGAACCGAGCCAAGGGAAGCGGAACCAGGGCAACATTCGATAAATGGGTTCTGGCCGGAGAAGAAAGCATCATCACCCAAGAGCAGGAATCCAACGGAACCGTCCGTCAGATTGTTGCTTCAACACCGGGAACCATCAGCTATGTGTCGTTCTCGTACGTCAATGAAGATGTCGAGGCGCTTTCCGTCGACGGGGTGAAGCCGACGCCTGAGAACGTTACGACAAACGCATGGGTCATCTGGGCATATGAACATATGTATACGAATGGCGAACCGACAGGCTTGACGAAAGAATTCCTGGATTACATGCTGTCGGAAGATGTCCAAGGAAGTCTGATTGAAGCGTTGGGATACATTCCTTCCACAGATATGAAGGTCGACAGGGACCTTGAAGGAAACGTAACACCGATCGAATAAAACAACTGAAATATCATTGTGATGAATGGCATCCGCCTTTTCATAGGAAGGCGCCTTTCGTCGCGGCTCAAAGTTTAAGAGGAGGGTTTCTCTTGGAAATGACACCAGGAAACTTAATGAAAAAGTCAAGTAAACGCAGATTGGAATCGTTTGGACGCACCATCAGTCTGATCAGCACGACAGTCATCGTCTTCATCGTGCTGTCCATTCTATATTTTGTCATCAGCAAAGGGATATCCACCTTTGTCACGGATGGTGTATCATTAGGGGATTTTTTGACGAAAAGCATCTGGAATCCCGGCACCGTCGCTGATGACGGCACACCATTGGTCGGAGCCTTACCGATGATCGCAGGCTCATTTTTGGTCACTTTGATTTCCGCAGCCTTGGCAACACCTTTTGCCGTTGCTGCAGCTTTGTTCATGACGGAAATTTCACCGAAATCCGGGAAAAAAATTCTGCAGCCGGTCATCGAACTGCTTGTCGGTATTCCGTCCGTTGTATATGGTTTCATCGGCTTGACTGTTGTTGTGCCGTTTGTCCGTTCCTTGTTCGGCGGTACCGGATTTGGTATTTTATCTTCTACTCTGGTTCTGTTCGTTATGATTTTGCCGACTGTGACCAGTATGTCAGTGGATGCTTTGAATGCTGTTCCGCGTCATTACCGTGAGGCTTCACTCGCTATGGGCGGGACACGGTGGCAGACCATCTATAAAGTGGTTCTGCGGGCAGCGACCCCCGGATTGTTGACGGCAGTCGTCTTCGGGATGGCGCGTGCGTTCGGAGAAGCCTTGGCGGTTCAAATGGTCATCGGAAATGCGACTTTGATGCCGAACAGCCTGGTGACCCCAGCTTCGACATTGACAAGTATTTTGACGATGAGCATGGGGAACACCGTAATGGGAACTTTGGAAAACAATGTCCTCTGGTCATTGGCGACCATCCTCCTTTTGATGGCTCTATTCTTCAATATTTTGACACGTTACATCGGTAAGAAAGGAGCCGTTAAAAAATGAATCTGAATCCCAAAAAAGTAGACAAATTTATGGTCGGCCTGATTTATTTGTTTTCCGGAACGATCATCCTTATTTTGGCCAGTCTGCTGCTCTTTATTCTATGGCGCGGCTTGCCCCAGTTTTCGTGGGAATTTTTGACGGCTCCAGCAAAATCCTTCCAGGTAGGCGGAGGAATCGGAGTACAGTTGTTCAATTCGTTCTATTTGTTGGTCCTGACCTTGTTGATCAGTACGCCACTTGCCTTGGGCGCGGCGATTTATCTTTCGGAATATGCACCTCAAAATTGGTTTACCGACATCATCCGTACTGCTATCGAAGTTTTGAGTTCTTTGCCATCCGTTGTCGTCGGTCTCTTCGGATTCCTGATTTTCGTCATCCAGTACGGTTTTGGCTTCTCGATCCTTTCGGGAGCTTTGTCCCTGACTATCTTTAATCTGCCGCTTTTGACGCGTACGATCGAAGATTCCTTGCGGGCGATCCCGTCTTCCCAGCGTGAAGCTGGCTTAGCGTTGGGCCTTTCCCGTTGGGAGACAGTGACGTTGATCATTCTTCCGGCTGCCTTGCCGGGTATTTTGACCGGAATGATTTTGGCGGCAGGACGTATTTTCGGTGAAGCTGCCGCTTTGATTTATACAGCCGGGCAGAGCGCGCCGGCTTTGGATTTCACAAACTGGAATCCACAATCCATCACAAGTCCTTTAAATATTTTCCGGCCTGCCGAAACATTGGCTGTGCACATCTGGAAGATCAACAGTGAAGGCGTAAAACCGGATGGAGCGGAAGTGTCAGCTGGTGCCTCAGCAGTACTGGTATTGGCTGTCCTCATCTTCAATCTGACTGCCAGAAGTTTGGGCAGAAGATTGCAGAAGAAGGCTACTTCAGCATAGAAACGGAAAATTGACTTGAAGGAGGGACCCTTGATGGGAAATGAAAAGATATTGGCAACGAACATCATCCAGATGCGTCCTGAGGCCGAAGTCGCCCTCAAAACAAATGATCTTCACGTTCATTATGGCGATTTTGAAGCGATCAAAGGCGTTTCCATGGAATTTGAAAAGAATAAAATCACCTCGTTGATCGGACCGAGTGGGTGTGGAAAATCGACTTATCTCCGTTCGTTGAACCGAATGAACGACACTGTTCCCGGTGCAAAAGTGACTGGGGAAATCATTTATCAAGGCATCGATGTGAACGTGCCTGAAGTTGATGTGTTCGAGATGCGGAAAAATATTGGGATGGTATTCCAAAGGCCGAATCCTTTCAGCAAATCGATTTATGAGAACATCGCTTTCGCACTGAGAAGGCATGGTCTGAAGGACAAGGCGACATTGGACGAAATCGTCGAAACCAGCCTGAAACAAGCTGCTCTTTGGGACCAAGTGAAGGATCAGTTGAACAAGAGCGCCTTAGCGCTCTCTGGTGGTCAACAGCAGCGGCTCTGCATCGCAAGGGCGATCGCTCTGAAGCCGGATATCCTGCTTCTGGATGAGCCAGCCAGTGCGTTGGACCCGATCTCGACTTCCCAAGTCGAAGAGACGTTGTTGGAGCTGAAGGAGAAGTATACAATCATCATTGTTACGCACAATATGCAGCAGGCATCCCGAATCAGTGATTATACAGCGTTCTTCTATTTGGGCAATGTCATTGAATATGATGAGACCAGAAAAATCTTTACTCGTCCGAAGATCCAACAGACGGAAGATTATGTTTCTGGGCATTTCGGCTAGGAGGAAAGCAACGTGAAAAGCACTAAACCCATTATTGAAACGCGTGATGTACATTTATATTACGGAAAGAACGAAGCGTTGAAGGGCATTTCGCTTGATTTTCATAAAAAAGAAATCACGGCTTTGATAGGGCCGAGCGGATGCGGAAAATCCACCTATTTAAGAACCTTGAATCGGATGAACGATCTGATTCCGGATGTGACGGTCACCGGAAAAATCAGTTTCAATGATCAGGATATCTATAGTCCGCAAATGGACACGGTAGAGCTGAGAAAAAAAGTCGGTATGGTTTTCCAACAGCCGAATCCATTCCCGTTTTCAGTTTTCGATAACGTGGCGTATGGTCTGCGCATCGCCGGGATGAAGGATAAGGAAAAAATCGCCCAAATCGTGGAAGAGAGCCTGAAGAAAGCAGCTGTATGGGATGATGTCAAAGATAAACTGGATCAGAGCGCCTTATCTTTATCTGGTGGCCAGCAACAACGTGTCTGCATCGCACGGGTCTTGGCGATCGAACCGGAAGTCATTTTGTTGGATGAACCGACGAGTGCCTTGGATCCGATTTCCAGTGCACAGATTGAACGGATGCTTATGGAATTGAAAGAAGATTACACGATGATCATTGTTACGCATAATATGCAACAAGCATCGCGGATCTCTGATAACACCGCCTTTTTCTTGAACGGTGAACTGATCGAATACGGGGAAACAAGCCAAATTTTCACGAATCCAAAAGAAAAACAAACGGAAGATTATATTTCTGGACGTTTCGGCTGATCCATTGCATAATGAAATATATTTACAAAGGGGTTGGTTTTTGATGAGACGAGTGTTTGAAGAAGAATTAGAGAGTTTGCACGCTCACTTTTTGAAGATGGGTGTATTGGTCAATGCTGCAATCCATAAGTCAATCGATGCTTTTGTAACGCACGACAAGGAACTGGCGCAGCAAGTCATCGATGAAGATGCAGCCATCAATAAGCTTGAGAACGATCTGGAAATCGAATGCTTCGAGCTGATTGCTTTGCAGCAGCCTGTGACTACGGACTTGCGCAAAATCGTGACCGTGATGAAAGCCAGCGCAGACTTGGAGCGGATCGGCGATCATGCAGTCAGTATCGCAAAATCGACGATCAAGGTGAAGGGCAAGAAGCATGATGCCGATATCGAAACGGCCATTGCAGAAACAGCTTTGAAGGTCATGGATATGGTCAAGGAAGTCCTGGACGCTTATGTCGTCCTTGATGTCGAACGTGCGCGGGAAATTGCGGCGCGGGATACGGAGATCGACGCGGCCGCCAAAAATATCTATGAAAACTGCATCGAACAAATGAAGCAAGATCCTGAGATCGTTTTGGGCGGAACAAACTATATGCGTATCTCCACTTATTTAGAAAGAATCGGAGATTACGTAACAAATATTTCCGAGTGGATCATTTACTTGGACTCCGGAGAAGTAGTAGAATTGAATGTCCATCATAAAATTTAATGATAAAAGCGTTGTGATACCCAAAGCGGTGTTGCAACGCTTTTTTTCTGTGTCAGTCAGAGCTTGAGCCAAGCCGGATTGCATACAGTTGCTTGATTTTGGCAGCAAGGGCAATGGCTTTCATAGAACGGATGAATTTGCTAAAATAAGGATTGAAGTAAGGGATAGGGGTCTAGGTGAGATGATGTCAGACTTGAATACAGAAACGATACAGGCAGTTACAAAAATATTCAAATTGATCGGCGATCCAACGCGTTTTTTGATTCTCCATGTACTGGAAAATCGGGAACTGAACGTAAATGCTATTGCGGAGGAACTGGACTTGGAGCAATCCGCGGTGTCGCACCAACTGAAAAAGCTGAGGGAAGCAAAGTTGGTGAAGAGCAGAAGAAACGGGAAAAACATCCTGTACAGCCAAGAGGATCAGCATGTCTACGCAATTCTCCACATGGCTGTCGAACATGCCGAACACGGTCGGGAGGATGCAAAAATTAAAACAAGTACAACAGCATCAGATAAGAAACCGCATTGAACAGGGGAGCGAACTAGTGTTCTTTTCAGGGCTGGATATGGTATACTACAGTCAAACAGGAAATCGACGAAAACCAAAGAATAAGTCAAAAAAGGATCTGAAATTATGGCAAAAGACCAAATCATCGTACGGGGAGCCCGTTCGCATAACTTGAAAAATATAGATGTCACCATCCCCAGGGACAAACTTGTCGTCATGACCGGTCTTTCTGGGTCGGGTAAGAGCTCATTAGCTTTCGATACGCTTTACGCAGAAGGTCAAAGGCGGTATGTGGAAAGCCTCTCAGCCTATGCGCGCCAGTTTCTGGGTCAGATGGACAAGCCGGATGTGGACAGTATCGATGGCTTGAGTCCAGCCATTGCAATCGATCAAAAGACGACGAACCGCAATCCCCGTTCGACAGTCGGAACAGTCACGGAAGTCAATGATTTCCTGCGCCTGCTTTTTGCACGTGTGGGTCATCCGATTTGTCCGAATGATGGCACCCCGATCAGCAGTCAATCGCCCGAGCAGATGGTGAATCAGGTGCTTGAGTTTCCGGAACGCACGAAAATGCAAATATTGGCACCGATCGTCAAAGGAAAAAAGGGACAGCACAAAAAAGTATTCGAGGACATCAAAAAGCAAGGCTATGTCCGTGTCCGCGTTGATGGGGAACTGTTTGATATTTCCGAAGATATTGAATTGGAAAAGAATAAAAAACATGACATCGCGATTGTTGTGGATCGGGTAGTCATCAAGGAGGGCATCCGTTCGCGCATCTTCGATTCGATCGAAGCGGCGTTGCATTTGGCTGATGGCTACGCCATTGTTGATGTCATCGGCAGTGAAGAACTTTTATTCAGCGAACACCATGCTTGCCCGTATTGCGGATTTACGATTGGCGAGATCGAACCGCGGCTGTTTTCTTTCAACGCGCCCTATGGAGCCTGTTCCGAATGTGACGGGTTAGGAATGAAGTTGGAAGTCGATCTTGATTTGATTGTTCCGGATAAGCAACTTTCTTTGAATGAAGGGGCTTTGGTACCGTGGAACCCGATCAGTTCAAATTACTATCCGGAAATGCTGCGTCAATTTTGTGCACAGAACGGCATCGATATGGATCTTCCGTTTGCCGAGCTTGGCCCCGACACCCAGCAAAAACTGCTGTATGGCGCTGGAGGCGACTTGTTCCATTTCCATTACCAGAATGAATTCGGTGGTGTCCGCGATGTTGATATCCCCTTTGAAGGGGTCATCACTAATGTCAATCGACGCTACAAAGAAACATCGAGCGATTTTACGCGCGAAGCGATGCGCCAGTACATGACCGAGTTGCCTTGCCATACCTGCCACGGCTATCGTCTCAATGAGCAAGCCTTGGCCGTGAAGGTGGCCCAACACGACATCGGGCAAGTAACGGAGTTTTCCATCGAAAATGCCGTCGCTTTCTTCGAGGGAATTTCTCTTTCGGAACAAGAGCAGCAGATTGCGGCACCTATACTGAAGGAAATCTTGTCACGCTTGACTTTCCTCAAGAATGTCGGCCTCGATTATTTGACGTTGAGCCGGACGGCGGGCACACTTTCTGGAGGAGAGGCGCAGCGGATCCGCTTGGCTACACAAATAGGCTCCAATCTGTCCGGCGTGCTCTACATCTTGGATGAGCCGTCCATCGGGTTGCATCAACGCGACAATAATCGGTTGATTGAATCGATGAAAAATATGCGCGACCTTGGAAACACGCTCATCGTCGTGGAGCACGATGAGGACACGATGATGCAGGCGGATTATCTGATCGATATCGGACCGGGTGCTGGCGAACTCGGTGGTGAAATTGTGGCTGCCGGAACGCCCGAGCAAGTCATGAAAAATAAGAAATCCTTGACCGGAAAATATCTGTCAGGGAAATTGTTCATCCCGGTTCCGGAGACGCGAAGGACAGAGGACAAAGGTGCCGTGAAAATCACCGGGGCTACTGAAAATAACCTGAAGAATGTGGATGCTGCCTTTCCTTTAGGGAAAATCGTGGCAGTCACCGGCGTGTCCGGCTCAGGAAAAAGTTCCTTGGTCAACAATGTCCTGAAGACGGCTCTCGCCAAAGAATTGACCCGTACGAAAGAAAAACCGGGCAAGTTCAAAACAATCAGCGGGTTCGAAGGTCTGGAGAAAATCATCGATATCGACCAAAGCCCGATCGGACGGACGCCGCGAAGCAATCCGGCAACCTATACCAGCGTCTTCGATGACATGCGCGACCTATTTGCCAGCACCAATGAAGCCAAAATCCGCGGCTACAAAAAAGGCCGCTTCAGCTTCAATGTCAAGGGCGGACGTTGTGAAGCTTGCCGCGGCGATGGCATTCTGAAAATTGAGATGCATTTCTTGCCGGATGTTTACGTGCCTTGCGAAGTTTGCCACGGCACACGCTATAATTCCGAAACGTTGGAAGTGCAGTACAAAGGCAAGAATATCGCCCAAGTATTGGATATGACCATTGAGGAAGCTCTGACATATTTTGAAGCTATCCCTAAAATCAGGCGCAAACTACAGACCATCGTCGATGTCGGACTCGGCTATGTGACATTGGGACAACCCGCAACGACTTTATCCGGTGGTGAAGCCCAGCGGATGAAATTGGCCAGTGAACTGCAGCGCGTATCAAGCGGCAAGACATTCTACATACTGGATGAACCGACCACAGGGTTGCATACGCATGATATCGCTAGATTGTTGCAGGTTTTGGACCGTCTGGTGGAAGCCGGCAACACGATCGTCGTGATCGAACACAATCTGGACGTGATCAAAACAGCCGATTACATCATCGATATGGGACCTGAAGGCGGAGCCGGCGGGGGAACCGTGCTCGCTACCGGCACTCCGGAAGAAATCGCTGAGGTAGAGGGCAGCTATACCGGCCAATTCTTGAAACCTATTCTCGAACGGGATAAAGTAAGGGATAAAAAAAATAAATAGCCAAAACAGGCTGCCTCATTTAATGATGAGACAGCCTGTTCGTCGTTGCTGTCAGATAATTTTTTTGAGGCAATTCTCTATAATTTGGAAATGTAGCATTCTTCTCCGGTGAACTGCCCTCGCTGGAGCTTAGGACAGCTAATACGCACTTTCTTTTTTCAGCAGGCAACCCTACTGTGTCCGCTAGCTTCTAGTCATTTCTGCTGAAGAGAAAATCAAACTTAAGACCTATGACAAGAGGAACGAACTTGGGCATAATAAGGACATAAGCAATAGATATCCAGAAATAGGCAAATTGAGTCCCCTGTCAGCGAATAGATAAATGGATAATCATCAAGGAGGAACTACCATGAATGAAAGAGACCGAATTTTGGCGTTGGTAAGAGAAGGCATCATCACTACAGAAGAAGCCTTGGTACTTTTAGAGAACTTAGCGAAGCGCGAAGGAAAAGATGCAGTGAAGTTCAATCAGCAGCAAGATTTCACAGATGTACCCGATACTTCATCAGAATCCTCAGAGCAAACGGCTCCAGTTTCCGATAAGGAACGGGAAGACCGCAGAAATTTGGAAAAGATTTTGGATGAGCTGGCCAGCGAAATTTCTTATTTCTCCTCTCAGATCGATGCGAAAGGCGAAGCACTCCAGTCATTGCAAAAACAAATCAACGACAAATCCGAAAAAAGGCAGGAACTGGCCACAGCAGATGAATTGGGCGATTTGACTGGCGAACAAGAAATTACGTTGATGCGTTTGGATGAAGAACTGGAGGCTCTTCGCGGACAAGTTGCCGCGCTGGAAGCCGAAAAAAGCGAGATGGAACAAAAAATGCGCAGCCTCAAGAAGGAGCATGTGGAAAATAGCGTGAAATCTTTTGGTGAGAAACTGGGCAATAAAGAGGAATGGAAAGACACAGCCACCAATTTCGCGGAACGTCTCACTAAAGCAGGCACCCAACTAAGCAAATTTTTGGTCGATACGGTCCAGACGGTCGCAGAGAATGTCGATTGGAAAGACACTGATTTCAACATCAAGATCCCAGGCTTGATCACAAGTAAATTCCAGCATGAATTCATATTCGATCAGAATACCGCGACAATCCTTGATTTTCAATTGGCAAACGGGAATGTGACGTTGCAGAGTTGGGATAACGAAACCATTTCGGTCGCTGCAGATGTGAAGATTTACGGAAAAACGGAAGAAGCGACAGCGAAGGAAGCTTTCGACGCCCGAAGTACGATTGTGATGGATGAGGATAAACTCACTTTCCGCGTTCCGAACAAACGGGTGAAATGCGATATCGTCGTCTCCTTGCCGAAACGCGAATACGATTACGTCGCAATTAAGATGTTGAACGGGAATGCGACCTTGAAAAACATTGAAGGAAAAGATTTTTACATCAAATCCACGAACGGCAATATGGTTATTTCAGGTCTCAAGGCCATCATGCTGGAGACGGATGGAGTCAACGGGAATCTGGACGTTTCGGAAAGTACGATTGTTGATGTGTTGGCGAAAACAATCAACGGCAGTCTGACGATCAAAAGCGATGTCGTCAGTGCAACTGTTTCCGTGGTGAATGGGGATGTGAAACTGTCCTATCCAGGAACAAACGCCAAACAGATCCAAGCTAGTTCCGTCAACGGTTCTGTCAAGCTGTCTTTGCCTGCTGCCAAAAGCGCAGAAGTGAAAGCAAGCAGTTCGTTGGGGAAAATCATGAACCGGATGGAGAATATCGAAATCCTCCGCCAAAAAAATGAACACACAAACAAGTATCTGGAATTCAGACGAATGGACGAAGAATCTCCGGTTATGGTAGAATTAAAGACAACAACAGGAAACATATTTTTAAAAAATAACTAAAAATAGCGATAATAAATGGCACAAATAAGGAGAGAACGAACATGAAAAAATTAACCAAATCTGCTACAGACAGACAAGTCAGCGGTGTTCTGGGAGGTATTGCCGAATACTTCGGCATCGATTCGACGATTGTGCGTGTGATCTTTCTGATTGCCGTCTTTGCGGGAGTCGGATCGCCCGTATTGCTGTACATCCTGATGGCGATCCTGATGCCTGAACCGGGCCAAAGCGGCAGCGGACAATCATTCGGGGGAACATATGGATCATCATCTTCCCGCCGCAGTTCTGACGCTTCAAGACCAGTAAAAGAAGCAAAACCAGTGGATAAACAAGAAGAGGACGACTGGAGTGATTTCTGATGGGATTCTGGAAAAAAGCAGCGGTGAACTCGCTAGTGTTCATCGCCTTAGCTTATTTCATGGCACCTTCCTTCTA
Organism: Trichococcus flocculiformis; assembly: GCF_963662535.1. NCBI lineage: Bacteria > Bacillati > Bacillota > Bacilli > Lactobacillales > Carnobacteriaceae > Trichococcus > Trichococcus flocculiformis. Next base: position 904,360 of record NZ_OY759718.1, read on the forward strand.
TGTGCATAGCCTTTGGACAGCGTTCTGGGCCAGCATTGTCTTGGGTATCGTCAATTTTCTGATCAAACCAGTGTTTTTGATCCTCTCGTTCCCGATTACGCTCCTTACTTTCGGTTTGTTCAGCTTCGTGATCAATGGATTCATGCTGTATCTGACGTCTTGGTTGGTGGGACCGGGATTCCACTTCACAAGCTACGGTACAGCGTTTCTGGTGGCTTTGATCATGTCGATCGTGCATATGTTCCTGAGCAGGGACGATGCGCATTAGTAAATTGGGTTCAACAATAGCAGTCAGTATCAAATAACCTAAATGAAGGCAGCTGAAACGATTGTTTCAGCTGCCTTTTGTTCTTTCGTATGCATGGATAAAATGTTATGATGGATAGGAATACAATAAACCACAAGCGATTCAATTATTGTTTGAGGAGAGATGAAAAAGAGAAAATCCTGCCTGATCGAGGTCAGGAAATTAAATGATAGAGTGAGGGATAAGAATGGCGAATACAGTCACTGTAAAGGAATTAGTGGATTCTTCAGGTTATGTTGTGCTGAGCGGAGAAGAGTTCTTGGGAAATAAAATCACAACCAGCGAAATCTCCAGACCCGGCGTCGAGTTGACCGGTTTCTTTAATTTTTACCCGTCGGCCCGTATCCAATTGTTGGGGAAAACGGAACTGACATTTATCGAGCGGATGACTGCAGAAGAGCGCCTGATCGTTATGAGACGCCTCTGCAGCAAAGAAACACCTTGCTTCGTTATCGGACGCAGATTGCCTGCGCCCTCAGAATTGACGAAAGCCGCTCAAGAAGCTGGTATACCGATTCTTTCGGCGCAATCCAGAACGACAAGAGTTTCCAGCAACATCACCAATTTCCTTGAGGGCAAATTGGCTGAACGCGTTTCGATGCACGGGGTTTTCGTGGATGTATTTGGAATGGGGGTCATGATTACAGGGGATAGCGGCGTCGGGAAGTCGGAGACGGCTTTGGAATTGATCCAAAAAGGACACCGGTTGGTCGCTGATGATCGTGTTGATCTGTATCAGCATGACGAAAATACGCTGATAGGTGAGGCACCAGGCATTCTTCGCCATCTGATCGAAATCCGCGGAATCGGAATTATTGATGTGATGACGCTGTTCGGGGCCGGCGCGGTCAAACAGGCTAATGAAGTCAATCTTATTGTTAACCTGGAACTTTGGAGCAAAGACAAGAAATTTGAACGTCTGGGCAGTACCGAGGAAATCGTGAACATTTTGGATGTCGGCATCCCTAAAATCACAATTCCGGTAAAGACAGGGCGAAATCTTGCTATCATCATCGAAGTGGCTGCCATGAATTTCCGTGCGAAAACGATGGGCTATAATGCCGCTGAGACTTTCGAAAGAAATCTGGAAGCTTTGATTAAAGAGAATACCCAAAAAGGCGAATAGCTTGAACAAAGGAGATTAACATGACTAATTTGATAGCCGCATTAAACCCCGTCGCCTTGTCGTTCGGCGGTTTGGAGATCCGTTGGTATGGTGTCATCATAGCGGCAGGGATACTTGTTGCCATGGCATTGGCTACGAAAGAGGCCGAGAAAAAAGGACTGGATCCGGACTTTATCGTCGACATGATGTTCTGGACGATACCGATAGGAATCATCGGCGCCCGCATTTACTATGTATTGTTTGAATTGGATTATTATTTGCAGAACCCAGGCGAAATCATTCAAGTCTGGAATGGTGGCATCGCCATTTACGGTGCGTTGATCGCCGGTATTTTGACGATCTATTGGTACACAAAACGAAAAGGAATTTCCTTTGCATTGACGATGGATATTTTGGCACCCGCAGTTCTGATTGCACAATCCATCGGCAGATGGGGGAATTTCATGAACCAGGAAGCCCATGGTGAGGAAGTCAGCCGCGTCTTTTTGGAGAATTTGTTCCTGCCTGAATTCATTATTGAACAAATGAACATCAATGGGATTTATTACCACCCGACCTTCTTGTACGAGTCGCTCTGGTCGTTGGCCGGTTTTGTGCTGATTCTGTTCCTGCGCAGAAAAGAACAACTGTTGCGTGTCGGTGAAGTAATGTTCACTTATGTCATGTGGTACTCGTTCGGACGCTTCTTCATCGAAGGGATGCGTACAGACAGCCTGTACCTTTTCGGGCCTATCCGCGTTTCGCAGGCGCTGTCCATCCTTCTGTTCCTCGGAGCAATGGTGTACTGGGCTTACAGACGCCGAAATAATTATCCGCCTGATCCCTACTACACGGATATCAGTAGAAAGAGAGTATAATAGACGAATGGAATTTAAAACAATATTATTTGATTTTGATGGCACTATCGCTGATACGAACCGACTTATCAGTGAAAGCCACTTTGTTGTCATGGAGGAAAATTTCCCGGGCCGGTTCAAAATGAAGGAAATGGCTCAGTTCAACGGTCCCAGTCTAGAGGAAATATATGGGCGTCTTGATCAGGACAGAAAAGATGAGTTGGTCGCACGTTACCGGGAAGTGATGCTGGAGAAGCATGATGAAATGATCGGACTTTTTCCTGGTATCAAAGAAATGCTTGGAAATCTCAAACAAGAAGGCTTGCGCTTAGGCGTCGTTTCGACAAAACGTACCGATGTGCTGAAAAGAGGCATATCCATTTTAGGCATCACGGATTATTTTGATACGATCATTGGGTCAGGCGATTTTTCACAACCCAAACCTGATCCGGAGTCGCTCTTTCTGGCTATGGAACGTTTGGAAGCAAAAAGAGAGACCAGCGCGATGGTCGGGGACAATCACCACGATATAGTCGCAGGCAATAATGCGGGAATCACAAGTATTTTTGTGGGCTGGTCCGAAAAAACGACTGCCTTTATCCAACCCTATCAACCAACAAAAATAGTCAAAAACCCACATGAGTTGGAAGAGTACATTCTTTCCGGCGTGAGAGTTTAATGGAGGGGAAGAGATCAAAATGAGACAAAAAGTTGCTGTACTAGGGGCTGGTTCTTGGGGAACAGCCTTATCGATGGTATTGGATGAAAATGGACATGAAGTCCGTCTTTGGGGGAATGACCCACAACAAATCAAAGAAATCAATGAGCAGCATACGAATGAGCATTACTTACCCGGTGCAAAGCTGAGTGAATCGATTGTAGCGTACACCGATCTGAAAGCTGCTATAGGTGACGCGGATGCGCTTTTGTTCGTTCTGCCGACAAAAGCAATCCGTGTAGTTGCGAAAGAAGTCGCATCATTATTGGACGGCCAAACAAGGCCGCACCTGATACATGCCAGCAAAGGATTGGAACAGGATACCCATAAACGGATTTCCGTCATCATCCAAGAAGAGATTCCGACAGAGAAATACGATAGCTTGGTTGTCCTTTCCGGACCAAGCCATGCGGAAGAAGTCGCAAAAAAAGACATCACAACGATCACTGCCGCATCCCAGGACGAAGAGGATGCAGCTTATGTGCAAAAACTGTTCATGAATCCTTATTTCAGGGTCTACCGGAACACGGATGTCATCGGAGTTGAATTGGGTGCTGCTTTGAAGAACATCATTGCCGTAGGTGCTGGGGCGCTTCATGGATTGGGTTACGGCGATAATGCGAAGGCGGCTTTGATGACACGCGGATTAGCGGAAATCAGTCGTCTGGGGATCGCTTTCGGTGCAGATCCTATGACATTCTTCGGTTTGAGTGGCGTGGGCGACCTGATCGTGACCGGCACCAGCCGCCATTCGCGGAACTGGCGAGCAGGGGATCTGATCGGAAAAGGCCAGGATCTGGATGAGGTGCTGAACAATATGGGGATGGTCGTTGAAGGTGTAGCAACAACAAAGGCCGCTTATGAGTTGGCGCAGGAAAAAGGCATCGAAATGCCGATCACAGAAGCCATCTATAAAGTGTTGTACGAGAAAGTCGATGTCAAAAAAGCAATCGAGGAATTGATGCTGCGCGAAGGCAAAGCGGAGCAATCTTCTCAAAATGTGGAAAAGGGGAGCCAATCAATATGAAGAAAGTCAGAAAAGCAGTGATTCCTGCTGCGGGATTCGGAACGCGTTTTTTACCGGCAACGAAAGCGATGGCAAAAGAAATGTTGCCGATCGTCGATAAGCCGACCATTCAATTCATCGTCGAAGAAGCAATCGCATCAGGGATCGAAGATATCCTGATCGTAACCGGAAAAAGCAAACGTCCGATTGAAGACCATTTTGATTCAAATATTGAATTGGAAGCGAATCTGCGTGAAAAAGGCAAAAATGAATTGTTGGAATTGGTTCAGGAAACGACCGGGTTGCGCATCCATTTCGTCCGCCAGTCTTATCCATTGGGGCTGGGTCATGCGGTTCTGCAGGCGAAAGCTTTTGTCGGAGATGAACCATTTGTCGTCATGCTGGGTGATGATCTCATGGAGGATGAAGTGCCGTTGACCAAGCAGTTGATGGATGCTTACGAGCGCACGCATGCTTCCAATATCGCCGTGATGGAAGTGCCGCATGAAGAAACATCCAAATACGGCATCATCGATCCGGATCAGGAACTGGAACCAGGCCTGTTCAACGTCCGCAGATTCGTCGAAAAACCGAAGCCGGAAGACGCACCGAGCAATTTGGCTATCATCGGCCGGTACTTATTGACTCCGGAAATTTTCGAAATTCTGGAGAATCAAAATCCAGGTGCCGGCGGAGAAATCCAATTGACCGACGCAATCGATACTTTGAACCAAACGCAGCGCGTCTTCGCAAAACGCTTCGACGGCAAGCGTTTTGACGTTGGAGACAAATTCGGTTTCCTGACGACAAGCATTTCCTATGGCCTCACCCATCCGGAAATAAAAGATAAATTGAAAAATTATCTGGTGGAGCTTGGTGAAAAACTGACTGCCGAGGATGAAGGCAAATAGCCGTTTTGGTAATCCGAATCCAGCCGAATATTGAGTGATAAACAATAGAAGCCGAGCCATCAATCGTTCTGCGATCAATGGCTCGGCTTCTTCTCGCTGACTTTGGAGCCATGAGCAGAATTGTGGCACAAACAATCAAGTCAGAGTAAACTATATTAGAACCAGATTCCGGCACCTGACCGGAACAGACTTGACACAAGAAGGAGATACAAAAAATATGGAACAGACTGAAACAATTTATGACGTCATCGTCATCGGAGCCGGACCAGGCGGAATGACCGCAGCACTGTACGCATCCCGATCAAATTTGAAGACGTTATTGCTGGAGCGTGGCATTCCCGGTGGGGAGATGAACAATACAGCTGAAGTTGAGAATTACCCTGGTTTCAATTCGATTTTAGGCCCTGAGTTGGCTGAACGGATGTATGAAAGCACAATGCAATTCGGGGCGGAGCATGTTTATGGCGATGTAAAACGAATTGTTGTCGACGGCGATTACCGTATCGTTGAAGCAGGCAAAAAAACCTATAAGACACGTGCCGTCATCATTGCGACCGGGTCCTACCACCGAAAATTGGGTGTTCCCGGTGAGGAGCAGTACAACGGCCGCGGCGTTTCCTATTGTGCCGTCTGTGATGGAGCTTTCTTTAAAGGCAAAAAACTAGCCGTGGTCGGCGGCGGAGATTCTGCCGTGGAGGAAGGGACTTATTTGACGCAATTCGCGGATGTCAACATCGTGCACAGACGGGATGAGTTGCGGGCTCAAAAAGTCATCCAGGATCGTGCCTTCAAAAATGAGAAAGTTTCCTTCACTTGGAATGCCATTGTGGAAGAAATCAAGGGCGACGGACAAAAGGTCACTGGCGTGGTGATCCGCAACAAAAATACCAATGAAATCACGGAAGAAGCTGTTGACGGTGTCTTCATCTATGTTGGTATCCTGCCGCAATCGGATGCTTTCCTTGATTTAGGGATCACGGATGAAGAGGGCTGGATCATCACGAATGAGCACATGGAAACGGCGATACCGGGCATCTTTGCCATCGGGGATGTGCGTCAAAAACTTCTGCGTCAAATTACGACTGCTGTCGGTGATGGCGGAGAAGCCGGAAACCGCGCATTTGCTTACATAGAAGACTTGCATGACCGCTTGGCAGCCGCCGAAGCGGCTGCTGAGACGGTGGACTGAAAATATTGTCCACACAACAACAATTTTATTGTCCAGTTCATTAGTACCCCGAAAGTTCACGTTCTGAAATCAGAGCGTGAATTTTTTTGTAGATTCAATCTTTTCGCTCAATTGGCATGCAAATAATGTTATAATATGATTAAACTAATATGGGAAGGATGATGAAAATGTCTTATCAAGAAACCATCGAGCAATGGAATGATTTTGCCTTATTAGAACCTACATTAAAAGAAGAATTAAAATCTTTGGAGGGAAATGAAGAAGCACTGAAAGATGCTTTTTTTGCTCCGCTGGAATTCGGAACTGCCGGAATGCGCGGCATCCTGGGAGTCGGGATCAATCGGATGAACATCTACACAGTCCGCCAAGCGACCGAAGGCTTGGCTCGTTTGATGGAGGCAAAAGGTGAAGAAGCGAAAAAACGCGGCGTCGCGATCGCTTACGATTCCAGACACCAATCTCCGGAGTTTGCGATGGAGGCTGCGAAAACATTGGGTGCACACGGCATTCCGGCTTTCGTTTTTGAAAGCTTACGCCCCACACCTGAATTATCCTTTGCGGTAAGACATTTGAATGCGCTAACGGGGATCATGATCACAGCGAGCCACAACCCGGCTGATTACAACGGTTATAAAGTCTATGGAGACGACGGCGGCCAGATGCCACCTGCCGATGCGGACGCTTTGACTGATTATGTGAGAGCAATTGAAAATCCACTGACCATCCAAGTGGGCGATGAAGCAGAGCTGAAAGCAGCGGGCTTGATCAAAATGCTTGGGGAAGAGGTCGATGCAACTTACCTTGACCTTGTCAAAACAGTGACCGTCGATCCTGCCCTTGTCCATGAAATGAGCAAAGAAATGAAATTGGTCTTCACGCCGCTGCATGGAACCGGGCAGATGCTGGGTGAACGTGCTTTGAAGAATGCCGGGTTTGAAGGCATCTATCTCGTGCCGGAACAGGCAGTGGCCGATCCAAATTTCTCAACCGTGAAATCACCGAATCCGGAAGAAGCTGGCGCATTTGAGTATGCCATCAAACTTGGAACGGAATTGGATGCGGATATTTTGGTTGCGACCGATCCGGATGCTGACCGCTTGGGCGCGGCCGTCCGCAAAGCAAAAGGCGAGTACGTTGTTCTGACAGGTAACCAGATTGCTTCATTGATGCTGGATTATTTGTTGCGCGCGAAAAAAGCGGCTGGTACATTGCCAGCCAACGGTACAGCCCTGAAATCGATCGTATCGAGCGAGTTGCCGACAGCAATCGCCAAATCTTATGGAGCGGACATGGTGGATGTACTGACCGGTTTCAAATTCATCGCAGAAAAAATCAAGCAATACGAAGAAGATCACAGTAAAGAATTCTTGTTCGGCTTCGAGGAAAGCTACGGCTATCTTGCAAAACCTTTCGTTCGCGATAAAGACGCCATCCAGGCCCTCGTGTTGATTGCCGAAGTAGCTGCGTACTACAAGAAAAAAGGTCAAACGCTGTACGATGGCTTGGTCGAAATTTTCGAAACACATGGCTATTATAAAGAACAGACGATTTCCGTTACGATGTCCGGCATCACCGGAGCAGAAAAAATCAAAGCGCTGATGGCCCAATTCCGTACGGAAGCACCAGCGGATTTCGCAGGCATCGCCGTATCGATCACGGAAGACTTCGGCAACTCTACAAAGACATTCTCTGACGGCTCCACTGAAAGCATCGATATGCCGAGCTCGAATGTGCTGAAATATTTCCTGGAGGACGGCAGCTGGATCGCCATCCGCCCAAGCGGAACAGAACCAAAAATCAAATTCTATATCGGTGCCAAAGCGGAAAGCCAAGCCGCAGTCGATGAAAAAGTCGCTGCTTTTGAAACAAGCATCCGTACTTTGACCGCTGAATAATCCGAAATAAACTAAAAAAAGGAAGTCCGAAGATTACGGACTTCCTTTTTGCTGTGGATTGTTCATCAGAATGTTTTGGCCAGTTGTTTGGCTTTTTCGATCGCATCCGCAACGATTTCATCGGCACGATCCGGATATGTGTCCATACCTTCAACGAATAGTTGTGAAATCTCCTCGACCCCCAGAAAATGGAAAATGCTCTTGATGTACTGGCTGGCAGGATCGCTTCCGTCGAAAATGCCGCCATTCGCTTGGATATGCAACAATTTCTTGTCCGGGACCATTCCGACTGCTCCGGATTCCGTGTAACGGAATGTCTGACCAGCAACTGTGATAGTGTCGATCCATGTCTTCAGGCGACTGGGAACATGCATGTTCCATAATGGATTGGCGATGATGATCTTATCCATGGAAACAAAATCATCGGTATAGTGATTGAACAGCGTCACTTTTTCTTGCTGACGGGAAGTCAACTGATCAAAAAGCACGCCTTTCGATAATTCCTTCCAGGCTGTCAAAAGATCCCGATCGATCTCAGGGATGGCGACTTCATAAAGATTCATGTCTTTGATGCGATCATAAGGATTCAAAGCTTTGTATTCCTCCAGAAAAGCATCCAAAACTTTCATGGAGCGGGATACACTGCTGTCGAACGGATGCGCGCGCACAACTAAAACTCTGGCCATAGAAAAACCTTCTTTCCAATTTTTATACCTTAATGATACCATTTGCACGCAAAGATAAGAAAGCATAACCCATCACCGACAGGATGATTCGCTGACCAAAAACAGAAGGGGATTTCCCGGATGAATTGAAGCAGCAATCAGTGGTCTGTTCTCCTCTGGCGAACGGAGGCTTCGCCGGAGTTCGGCCCACAGACAGTATGCGTACTCCGGTTAGGGGTGGTTCGCGGGAGTTCAGGCTGATTGTCGGTGGCGTTCTCCGGCTAAAGACCGCTCACCGGAGCTAGGCAGCATTTCGGACGCGCTCCTCCGGTCAGCTGGCCGCGCAGAAACAGGCGCACAAAAACAGGAGCCTCCGCGCTAGGAGGCTCCTGTTTCTGATTTATGTAATCTTAAGCTACGAAAGCTTCCGAAGACAGAGGTGTTTCATCAATGAAGAAACGTTTGTACCAGACGAGGAAGATATAGGCTGTCCAGATTTGGCGGCCATAATCCAATTTTTTCGTATAGTTGTCGTCGAGAATCTGTACAAGCTTATCGGTGTCGAAAAATTCTGCTGCATAGTCGGAAGCGAAAGCTTTTCTGACTTCGTTGTAGAATTCTTCTTCGCGCAGCCAGTGACGGATCGGAGTCGGGAAGCCCAACTTCGGACGTTTCGCCCATTCTTCAGGCAGGACATCGGCAGCGGCTCTACGGAGCACGTATTTTGTATCGATTTCGTTGACACGATAATCGGATGGGATGCGTTTCGCCAATTCCATGACTTCTTTATCCAGGAAAGGTACGCGCAGCTCCAACGAGTGGGCCATGCTCATCTTGTCGGCTTTCAACAGGATATCCCCAGGCATCCAAAGGTTCAGATCGAGATACTGCATCTTCGTCACATCATCCTGACCTTTGACTTCGTCGTAGATCGGTTTGGTTATCGAACGGATATCCGGACCGTTTTTGTAGGCCGGCTTCAGGATATCCACAGCTTCTTCTTCGTCCCAGACGATGGCCTGGCCGATGAAGCGTTCTTCCACTTTTTGACCGCCTTTGACCAGGAAGGTCGTCAGCGTATTTTTCGGCAATTTATGTGCCAATTTGCCGATGCCTTTTCTTAGGCTGTAAGGTACTTTTTCATAGGTCTCCATTTTCTTGGATGGCTCATACCAAGAGTAGCCGCCGAAAATTTCATCAGCGCCTTCACCCGAAAGTACGACCGTCACATCTTTCTTCGCCAATTCAGCCAAGAAATACAACGGAACGGAAGACGGATTCGATTGCGGTTCATCCATATGGTATTGGATGGTAGGCAGGGCATGAAAAGCTTCCTCAGGCGAGATGTACTTGCGGACATTCTCGATGCCGAGGATGTCGGAAAGATCAGCAGCTTGGTTGGTTTCGTTGAACATTTTTTCATATTCCGAGAAGCCGACCGAAAAAGATTTTTCCGGTTTCATCAAGGCTGTGACCAAGCTGGAATCGACACCGCCGGAAAGGAAGGCGCCTGTCTTCACATCACTGATTTTGTGGGCACGGACGGAATCTGCCATTGTCGCTTTGACTTCTTCCACATAGCTCTCCAAAGTGCCATTTTCGGCATGGAATTTTTTGTCCCAATATTCGACCGTATGGATATCGTTGCCTTTCAGCACCATATAATGCGCCGGTTTCAATTTGTGGACGCCTTTGAAGAAGGTTTCGCCCATCGAAGAGTATTGCAGCGTCAAATAAGGGCGCAAAGCATCTTTGTTCACTTCTTTGATGAAAGCAGGGTGAGCCAAAAATGACTTGATTTCAGAACCGAAAAGCAGGCTGCCGTCGGTTGTGTTCGTCGTGTAGTACAAGGGTTTGATGCCGAAGCCGTCACGGGCGATGAACATCGTGTCGTTCACTTTGTCCCAGATCGCGAACGCGAACATGCCGCGCAGTTGTTTCACGAAGTCATAACCGTATTCTTTATAGCCGTAAATCAAAACTTCACTGTCCGTCTTGGAATGGAAGATATGTCCTTTTTGCTTCAGATCTTCGCGCAACTCCTGGAAGTTGAAGATTTCACCGTTGAACACCAATACCAAATTTCCGTCGGCACTGTACATCGGTTGTTTTCCGTTATCGGAAAGATCGATGATGCTCAAGCGGCGGAAGCCTAACGTTACTTTGTCATCAGAATACATGCCGCCACTGTCTGGTCCGCGGTGGACGATTCTGTTCATCATACCTTCAATCACAGTCTGATGGTTCCATGCAGTCGATCCATGGATATATCCAACAAAACCACACATTTATACCACTCCTTAAGTATCTCTTGCTAGATCAGAATTTCTGTCCGTCTAGAGTCCAATCTATTCTATCACAAATGGAAAATCATTAAAAGAAATTATCCAATCGGGAATCTAAACGGAATATCCAAAAATCAAAGGACAAGATGTTCCACTTTTCATGGAACAGTCTTGTCCTTCGAATTCAGTGCTTACGTTTTACTTTGCTGGAGGGATCCAGACGTTTTTCCATCAGACCCAACAACCAGTCGGCCAGAACGGCCATCAAAGCGGTCGGAATAGCACCGGCGAGGATGATGGCTGTCCCGTTCGTCGCATTGACGCCGCGGGAAATGATATCCCCTAATCCGCCGGCACCGATGAAGGTACCGATGGCAGTGATACCGATCGCAACGACCAAAGCATTACGCAATCCGGCCATGATGACGGAAAGGGATAAAGGTAATTCGACCAGATAGGTCAATTGCATCCGCGTCATGCCCATGCCTTTGCCCGTATCCAACAAGGCGGCATCGACATTCCGGACACCCGTGTAGGTGTTTTTGATGATCGGCAGCAACGAATACAGGAAGACGGTCGCAATGACGGTGTCCGATCCGAGTCCTAGTCCGAGCATCAAAATGGACAACAGCGCCAACGAAGGGATTGTCTGGATGACATTGGCGGCGCCGATGATCCAATCCGCCAACTTCTTGTGGCGCGCAATCCAAAAACCGAGGGGGATCGCCACAATCGCCGCGAACAGCACACCGTAAATGGAAATCAGAAAATGACGGGTGAATTGTTCGAATACATAGCCGGCGTTCTCTCTATAATAGTAGAGCAATTGCTGAAGTGTGTTCATTTCACTTAAGTTCATCATTTTCGCTCCTTTAGGGGTGTGACTTCTTTATCTTCGAAATAGTTGTTCTCTTCCAAGAAAGTTTGCGCGACGGTTTGGGCTTCCACCAAATCGTTGTCGACTTCATAGTTCATTGCCTGCATCAGCTCATCCGTCAGCGTATCCTCAAGTTTCAGAAGGATGGCCTCCAGTTCGGGGTAAGCCTCAAGAATCTCTTTAGTGGCAACCGGACTGGCGTCGTATGGCGGGAACAGTTGCAGATCGTCTTCGAGAACGACCAGGTCATAGCTTGCGATCCGGCCGTCAGTGGAGTAGCCTAAAACGATATCCATTTCGTCCGCCTGCAGGGCATCATAGACAAGACCGACTTGCATGGGATAGACACGCTGGAAGTCAAAACCATATGTTTCTTTGAAGGCTTCATACCCGTCGCCTTCCCGCTCCATCCAGGAGTTGTCCACTCCAGCCCGCAGATTGGGTGCCAATGCCGCGAGGTCGCTGACAGTCTTCAGATTGTTTTCTTCGGCAAATTCACGTGTTACCAAGAAGGCATATGTGTTGGCAAACCCGTAGGAAGGGAACCAAACCTGATTGAATTTATCATCGAAGCCCTTCACAACAGATTCGAAAGCCAATGTGGGATCGGTGATAGGATCCATGGCCAACTCACCGGTCAGAGAAGTCCCTGTATAGCGAGCGGCCGAAACATTTGCATCGCCGCCGATCATAGCTTGGTGATTCAAAGTCGATGAACCGAGGTTGTTGACCATATCCACGGAAGCATCCGGCAGATAGTGTTCGACCATCCCTCTGACCATATAACTCAATATTTGCATTTCTGTCGTTGTCCCACCGGTGATGACGATGCCGTCATTGTTTACGGAGGCACCCAGACCAGGCAGAGAGCAAGCCGCCAATAACAGTACTGTCAGCGGGAAAAGCAACCATTTTTTCATATATTTCTTCATCATCAGTTTCCTCCTTTTGCAGATGTTGTCTGTGGAGAAACGAATCGTTCAAGCTTACCGAGGAGGAAGTCAACCAATAAAGCCAACAAGGTTACCGGCAGGGTTCCCCAAATGATCATTTCCTGATCGTATACATTCAATCCGTTGAAAATGTAATCCCCTAAACCACCGGCTCCGATATACGAAGCAAGAGTCGCCCAAGCGATGACGTACACTCCCGCCAACCGGATCCCGGACATGATGACCGGGGCAGCAAGCGGCAATTTCACCTGCAGAATAATCTGATTATCGGTCATACCCATCCCTTTTGCGGAGTCAACGATCGTGCTGTTCACATTTGAGATGCCGATGAACGTATTTCTCAGAATCGGCAAGAGTGAATAGATGAACAAGGCTACAATCGCGGGAAGCTTTCCGATTCCGAACAAGGGAATCATCAAGGCAAGCAAAGCCAGAGAAGGGACAGTTTGTAGAATCGAAACAAAACTGATGATAAAACCGGAATAGCGTTTGAAACGTGTCAAGGCGATGCCTAAAGGAACAGCAATCAGAACGCCAAGCACCAGCGCCATCGCTGAGATGTAGAAATGTTCTCCTGTTTTAAAGAGCAACTCGGAACCATTCGCTTTCAAAAAGTCCATATCATCACCCCTCAACCGTTTCGATGTCCGCGGTTGTCTCGATTACTTCTTCCGCCGGCATTTCGGGCTCTATGTCTCCCCAAATTGTGTCATAGACCATATCCACAATGGATGTGCGGGTGATCAAGCCGATAAGCTGATTATTTTCATTGACCACAGGAATATTTTTGTAACCCAATTTCAGGATCCGTTGTAAAGCATCCCGGACGAGTGTGCCTTCACGAACAAAGGAAACCTCACTCATGACCTCGCCGGCAGTGACTGGACGGCGTCGGTTGGTATCGATCGCTTCGACACTCAACATGCCCAACAAGATATCATCCACATCGGTCACGAACAAACTATCGACACGACGGGTGCGCATCAATTTGATGGCTTCAGACAGATTTTGGTCTGACGAAACCGAAACTGGGCCGCGGATCATGATCTGCTCAACAGTGCGGAAATTCGTGCGCGCTTGGCTCAGACGTTCTTCACCTATAAAGTTTTCGACGAATGCGTTCGCCGGATCCATCAGGATATTATCGGGTGTGTCGAATTGAACGACTTTTCCGTCCTGCATGATGACGATCCGGTCTGCCAGTTTCAAAGCTTCATCCATATCATGCGTGACGAAGATAACCGTTTTTCCCAATTCACGTTGCAGTTCTTTGAGGGTTTCCTGCAGGGAATCGCGAGTGATCGGATCCAAAGCTCCGAAAGGTTCATCCATCAAAATGATGTCCTGGTCAGCTGCCAAAGCCCGGATAACACCGATACGCTGTTGTTGCCCGCCAGACAGTTCGGATGGGTAGCGTTCGAGAAACTCCAAAGGAAGGTCGACTTTTTGAATCAGCTCTTCTGCAATTTTCCTTTGTTTTTCGACAGGCCATTTCAATAGTTTTGGAACCATAACGATGTTATCGAAGATGGTCATGTGGGGCATCAGGCCGATCTGCTGGATGACGTAGCCGATTTGGCGTCTCAGTTCCACCGCGTTCATGTCCTTGCTGTTTTTTCCGTTGATCAAAATTTCACCGGAGGTTGGTTCGATCATGCGGTTGATCATCCGCATAGAGGTTGTTTTGCCGCTGCCGCTCGTCCCGATGAATACAATGAACTCTCCGTCATTGAATGTCAGGTTCAGAGAATCCACAGCAATTTTCCCGCCTGGGAATCGTTTAGTAAGATTTTTAAATTCTATCATGGTTTCACCTCTTAGTATTTTTAGGTTCACAAGTGTCTTACTCTACCTTAACGCGCAACAAAGCCTTTTTGCAAATGATAAGGTTGAAATCTTGTGAAAAAAACGCATTTTCGGAAGCGTTCCCATCGTTGCGATGACGGTATATTTGCGACAAATTTTTATATTTTTAAATTCGCACATTCTGAATATCTCTAAATTGACAAACGTGACAGTAAATATAAGGTTAGAGATAATCCGGCATCATGCTGGGAACGAATAAAAATTATTGGGAATCATAAAAAAGAATGCTAGGATAATAGCGAGAGCAAATGCGCAGAGATGTGAATAAATGAGAACGTTTTCTCGTTTGCGTACAACAACAAATTTTAAGGCAGGAAAGAGGATTTCAAGTGGAAAAAAAATACATCATGTCTATAGATCAGGGAACAACCAGCACACGTGCAATCATCTGGGATAAGAAAGGCACAATCATCTCCTCTTCGCAAAGAGAATTGATGCAATATTATCCTGAACCGGGTTGGGTGGAACATGACGCGAATGAAATTTGGATCAGTGTCCAGTCGGTCATAGCGGATGCCTTGATCAGAGGAGCTATTCGTCCGGAGGAGATTGCGGCAATAGGTGTAACGAATCAGCGCGAGACGACGGTTGTGTGGGACCGCGTTACCGGAATGCCGATCCACCATGCAATCGTTTGGCAATCCCGCCAAACTTCGGAGATCGCCGATAAACTGAAGCAGGAAGGCCATAACGATTTCATCCATTCGAAAACGGGTCTGATCATTGACTCTTATTTTTCAGCCACAAAAATAAAATGGTTGCTGGACCATATTCCGAGTGCTCGAGAGCGGGCCGAAAAAGGAGAATTGCTCCTCGGCACCATTGATACCTGGATTGTCTGGAAACTGACCGGGAAAAAAGTGCACGTGACGGATGTTTCCAATGCCAGCCGGACGATGCTGTTCAATATTTATGATCTGAAATGGGACGAGGAAATCCTGGATTTACTGGCTATTCCGAGAACGCTATTGCCTGAAGTCCGCTCTTCATCAGAAGTATACGGCTATACGGAGGAAAACGATTTTTACGGATCGCGTATCCCGATTGGCGGAATAGCCGGCGATCAGCAGGCTGCTCTCTTTGGACAGACCGGTTTTGAACAGGGAATGGTGAAAAATACTTACGGTACGGGGGCGTTTATCGTCATGAACACCGGCCTTACACCGGTGAAATCGGAAAATGGCTTGCTTACGACGATCGCTTATGGGTTGAACGGCGAAATAAACTATGCTCTTGAAGGCAGCATTTTTGTGGCCGGTTCTGCTTTGCAATGGTTACGCGATGAAGCTGAGCTGATCCGATCAGCGGCGGAATCGGAAGAGTACGCCGAACTGCTTGAATCGAACGATAATGTCTACATGGTTCCTGCTTTTGTTGGATTAGGTGCCCCCTACTGGGACCAAGATGTGCGCGGCGCTTTCTTCGGATTGACCAGAGGGACTTCAAAGGCGCATCTGATCCGTGCGACACTCGAATCGCTGGCTTATCAGACGAAGGATGTTGTGGACACGATGCAGAAGGATTCCGGACTAGTCATCACGAATATGCGTGTTGATGGAGGGGCAGCGCACAACAACTTTCTGATGCAATTCCAAAGCGATCTGCTGAATACAACCTTGACCAGATCCAAAGTATTGGAGACAACGGCACTGGGAGCCGCATACCTCGCTGGTTTGGCAGTAGGATTCTGGAAGGACACCGATGACATTATCCAAAATTGGCAGCCTGACTGCGAGTTCCACCCACAAATGGCGACTGAAAAACGCGAAGACCTCTATGCTGGCTGGCAAAACGCAGTAGCCGCCGCCCGCCACTTCAAACACAAACCCAAGAGAGCGTGATGATTCGCGGTTAGGGGGTGAGCACTAAGCGGGCTAGCCGTAATGGGTTTGTTTTCGCCCATGAAGGTTAGCCAGATTAGGCGGAATCCCCTGCGAATCAGAACGCGTTTAAGAAAGAGCGTGATGATTTGCGTTCAGATAACCGAACAAAACTTAAGAATCACTAAAATATTCAGAAACAGACAAATGATACACCCGGTATGTTATAATAGATATATCTATTTTTTTGACTGGAGGAATTATCATGGCAGACACTCTCGAATTGGTAGTCATAACGGGGATGAGCGGCGCCGGAAAAACGGTCGCCCTGCAGACATTTGAAGATTTAGGCTATTTCTGTATAGACAATATGCCCCCAAGTTTGTTACCGAAATTTTGGGAACTTGTAAAAGAATCGGGTAAAATAAGCAGAATCTGCTTAGTGATCGATCTGCGCTCCCGGGCATTCTTTGATGAAATCATGTCTGCTGTGGACAGCTTGGACAACACTACTTTCATAACGACTAAGGTCATCTTCCTCGATTCGAAAGATGACGTGCTTGTTTCCCGATACAAAGAAACAAGAAGAAGTCATCCCCTGACCCAATCAGGCGGAACCGTACTGGAAGGAATCCGTAAAGAGAGAGAATTGCTTGAGGACATCCGCAATCGCTCACAGTTGGTCATCGATACAAGCGAGACAACACCCCGTCAATTAAGGGAACGCCTTCTCGACACTTTCAAAGTGGACGATAATGACGTTTTCCATATAGAAGTCGTATCTTTTGGTTTCAAGTATGGTTTGCCGATTGATGCTGATATCGTAATGGATGTGCGCTTTTTGCCCAACCCGCATTACGTAGATGAATTACGTCCACTGACTGGGCTTGATAAGCCAGTCTATGATTATGTCATGAAGCAACCGGAGACGGAAATATTTTACAAGAAATTTCTTGATTTATTGGAATACATCATTCCTGGTTATAAGAAAGAAGGCAAGACCAGTGTGAATATCGCCATT
Organism: Trichococcus flocculiformis; assembly: GCF_963662535.1. Lineage (NCBI taxonomy): Bacteria > Bacillati > Bacillota > Bacilli > Lactobacillales > Carnobacteriaceae > Trichococcus > Trichococcus flocculiformis. The sequence goes on from NZ_OY759718.1 coordinate 921,835, forward strand.
GGTTGTACAGGCGGGCAACACCGCTCGGTTGCTTTAGCAGAAAGAACCAGCCTTCAATTAGAAAGCGCGGGGTATCAAGTGAATACAACCCACCGCGATCGTAATAAACGCAAAGAGACGGTGAATCGGTCATGAGTCAAAATCCGAGCAGAACGAAGAAAATCGTCGTAATCGGCGGCGGAACGGGCCTGCCGGTCATTCTGGAAGAACTGAAGAATCACAATACAGACATCACGGCTATTGTCACAGTCGCGGATGACGGCGGCAGCAGCGGCATCATCCGCGACCATGTCAACATTGTGCCTCCCGGGGATATCCGCAACTGTATGATCGCGCTTTCCGATATGCCAAAACTGGAAAAGGATATTTTCCAGTACCGTTTCCATTCGAAGGATTCCTTCTTTTCCGGGCACGCCATCGGCAACCTCATCATCGTGGCCCTGACTGAAATGAAAGGGAGCATTTTCGATGCCATTCGGTTGCTGTCCGTTATGATGGGCGTTAAAGGCAAAATCTATGCCGCAGCTGACGAGCCGCTCTCACTCTATGCAGAGTTCAAGGACGGCACTGTCGTCAAGGGTGAATCGAAAATCGCAAAAGGCCGTAAAAAGATCGAGCGCGTGTATGTCAAACCTTTGGATGAAACAAGGGAGGCTGTCGCTTCCCGTCACGTCATCAACAGTATCCTGGAGGCTGATATGGTCGTTATCGGACCGGGAAGTCTGTACACGAGCATTTTGCCTAACCTGATGATCCATGACCTCGGCCAAGCGGTCATCGATACCAAAGCCGAGAAAGTCTATATCTGTAACATCATGACGCAATTGGGCGAAACAGAGGGCTTCACTGATGCTGAGCATATCAAGGTATTGCATGATCATCTGAAAGCGAAATTCATTGACACCGTCCTGGTGAACACTGAAAAAGTTCCGGATGAATACCTGAATCAGCAAGCTGACGAAGAATATTTGCTGCAGGTCCGCCATGATTTCAAAGGATTGCGCGAAGAAAACTGCCGGGTCATTTCTGCCGATTTCCTGGATATGAAGAACGGCGGCGTATACCACGACGGCAAAAAAGTCGTTTCGGAACTGATCAATCTCATTTCCAATATCAAAACTATCTGTTGACCTTTTTTCTGATCGAAAGAAGCTGTCGGAAAGGAGGCGTATATGTCTTTTGCATCTGAAGTAAAAAAAGAATTGACGACATTGGAAGTGCACCGCGAGCATGCGAAAGCCGAGTTGACCGCATTGATCCGGATGAGCGGTTCGGTCAGCATCTATAATCAGGCTTTCGTCCTGAATGTCCAGACGGAAAATGCGGCAATCGCAAGACGGATGTATGTACTCTTGAAGGACCACTATTCATTCGAAAGCGAATTGCTGGTCCGTCGGAAAATGAAACTGAAGAAAAACAACGTCTATATTGTGCGCCTGAAACAAGGCGTCCGGGAACTGCTGAGTGATCTGAATATTTTCGATGGACTGTCGTTCAAGACGCAGGTTTCCGAAGATATCATGAACAATAACCAGAAGGAGCGCTCCTACCTACGCGGAGCTTTTATGGCCGGGGGATCGGTGAACAGCCCGGAAACGAGCCGTTACCATCTGGAAATCTATTCCAATTATGAGGACCATAATCAGGACATCTGCGACATGATGAATCACTTCGACCTGAATGCGCGGACGATCGAGCGGCGCAACGGTTTCATCACGTATCTGAAGGAAGCCGAGAAGATTGCTGATTTTCTGGCATTGATCGGTGCCCATAACGCGATGATGAAATTCGAGGACGTCCGGATTATCCGCGATATGCGTAATTCTGTCAATCGTTTGGTGAATTGCGAGAACGCCAATATGAACAAAACAATCGATGCGGCAGCAAAGCAAGTAGCCAACATCGAATTCATCGAAGCAATAGTAGGTCTGGAGAAATTACCGGATAAGCTGAAGGAAATCGCAGTCATCCGTTTGGAGAATCCCGACATCAGCCTTAAAGAGCTGGGCGAAATGATCCCAAGTGGAGCCATATCAAAGTCCGGCATCAATCACCGTTTACGAAAAATCAATGATTTTGCAGATTCGTTGCGGATGAGAAAAACCATCCGCTGATAAAAAAATAAACTCGGAGACAAAAAAGTCTTTGGGTTTATTTTTTTTATTAAAATGCACACCTCATTTTTGGCGGATATTACAAACAGTAAGTCAAGCTGAAGGAGGAATGGAAGGATGAATCAAGTATCATTGATCGGGCGTTTGGTGCGGCCCATCCAAGTGCAACAGGTGAATGGGGAAAGGCAAGTTTGCAACAACACACTGGCGGTGCAGCGTCTCAGGAAAGCGGATGAGGGTCAACCGCAAGCGGACTTTATACCTGTCGTGTTTTGGGGAGCAACCGCCAATCTGGTCGAACAGTATTGTGCTAAGGGCAATCAGATCGGTGTCAACGGCCATTTGGTTTCGCGTTCCTATGTCAACAAGCAGGAGCAGCACGTCTATGTCATCGAATTGGTCGTAGAAGAATTGTATTTTGTTGAAGCGAAAAGAGAACAGGAAGCAGTCTGATGCTCCCGCCCAAAAGCCCCGGATTCTGGGGCTTTTTTTGGCATATAGGAATTTATAAATTTTTTCAACTCAGAAGTGCATCACCGTAGGTGTTTCACAAGATTGCAACATGTTTCATGCATCTAAAATGATGTCCAGCTTCACGGCTTAGCCCTTCGGAAATTAGATAAATCTGTCCTATTGCGCTCTTCGATGCTCAGTCGGACAGATTTCCTAAATTTCTTTCAGGGCTGAACGAACCCGTTCAGCTTTTCTTAATTGGAACCGGCGATTTCCCAATTATTTCACAGAAACTTCAAACGTATGTAGTATCGTAGACTGGAAATGATGCCGCTTATGGGAAAAAAAGATATAATGGAGGAAATGAAAAGGGGAATCGCTATGGAAATTTTGATGATAGAAGACAATGAAGCCGTCTGCGAAATGATGGCGATGTTTTTTGAGAATGAGGGCTGGCAAGCTGTATTCAAGCATGATGGAAAAGAAGGTCTGGAGACGTTCGCGGCAGCAGACAGAAAATGGGACATGATTATCCTCGATCTGAACCTGCCGAGCATGGATGGGATGCAGGTCTGTCGCGAAGTAAGGAAAATTTCCCAGTTCGTACCGATCATCATGCTGACAGCGCGCGATTCTGAAAGTGATCAGGTTATCGGCCTGGAAATCGGGGCGGATGAATATGTTACGAAGCCGTTCAGTCCGTTGACGTTGATAGCCCGCATCAAAGCGATGCACCGTCGCGCTAAGGTCGATCACGCGCAAGCGCAGGCCACTGATGATTTCGATGTACTCACTGATCATGTCAAAATCAGCACGATCACGCGCGAAGCCTACCTTGACGGGAAACAAATCGAAAGCTTGACGCCGAAAGAATTTGAACTGTTCGCGCTTTTGGCCGAACACCCGAAACAAGTATTTTCGAGAGAGCACCTTTTGACCCGGATCTGGGAAGACCCTTACTACGGGGATGAGCGCACAATCGATGCCCACATCAAGAAATTACGGCAAAAAATAGAAGCGGTCGGACCGCAAGTGATCCAGACGGTTTGGGGAGTCGGCTACAAATTCGATGATAGTGGAGTAGAGGATAAATGAAGTATGTCTATCAACAAATCCTGGCCTTTTTTGCTCTGATTCTGATAACCGTGAGTACGACAGGCATCCTGATCATCCAATACGTCACCAGTAATATCTACGACGAAAAAGAGGCACAGCTTTACGGCTATGCCGAATCGATCATCGATCAGAACATGACGATCCAACAATTGGAAAATGGATCTACCTTGGTTTCCAACCAGGATGTCTCGTTCGCCATCTTCGATGCCGAAGACCGCATGGTTTATCCGCAAGCAACGGATCTGTATACGAGCGGAATCAGCGCGGAGGATTTTGAGAGGCTATCGGAAGGCGACCGGATTTCGTTGACTGAACGGGATCGTGGCTTCCTGAACGAAAAGAAGCGCTTCTTGACGGTCTATCTTCCTCTGTTCAATGCAACTACGAATGAATTCACAGGCTTCATAGCAGTCGGTTCGCCGGTAAAAGGCATCGAGGACGAAATCAATGAGATTGAACACAACCTGCTTGTGGCTGTGCTGACTTCCGGGGGCATCGCGATTGTATTGAGTCTCGGCATCGCCAACTATCTGACAAGGCGCATTAAACGCATGCGCAGGGCCACCCATGAGATCGCTTCAGGCAATTTCGATATCTCACTGGAGAATCATCACAAAGATGAGTTTGATGAGCTGTCGGAGGATTTCAACCAAATGGCAAGGTCTTTGAAAGCCTCCAATGAGGAAGTCGAACGCCAAGAGAATTTGCGGCGCCAGTTTATGATGGATGTTGCCCATGAAATGCGTACGCCGCTCACGACAATCAACGGCATTCTCGAGGGAATTCAGCATCATATGATCCCCGAAGGCAGTCGGGACCGGAGTATGCAACTGATGCAGAAAGAAACCAAGCGGCTGATTCGTTTGGTTAATGAGAATCTTGATTATGAAAAGATCCGCTCCAACCAGATTATTTTAGTGAAACAGGAATTTTCGGCTAAAGAAGCATTGGAGAATGTTGCGGAGCAGATGCGGACAAAAGCGCAGGCGAAGGACGATCTGATCATCGTTCAGGTGGATGCAGCGGACCGGATTTACGCGGACTATGATCGCTTTATCCAGATCATGGTGAACCTCACCCAGAACGCTATCCAGTTCACGAAAAACGGAACCATCACCCTGTCGTCTTTCCCGGATGGCGATCAGCAAATCATTCAGGTCAAAGACACGGGCATCGGCATCGAGAAGAAGGATATCACGAGCATCTGGGAAAGGTTCTACAAAGTGGATGTTTCCAGAAAGAACACGAAATTTGGCGAATCAGGAATCGGTTTGGCGGTGGTCCAATCATTAGTGATGAACCATAAGGGAACCATTGATGTGGAGAGCAATCCGGGCGAGGGAACAATTTTCACGATTACATTACCGACGAAAGCAGCAATCGAAAAAAATAGTTAAAAAAATAGCTGCCGGAATTTTTAAATTCCGGCAGCTATTTTGGTTATTCAACTGTTTCTGTCTGTCCTTCTGCTGGGACTTCCTCAGCAGCGGGTTGTTCTTGCATTGCATTTTCTTCAGCAATGGCTTGGTTGGCCGGGAACTCAGGAGCGTCCGTCTGATAAAGCGGCACGGTTGAAACGCCGTTGTTCGTATAGTACAAGGAAGTGTTCAGGTCACCCAATTCTGCGATGTCCTCTTCCAATCTTGAAGGGGAATCCACATAGCCGTGCAGGCTTTTATCAACCGGAACGAATCCATCCGGTGTGTAGAAGCGCAACAAATCACCGTTGATGATCTGATCGGAGATGGCCAACTGCAGTTCAGCTTGCGCCCGGATCTGAGCAACTTTTTCGACTACTTCTTCTGTCTGATAAGCAAGCGTGCCTGTTTGGGTATGATAAACGGTATTTCCTAAGATGGTATATTCGCTCGTCACGATGCTGCCATTACGGAAAACAACGATCCCCTCATTTTGCGCTGACATCAGATCCTGTCCAAGTTGGACATAGGCTGAAGTGTCGACACCCAGAAGATGCATCACGGTAGGCAAGATATCGATCTGGCCACCATAAACATCACTGATTTGCCCGGTACCGGAACCAGGATTATGGATGATGAAAGGAACACGCTGCATCATGGCATCGTCATAGGCACCCCACAAATCCGGATTGGCTCCGATGAGCGGCGCCAACGTTTTGTTGCGGGAACTGGAAATACCGAAGTGGTCGCCGTACAATACGAAAAGCGTATTATCATAAAGGCCTGCGTCCTTCATATATTGGAAAAATTCAGCCAAGGCTTCATCGGCATAATGAGCAGTATTGAAATAACCGTCAATCGTTTCGTCACCGGTATCCAGTGTGAAGGTGTTATTCATCTCGTCTTCAGGGAACGGGAAGTGATTCGAAACGGTTATGAACTTTGCATAGAAAGGCTGCGGTAATTGCTCGAGGTATTGCGCCGATTCTTGGAAGAACAATTTATCTTTCAAGCCGTACTCGACTGAGTTCTCATCCGTCAGTGTGTAACTGCTGCCGGCATCAAAGAAATAATCATAGTCGAAAGATTTATAAACATTATCGCGATCCCAGAAAGAACCGACATTCCCGTGGAAAACAGCTGATGTGTAGCCAAAGGTTTCGCCCAAGATGGCCGGTGCTGATTGGAAGGTGTTGTCCGCACCGATTTGTGTAAAGGCCGAACCTTGCGGCAATCCGAACAGTGAATTGTCCAGCATCAGTTCGGCATCACTTGTTTTTCCTTGGCCCGTCTGATGGAAAATGTTGCTGTAACTGTAAGAATCACTGCTGTGATACAAGCTGTTCAGGAATGGTGTCACTTCAGCCGTCATGCCTGTTTCATCAGTCAATGACAGATCGATCAGGAACTGCTGCATACTTTCCAGATGGATGTAGACGACGTTTTTGCCTTCTGCTTGCCCGAAGTTTGCTTCGTTGGGTTCGGCATAATGTGTACCTAAGTAATCAAGAACGGCAGCCATATCTGAGCTGTCCGCACTTGCGCGCACTTGGTTGGCTTGAGCAGTCTTGATGCCATCATAGAGGGTGAAGACATTGATACCCAAGTATTTGACGATGTAGTTGCGATCAAAAGTTCTTGTCAGCAATTGCGGTCGGCTTATTTCAGCAAGGCCTAAGTTAGCGGCGAAGAGAGCGATCGAGGCAGCAACTGTCGCAAACGCCCATCTTTTCTTGAAGATACGTTCGTCGCGATTTTTGCTAACGAATTTCTTATAGACATAGATGAGGACAAAAGCATCGATCCAATAGAACAGATCCAGCGGCTGCATCATGGCGATGACTCCGGAACCTAAGTTTTTGGTTGCGTTGGCTGAACCGAAGATGGTTTTGATTGTCAGGAAGTCCGTAAATTCGCGGTAGTAGATGATGTTCGCGAACAACAGGATCGAATTCAGTACATACAGAGCAATCAAGCTTCTGTAGCCTTTTTTAGGGCTCTTAACAAAAAGCGAAATCCCGAGAATCAATAAAGTCGTGGCAATTGGGTTGATAAAAAGAATCAGCTGCTGAAACCAACCGTCTACGCCTAAAGAGAACGCTGTGTGATAAGCGAAATAGGTCTTCAGCCAGAAAAGGACGACGGCGAAAAGGAAAAATCCGAATCGCGTCTGCAACTGTTCAGTTAATTTTTGTTTCAAAAAAGAGACCTCCTATGATATCGTGTGGAACACATGTAAATTTCCTGTGAATTTTTTTGGTTTATGTGTGTTGTTTGTGAATTTTATGTAAAATGAGCTAGTGTCATTATATTCTGAATGCTTTTGATAGTCAATCGAAGCCCCGTAAAGTTTTTCCTAAGTTTTTCTCAAGAATAGTTGCTTTTTTAAGGATTTTTCGAGAAAATGGGACTTTCAAAGTATCTGTTTAAAGGAACAAAACTGACAAAGGTGAGCGTAGATTATGATATTTTTACAAGGGCTGTATGAGTGGGTGGCTGCTTCGCTGGAGTCATCCGTTAATCATTTTCCGCTCATACAATTAGTTTTCAACAGCGTGGACAAGACCATACTGTACTATTTGATTTTTCTGGTTCTAAGAGCCGCCTACCTGCTGCGCAGACACCGCAAGACGGGCAAGAAAATCCCCTTATATAAGGAAGGGTTGCTGCATGCTTTGTTTATCTACATCGTATTGTTGCTTCAACTGACGGTTTTCCGCAATGAGGTGACCTTCTGGACCGTCGAGTATCACAAAATCGATTGGTCAGCGATCCATTGGCTGCCGTTGGTGGATACGGTCAAACTCTTTTATGGGGATTCCGGATTTTCGGCATGGTACAATTCATGGGGGAACGTTGTCTGGTTTATGCCGCTGGGCTACATGGGGCCTTATCTGTTCAGAAAAAAATGCAGTTTCTCCAAAGTGACAGCGATGGGCTTGCTTTTTTCCAGCATGATTGAGTTCCTCCAGCTCATCTTTCAGACGGGCGTCACGCATATCGATGATGTCTTCTTTAATACGTTGGGTGCCGCAATCGGCTACAGCATATGGGTATCATCAAAAAAAGCAGTGCAGAACGGATAATCGACTATAAAGGAAGTAAATTATGAAAAAAATTACGATTACACAAATAAGCGAGAAAAAAATTAAGGCAGGCAATCCCTTGCTGCAAATGGAAGATTTCCCAAACGAGCTCAGCTTCGATGAAGGGGAACTGGTCGAGCTGGTCGATTCCCGCCAAAAATTCGTCGCAAAAGCCTATTTGGCTAAACAGAATAAAGGCGTCGGTTGGGTATTTTCTTTGGATAACGCGGATAGTTTCAATGAAGCATTCTTCAAAAAACAGTTTGAAAAAGCGAAACGTAAGCGCACGGACCTGCAATCGGACCCGGAAACGACTACCTATAGGCTTTTCAATGCGGAGGGGGACGGTATCCCAGGCGTTACCATCGATCATTACGACGGGTTTGCGGTGGTATCTTGGTACAGCGAAGGCATCTTCCGCTACCAGACCGCCATTATCGCTGCCTTCCAAGCGGTCTTCCCGGAAACGAAGGGCATCTATGAAAAATTCCGTTACCAACAGAAGGATGGCCTGATCAGCCGCTACGTCAGGGGTGATGCAGCCCCGACGCCCCTGATCGTGAAGGAGAACGGCATCAACTATGCGACGTATCTGGACGATGGGCTGATGACGGGCATTTTTCTGGATCAGCGCGAGGTACGCGGCGCTCTGACGGAGCGTTATGCGGCAGGCAAACGGGTCTTGAACACGTTCAGCTACACCGGCGCGTTCTCCGTGGCAGCAGCCATGGGCGGGGCGATCGAAACGACGAGTGTCGATGTTGCGAACCGTTCGTTGGAACGGACAAAGGAACAATTCGCCGTCAATAACCTGGATGGCGAGCAACAGAAAATCTATGTCATGGATGTCTTCGATTTCATCCGCTACGCGATCCGCAAGGAATTGCAGTATGACGTGACCATCATCGATCCGCCAAGCTTTGCCCGCACAAAAAAGCGCACATTTTCGGTAACGAAAGATTATACGCAATTGTTGGAGGAATTGATCCAGATCACCGCACCGGATGGCACGCTGATTGTGTCGTCCAACGCTGCCAACTACAAGGAAAAGAACTTCAAACAGGATATCGCCCAAGCCTTCAAGAACAGCCGATGCGATTACCGCATCATGGAGACATTCCATCTGCCGAACGATTTTGCTGTTCCGCCAGGCAGCAAAACAAGCGATTACCTTAAAGTCTTCATCATTAAGAAACTGGCGAGATAAGAAAAGCTAACTCAAAATATACAAAAAGAGAACGGAGCTGCCTCATTGGGAGGTTGCCCCGTTCTCTTTTTGTATGGGATATTTTTATGTATGCAGACCCGCAGCGGCATGTTGTCCGGCAGTGTGCCCTGTAACAAAGGCGCCGGTGATGTTATATCCGCCTGTGTAGCCGTTGTAGTCGATCAGTTCACCGCAGAAATAAAGTCCTTTTGTCAGTTTGCTTTCCATCGACTTCGGATTGATTTCCTTCGTTGAGACGCCCCCGCCAGTGACGAAAGCTTTATCCAACGGATGCGTGCCGTTCACTTCGAATGAGAAATTTTTGCAGAAGTCCGCGAAAGCTTTGATTTCTTTCGGAGTCAATTCCTTTAATGACTTCTGCGGATCGATGGCCGCCTGCGTGCAACCGAACAACAGGTAGCGTTCCGGCATGAGGTCTTTCCAGCCGTTTTTGACGCTCTTTTCCGGTTGGGCCTTGATGAGCTTTTGCAATTGTTGTTCGACAGCGCCCAATGAAAGTTCCGGCAGGACATCCAAGGACATCGTGACCGTCTCGGTTTTATCGCGCTTCATTGTCTGGTGGACAAACATCGAACAACGCAAAGCTGCGGGACCGGACACACCGAAGTGGGTGAAGATCATGTCCATCTGGTGGGAAACGACTGTTTTGCCTTTTTTATTTCTGATGCTGAGTGCAACGTTGCGCAAGGAAAGTCCCTTCAGTTCGCTTGCACGGATGAAGTCCGCATCGGAAGTTATCGGCGCTTCGGTCGGGTATAATTCCGTGATGGTATGTCCAGCAGCTTTGGCAAACTTATAGCCGTCGCCTTTGGATCCAGTTCGCGGCAGAGCTTTTCCTCCAGTTGCCAGGATAATCCGATCGGCCGGGAGAATCTCGCCATCTTCCAAAAGGACACCGGTCACCTGTTCATTTTCGATCAGGATACGCTCGACTTTTATGTTGGTCCGAATCTGGACCTGCAGCCGCTTCAGTTCCTCGATGAAAGCTTCGAGAATTGTTCTGGCTTTATCTGTGACAGGGAACATCCGACCGTGATCCTCTTCCTTCAGGGCGACGCCGCGTTCGATGAAAAAGGTCATGATGTCATATTGACTGAATTGGGTAAAGCTGCTGTGCAGGAATTTTCCGTTTCCGGGAATGTGCCGGATGATTTCTTCTTCGGGACGGTTGTTGGTGACGTTGCAGCGGCCCCCGCCTGTCAAGAGTAATTTTTTTCCGAGACTGGGGTTTTGTTCGAGGAGCGTCACTTCCGCTCCCGCTTCGGCAGCCGTACAAGCCGCCATCAGACCGCTCGAACCGCCACCGACTATAATGATGCGTGTTTTCATATTATGTATTTTCTCCGTTCTTTTGCTGCACTTACTTTATCACAGATATGTCCAACTGAAAATGGCTTTTTTCCCGGAAGGGTTACGAAAAAAGATGCTTTCCTTCATTAAATATTCAAAGATTGCGCCTATACTGTATCCATACCCAAAGATAATCATTTTTTTCTGCTGCCCAGAATTTCCATTCTATTTTTATGCCCGAAAGAGTATAATGAGTAAAGAGTTATTTTTGAAGAAGTGAGGGAATTGAAATGGATTTTATGAAAGTAATGCATACGAGACAAACAACACGCAGCTTCCAGAAGTTTGCACTTTCCCAAGGGCAAGTGGAACTGATGCTGCAAGCCGGGCAAAATGCACCGATCAGCCGCGGTCGCTTTGAGGATTACCATATCACAGTCATTAAGAATCCAGAAATATTGGCAGCGATTACATCGGCGGCAAAGGAAGTGACGGGCAGTACGGACAAGGATCCTTTGTATGGAGCGCCGGCCTTTTTCGTTGTTTCCGCTAAGGAACCGGCCAAACCTGGAAGTATCGCAAGCGCAGCAACCATCGTCGAAAATATGCATCTGCAAGCAACAGCAGAACTTTTAGGTAGCTGCTTCCTGATGGGAATCATGGCGAACGGCACGTTGGACGCTGAAGGGATCCGTGAAAAAATGCAGATTCCCGACGGTTTTACGCCTGTCGCCGGAATGGTGGCGGGCTATCCGCACGGCTATCTGCATGATCGGCCCCGCACATTGGAAAAGATCGCCGTCAACATCCTCGAATAGGACAGTTTGGACAATGAAAAACGACTGCAGGAGAAACGTTCAAGTTTCCCGGGTCGTTTTTTGCATACTCGTCCGGGGCAGTCTTATCCAGAGGTGGAGGTGCCGATTGCATATCCGCGCTCTTTTGTATACCATAGTACTATTACGATAGGTAAGTGTATTACGGATAAGTTTTCCGGGATGCTTCAAAATAAAAATCACTCAAGAAATGAAGGGATACATAATGGCGTACATTTCCTTAAAGAATGTCAGCAAATTCTATCAGATGGGCGAAACTCGGATCACAGCCAACGACAAGATCAGCTTCGACATCAACGAAGGGGAGTTTGTCGTGATACTGGGCCCCAGTGGAGCCGGAAAATCCACTGTTCTGAATATCCTTGGAGGAATGGATGATGCCGATGAAGGCCACATCAGCATCGACGGGGTTGATATCTCACAGTTCACTTCAAAAGCGTTGACGACCTACAGGCGGAGGGATGTCGGTTTTGTCTTCCAATTCTATAATCTGGTGCCTAACCTGACCGCTAAGGAGAATGTGGAGCTTGCTTCGCAAATATCCCCACATGCCCGCGATGCTGCCGAGGTCATGCGGGAAGTAGGCTTGGGCGAGCGCATGGATAACTTTCCGGCCCAACTATCCGGAGGCGAACAGCAACGCGTCGCCATCGCCCGTGCGTTGGCTAAACAGCCCAAGTTGCTGCTTTGTGATGAGCCGACTGGGGCACTGGATTACGAAACGGGCAAACAAGTGCTGAAGCTGCTGCAGGATACATGCCTTGATACGGGAACAACCGTCATCGTCATCACCCACAACCAAGCTATCGCAGCCATGGCGAACCGCATCATCGAAATCAACAATGCTAAAGTAAGGGCAATCCATGAAAATCCAAACCCTAAACCAGTATCAGAAATCGAATGGTAGGAGGGGGAGAAGACGATGAAGAAGAAGGCGCTATGGAAAGACATCTGGATAGAGATTGGCAAAAGTAAGGCACGTTTCCTCGCTTTATTGGCCATCATCACTTTGGGCGTGGCTTTCTTTGCCGGCATCAAAGCGGCGGGTCCGGATATGCTGGACACCGCCAACCAATATTATGAAGACAATAACCTGTATGACCTGAAAGTTTTGTCTACCTACGGATTGGAAGAAGCGGACATCGCCATTTTGGATGAAACGGCCGATCTGTCTGTCCATCCGATGCGGACAGTGGACATCGAAATGGAAGGCAGTGACTTTCTCGTAAAAGTATTCCCGCTGCAAAGCGGTGCGGATCCGGTCAACGCATATGCGCTAGTAGACGGCAGACTGCCGGAAACAAGCGGCGAAGTCGCCTTGGATGCGAAACAGAATCTGAGCAGTACTTATCAGATCGGCGATACCATCACTTTCCGCCATGAGTCCGACGAAGACCTTAGCGATGAAGAAAAAGAAAACCGCATCTCCTTGAAGGAACAAGAATACACGGTCGTCGGCTTCGTTGATTCGCCGATGTACATCGAAACGATAATGCGTGGTTCCACCAATGTCGGGAAGGGCAGCCTGGATGCTTTCGTTGTCGTACCCGAATCGGATATTCTCGGCAGCATCTATACGGAAGCTTATCTGACGATGGCTCCGACTGTGGCGGAAACAGGCTACACGGACGCCTATGATGAACAAGTGGACAGATTGGCCGATGAAGTGGAGCTTGCTTTGAACGGGAGACCGTTGGAGCGCATCAATGAAATCCGTGCGGAGGGTCAACGGAAGATCAGAGATGCGGAAGATGAACTGCAGGAGGGCAAAGACAAACTTGCGGAAGCCGAGCAGGAACTGCAGGATGCCCGCCAACAATTGGATGACGGCACAGCACTCTATGAGGAGAATCGCCAGTTGTTTCTGGACGAAATCGCCCAAGCCGAGAGCACTTTGACTGCAAGCCAAGCTGAAATCGATGCGGGCATGGCGGAGTACCGAGCAGGCCTGGCGACCTATCTGGAAAATAAAGCGCTCTACGATGAAGCAAAAGTTGCCTGGGAGGCGCAGAAAAAAGCCATGCAAGGACAGAACGATTCCGACGCTTCATTGGATGCGCTGCTGGCAAGCCTGCCCGATACACCGGAAGGACGCGAAATCGCTGAACTGGCGCAAATGCTGCTCGACGGGCAGGCTGAAGTTGAAGCGACCCAAAGTTCGCTGGAAATGAAAGCTCTAGAGCTGCAGGAACGGGCAGCGGCCTTATCATCAAAAGGCGAGCTGCTTTTGGCGGAGCAGGTGAGTTTGGAGGCGGATGCAGCAGCCTACCAGAAAGAGCTGGCTATTTTCACTGCTGACATGACGGCTTTCCAAACGGAAAAAGCAATCAAACAAGCGGAATTCTCCACACGACAAGCCGCTATCGACTCAGAAAGGGCAGCCTTGGAAGAGCTGGATCCGGAGACGGATCCGAGCGTGGCAGAACGCTTAACTGCTCTGGATGAAGAGCAGGCAGCTTTGGATGCGGAACGGGCCGCGCTGGCGCAAGCCGAAACGGAATTGACTGTCCGCCAAAGTGAGCTGGAGCAAGAGGGTGCCTCCTTGTCCACCCGCCAAGAAGCCTTGACCGCCGCAGCCGCTGCTTTTCAGGCAGAACGAGCCAGTGAAGAGGCCGCCTTCCTGGAGGAACAGCGCCTTCTTGAGTCGGCCGGCAACGAATTAGCCGCCAGAGGGGAAGAGTTGCTGGATCAACAGCAACTGCTGGAAGAAAAGATTGCGGCATTCATGGCAGATGCCGAAGCCCAAATCGCAGCTGCTGACGCTCAATTTGCTGAACAAGGGATTGCGTTGGAGAATGGTCGATTGGAATTGGCATCGGCCTTCTCGCAACTGGAGGATGGCCAGATACAGATCAATAATGGTTGGTCAGAGTTGGAAAGTCAACGTGTGAGCGGTGAACAGGCCCTCGGGGAAGCTTGGCAGGAAATCCAGCAGGGCGAAGCGGCTTATCAGGAAGGTTTGGTCACTTTTACAGCCGAACGCGTCGATGCAGAAATCGAAATAGCCGACGGGGAACGTCAGGTCGCAGAAGCGAAGCAAGCCTTGGCCGATCTGATTGAGCCGGTCTACTACGTGACGGATCGGTCCGGGAACCCTGGTTACCAGGAATACCGCGACAATGCGGACCGCATCTCGGCCATCGCAGAGATTTTCCCGGTGTTTTTCTTCCTGATTGCGGCTTTGGTGAGTTTCACAACGATGGCCCGGATGGTGGATGAGCAGCGCCAGCAGATGGGGACGCTGAAAGGCCTCGGTTACAGTGATTTCGATATCGCCAAAAAATATCTGATCTATGCAGCGATCGCCTGCATCGTAGGGACCTCACTCGGTTTGGTGGCCGGATACAATATTTTCCCTGCGGTCATCTTTGATGCCTATGGATCCATGTACAGTCTGCCTTCCGTAAAGATTACCTACTACTTGTCCTATGCACTGATTTCCATTGCTATCGCGCTGCTGTGCACCATCGGACCGGCTGCGTGGGCGGCACATGCCTCGTTGCGGGAAAACCCGGCTATGATGATGCGTCCGAAAGCGCCGAAGAATGGCAAACGTGTGCTTTTGGAACGCGTGACGTTCATTTGGGACCGTCTCAGCTTCAACTCGAAGATTACGGTACGTAATTTGATGCGCTACAAAGCGCGCAACATGATGACGATCTTGGGCGTTGCCGGCTGTACCGCCTTGATATTGACCGGATACGGTATCAAAAATTCCATCTCCGGATTGGCGGATACCCAGTTCAACGATGTGATGCGCTATAACGCAATCACGGCGATGCGTCCGGAAGCGAGCGCAGAAGAAATCGCCTCCTATGATGAACTGGTCGCTGCAACTCCTGAAATAACGGATCATCTCAAGGTAGTGCAAGAAAGCTACAAACTGGATAAAAAAGGGGTAAACCTGCAGAACGTCACGGTCTTTGCGCCGCTGGAAAGCGAAAATCTCCCGGATTTTGTCAGCTTACGCGATCGTATAACTCAAGAACCGATCGCGTTGACGGATGAGGGAGCCGTCATTTCGGAAAAATTAGCGAACCTGGCAGACGTCGGACCGGGCGACAGCATCGAAATCCGCAATGATGAAATGCAGACCTATCAGATTCCGATCCAGGCTGTCACCGAGAACTACGTCAACCATTACATTTACTTGACGCCATCCCTTTATGAAGAGATTTTTATCCAAGCTGCGGAACCGACAACTGATCTTTTGCTGTTTGACGAACCGGAAAGTTGGGAACGGAGCTTCGGATCTGAAGTGATGGGAGAACAGGCGGTGGCGCTGGTGACATTCATTAATTCCGTCGATCGCAGCTTCGCTGAAACCTTAGGGAGCCTGGATGTCGTCACCTTGGTATTGATTGTGTCGGCAGCCTCATTGGCTTTCGTTGTGCTGTACAGCCTGACGAACATCAATGTTTCGGAGCGGATCAGAGAACTGTCGACAATTAAAGTTTTGGGGTTCTATGATGTGGAAGTGAGCATGTACATCTACAGAGAGTCATTGGTCTTAACTTTGTTGGGTATTTTGTTCGGTTTTGTCCTCGGAAAAATTTTGAGTACAGTCGTTCTTAAAATGGTGGAAATTGACTTCATGATGTTCCCACCGACCATTATGCCGATCAGCTACCTGTATGCAGGGTTACTTTCGTTGTTGTTCTCAAGTGTTGTCATGTTGATTATGCACCGCAAACTGAAACAAGTGGACATGATCGAAGCACTCAAGTCAGTTGAATAAAAGTAAGAATAGAAAAACGCGCAAGAGCCATCAAATAGGCCGCTTGCGCGTTTTTCTTCTTTGGAGACATCAACAATTATCGGCTGGTGTTTGAGGTGAACCAGGCAATAGGTAGTTGACTCCGATGGCGATGGAAGTGCCGATGACGGTATCCAGTACCCTTTGGATGGCATAGGTGATTTTCTCTGCATCGTCTATGTTGTAGAAAACGACAAGAAAAGTCGCGGTGGCTCCGACGATAGCTGTGGACATGTCCAGGACGTTGCAGACTGTGATCAGGATGATGATGGCGATGATCGTACCGAAGAAATCCACAGAAAAATCCAGTCCGAGGAAATCTTTGACTGCGATCAAGGTTACCCCCAAGACACCGGCGACAGTATTACCTCCGACACGGCGGATGCCATGATGCAGTGATTGTGAGCAATCTTCACGCAAAGCAAAGACTGCCGCCAAGCCGGCCAACATAGGCGAACCTCGGTCCAATAATTTGAACAGCAGCACACAAAAGCCGACAGCAACGCCGGATTTGGTCGTACGCATGCCTACGTGGAATTTCTCCTTATCCAAATGAATCATAGTAAGTACGATACTTCCTCTCGAAATGAAATAATATCTCAATCATAAGCATTTTTTGATTTTTATCAAGGCATTTTCACATTATTGTGCAAATAATACACTTGCATTTACTTCATTGTTCAGAGTAGCTTTTCGAAAAATGAGAAAAAAACGGCTATTTTTGGATGAGAAATGTCCTTTTTTGGACAAGTCATTTTATTGGAATTGTTGCAACGGCGGCTTTTTCAGGTAGGGTGAAAAAAGAACATTCGCTTTTTGCCAAAAAAGGCCAAAATTGGGTTGCTTAAATTGTCAGAATATTCTATACTAATGACATTAAATTTTAAGGAGAAGGATGAGGGCCTTTTCTTTGAAATTGCAACGAATTATGAATATATAGTGAGATGGGGAGGATTATTTAGATGAAAAAGAAATTTTTGATGGGTCTAGCATCTGTATTCGTACTTGCAGCATGCGGCAATGGCGCAACGACAGAAGAGAGCGATACAATCAAATTGGGTGGTAACTTCGAATTATCAGGCGGTGCGAGTGCATACGGTACGCTGATGGACGAAGGGATCAAAATGGCTGTTGCGGAACAGAACGCTGCAGATGGCTTATTGGGTAAAGAGATTGAATACGTATCTTACGATAATAAATCTGAGCCTTCAGAATCCACATCGGTTGCGACTCGTTTAGCTACCGAAGACAATGTTGTCGCAATTCTGGGGCCTGCTACAACGGGTGCAGCAAATGCACAATCTCCAGCAGTCACTAGAGCAAAAGTACCAGCGATTCTTCCGGCTGCTACAGGCGATGGTGTAACAATGGATGGCGATTCCGTGTTGGAATACGTGTTCCGCGTATGTTTCCAGGATTCTTTCCAAGGTAAAGCATTGGCTGAATTCGCTCAAACAGATCTGCAAGCAACAAAAGCTGTCATCTTAGTCGATAACTCGACTGACTACGCAATCGGCTTGGCTGATGCGTTCAAAGAAACGTTCACTGGGGAAATCGTTGCGGAAGAAAACTTCACAGCCGGCGATACAGATTTCAAAGCGATCCTGACGAACATCGCGCAAATGGATTACGATGTTATCTTCTTGCCTGGATACTATGAAGAAGGCGGACTGATCATCAAGCAAGCCCGCGAAATGGGTATTGCTCAACCGATCCTTGGACCGGATGGCTTTGCTAACTCAACATTGGTTGAATTGGCCGGTGCCGACAACGTCGATAATGTATTCTACGCCAGCCACTTCACTCCGAACAGTGAAGATCCTAAAGTACAAGAATTCTTGGCTGCTTTTGAAGCAGAGTACGGTAAACCTGCAGATTCATTCGCGGCTTTGGCTTACGATGCTGCCCAATTAGTATTCGATGCAATCGCGACTGCTGACAGCACAGATCCTCAAGCAATCACAGATGCTTTAGCGGCAACTGAAGATTTTGAAGGCGTCACGGGTACATTCTCCTTTGACGAGAACCACAACCCTATCAAGTCCGCTTTCGTTATTGAATTACAAGATGGTGTAGAAGTCGGCAACTCTGTTGTGGAACCAGCTAAATAAAACTGGCGCACACACTTGCGGCATTGAAACCTGAATAGACCGTTTGATTCTAAAGTAACACAATGAGGTGCTGGCAGAATTTGCTTAGCACCTTTCTTTATGTTTTACCTCATCGTAAAGTAATCCCTCGCCATGCGTGAATAATAGTAAACTATATCCGAACAATACAGTATAATGAAAGAAAGACTTCTGCAAAGCAGAAGAAAAAAGAGGTGTAAAATGGAAAATTTAGTTCAACAACTGATAAACGGTATATCGTTGGGAAGTATCTACGCCTTGATTGCGCTAGGGTACACCATGGTATACGGCGTCATCAAATTGATTAACTTTGCCCACGGGGATATTTATATGGTGGGCGCGTACCTTGGCTATGCTTTGATCCAAAACGTCGGCCTCGGCCTTTTCCCATCCATTCTGATTTCAATGATTTTTTGTGCCATTTTAGGGGTGGTCATCGAGAAGATCGCCTACAAACCATTGCGGGGTGCAACAAGGGTAGCGACGCTGATCACAGCCATCGGGGTTTCTTATTTACTTCAAAATGTCATGATCTACATGATGGGGCCCGAAGTGAAGGCCTTCCCGACAGCCTTGAAGGTCCAGAATTGGACCTTCAGCGGTGTGACCATCAACTCGCAACAGATTTTGATTTTCCTGACGACAGTCATTTTGATGATCGCGCTGCAGGTCATCGTGAAATACACAAAGATGGGGAAAGCCATGCGGGCGGTCAGTACCGATCCAGAAGCAGCACAACTGATGGGGATCAACGTGGATAACGTCATCTCCTTTACGTTCGTGCTGGGATCTTCCTTAGCCGGAGCGGCAGGCGTATTGGTCGGTATCTATTACAATTCGATTTCGCCATTGATGGGTGTGACACCGGGTCTGAAAGCCTTCGTTGCGGCAGTGTTCGGCGGCATCGGCATCATCCCTGGGGCCATGGTCGGCGGTTACGTCATCGGTGTCATCGAGACTTTGGTCAGCGCATACGGCGGATCGATGTTCAAAGATGCGGTCGTGTACCTGATCCTGATCATCATCCTGATCGTTAAACCTTCCGGAATCTTCGGGAAAAATACAAAAGAGAAAGTGTAGGTGATAATGATGAAACAATTGAACAAAACAAATCTAGGTTGGCTCATTCTTATCGCTTTGATGGCTGCCGTCCTGTTCATCGGCGTCAGCTCAAATGTCATTTCTCCCTTCTATCAAATTACTTTAGTGACCATCATGATCAACATCATCCTGGCGATCGGGCTGAATCTGGTCATCGGGTTTTCCGGCCAGTTCTCGCTGGGGCATGCCGGTTTTATGGCGATCGGTGCATACAGCGGCGCCATCATCGGCGATAGGATGGAAGGCTTGGCCGGCTTCTTTGTCGGCCTGATTGTGGGTATGGTCATCTCGATCATCGTGGCCTTGATCGTCGGAATCCCGACGCTGCGTCTGAAAGGCGACTACTTGGCGATTGCGACCTTGGGTGTAGCGGAAATAATCCGAATCCTGATTCTGAACATGGGTGAACTGACCAACGGCGCGCGCGGAATCAGCGGCATCTCTTTCCCGTTCGAATCGAACACCAGCTTCATCATGGTCTTGTTCGTGATCCTGATCGTAACGACGATCATAACCGTCAACTACATCAACAGCAGCCCTGGCCGCGCGACGATCGCCATCCGCGAAGATGAGATCGCTGCTGAGTCGATGGGTGTCAACGCAACGACATACAAAGTCATCGCCTTCATGATCGGTGCCGCGACTGCCAGCATCGCAGGCTCGATGTACGGCACTTATTTCAGCGTAATCAATCCGAGCGATTTCACTTTCCAAAAATCGATCGATGTGCTGATCATCGTCGTGTTCGGCGGTATCGGCAGTGTAACCGGCACTGTCGTTGCAGCCGTTGTGCTGGGTGTCCTGAACACGTATCTGCAATCGTTCGGTGAGCTGCGGATGATTTTCTACGCTCTGGCCATCATCGCCATCATGGTGTTCCGTCCAGGCGGACTGTTGGGCAACCGCGAATTCACGATGTCCGCATTGCTGAAGCGCTTTGCCAAAAAAGATTCTGCTAAGAAGGAGGTCCAATAATGAGCCTATTAGAAGTAAAAGAATTGACGAAAAATTTCGGCGGTCTGGCTGCAGTATCCAATGTCGATTTTGTGATCGAAGAAAATGAATTGGTCGGTCTGATCGGCCCTAATGGTGCTGGCAAAACGACCTTCTTCAACTTGCTGACGGGCGTCTACGTCCCGACAGCAGGAACGGTCGAATTGGAGATCGACAATAAAAAGGTGCTCCTGAACGGGAAAGCACCTTATAAAATTACGGACCTCGGCTTGGCGCGTACATTCCAGAACATCCGTCTCTTCAAGGAATTGACGGTTCTCGATAATGTACTGATCGCGATGCACAGCACTATGGGAGAGAATACTTTCCACAGCTTGCTGCGCACGCCGACTTATTACCGCAAGGAAGCCGAAATGCGCGAAAAAGCTTTGGAATTGTTGGCCATTTTCGAACTGGAAAAGAAATATGAGGTTTTGGCGAAAAATCTTCCTTACGGCGAGCAACGCCGTCTGGAAATCGTCCGCGCCTTGGCGACTGACCCGAAAATTCTTTTCCTGGATGAGCCGGCTGCCGGCATGAATCCGCAGGAGACTGCGGAATTGACAGCTCTGATCCGAAAAATACAGAAAGATTTCAAAATCACGGTCGTTTTGATCGAGCATGATATGTCCTTGGTCATGAATGTGTGCGAAAGAATCTATGTGTTGGAATATGGCCGTCTGCTTGCCAAAGGAACACCGGAAGAAATCCAAAAAAATCCAGCCGTAATCAAGGCTTATCTAGGAGGCGACTAACGTGCTGAAAGTAAAAAATCTATCTGTGCATTATGGCATGATCCAAGCCATCAAAGATATCAGCTTTGAAGTGAATGAAGGCGAAATCGTGACGTTGATCGGAGCCAATGGAGCAGGGAAGTCCACCATTTTGCGCACGATTTCCGGGTTGGTAAAACCGTCTTCAGGCGAAATTGAATATTTGGGGAAACCGATCCATACTGTGGCGACCCGAAAAATCGTCGAACAAGGGATCGCCCAAGTTCCGGAAGGCCGCCATGTCTTCAAAGGGTTGACGGTACAGGAAAACCTTGATCTGGGAAGCTTCACCCGCAAAGACAAACAGAACCTTGCTGGTGATCTGGAAGCGGTATTCGAACGTTTCCCGATCCTGCACGAAAGAAAAAATCAGGATGCAGCCACTTTGTCCGGCGGGGAACAACAGATGCTGGCGATGGGCCGCGCTTTGATGACGAAACCGAAACTTTTGCTTTTGGATGAGCCTTCAATGGGATTAGCGCCTATTTTCATCAAGGAAATCTTCCACATCATTCAGGATATCCAGAAACAAGGCACAACGATCCTCTTGATCGAGCAAAATGCCAACGTTGCTTTGAAGATCGCGAATCGCGGGTATGTATTGGAGACGGGAAATATCGTATTGACCGGAACCGGGGAAGAATTATTAGCAAGTGACGAAGTTCAGAAAGCTTACTTAGGAGGCTAAACAATGGATGTACAAAGCTATATGTCAACGGATTTAGTAACGATTCAACCTTCAACAAAAATCATCGAAGCTTTGGATTTGATGAAAGAGCACAAGATCCACCGTCTGCCGGTCGTTCAAGGCGAGACTATCGTAGGATTGATCACGGAAGGCATCATCGAACGCAACACACCTTCCAGCATGACCAGCCTGGATATGCATGAAGTCAACTACCTGTTGAACAAAACGACAGTGTCCGACATCATGGAAAAACGCGTCGTGACCATCAACAAAGAAGCACTTTTGGAAGAAGCGGCCGTAACGATGCGCGAAAATGGCATCAGCGTTCTGCCAGTAGTTGAGCCGGGCAACCGTCTGATCGGAATCATCACCGAAAAGGATATCTTCTCTGCCTTCATCGATGTGCTGGGCTATTATACACCCGGTGTCCGAGTTGTCGTCAATATCCATGAAGACAAAAAAGGCGTCCTCGAAGACCTGACGGATATCTTCTCCGAAGAAAACATCAACATCCAACAGATCGCCACGTATCGCAAAATGGGCTTTGTCCAAGTCGTTATCCAATTGGAAAGCAAAGACGTCGAAGGCGTCCGCGCCAGACTCGAAGAACACGGCTACGAGATCGGATCCATCATCTACAAACCAGAAAGAGTATAGGATGTGATGATTCGCGTTTAGATACCCGTTCGTTGGAACAAACGACTACCGTTCAGGGTATCTGCGATTCAGAACCGTTCTAAATAGAGTCTGATGAATCCCGTTCAGCAAGCGAAACCATCCAAATAATCAAACCGCTCACTCCAACCAAAACGGAGCGAGCGTTTTTTTTCAGGCAAATCATTTCTTTTATCACGTAATAAGTGTATAATTAGAACATGAAAGATTGGAGGTTACATAAATGAATAATGCACTAATAACAATTGTCTTGTATACGATAAAAGAGCAATATGTCAGTGAAAAAGCTTTTTATGCCAATCAACTAGGGATCTCGCCGCAAAGCTGGGATCGCTGGAAAAAAGGAGAGCATGGTTTAAAACCCGAGAACATGCAGATCATTTCCAAATTGTTTACCGATTACGAATGGATGCTTGTCCAGAAAGTTTGCCGCAATGCCGAAATTCTTCCTGAGGTGGCAGAGAACCCTGTAAGAGAATATCAATTCCTGAAGTATCAAGTCGCCAAAAAGTGGATAGCGACGGATTTGGCCGACTTCAAATGGTACACCACCGATGAAACCGTCCATGATTCAGAAATCCATAAACCGGCAATCACGACACTCCGACTCGAGTGCAACTATGATTTCTGGAGCTACAAAGATATCATCGATCTACGCTTGCCCAGCATCATCCGTCATCAGATCGATTCGAAAAAGATCAATCTGCTTGAATGGTTCAATGAAAATACACCGGATACCATCCCAAAAATTACAGAATAAGTTAAATATAAACCAGAGAGCCGAGATGAAACTATCTTGGCTTTTCGTATGGATTCTAACCCGGGCTTACTTTTGGGTGTGGATTGGCGGCGAGTTGTGCTAAAATAGGCATAGCAAAAAATATAGACCAGAAGAGGTAAAAAGATGGAACCGAAAAAAAAATACTCCCATACGCCTGAGCGGTACGCACAAAGACGGCGTTTCCTAGCGGGACTCTTGCTGGCGATGCTCTTTTTCACAGGATGCACAACTGATGACGATGAACCGTCAAACAGTCAGCAGTACTCGAAAATAAGCGCCCATTCCGAAGAATCACAAGACTCTTCCTCAGCCATAGTTGCTGAATCGGAGTCCAAAGTGATCGTGACACCAGCAGCTTCCTCAGCCGATTGGAATCTGGTATTGGTGAACCGAGAAAATCAGCTTGCTGAAGAAATTGTGATGGAGCTGTATCTGACCGAGAGCGGTTATCAGATCGACAGCAGGATACAAGAGCCTTATCTGCAACTGATGGAAGCCGGGAAAGCTGCGGGTATGGATTTCACGATGATTTCAGGTTATCGCTCCATCGAGCAACAGCAAACAAACTATGACGTCAATTATCAGAATTATCTAGCTTCGGGCTTGTCGGAAGAAGAAGCACGCACGAAAACAGAGGAATATATCGCCTTGCCGAATGCCAGTGAACATATAACCGGACTTGCAGTAGACATCACGTCGACCGCCTTGGCCAATCAAGAAGGCAATTCAGGATTATTTCCGGATCTGGAGAATTATCCTGAGGGACTGTGGCTGAAAGAAAATGCACCCAAATTTGGTTTTGTGTTGCGTTATCCAAAGGAAAAAGAAGCCATAACCGGCATCAATTTTGAACCTTGGCACTTTCGCTATGTAGGCATCGAAAACGCCATGTACATGACCGAAAAAAATCTGACATTGGAAGAATACATAGCGATCCTGAAGCAAAACGAAGCACTGGGCAACAACAATCAATAGCAGCTAAAGCAACCCAAACAAACAGACGGAGGAACATATGGTACGAAAGAGGAAGCGGACTCGAAAACAACCGCAATCTGCACCCGCTAAAGCCGTCAAGATATTATTTTTTCTGCTGATCAGTTTTATGGCCAGCCTGTCGCTGATCGGCGATTTTTCCCCAATCGTTCCCGAAATCCCGCAGTACGGCAATAATCAGGGGTCCGACTTCATCGCTGATATCGCCCCTGCCGCACAGCAGATGCAAGCGAATTACGGTGTCCACGCCAGCATCAGCATCGCTCAGGCGATCCTTGAATCGGATTGGGGAGAGAGCGACCTGTCCGCTGTCTACAACAATCTGTACGGCATGAAGGGAGATAACCCGGAAAACACGGTCCGCTTGATGACCAGTGAGTACTACAACGGCGAGTGGGTCACCATCCAAGCGAACTTCAGGGTATACGGCAGCTGGGCGGAATCGGTCCAGGACCACGCGTTGCTGTTCGTCAACGGTACCACTTGGGATCCAGATCAATACGCTCCTGTTCTGCAGGCAGCCACTTACCAGGAAGCGGCCCAGGCTCTCCAGGATTGCGGTTATGCGACTGATCCGGATTATGCCGAAAAATTGATAGCGGTCATCGAACAGCATGCGCTTTATGAATATGATATTTGAAGGATGAAAACAGAAACGCGCGGACAGGCTGGACTCTTTTGAAGAGGCAGCCTTTATCCGTGCGTTTTTTGCGCCATGTGCCCGAAATTTCTACGAAAATTCGACAAGCAGACAGTTTTTGGATGGCGACATTCGTCGAATATAGTGATAAAATGGTTTGGTAAAGACTTTTTTAGCGAATTTTAATGAAAAATCCAAGAGAGTAGTGTGATCACATGCCGAATCAAATTTTACCCGGGAAAACAATCGGTATTATTGGCGGAGGACACGTCGCCCGTATGATTGC
Organism: Trichococcus flocculiformis; assembly: GCF_963662535.1. Taxonomy (NCBI): domain Bacteria; kingdom Bacillati; phylum Bacillota; class Bacilli; order Lactobacillales; family Carnobacteriaceae; genus Trichococcus; species Trichococcus flocculiformis. Next base: position 947,191 of record NZ_OY759718.1, read on the forward strand.
TTTGGAAGCCAAAAAATTGGGCTACCAAATAGGCATCTTGGACGCCGATGTTGCCTGTCCAGCGGGGCAAATAGCGGATTGGCAGATAACCAAGAAATATACAGATTTCGATGCGCTGACGGATCTCGCTGCGAAATCGGATGTCCTGACTTTTGAGTCGGAAGCCGTAGATACGATGTTGTTGACGCAAATCAATCCTTATATCTCTATACCGCAGGATCCGGACAGCCTTTCGATCACCCAAGACCGGTTAATCGAAAAAGCGTTTCTGGAATCCTTGAACATCAACGTGACGCCTTACGCGACGATAACCGCCATCGAAGATATGGAAGAAGCGGTCAAGAGCATCGGCTTTCCGTGTGTGCTGAAGCCGCTCCGAATTGAAATGGCCACACCGGTACAGCATCTTTTGTACAGTGAGGAGGACTTTGAAAGGGCGGCAGCCTTGCTGAAAAAAGGGACGTGCATTTTGGAGGCATGGATCCCATTCGAGATGGAACTGGCCATCACAGTCGCACAGGACGCGAACAATGTGTTCACGTCATTCCCTGTCACGGAAACAATCTACCGGGAGCAAAAACTGGTGAAGACCATCACGCCTGCACGCGTAGGCGGAAATATTCAGAAAGAGCTGGAGCATATCGGCAAGCTGGCTGCGAAGGCCATGAATCTGACCGGAATTTTGACGATCGAGACATTCATGACTTCATCAGGAACGCTGTATGTGAACCGTTTGGTCGTCCGCCCGCACCATTCGTGCAATTATTCGCTGGATGGCTGCAGCATCTCTCAATATGAAGTCCTGGTCCGCTGCATCTGCGGCCTGCCCATTCCGGAAATCCAGCTGTACGATACTAGCGTGACGTTCAATATCATGGAAGAAAAACTTGATGAAGCGCTGATTCTCTTGCTGACCAAACCGGATTGGCATTTCCATTTTTATGGAAAAAAAGAACACCGCGCGAAACGGAAAATGGGACACGTCACCTTATTGGGTGACAGCCCGGATACCCTCATCAACGAACTGGAAGAAAACGGCTTGTTAGAATCTGCAGAGTAACGGGAACGGTGTCCGCGCTTTGATATGAAGGAAGGGTATAGCGATGGAGGATAGACTATTCAATAAAGCATATGACTATATTAAAGACAAAATCGACAGCACCAGCTGGCCGCCGGGAACCAAAATAACTGAACAACTCATATCGGAAGCCTTGTTCATGAGCCGGACTCCGATTCGTACCGCGCTGCTGTTGTTGGAGGAAGAAGGCCTGGTGAAATCGATTCCCTACAAAGGCTATATCGTGGCTGAGAAGAAAATTTCAAACGAGGGTTTGCTGGAACGCCTGGAACTGATTGCTGGCCTGATCATGAACTACCTGCAGTATCTGAAAGAAAACGACATCGCTTTGGATTATCAGCTTTTTGAAACAATCCTCGAAAAACAAACGGAGTACCTCGACTATCGGGATGCGACCGGCTACTTCAAGAATGAGTACAGGATTTTTGAAACGTTCATCGCTCCTAGCGAAAATCAGTTCCTGAAGAAAGTGATCATGACGACGGCCCGTGACATCCATAGCACTTATTCCGACAACACTGATCTGATGGATGAAGAACGTTACCAAAGCGAAGCGCAGTTACTCGAGTTATACAAGGAAATAGCTGTTTGTATGCGCGACAAGGATTACGAGAAGATGGGGGAATACCTCCTCTTCTTCTTCGAAACCTTGAAGGACTCCAATGATAGCTTGGCGCAGTAGACTGACTAAAAAGAAAGTCCTGCCGCTGAATCAACTAAACGATTCAGCGGCAGGACCTTTTTGTTGGACGGCATAATAGGGAAAATGAACCTGAACCGCATCAAGGGGAACAAGGGGTAAAAACTATTTAAAATATCCGGGGATTCATTGATAGCCACGCTCTAAAATGATAGACTAAACCATGATGCAAATCAGAAACTATAAGGCTGCATCATCGCCTTGTAGCTATCAAAATAGAACATACCCATACACACTCTGAAACAAAGGCAACAAAAGAAAGGATGGCAAATGTGCAACAAAAACACGACCTCATCAAAGGAATGAATCCAAGGCAAGCAGAAGCCGTTTTGGCGACAGAAGGCCCACTATTGATCATGGCGGGGGCAGGCAGCGGCAAAACACGCGTGCTGACCCACCGCATGGCCTATCTACTGGAAGAAAAATCGGTAAACCCTTGGAACATCTTAGCCATCACCTTTACGAACAAAGCGGCAAAAGAAATGAAAGAGCGGGTTATCCGCTTGGTCGGAACGGTCGGGAACGACATGTGGGTATCCACTTTCCACTCCATGTGCGTACGGATCCTCAGAAGAGAGAGCGAACAGCTCGGCTATGCGCGCTCCTTCACGATCTGCGACCAGAGCGAAACCGAAACATTGATGAAACGCATCATCCGCGAAAAGAATCTGGATGCCAAAAAATTCGATCATCGTATGATTTTGGGACGGATCAGCCAAGCGAAAAACGAACTGCAGACACCGAAGGAATTCGGCGATCTGGCCGGCGGATACATCGATAATATCGTCTACGAATGCTACAAAGATTACCAAAAAGCGCTCGAAAACAGCCAATCAATGGATTTTGACGACCTGATCATGCTGACGGTCAAACTGTTCCAGGAATATCCAGAAACGTTGTCCTACTACCAAAATAAATTCCATTACATCCATGTGGACGAATACCAGGATACCAACTACGCCCAATACCAATTGGTGCAGCTGTTGGCCAACAAATTCAAAAACATCTGCGTCGTCGGCGATGCGGACCAAAGCATCTACGGTTGGCGCGGTGCTGACATGGAGAACATCCTCAACTTCGAAAAGGATTATCCGGATGCAAAAGTGGTCTTGCTGGAGCAGAACTATCGCTCCACCAAAAAAATCTTGCGTGCAGCCAATGATGTGATCCAAAACAACGTCAATCGGAAAGAAAAAGAGTTGTGGACTGATAATCCGGACGGCGAGAATATCGTTTACTACCGTGGCCAATCCGAACATGACGAAGCGCGCTACGTCATCTCGAAGATGCAACAGGAAGTCCGCGAAAACAAACGCCAGTACGGCGATTTCGCAGTGCTCTACCGGACGAACGCCCAGTCGCGTGTCATCGAGGAGAATCTCCTGAAGTCGAATATCCCTTACAAGATGGTTGGCGGACGCAAGTTCTACGACCGCAAAGAGATCAAAGACATCTTGGCTTATCTGCGCTTGATCGTGAATCCGTCCGATGATTTGAGCTTCGGCCGGATTGTGAATGTGCCGAAACGCGGCATCGGTGACGCGAGTGTCGAAAAACTGCGTGAATTCGCCAATATGCATGACCTGACCTTATTGCAGGCTGCCCATGATGTGGCAATGTCCAGCGTATCCGGAAAAGCTGCGAAGGAATTGAAGAAATTCGCGACTATTATGGATAATCTGCATAAAATGCAGGAATTCCTGCCGATCACAGAATTGGTCCAGGAGTTGCTTTCCCAGACGACTTATCTGGAAGCCCTCGAAATGGAGAAGACGCTTGAGTCGGAAGCCCGGATCGAAAACATCAACGAATTCCTGTCGGTAACCCAGGAGTTCGATAAAATGAATCCAGAAGACTTTGATCTGACCTCCTTCCTGACCGATTTGGCGCTGGTTTCCGATTTGGATCAGATCGAGGAAGAACCGCAGAGCGAAGTGACGCTGATGACGATGCACGCAGCCAAAGGATTGGAATTCCCGATCGTCTTCATCATCGGGATGGAAGACGGCATTTTCCCATCGTCCCGCTCCTTCATGGATGAGGACCAGATGGAGGAAGAACGGCGCCTGGCCTATGTCGGCATCACACGGGCGGAGCAAAGACTGTTCCTGACGAATGCCTATTCCCGCATGCTTTATGGACGTACGATGTCCAATCCGGCATCGCGCTTCCTTGATGAATTGGACGGTTCCGTTCTGGACCGCGAGGACAGCTCAGGATCCATGACAAACTCATTTTCATCAAAACCGGCAAGCTCTGGCGGTCGTTGGAAAACAGCAAGCGATACCCGCCAAGAGAAAGCCTTCAGTCAGCCGTTTTCGGCCGGATCGCGTGAAAAAACGACGCAGTCCGTCAAGCAGACCGGAACAAGTGGTGCGGCCAGCCTAGGTTGGGCTGTGGGCGACAAAGCCAGCCACAAAAAATGGGGCACAGGCATTGTCGTTCAGACAAGCGGGGAAGGCGATGGATTGACGTTGGATATTGCCTTCAAGAACATCGGCATCAAGCGCTTGTTGGCATCTTTTGCACCGATCGAAAAAGAATAATTTAGGAGGGGATCATTCATGGCGAAAGAAAGTCTGACCGAAGCCCAAGAGCGCATCGAGACGTTGAAGACGCTCCTCAACCGCTACAGTTACGAGTATTATGTACTGGACAAACCCAGTATTTCAGATAAAGAATACGACCAGCAGTATCAAGAACTGGAAAAATTGGAAAAAGCCCATCCTGAGCTGATCACCACGGACTCACCGACGCAACGCATCGGCGGGACCATCCTGCCCGGCTTCACCAAAGTCCAGCATGATTCACCGATGCTGAGCTTAGGGAATGCCTTCAATCAGGAGGACTTGCTGCAATTCCATCAACGCATCAGCAAATTGACCGATCAGCCTTTGCAGTACATGTGCGAGCTGAAAATCGACGGTTTAGCCGTGTCTTTGAAATACGAAAACGGCCTGTTTGTCCAAGGCGCGACGCGAGGTGACGGAAATATCGGCGAAGACATCACGCAGAACTTGCGGACGGTCAAAGCCATTCCATTGCGTCTGAATGAACCGCTGACTTTCGAAGTCCGCGGCGAATGCTACATGCCGAAAGCGTCCTTCGTCCAATTGAACGCGGATCGTGATGAGAAAGGCTTGGAGATTTTTGCGAATCCGCGCAATGCCGCTGCCGGCAGTCTGCGCCAACTGGACGCGAGTATTGCGGCCAGCCGCAACCTGAATATCTATCTGTACAACGCAACCAATTTCGAACAATTGGCTGTGGAGACACAGGACGCGTTATTGAACCGATTGGCGCAGGTCGGTTTGCGGACCAATCCGGAACGCCGACTCTTTGATTCGATCGAAGAAGTCTGGGCATTCACGGAAGAAATCGCAGCAAAAAGGAAAGATTTGCCTTACGAAATCGACGGCATCGTCATCAAAGTCAATGCTTTTTCTGCCCAAGAGGAAATCGGTTATACGGTTAAAGCGCCGCGGTGGGCGATCGCCTACAAATTCAAAGCAGAAGAAGCCGAAACGATCGTGCGCGACATCGAGTGGACAGTCGGCCGTACCGGTGTCGTGACACCGACTGCCGTAATGGATCCGGTATTCTTGGCCGGTTCCACCGTGCAACGCGCCAGCCTGCATAACGTCGATCTCGTCCGCGAGAAGGATGTGCGCATCGGCGACACGGTCGTGATCCACAAGGCCGGCGACATCATTCCGGAAATCCAGCATGTCCTTATCGACCGCAGAGGTCCGGAAAGTGAAGCTTATGTCATTCCCGAAACGTGCCCGGCCTGCGCAAGCCAGTTGGTGCATCTGGAGGACGAAGTAGCTCTGCGCTGCATCAATCCGAAGTGCCCTGCCCAGATCAAAGAGGGCCTGTCTCACTTCGTTTCGCGCAATGCCATGAACATCAGCGGTCTGGGCGTTCGCGTCGTCAGCCAGATGTTCGAAAAAGGGCTCGTCAAGGATGTAGCCGACCTGTATAAACTGACGGAAGAAGACCTTTACCAATTGGATAAAATCAAAGAAAAGTCCGCCAACAATATTGTGACGGCCATCGATCAGAGCCGCGGGAACTCTTTTGAACGCCTGCTGTTCGGCTTGGGCATCCGTCATGTCGGAGCCAAAGCGGCAGCCAGCCTGGCAGCGGAATTCGAAACCATCGATCGGCTGATGCAGGCGACAAAAGAAGAAATCATGGCCGTCGAAGGCATGGGTGATATCATCGCGGATAGTGTTGTGGCCTATTTCCAACTGCCTGAAGTGAAGGACCTGATTGAAGAATTCCGAGCGAACGGCGTGAATCTGACCTATCTCGGCAAGAAAAAGGCTGAGGTGGCTGCTGTCGATTCCATCTGGAACGGCAAAACGGTTGTATTGACGGGCAAACTGACGCACTATAACCGAACCGAAGCGACGGAAATGATCGAGGCTCTCGGTGGAAAAGTGACCGGCAGTGTCTCCAAAAAGACCGACTGGATCGTGGCCGGAGAAGAAGCAGGAAGCAAATTGGCAAAAGCCCAAAGTCTGGGCATCCCCGTCTGGACAGAAGAAGACATGGTGAAAAACTTGGAAAGAAGTGACAGCAGTGAATAAAGCGAAAAGCGTCATCCTTATGACTGTCTCCGGAGCAGCGATGTTCCTGTTGGCCAGTTGCGGACAGCTATCAGAGACGCAAACGACGGAGAACACAACCAATACCGGACCCGAAAAAGTGACTGTCCAAACGACACAAAATCAGTTGTCGACCGATTATTATCCGGCCTTGATCGTGGACGGCAAATACCAATTCAGCCAGAATCGTGGCGTCAGCCTCTCGCTGAACTCGACAGCCAACATCAAAGACTTTGAGGCGGATCTGTTGGATGTAGCGAAAAATGTTTTCCCGACTGACCAATACTTTTTTCAAGAAGGCCAAGTCATCGATTATGATACGACAAGGTTATGGTTGGGGCGTTACAGCGACTCCAATCCGGACGGTTTGAATCCGACCGATAACGGCAGCACCGATGCGGCCACCAGAGAGCCGATCTATCTGGAGCAAATTTTGGAACAGGATTATATGATCCAGAATGAAAATGGCTTTGAGTTGGCCGGAATGGCCATCGGATTGGCGATGAATTCGGTCGACTATTACAAAGTGAATGATGTGCCGATGGAACAAGCTATTTCCCGCGATAAACTGGAAGAACAGGCAAAAGCTTATGCAAATACAATCATTACCCGTTTGCGCCAGACAGAGGGATTGGAAAGCATTCCGATCGTCATCGGCATATATGAGCAATCAGCGCAAGACAGCCCGGTCGGCGGCTCTTATCTGTTCGAAGGCGTCTCCACGGAAGGGTCTGCGATCGGTGAATGGATCACCCGCAATGAAAGCAAAGTGGTTTTCCCGTTGCAAAGCGGAACGCAGACGGAAGAGTCTTCCAACTTTGACAACTTCAAGAATGAAGTACAGGATTTCTTCCCGAACCTGAACGGAATCGTCGGTGAAGGCAAGTACGTCGATGGACAACTGATGTCGCTCGAAATCGACATCACGACTCAGTTCTATGGGGAAACGGAAATCATCGCCTTCACCCAACACGTAACCGATGCAGCAGGACGGTTCCTGCCCCAAAACATTCCCGTTGAGATCACGATTGAATCGATCAACGGCATCGAATCGTTCCTGACAAGAGAAAACGACAGCCAGGGCTTCAGTTACCATATCTTCGATTAGGTAACGGTTTCCTTAATAAAGGGCTGGAAACGTGAGAAAACTCCCACAAACCGATGATTTTTATGCTAAAATGAACAGGTATGTAAAAAAACGAAACCTACACAAAACGACAGAAAGAAGGGTATTACATGGCAATCACTGAAGAGCAAGTGCGTCACGTAGCAAAACTGGCCAAGCTGGAATTCGCTCCTCACGAAATTAAACATTTTACAGAACAATTGGGCGACATCATCGACATGGTGGAACAATTGGAAGCAGTCGATACAACCGATGTACCCGTGACTTCCCATGGCTATGCATTGAAGAATGTCATGCGTGAAGATGTAGCGGAACCAGGAATGGATCGCGACCTCTTATTCAAAAACGTCAAGACAGCCGAAGACGGCATGATCCAAGTGCCCGCAATTTTAGATAACGAGGTGGAAGGCGCATGAGTATTTTCAATGAAACGCTAACGAGCCTGCATGAAGGTTTAGTCAACAAAGAATTTTCTTCCGTGGAACTGACACAAGCAGCCTTTAAACGCATCGCTGAAACAGACGGAAAAGTGGAAGCATTCTTGGCTTTGAACGAAGAAGGCGCCTTGAAACAAGCGCAAGCGGCTGACGAAAAAGGCTACGCAGACGGCAATGTCCTGAACGGTATTCCTTTAGGGATCAAAGACAACATCGTCACAGAAGGCGTGACAACGACAGCGGCGAGCCGCATGTTGGGCGACTTTATGCCGATCTATGACGCAACCGTCGTCACAAAATTGAAGGAAGCCGGCGCAGTCAACGTCGGAAAACTGAACATGGACGAATTTGCCATGGGCGGAAGTACGGAAAACTCCTACTACAAAAAAACCAAAAATGCTTGGGATCTGACGAAAGTTCCCGGCGGTTCATCCGGTGGTTCTGCTGCTGCGGTTGCCAGCGGTGAAGTTGTCGCTTCCTTGGGTTCTGATACAGGTGGAAGTATTCGCCAACCTGCTGCTTTCAATGGTATCGTCGGCATGAAACCGACATACGGACGCGTATCCCGTTACGGTTTGATCGCTTTTGCGTCCAGCCTTGACCAAATCGGTCCGATGACGCGCAACGTAACCGACAACGCCTTGTTGTTGGAAGCAATCAGCGGCTATGATAAGAGAGACTCCACGAGCTTAAATATGGAAGTGCCGAAATTCAGCGCGAACCTGAACGGAAAAGTTGCGGGCATGAAAATCGCATTGCCTAAAGAATATTTCCAAGATGGCGTATCCGCTGAAATCCAAGAGGCTGTCAGAAAAGCAGCTGCTCAATTCGAAGAAATGGGCGCTACCGTAGAAGAAGTCAGCATGCCGACTTTGGCTTATGGAATCCCGGCTTACTACATCATCGCTTCATCAGAAGCTTCATCCAACCTGCAACGTTTTGACGGAGTGCGTTACGGCTACCGTGCAGAAAATGTGAATTCGTTGGAAGAATTGTACATCAAGAGCCGTTCCGAAGGTTTCGGGATGGAAGTGAAACGCCGCATCATGTTGGGATCCTTCTCATTGAGTGCCGGTTTCTATGATGCTTACTTCAAAAAGGCTGGTCAGGTCCGCACGCTGATCAAACGCGATTTTGCGAACATCTTCGCAGGCTACGATCTGATTCTGGGACCTACCACTACAACGACTGCTTTCGGAATCGGCGAAAAGAACGACGATCCATTGGCTATGTACATGGACGACTTGTTGACCGTAACGATCAACTTGGCGGGCGTTCCGGCCATTTCCGTTCCTGGCGGTTTCTCGGCTGACGGCATGCCGATCGGTATCCAATTGATCGGTAACTACTTCGAAGAAGCGAAGATCTATCAAGCCGCTTTTGCCTTGGAACAAGCGAACGACTATCTTGACCAACACCCAAACCTGTAGGAGGAAAACATTATGAATTATGAAACAGTCATCGGACTGGAAGTCCATGTAGAATTGAAAACTGAATCAAAAATGTTCTCCCCATCTCCAGCACACTTTGGGGCAGAACCGAACACAAACACAAACGTCATCGACTGGGGTTATCCAGGCGTCTTGCCGGTCATCAACAAAGGCGCAGTCGAATTCTGCATGAAGGCCGCATTGGCTTTGAACTGTGAAATCTCTACTGAAACACACTTCGACCGCAAAAACTACTTCTATCCGGACAATCCGAAAGCGTACCAAATTTCGCAATTGGACAATCCGATCGGCCATGACGGCTGGGTCGAAATCGAAGTGGAAGGCGTCAAGAAAAAAATCCGCATCGAGCGCGTCCATCTTGAAGAAGATGCAGGCAAAAACATGCACGGATCGGATGGTTATTCCTACGTCGACTTGAACCGTCAAGGAACACCACTGATCGAAATCGTATCGGAAGCGGATATGCGCTCTCCGGAAGAGGCTTATGCCTATCTGGATGCGGTACGTCAAATCATCATGTACACAGATGTATCCGACGTGAAGATGGAAGAAGGATCCATGCGTTGCGATGCCAACATCTCCATCCGCCCATTCGGCCAAGAAAAATTTGGTACCAAAACAGAATTGAAGAACTTGAACTCCTTCAACTTCGTCCGCAGAGGATTGGCTCACGAAGAAAAACGCCAAGCGCAAGTATTGAACGCTGGCGGCATCATCCAACAAGAAACACGCCGTTTCGATGAAACAACCGGCGAAACGATCTTGATGCGCGTCAAGGAAGGCGAAAGCGACTACCGTTACTTCCCGGAACCGGATCTGCCAGGCTTGACCATCTCCCAAGAATGGATCGACCGCGTAAAAGCCAGCATTCCGGAAATGCCTGCAAAACGCCGCGAAAGATACATTTCGGAATACGATTTGCCTGAATACGATGCAATGGTATTGACGCTTTCGAAAGAAATGTCCGACTTCTTCGAAGGTACCATCGCTGCTGGTGCCGATGCCAAATTGGCTTCCAACTGGTTGATGGGCGAAGTTTCCGCGTACCTGAACAGCGAAAAAGTGGAACTGGCCGAAACGAAACTGACGCCAGCAAACCTTGCCGGCATGATCACATTGATCGAAGACGGAACCATCAGTACGAAAATCGCCAAGAAAGTCTTCCGCCTGTTGGCAACAAAAGGCGGCGATGCCAAATCCGTTGTAGAAGCAGAAGGTCTGATCCAAATGAGCGATCCAGCCCAATTGTTGCCGATCATCAACGCTGTTTTGGACAACAGCCAACAATCCGTTGACGACTTCAAAGCTGGAAAAGACCGCGCCAAAGGCTTCCTGGTAGGCCAAATCATGAAACAAACCAAAGGTCAAGCCAACCCAGGCATGGTCAACCAACTACTAGCGCAGGAATTAGAAAAAAGATAGGATACGATGAATTGCGGGTAGGGGGCGAGCACTAAGAGGACATTACGAGAACGGCCGCTTTTTGGCCGTGACGTAATGTCAGCTTAGGCACTCAAACGTCACAGTACGACGTTTGAGGTCTTTGGCAATCTTTGTACCAAGAGAATTGATGCTCATGATTCTCGGGATTCAGAACGCGTCTGCGTTGCACACATTCCAGCCAACTTCCTTCGGGAGGTTGGCTTTTTTTCTGAAATAATAAAATCAAAAAAAACCGCAATAAACCTATCTTTTCCCTATTTAGCAATTAGTATAATTCTGATTTTGGTGATATAATCAGTAATTGAACGGTTTAGTAAATAAAAGATAACTTGTGACCTGTATAATAGATGAGCTTAGAAAGATGAGGAAACGAATGAGAGCAAGAGTAATTTACAATCCTACTTCCGGAAGAGAAATGCTGAAAAAAAGCATGATTGATATCCTTCAAATATTGGAAGAAGCAGGCTATGAAGCCAGTGCTTATGCCACGACACCAGAACCCCTTTCTGCTACAAAAGAAGCGGAGCGTGCTGCTTTGGCCGGTTTCGATCTAATCGTTGCAGCAGGTGGTGATGGTACCGTAAACGAGGTTATCAATGGCATCGCCGGATTGGACAACAGACCAACAGTCGGCATCATACCTGCGGGGACCACAAATGACTATGCCCGTGCTTTGAAGATTCCGCGCTCAAATATGTTGGATGCAGCCCGCGTCATCGCGGCGGGTAATGTCATACCGATGGATATTGGTCAATCGAATGATACTTATTTTATAAATATCGCAGCAGGCGGCTATCTGACGGATTTGACCTACGACGTCCCGGCAAAACTGAAAACCATTTTCGGCTACCTTGCCTACTTAGTGAAAGGTGCTGAAAAAATTCCCCAGCTCAAACCAATGCACATGCGCATCGAGTATGAAGACGGCGTCTACGACGGCATGGCTTCGATGTTTTTTGTGGCTTTGACCAATTCGGTGGGAGGTTTTGAAACGATTGATCCGAACATCGTTTTGGGTGACGGTAAGTTCACTCTGTTTATCGTAAAGACTGCTAATATTTTTGAAATCCTGCAACTGTTGGCCCAAGTATTGAACGGGGGTAGACATCTGGAAAATTCGAATGTCCTTTACACACACACCAGCTTTGTCAAAGCAGAATCTAAGGACGGATCCCGTTTGATGATCAACTTGGATGGGGAGTACGGCGGGGATGCACCTACCACATTCACGAATCACCAACAGCACATCAAAATAATCGGGAATACTTCCGATTACGCCGATCCGATCGAAGAAGTCGATGAAGACATTCTTGCAGGCGCCGGCACTGGCTTCATGAAAGAAGTTGAAACCCTGCATCCGGATGAAGTGAACGACAAACGCTTGCCTTACGACGGCAAGAATTAAAAATGAGAATCTGAAAAATGCCCGGCCTCTCGGTCTTCTGATGAGAGGTCCCGGGCATTTTTTGTTATACTGGAAAAAAGACACATTTATGCCAAAGGGGACCTGTCGTATGCCGAAAAAACAGAAGAAATTTTTGTCTATCTTATTTTTGAGTGGACTGTTAATATTGCTTGTAGCCTGCGGGAACAAGGAAAATTCCCGGATCGTGGCCATATCAAATGAAACGGAATACGAAGAAGTGGTCGCGCAGGACGTGGCCTACCTCTACTTCGGATTCGATGACTGCCCCTACTGCAAGAAATTCCGTCCACTCCTTGAGGAGGAATTGGCGGAAACAGGGCAGACCGCCTATTATTACAATACGAAAAAACGCTCCAATGACGTCAACTATGACGAGGTGCTGGATACGTACGGCATCGCGTTCGTACCCATCCTGATCAAGCTGGAGGACGGAAAGGCGGTCGGTTCTGTCAATCTGGATACCGTAGCCGACTTACCGACGTTATTGGCGGAAGAATAGCAGACGAGGATGTCCGGCTGAGCTTGTCCGATAACCTTAAAGAATCGGACAACCGGCAAGCAGGAATACCCAAGAATGTCTGATAATCCTATAAAATGGGCTGCTCCCAATAAACTGGAGCAGCCCATTCGCATTATTTCCAGACTAACTGCCAGGTGACGCCGAACTGATCGGTCACCCAAGCTACCGCGCGCAATTCACCGACTGCTTCAGGTCCCATCATCACCACGCCATCCTTGGATAAGGAATCAAAGTAGTTATCGAAGCTGGATTCATCTTCGCAGTCCACGTAAAGGGAAACGGCCCAAGTCATATCCGGCAAAAAATCCTCCTCCATGTCCATCGCCATGAAATCCTGTCCGTTCAGCACAAACTGCTCATTGACCACACGGCCGCCTTCCCCGTGCTCGTCCTCATCGATTTTGGTGAGGGAGGTCACGCTGGAATTCGGGAAAATGGAAACATAAAAGTGCATCGCTTCTTCTGCAGTCCCCGGTAACGTCAAAAAGGGAACGATCCGTTGTCCGCTCATTTTGTCATCCTCGCTTTCTTCCTGTACCCAACAGAAACTCGTTTATACATCTCCATTATACTGAATGCGAGCGAAACTTCCTATCGATAAGACGCGCCGCATCAGGCGATATTATGAGAAAGTACTTATTTTTTCCAAACAAATGGGCTTGCTGTATCGAGTCGCCTTCTTTTTTGGTATAATGAACCGAATGAAAAATTACGAACTGAGGAGTACACATGAAAAAACAATATACGGTAGCACCGGTAATAAAAAATGAGAAGATGACTGTAACATTTGAGGACTTAACGTCAGAAGGTATGGGTGTCGCAAAAGTTGAGGGTTATCCATTATTTGTAGCGGATGGACTACCGGGCGAACGGGCCAACATCAAAGTTACCAAAGTCGGCAAATCATTTGGATTCGCCCGCATTGAGGAAAGACTGACCAGTTCTCCTGACCGCATTCCGACACGCGACGTTAAAGGCACACGCGTTGGTACGATGCCGTTGCAGAATCTGCGTTACTCTGCCCAATTGGCTTTCAAAAAGAACAACGTCGAGCAAGTGATGAAACGCATTGCCAAAATGCCGGAAGTCGAAGTCAAACCGACAATCGGCATGGAAAATCCATGGGGATACCGCAATAAAGCACAGATTCCGGTACGTCAAAAAGACGGCAAATTGGTTACCGGGTTCTTCCGCACCAACACACATGAATTGATCCCGATGGAAAACTTCCAGATCCAGGATCCAAAAATCGATGAAGCCATCGTAAAGGTCCGTGACATTCTGCAGGAATTCAACGTGAAAGCTTACGACGAGAAGAAACATACCGGAAATATCCGTCACATCATGATCCGCCGCGGTTATTACACAGGCGAAATGATGGTTGTCCTGGTTACGCGTACGGCGAAACTGTTTCCGCAAAGTAAAATCATTCCAGCTATTTTGGAAGCTTTACCGGAAGTGGTCAGCATCGTCCAAAACGTGAACCCGAAACAAAACAATGTCATCCTGGGTGACGAAACCATCGTCCTGCACGGCGAAGACGTTTATCACGACAAATTGATGGGCCATACATTCGCGATCTCTTCCCGCTCATTCTATCAAGTGAACCCGATCCAAACGGAAAAACTTTATAAATTGGCGATCGAAGCTGCACAATTGACAGGCGAAGAAACCGTCATCGATGCTTATTGCGGAATCGGAACCATCTCCTTGTCATTGGCTGAAAAAGCGAAACACGTCTATGCGATGGAAGTCGTTCCCGATGCCGTGAAAATGGCCGAAATGAATGCCGCAGCAAACAACATCGACAACATTACTTTCGAAGTCGGCGCTGCCGAAGAAGTAATGCCGAAATGGGCTGCTGAAGGCGTCAAAGCGGATGTCTTGGTTGTCGATCCGCCACGCAAAGGCTTGGAACCAGCCTTCATCGAAGCAGCCTTGGAAATCGCTCCAGAGCGCATCGTCTACGTCAGCTGCAACCCAGCTACTATGGCACGCGACCTACAATTATTCCACGAAGGCGGCTACAGCGTAGGCAGCATCCAACCAGTGGATCTGTTCCCGCAAACACTGCACGTTGAGTGTGTTGCCTTGATGTCTAGGGTGGAGAAATAGGACTATTCAAAACACTGATAAATAAAGGGTTTCCTGACAATGAATTTTTCTCATGACATCTTTGTCGATGACGTTAATGTCGGGAAACCCTTATTTTTATTCTTCGAGGAAACATATCAACTACCCTGAAAGTGATAGGGTTGAGTTGACAGGTTAGATTTTTTATTGAGGTTGAGGAGACAGTATATATTTAATGAAGAAAATGATAATGCCACCGATGATATTGATAGTAAATTAGAAGAATTGCAACAACAGCTTATAATACAAGTAAAGTCCAAGAATGACTATGATGAAGTGGCTGATGAAATTTATCGACTTCGAGAATTAAAGCAAAATGCACTAGTTGAAAATGCAGAGCGAGAAGGAAAAAGGCAACGAATCGCTGAGATGACTGCTTACTTGAATGAACAAACCTGTGAGTTAGTGGAGTATGATGAGCAATTAGTAAGGTGGCTTATTGAAAGGGTTACGGTGCATGATGACAGAATTGAGGTGGAATTTAAGTCAAGTATTGCAATAGATATAGAAAATTAGATATAAGACTTGCCGCTGATTAAGGGAAACAGCTCTTGATTGGCGGCTTTTCGTTTTTATAATGCTTATGTCATACAGGAAATTGTAAAACCTTAATGGACAAGTAACGCAATCTACTATTTTTACAAAGTACTGTTTACTGGATAATAATGCATTCATATGGTCTACGGAGCGTGGATTATATTTTGAGATACATTGTTTTATACTAGAGTCGAGGTGAAAATGATGGATACAAAAAGAAAAAAAGAGCTTTTAGAAGCCTATAAAAACAGACATCCTGAAATGGGAGTAATATCTTACCGTTGTAAAGAAACTGGCGAGGTATTTTTGGGTATCTCCAAAGATACAAAATCAGACTTTAACAGCACTAATATGAAATTGGCAGCCAACTGGCATCCTAATAAACGATTACAGGAACTATGGAACAAATATGGCTCGGAAGGCTTTGAACTATCAGTTATTAAAGTGTTAAAGTATGATGACCCACATGAAGATCATACAGCAAAATTAGAAAGTTTGAGAGAACAGTGTCTCGCTGCTGATCCAAATGCAAGGAGGATATGGCGATGAATGAAAAAGTTGTTATGGTGTCAAATGATTATGACCGTATAGATGGCAGAAATGCTTATCAATCTGACATCAAACGTTTAACGCTAGGTGCGCCTATGCTGGAAGAAAATAAAAAAATGCAGATTGCCGCACAGATTTG
This sequence comes from Trichococcus flocculiformis, assembly GCF_963662535.1. Lineage (NCBI taxonomy): Bacteria > Bacillati > Bacillota > Bacilli > Lactobacillales > Carnobacteriaceae > Trichococcus > Trichococcus flocculiformis. The sequence continues at coordinate 963,343 of NZ_OY759718.1, forward strand.
GAAAAATGATAAAGATGGTGAATTGATTTTGGCCCAGGAGCTGCCCATCCATCAAATATTTGATTTGATGATTTTTTTGTCCAGGACATTGCTTTACTTCAAGGAGGCTTATCGACTCCCCCTTTTATATGACCCGGAAAAACCCACAGTGGAACGAGTTGGAGTACAAGGTGGGGTATTACCAGTAGAAGTGTGTGTAGACAATCAAAATATCAATGAGGACATCAAAGCATTTGCCCAAAGTTTAAATGATTTAGGAGAAATAATTGGAGAACGTCAACGAGTGCTTAGCCGCATACTAGAAGAGTTGGAGTGTTACTAACAATGAAAAAGACTTGTATTTTGTCACCGGACAGGCAGCTGACTGAAGAGGAACAGTCGCTTGTCTGGAAAAAGCCGCCTTCACATATTGAAAGTGAAGCAGAAAAACGAATATATGAAGAGATCGTACGAAATTGGAATCGTGGTGAAATGAAAATTAGCACCATTTTGCTGGAAGGGGATGCTGGTTCGGGAAAAACCCAGATTGCCAAAGCTTTATCTGCTGATTTTAACCTGCCTTATACGAAAGTAACCTGTTTTGCAGATATGGATAAATCCGATGTCCTGGGTTCGATTCTTCCGGTGCTGTCAGAAGAAGATGGTCATTCTGATAAGGTTGAATATAGCTATTATCCTTCTGAAATTGTTCGTGCATATGAAAATGGATGGCTCTTGGAGATTCAGGAACCGACAGTGATTCGGGATGCTGCTGTTTTAATGGCGCTAAATTCCGCATTAGAACCAGATGGCAGTCTAAACTTGCCAACTCGTATCGCGCATCGTCACCCTGATTTTATTGCGGTTATCACAACAAACCGCGGTTACAATGGCTTCCGGCCCTTAAATGAAGCTTTGCGAGATCGAGTGCAGCATGCGGAAAAACTAGATTTACCGCCTAAAGAAGTGATGATGGAGCGGGTTAAAGCTAAGACCGGTTATGAATCTGAACCTGTACTATCTCTTTTAGCTGAAACGATTATGGTGCTGGATGAGACAGCCCGCGCCAATGCCATTAAAGGTGTGGCCGGTATGCGTTCTTATATCTTTTGGGTGGATGCCGTTCAAAGTGGTGCCTCAATCCAAAAAAGTTTATATTATAAGGTGTTATACAAAATCACGACCGATCCGCAGGAGCTTGTTATTTTAGAGCAGGCACTGGCTAGTCATGGCTTGACAGAAAAGCTTGAGGAAATGGATCACATATGTCAATCGCAAAAAGACGGAGAAAATCCTGAAGTAATGGAATTTAATATTTCCGAAAACGGAGAATTCTCTGCCAAGACAGATCAAGCTGATAAAAATGCAGTGCGTCTGAGAAAATCAGAAGACAGTGAGGGGCATTCTGATACGAGCAGTAATGAAAATACTGATATTTCAAGCAATGATAATGGGGAAAATGGCACTCCATTCTATCATGAGCTCGATAAATCAGATATAACCGAATTACAAAAAAAAGAATTTCGTAAACAGTTGAACAGGGAAGCACGGCAAAGTGTTCAAGGAAGTGTCCATGAAGATATTAAGCTGATTGTCCATCGTCCGGAAGTTACCCACCAGAACAGGGAAGAGTATAACCGTATGATGACAACTTTGATGCCAGTTATTCGGGAATTAATCAGAAAAACAAATCCGCTGTTGGAGCATGAATTATCTGCTGAATTCGCGAAATCGAGGTTGTATGGCACAAAATTTTGCGCGGATCAGGTTGCCTCTATGGATTTTCGCACATTTGCCCGCAAGCGTCCGCCTGAGGAAGAACCCTCTATTGCGGTTGCTCTCAGGATTGATGAATCGGCTTCGATGTCAGCCTTTGGCCGATTAGAAGCTGCAAAGCAAGCTGCTGTTGCCTTGTATGAATTTTGCACAAGATGCGGTATTCCAATCATGGTCTACGGGGATACAGCAGACCGCTCCAAGCTGGAGCAAATGTCCATCCATGCCTATGTAGACTTTGAAAGCAAAGATGCAGATGAAAAATATGCTCTTATGAACATTCAGGCTCGCAGCAACAATCGGGATGGCATGGCATTGCGCATTATTTCCGATAGATTGCTTAATGCGCCCCAAAGAACCAAATTAATAATCAGCATCAGTGACGGGCAGCCTAAAGCTATGCCTGATTATTCAGGTGAAAAGGCAGCGTGTGATATGAAAGATACTTTGCAGGAATTTAGGCGAGAAGGCATACAATTCCTTGCTGCAGCCATTGGGCAAGATAAGGAGGCTATCCGAGAACTTTATGGAGCTGAAAATACATTGGATATAACCGATTTGAGGCAGCTTCCAGCAAGGTTGTTACAAATAATCGCAAGGTTCATGTAGTATGATATACTAAAGAGAAATGGAGGTGGTGGCATGGACTGTGTGAAAATAGGAAAATTAATTGCCAAGCTACGAAAGGAAAAAAACCTTACCCAGAGAAATGTTGCAGACGCACTGGGTATTCAAAATAAAACGGTTTCAAAATGGGAATGTGGTTTAGGCTGTCCTGATCTGTCGTTGTGGCCGGAACTATCCGCTATTCTGGGTGTTGATATGAAACAGATGATGGAGGGTGAAATTACATCAAATAAGCCAGATAGCGGCAATATTGATAAAGTACGTTTTTATGTCTGTCCTTCCTGTGACAATATTTTGGTGAGCACAGGAAGTGCCTCTATCTTCTGCTGCGGAAGAAAATTAGAACGTGTCTTGCCTACTGTTGCAACTATTGCACCAAAAATCACGGTAGAGGAAATAGATACTGATTACTTTGTCACTTTTGACCATCCAATGACCAAAGATCATTATCTTTCTTTTGTGGCCTATGTTAAAAGTGACAGAGTATTTCTAAATCGCTTGTACCCAGAACAAAGTCCAACTTGTAGGTTTCCTATAACTACCGGTGGCAAACTATTTGTTTATTGTATTAAGCATGGCTTATCGGTATATTCAGGTAATCTATAATTAAATCAATATTATCTTCCTGGGATGTATATGTTTGTTGTACTGTCCGTGGCTTTTTTTCAATTTTAAACGTTGTTTAATACAACTTATTGTGTTAAAATATATGCTGATACAATTAAGAGTTTAGGAGGAACCGAAACTATGACAGCCTCAATGCGTTTAAGATAAGCTGGCAATAAAAAAAGCAGAATCTATCCCCGATGATAGGCTTTTTTGTTGTGCTTATTTATACGATATTGAGCATTCATTAGTTACGGTGAGATATAGACCATTTAACTATAGTTTTATTTAACTATGTCTTTAATATGAATGTTTCCAAATTGTATGTATGCAGACCAAAAGCCACATTGTGGATTTAGGCCTGCATTTTTTATTGCCTAGAATGCTATTCAAAATAGAAATTCAAGCAAAATAATATGCAGGAGATAATATAAATGGAAAAATACAACAATTGGAAACTTAAGTTTTATACAATATGGGCAGGGCAAGCAGTATCATTAATCACTAGTGCCATCCTGCAAATGGCGATTATTTTTTACCTTACAGAGAAAACAGGATCTGCGATGGTCTTGTCTATGGCTTCACTAGTAGGTTTTTTACCCTATGCGGTCTTTGGACCTGCGATTGGTGTGCTAGTGGATCGTCATGATAGGAAGAAGATAATGATTGGTGCTGATTTAATTATCGCAGCAGCTGGGGCAGTGCTTGCTATTGTTGCATTGTATATGGAGCTACCTGTCTGGATAGTTATGATAGTATTGTTTATCCGTAGCATTGGAACAGCTTTTCATACCCCAGCACTCAATGCGGTTACGCCACTTTTAGTACCAGAAGAACAGCTGACGAAATGCGCAGGCTATAGTCAGTCTTTGCAGTCTATAAGCTATATTGTTAGTCCAGCAGTTGCAGCACTCCTATACTCCGTTTGGGATTTAAATGCTATTATTGCCATCGATGTGTTGGGTGCTGTGATTGCATCTATTACGGTAGCAATTGTACGTATTCCTAAGCTGGGTGATCAAGTGCAAAGTTTGGAACCAAATTTCATAAGAGAAATGAAAGAAGGAATTGTCGTTCTGAGACAAAACAAAGGATTGTTTGCCTTATTACTCTTAGGAACACTATATACTTTTGTTTATATGCCAATTAATGCACTATATCCTTTAATCAGCATGGAATATTTTAATGGAACACCGATGCATATTTCTATTACCGAAATTGCTTTTGCCTCTGGCATGCTGGCAGGCGGCTTGATATTAGGAAGATTGGGAAGTTACGAAAAGCGTGTACCTTTAATAACAGGTTCATTTTTTATGATGGGAGCTAGTTTAGCCATTGCAGGATTACTTCCTCCAAGTGGATTTATCATATTTGTAGTCTGCTGTGCAATAATGGGGCTTTCAGTTCCATTTTACAGCGGTGTACAAACAGCACTATTTCAGCAAAAAATCAAGCCTGAATATTTAGGGCGTGTATTTTCCTTCACCGGTAGTATCATGTCACTTGCAATGCCACTAGGGTTAATCCTTTCCGGGTTCTTTGCTGATAGAATTGGTATAAACCATTGGTTTTTAATATCAGGTATTTTAATCATCGGTATTGCTATAGTTTGCCCGATGATGACTGAGATTAGAAAATTAGATGCAAAATAAAATAAAGGAGTGTGTTCGTATGATAGATAATATTATTCAATCAGTGACAGAAAAATTATCCTCTTTGCCTTATATAGAAGGCATCGTATTAGGGGGTTCCCGTGCAAGAGGTACCCATACAGAGGATTCTGATATAGATATCGGAATCTATTACAAATCAGAATCATTTGACCTGACAGCGATTAACCAAATTGCTACAGAGTTGGATGATGAGAATAGAAACAACCTTGTTGTACCTCCCGGAGCGTGGGGTGATTGGATTAATGGCGGTGGATGGTTAGTTATAAACGGGTATCATGTTGACTTGATTTTACGTGATATAAAACGGGTGGAACAAATAATCAAAGATACGGAGCAAGGAATTGTTACTGCCAATTATCAGACCGGGCATCCTCATGGTTATATAAGTGCTATGTATCGTGGAGAATTGGCAATCAGCAAGATACAATATGCTAATGATGAAAACTTTTATGAGTTTAAAAAGCAAGCAGAACGTTATCCAACCGCTTTGCAGAAGGGATTAACTGAATTTTATATGTTTGAGGCAGGTTTCTCTTTAATGTTTGCTGAGAACAATATTGATAAAGACGATGTATCCTATGTTTGCGGTCATTGCTTTCGAAGCATATCTTCCCTTAATCAAGTCTTGTTTGCAATAAATAAAGAATACTGTATAAATGAAAAAAAGGCTGTTAAGATGATTGAAGATTTTAAGATCAAGCCAAGCGATTACAAGGAAAGGGTCGATAAGGTTATTTCCTTAATATCAACTGATGTAGATTGTACAAGAAAAGGAATAGAGATTCTTCAAAGACTAGTAAATGAGGTTGAATACCTGAAAGGAGTCCATATTCAATGACGGGACCAGATAAGAAAAAGCTTTATCCGAATGAAAATATAAAGACGGTTTGCTATATAAGTAATCTACCTAAAAGACCAAATGTTGAGATTGGTGAATATACCTATTATAGCGATAATAAAAAGTCTCCAGAGAAATTTTACGAAAATATAGAGCATCATTACGAATTTTTGGGGGATAAACTGATAATAGGTAAGTTCTGTGCAATTGCAGAGGGTGTTAAGTTTATTATGAATGGTGCAAATCATAGAATGGATGGAATTACAACCTATCCCTTTAATATCTTTGGCTGTGGATGGGAAAAGGTTACTCCTACAATAGAACAACTTCCTTTTAAGGGGGATACTGTGATTGGTAACGATGTCTGGATAGGTCAAAATGTAACCATTATGCCAGGTGTTAAAATTGGAGATGGTGCGATTATTGCCGCTAACTCAACAGTAGTAAAAAGTGTTGAACCATATACAATATATGGTGGGAATCCAGCTAAATTTATCAAAAATCGATTTAGTGATGAAAAGGTTGAATTCTTGCTAAAGCTTCAATGGTGGAACTGGAGCGAAGAGGAAATATTTAATAATCTTGAAATGTTAACATCCGAAGCAGGGTTAGAGCAATTAATGACGAAAACACGATAGTCGATTATATTGTGCACAGATTGTCGGATGGGTAAGCACATCCTTTGATAATATCGATGATGAAAGGAGGTTGTTTGATGGATTCGTTAAGTAGTATGAATAAAGCATTGGCTTATATTGAAGAGCACCTAACGGAGGATATTGATTATAGTGAAGTGTCAAAAATTGCTTACTGCTCAGAGTATCATTTCAAGCGGATGTTTTCTTTTTTAGCAGGTATTAGCTTATCAGAATATATTCGGAGAAGAAGACTAACGCTGGCTGCACTTGATTTGAAAGATAGGAATTTGAGAATAATTGATGTAGCCGTCAAATATGGCTATAATTCAGCTGACTCATTTTCCCGTGCTTTTCATTCTATGCATGGCATTCTCCCTTCTGAAGCAAGGAGTGAGAATACACAATTAAAAGCGTATCCTCGAATGACCTTTCAATTATCAATTAAAGGAGGATGCGAAATGAATTATCGTATTGTTGAGAAAGGACCTTTTAAGTTAGTAGGATTTAAGAAGAGAGTTCCAATTATTTTTGAAGGTGTCAATCCAGAGATTGCAAAAATGACTGGACTTTTAACCCCTGAGGTTATTAAAGAATTAAAAGCACTTTCAAATGTAGAACCAACAGGGATTATTAGTGCATCTACTAACTTCTCGGAAGGAAGAATGGAAGAAAAGGGTGAGCTGGATCATTACATCGGTGTAGCGACTTCAAGTGATGAAACAGCAGAATTTGATGTATTGAAAATAGAAGCCAGTACCTGGGCAGTTTTCGAATCCATTGGACCATTCCCAGAAACACTTCAAAATGTATGGGGCAGAATATACTCAGAGTGGTTTCCATCTTCAGGATATGAGACAGTTGAAGGCCCTGAAATTTTGTGGAACGAGAGTCCAGACACTGGAAATCCAAAGTATCGAAGTGAAATCTGGATTCCAGTGAAGAAGAAATAACGTTAAGTATATCAATGATTATAATTAAGGACACTCCTAGTTAGAGTGCCCTTTTGATAAAGGTACGAGCGAGGGTGGATATGTTCCCGTCTACCGATAGTGCCAAAAACACCGTGGATATGTTTCCGAGAACGGACATACTCAAATGACATTCATTCTATCCTCTCGAGCCATGTTGAATCAGTTGTTGCGTTGACACGCAATAAATAAAAGTATGAGCCTTTTGAGAATGGCGTATTTACGTTATTCTCAGGGGGTTGTTTTTTTGCGTGAGGTTAAAGTGATGATGGATTTTTGATGTATTTTAAAATGAGAAACTAGCGCGCATGTTGCTGTAACGTTAAATCTAAACAAGAGGTGAATAAGTGGAAATAAATTTGAATGAGTTTGAGACACTCTTAACTCAATTAACAACATTTGATAAAATCTATGAACCGGTAAGGATTGTAGATCCTATAAAAAAGGAAGTCTTATTTGTTAAATATAAAAATCAATAAGAACTCATTTCGGTTCTGGAGTCCTGTTTTGGTATTTGGGGGAAGGGCGCGGCATGCAAGAATTGTATTTCTATGAGAGCCTATAATGAAAATGATACCGTTATCAAAATAGAAACTTCTTCTGATGAAATCATTATGGTTACAGCAATACCTGTAACCACAGAAGATAGAATGGTTGTAGTTGAACTTTTAAGATTGCGGCAACGGGAATGCTGAAACAAGGACATGGTGCGATCTGCAGTATGGAGGGTCTAGGTTCAAACAACATGGTCCAATCAAAAACAATATTGTACGGTACGACTAAGCACGCCTTGACGTACTTCATGAGAGGACTCGCCAAGGAACTGGCGGGTACCAATGTAATAGCCGGGCGGTTATCCCCTGGCATGGTGCTGACTGATTTTATCAAAAAAACGCCTGACGGTCACCCGTCTGAGGTCTTCTCAGATGAAAAGTTCAGAAAGACATTCAATATATTGGCATTTAAACCAGAAACGGTCGCAAAATATTTTGTACCGAGAATATTGAACAACCTCAAAAACGACGCCCAGATTGCTTGGCTGACAAACCGAAAAGCGGCCTGGCGTTTTATGACGGCAGGATTCCGCAAAGACAGGCTGATATAGGGAACTGTCTAAACTTGAGCGCTTACTTTCCTAAGAAAGCGTGGATCGAAACAATCGAAATAGATAGATAAGCAAAAATTTGGGCATATTGACCTGTGCGTAGTATGATGAAGTAACGAATAAATATGATGAGGAGTGCTATTATGACGGCATATGAATTACCAAAAGTATGGCAGTGGAAAGAAGAGAACTCAAATAAAGTGGGCAACCGTCCAACAGCCGGCAGTCGATTCGAACAAAAATTACCAGTCGGAGAGGCTCCGTTTCAACTCTATTCATTAGGAACACCGAATGGCATAAAAGTAACAATCATGTTCGAAGAACTGAAAGAATTAGGTGTAGCGAGTGCAGACTATGACTTGTACACTATCAACATCGGGCAAGGTGACCAGTTCGGTTCGGATTTCGTCGAGATTAATCCGAACTCCAAAATTCCGGCCTTGGTTGACCAAAGTCTAAGTCCGCGTTTGGAAATTTTTGAATCGGGATCCATTCTTCTTTACTTGGCAGAGAAATTTGGCCAACTGATCCCGACAGATATCCATGGCCGGACCGAAACCCTTAATTGGTTATTCTGGCAAATAGGGGCGGGACCTTATGTTGGTGGAGGATTTGGCCACTTTTTTGCATATGCTCCGGAGCCTATGCAATACCCGATTGATCGCTTCACGATGGAGACAAAACGCCAGCTGGATCTGCTCGATAAAACCTTAGCGGAGCGACCTTACATAGCAGGGGATGCCTATACCATCGCAGATATTGCCATCTGGTCTTGGTACGGTCGTTTAGCTTTGGGAAAACTGTATAAAGGATCCTATGAATTTTTGAATCTGGATGAATATCCGCATCTTTTGGAATGGTCTAAGCGTATTGCAGAGCGGCCAGGTGTCCAAAGAGGTTTGGCAGCGGAGTATCAACCGCTTGGAGAGTAGTTTAGGTAAGTGATCGACGGATGATAAGGAAGGTTCGTTTATTATTTCTGAAATACTCCGGTATCCATTCACCCCGTGTGAATACGGCGTTGACAATCTTTCTCGAAAAAAATATAATCAAATGATAGCAATCTAATAGATAACCCTCTTTTTGCCACCGGGCAGAGAGTTCAAGGTGTTCAGAAACATTCCGTAGGTCTTTGAAGGAGTGTTTCCGGGACACCTTTTTTATTTTGGAAGGAGACAGCAGCATGGAAAAATCACTAGTGAAGGACTTTTCGAAGTATGTCAGTCTGAATATTTTGGGCATGATCGGCGTGTCGTTCTATATTTTGGCCGACACGTATTATATCGCAAAAGCTTTGGGGGCTACCGGGATCGCGGCGTTGAATTTTGCCATCCCGGTTTTCAGCATCATCCTCGGAATCGGTCTGATGATCGGCATCGGCGGAGCAGCCCGTTTCGGTATCCTGAAATCCCGGAACAAACACAAAGAAGCAGAGGCGGTCTTTGCAGGGGCGCTTAAGCTTGGTACTCTGGCAGGCTTGTTGTTCGCTGTGCTCGGATTATTCGGTTCGAAGGCATTATCATCGATTTTGGGTGCCGATGCAGTGACATTGCCTTTGACACATGCCTATATGGCCACGATTATGGTGTTTGCGCCATTTTTCATCCTGAATAATACGGTCCTGGCTTTCGTCCGGAACGACAACAATCCCAGACTGGCTATGCTGGCGATGATTGGCGGCAGTGTTTCGAATGTCATCCTGGATTACATATTCCTTTTCCCTCTAAAAATGGGGATGTTTGGTGCCGCTTTTGCGACAAGCTTGGCCCCGATCATCAGTCTAGGCATCCTCTCGATCCATTTCGCAAAAAAGAAATCCCGGCCCGCTATTTTGAAGCACAAGTTGACGCGTCCGGCAATCAAGGACATCCTTAATCTGGGATCGTCCACTTTCATCATGGAAGTATCCTCGGCAGTTGTGCTGACGACCTTCAACTTGTTGATTTTGGGGCTCGAGGGAAACAAAGGGGTTGCCGCCTACGGGATTGTCGCAAATATTGCCTTTGTGGCAGTCGCGATCTTTACCGGGCTGGGGCAGGGTGTGCAACCGCTCATCAGTAAATATTATGGTCTGAAGGATCGCAAGACGGTCCGGCGCGTGAACCGCTATGCACTGTTGACGGCGGGTTTCATCGCTGCCTTGATTTACCTGGGGACCTTCTTCAACTCGGCAGCGTTGATCGGCCTGTTTAACAATGAAAATGATCCGGTGATACTAAAGTTGGCTGACAGCGGAATGAAAATCTATTTTCTTGGATTTTTCTTTGTCGGAATCAATATCGTGACGGCGATGATACTCAGCGCAACCGAAAAGGGACGGGCCGCTTTTGTCCTTTCGGTTCTGAGGGGACTTGCGGTTATCGTACCGATGGCAATCCTATTGAGCAGCCATTGGGGAATGACAGGGATCTGGTCATCATTTGTGCTTTCCGAGCTGATCGTTGCCGGATTTGCACTTTATTTGACGACTGCCACCGAAAAGGGAAGCATTGCGTATGGAAACCCTGACTGAATCTGTAAGACATTAAATGTGTAATTTTTATCGTATAGAGTGAGGATACAAACGAAAAAAATGTGAAGACCGTTAGAATTTGTCAGTTATATAACAATTGATACAGTTTAGCGTCTGATTATATAACAGAGATACCCCTATTTAAAAGCTTTTTTAACTTTTTTAAAAAAAATTAGGATAACTGTTATAAAATCATTCGTGATGGTGTATAATGTGAATATAAAAACAAACTACTGAGATGCGGAGGAATTAGTTTATGAATAATGCGTGGCGTGGTTTTAAAGGTTCTCAATGGCAAAACGGTATTGACGTCCAAGAATTCATCAAAGATAACTATACAGAATATGTTGGCGATGACAGTTTCCTGGAAGGACCTACAGAAGCGACAAATGAGTTATGGCAAGAGATCATAGAACTTAAAAAACAAGAAATCGCTAATGGCGGGGTTTTGGATGCAGACACTTCTGTTGTCAGTACAATAACTTCTCATCCGGCTGGATATATCAACAAAGATTTAGAAAAAATCGTTGGGCTACAGACAGAAAAACCATTGAAACGCGGCTTGAACGTTTATGGTGGTATCCGTATGGCAGAAACAGCATTAAAATCTTACGGTTATGAGCTTGATCCGGAATTGGATGAGTTCTATACAGAACATCGCAAAACGCATAACCAAGGCGTCTTTGATGCTTACGATGACGACATTCGCATGGCTAGACGCAACAAGATCGTTACAGGATTACCTGACGCTTACGGTCGCGGACGAATCATTCCTGATTTCAGACGTATTGCATTGTACGGTGTGGATTACTTGAAGAAACAAAAACTGAATGATTGGAACGCTTTGCAAGCAAAAACATATACTGAAGAAGACATTCGTTTGCGCGAAGAAGTTTCAACGCAATATCGTGCATTAGGCAAACTGATTGAACTAGGCAAAATTTATGGTTTTGATATCAGCAGACCGGCAGAAAATGCACAAGAAGCAGTGCAATGGGTTTACTTAGGATTCTTGGCTATGGTCAAAGAAGACAACGGTGCTGCACAAGGTTTAGGCCGTATTGCAGAATTCCTGGATATCTATATCGAGCGTGATCTCCAAGAAGGCACGTTGACTGAAAAAGAAGCGCAAGAATTGATCGACCACTTGGTAATGAAAGTCCGTATCGTTCGTCAACTCAGAACACCAGAATACGAAGCTTTGTTTGCGGGAGACCCAACCTGGGCAACATTGACATTTGCAGGTATGCTTGATGACAACAATTCATTGGTGACAAAAAATACCTTCCGATTCTTGCAGACACTCTATAACATGGGGAACGCACCAGAACCTAACATGACTTTGATGTGGAATGAAAAACTTCCTAAAGGATTCAAGGATTTCTGTGCAAAAGTAAGTATCGATACAAGTGCGATCCAATATGAGAATGACGATGTTATGCGTCACTATTATGGAAGTAATGACGTTTCAATCGCTTGTTGCGTAAGCCCGACAGCAGGGGATACAGGCAGTTCTATCCAGTACTTCGGTGCCAGAGCGTCCCTTCCTAAGATCTTAACGTATGCCGTTACAGGTGGTTACGATGAGAAAAATAGAAGTAAAGTTATCGATGGCCTAGAACCGATTACAGATGAATACTTGGACTATGACACACTGATGGAAAAAATCGATGCTGTTATGGATTGGGTAGCGACAACTTATGTTAGAGCATTGAATATCATCCACTACATGCACGATAAATATGCATACGAAGCTGTTCAATTTGGTTTGCTGGATACAAAACTCCACAGAATGATGGCTACAGGTATTGCGGGTATCGGATTGGCAACTGACTCAATGAGTGCTGTTAAATATTCCAAAGTCCGTGTCGTTCGTGACGAAGAAGGCTTCCCGATCGACTATGTCGTTGAAGGAGAACAATTCCCGACATTCGGTAACAACGAAAAAGAAGCGGATGAAATTGCTGACATGCTGATCAAGAAATTTGTCGGCAAGTTGAAAGCTCAACCTACTTACCGTAATGCTGAAATCACAACTTCTATTTTGACGATTACTTCAAATATCGTTTACGGAAAAGCAACAGGTGCGCTATTCAGTGGACAAGATGCGAAGTACAAAGGCTACAGAGAAGCATTCACGCCATTGTCTCCAGGAGCTAACCCTAGCTACAGCAGCCCTTACAAAGGTGCGCTGGCAGCATTGAAATCAGTAAGTACGATTGATTTTGAAGACGTTAAAGATGGATCTTCCTATACATGGGCAGTTCATCCTAAAGCATTAGGAAGAGAACGTGATATTCAAATAGAAAACTTAACGATGCTGTTGGACGGATACTTTGGAAAAGATGGCGGACATCACTTAAACGTAAACGTATTTTCTAAAGAAGGCCTGGAAGAAATGTTGAGAAATCCAGAGAATTATCCACAAGCTACCATTCGTGTATCCGGTTATGCGTTGGAATTAGCAAAAGCAACGAAAGAACAAATTTCCGACTTGCTGGAACGCGTTATCCACGGTTCATTCTAAATAAAATAATAAACAGAGACTGTCTTTGCGATAAGGTCATTAACTGAAGCAACCTGACATCTGTAAAAAAAGCGAGAATGCATTCATTGCATTCTTGTTTTTTTTTTGACTGCGAGCAGGGCCAAATTATTTAATGTTCCTCAGTTATTCGACAATATCGATCCGGCAAGATGTCGAATTGTCGAATGTTTCTCGACATTCGACAATCTCGGCTCAAACTGGTGCCAAAGTGTCGGAGCTACCTCACGTATTCGACAATTTTGAGCGCCACGCTGAGCAGCTCTTCTGAATTCTGATCGCCATTTCCGCTGTGGACCGTCAAATGTTGGTGAACTTCGTCACTAGGGATGTTGGCGACAATATGCTAAAATAACAGTAAATAGAGAATTCAAAATATGCAGAAAGAGATGATGTATATGGAAGAATTTAAGACGGAAAGAACGTTCAGGCTCACGCTGGAACTTGTAAAAGAACTCTGGTCAAAAACCTATAATACCGATGGAAAACCCGATTGGTCACACATCTTACCTTACTATGACGATACTATTTACTTTAAAGATACAATACAGGAGATTAGAGGTATTGCGGCATTCAAGGAAATGACGGATAGACTGACAGAACGCTCAAAAGATTTGAATATGAAATTGGTTAAAGTTGTGCAACAGGGGAATGATATATTCATCGAATGGGAGATGACAATCAGCTATAAGAAGTATCCCAGCTCCATCTTATACGGTTTTTCAAGATTAACCCTAAATGAGCAGGGCAAAATTATTGAGCAACGGGATTATTATGATCTGTGGGGAGATATATTTGATAACATTCCGTCATTCGGTAAAAGATACAGAAAATTCATGAAGAAAAAATTTGGGTGACAAACATGGATAATAATGGGATAAAATTCTGGAAATATTATAAAGAATACCGTCTCTCCAATGTACTGGCCATGATAAAAAACAACTCCAAAAGTCCATTGATTTGTGTGGATGATTGCAAGGGCAAGCTGGTTGTCATAACTGGGGCTACTTCCGGAATCGGCTATGCCGTTGCTAAAAAATTTGCCTCAAAAGGTGCGGATCTGATCTGCATCAACCGAAACAAAGAGCGCTCAGAAGCTTTGAAGCATGAAATTGAGAGTGCGTACAAAGTAAAGTGTGATTATATTTTGGCTGATTTCAGCAGCATGGATGATACACATAAAGCTGCCCATCGTTTGCTGGAAATTGAGAAACCAATTGATATCATCATTCATAATGCTGGCATTTATCTTACAAAACGACAAATCACTTCAAATGGAATTGAGAAAGTCTTTATGGTAAATTACCTTTCCTCTTTCATCATGAACGACATCTTAAAAGAAAAACTAAAATCCCAGGGGAAATGTCGGATCCTATTGGTAAACTCAGAAGGGCATCGCTTTGCAGCTTGGGGGATGCGTTTTGACGATCTCGATTGGTCAAAAAGACATTATTCCGGTTTGAAAAGCTACGGTACAGCCAAACTCGCTGAACTCTTAGCGATGCTGAAATTTGACGAGTATTTCCGAGGATCGGGTGTAACCATCAATGCGATGCATCCTGGAGCTGTAAAAACAGCCACAGGACAAGATAATGGTCCATTATACAAGTGGTTCAAGAAGAATGTATTGGACAAAACGTTAAACCCTGTTTCGGTGGCAGCAGAAGCGATATATTATTTAGGAGTTTCTGAAGATCTGAAGACATGCAGTGGTGAATTTTTCAATCTGACAACGCGTGAAGAGCCTGCTCCACCAGCGCTGGATGATGAAAATGCAAGCGTTCTGTGGGAAATAAGTTTGAAAATGGGGAATTTGAATGAATAATGCGGATCAAAAAAGATATGATGCCATAATTGTAGGTGGAGGACTTGCCGGGCTTACGTCTGCAGTATTTCTTTCTCAAGCAGGCAAGAAAATTTTGCTTATCGAAAAAAATGCCGAATTTGGTGGCTTGGTAAACTCATTTGAAAGGGATGGTTTCGTCTTTGATGCTGGAGCCAGAGCAATCTTAGGAGTCGTTTTAGCTATGCTGAAAGACTTGAATCTTGATATTGAGGTTGTCTCAAGCAAGGTTTCCCTTGGTGTTGAGGATAAAATCATCGGCATTGAAGGCCCAAATTCTGTTGGCGAATACAGAGATTTGTTGGTAAGTCTCTATCCAGATAGCGTGGAGGATATCGATGCATTCATAGAAGTTATGATTAAAATAATGAAATTGATCGATATCATCTATGGCATTGATAATCCATTATTTAAAGATATCAAGCGAGATAAGGTGTACGTAATGAAAGAACTTTTGCCATGGCTGCCGAAGTTTATCTTTGCGATGAGCAGGATTGAAAGGCTTTCCAAACCTAGTGATGAATATCTTAAACAAATTATTCAAGATCCGTCCCTTATCGATATCATTTCACAACATTTCTTTAAAGGCACACCAACATTTTTTGCATTGAGTTATTTCACGTTGTACAGCAGCTATGTGTACCCAAAAGGGGGTACAGGCAAGCTTGCTGAAGCGTTAGTGGAAAAAATACAAGCATTCAATGGTGACATACTCCCGAATACGGTTGTAAAAAAAATCCATTCCGACCAACAGGTGCTTGTCGATGAAAATAACAACGAATACCATTATGAAGACCTTGTTTGGGCTGCAGACCTAAAAACTTTTTACACTATCACTGATTTGGGTAACTTGGCCCCAAAAATAAAAGAAAAGTTTGAAACAACAAAGGCATTGATGGCAAAAGGCAAACCTAGCGAATCTGTCTTCTCGCTCTATTTGGAAGTTGATTTGCCGGTGTCTTATTTTAAGGAGTCCTTCAATGGGCATCTGTTTTACACACCATCCAGAAAAGGTTTGGGCAACATCAATAAAAGTGAACTTAAGGGAATGCTGGAAAAATGGGGAGAGACGGATAAAAAAGAAGTTTTTTCCTGGTTGGATCGTTTCCTGGAATACAACACTTATGAAATAGCGATCCCGGCTATGAGAGATTCTGACTTGGCCCCGGAAGGCAAAACGGGTTTGATCGTCAGCCTGCTTATGGAGGCGGAATTGTTCTATAAAGTTGAAGAATCTGGCTGGTATGAAGAATTCAGAAGGGAAATCGAAGATAAAATAATCAGTGTGCTTTCTGAAAGTTTATGTCCTGAGTTGAAAGATAAAGTGGAGAAGCAATTTTCCTTTACACCTCTAAGTGTTGAAAACCGAGTCGGGAGCACGGGTGGGGCAATCGTGGGCTGGTCTTTTGAAGCCCCGATCCCGGTTATTTATAAAATGCAGCATGTAAACAGATCAGTACGGACGCCTATTCTGAATATTTATCAAGTAGGGCAATGGGCCTATAATCCAGCCGGAACACCCACATGCATCATCACAGGTAAATTAGCTGCTGACAGGATAATTAAAAAACACAGGTAAGCGTCAAATGATTTAATAGTTCTAAATCCCTTATTTTCAACCTCCATAAAATTATTTTCGGAAAAACATTTGACTTCATGTTCAGGTGAAGTCGTAGAATCAACTTAAGCGTACTGCTTAGAGATTAAACGAACATAATCATGAATAATTTGGAGGAAATGATATGACAGAGAATACTTACCGAACTTTTGAACTCAGCGATAAGGTAACGGTTCAACAGGTCACTTTTAAAAACCGCTACGGCATAACCGTTGCAGCGGATTTATACTTATCTAAGGACATCGACACATCCCAAAAATATCCTGCACTTATCGTCGGTACACCATACGGCGGTGTCAAGGAGCAAGGCGCAGGGATTTATGCGCAGAATATGGCGGAACGCGGATTTGTTGCGATTGCGTTCGATGAATCCTATAACGGTGAAAGCAGCGGCGCGCCAAGACACGTATCGTCTCCGGACATCTTTGCCGAAGACTTCAGTGCAGCTGTGGACTTCATCGGCACGCGTCCATTCGTGGACAGAAACAAAATAGGTGTGATCGGCATCTGCGGCAGCGGCGGGTTTGCAGTGACAGCGGCGCAGGTCGACACGCGGATCAAAGCAGTTGCCACAGTAAGCATGTACGATATGAGCCGGGTGATGCGCTACGGTTGGGCAGACAGCATGACGGATGAGCAACGCACACAGCTTTTTGACCAACTAGGTGAACAACGCTGGAAAGATTTCCAGGGCGATGAACCGGAATTGACGCCTACTTTCCCAAGCGAGCCTGTGGATTCTATCCCTGAAGGAATGGATCCGATCAGCAGTGAATTCTTCGGCTATTATGCGATGAAACGCGGCTTCCACCCGAACTCGATCGGCGCGTTCACGAAGACGAGCGCCATGGCTTTCATGAACTTCCCGTTGATGAACTACATCCAGACGATTTCTCCTAGACCGATCCTGTTCATCATCGGTGAGCATGCGCATTCGAAATATTTCAGCGAGGATGCTTACAAAATGGCTGCAGAACCGAAAGAACTGTTTGAAGTTGCCAGCGCTGGCCACGTGGATCTGTACGACAGAACGGATCTGATTCCGTTCGATAAACTGGAGTCTTTCTTCACGGAAAATTTGTCAAAAAGATGCGGTTCAAATGAAAAATCCTAAACAAGTTGAGTTTATTTTTTTATTCGCATTTTGTGCGGTTTTACTGGTTGGCTGTACCAATAATCCGCCGTCGAATGACGCCGGACTTGTTGCAGAAACAGACCAAATGCTCACCGAATCCAGCCCACAAGAAAGGGATGACGCCATGCCAATGATGAGTATTCAAGTCGGAAACACCCGTTATGCTGTGTCGCTACATGACAATGCGACAACGCAGGCATTGACCCAAAAGTTGCCGATGACTTTAAAAATGGATGAACTGAATGGGAATGAAAAATTTCATTATCTTTTGGAGACTTTGCCAACGGACTCCCAACGAGTCGGCAGAATCAAATCCGGGGATGTGATGTTGTACGGTTCCGACTGTCTGGTTATTTTCTACAAAGATTTTTCGACCTCCTACAGCTATACGCCAATCGGGAGGATTGAAGACCCAACTGGACTTGCTCAAGCGCTGGGACGAGGGAGTGTCGAGGTCACATTCAGCAACCGATAACAGAATCAAGCGAGAGATGGGTTTTGAACCATTTCTCGCTTTTTACTTTGTTGAGCTGGAATTCCACCAACTGTTCATTACCTATCATTCCGAGGTCGGAATGATATTGCTTTTCAACACTAGGAAGCATAAAATGGAGTTGAGGTGAGCGATTATGGTATACATCAGCACAAAAGAAGCAAGCAACAATTGGGACATAAGCGAACGCAGGATTCGGGAACTTTGCCAAGAAGGTCGGATTGAAGGGGCAGTCAAAATCGGTCGGAACTGGGCAATCCCTGTTGATGCGCACAAACCTGTGGATGCAAGGCAAAGTGAACAAAAAAAGTATCTCGGCTTGGGATACGATTTCAGCCAAATCGATACGGCGATGGATACCATCAATAGACACAGACCGTTTTCAAAGGGATTGGCGGATTCCCTCCATGAAAAACTGATCGTTGAGTGGACTTACAACAGCAATGCGATCGAAGGGAACACACTGACCATGTCAGAAACGAAAGTCGTTCTCGAAGGGATAACGATAGGCGGAAAAAGCCTGGTCGAACATCTGGAAATCATCAATCACCGCGACGCCATTCTTTTCATCGAACAACTTGTTTCTGAAAAAGAACCGCTCTCCGAATGGAACATCAAGAACATTCATGCGCTGGTTCTGAAGCAAATTGATAATCAAAATGCGGGGAAATATCGGAGCGAGAATGTGGTGATCAGTGGTGCAAAGCATATTCCGCCGAAACATTATCAAATAAGCGAATATATGCAAAAATTGATTGCCGAATATCAGAACGAATGGCTTGGGTATCACCCCGTTGTGCGGGCGACTTTACTGCATGGCGAATTCGTGAAAATTCACCCGTTCATTGACGGAAACGGCAGGACATCACGGTTGTTGTTGAACTTTGAACTTATGAAATCCGGCTATCCACCAATCATCATCAAAAACGAAAACCGTGCTGACTATTATAAGGTGCTTGATCACGCCCACACGACCATGGATTACGGACCTTTCATAAAATTGGTGGCGGAACTCGTGATTGAGTCGGAAAAATTGTGGTTAATGGTTCTGGAATGACATAGCGGTTTTGTTCGAAAGGAAGGGAAGAAAATGCCTGACAAATTAACAAATCTGGGATTCACGGACAGGTTCGCGCAGGAGGCGACCCTTAATCCGGATCTGCATCCGGCAAGAGTCATCGCGCAATACAAGGAATTGTATCGGGTTGCGACCGCAGAATCGGAGATGCTGGCCGAAATATCCGGGAAAATGCGCCATGCTGCAGTCGATATGTCGGACTATCCGGCAGTCGGCGACTTTGTGATGATCGACCGGAATGAGGGAAGCCAGGACCATGCCATCATCCACCAGACACTGAAAAGGAAAAGCGTCTTTATCCGCAAAGCAGCCGGAAAAGCGCATGACGTCCAGGTTGTGGCAGCGAACATCGATATTGTCTTCATTTGCATGTCGCTCAACAATGACTTCAATCTGCGGAGGCTGGAACGCTACTTGGCAATCGCGTGGGACAGCGGGGCAATGCCGGTGATCGTGCTGACGAAAGCGGATCTGTGCGCGGATATCCCGGAAAAGTTGCGTGAAATCGAGACGATCGCTTTCGGAGTCGATGTGCTGGTCACGTCGAGCCTGAGCGAGGACGGATACACGGCCGTACTGGAATACATCACACTGGGCCAGACCGTTGTTTTCATCGGTTCATCCGGTGTGGGAAAGTCAACCTTGATCAACCGGATCCTTGGGGAAGAACTGAACGAAACGCGGGAAATCAGAAGAGATGACAAAGGCCGGCATGCCACCACAAACCGGGAACTGTTCCTCATTCCGACGGGCGGCTGCATCATCGACACGCCGGGCATGCGCGAACTCGGTTTGGAGAGCGCGAACCTGGCGAGGACGTTCGTCGACATCGATGAATTGGCGGCACAATGCAAATTCAAAGATTGCAAGCATGAAAACGAGCCCGGCTGCATGGTCAGGAAGGCCATAGAGGATGGCATACTGACCGAAGAACGGCTGCAGAGCTACCTAAAGCTGAAGAAGGAAGCCAAATACGAGGGTATGAATTCCAAACAGATTGAAAAAGAGAAAATCAGTACGATGTTTTCTGATTTCGGCGGCATCAAGAACGCCAAGAGGTACATCAAATCAAAAGATAAGGGCAAATAGAAAATTGGAGGAATCACAATGAAATTAGGAATCATCATCGAAACAAAGGAATACGAAAAAGCTTGGAACGCCATGAGGTTCGCCGTGACCGCTAAGAAGACCGGACATGAAGTGAAAGTATTCCTGATGGGCGAAGCAGTCGAAATCGAAAACATGACCCACGAAACATACGATGTGGCCGCACAAGTGCAAGCTTTTGCCGAACTGAACGGTGAAATATTGGCTTGCGGCACGTGCCTGAAGTCACGCAACATGGAAGGCTCGGATGTTTGCCCGATCAGCACCATGATTGATTGCGTCCAGATGGTCGAGTGGGCTGATAAGGTTGTTACTTTCTGAGGGGTCGATTGCACTTGATCATTCCTTTATTTCCTAAGAAAGAAGTGAAAAAAAACGGTGAATATCAACAATTTCCAAAATCTCATCAACCGGACCATTTTGGATAGAGGGTATAATTATTATATAGGCGGCAACCTGGATGAGGATTATGTTCGAAGGGGCAACACCTACTTTTTTCACGTGCAGGGAAGCGATGACTATGAGGTTTCCGTAGAAATCGATGACACGGGCATTCTTTCCTTCCATACTTACCTTTTAGTGCGTAATTTACAGATTCTAGAATCGTGCTAGACTGATGATAAGAACAGCATAAATCACTCATGTAAAGGGGAAGAAAAGCATGAACATACCTATGAAAGCAGAAAACTTTACCGCAGTTGGTTCCTTTATTAAAAACGTTGATTTTGACGGAACGGAAGTACTTAGGGTCACGAAAGATCCGAAAATCGAAGCTTTTGATGAACCAACCTTTGCAAGGTTGGTGGGCACTAAATTCAAGAACGGCACGATCGAAGGGAAGGTATTGAGCCGTCTCTTGCCTGACGCGCCCGAATTCGCCAGAGGATTCCTCGGTGTTGCTTTCCGCATCGATGAAAACAACGAGCATTTCGAATCGTTCTATATTCGTCCGACGAACGGCAGGAATGAAAGCCAACTGAGAAGGAACCGCGCCACACAATATTTCTCCTACCCTGACTACAAATTCGACCGCTTCAGATCCGAAAGTCCAGGCGAGTACGAATCCTACGCTGACATGGGATTGGATGAATGGATCGATTTGAAGATCAAAGTGGACGGAGAACATGCCGAATTGTATGTGAACAATTCGAAGCATCCCGTGTTGGTGGTCAACGATCTGAAGCTCGGGCCGGATGCGGAAGGTGATGTTGCGCTTTGGGTCGAGGAAGGCACGGAAGGGTTTTTCAAGGATTTGAAGATCAATCCGAGCTAGAACAGTGTTGTTAAAGAAGATTCTGCGGCGAGGAATGGATTCGGTTTATAAAAAATAGAACGCAATAACCAAAAGGAAAGCCTGTGGATCATAGAAGCTGATAGGGTGGTTGTGCCCACAGAAATTAACGGGAAGCTCTATCGTGAGGGATAACAAGCAACGGCAGTTTACCTTGAACAAGAATATGGAGGAAACGATCATGAAAATGCAATTTTGGTCCAAAACGACAACCGGGAAATGGGCAGCGAGTTTGACTATGGCATTCATCGTGCTGATGGCCATCAAAATGACGGCAATTGGAGCTACAATCAGACTGCCTCTACCGACGCCCGTCCTTGCATTGCTGGGAGTGATCGGTTTCATCATGGGGCTGATAGCCATTATCAAATACAAGGACAGAGCCTTGCTGACGTTGTTGTCCATTCCGGTTGGGATAATTATCATCGCATGGACACTCGCTGAAATTGCTTTCCCGCACTGACGCATCGTTGCCCGAACTTCCTATCGTGTAAAGACATCCTTAGTCAGGGCGTCTTCTTTATCTGCCATTTGCATTGTCGTACGTAGGGCATCTACGCGGTATTCGCATTATAATGGGATTGAAAAGTACCTGCTAAAAAAGCGGGAGGCTGTTTCTGTCTATTTTCAGGATGCTTATTCTAAATGAGGAGCACTATTATGGAATCGATAAACGAAAGTATAAAGGAATATGCTACGCAGCTAAGCAAAGGGCGGATTCAGAAAGCTTATAAAGGAATCATGACTTTTATGTCAGAACTCCGCTCCTATCTGGAAAGCAAGTACCCAGATTATACTGCTGGTAATTTATATTTTGGTTACATGGATATGACGTATTTTGCTTTTACGCCTGCTGATTTGAAAAATAAGAAGCTGAAAATTGCCGTAGTTTATTTGCATGAAAAAGGCGTTTTCGAAGTTTGGTTGGCTGGGAATAACAGAAAAATTCAAGCTGAGTATATCGCGTTGATGAGCAGTGATAATATTGGTAAATATAAATTATCACAGGTTATTCCGGGAGTTGATTCCATTATAGAATCAACTCTGGTTGAGAAGCCGGATTTTGACCATCCAGAGGAACTCAAGAAGCAGATTGAAAAGAAGACGATGGAATTTATAAAGGATATCACTTCTATACTGGATGAACCTCAAGGAGTATTATAAGCGGATATAAGGAAAGGAGCTGGATGACATATGAACAAAAAGTCTGGAATCATTAAGGAAGGATTGCTTGTTACAATAGCGAGCTTACTTACTTTGGCAGTTGCCTTTATGCTGTATTTTCTGATCTTCATGGTTTTTGAATCCTTTGCAAATCAGGATGGTTCCTATGGATTTGTGTCACAATTGCGCGTTGGGTATGGGATTATTTGGCTTGGCCTATGTTTGATCGTATACCGTACGACGATATATGATTGGCTCAAAGCCGGCGTGCTGACTGCTTCACTTACCACTTTTATGGTCGGAATTGGTGTGCAATTGTACAAAAGTCCCATTGTAGTGGGGTTGGTCCTATTATTAGTTGCTTCAATAAGTGTATTTCTGCTTCATAAAATGAAGCAGAAATGGTATCACTACTATGCTGTTGCACTTTCCATCCTTGCCGCATTATTTTATTTATAACTGATTTGAACGATTAAGGGAGGAAAAATGAAATGCCCGGTCCATTAGATTTCAAAAAAGAATCCAAGAACCTCTACCAACCCAAGACTATCCCTGTGATCGTCGATGTGCCGAAAATGACATTCATCATGGTTGACGGCAAGGGGAACCCCAATGATGAATCGGGGGAATACGCGAAAGCAATCGAAATGCTTTACGGGCTGTCCTACACCATCAAAATGAGCAGCAGAAGCGGCAATGACCCGGCGGATTTCTTCGAATATGTCGTTCCGCCATTGGAAGGCTTATGGTGGACGGAGATTGATCGCCCCTTTGACACGAGCCAAAAGGACAAATTGATCTGGACAGCGATGATCCGGCAGCCGGAATTTGTAACCGATGAAGTATTCCGATGGGCCGTTGAGGAATTGAAGAAAAAGAAACCGGAACTTGACCTCGCCAAGGCAAGGTTAGCGGAGTTCACGGAAGGGCTTTGCGTTCAGATGATGCATATGGGTCCCTACGATACGGAAGCAGTGACGGTCAAGGCTATCGACGATTTTGCTGCAGCCAATGGATACGTCAATGCCATTTCGGAAATGAGTCCAGACGGTACAATCCGTAGGCATCATGAAATTTACCTGAACAATCCGCGTAAAGTAGCTCCGGAAAAGATGAAGACGGTCGTTCGCCATCCGATCAGGAAATAAAAATAGAAAATGTGGAAATGTAATTTTCAAAAATAAAACGCTTCCCTTGAAGTGCACTCCAAGGTGTATACTTCTGTTTGTGATGCGAGTGGCGCCATTTTGATTCGCAAAAAGGCGCAATGATCAAAATAAACAGCTTCAGGAAGGAAGGAAACATTATGACAACATGGTTGATTACAGGCTGCTCCAGTGGTATCGGCAGAGGAATCGCAAAAGCAGTTTTAAAACATGGGGATAACGCGATAGTGACTGCACGGAACATTTCCACGGTGGCGGATATCGTCGAAAATTATCCCGACACTGCTATCGCGGTGCCTCTGGATATCACAAATATAGAAAGTATCGCGGACGCCGTAAAAGAGGCAGCTGATAATTTTGGTGGGGTGGATGTCCTCGTGAACAACGCTGGTTATGGTTACCGTTCTTCCATCGAAGAAGGCGAAGAAGAAAGCGTGAATCTGCTGTTCGACACGAACTTCTTCGGCCCGATTGAATTGATCAAGCAAGTCTTGCCATACATGCGGGCGCAGAAGAAAGGCGCCATCATCAATATTTCCTCGATCGCTGCCGCCCGCTCAGGTGTCGGTTCCGGTTATTATGCTGCATCCAAGGCCGCTTTGGAATTGATGACTGACGGCTTGATGAAGGAAGTCGCTCCGTTGGGAATCAAAGTGATGACCGTGGAACCAGGCGCATTCCGGACCAAATTCTACGACACTTCCCTGAAAGGTACGCAGAAGCAGATCGAAGATTATGCCGATACCGCTTGGAAAACTCGAAAAGAGAACATCGTTGACAACCAGGACCAGCCCGGCGATCCGGACAAAGCGGGAGAAGTCATCTACGAAACTATCCAAAAAGAGAACATTCCGAAACGGTTGTTGCTGGGTTCGGATGCAGTGAGGATTGTGTCCGCCGAGATGAAGGAACGATTGCAGGAAATCGAGGATTGGAGCGCAGTCAGCGCACAGACTGATTACTGATCGGATTTTTGGAAATGTAAAAAAATAAATGATGAAAGACTGTGGACGCTGGCGGGATGGCTGTTCCGCGGTCTTTTTTCGGTCGATAAGCATATTCAAGGAGCGCGGCTCTTGCAAAAAAGGATTCCTTATAATAAAATATATGCATGCGCATGCAATTTGAAGCGGTCGAGCATTTTGTTAGGGAATTTCCGGCAAGCTCGGTAGAATGAAATAAAGCGATCCAAGGGAGAGAAAAATATGTCAACAATGAACAGCAAACTGACTTTCAAACGCGGCCTGGAACTTAAGAACCGCATCATGATGGCACCGATGACGACGAAAATGAGTTTCTATGATGGGGTAGTGACAACCGACGAGATCAATTACTATGCGCTTCGTTCCGGTGAAATAGGCGCGGTCATCACAGGCGCTGCAAATGTTCAGAACGACGGCAAAGGCTGGGAAGGCGAATTGAGCG
This sequence comes from Trichococcus flocculiformis, assembly GCF_963662535.1. Taxonomy (NCBI): domain Bacteria; kingdom Bacillati; phylum Bacillota; class Bacilli; order Lactobacillales; family Carnobacteriaceae; genus Trichococcus; species Trichococcus flocculiformis. Next base: position 988,930 of record NZ_OY759718.1, read on the forward strand.
TCGCTTCCGATGTGTTCATTCCGGGTTTGAGCAAATTGGCTGCAGCCATCAAGAAAAACGGCACCAAAGCCATCCTGCAGATTTTCCACGGTGGCCGCATGACGGATTCAAGCGTTTTGCGTGGCGTTCTGCCAGTAGCGCCAAGTGCGATTGCTGCCGAAAGACCGAATGCCGAAACGCCAAGAGCATTGGCAGATGATGAAATACTTGATCTGATCGAAAACTTCAAAGCCGCGACTCGCCGCGCGATTGAAGCAGGGTTTGACGGTGTGGAACTGCATGGTGCAAATACTTATTTGTTGCAACAATTCTTCTCGCCGCACTCCAACCGCAGAGACGACGAATGGGGTGGCACGTTGGAAAAACGGTTCAGTTTCATCGACAAATTGGTTGATGAAGTGACAGCAATCGTGGATGAATCGGGTGCCGAGAATTTTATCGTTGGCTACCGCTTTTCCCCTGAAGAATATGAAAATCCTGGTATCCGCTTTACAGATACACTGTTCCTAGTGGATCAATTGGCCGATAAAGGCTTGGATTATCTGCATATTTCCTTGAGGGACCATCAATTGGTTTCCGTTTCTGAGGATCATAAAGAGAAAAGTATGATGGCGTACATTCATGAGCAAATCAACGGACGCGTGCCGTTGGTCGGCGTCGGCGATGTCCGCACGAGCGAAGATGCGGAGCACGTATTGGAAAATTCGGAGCTTGTTGCCGTTGGACGTGCTTTGTTGATCGATCCGCATTGGGGCGCGAAAGCCCTCGCTAAAAAGGATGATTTGATCCGCCAAGAAATATCCAATTACGATCGCGAAGAACTGTTCCTCGCGAACGGCGTCTGGGGCTTCATGGAGTTCATGATGCCGGACCGCTTGGGTAAATAAACAATTAGTTGGACCATACAGACTTCCTGGGAAAAGGGACTTCTGTATGGTCTTTTTCTTGTGTGTTACCTGAGGGCATAAGCGATTCAGGCGCTCGTGATATGTTATAATGAGGGCGAAAAAGAACGGTTACAAAATGGAGTGAATAGTCGATTGTCTTCCTTTGTCATCAGGTTTTTTAGTCCAAGGAGGGACTTCAGATGATCAAAAATAACAAACGCCGATGCATGTTTTTCTTCATCATGATCCTATTGTTGTTTATCTTTTCGGGCTGCGGTTCAGCGAGCGATGAAGCTGCCTCATCTTCGGATCCGGAAGCAATCAGGGAAAGCCAAATCAGCGAACTGGAAAGCAGCGATCTGATCGGGAATGTGGATACGTATGCGGCTATCCAAGGCGTGCTTGCGGAATCGGCTGCTCCGATGCCAGCCAAAGTGTTCATCATCGAAACTAATGAATCTGTTGAGGACGGGGTCGGAGAAAAGTACGTATATTCACCGCACTATTTTGATTTGCCAGAGGAATTGCAGGCGACATCTGATGCCGAAATGAACGTGTTGGTGAAACTGCGTAGCTATTATATGGAAACTGGAACCTACTCAAATGAAGGGATTGCCTACACGCGCTATGTACAAATAACCATCCTGGACAGGTCTGCTGGCACTATCATCCATCAGGAAACACTTATCGGATCAGCACCCTTCAGCATCAGTGAAGATCAATCCGCGGGGTATGGTTATGTCCCAGATTACCAAGTGCTGGAGAAAATTTTAGAGTTTTTTGGCTATTCAGAAGAATGATATTTTTATGGAATGGATTTGGAGGTGAAGAGATGAAACGAAATGTCTGGCTATATCTGCTGGTATCCTTCGGCTTTTGGGAAGTTTGATTGCGGAGAAACCATTTAAAGACTGTTTTTATTTGAAGGGGCGGTTTTTTGCCAGCTATGCAGTGCTGCTGTTTTTTCCGGGGACCCCATTTCTGATTTTGGTACATCTGACAGCTTGGGCCATGGTCGGTTATGTGGAAAAGAAGTACCACCTTGATTAAGTAAAGATCCAGTATGTTCACAATTTGTCCGCAATACTGTTGGATTATGGACAAAATGTAGGCGCTTAAAAGTGCTATAATGAACCGGAAGTATATTTCTAGGAGGTCTGTGTTAATGAAAGATGAAAATTGCGCCTATTGCATGGAAGGCGAAATGGTGTTGGCTTTCGGGTACCCTTGCTGCGAATTGTCTTACAGCAAAGTCTATGTTTTTAAAGAACAAAGCCACAAAGGCCGTGTGATCGTTGCCTATAAAGACCACGTCAGCGAATTGGTGAACATCACGGATGAGGAGCGCAACGGCTACTTCGCGGATATCGCTACAGTTGCGAACGCGTTGCACAAAGCTTTCAGCCCTGAAAAAGTGAACTACGGAGCTTACGGCGATACAGGCAAACACCTGCACTTCCACTTGGTGCCAAAATACAAAGACGATGCCTTCGAATGGGGCTCGACTTTCGACATGAACCCAGGCCGCGTGACCTTGACAGATGATGCGTACGAAGCATTGGCTGAAGAAATCCGCATCAATCTATAAGGAAATGTAAAAATTCTCTTTCTAAGAAGCTGATTCCAAAAACGGAATCAGCTTTTTTGCGCGGACTCGTCGACTGTTGAGGGCAGGATATTTGCGGAATAGCCGACAAGCGCTTCAGGCGTCGACTGTTGCGGAAAAAGTGAATGCGGAACAGTCAACATAAGCTGCGGCCGTCGACTATTGTCGGAAAAATGAAGGACGAACAGTCAACGGGTGCTCACTTCGTCGGCTGATCTCTAGGGAGCGGATGTGGAACAGCCGACAAGAGGTATAGAAAACGCATAAACAGCCGACAGAACGCCCCATCGGCCGTTTGTGCGTTTCAGCATTTTTTCTGCATACTGTACTGTTTGTTCCGCTCAAAAAGGGCACCGTTTCAGTTTGATTTGATTCGTAAAATTAGTAGGAGTCGGAGCGATGTTCTATAATAAGAATAACAACAAACGCACACAAATTGGGGGAAACCGGATGATACTGGAAGAAAGAATCAAGCAACTGAACGCTAAAAATACAGCGATGGAGCGACCCTATGTCGTCTATTGGATGCAGAGCTCGCAGCGGGCGGAGTACAACCATGCTTTGGAATACGCGATCCGCCAGGCAAACAGGCTCGAGAAGCCGCTGGTCGTTTACTTCGGGATTACGGACGGTTTTCCGGAAGCCAATGAGCGCCACTATGCATTCATGCTGGAAGGGCTGAAGGAAACGAAGGCCGCCTTGGAGCAACGCGGCATCCAAATGCTGATCCGGAAAATATCGCCGGAACAAGGAGCATTGGAAATTTCCGGATTGGCGGCCCTGTTGGTGGTCGACCGCGGTTATCTCCGGATCGAGCGGCAATGGCGCGCTACCTTGGCCGAGGGTGCTGAATGTGCCGTCGTTCAGATTGAAAGCAATGTCGTTGTTCCGGTCGAACTGGCTTCTCCGAAAGAGGAATATTCCGCCGCGACCCTGCGCTCCAAGCTGAAGAAAATCCTGCCGCATTGTTTGGCGCCATTGGAGGAGACCGTCTGCCAACATCCATCCGTAGCAGCGGAGCTTCCGTTCGAGGCGTATGACGTTTCGGATACTGAAAAGGCCTTGGCAGGGTTGGCTATCGACAGAAGTGTCCCGCGCGTTTCGGATTACATCGGCGGAACGAGCGAAGCCAAGCGCTGGCTGGAGGATTTCATCGAAAATAAACTGTCCGGGTACAGCGAACGGAAGAACCGGCCCGGCGAACCCATCACCTCAAATCTGAGTCCCTATCTCCATTTCGGCCAGATTTCACCGCTCTATATCTACCGCAGACTGATGGGGATGGACGGCGAAAGTCAGCAAAGTTTCCTCGAGGAACTTGTTGTCAGAAGAGAATTGGCCGTCAATTTCGTTTACTACAATGAACAGTACGATTCCTATGCAGCTGTTCCGGATTGGGCCAAGAAGACACTGGACAAGCACTTGGCGGATGAACGCGAATATCTGTATTCTGTGGAGGAATTGGAAGCGGCCAATACCCACGACGACTATTGGAACGCCGCGCAGCTGGAGATGAACCTGACCGGTAAAATGCATGGGTACATGCGGATGTACTGGGCCAAGAAAATTCTTGAGTGGAGCAGCACGCCGGAGGAAGCCTATCGAAAAGCCATTTATCTGAACAATAAGTACCTGTTGGACGGCCGCGATCCGAACGGGTTTGCCGGAGTGAGCTGGTGCTTCGGCAAGCATGACCGGCCGTGGGGGGAACGTGCCATCTTCGGCAATGTCCGGTTCATGAATGACAAAGGCCTGAAGCGCAAGTTCGATATGCAACTGTATCTGGAACAGGTTGCGGAACGGGCACGCAAACGCAACTAAAAGGAGGCGGAACGGATGGCGAGAAACGGCAAAAAGGCAGAACCCTTGCCTATAATCCTTTTGGTTCTTTTCGTTATAGCGTACATTATTTCGGCTATCCGTCCATTGGATCGGCTGGCTTGGATAGGTCAGATGACGCCAGCAGTTCTGTTGGTATTATTGCTGGTCGTGACTTACCGGAAGTTCCGTTTCAGCACTTTCGTCTATGTGATGGCTTTTCTGCATGCCTTGTTGTTGCTGTACGGCGCGCACTACACTTACTCCCAGAATCCGCTGTTCAATCAATGGAAAGAGCAGTTTGGTTGGGAGCGCAATTACTTCGACCGGGTGGGGCACTTTGCCCAAGGCTTCGTGCCGGCTTTTCTGGCCAAGGAATTCCTGCTGCGGGGCGGCTATGTCAAGAAAGGCAAGATGCTGACTCTCATCGTCATGCTGTCCTGCCTCGGCTTCAGCGCAGCCTATGAACTGAGCGAATTTGCGCTCGTCAAGATTATGGATGTTCCAGCTGATGCCGTTATGGGGACGCAAGGCGATGCCTTCGACAGCCTCTGGGATATGATTTGGGCATTGATCGGTGCGGGTCTGGCGGTGTTCGTGTTCGGGCCGTTTCACGACAGCCAAATGGAACAGATGTGGGATGGTTAAAGGCATTCTGATTGAAGAACAGTTTGATTCAACGAATGAGAACGGTCAATTGGCATTATTTTCCAGTCATTTTAGAAAGGAAGCTATCATCATGAAAGAGATCACTACAGAAAAACTACAGCGCTTCAATCTGATCATGGGTGGACTCCACCTGATTCAAGGTATCGCAATGCTCTTTTTGGCAACAAATGTCATCCAGAAAATCGGTGAGTTCAGTCCTGAAATCAGCCAATTCTACTTGGCCTTCAATCCTGAAACGCGCTCGTTGGAGACTGCCTCGCGAGTTCTTTTTGAATTACCATTTGGAGTTATGGTCGCTTCGTTCTTGTTCATTTCAGCCATCGCGCATGCCTTGGTTTCCATTCCGAAAAAGCTTAATGAAATCTATAATGCTGATTTGGCGAAGGGCATCAATAAATTCCGCTGGTTCGAGTATTCGCTCAGCTCGTCAATCATGATTGTCCTGATTGCGACGCTGTTCGGCATCTACGATATCGCTTCGCTGATTCTGATCTTCATCGTCAACGCCACCATGAATCTTTTCGGGCTTGTGATGGAACAGTTGAATGTAGGCCGCTCAAAAGACAACATTGAGTGGGGACCGTTCATTTGGGGCTCGATTGCCGGTGTTGCGCCATGGATCGCTATTTTGCTGTACATGTTCGGGACCGGTAATTTCGGCGAAGTGCCTTGGTTTGTCTGGGCAATCGTCGGTACTTATTTCGTTGCTTTCAACACGTTCCCGATCAACATGATTTTGCAGTACAAAAAAGTCGGGAAATGGGCGGACTACCTCTACGGGGAGCGGGTCTACATCGTGCTCAGTCTGGTTGCGAAATCGATTCTTGCCTGGCTTGTGCTTTTCGGAGCGATGCAGCCGTAATTTTGGTAGGCTTCAGGCGCTGTCATTTACAAAAACAATACAGGATTTTTTGATACGATTTACAATGACGGTGTATATTGGATGTGTAGAGGAAATACAATTTGTTGCTGCTTTGCCTATTTTTGAATGACATGCTACAGCCGGACAGGTTGGGCGTCCACCAGAAAGCTTCTGATGGATGCCCAACCTGTCCGTTTTTTGCGTCGTCAGCCAAGAATGCCATTATTGGCAATCGCCGGCGACAAGGACTACAATGATTTTGAGGAAAAAGAAGTCAAAGCGAGGGGGAAATCAGATGAAAGAACTGCAGCAAATTCCCGGCATCGGTCCGAAGATGGCGGCAACACTCGTCTCATTAGGCATAAATACAGTCGCTGACCTGCGCGACAAGAATCCGCAGGAACTTTATGAGCGTTTGAACAGGATAACCGGGCAGCGGCAAGATCCCTGCGTATTGTACACTTTCCGCTGCGCCGTCTATTATGCGACCGAACCGAATCCGGATCCGGAAAAATTGAAGTGGTGGAACTGGAAAAATGGATAGGTCAGCCAAACCGTCTTCTTTACTATCTATACCTATAGGGGTATAATTATTTTTAACAAATCTGGAGAAGCCCTACAGAGTAAAGGAGATAATAATGGCGCAGGAATTTTACAAGAAAATATACACGGTGCGGGAATTTTATACGATTTTGTATGAAGGGGTCCGTACAATGAAATACATGATCAAGGCAAAAAAGAAAAAAGAATTGAGTTCGGAATTTATCGAAAGGATCATGTTGGGGGTGACAGAAGTCAATGGCTGTGAAGTTTGTTCCTATGCCCACACGAAAATGGCGCTCGAGCAGGGGATGGCTGCGGAAGAGATCCAGCGATTGTTGGCGGGATCCGTTGACGAAATACCTGTTGAGGAAATGCCGGCATACCTTTTCGCCCAGCATTATGCCGATCGGAGAGGGTATCCGACCGAAGAATCCTGGGATCGGATCGTCGCTCTTTATGGGGAAGACAAGGCCAAAGGGATTTTGGGTGCCATCCGAGCCATCATGGTCGGCAATGCGCATGGGATCGCGTTCAGTGCTTTCTTGAGTCGTTTGAAAGGCAAAGCTGTCAAAAAGAGCAGTCTGTTGTATGAAATCACAATGATGTTGAGCGTCATCGTCTATCTGCCGTTGACTTTGATCCATGCTCTAATCGACGGCCTGTTCAAGAAACCTGTCATCAGTTTCTGAGGATGCACTTGAACTAAAATCATTCTGTTTGTGGATAACGAAAAAAATGAGCTGTGGAAAACCATTACTAATGGCTTTTCCACAGCTTATTTGCGTTTAAATGGTATAACTTTCCGTCAGATCCGTTCCAGGTTCTTCAGCGACAGATCTAGGATTGCTGAAGAGTGGGTCAGCGCTCCTGATGAAAGGTAATCCACACCGGTGTCGCGCAAGATGGCGATGTTTTCAGCGGTAAGATTGCCGGAGCATTCCACCAAGGCGCGCCCGTCAATCAAACGGACGGCTTCCTTCATATCCGCCGGGGTCATATTGTCCAGCATGATGATGTCGGCTCTCGCTTCGAGGGCTTCTTTGACCATATCCAAGTTTTCCACTTCGACTTCGATCTTATGCACAAAAGAGGCATATTCCCGCGCAGCAGCAACAGCCTGCTTGATGCCGCCCGCCGCAGCGATGTGGTTGTCCTTCAGCATGACGCCGTCTGACAGGCTGAAACGGTGGTTGTGACCGCCGCCGACTTTTACGGCATACTTCTCGAAAATTCGGTTGTTCGGTGTCGTCTTGCGGGTGTCCAGCAGCGTGATGCCGCTCCCCTCCAGCAAGTCGACGATCTCGCGGGTATGTGTGGCGATGCCGCTCATGCGCTGGAGATAATTCAGGGCGGTGCGTTCGCCGGACAGGATGACGCGGATGTCACCGATGACTTCAGCCAAAAGTTCTCCTGATTGGACAGCGTCTCCATCCTGACAATGGAAAATCACTTCGGTCTTGTCGTCGAGGAGGGCGAAGGTCCTGGCGAAGACATCCAGCCCCGCGATGATGCCGTCCTGTTTGCACAACAGCTCGGCTTTGCCTTTCGTGTAGTCTGTGAAGATGGCGTTGATTGAGATATCCTCAGTAGGGATGTCTTCCTGCAGCGCCGCCAAAATCAGGCGATTCCGATTACTTTGCATGAGCTTCCTCCTCGCTTCCGATTTCTTCCAATAGTTTTCTGTTTGCTTCCTTTAGGCCCGCTTCGATGGAGCGGGCATCAGGTTCGGGAAACGGATAAGGAAGCGCGCACTGGAATGACTCATCGATGGCTTGGGCGGCGCGCTTGCTGAATACCAAACTTTCCAACAGCGAGTTGCTCGCCAGGCGGTTCTTCCCATGGACGCCGTTGCAGCTCGTTTCTCCGGCTGCGTAAAGGTTCGCCAACGAAGTTTTGCTATTCAGATCGACTGCGATGCCGCCCATGAAATAATGCTGGGCGGGCACGACCGGGATGTAATCTTCAACCAAATCATAGCCTTCCTGCAGGCAGTGGGCATGGATGCCCGGAAACCTTCCGGCGATCGATCCTTCTACGTGGCCTTTCAGGAGCATCCGGACATAGGGCAAGCGATCCTTTTCCATTTGGGTGTAGATTGCTTTCGTCAACAAGTCACGCGGCAACAGTTCATCAGCGAAACGTTGGCCGTCTTTGCCTACGAGGATGGCGCCTTCCCCACGCAGCGATTCCGACATCAGGAAAGCTCTGCCCGAACGTCCGGTATACAACGAAGTCGGATGGATCTGGACATAATCCAGGTCCTTGACGCGGATACCGTGCTTCAGCGCGATGGCGATGGCGTCGCCTGTCAAATGTGCGAAGTTGGTCGTTTTGCTGAACAGGCCGCCGATGCCACCGGTGGCGAGCAGCGTGGACTGTGCATAAACGTTGGATAACTTTCCGGCCTGATCGCGGAGCACCGCGCCATGGCAACGGTCGCCGGCAACCAAAAGATCGACAAGCGTGCTGTTCTCAAAGATGCTCACATTTTTCAGCTCTTTCACCCGTGCGATCAGTTTGCTGTTGATTTCCTTGCCGGTCATATCTTTGCAGTGCAGGATCCGGGCTCGGGAGTGAGCGCCTTCTTTGGTATAGGAGAAACCGGCTCCCTTTTTGTCGAAGGCAACGCCCAGATCGATCAGATCGTCAATGATTTCTTGTGATTGATTGATCATGGTTGCGACTGCCGCTTCATTATTTTCGTAGTGGCCAGCACGCAAAGTGTCCTCCAGGAAAGGCTCGAAATCCATTTCGTCGCGCTGGACGCAGATGCCGCCTTGGGCAAGGAAGGAATCGTTATCTTCCAAAGTTCCTTTGGTGGCGATCAGGATTTGTTTGTCGCTGCTGAGATTGAGGGCTGCAAACAGTCCGGCGACCCCCGTTCCGATGATAAGGACATCATAGTTGCGCATAAGTGTTCACCTCGGCTAAATCCATCATCCGTTCCAACGGCTGCATGCCTTTCTTGCGCAATGATTCATCCATTTCCACAGCAGGTTCGAAAGTTTCCAGAGCATAGATGATTTTTTCTATAGTGTTCAGCTTCATGTCGGGACAGACCTGACCTACGGAAGGGGCATGAAAGCTTTTGCCTGGGGAGCGTTTCTCCATGTCATGGATGACGCCGATTTCCGTGCAGATGATGAAATCCTGGGATGGGCTCTTTTCGGTATAGGCAACGAGGTCCGATGTGCTGCCGACGAAGTCCGCCAAATCAAGGATTTCCTCCTTGCATTCGGGATGCGCCAAGATTTCGGCTTGCGGAAGGTCGCGTCTCATCTTCAGGACATCGACAACGCGGATACTGGTATGGATCGGACAGTAGCCGTCATTGAAGAGGAACGTCTTCTCGGGAAGCTGATGGGAAATGTATCTGCCCAGGTGCTCGTCGGGAATGAAATAGATATAGCGGTTGGAAAGGGCAGTGATGACGTTTTTCGCATTGGACGAGGTGACGCAAACATCGGCGTGTGCCTTGATTTCGGCTGTGGAGTTGATGTAGCAGACGACAGCCACGTCTTCGTAAGTCTCGCGGATTTTTTGGATGTCGCGGATTTTGACCATGTGGGCCATCGGACAATCCGCCTTCAGGTCGGGCATCAGGACGACTTTATCCGGATTCAGCATCTTCGCGCTTTCGCCCATGAAGGCGACGCCGCAGAAAACAATCACTTTTTCCGTGACCTGTGCTGCAATTTTGCTCAAATAGTACGAATCCCCGATAAAATCTGCGATATCTTGAACGTCTCCAGGAACGTAGTAGTGTGCGAGAATGACGGCATCTTTTTCTGCTTTCAGTTGCAATATTCTTTCCGTAAGTTCATCCATTTGTGCGTCCCCTTTTTTAATGATAGTTTAATGAAAACGACTATATCACGTAACTTTACACGTGTCAAGACACCTGTTAAATGTGGAAAGGAAGCCTAACTTCGGTGAACGAAGGCTTCGTCGGAGTTCGGGGACCATTCCTGTTGCGTACTCCGATGAGTGTAGCTTCGTCGTAGTTGCAGTCGAAGGTTACCGATGTCCTCCGGTGAGCGTACCCGTCACCGGAGCTGTGCAATGTTTTTCAGTTTTCTTCCGGACGGAGAGCACCACGTTCGTATGCACAACGAAGAAGAGGCTGTCTTTGGATGGTAATGCCATTAACTTAAGCGATTGACAAGTAAGAGAGAGGAATGCTCAGCGCGGTAGCCATTACTGTCGAATAGGTGAGGTAGATTCGACAATTTGACACCAGATTGGACCGAGATTGTCGAATGCCGAGAAACTTTCGACAATTTGACATCCTGTCGGACCGAAACTGTCGAATATCTGTGGAACATTCAACAATTTAGCCCTGCAGTCAAGAAAAAGCGAGAATGCATCATGCATCCTCGCTTTTTTACAGTTGCTAAGTTGCTTAAATTAATGACATTACTCTGGATAAGTATTTCTTATCAATATTTTTCGAGACTCTTATTGAACGCCTGCAGATGTCCTTCCGAAGCGTTACGCAAAGCCGTGAAGGTTGCACGAACGTCATCCGGGATGTCCTGTTCGAGGAATTTATTGTACATCGCGATATTGTCCACTTCCCCTGTGGCGCAGTTATCCAGTGCCTCTCTTACATCCGCCACTCGTTGGATGTGATCTGCAGATTCATCAGCCGGAACCGCCAAATTGTATTTCTCGAATAATACAGTCATTTCGGTAATGTGCTGAGCTTCAGAAGAAATGATGTTGTTGAACGGAGCTTGATCTCCGAAGGTTTCCAGGACGTAGGTATATTCTCCGTGGGCCAAGTATTCATCTTGGGTGGCGTACGTGAACATCTCTTCCATCGTCAGATTGTTGTCCGCCAAGGCGCCAACTGCACCATAGATATAGGGTGTTTCAAGCGATTCGCTTTCTTCCATGTCGCCTTCTGCGCTGTCTTCCATCATGGATTCATCTTGTTCGGAACTACTTTCGATCATTTCCGATGAGCCGACTGCTGAAGAATCATTTGTCGCGGTATCTTCGTCCGCGGAACAACCGACCAACAGTAATAGACTCAACAACGCGGCCATACCGTAGAGTTTCTTCTTGCTGTTCATTTTTTTTCGTCCTTTCATACAAACGCTGCACGATTGAATGGGGAAGGGGATTTGAGAAGTTTTCCGACGTTGTTGAATGATGAATGGGAAGGATGAACGAAGAATGAAGAACTTGTCACCATTAAGGTACGCCTCACTCAAAAAAATGTCAAAAAATTGGACCTGTTCGGAAGAAAAATTAACCTCTCCCACGAAACCGCAATATTTGCATAGGTTCACTATTTTAGGTATTATTGATTTAGAATAATAATTTATTTATAGTGAATAATTTTGTGCATCAAGCTATCTACATGCAATTATTTATATCAGGAAAAATGGAAGAGGAGGAAACAAATATGGAAACAAAAGCAGAAACGAGACAACTGGAAACACCCATCAAAATCACCGTCGCTGTGACGTATCTGATTATGGTTATCGTCAACGCTTTGGCAAACATCCTTCCGATCAACGGGATCGATACAGGTGCGATATCGGATTCCTATCCGAACCTGTTTGCGCCTGCTGGATTGACGTTTTCGATTTGGGGCGTCATCTATTTGTTGCTGTTGGGCTATACGCTTTACCAATTCGGTTTGTTCCAAGGGGATAAGAGCAAGGTGAAGACGGAATTGTTGCGTAAAATCGGTATCGTCTTTTCGGCCAGTTCAGTAGTCAACGCCGCTTGGATCTTCAGTTGGCATTACCGCATGATCGGCCTGTCGGTGATCTTGATGCTGGTGATTCTGCTTAGCCTGATCTACATCAACCAGTTGATCCTGAAGGAAAAACTCGATCAGAAAGAAAAACTGTTCATCCGTCTTCCGTTCAGCGTCTATTTCGGCTGGATCACGGTGGCAACGATTGCGAACATCACGACGCTGCTGGTCGACATCGGCTGGAATGGCTTCGGAATTTCTGAGTCGATTTGGACAATACTGATCATCGTAATCGGGCTTGTGATCGGAGCCGTCACGATGATCCGCAACCATGACATCGCCTACGGGCTGGTGATCATCTGGGCTTATGCGGGCATCCTGATCAAGCACATGTCCCAGGACGGCTTTGCCGGGCAATACACCGGCATCATCATGACCGTCATCGCTTGTATCGTACTGATGGGCGTGGCGATCGGCTACGTGCTTTTCGCGAAGAAACAAGCGCCGACCAGCTTGAAATGATGACAATTTTGATAAAGTTATAATTTGATTGACTTGAAACAGGTCCCGGCAACGATTCGACTGAATTGGCGCCGGGACTTGTTTTTGTGCCATTTCAGACCCTTTATGCTCCTATCGTATTGATGGTCGTGCGGATGCGGAAGTGATAAAATAAGCATGAGACAATGGGCTTCAAAAAAGGAGACGTGGATAAAATGAGCTTTGTGATTGAAATGGTGGAAACACAGGAACAACCGACTTTGGTTTTGAAAACGGTTACTCCGGTAAGTGAGCTTCCGAAAATATTGGGGAAGGCCTTCATGGACATCGTCACGCACATCATTGAATTGGGTGAACAACCGGTTGGACCAGCTTTCGTCGGCTATTTCAACATGGATATGGAAAGGCTCGAACTGGAAATCGGTTTTCCTGTATCCAAACCACTGCCTGGCAAAGGCGATATCCTTGCAGGAAACATCCCTGCCGGCAAACAGGTCAGCTGCATATACAAAGGTCCTTATATGGAGATGCCGCCTGCTTATGAGGAAATTGAGAAATGAATCAAAGATAATGGCTACAAACCGCTTGGTCCCGTCTATGAGCATTATTACAATTCGCCTGAGGAAGTACCCGAAAGCGAACTGCTGACGAAAATTGTATTCCTGGTGGAGTGAGCATACGCCAATTCCTATTTCAAAAAATGAGGCGATACCTATGACAGATGTAATGATCAACAAAGAAGTGGAAGTATTTTTTACCGGAAAACCTGAAACGAGAGCATTGTTCAGGGCTGTGGAAAGGAAAATCCGGGCAATCGGACCCGCCATCATCACGGTGACAAAGACCCAGATTTCCTTCGCTACAAGAACGCAATTCGCCTGGATCTGGATGCCGCAGCCTACAGACAGAAAGCGACCGCTGCACAGTTTGGTGCTGAGCTTCGGCTGCGGGCGCCAAATTATGCATGATCAGATTGTCGAAGCGGTCGAACCGTACCCCGGCAGATGGACGCACCACGTCATCATTGCGGAGGAAGCTGATCTGACGGATGTCTTGGATACTTGGCTACAGGAAGCGTACCGGTTTTCGGAAACACGGGGGCGACAGCAATCTTCAAAGATATAGGCAACTGAACAGCAACCGCTGTGGATCAGTTCTGTCGACAAAATAAGTGAAGTTGATCGAACGGAAACTGCGGAAGTAGGTTGAAAAAGGAAGGGCCGATGGAAATGAACAGGGAGGAAATCATCGCGTGGCTTCTGGAAGGCGATCCAGCCATCCAATATCAGACAAGGCGCGATCTGTTGCATGAGGATCCTGCGGTATTGTCCGACTTGAAAAACAGGATAGCCGAGGCGGGTTGGGGCCGTGCTTTTCTGAAACGACAACAGCCTGATGGGCATTGGGGCCGCGCGTTCTATCAACCGAAATGGACGAGCAGCCATTACACCTTGGTGGATCTGCGCAACCTCTGCATCCCGGCAACACCGGAAATCAAGAAGGCGTTGGCGCTCATCCTTGCCACTTCAATCGGGCCTGATGGTGGCATTAATCCGTCAAAGGATATCGAGCAGAGTGATGTCTGCATCAACGGGATGTTCCTGAACTATGGTTGTTATTTCGGGACGGATGAGGAAAAGCTCAGGCCGGTGGTCGATTTCATCATTAGCCAGCAGCTGGCCGATGGCGGCTTCAATTGTCGCCTGAACCGATCTGGTGCCCGTCACAGTTCGATGCATTCCACGATCAGCGTCCTGGAGGGCATCCGTGAGTACATCGCTGCCGGTTATACCTTCAGGGCGGAAGAGTTGAATCGGATTGAAGGAGAGGCACAGGAATTCCTTCTGCGGCATCGGCTGTTTAAATCCGACCATACCGGCGCAGTCATCCATCCGAGCTTTTTGAAATTGGTATACCCGCCGCGTTGGCGCTATGATATTTTGCGCGCGCTCGATTATTTTCAAAGTGTCGGTTATCCGTATGATGAAAGGCTGCAGGATGCTTTGGATATTCTGAAGGAAAAGCGACTGTCGGACGGACGCTGGAAAACGCAGGCCCATCATCCCGGCGAAGTGCATTTTCAGATGGAACAGGCCGGAAAGCCAAGCCGCTGGAATACGCTCAGATGCCTGCGAGTACTGGAATATTATGACAGGGATGCATGATGCTTTTAAAGAGCATCATGCATCCCCTGAAATGGAAGGAGAGCTAGTTATGACGGAATCCGGATTTCCCGAGGAGTGGCTCAGTTTGCGTAATCCTCAGGAATGGCATGACTGGCTGGCGCAAAAGCATGATCAAAAGGATCAGATTTGGCTAAAAATCAAAAAAGCCCATGTTAAAGGCGAGGGTGTACTGCTCGCAGAAGCGGTCGAAGAGGCGCTCTGTTTCGGCTGGATCGACGGTAAGATGTACAGTCTGGATAAGGAAAGCTTCATCATCCGCATGACTCCTCGCAGGCCAGGGAGCGTGTGGTCGCTGGTCAACCGCAAACGTGCCGAAGCTTTGATGGCGGCAGGAAGGATGACTGAAGCCGGTTTGGCGGCAATCCAAGCAGCGAAGACCAACGGAAAATGGCAAGCAGCGTATTCCTCTAAGGAAGTCCCGGAGCTGCCCGAGGAATAGGAGCAGGCATTCAAGGATGATCCGTTAGCCCGCGCGTGTTTCGAAGGCTGGCCGACCGGTGAAAAGGCCCACTATCTTTTCTGGATCGCACACGCAAAACGTCCCGATACCCGGAAAAAAAGGATTGCCGAAACGTTGGAACGGGCACAAGCCAAAAAAAAGCCATCCCCTTGAAGAGGATGACCGAGCTTGATGCGGTAGACAGTCTACAGCAGCTCCTGCGCCAACAAGGAATAGGTTTTGAGCCGCGCCTTTTGGGAATGCGGCATGCTGATGATCATCGCTTCGTCGAAACCGTACTGTTCCTGCAGATTCAGCAATGTTTCTCCGGCTTCTTTCGCGGTCCCGATAATATGCGTCTTGCGGATGTCGTTGATAAGCTGCTTCTCGATTTCCGTCAGCGGGTAAGCGGCGGCTTGTTCCGGGGTCATCAGGTGGTTGCGCATCATTCCGCGGAAAAGCTGCATCTTGAAGATTGCATACGGCAACTCTTCGTAGAGCGCTTCTTCGCGCGTATCCGCGACGATGGCATGGAAAGCGACGCTGATCTGTTTTTCGGGCATGGCTGCGGATGGGGCAAAATTCTTCTTGTAGAGGTCGAAAATACTTTTATCAAGCGTCCCGGTGAAGAACTGCGCGAATGAATAGCCGACGCCCATTCTGCCGGCCTGGACGGCACTGTTTCCGCTCGAACCCAATAACCAGGTCTGCGGAACGGTCACGTCTACAGGCGCCGCAGGAGTGTCCCGGTAAAGTGGATCCTGGGGTTTCCGGTCTTCCAAAAGATCCAATATCGTCCGCAGTTTTTCGTAATGATTCTCCAATTGGGGCGGGTTGCCTTGCGCTAATGCGTACATGGACTGACGATCGCCTCCGGGGGCACGGCCCACGCCCAAATCGATCCGGCCGGGTGCAAAGCCGGACAGTGTTTTGAAGACTTCCGCGATTTTCAAAGGGGAGTAATGCATCATCATGACGCCTCCGGTTCCGACACGGATCCGATCCGTTGCGGCCGCGATGAAGGCGGCGATGATTTCGGGCGCGGCGCTCGCCATCAAATTGCTGCCGTGATGCTCGGCGAACCAAATGCGTTCGTACCCGAGGCTATCGCCTAAACGGGCGAGTTCTTTGGCGTTCTGCAGGGACTGCTCGGCGTTGCCGCCTGCTGTGATGTGGACTTGGTCCAAGATGCTGAGTTTCATAATTTCCTCCGATTCTTTATTCTGAATACATTTGTGCAAATGATTTCCAAATTATTGATAGATTGACTATAACAAACCCAGCCGCTTGGGACAAAGAATTGGCTTTTGAATTGTAAGCGGGATAGGGTGGTCACAAAAGAAAAGGAAGTGGGTAAATGAGCCTCATTCATCATATCGAAATCAATGTCAGCGATCTGACGGCCAGCAAGCAATTGTGGTCGTGGCTGCTGGAAAAGCTGGGCTTCAGCAAATACCAGGAATGGGAGCAAGGCTTCAGCTACAAGGAAGATGATACATACATCGTCTTCGTCCAGACAGCCGAACGTTTCCTGGATGGATCCTATCACCGCGGACGGACCGGATTGAACCACCTGGCCTTCGCTGTAGACACAAAGCATCAAGTGGACGAACTGTACAAAGAACTGCAAAGTCGCGGCATCCCGTTGCTGTATACCGAAAGACATCCTTTCGCAGGCGGAAAAGAACACTACGCCGTCTTTTTCGAAGACCCCGATCGGATCAAAGTCGAGGTTGCAGCAAGATCCCCATTCGGACAAACGAAGCACATCCATTAATGGCGAAAATTTAAATTACAGAAAGTGGGAAAGGCTATGGAAATCGGGATCATTGTCCACTCCTTGACGGGAAATACCTTGTCGGTAGCGGAGCGGCTGCAGGAAAGGCTGGCGGCTGACGGGCACGACGTGGAGATCGAACAGCTCAAGACCATCGGAGAGGAAAAAACAAACGAGAACAACAGCGCGAACATCACACTGAAGTCCTATCCGGATCCGCAGGCGCACGATCTCCTGATCATCGCCGGACCGGTCAGAGGAGCTTCCGCTTCCCCTGTACTGAAGCACTATTTTTCGCGGGTCGGCCAATTCGAGAACAAGCCCATGCTCCTGTTCGTGACCGAGTTCTTCCCTTTCCCGTGGATGGGCGGAAAAAATGCCTTGAAGCAGATGACGGCACTTTGCGATGAACACGGCGCCGACGTCATCGGCAGCGGCGTCATCAATTGGAAGAATCCTCACCGCGAAAGGCAGATCACGGATTTGCTGCAGCAGTTCAGCGATTTGGCAACGGGGATGGACCAAAAAATCAAATAACTGCGCTGCGCAAGATATCCGGAAAGGGGCATCAAGAGATGATTACCATCTTCAATCCCGAGGAACAGAAGTGGCCAATCAAGGTGTGGCTGGAGAATGAGGAACAAATCGGTGAGGACTGTCTGCAACAAGCGAAGAATCTGTCTAATCTACCGTTTCTGCATCAATGGGTTGTACTGATGCCGGATACGCATTCCGGCTACGGCATGCCGATCGGGGGCGTCATCGCTGCCGAAAAGGTCATCATTCCGAATGCGGTCGGGGTGGATATCGGCTGCGGGATGAGTTTTGTCCAGACGAACATCCCTGTCGAACGGCTGATCGAAATCGAGACGCCGAACGGGAAGCTGGCCCAGGCGATCGCGGGCGACATCCTGCGGAATATCCCGACCGGCTTCGAGCACCATAAGAAAAAACAGCAATGTGAATCGGTCGCCCGCTTCCTTGAGGGAATGACACCCGAGGAAAAGGACACGATGCCGCAGGAATTGATGAAGGAACTGGACGATGCCGCCTATCAAGTCGGCACGCTCGGCAGCGGCAACCATTTCATCGAACTGCAGACGGACGACCAAGGAAAGCTTGGCATCATGCTGCATTCCGGGTCGCGCAATCTGGGCTTCAAAATCTGCCATTATTTCAACGATCTGGCCAAGGAAGTGAACAAACAGGAGCAGTCTCCGGTCCCTCCCGAGTGGGATCTGGCCTATTTTTCCACCGAAAGTGATCTCGGGAAATTGTACCTGCGCTGGATGAAATTGGCGATGGATTTCGCCGAAGAAAACCGCAATCAGATGATGGAGAAGGTACTCGATATCGTCCGACTCTGGGTGAAAAAGTACGCCGGCATCAACCACTTCAAGTTATCGGATGCCGTCCACTGCCACCACAATTATGCCGCACTGGAGGAACACTACGGCAAAGAAGTCTGGGTCCACCGAAAAGGGGCCATCCGCGCCGGTGCAGGCGAAATGGGCATCATCCCGGGCGCGATGGGAACCTATTCCTATCTGGTCAAAGGCAAAGGCAACCCGGAAAGCTTCCTTTCCTGTTCGCATGGGGCGGGCAGACGCATGAGCCGTTTGTATGCCAGGGAACAGTTCAGTGTCCAGGACACCATTCTGGATTTGAGGGAATTGGGCGTCTTTCTCGCGAAAGCCAAACGGACAGACGTCGGCACGGAATCGCGTTTTGCCTACAAGGCCATCGACTTTGTGCTCTCACAAGAACTGGATCTCGTCGAACCGGTCCGCCGCCTCAAGACCGTCGCAGTAGTCAAGGGCTGAAAAGAAAAGAGGGACAAAAATGGAACTGCAGGAAAGGTACATCGCGGCCGGCCTGAAACATATCCCGCCGACCGAAAAAGATGGAGTGGAAAAGGCCATGCGCCGCATCATCGCGGAGCGGCTGCAGGAACGAGGCAATGCTTCCGAAGAGACGGAACGCGAAGTGTTGAGAGGATTGGGGAGTCCAAGGATTCTGGCTGAAAAGCAATTGAGGGAACCGCCTCACCTGATCGGTCCGGAACTGTACGGCACCTACTTTTTGATCGTAAAGATTGTCATGATTGTGGCGGTCATCGGCACGCTGATCGGGAATACAGTCGATTTCATCGTCAATGATGTGGAATTGCTGCGTTATTTCGCCATAAGTTTCGCGACGGCCATCAGCGCGGCAATCGGGGCTTTCGGATGGGTGACGCTCGTGTTCGCCATCATGGAAAAGACCGCAAAACAGAAGATACTGACGGAAATCCAGGAAGACTGGAGCCTGGCTGATCTGCCAGAGAAAGAAAAGCCGCAGAAACCGTTCAGCAGAGTCGGGGTCATCATCGGCATCATCTTTACGGTGCTGTTCATCATCCTCGTCAACCAATACAGCCAGCTGCTGGGATTCTACTATACGCTGGACGGCAGCATCCAGGAAATGATTCCGATGTTGAATCAGGAAGTGTTCCGCAGTTACTTG
Source organism: Trichococcus flocculiformis (assembly GCF_963662535.1). Classification (NCBI taxonomy): domain Bacteria; kingdom Bacillati; phylum Bacillota; class Bacilli; order Lactobacillales; family Carnobacteriaceae; genus Trichococcus; species Trichococcus flocculiformis. The sequence goes on from NZ_OY759718.1 coordinate 1,008,436, forward strand.
CCTTACATCAACGGCATGCTGGTGCTGCAATTGCTGTTCTCCGCCAGCAAACTCGTTTTCAGGAAGTGGACCTATCCGGTCGCGACCGCCAATCTGATTTTGAATGTACTTTCGTTTGTATTGTTGTGGTTCATCCTTCAAGATACAGCCATCCTGAATCCGGAGCTCGTCACGAAAATCGGCGAAGCCACGGATGGGCAACGCGTCCTCAATACTGCATTCAACTCGATCAAAGCCGTCTTCCTGTTCATCTTCCTGCTGGACTCATTCGAAGGTTTCCATGATGCCTACAAAAACAGCAAAAAGCCGGCTTGAACCGGTAAACTATTACGGCCGGTATGTGAAAAACAGAGCGGATGGTCTATAATGGGAATGCAAATCGGTATTTTTGGAGGGAACAACTGAATCATGGAACAAACAACAGCTAAAGAATACATCCTTTACAACGAAGTCACGAACGAATACCTGACGCGCGTCACCTTCATGGGCAGCACCGTCTACAAGACGACGACGCTCGACTTGGCGCTGCGTTTCTCTGAACAGGACAAGGAGAGCCTGGAAGCGATGGGAGCCGGCGATCCGGAAAAGGTGCTGAACAACATCGAAGCGACGGCTTTCGGAAACGACAGCGATGTGAAGGAAACATACAGACTGTCCAATCTGAGCTTCCTGTCGATCAACGACTTGACGCCGGAGGAAAGGGCGGCCTTCGATCAGGAAATCGAAGAAGGTAAAAAGAAAGCAGCCCGGATCCACTGCTGCCGGATCGTCAGCAGATAAACCGCCAAGTCGGAACAAGCAGCAATCAATCAAATCAGTCATTATTCAGGACAGAGCAGTAGGCAAATTTTCAGGTCAGGTTGCACAAGCCAGCCCCGTAAAAAGGTTGCTGCTGACTTCGAATGACACTCCTCGGCGATTGGTCGGGGAACGCCACCGAAAAGGCAAAAACACGGGCGTTATGCAATCCTATTGCATAGCGCCCGTGTTTTTATTTGATTCAATTTATTTATTTACTAGTAGCTACTTCGATTTTTGCTGTTTTCTTGACAGTCGTCACATTGCCCAACGGCAGGACTTCTTCGCCGTAGACTTCGTTCAGAACTTGTGCCAAAGCGCCGTAGATGGCTGAGAAGCCGCAGAAGATGCCTTCGTAACCCGCGATTGTAGAAATCATTTCATTGCCCGTGAAGTCTCCCAAAGCAAGCAGGAAGAAAAGCAGTGTCAAAGAACCGAAGACGACCTGCAGGTTTTTGCTGATGCGCAATGTTCCGACGAACATGCCCAACGTGAAGAATCCCCACATGAACAGGTAAGCAGCCATGGATTTAGCTGAAGCCGCTTCGCCCATGCCAAGACCAGGCATAACGAGCGTTCCGACAAGGGAAAGCCAGAAGAAGCCGTAAGAAGTGAAGGCAGTTGCGCCGAAAGTATTGTTTTTCTTGAATTCCATGATTCCGGCAATGACTTGTGCCATGCCGCCGAAGAAAATGCCCATAGCCAAAATCATCGTGTTCATCGGGAAGTAACCTGCATTGTGGATGTTCAACAGGACTGTTGTCATTCCGAAGCCCAATAAGCCAAGTGGCGCTGGATTAGCAGTGAATTCTTTCAAGCTGACGATTGTGTTGTTCTGTGTATTTGATGCGTTTTTCATTAGTAGTCCGTTCTCCTTTGATTTCAAATCTGAAAATAATATCAGGGTGATTATATACATATTGCTTGCTGTCGTCAATCTGTTTCGTTGAAAGTACACCAAAAGTTCATTTTTGATGCGACGGCAAGGCGCTTTTGTGTAAGCGTTATTTACGTTTGAGTGTTGTTATGAAGTGATTCTGCAGAGAAAATAATAAAACGATTTTGAGGAATTCGAAAGGATGGAAGAGAAAATGATAGCGATAAAGAAAATCATTGCGGTCGGTGGGGTACTGCTCGGGACTGCCGGCATAGTTCATGCCTATCTGCGCACGGCGCCTTCGAAGGCCGCCAGGGAATTTACCGATTTGGCGGAGGATTTGTTGAAGGGAACGGAGCCGGCAAAAGGTCGCTTCACAGAAGCGGACATTGCGACGCTGCCTGGTCCTGTCCGACGTCACCTACGCCGTTGCGGTCATCTTGGGAAACTGAAAATGGCCTACATGAAGGTGGTTTTTCCTGATGTCGCCTTTTCGCTCGGGAAGGGAAAAAAGCCCATCAAGATCGCCTACACACAGTATAATTTTGTGAACGGACCCGACCGCATCGCCTACATCGACAGTTCACTCTATGGCGTACCTTTCGAAGGTGTGGATGCCTATGTCGACGGCAAAGGCTCAATGAAAGGGATTTTGGCAAAAAATATCACATTGTTCGACATTGACGGAGAAGCGATGGATAAGGCCAGTTTGGTGACGTTCCTGTCCGAGTGCCTCTTCGTTCCTAATGCGGCTCTTCAGGACTACATCCGCTGGGAGGCAATCGACGCGCACCATGCCAAGGCGGTGATTACGGCATACGGTACCACTGCGGAAAGGGATTTTCACGTTCAATGAAGATGATGAGATGATAGCCTTCACGACCGATGATCGGGAAGCAACGACGATGGATGGGAAAAGCGAAAAAGTCAGATGGTCGGCCATCTGCGGCGTGTACAAGGAAATCAACGGTATCCGTCAGCCGACAGAACTGAAGGCGGTCTGGCACTATGATGAAGGGGATTTCACTTATTTTGATGCGAAAGCTGCGATGATGAGTTATGACAAATAAGAATGAATGGAATGAATGGAAAGGATTGACGGAAGCGGAAGCGGCTGAACGGAGAGTCCGATATGGACCAAACGCGCTGCCGGTACCGAAGCATCGCCTCCTTGGTCTGATTGCAAGGCAATTCCGCGGCATCTTCAATCTGATGCTGCTGATTGCGGCGGGCGTGACCTTTTCTTTGGGTGAGCCGATCGATGGTGCCTTTATCTTGTTGTTTGTGTTCCTTGGGACAGCACTCAACGTCTATCAGGAGCACAAATCGAATCAGGCGGCCGATAAGCTGAAAGCCTATCTGCTGAGCACAATTACGGTAATCAGGGCCGGAACGGAAAAGGAAGTGCCGACCGAAACGTTGGTGCCCGGGGACATCCTGAAGCTTGAGTCGGGCGATATCGTGCCGGCTGACGCCATTGTCCGCGTTGCCCGTGATCTTCTGGTCGATGAAACGACCTTTACGGGTGAGTCCATTCCAGTTACGAAACGGGCGTCCGCGTCAAGCGCAACTGCCGCTGATGAAGAAGAGCATCTGCTGCAAGGGATTGTGATTGTGCGGGGAAATGCTTTGGCTGAGATTACGGCGATCGGACAGGAGACGCAATTGGCTCATATCGCTACGACGGCATCAACCGTCCAGGCGGAGAGTGAACTGGTCAAGAGTGTGGACAAAATCAGCAACTTCATCATGAAAGTGACGCTACTGACGCTCGGATTCGTCGTGGTGGCGAACATCCTGATCGAAGGCCGGCAGGCGGATGTCACGGGCCTAATGATCTTCGCGATTGCGCTGGCCGTATCGGCCATACCAGAAGCTTTGCCTTTGGTGCTGACGTTCTCGCTTTCACGGGGAGCCTTAGAATTCGCCAAACGCGATGTCATCGTCAAGCGGCTTTCTGCGGTCCAGGACTTGGGATCCGTCAATCTCTTGTGCACCGACAAGACCGGCACAATCACGGAAAACCATCTTGTTTTCAGTGCTTCCTATCCAACGGCGGGGTCGCCTTACGATCCGTTGGTTTTGGCGCGGTTGGCCGCCATCAATCTGCATGAGCGGATACCGGAACCTTTCGACCGTGCAAGCGATGAGGCCCTCACGCAAGCGCAACGGCAGATTGTGGAGCGCTACAGTCTCGCGCAGGAGGAGGCCTTTGACCCGGCGCTGCGCAGCAATGGTGCGATCGTGAAACAGGCGGACGGCAAAACGCTGCATATCCGCCGCGGGAGCCCGGAATATTTCTTCGGAGAAGGACTCATTCCCCGCGATGCAGCTGCGGAATGGCTGCAATCGGAGGAAGAAAAAGGGCACCGGGTACTGGGCGTGAGCTATGATGACGGCACCGGTGCGCATTTCGGCGGATTTGTCTCTTTTGTTGACCGCATCAAGGATTCCACTATTGCGACCGTAGCCGCCGCAAAACAGATGAATGTCGCCATTACGGTCATCACCGGAGATGCCCTGAAAGTTGCCGAGGCAGTCGGAAGGGAAGCCGGTTTGGTGACGGAGAGCGCTGAAGTCACGGAGGCAGCCAACTTTTTGACATTACCACTGGCCGAAAGGAAGAAACGTCTGTCTTCAATTCGCGTCTTTGCCCGGACGACACCGGAGCAAAAACTGGAACTAATCCAATTGCTGAAAGAACAATTCACAGTCGGCTATTTGGGTGAAGGGATCAATGATGCACCGGCCTTGAAGGCGGCGCACGTGTCGATGGTCGTGCAATCGGCGGCCGATGTCGCCCGCGAGACCGCTGATATCGTATTGCTTCAGAACGATCTGCGGGTAATCGTCGAAGGCATCCGCTTTGGGCGGGAAACGCACGCCAATACGATGAAATACATCCGCGCCACTTTGATCTCGAACTTCGGTAATTTCTATGCGGTCGCCATCGGCTCGCTCTTCATCAGCTTTTTGCCGATGCTGCCGAAACAGTTGCTGCTCCTGAATCTGCTTTCCGATTTTCCGATGATGGCCATCGCCTTTGATCGCGTATCGGCTCAGGAAGTAGAACGACCGCAGCGGTATGATCTGCATTCCCTCTACATCATTTTCGTCACGATGGGGCTCGTCAGCACGGTCTTCGATTTCATCTGCTTCGGGCTGTTCTATCGGATTTCCCCGGCAGTGCTGCAGACCAACTGGTTCATTGCCAGCGTGTTGACGGAGATATTATTGATGTTGTCGATCCGCTCCTTGGCTCCGATCACCAAGGCCGGCTGGCCGGCGCCGTCGATCGTGATCCTTTCGGTGATCGCCATGGCACTTGCCATCGGATTGCCGATGATTCCCGCTACTGCCGCCTTCTTTGAATTCCAGCCGCCGACAATGGCGCATTTGGGGATCATTTTGGGGATCGCCGTTTCTTATCTTGTCGTCACGGAACTCGTCAAACGTCCGTTGTCTGGGTTCGTCAGTAAAAGATAGAACCTAAAAAGGCTGATTCCGCGTGGAATGCAGCCTTTTCGGGTGTGGATCATATGCAACGCGGGATTAATTTCCCTCTGTCCGCAGCATCAGCACGCCTCCAATGATGAAGAGGAGAGAAATACTGGCGAGTCCATTGCGTGAGTCACCGGTCAATTGGCTCGTGAGCGCATATAGCGCCGGACCCATGATGGCGGCAAATTTGCCGAGGATATTGTAGAAACCGAAAAATTCATTGGCGTTCTCCTTCGGCACAAGCTTGGCGAAATAGGAACGCGACAGTGCCTGGATACCGCCTTGCGAAGTTGCGACCAGCGCAGCGAGGATCCAGAATTCGACAGCAGTGGTCATCCGGAAAGCCAGCAGGCAGGCAAACAGATAAATGACGATGCCCACCAAAATCATTTTTTTACTGCCGAAGCGCTTGGCCAGTACTCCGTAGAGGATCGTGAAAGGAAAAGACAGGATCGGGATCACCAGCACGGCGATCATCAGCACATCAGACACGACCCCGATACTGTCGCCGAAGACAGCTGCCATGTGGATGATTGTGTTCAGCCCATCGATGTAAAAGAAGTAGGCGATCAGGAACAGGAACATCTTCTTGTGGCTGCGGATTTGGTGCAGAGTTTTGTTAAGGCGGGCGAAACTGTCATGGATGATGTGTTCGCTGGCCGGGACAAAATAGCGCTGTTTCACATTGCGCAGCATCGGGATCGTGAAGACGATCCACCAAAAAGCTGTGAACAGGAAGGAGGCTTTGATGGCAGTCGTCCTGGGAATGCCGATTTTCTCTCCGAACATGATCAGAAGGATCGAAAGCACAAACGGAATCGTACTGCCCCCGATGTAACCCATCGCAAATCCGTAAGTGGACACCCGATCCATCCGATCCTCTGTCGCGACATCCACCAGAAAGGCGTCATAGAAAATGTTAGCGCCCGAAAAGCCGATTGTCGTGAGCATATAAAAGGCAAGCAGCAGGCGCCAATCGTCCGTGAAGCTCAGTGCGGCTGTAGCGACAACACCGATCAGGAAGAAACTTTTGAACAGCCGCATTTTCCATTTCGGATAATCACCGATCGTACCGAGGATCGGGGCGAATACTGCTATAGCCAAAGTCGCGGCAGATGTCGCATAGCCCCAATAAGAATCCGCCAAATTCGGGGCTATGCCTACGCCGGTAGTGATCGATTTATAAAAAAGCGGCAGAATAACCGAGGAGATGATTATGGAGTAGGCGGAATTTGCCCAATCGTACATGATCCAACTTTTTTCCTGCAACGAAAAACTTTTCAACATGGCTTCCGCCTCCGATCATAAAAGGTGATAACGCTCTCATTTGCTTGTAATTTATTTATATCAGTTGTTGGGTGATAGCACAAGCCCCAAACCAGTCAAGCAGCCTATCTTTTCGGGAAAAAAGAAAATCGTGGTAAAATTCAGCTATAGAGAACAGAATGGGGGAAGGGAAGTCATGGCCAAATATGAACGCCCGGAATACACAGTACTGCTGTCTGAGGAGCCGTTCGAATTGCGGGAATACCGCGATTTCTACATCGTGGAATATGACAATGCCGCTGATCCGGGTGTTGACAGCGGATTCGGCACCTTGTTCCGCTACATTTCAAAAGACAATCAGGCCAATCGAAAAATCAGCATGACTGTACCGGTTATCCAGGAAATGTCGGAAGAACGCACGAAGATGGCATTTGTTGTCCCTAAGGCGGAATGGGAGGATATTCCGCAGCCCAACAGTCCTGCGCTGACCGTAAAAAAATTCGCCAACGGCCTTTTTGCGGTCATCCAATACGGCGGTTATTCGAATGATCGGAAAGAGCGTGACATGCTGGAGAAGCTGGCGCAGTGGGTGCAGGAGAAAAATTACCAGCCTGCTTCGAACTATATGCTGGCGTCCTTCAACGCCCCGTTCGTGCCGCCGATGTTCCGGCATAACGAAATCATGGTGCGGGTCGCAACGGAACAGGAGGCTACCAAGTAAATACTGGACAATTCGGTGTTCCTTTTGTATCGTATCGGGGGAACACATTTAGCAAAAGGGGATAAATGGATGAAAAATTTAAGAAGCGTCATGAAGGGCTTGTTCGCACTTTTGGCGATCATTCTGGCCGTATGGGTCAATGGTGTCGATTCGCTTTTCGAGGAACAGACAACGGACTCTTCGATCAGCATCACCGCCAGCAGCTCGCAAGCAATTGAAGAAGGCATCCAAGAAACTAGCCCACAAAATGAGACGCAGGAATCGGCCGAAATAGTAACCAGCAACAGTGTCACGGAAGGGCAGTCCTATTCCACGAAAGACGAAGTGGCGGCCTACATCCACGAGTTCAACGAGCTGCCGCCCAACTATCTGACGAAGGATGAAGCCGAAGCATTGGGCTGGGATAACTCTGAAGGCAACTTGTGGGAAGTGACGGATGGGATGTCCATCGGCGGTGATTTCTTCGGCAATCGGGAGGGACTGCTTCCGAAGAAATCAGGCAGGACCTATTATGAGGCCGACATCGATTATGACGGCGGCTACCGCGGGGCGGAGCGCATCGTATACTCGAATGACGGACTGATTTTTTACACGGATGATCATTATGAATCGTTCGAACAGCTTTACGGGGAGGGGGATTGATTGAAGATGGAAATCATCCGTTTGGAAGGCAGGGAAATGACCGGCCGAAAAGCAACGCATGCCTATCTGAAAAAGAAATTGCACCTCCCCGAATATTACGGCAATAACCTGGATGCCTTGTGGGATTGTCTGACGACCGATTTTTCCGGGAAAATGATCATCCTGAATGATCCGCAAACCGTTAAAAGCCAACTCGGCGACTACGGATACTCCTTGGTGAGCTTGTTCAAGGAAGTTGCCGCAACCAACTCCGCCATCCGTTTGATCCTGGCCTACCCACTCCGAAGTTGATCCAAACCAACGAGCTGGGCAATACCCGATTGTCAACCTAAAACTAAGGCTCAAAGCAAAAAAAGACGATTCGTACAGAATCGTCTTTTTTTGCGGTTTTGTCAATTTCTGAACGAAAAATTCTTTCCTTGATTGTCAACCAGGCGTATAGTTGACTGTATGGGGTAGACAAGTCAATGGGGTGATCAGATGGAAAAAAGGAAAGTCAGAGTCTACATCGCAGCCAGTCTGGATGGCTACATCGCGCATTCGGACGGAAATATCGATTGGCTCGAAAGTGTCGCCAGACCGGATGAAGATTACGGTTATGCCGCTTTCATCAAAACGATAGACACAGTCATCATGGGGCGGAAGACCTACGAAAAAGTGCTGTCTTTCGGCGGGGAGTTCCCGCATGCAGGCCGGGAATGCTATGTACTTTCCCGGGCAGAACGCACTCCTGATGGTCAGGTCCATTTTTACAGCGGACCGGCAGAAGAGCTGTTGGATCAGATCCGGAGCAAACCCGGCAAGGACATCTTTATCGATGGCGGGTCCGAAGCGATCGCCCTGTTCCGTGAAAAGGGGCTGATCGACAGCTACACCATATCCATCATCCCGATGCTGCTCGGCGAAGGCATTCCGTTGTTCAAAGAGAACGACAAGGAGCAACCTTTGAAACTGGTGGAAGCAACCACATTTGATTCAGGTTTGGTTCAGCTCAGTTACGAACCAAACAATTGATAAGAGCTTACCAGCTCAGACATACTTGCTGCCTTCCCTGATGCTCAGGTTGGAAAGATCATTCTTATGTGCGGAAAGGAAGGCGCGCACCCAATCGGGATTCGTTTTGCTGAAATCGCGCAGGCACCAACCGATGGCTTTATTGATGAAGAATTCCTTTTGGTTCAGATTATTTTTGATTATTTCTTCCAGTAAAGCGGTATCCGTCTTTTCTTTGAAGCCGAGTTGATGATCGATGGCAACGCGACGCAGCCAGATGTCATCCGCCTCGCTCCATTCCAACAGGATCGGCTTGCATTCCGGATAGCGTTGGACGATCGATCCGACAACCCCGTCCAAGCCATCGACGGTATCCCACCAAGATTTTGTCTGGATGTATTGCTTCAACTTAGGCAAGTCTTCCGGACCGAGGCAATCCTGAATCGCCAAAAGATAGTCGACGCCGGCATACTGGAATTCACGTTCATCCCGTTTGAAGCATTGGTCGACGAAATCGAAGTCGACGATCTTTTCTTTTTTTGCGGTCGCAAGAAATTTTTTATAGGCTGCTTTCCGCGGACCCGTTGGAATGCCCAGGAACGGGAATTGATTCCGCATATAGGCCGACATCTGGGGGGCGCGTTCTTCATCGCGCAACGCCAGCAAAGATTCAAAAATGCCATCATACCGCATGGTGTTAACCTGCCTTTCTGAGGTGGATGCGACTCATAAGTCACTCATCATGATTACTTTAGAATAGTTTCGGGGAAAGTGCAATCATGATCTCAAGGAGGATATTATGGAAATAAAAAGGAAAGCCAGCTGGATCCGAAATTGGCTGATCGGACTGGCTGTAGTTATTGTGATTGCGGCAGGTTCATTCTTTTGGTACGTCAGTGACTACTACAAAGCAACGGCGGCTGCGATCAAGGCGCTGCAGTCGGATGGATCGGTCACCATCACCGAAACCGATGACGCGATCACCTTTGCGCCGAATGGAGAAGATCCGGAAGAAGGCGTCATCTTTTATCCGGGCGGAAAGGTGGAAGCGGAAGCCTATGCACCTTTGCTGCGCAGCTTGGCCGAAGCGGATTTATTGGTGGTCATCGCCAAGATGCCGTTCCATTTGGCGGTTTTTGACGCGGACGCGGCCGAAGCAATCATGGAACAGGAAGTTAGTGTGCAGGATTGGTATCTTGCCGGTCATTCTTTGGGCGGTGTTATGGCCTCCAGTTTTGCGGCCGATCAAACTGATAGAGTCGACGGCCTGATTTTCCTGGCATCCTATCCGTCCAATGATTTGACTGATGCGCCGTTTTCTGCGCTCTCCATCTATGGTTCGGAGGATGAAGTTTTGAGCCGTGAAAGCTACGATGAAGCGCAAGCGAAGTTGCCGGATGACTATACGGAAATCGTGCTGGATGGCGGCAATCATGGCCAGTTCGGTGATTACGGCCTACAGGAGGGCGATGGCACGGCAACCATCAGTGCCCTTCAACAGCAACAGCAGACGGTCGAGGCCATCACAGCATTCATCGGAAACAGCCACCAGCAATAATGCAGCGGATCAAACAATACGTGAGATTTGCATGAAGGGAAGACAAATATGACAGAAATAACGATGGCGAAAATGAGCCAATTATCGGAAACACAAAAAGAGGATGTCAGAAAAATTTTCGTCAGCAGCTACTATAAGGACATGAAGACGTTGCATCGCGACACCGAGCGCCTGCTTGGTGGATTCCGCAGGCTGCTGCAGGAGGACTTGATCCGAGTTGCGATGGACGGGGAGCGCCCGGTCGCGATGGTGGGCTGTTCAACCAACCAGCGTCGTGCGATGGAAGTCAACAAAGAGGATTTCCTGGCTAATTTCGGATTTCTCTGGGGACATGTCGGTTATTTCAGTTTTCGCAAAGAATACGGGGAGCCATTGGACATCGACGATGATACGCTCTATTTTGAATGTGTAGCTACCAACGAGGCAGACCGGTGCCAAGGTGTTGCCGGACGGATGCTGCTTAAGCTGATCGAAACGGAACCTTACGAAACCTTCGCTTTGGATGTCGTCGACAGTAACGGACGGGCTCAAAGTGTTTACGAAAGGATTGGCTTCCGCGAAGTGCATCGCAAAAAATCCTGGATCGGAAAAATTTTCATGGATTACTCGGAAAGCATCTGGATGAGCCGTCCGAAGCATTTGCCGAATCCATCGGAATGATGAGGAAGTCAAAAATTCAATTAGACAAACAGGGCCGGCTTTGATATAGTAATACAGATAGTAATCACATTCATTGATGAAGAAAGTACTTCGAGCAATGTTCACAGCGAGCGGGGAAGGTGGAAGCCCGCAACGGAGTGAAGAAGGAAACGCACTTCAGAGAAAATGACTTGAAAACAGGCGCGGTCCTCTGTTCAACGGACGGATCGGGAAAGAGTCTGCGAGTAGCGTCGTTCGGTTTAGCCCCGTTAACGGTTCAAAAGGATAAACTAATCAGAGCCCATCTGTGTTGCTTTATCGAATTAGAGTGGTACCACGGATGTTCGTCTCTATTTTGCCAGGGCAGAATAGGGGCTTTTTTTATCGTTATCGCAGATTTGCGGTACCTACTGGAAGATAAGTGATCCATTCACCGTGTGGATAGGCAGAGGCATATAATAAAGGAGCAGAAAAATATGGACTATAAAAAGATTGTTGCTGAAGAGATTCAAAAGCTGGTACCGGAGCATTTAAGCTACGACCAAGTGTACCAATTGCTGGAAGTACCTAAATATACAGAACACGGGGACGTTGCATTTCCGGCATTCGCACTGGCGAAAGCACTGCGCAAAGCACCGCAAGCAATCGCGGGAGATTTGGCGGCACAACTGAACCATCCTTACATTGCGAAGGTAGAAGCAGTAGGCCCGTACGTCAACCTTTTCCTTGAAAAAGCAGCCGTTACAAATGCAGTCCTGCATGAAATTGCTGCCGAGAAGCATGCATTCGGAACAGCCGATATCGGCAAAGGCGGCAATGTTCCGATCGATATGTCCTCGCCGAATATCGCGAAACCGATCTCGATGGGCCATTTGCGTTCAACAGTAATCGGAAATTCTTTGGCCAACATCATGAAAAAAGTCGGCTTCAACCCGATCAAAATTAACCACTTGGGCGACTGGGGAACGCAATTCGGCAAGTTGATCGTCGCCTACAAATTGTGGGGCAATGAGGAGAAAGTCAAAGCTGAGCCGATCAACGAGTTGCTGACTCTGTACGTCCGTTTCCATTCGGAAGCAGAAACAGACGATACTTTGAACGACGAAGCCCGCGCCTGGTTCAAGAAATTGGAAGACGGCGATGAAGAAGCTTTGCATCTTTGGGAGTGGTTCCGTTCCGAATCGCTGCAGGAATTCATGAAAATCTACGATATGTTGGGGATCACGTTCGATTCCTTCAACGGCGAAGCTTTCTATAATGACAAGATGGATGAAGTCGTTGAGCTGTTGGACAAAGCCGGCATCCTGACCCAGGACCGCGGAGCAACCATCGTCGATCTGGAAAAATACAACTTGAATCCGGCTTTGATCAAGAAATCGGACGGCGCGACGCTGTACATCACCCGCGACTTGGCTGCGGCGATTTACCGCAAACGCAATTATGATTTTGCGATGTCCCTGTATGCAGTCGGCAATGAGCAAAGCAACCATTTCAAACAACTGAAAGCCGTTCTGAAAGAACTCGGCTATGATTGGGCAGAAAACATGCACCACATCCCATTCGGTCTGATCACACAAGGCGGCAAAAAATTGTCGACGCGCCAAGGGAAAGTCATCCTGCTTGAGGAAGTCCTGAATGAAGCGACCGAGCTTTCCTTGAAACAGATCAACGAGAAAAATCCGACACTGGAAAATAAAGAAGAAGTCGCCAAAGCAGTCGGCATCGGTGCCGTCGTTTTCCACGACCTGAAAAATGACCGTCTGAACAATTTCGACTTCGATTTGGAAGAAGTCGTGCAATTCGAAGGCGAAACAGGCCCATACGTACAATATACAAACGCACGTGGCTTGAGCATCCTGCGCAAAGCGGCAGTTGAACTGGACACGACCGAAGCTGCTGATCTTGGTTTGGATGACGCGTACGCATGGGAAGTCGTGAAACTGTTGAACAGTTTCCCTGAAATCATCCAACAAGCCTACGAAAAATTCGAGCCATCCGTGATCGCGAAATACACGCTCCACTTGTCCCAAGCATTCAATAAATACTACGGCAACACAAAAGTGCTTGTCGAAGACGACAAACGCAACGCCCGTCTGGCTCTTGTACAATCCGTAGCCACAGTCCTGCAAGAAGGCCTAAGACTCCTAGGAGTCCAATCCCCAGAAAAAATGTAGGATACGATGAATCCCGGGTAGAAATCGAGCACTAAGGGGACAAACACAAAGCGGACGTTTTTTGTCCGCGTGGGGTTGTCAACTTAGGCGGAGATTTCTGGGATTCAGAGTTCGACTAAGTAGAGCGAGATGAAAAGCGTTTAGATACCCGGACGTTGGAGCAAATAACGAAGTGAACCTCTTTTGTTCACTACGTAAGGAGGCACTGTGACCGTACCGGTCAAGTGTATCATGTCTCTAAGCGATTAAAAATCGCAAGAGCCATGACAAAACGGGAGTGGTATCTGCTTTTCAGAACGCGTTTTCGTAGGATACGATGAATTGCTCACCCCCTGCAATTCAGAGTTCGACTATGTAGGATACGACAAAAACCAAAATCGCCTAAAATTATGCACATAGTTTTAGGTTTTTTGATTTTCATTGAACAATTAAAAAAGAAAGAAGGGATAATCCGTGGATATCTACAGGAAGCTCATGGCTGATGAACGTGTCATTTACCTCATGAAAGGAACCCTGGTGGGTTTATCAGCCGGTTTTATTGTTAGTCTATTCAGATTAGGCATTGAATTTATTTTAGAAACAGTGATCGAAGGCTATCATTTCATGCAGGAACAGCCAATCTGGCTCATCCCTTGGGTAATTTTTTCAGTGACAGCCGCGCTCATCGTCGGAAAACTTGTTAAAAGCGAACCTAACATCAAGGGCAGCGGCATTCCGCAAGTTGAAGGGCAAGTACAGGGGCTCATCAGCTTAAACTGGTGGCCAGTACTCTGGAAAAAATTCATCGGCGGTCTACTGGCGATCGGATCCGGCCTTTTTTTAGGAAGGGAGGGCCCGTCCATCCAACTGGGATCCGCAGTGGGGCAAGGCATCAGCAATCTCACAAAGGGGGATGATGTCGAAGAAAAAATCCTTCTTTCGAGCGGTGCCGGTGCCGGTTTGGCCGCAGCTTTCAATGCTCCTTTGGCAGGACTGATGTTTGTCCTGGAGGAGGTCCATCATAATTTTTCTCCCTTGTTGGCCATCACGACCTTCTCTTCGGCGCTTGTGGCAAATTTTGTGTCCCTTAATATCTTCGGGTTGACTCCGGCGTTGGATATCGGCATGATGAACACGATCCCGATCGCCTACTATGGTTTGGTTATTGGTTTAGGCATCTTTCTAGGATTGAATGGCTGGCTCTACACCAAAGTAGTCTTGGTATTGCCTAAACTGTATGGCAGGTTGCCATTCATCCCAGCTCGGTATAATGCAATCTTGCCATTCCTACTGGTCATTCCGATAGGCTATTTTCTTCCCCAGGTCATCGGAGGTGGCAGCGAGCTGATCTTGCATTTGAGCAGATGGCAACTCTCGTTAGGGATATTGATTGGCCTCTGGGTTTTGCGCTTTGTATTTTCGATGATCTCTTATGGAGCGAATGTTCCTGGCGGTATTTTTCTGCCGATCTTATCATTGGGGGCGATTTTGGGCGCCATCTACGGAAAAGCGGCTTTGGCTCTGCTGTCGTTCGATCCGCAATATTTGCCGCACTTCATTATTTTTGCGATGGCTGGTTATTTCACAGCCATCGGAAAAGCCCCTTTGACTGCCATCATTTTGGTCACGGAGATGGTCGGCGGGATGAATCAGTTGATGCCTCTTGCCATTTGTTCATTCAGCGCCTTTGTCACTGCGGATCTGTTGGGAGTGGATCCTATCTATGAGAGCCTTTTGGAAAGGCTGATCGCTTCACATGACAGCAAGCGCAATGGGAAAAAATATCTGTTTGATCTACCGGTCAGAGCTGAAAGTTATTTTTCCAGCAAAGAGATACGTGATGTCCGTTGGCCTGAGGATGTGTTGGTGACATCGATCCGAAGAGGCCAGCAGAATGTTGTGGCAACCGGGAAAACAGTTATGCAAACGGGCGATGTGCTGCATGTTTTGACGGATCTGGGCTTGGCCAAAACCGTTCAGGAAGAACTGAAGCAATTGGAAAAGAGACAAATTTTCGACACTTGATCCATCGGGTGGGTTTTTTCTTGAAAATATGCTATCCTTATATTGAATTTTGTAAAAGTCGGTGCATCGTAAGCCTTGATAGAGGGGGTTTTGTAAAATGGGAAGAATTTCAGACATTACATTGACCAACCAGCCGGAACAGCGCATCATTTCCATCAAAACGGAAACAACGCTAAAAAATATGCAGACGAAGATAGAGGACTGCCGCGAAAAAATCATGACCTATCTGAATTTGTTGGAAGAACTGCCTGCAGGACCCTGCCTCACGATTTATTACTCATTCACGAAGCAAAACGTCGAAATCGAAGTCGGCTATCCGATCGCAAAAATGTTGCCTCCGCAAGATGACATCCGTATGTCCATAATTCCGGCAGGGAAACGGATATCCTGTCTGAACATCGGTCCTTATAATGAAATTCCCAAGATTTATCAGGAAATGGACCAGTGGTTAGCGGTACATGATTTCGAAACGAACGGCATCTCCTATGAAACCTACTACAACGGCGGAGGCTTCACACCGCAAGAATACTTGACCAAAATCGAATTGCCTATCCAAGAGGCAGATGAAAACTAAAAATTATAGTAACAAAAGAGCGAGCCGTCGAATAGACGGCTCCACTTTTTTGGAAAGGAAAAAAATATGCAACAAAACAAACAGCCAGCAATGGCGGAAAACAAGATGGGTGTTATGCCCGTCAACAAGCTACTGATCTCGATGTCCGTGCCGATGATGATTTCGATGCTGGTGCAGGCCTTGTATAATGTCGTCGACAGCATCTTTGTGGCCCAGATCGGAGAAAAAGCACTGACGGCCGTATCCTTGGCGTTCCCGGTGCAGAACTTGATGATCGCTTTGGCGGTCGGGACCGGGGTCGGTATCAATGCCTTGGTTTCCAGACGCCTTGGCGAAAAAAATTACGAGGCCGCAAACAGTACGGCCGATAACGGCATCTTTCTGAATGCTATGCATTTCCTGTTGTTCTTGGCGTTGGGATTGTTTTTCATCCCGCTTTATTTCTCCTTCCAGACGAAGGATGCAGAAATCATCGCCTACGGAATCGATTACCTGCAAGTCATCTGTGTTTTCTCATTCGGGATCTTTATGCAGGTCAGCATGGAACGCCTGCTGCAGTCGACAGGCAGAACCATGTATACGATGACTACCCAAGCGACAGGCGCCATCCTGAACATCATCTTGGATCCGATCTTCATCTTCGGCTGGTTCGGTGTTCCGGCAATGGGGACAAGGGGCGCTGCGATCGCAACCGTAATCGGACAGATAGCCGCGGCTTCATTGGCCTTCTTTTTCAATGTCCGTTTCAATAAAGAAATCACATTATCGTTTAAAGGGTTCCGCCCGGATATGCAAACGATCAAAAAAATCTATTCCATTGGCGGCCCGTCAATTCTGATGCAAGCTGTCGGCTCCTTCCTGAATTTGAGCCTGAACAATATTCTGATCCGCTTCACACCGACAGCGACTGCTGTTTTCGGCGTCTACTTTAAGCTTCAAAGCTTCATCTTCATGCCGGTTTTCGGCCTGAACAATGGGATGGTTCCGATCATCGCCTATAACTACGGTGCAGACCAAAAAGAACGGATCAAGCAGACCATCAGCTTGTCGAAAAAATATGCGATGGCGATCATGTTCATCGGCGCCGCCATTTTCTTGCTGATTCCCGGAACACTGCTGCAATTATTCAATGCATCCGATGAAATGCTGGAAATCGGGATACCGGCTTTACGGATCATCAGTCTCTGCTATGTTTCTGCGGGATACAACATCGTCTCCGGTTCCGTGTTCCAGGCCTTCGGAAGAGGCGGCCTGAGTCTATGGGTCTCCATGATCCGCCAGGTCGTGGTGCTGTTGCCGGCAGCCTACCTGCTTTCTTTGTTGGGGGACGTTGCGTTTGTCTGGTGGGCGTTTCCGATTGCGGAAGTCTTTGCGCTGGTCATGAGCATCTATTTCAACAAGAAAATCGACAGAGAAGTCATCGCGAACATCTATCCGCATACAATTGGGGATGCTATCCCAGAAAAGTAAGAAAAGCGAAAGCCTTGCAGAGCCGAAGTGGTTCTGTGGGGCTTTTTTTATGGATTCATTTTAGGGCGGGCTTTTGTTTCCGGAAAAGTGTCCGGCTTTACTTTTAATCCTCGGAATCCTAAAATGAAGGAGACAGAGGGATGTTTGAGAACAGGACGGAGGGGTTTCAGTGAAGATCGGAATCATCGGAGCGACAGGCAGACAAGGCAGGCTTATTTTGGAAGAAGCGCATGCCCGGGGACACGAGGTGACGGCTATCATCCGGAATCCCGCCAAGCTCGCCGATAAAGATGTAGCCATCATCGAGCGGGATATCTTCGATGTACAGGTGGAGGATCTGAAAGGGTTCGATGTGATTGTGGATGCTTTCAATGCGCCGGAGGGGATGGAAGAGGAGCATGTCACTTCGCTGCAGTCCTTGATCGATGAATTGGAGCACCTGCCGGAAACGCGTCTGATAGTCGTAGGCGGCGCCGGCAGCCTTTACGCAGATCCCGGAAAAACGATCCGGGTGATGGAAACAGCCAATTTCCCCGAGGCTTTCAAACCGACTGCGAAAAACATGGCCAAGGCCCTCAGCCTACTGAAGGAAAGCAAGGTCAATTGGACATATCTTTCGCCATCCGCTTATTTTGACCCGAACGGCAACCGGACCGGAAAATACGCTGAAGGGGCAGAAACGCTGCTGCTGAACAGCGAAGGCGAGAGTTATATCAGTTACGCGGATTATGCGATCGCACTGGTGGACGAAATCGAAAGGCAACGGCATCTGAGACAACGCTACACAGTCGTCGGCGAACGGCAGTAAGTTCTTGCGCTGACAAGCACGACAAAGCAGATCAGGAGGGGAATTCATGGAAACATTGGATTTGATCATCGATTTTCATAAAAACAACCCGCGCCAAGGCCCCGGCAGCCAACAGAGCACCATCAAAGCCCTGCAGTTTCTGCCGCAATTGACTCCGCAAGCACAACTGCTGGACGTCGGCTGCGGTACCGGTGCGCAGACAATGGTGCTGAGTGAACAGACGCCTGCCCACATCACAGCGGTCGACAGCAGCAAAGAATTTTTGAGCATACTCAAACACAAAGCCCTGCAACAAGGCATCACGAACCGGTTGACGGTCAAGGAAATGGACATGGAACAGCTGGCTTTTGCACCCGAATCAGTGGACGTCATCTGGGCGGAAGGCGCCATCTACAACATTGGTTTTTCCAGAGGCATCCGAGAGTGGCGTCCGTTGCTGAAAAAAGACGGCTACTTGGTCGTTTCGGAAATTTCCTGGCTGACGCCGCAACGCCCGCAGATTGTGGACAAATATTGGACCGAAGTTTACTCGGAAATGGGGACGATCGCGGAAAAGACCGCCCAGATTGAGGAGGCCGGCTACATCCCGCTGGCACATTTCGTCCTGCCTGAATCGGATTGGACAAGCCACTACTACCATTACTATGAAAGCAATGAAGCGGCATTCCTGGAACGGCACGGCCACAGCGAGGACGCAAAAGCTTTGGTGGAAGAGAACCGCCAGGAAATGAGACATTTCGAAAAATACAGCGCCTACTACAACTATGTTTTCTACATTATGCAGAAAAGATGAAAAAATCGAGGAGCCTTGTCCAAAGAATGGACAGGCACCTCGATTTTTTACTTTGTCAAGAATGTCTTGTAAGTTCGGTCAATGAAAGTGGCTCCTATAGGTGCGGTCAGGATGATCGCCAAAACGGCGACGCTCAAAATGATACTGCCTGCTTCGACTCCGGCAGCCAAAGGAATCGATCCGATGGCAGCTTGGACAGTGGCTTTCGGTGTATACGCCATAGCGGAAAAAATGCGTTCCTTTGTATTCAGATTTGTACCTGAAACGGCCAGAATGACCGCCACCATCCGGAAAAATAAAGCCCCGAAAATCAAAGTAACAGCTGCGAAACCAACACCGCCCAAGGCCGAAATATCAACGGCTGATCCAACCAACACGAATAGGAAGATTTCGGCTGCAGACCAAATTTTGGCGAATTTATCATTCAGACGTTTGGCCAATTCCGGACGTCTTTTCAATAAAGTCGCTCCGACAGCCATGACGCCCAACAAGCCGGAAAACGGAATGAATTTTGCCAAGGAATCCTCAGCCGTCACCAACAGGAAGCTGGCGCTCAGTACCAGCATCACTTTCATCGTATCTCGGATGTGGAATGTTCTGAAGAGAAAGACCAATCCCAAGCCGACCAGTAGGCCGCCGAGCAGACCCAACGCGATCGAAACCGGAACGGAAAGCAGCGTAATTGCCTGGAACCCGCTGCCTGTGTACATGCCCATGAATGAGGTAAACAGCACGATGACATAAACATCATCAACGGAAGCACCCGCCAGAATCATCTGTGGAATCCCTTTAGCCTTGCCGTAGCCGCTTTCGATCAACATGATCATACGCGGGACAACGACAGCCGGTGATACTGCACCCAGAACAGTACCAAGGATGGCGGCCTCCAATAACGTGATGCCCAATAATTTCGGCGCCAACAAGGTGACAGCCAAGATCTCGAAAGTTGCAGGCAAAAAGGTCATCAAGATAGCCGGGCGGCCGATTTTCTTGAGATCGCCCAGCTCCATGGTCAAACCTGCCCGGACGAGAATGACAATCAGAGCAATTTTTCGGATGTCCGCAGAAATGGCCAACAATTCCGGCGCCATAAGGTCCATGCCAAAAGGACCCAAGAGGATACCGGTCAAAATCAAGCCCAACAAGCCTGGCAGTTGCAATCGGATAAAGAGCGAACTGAGCAGAAAACCAATTATGAGAATAAGAGCGATACTGTAGATCAAAACGTGCACCTCCAAATTTTTCCACTAAAAAAGCTGACGACGGACTGCGCCTATTGCGCAGAAGTCATCAGCTTATATAAGCGGTTTAAGCGATTTGCTTCGGGAGACATTCATTCCCGTTAGTATAGGTAATATGATAGCATGTTTTCGGAAGACCGACAAGCTGAAAGAGGACGCCACATTCTTGTTTTGGCGCTATTCCCATAACTTATTATCCTGTTATGGGAGATAATGTCAAAATTGCGATAATTGTTAAAAACTGATATGATAAAAGCAATCAAATTGAACGCCTCGGGGTCATCGACTAATATTTATGGGCTAGTCGAATTTTCCAAACGGCCTTTCCGACAAGATTTTCCATCAGAAAAATGTGAGGTGGCATGCGTGGACCAAGTGAACAAAGACAAGATTGTGAGCGAACTGAAAAGCATTCCTGGGTTGAAGGGCGTCATGGTTTGCGAGGATGGGGACAATGGCGAAGGGTCAGATATCTTGCTGTACTATGGCGCTGAAGAGGGGTTCCATCCTGAATTGGATCAGGCAATTCACCGATTGGAAGAAGGCGGTTTACGGGTTGGATTTACTTTAAGAGATATTGGACTTGTGGATCTTGCCATCACGGATTGCCTTGACGGAAAGATTGCGATCAAGTACGAGACTGGTCATCCTTTCGGTGTCGTGAACAGCAACATGGCGGCTGAAATTCATTATGGTCGAATTCTTTGGGAATCAGTGGATCATCCGATCACAGCAGAAAAGGGAAAGCTAGTGATGCAAGGAACGTATCCGGAAACACTGCGTCAGTCAACGATTGCTTGTTTCATGAAGGAAACGACGTTACAGTTGGAAATTGTAAAGGAAGCCGCTTTTGAAGGGGATATCCATTTCGCCAGCGCTGGTTTTTCCCAAGCGATACATTCGTGGGTTCAAGTCATTCATGCATTGAACCGACAATTTCTGTTGAACGGGAAGGGCGGCGTGAAGCGCGCGGGCCGATTGCCGATCAGCCCGAAACAATTCCGATTGCGTGTGAATCAAATCTATCGTTATTTCGCCTTCAACAATCCGAAGCTCGCCTATTGCGAAATTGATATGCTGAAAAATGAAATGAATGTGTTGGTAAAAACTTTTTCAGAAGCTAAGGAGGAATGAATGTGAAATTTTACGATGACAATCAAAAGAAGGTTCGCTACAGATTCGGCTTTTATAGTTTGTTGTTCATGACAGCGTTGCTTTTTATTTATATCTCATTGCCGATCGACAGCCTTGGCGGGATTTCATACCAAAATGCAATTATGATCATCATCATGGTCAGTGCTCTTTTCTTTCTGGTTAACATTGTTTATCGGAATGCCTTTTTCGACATCTATACGCGCAGTCCCTTTTGGAGCAATGTTTTCTTCTTGGTGATGGCCGGACTGCAGGCGCAGCGGTCTTATCAGTTGTATCATCTGGGCATGGATCTGCCTGTTCCGATCAATACGGTTGAATTTGTGATGCTTCACGGTCTGCAGGTAGTCTTGCATCTTTCGATACCGTTGACTTATGGCGTGCGTCTCTTTGTCGATCGGCAAACGAGAAAGGCGAAGGAACAGAATGCCCATGAAACTGGACAGTCTTCTTGAACAGTGGGCCTTCTTTCATGACACTCTGTTTTTTTTGCGTAACCGCTTTCTGCGTGATAGTCTTTCTTAATGAAGACAAGTTGATCTATTTAAAAAGGGGATAACCGAAATGGAAATTTCAAGAATGACTGTCAAAGGCAAAGGTTTCGCCAGCGCGTCGCCTGATGCAATCGCGATTTCGCTGCAGTTGGAGGACATCAAGGACACCTACGAATTGGCGATGCAACATGCCGCTTTGGCGTTGGAGCAAGTCCGGGAAACCTTGCTGCCACTCGGATTTTCTAAAAAGGAAATACGTTCCACACACTTTTCGATCGACAGCGCGTATGAGCACAGGAACGATTTCCGCGGCGAGAATAAGCGCTACTTCTTAGGTTACCGTTATCGGAATGACTTAAAGATCACCTTCGGAAACGACAGCAAACGCCTGGGTGAAATCCTCTTGGCACTGTCGGTCTGCGAAGCGGATCCGGAATTTTCGGTTTATTTTTTCCTGAAGGATCGCCGGGCAGTCGAACAAGCTCTGCTGGAAAGTGCTGTTCGAGATGCCAAGGAAAAATCACAAGTGCTGGCTAAGGCTAGCGGCGTCATGCTCGGGAAAATTTTGGCGATCGATTACGATTGGGGCGAAATCGAAGTGCGCTCCCGTGTCTATGCGGCCTCATCAAAAATGGCCTACGACAGCGCTCCGATGATCGATCTTGAGCCTGAAGACATCAGCAATAGTGACACCGTTACGGTCATCTGGGAAATCCTGCATCCGCAACAGGCCTGACCGACAAGTCTTTCGGAAGCGATAAGATAAACTTGAGGGCCGAATACTCGTCGTCGAATATGAAATACCGAATATAGACTTAAAAACACTGCATAAGCGGTGTTTTTAGGTCTTTTTTTGTGGTCATATAGGAATTTATAAAATTTTCCAGAGTGAAAAGTGCATCACCGTAGGTGTTTCACAAGTTTTCAACATGTTTCATGCATCTAAAATGATGTCTAGCTTCACGGGTTAGCCCTTCGGAAAGGATCAAGGAACCCCTTGTCTCTGCGAGCCAAGGATACTATTCGACTAACCTGCTGACGTAGGAAGTCTCTCAGCATATTGCGCTCTTCGATGCTCAGGCGGACAGATTTCCTAAATTGTCATGACTCTTGCGATTTCAATCGCTTAGAGGCATGATACACTTGACCGATTAGGTCACAGTGTTTCCTTAATCAGGGCTGAACGAACCCGTTCAGCTTTTCCTACCATTTTACTCCGGAAAAAGGTGAGGGGTGTTCGTTTTTTTCTATCAAGCGTGTTCGGAAATGCAGAATATGCCGAGCCACTTTGAAATGGTAAGCTAACAGAAGTTGTTTTTGTTCATTTTGAATGGAAAGCAAGCAAGTGCGGACAAAAGAAGCCACGCGCAGTAAGGAAATACGGATATACGTTTTGGGGAGGAATCAGACAATGGCATCACATGTGATAGATATGATTATGATGAAGAATAATTTCGGAACGGAAGCGATGCGAGGAGTCTGGTCGGAGGACAATCGCCTGCAGAAGCATCTGGATGTCGAAGCGGCATTGGCGCTTGCTGAAGGGGAGCTCGGGGTGATTCCCCAAGCTGCGGCCGAGACGATCGCTTCGAAAGCGAAGAGCGCATACATCAATCTGGAGGAGCTGGCGGCCAGTGGAGCCAAGCTGAAGCATTCTTTGATGCCGACCATCAATGCCTTACAGGAGTTGAGCGGGGAGGACGGCGAATACGTGCATTTTGGCGCGACGACTCAGGATATCGTAGATACGGGGACGATGCTGCAATTGAAGGAAGCGCATGAGATCTTCATCAGCGAACTAAATGAAATCGCGCGTGAATCGGCACGGCTTGCGGCTGCATACCGCACGACACCGATGGCCGGAAGATCACACGGTATGCAAGGCTTGCCGACGACATTCGGCTTCAAGATGGCGGTCGTCCTGAGCGAAGTTTTGCGCCATCTGGATCGCTTAAAAGAGGCCGAAGAACGGGTTTTCGTAGGCGGAATCGCTGGAGCCGTCGGAACCTATGCTTCTTTCGGTGAGCAAGGTCCGGCTATCGAAGCCGCCGCGTTGACGCGCTTGGGTCTGAACACACCGGACATCTGCTGGCAGTCCTCGCGTGACCGGATCGCGGAATACGCCAGCATCATCGGCCTCATCAGCGGAACGCTCGGTAAGGTCGGGAATGAATTTTACAACCTGATGCGGACCGAAATCGATGAAGTCGAAGAGCCGTTCACACCCGGTAAAATCGGCTCCTCAACGATGCCGCACAAGCGCAACCCGGCGGCATTCGAAGGAATCGCCAGCCTGACGCGCCCAATTTTAGCCAACGTCTCCTTGATCCAACAATCGACGATGGTCGAGCATGAGCGCGATGCGATGAGCTGGAGGGGCGAATGGATCGCCTTGCCGGAAATCTGCATTTACCTTTCCTCGCAATTGGCCACCACGAAAGCCGTCCTGAAAGGGTTGGTCGTGAAACCGAAGCATATGCTGCGCAATCTCAACCTGCAAGGCGGCTTGCTGCTGTCGGAACGGGTCATGTTCGTCCTGTCCGAGCACTTGGGTAAACAAACAGCCCACCACCTTATCTATGAACTGTCGATGGCCGCTGTAGAGGAGGAACGATCCTTCCGCGATGTGCTCGTGGAAAACGAAACGGTCCGCCAGCATCTGTCCGAGGCCGAAATCGATACTTTGCTGGATCCGGAAACCTATCTCGGTTCGGCTCCGCAAAAAGTAGACGAGGTGTTGCAGCGATTCGCAGCAACAGGCTTGGAAAACAGCGCAGAAGGAGCGGATGGACAATGACGCAGACTTTCCGTTTGGCGCAGGAAGCGGATGCGCCTGCACTCGCGGAGCTGCTCCGGCAAGCCTATGTTTCCAATACGGAGCTGGGCATCCACTTCGCCGCGGCGCAAGTGGGCACGGAAGCCGCGAAAAAACACATAACCAACAATGTCTGCTACCTTTTGGAGGAGGACGGACAATTAGTGGGGACAATTTCTTTGCGGTTGCCTTGGGGACCGAATCCGGGTCCAGCAGGGCTGCCGCACATCGGCTGGCTGGCGGTTTCGCCGGCCGCAGGCAAAAAAGGGATTGGCAGCCGTTTGTTGGATTTCATTGAACAGGACATCGCGCGCGACCAACTCAAATGTCCTGCAGTCACTTTAGGCACGGCCATCGAGCATCCGTGGCTGCCGCAGTTGTATGAAAACAGAGGTTACGAAAAAATTGCGGAAACAGACCTTGGTTTGGGGCACATCACCGCTTATTTCAAAAAAATAATCATAAAATCATTCAGATAAAAGGGGAAATAGAAAATGAAAAAATTGATGGCATTGGCATTTGCAGCAACAGTCGTATTGGCAGGCTGCGGAAACGGCACGACAACGGACAGTTCAGCTGACAGCGCGGCAAGCAGCGCAACGAGTTCCCAAGAAGCAAGTTCTTCGACAGCGGCGGAAGAAAAAGTGCTGCGGGTCGGAGCGACCGGGCAAAGCTATCCAAACGCATACCGCGAAGGCGAAGAGTTGGTCGGTTTCGACGTGGAAGTAATCGAGACCGCGGCTGAAAACTTAGGTTACACCGTGGAATGGACACTTTCCGACTTCAGCGGCGTGATGGGGCAATTGGAAACCGACAAGATCGACACAGTCGCGAACTTCGTGGCGAAGACTGCGGAACGCGAAGAGAAATTCCTCTTTTCGGATACCTACGCCTACGCCGGGGCAACAATCGTGACGCACACGGATAACACCGACATCAACACGCTTGATGATCTGAAGGGCAAGACGGTATCCGGTGTATTGGGATCGAACAATGTAACGAACCTGCAGAAATTTGATGCCAACGGTGAAATTACGATCCGTACCTATGAAACACGTGACGGCGCGATGAACGATGTGGTTGCCAAACGTGTCGAAGGCTACGTGAACTCCAAAGCTTCCTTGATTGCGGAAATCGAAAAGAATAGCCTAGCGCTCAAATTTGTTGGCGAGCCGTTCGTCTATGAAGACATCGCCTTCCCGTTCACGAAGACGGAGCGCGGCGAAGAACTGCAAGCTGAAATCAACGCTGAAATCGCAGCATTGCGCGAAGACGGCACCCTGAAAGAACTATCCGAAAAATACTTCAGCCAGGAAGACATCACAGTCAAAGCCGGCGAATAGAAACACAGAGAAAAGAGTGAAGCACAGATGAATTTTGATTTTCCCTATGTCCTGGAAGTGATCCCTGCGATCATGAAGTACGTTCCGTTGACCCTGTTCATGTCGATACTGGCGATGGCAGTGGCTATCTTGATCGGCATCCTGTTGGCGGTCATGAAGGAGAGCAAGAAAGCGGTGTTGCGCGGCTTCACGAGCGTGTACTTGTCTTTCTTCCGATCAGTTCCGACACTGGTGCTGCTGTTCATCATCTATTATGGCCTGCCGCAATTGTTCCCATCTTTGACTGCAATGGAGGCAGTAACGGCTGCTATCATTGGCTTGGGTATCAAACAAGCCGCGTTTTTGGCGGAAATATTCCGCGCGGCCATCATTTCCGTCAATAAAGGCCAGCTGGAAGCCGGGCTTTCCGTTGGGATGTCGAAATTCCAGACCGCTTACCGGATCATTCTGCCGCAAGCCGCCGAAAATGCCTTGCCGGGGACAGGGAACACCTTTATCAGCCTGATCAAAGAAACTTCTTTGGCATTCTCTCTAGGTGTCACCGAGCTCTTTGCCGAAGCTAAAATGATGGCTTCCTCCTCCTATAAATTCCTCGAGAGCTACTTGGCGGTCGCACTGGTCTATTGGGTGCTGATCATCATTTACTCTTATCTACAGCGCGTTTTGGAAGAAAAACTAAGCAAGCCGTACCGGACCTAGGAGGATGACAGATGATTAATGTGAAAGGTTTGAAGAAAAAATTCAATGAGTTGACCGTACTGAACGGAATCGATATAGTAGTGGAACGAGGGCAAGTCCTGGCGATCATCGGGCCTTCCGGTTCCGGTAAGTCAACCTTTTTACGCTGCCTGAATTTCCTTGAGCAGCCGGATGCGGGCCTTATCGAAATCGGCGAGGCCGCGCTAAACGCCGAGAACCACACCAACAAAGAAGTCCAGCAGCTGCGCCAACAAACCGCCATGGTCTTCCAGAACTACAACCTGTTCCGGAATAAAACGGTGCTGCAGAACGTGACCGAATCGTTGATCATCGCCAAAAAAATGCCGAAGGTGCAAGCGGAAGCAATCGCTCTGGATTTGTTGACTAAAGTCGGGCTGAAGGAAAAAGCCGGCAATTATCCGGCGACGCTTTCGGGCGGACAGCAGCAACGTGTCAGCATCGCAAGGGCCTTGGCGGTCAATCCGCACGCGATCCTCTTCGATGAGCCGACCTCTTCGTTGGATCCGGAGTTGGTCGCTGAAGTGCTTCAGGTGATTAAATCGATTGCCGATCAGCAGACCACGATGATCATCGTGACGCACGAAATGGATTTTGCTCGTGAAGTCGCCGATCATGTCATCTTTATGGCGGATGGCAACATCGTGGAACAAGGGCCGCCGGAAAGCCTCTTCGGCAATCCGCAACAAGCCCGCACGAAACAATTTTTGAAACAACTAGGAAACAATAAAAGCTGAACGGGTTCGCCCAGCCCTGAAAGAATTTTAGGAAATCGTGCCGACTGAGCATCGTAGAGCGCAATAGGTACGATTTATCTAAATTCCGAAGGGCTAACCCGTGAAGCTGGACAATAAAAGCTGAACGGGTTCGCCCAGCTTGGAATAATACAGTGAACCATCGAAAGGAAGAATGATACCATGACTGAAACGCAAACGGACACACAAACCAAAACGGGGTTCTACGAAAAGCTGGTCGCTTACCGGCGCGAACTGCATGCGCATCCGGAATTATCGGCAAAGGAATTTGCAACGACCGAGCGCATCCGCTACTGGTTGACGGAAGAAGGAGTCACTATCCTCGATTTCCCGCTGGAGACCGGTCTGATCGCGGAAATTGTGGGCGCATTGCCTGGTCCGACCATCGCGCTGCGTGCGGACATCGACGCTTTGCCGGTCAAAGAAGCGACAGGTCTGCCGTTCGCTTCCGAAACGGAAGGACTCATGCATGCCTGCGGTCATGATTATCATACGGCTTCCATGATCGGAGCTGCAATTCTGCTTCAGGGTAAAAAAGCATCGTTGAAAGGAACGGTCCGATTCATTTTCCAACCAGCCGAAGAAATCGCGCAAGGGGCGAAGTGGGTCGAAGAATCCGGTGCTCTGAAGGAGGTTTCCGCGATCTTCGGGATGCACAACAAGCCGGATCTTCCGGTAGGCACAATCGGGATCCGTGAGGGCGGGCTGATGGCCAGCGCAGATCGCTTCGAACTGGAGATTCACGGCGTCGGCGGGCATGCCGGCATTCCTGATTCCACCATCGATCCGATCGTCATCGCAAGCCAGATCATAACCGGACTACAGACGATCATCAGCCGCAACACGAGCCCATTCCATAATGCAGTCATCAGCGTTACCCAGATCCACGGTGGCAACTCTTGGAACGTCATTCCCGAGAAAGTCTATCTGGAAGGGACCGTCCGCGCTTTTCAAAAAGAAGATCGCGAAAAAATACCGGAATTGATGCGTCGGGCTGCTGAAGGGATCGCATCCGGTTTCGGAGCGGTTGCCGATTTCCGCTGGCACCCTTATGTTTCCATCGTGGACAACGATGTCCGATTCAAGGCAATCTTGGCAGAGACGGCTGAAGAGCAAGGCTATCGTTTCGTGGAGCCGAAACCGGTTGCCGGTGGAGAGGATTTTGCGCATTACCAAACACTCATACCCGGTTTCTTTGTGTTCATGGGCGTGGAAGGCACACGTGAGTGGCACCATCCTGAGTTCAATCTCAAGGAGGAAGCCTTGGTGGTTGCAGCGGATTATTTCGCAGCGTTGGCGATCAAGGTGCTGGATCAATGGAAGGCTTGACAGTATTTACTGAAATGCTGGCCGCTGAAGTTTTGAAGACAACCCCTACAAAAAATAAAGCTGCCTTGCGTGAAGCAAAACGCGGTATCCTCGACTATTTGGCCAGCGCTTTTGCTGGCCGGGAAGATGCCGGTGTGCTGAAGTTGCTACACGCCATCGAAGCGGAAGGCGGGCATCCTGTCGCGGCTTTGATCGGCCAAAATAAACGAGTAAACAGGCGGCAAGCGGCACTTGTGAACGGGTTTATGGGACATGCGCTTGATTATGACGATGTCCATTCCGACGTGCGCGGTCATCCCAGTTCGGTCATTTTGCCTGCTCTTTTTGCTTTGGCATCCTGTCGGGAAATTTCCGGCAAACGCTTTTTGGATGCCTACATCATTGGCGTTGAAGTCATGGCCCGGCTTGGGCAGGCTGTCGGCACAGCCAGCTATCAGAAGGGGTGGCACAACACCTCTTTGCTTGGCGGCGTCGCCGCCACCTTCGCGGGAGCACGATTGCTCGGGTTCACTGTTGCCGAAACGCAGAATGCCGTCGGAATCGCCGCCAGTCAGGCTGGCGGACTGCGGGTGCAGTTCGGAACAGAAATGAAGCCGCTGCATGCCGGATTTGCCGCACAGCAAGCGGTCCAGTCGATTGAATGGACCCAGCAGAATTTCCGAGGAATCGAAACAGCTTTCGATTCTCCAATCGGATACTTGCATGTATATGGCGGAAAAGAAGCGGATGAAGCAGTTTATTCAGCCTTGGCCGAGGACTGGGGAAAATCTTGGCGGATATCCGCTCCCGGTCTTTGGTTCAAACGCAATCCGTTCTGTTCAGCAGCATCCCATGGCGCTGATGCCGCTCTTGAGTTGGCGCAACTGCATTTGGATATCGCAACGATCAAAAAGATAGACATCGTTTTCCCTCCCAACGGCGATGCGGCTTTGATCCATACATGCCCGAAGACCGGAGAGCAGGGCCGCTTCAGCATCGAATATGTCGTCGCTTTAGCGTTGCTTGGGCAGCCGTTTACGCTTGGAAATTTCGGGTCCACGGCTGTTTCGGTCGAAGCCGAAAAGCTGATAGGGAAAATGTCCCGAAGCTATGATGCAGAACATATCCCGGATGCGCAAGCCATCCCGAAAGGCCGCTTCACGATCGTCCGGATCACGCTGGCGGACGGTTCCATACACAGCCGCGAAGTGAGCGTGCCGAAAGGTTCTCCGCAAGCCCCGTTGACGGATGCGGAACTGGAAAGCAAATGGCGCGAGTCGGCACCAAATCAGCATATAGCCGAGCAGATCATGGAGGCGATCCGCGGTCTGGAGAATGCCAAGGCGAGCGAATTGGGGAAATGGTTATAACGGGTTTACCAACTCATATTCATTTGAATAAGATTATCGAAATTAGAATTATCAGACCCGAGACCTTGAATAGGATATGTAAAGGAAGGCAATCGACCATCCAAGCATTGTCCTCTAAGTGGTTTCGGGTCTCTTTTTCAGTTCACACGTGAAATCCGGATTAAAATTACTCCACCTTACAGTATCCGGTTGCATCTAATTGCATCTAAAAAGGAAATCGCTAAGTTATTACAAAATGTATATCTAGATATGAAATATAACTATTGTACTTATTTATGGTGGCGGTATAGAATGGCGTTGTAGATGCTGATGGCAAATAGAGCGGGGGTGAGTGAATGATAACCATCAGAGGACTAGCCAAATCGTTCGGGAAACTGGAAGTGCTTAAGGATATCACGCTTGATGTCCGAGCCGGCGAAGTAGTCGCCATCTTGGGTCCAAGCGGATCAGGCAAAAGCACGCTATTGCGGTGCATCAATGGACTCGAGGAATTGACAAAAGGAAGTATCGAAGTGAACGGCATCACAGTTTCCGATTCCCAGTCCAAAAAGGAACGAGGGAAGCACGTGCGTGACATTCGCAAGAATACTGGTATGGTGTTCCAGCAATTCAATCTCTATCCGCACAAGACGGCATTGGAAAATGTCATAGAAGCGTTGTTGACCGTCAAAAAAATGGAAAAGAGTACAGACGTTGGACTCGGCGAAGAATTATTGAAGCGAGTCGGACTATTCGATAAACGGGTTGTCTATCCATCCCGGCTTTCAGGCGGTCAGCAACAACGCGTAGCGATTTCAAGGGCATTGGCGATGGATCCGGCTGTGATGCTGTTCGATGAACCGACCTCTTCTTTGGATCCGGAACTGGTGGATGAAGTGTTGAACGTCATCCAAGAACTGGCCAAGGAAGGTATGACGTTGGTCATCGTGACGCATGAGATGCAATTTGCCAGGAATGTTGCTGACCGGATCATTTTCATGGCAGACGGTGTAGTAGTGGAGGAGGGGCAGCCAAAGGATTTCTTTGCCGCTCCGAAAACAGAACGGGCCAGAAAATTCCTGAAAATGGAGGAAAAGAGCGAAAGAAATGAGGAGAAGCTATGATCGTGAAGACGATATGGGAAGGCGGCCGTAAATTCACCGCCCAGGGTGATTCAGGCTACGATATCAAGATGGATGCAACGCCAGCGTATGGCGGGATGGGCGAAGGTGCCACTCCTACCGAGATGCTGCTGGCAGCTTTGGCAGGCTGCATCGGCATAGACGTGACGATGATTTTGAACCGCTATTTGGATAAAATCAGCAAACTGGAGTTCATCACGGACGGAACCCGTAAAGAAGAAGCTCCTAAAGGTTTTGTCGCTATCACTATCACTTTCGTAGTGGACGGCGACATTGATGGCAAAAGAGTTTGGCGTGCAATCGACTTGAGTGAAGAAAAATATTGCAGCGTTTCTGATTCTTTGAATGCCGAAATCACCTATGACATTATTTTAAACGGCGTGAAGCTCACCAGAGAAGTGTAATGAAACAGAATAGAAAGAAATGGGATCGGAGTCTGATGGATAAAGGCTCCGTATTTTTGTCGAAAAACAGTTTGCTGTGAAATACTTTACCAAGAAATAGTCCTCTGATATATTAATAGACGATTGAATAAAGCGATGAGGCTTTATCATGAGAATGAGAAGGGATGGAAATGAAACATGGCAGACATCACATTTGAAATTGTCGAAGAACTCGGCGTCCTGTCCACCTCCGCAAAAGGCTGGACGAAAGAATTGAACCTGGTCAGCTGGAACGGCCGACCGCCAAAATACGATATCCGCGAATGGAGCCCCGATCACGAAAAGATGGGCAAAGGACTGACCTTCAGCGAAGAAGAAATGGCTGCTCTCGCCAAACTATTGAAATAACCAGAAAAGCGGAACGGGTTCCTTTGTCCTTTCCGAAGGGCTAACCCGTGAAGCTAGACATCATAAAAAAACCAACTGAAGCGAATCGGCTCCAGTTGGTTTTTCGATTTCAGCATTGCATCAAGAATGGCTTGTGCCGTGGCGTTTCCCGCGTTGATAGAAGAGGAACATCAAAAAAGCGGAAAGCAAGGCGGTGGCGGAACCGAAGTAGAAAGGTACTTGGTTATTGAAAGTATCGTATAACCATCCGCCGATTAGACTGGCCGGCAATAGGGTCATTCCCAGGAGCGCATTGTATAGCCCCAACCCGGTGCCTTTTTTCTCCTTGCCGATGATGTCGGATACCAACGCTTTCTGGATGCCGTCCGTCGCCGCGCTGTAGAGGCCGTAAAAGGCGAAGAGGCCGACGATGGCGAAATGGGTAGCCGCCTTGCCGAATCCAAAATAGATCAGCGCGAACATCAGATAGCCGCCGATGATGATGCGTTTACGTCCAATCTTATCGGACAGTTTCCCGAGCGGAACGGCGAAGGCGACGGAAACCGCATTGAACACCAGATACATGATCGGGATGAAGGCATCGCTGACGCCGACGTCGCTCGCTTTGATCAAAAGCAGGGCATCCGTTGAATTCCCCAGCGTGAAAAGGAAAACGATTGCCAGAAAAAGGTAGAAATCCTTGGGAAAATCCCGGAAGGATATTTTTCCTAGCCGTTCCGATTTGGTGCGTTTGGCTTCCTTCACAAAAAAGAGGATCGACAGCAGTCCCAAAAATCCCGGAATGGCCGCAAACAGGAAGACGCGTCGGTAATCGCCAGGAAAAGCGGCCAGTACAGCGAAGGCGGTCAGGGGCCCGACGATGGCTCCGCTGTTGTCCATCGCTTTATGGAAACCGAAATTCAGACCGGCGTTGTTGTTTTCTTCAGAAGAACCGGCCACAAGACTGTCCCGGGGAGCGGTGCGGATGCCTTTGCCGACGCGTTCGACAAAACGGATCGACAGGACCTGCAAGGGTGTCGTCACGAATGCGAACAGCGGGGAAAGGAGCGCGGTGATGCCGTAACCGATGATCATGAAAGGTTTGTTGCGTCCGATTTTATCGCTCCACCAACCGGAGAGGGATTTCAGGACGGAAGCGGTGCTTTCGGCGATCCCTTCAATCAGGGAGATTTCCGTTTTCGAGGCGCCCAGTGTCGTCAGAAATAAAGGCAGTATGCTGTAGACCATTTTTGTCGTCGTATCCGTCAGGAAACTGGTCAAGCCGACAAAGAAAATATTGCTTTCGACGCCGAGGATCCGCTTTTTCTTTTTGTGATTATCCGCCATCCCGAAAACCTTCTTTCCGATTATTTCTTCATCTCCATTTAATTCCTTTTTCGGCAAAAAGTCTAGCAGAGCGCCCGCGCGCATACGTCCGCTTCGGATGGGTCTGCCAAATGGATAATCAACCGGATTTTTGGTAAAGTGTACATATTGATATGTCCGGACTGAACACAGGTTATGAGGGAGGAATCGGAATGAAGGAATTGCAGGTCAGTCACACAACGTTGCATGTGCTCAAAGGAGACATCACCCACTGCGAAGTCGCTGCCATCGTCAATGCCGCCAATGAAAGCCTGCTCGGCGGAGGCGGAGTCGACGGCGCTATCCACCGTGCTGC
The DNA here is from genome assembly GCF_963662535.1 of Trichococcus flocculiformis. NCBI lineage: Bacteria > Bacillati > Bacillota > Bacilli > Lactobacillales > Carnobacteriaceae > Trichococcus > Trichococcus flocculiformis. Next base: position 1,042,021 of record NZ_OY759718.1, read on the forward strand.
CGGGCCGGAACTGTTGGCTGCCTGTCACCTTTTGAACGGGTGCCGGACCGGTGAAGCGAAGCTCACACCCGGCTTCCGGCTCAAAGCGGCTCATGTGATTCATACGGTCGGTCCGATTTGGCGGGGCGGGACGCAAGGCGAAGCGGATTTGCTGGCTTCTTGCTATCGAAAATCATTGGAATTGGCCGACGCCAACGGAATCCGCACGCTTGCCTTTCCGGCGATCAGCACCGGTATTTACGGATATCCACTAAGCCAGGCAACCAAGATTGCTGTTGGAACCGTCAAGACCTACCTGGAAAATCATCCGCAAACGCTCATCACTGAAATCATTTTTGTCTGCTTTGACGATGCGACAGTGCGCGTCTATGAGCAGGCATTTGAAGATTTGGAAAGGAGAACTGACTGATGTTTTTATTTTTTGACGTATTGCCGTTCCGCAAACAGCTTGAATACAACCAGACGATCACGTGCAGCCGTTGCGGTCATTTTGGCCGCTATGAGGTCTATCTCGTGGGAAATCGTTTCCGCCTGTTTTTCATCCCGGTCATCACCTTCGGGAAAAAATACCTTGTCCGCACAACCTGTTGCGACACATGGTACCTGCTGGATCCGCTTGTAGGAAAAGCGATTGAACGGAAAGAAACGGTTTCGATCTGCGACAGCGATCTGCAGATGTATCAAACAGGTGAACCGCTTGAAAGCAGATGCCCCAACTGCGGTGCCTCTTATCCTCATGGCTCCAATTATTGTCCAAATTGCGGAGCGAAAGTGGAGGGATAGGAAAGCGGACACATCATCAAGTGAATAAATGAAAGACAATCATCTGAAAGCGTTACAAATTGTACAATTATGGTATAATGACACTATCGCAAATTGTAAGGGGTGGTCATAGTTATATGTTAACAAACAAAGAAATCAGATCAACAGCTAGAGAATATTTACGCGGCAATTATAAAATGGCGGTCGTCAACTTGATCCTTATCACAATCGCGAACAGCGTCATGCAATCGGTAGTCCGGACGTTGACAGGCGAAAGTGCTCTGAATATGCAGATGACGGGGGAAACCTTGCCGAATTGGGATTCCGTCTTTTCAATGCAATCCTCACCTTTCCAAACGACTTTGAATGTCGTCCTTTCGATCATCGTGGCGTTGATCATCGGCTCCATGCAGATGGGGAACGAATGGGGTTATCTGGATATGCTGGACGGTACACCGCTTTCGTCGGGCCATCTGCTCAAACCGTTTGAAAACCAGTTGTTCAAAACCCTCGGCGTTCTGGTGCTGCAGGCGGTTTATGTCATTCTCTGGTCCGTATTGCTGATCATACCGGGTATCATGAAGCTTTACGCTTTGGCATTATCGAATTTCATTTATTTCGATAATCCGGACATGAAAACGACGGATATACTGCGACAAAGCGAAGCTTTCATGAAAGGCAAAAAGATGAGACTTTTCCAATTGGATCTGACTTATTTTGTTGTCTACCTGATTCCTGTGGTATTGTTCTTTGGTGTCGGAATAGCTGCATTCAACATATATGCCGGAGCGACAACGGCTGATTCCGATGCATTACTGTACCAAGCGTTGTTGCTGGTAGGCTTGATGCTTGCTGCATTCGCCATTTTCGGCATCCTTACCTTCATCGTTGAGCCGAGAAGAAAAGCAGCGCGTGCGGTGTTCTATTCGGAAGTCCTGAAGGAAGAAAACCTAATCATTGGCTGATCAGCCAAGATCATTTCATAAAAATCAACAGTAAAGGAGCGAAAGAATGGAACCAAGAATCAAACGAGAAGCGCCAAGCATCACAACCGATTTGCGCAGTGATACAGTCCAAGTCCCAAGTGTGATCCGGAATTGTTCCGGAATCCGGATTTTTGGAAAACGTATCAAATCGTTGATCTTTACTACGGATATTGCGATTATCCTGAATAACGATGCGGATGCCGTCATCGCGGTTTATCCATTTACCCCGCATCCGGCGGTCATCCAAAGTATAGCCAATGTCTCGACCATTCCGATCCTTTCGGGCGTCGGAGGTGGGACGACGCAAGGTAAACGTAGTGCCAATATCTCTTTGTTTTCTGAAGCGCAAGGATCCTTGGCTGTAGTCGTGAACGCGCCGACACCGATCGATACGATCAAACAGATTGAAGAAACTGTGGATATTCCGATCGTCTGCACCATCGTGACGGAATACATGGATATCCAGGAGCGTTTGGATGCTGGTGTTGACATCCTGAATGTCAGCGGCGGAAAAGACACCGCTTATATCGTAAGCCGCATCCGCGAAAAGTATCCGGATGTTCCGATTATCGCAACCGGAGGACCTACAGATGAGACGATATTGGCTGCTATCAATGCCGGTGCCAATGCCATCAGCTGGACGCCTCCCTCCAACGGTGAATTGTTCCGCCGCAAGATGGACAAGTACCGCGACAAAGAGCGCGAAAAATTTATGCAGGAACATCAAGGTATGACGATCGAAGAAGTCGAAGATTTGGAAGACCACAGAGATTAATCAATAAGAAAAGCGGAACGGGTTCATTCAGCCCTGAAAGAAATTTAGGAAATCTGTCCGCCTGAGCATCGAAGAGCGCAATATGCTGAGAGACTTCCTGCGTCAGCAGGTTAGTCGAATAGTATCCTTGGCTCGCAGAGACAAGGGGTTCCTTGATCCTTTCCGAAGGGCTAACCCGTGAAGCTGGCCATCAAATTTGATGGTATGAAATAATTTGGAAATCTGTGGAACACCTATGGTTATGAACTTTTCAACTCGAAAAATTTTATATTATCAAAAAAACGCGCAAGCAGTGTGTCAGGACAGTCCGGCATTTGCTTACGCGTTTTTTTAGGTATCATCAAGTTTCTGTTGGTTCAGGAGGAATCACAGATCAGAAATCATGCCGCCGTCGACGACGAATTGCGCGCCGGTCGAATAGCTCGAATCATCGGATGCAAGGTAGATGACCAAGTTGGAAACTTCCTCAGGTTTCGCGGTCCTTCTCAATGGAATATCCTTTTCCAGTTGTTTGATGTACTCATAGACGTCGCCTTGTTCAGCCATCGGCGTTTCGATGATGCCCGGGTGTACGGAATTCACGCGGATGTTGAACGGACCAAGCTCCGCAGCGGCGCCTTTCGTCATCCCGGTTACTGCGTGTTTCGATGCGCTGTAGGCGATCGCGGTAGGCGCACTCACAAGGCCATCGACTGAGGAAATATTGACGATTGAGCCGACGCCCGCTTTTTTCATGGAAGACACGACAGTTTTCATGCCTAGGAACACGCCGAGTTCATCGATTTCGAATGTCAAACGGAAATCAGCTTCCGTCAATTGGTCTAATGTTTTGAAGATGCCGACGCCTGCATTGTTGACGAGCACCGTAACCGGACCGAATTTTTCCTCGGTCAATGCAATGACCTCTTCCCAATTGGCTGATTTTGACACATCCAGTTTCATGAAGACGGCATTTTCACCGATTTCCTCGACCAAAGCTTTTCCGGCTTCTTCATTGATGTCAGTCACGACTACTTTGGCGCCTTCCTCCGCGAATTTACGTGCGTGCATGGCACCCATCCCTTGTGCCGCACCTGTGATAATTGCTACTTTGTTGTCTAATTTTCCCATTGCAGGTAGCTCCTTTAGATTTTTTTTGCCGCTCCCTAATTGTTCGGGATAACTTGTATAGGCTTACAATCATGTTATTCCTATAATGAATCGGAATCAATATTGTTGTAGCATATTTATCTATTCACAAATGAAGAGATTCCACAAAAAAATAAAAAGCTGTAAACGTTGTATTGTTAACGCGGTTTGTGGATGCGGAGCACGGACTTGTCTGGATTCAAGTGCTTCAGCCAATCAATGGAGATGAACCGAGACAGACGTCACTCAGGTGTATTTTTTTTAAATTACCCGTCGATACTATATAATAAAAGTATGAAATGAAATCGATTTTCGGATTGTCTGGGTGGGGTTGGCAGAAACAGAACCTGCGATGCGAAAAATAGAATATTGGAGGTATTCGTATGAAGTGGAAGGGTGGAAGAAGAAGTTCCAACGTGGAAGATAGACGCGGCAGTGGCGGCTTTTCAACGGGTGGCGGCGGACTGGGCATGAGTGGCATGGCCGGCGGCGGTATTTTCGGAATCATCATCATGATCATCATTGCCCTATTCGGGGGCGGAGACCTGTTTGGCGGGGGTGGCGGCAGCGCGCCTTCAGAAACGCCACAGACAGGCATCACTGAAACGAGCAACAAGACTGAGGACGAGATGGCTGAATTTGTATCCGTCGTATTGGCTTATACAGAAGATGCCTGGACACAAGAATTTGCCAACAACAATATGGAATATGTAGAGCCTACGCTTGTGCTCTTCAGCGGTCAAGTCCAATCAGCCTGTGGTGTGGCCGGTTCTCAAGTCGGACCGTTCTATTGTCCAGCCGATCAAAAATTATATATCGATTTGAGTTTCTATGATCAGCTTTCGCAAGAGTACGGCGCGTCCGGCGACTTTGCGATGGCCTATGTCGTCGCCCATGAAGTCGGACACCATGTCCAGAACTTGCTGGGCATCATGGATCAGGTGCAAGGCTACCGTGGACAAGTCAGCGAAACGGAATACAACGAGTTGAATGTGCGTTTGGAACTGCAGGCCGATTACTTGGCTGGGGTCTGGGCGAATTATGTCCAGGAGCAAGGTGTCTTGGAGGCGGGCGACTTCGAGGAAGCCTTAACAGCAGCACATGCTGTAGGGGATGATACCTTGCAGAAGCAATACCAAGGCTATGTCGTACCCGACAGCTTTACGCACGGTACTTCCGAGCAACGGATGCGCTGGTTCACGAAAGGCTTTGAGACCGGTGATTTGAGTGGCGGAGATACATTCAATATTGGATATGACGAACTGTAATTTTGAATAGATTTCGATGGGTCTGTCGCGTTGCGGCAGGCTTTTTAGCATCCAACTGGGCAACAGCAACCCGCTTGCTGATCCGATTGACACAGGCAATCTATAGGATTATAATATGAATAACACATGAATAGTTATTCATATGTAATGCGGAATCATTCCGTTTTTGAGTAAATAATTAGGAATACTTAGGGCTAAGGAGGGGTACAGATGTCTGAGAAAGCGAAGCAGATTGAATGGTATTTGGACGAATTGGACTGCGCCAATTGCGCGAGCAAAGTTGAGACCGGCATCGCGAAAATAGAAGGGATCCTGGAAAGCAATGTGAATTTCATGACGAAGACATTGCGCATCGTAATCGAAGAGGATCAAGAGGCTGAAATTTTGCCGAAAGTGAAACAAAAGCTCAGTGTAATGGAGCCGGATATCCATCCGACTCTGAAAAAAAGCGGTGAACCGATCGGCTTAAATGGTCTGCCGCTAGTTGCGGCCCAAACGGCTGATGCAAAATCTTCAGAAAATGTTCACGACGATCACGGCCCTACTTCCGATGATGCTGAAGGACATAGCCATGGACATAGTCATGCGCATGGTGAAGGGGATAAGGCTGAAATTCGGAAAGCCGTTATCCGATTGATCGTCGGCTTTGGGATCCTGCTGGCGGCAATTTTTACACCCGTCAGCGGAACGGTTTCGTTGGCATTGTTTGTGACCGCGTACTTGGTTGCAGGCTACGACATCGTTTGGAGCGCGCTCCTGAACATCAAGCACGGCCAATTATTCGATGAGAACTTCCTGATGACGATCGCCACGCTGAGCGCTTTCTATATCCAGGAGTATCCGGAAGCGGTGGCTGTCATGCTTTTCTATCAACTGGGCGAACTGTTCCAGGATATCGCCGTCGACAAATCCCGCCGTTCCATCGCTGAACTGATGGACATCCGGCCTGATTACGCAAATGTGAAAACAGAATCCGGTATCGAAAAAGTCGCACCGGAAACCGTTAAAATCGGCGACATCATCCTGATCAAGCCTGGAGAAAAAGTACCCTTGGACGGAAAAATTGTGAGCGGAACCTCGGCTGTGGACACCTCGGCATTGACCGGAGAGTCTGTTCCACGGGCTGTGAAAGCTGGTGATAGCATTTTGAGCGGTTTTATCAACAAAAACGGCGTCATCGAAGTCGCAGTCGAAAAGCCGTTTGCTGAGTCTACAGTCGTCAAGATTTTGGATTTGGTGCAGAACGCCAGCGGCCGAAAAGCCCCTACGGAAAACTTCATCACCAAATTCGCCCGCTACTACACGCCGGTTGTTGTTATCGCAGCCGTTTTGCTGGCGGTGCTGCCGCCGCTTTTGTTACCGGGTGAAAGCTTTCAGGAATGGCTTTACCGGGCCAGCATCTTTCTGGTCATCTCCTGTCCGTGTGCTTTGGTCGTTTCGATTCCGGTTGGCTTCTTCGGCGGTATCGGTTCAGCCTCGCGCAAAGGCATCCTCGTCAAAGGGAGCAACTTTCTGGAAGGCCTGAATGCGGTCAAAACGGTCGTGATGGACAAGACCGGAACGTTAACGGAAGGCAAGTTCGCCGTAACCCGGATCGAAAGCGCCGGTGATCTGACGGAGAATCGTTTACTGGAATTGACAGCCTATGCGGAAATGCATTCCAGCCACCCGATTGCTGATTCGATCAAGGAAGCTTACGGGAAAACGATAGCTGAAGAGAAGATTACTTCCACAAATGATATACCTGGTCACGGTCTGCAGGTCGTCGTTGATGGGCAAGAAATCCTTGTCGGCAATGTTAAAATGATGGAGAAATTCGGTATTGCACATGCGGCGACTCATGAAACCGGTACGGTTGTGCATATCGCTGTGGATAAACAATATGCGGGATACATCCTGATCGCTGATGCCATCAAAGCTGATGCGAAGGCCGCAATCTCCGGATTGAAAGCCAGAGGAATCCGCACGATCATGCTGACTGGAGATTCCCGCTCGGTAGGCGAAGCGGTCGCCGAAGAACTCGGCATTGATGAAGTCCATGCGGAATTGCTTCCGCAGGATAAAGTGACAAAGCTGGAGGAAGTGTTGGCACGCAAACGAAAAGGCGAAAAAGTCATCTTCGTGGGCGACGGTATCAACGATACGCCGGTACTGGCGCGTTCCGACATCGGGATGGCGATGGGTGGATTGGGATCCGACGCAGCCATCGAGGCGGCGGATATCGTCATCATGGATGACAAGCCATCCAAGATTTTGACGGCAATAGCCGTGGCTGAGGAAACACGCAAAATCGTTTGGCAGAACATTATTTTTGCAATGGCAGTGAAAAGTTTGTTTCTGATTCTGGGTGCTTTCGGCGTCGCCACGATGTGGGAAGCCGTCTTCGCGGATGTCGGCGTGACCGTTTTGGCCGTGTTGAACAGCATCCGGATCCTGAAGAAATAATCGTTCGTATGTGGGGGCCGCCAGCGGCCCCTATTTATCTGCTCCGGCGTTCGCCGGAGCACAGTATCGCAAAAGGGTGTCAGCTCCGGAGAGCGTATGGCTCATCGAAGTTGGATACAGCAACACTTGCTGAACTCCGGGGAAGCTGTCCTCATCGGAGTTGGGGTCGTAACTGGGCTTCTGTCCTCCGGCGAGGCCCCCGGTCCCCGGAGTTCCCGCAAATCGGCCGCCTACGCTAGCTTCAGCATCGGCCGGAGCGTCCCAAACGGATTATCCACATAGCTGTGCTACAATGAAAAAAGAATAAAAAACGAAAAGTGAGTGATGAGATTGGAAAAAGGAATACGTAATTTTGAGTTTCAAAATCCTACAAAGATTGTTTTCGGCAAGGACCAGATCAAACGCATCGGGGATTTGATCCCGCAGGATGCGAAAGTATTGATTTTGTACGGCGGCGGCAGTGTTAAGAAATTCGGCACCTTCGATCGCGTAGTCGAAGCTTTAGGCAACCGCGAGTGGGCTGAATTCGGCGGCATCGAGGCGAATCCGACCTACGAAACGCTGATACAGGCAGTCGATAAGATTAAAGCGGAAGGCTATGACTACTTGTTGGCAGTCGGCGGCGGCAGCGTTATCGACGGCGTGAAATTCGTTGCGGCAGGTGCGGTGTTCGATGGCAATCCTATTGATATGTTCGGCAGCGGCGTAGGCAAGGGATTGCCAGTCACAAAAGCACTGCCTTTCGGGACTGTATTGACGTTGCCGGCTACGGCATCGGAAATGAACAACAATTCTGTTGTCACTTTTGTGGAAAAGCAAGCGAAAATCAGTTTCGCCAGCCCACATACTTATCCACAATTCTCGATCCTGGAACCGGAAGCGACCTACACGTTACCGAAACGCCAGTTGGCGAACGGTGTCATCGATTCCTTCATCCATGTGATGGAAGCCTATCTGACTTATCCAATCGATGCAAGGGTTCAGGACCGTTGGGCGGAAGGGTTACTGCAGACGTTGATCGAAATAGGCCCGGACGTAGTCGATGAGGACAACCACGACTATGCGATCCGCGCCAACTTCATGTGGACGGCCACGAATGCGCTCAATCGCTTCATTTCCCCAGGTGTTCCGCAGGATTGGTCTACGCACGCTTTGGGACATGAGATGACGTTGGCGTTCGGGATTGACCATGCGCGCACGCTAGCGATTGTGCTTCCGGCGATGATGAAGGTACGCAAGCAGCAGAAGTGGGATAAATTGCTTCAGTACGCGGAACGGGTGTGGGATATCCGCAGCGATTCCGATCTGACAAGCGATGAAGAAAAAATCGATCTGGCGATCAAAAAGACCGAAGACTTTTTTGTAAGCCTTGGCGCGCCGATCCGTTTCTCTGATGTTGAGCTGGGTGAGAGCGACATTCCCGGTCTTGTGGAAGCACTCGTCCGCCACGAAAAAGAGAATATTTCCGAGCGTGGGGACTTCACAAGTGAAGATGCAAGAGCCGTATATACAGCTGCGCTTTAAAATTATGTTTAACCTGTATCGAACTCCCTTTAATCGGGGAGTTTTTTTGTGCATTTTGCTCCTGTTAATTTAACAATTTTAAAAACTAACATAGTGACGCTCTGTAATATATGGTAAGATTAAAGAAATAGAGTATCGGAGTGAACAGGAAAGAAGGGTTGCCATTTGGAAAATAACCAGAGCATTTTCGAGACAATCTGCCGGCTGCGTGAAGAAGAGCCCGGTCTGCCTTATCGATTCCAGGATGAGCGGACGGCTGGGCAAAAAGATGTACTGTACGTCCTTGCATCCGAAGGGATTCCTTTTTGGCGCAAAGAGGATTTGGCGAAGGAATGCTGCGGCATCCTGAAAGACCTTGTCAATAAAGAAGACACCATATTGACAGATCCTGTCCTGCGTCATTTTCTGGAGCATTATCCAATCTGCAGTTACTTCATTGAATTGCGCGAAAGAGTACGGATTACTTTGGAAGCGGAAACAAGTTCGCGGGAGCGGTTGTTCCACCTCGGCATGCGCCTGGCCCGTAGCGGCACCGATCCGGAACAGGTGAAGTTGGGCATCATTCTTTTGGGCTTCTTTCCATATGATACGACCAAGCAGATTATGCGCGTCTTGGGTTATCACAGTGAGTACACCCTTTACGTGCTCGAGAGCATCCAATACGTTTTTCCCATGCAGAACAATTTCATTTTCGAATTGGCTAAGCACACAGTCGGTTACGGGAAGCTAGCAGCCATGTTCTTGCTGAAGCCAGTCAGATGGGAGCAGCAGCATTGGATGATGCACGAAGGTATCAAGAGCGATTTCCTCGCCAACATCTATACCAATCTCTGCATCCAGAAAACCGATATGCGCGCCTATTTCAAAAAGACGGAAATCACGGCCGCCAATTTCACGGATTTCGCCTACCTCATCTGTTATGCCGACTACAACAATGATAGTTTGACCATCGATGCCCAACTTGATTTCCTATATAAGTTCATCGAAAAGCGTGATTTTGCGAAAAACTTCATCGATCTTGGCGCGCTCGTCAGCATCTGGTATCAAGTCGTCGACTTTTGGCAACAGGATTACGACTTCATCAGTCAAAACGAGACGAAGTACCGCCGCACCAAAACCATGTGGGATACCCGCATCGCCCGTTACGAAAAGTTGGTGCATAAAGTGGAGAGTTTCCTTCATCAACCAAAATGGCGCCATATCGTCTACCAGGAAATTTCCGCTCCGAACGAATCGGATAACCTGATCATGAAGGTACTCGTCTATCTGAATATGCATCCCGATTTTCCGGCTTTCATGGAAGTGTTGAGCCGGCAACCGTTGGGATTCAACATGCTTGATTTCTTTCTGAAAATCAATCCCGAATTCTATTTCGACGATGTCTGCGAATACTTAGAAGCGATCCTGAATCCGGATCTTTACGCGCTTCCCTTAGAGATCGAAGAACCGGAAAATCCGAGCGTTACGGATCTGATGCGCGCCGACGAATGGTTGCTGCGCCTGTTCGAAGTGATGAGCGAGAAACGCAAATACAATGAAGTCTGGTGTATCCGCGGTATCCATTACCGCCATGCCGGTGTACGCAAAAAAGCGGTCCAAGTATTGCTGCAGAACCGAAAAAAATGGTCTGACCAGGTGGAACGCGAACTACAGATTGCACTTGAGAAGGAGCCGAACAGCAATCTGAAGAGGCAAATCAACAGACTGCTGCAACCTGAAAATCAGAAAGACAAAAAGGAAAGCCGATATCTGAAGTCGAAGCAGCCGCCATTGAGCTATGCCCATACGGATAAGGAATTGGTGCATACCTACATCGCCGGCACGCAGTTTCATGAACTGAGCGGCGTCGCTGATTTCCTGAAACCGGGAGACCTGCTGCAACTCGTCCGCGAGACCGATAATGCTTATGATGCGAATGCCATCGCCGTTGCGACGCAAGCCGGCTACATGTTGGGTTACGTGCCACGATCAGAGAATGCTGTTCTGGCGAATCTGATCGATGCCGAGGAGCGTCTTTACGCAATCCTTGAATCACCGACAGTTGAGATGGAACGGCCGAAAATCACGATTGTCCTGAAACGTACTTTTTTCCAAGCGCAACCGAACGGGGAAGGCCAAGGCATCATCCTGCCGTTCCCACCACCCAAGAAAAAGAAATACGAATAAGAAGAAGAAAAGCGGAACGGGTTCGTATAGCCCTGAGTAAGGAAACACTGTGACCTAATCGGTCAAGTACTCTGATGTCACAGTGCGACATCAGAGGGCCTCACTGCGAGACCAGTTGGATGGCCTGATGACAGGAATAAGCGATTGAAATCGCAAGAGTCATGACAATTTAGGAAATCGTGCCATGCAACGTTCCCTACGGTCACCTTGTACTGGGGCTCTAAGGGATGAATCCCTAAGAGTCTCATGCAACTGAGCATCGAAGAGCGCAATTGCTGAGAGACTTCCTGCGTCAGCAGGTTAGTCGAACAGTATGTCTTTGCTCGCAGAGACAAGAGGTTCCTATATCCTTTTTCCGAAGGGCTAACCCGTGAAGCTAACCAACGTCTTGGGATGCGTGGGACATTTTGCAATCCTGTGAAACACCTGCGGTGATGCATTCTTGAGTTCAGACAATTTTATACTATCTTGCAAAGAACGAAGAGGAACACCGAAAAAACAGGGTGTTCCTCTTTTTGCGCGGAAATAAACTTGACTATTTTCGTGGATAGTCGAAAATGGGAAGAGAGAGTCATTCTGACATAAGGGAGTGTACATATATGAATTTTGGGAAACTGTTGGGTACATTGATCGTGGCATTCATCGGGGGCTGGGCTGGGATCCGCTTCCGTGTGCCAGCTGGAGGAATGATCGGTTCTTTGGTCGCGGTTGCAATTTATAACTATTTTTCGCAGATGGGCTACATGCCGGCCAATCTGAAAATAATTGGACAGATCATCATCGGCGGGACCATCGGCATGAACTTCACGAAAAGTAGTCTGGCCGAAATGAAACAGGTGTTTTTTCCTGCCGTAATTTCCGTGGTTATTTTGTTGACGGTCGGAGTGATTGCAGGCTATATCCTGCATAAAGTAGCCGGAATCGATCTGATCACAGCCTTGCTGGGGACCTCACCGGGTGGATTGACGGATATGACCATTCTGGCGGCGGCTTTTGAGGCGGACACAATCATCGTTTCCTCCATCCATCTCGTTCGGCTGTTCTCGGTCATCCTGTTGATGCCGATTTTTGTCCGGATCATCAGCACGTACATCAATAAATAAGCAAAAAAATGATCAACCGCGAAGAATCGGACAACCAAACGTCGACTGGATCATTGCTTGTTCGATAAGCGCGAAGAATCGGACAACTACACGCCAATTGGATCATTGATTGTCCGATAACCGGAAAGAATCGGACAATCGCAACAAAAAAGCGACCATCACTTGCAGATGGTCGCTTTTTTGTAACATGCATACTGTTACTCGTATTTCTTCAGGAAGAATAATCCCAACGTACCCAGACCGGTATGCGAGCTGATTGTGGAGCCGATCGTATTCACATAGATGCGGCGCGGATGGAAATGCTCTTCGATGTATTGACGGATTTCCTCTATCGCTTCAGCATCGTCGCTATGACAAAGGAAGACATTCTGTTCCTGAATCATATCCGCCTCATCGCGCAAGCGTTCGTACATCCGATTCATGACTTTTTTGCGTCCGCGCAGTTTTTCGACGGGAACCAATTCACCGTTGATGACTTCCAATAAAGGTTGGATATTCAGCAATCCTCCAAAAAAGGCGCTGGACTTCGAAAGCCGCCCGCCATCAGCAAGGTAGTTCAGATCCTTGACGGTGAAAAGGGATACGACATTGGCAGCCGTGAAACGGACACGTGATTCGATCTCATCCAAAGTAAAACCTGCTTCGCGCATTTCGATTGCTTCGACGACCGACAAGCCTTCACCGACGGAAGCGCTCATGGAGTCGACCAAGCGCAGATCAAAATCCGGGAATTCCTCTTTCAGTTGCTGATGAGCCAGATAAGCCGCTTGATAGGTGCCGGAAAGTTTAGCCGAAAGGGAGATGTAGATGCCCGATTCGCCGGCTTCGGCCGCTTTCCGGAAACCGGAAAGGAATTTTTCCAAGGACACTTGACTCGTTTTCGGGTGGCCACCGCGTCCAATCATTTCATAGACTTTGTCGGCTTGTATTTCGATCATGTCTTCGTATTCGCCCGTATCCAGCAAAGTGGTCAAAGGGAAGACTTCCACATCATTTTCCTGCAGATAAGCATAAGCCAGATCACAAGCACTATCGGTAAATATTTTCATCAGTAACGCCTCCTCCAGCGCGAGTTTCATCACGGGATATTCCGTGGACTACTCTACATTATAACATGTTTCATCCGTTTGGAAAATTTCAGCGCTACGACTTCGTGAAGCGGACTGGAGCCGCTGCAAAAACAAAGGCTCAACCATTCTCTTCGCCCAGTTCCTCTTTGATCAGCAGCGCCGTCTTTTCCGGGATACCCAACGCTTTGATGTCTTCGTAGCTGGCTTCGCGGATGCTCTTCATCGTTTTGAAATGCTTCAGGATCTTCGTGCGGGTTTTCGGTCCGACACCTTCAATCTGGTCCAATTGCGAAGCGATGCTGTTCTTGGCGCGGATTTGGCGATGGAAAGTGATCGCGAAGCGGTGGACCTCTTCCTGGATCCGCTGCACGAGATGGAAAGCCTGACTGTTCGGACTGAGCTCCACGATTTCATCCTTCTCGCCGAAGATGAGCGAGGAAGTCTTGTGCTTCGTGTCCTTGACCATGCCCGCTACCGGGATGTCCAATCCGAGCTCGTCCTCCAGCACTTCCTTGGCGGCATGCACCTGAACCTTGCCGCCGTCCATCAGGATCAGATCCGGCATGGCGCGGCCTTCGCGCAGCAAACGGCTGTAGCGGCGGCGGATGACTTCCTGCGTCGTCGCGAATTCATTGCTGCCTTCGACCGTCTTGATTTTGTATTTCCGGTAGTTTTTGCGTTCCGGCTTTCCGTCCCGATAGACGACCATCGCCGAGACCGGATTGGTTCCCTGGATGTTCGAATGGTCGAACGACTCGATAACCTCCAGATATTCGATGCCGAGCGCCTCGGAAAGTTCCTGGATGGCGCCGACCGTCTTGTGGGTGTCACGCTCGATCAGCATGAACTTTTCCGTCAGCGCCAGTTCGCTGTTCGTGATCGCCAGTTCGAGGATGCTGCGCTTGCTGCCGCGGACAGGCGTGTGCACTTTCGTTCCGAGCGCTTCCTGCAGCAGTTCCGTGTCGACGCCTTTCGGCACGAGCACTTCCTGCGGCAGGATATGATTGGGATCCTGATAGAACTGCATAATGAAGGAAGCCAGCTCTTCTTCAGGCGTATCGTAGCAGGGGAAAAGGGCGGCTTCGCGCTTGATGATCGAGGATTGGCGCAGCAGGAAGACTTGAATCGACAGCCAGCCTTTGTCCATATGGAAGGCGAAGACGTCGCGGTTCGTGTAGTCGCGCGACATGACCGTCTGTTTTTCCACAGTCGCCTCGATGTAGCTGATCTGATCGCGGTAATCGGCAGCCTGTTCGAAATTCAGGCTTTCTGCGGCGCGGTGCATTTTTTCGCGCAGATCTTTCTTGATCTCCTTGACGTCGCCATTCAGGAAAGCGGCGATGCGTTTGATCTGGGCATCGTATTCCTCTTTTGACACCTCATGATCGCAGCAGCCGATGCATTGGCCCATATGGTAATAGAGGCAGGCGCGTTTCGAATTCTTGGCGCACTTGCGCAACGGATAGATTTTCTGGATGAATTCCTGCGTCTCCGTCGCCGCGTAGACGTGCGGATAGGGTCCGAAGTAGATGCCGCCGTCATCCTCGACCGTCGAAGTGATGATGAGCTGCGGATCTTTTTCGTTCGTGACCTTCAGATAAGGATACATTGTCCCTTGTTTCAGTTTGATGTTGTATTTGGGCTGGTAACGCTTGATCAGGTTGATCTCCAGCAGCAGCGATTCCTTGTTCGTTTTGGTGACGATCGTTTCGAAACGGTCAATGTCCGCGACCAACAGCTGCGTCTTGCCTTCGTGCTTGCTGTGGAAGTACGATTTAACTCGGTTCTTCAGATTTTTGGCCTTGCCGATGTAGATGATTTCGTCATCCTTGTCCCGCATGATGTAGCAGCCGGGCAAGTCGGGCAGCAGCGCTAATTTTTGGTTGATTTCTTCTCTGCTCATCCGTTTCAATCCTTTTACTTTTCGTTGAGAATAGTATACCATGAATGGAAACATACGTTCAGTCGTTTGATTCTGAACGCAGTCATTTTGGGGACGATAACCGCCTCTCCAGCAAGGAAGTGCAAACAGTGTGATCAAGCAAATAAAATATGAAAAGTGGCAGCGTCAAACCGCTCTCTTTCTGGGCAGCCAGACGATTTCCCTGTTCGGCTCGTCACTTGTCCAATACGCAATATTCTGGTACCTGACCTTGGAAACACAATCCGGCGTCATCATGACCTTATCGACCATCTTCGGCTTTCTGCCAACTTTCTTCATCTCGCCATTCGCCGGGGTGTGGGCCGACCGCTATAACCGGAAGCGCCTGATCGTCCTTTCCGACGGCATCATTGCGCTCTCGACTTTGGTGCTGGTCCTGCTGTTCTTGGCGGGGCAGCGTTCCATCTGGATTCTTTTGGCGACATCGGCCATCCGCGCATTGGGTGCGGGCATCCAGATGCCGGCGGTCGGCGCCATCCTGCCGCAGATCGTCCCTGAAAAGGAGCTGACCCGGATCAACGGGCTAAACGGCAGCATCCAGGCTGTCGTTATGCTGGTTTCGCCGATGATCAGTGGCGCGCTTTACCAATTTGCGCCGATGGAAGGTATCTTTCTGATCGATATAGTGACAGCTGCTTTGGCGATCGCTATCCTCGTGTTCTTCCTGAAAGTCCCTACGCATGAAAAAGCCAGCCAGGAACAAGTCAGCAATTACTTGCAGGACATGAAGCTAGGCTTCAGCTATATCCAAAATCATACTTTTATCAAAAGGTTGTTCCTCTATTTTTCGCTTGCTTTCTTCATGGCAGCACCGGTGTCGTTCCTGTCACCGCTGCAGGTTGCACGCTCATTCGGCGATGACGTCTGGCGCTTGACGGCGATCGAAATCGCCTTTTCGATCGGGATGATCGGCGGCGGCCTCTGGATCGCGTCATGGGGCGGATTCAAGAATCGGATCCATTCCATCGCGGCCGCGATTGCGGTAATGGGTTTGTGCTCTTTCGGGATGGGCGTCATCCCGAACTTCTGGATTTATCTCTTCCTGATGGGCTTGGTCGGACTTTTCATTCCGCTCCTGAACGCTCCGAGCATGACGCTCTTGCAGGAAAAGGTCGAAGAAGATTTCCTCGGACGCGTCTTCGGCGTCCAAAGCATGGTCGCAAGCGCAATGATGCCTTTAGGGATGCTGGTATTCGGGCCGCTGGCGGACCGGATGGCAATCGAAATCCTGATGGCCGTATCGGGCCTATTCCTGATGGTCGTGGCCTTCTTCGCCATCCGCGACCGTGTCCTGCTTGAAGCAGGCAAACCCGAACCTTCGGACACCGGAAAAGAATCAAACTAAAGACTGGAGCTGCCGTATTCGGCAGCTCTTTTTTGTGGATGTCCGATACTTTGCGTTAATCGGACAAGCAGCATCCGCAGCGCAAGACGAGCAGCAAAGCATGAATGTCGGCAAACCACAAAGAAGAACCCGTCCTAAAATCGGACGGGTTCTTCTTAAATTAATCAGTTTACAAACCGCATTTCAGCTGTGCGCCGCAGTTGGTACAGGTGTTGCAGCCGCCCAGATCTTCGACCGTCCCTTGACGGCAGATCGGGCAAGTGTCGCCGATTTCGTTGCCGATTGTGACGTCGGTAGCTTCGAGATTGGCTATCGAATCAACCAGGAAAGTCTTGTCCTTGTTGATTTTGACGTGCTCTTTCTCTTCCTCGAGCTTGCCTTCCTCATCCCAGACATTTTCTTCGGCTTTCAGCGTCAGTACCTGGGAATCACGGCTGCCGTCCACATAGACTGTTCCGCCTTTGGCACCGCCCAAGTAAAGGCGCTCGTAGATCTTTTCGACCTGATCGACAGTGTAGCCTTTCGGTGCGTTCACCGTTTTCGAAATGGAGCTGTCGACCCAGCGTTGAATCGTTGTCTGCACATCGACGTGCTCTTCGGGCGCAAGTGTCATGGCAGCCACGAAGTAATCAGGCAAGTTCTTCGGATCGGCATCTGGATGGCGATCCAGATATTCTTGGACGATATCCGCCTTCACTTCGATGAATTTGCCGAGACGCCCGCTGCGGTAATACGTGAATGAGAAGTAAGGCTCGAGTCCGGTGGAAACACCGGCCATCGTCCCGGTCGATCCGGTAGGTGCCACTGTCAACAAGTGCGAGTTACGGATGCCATATTTCAGGACGCCTTCGCGGATGTGTTCAGGCATTTTTTTCATATAGCCTGTATTGATGAAACGTTCGCGCAGGATCTGCGTCTCTTTACCGCTCTGTCCGACCAGGAACGGGAAGCTGCCGCGCGTTTTCGCCAACTCGATGCTTTCCTCGTAGGCCGCCACAGCAATCGTTTCGAATACTTGATCGATCAGCTGCAGGCTTTCCAGTGAACCGTAACGGACGCCGCAATAGATCAGCATGTCGGCCAAGCCCATGATTCCCAAGCCAATCCGACGTTCGCCAAGGGCTTGTTTTTTGTTTTCCTCCAGGAAGTAAGGGGTGGAGTCGATGACATTGTCCTGCATATGGATACCGGTGCGGACGGTCTGCTCCAATTTGGCGAAATCGACCATCTGCAGATCCTTGTTGACCATTTCAGCCAAGTTGACTGCCGCTAAGTTGCAGACGGAATAGGCTGCCAATGGTTGTTCGCCGCAAGGGTTGGTGGCAACGACTTTTTGACCATAAGCTGTTGCGTTCGTCATCTTGTTGGCGTTGTCGATGAAGAAGATGCCAGGCTCCGCCGCATAAGTGGCGCAGACATTGATCAGCCGCCACAATTCACGGGCTTTGACGGTCCGGTAGGTGCGGACAGCATTGCCGGTAGCTTCCCATTCGCGGACATCGCCGCAGTTGGTCCATTCGGCATCATAGTGCGCCATCGCATCCGCGTCGTAATGTTCGACATCCGGGAAACGCAACGCATATTCCTCACCCCGCATCACGGCGTCCATGAAGTCGTCGGTGATGCAGACGGAGATGTTGGCGCCGGTCAGGAATTCAGGATTGTTGACGCTGTAGGTGCCTCCATCGCGCAATTTCTTCTCGGCTTCATGGATGACCGATGCATCAAATCCGCCATGCCCCGGGATGTGTTTGTAGTTGACGATACCTGTGTACATGTTGATTTCTTTAGGTGAAAATGGTTTGAAATGTAGCTTCTCCTTCGCCAACATGCGGATCTGTTCATCTTCGAAGTTTTCGATGATGTAGCGAAGGATGCGCGGATTCTGCATTTTCGAAATGATGAACTCAAAGATATCCGGATGCCAGTCGGCCAACATAATCATCTGGGCACCACGACGGGAACCGCCTTGTTCGACCAAATGCGTCAGCTTGGCGATGTCATCCATCCAGGAGACGGATCCGGAAGAGCGGCCATTGACGCCTTTTACGATTGTATGGCGTGGGCGCAACGTCGAACCGTTCGAACCGACGCCTCCACCACGGCTCATGATTTCCATGACTTTTTTGCGGTGATCGGAAATGCCACCGCGCGAGTCGGGCACGAAAGGCATGACATAACAGTTGAAATAAGTGACATCGGTACCCGATCCGGCGCCGTAGAGCACGCGTCCGGCCGGGATGAAATTCAAGGCTTTTTGTTCTTCATAGAATTTCAGGAAAGCTTCATGGCGCAGTTCCGGCGTGATTTCTACCTCAGCCAAGCCATGAGCATTACGCATCGCGATCTGTTCGTAGAAAAGCTCCAGTGGTTTATCCAGCGTCAGGATCCGGCGCGTCACGATGCCGCCTTCTTCGACTTCGAAATCATCGATGTTGTGCTGGTACTCCGCGGAAACTCTGATGCGTGCCGTCTGTTCCTTAAGGTTGATGGAGAGTATGGTGCCGGTTCCTCGAGCTGGGTATTTAGGATCCTCTTTGACCGTCAAAATAACCAGATCCCCTTCGGAAAGGGTCTCCTTTGTGGAATCCTTGTAGGAGTAACGATCCAGCATGACGAGGCGGGACACGCCTTTATACGTGACGTGCATATCTTCCGTGATCGGAAACACATGCGGGAACCGCTCGATGTCCTTGTTCAATTTTTCGAATCCTGCTTTAAATGTGGTCTTTGTTGCATCCACAATAATCACTCCTTCATTTATGGCGAAAACACTAGATGTTGTGCTGTCGGTTTGTTTCTCATACCATATATGTTAATTCTGTTCGCCAGATAAATCAAGGGGAACAATCGGAGAGTTGTATTTTGAAAATGGATGAAAACGTTGTTTGGGTGGACGAGGATGGGTTTGTAATAATATATCGGCCAATAAGAAGAGGACATTGTGCGTCGGAAGGCGATGTCGGCTGATGCAGAGAGAATGAATGCCGAACAGCCGAGACAGGACGCGGATGTCGACTGATCGAATACCGAAAACCGCAAAACACCCGACAGTTCACCAATGTGTCGGACGTCAGCCCAAGACTGAATGCGGAATAGTACCCGGTCAACCCTCCCGAAAGCTATAATAAAGACAGAAAGAACAACATCCGAAAGGAGCCCAAGCATGAACGATAAAGAACGCTTCGCGGATATGATCCGCAAATCAAAACGCATCGTCGCCTTCACAGGGGCGGGTATCAGCACGGAGAGCGGGATCCCTGATTTCCGTTCGGCGGGCGGGCTGTTCGACAGGCTGAGTGGTCGCCATTTCACTGGCGAAGAGACGCTCAGCATCGGTTTTCTGGAGACGTATCCGCAACTTTTTTTCCGTAATTATGCGGAGCACTTCAACTTTTCGCAGGCGCGCCCGAACGCAGGGCATCGCTTTTTTGCGGCGCTTGAGCAGGCAGGCAAAGAAGTCACCGTCGTCACGCAGAACATCGACAATCTGCACCAGTCAGCCGGCAGCCGCGCTGTCATCGAGCTGCACGGCAATGGGACGAGATGGCGGACGTTCGAAACAGCCGAAGCCACCGAAACCACCCAAATCAGCATCGACACACAAGGCATCCAGCGCGATCCCCAAGGCCGGATGGTGCGTCCGGACATCGTGCTCTACGGCGAGATGCTCGACGAGGAGGCGATGGAGCGCGCGGCTGCAGCAATCGGCGCCGCGGACATGCTTGTCGTCATCGGTACCTCGTTGGCGGTCTATCCGGCCGCGAATTTCGTCCATTATTTCAAAGGACCGTACGCAGTCCTCCTGAACCGTACACCCGTGCCGCAGTCATTGAACTTCCAGTTGACCGTCCAGACCGACGCCGGCGCTTTTTTGGCGGACGTCTGGAAAGAATTTTTTGAAAAATGAACCAAACTGCGCCTTGATGGAAATGGCATTCAGGAAAGGGGACATCATTATGACGAAGCTGAGACAGCTGGCGAGGTATCTGGTCTATTCCTACGAAAACCATACAGCAGCCCGGTTCGGCGACAATGAGCTGAAGTTGCAGACGATGCTGTATTTCGCGCAGCGGGAATGTTTGGCGCTGGTAGGGGAGCCGCTGTTCGACGGAAACTTCGAAAACTGGGCAGAGGGGCCGGTGCTGCCGGAACTGCACTTCTTCTTCGTGGAAGGCTATGATCCGTTCGAACCGCTGGAGATGAAGAAGTTGACGGAGCGCGAACAGTTTATCCTCGATCGCGTCGTTCTTTCCTACGGGCAGTACGAAGGCTGGTATCTGGCGGATTTGACGCGCCGCGAAACATCCTGGCGCAACAGCAGATCGGATCCGGCGGCTGAATCTGCCGAGCCCAAACTGCTGGAGATTGCGGATATGCGCGAGGATGCAAAAAAAGTACGGTTGTATGATCCGTTGTTTGATGTTTATCTGGATGAATTTGAGGATTTTGAAGGGGAGGTACTGAAATCATGAACGAAACGCAAGCTTATATCGGTACCATCGTTAAGGCCCGGTTTGCTTATCACGATTTAAATACGGACAAAATCGCCTTCAAATCGCGTCCGTTCCTGATCATCGGTGCGGAATACGATGAGTTGCCTTGCGATTTCACGGCCTTCCCGATTTCGAAAGTGTCCGCCAGCCAGAACGTCGATCCGGTCCACGACATCAAAGTAGCAAAAGAGCTCTACCCCAAACTGAGCCTGAACGCGGCTGTCTCCTACATCCGTGTCCATAAAATCCAGACGATCCACAGCTCGCAGCTTGCGATCGGGATCCAGTCCTCACTCAGCGAGGACTACCCGGACCTCTATGCCGAGGTGAAGGCAGCTTATCGAGATTTTTCCGGCGGGCTATTTTGACTGAGCCGAACAAAATCGGCGCGAAAACCAGGACGCAAAAAACTGGATAGCGGAGGTCAAGCAGACCCCCATCTATCCAGTTTTTTTGCAACAGTTTATACAATTCAGCTACTTACGCCTAAGCTTCCGGCAAGGAGAGTCCTCCTGCTAAGTAGGGATTGTTTGCTCATTTCTATTTCACACCATTTCCCTTTGTCGGGAAGGTAGCGACAACAGTGCCGTTAGCATCATTGAAAACGACTCGTTTTGAAGTCACTGTCACGGTGATGTCCAATATAGCAGCAGTTGCAGTAAGCTCAGCCAGAATGGCTTGTTTATCAGCTTTCGTAAGCTGGTTCACACTTTTAGCTCCTCGTGCGTTCACGACAGCTTGTGCATTATTGATGTGGTCAATGACTTGATTCGCTTCTTCAGCAGTCACATCATTGGACCTCAAATAATTTTTTGCTTGCTGCACATAATTGGAAGGTAAGCTACTGGATACCAAAGTTTTAATGATATCATTTTCAGTTGCAGCTGCAACATTCGCTTGCACTCCGAAGAATAATACGAATGCAAACAATAGTGATACGATGATTTTTTTCATCTATTTTTCACCTCCTCTCAATGCAAATGTCCCACGATGTTGAATCAGTATTGTTCCATTTCGGCCGCATAGGTGCGGTTCTGGCGGTAGACTACGCGTTTGGCCTTACTGATCAGACTGTAGCCAACAAGGCAGGCTACCCCCAAAAAGAAGACCAGTGCTCCGGAGACCAGCAAGACTACAGTGTAATGCATAGCTAACGCGCGAAGGGCGGTGTTGATGTAATCCGCTGAAACGGTGATGCGCTGCGGAATCTTGAGACTCAACGCCACGGATGCTGGGATGATGACGAAAGCCGATCCGGAAACGAAGCTGCTGCCGATCCAGATCAGGGAACGATGAGGCAGTTTCCAGTTCAAACCGACGAGTGCCCCGGCAATCAAAAAGAAGGCCAACGGTACGAGATAGAAATAAGCAAGAACGGTTTGCAGTATTTTTCGGAAGTTCTGGAATTGCGGATAAGCAATGACATTATCCAGATTTAACAAGATCGTATGGCTGCCGAAAAGAGCGGTGGCTTCATCGATTACCGCGGCAGTCTGCGCTTGCAAGTCTTTATCGAACGGCCGGTTGTGATCTGCGGCATAATTTTCAACATAAGCCATCACAGGCTCTTCGAACATACTGCGATCGGCCGCCGCCTCATAGGTAGAGTCGGGGGCAACCAGATAGTTGAGTGCTTGTTCATTGTTCGCGCGGGTAAGCTGTCGCAAAGCATATTGATCCATCGCGGCTTCCGCGAAAACTTCCTCAGGTATGGACGTTTCCAAACTCAACGACTTGAATTTAGCGGACAGGCTTTCCTCTATTTGAGTGTAGTAGGGGCTGTCTGCCAACTGTTGATTGAGGTCTTTTGCGTTTAACAGGACGTGCTTCATGAAGAGGATTCCGATCAAGGCAGCCACTACAAACATCAGCAAAAAGCTGAGGATCACTCGGCCGATTTTTTTTAGGTTGCGCATCACGATTCTCCTTGAAAATGAATTTCCGAAAGGGATGGGCCTTCGACCAGTTTTGCGGTAACGACATATCTGTCAGGGGTATTGCCGATGTAATCGAAAGGATAATTGGTGTATAAAGTTAAAATCTGATCTTGGGAAGGCGCCAGAATGCTTTCGTCGGTATTGCTCTTGATTTCGATGGTGCTGATTGCATATACATAAGTTCCGTAGGTCAGTTCCAGGCGGATTGCATCGCCGATCTTCGCTTCGCCAAGCGTCTTGAATACCGAATTGGTGTGCCCGGTGATTACGGTGTTGCCAATGTCACCCGGGAACACGGAACCGTAATATTGGCCGGCCCCATCCGACAATTGCGTTGCATCGTCACCGACGAAAATCGGCGAGATAATTCCTGCCGCATCCACGCGCAGCGTTCCGTATTCATCCCCGTATTTTGGGAAAGAAAGCTGGGTCGCTTTGGCTGCTTCCTCCCCAACCTCGTTGTGGTTACTCAGATTCGTCTGCGCAACGGCGACTTCCTGCGGGAAAAACATCCGCGAAAAGTAAAAAGCGTGAGCGATATTATCAGAAAAAGCCAAGCAAAGCAGCGTGACGCCGGATGCGAAAAGCAGTATCGGAATGCCGACCAGCATACCGATCCTCCGCCGTTTTGCCCGATTTTTTTGACTTATTTTATTGTTCATGACCATGCCACTCCATTCAGTTTTGGTACGTGTTGAAAATATAGAAGGAAACAGAAAACGCCGTTTCAATTTCGGATGCCATATTATTATTTCATGGATGATATGCTTCCAGTCGATTATAGTCTTAAAGGACTATGGACGACTTTTATTGTAGTCGTGAGAAAGGAAAGATAAGAAAAGCTGAACGGGTTCGTTCAGCCCTGAAAGAAATTTAGGAAATCTGTCCGACTGAGCATCGAAGAGCGCAATAGGACAGATTTATCTAATTTCCGAAGGGCTAACCCGTGAAGCTGGACATCATTTTAGATGCATGAAACATTTTGCAAACTTGTGAAACACCTACGGTGATGCACTTTTGAGTTAAAAAAATTTTATAAATTCCTATCTCACAAAAAAAGCACAATGAAAATCAGTTGGAATGATTTTCATTGTGCTTTTTTTTAGGTGTACCGGTTGATTTCGACAAAACAAAAAGCTGGCACTCCCGAATGGAGTACCAGCCTTTTGTCGGACAATAGTTAAAAGTTTTTAAGGAGAATGGGGGATTCGAACCCCCGCGCGCCTTTCGACACCTAACGCATTTCGAGTGCGTCCTCTTCAGCCGGACTTGAGTAATTCTCCATAAAATATATTATAGCGCTTTTCAGCTGATCAGAAAAGAGGAATTTTAAAAAAAGTCACGAAAATGCAGAAAGCAAATAATGAGGGATCCAATTCAACAGACACGCGGTAAGAGAAAAGTGAAAGGTATTCTTCCTAGGGAGATTAAATTATGGTAATATGAAAACCTATGTACTCATTTTATTGTAATTTTTGCATACATCAGGAGGAATTTGAATTGTATAAATTAATGAATCACTGGTACAAGCTGAGTCTTGTCAAACGTATCATCGCCGGTTTGGTCATCGGTATCATTCTTGCTGTCACTATACCGGACATAGCAAAACCGATCACAATTTTTGGTGCGTTGTTTGTCGGAGCTTTGAAGGCAATTGCACCCATCTTGGTATTTTTCTTGGTAGCATCTGCGATTTCGCAACATAAAAAAGGTCAACAGACGAACATGAAGTCTGTTATCGTGCTGTACCTTTTAGGAACGTTCTTGGCGGCACTCGTAGCGGTTGTCGCAAGCTTCCTCTTCCCGGTGACTTTGACATTGGGTTCCGGCGTCGAGGATGTCACTGCTCCAGGCGGTGTGGTGGAAGTCCTGAAGGCTTTGTTGTTGAACGTTGTGGATAATCCAATCAAGGCGCTTTTCAATGCCAACTACATCGGCATCTTGTCTTGGGCTCTCATGCTCGGTTTTACTTTGAAGAACGCTGCGGCTTCAACCAAGTTGATGCTGTCCAATGTTTCTGATGCATTGACGGAAATGGTCCGGATTGTCATTGCCTTCGCTCCTTTGGGAATCATGGGTCTTGTTTTCGATGTCATCTCTACAAGCGGAATCGGCGTATTACTGGGCTATGGCAAACTGCTTGCGGTGCTGATCGGCTGTATGCTGTTCGTCGCTTTGGTCGTCAACCCGATCATCGTCTACATCTATATCCGTTCCAATCCTTTCCCGCTCGTCTTCAGATGTTTGAGGGAAAGTGGCATCACTGCTTTCTTCACACGAAGTTCGGCTGCGAACATTCCTGTCAACATGACCCTTTGCGAGGACCTGGGATTGGACAGGGACACGTATTCGGTTTCCATTCCGCTTGGTGCAACGATCAATATGGCAGGTGCGGCGGTGACGATTTCCGTCCTAACCTTGGCAGCAGTCCAAACCTTGGGTATCCCTGTTGATTTCGGTACTGCCCTCATCCTCAGTATCCTGGCAGCGATCAGTGCTTGTGGAGCATCGGGTGTTGCTGGTGGGTCACTGTTGCTTATCCCGTTAGCAGCAAGTTTGTTCGGTATCCCGAACGATGTGGCTATGCAAATAGTCGGTGTCGGTTTTATCATCGGCGTCCTTCAAGATTCCTTTGAGACAGCTCTTAACTCATCGACTGATGTCCTTTTCACTGCGACAGCAGAATTTGCGGAGCGACGCAAGCAAGGCATCAAAATCTGATTCAAAACCGTAAAGCAAAAAAACCACTGATCCCTATGTCGGGTCAGTGGTTTTTTTGGATCTGTAGATTGATTACTATCTGGTCTGGCATCAATGAGGCTGTGACTATCGAATACCAGACAGATGTGTGATTTCTCGGCAGTTCGCAACGCCATCCTAGCCGTATGCCCGATAGAAGGGCAATCTGTCGGGTGTTTTGCGGTTTTCGGTAATCAATCAGTCGACAGATGCGTGACCTCTCGGCAGTCCGCGAGATACAGAAGAACCGAAACACAGTACAGTGGCCGTCTCGAAACGAGACGGCCACTGTACTGCACAGAACTTTAAACTTGTTTACTGAAGATTCATACTGAAATCAGTCTTCTGTTCCTAAAATTTGATTAATCTCTTGTGATAGCAAATCTGCTTTACCGCCGAATACAGCTTGGATGCCGCCTTGGACTTCGAAAACAGCAGTTGCTCCGAGATTCTTGATGGTATTTTTATCTACGATCGCACCGTCTTTCACGGAAACACGCAGACGGGTTGCACAAGCAGTGACGGATTCGATGTTCGCTTGATTTCCTAATGCTTGAATGATGATTTGGGCTTCATCATTTAATGTAGAAGCCTTACCTGAAGGTGCGACCGGCATGTTTGCGTCAGTTTCTGATTCATCCATACCAGGTACCATCACTTTGAATTTCGTGATCAGGAAGCGGAATACGAAATAATAGATCAATGCCCAAATGATTCCGACCGGGATAACCCAGATCCAGTTTGTTTTGGCGTTGCCTTGCAACGGCCCGAACAGCAAGAAGTCGATCAGTCCACCGGAGAAAGTGTTTCCGATACGGATGCTCAGTAAGTCAGCTACGTAGAAGGAAACGCCATCAAGGAAGGCATGGACCACATACAACCAAGGTGCGACGAACAAGAACATATATTCAAGTGGTTCAGTAATACCGGTCAAGAATGAAGTCAGGGCACTACTGAAATAGATACCGCCATTTGCTTTGCGGTTTTGTTTCGGAATGGAGTGGTACATGGCTAAAGAAGCAGCCGGCAAACCGAACATCATTGTAGCGAAACGACCTGCGAAGAAGCGCGTTCCGTAAGTGAAAAGACCTGTATGATTTGGATCGGCCAATTGCGCGAAGAAGATGTTTTGGGCACCAGCAATGGTTTGACCCGCTACAACTTCGCTTCCGCCCAAAGAGCTATACCAGAACAGCGGATAAATCGTATGGTGCAAACCGACTGCGCCTGTCAAACGAAGCAAAAAGCCGTACAAGAACGTTCCGAAACTGCCCATAGCTGCGATGGCTGTACCAGCGGATGTCAGTGCACCTTGGATCGGTGGCCAAATCAGGTAAAAGAATGCGCCGAGAATGATAGCTGCAAAGGATGCTGCAATCGGAATAAAACGCGAGCCTCCGAAGAACCCCAAAAACTGCGGCAATTCGATTTTACGATAACGATTATGCAGGAAGGCAACAGTGCTCCCGACAGCGATTGAACCAACAACCCCTGTGTCGATTGAAGCGCCTTCTGCGGAAAATAATTGCAGAAAACCACTGATGGTTGCGACGAAAACAACATAACCGACACCGCCGGCCAAACCAGCAGTTCCTTTATCTCCGTTCGCGAGACCGACAGCGACCCCGATGGTGAAGATGAGCGCCAAATTGGCAAAGACGGCATTTCCGGCAAAACTCATGATGCTCAGGATCGTCTGCAACCATTCAATGTCAAGGAACGGATAGGCGGCCAAGGTGCTTGGGTTGGTCAATGCGCCACCGAAACCCAGTAAAAGGCCGGCAGCGGGCAGAATGGCGATCGGGAGCATCATGGCTCTTCCGACTTGAGAGAATTTTTTAAACATGTTTTTCACTCCTTATTTTAAGTTGTCAACGAAACGTTTCGCAATTTCTTTTGGCCGTGTGATGGCACCTCCTACGACAATTCCTGCTACACCCAATTCCTGGATTGCTTTAGCTTGTTCAGGCGTATGGATTTTACCTTCGGCGATGACATCCACACCGGCTTCCACCAGTTTTTTCATCAAGTTGATATCCGGCCCATCCTGTGGGGTGCTTTCCGCTGTGTAACCGCTTAGCGTTGTGCCGATAAAATCGATTCCTTCATTGAAAGCGTTGATTCCTTCCTCAAAGGTGGCGATATCCGCCATGAACAATTGATCGGGATATTTTTCTTTAATTTCTTTGATGAAGGCATTGATTGTTTTGCCGTCATAGCGTTCCCGCAAAGTGCAATCCAAGGCAATGACTTCTACACCCGTTTCAACCAATTCATCGATTTCCTTCATGGTAGCCGTAATAAATGGTGCTTGAGGGGGGTAATCACGTTTGATGATCCCGATGATCGGTAAATCAACTTTTTCCTTAATTTGTTGAATATCCCTTACCGATTCGGCACGAATTCCGACTGCACCAGCTTGTTCAGCTGCAAGAGCCATCAAAGGCATGATGCCGCCTTCTTCTGTGTATAAAGGTTCTCCCGGTTGCGCTTGACAAGAGACAATAATGCCGCCACGGACCTTATTGATGAAATCTTCCTTCTTCATGGATATTTCCTCCGTTATTTATTTTATTACGGAGTTTATCTCCGTAAATGAAATATAGCACACGCTTTCATGTTTGTAAACAGGTAATTTGCATTTCTAAAAGTTCGTGTATAATGAGAGACATAAACAGGAAAAGGACTGACTTTATGGGACTAGCTCAACTGATTCAAGAAAAATATCACGCGTTGACGAAATCCGAGAAACGGATTGCGGATTACTTATTGAAAAATCAAGAACAGGCTGTGTATCAGACAATGAAGGATGTGACCGAGGCGGTAAAAGTAGGCGATGCCACGCTGATCCGCTTTTCCCAGAAGATCGGCTTCCATGGCTTTTCTGATTTGAAAATTGCTATTGCCAAGGAGGAATTCACCAGCCAGTATGAAAGTGATAATGACCATCAATTTTACGATCGGATTTTGGAAAACCAAGTCAAAGTTTTGGAATCGACCCGACTGTTACTCGATTCGGAAGTGGTTCTGCATGCGATCGAAGCCCTCACGAAAGCAAAACGGATCTACATCATCGGTGTTGGATCGAGTGGTTTGTCGGCGGCTTCGCTGGAAAAGATGTTGCTCAGGGTTGGTGTGCATGCGAACCATATCGTAGATCCGCATTTTCAAGCCCATGCCTTAGCCTTGCTAGGACCGGAAGATCTCGTGATCTGTTTCTCATTGAGCGGCCGTACCAAGGATATCTACGATTCTTTGAAAATAGCCAAAGAAAATCATACGCCTATCATTGCGATCACTAATTTCTTATCTTCGCCCATTGCTGCCTTAGGTGATATTGTCCTGCAGACCGCCAATGAGGAATTCTTTGACGGTGGATCGTTGGCCGGGAAAATATCACAATTGTATATTTCGGAGACGCTGGTACGGGGATATGAAATAAAAAATAAAATCAAAACAGTCGAATTACGGGAAAAGGTGTTGCGATCCATTATTGATAAAACCTTGGATTGATTTTGCAGCATCATTGCGCAAAACTATGCTATGCTAAAAGGGAACCGTGAAGCTAGACGAGCGGGGGTCGACTGGAGCGAGCGGAGTAAGAGTGGTAGTGCCAAAAATTCTATGGAAACTGCCCCAAATAACGAGGTGATGTGAAAAACCAAGCCCTGCTATTCAAAGTTAGGTGAAACAAACGCTCTTGACAACCGAGCCAATGGTTTCTTCCTTTGCCGTCAAGGGCGACGGTATACAAAAGGAGCAGCACAAAGTAGCCCTTGGCTTAGCTAATTTTAAACCATTGGCTTTTCGGATTGTAAAGAGTACGCTCCGCCGTGTGTTTAGTTTATTGGTTCTCTCTTTTTTTAGAGGGCTCCGGTGCCAAAAGTTAAGGGGTTTGGTCCATCAGCCAATCTTGGGATAAAGAGATTAATTTTGTCCATTTAGCCGGCATGTTGGGAAGTTTGTCCAGCTCAGGAATCAACACGGGTACCTTCTTTTCTAAGGCAGCGTGCGGTCTCAAAAAGTTGAAGTACACACAGAATAAGGTCACGAAAGAGACTGATCCCTGTTGGGATCCGAATCCGGTGGTCGCTCTGTAATTGCCTTTGAATGTTCGGTTCAACCGTTCGATGATTTGTTTTAACGGTCGGTATTCCTTTGACACCGGATCATTATTTGTAAGTCCGATTACTTGCTTCACGTCAAAGGGGATGCCGTGTTGGGCATAGTAGTGTTGAGCCAGAAGGTAGATGGGGTTGCCGTCGACGATGAAAGTTAGGTCCTCCGGTATCTGGGGCATCTTTTTGAAGACTTCGCGCAAGGCATAAATAGCGGATTCCGTATCTCGGTTTGGCGAAACATAGTTCGACAAAATTATTTTTTTGACGGCATCAAAGAAGAAAAACAAATAGTTCCAGCGACCGCCAACGCGGATGTAAGTCTCATCTCCGCAGAATTGATCGGATAATTCGTAAGGATAGTTCTCCAGGAACGGCTTCAGAACCACGGATGTACTGGAAGCGTAGTTGAGTATGGTTTGACCTGAGATTCTGACATTATGTACATCGTACATAAGTGCCGCTGTTTTTCTGGCCGAAAGACCGTAGTTTACGTGGTAGGTCAGTATCAATCCCAGAGTATGGGGCGAACAATGGATATTGGCCAGATTCACCTTCGGTTGAATGACTGAATCCTTTGAGATCGGATGAAAAGGAATATTGAATTGGCGGAAGAGATAGTGCATCTTGAATTGTTGGGAATCCTTCTCAAACAATTCTTTTTCTTCCGGAGTCAATTCTTTCAGCCTACGCAAGTAATAAGGACAGTCCGCTCTTTTACACTTGTAGACATCGAATCCATTGCGGTCTTTGATTTTCTCCAACGGATGTGAGCAATGCGGACACTTTAAAATGGCTTCTTTTGAATAACGGTTTTTAGGGTTGAATAAGGCGTCACAGACTTTACAGTTGCATTGGCCTTTGGAGCCATTATTGGCGTAGAGGTAGTCCGAGGGAGCGTTGCAGCGTGGGCAGGTTGTATTGAGGTCTAGGTTGATTTTAACGCCATTGCGGCGTTGAATAGGCTGGAGAACTTTCCCAGTTTTTTCGAAATGAGTTTGGAGAAGCAGCTGATAGTCCAACTTTTCAACTTTTTCAATCAAAGGCAGTTCATCGACTTTGAGCTTCTGGTAATTTAAATTATCCGGAGCAGTTAACTGAGGCATACGGGAATTTTTCGTCAACAGGATTACTAGGTTAATTAACGCAAGAATAATCATTCGTTGACGCTTGATAATATCAACTAAATAGGTTAATAATAGAGGTAGCAACTTGTCATCTTCCTTTCTTTTGGGGAAATAGTGCGGTGTCGTTACCATTACTATTAACCAAAAATTGGGGGGTGGCAAGTTGTTTTTGTCGTTAACCCCGTTAAATCAACGAAAAAATACAAAATTGAACGTCTGGCAGAGCTAAACTTTGACAGTACGGTAAGAGTCGTAGGAGGATGATTATGGGGGAAGATAAGCAAGCGGACATTAAGCAGCCGAAAAGTCCGATCAACAAGGAAATCATGAACATCGCGTGGCCGGTTCTGATCGAACTGGTCCTGAGTTCGTTGTTCGGGATGATAAACATGATGATGTTGGGGAATATCGCGGATCATGGCTATGCTGCGGCAGCTGTTGCGGCAGTTGGGGTGACGAATCAGCCGTTGTTCCTCGGACTGGCCGTGGTGCAGGCTTTGAATATCGGCGGCACAGCTTTGATCGCCCGCTATTTCGGAGCCGGAAAACATGACCGAATGGAAAACGTCATGAAGCATGTCATGATCATCAGTATGATCCTTTCCGCTCCGTTAGCCCTGGCTGCCTTTATCTATGCCGATCAGATCATGGCTTTCATGGGCGCACAACAGGATACGATTGAAGTCGGGCGGATCTATTTCCGCATCATCTGCATCAGCTATCTCCTTCAATCCTTTAATTTCAGCATTTCCGGATCCTTGCGCGGCATCGGCGAAACGCAGATTCCGATGGGTGTGAACCTGCAAGCAAATTTTCTGAATGTGATCGGTAATGCGCTACTGATATACGGCCTTTTCGGTGTTCCGGCGTTAGGCATCCAAGGCGCAGCGATTTCGACAGTCATTGCCAACACAGTGGCGTGCAGTCTGCTGATTCGCTATTTACGCTCGGGCAAGAGCAAATTAAATTTTTCTTTCGCTCATCCGTTCCATTTTTCGATGAAAACAATGAAAAGTTTGGCCAAAATCGGACTGCCTTCAGCGCTGGAACAATTAGCGCTGCGTTCCGGGATGATTCTGTTTATCCAGATCGTGTCGGGCCTGGGGACAGTCGTCTTTGCCGCCCATAACATCGGCATGAACATCCTGACGCTATCATTCACACTTGGGCAAGCCTTTGGGATCGCGGCTTCTTCGTTAGTCGGTAGAGCATTGGGTGCCGGCGATGCAAACCTGGCCGAAAAATATGCTTCACGCACCGGCAAAATCGGCAGCATGTGTGGTGCCATACTCGGCTTGGCCTTCTTCTTCGGCGCCGAGTACATCGTCAGCTTCTATTCCAGCGATCCGGAAATCATTCGGAATGCCGCGATCGCCATCCGCGTGGCGGCCATCACGCAGCCCTTCCAATCGCACCAGCTGATTGTTGCGGGTTCGCTACGCGGGGCAGGGGATACGATTTTCCCGCTGATCTCGACCTTCCTGGGGATATTGATCATCCGGGTAGCGGCCGCTACGTTCTTTGTGCAGGTGCTCGGACTGGGTATCCTCGGTGCCTGGTTGGCCGTTATGCTGGATCAGATCATTCGTTGGTTCCTGATCGCGATGCGTTTCCAGTCCGGCAAATGGAAAAGGATGAAGTTGGCCTAACTTCGCTTAAGTTCGATCGGAATAAACAGGCTCATTTGTGCATGCCAACAAATTTAATCAGTTTTCATTTATCCGCCTCTTTCTGAAAAGAGGCGGATTTTTTTCACATACATTAGCGAAAAATGGTATAATATCAGATGAGAGAGCGGTTACAAGTCGGGGCGTGAAATCCGTATTTGGGACACCGAAATAAAGGAGGATGACGAGTATGGGAGGACAATTGATACTGATTCGGCACGGAATCGCAGAAGAGCGCACACCTGAGGGGGATGACTTCTACAGAAAACTGACGGAAGCGGGAGTGGAGGAAATGACAGCATTCCTTCCCGACATCGCACCCTTACTGACCGAGGACGGTAACTTGAAGATATGGACAAGCCCGTTACTGCGGGCGCGTGAGACTGCTGAATTGGTTGCGGAAGCTACTGCTGTCGAAGAAATCCAACCACAGGAATTTTTGGCGACCGGTGATTTCGTAGCCTTCATGGATGCATTGAAACAGGAGGACGAGGGTTTCAATTTGGCGCTTGTCGGTCACGAGCCTTATATGAGCAGCTGGACGAAAGAATTGATCGGGGCGGCGATCCCGTTCAAGAAAGGAGCGGTAGCCTTCTTTACTGTCGACTTGACCGAGGATCCGATCGGCAATCTGGAATGGCTGTTGGCGCCGGGCGAATCGGCGAAACGCAAACACGAAGCCGCCGCCGCCAAAATGCGTGCGGTCGATAAGCACGAAGGGACGGCGGATTGCAGCCCATGCGTTGGCGAAGACACATTATACGCCAGCATCATCAAAGACCAGCTGGCAGGCATTCAGCTGGCCTATGCCGCTTATCAGCAGGATCCCGTCGAGCCGGAATCGGCGCATGCGCTGCGTGTGGCAATCCGACAGCTGCGGGCTTTATTGAACTTCAACAAGGCGAACGGCGAAGAAAAATATTACCGGGAAGCGGGTGAAGACTGGCGCGAAATCGCCACTACCTTCGGTTACCTGCGCGAGCTGGATGTGCTGATGGAAGAATGCCGCGAGCTGCGCGGGTTGTACCCGGAGATGCTGGCCGAGGACGGCCAAGTCATGACCTGGCTGATGGAAGAACGCCAAGGCGAGCAGGACAGTATCCAGGAACTGATCACGATCGGAGCCTTAACCGAACGCATCCTCGATGCTGAAGCCGCTACGGACCAGTTCCTGAAAACGATCCAACTGGATGATGCCCAGCAGAAAAAAGCGACGATCAAGAAACTCGAAAAAATGAAGAAACGCCTGATGCGCAAGTGGGAAGAGGTAGATTTCTCCAACCATGAACAGACCCACAGCCTGCGCATCAACGCCAAGAAACTGCGTTACGCCGCGACCTACCTCGCGCCGATCCTGGGCGAGAAGGACAAGGACACCATCAAAGAAATGAAGAAAGTCCAAACTGCACTTGGTACGCTCTGCGACCTCGATATCAACGGCCACCTGCTGCTGGAGATGGCCGACAAGACCGACGATCCCAATCTGCAGCACCACTTCAGAAAACTCAGCGAACACCAATTCCAGCGCAGGGAAGCGATATTGAACGACGAAGCAGATTGAACATAAAAAGAAGCCCGTCCAATAACCGGTTCAAACGGTCATTAGACGGGCTATTTTTTGGCTGTTAAGCTTCTGTAACGGGTGTCTCGACAGCAGCCGGACTTGATTCGGCAGACTTGGCATCTTTGTAGCGGCAATAGCTCGCGAACAAAGAGCCGGTCACATTGTGCATGATTGAATAGATGGCGCCAGCCATGGAAGCTTGCGGCGCATTGAACGGCGCATTCAGTGCCATGCTGGAAGCAAGTCCAGAGTTCTGCATGCCGACTTCGATCTGCATGGCGCGTGTCGATGCCACATCGACTTTCAAGAGTTTGCAGACGCCCCAAGCGAAGGCATAACCGCTTGAATTATGCAGGAAAGTCACGAAAGCGATCAGCAATCCGGAATGCATAATCGTTTCTTTGTTGACGGAGACGACTGCCGCAATAACGAGTAGGACGCCGATGGATGAGAAGGTCGGCAGCACGGAATAATACGAAGCAATTTTTTTTCCGAACAAGGAGTTCAAAATAACCCCAAAAACGACCGGCAGGAAAACGACCCTCAGAATCGACCAGAACATCGGCCAGAAGCTGATTTCGATGATTTCGCCGGCATAAAGCGAAATGTTCAGGGGCATGATGATCGGCGCCAGCATCGTCGAAATCGAAGTTGCCGTAACGGAAAGCGCCACATCACCATTGGAAAGGTAGGTCATCACGTTCGAAGCCGTGCCGCCGGGGCAGCAACCCAACAGAATTACACCCAAAGCCAGTTCAGGCGGCAGATTGAAGAGTTTCGTAAGCGCCCAACCGGCGAAAGGCATCCAGATGAATTGCATCAGGCTGACCATGGCCACATAAGCCGGACGGTGGAACACCTCCTTGAAATCACTGACCGATAAGGTCAAGCCCATGAAAAACATGATGATTTGTAGGAATAATGTCGTATAATTGCTTGCCCACACAAAGGATTGGTCGAAAACGAAAGCCGCCAATGCGACACCGATTACGATCCAGGTAAGATATTTGTTGAAGATTTGATTCACATTTGCCATAATTTCCCCTCTTTTCTTAAAGTGATAAACATCATGCTATAAAATAAACGAATGTTTAGAAAAGCGTGATAAACAAATATTAGAACTTGATGAGCATTATGTCAATCTTTATTATTCGATTGTTATAATTATTTCTGTATTTCCATTCATTGTGTATGCGGCTCAGAAATGAATGAGTCCCAAAATGCAGCTATACTTATTTTATCGACTCTGCTATCATGGTAGTTAGATTGTAAGTGTATACAGGAAAGGAGGTAACTCATATGGGAACAATGAAAGATGTAGCTGCTTTAGCCAAGGTTGGTGTCGGTACCGTATCGCGAGTGCTGAACAATTCCGGAGCCGTAAAAGAATCGACCCGCAGAAAAGTTGAAGCGGCGATGAAAGAGTTGAACTATATTCCGAACGCCTATGCGCGCGGATTGAAGATGAACAAAACCCACACGGTTGCGCTGATCATTCCGACAATCTGGCATCCATTTTTTTCGGAATTCGCCTATTATGTGGAAAGCAACTTAGCTGAACACAAATACAAAATGCTGTTGTGCAACTCGGATGTCAGCAGTGACAAGGAACTTGAGTATATCCAGATGGTTCAAGAAAACAAAGTCGACGGCATCATCGGCATCACCTATTCGGATTTGGATAACTTTGTCTCGTCGCATTTGCCCTTCGTCACCATCGATCGTCATTTCAAGGAAGAAACGGTTTGCGTCACATCGGACAACTTTCATGCAGGCCAGTTGGCTGTAGAAAAGTTGATTGAGAAGGGTTGTAAAAAACTCGGCTATGTCGGAACACATTCACGCTTTCCTAGCGAGACGACGAAGAGAAGGGATGGATTTGAGGCGCAGGCTGAACAGATGGGAGTTGCTTATGCCATCTACGATGGGGAAGACCCAGTCATGGAATTCAAGCAGGAGATCCGAACCTTTTTCGAAAAAAATCCGGATGTGGATGGTGTATTCGCCCACACCGATTTCATTGCTTTGGACATTCTGGAAGTTTTGGATGAACTGAAACGTAAAGTGCCGGAGGAAGTGCAGATCATCGGTTGTGACGGCATCAAGATGGAAGCCGGGCGTAAACAATTCCTGTCGACAATCCGTCAGCCAGTGGATCTGATGGCAAAAGCCGCAGTCGAAAAAATCATCCAGGTGATCGATGGCGAACCCGTCAAAACGAAGATCACGTTGCCTGTCCATTACCTAGAAGGATCGACGACAAAAAATGAAATTTTAAAATAATCTGTTTTTTGTATTGACAGAAAACGGTTACTGAATTATTATAGGTTTAAATCAAAAACATATTTTTTTGAAGCGAATTGGAAACGTTTCAATTACCGAATAAACGTTTCCCTATTTTTGAAATCGCGGGCAGGTTGGTGATTGAACAACCGCACCGATTTCAAAAGTAGCGTATCGATTCTTCATAATTTATTTTTTTGAACGAAATTGGAAACGTTTCAATATCTGGACGTTTCCGTATTTTTGAACGAAAGTGGAAACGTTTCAATTTTTAAAAGGAGGAGTTAGAACAGTCATGAAAAAAAGCCAGAAAAGCAAGCCGAAAAGAAGCACACAATCCAAATGGGAATTCATCAAACAGCACCGAATGCTCTATTATATGCTGTTGCCGGGACTGATACTCACGCTGGTATTCAAATATTTCCCGATGTACGGCATTCTCTTGGCTTTCAAGGACTACAATCCGCTGCAGGGTATTATGGGGAGTGAATGGGTGGGATTTGAAAATTTCGTCCAGTTCATCGACTCTCCCAACTTCGGAATTCTGTTGGAGAACACGCTCAAAATCAGTATATACGGACTTATTTTGGGATTTTTCCCGCCGATTCTCTTGGCATTATCTTTGAACCATCTGATCAGCACAAAATGGAAGAAGCGGTTCCAACTGATTCTGTACGCACCGAACTTCATTTCCTTGGTTATCGTTGTGGGGATGTTGTTCATGTTCCTGGCAGCTGATGGCCCGATCAATGGGTTTATAGAAAGCATTACCGGTTCGCGGATTACATTCATGACGGATCCAGATTATTTCCGAACGCTCTACATCCTATCCGGTATTTGGCAAGGTATGGGTTGGGCATCGGTGCTCTACACGGCGACATTGGCCAACGTGAGTCAAGATTTGATCGATGCAGCTCACATGGACGGCGCTAACATCCTCTATCGTATCTGGTACATCGATCTGCCTGCGATCCGACCGATCATGGTCATCCAGTTCATCCTTTCTGTAGGGGGCATCATGAATGTCGGCTACGAGAAAGCTTTCCTGATGCAGACATCGATGAACCTGCCTGTTTCGGAAATCATCTCGACCTACGTCTACAAAGTCGGTCTGCAGATGGGTGATTACGGGTATTCAACGGCAGTCGGACTATTCAATACAGTCATCAATATCATCTTGTTGCTGGCCGTAAATGCGTTAGCGAACAAAGTAAGCAATGATGATGCAGCTTTATAGAGAGGAGAACAAAAATGATAACATTGACAAAATTTGACCGCGGCGTGCTGCTGGTGAATCGCATTCTGATAGGCTTTCTGGTCTTGATAACCCTATCCCCTTTGTTGTACGTATTGATCGCTTCTTTCATGGATCCCTTCATCCTCCGCTCGCAAGGATTGAGTCTGAACCCAGCGAACTGGAGTATGGACGGCTATAAGAGGGTCTTACAGGATCCGGCCATCATCCGAGGTTTCGTGAATTCGATTTTCTATTCATTCACATACAGCGCATTGACTGTCGCGGTCTCCATTCTGACCGCCTATCCGTTGTCCAAACAGAAATTGGTCGGAAAACGGCCGATCACGATTTTCCTGATGATTACGATGTTCATCGGAGGCGGCTTGGTTCCAACTTACCTATTGGTGAAAAACCTGGGCATGCTGAATACGGTCTGGGCCATCATCCTTCCCGGCTCGATCAACGTCTGGAACATCATCCTGGCGCGAACGTACTTCAAACAACTGCCTGCCGAGTTGGAAGAAGCTGCGATTATCGACGGCGCCAATGAAATGCAGATATTCTTCAAAATCATGCTGCCGCTGGCGAAACCGATCATCTTCGTATTGTTCCTCTATGCTTTTGTGGGCCAGTGGAATTCCTACTTCGACGCCATGATCTACTTGAACGATGCAGATCTGCAGCCGCTGCAATTGGTGCTGCGGAAAATACTGATCCAAAATCAACCGCAACAAGACATGATCGGATCCGCCACTCAGATGGCAGAAATGGCGCAATTGGCCGAACTGATCAAATACTCGACAATCGTCATCTCCAGCTTGCCGCTTCTGGTCATGTATCCATTCTTCCAGAAGTACTTCGATAAAGGGATGATGGCAGGTTCACTCAAAGGTTAAGCAATACGCAACACAAAATAAATACATTATAAAGGAGAAACACAAAATGAGAGCAAAATACCTTGGCACAGCACTATTATCCACAGCAACAGTCCTGACTTTAGCAGCCTGCGGTTCATCCGGTGGCGCCTCTTCTCCAGACTACGAATTGACGGATGTATCCTTCCCATTGGAAGAGACCGTCAGCTTGAAAATGTCCACTTCCAGTTCTCCGTTGGCTCCGGCCGATCCGAACGAAAAGCTGATTTTCCAACGTTTGGAAGAACAATCCGGCGTCAATATCGAATGGAAAAATTATTCTTCTGACTATATCGAAAAACGGAATCTGGACATTTCCAGCGGCGACTTGCCGGATGCCATGTGGAACGCTGGCGCGAGTGACTATGATCTGCTCTCATGGGCAGAAGACGGCATCATCATTCCTTTGGAAGATTTGATCAATGAACACATGCCGAACTTCAAAAAAGTATTGGACGAAAATCCGGAATATTTGGCCATGATCACTGCACCAGACGGCCATATCTACTCACTGCCATGGATCGAAGAGTTGGGCCAGGATAAAGAGTCCATCCATACGGTAAACGATATCCCTTGGATCAATGTCGACTGGCTGGAAGCTTTAGGCTTGGAGATGCCGCAAACGACGGATGAATTGATGGTTGTATTGGAAGCATTCAAAACTCAAGACCCGAACGGCAACGGCGAAGCCGATGAAATCCCGATTTCTTTCATCAACGATGGCGGGAATGAAGACATGAAGTTCCTCTTCGGCGCATTCGGAATCGGCGACAATGATGATCACTTGGTCGTAAATGATGACGGCACGATCGACTTCACGGCCGACAACGAAGAATTCAAAAACGGTGTCGCTTATTTCAATGAAATGTACAACAAAGAGCTGATCGATGTGGAAGCTTTCGAACAGGATTGGAATGCTTACGTGGCGAAAGGGAAAGAGCAATTGTTCGGTGTGTACTTCACATGGGATAAAGCGAATGTTTCCGGAGCGAACGATTCCTATGAGCCACTGCCTGCATTGGCTGGTCCAAGTGGAGAAAAACATGTTACGCGTACGAACGGCTTCGGATTCAGCCGCGACCGTTTCGTCATCACCAGCGCCAACAAAAATCTGGAGTTGACTGCCAAATGGGTAGATCAGATGTATGTGCCGATCCAATCTGTACAGAATAACTGGGGTACATATGGGGATGAAACGCAACAAAATATCTTTGAATATGTAGAAGCAACTGATTCGTTGAAACACTTGCCTTTGGAAGGCACAGCACCGGGCGAATTGCGTCAAAAAACCGAAGCTGGCGGACCGTTGGCAATTTTGGACGACTACTACGGAACTGTGACGACAATGCCGGATGATGCACAATGGCGTTTGGATATCTTCAAAGACACTTACTTGGCTGATGTTCATAATCAATTCAATTATCCTCGTGTATTCTTGTCATTGGAACAGGCTGACCGGATCGCTCAGATTGAAGCCGATTTGATGCCGTTCGTAAGCAGAAAACGTGCGGAATGGATCGCAAACGGCAAAGTTGCCGAAGAGTGGGATGCTTACTTGGAAGAACTGAACCGTCTGGGACTGGAAGAATGGATGCAGATCAAACAAGAAGCTTATGATACATATTTATCAAACAACAACTAACCATATAGAATATTAACCAAATCTAAGAAATGAGGGGTAGCGTGAGTATACAAAGTCAAACAGCCTATTCAACAGAGCGGGCCAACCGATACATAGCAGAAAATAAAGGGTCGGTGAATCCTCTTTACCGGAATCACTATCATGCATCACCGCCAGTGGGCTGGATGAACGATCCAAACGGCTTCGTCCAGTTCCAAGGGGCGTATCACCTGTTTTATCAATTCCATCCGTATGATGCGAAATGGGGCCCGATGCACTGGGGCCACATGAAGTCGACGGACTTGATCCATTGGGAAGACTTGCCTGTCGCTTTGGCGCCGGATCAAGCGTATGACCGATTCGGCTGCTTCTCAGGAAGCGCCATCGAACGAGACGGGAAATTGTATCTGCTGTATACAGGCGTAACCGAAGCCAACGAAGAAGGCGTGCATCACCAGGTGCAGTGTCTGGCGGTGTCGGAGGATGGGCTGCACTTCGATAAAGTGCAGCAAAATCCGGTCATCCCGGTTGCGGCTTTGCCGGCAGACGCTTCCCAGATCGATTTCCGGGACCCTAAAGTTTTTGAACACGAAGGCATGTACTACACGGTAGTCGCCTCCAAGGCTGGCGACGAGACAGGGCAAATTTTGCTTTACCAATCTGCTGACTTGGTGGAATGGGAGTTTGCCTCCGTCTTCCTGAAGGGGAACAAAGAGCAAGGGATCATGTGGGAATGCCCGGATTTCTTCCGCTTGAATGGGAAAGATTGCTTGATCTTCTCGCCGATGCAATGGCCACAGGACGGGGACGACTATCAGAATCTGAATGCCTCGGTCTTGGCTGTCGGCGAAGTGGATTGGGCGACGAAACAGTTCCACCCGGAAAGTTATCAGGAATTGGATCACGGTTTGGACTATTATGCTCCTCAAAGCCTGGAGGATGACAAAGGCAGAAGAATCTGTATCGGCTGGATGCAGATGTGGGGAAGAAATTTCCCGACAGATACGCTGGGCCACAACTGGACAGGATCAATGACGATTCCGAGGGAGTTGAAATGGGAAGACGGCAAGTTGAAGCAATATCCGATCGGTATCGAAGCCATTGCCGACAATCAGGGAGAAAACAGCCCGGTGATCACAATGGTGGATACTAAAGAATCAATCCCAGGCATCGCAGGGGACTGCGGATTGCTGACACTGAAAGTGGATACGTCCGGATTGGAAAAACTGTCCATCCATCTGCGTGAGAACGAGAACGAAAGAACCGTAGTCTACTATGATAAAGCAAAGAATGAATTAGGAATCGATCGATCTGCAAGCGGCATCGAACTGAAAGGGGAGGAAGCACATCCTCCCGTCAGCCGGAAAGTCGCGTTGTCCGGAAAGAGCGATCATCTTGAACTCGCCATTTACCTGGACAGTTCGTCGGTTGAAGTGTTTGAGAAAAATGGTGAAGTAGTCATGACTTCAAACGTATATCCAACCGCGGAAGCAAAAGGCATTTCGTTTGAATGCAGCGGCAAAGCGGTATTTGAGGAAGCGACTTTTACGCCCTTTATCTGATCGGGAATTCAGGTTTTTTGGAACAAATAACTGCAACCGAAAGGAGACGTTATGCGGAGAGTTTATACTATTGGAGAAATACTGATTGATTTTTTCCCGAGTGAAATCGGGGTGCCCTTGAAGGAGGTTTCCGGTTTCACGAAGCAACCGGGAGGCGCGCCTGCTAATGTTGCGGTGACGGTTAGCCGCCTAGGCGGGAACGCGAGCTTCATCGGTAAAGTGGGTCAGGATGCCTTCGGGGATTATTTGACTGATGTGCTCAAACAGAATCAGGTGGACACCCATCACCTGTTTCGGACCACTGAGGCAAACACGGCGCTGGCGTTTGTGTCGCTCCAGGAAAATGGGGAGCGTGAATTCAGTTTCTACCGCAATCCCAGCGCGGATATGTTGTTGAACAAGGAAGAACTGAATGAGCTTGTTTTCACCGCTGCAGATATCCTGCATTTTTGCTCGGTCGATCTGATCGAAGCACCCGTAAAGTATGCGCATCTTGCCGCTTTGGAAAAAATGCAGCAGGCCGGCGGAACGATCGTTTTCGATCCGAATGTGCGCTTGAATCTCTGGCCGGATCCGGAAATGCTGAAGCAAACGATCCAGGAATTCCTGCCGTATGCTGACATCCTGAAAATCAGCGATGATGAATTGGCCTTCATTACGGGCATGGATTCGGAAGCGGATGGGATAGCAGCATTGCTGAAGACGGAACCGAAACTGCTGATCTTCACCAAAGGCAGCAAGGGAGCGGATCTGTACTTCAAAGGCGAGAAGACCAGCATTGAAGGGATCAGTGTCAAAGCAGTCGATACGACAGGGGCAGGCGACTCATTCATCGGGTCCTTCCTCTATCAGATCGCCGGCAAGGATGCTTGGGAAGACTGCACGTTGGATGAAATCCGCGAGATGGGCCTGTTCGCCAATCATGTGGCCGCATTGGTGACGACGCGACCGGGCGGCATGCAATCCATACCGACCTTGCAGGAAGTGTTACGTTCGGAAGGATAATTAATCAAAAAAACAGGGCATTATTCCTATGTGGATAGCCCTGTTTTTTGCGTGTTCACTTGGTGCTTACGGGTACTTGAATGTGTTTTTTCATATCTGGGTTCGATCGGAGATGGCTGGGTTGTTGGGGTTGTCCAATAACCGGGAAGAATCGGACAACGCGAGCAAGCATACGACATCCGCATCGCATTTGGTGCGCTACTTGTCGGATAACCGCATAGTATCCGACATCCGCATCGCATTTGGTGCAGTGCTTGTCGGATAACCGCAATGTATCCGACAACCTCACCGCATTTGGTGCACTGCTTGTCGGATTACTGCAAAGTATCCGACATCCGCATCGCATTAGGAGTCCTGCTTGTCCGATAACCGCAAAGAATCGGACAACGCGAGCATATCTCGAACATTTTCCGCCTCAAAAATAAGCAGTGTGGCTATCTCGAACTGAGACAACCACACTGCTTTCTTTTGTTGACATATCGGCAGTTCTGATGAATCCGTGCCTCGTATGCGAGCTGTTATGCTTCCAATATCTTCATGAATTCCGCACCGGTAATGGTCTCTTCGATCAGCAGGTGGTGGGACAGTTCATGCAGTTT
The DNA here is from genome assembly GCF_963662535.1 of Trichococcus flocculiformis. Lineage (NCBI taxonomy): Bacteria > Bacillati > Bacillota > Bacilli > Lactobacillales > Carnobacteriaceae > Trichococcus > Trichococcus flocculiformis. Next base: position 1,085,404 of record NZ_OY759718.1, read on the forward strand.
CTCTCTGTTTTCGTTCAATATGGCAATGGCTTTCTCATGAGCCAGCTTGATGATGTCCAGCACTTCACGGTCGACCTGCTCGGCCATCCCGGCGGACACATTCATGGAAGTGTCGCCGCCCAAATATTTGTTCGTCTGGGTTTCAATCTGCATCATGTCGAACGTGTCGCTCATCCCGTAGCGCGTAATCATGGCGCGCGCCATTTTGGTCATCTGCTCGATATCATTCGAAGCGCCGGTCGTGATGCTGCCGAAGACGATCTCTTCGGCGGCGCGACCGCCTGCCAACGTCACGATTTTATTGAACAATTCTTGCTTCGTCATCAACGATTTTTCGCCTTCCTCGATCTGCATCGTATAGCCCAAAGCACCGGAAGTACGCGGAATGATCGTGATCTTGTGGACCGGCGCGGATTCCGTCTGTTTGGCTGCTACCAGCGCGTGGCCGATTTCATGGTAAGAGACGATTTCCTTTTCTTTCGGAGAAATGACCGCATTTTTGCGCTGGTACCCAGCAATGACAGTCTCAACAGACTCCTCCAGATCGCTTTGCGTAACGGCGCTGCGGCCTTCACGGACGGCGCGGAGACCGCCTTCGTTGATGATATTCGCCAATTCGGCACCGGAAGCACCGGAAGTGGCGCGGGCGATTGTGTTGTAATCAATATTTGGATCCATTTTGTAGTTCGTCGCATGCACTTTCAGAATGGCTTCGCGTCCTGCCAAGTCCGGCAGTTCAACCGGTACGCGACGGTCAAAACGACCCGGGCGCAGTAGGGCAGCGTCAAGGGACTCCGGACGGTTGGTGGCGGCCAAGAGGATGATGCCTTTGTTGGATTCAAATCCATCCATTTCCGCCAGCAGTTGGTTCAAAGTCTGTTCCCGCTCATCGTTCCCCCCACCGAAATTGCCGTTGTCGCGCTTTTTACCGATTGTGTCGATTTCATCAATGAAGACGATGCAGGGGGCTTTTTCGTTGGCTTCCTTGAACAGGTCGCGGACTTTCGCGGCACCGCGTCCGACGAACATCTCGACGAATTCGGAACCGGATATGCTGAAGAACGGCACATCGGCTTCGCCGGCGACAGCGCGGGCCAACAGGGTTTTACCGGTTCCGGGAGGTCCGACCAGCAGGATGCCCTTCGGATTCTTGGCACCGATATCCTGGTATTTTTTCGGTTGATGCAGGTAATCGACGACTTCACTGAGCGCTTCTTTGGCTTCGTCCTGTCCGGCGACATCCTTGAATGTTTTCGAATCGTCGGCCTTCACATAGACTTTGGCATTTGACTTGCCGAAGGACAACGCGCCACCGGCACCGCCGCCCATGCGTTTCGCCATCTGTTTCCCAAGCATGCTGCCCAATCCCCAGAACAGCAGGAGCGGTAAGACCCAAGAAACTAAGATCGAAAGGATCGGAGAGGCTTCAGTCGGAATGTCCTTGCTGAAAGTCACATCGGCTTCTTCCAAGCGGGTGACGAGTGTTGGATCATCGATCAGGCCGGTCATGTAGACCTTTTTGTCGCCCGCATCATCAGTCGCAACGAAAGTGATTTGGTTCTCTTCCAGTTTCACTTCGGATACATCGCCCGTCGACACTTGATTCAGGAACGTGCTGTAGGTCACTTCCTCCACGCTTCGGTTCAGGTAGCTAGGTAACGCGAAATAGTTCAGGAACATCAGGACGCTCAATGCCATCAACAAGTAATAGGCTGTCCTCCTGCGATTGTCGGGGTTTTCGTTGTTCAGATTCACATTCCACTTGCGGTTGTTTTTATTTTTATCATCTGCCATAAATGTTGAGTCAATCCTCTCTTTGTTGTTCATTCATTTCTTGTATCAAAAGCTGCAGTTCCTTGATGCCGACTGCGATTTTTTCAAGCCGCTCCTCGGACACGCCTTCCATCAGCAAGCAGTATTTATGTTCGATATCCTGCTCCATTTTTTGCAGGATCGCTTGGCCATTTGAGGTGAGTTTCAGTATGATGAAACGCTCGTCGTCCGCACGCCGTTCACGCGTCAGATAGCCTTGCTGTTCCAGTTTTTTGCAGAGGGTGGAGACGTTGCCGTTGTTCATATCCATCAGTTTCGCCAAACGGTTGAGCGACAGATCTTCGCTCAGTTTGATTTCCATCAAAATCCGCAATTGCAGCGGGGTGATGGGATAGTCTTTAGCGACCGGGCACATGACAAAATCCTTGGAAACTTGGATCGTCCGCATCAAATCCCAGATTTCTTTTTTCAAAAAAACAATTTTCATATTGAAATCCGCTCCTTTATCGGATAATAGTTGTGATGTAGAACTATTCTAAATCAAAACTATTTTTTGTGCAAGCGGTTCAACTTAGTCTTAAGCAATTCCTAAGAGATCCCTCTCGCTAGGAATGCTGTGAACCTACTATAAACCGTGAGTGTGAAGAAATCGTGAAGATGCTTGAAAGTATTCCATAAGAAATGTTTGCGGCGTGCGCCGGTTGCTAGGGACAGCGACTGGAAGTGGCTTCAGCTCCGGCGAGAGGCCGCTGCACGGAGGAGCGTACCAAAAAATAGCGCCAGCTCCGGATAGGCTCGCCTCGCCGAAGAAGAGCATTCAGAATGTGGGACGAACTCCGGCGAAGCCTTTGTTCACCGGAGGAAACAAAAAAGCAGCCACTCCTCGGAGGACAGCGACTGGAAGTGGCTTCAGCTCCGGCGAGGGGCCGCTGCACGGAGGAGCGTACCAAAAAATAGCGCCAGCTCCGGGAAAGCCCATCTCCCCGGAGGAGAACATTCAGAATGTGTGGGAACTCCGGCGAAGCCTTCGTTCACCGGAGTAAACAAAACACCGACGGTCAAGTCCGAAATCCTGTGTAAAATCACTTTGTAGTTCCTTTTTCTTGATACGTGTGTTTTTGTGCCAGGCGAGCCTGGCAGGACCCTCGGTTTAGGTAGGAATCAAAAACCGATTCCTACCTAAACCGAGCGTGCAATTGTTAAGTCCTCCCTACGATCGGATTTCCTGTCTTCATCAGGAATGTCCAACGGTTCTTTTCCCAGTCCTCATGGATATCCATCAGAACTGCGCCAATCAAGCGTTCCGCTGAGTCAGTATTCGGGAAAATCGAAACCACCTGTTCTCTTCGACGGATCTCGCGATTGACCCGTTCCAGGGAATTGGTTGTCCGCAGGGAAATGTGGTAGACTTCCGGTTCCTGAAGATACTGCATTGCGTCCATAAAGCCGCTGTCCAACGTCTCCAAGGCCTTGCTGAAGCGGTTCTCTCCACCGGTCAGCTCCTCGAATGCCTGACGGCTTTCCAACGCTTGCTGAAGGGTGTTGGCGCGGAAAATTTTCCGCAAGGCTTGACGCTGCTCTTCGCTATCTTTTTTCGGCATCACGTCCAGGATATTCCGGAGAAAATGGACCGTACACCGCTGCCAGGCTGCGCCCACAAACACTTCCTGAATGGCGGCTTTCAGGCCCTGATGGGCATCCGAAATCACCAGTTTAGGCTGCATCAATCCACGGTCCCGCAGATCCTGTAAGAAGGATCTCCAGGTCTCCTTGGATTCTTGATCCGATACTTTGAAACCAAGGATTTCCCGCTTGTTCAAATCATTGACGCCCTGGGCGATGTAGACGGCCTTGCTGATGACCCGGTGGTCTTCGCGCACCTTGATGTACATGGCATCGAAGTAGACATACCGAAAGGTATGCCCGGTCAAAGAGCGTTCCCGGAACTCCTTAAGCTCTGGATCCAGATGCTTCATTGCACTGGAGACAAACGATTTCGATACGGTTTCTCCGCACAATTGCTCCACGATTTTCGACACTTTCTTCGTGGAAACACCGTTGATCACAGCCTCCACCATGCTTAGCACGAAAGCCTGATCCATCCTGTTGTAACGCTTAAATAATTTAGTGGAGAAATCACCGTTGCGTGTACGGGGCACTTTTAAAGTGAGCCTTCCGATGGAAAGAGTGAAGTCCCGTTCGTAATAGCCATTGCGGTAATCTGTCCGGCTAATGGTCCGTTCGTACTGGCTGGCTCGGATGTGCTCGTCCCGCTCCGCTTCCATATAAGCGTTAAAAACCAGCACTGCCATTGACTTCATCATGCTGGTGATATTGCTGTTCAAAACTGCCTCTGTTAATTCTTCCATATTTATATTAATATTTAGTTGGGTCATATCCGTTCTCCTTTGCGATGTTGTGTGGTAACTACATTGTACCAAAGGTTTGGGTATGGCCTTTTCTTTTTACACAATTATACGGAAACAACTACACCGACCGTTCGACGGAGGACAGCGACTGGAAAGCACTTCAGCTCCGGCGAGGAGCCGCTGCACGGAGGAGCGTACCAAAAAATAGCGCCAGCTCCGGGAAAGCCCATCTCCCCGGAGGAGAGTATTCAGAATGTGGGGCGAACTCCGGCGAAGCCTCCGTTCATCGGAGGAAACAAAACACCGACCGTTCGACGGAGGACAGCGACTGGAAAGCATTTCAGCTCCGGCGAGGGGCCACTGCACGGAGGAGCGTTCCAAAAAATAGCGTCAGCTCCGGGAAAGCCCATCTCCCCGGAGGAGAACATTCAGAATGTGTGGGAACTCCGGCGAAGCCTCCGTTCACCGGAGGAAATGACAAATGGAGAGTGCTTCCTGTTGCCGTCACCGCTGTGTATAATGGAACAGAGAGATTGTAATCACGAATAAAGGAATGGTGACCAGTATGAAATCCTATAAATATATCCAAACGCCGCTCGGGAAGTACTTGTTGGCTGAGAACGGCAAGGGAATCACGTTTCTGGAACATGTTGCATCGGAACTGGATCCGCGCATCGAAAAGGAAATCGCGGCCGGAGAAATGGTGGAGGCGGATACTCCCTTGTTGCTGGAAGGGGAGCGCCAGCTGCAGGCGTATTTCAATGGAGAGCGAAAAGAATTCAATCTGCCGTTGGACGCAGCCGGGACGCCTTTCCAGTTGAAAGTCTGGGAAGCGTTGCGCCAAATTCCTTACGGCGAGACGCGCAGCTACAAGGATATCGCCATCGCTGTCGAAAATCCCAAAGGCGTCCGCGCCATCGGCATGGCCAACAACCGCAATCCGATTTCCATTATCACCCCTTGCCACCGCGTCATCGGCACAAGCGGCAAACTGGTGGGGTATGCCGGTGGGCTGTATCTGAAGGAATATTTGCTGAATCATGAGACAAAGGTTGCAATCGAGAACAGTTCGCTCTGAACGGATGTCGGAAATACAGGGAGCGGTGATTCTCAATTAGAGCATCTATTCTCAATAAGAGGAAAACGAATAGACTACGGTAAGGGCAAAGACATGACCTCGCTACAAGCAGTAAATTGAAATAAAGCCCGTCATATAATAGTCGATAAATTCAAAAAAGAGTCAGGAACAATAGTTTCCGACTCTTTTTTACTTTGCGCGTATGCACAAAATATCCAAACGGAGCTGGAGAAGAGCAACACTTGATTACGCAAAAAAACAGGTCTTCAATACTGTTGTTTGTATCCGTTATTATCATAACTCAAACCTATGATTTGGATAAAAATGATTGATTGGATATTTGGTCTACCAGAATTTATACTTCAGATATCAAGTTGAGTAATGAGCAATCGATAGAACTGCAGTCTATAAAAACTCATTGCTAAAAGGATTCAACTGGATGATCACAGATCCGTGGATATTTGAAAACGCAAACATTTGGAGGGACGACATGCTAAAAGAACTACAATGCAGCATCTATCGCGGCGGCACGAGCAAAGGTGCATTCGTAATGGAAGAAGATTTACCGGAAAATAAAGAGGAACGTGACCAGATCCTGTTGAAAATTATGGGCAGCCCTGATCAACGTCAAATTGATGGTTTGGGTGGGGCGGTCTCCACGACCAGCAAAGTCGCAATCATTTCGAAAGAAACAACAGAAGATTGGGATGTTAATTATACATTTGCCCAAGTTCAGATTGATAAACCGTTTGTCTCCTATGCAGGAAACTGCGGGAATATTTCATCAGCTGTCGGGGTTTTTGCTCTTGAGAATGACCTAGTGGAAATTAGCGCGCCGATAACGACTGTCAGGGTATATAATACAAACACAAAGAAAATCATTCACGAACATATTCCTACGCCTAACGGAGAGATTACTTATGAAGGCGACTTCAGTATTTCAGGTGTACCCGGAACGGGCTCGAAGATCGAACTGGAGTTTTTGAATCCGGAAGGTTCCTTCACCGGCAAGTTGTTGCCGACAGGGCAAACCAAAGACACGCTGAAAATCGCTGATTACGGCGATGTCGAAGTATCGATCGTCGATGCGGCAAACCCGCTCGTGTATGTCAAAGCAGAAGCTATCGGTTTTGCAGGAACAGAGACGGCCGCCATGATCGATGCCGACCCGGCCAATCTGGTACTGTTGGAAAAAATCAGAGGGGAAGCGGCCGTCAAAATGGGCTTGGCCGATAGTTGGGAAGAAGCCGCTACAGTCACACCGGGAGTACCAAAGATGACGATCGTGTCAGCAGCACAGGATTTCATTACGGACAGCGGCAAAGAAATACATGCAGCTGAATACGATCTTTCCATCCGGATGATGAGCATGCAAAAAGCCCACAAAACCATCGCTTTGACGGGTGCTTTGTGCACAGCCGCAGCCTGCGCAATCCCGGGAACAATCCCGAATGAAGTATTGGGGAACGAAAACGTCAAGAACGAGCTCGTGCTTGGCCACAGCGACGGCCTCATTTCCGTAGCCATGAAGTACAAGAACGAAGATGGAAAAACCAAAATTGAATCCGTATCAAGCCACCGGACCGCGAGAAAGATCATGGTCGGTACAGTCTTCTATACACAAGGATAGAAATAACATAAAGAATAGGAAGTGTGAAAATGTTAGCATTGTTAGGCTATGGGATGATTGTTACCTTCATGGTTTTGTTATTGGCCAAGAAAATGTCACCTTTTGCAGCATTAATTTTAGTTCCCGTCGTTTTTGGTTTAGCTGCAGCATTTATAAGTGGAACCCCACTTTTGGAAGTATTTGATTGGATTTTTGGAGGGTTGTATTACTCGCTGGATGAGAACAAGACACTTATCGGTAAAGGTGTAGCTCCAACAATCACGTTATTGCTGTTCGCCATCCTTTACTTCTCGGTCATGTTGGATGTCGGTCTATTCGACCCCTTGGCTACGAAGATGATCAAATGGGCAAAAGGCGATCCAATGAAAATCTGTGTCGCTACTGGTGTCATCTCTTTAATCGTTTCGCTGGATGGTGACGGGACAACGACTGTGTTGATCGTAACGACAGCGGTTCTGACGCTTTTCAAAAAAATGAAGATGAACCAGCTTTACTTGGCGGTAATCATCGGATTCAGCAACTCGGTCATGAACTTGGTCCCTTGGAGTGGCCCGATGGCGCGTGCAATGCCGGTGCTGAACTTGACACCGAAGGAATTCTTCGTACCCGTAATCCCGGGGATGATCGGCGCAACATTCCTGGCGTTGTATATGTGCTACTACTACGGTAAAAAAGAGCGCGCTCGACTGGGCTATACAGCCGAGGGAGGCATCATCCATGACAGCGACTTGGAACATATCATTAAAGAAATCAATGAAAAAGATGCCTATTTGAAACGTCCTAAATTGATTTGGTTCAACTTTATTCTTACAGCGGCAATCATGACAATGTTGATCATGGACATCATCAATGGCGGTATCCTCTTCGTACTTGGTACAGCCATCGCTTTGCTGGTCAACTACAGACAGTTGAATCTGCAATCTTCCCGTTTGATCGCAAATGGCGGAGAAGCATTAGGTCCGGTAAGTTTGGTTTATGGAGCCGGTATCATCATGGGTGTCCTGAACGGCAGCGGCATGAGTGAAGCCATCGCACAACAAATGGCTGGTATGATTCCGGAAACGATGGGAGCTTACATTCCATTATTCCTGGCTTTGATTTCTTTACCAGGGTTGTTCTTCTTACCAAATGACGCTTTCTATTTCGGGATCCTACCGGTATTGGCCCCGATCGCTTATCAATACGGTGCAACACCGACTGAAATCGGTGTCGCTTCCTTGATGGGTCAAGCCATCCGATTTGCAAGTCCGCTAGTGGCTTTCCTTTATGTTTTGGTTGACAGAACCGAAGTCAGCTTTGGTGATTACTCAAAAGAATACATGAGATGGGGTCTTCCGAGCTTCGCGATTCAAACCATCATCGCTATTCTGATCGGTGCGATCCCTTTGCCTTTCTTGTTCAATTAAGCATCAAACGACTTCCCGGCAAAGATCGATCAAAGTTCTGATATAAGGAGGCAATTTTCGCCCTTTGCGGTAAGCCACAATCATATCCGCATAATGCGGCTTGCCCTCGAAAGAGAAGAAGCGCGGCGCATTGCCGAATTTCAAGTGACGGATATGGGTCTCGTTCAAGAAGGAGATGCCATATCCCGTCATCGTCAGATTGACGGCCGTCTCGATATTGCGTGTGTGCGTCACTTTATAAGGAACAAAATGCTGCTCCGCAAAGATCGCTTCGGCGATCTGGCCGGTGCGCTGATCCGGGAAATGCAGAATGAACCGGTCTTTTTTGAACAGATGCAGGTCGATGGAAGGATAGCTGCTGTTCGGATTGGGCAAGCCTTGGTTGATGCAGGGATGTCCTGAGGGCACAGCCAAAAGGATCTCTTCCGACTTGATGACCTCGTAGTCCAGATTCAACGCATGGTGAGGCATGTTCATGATGGCGATGTCCGCCTCCCCATTGTTGATCTTTTCTTCAACGATCTTGGATGATTCCTCGATCAGCTCGACTTCGATGTTCGGATAGATTTCATTGAACTTCGGCAAGATATCCGGAGCCAGGTAGGAACCGCGCATGAATGGGATGGAGACGCGCAGACGACCGATTTTGTTGTCCAGAATATGCGCAGCTTCATCGTAGAAGTTTTCGCGCATACGCAAAATTTCAATCCCGGCAGCCAGAAAACGTTCGCCCAGGAAAGTCAGTTCATATTTTTTCCCGATCTGATTGAAGACTGTGAATCCTAAACGGGCCTGCATATTTTTGATGTACATGCTCAATGAAGGTTGCGAAATGTAAAGCGATTCCGCTGCCCGCGTCAAATTGCCGCAGTCATGGATGGCCTTCACGTATTCGATGTCTTTCATTTCCACAAAATCATCCCCTTATCATAAGTTTTGATTATGATTTACATAAATAATATATATTTCATTTATGTTAATTATAGGGATACAATCACATTAAGTAAATACAAGAATTCAAAAACTGGAGAGGTAAAATACTATGAACAGCAAGAAGAATGCAATCAGAACCATCACCACAAATGGTCAGGAGTACAAGTATTATGATCTGAAATCACTGGAAAACGAACAAGTGACGATCGCGAAATTGCCGTATTCCATCCGTGTCTTATTGGAAAACTTGTTGCGTCAAGCAGACGGCAAAGTCATCACGGAGCACCATGTCGGATCCCTGGCTAACTGGAAACCGGTCAATGAAGTGAAAACGGAGATTCCTTTCAAACCATCCCGCGTTATCCTGCAGGACTTGACCGGCGGAGCGGCAATCGTGGATTTGGCGGCCTTGCGTTATGTCACAGACAAATTGGGCAAGGATTCGTCGATCATCAATCCGGATATCCCAGTGGATTTGGTCATCGACCACTCGGTTCAAGTCGATTATTCGGGGTTCAATGATGCCTTCAGAATGAACGCGGAAATCGAGTTCGATCGCAACCGCGAACGTTATGAATTCTTCAGCTGGGCGGAAAAATCATTTGATTCCTTCAGTGTGGTGCCGCCAGCGACAGGCATTGTCCATCAGGTGAATTTGGAATATTTGGCTGATGTGGTCAAGGAAGCCGAAGCCGATGGGGAAACCATCCTCTACCCGGATACTTTAGTGGGAACCGATTCGCACACGACGATGATCAATGCTTTGGGTGTCCTAGGTTGGGGAGTCGGCGGCATCGAAGCCGAGGCAGGCATGCTGGGTCAACCGTGCTACCTGCAACTGCCGGATGTCGTTGGCGTCCGCTTCACAGGCAAGATGCAAAATGGTGCAACCGCGACTGATCTGGCTTTAAAAATGACCCAGGTATTGCGTGAGCAAAAAGTGGTCGGAAAGTTCGTCGAATATTTCGGCGACGGCCTGAAAAACCTGACGATCGCAGACAGATCGGTCATCGCCAATATGGCGCCGGAATACGGAGCGACTTGCGGCTTCTTCCCGGTCGATGACGAAACATTGGGCTATCTGCGCTTCACCGGCAGAGAAGATGCCAAAGTGGACAGAATCGAAGCTTATGTCAAAGCGAACCATCTTTTCTATAATGATGCAATCGAACCGGAATATTCCGAACTGATCGAAATCGACCTTTCAACAGTAGAACCAAGCTTGGCCGGTCCAAAAAGACCGCAGGATTTGGTGAAACTGTCTGATGTCAGCCAGAAATTCAAAGAGGCGTACGCCGCACCAATGGGAAATCAAGGCTATGGGCTGGATGCAGCCGATATCGACAACAAAGTGACGATCACCTATGAAGACGGCTATCAAGAAGAAATGGAAAACGGAGCGGTATCGATCGCAGCCATCACAAGCTGCACGAATACAAGCAACCCGTACTTGATGCTCAGCGCGGCTTTGTTGGCTAAAAATGCAGTCGAAAAAGGCCTGACCGTCAAACGCTACGTCAAAACCTCCATGTCGCCGGGATCGAAAGTGACGGCGCGTTATTATGAAAAATCCGGCTTATTGCCTTACCTGGAAGCATTGGGATTCAACATCATCGGCTACGGCTGCATGACGTGCGTTGGGAACTCCGGACCACTGAGACCGGAAGTCAGCGAAGCGGCCAAAGAGGGCAACATCCTGCTTTCGGCAGTATTGAGCGGTAACCGCAACTTTGAAGGACGCATCCATGCGGAAGTCAAAGCCGGCTACCTGGCGGCGCCGCACTTGGTCATCGCCTACGCCTTGGCGGGCAACGTCAAAGTGAACCTGGCCACCGATCCGATCGGCACCGACAAAGAAGGCCAGCCTGTCTATTTCAAGGACATTTTACCGAGCAACGAAGAAGTCCAAAAAGTCGTGAACGAATCCGTTCTGGCGGATATGTTCAAAGAAGAATACCGTTCTGTATTCGATTCAAACGACTTGTGGAATAAAATTGAATCTGCAGATAAACCTGTCTACGATTGGGATGCCGATTCGACTTATATCGCAAATCCGCCATACTTCGAAAACTTCCAATTGGAGACAGAGCCGATCACGACGCTGAAAGGATTGCGCGTTTTAGGGAAGTTCCAGGATTCGATCACAACCGACCACATTTCACCAGTTGGAGCCATCGCAATGAAGTCTCCGGCCGGGAAATATCTGATGGAGCATGGCGTGAAACCGAAGGACTTCAATTCATACGGAAGCCGCAGAGGACACCATGAAGTGATGGTGCGCGGTACCTTCTCGAATATCCGCCTGAGAAACGCTTTAGCTGACGGACTGGAGGGTGGATTCACCAAATACATCCCGACCAACGAAATCATGCCGATATTCGATGCCAGCGTGAAATACAAAGAAGATGGCACCGGTTTGGTCATCCTGGCCGGAGACGACTATGGGATGGGATCTTCCCGTGACTGGGCAGCAAAAGGCGCCCGACTGTTGGGTGTCGATGCGGTCATCGCGAAGAGCTTCGAACGGATCCACCGCTCGAACTTGATCATGGTAGGTGCGCTTCCGCTGGAATTCCTAAAAGGCGAAGATGCGGACACGTTAGGATTGACAGGATTGGAAGAGTACGCGATCGCGATCACGGATGAAGTAAAACCGAATGAAGTGATCACTGTCACAGCTCGAGCAGCGGATGGAACGGAAAAAACGTTCCAGGCCATCGCAAGGCTGGATTCTGAGATCGAGATCGACTACTACCGCAACAAGGGGATTTTGCCGATGGTACTCAGAAACAAGATCAAATAAGCTTTTCTTCATATACTATTTCGAGTAAAACGATAAATAGAAGAAGCCGGCCCCGACTCCGGCTTCCAGAATACGCAAAAAGCAGGCCCGTAACAGCCTGCTTTTTGTGTATTAAACTGAAAAAGAGGCAACCTCACATTTTTGAGTGAGGTTGCCTCTTTTGTCATTCCACATACATAGATAATTTCTTCTCGATGCGTGTCTGGAAAGCGGCGAAGACGCTGCAGACTGCCCAGTAGATGAGCGCGACCAGGATGTACATCGTCATGTAGTCGAACTCGCGGCCGCCGACGATCTTTGCGTTCTGGAACATTTCCGGAACGGTGATCATCGCCGCCAAAGATGAACCTTTGATCAGATCCAACAGCACGTTGCTCATCGGCGGAATGGCAATCCGCAATGCTTGCGGCACGATGACTTTGCGCATGATGAACGACCATTTCAGCCCCAACGCATACGCCGCTTCCCATTGGCCGTGATTGACGGAATTCAATGAGGAGCGGATGATTTCCGCACTGTAGGCAGCTGAGCTCATGCTGAAGCCGATGATGGCCGCCATGACGGCAGTGAATTGGATGCCGACGAACGGAAAGCCGAAGTAAAGCAGGAACAAAATGACCAAAGTGGGGGTTCCCCTCATGAAGGAGATGTAGAGCCGTGCCAGCCAGCGAAGTGGGTTCAACTTGGCCAGCTGCAGGAGAGCAAGGAAAAAGCCAAGCAGCGTGCCGTTCACCATGCTGGTCAACGCGATTCCAAGTGTATAGCCCATCCCTTTCAGGACGTACGGGAGGCTTTCCAGAGCCAATTCCGGATTGAAGATATACTGCCATTGGATGCCTGACATGTCTTGTCCACCTTCCTTTTTTGCGTCTTTATTCTATCTATCTATTCTACGTCGCTTACGTCGATCACTGGGAAATCATATTCGATCTGGACAGTCACATCCGCACCGTCGTAGAACTGTTTCGACAATTCCGCCAAAGTGCCGTCAGCACGCATTTCATCCAAAGCTTCGTTGAATTTATCAGTCAATTCGTCATTGCCTTTTTTGATGGAGAAATTAGTTTCGGACGGATTGTAGAAAATGTCATGCACTTTAACAGGTATATCAGGTAAAGCGGCAGTCGCCAATTTCTGTGCGTAGTAGTCGTTCAGGATCACGTCGGTCCGTCCGTTCGCTACATCCGAAAGGTACATATCGTTTGTCGCGTTGTCGTAGATTTTCTCTTCTGCGCCGAAGTAACGGGCGACTTTCATGTAAGTTGTCGTTGCCGCACCGGCAGCGATTTTGCCTTTCAAATCTTCCAACGTTTCGATGCCGGAATTATCGGATTCGCGGACAACCATGGCACCGAATGAATATTTGTAAGGAGTCGTGTAATTGTATTTGTCGGCATTTTCGCCATTGCGGTCGATCCCGAATGCTGCAACATCCACTGCGCCGCTGTTGACGGAAGTCAGCATGCCATCCACGCCCATTTCCGTGAATTCCACTTCCACGCCGATGCGTTCAGCGACTTCGCGGAGGATTTCAACCTCGTAACCAGTCAGTTCATCAGTTTCCTTGTCGTGATAAGAATTAGGGAAAAGCGTTCCGGAAGTGGCTGCCTTCAGCACGCCGGCTTCCTCAATCTTGTCCCAGCCTGTTTCTGAATCAGTTGACACCGCTGTATCAGTAGCGCTGCTGTCGGCTGTTTCGCCGCTCCCGCAGGCCGCCAAAGTCAAACCTAGTAATGCTGTCAAACCGCCAAATAAAACTTTCTTTTTCTTTGCCATCCGTGAAACCTCTCCTTTTTCCTCGAATAAGAACTAGACATAAGATAGCACGTATCCGCGCTGAAAGCAACCGTTTTATCCATTAGAATAACACAGTTTTATAAGCTGTTATAAACGTTTTTCAGTGGATGGATTGAACAAAATGAACATATCTTCTCATATGTTTCCGAACATTTGCTCGGAATGTTGATACAGTTCGCAAAACAGTTTGTGAAGTAGGGTACAGCTCGCGCAATATGTAACGAAAGTTACTGAAAACCAAAAAATATTTTAGGGTTGTCGGATAACCACAAAGAATCCGACAACCAGGCCAAGTATCCTGGGGAAGTTGTCGGATAACCACGCAGAATCCGACAACCGGATACAAATGCTCTAGCCCCGCAGGCAAAACAAAAGACCCGGATCGGCATCACGGGCCGATCCGGGTCCATTAAGTTTGTCCGCCAATCGTATGTTCCTTAACGTACCCCATGCACATTCTCGGCATCGAAGCTGAACAGGAAGCCGTTACCCGGCACATCCAGCTGCATCTGCTCGACGATGGCGTTCTCCACCGCCAGAGCGACATCGGAGGTGACCAAGTTCATGATGATGTCCTTGCCGTTGTCGAGTTCGATTCCGAACACTTTCCGGCATTTATCCGCGAAAGCGCCAGTGCCGTGGAAAAGGGTGCCGCCGCGTGCGCCTGCCGCTGCCGCTGCTTCAACGACATCGTCACCCAATCCGCCGGCGACGAGCGTAAAGAAGACTTCATGACCGGAAGTTGGATGGGGATCTTTTTCATCCATGTGCAGGCGTTCGCCATGCGTACCCAGCAAGTGCGAAATCGGACTTGTGAAGAGGATGCCACGATTCGGCAACTCGAAATGGAAAAGTGAGCTGATGTGTTCGACGGTAGGTTGCGTTTTATCGCGCGCGCAGACCATAAAGAGGATTTCTTTTTTTACTTCATAAAAACCGATTGTACGCAATAGAGCGCTGGAAACCGTTCCTGAACCATGCAGGATGGTCCCCCCGGTGATGCCGCACTTTTTCGCTTCCTCGAGCACGCGGCTGGCTTTGCCGATGTTGACGACGACAAAAATGACGTCGTAAAATCTTTTGTTTTCAATTTGTTCGGTCAATTAGAGACCCTCCTTTATACTGTTACGCTGATAAATGGCGCCCAACAATTGCAGCGAAATGATCGGCATCATCGCCACCATCGCAATCATCCCGAAGCCTTCCAAGAGCACGTTGGCATCCGGTGTGATTTCTGCAACCCCCTGAATGAACGCCAGAATGAAAGTGGCCGTCATCGGGCCTGATGCCACGCCGCCCGCATCAAAGGCGATTCCGACGAACAGCTTCGGAACTTTATAGGAGAGGGCAAGGATGACCAGATAACCTGGGACGAGATAGTGCCACAGTTGCAACCATGGCACGAGCACGCGCACGACCGACAAGAGAACGGCCAGCCCGACGCCTACGGATAGGAAACCCAGCACGATACCGCGCTTAACATAACCAGTTGTAACATCTTCTATTTGATGCGTCAACACATATACCGCAGGTTCCGCTAAAATGACCAATACCCCCAGCACAAAACCGACGATGAGGACCGGAATGGAGCTGTCCATCCCGGCGATCAGCATGCCGAGTTTGCGTCCGACCTCCATGAAACCGGCATTCACGCCGGTAAGGAAAAGGACCAGCCCGACGAACAGATAAGCCATACCCAGAAAGATGCGCCGGAAAGCGCGTTTAGAGAGTTTCTCATCCGCAAAGAAGACATGGTTGAGCACGAAAATGATCAGAATTGGTGAAACGGCCAACAGAATTTCGCCCGTGATTTTCGGCAACTCGTGCAGGAATGGCGCAAGCCAATTCGCGGCGACCGCTTCATGGCCGGGCATAGAACCCGAGAGCGGTTCATCGGAACGGACGAACAAACCCAAGATCAATACTGCCAGAATGGCGCCAGCCGAGGCGATCCCGACCAGACCGAAGCTATCCTCCTCGGCTGATTGCGTCTGCCGGTTCAGGGATGCGACGCCGACCGCCAGTGCCAACATGAAAGGCACTGTTAAAGCGCCAGTCGTAGATCCCGAAGCATCAAAGGCGATGGCGAACAGGTCGTTGGTGCTGAAGTACGCCAAGCCGAAGATGGCTAGGTAGAGAAACGTGAAAGCCTTGTTCAGCGGATAACGGTAAACGATCCGGAAAAGACCGATCGTCAGCATGACGGCAATGCCGACGGAAACGACGATCAAAAGCAGGTTTTTCGGATACATGCCGTTCGTGACTTCGGAAACCTGCGTCGCCAGAATATGCAGATCCGGTTCCGCGATCGAGATGAAGAACCCGAGGACAAGCCCCATCCCGAGCACATATTTCATGCTGTTGCTGCGGGCCAAACCTTTTCCGAGAAATTTCCCGATCGGTGTGATGCCCAAATCCACACCGAAAAGGAAGATCGACAGGCCAATGATGATCAAAAATGCCCCGAACAGGAAACGCTGCAGATCGATGGTTTCGAGTGGTGTCAATGTGAAATGGAGCAGTACGACAAGCGACGTGATCGGCAGTACGGACTGCAGGACTTCCCTTAATTTTTCTGTAAATATACTCATAGATTCATTCCTTTCGTGTTGCTGTTATAATGTTGAAGAGTAATATTTGTATATTAAACATAACATGCCATTTATTTAATAGGAAGCAAAAAGCACCCAAATCGATAGCATCGGACAACATTCTTATGGTTTCAGGAAAATCACCTAGCTCCGACAGTCGCTTCCGACGGGCACAAGAGCCAACCGTTTTATTTTGACTGAAGCGCTCCAAAGCATTAGAATAGAGGAAACAATAGGGATTCATGAAGGATGATCAATATGAACATAAAAAACAAAAACTTACTGAAAACCGCTGTTTTGGTTGGCGCGGGGGCCTATCTGCATCTCCAAAACACTTGGATCCAGAAGAGCGAGTACACCATTCCGGTAAAGAATCTGGCACTGGAAAACGAAGGGCTGAAGATAGTCCAGCTTTCCGATATCCACTTGCCGAAAGAAAAAGTCGATCTGAATAAGCTGATCGACATGACCAAAGCAGCGGATCCGGACTTTATCTTTCTTACCGGTGATCAGATTCAAGGGGATGATACCTTTGATCCGTCAGTCGCGGAAAAATTGTTCCGGAATCTGACGGCAATCGCGCCGACCTATGCCATAACGGGTAATCATGACCGCCATTCGCCGATGTTCGCTATCGTGGTGGATTTGTACAAGCAGACGGGGATCCGTTTTCTGGAAGACGAAGCAATCAGCGTCCTTGCGAAGGGAAGGAAGCCGGTCGTGATCATGGGACTGAGCGACAAAAGCTCGGCCATTCAGAAAATCGCGAAGGACTTTCTGAAAAAGATCAGGCTGAGAAAAGATTGGCAAGGCCAAACACGTCTTTTGTTGGCGCACCGACCTGAACATTTTCTGAAGTACCATATCGATCCGGAGAAATCAGCTGATATCACCTTCGCTGGCCATGCTCATGGCGGCCAGATCCGCATCCCGAGATTGGGTGGGCTGTATGCTCCTGGACAAGGGCGGATGCCACGGCATACCGAAGGCGTTTATCTGTTGCCTACGGATCCGGAAAAGAAACTGGTCGTCAGCCGGGGCATCGGTGGGTCCTCATTCCCGTTCCGGATCAACAACCGACCGGAAATGGTCGTTGTGACCTTAACGAGCGGCTCCACTTCAGAATCTTTGGAAATATGACCGTTTGGATTGGTTCGGGGAGGAAAGTGTTTTTCCTCCGTTTTGTTTTGTAAGCGCATTAATAATTTTTGTGTTTCTGAGGAAATTGCGTTACACTTAAAGTAATAAGTAGAAGGAGTGTGGGTTATCATGGTGAAGAGCTTAATGGACAGAATGCCTTTGAATGATGGTTTTACAATCCCCGGAATCGGATACGGAACTTGGAACGTGAGCAATGATGAAGCTGAAGAGATGGTCTTCATGGCCATCATGCGTGGGTATCGCCTGATTGATACAGGCAGCATGTACGGAAACGAAGTCGGCGTAGGCCGCGGTATCCATAAAGCCATCAACGCAGGCATTTCCAGAGATGATATTTTTGTCGTGACCAAACTCGGTAAAGACGACATGGGCTTCGAAAAAGCAACAGACGCTATCCGTGCAAGCTACGACCGGCTCGGACTGAAGTACATTGATCTGTTCCTGATCCACTTCCCGAGCCCTGATGAAGGTGTAACTGCAGCCACTTGGAAAGCCTTGGAGGAAGCCAAGGATTCCGGAATCGTCCGCAGCATCGGCGTCTCCAACTTCATGCGTGGGGATCTGAAAGAACTATTGGAGAACTCCCGCATCAAACCAGTCGTGAACCAATTGGAAATCAATCCATTCAACCTCATGGAGGAAGTGGATGACTTCGGCTACGACAATAACATTATGACGATGGCCTACAGCCCATTGGCTAAGGGAAGAGCTTTGGAAGACGGCAAAGTTATGAAAATAGCTGAAAAATATAATAAAACACCGGCACAGATCATACTGAGATGGGCCGTACAACGCGACCTCATTCCGATTCCGAAAACAAAGGATGCCGACCGAATGAAGGAAAATCTTGATCTGTTCGATTTTAGTTTGACGGATGAGGAATTAGAAAGAATCACCCGCATCAAGAAAGACAGCAACTTCGTGAAGGGGCACCAAGACCACAATCTCGGTAAGAGAATCGGGGTCGACATCCGTAACAGTAAGTGATGCCAATCAAATCAAAGCTGGGGGCTTCCGAGTCTCCAGCTTTTCTTATCGGGGAAAGGGGTTATGGTTGAAAAATATGCAGAGCAAGGGTGGAATAAATGAATTTTTATTATGATGAAGAAGCGATCCGCTGTCTGAAGGCCAAGGATCCGATTCTGGCGGACGTCATCGACCGGATCGGACCGATCGAGCGGCCGATCGATGCGGATCTTTTTTCCGCGCTCGTCAACAATATCGTCGGCCAGCAGATTTCAATGAAAGCCCAGGAGACCGTCTGGAAAAGGATGCTTGCCGTTTTTGGGGCGATAACACCGGAGCGTATTTGCCGGGCGAGCATTGAAGAAATCCAGCAGTGCGGCCTATCGACCCGCAAAGCGACCTATATCCGCGAAGCAGCCGAGAAAGTTCTTTCCGGTGCATGCGATCTGGAGGCGCTTCAGGACAAGAGTGACGAAGAGGTCATCGCCGAGTTGTCGCAATTGCGCGGTATCGGCAAATGGACAGCAGAAATGTTGCTGATCTTTTCGATGGGCCGTCAGGACGTACTGAGCTGGGATGACCTCGCTATCCATCGTGGCTTGCGGATGGTTTATCATCACCGCAAAATCACCAAGCCATTGTTCCAGAAATACAAACGGCGTTTTGCACCATACGGTTCGGTCGCGAGTCTCTATCTCTGGGAAGTGTCCGTCGGCGCGCTGCCGGATCTGAAGGACTATGCGCCACTGACGGAGGCCGAAAAGCGAAAACGCCTGAAGCAGCGCCAAGAACTGAAAAAAGCGGAAAAGCAACAGTCCTAAGCTACGCCGCCAGCATCCGGTTTGCGCTGGGATGCTGTTTTTGGGTTCAAAAATAATGGCTATCAATAAGCAATCCGCCTTTGATTAGTGTAGAATGGGAATAGAATGTTTCAAAAAAAACAATGAGTGAGGGGATCAAACCATGATCAGATTAGGCATCATCGGAACAAGCAGCATTGCGCATGCATTCGCAACAGCGGCCAAAGCATCCGGACAATTCGAAATAAAAGCGGTCTACAGCCGCAACCAGTTCACCGCCCAAAGCTTTGGAGAAGGCTACGGTGCGGATATTTTCGTCACGGACTTGGAAAAATTCACTGCCTTGGAGGAAGTCGATGCCATCTACATCGCATCACCGAACAGCCTCCATTTCCAGCAAGCCATGTCGGCCATCGCCAATGGCAAGCATCTCATCGTCGAAAAGCCGATCTTCTCGAATACAAAAGAATGGGAAGCTGCCTTCTCGGCGGCCAAAGCCAATAATGTCTTCCTGTTTGAAGCCGCTCGCCATCTGCATGAGCCAAACTTCGAGCTGGTCCGGAATGAAATCGCCAAATTGGGAGAAATCGACGGTGCCAACTTCACCTATGCAAAATACTCTTCCCGCTATGACCAAGTCTTAGCCGGCGAAGAACCGAATATTTTCTCGCTCGCTTTTTCCGGCGGGGCGCTTGCAGATTTGGGCGTATATTTGCTGTACGCTGCTATCGCTTGGTTCGGCGTGCCTGATGACGTCGATTATGCCGACAAGAAAATCCAGACGGGCGTGGACGGGGCCGGTACGATGCTGTTGAAATATCCGTATTTCTCCGTCACCTTGCATACGTCGAAAATCTACAATTCCTTCGCCGATTCGGAAATCTACAGCGGCAAAAAAACCTTGCTTCTCGATGGTGTCAATTTGATCCAATCGGTCGAACTGGTGGACGGCGAGACTGATGAACGGTATCAATTGGCCGAAAAAGCAACCGGCCATTTCATGGACGACGAAGTCCGTGCCTTCGCGCGCGTCTTGAATGATCCGGAAAATCCTGATACTATAGAAGACTACGAACGTTGGACGCAGATCAGCCGGGACGTTAACCGGACGATGGAGGCCTTGCGCAAAAAAGCGGGCATCGTTTACCCAGCGGATCTGGACGAGGCGTAAGACAGATTGTTGTACCTGCAACAGGTATGCGCCGCAGTATAAGAAATGAGGAAATGAATGATGATGATGGAAGAAATGGCAATGCCATTCGAAAAATACTGGCATGAGATGAGTTTTCAGCTGCCGACCCCAATCCAAGAGAATGTCTTCAAGCCGTTGCTGCAAGGCAAGGATGTCGTCGGTCTATCGCCGACAGGAACGGGTAAAACGTTGGCTTATGCCATTCCGTTGCTGCAGAAAACGGATGCCAACAAAGAGCTGCAATTGTTGGTGCTGGTGCCTTCGCAGGAGTTGGCTCACCAAGTAGGCCACGTTTTGGCGGAGTGGGGTTCCCTGAAGGACTTGAGCGCGCAAGTGATCATCGGCGGCGCGAACGTCGGCCGTCAGATCGACAAGCTGAAGGAAAAACCGGAAATCGTGGTCGGAACACCGGGACGATTGTTGGAATTGGCCAACCAGAAAAAACTGAAACTGCACAACATCAAGACGGTCATCCTTGATGAAGCGGACTATCTGATGCAGGAGGAGCACTTGAGCGCCCTGCGCGAGTTGATCAAAAAAATGCCGGGTTCCCGTCAGATGGGTTTCTTTTCGGCTACGAACAGCGAAAACCTGAAGGACATCCAAAAGTGGTTCAACACCGAGCCGCTTTGGTTCGACACGACAAAAGAAGGCCAGTTCATGGACCAAACGATTCACGGCTTCATCGAGGCACCTACGCGCAAACGCGCCGAAATGTTGCGCCGTTTGGGCAATCTGGAAGAGATGCAGGCGCTCGTTTTCGTGAATTCTACGCAGGAACTTGATTATTTGGCGCAGAAACTGCAGTTCGAAGGCATCAATGTCCGCATGCTGCACAGCGATTACGGCAAAGCCCAGCGCAAAAACGCCATGGATGAATTCCGCAAAGGCAATGTGACCTTTCTGCTGACAACGGATGTTTCCGCCCGCGGGATCGACATCCAGGATCTGCCTTACGTCATCCATTACGATCTGCCGCTATCGAAGGAAACCTACCTGCACCGCTCCGGACGTACGGGCCGGATGGGCAAAAAAGGGATTGTGCTGTCATTGGTGAATGATCGCAACAGCCGCGATATCAAACGTTTCGCCCCGCATCCGGAAGAAGTGAAGGAATTCTTCATCTACGGTGGCGAGCTCGTTGATCAGTTGCCGAGCCGCGAATCCCGTGACGCCATCCGCGATGCGCAGAAACCGGCCGTCGCCAAAGCTGCTAAAATCCAGAAAAAAGCTGCCTTGGTTGCTTCGAAAGAGGAAGAGGCTAAGAAGGAAGCAGTCGCCAAAAAAACGAAAAAGAAAAAAATCCGCTCCAAAGATCAGAAAAATAAAGGCGCACGCCGCAAGCCAACAGAGAAAAAGCTATCTGAATAACTGATTAACTTTCCGCATTCTGCCGGAAGGACAGGCCGAATCCGCCTATGTGGAGGCTTTCCCCGGCGGCGTGCGGATATTTTTGTTTTTTTGTGAATATGTGGGATGGAACTCCGGTTAAGCCGGGGGTCGCCGGAGGACAGCAATGCAAAATGCGTCCAGTTCCGATAAGACTGCTGCGGTCGGAGGAGACGGATAATACCGGATTGCTCCTCCGGTGGCGCATCCGCTCGCCGGAGCAGACACCGAAAATGTGAAGATTTCCTTCCCCGGTCCGTTGCGGCGCATCCCTTGCACCTGTATAATCAAAGGTAGAGACCTAACCTGTATTCGGATACGGCATAGAGTCCGTTTTGCAGCAAAAGAAAGGGGTGGACGCTATCCATGGTCACAATCAATGACATCGCTAAAATGGCCGGCGTGGCGAAGAGCACGGTTTCCCGCTATCTGAACGGCGGGGCGGTCAGCGGAAAAACGAAGGCGAAGCTGGATGCAATCGTCGCCGAACATGATTACAAACCGAATAAATTTGCCCAAAGCCTGAAAGCGAAGCGCACGCACATGGTCGGAACGATCATCCCGCGTCTGAATTCCTTTGCGACGAACGAAGCGTTGCGGGGCTTGGAGAGTAGCCTGCGCCTATCCAAAAACCAACTGTTGATCACGAATGCGGATCAGAGCCGCGAGCGCGAAATCGAAGCCATCTCCACCTTGGCGAAGCAGCGCGTAGACGGAATCGTCTTCTTCGCGGCGGCCATCACGCCGGCACATGTGAAGGCGTTCGAGGAGGCCGATGTACCGGTCGTCATCGTCGGACAGGCGCATCCCGATTTCCATTGCATCATCCATGATGATGAGAAGGCTGGCTATTCCGTTGGCTCCTACGCGGTGGCGAATGGGCACACGAACATTCTTGTCTTCGGGGTCGACGAGTCCGATAAGGCGGTCGGGGTGACCCGGCGCAACGGCATCGAGCAGGCTTTCGAAGATCACGACATCGACTATACCTTCGTCAAAACGAGCTTCGCCATGAAGGATGCCTACGAAAAAGCGTTGGAAATCCTTCCGCAATCCAAAGCGACCTTCGTGATCGGCGCTACCGACAATATCGCGATCGGGATCATGCGGGCGGCCCATGAACTGCAGATTGAAATACCGGATCAGCTATCCTTGGCGGGATTCGGCGGCTACGAAATAACCGAGGCGGTCTATCCACGCATCACAACAGTGCATTATCCTTTCCAGGAATCCGGCGAATTGGCGGCCAAAATACTGATGGAACTGATCTTGGAAAAAGAAGTTGACCTGATCCAAACGTTGGATAACGAGTTGTTGGTCAGGGAATCGACTCAAAAAAATGCATAGCCACAATCTATAAAGCTAGAACCGAAAAGTCACAATAGGGAACCCTCAAGCGCACAAACGCTTGGGGGTCTTTTTACGGATTCATGCGCAAAGTACAGCAAAAAGACAAACCGCTGTACAAGCGCCAAAACCAGTTAGAACGCAAAAGCAGCACGTTTTCTCCATTTTTTCATTGTTACCCTAAATTTGAGATAGGTTGACATCGTTTTTCGTATATGCCATCATGGATTCAATGACTATATCAGAATGAATGGAGAAGAATGATGAGCGAAAAAGAAGCTGTATTATCGGTAAAAAATGAAGAGCAATCCATTGGAAGATTGACCACAATGGAAGCAATCAAAAATAAACTTTATGCAGGCGGACGCCTGACTAAAGCGGAGGTTATGGAATTAATCGAGGCGCCGCTCGAAGAACTGTGTGCAGCCGCCAATGACGTGCGCAAACATTTCTGCGGTAATGTGTTCGATGTCTGCACAATCATCAACGGCAAGAGCGGCAAATGCTCGGAAAACTGCAAGTTCTGCTCCCAATCGCGCTATTACCGCACGAAAGTGGATGCCTACTCGCTGATCGGATCGGAAACGATCGTCGAACAGGCGAAATACAACGAAGAGCGCGGCGTGCTGCGTTATTCCATCGTGACCTCAGGCAGGGCGCTGTCCAGTAAGGAAGTGGACAAGGTCTGCGAAAGTCTGGAAGCCGTCCAAAAGGAATCGGATATCGCACTCTGCGGCTCGTTTGGGCTTTTGGAGGAAACGGAATTCGCCAAGCTGAAGCAGGCGGGATTGACGCGCGTACACAACAATCTGGAAACTTCGCGAAGGAATTTCCCGAATGTCTGCACGACCCACACCTACGACGACAAAATCGCCGCCATCCGCGCCGCGCTACAGGCCGGATTGACCGTCTGCAGCGGAGGCATCATCGGCTTGGGCGAGACGATGGAGGACCGCATCGATATGGTCATCGACCTCCGCGAAATGGGCATCCGCTCGATACCGATCAATCTGCTGAATCCCATCCCGGGCACGCCATTTGAGGGAAATGAAGTCGTCAGCGACGGCGAGATGAGCCGCATCATAGCGATTTTCCGGATGCTGGTTCCCGATGCGTATATCCGGTTGGCGGGAGGAAGAGGGCTGCTTGCGGATAAAGGCAGACAGTGCTTCCTTTCCGGCGCCAATGCGGCGATTTCCGGCGATATGCTGACGACGGACGGCATCACGATCGAACGGGACATGCGCATGTTGGGCGAACTCGGCTACGAGGTGGTCCTGCGCGATGACTGATGGGACCATATAGACCCGCCTGACCCTCATGTCAATATCCTTTTGAATGCAGAGAACAGAAGAGGTTAACTGTTGAATTATTGATTTTATAGATTCGATCGATAACTCACTTGTGATTTTTTTTGTATAATAAGCAGATATTGTCTAGAGGAGGAAAAGTGAAAATGAATGAAGCAAAAGGATTAAAAAAATATTTGGCGGTTTTAGGGGCATTCGCCTTATTGGGATTGAGCGGCTGCGGCCAAGCAGAAGTATCTGAAGCAGATAGCATCGTGCAGGCGACGACGGAACAGACTTCCGAAGCTGCAACACAGGAATCAACTGAAGAAACAACCGAAGCAGCCAATGAAGAACATTTGGACTATGAAAACCAGGATGAATGGGACTTCGAATCCGGGGCGATGCAATCCCCGATCAATATCGAAACGAGTGCAGCCGAAGCGATGACTACAGACGGCTCCCTGACATTGGATTATGCTGATGAAATCATCGATGTGATCGATAACGGGCACAGCATCGAAATCGAGGACGGCGGCCAAGCGACGATCGCCGGACGCAGTTTTGAACTGGCACAATTCCACCTGCACTCCCCGAGCGAGCACACTGTGGATGGCGAAAGCTTCCCGATCGAACTGCATTTTGTCCATAAGGCCCAGGACGGACGCTTGGCGGTCATCGCGGTCTTCTTTAAAGAAGGAACCGAAAATGCTGCTTTTCAGGCGATCCTGGATGATGTGCAGGCGAACGAAGAATCAGACGTTGCGAGCGGACTTAGCCTGAACGTTGCTGAGCTGCTTCCAGCAAACAAAAGCTACTATCATTACTTAGGATCCTTGACGACACCGCCACTGACCGAAAATGTCGAGTGGTATGTGATGGCGAATACTGTTGAAGTCTCCGCGGAACAGATTGCGGCATTCAACGAATATTATGAAGGCAACAACAGAGAAGTCCAACCATTGGGCGAGCGTTCCGTCTTGAAATACGAAGAATAACCAGTCTTTGCGGCGATTTGATCGTCATGGCTGAAAAAGTTCCGTCCGCCCAAGTGCTTTTGGGTCAGGAGGGACTTTTTTTGTTTTCTGAGGAATCACGTAACGCGATTACAAAACACAGAAAAATCGGATGCAACGGCACTTTTTTTGTTATAATTGAAGGAAAAACGCGAGCAGGGGGAACGTAATGGGGGAAATAGCAGCAAAAGCCGCATCATTGATTTTGATCATCGTGATCGGCTACGTCATCAAACGGATCGGATGGGTAAACGCCGAGGATTTTCCGAAATTTTCGAAAATCGTTCTGCGGATCACGCTGCCTTGCGCGCTGATCACTAGTTTCAACACGTTCGACATCACCTACAACCTGTTGTTTTTGACCGCGATTGGCCTCATCGCTAACTTGGTCCTGCAAATCACCGGCTATCTGGTGAATCAGCGGAAAGGCGGCATAGCGCAGGCTTTCGGAATCATCAACCTCGGCAGCTACAATGTCGGGGCCTTTGCGATGCCATATATCGCCGGATTGATGGGCCCGCAGTCGATCATTTTCGCATCCCTTTTCGATGTCGGCAATTCCTTCGGAGCGGCCGGAATCGGCTATGGTTGGTCCCGTTCGGTTGCGGATGAAACGCAGAAAACGACCCTGGGCGGCTTCCTCAAGCTCATGTTCCTTTCGCCGCTGTTCGATACCTACTTGATCTTGTTGCTGATGCGCCTCTTCGGGTTGCAATTGCCGGATGCGGTCATCACCTTTACGTCCACGGTGGGCGGCGCCAATACGTTCCTGGCGATGCTGATGATCGGGATTGGTTTGGAATTGGGTTTGGATGCTCACCGTTTCAAGCTGGCCTTCAAATACTTGGCCATCCGCTACGGATTTGCGCTGGTTTTCTCCATCCTGATTGTGCTCTTCCTGCCGGTCCCAACCGTCGTGAAGACGATCCTCTGCATGCTTTTCTTTTCGCCGATCGCTTCCATGGCGACAGGCTTCACCGATGAAGCGGGCGGTGACGTCGAAACCTCCGCCTTTATGAATTCCGTCTCCATTCTGATCGGAATCTTCGCGATGCCGCTCGTTTTGGCGGTAATGGGATAATAAATGTCAAATGAAACATAATCAAACCATCCGTTCTTGTAGCGGATGGTTTTTTGTTGGGCGGAATTTTTTTCCTCCGGCCAACCCGGCCAGCAGCGCAAACGTATAGCATCAACCTATATCTGTGTATATCAATTAAGTGTTACCCTATAACGCGATTCCATGGCATACTGAAACAACCTTCATTCATGAAAGGCATCAGCAAATATTGGGATAGCGATGCAATTATTTGCACCGCTATCCCTGAAAATACAAAAGAAACAGGAAAAGGGGGAACTAGAATGAGAAAAGAAACAAATCGTTGGGTGGTGCTAGTCAGCTCGATGGGGATCTTGTTGTGCACCGGTATCGTCTACACATTCAGTGTTTTCGCAGGACCGTTGGCGGAGTTGCGGGGATGGGCGGTGCCGGACATCATGATGGCGTTCGCAATCAATTCCGCAGTGGGGCCGATCCCGATGATTTTCGGCGGTTATTTTACGGACCGTGGCTGGGCAAAATGGATCGCCCGCATCGGCGTCGTCCTTTTCGGTATCAGCTTCGCGTTCACCGGGCAAGCGACGAGCATTTTCCAGTTATATCTGATCTACGGGATCTTCGGCGGATTTGCGCAGAACTTTGCCTATTCCGCCTGCCTCAGCAACACAATCCGCTTTTTCCCGGATAAAAAAGGCTTGGCTTCCGGTCTGATCACCGGTGGCATGGGCGGAGCGGCAATCATAGCGGCTCCGATTGCGAACACGCTGATCGAACGCTACGGCGTCAGCCAAGCCTTTTGGCGCATGGGCTTAGCGTATGCATTGATTGGATTCTTTTTCAGTCTTTTCATCCGCTCGGCACCGAAACAAGTCGTTCCACAAACAGCTGAGGGCTCCGAAAAGGCTCCAGCAAAAACCATCACCGCAAACAAAAACTGGAAGGAAATGCTGGCGACGCCGGCATTCTACCTGCTGATCCTGATGTTCGCAATGGGCGCCTTTTCCGGCCTGATGATCGCTTCGAACGCATCGCTGATCGGGCAGTCCATGTTCGGACTATCGGCAACAGCGGCTGCCGCATACGTCAGTCTTTATTCCTTGAGCAACACTTCTGGGCGGGTATTCTGGGGCGCAGTCTCCGATCGGATCGGCCAGATCCGCGCGGTCATCATCATCTATAGTGCCATCATTTTTGCCTTCGTCCTGCTCGTCAGCGTCAACCAAGTGTGGGCCTTCGCTGCAGGTGTCGTCACTTTGGGACTCTGCTTCGGCGGCGTGATGGGCGTCTTCCCAGGCTTGGTCATGGATAACTTCGGTCCAGCGAACCAGGGCGTCAATTATGGCATCGTCTTCATCGGCTTTTCGAGCGCTGCATTCGTCGCACCGAAAGTGACTGCGTCATTGGCCGCCGCGAACGACGGTGACTTCACGAAAGCCTTCTATGTCGCGATCGCCGTCGTCCTGCTCGGATTGGGCTTGAGCCTCGTCTATGCAAAAAGAAAAACAGTGTCCAAGCTTGCAGCGGAAACTGTTTAAAAGACACTTCATTGAAAATAGCCCGCGTTGAGGAAGCCTACTCTCCTCAACGCGGGCTATTTTTCTGAATGAAACGAGTTTTGGCACACAATTTGCGATTAAGTGTCTGCAGTATTAAGCCCCTTATGTTAGCGATCCGAGCAGAGTAGGCTTATAATCAAGTTATAAATTAACCCGTTCCCACGGCCATCTCCTGAGAGAATCCAGCCATAATGGATTCCATCGTTAGCTCGAATGTACTTTTAGGAGGAGTGATTTAGTATGAAGAATAGAATGATGCTTGTGACGTTATTCACCTTGATTATTTTTGCGGGCTGCACCGACACAATGGAATCGGGCCTGGATTCAGCAAAAAGCAACCAAGAGAGCACTTCTCAAGCCAACAGCAAACCGGAAACAGATACAGAAACCGCAACCTCAAAGGAAAAACAGCTGCTGACTTTCACTGATGAAGCGATTGAAGATTATGTGCGTAAATTGATCGGCAAAGAAGAGGGAGACCTGACTGCGAGCGATGTCGAATCGGTCGATGCGCTCTATTTGGGCAATAAGGATATCAACAGCATCAGCGGAATCGAACATTTTACGAATCTGCGGATACTGCATTTGAATGATACTCAAATAAATGACATCAGCGCGCTAGCCGGTTTGACGCAACTGGAATATTTGGATGTCAGCCGCACCCAAATACAGGACATCACGGCTTTAACGGATTTGACTAAGCTAAAGACCCTTTATCTCAACAACAACCAACTGGATGACATCACAGCATTAGCCGAATTGAAGAAGCTTGAGGTGCTCTATTTGAACGATACTGCAGTCAGCGATATCCGTCCGTTATCCGGCTTGACTGGCCTGCAGTCGCTGAAGCTGCGCAATACCGAAGTCGAAGAGGTCGGCGTCTTGGCTGGCATAAATCAGTTGCGCTATCTGAGTCTAGGGAATACGCAAGTCAAAGACATCACAGCTCTATCCGTCTTGACGCAACTGACCGTCTTGGAACTGGATAACACACCCATCCGTGACGTCGGAGCTGCAGCAGATTTGACGCAGTTGATGGAGTTGAACCTGAGTGGGACTGAAATAGCCGATGTCAGCGCCTTGGCGGGTCTCGGTAATATGCTGACGTTGTATTTGAGCGGCACTGAAATAAGCGACCTTTCGCCATTGGCAGGATTGGCGAGGCTGACGCACTTGGAATTGAACGCCACAAAAGTCGAAACTATCGGCAGCTTAGCTGGACTGACCGGCCTGACGCACCTCGAAATCAGTGGATCGCAAGTGAATGACATCACCGCCTTGGCCGACCTGGCGGAATTGGTCTACCTCGATCTGTCCGAAAATCGGATCACCACCATCGACAGCCTGGCCAGTCTCAGCCAAATCCGGCATTTGAATCTGTCCGGAAATCAAATAAACGATGCTACTGCCTTGGCGGATTTGGCAGAGTTGTGGTACCTCGATGTGAAGAATAATCCGATCAGCGACACGACCCCTTTGCTGGGCTTGGCCAAGTTGGGGAAACTGCATATCAGTAAAACGGACATCAATGCCGACGAACAAGCCATGCTGCAAAATGCTCTTCCAAATTGCGACATCAGTTGGTATGAAGAGTGAGCCAGCGTGCCGACCAGCCGAAGTACCCCACCTGATCTGCACAGCTCCGGCGAGGGCCCGCTCACCGGAGGACAGGAGTGATTCGAGGGATCCTACTCCCGCGAGCATCGTCTTCTCGGAGCAGGAGGTTCATATGCTGGCCCACCTCCGGCGAAGCCTGTGTTTATCGGTGAAAATCAATGATCGTTAACCGGTCGCTGATGATTAACCGTGCATCGGCACAATAGGTTTGCAAGCGACTTTACTATCTGGTCTGGTTCATCTAAAATGTAATAAACGCCAACAATTATTTTATAGTTGAGTTTCAGAAAAAGGAGAACGAATAATGCGATCAGAAAAAAGAAACAAGAACGGTTTGAAAATATTCATCAGTATCCTTGCAATTCTGGTGATCAGCATCCTTGGGTACATCTACTCGATTTATGCAAACGTGAAAGACACGATAGATACAGCTTATACACCGGTCGAAGTCGAGACTTTCCGGACGACAAATAGCGGGAGCGTAAATGACTCTTCGGCAGGAAAAGAAGAAGGCAGCCGAGCCGATGCCGGCGCCTTGACCCCTTCGCAACTTCTGGAAGCGGGCGAACCGGTTTCCATCCTGTTGCTGGGAGTCGATACCGGTGACTTGGGCCGTACGGAACAAGGCCGCTCCGACTCGATGGTGGTTGTTACAATCAATCCGCACACCCAAAAGACGACCTTGTTGAGTATCCCACGCGATACCTACACTGAAATCGTCGGTTACGGCACTTCGGACAAAATCAACCATGCCTATGCATTTGGAGGCACCGCGATGTCGATCAATACCGTCCAGCAGATGTTGGACATCCCCATCGATTTCTATGTGATGGTCAATATGGCCGGCATCCAAGAAATCGTCGATGCGGTCGGTGGCATCACTGTCGAGAGCCCACTTGCCTTCAACCAGAACGGCCATGATTTCGTCGTAGGAACCAATCAACTGGATGGCGAAGCCGCGCTGGAATTCGCCCGCATGCGCTATGAAGATCCGGCCGGTGATACCGGTCGCCAAGGCAGACAACGCCTAGTCATCGAAGGCGTCATCCGCAAATTGGCAACACCGGAAACGTTGCTGAATTATCAGAATATTCTGCAGTCGCTTTCTGCCAATATGCAGACGAGTTTCCAACTGTCCGATTTCTACACGCTCCAAAACAAAAAATATCTCGGCGCGGTAGATAATATCGCGCAGCAACAACTCGGCGGCACCGGTGGGATGATGAACGATATCTACTACAATTTTGTCGACGACACCGAACTGACGCGCGTACATGATCTACTGCAGGCCGAATTGGAATTGGAATAGACAGGCGGCAAGGCTGACAAATGGCCAGTGGATATTGAGCGGGGGGTACCTCTGAAAGGAGGGAAGGTAGATGAATAAACGGATGGCCATGCTGCTGCCGTTTCTGATGCTGGTGTTTCTCAATAGCCAAATGCCTCATTTTGTCCAGTGGATCGAAATAACGCAACTTCGGCTGGAATCCATTGGGGGTGTAACATTGTCGGTCAACAACGCCCAACAGTCCTACGTCCAGCTAGAAGAATCGGAAGTCAGTATCGAGGATTTCCCGAAGCGTGAGACGGAAAAAGACGATACCGAAAGAATTCAGCGGGCGGTCGACTATTGCATCGAAAATGATAAGGACCTTTTCTTTCCAAACGGAAGCTCCTACATCCTCCGGTCGGTAAACGTTGAGGCAGGACTGCGGCTCGTGGGCTATGGGGCAACTTTCATCTTGGCAGACGATCAACCCAAATTTACCAGGATGTTCACAACCCAATATCGGCAATGGGAAAATTCGGAGGACTCCGATTATCTGATTTTTGAAGGCATGACCTTTGATGGGAATGCCTGGAAACAGGGGGACTTCTTAAACTACGAGAAAGAGCAACAATTCGGGATCTTGTTTGCTGGTTCGACAGCAGAAGACGGTATGTTACGGGGGAAAGTCCTAAACTGTACGTTCCAGAATTGGTGTGCGGATGGTGTGCATATTTATACAAATGCTTCTGTGGAAATCACCGGCTGTTCCGCAATCAATTGTTTCCGTGGTGGCATCGTCGCCAGCGGAACCCCTACAAATATCACCATAACGGATTATCACGCTGAAAAAGGGCAGTTCGGTAAAGCAATCGATATTGAAATTGATACCGAGCCTCCCGGCAAAACGAACCTGACCATTGAGCGGATGCTGGCCTACAGCGACGTCGACTTGGGGACACAAGAGGGGTCCGTTGTAAAGATGACCGATTCGACAGTCATCGGTGGTACGACGGTGATTTACGGTTTCAAAAACAACATCACAGTCGAGCGCTCGACGCTCGGCAATGTGGAAGTGATGAACGCCACCGACTGTACGTTCAACAACGTAACCTTCGCAGTCACTCCTAGCATAACAAAAGATGTGAATGGCGTTATGGTGCACGTTATCGATATTTTCGATGACCTGCCGAAGGACGCTTACCAAACGACTTTCAATGACTGCATTTTCGAGCGTGCAGATGCGGGGGATTTTCTGAAGAATGCGAAGGAAGTCGTCGCCTTGAATGGCTATTATGGTAAACTGACGCTCAACGACTGCACGTTCAGCAGCGGTTTTACGACTGGCTACTTTAACTTCGGGGTGGCCGAAAGTTACTTGAACGATGTATATTTCGACACAGAAACCGCGGTATCGATGCAGCCGCTCTCTTGGGCGCGGATCGACAAGTTCGTGCTTGATGATGTTTCGTACGGCGAGAGTGTGACGACGCCGTTCCGTTTCCTGGATTATATGAATACAAAACCTTACGCGACGGTCACGTTCAAGAATATGGTGTTGGACAGTTCGCAAGCCGGCTATGCCGGCGCCGATCAGATCGGGACGACGAAAATCGTCAGTGATCGCTTGATTTATGTCGGCGAGGATCCTACAGAAGCGGATGTTCCGGCATTTAAAGGGGATACCGCCAGACTTTATGCACCGGTTTCGGGTTCGCCTTCGGAATGGGTCGCCGTCACCAGCGATCCGATTGCGGCAGAGTGGAAAGTGATCGAATGAGGGAAGCAAGAATGCTAAGAGAAAAAAATACAGCCTGGCAACATCCGATCTGATGTCGCCAGGCTGTATTTTTATCTTATTGTCGACTGAACGCAAACCGTAGGGAAAGGAATAACCGACGAATTCCACATTTGTCGGCTGTTCCTTTTTATCCTTTAACATTCAATGCTTCAGCCTCAGCGGATCGCGCGCATGCCGAGCAGTTCGACGTCGCAGGCCAAATGACCGGCAGAAACGGTTTGTTCATACATCAGATCGGTGGACAGATATTTCTTGTTATCGTCGGCAAAGACGGTCGCGACGACGGCATCCTTATTCCCCAGCAGATCCTGAGCCTTCAGAACACCCAAAAAATTAGCGCCCGAGGAGATGCCGACGCCGAGTCCAAGTGTACGCGCGAGTTTGCGGGACATGTTGATGGCGTCGCAATCATCGATCGACAGAATGTTGTCCAGCTGGTCCAGTTTGACGATGGCAGGCACAAATTCGTCACCGATGCCGAAAATTCTGTGCGGACCGATCATTTTTCCGCAAGTCGCCAACGTTGGGGAAGAGGCGGGATCAAGCGGAAACGCCAGACAGTCCGGGTAGTTTTCCTGCAGAATCTGCTTCACGCCCATCAGCGTTCCACCAGTACCGACGCCAGCGACGAAGCCTTGTGGCCTTTTGCCGAAAGCCGCTAGTTGAGCCAGAATTTCTTTCCCGGTTGTCGCGTAGTGGGCGGCGCAGTTTTCGGGATTGGAGAATTGATGGGGCAGAAATGCGCCTTCGGTTTCGCCCATCCGATCAGCCAGGGCGATCGAACCGGTGAAGCCACCTTCCGCCTTGGAAACGAGCCGGATTGTCGCGCCGAAGCTCTCAATCAGATTGATCCGCTCCTTGCTCATCCAGTCGGGCATGAAAATCGTGACCGGATTGCCCAGATAGGCACCGACTGCAGCAAAAGCGATGCCGGTGTTGCCGCTGGTCGCCTCGGCAATCGGCATGCCTTCAGTGATGGCGCCTATTTCGTAGGCCTGACGGAGGATGTGGTAGGCGACACGGTCTTTGATGCTGCCGGAGTAATTGTAGTATTCGGCCTTTGCGTAAACGATCCGCGGTTCGCCTTTGTAAAGCAGGGAAATTTCCAGCAGTGGAGTGTGGCCGATCAGCGCCGCCAAACCATCAAATTTTGCGGATATTTCTTTATTTATCGTCATGGTCAAAAACCTCCCATGTCTTTGTCAGGTCGCTCTTTATCTCCATTCTACTCCGATTGTCAAGGAATGGCTAATGCCAGCAAATTAAAAAAGACGAAATCTTTTTTATAAAAATGCTTGACTTTATTTCTGAAAGGGTTTACTATTCATATCAAGAGGAACCGGTTTCACCAATGCGAAAAACCAGCTCCTTATCATTTTAGAACAAAGGGGAACCGGTTCCGAAAAGAGATGAAACACAGTCATTATTGCACTTATTCTTAGGCACAGCTCATCAAAGCAAAGGAAAGAGGGAGAAAAAAATGGATTACAAAAAGATTGCAGAAGAATTGTTGACGGATATCGGCGGAAAAGACAATGTACAGGCAGCGACGCACTGTGCGACACGACTACGCTTAGTTTTGAGGGATGAAAGCAAGGTTGATCAAACGGGATTGGATGCACGCGACGAAGTCAAAGGGACTTTCTCAACAGCCGGTCAATATCAAATCATTCTTGGTTCCGGAACCGTCAATGAAGTCTACAAAGAATTCATCAAAATGGCCGGAATCGACGCCATGAGTAAGGAAGAAGTCAAAACAGCCGGCACGCAAAAACTGAACCCGATTCAACAGGGCGTCAAGATGCTTTCGGACATCTTCGTGCCGATCATCCCGGCCATCGTAGCCTGTGGTTTGATGATGGGATTGAACAACGTCTTCACAGCACAGGATCTGTTCGTTACCGGGAAATCACTGATTGAAGCGTATCCTTCTATTGAAGGATTTGCAGCGATGATCAACACATTCTCCAATGCGGCATATGTCTTCCTGCCAGTTCTGATCGGTTTCAGCGCAACCCAGAAATTCGGCGGCAACCCTTACTTGGGAGCTGTTTTGGGAATGCTGATGGTCCACCCGGATCTTGTCAATGCCTACGCTTATCCAGCCGCTTTGGCTGCGGGAGAAGTGCCTTTCTGGGATATCTTCGGATTCGAAATCGCGAAAGTCGGTTACCAAGGTACCGTCCTGCCGATCTTGTTCGCGGCTTTCATCTTGGCTAAAATCGAAACATTCCTGCACAAACGTGTGCATACATCATTGGATAACTTGGTCACACCGTTGTTCGCCTTGGTCATCACAGGGTTCCTGACTTTCACATTGGTAGGACCATTGATGCGCACGCTCGGCGACGCGATGACAAACAGCCTAGTCTGGTTGTATGACACAACGGGTGCCATCGGCGGAGGGATCATCGGTTTCTTCTACGCGCCACTGGTCGTTACCGGTATGCACCACAGCTTTATCGCTGTTGAAACGCAATTGTTGGCCGATATCGCCAAAACAGGCGGTACGTTCATCTTCCCGATCGCCGCTATGTCAAACGTGTCTCAAGGTGCTGCTGCATTGGCGATGTTCTTCATCATCAAAGAGCAAAAAGCGAAAAGCTTGGCATCCGCATCCGCCATCTCTGCTTACTTGGGGATCACTGAGCCTGCCATGTTCGGTATCAACCTGAAATTCCGCTACCCGTTCTACGCAGCGATGATCGGTTCCGGTATCAGCAGCGCGTTCATCTCTTTCTTCAATGTCAAAGCGATCGCAATGGGCGCAGCCGGCTTGCCGGGTGTCATCTCGATCAAACAAGAAGAATTGTGGTTCTACGTCCTGGGCATGCTGATCGCGACAGTCGTGACAATCACAATGACTTTCTTCTTCAGCAAACGCGACTGGACGAAAAAAGCATAGAAAAGCAGTACAAGCCCGCTCTGCCTCGAAAGAAATTTAGGAAATCGGTCCACGCAACGTTCCCTACGGTCACCTTGTACTGGGGCTCTAAGGGATGAATCCCTAAGAGTCCCATGCAACTGAGCATTGTAGAGCGCAATAGGACCGATTTATCTAATTTCCGAGAGGCAGGCTTGGACTGCTAGACATAGGACTAATTTGACACGGAAAGGAATAAAACGATGAAAGAATGGACGCGCGAGGAGCGCTATAAACAAATCTCGGATTATTCCGACAACTATCTGGACGAATTGGCGAAAAGGGTAGCGCAGTCACCCTTCCGCCAAAACTACCATATCCAACCGAGCACCGGCCTTTTGAACGATCCGAACGGCTTCACTTATTTCGACGGCAAATGGCATCTTTTCTATCAATGGTTCCCGATGGGCGCGGTCCACGGCCTGAAGCACTGGTACCATCTGACTTCGACCGACCTCGTGCAATGGCAGGATGAGGGCGTCGCGCTGCTGCCTGATACCGAGTACGACAGCCACGGCGTCTATTCCGGCAGCGGCTTCGTCAAAGACGGACAGCTGCACATCATGTATACCGGCAATGTCCGCACGGAAAAATGGGAAAGGGTGCCGAACCAGATTGTTGCCCGCATGGAAGAAGACGGCAGCTTCACGAAGTTCCTGCCGCCTGCTATCGCCGGCAATCCGGAAGGCTACACCGACCACTTCCGCGATCCCAAAGTCTGGGAGCAGCACGGCATTTATTACACAGTCATCGGTGCCCAACGCAGCGACGAAACCGGCACAATCCTGATGTACCGCTCGGCCGATGCGGTGGAATGGGAATTGCTGGGCGAAGTCGACGCCGGCTTGCCGGAATTCGGCTTCATGTGGGAATGCCCGGACCTGTTCGAGATCGACGGCAAAACGGTATTATTGTTTTCGCCGCAAGGAATCGAACCGGAAGGCGACCGCTACCACAACATTTTCCAGACCGGTTATGTGATTGCTGATGATTTCCGGATGGATGAGCTGAAACTGGAGCATGATGGTTTCCGGGAACTGGATGCCGGATTCGATTTCTACGCCACCCAGACAGCCGAAAGCCCGGACGGCCGCCGCATCCTGACGGCCTGGATGGGATTGCCGGACGTCGCTTACCCGACCGACAGCGAAGACTGGGCGCACTGCCTGACATTGCCGCGCGAGTTGTCCATCAAGGATGGCAAACTGATCCAGCAACCGGTCCGCGAATTGGTTGCTTTGCGGAAAACGAAGACAGTTTCGGACGCCGGTTTATTGTCTGGTGAAAAGAGCATCGAGCGCAGTGGCGCAAACTGCTACGAACTCAAGCTGGATGTAGCATTTCCGGCGTCAGCCGACCACGCGCCGGTGACCTTGGATCTCTGCGAAGATGCGACCAACGACAAGCGTTTCCGCATCACTTTGGATCCGAATACGAATAAGATCACGATCGACCGTAGTCGCTGCGGCATTCCGTTCGCCGAAGACTTCGGCACGACCCGCAGCCTAGCGGTCGAACAGATGGAAAAGGTCAAGCTGCAGATTTTCGTCGACATCAGTTCGATCGAAATCTTCGTCAACGACGGCGAAGCTACCTTCACCTCCCGCGTATTCCCCGAAGCGGGAGAAACCGGCCTGTCGCTCGCGGCAGGCAGTACAATCGATTACAGCCTCGACCTTTGGGAATTGGCCTGAAGAAGCAGGATTTAACAGTTGAACGCACCACCCATTAGCTCTGTTAGCAGAGTAAGGGTGGTGCGTTTTTTGCGTTGGGGGCGGAGGACGAGAAAAACATTCCCGGCGCGCTGCCCGAATGGAAAAGCTCTCTTATTTCAACAAATATTTTTGAATAAATATGCATGGACAGGCTGGTTTTCGTTATACTAGAGAGGACAAAAACTTTAGGGGTGAATCCGTACGTGGTAGATATTGCCAAGTTATTTCAAGGTAAGGAATTAAGCGAATCAGATCAACAACTGTTGACCTACATCATCAGCAATATGGATACCGTTTTGCAAATGGGTGTTCGTCAGATTGCCAAAGAAAACTATACCTCACCGGCAAGCATTATCCGCTTGTCGAAAAAGCTCGGCTATACAGGCTTCATCGATCTCTATTATCACCTGTTGCCGCTTGTGAATGCTGAAACCGAGCTGACCGGAACTTCCGAAGATGAATTTTTTCAACTGGATCATGCGCTTGTTCTGCAACACAATGCAATAGGGGATATGGACGAGTTCATCGGAAAAGTATTGAGTTTGGATGGGAAATTTATTTTCATCTATGCTGCCGGTTTTTCCGCGATTGCAGCGGAATACCTCTACAAAAAACTCTTGCTTCTCGGGAAACAAGTCATTCTTGCAACAACGCTGGATTCCATCGGGGTATTGGAAAATAACCTGAAAAATATCGGAGCTTTCGTCGCCATTTCCAAATCAGGAGAGACGCAAAGTGTCATTGATAAGCTGGTGAAAGCCAAGAATGCGGGCATCTTTACCGTAGCTTTCACAAAAGAGACCCCTAACCGGCTTGGGGTATGCAGCGATCTGAATTTTAAAGTTACCGATCAACACAAGTTGGATGACAGGAACTTGTTGCCCAACACCTTCTTCCCATTTACGCTGTTGCTGGTGGAGTACCTGTTGAGCCGTTACCTGAAAGAAATCAATGAAGTGGATGAGCCAAAAGAATAGTCGGTGAAACGTGTTTCGTACTTGCGGAACACGTTTTTTACCGTTATGAAAGCCTTTTATTTCCGGACGATTCCCGCTACACTGTAGTCATATTAAAGAAATCATATTGGAGGGAAACAGATGAAAGAGAGAATCATGGATACCATGCAGAAATTTTCCAAAGCGATGTTCATTCCCGTTTTGATTTTGCCGATAGCCGGCATATTGATCGCGATAGGAAATCTCTTTACCAATGCGCGCTTGTTGGAAGTTCTGCCATTTTTGAATAACCCCATTACAACCGGATTCGGAACGATTTTGTCCGGATCACTCGTTTCCATTTTAGTGAATCTAGGCGTCATCTTCTGTGTCGGACTGGCAGTGGGATTAGCCAACAAGAAAAAATCCGAGGCTGGATTCATTGCTTTGCTGGGTTACCTTGTTTTCATAAATGCCATGAACCGTTTCATGGGTCTGCAAGGCATGCTTGTGGAAGGCAATCTGCAAGGAACAGGACAGACGATGGTACTGGGTGTTCAAGTCTTGGATATGGGTGTCTTCCTGGGGATATTCCTCGGAATCGTCACCGCAATCGTCCATAACCGCTACGCCGATAAAGAATTCAACAATGCGTTCCAAATTTATGGCGGCACCCGGTTTGTCTTTATCGTGTTGATTCCGGTAGTTGTGCTGCTGGGCATCCTGTTCACTTACATCTGGCCATTCTTCCAAGGCGGCATCAGCAGCTTAGGCGCTTTGATCAATCAAAGCGGCAACTTCGGCATCTTCCTGTATGGGACATTGGAACGGCTGCTCATCCCGACCGGACTGCACCACTTGGTCTACACGCCGTTCCTCTATACTGAACTGGGCGGAGTCGCTGAAGTCGCAGGCGAAATTTTTGAAGGGGCACGCAACATCTACTTCGCCGAAATCGCCAATGCGGACGGCGGCTTGCTGGCGCCGAGCGTCATCTGGGATGCGCGCGGCATTTCGAAAATGTTTGGACTGATCGGTGCATGCTTGGCGATGTACCATAAAGCAAGCCCTGAAAACAAAGCAAAAGCCCGTGCCATTCTGATTCCGGCAGCAGTCACTTCCTTTATCGCAGGTGTCACGGAGCCGATCGAGTTCTCGTTTATGTTCGTCGCACCGCTGTTGTTCATCGTTCATGCCGGTTTGAGTGGTTTGAGCATGGTCGTATTGAATATTTTGAATGTTCGGGCAATCGGTCCGAATGGTTTTATCGATTTTCTCTTGTACAATGTGCCGCTTGGGACAGAACGGACCGCGTGGCCGATGTACATTGTGGTCGGCTTGTTCTTCTTTGTGATCTATTACTTCTTGTTCCGTTTTTTGATCACGAAATTTGACTACAAGACGATTGGCCGCGAGGAGTCGGGGCAGGAAACAAAATTGTATTCGAAAAAGGATTATCAAGAGAAAAAAACCAAATCAGGAGAGCCCGCAAACGATTTGGGTCTGGCGCAGACGATCGTGGCTGCATTGGGCGGCGAGGAAAATATCGAGACCGTCACGAATTGCTACTCGCGCTTGCGACTCACTTTGACCGATCCTGAAAAAGTGAACGAAGGGATCTTAAAGAACGAGACCGGAGCCAGTGGCATCATCAGGAAAGGCCAGAATGTGCAAGTCGTATATGGGTTGCAGGTGAATGCGATCCGGAAATCGGTAGATACTGTGCTGAACAGAGCAACTGTTGAAGAATAATCTGAATTCAAAAAGTGAGGATGAATTGTTTATGAAGAAATTTTCTGTAGTCATTGCTGGTGGTGGCAGCACCTTTACACCAGGAATCGTGATGATGATGTTGGATAATATCGATCGTTTCCCGATGCGCGAATTGGTGCTGTACGACAACGATGGAGACCGTCAGGCGGTATTGGGCGAGGCTCTGGAAATCTTGTTGAAAGAACAGGCGCCCGATTTGAAGTTTTCGTACACAACTGATCCAGAAGAAGCGTTCACGGACAAAGATTTCTGTATGGCCCATATCCGTGTCGGCAAATACGAAATGCGCGAAAAGGACGAAAAAATCCCGTTGCATCATGGCGTAATCGGCCAGGAAACCTGCGGGCCAGGCGGTATTGCTTACGGCATGCGCAGCATCACTGGGATGCTGGAAATCATCGACCATATGGAAACCTATTC
Organism: Trichococcus flocculiformis; assembly: GCF_963662535.1. Taxonomy (NCBI): domain Bacteria; kingdom Bacillati; phylum Bacillota; class Bacilli; order Lactobacillales; family Carnobacteriaceae; genus Trichococcus; species Trichococcus flocculiformis. Next base: position 1,126,011 of record NZ_OY759718.1, read on the forward strand.
GCCGGATTGCTGGATGCTGAATTATTCCAATCCAGCTGCGATTGTGGCCGAAGCCTGCCGCGTCCTGCGTCCGAATTCGAAAGTCCTGAACATCTGTGATATGCCGGTGGGAACACTGCGCAGAATGTCCCAAATCATCGGAAAAGATCCGCAAGACCTGGAAGTCCGTTACTTTGGACTGAACCATTTTGGCTGGTGGACAAGCGTGAAAGACAAAGAAGGGCACGAGTATCTCGATCAGATCCGCGACTATGTGGCCGAGAACGGCTACTTGACCCAAGTGGAAGTCGACACGCAACATATGGATCAGAGTTGGCAGGAAACGCACAAGAAAGCGAAAGATCTGCTTGCCGTCAATCCGCGTTACCTGCCGAACACCTATCTGAAATATTATTTGTACCCGGATTATGAAGTGGCCCATTCCGATCGCGACTATACGCGTGCCAATGAAGTTATGAACGGCCGGGAAAAGGAAGTCTTTTCCGCTGCACGCAACATCATCGAAAAAGGAACAGCCAGTGATGGCGGATTCCATATCGACAGCCATGCCTCCTTCATCGTGGACTTGGCCCGCGCGATTGCGTTCAACACACATGAAAGAATGCTGATGATTGTGGAAAACAATGGTGCCATCGCCAATTTCCCTGATGATGCAATGGTGGAAGTGCCCTGCATCGTGGGGAATGACGGCCCGGAACCATTGGCTCAAGGGAAAATCCCAGCCTTTGAACAGGCCCTGATGTTCCAGCAAGTGACCGTCGAAAAACTGGTGGTGGAGGCTTATGTCGAACAGAGCTATCAAAAACTATGGCAAGCCTTGACGTTATCGAAAACGATCCCGAGCGCAAAAGTCGCCAAGGACATTCTGGATGACCTGATTGAAGCCAACAAGGACTACTGGCCGGAACTGCATTGATCGTAAATGAAGCCCACCTTTCTGGCGGGGCGAAAAACAGCACCTGAAAAATAACTGATTGAAAAAGGATTCCTGCTCATCAAGAGCCAGGGATCCTTTTTGCGTGCGATTATAATGATAAGCTGCGTGATTTAAACAAGATCGGAACCAAACAATCAGATATCCAGCCAATATCCGACAAATAAAACAAAAATAATTCCGAAATTGTCGAATATGGGGACCGCATTCGACAATTCGACAGCGATCACAACTAATGTTTGTATGTTGTATCGTATGTATGTCAACATAATGATTCTAATCCGAAGTTAATTTAAAAAAATTCAGATTCTTCACGGTTACCTTTGGAAAGCGCGTGTAACCGCATACTTTTTCGCGAAAAATTCACAAATAATTCATTTTTGATTTGCATATCCGCGCCATAACTGGATAATAGTGGATATAGCTTTGTGATGTAACGAAATTATCTTCAATTTATGTTTTCGGAATAAATGAAAATATAACACTATATTTGTACATTGCAGGGGCCCATAATCGGATTCGAGGATTTGATTCCCACTATCGATAGAATCCACGCATATAGCATCAAAAATTTGAGAGGAGCAATGCACTTGCCGAAAATAAAAATAGAGAACGTAACGAAAATTTTTGGAAAAAAAGCAGACAAGGCTCTGGAACTGCTTGAACAAAAGAAGAGCAAACAGGACATCCTGCGTGCCACTGGGGCGACAGTAGGGGTCAACAACGTCAGTCTTTCCATAGAAGAAGGGGAAATCTTCGTCATCATGGGTCTTTCCGGAAGCGGGAAGTCGACACTTGTGCGGATGTTCAACCGTCTGATCGAACCGACGAAGGGGAATATCCTGATCGATGGCGAAAATTTGTCGATCATGGATAAGAAGGCATTACGCCAAGTCCGTCGAGAAAAAATGAGTATGGTTTTCCAGAACTTCGGCTTATTCCCGCACCGCACGATTTTGGAGAACACCGAGTACGGACTCGAAGTGCAGGGCGTAGCAAAAGCCGAGCGCAAGGAAAGAGCGCAACAGGCTTTGGAAAATTCAGGCCTGGGCGATTACAGCGATCAGTATCCGCACCAATTGTCAGGTGGGATGCAGCAACGGGTCGGGTTGGCCCGTGCCTTGGCGAATGACCCGGAAATTCTATTGATGGACGAGGCCTTCTCGGCTTTGGATCCATTGATCCGTCGTGAGATGCAGGATGAACTGCTGGATCTGCAGGCAAATGTCAGCAAGACAATCATCTTCATCACCCATGATCTGAACGAAGCTTTGCGTATCGGGGATCGGATCGCGCTGCTGAAGGACGGGGAATTGGTCCAAATCGGTACGCCTGAGGAAATTTTGACCAATCCGGCAACGCGCTATGTAGAAAAATTCGTGGAGGACGTCGATCGTTCGAAAGTGTTGACTGCCGAACACATCATGAAGCGTCCGATCGTCATGAATATCGAAAAACACGGGCCGCTCTTCGCCTTGGAATTATTGCGCCAAGAAGGGATTTCGACGATCCTGGTGGTGGACAATCACCGCAGACTGAAAGGGTACATCACTGCCGAGGACGCTACGAAAGCGTTGAAAGCCAATGCTACGAAAGTGGATGGCATCCTCAGAGAAGATATCCCGACAGTCTCCAAAGATACTACCTTGAGCGATATTTTCCCGATCATCCATGATTCAAGCTCGCCGGTCGCTGTCATCGAAAACGACAGATTGGTGGGTGTTCTTGTCAGAGGCGCCGTCATAGCCGCTTTGGCAGGAGAAAGTGAGGTGTCCGTAAATGGATAATCTGTTAAATTTCATTCCTGAATTACCGGTTGCCGATTTTGCGGAATATGTCACGGACAAGACCGCTGACACGTTCAGTTTCCTGTTCGATCCGATCAAAGCGTCTTCGCAGACTTTGATTGATCTGATGACGTCAACGCTGACGGCCATCCCGGCTGTCATCCTGATTGCATTAGTGGCGCTACTGGCATTCTTTGCTTCAGGCAAAAAATTCGGCCTGGCCATTTTTTCTGTCGTCGGTCTCTGGTTTATCCACAATCAAGGCCTATGGGAAGACTTGATGTTCACCTTGACGCTGGTCTTGTTCTCGAGCTTGCTGTCCGTCCTGATCGGCGTGCCTTTCGGTATCCTGATGGCGAAAAGCAAAATCGCGAACAACATCATCAATCCGATCCTGGATTTCATGCAGACGATGCCGGCCTTTGTTTATCTGATTCCGGCTGTAGCCTTCTTCGGAATCGGGATGGTTCCCGGGGTGCTCGCATCACTTATTTTCGCGATCCCGCCGACCGTCCGCTTCACGAATCTGGGGATCAGACAAGTCTCCACCGAACTGGTTGAAGCAGCCGAATCATTCGGCAGTACCGGCGCGCAAAGGTTGTTCAAAGTCGAATTACCATTGGCGAAAGCCACAATCATGGCCGGCATCAACCAAACCGTTATGCTGTCCTTGTCGATGGTCGTGATCGCTTCGATGATCGGTGCCCCTGGCTTGGGCCGTAATGTCCTTTCCGCCTTGCAACGCGCCAAAATCGGTTCCGGTTTCGTATCCGGCTTGGCTTTGGTTGTACTTGCCATCATCATCGACCGTCTGACCCAGAAATTCAGCAAAAAGAGCGCCTCATAACACTGTTTAATGACGCAACGATTCCTGATTGCCAAACAAAAAGGAGAGAAACATAATATGACAAAAACAACAAAACATAACTGGAAACGCCTTGGACTTACTGCCGGATTGGGCTTAGGTGTCTCGCTGATCGCCGCTGGCTGCGGTGCAACAGAAGATACAGCATCCATGGAAGATACAGTCGGCAAAGGCCAGGAAATCGAACTGGCTTACGTCGAATGGGATGACGCAGTGGCCACAAACCATGTCGTTGCCCAAGTATTGGAAGATCTTGGTTACGATGTGACTTTGACTCCATTGGATAACGCCATCATGTGGGAAGCCGTCTCGACAGGCGAAGCCGATGCCATGCTGAGTGCGTGGCTGCCGGGAACGCATGCCGCGCAACTGGAAGAATACGGCGACAAGATGGTCGACCTGGGCGGAAACCTTGAAGGCGCGAAAATCGGTTTGGCCGTTCCTGCGTATATGGATGTCGACTCGATCGCAGATCTGACCGATCAAGCCGGCAAATCCATCACCGGAATCGAGCCAGGTGCCGGAATCGTAGCGGCCACTGAACGCGCCATCGCGGATTACTCGAACTTGAGCGATTGGGCAATCGAGACGTCCTCATCCGGCGCCATGACCGTCACACTCGGACAAGCGATCGAAAATGAAGAAGAGATCATCATCACAGCCTGGAACCCGCACTGGAAATTCTCGGCTTACGACCTGAAATACCTGGATGATCCCAACGGCATTTTCGGCGGCGAAGAGACCGTCCACACGATGGTGCGTGAGGGACTCGAAACCGACATGCCGGAAGCTTACCAAGTGCTGGATCAATTCCAATGGACCATCGAAGATGTCGAAGCATTGATGCTCCAAATCTATGAAGGCGAATCAGCTGAAGATGCTGCCGCAGCCTTCGTGGAAGCTAATCCGGATCTAGTCGCAGAATGGACTGCCGGCGTAGCTAAATAATGAATGTTGAACACTAATAGGAGTTGCTGCCTCGGACTGAGGCAGCAACTCCTTTTTTCGTACCGAAAGTGCGGCGGATGTCCGATTCATTGGGATTATCGGACAACTGTCGACCCGAACGTATGCCGAATGTCCGATTCATCAGCGTTATCGGACAACCTTCGATCCAAATGTGTTCAAAGCATAATAGTGAGACGCGAAAACCTGACAAACACATGGAACTCATTCATTTCACGCAAAAAATCGAAGACGCTCAGCATCCGCATGCTGAGCGTCTTCGATTTTTTTAGTTCTTTTGAACATTTTATCTTATTTTTTCGAGTACATTTCTTCATCCGCCAACACATTTCAAAACATCCTGCTGCTTACAGCAACAACCCCTGCAGGCCCGCGACCTCTTCCTCGTCAAGTCCGATACTCCGCAGATAATCCTCAACGCTACCGTACTTGTCCACAAATGCTTGATGGAATAACTCCATGATTTCCGGATAGGAGACATAAATGTTCAAGTGCTTATCCGGATCAAGCAGGCGCGGATCTTGTTTCATGTACGTGTATGAAACTTGATAGTCCGCAACGATTTCAGCCAGCGGAACGCCGTGCAGACTCAACAGCAGATAACTGATGACGCCGGTGCGGTCCTTACCGGCGCTGCAGTGAAAGACAAGCGGCCTATCCCAGCGTTCAAGAAAAATCCGGAACACTTTTGCCAGTTCATCTCCCGCCGAAAGATACTCGAGATAGCGATCACTCATGAAGTAGGGCGAAGAAGCCGATTGCGCCAACTCACTGCTGCGGCCGGCATCCGTTCTGCCGCTCAGATTCACGTTCACATAACGGCCTACCAAATCTGCATACGCATTCGGCTCGCGCACCAGTTCCTTCGGCGCCCGCAGATCGATGATCGTATCGATGCCCAGCGACTCCCATTTCTGACGGTCATGCTCAGTCGGCCCGAACAGCATACTCGACCGATAAACGCGCCCGTCCTTCAGAACCGCACCATCCGCCGCATTGTAGCCCCCGAGATCCCTAAAGTTTACAATTTCCTCAAAAAAATGATGTCTTCCCATATCAACGCCCACTTTCTGTGCTTATTGGTCCCCATCGTATCACAATTTTTATATACATTTAGTAAGCTTTACAATTTTTAACGTCAAATTAACCGGAAGTTTACAAACAATCCCTATACTTAAGAGAGTTCTTACTGAAAGGAGCGAATGAATCAAGCCATCATGACAAATACATATCTATCCACACCCCTGATGTGGAATCATTCGATAGAAGAAATATTCCGGACAGCGAAGGAACAGCGCATGGGATTGGAAATTTTCCATCAACAAATGGACTATCACGGCGTGGCGATCGAAGAATTGCAACGGCTCATCGTTGCTTACGAGCTGGAAGTTTTCGTGCATGCCTACAGCTGGGACCTGAATCTGTGCGCCTTGCAGGAATCGGTCCGTGCCGTTTCGGTCTTGGAAACGAAAAAGTCGATCGCTTTTGCTCATGCGCTGGGAGCGAAGGATGTCACCATCCACCCCGGACGACTGTCGATCGGCCTGGAAGAGACCGTTCACGACGGATATATGCATGCATCCATGAAAGAGCTGATGGCTTATGCCGATGAACGCAACCAGCCGATTTCCTTTGAAATCATGGAGCCGGTAGGAAAGGAATTCATTACCGATCGCCATGTTTTAGAACGCGTGGCTGGCGACCTCTGGGAACGGATGTACGTGACACTCGATGTGGCGCACTGCCGCGACGAGGAGATGGTGTTGGATCACCTCAATAAGCTGCCGCGTATCCGCAAATTGCACCTCAGCAACCGCACAGAAAGACAGTACCATACCCCATTAGGTGAAGGTGTGCTCGATTTTGGCAAGCTCTCGCCAGACATCTTGGCAAGCGGACTGCCGATCGTCATCGAAGGGATGGACCTCGGTTTGGAACGGAAAGTGCTCAAAAAAAATCTAACCTATCTCAAGGAGGAATTTTTCGATGAAATGGAACAAATGGATTTTTGCAGGAATGTCAGCTTTGACTTTAGCGGCTTGCGGTACAGCCGACACAACGGAATCGGTCGAGGATTCCGCGACTGATGCGGCATCAACTGAATCAGTTTCCGAAACGGCAGCCACCACGGATGCTTCCGGTTCGTTCACGCTGTACACTTCCCAACCGGAACAGGACATCGCGCTATTGGTCGAAGGCTTCAACGAGGTCTATCCGAACATCCAAGTGGAAGTCTTCCGCTCCGGTACTGAGGAAGTCCTTTCAAAAGTCATGGCCGAAAAGGAAACCGGCGACATCTTGGCGGATGCCTTGTTGGTTTCGGACAGCTTCACTTTCGAAGGATTGGCTGAGGAAGATTTGCTGCAGGCATATGAGTCGCCTGAGTTGGAAGCCATCCCTGCGGAATATATCGACGACGAAAATCTGTACGCCGGCACGAAAGTCATTGCCACAGGTATCGCGGTCAACACGGACAGGATCGACGCTTCCGGCATCACAGGCTACCAAAGTTTGACGGATGCGGCTTATGCAGACCAAGTCATGATTCCGAGCCCGCTTTATTCGGGAGCTGCTTCCTTGAACCTTTCCATCATCACTCAACAAGATGCGCTAGGTTGGGAATGGTATGAAGGCCTGAAGGAAAATGCCTTGTTTGTCGGCCAAGGAAACGGAACCGTCCGTGATGCATTGTTGAACGGCCAAGAAGGCATCGGCGTGCTGGTGGATTACATGGCGAACCGTGCCCGCATCGATGGCGCTCCGATCGCATTCATCTATCCGGAAGAGGGCGCGCTGTACGTGACCGAACCGATCGGCATCATCAATGGTGCTGATAACGCGGATATGGCGGAATTCTTTGTGGATTATATTCTCTCTGAAGAAGGCCAGACAGTGACATCAGAAATGGGGTACACACCTGTGCGTGAAGGCATTGCTGCTCCGGAAGGGCTGAAGGGCGTGGACGAAATCACTCCGATGGCATTTGACGAAGCCAAAGTTATGGAGACGCGCGAAGCCGATAAAGAGCAATTCGCAGAAATCTTCGGTCAATAATCGAAAGCAGTGCATAAAAACTGGAATGAATTGAGGGAAGAATGGGCCAGGACTAAAATCCCGGCCTTTTCCTTCCTTCTTTTTTTAAAGGAGAAATCATGTCGAAATTTTATCATTTCACCCATAAGATCCTGTTCTGGATCATCGGGTTGTTCGTGTTCCTGTTCCCGCTCTTCACGCTTTTCAAGATGGGTTTCGAGGTGGAAGGGGGCTTCGGGATCACGAACTTCACGGGCATCTTCGAATCGCCGCGGACGCTGCAGGCCATCGGAAACACGTTCATCATAGCCTTAGGGGCCACTGCGATATCAGTGGCGGTCGGGTTCCTTTACGCGCTGATCGTCGCCTATACGAACATCCGATTCAAGCGGCTGGTCGAATTACTGGTCATCTTGCCCTACATCATCCCGGGCTATGTCGTGACGCTGTCGTGGACGGCATTGTTCGCGGGGAACAGTCCAGTCAATACGTTTTTACGCGAAAACGGGCTTCCTGTCATCAACATGTATTCGCTCGGGGGAATCATTCTCGTCCTCGGCATCAGCAACGCGGCACTCGTGTATCTGAACATTGTCGACATTCTGCGTAAAGTCCCGCAGGAACAGGAATGGGCTTCGCGGATCGCAGGTTACCGCATGAAGGAAACGCTCCGGAACATCAACTTCCGGACTGTCCTGCCGGCGATCGTCAGTGGGATCATCTTGGCTTTCCTGAGCTCCATCGATAATTTCGCGATTACGGCAACACTCGGTTCGCCCGCAGGAATCACCGTTCTCAGCACCTACATCTACGAAAAAGCGATCGGTTTCGGCCCGGCGAGCTTCAACCAGGCCGCCGTGTTGTCAATTATCCTTTCCTTGATCGCTTTCGGCGGCATAGCGCTGCAGTGGTGGGTGCTGCGCAAATCGGTCATCATGGAAGCGGCCCGGCCCGACTACGAACCACGCATTCTGTTGGCAAAAGGCAAACGCCGCTTGGTCGAAATCCTATCCGTCACAACGATCATACTCGTGAACATTGTGCCTTTGTTGGTCATGTTCCTTTCATCTTTGCAAGTGGGCTACAGCCGCTCGCTCTTCGATATCAGTACCATGAAACTGGATAATTACCGCTTCATCCTGGAGACACCGAACATGTACAAAGGCTTCCTGACCAGTTTCGGATTGACTGTCGTTGCGATTCTGATCGGCATCCTCGTCAGCGTCTGGGTCATGTACTACAAGCAACGCCATGATCAAAGAGCTACCTTGCCGATCGAACTGGGAGCCGCATTGACCTATTCGACACCCGGCATCGTGCTGGCGTTGAGCATGATTTTCTATTGGAGCAAAGTTCCGAACGTCTACGGGACGATGCGGATCCTTTTGATCGCCTATGTGACCCGCTACATCCTGCTGCTTTTGCGCGGCAGCAACACGGCACTTTTGGGCGTCACAATCGAGCTGGAGGAGGCCGCATCCGTTTCTGGATCGAAGACTTTCGAGAAATGGCGCCGTATCATCATCCCCATCATCAAAAATCAAATTTTTTCGAGTTCCTTCCTCGTCTTCACTGGCGCATTCACCGAGCTGACGTTGTCCTCGCTCTTGGCTGCGGCCGATGCGAAGACGGTGGGGCTGACGATTTTCAATCTGCAGACCGGCGGCGACAACAATATCGCCCAAGCCTACTCTGTCATGCTGACACTCTTTATTCTCGCCATCGTCCTGATCCGCAATCACTTTGAACGGAGGAATCGAACCAATGACTGAACTGCACATCACCAACCTGTCCAAGCATTTCGGCACAGCCAAGGCACTGAACGACATCACGATCCAAGTGAAGGAGAATGAATTTATCGCTATCCTCGGCCCGTCCGGCTGCGGAAAAACCACGCTGCTGCGCTCTGTGGCAGGCTTTATCGACCCGACGGCCGGCAGCATTCGTTTCGGTGAACAAGCTTTTTTTGAAAATGAGGACACCATGCCGGTCGAAGATCGCCAGCTCGGAATGGTGTTCCAGCATTTCGCGCTCTGGCCGCACATGACCATCAAGGAGCACCTTGAATACCCGCTGAAAAGCTCGCAGAACAAGAAACGTTTCAACGAGGCGGTGCGCAAGGAAATGATACGGCAGGCGCTTCAGCTGGTCGAACTGGAAGGCTTTGAGGACCGCTATCCGAACGAGTTATCGGGAGGGCAGAAACAGCGCATTGCCTTGGCCCGTGCCATCGTTTCGCAGCCGAAGATGCTGCTGATGGATGAACCGCTGAGTGCCTTGGATGCGCACCTCAAGCAAGTGATGGTACAGGAAATCAAGCGTATCCATCGCGCTACCAAAGCAACGATCCTCTATGTGACGCACGATCAGAGCGAAGCCATGGCCCTTGCTGACCGGATCATCGTCATGAACCAAGGAAAGATCGAACAGATCGATACGCCGTACAATCTTTACCATTATCCGCAGACGCCGTTCGTCGCTAATTTCGTCAGCAAAGCCTTGCTGGTCAACGGCGAATGGCAAGGAGATCGTTTCCGCCCGGCTGAAGCAAACGCATTGAGCTGGCCAGGAACGGGAGTCGCCGATTATTTCAAAGCCAACCGCCTTTATCCGATCCGTCCTGAGGAACTCAGCTTCCAACCGGAAAACAAACAGCGTGGCGGATTGCGCGCCACAATCAAGGACAAACAGTTCCTCGGCCGCGAAACGCGCTACATTGTTTCCGCACTCGGCACAGAAATCGAAATCATCTCGCACTCTCCGCATGCAGCCGAAATGGATGAGGAAGTATACATCACGAAACACTGAAAAAAGCAGCCGCAAATGGCTGCTTTTTTTATGGCGTAATTTTGTGGCCGGTTATGGACATGCATAAAGAAAAGCATGAAAAGAAAACCCGCCAAAATACCGTTGGCGGGCTATCTTCGGCGTGTGGGGCTCGGAATTCCCCGCCAAAATTTGTTTGACGGGGAAAACGCGCCCGGCGCAGCCCCGAATAGCCCGCCAAATACTGTTTGGCGGGGAAACTCCCGCCCGATAAACCCGAAAATCCCTTCGCGCTCTGCGCGTAGCGATGAAACATTCAATCTGTCGGATGTCTAATTATTCAACGCTGCTGTCGCTTCGCACGATTCATCTCATCAAAGCAGTACCGTCATCAGAATGATGAACGGCACGATGGAAATGATTATGGAGTGCTTTTCATAGTGACCACAATCATTCCGGCGTATAATGGAAACAAGGAAACATAAGCCAGCATAACGGACCGAACCTTTTGCTTTGCGTAAGGAGGTTTTTTAAATGAAAAGAAAATTTGCTGTATTAGGTATGCTGACTGCAATCGCCGCACTTTTCGCGGCTTGCGGACTGGATGGGACAACTGCATCGGACGAATCAAGCAGCGTCGTCGCAAGCAGCCAAAGCGAAACAGTCGAATCAACCGTTGGAAGCGGCAGCGAAACCTCTGTGGAAGCCGACACCAGCATTCCCAGCACCCATTTGGCCGAGCCGTATTTCGCGATTTTTGCAAGCAAACAGTATGTGGCACAATACTATTACCAGGAATTCACTGGGGACCAGATCGAGGACCGATCGATGACAGTCGCCGTTGCCGGCGCTGATCAGGCCATCCGGATCAGCGGGGAGAATACGGACACAACGTATCTTACTTTGGACGGGCAAGCTTTTGCGGTCGACCACCTGGACCGGACGATCGCGAGGAATGAAAGTGCGGATTCCGCCGAAGAACCGGAAGACGACGGCATCATCGCAGCACCGCCCTTCAAGGACATCGGCAGCATCTATGTGGGCAGCTGGCAGGATGAAGATCTCATTTATGAAGAATACTACACCGCAAACGGCGACCGGATGTTCTACTATTTCGAAGGCAATGTCCTGAAACGAATCCGCTCAGCTTCCGGAGAAAATGAGTTCAATCTCGATGTTTTGGAAATAAGCGACAGGACTGCAACGGAATTTATTGAGTTGCCCGAAGATTATGAATGGCTGCCTTAAAGGAGCGTTCAGCCGCTGAATCCGTTAAACAGTTAAACAAATTGTCCTCCGGCGAGAAGCTCTTAACCGGGAGACAGCCAGGTAACCACGGCTCAACTTCGGTGAGCACTGTCTCGCCGGAGTTGAGCCATCCAAAATAGACCTTACCTCCGATGAGCGAAGCCTCACCGGAGAAAAATCCACGAACACTAGCTCCAACTCCGCTCAATCGCAATCTTGGAATCCTCCCCAAATCTACGAGAGAAGATGAATCCTTATGGAGAAACCAATCAAACTAATCAGCATCGTTTTTTTGCTCGCAGTACTCTTTGTCTGGCTTCACCAGTCGGATTACGCATTTCTGCGCGGGTGGCAGGCGAACGGGGATGAAACAGAAGCGATACCGGTCTACAACGGTGAATACCGGCTGATTTTCGATGAAAATTTCGATGAAAGCCCGCTCGATCCGGCCATCTGGAATGACCAATATTTGGCTTCCTGGACGCCGGACATGGAATCCGCGCGTGCCGTCTACGAGGTGGCGGATGGCAATCTGAATCTGATCATCCATGAGGATACCCAGCCGTGGAATCCCGAATTTGACGGGACGGTCCGCACATCCAGCGTAATGACCGGCAACCGGACCGGACTGCACGAATTTAAGGCTGATCTGGAGGTCCGCAACGATATCGAGCCATTCATGGGCTTCATTTCGCAATATGGTGTCTTCGAAATCCGCGCCAAAATGATGAACAGCCTCGGCAATATGTGCGCCTGGTGGCTCGTCGGAATCCAAGATACGCCGGAACAAGATGTGGAAGTGGACGTATTCGAAAATTCCCTGAACTTCGGCAATGTCGTCACGGCTTCTTTGTATGCGCACCGGGATCCGGCAGCGCGGGAGCAGCATTTCATTTATGATGTCGGCGAGGCCGATTTGAGCAATGAATTCCATCTCTACACTTTCGAATGGACTCCGGAAGGTTTCGTCTTTTATTTCGACGACGAAGAAATCGGGACGTTCCAAGCCGAGGTCGCCTATCCGATGATCTCCATCCTGTCGGCCTACGAAGGGCGGGAGAATTGGTGGGTCGGCCCGTTCGATCCGACTGCGCCGTATCCGAAAGTGTTCCAGGTCGACTACCTGAAAGTCTGGAAAAAGGTGCCGGACGAATTTGAACAAGTCGAAAAACTGAAGATCGTCTCCCAGGATGAAGCGACTTTCACAATGGCAGCCGGCCAGTATGCCATCGAACACGGCCAGCTCGTCGGTTTCCCGTCCTACGTCACGCTCCGCTACAACGACGGTACGGATACGCAGCAATGGGTCAAATGGGAAGAGCTGACGCCCGCCACTTTGGAAAAGCTTGAGAAGCCAGGGACTTTCAAATTGGAAGGGGAGATCATCGGCGTTCCGGAAGCCATCTTGGGGAACCGGAAAGCTACGGTACAAGTTGTTGTCGACTAATTGGATACCGAAAACCGCAAAACACCCGAGAGATTGCTCTTCTGTCGGGCGTTCGCCCAGGATGGTGACTCCTTTACCCGAGAGCGCCAGCCCGCCACATATAACGGAACAAAATTCTTCCAGTTATTCCCGCACCGCTTTTTCGTTTATAATAGAAGAAAGATAACCACCTTGAACGCCAAGCTCAGAAAGGCGGTGCCTCCGATGAAACTGTTCTTGTCAAAAATCCGCGAAGTGCTGCATGCGGTCCTTCCTATCATCGCAATCGTCCTGTTGCTGCATGCCACCTTGACGCCGCTGACTGCATTGCAGCTACAGCGTTTTCTGCTGGGTGCCTTCTGCATCACCGCCGGACTCTCTATTTTTCTGCACGGTATCGATTTCAGCGTCAGCATGATCGGAAAAGCGATGGGGCGGACGTTTTCCAAGACCGCCAACCTCATCCTGCTTGCCGGTGCCGGTTTGGCGCTCGGTTTCATCATTTCCATCGCGGAGCCGGATTTGCACATCCTGGCTGGGCAAGTCGAACGTCTGACGGCCGGCACTGTCGAAAAATGGAGCATCATCCTTGTCGTATCGCTCGGCATCGCCGCGCTGTTGGCACTCGGGCTGATCCGGATCGTCCGTAACATCGTCCTGCACAAGCTGCTGATCGGGCTGTACGCCGTCGTATTCATCCTCGCGCTGAACGCTTCCGATGAATTTCTCGCCATCGCCTTCGACGCATCCGGCGCGACGACCGGCGCCATGACGGTACCGTTCATCATGGCGATTGCTCTCGGAGTCACGCTGCTGCGCAAGGACAATCTCGCCGCCAACACCGAAGGCTTCGGTCTGATTGGTGTTGTCTCGGTCGGCCCGATCCTCGCTATTCTCCTGATGGATCGCATCGCGGGCGGAAGCATCACGCCCCCTGACGCTCCGATCGACACCCTGAAAACAACCAGCCTGCTGTCACCATTCCTCGAAAAAATCCCGATTGTTGCTGCAGAAGTCCTGCTTGCACTGTTGCCGATCACGCTCATCTTCCTCCTGATGCAGCGCTATTCCTTCCGCCTCTCACGCCGAAATATCTCGTGGATCCTCTACGGCCTGCTGCTGACCTACATCGGCCTCTTCCTGTTCCTCCTCGGCGCCCAAGCCGGCTTCATGGACATCGGCCGAACGATCGGTTTCCGCGTCGCGTCATTGGAAAATAAGCAATATTTGCTTGCGACCGGCTTCGTGCTCGGTTTGGTCACCGTCTTGGCGGAACCAGCCGTCCATGTCCTGACGTACCAAATCGAGGAGGTCACGGAGGGTGCTGTCACACGGAATGCCGTCAAGATCGTGCTCTCCATCGGCATCGGGACAGCCATCGCCTTAGCGATGGTGCGCATCATTTTTCCGGCTATCCAACTCTGGCACATTCTTCTGCCGGGCTACCTCATTGCGCTGACACTGACAATTTTCGTCCCGAAAATGTTCGTTGGCATCGCCTTCGATTCCGGCGGCGTCGCATCCGGACCGATGACAGCGACATTCATCCTCTCATTCGTCCAAGGCGCCGCCAGCGCAACGGCCGGAGACAACCTCATCTCCAACAGCTTCGGCATGATCGCCCTCGTCGCCATGACCCCGATCATCGCCGTGCAAGTGCTGGGGATTGTGTACAAGCTGCGCGCCAATCGCAGCAGGGAAACGGATAGATGAAGCACAAAAATACCAGAGAGTCTACTATGTCGGCTGAACGCATAACGGATAATGCCGAACAGCCGACGAAAACGTGATGTGTCGACTGAACGACGAGCGAAGAATACCGAAGAGCCGACACCCGCATGATGTGTCGGCTGAACGAGAAGCGGAGTCCGCCGAACAGCCGACGCCAGCGTGCTATGTCGACTGAACGAAGTACGTAGGATATCGAATGGCCGACAACGACGTCCACGCACTATGTATGTCAGGCTAACGCCCTTCGAAAGCACAAAACACCCTAGGGAGATATACGCTCCCTTTAAATGTACGAATAACCAGGCGGCCACCTCATCCATCATTGGAGAGGCGGCTGCCTGGTTTGCTAAGTATTCTCTATTTTTGCTTTCGGTACTGCTCCGGGGTAAGATCAGTGAATTTTTTGAATACTCTGTAAAAATATTTCTCGTTATCGTATCCGACTATCCTAGAAATCGTCGCAGCCCGGCGATTGGTCGTTTGTAGTAGCGTTTTGGCAGCATCGATCCGCAGGCCGTTCAAGTAGTCGACGTATTTCATTCCGGTTTTTTCTTTGAATAAGGTCGACAGATAGGAACTGTTGATGTAAAAAATATCCGAAAGAAAATCCAGCGTGATCGGATCGGCATAATGGATATCCAGATAGTCCTTGACGTTAGCGATGATATCCTGGGAAGAATACAAGTTTTCATAGGACATCGACTTGGCGATATTTCCTAAAAACTCTAGGAAATAAGTGCTGATGTCCATAAACGTGAAGAGTCGTTCCATCACTTCCTGATGAATTTCCGGATAGGTATAATTCGATTGCATGCGGTAATAATCATCCAGGAATTGCTTTGATTTTTCGATCAAGGACAGGCCGATATCCTTCAGATCGAAAAGCGTCGCGCCTTCACTGAAATAGGCCGTTTCGAAGTACTCGCGCAATTTCTCCTTCAGCACGCTTTCCTTGCCGGTCTCCAGATAATACATTAGTTCAGAGATATGCGGAAAAGAATATTTTTCGTTTATGATAGTACTGTCATAATAAAAAAGGGTAGGTTGACTATCATATTTCCGTGAATTCAACGCGTCGATACAATTCTGATAATAAGAACCGAATGCTGTGGCCTCCATCACTGGGCTGCTTATGCCCAAAAATGTACTCTCAGGCAAGCCACTGATGAGGTCCATAATTTTTGATTTTTCGACAATCGAAAAACGGGTCAGCTCATATTTAGGGATAGGCTCCGAAAAAATCGCGGATTGAGTTAACCGCTCCAACGAATCTTTCGGATCGCGGCAGACGGACAGGACCAGATAGTACTGGTTCGGAGAAGGAATCATCTTCTGCAGAGCCTTCATACCCAATTCCGTTTGATGGCCAATGATAGTGCTGATAATCACTTCATTTTCGTTGTTTTTTTTCGATTTATTGTTTTCCAGAATCGCAATCACATCCAGTAGGGATTTTTGGATATCCTCCCGGCTGAATGGCTTCAGGATATAGTTGATGGCATTTGCTTGGATCGCTTTCTGGAGATAAGAAAAATTCTGATAGCCGGAAATGACGATGATCGGCATCTCAGGAAAGTGTTTCTTCAGATAATCAAGAAACTGGACGCCGTCATATTCCGGCATATCTATGTCCGTGATAACAAAATCGACGGGATTTGCTTCCAAATAGGTGAGGGCTTCCTTGCCGTTGCCCGCTTCGAAGGCGCATTGGATAGCTAAATCCAATTTTTCGATTTTCTTTAAAGTCCCTTTTCTGATTAGGATTTCATCATCCGCAATTAAAAACTGATACATATTTTAGTTCACCGCTTCCTTGAAAGGTAAATGAATGATGACTATTGTGCCTTTTTCTTTATGGCTATAGACCGTAATACCGTAGTCGTCACCACTGAAATTTTTGATCCGTGCTTCGATATTGATCAGACCGATATGGGCTGTCTTTTCCCGCACCAATGTCGATGCTTGATGCAGCTCAGCATGCAATTTATATAGCGTGTTCTCGCTCATTCCCATGCCATTGTCGGATACATAAAGATACAGATCATCTTCGAAAATTGCGGCGGAAATCCTTATTTTCCCATCGAATCCGCCTTTGTTCATTCCATGATAGATAGCATTTTCCACCAACGGCTGCAGGATGATTTTGGGCACTGTCGCAGCGAGGATCTTCTCGCTGGTGATGTTATTGCGGTAGTTGATTGCGTGTTGGTAACGGATTTCCTGGATATGCAGAAAATCCTCGACGTTCTGCAATTCCTCAGCTACTGTGGCCTCGTTGATGAAGCCATTGGAGGCGTAACGGAACATATTTGATAAGGAAAGTGTCATGACCGATATTTCATCTATCTCTTCTATCTCAGCCAAGGAGTTGATCGATTCCAGCGTATTATAAAGGAAATGCGAGTCGATCTGGTTCTTGTAAACGTTCAGCTCAGATTTCAGCAGCGACTGCTCCGAATTGAGTTTATCGATCAGAAACGCATCCAGTGTCTCCAACATGTTGCGGTATTCCTGATAGAGGATTCCAATTTCATCCGATCTGTTCTCGTATTTGTTTGCTCGGAAATGATAGTTCGTCGTCTGCTTTTTTCGCATCAGACTGGATAAATTGACGATCGGTGTAGTGAACAAGTTCGAGAAGCGGGTGGATGTCAAGTAAATGGCGATAAAGAGAAGAACCAAAATGATGAACAGGTTACGCAGCAGTGTTTTGAATAATTCTGCATACTCACTGTTGTCGATAGTCACGGCCAGCAGGATGGGTTGGCGATTGAGATTGATTGTGGTCTCCAACTGACTCGTGTCGGTAATCAGCTCATCGGAAGCGGCTGTGTAGAGCACCGCATCATTTTTCGTTTCGGTCAATTGGAATCCGATTACTTTATCCGGGAAATTCTGGGAAATGAAATCAAAAAATTCAGGCTCGCAATTCACTACGAGCGTTCCGAGCAGTTCCTTTGAATAAAAATCATAGATGGTCCTGGAAAAGAAGAGTGTCGGATCTGCACCGGCATTGATGATCGCCCGATCCTCCTTGGCCACGGAAATATTCAGGTTTCCTTTCGCTTCGAGTGTTTCCCGGTACCACTCACTCATAAGCGGATTATACCCGTAGGAAAAGTCCTTTTGCGTATTCGAATAAGAAATGATTTCGCCATTCGGCAGGATGATGGCCATAAAATTGATATAATCCATCCGATAGATCACGGTCCGGAAAATGCCTTCAAGCTCTTCGGATGAATAGAAAAGGTTCTCCGGTGTATAGGCCTCCTCATTGGCATATTTCCGCAAATCCGTCATCAAATCGTACGAACTTTTCGAGAAAAATTGCACCTTTTCGGTGAGTATATCGATGTCGTTAATCTTCTCCTCAATGATGGAGGCGCTCCGGTTCAACGAATTTTTTGTATTCGCTTCCAAATCCTGGGAAGAAAAATGATAGTACATCCCGAAGGAAAGAAATGAGATCACCAACAAAGATACTGTTGCAATCACAAAAATCGCGAGGCTGAGTTGTTTGTTTATTCGCATGCAGAAACCTCCTAATGCATAATCCAAAAAAAGTATACCATGAAATGAGAAAAAAAATTACTCAATCTAAATTATGATAAGACTATAAAAGAAATGGAGGAATCAAAATGAAAAGGATTTTACGTTTGTCGGCTTTGGCTATGGCATCAATGAGCGTGCTTGCTGCTTGTGGGAACGGTGGCGGCAGCACCGATGATTCTGCAGCAGATAGTGGCGAAAATACCATCACGGTAATGGCTTCCGGGGTGAAAGACGGGTCACAGGGAGTATTTTTGGAATCATTCAAAGAGTTGGTCGAAAAACAATACCCTGACTATACTGTCGAAACGACGCTTTTGCCGGATGACCAGTATTACACAGCTTTGAAAAGTAAGCTATCCACCGGTCAATCTCCTGATTTGTTTTTAGTACAACCTAAGAAAGCCAGCGCAAGTTCCGTTGAAGAAATGGCAGAAGCGGGCTATATCGAAGATCTTTCTGATCTGGATAATTGGGACAACCTGATCGATCAAGCGAAAGCTGATATGTCCTATGAAGGTAAGCCGTACGCCTTGTCAAGCAGTGTCGGGGTACTGGGAACATGGTACAACAAGGACTTGTTCGAGCAGAACAACATCGCGATTCCGACAAACTGGCAAGAATTCCTGGAAGCCTGCGAACAACTGAAGGCAGCCGGCATCACACCAATCGTGATGGGCGACAAGGATTCCTACATGATCCAATTCGGGATGTACCAGGTTGCAGCCAACCAAGTGTATCCTGAAAATGCAGATTTCGATAACCAACTCTATACAGGCGATACAAAATTCACGGACCAAGCCTGGGTCAACACAATCACAATGTACAAAGAATTATACGACAAAGGCTATGTGACCGACAACTCGCTTGGCTTGGGCCAACCGCAGGCGCAACAGTTGTTTATGGATCAAAAAGCAGCGATGCTCTTTGACGGCGACTTCAGCTATCCGGCTTTGGAAGATGCTGCCTTTAACCTTGGCTTTATGGGAATGCCGGCTAATGATGAAGGGGAAACTTACATTGCAGCCGCAACGGGAGCTGGTTATGCAATCAGTTCACAGAGTGAGCACAAAGATATGCTGAAGGATGTTTTCAACGAAATGACGGATGGATCGTCCGAATTGCACCAGGCTTGGGCTGCGACAGCTACCTCGTTTTCAACCTATAAAGGGGTAGAGCTGAGCAATGAAGTGTTCGCCGATGTCGTGCCAGCATTTGAAGCAGGCCAATCCTTCTACTGGTGTAACCAAGCGTGGCCAGCCGGTACAGAAACGGAAATGCAATCTAAATTCAGCGAGATGATCGGAACAGGCAAAGTTACGCCTGAAGAAGTTGCTGAAGCAATGCAGAAGAAATTTGAAGAACTTAAATAGACGAACTTGAATAGATCAAAGCTTGTTCTGGAGGGGCCCAAAAAAGCCTCTTCGGAACATTCTTTATAAAGGAAGGATGAATCATAAAATGGAACTGAAGCAAACGACAACAGCCGCTCCAAAAAGGAAGGCAATCAGCTTCCTGTTCAAAAAGAACCAATCTCTGGTAATGAATAACCGCATGTATCTGTTTGTTATTCCTGCTCTGGCGGTATTCGGCACCTTTTGGATCTGGCCTTTTCTGAAGCTGTTCACCTACAGCGTGACTGATTTCAATGGATTTAACCTGAACTACAATAATGTGGGATTCGACAATTTCAAAGCGATTTTTGAATCCGGTATCCTGTTCAATTCAATCGGGAACACGCTGACTTATACGGCATTGTTGGTGATCGGCGGCAACCTTTTAGCACTTATTTTGGCATTCGCCCTCAACAGCAAAATCAAAGGCATGGCTTTTTACCGATCGGCAGCCTACATTCCGGCACTTTTCAGTGCTATCGTTATCGGATTTGTCTGGAGCTATGTGTATATGCCTGAATCTGGCTTGATCGCCTCCATAATGAACCTGTTCGGACTGGACGGAAGTAGCTTCAATGTCCTTGGAGACTACGGCAAAGCCCTCTACGGAATCACGCTCGTCGATGTCTGGAAAAACGTAGGGCAGACGATGATCATTTACTTGGCGGGTCTGCAGACGATCGATGACTCCGTTCTGGAATCCGCTGAAATGGATGGCTGCACCGGTTGGCAAGCAATCCGTCACGTCAAAATACCTTTGTTGGCGCCTTCCATCACGATCAATGTCATCCTGAACGTCATCAACGGCCTGAAAGCTTTTGACTATCCTTTCATCATGACAAACGGGGGACCTGGGGATTCGACGAACACCTTGATGTTCTCGATTTACAAGATGGCCTTCACGGAACAACAATTCGGCAAAGCAGCCGCCTTTTCGGTAGTCTCGTTTATCGTCATCATTGCGATAACGGCAGTGCTGCTAGTATTTATGTCCAAGAAAGAGAGTGAGATGGAATGAGTAAAAAATCCAGCAATTTAGCAGTCCACATCGGCTTGAGCCTATTCTTATTGGTTACCTTATCACCTCTAGCCATTGCCTTATCGACTTCCTTGAAAAGCCCAGGGGATACGTCTTCGCCCTTGATGCTGTTTTCGGACATTTCCTTCGAAAGCTATCGTATGGCATTTGAAAAGATGAATTTTATGACGTCGTTCATGAACAGTTTGATTACGACGATAGGCAGTGTTGTGATCGTCGTCCTTTTGGCGGCGATGGCAGCCTACCCATTAGGAAGGATCAACAGCAAACTGAGCAAAGCGCTCTACATCCTGTTTATATCCGGCTTGGTCATTCCAGGGCAAATGGTTATCATTCCGATTGCGCAAGTGTTCAGCACAATCGGCATCCCAAGCAACCGGTTCACGCCTATGATCATGTTCATCACCTGCAGCATCCCGTTCTCGACTTTTCTGTACACGGGGTTCATGCGCAGTGTCCCTCCCGAAATAGAAGAATCAGCTTATTTGGACGGAGCCAATCTCTTCACACGCTTTTTCCGGATCGTCTTCCCTTTGCTTGTGCCAGCGACCGTTTCCGTCGTGATCACGCAAGGCATCTGGATCTGGAACGATTATTTCTATCCGCTGATTTTCGTAAATAAACAGGCTGAAATGAGCCTGCCGGTCACGATGCTGAACTTCTTAGGAGATAAGGAGAATCCCGCCCAGTGGAGCGTCCTCTTCGCCGCCTGTATTTTGTGCGCCATTCCATTGATTACGCTATTCTCATTACTGCAGAAGTATTTCATAGGCGGCATCTCGGCAGGCGCAGTGAAAGGATGATGAATCGTGAATGACCGACTGATAAAACTGATGGGATTGTTCGATTTCTTTTATCGGGTGATCATCCTGAACACCCTGTTTCTGGTGACGAACGCCTTCTTTTTCCAAGTATACTTCCTATTTGATTTCAAAGTCGTGTTCTTCCCAATCTATCTGTTGACCAGCCTCACGCTATTGCCCAGCATTCTGGCCTTGCTGCGCACGGCGCACACGTTGAAAGGGGAGAACAGCTCCGGCATCTTCGGGATCTACCTGAGGGAGCTACGGTTTACGTTGAGGAAAGAAATGCATCTGTCAGCGCTTTTGACTCTGGCTTTCTACCTCGGCCTGACCACCCTTTATGTGTCAGCCGTGACCGGCCCAATCACGTATCTGCTATATGCGATGAACATCGTATTAATCGTCTTTGAAATAAGCTTCGGCATCAATCTCGCCAGAGAAGCCGTTTCGTTCAAAGGACAGAATCTATTGAAGCAAGCTCTGGCGACATACCTGTCGAATTTCCTGAAGAATGCAGCCGTGTTGATGATGATTGCCTTAGGCGTTTTTGTTTCCTTCAAGCTGTCCTATATGGCGATCATCTTGGTTTTCGGGGCAGCCATCATGTGCCTGCACGGCCTATTTCATAACAGCAGAAAGGACCTAACCAAATATGGAGTTCCAAACCAACCCTGACATCCGTTTTATTACCAATGAAACTTTCGAAGAGAAAATTAAACAGATCGAAATTGACATGTACCACGAACAAGTGATGCCAAAACGGATCGTCGCTGCAACGCCGGCGTCCACGTCCGCAAACGAGCTGGTCGAAGTGACCAGATACGATTCCAGCGAAGGTATCCGGATGGACCGCAAAGAGCAGGTAATCGTAGACTTCGGCGAGCACTGCGTCGGAAGGGTGTCGCTTGCAATCACGTCCTTAGGTAGCCCGCCGGACGCACCCGCAAAATTGCGGCTATCCTTCGGCGAAACGCCGATTGAAGTGACCCGTTCGTTCGACAGCTACAAAGGCGAGCTGAGCGCTTCTTGGCTTCAGGAAGAATTGTTGACGATCGATGTGCTTCCGGAAACGATGGAGCTCAAACGCAGATTCGCCTTCCGCTACCTGAAAATCGAAGTGGTGGATACGTCCCCTAAATACCAGATCAACCTGAAATTGAGCTGCACAACGGAAAGCTCCGCCGACAAGGCAAAAATGAAGCGATTGGAAACCGACGATCAGTTGCTTCAGGAAATCGACCGGATTTCGCAAAAAACGCTTATGCAATGCATGCAGGACGTATTCGAGGACGGCCCGAAACGGGACCGACGCTTATGGCTGGGTGATCTGAGGTTGCAGGCTTTGGCGAACTATGCAATTTTCGGAGCGAATGACCTGGTTAAAAAGTGCCTCTACCTTTTTGCGGCCCAAACGACCAGCGAGGGCCAAGTTTCCGCCAATGTCTTCATCGAGCCGCGATTGATTCCGGACGATACCTTCTTGGCGGACTACAGCCTGTTCTTCATCGACACTTTACTTGATTATTACCGCGAAACGAAAGACAAACAAACGTTGACCGATCTCTATGCCACAGCCGTTGCGCAACTGCGTGTGTTGGAAAGTAGTATCTTGCCGAACGGAAAAATCGACGTGCCGCAAGGCTGGTGGGCTTTCATCGACTGGAACGAACCGTTGGACAAACAAATCGCTATCCAAGGAATTTTCATTTACTCCTATAAACGATTGAAAGAATTGGCTACTTTTATGGAAGTCAATAAATTAGTGGGTGAGCTGGACGACAAAATCAAAATTCTGGAGCAGTATGCGTTGACCACCTATTACGATGAAGAAAAAGGCTTGTTCGTGGATCCGGCGAGCGGACAGATAGCTATTCCGTCGCAGACTTGGATGCTGTTAGCCGAAATCGGCGATACGGAACTGCGCAAGAATGTGTTGGGAAATTTGCTGGCTTTGGATGATGAACGGGTTGTCGGGTGCAACTCGCCTTATATGTACCACCATTATGTGGAAGCGTTGTTGCAAGAAGGATTCCGCGAAGAAGCCATCCGCATCATCAAACTGTACTGGGGCGGTATGGTCGAAAACGGCGCCGATACCTTCTGGGAAGTCTACTATCCCGAAGACGTCACATTCTCGCCGTACGGAGACGAAATGATCAACAGCTATTGCCACGCATGGAGCTGCACGCCTTGCTATTTGTTCCGAAAATATGGGATAGTCTGAAAAATAACATTATAAAAAAAAGTATCGAACAGGCAGCCGTATAATCCAGAAAAACATGAATGTCGGCTGAACGAAGAACGAATGTTACCGAAGAGCCGACGGAATCCTGATGTGTGGACTGAACGAAAAGCGGAGAACACCGAACAGTCGACGCCCGCGCAATGTGTTGACTAAACGAGGAGTGAACAATACCGAACAGTCGACATGAAGAAAAATCGTCGACTGAACGAAGGGAAAAGGATAACAAACAGCCGAGATAGGGCATGTATGGCAGTCGGGCTAACGCCCATCGGAAGCACACAATACCCTAGAACAACATATCTGATCTTCATACAGACAAAACACAGGCAGCCACCTCTCCAACAAGGGATGAGAGAGCTGCCTTTTTTAGTACGTATAAATCTGAAAAGCACGTATGTCGGCTGAACGAAAAGCTAAAAATACCGAATAGCCGACACCCGTGTGATGTGTCGACTGAACGCAGAGCGTAGGATTCTGAATAGCCGACGCCCACGTAATGTGTTGACTGAACGAGGAGTGAAGAATACCGAACAGTCGACAAAAATAAAAATCGTCGACTGAACGAAGGGCAAAGGAAAACAAACAGCCGACGGATGATGCGGCACCACACCTCGTTTACGTAGAAACATACTTTGGGTTCCATAAATAATAACCGCTGCCTCTAATATAGAAGCTTTACAGCACATTATGCGTATATTACCTTCGAAAAGAAATAGTGGAGGCGGATGTATTGGCATTTAAGGAACGCGCAAAATCTATGAATTTACGTATTTATGAAATTTTAGCGAGCCGTATGCGATTGGATAAAGAAGATTATTATTACTACCTCAATCTGAAAAAAGGATATGAGGGTGAGTGCCGATTTGATGGTCTGACAGAAAAGCTGGGGGCAAAATGTATTATTCTGAATGATTTGCAGCTGGAAATTAGACGTTCTTCATTACAAATAGACGCGTTGTTAATTTGTGAAGGAAAAATAGTGTTATATGAAATCAAAAATTACAGTGGGGTACACCACTGGGGACCGGAAGAATTTACGAAGCAATCTGGCACTACTTTGGAAAATCCTTCCCTTCAGCTAACGAAAACAAAAGTAAGGCTGAGGAAGCTGCTGAAGAGCTTGGGCTATTCGATGGAAATTGAAGCATTCATAGTATACGTAAATCCAGAATTTTCAATCTGGGGAGCTCCATATGAGGGTGACAGCATTCTTCCTGGGCAGATTTCGGAGCATTTCCGTGAACTGCAAAATATGAAACCCGTAACAAATCCGGAATTGGAAAAGTTGGCGCAAGCACTTGTCGAATGCCATGATCCTGAGTACCCAAGCAAATTGATCAAATATGAGTACGAAAAAATGAATAAAGGCATTATTTGCCCAACATGTGGGTTGCTCGTGCATAACTTTTGTGGGCGTTCCCATATGTGTGAACGCTGTGGGAAAAAGATGATCATACAAAAAGCCATCAGCAACAGCATTTCGGATTTCCATACGCTCTTTCCAAATGAAAAAATGACAACAAAACGTTTGGCGGATTGGTGTGGCACGGAAGATACAAATCGCGTCTATAAGATTTTGAAGCGGGAATATCAGGCTGCAGGAAGCGAGAGTTGCAGATACTATATCCCAGTGAATGAAAAGCCGACGTCGGCGAGATATGTCGGCTGAACGAAGGGCGAAGAATGCCGAAAAGCCGACACCGGCGAGGTATGTCGGCTGAACGAGAAGCGGAAGATACCGAATAGCCGACGTCGGCGAGATATGTCGGCTGAACGAAGGGCGGAAGATATCGAAGAGCCGACACCTATGTGATGTGTCGGCAGAACGAAGAGTGGAGATAACGAAGGACCAACGCGGGCTCCGGCCGGCTGTACGCGCAGCGTGATAAACATTTCTTCCTTTTAAGCAATAAACATTTTGTATATATTAAAGATATCATAAAAAGACTTTTAAAAGATTTTTAAACGGTGTATACTGGGATAAACTAAGGAGATGATAGAAATGAACTTTAAAATTCTTGACGTCCCGACCACTTCCATATCTGAAGTGAAAAAATCCCCAACCATTGTATTTAAAAAAGCTAAGGAAGAAAACACGCCTGTCTATGTTTTTAATCGTGGAGCTGTTGCGGGCGTTATGCTGACGCAGGAACAGTACGAATCTTTGACAAACGAAATCGAAGTATTACATGAGCGAGTATTGGACTTAGAAGTAGAGAAACGCTTAGTTATCAAAGATTTAGAACTATATTCGGATGAAGAAGTCCGTGGCGCCAACGCCGATCAGTTTCGTACCATAGATGAGAATGATGGGTGGGAGTAGTTTGTGCATAAGATAGAGTGGACGGCGTTATCAAAGCAGGATTACGATTCTCTGGATGGAAGTCAGAAGATTTTCGTGGACAAAGCGATTGCAAGGATTAAAGAATTTGGCATGCAAGCAGGACAGGCATTACACGGTTCACTGAGCGAGTGCAGGAAGTTGAAGAACAAAAAAATGGGGCTTCGAATTGTATTTCGGGAGGCAAATGGCAAAATCGAGGTTATCCAGATAGTCGCAATCGGCAAACGCGACAAAAAAGAGGTATACACAGCAGCGGAAAATAGAATCAATGCTGAGTAGCTATAGATAAAATTGCTAAACACACTGAAGAAACTTCTTGATATGGATAAGTCGATCGCCAGTGTCGGAAATCGGAGAACACCGAAGAGCCGACGCCTGGGCGATATGTCGGCCGAACGAAGAACGAAGAATGCCGAAAAGCCGACGCCGGTGAGATGTGTCGGCTGAACAAGAAGCGGAAGATACCGAAGAGCCGACGCTGTTGCGGTATGTCGGCTGAAAGAAGAGCGAAGAATGCCGAAGAGCCGACGCCTGAGCGATGTGTCGGCTGAACAAGAAGCGGAAGATACCGAAGAGCCGACGCTGTTGCGATATGTCGGCCGAACGAAGAACGAAGAATGCCGAAGAGCCGACACCTGAGCGATGTGTCAACTGAACGAGAAGCAGAAGATACCGAAGAGATCGCTCTTCTGTCGGGCGTTAGCCCATGAGTGTATCTGATTTACCTGAGAGAAACCACATCTGTCAGGCTATCCCCCATCGAAAGCACAAAACACCCGAGAACAACATACATGCTCTTCAACTTTACAAAACACAAAACCCCAGGCAGCCGCCTCTACCACGTTGGGAGAGGCGGCTGCCTGGGGGTTGTTCATTCAGCAATAA
Organism: Trichococcus flocculiformis; assembly: GCF_963662535.1. Lineage (NCBI taxonomy): Bacteria > Bacillati > Bacillota > Bacilli > Lactobacillales > Carnobacteriaceae > Trichococcus > Trichococcus flocculiformis. The sequence goes on from NZ_OY759718.1 coordinate 1,153,026, forward strand.
ACTCTTACTATTACTGATTTTCCATAGCGCTTTGACGGCTCAGGCTGTTCTCGTATACTTTGAAGAATGGGTAGTAAATGAAGATACTTAGTATTACAAGTCCAAAATAGAAGAGAACGTTTCTGAAGTCCATCGTGGCTAAGTAAGCTTGCGCAAAGAAGGGCGTAAAGGACGGATCGATAATATAGCCCATCGAAATGATGCCTGCTACTTGGGCATAATAAGTCAAAACCAGATTGATGATCGGTGTCAGCAGGAAAGGAATCGCCAAGATTGGATTAAAGACAATCGGCAAACCAAAAATCACGGGCTCGTTGATACCACAGATGCCTGGGATGATGGAAATTTTGCTCAACGTCTTCAGATGAACCAACTTGCTGCGCAGCATCAATATGATCAAGCCCAATGTTCCGCCGGCACCGCCCAAAACAGAAATTCTGAACATCTGCAGGTTCATGGCAACCGTAGCTTCTTGACCGCTGGCAATCAATTCACTATTGATACCGGTATTTGTGATTCCGATTGAAAACACGATCGGGAAAATGATGGAGGTCCCGTTGATTCCGAAAAGCCATAAAAAATTCCCGAATGTGACGATTGCGATGAATCCCCATAGGTTTCCCGAAAAACTTAAGGCAGGAGTCAGCAACAACATGATGAATTGCGGGAAGGTGCTGCCGGTCAATGCGATAATAAGTACATTTAATCCGTAAATCAGAATGATGTTCAAAAATAAAGGCAGCATCGAATTGACGAACGCGGTGACAGCCGGAGGAACCGTATCCGGCATAGAAATCTTCCAGTTCCGGACTTCCACCAACCGGGATACTTCCACGACGATCAATCCGATGATGATGGCAACGAATAATCCGTTTGTGCCAAGAAACTCAGTGGAAATTTGTCCATCGACGCTGCTTGCAACCACAAGCATAAAGACCGCCAACGAGATCATCCCGTTCATGGCAGCATCCAATTTGTACTCGCGCGCCAAGGAATAGGCGATCCCGAAAGCACAAATCAGACCGAAAATACCCATTGTCATGTTGTAAGGAGCGGTCAGCAGCTCATAGTTTGCGGAAGCAAAGTTTTTCCAGGCGGCCAAAAAGCGCACGAAGATATTTGCTGTCTGTGGGTCATACAGATCCATATTGATGGGAGGGTTGGCAAAGATTAAGAAAAGCGATCCTACAACGATGAAGGGAAGCCCGAACATCATACCCGAGGAAATGGCTTTTAAGTGAATTTGATTACCTATTTTTGTACCTATTGGACTTAACATGCGGTCTAGTTTTTCTAAAAGGGAATCTTTCTTATTCATCACTATGTCTCCTTATTATCCTATATTTGCCAGCTATTGAATACGAATGCGGTCGGAACAGTGTTGTTCGGATCGTATTCTTTCAGTAAAGCTTCGTATTCTTCTTTATAAGTATTCGTCACTTCCATTTGAGGAATGACTTTACTGGCTTCGTGCAGGAAGTGGAATGAATCGCGACCCATTTCCATACCGCGCGTCGTATGCTTATCCAAAGCGAAATCCGGTACCTCAGGAACATATCCCATAGCAAAACTTTTGATGACAATATTTTTCAGCAAATCGGTTGAGCGATCTTTTTCAGATTCAGTCAGAACACGGATTGCGTGAAAGAAAAACATTGCCCGATCGGATTCATTGTAGGCAAATTCTTTGCGCATTTGGTTGAAATTGTTGACCATCACTGCTGCATTAGGATTTCCCATGCCGATGTCTTCAACCGAAATGGCCAAGAGTCTGCGCCAGAGCTTTTCTTCGAATTGAGGCGAAGTGATGTACATTTCATATGCAAATTCACAAGCTTCTTTCGTCATACCGCGACGGATGCATTTTTGCAGACTTGAAATGACTTCATCACCGTTCAAATTATTTCGCGTGGTTGTTCTTGCCCACGGATCGGCAATAGATTTTTCTTTCATAGGTATCGTCTCCATTTCTTTTTCTTGTGATATGATAGATTTTAAAGAGGTGACCAGCATGAATATTGAAAATTTGTCAAACAAATATAACTTAAATGAAACCGAAAAAAACATTCTCTTATTTATCGAAACCCACGCTAAAGACATCAAAACTTTAGGCATCCGCGGTGTCGCGAAACAATGTTATACCTCGCCAGCTACCATCATCAACTTAGCCAAAAAAATGAATTTTTCCGGATACAGTGAATTGGTTTTCAAAATCAAAGAGAATGAGGTAATGGACAAGCAACTGGCCTTATCTGAAACGACGAAAACATTATTTTATAAAAAATTAGCAGAACGCTACTACGAGGACTTTGAGAAGATAATGAACGATTATCAAGACAAAATGATCATGATTTTAGGTTCTGGCTTTTCTCAGATTATTGGAAATTATATAAACGAGTCTCTCATCATCAACGGCTTTCGAAGCATATCCAATTCTCATTTGGAACTGATTCAAAAGGAGTATGCAAAAGAGACTCTGATTATTGTAGTCACAGAATCGGGCGAAACATCCCGATTGAAAGAATTAGTGAAACAAGCAAACGAAAATGGGGTTGAGGTGTTGAGTTTCGTCGGCAATGCGAATTCGGCTATTGCGGATGATTCCCGCTTAGCTATAGCGACTAATGATGATATTCAATTTTCAAAGAATCCTCATGAACCACATCTTTTTTACGGATCCGTTTTGCTTATTTTCGAATTCTTGCTAAGCAAATATTTGAAGCAAACCATCAGCTGATAAATTCATATTAACAGGACAATCAGCGATATCCTAGCTTATCGGACCATTCTATAACCTGTTCAAAAATCTAAAAACACGTTCACGAAAACGCTTAAACAGACGAAAAGTTTTTTATCCCAGAACGATGGTCTTTTTGAATGGGATATTGTTCGTCTTTCGGTTGGTCGGATACCAAAAACCACAGAACACCAGACAGATCGCTCCTCTGTCGGGCGACAGCCCAGGAAGGTGACTCGTTTACCCGAGAGCTAACCAGTCTGTCGATTGATCGGATACCGGAAACCACAAAACACCCGACAGATCGCTCTTCTGTCGGGCGTCAGCCCAGGCCGGTGACTCGCTTACCCGAGATCTAGCCAGACTGTCGACTGATCGGATACTGAAAACAGCACAATACCAGACAGATCGCTCCTCTGTCGGGCGTCAGCCCAGGCCGGTGACTCAGATACCCGAGATTTAGCCAGTCTGTCGACTGAATAGTTACCGCAAACCACTAAACAACAGACAATTCATTCTTCTGTCGGGCGTTAGCCCAGGACGGTAACTCATTTACCCGAGACCCGGCGCAGCTGTCGACTGAATAGTCACCGAAAACCGCAAAACACCCGACAGATTGCTCCTCTGTCGGGCGTCAGCCCAGGACGGTAACTCATTTACCCGAGACCCGGCGCAGCTGTCGACTGAATAGTCACCGAAAACCGCAAAACACCAGACAGATCGCTCTTCTGTCGGGCAACAGCCCAGGACGGTGACTCAGATGCCCGAGAGCACGCCAGTCTGTCGACTAATCGGATACCGGAAATCACAAAACACCAGACAGATTGCTCTTCTGTCGGGCGTAAGCCCAGGACGGTGACTCATTTACCCGAGAGTCAGTCAGTCTGTCGACTGATCGGATACCGAAAACCACAAAACACCAGACAGATCGCTCCTCTGTCGGGCGTTAGCCCAGGACGGTGACTCATTTACCCGAGATCAGGCGCAGCTGTCAACTAATCGGATACCGGAAAACACAAAGCACCAGACAGATCGTCTTTCTGTCGGGCGTCAGCCCAGGACGGTGACTCAGATACCCGAGAGCTAGCCAGTCTGTCGACTAATAGGATACCGGAAACCGCAAAACACCCGACAATCGCGCGATAGCAAAGCAAAAAGCATCGGCTCCCGCAGGAACCGATGCTTTTTGTTGCAGTTATCCGAAAAACACACGTATCAGCACCACAGCCATCACGACTTGCGCAGCACCAACAGTCAACCCGTAGAGCATGGCTTTGGGGCCTTCTTTGATGATGTCGGCGAATTTGACGCGCATGCCGATTGCGGCGAGGGCGGCGACTTCGAATTGGGTGCTGATGGCTTTTGAGGCGATCAGGGCGCTGTCGGGAACACCGATGAAGCTGCGGATCAGGAAGAAGACGACGAATCCGGTAAGGAACCACGGCACGCCGTAGGAGACGGCGGCCGGGGTGGCGGACGCTCCAGATTCTTCGCTGGCAGTAATCTCCGCGCTTTTTTTGCGCGTGAACAAAGATTCGCCTTCGTTCATGTTCATGCGCCCATACAATACGGCAACGCCGATGATCAGGAGTACGCGCATCAGCTTGAAGACGGTCGCCAGGGTAACGACGTCGTCATTGACGAGTTTGGCGGCGGCGACGACTTGGCCGACGGATTGGACGGTGCCGCCGATCAGAGCGGATGTCCGGAGCGTGTCGCTGCCGTAGAGGACGGCGCCCAGGACCGGCAGTAGGACCATCAGCGCGGTTCCAGTCAAGTTGACGATCGTGATCGAGATGCCTTTTTCCTTGTTGTCGGCTTGGACAATCGGCGAAACGGTCCCGATGGCAGAGGAACCGCAGACTGCGTTGCCGGCGCCCATCAGCAGCGAGAAGCGTTTGCCGAAGCCAAAGACTTTGCCCAACCGGTAGGTGACAAAAATTGTCAGCCCCATCTGCAGCAAAATAAAGACGAAGCCTTTGAACCCTGCTGACTTCAGTACCTGGAAATCCAAAATCAGCCCATTCAGGACGATGGCGTATTCCAAGAGCCGTTTCTCGGAAAACTTCGTACCCGAGCCTAGTTCCGGCCGGTTCAGGACCGTGTTGCCCAGCAGCATCCCCAACAAAATGGCGATCAAAGCGGCGCCGAGCGTCGGCAGGAAGCGGGCGAAAAATTGGCTGACCAATGAGATGGCGATGCTGGCGGCGAGGCCGGGCAGCACGCCATCGAGTTCTTTCTTGAGTGCATTTATTTTCATGAGTGTCGAAATCCTCCCTAAATGTTGCATTACAGTAATCTATTTTACCCGACTTTTTGCATAAATAAAAATAATGATTTATTATGCAGGTATAAGCAAAATTAATGGGAGGTGCCACACATGTTGGATTACCGCTACAAAACGTTTCTCACGCTGATCGACGAGGGCAGTTACACGAAAGCCGCCAAAAAATTGAACATTACCCAGCCGGCCGTCACCCAGCACATCCAGCATCTGCAGGAGGAACTGTGCGTCCAGCTGTTCCGCTATGAAGGCAAGCAGTTGTTGGTCACCGAAAAGGGGCGCTATCTGGAGGAACAACTCTCGCTGCTGAACCGCGATGTGGAGCGGATCCGCACACATCTGCTGCAGCAAGACGATGCACCGACGCTATCTTTCGGGGCGACACTGACGATCGGCGAGTACGTTATGCCGGGGCTGATCGGGCGCTACCTGGAGCAGCATCCGCGCCATCACCTGTCGATGGTCGTCGACAATACAGCCACGCTGACCGGCTTGATCCAGAAGGGGAAAATCGATTTCGCGCTGATCGAAGGCGACTTCAACCAGAGCCAACTCGGCTTCGAAAAGCTGTCCGACGAGCCATTCATCGGCGTCTGTGCGGCTGAAAGCCCGTTGTGGCGCAGCGAACAGGATTTGGCGGTGCTGTTCAGCGCGCACCTTTTTATCCGTGAGGAAGGCTCCGGTTCGCGGCGGATTTTGGAAAATGCCCTCTTGAAAGAGGGGGCGAACCTCAGTAGTTTCGGGCGGACGACGGTCGTTGGCGGCATCGGCCCGATCAAGCAGTTGGTGGCGGAGAACCGCGGCATCGCTTTTCTCTACCGCATATCGGTCGAAAAGGAACTGGAGGAGGGGACGCTGAAGGAGATTCCGATCCGAAGATTCGCCGTGGCGCATCCGTTCCATGTCGTCCATCTGAAGGATTTCCGGGATCGCGGGCCGCTCCAGGAACTGCTGTCTTTTTATCGTTGATCGGAATGCGCCGAACTTTGCTGGGATGCGCCATCCATCGGCTTTTCGTGACGCTCAAAAGTAAAACTAACTTTTCATCACCATTTAATCTTTGACAAACGTGGGGCAGTAGTGTAACTTACTATAGGGACTTTACGATAGAAGACATTTTTTGCCTTCACGTCCGTGTCTGTGTAAAGCGATTCCCAAAAAGGATTTGTGCACTAGCAGAGAGAGGGAAAGAGTAAATGAAAATTTTTGATTATGAAGACGTACAATTAATTCCGAACAAGAGCGTTGTTCAAAGCCGTTCTGAATGCGATACGACTGTGGAGCTTGGCGGTCGCACGTTCAAATTGCCGGTGGTGCCTGCGAATATGCAGACGATTCTGGATGAAGAACTTGCTGAAAAATTAGCGCGCGAAGGTTATTTTTACATTATGCATCGTTTTGATGAGGCGAGCCGTTTGCCGTTCATCCAAAAAATGCATGAAAAAGGTTTGTTTGCTTCGATCAGTTTGGGGATCAAAGCGGCAGAATTTGATTTCGTGAATGAATTGGCGGCTAAAAAAGCTGTTCCTGAATATACAACAATCGACGTGGCGCATGGTCATTCCGATGAAGTCATCCGTATGATCAAACACGTTAAAGCTGTGATGCCGGAAACATTCTTGATTGCCGGTAACGTGGGCACTCCTGAAGGCGTCCGTGAATTGGAAAATGCCGGAGCCGATGCTACAAAAGTGGGAATCGGGCCTGGTAAAGTCTGTACAACCAAAATCAAGACCGGTTTCGGTACAGGCGGCTGGCAATTGGCGGCGGTAAGCTGGTGTGCGAAAGCTGCAAGCAAACCGATCATCGCTGATGGCGGCGTGCGTACAAACGGAGATATCGCCAAATCGATCCGCTTCGGCGCGACAATGGTCATGGTCGGCTCATTATTGGCTGGACACGACGAGTCACCGGGCGAAACGAAGGAAATCAACGGTCGTTTGTACAAAGAGTACTTCGGCAGTGCTTCCGAATACCAAAAAGGCCAACGCAAAAACGTTGAAGGCAAGAAGATCTTGACGCCTTACCGCGGCACAATCGCGGACACCTTGAACGAAATGCGCGAAGATCTGCAATCCTCGATCTCCTATGCGGGCGGAAGAGATATTTCTGCTATCCGTAAGTGCGATTATGTATTGGTCAAAAACTCCATCTACAACGGCGACAGCAATCAAGGCATCATCGAAGCTGGCCGCAGCTCATATGGCGAAGGCGATACGATTTTGTAATTTAGAAAACAAACAAAAGAACAGCCCACAGCAGCGTCCGGTAGCTTTACCGGCGTAGCTGCGGGCTGTTTTATTTTCAGAGAAATCAGAAAAAAAGCGCAGATTTGGTCTTCGAAATCGGATTTCGGAAATCAAATCTGCACAAAACCACCACAAATTTTGGGAATGAGCATTTTATTGGGATATAAATATGCTTTAATAAAAGGACAATAGTTTGATTTTTTTAGAGAACGAGCTTATTATTTTGCTAAACCGCACGAAGTTTGTGTACTGATTTTCAAACTTTTTTGTAAAAAGTTGGATAGAAGCAGGGTTTCTAGCAAAAAACAATTTTGTATTTTCTGACAGTCGGATATAATTATATTGTATGTCTTTCGGCCGTTCGGCTAATATAACGGATGGGGTTCTCATACTAATAAAGTAAGTTATTTAGACAAACTAATTGTATTTAATTGATCTGACAAGGTTTGGCGTTAATTGTCATTTCATGTTGCTCAATAATGGCTAACATTTCGCTGTGTAGATTCTATTAAAAAACAGATAGAAAAGATTACGCAGTGGTGCTATACTAATCTTAGTAAGAGAGCTCTTACTAAGGTAAACAACTTTTGTTTAAATGGCAACGGTACACAGCCAATTGTAGAACACATTTTAAGCAATCGCTGGAGGTAGGTTTATATCAATCAATCACTAATGGAGCAGTCTGAAGTTTCTTTTCTGCCTATCCCGTAGCTGAAATCCTCCCCGCATTACCCCATCTCATTTTAATCATTTGATCGCAATACATAACTTCGCTTCGCTATAATGAACGAATATGAATTCTTCGCTACATTTTAGGTTCAGGCTGATGGGTTGGACGGAAAAGACGCTGAAGGAACAAAACAACTGCGAAAAGTCTGGGGCCGGAGTCCGAATCCGGCCCCAGACTGTTTTTTTGTATTTTATAAGTTGGTCAGGAGGTTAGGATGCAACTGTCCTGACCTATTTTTCGTTTATTCGGGAAGTGCGAAGTTTATCCCATAAACCAAATAACATATGGGGAATACTTTGCTGGTGCTTTTGCTACTTGTTCGTGCTGAACATCTTTGCTGGATAGGTTGGCATCAGTAGCTAAATCCTTTAAAATAAAACTATTAGTGACCAGTACTCCTAGGGCAAAGGACAAAACAATAATTTTTTTCATGATAGCGACCCCTTTTCTGAATATAATTTCTTTTATAGTTTCATTATAAAGAAGAAAAGTGCATTCTCAACTATTTAGTCGTATAATACTATTAAAAAAGAAGGTGTAGCCATGGCAAAAGAATTCGGAGATGTTCTGAAGGAAATAAGGGTAGATAGAGGGTATTCCCAACAGTATGTCGCAGAAGGCATTATGGGGCAATCTGCTTATTCTAAAATAGAAAGAAATGAAATAGAACCCACTTTTCGGAAATGGTTGGCTATTTTGGAGAAGTTGAATGTGTCAGTGGATGAGTTCCGCTATATTTTAAATAAAGAAGATTTGACGGCAAAAGAAAAGTTGATCAACGAATTTTTATCGTTAAATGCTAACCACCTAGATGATTTAAAATTGCTTAAAGATGCGATAAATGAGTATTTAAAAGTAGAGGAAGACTATTTGCTAAGAAACTTTTACTATGCATGCGAGAGCTTAATCATTTTACATGCAACCCAAAACATTGAAGAAGCACAGTTTTTTGCCAAGAAAGTTTGGGACCGTATGGACAAATTTGATAAATGGTACCTATTAGACATTCGCCTAATAAACTACATTTTATTTATTTTTCCGATTGATGTCGCCGTGAACATAGGCAAAAGAGTAATTCAACAATTAGCTCCTTATCATAAACTGAAAGAAGCAGAAGTTCTATTGATCAATATAGATATTAATTTAGCTCTTTTGCTGATTGATGATAAAAAATATCTGGAAGCTCTTTCCTATTTGGAAAAAGTAATCCCTCTATGTAAGAAAAGTCAAAAATATAATCAACTGGCAATTGCCTACGCAAGAAAAGGGATCATATTGACAAAAACAGGAAGAACTGAAGAAGGTTCTGAGTATATTAAGAAGGCTTGCGCTATATTGCATGCGATTGAAGACACGAAGTTGCTAAGTGAATTAGAAAAAGAACTTTCTCATTACCTGAATATGGAATCTGAAAATCCGCTACAACTAGATATGTTACTACAGGACTAGGTGTTCCACTTCAGAAAATAGAAAAGCAATTATAATGTACATTCAGAAATTAAAAATACGGCTATCCAGATCAAATGGATAGTCGTATTTTTTGTGGTTGGGTGTCTGTTGAGCAGATAGACTGGCGGACTCTCGGGTGTTGTGGATACCGTCCTGGGCTGACACCCGACAGAAGGGGGATCTGTCGGGTGTTTTGTGCTTTTCGGTAACTAAACAGTCGACAAACTGACTAGGTCTCGGGTAAACGAGTCACCGTCCTGGGCCGATGCCCGACAGAAGAGCGATCTGTCTGGTGTTTTGATGTTTTCGCTATCCGAACAGTCGACAGACTGACTAGCTCTCGGGTAACTGAGTCACCGTCCTGGGCTGACACCCGACAGAAGAGCAATCTGTCAGGTGTTTTATCATTTTCGGTATCTATTCAGTCGACAAATACGCGCGCTATCGATAAACGATAAAAAAGGAGGCGCCTCGATTTGAGGCACCTCCTTTTCATTATGTTTTTACGGCCCTAAGAAGAATTGAACTTCCGACACCTCGTTTAGGAAACGAGTGCTCTATCCGCTGAGCTATAGGACCAACAGAACACTATCCATTGTATCACTTATTGCGTGCAATTTCCACATTCATTTGAAAAAAATTCCCGCGAGTCACTGAAATGCGAAAAGCCAAAAAAGGCAGCCAATCAGCTGCCCTCTAAAACGTGTTCTGGCTCCCAGAAATCTGTGCCTAAGCTGACTATCATACACGGAAAAAAGCGTCCATTTAGTGTTAGTCCTCTCAGTGCTCGATTTCTACCCGGGATTTATCACACTCTGATCTCATTCATTTTCCAATGCCTCGATGCGCGCTTCCAAATCCGAGACCGTGCCCCTAAGCTCAGCGATTTCCGCTTGCAGACTCTCGATGTCGGCCGGTCGCACTTCGCCATCCGTCGTGCCGCTCATTTGCTGGAAGACCAAAGTAAGGCCAAAAATCAATAGCACTGCCCCGAAAATATACAACCAACTCAGGCTGGACGGTTTTTCCGGTTCCACCGCCTGTGAAACCTCCTCGAACTGTTCCATCCGTTTTTTTCGATCGACCACGATAAACACCCTGCTTTCGTGAAGACTTGTCTGACTCTCTACCCACATTATAGCTTATCGAAAAACAGAACTAAAGAAAAGTACCGTACCGTTACGAATTCTTAATAATGAGAAAACGGCGCCATTACCTCCGGCGAAAGGGTCGCTCGCCGGAGTAGTAGTTTCCGGTAATAGTCTTTCTCCTGTGAAGGAATGTTAGCCGGAGCTGGCAGATTTGCGGCACGCGCTTCAACGGTGAGCAGGTCCTTATCGGAGCTGACGCACGCTTACGGGCACCAGCTCCGGCGAAGCCGGACCTAACCGTAGGAGAAGGTGAGGCGCCATTACCTCCGGCGAAAGGGTCGCTCGCCGGAGTATGGGTTCCGGTAATAGTCCTTCTCCTGTGAAGGTATGTTGGCCGGAGCTGAACGCGGATGCGGAGGCTGTCCTCCGACGAACGAAGGCTCGGCGGAGGTGACAACGTCGGGCGATTGCCTGCTCCGACGAGGACAACCTTTACGGGAGCTGGTGCTTTCCTCCGGTGAGCGCCGTTCTCGACGGAGGTGAGGTTTCCGGTAATAGTCTTTCCTCCTGCGGGAGATTGTTAGCCGGAATTGGGGGCTGGGCAGCACGCTATTCTACGGTGAGCAGGTCCTTGTCGGAGCTGACGAACGCTTACGGGCACCAGCTCCGGCGCGCGCACCCTCGGTCGGAGGTAAGAAAAAAGCCTCCCGTCGCCGGGAGGCCTCACAAACATATATTACCTTAAAACGCCCAATCCCCATTGCGGAAGATCGGCATAACCGATCCGTCCTTGCGGATCCCGTCGATGTTCATATAAGCGGACCCGATCATGAAGTCCACGTGCGTAGTCGAGCGGTTCAAGCCGGCTGCAGCCAGCTCTTCTTGCGTCATTTCCGTACCGCCAACAACACTCGATGCGTAAGCGGAACCCAGCGCCAAGTGGTTGGAGGCATTTTCGTCGAACAACGTGTTGAAGAAGACGATACCGGATTGCGAAATCGGCGACGGATCCGGAACCAAGGCGACTTCGCCGAGGCTGCGTCCGCCGTCATTTTCTTCGACCAGACGTTTGATTGTATCTTCGCCTTTTTCAGCTGTCACTTCGGTCACTTGACCGTTCGCGAAGCGGAAAGTCATGCCGTCGATGATGTTGCCGGCGTAGCTCAACGGTTTCGTCGATTTCACGACACCATCAATGCGGCGGAAATCAGGCGCGCTGAAGACTTCCTCGGTCGGCATGTTGGCGATGAACTTCTCGTTCTGCGCGTTCACGCTGCCGGCGCTTTCCCAGATGTGATTTTGCGGCATACCGACAGTCAAATCGGTTCCGTTCGGCGCGGTGTAATGCAAAGCGTCGAATTGCTCGGCGTTCAGAACATCGGCTTTCGACAACAGGCGCGCTTCATGCGCATCCCAGGCAGCCACAGGATCGGCTTCATAGACGCGGCATGTCTTGAAGATTTCGTTCCACAAAGCGTCGACTTGTTCCTCTTCCGTCGCCAAATCCGGGAAGACTTTCGCAGCCCATTTCGCGCCGGCTGCGGCAGCGACGGTCCAGCTGACTTTGTTGGCTTGGGTCGCGATGCGTTGCGTATCGAAGGCGACGTTATTGGCTTTTTGGACAGCAGCCAACTTTTTGCCGTCGACGCCGTTCAGCGCATCCGGATCGGCCGAGCGTACCGAAAGGCGGCTGGCTTTCTTTTCAATCATGTCGAGGCTTTCATCAATCTTGTACTGCGGAACGTTCGTCATGCGCTCCTCGGACGTGTGCAGGTAGGTTTCGCGGGTGACGAAATCGTCGGTCCACTTGACGATGACTTCCTCGGCGCCCAACGCGTAGGCTTCCTTCGTCAACAGACGCGCGAACGGTGCCTGCTCGACGTCGATGGTGATGACGATCGTGTGGCCTTTTTGCACATTGATCCCTTTCGAAACCAACAATTTGGCGTACTTTTGCAGATTTTCCTCAAAATTCGGTAATGTCATTTTGTATTCACTCCCATGTTGTTAAACGTACTAGCACTATCATAGCACAACTTATCTCTATAAAATAGAGATGTCGGCCGTGAATTTGTGCAAAATTGACCCCAAAACGCAAAAAAACTCAGCCGAAGCTGAGCTTTGTCTATTTAACCTTGGGGGGATTAAACAGAAGCTGGAACCACAAGGGCTCCTGTAATTGATATAAAATCGATTACATGTACTATATTCTCACAGGTATGCCGAAAATGCAATATCTTTTCATAAAATAAACAAATTTGTTAAGCAAATGGGATTGTGCCAGCGACAGGGGCAAAATCCAGCTCCTCCGATAAGAGGTGGCTTCGCCGGAGCAGGCGGCTGAATGGCTGCGTCAGCTCCGACAAGGCCGCGCTCCCCGTAGAAGAGCGTGCCGCATAGCTGCCAGCTCCGGCCAGCATTCGCTGACAGGAGGACAGATTATTACCGGAAGCCCAACTCCGGTGAGAAGCCCGTTCCCCGGAGGAAGGCACCAGCTCCCGTAAAGGTTGTTCTCGCCGGAGCAGGCGAGCGTACGATATTGTCACCTCCGCCGAGCTCTCGTTCGTCGGAGGACAGCCTGCGCATCCGCGCCCAGCTCCGGCTAACATTCTCCCGAAGCAGGAGAGACTAATACCGGAAGCCCAACTCCGGTGAGAGGACGCAACTCGTCAAGATATGATTGCCTTTTCTAGCATTCTTTGAATCGGATCGGCGCTTCTACCAACGGTACTTTGAGCCGGAGGAAAACCTCCCGAAAGACGATCACCTCCGACCACGACGGCTTCGTCGGAGTACGTCCGCCGCACCGCGCAGCCTCCTCCGGCCAGCATTCCCTCGTCGGAGCTGAGCTACTGGGCACAACACTCTTCTCCGGGCAGCTCCCCTCTCACAGGAGGAGGGAATCACCCTTCCCCCTAGAACCTCATCTCGTTCAGCCAATCGGTTAGTTTTTCTTCGCGTGCTGCATCCGGACCGGTGTATGCGCCCAGAATCAGTTCGTCTTTGATTTTGCCGTCGCTTAAATAGATGATCCGAGCTGATCGGTTGGCTACTTTGGCGTCATGCGAGACGAGGATGATACTTGTACCTTGGTTATTGATGGCATTGAGGATATCCATCACTTCTTCGGTTGTGCTGCTATTGAGTGCGCCTGTTGGTTCATCGCCAAACAGCACACTCGGTTGGTTGATGAGAGCACGGCATATGGCTGCCCGCTGCAGCTGACCGCCGGATACCTCGTTGATGGTATGACTGGCGATGTGGTCGATGCCGGTCATTTTCATATATTCTTCTGCGTTTTCGACAACTGCTTCCCTGGGCACCATTTCCGCTTTAAAACCGGGCAAAATGATATTGTCGCGGATGGAAAGATTTTTCAGGAGATAGGAATGCTGGAAAATAAAGCCCATGTGCTTCAAACGCACCTCGCTCATTTCGGCATCCGGTAGTCCTGCCAAGTCCAGGTTGTCATAAGAAATGGTTCCTGAAGTTGCCCGGTCCATGCCGCTGATGCAATAGAGGAGCGTCGATTTTCCCGAACCGGATTGCCCCATGATAGTCAGGAATTCGCCGGCAGCCACCTCGAGATTTATATCTTTCAATATCTTCATTTCACCGAAATTTTTATTGAGGTTTTGAACTTGTAACAAGATTTGCATGGTGAATCCCCCTATTCGTTAACGATGGCTACAATCGATGATCGTTTTCTTGCTTTCAGCATGCTCCAAGTGACAAACAAAGCGATGACGATAAATACTATCGGAACAAGCAGATAATTGACGGATGGATTGATGATGAAGTCAACTTGCTTGATGCCCAAGCCCGTGAAAGCCAAGCCGAAATTAAGCGCGGTTTCACCGAGCAAGCCGGCCAGCAGGATGCCCGCAACCACACCCGCGCTTGCTACGAGACCAATTTTCATCAGGTATTGTTTGGTGAGGTCTTTCCCAGAAAATCCGATGGCAGTAAGGATCGCCAATTCCGCCGCATTTTGGGCCAAGCGCAGTTTCAAAAAGAGACCTGTGATGAGCGCCACCATTCCTGCCGCGATCAAAGCGATGACTACTACAACAGCCTTCAGTTGCGATGCGACACCACCCAAAGTCTGATCAATGAATGCCTGCATCGAATCGATGGAGACCCCGGACTTGATGACATTTGCCCATTCAGCTGCTTTTTCGTCGCTGTCGGTTCCTTCGGCCAAGTCCACGGAAAGCTGGTATTGTATAATTGGTAAGGCACTAAATTTGCGGACGGCTTTAGCGGAATACCCGCCATTGGTGACATCCTGATAAATACCTGATACGGTAAAGACTCCACTATTCAGTAAAATAGCTTCGCCAACAGCTTTTCCGGTTCGCTCCGCATTCAAATAGGAGAGCGCTATCTCGTTCTGCATCTCAGGGGCAACTCCGTTCAAGTATTTTAGCCCTTCCCCTGCGCCAGGCCCTGTATCAACATGGAGGTTCAGTAATTCGTTTTCCGAATCGGTTGTTTGGACACTGACGCGTTTGACAATCTGAATGTTTGCAACATTTGGGTCTTCGCTTAGGAGCGCTTGGGTTTTTTGAAAATTTTCGTCCATCTGTTGGCTATTATCGATTTCGATCAAAATATCGCGGTAGGGACTCCCCATATAGGTGACAAATTCAGGAGCTTGCATCGTGCTCAGCAAGTTCAATGGGACCACCACCATGGCAACGGCGAGCAGCATGATGAAAAAAATCATCGCCCATTTTTTGAATTGATAAAACACTTCGCGACTTGCCAACAGCCAGTTGACGGAGCGATTTCTGGCCTTGTGTAGCCCGTCTTTGATCTTGGTTTTATTTTTATCAAAACCAGAATTTGATGTGAATGCTTCGACGATCGTGAGCTGGCGAATGCTGTTCACTATTTTTTTGCTGTAAAGAATAATCAGCGTGTAGACCACCACTGCCGCTACGACGGAAAAGACAAGCGCGAGCGTGGACAGTCCGCTGTCACCGAACGTTGCACTGATGTGATCCGTGAAATAACCGTTGGTGGAATTGGAAATAAGCAATCCCGCCATCACGCCGATTGCTGCCAAGAAACGATATTTGGTCATATAAATGTTTTTGATGTCTGTGTTGCTGAGGCCGATTGCTTTCATCGTGCCGATTTCGCGTATTTCTTCTTCAAGCGTTGACATGATTGTGTATTTCAAGCAGATGAAAGCGATGAGGACAAGAATGAAGCTCACAATCAGGAGGACAAAGACAATGGCGATATCGGTCAGGGCACTCAATAGAAAGATCATGGTGTAGGTGATGGTCGGCCCATTCATAGGAAGATCAGCGTTTTCATAGACAGTCTGGAAAGCTGCGGCTTCGTCGGGCTGATTGAAATAGGCTTCGATCAGGTATTCTTTTTCAAAATCCGCGGCAAGCATGGTTGCATAATCAGCATCGCTCAACAGAATGCGTGTAGACGAGGTCATAGGGGAATTCATCTGAGCATCTAGCACGAATTCAGTAATCGTGAACTGTTTGCCGGCGATTTCAATTTGGTCGCCAAGCTGGAGATCATAGCGAGTTTGCAGGAGTGCGGGCATGCCGATTTCGCCCGGAGACAATTGGACTTTTTGGTGGTTGCTGTCGAGGAGGATATCTTTTTGGTCATTTTGTTTAATCAGGCTGACGTCAAGGCGCAGGTCGGACATGGTAAAGGTGGCATCTTCCGAACTAACGGCGATCTGGTCGCCAAATACGCCCAGCATCGTTTGGACTTGCCAGTCTGTGACCGCATCATCCGAATTCATGAATGTCGTCAATGTGGTTTCATCGATTTCCCCTTTATGCATCTGGAGAAAATGTGGCGGTTGGGCAACTTCGAAGAAATTGGTAATCGACGTAATCGTTTGAATACCAATCACAACAGACGTAGTCGCAAGGAACGCAGAAATCGTTATGAATAAGAGCAGCGTTGCATTGATGAGCTTGTTTCGCTTCAAATCATTTTTAACAATCAGACTGTTCACTTTATCACCTTCCATTAAGGTTATTCATGGTTGCAGCATGGCATAAGGGCGCTTTCACCTCACTAAGTCTATTATAGTTTGAAATGATAGAATATGCTCATAATATGGCGCCTGCTTCATAGCGCTGACGCGCTCCTCCGGTGAGGAGCGCCTCTGCCGGAGGAAAATACCTAAAAAGATCATCACCTCCGACAACCGCGGCTTCGCCGGAGTTCCGCCGCCCGCCACGCACTCTCTTCCGGCGAACATTCTCTCGCAGGAGTTGATCTCTCTGGCGCAGTCTGTCTTCCGATGAGCGTCCCGCTCATCGGAGCTGACCGTTTCCTCCTGTAAAGGGGTGCCCTGCCGGAGGAAAACACCCAAAAAGATCATCACCTCCGACCACGGCGGCTTCGCCGGAGTTCCGCCGCCCACCACGCACTCTCCTCCGGCGAACATTCCCTCACCGGAGCTGAGTAGTGGTCGCAACAACCACTTCCGGCGTTCCCCGGAGGAAGGCACCAGCTCCCGTAAAGGTTGCCCTCGCCGGAGCAGGCGAGCAGCCGACGTTGTCACCTCCGACGATCCCTTGTTCGTCGGAGGACAGCTTCCACATCCGCGCCCAGCTCCGGCTAACATTCGCTTGCAGGAGTAGAGACTATTTCCGGTAACCGCAACTCCGGTGAGAAGCCCGTTCCACGGAGGAAAGCCCTAGCTCCCGTAAGGGTTGTCCTCGCCGGAGCAGGCGAGCGGCCGACGTTGCTACCTCCGACGAGCCCTCGTTTATTGGAGGACAGCATCCGCATCCGCGCCCAGCTCCGGCTAACATTCTCCCGAAGGATGAGATACTATTACCGGAAGCGCAACTCCGTCGAGAAGCCCGTTCCCCGGAGGAAAGCCCTAGCTCCTTTAAGGGTTGTCCTCGCCGGAGCATGCGAGCGGCCGATATTGTCACCTCCGACGAGCCCTTGTTCGTCGGAGGACAGCCTTCGCATCCGCGCCCAGCTCCGGCCAACATTCTCCCAAAGGAGGAGAGATTATTACCGGAACTGCAACTCCTGTGAGAAGGACGCTCACCGGAGGAAAGCACCAGCTCCGACCAAGGTTGTCCTCGCCGGAGCAGGCGAACGCACGATATTGCCACCTCCGCCGAGCCCTCGTTCGGCGGAGGACAGCCTCCGCATCCGCGCCCATCTCCGGCCAGCATTCTCCCGCAGGAGGACAATCATTACCGGCAACCGCACCTCCGGCGAGAGGGGCGTTCGCCGGAGGTGGGCACCAAACCAAAAAAAAGGAACCGAGGGTCCTTAGACTACTCGGTTCTTCACATTCTTATATTTTTCAAACTACTGTATCATCCTCAATCGCCAGCACTTCCAGTGTTGTTTCCAGCTCGCGTTTTTTTGCTGCTAAGCTTTCCATGACATCCTCGGTGCTGTCCTGGAGCTTCTTCAGGTTTTCAATATTCTTTTCGATAATGACTTTGGTTCCCCAATCGGAGAAGAGGTTGTCGAAGAAGATGTCCAGGGCGCGTTGGGTGGAGGAGATGGTCTCGAGATCGCTTTCGAAGACGAAATCGAGGTCGCGCAGCTCACGGGCAAACGTGTAGACGGTCTGTTCGAGATGCAGCAGGGAGGCTTCGGCGGCATCGAGCTTGTCATTTTTCAGAAAATCGAGGATGAGGCTGCTGTCGGTGATCAGGTCCCAGGTCGAAATGGCGTCGGCGGCGTCGAGGCCACTGATGATATCCGAGAGAGCTTCCAGCACCGCCAGACCGGCTTGTTCGGCTTCGTTCGTTTCGCGCCATTCGTGCTGGATCGCCAGAATCTGTTGCTGGCGTTCGCTGATGACCTGGTTCATGTCCGGATGTCTGCGGAGCACGTCTTCCTTGATGTTGCGCAGCCGCAGTTTCTTCTCCTCGATGTCCGCTTCGACTTCCTTGACCCTGCGCGCGGCGGCGATCTTCATCGCGTAGGCTTTGTCGAACTCGACTTTGGCGCCGATGATTTCGCGGTACTCCTTGTCATAGCGGCGGTCGAAATTGCCGAACAGTTTCAGCAGCGTATTCGAGAAGCTGTCGTTGCGCAGCCGTTCGAGGTCGCGGTTCTCCTTTTCCAAGTTCGCGATGGCTTTTTCAAGCGCTTCTTGGTATTTCGAAAGATTCTCCTCGGCGTTGAAAAGCTTGCGCGCCAACGATCCTAACTGGAGCATCAGTATTTCATATTCCATTCCGACATCCATGTAATCGCCTCCTTCCTGTTGTAAAAAAGAAGAGTCAACTGCAGGGATTCCCGAATGCCGACTCTTGCTTTTGTGTTGCTTATTTGTTCAGCGCCGCTACCATCGCATCAGAGAATTTCTGCAGGTTGGCGATGTCCTCTTCTTCGGCGTTCAAATCGATTTTGACATTTTCTGCGCCGATTGTTGCCCCGAACTTCTTGAATTGTTCCTCAAAATCATCGACTGCCTTGCAGTAGTATTCGTAGAACGTATCCCCGGAGCCGACGACACCAGCGATTTTGCCTGTGAAATCGACGTCTTCCATCTCTTCATAGAAATCCATAAATTCGTCTGGCAGGTCGCCGTCCGTTCCGTATGTGTAGGTTGCGATGATGTTCATGTCATATTCCAAGAAGTCCTCGGGTGCGACTTGTGTGCATTCTTTCACTTCTACGTCCACGCCCAATGCTTCCAATTGGTCTGCGACGATATCGGCGATTTCTTCGGTATTTCCTGTCAAACTTGCGTATACGATCAATGCTGATGCCATAGTAATTCCCTCTTTCTCTCACGATTGCTTTCTTAAGCAAAGTATACCAAAGTTCTGGTGGCTTGGCATCAAATAATCGCAGAATCTCCCTCGGCCGCGCACCTCCGACGAGCGCGGCCTTCGCCGTAGCTGGTGCGTGGAAGATGGTGTGTCTTCCGATTAGGCTTGGTTCGACGGAGGACAGACTGCGAATCCGCACCCAGCTCCGGCTAACATTCGCTTGCAGGAGGAAGACGGATACCGAAGAGCCCAACTCCGTTGAGAAGGGCACTCACCGGAGGAAGGCACCAGTTCCTGTTAAAGTTTGCTTCGCCGGAGCATACGAGCGTGTGAAATCCGTACCACCGGCGAGCCATCGTTCGTCGGAGGACAGCAGGCGACCGCGCGCTCAGCTCCGGCCAACATTCGCTTGCAGGAGAAGGACGGATACCGAAGAGCACAACTCCGTCGAGAAGCCCGCTCACCGGAGGAAAACACCAGCTCCCGTTAGGGTTTGCTTCGCCGGAGCAGGCGCGAGCGCGAAATCCGTACCTCCGCCGAGCCCTCGTTCGCCGGAGGACAGCATCCATCCGCGCGCTCAGCTCCGGCCAACATTCGCTTGCAGGAGAAGGACGGATACCGAAGAGCACAACTCCGTCGAGAAGCCCGCTCACCGGAGGAAAACACCAGCTCCCGTTAGGGTTTGCTTCGCCGGAGCAGGCGCGAGCGCGAAATTCGTACCACCGACGAGCCTTCGTTCGCCGGAGGAAAGGCTGCTTCCGCGCGCTCAGCTCCGGCTAACATTCGCTTGCAGGAGGAAGATGAATACCGAAGAGCCCAACTCCGTTGAGAAGGGCGCTTACCGGAGGAAAGCACCAGCTCCTGTTAGGGTTTGTTTTGCCGGAGCTGGTGCGAGCGTAAAACGCTCACCTACGGCGAGTTCTTGTTCGTCGGATGAAAGGGTGCGAATCTGAGCTCAGCTCCGGCTAGTCCTCGGTAATCGGAGGATACCGAATCGTTGGCACCACAACTCCTGTCAGGCAGTGGGAACGGGAGGTTGTCACTTTCAAGCAGCCGTTTCTCCGGTGAAAGGATACGTCGTCGGAAATCGTTGGAGGAATGAAAAAAGCCAACTGAGATGGAATGCAGATACTACAGGTGACAGTTGAATTCAAAAGGAGGAGAGGTAATGGCATATAAGGAACGCGAAAAGCCACGGATACTTTGCATTTACGAGGCATTGGCCAAGCGTATGAAGTTGGGGCCGGGAGATCAGTATTATTTGTTGCATATGGATGGGGGATTCGGGGGTGAATGCGGGCTGGATGTGCACACGGATGCATTGGATTCGCGCTGTTTGGTGCTGAATGATTTGCAGTTGCGGCACAATCGCGTTTCGATTCAGATCGATACGCTGGTGATTTGTCCCGATAAACTTTTAGTGTACGAAACGAAAAACCACAAAGGGGATCATCTGTGGGGGCCGCTGACATTCCGGAAGCCAAGTGGTGCCACGATGGAAAATCCGTCGCTTCAGCTGAATCGGACGATGGCAAGATTGGGGGTGCTGCTTGCGGAGCTGAAGATCGAGATGCCGATTGAAGGCTTCGTCGTCTTCATCAATCCCGAGTTCAATTTGCTGAGTAATCGTAAAATTGAGGAATACTTGCTTCCCGGGCAGATTCCGCGTCATTTTCAGAATTTTCGGGTGAGAGGAGAAATTCGGCCGGAGCAACAGCGGCTGGCGGATGCGTTGATCCGGATGCACAATCCGCGCCATTTTTCCGAGGAATTGCCGGAAATCGACTACGCGAAGTTGCGAAAAGAGCTGTTTTGCCTCGATTGCGGTTCGGCGGTGCGCCTTGATGGGGTGAAGTCAGTCTATTGTCCGGTCTGCAAGAAGAGGAGGCGGACGACGAAAACGATTCTGCACAATGTCGAGGAGTTCCGGCTGCTTTTTCCGGATGCGAAAGTGACGACGCCGCGGATGGCCGAATGGTGCGGGATGGATAATAAGGATCGGATTTATCGTGTGCTTTGTAAGAACTATACGGCCGTGGGAAAATGCCATGGACGCCATTACGTATAAGGGCAAGAACTCCGACGAAGCTGCGGCTCGTCGGAGTTCTTGCCTGTTTGTTTGTCTGAGGGATTATATACCGGCTGGACAGTGTTCTCCGATAAGAGGTTGTTCGCCGGAGCTGGTGCGAGATGGAGATCCTGTCCTCCGATGAGAGGTAGTTCGCAGGAGAACAAGCTGTGATTGTATGCGCAGCTCCGGCTAGGATCCGGTAATAGGAGGAAAACGGATACCGAAGAGCCCAACTCCGTTGAGAGGGGCGCTCATCGGAGGAAAGCACCAGCTCCTGTCAGGGTTTGTTTCGCCGGAGCAGGAGCGAGGGCAAAGGTCGTACCTCCGGGGAGCCGTTGTTCGACGGAGGACAGCTTGCGTCCGCGTGCTCAGCTCCGGCCAACATTCGCTTGCAGGAGGAAGATGAATACCGAAGAGCCCAACTCCGTTGAGAAGGGCACTCATCGGAGGAAGGCGCTAGTTCCTGTTAGGGTTTGTTTCGCCGGAGCAGGAGCGAGGGCAAAGGTCGTACCTCCGGGGAGACATCATTCGACGGAGGACAGCATCTGAATCCGCGCTCTGCTCCGGTTAGGATCCGGTAATAGGAGGAAGATGGATACCGAAGAGCCCAACTCCGTCGAGAAGGGCGCTCACCGGAGAAAGGTACCAGTTCCTGTTAGGGTTTGTTTCGCCGGAGCAGGCGGGAGTGTGAAATTCGTACCTCCGGGGAGACATCATTCGACGGAGGACAGACTGCGAATTCGCGCTCAGCTCCGGCTAGGATCCGGTAATAGTAGGAAGATGAATACCGAAGAGCCCAACTCCGTTGAGAGGGGCACTCACCGGAGGAAGGCACCAGCTCCTGTTAGGGTTTGTTTCGCCGGAGCAGGCGAGAGTGTGGAATTCGTACCTACGGGGAGACATCGTTCG
Organism: Trichococcus flocculiformis; assembly: GCF_963662535.1. Classification (NCBI taxonomy): domain Bacteria; kingdom Bacillati; phylum Bacillota; class Bacilli; order Lactobacillales; family Carnobacteriaceae; genus Trichococcus; species Trichococcus flocculiformis. The sequence continues at coordinate 1,175,296 of NZ_OY759718.1, forward strand.
ACGGAGGACAGCATAAGATTCCGCACTCAGCTCCGGCTAACATTCGCTTGCAGGAGGAAGACAGATACCGAAGAGCCCAACTACGTCGAGAGGGGCGCTCACCGGAGGAAGGCACCAGCTCCCGTTAGGGTTTGCTTCGCCGGAGCTGGTGCGAGTGTGAACTTCGTACCTCCGGCGAGCTCTTGTTCGCCGGAGGACGGCATCCGAATCCGCGCTCAGCTCCGGCCAGCAGTCGGTAACAGGAGGAGAGCGGGTCATTGGCACCGTAGCTCCGACGAGGGGGCTTTCGTCGGAGGTGGGCGGCACCGGCGGGCCGGGATTGGGAGTTTGTGCAAAATTTTTTTAACATCTCTGTCACATTTCTCTTTACAAATTATACCTACCGGGGTATTATTATCTGCATACAACCGAAACTTAAAAACTTTGTGAAATGAGGATTTTATATAATGAAACGTAAAATTGTGATCATCGGCGGTGTAGCCGGCGGGGCGACTGCAGCGGCACGCTTGAGAAGATTGAATGAAGAGGACGAAATCGTCATCTTCGAAAAGGGTGAATACATCTCTTTCGCGAACTGCGGTCTGCCTTACCACATCGGCGGCGTCATCCAAGAACGTGATAACCTGTTGTTGGAGACTGTCGGCGGCATGGCGAAGAAATTCAACATCGGCATCAAGAACTTCAGCGAAGTCGTGAAGATCAACCGCGGCAGCAAGACCATCACAGTGAAACACGTCATAACAGGCGCTATAACTGAAGAAAGCTACGACAAATTGATCATCTCGACCGGCGCGCGTCCGATCAAACCGGCTATCGAAGGCATCGAGGACGCGCAGAACGTCTTCACGTTGCGCAACATCCCGGATATGGACAAGATCAAAGCGTACATCAACGAGCACCAAGTCAAACGCGCGACGGTCATCGGCGGCGGCTTCATCGGCTTGGAAATGATGGAGAACCTATGGGAATTGGGCATCCACGTATCCCTGGTGGAAATGAGCGACCAGGTCATGGCACCGATCGACTTCGAAATGGCGCAATCCGTCCACGCGCATATCGATATGCATAACGTCAACCTGATCCTGAGCGACGGCGTCAAAGCTTTCGAAAACAACGGCTCGAAAGTTCGCTTGAACAGCGGTAAAGTCCTCGACACAGACATGACAATCCTTTCGATCGGTGTGACACCGGAAAATGAATTGGCAGTCGATGCCGGCCTGAAAACTGGCGTACGCGGATCAATCGTCGTGAACGACCAATTGCAGACATCCGATCCGGATATCTTTGCGGTCGGCGATGTCATCGAAGTTACCGACTTCGTCAACAGCAGCAAGACTGTTGTTCCGTTGGCTTGGCCAGCGAACCGTCAAGGCCGCTTGGTGGCTGACCACCTGAACGGCATGGATGTCCGCTACAAAGGCACGATGGGGACTTCCGTTGCGAAAGTCTTCGAATTGACGGTGGCGGCAGCCGGAAACAACGAGAAAACTTTGGAACGTCTCGGCACCGACTATAAAGTGGTCCACATTCATCCGAACTCCCATGCCGGTTATTACCCAGGGGCTTCGCCATTGGACATCAAATTGCTGTTCGGCTTGGACGGCAAAATCTTGGGTGTGCAGGCGGTCGGGATGGAAGGCGTGGAAAAACGCGTCGACGTGATCGCGACAGCCATGAAATTGGGCGCGACGGTCTACGATTTGCCGGATTTGGAATTGGCATACGCACCGCCGTATTCATCCGCCAAAGATCCTGCCAACATCGCCGGCTATGTGGCTTCCAACATCCTCGAAGGCAAAATCGACACGTTCCAATGGCATGAAGTCGATGGCCTGATCGCAAGCGGCGCGTTCTTCCTCGACGTCCGCGAAGACTTCGAGTTGGCGACCGGCGTGTTGGGCGATGCCTACACGATTCCGCTGGGCGATATCCGCGCGCGCATGAACGAATTGCCGAAAGACAAAACGATCTATGTGTTCTGCCAAGTCGGCCACCGCGGCTACAACGCGGCCCGCATCCTGATGCAGAACGGCTTCACCGTCAAGAACCTGGACGGCGGCTACAAAACTTACAAACAAGCGAACACGACTTTGAATTATAAAGAGGAAGCGCCGGAAGAGGCCGTGCATGTGGAACCGACACACGCGAAGCCAGTCCAACCGGTCGGCAACACGATCCAAGTCGATGCCTGCGGACTGCAGTGCCCGGGTCCGATCCTGAAAGTGAAAGAGAACATGGATAAGATGGTCGACGGTCAGGAATTGATCATCGAAGCATCCGACTTCGGCTTCCTGGCGGATATCGCTGCCTGGACGAAGAACACCGGCAACACGCTGCTTTCGAAAGAAATCGACGGCAAAATCGTCCGTGCCCACATCTCCAAAGGCAAAGGCGGCGCAGCGGCTCCGGCAGCACCAGCCGGATTCAACGCTGCGGCAATGGCAGCCCAAGCGGCGCAAGCTCCGGTCCTGCAGGAAACCAAGGACGGCGCCACGATGGTTGTCTTCAGCGGTGATTTGGACAAAGCCTTGGCTTCCTTCATCATCGCCAACGGAGCAGCGGCTTACGGCAAAAAAGTGACGATGTTCTTCACCTTCTGGGGACTGAACGTCATCAAACGTCCGGAAAAAGTCAACGTAGCCAAACGCAGCATGGAAAAAATGTTCGACATCATGCTGCCGAACCACGCCGGCCAACTGCCGATCTCGAAAATGAACATGGGCGGCATGGGCTCGAAAATGATTCAAGCCGTCATGAAACAAAAGAACGTTGACCCCTTGCCGGTCATGATCGCCCAAGCCCAAAAAATGGGCGTCAAAATGGTCGCCTGCACCATGTCCATGGACATCATGGGCATCAAAGAAGAAGAAATCATCGAAGGCGTCGACTTCGGCGGTGTAGCGACCTACATCGGCGACACGATGGATGCGAACTTGAATTTGTTTATCTAATAATGCACCACAAATACGGCTCCCGCTGCGGCGGGGGCCTTTTCTTTTGGGTATTTGGTTGTTTTTGGAGATGAAAGGTGAAGGCGTCGGCTGATCGTGAAACGAATGATGATGAACAGCCCATGAAAAACCAGGGTGTGGACTAAACGGAGAGCGAATATTATCGAAAAGCCGACTAAAAGCAGGGGCGTCGGCTGAACGAAGGGCGAAGAATGCTGAACAGGCAACACGAGCTAAATCCGTCGACTGAACGAAGAATGAAGGATGTCGGATAGCCGACACAAATCGTTCTTGTCGGGCGAATGCCCAGGACGGTATTACCGTAAGCCTGTCGATACAGCAAACAAAGCATTATCCACTACGGTTCATCCCCTAGGGGCTGTTCTTTAGGAGCATTTGTGCAGGTAAACCAACCTACGGTCGCGTATAATAGGCTGTATACAAAAACAGGCGAACTTGGAAAAGGGGATGGCTATGAAAGAGACAGTATGGGGAATGATTGGCTGCGGCGACGTAACGGAGAAGAAAAGCGGTCCGGGGCTCTACAAAGCGAACGGTTCCCGATTAAAGGGTGTATACAATCGCACGGAAGCCAAGGCGCACGATTGGGTGAACCGCCACGGATACGGTCAGGTGTACGCAACGGTCGAGGAGCTGCTGGCAGACGACGAAATCACGGCTGTCTACATCGCCACACCGCCGGCCACGCACTTCGACTACGCCATGCAGGTTATCGCGGCAAACAAGGTGCCTTTGATCGAGAAACCGATGGCGCGCACGTTCGCGGAATGCCAAACGATACTGGATGCGGCCGAGGGAAAAGACTTGCCGGTATTCGTCAGCTTCTACCGTCGAGCGCTTAGAAAATTCCAGAAAATAAAGGAACTGTTGGATGAGGGAGCCATCGGGCAACCGCAATTGGTGGAAATTCGCCAATACCAGCAGCCGGCTCCAGAAGACTTGGACAAAGACAACTTGCCTTGGCGTCTGCTGCCGGCTGCTGGAGGCGGGAAAGATTTGGATATCCAAGTGCATGTACTCGATTACTTGGCCTATTACTTCGGTGACATCACCGCGATGACTGGCATTGTCGAGAACCGGGCCGGACTCTATGAAGTGGAGGACACTGTCTCGGCATCCTTCCGCTTCGCGAACGGTGTCGTCGGATCGGCGGCTTGGTGTTATGTCGCGGATTTCGACTTGGATGAGGTGACGATCATCGGTTCGGAAGGGACTCTGGTCTTCGAAGGCACGAGCTTCGAATGGATCCGCCTCATCAAGGACGGGGAAACGACAATATACAACTTCGAAACGCCAGAGCATGTCGCCATGCCGTTCATCCAAACCGTCGTTGACGAACTAAACGGAAAAGCGAAAAGTCCCGCAGATGCCACCAGCGCAGCCAACGGCAACAGGATGTTCGATGAGTTGTTGAAGGATTACCGCAAAAGATACGAGAGCTAAAAAATATAATGCAGTAATCGAGTTCCATCGGGAACTCTGAACGAAAGGAGAATCCCCATGTCCATCGGCTATGCCTGCCTCAACATCGGTACACCGAACACCAATATCCGCAGCGTCATGCAACGCAACGCGACCCCGGAGAAGCTGACGGAGGTGACCGAGCACAATCTTGCCGCGCTGGAGCGGATGATCGACTACAACCGCAAGAACGACATCAAACTGTTCCGAATCAGCTCGGATCTGATCCCGTTCGGCTCGAGCCCGGTGAACGCGCTCCCCTGGTGGGACATCCACGCCGAAGCCTTCCAGCACATCGGCGCGAAGATCCAGAAGAGCAGCATGCGGGTGTCGTTCCATCCGGGCCAATACACCGTCCTGAATTCGCCCGACGAAAATGTCGTGGCGCGCGCTATCCTCGATCTCGCGTACCACGCCAAAATGCTGGAGTATCTGGGTGTCGACAATCAGCACAAAATCGTCCTCCATGTTGGCGGTATCTATGGGGATAAAAAAGAAGCACTTGAGCGCTTCGAACTGAATTTCCGCCGCCTTCCGGAAGCTGTCCGAAATCGGCTTATCATCGAGAACGACGACAGGCTCTACAATATCGAAGAGGTCCTCGAACTGGCGCACCGACTCCAGATCCCGGCCGTCTACGACAACCTGCACCATGCCATCAACCCAACGCCATCAGGAGGCACCGACCCATACTGGATCGCCGAAGTTAAAAAAACTTGGAAAGCAGCAGACGGCAACCAGAAAATCCACTACTCCCAGCAGGCGCCAGGCAAACGGCCGGGCGCCCACACCGATACGATTGACTTGGAGACTTTCCTTACTTTTCACGAACAGCTGGAGGACAAGCAAATCGACATCATGCTGGAAGTGAAGGACAAGAACCTGTCCGCCATCAAATGCCAAAATGCGACAACTGAAAACAAGCGCATGGTCCTTCTCGAAAAAGAGTGGGGCCGCTACAAATACGCTATCCTTGAAAAATTACCCGCGGTCTATCAAGCCATCCGCACGCTACTGAAGGACAAAGAAGCCTATCCGGTCCAGGAATTCTACCGCTTGATCGATACCGCCTTCGCCGAAGAAATCCACCCCGGGCAAGCTGAGAATGCCGCAGCCCATGTCTGGGGCTATTTCAAGAAACACGCGGCCGAAGCCGAACGCAGACAATACGAAAAGAATCTTGCGAATTTCCGCAACGGCAGCGGAACGCGCGCGACCCTGAAACGGCACCTTTTCAGATTGGCGCAAAAATATGAATCTGAGTATCTGCTGCAGTCGTTGTATTTTTACTTGGATTGAAAAGCACACGGAAGGAAATGTTTCTAGGCTATTTGCATTTCCTAAGTAATCAAAAAGAAGCCAGAACCGAGATTGCGCGAGCAACTCAGGTTCTGGCTTCTTTGGGATTACATTTTTACTTTCACGACGACTTTCTTGACCGGTGCCGGGCCATCTACCGCCAAACCCGGTCGGTGGGCATCCTGTGGTGCGAACACCGCGAACTGTCCCGCATGCAGCACGAAATGATCGCCTTCCGCATCGAAGAAGTAGACATCCTCTTCAGGGCGATCCTCCGTCTTCACGACATCATTCAGCGCTTTCCAGCCCATTTTCTCGCTGCCTTCCACGATGTACTGGATATCTGTGTACGTGTAGTGCGCTTCCCAGCGACATTCCTCCAGCAGATGCGTCTCATATTCCTGTACCAACGCGAACACCACATCACCATCGATTTCGTAGCGTCCTACAGGTAAAGCTGCCAAATCCGTTTCTCTTAAAAACATCAGTCCCTTATACAGTGACTCGTTCAAATTCTTATAGAAATCCATATTTGCCAATGCATCAATGATCATAAAAAACATTCCTCCATCCGTTCGACTGTGAATCAATAGTACCAGTATAGGGCAGATTCCTCCGATTGAATAGGCTTTCAAAGCATTGTTGCGATTTCTGTCGCAACTGGGAAGCGTGCTGCACTTATGGCCACTTCCGACGAAGTGGGGGTTCGTCGGAGCACAGTGCTCGCATCAGCTACGCAGCTACGATAAATGATCTGTTTATCGGAGTACAGTAGGGAAAAAATGTCATCTACCCGATTGTTGACTTACAGCCTTTCAAGAGGTGATCAGTTTGAACCAAATGTCTTGTGTGTGAAAATATGTGAAAAACCATATTATTACGGTGTTATCAGTTTTTCTTGCAATCTCAAAGGAGTGTATTTGAAAACGGCAAGCAATATACACACAACTTTATTTTTCACTTACTATACAGTTGGTTCAAACAAGCAAATACTTGTATAGGATATTTATCCTCGAATCACCTAATTGACTGAAGCTTTTACAATGAGACATTAGGACTAAACTTCCCCAAAGATGGACACATGCAAAATGTCGGAATAATCAGTAAAAAAGCCAGTCAAGCCTTAGTAGGTAAGTAAAGTTGGACTGGTTTTTAAATGGCTTCGTCTTAAATAGGCACTCCGTCTCTGGATCATCACGCCACCTCCGATAAAGCCATGTGACTAAGGAGAACAGGCTGCGCCAGCTATCCCACCTCCGCGGAGTGGTTGTTGACCGTAGTAGACCGACTCACAAACAGCGCACCTCCGTCGGAGCTGTCTTAACCGGAGGTAAACATCGTTCCGGAAAAGTGTTGCCTGGAATTATGATTATTGGAATATAAAATAAAAAATCGGTCAGAAAAGGATTATAATATAAGGTACGGTTTGCAAGAAAGAACTAACAAAGCGATACTTTCGAATGAGAATTATATAATGCAGAACATTAAATATAAGGACGGTGCAATTCTTAAAAATACTAAATCGTAATTCAACTTTTATTATAGTTTTCGTAATCAAAAACAAAAGGTTGGAATAGCGTGAATTCATACTTTATTCACAATGAATTCGTTTGCTTTCTTATCATTCGGCTTTTAAAAGTAAATTTTAAGTAAAACTTCAAAAAAACTTCGTTTTTTGTGCAAAAATGGTTGTAGAAATGTTATCATAAAAAATACTGAAAGATATTTTCTTTATATGATTATATCTTAGCGACAATTATAAGAAGAAAAAAATAATTATAGGGGTGCTTTATGAAATATTTGAAGATAAAAAGAGTGATTGATCTTGTTCTTTCGGTATTGGCCGCAGTCATTTTATCGCCAGTTTTCTTAATTTTATTTATTGCAATAAAATTGGATACACCGGGACCCATCTTCTTCAAACAAAAGAGAGTTGGCATCAACAAAACCCACTTCAATATCTTGAAGTTCCGTACGATGCGTATCGACACACCAAAAGATACACCAACGCACCTATTAGAAAATCCTGATCAGTACATCACAAAGGTCGGTAAGTTTCTGAGAAAAACAAGCCTGGATGAACTGCCACAAATATTCAACATCATCAAAGGCGAAATGGCCATCATCGGACCACGCCCAGCATTGTGGAATCAATATGATTTGATTGCTGAAAGAGATAAATATAACGCAAATGATGTGCGTCCTGGTTTGACCGGATGGGCTCAAATCAATGGACGTGATGAATTGCCGATCACTGTCAAATCCGAGTTGGATGGTGAATATATCAAAAAAATGAATTTTGCATTCGATGTGAAATGTTTTGTCGGAACCATTACAAGCGTTTTGAAAAGCGATGGTGTTGTCGAAGGCGGTACAGGAATATTAAGTGAAGGGAGTAATCAATAGAAATGAAGAGAATATTGATTACAGGTGCCAATAGTTATATTGGCACCTCTTTTGAAAAATGGGTAGCTCAGTGGCCAGAAGACTATCAGGTAGAAACTGTTGGTACAAGAAATGGCGAATGGAAAGAACTCGATTTTTCTCCATATGACGTGGTTTTTCATGTAGCGGGAATTGCCCACCAAGATGCGAAGGCAGATCAAGAAGAGCTGTACTACAAAGTAAACCGGGACCTGACCATTGAAGTAGCCAAAAAAGCAAAGTCTGAAGGAGTTAAACAATTCATCTTCATGAGTAGCATGATTGTTTACGGAGCAAGTAGCAAAATCGGAGAAACCAAAGTTATCACAAGAGATACCGTACCGGAGCCAATCAATTTCTATGGGAATAGTAAGCTCCAAGCGGAACAGGGAATCCTTCCACTACAGTCGGAGGCGTTTAATGTTGTCGTTATCCGCCCCCCAATGATTTACGGAAAAGATTCAAAAGGCAACTATCCACTTCTAGCTAAATTAGCTAAGATAACTCCAATATTTCCAGATATCGACAATAAAAGAAGTATGTTACATATCGATAATCTAACCGAATTGATTCGTTTGTTAATTAGCAAAAATGAGCATGGAATTTTCTTCCCACAGAACAAAGAATATGTGAAGACCTCAGAAATGGTAAAAACGATCTCCCATATTAGTGGGAAAAAAATGAAATTAGTAAAATTATTTAATCCCATTTTATATTTATTATCCGATAAAGTTGGCTTGATAAATAAGGTGTTCGGCGATTTGAATTACGATATGTCATTAAGTGATTTAAAACATGATTATCGTATTAAAGATTTAAAAAAATCAATTATTTCTACTGAAGTGGAGAGTTAATTTAATGAAGAAAGTCCTTATGTTAGTAAATCATGATGTTGTAATATATAACTTCAGGAAAGAACTTGTTGAGAGGTTATTAGAAGATGGGTATGAGGTCATTATTTCATCACCATATGGAGAACGAATTGATGACTTAGTACAAATGGGTTGTCAGTACATCGAAGCTACTATTTCTAGGCATGGTACGAATATGTTAGAAGACTTAAAACTACTCGCACACTATAGAAAAATAATAAAAGAAGTCAAACCAGATGTTGTACTCTCCTATACGATTAAACCTAATATATACGGGGGAATGGCATGTAGAGCATTGAATGTTCCTTTCATTGCTAATATAACTGGATTGGGCACTGCTGTTGAGAATAAAGGCATTATGCAAAAAATCACTATTTTTCTATATAAGCAAGCCTTTGATAAAATTAACTATGTTTTTTTTCAGAATGCCGAGAATATGCAATTTTTTATTGATAATAATATTGTAAAAGAAAACTATATATTGGTCCCAGGATCAGGAGTAAATTTATATCATTTCCAGCCCTTACCTTATCCAAAAGGTACTACAATTGAATTTGTTTTTATTTCAAGAATCATGAAAGAGAAAGGAATAGACCAATATTTAGAAGCAGCAGAGTATATTGGTAATAAATATCCTAACACTAGATTTCATATTTGTGGCTTTTGCGAACAATCATATGAAGATAAATTAAAAAGTTTACAAGATCGTGGGATAATTATTTACCATGGAATGATACGGGATGTTAGAACAATAATTGGCAAAACGCATTGTACTATACACCCTACATATTATCCTGAGGGACTTTCAAATGTATTGTTAGAAAGTTCTGCCTGCGCAAGACCGATTATTACAACTGATAGATCAGGCTGTCGAGAGGTAGTTGATAACGGAATAAACGGTTTTGTGGTTGAACAGAAAAATAGCCAAAGTTTAATTAAGAAGATTGAAAAATTTCTAGAATTAAATTATGAATCAAAAGCACAAATGGGATTGGCCGGTAGAAAGAAGATGGAAAAAGAATTTGATAGACAGATTGTAGTAAATTCTTATTTAGAAGCAATTAAATCAATTTGAATTTTATTGATTTTAATAAAAATTCAATATTTAGTCGGAATAGTCGTTGAAGTTTACTTTTTTATGGAGTTACTTCCTTCATTTCTATGTGAATTATAACGAAAAATGCTGAAAAACATTTATACAAAAGGATTTCTATTGAAATTTCGAAATTTCCGTGTTATGGCTATAACGTGGAAAGGCGTGACTTTATAAGTTTAGTATATGTAACGAACAAGAAGAACGGTACAACCTATGTTTACGAATCACCTAACTATTGGAATAAAGAAAAGAAACAGTCTCGAAGTAAGCGTGTTCACATCGGAAAACTGGATGAAGTTAGGAACCCGAATCCCTCTAAACTATTAGCTACGTCGCAGGCATTAGCACCTGCAAAACAAGGGCTGGTTCCATCCACTGTAATGAAACGAAGCTACTAAGGTGCGACCTACTTGTTTGAAAAAATCGGGGAACTGCTTGGTTTTACCGCCGATTTAAAAACTTGCTTTCCTGAAAGCTATAAGTAGATACTCTCCATTGACTAATTCTTTATTTTAGAAGACCGTAATACGATTCTCAGATTCTCATCTTTACGGCAGCTATATTCCGTCCTAAAGAAGCAGTAATCTGTTTGTATCTGTTACGGAAGAAGATAAAAAATCTTTTTTTCAGCCTTCAAGCTAAGCGACGAACTGAGAATGAATATTGGACTTTTGATGCTACCAGTATTTCCTCCTTTTCATAAGCTCTCAAGCAAGTCAAATATGCTATCAACAAGGACCATGATCCGCTTGCGCAGATTAATTTTGCCCCGTTGTTTGACGAAGAATCTGTATTAACATTTTACTAACGTAAGTTAGAAGGCAATATAAGCGACCTCAAAACAGTGAAGATCTTGCTTGCCGATTTAGGTAGTCGTGGGTTCAGCAAGGTAAAACTAGCAATGGATCGGGAGATTTTATAGCAAAGAAAATATTGATGCCTTGTACCTAAATCATCTGAAATTTTTGATGGCCATGAAAGTGCCCCTTAAATGCGCGCAGGAAGAACTGGACAAGGTTCGGGATAGCACCCGCACTAATTACAATGCTAGCTACCAACTTTACAGCTATACTGCAACGATAGACTGGAAGTATTCGCAGAAGCGGCCATACAAAGGTGATGTGATTGAAGGGAAACGATGGATGCACCTGTATATTTTTTAGAGATGAAAAAGCACTTGAGCACGAGAATCGTTTCAATGCGCTTCTTAATCGGCTTGAAGCAGAACTCGTTTCCGGGAATCGCAAAGCGGAACACGAAAAGCAGTATGCCAAATACTTCGAAACCACTAAAATGCCAAAGTGCGGGACAAAGGTAACTCCGCAACAAGAAGTCATTACCTAAGCGGAAAAAGATTACGAAATCTTTGCTCTCATCAGTAATAAAATTAAGAACCCTATCGCAGCTTTAGACTTGTACCGTAACAAAGACATCGTTGAAAAAGCCTTCGAGAATCTTAAAGAGCTGCTGAATTTACGGCGAACTGATGTTTAATCAGAAAGTTTGCTTGAAGGTAAATTATTTGTGGAGGTCATTGTATTGATTTATCTGTCGTAAAACAAAAAGCAAATATCCGAAAAAGAACTGTACAAAAATTATACGATGCAGGAATTACTAGACGAACTGGATTGGATGTCATTGAAGTATTTACAAATCCAGGCAGTGCATGGCGAGTGGATGAGGTTACGAAGAAGCAGTCACAATTATATAACACCTTAGGTGTTATGCCCCCGATTATGTGATAATTTTTTGGAATCTAGGATGAGAATCGGGAAATATAGAATTTATGGAGGAAACTCTTTTGAAAATATTACACGTAATTGATAGCCTTAAATCCGGTGGAGCTGAAAAATTAACTACTGAAATCATACTTAAATTAAAAGATTACGGAGCTAGTGTGGATATTTTACTACTGACGGATGAGGGAAATGTTTTTCATCGAGTCTTGGAAAGTAATAACATTTCGATTAATGTTATTCCGATAAAAAAAATGAGAAGTCCACACAATATTTTTTATATTTACAAATTAGTAAAAAATGAGAAGTATGATATTATACATGCACATTTATTTCCCGCTACCTATTGGGTTTCTATAGTTAGCCTTTTTATAAAGTTTACAAATTCAAAATTTGTAATGACTGAGCATAGTACACACAATAGGAGAAGAAATTATCGTTTGTTCAAAATTTTTGATAAGTTTATTTATAAAAAATACGATAGGGTTGTCTCAATAAGTCGAGGAGTACAGAGGAATTTAATTAGTTGGCTAAATGACTCTCCAGCAAATAAGAGATTTTGTGTAATCGAAAATGGAATTAATATTAATCATTTTAAATACGCAAAAGAAATTAATAAAAATGAATTCGAAAAATTTAGCAATGAAATTAAGTATATTCTTTGTATGATTGGCAGATTTACCGATTCAAAAGATCATGATACCGTTTTAAGAGCCATGAAGAGGTTGCCAGCTAATATAGGATTGGTATTGGTGGGAGAAGGTACTTTAGAAAATAAAATAAGAGAGAAAATAATAGAGTATGATTTACTTAACCGCGTTATTTTATTGGGATTCCGCCAGGATGTGGAGAGAATTATTAAGACTTCTGATATTATCATACACTCTGCCAATTGGGAAGGCTTCGGATTAGCGGCGGTAGAAGGGATGGCTGCAGGAAAACCCGTAATAGCGTCAAATGTTGAAGGTCTAAGTGAGATTATTGAGGGGTATGGTTTATTATTTTCCCATTCCAATGATATTGAGCTAAGCGAAATAATTTGTAAATTAACTTCTAACAAGGAGTTTTATGATGAGATAGCAACAAAATGTAGCAACAGAGCAAAGAGATATGATATTGGTAACACTGCAGAAAGCTATTTTAATATTTATAAAGAGATATTAAAAGGATAGAGGAAATTTTAAATAGTGATTTAATATTTTTCAGGGAGGGCATAATGAGAATTCTACAATACGGACTGACAAACCATGTAGGTGGTATTGAAACATACCTAAGAAAGATCACCACAACACTTCATAATAATAACGATCTTGAGTTTAGTTTTTTAATAATTGGAAATGAGCAACCATGTTTTTATGAAGAATTTTTAAAATTGGGGTGTAAATTCTATTTTATAACACCAAGGAAACAGAGTTATTTTAAAAATTATTCTGAGTTAGTGAGTTTATTGGAAACCGAAAAATTTGACGTTTGTCATTTTCATTTTAATAGTCTTAGTTATATACTTCCTGCTAAAATTGCATCAAAGTACTGCGATAAAATAATAATACACAGTAGGAACGCAGACGTTAAATTAGGTATCATATCTAATGTGTTACATAAAATAAATTATTTTCTAATTCCTAAAAATGCTTATTTAGTAGCTGTTTCCGATTTAGCAGGAAAATGGATGTACGGTAAAAAGCAATTCAAAGTAATAAATAATGGAATTAAACTGCAATCATACAAGTATAACCCCATTAGTAGAAAAGAACTTAGAGAAAAATATGGAATGAATGATAATATTGTCGTAACAAATGTTGGCGCATTTAGATATCAAAAAAATCATAAGTTTCTTTTAGAGATTTTTAGAGCATTAATGGAAATTAATGATCACTATAAATTAGTTTTAGTTGGTGATGGTAGCCTATTAAACGTCATGAAAGATTATGCTAGAAAATTAAATATAGAGAAGAATATTCTGTTTTTAGGCAATATGGACAATATAGCTGATATATTATCTGCCAGTGACGCTTTTATTTTCCCTTCCTTCTATGAAGGATTTCCAAATGCTTTGCTAGAAGCTCATGCTTCTAACTTGAATTCATTTTACTCAGATACTATAACTAAAGATATAGATTTTCCCAAATTAGGAATTAGAATTTCTTTAGAAAAAACCGCAGAAAATTGGGCAATTATTATCGATGAGAAGATGCGAAATAAAAATAACCGAGATAATTATAATGACCACGATGAATTGAGAAAGTTCTCAGTTGAGAATGAAATACATATCTTGCAGAAACTCTATAGGGGGATATAAGTTGAAAAAATCTGTACTATTACATGTAAGTCCTAATATGTTTCCTGATATTAATGTAAACCATGCGACTAAAAAAATTTGGAAGGAATTATCAAAAGGGTTTGATGAATACCATCTGTTTGCAAGATCAAGCGATAAAAAATATCATTTTTATACTGAGGGTAATATTAATCTACATTTAATTCCCACATTTTCTAAAAAAGCAAGATCATTTTTTTTGGTAAGTTTTCTAACTATATACTTTGCGAAAAGATATAGGGTAACGCAAATGATTGCACAATGTCCGATTACTACTGGTTTAGCAGTCAGTCTTACCTCAAAATTATTAAAAATACCATTTATGACAGAAATTCATGGTATGGAGTATTTAAATTTAATGAAACGAAAAGATGTAATCGGTCATTTTTCCAATTTATATTTGAGATTTGTGTTTAAATCATCTCATAAACTTCGTTCATTAAGTTCCAAGATGACAGAACTTATTGAAGAATTACAAATCGAATCAAATATTGTTGAAATTCCTAATAGAGTAAATTTTAATATTTTTAATAATCCAAAAAATCACTTTGAAATTACTCAACCTATAAACATTACTAGTGTAGGTAGATTTGTTCCGGAAAAAGGGTATGAGCTTTTAATTCAGTCGATTATTGAGCTTTCTGATGATTTTAATATCAATTTAACTTTAGTTGGAGGGGGCTCACTTGAAAGTAGGTATATTTCTTTAATTGGAGATAATAAAAATATAAATTTAATTAAATGGATCCCGCAAGAAGAATTTATCGATATACTACATGAAACAGATATATATATTCAATCCTCAATAAGTGAAGGTATGCCCAGAACCATATTGGAAGCAATGGCGATGAGGCTACCAATTATCTCTACTAATGTTGGGGGGATTTTAGGTGTTCTCGAAGATGAACATAATGCGCTAATCATTAATCCACACTCAGTAAATGAAATTAAGTCTGCTATAAAGGAATTAGTTTCAGATGAACATAAACGCGTAAGTATCGCAAATAATGCATTTGAAGATGTAAGGGAAAAATATGAATGGAACAACATTTTTAATTTATATAGAGAAGAACTAAAAAAGATGAGCTATTGATTTGAAAATATTTGAGTATAGGGGAGAATCCTTTCAAAGAAAGAGGATTTTAATATCCTACAGGCTGTATTAAAAGTGGTAATATGTATTAATTTAACATGTCAAATAAAATTAGGAGTGTTTATTTTTTGGGATTATACACTAATATTCTTCAAGTAATACCGATTCTAATGATAATATATTATTGTCTTATTTTTTTCTGTAGAAAATATCATAAAACAGATTTACTAGCATTTCCTATGTACATGTATTGGGCGACATATCCTTTTATAGTTAATAACAAATTGTTTATCATTCCTTCCTTTACACAAATCCTCGGGATTTTATCAATTTTAACAACTATTGTTCATATAGTTAAACGTGATAGAAAAATTCATTTTAATAAATATGAATTACTTTTTTATATTGTGGTTTGTATATCGTGGTTCCAAATGAGTTACTCAAATTTTTACTATACAGGACTTCTTAATCTCACATACATATTTTTACTAACCAGCTCTTTTTTTAACACCAGGTTATTTAGAAATCCGAAAATTATAGCCAAAACACTAATTATAAATGGATTGGTTTTATCTTTTTTGGCAATTATCGAACGATTAATATATAATTCGCGAGTAAGTACGACATTCTTTAATCCAAATTATCTCGCAATATATTTAGTTTTTAGCTTGGTGATATTATTTTTTTATGCACCTAAGAAAAAGTCGCTTCTTATAGTAATAATATTTATCGCAATACTGCTCACTGAATCTGATGCTGTCATAGTAGGTATAGTGTTCCCGGTTTTAATAATTATATTGAATAAGTTCAAATTAAAAATAACTTATAGATTCATATTTCCCGTAATATTTATTTCGTTTACAATCGGTATTATATACGGTTTATCGCAGAGTCTATTATCTAATATCGAGTATTTCGATCATGCCGCAAGTGGTGTTCTAAAGAGTAGTGATTCTATCAGATTTGATATATGGAGTATTGCAATATCATTGTTTAATAAAAACCCTTTAATTGGGATAGGATATAACCAGTTTCAGCCTCAAATTGCTCACACGGGATTTCAAAACTTTATGTTCAATAGAAGAGAAGAGGGCTTTGTGACGCATAATGATTTTGTAAGAATTCTAGTAGAACTTGGTCTTGTTGGTAGTTTGGTATTTTATATATATATTTATAAAGTAATTAATTTATCCAATAAAACTCAAGATATTAAAATGCGTATGACGTACCTCTCATTAGTTTTGATTTTATTATTCTTTTCTTTCACTCATAATAACATCAATTCTTTGTTGTTTTGGATGACGTTAGCTTTTCCGATATACGTAAAAATATAAAAATTAATAAGGTTGGTGATTATTTATGAAAAAGATGATTTATGTATTAAATCATTATTCGTCCAGTGACTCAACTCACTTTTATCATGTAATTAATTTGTTGAATAAAGTTGCGGAATCTGGAATTCAAATTTGTGTCGTGATTGAAAAAGCGGATACTATTCCTCAATTTAATAATCCCAACATTGATGTAATTGTTCAAAAAGAAAAAAATAAAGTGTTAAGACTTTTAGAGTTTTTTTCAGTTGCAAGAAAATTAGCTAAAGAAGGTTATAAGAAGGTTTTTGTTAGAATATCTACAATACCTACGATTATTTTTATAATTTTATCTTGGTTTTACGAAATTGAAACATTTTATTGGCACAGTGGCACCATATTTGACTCTAATAATAAGAAAGAAAAAGAAATAAAGAACCTCAAAAGTATAACGTCAAAAATAAAATTTGATTTTATAAAGAAATATATAAATAATTTTGTGACTGGACCAGAATTAATGTTAGATTACTATGTTGAGAATGCGAAGGTTCCAGCAAATAAAATGAGATTATTGTACAATGATATTGATCTGCGAAGATTTAAGATAGTATCTGAAACTGAAAGAAATGTGTTGAAATCCAATTTAAATCTTCCTAGCGATAAAAAAATCATATTATTTGTTAAAAGATTATCTCCAATAAAAAAACCGATGTACTATTTACCTTATATAATAGAAAAATTTAACAATATTTATTCTGATGCTCTATTCGTTATAATCGGTTACGGTGATGAGGAGAGGAAATTAATAAAGTATTTAGATAAGAATAAATCTTTAGCATCTAATGTGATCTATCTTGGGAGCGTTCCTAACAATATGGTTCAAAATTATTATATGGCCTCCGATATTTTTTTAAATGCCACAGCTGAAGAAGGATTCCCAAGAGTTTTACTTGAAGCAATG
The DNA here is from genome assembly GCF_963662535.1 of Trichococcus flocculiformis. Taxonomy (NCBI): domain Bacteria; kingdom Bacillati; phylum Bacillota; class Bacilli; order Lactobacillales; family Carnobacteriaceae; genus Trichococcus; species Trichococcus flocculiformis. Next base: position 1,192,837 of record NZ_OY759718.1, read on the forward strand.
GCATCAGGAATGCCTGTGATTAGTACAAATGTTGGAGGTATTGCTAATATTCTTGGGGAAAAGCAGTCTAAATATATGTATTTACCTGATGATAGGGATGGTATAGTAAAGGGTCTTATCCAATTGTGTTTGGATGATAATATTAGAAAAACTTTATCTGACGAAAATATTCTACAGTCTCAAAAGTTCTCTACCAGTAATGTTTCAGAGATGTTTATCAATTTAGTTTTTGGAGGGAAGTAGGGAAATAATGAGGAAATATTTTAAATATTTAAATTACATTCCAGGCCTATTAAAAATGTCGTTAATAAAATTATTACATTTTAAGCAATTGAAATTTTCTTATAAATCATATTATCCACTATCTTTGAAAATAGTGTTTAAATCAAAAAAATCCAAAGTAACAATTGGGCGTGGATTTAATGCAAGGGAAAATGTAATTTTTAGAGTCAATGGTGATTTAAAAATAGGATCGTATGTTTTTTTTAATGCTAATACACGAGTTGAATGTGAAAAACAAATCCATATAGGAAACGATGTAATTTTCGGACCCGGAGTGTATATTTATGATCATGATCACACTGTAATAAAGGGTAGAAAACATAAGAGTAATGATTTAATTTCCGATCCTGTTTTAATAGGCAATAATGTTTGGATTGGAACAGGAACAATAATTTTGAGAAAAGCAAATATAGGAGATAACTCTGTAGTTGCAGCAGGGTCAGTTTTGAGGCAAAGCATACCTAGTGACGTAGTTTTTTATCAGAAAAGAGAAAATAGACAAAAAGAAATTCTGTAGGTGATGAGAATGATTAATAAGTTGCTTTTTTCATATATAATGAAGCTGAATAAAAAAAAATTCGGTTCAGTAGGAGATAATTCTGTAATTCCCTTATCGATGAAAAATATACAAAATCCAAGTAATATTTTTATTGGAAAGTATGTGAAGTTTGGTTCGGATATGGTTATCTATGCAACAATAAATTCAAAAGTAATTATAAAAGATGGATCTATTTTTGCCCCTAGATGTAAAATTTTTACATCAAACCATAATTATGATTCATTTGACTTACAATCCATACCATATGATCACATTAATCTTGTAGAGGATGTTGTAATTGGAGAAGGATGCTGGATTGGTGACTCTGTAATCATTTTACCAGGCGTTACAATTGGAAAAGGTGCAATTGTTGGAAGTGGATGTGTAGTAAGTAAAGATGTACCAAATTATGCAGTAGTAGTAGGAAATCCAATGAGAATTGTTAAGTATAGAGATTCAAGTACTTTTGACAAATTACTTTTGGAAGAAAAATTTAATATTAACAAAAATAATAACAAAAAAAAATTTGTGAGAAGGTTGGGAAAAAATAGTGATTAACATAAAGAAAGTAGATGTTTTTATCAGCTATTTAGGATATGGGTTTAGATTGATATCTAACCTAATAGTTCTGCCAATCATTTTGAGTAGTGTATCATCTGAAGAATATGGACTTTGGGCTATCTTTTTGTCCATAGGCGCGTTAGCATCGTTATTTGATTTTGGCTTAGGGAGTGTTCTAACAAGATACACTACATTCGCTTATTCTGGAGCTGAAGAAATACCAATAGAGGGAATGCCCACTAAAAAGGAAAATGGCTCTCCAAATTATGAACTACTTTTTAAACTATTTATCACTTCTAAAAAGATGTATAAGAAAATTTCATTAATAGTATTTTTTGTTCTAAATTTAATGGTCGTTTATATAATCAGAATTTCAACGAATGATATTGAAATCATAAAAGTTGTTATAGGTTGGGAAATCTATTCTATTGGAATTGCATTAGGCTTTTATTTTAATTACTACAACTCATTTATAAAAGGATTAGGGAAAATTAAAGAAATTGAAGTTGTGGGTATTATCAACAGAGTTATATATATATTAATGCAAATATTATTCATTGATATGGGACTTAGTTTTATAGGCTTAGGACTTGCTAATCTTTTAAGTATAATATTTTTGAGATTCCAACTATCAAAACACATAAATGAATTAATCAACTCAAAACGGAGTATTTTTACAATGGTAGAAAATTCTATATGGTCTAAAAGTGATGAACAGATTAACTTAGCCTTAAGGAAAAATTCTTCACAAATCGGACTTGTAACAATCAGTAACTATCTTCAAGGGCAAGGAAGTTTGTTGCTACTGTCTGCATTTGTACCTTTGGATATTACAGCTAGATACAGTTTGAGTATGCAACTAATCTCCATTGTAACTAGTATCGCCGTAATCCCCTTTAATACTTATTTACCGCAACTAAGCTCGTTTCAAGTTCAGAGAAATTACTCTAAGTTAAAAAATACTTATATATTCATTACGGTAATGCTATCTCTGACCTATTTAATTGGTTCCTTGACAATAATTGTGTTTGGACATGCTATTATAAATATAATGAATTCAAATACAAATTTGTTGGGAAGTAATTTGTTAGTCCTGCTTTGTATTTATCAGTATGTACTAACTAACCATCAAAGAGCGACTAGTTTTATTGCAGTTGGGAACGAGCAGCCCTTTGTTGTGCCATATCTATTAAGTAGTTTACTCTCACTAGTATTTATTCTAGTTGGATTTATGTTTGGCATGGATTTAGTTGGCTTTATTTTAATCAATTTAATAGTCCAAATTATGTATAATGGATGGAAATGGCCAACGATGGCTTTCAAGAAAATTAATTTTAAACCTGATTATAAAGGAGATCTTTGATTTGATTGCTAATTTTTATCACGTTTTTTCAAATAATTGGAGAACCTTATTTAATCCGAATTTACACATTGCTAACAATGTGAGAATTAAAAAAAGTATAATAAAAAAGAATGGTAAAGTTATATTACAGAGTGGTTGTAGGTTAGGGCCGTATGCTATTATTAGTCCCTCCAACGGAAATATAATTGTGGGGGAGGGTACATCAATAAATGCATTTTCAATGTTATATGGTCCAGGAAACATAATTATTGGAAATAATGTATCTATAGCACCACGCTGTTCTTTGATGGCTTTCAATCATAACTTTCTAGATGTAGATAAGCCAATCAAAACACAAGGCGTTAATTTTAAAGGTATAGAAATTGGAGATGATGTTTGGATTGGAAATGGTGTTACTGTTTTAGATGGTGTTAAAATAGCTAGAGGCTGTGTAATTGGGGCTGGGAGTGTTGTCACTAAATCAATTCCGGAATATTCCATTGCTTTCGGAAATCCCTGTAAAGTAGTTAGGAGTAGAACAAATGTAGCAGACCTAAAATAAGTACTAAACTTTGATATTATACTGTAATTACTAATAGCAATACCCAGAAAGAAAATTCTAACACATGAAATCGTTAAGATCGTTTAAATTTAATATAAAAATTATATGTGAGTTTATACACTTACTTTATTTGAAAGGATATAGAAACTATGGAACATAATAATTCGAAAATTTTAATAACAGGAGCGGCTGGATTTGTGGGATTTCATCTTTCAAAATATTTATTAATGCAGGGTTATTTAATAATAGGATTGGATAATGTTAATGACTACTACGATAGAGGCCTAAAGGAAGACCGTCTTAATATATTAAAAAAGTATAGTAACTTTGTGTTTTACAAATCAGATTTAAAAAATAAGATTGAAATTGATGATATTTTCAGTAAACATAAATTTACACATGTTATCAATCTAGCAGCTCAAGCAGGGGTTAGATACTCTATCGAAAATCCGCACGCCTATGTTGATTCAAATTTAATTGGTTTTATGAACATCCTTGAAGCTTGCAGAAATTATCCCGTTGAGCATCTCCTATATGCATCTTCAAGCTCAGTCTATGGTGGCAACAAAGTAGCGCCATTCTCAACAAATCACAATGTGGATCATCCGGTTTCTCTTTATGCAGCAACAAAAAAATCGAATGAACTGATGGCTCATACTTATAGCCATCTTTATGGAATACCTACAACAGGCCTTAGATTCTTTACAGTATACGGTCCTTATGGTCGACCAGATATGGCATACTTTTCATTCACTAAAGACATTCTTGCTGGGAATCCAATAAAAGTCTTTAATCATGGGAAGATGGAAAGAGACTTTACTTATATCGATGATATTGTGGAAGGGATTGTTAAGCTGATTGAGAAAGCTCCAGTCCCTAATAAGGATTGGGATGAAAGCAAGGATGAACTGAGTTCGAGTTTTGCTCCATATAAAATTTATAATATCGGTAACAATAATCCGGTCCCTCTCATGCGGTTCATTAATGCTTTAGAGTCTGCTCTCGGCAAAGAGGCAGAGAAAGTTTATATGGATATGCAGCCTGGGGATGTTTTAAGAACATATGCTGATGTGTCTGATCTTGAGCGAGACATAAACTTTAAACCTTCTACTAGTATTGAAGATGGTCTCCAAAAATTTGTGGATTGGTATCTTGAATACTATCAAGTGGAAAATTAATTGAATTTAAAGGTTTCATCAATTAACTTTGGATGTTTTTTTTACAAATGGTGTGATAAGGGGATACTAGTAAAATGAAAATTACAATTGCAGGAACTGGTTATGTAGGATTATCAAATGCTATTCTACTTGCACAAAATAATGAAGTTATGGCAGTGGATATTATCCAAGAAAAGGTCGATATGATTAATAACCGTCAATCACCAATTGCAGATACTGAGATTGAAGAGTATCTGGTAACTAAAGATTTGAATTTAACGGCAACCACCGATAGCTATAAAGCGTATAAAGATGCGGAATATGTTATTATCTCTACTCCTACAAACTATGACGCAGAGAAAAACTATTTTAATACTAGAACCGTCGAGGCAGTAATTGCGAACGTTTTATCAATCAATCCTGATGCTGTTATGGTAATTAAGTCAACAGTGCCAGTTGGTTATACGGAAAGCATTAAAGAAAAATTTGAAACCAACAACATAATATTTTCTCCCGAATTCTTAAGAGAAGGAAAAGCTTTGTATGATAACTTATATCCTTCACGTATTGTCGTAGGGGAACAATCAGAGCGAGCAAAAGTATTTGCAGAGTTGCTGGCTGAAGGTGCCCTTAAAGAGAATATTAATATTCTATACACGGATTCTACTGAAGCTGAAGCAATTAAATTATTCGCTAATACCTATTTGGCTTTGAGAGTTGCGTACTTCAATGAACTGGACTCCTATGGAGAAGTACGAGGATTGAATACGAAACAGATCATCGAAGGTGTAGGCTTGGATCCACGTATTGGAACACACTACAATAACCCATCATTTGGCTATGGCGGATACTGCTTACCGAAAGATACAAAACAATTATTGGCTAATTATGCTGATGTTCCTCAAAATATTATGTCAGCTATCGTTGACGCTAATAGAACTCGGAAAGACCATATTGCTGATATGATCATCAAGCGAGACCCTAAGGTAGTCGGAATCTATAGATTAACGATGAAAATGGACTCTGATAATTTCCGTCAATCAGCAATTCAAGGTGTCATGAAACGAATCAAAGCAAAAGGAATCGAAGTGGTAGTATTCGAACCAGCGCTTGATGAAGATGATTTCTATAATTCTAGAGTAATCAAAGACTTTGACGAATTCAAAGGAATTTCTGATGTAATCGTGTCTAATCGCTTTGCGGAAGAATTAGCTGATGTGGCTGAGAAGGTTTATACAAGAGACCTATTCCACGAAAACTAAACAACCGTAGGGTGTAAAGAATCCAGAACAAGCCCATTATGTGCTTATTTTGGATTCTTTATCATACCAGGAGTAAGCGCTTAAAATTTTTAGGTATATTTCACTTTTATATCAAAGGAGCAATCGTTCATATGCAAAAAGTCAGAAAAGCAGTGATTCCAGCGGCCGGATTCGGCACGCGTTTTTTACCGGCTACAAAGGCCATGGCGAAGGAAATGTTGCCGATCGTTGATAAGCCGACCATCCAATTTATCGTCGAGGAAGCCATCGCTTCCGGCATCGAAGAAATCCTGATCGTCACCGGCAAAAGTAAACGCGCTATTGAGGACCATTTTGACTCTAATGTTGAGTTGGAGATGAATTTACGCGAAAAGGGCAAGGATGAACTTTTAGCCTTGGTTCAGGAGTCGACTGGTGTCCGTATCCATTTTGTACGCCAATCCTATCCGTTAGGGCTAGGACATGCGGTCCTTCAGGCGAAAGCCTTCGTAGGGGATGAACCATTCGTAGTCATGCTAGGGGATGATTTGATGCAGGATGAAGTGCCATTGGCGAAACAATTGATCAATGCCTATGAACGCACGCATGCATCGAATATTGCAGTTATGGCGGTACCTCAGGAAGAGACATCCAAGTACGGCATAATCGATATCGACTCCGAATTGGAACCAGGGTTATACAATGTCAGCCGATTCGTGGAAAAACCAAAAGCAGAAGAAGCGCCAAGCAATTTGGCCATTATCGGACGTTACTTATTGACGCCAGAAATCTTCGAAATTCTTGAGAACCAGGCTCCTGGTGCAGGCGGAGAGATCCAGCTGACCGATGCCATCGACACTCTCAACCAAACCCAGCGCGTCTTCGCGAAACGTTTCGAGGGAACCCGCTATGATGTGGGGGATAAGTTCGGTTTCATGACCACCAGCATCAACTACGGCCTGAACCATCCCGAAGTCAAAGATAAACTGAAGGACTTCATCATTGCGCTTGGGAAAGAGCTATCTAGGGAGAGCGAAAACAATACTACAGTGGCTGGGACAACCGTTTCAGTAATGTAGAAGTGCCCGAAAAAAGAAAAACGCCGTTCTTCGGATGTGTGCAATTTTGCCGCTCTGAGGTAATGAAGGATAGGCCAGTGTACTAGAAGCACAGTACATATTTCTAATGATGTGAATGCTCTGGATACAGCTTGAATTTATCCGCCACTTGATATAGTCAATTTGACCACGATTACTCTTTGTCTGAAGTAGGTGCATACTGATGTGATGCATTTACTTTAGACTAGTGTGATCAATAGGGTAACTTCTCAAAGAGCAAAAGGGAAATCCAGTTTCTTGTTATCTTATTTATTCGAATATTGATGTATAGTAAACGTTAAGGCTAACTAATTCCCTTTATTAAGCCTTTTCTGGATGTTTGTTTAACTTAAATATAAATTAAATTATTTTCAAAAAATTGCTTTTAATTTAAATCTACATGTGTTATTATATCTACAGAGTCAACTAAGGAAAGAAAAACGAACTGAATTGTTATTGCAAAGATAGAATTTCAATAAACTAAATTGGAATAATTTTTGTGTTGGAGTACCCCCAAGGTTTCCGGTGAAATTTATATTTTGCGGCAACATGAAAGCGTATTCTTTCCTTTGGTAGGCTCAAAAATTTTGTTAGGGGGGTGCAATATGGACTTTGAAGTGATTTCGCCTTACTGTGGAATATACAGAGAAGAAAATACTGTCAATGTTTATTATCTGCAAACAGAAGATTTGGTAAGGGCATACGTTTTTAGTAACATCAAGGATGCGCAGGAGTTCTGCAATGCGGCAAAAAATTTGCTCGAGTTTATGGTCAACGTTCCGAAAGGGAAAGAACAACTCTATCACCAAGAATTTCTGGAACTAAGCATCAAAAACAAAGAGTATGAATTGATTGTTTACGAGGCGATGCCTGAAGAAGAAAGAGAAGCAGGCTGACGAGGACAAATTGCTTGGGGGAAGCTATTAAACAGTTAAAATGCTCAATCTTGAACAAATGATAAGGAGGAGGAATGGATAAAGACTATTGATCTAGCATTAATTATAAGCGTTCTAATTAAATTTAGGGAAAATTACAAATTTGGGGGATTACAACAGAATGTCAAATTTCAAACTAGTCGCACCTTATTGTGGTGTCAGCAACTATGACAAAACATTTTTCGTTTACTACATGAACACAGAAGAGAACCTACGCCGCGAGTATATATTCAATACAGATGAAGACGCAAGTAATTTCAGCCAGGCCATTGAGAACCTGACTGCCTTCATGAAATGCATTCCTGCACGCAAAAAAGAGGCGTACCATCAAGAATTCCTGGATCTGCTGCTCAGAGAAGTAGACCACAAATTGAACATCCGCACAAATCCACCTGAACCTACTGACGCCGCACTGGCACTCAAAGCGTAAGGCAATCATAAGTTCACACAACAAGAGGCACATCCCAAGTTTCGGGCTGTGCCTCTTGTTGTATAGAAGGGTTCCAGCTATTCTTAGAACTCCGACCAACATTATCCAGTCCGGAGGACAGACTCCCATCAACCACTCTCCTCCGGAAAGAATTTGTTGACCGAAGATTCACCTAATTCAGATTCCCACAAACCCTCACCTCCCAAAAACTCGGCATTCGCCTGAGGTGATAAACATTTCGGATCCCCAAATCCTTATTATGGCATTCCACTGACACCACCTCTGCATTAACTTTTACCAGCTTCGGTAAGGCAATGTACCACTAAGTGCACAGCATGTTACCACCAACTTATAAGAACAACTGAACGTCGCCTACAGTGAGTGGTGTTTGTGGCAAAATAAACACAGGTGGCTCTGTTCCCCACATTTGCTGGCTCTATCACCCGCAATAGTAGCTCAATCGGATGCAATACTCATCAGCAAAGGTAACTGAGAACGAAACGCAAGAAGCCAATGTGTTCGCCGCACCCTTCTTTTATCAAAGCTTAGCTTTCCTGCATGAATAAAATTTCCGGAAGAGGGGGGTTACACCCCGATTATCTTTGCCGTCTTTTGTAGTAGAGGCAAGAAACGATGGTGGGAAATCCGCTGTCGATTCAGCCAATATCATAAAAGGAAGCAGGTAGAGTGATGATGAATGAGACGAATGAGATTGATATCTTTTCGATGGGGTATGGGCATATTGCGAAGCTGGTGATGAAGGACAAGGATCTGACGGTTGAAGCAAAGGCAATCTATTCTTACATTGCTTCGTATGCCGGGGCGAGCGACACGGCGTATCCTTCCGTCGATCTGATCTGCTATGATCTGAGCATCGGCAAGGAGCGCTTCCAGAAGCATAAAAAATGTCTGATCGAGAAAGGGTATATCGTCATCCGGAAACATTCTACGCCTGAAGGGAAATTCACCAATAACCTGTATGTGCTCAGCCAAACAGTGGCCAAAGCTGCTAAGACGACAGAAATGGCAACGGAGCTTGAAAATCCGTTGCCTGATTTTACCGCCAAGCAAGACCCCTCGATGGGATCGACTCGTATGGAGAACCGTACTCCTAATAGTAACAGTGTTACTAATAACAATCTTACAACCAGCCATTCAAAAGATCTTTTGGAAGAGGATGAAGAAGATACTCAAGTAAATAGAAAAGAAAAAAATCAGCAAACGGACTTCGACTACTGGCAAAAGAAATGGATTGCCCATTTTGGTGAGCAAATCCCTTATACCACCAATATCCACGAAGGCCTCCAGCAATGGGCCAGGTTTTTTGGCGACGAAGAAATCATCTTGTACGCATTCATGCGGGCCGGACGATACGGCGCAAAATCCTACGCCTACCTCGACAGCATTCTGCGCAACTGGTGGGATGACGGCCTCCGCACTGCCGATGCAATCTACGACAGGGATATTTTGCAAGGCTATTAGCAAAACCGTCAGCGTCTCAACTCCGACAAAGGCCCGTTGGCCGTATCACTTCAGTCTGTGGATGCACCAACTCCGGCAAGAGCGTCCTAACCGGAGCAGAGCGACTATCGAGCCGCTACCTCCGGTGAGCGAATGCTGGCCGGAGGAGAAGGATTGCCGGGCGGACCAACTCCGGCGAAGCCGCCGTGGTCGGAGGTGATTGTCTATTGGAATCTGCTCCTCTGGCCGAAGGGGAGTTGCTCGGAGGAAACAGCCTTGTGGTAACGTCGGTGACACTCATTGGTTATGTCTGTTTACTGTCACTGGTGGGGGAATGTTTTGGCCGGAACTAGTCGATTTTCGCACTCCTGAAGTACGATGAAGCCATGCTGACCGGAGGTAGGTAGCTTTTTGGATGCTCAGCTCCGGCGAGAGAGCTGCTCGTCGGAGCTGGGCTATTAGGACACAACAGTCAAGTTCTCAATGACAGACATGAAATTTTCAAAGCAAGGGGTACTCATAATCTGTTCCTGTTTCTCAGTCTGATCCATCAATTCCAGCAATAAGTCATAAATATACTCTGTATTCGCATAGCCTTGCTGGGATATTGAAAACAGGAAGACGAATTTCACAAGGTGGCCGTCTCCCCAATCGATGCCGTTCGGTATTACAGCAATAGGGACAACCGACTTGAACGCCATCAATGACATTGGATGCGGAATGGCCAAAATATTGTTGAGATTAGTTTGGCCAAGTTCTTCCCTTTCCAGGATGCTTGCCAAAAAGTCTTCTGGAGCATACTTGTCCTCTACAAGCTTTCCAACCATGCTATTAAGCAGTTCGGCCTTTGTCGACGGATGCTCCAAATAGTAAAAATGATTCCTATCGAATAACTGGATCGTTTCCGAACGACCGCTGTTTTCAGAGTGGCTGATGGCGGCCTGAAGCTGGTCCAGATCCCTATCAAGGTTGATTACATCGATGAAAAGATTATGGAAAGGCCTACAGTGAGCTGTTAGCAAGTATGATTTAAGAGATAGTTACTGTATTCACAATTTTATTAGGTTATAATTAAAAATAGTATAGTTAAATTTTTGTTAATATAGTAAAATATCTATAAGGATTGTAGCGATTGTAAAGCGGGGTTATTTTCAATTTACATTTGGAAAGTTACATAAGAGAGAAGACGCCAAAGGCTTTCAGATTCATTAGACGTTATCACTTCCAAATATATCAATAAAATAGAAAGCTGGATAGGTGAGTAATATGGATGTAAATGAATACAGAAAAATATGCAGCGAGCTTTCAGGTATCCCACTATTTGATGGGAAGTATAGCTTTTATTATGATGAGACTAGAAATGTTCGGAAGTTTAAACTGACTGAGAATGGTGTGAATGCAGACGAAGGTATCTCAAATGACTTTATTCTCGGCGGGGTGTTGTTTAAAGGCGATGTGCCTCCATCTGAGATAGATACATTATTTGATGAATTGAAAATTAAAACATCTGAAATTAAGTTTAAGACATTAGCTGGTAGAGGAGTAGACTTCTGGAAAACAATACAAAAGAGACCAATTCAGCAGTACCTTAAATGGCTTGGAGACAGTGGACTCTATGTTCATTTTGCTACTTTGAATAATATGTACTTCTCCATTGTAGATATGATTGATTCTATATTTGTCACCCAGCCACAGTTTAATTTTGGACCAGAATGGGAGCGAAGTTTAAAGGCCAGCTTGCATAGATTCGTTGTAACCCATTTAGATGAAATCTTGCCTATATTTTATAGTTACAATTATCCAAGTTTAGCGAAGGCAGATATTAAGGGTTTTTGCTATGACTTGAGTGGTCTAATTCAGTCTTATGGCGATGAAGATTTTTATTTAGAAAATTTCCAACAATTACTTAAAGCAAACGGCCGCAAGGAAGAGTTACTGTTCATCGAAGATAATACACCGGGGTTATTAGTAGAGGATTACTCAGGCTTAAGAGACGGACGGTGTGCGTTTTATAAAGATTCTATGCATTACTTTGATGGGGAGGCTGAAGCAGAGTCATCATTAGAGAATACTATTTTTACTTTAAATGGTAAGAAGATATCCAATTATAAATTCTTGGACTCTAAAGAAGAACGGTTAATTCAGATATCGGATGTTTGGGTGGGACTGATGGGAAGACTATTTTTCATGTTGGATCAATCTTCACCAGACATTATCAAGAGCAAAATGGAATCTCTTAATGAGACGCAAAAAGAATGCATCCATATAATAAACTCATTAATAGATAGGTCAGAGCGACTCCATATAGCACTAATTCAGAATGTGAACAGCTTGGAAATTGTGCAGCATAGAGGGGCGTTGTTGGAGTTGATGGATGAGTTGGTGAGATGATTTAATGATAACAGCAGATGATCATTTGCTTAGGATGGGCTTCCAAATGCCCGTGGATGAACACCATAAGCCAGCGAAACTTATGAAGGAGGGATGCCTTATGATATGTAAAGGTGTAAAAGGTTTCATAAAACTGCACAAACTTAATGGCATTTCTGTTAATTTAGGTTTAATTGCGTTGAATTTTGCTGGAAGTTCATCCTAAGTGAATGATATGAGTGAGGGGAGATGTATACATGCCCAAAGGAAATTGCGCGTTGTGTCATGAATTTAAAGAGTTAGAACTGAGCCATATAGTTCCTAAATTTGTAATTAGGTATTTAAAAAAAACTTCATTTGGAGCAATTAGAAATATGGATAATCCTAACAGGATAGTGCAGGATGGAGAAAAACATTACATGCTTTGTGGAGCATGTGAGGATCTCTTCAGTGCATATGAAACGAAATTTGCAAATAAGTTTTTTTATCCGTACATGATTGATAGTAAAAAGGAGTTTAATTATGATCAAGAAACATATTACTTCATAACCTCTGTCAGTTGGCGAAGTCTATATTTAGATATTCTGGATTTTGTGAAGAACCATGATGCATATGGAGTGGACATGAATACACTAGATAATCTGATAAAAAAAGAAAAATGTATGAGAGAATACTTGTTGAAAAAAAACTCGGAAATAGATGGGGTTGAAAATCATATTTTCTTTTTTGATGATTTGCTTGATGTTGAAAAATCAAATGCAGAGTTAAGACCACATGCTACCTTCCACAGGGGAATAATAATTTATACTTTTTTTAATAAACAGTTGAATTCACAAGCAACGATTACAAACATGATGGGGATTATTTTGTTTACATTATATAGTAAAGGCCCTGAGGAGTATTGGGAAAATACTGAAATTCATAATGGAAATGGTCGTATTGAAGCAAGAAATCAAATAGTACAGAGTGTCTGTGGAAATGAGCTTACTGAAATTTTAGATTTAGCAAAACAGAAATTAGATAATATAAGTGAGAACCAGATGTCAAAGATAGTTGATAAAGTAAAAGCAGACCCTGACAATTTTGCTAAATCAAAGGCCTATGAAGATTTGATGAAAGATCTTAATTTAGATCAAAGTTAAGATCTTTATAATGACTAATTTATTTTGAAAGTGGTGATAAATTAAAAATGAATTCAAAATTAGAATATCAGAAGTATAAGCAACTATGGTTAAGTGATGGACGCTTGGTTAGTGTACAACATTTTTTTAGCTTAAGCTTATATATAGCCTATAAAGGATTGAAAAAAAACTATGATTCGGAGAAAGAAAGATTTAGAGATTTAATTCGCAATGGAGAAATCATTGAGGGTTTTACTCTAGATGAATATAGAGAATTAAGTGATGCTGATTTAGAAAAAATTGCTAATGAGATTTTGGAGAATAGAAAATCAACTAAAGCACCTGGGGAAAGTGTATTCACTATTTTTTTTCTTGAAATGGAAAGGGAAATAAAAGAATTAACAGAATCATTAGTGCAATCTCTCAAACCTTTTCAAAAAAATATGATTGATGTAACAAAATCATTTCAACAGTTAAGTAAAAGAATAGGAGAATTATATGCTCCAATAGCAGCGCAAATACTAGCAATGACAGCACAATGGTCAGAAACAGTTAATAACTTCCTAGTAGAACGTAGAGAATATCTAAATGCAAAAGAGAAGGCCTCATTGATTGCATCAAAATATGACTGGTTTATTGCTTATGATTTATACGTGAGTAAAGAATTTTTTGAGAAATTAATTGAATTGGATGAAAAGCCATCTGAAACTAAAGAATTAGATGACTTTTTTACAGAATACTATGGTGCAGACTTACGAAATCAAATCATAAGTGATTTGATAGATATGGATTCAACTAAAGAATATAAAGAGATACTAAACCAAATAGAATATGGCTATACGCATAAGCTGTTTTTTCTAATAGTACCAACACTATTTACTTTAATTGAAGGTATGATAGCGAGAGGGTTTCAGCATAAAGGGCGCATGAATGGAAAGCACATGAAAGAATATATCAATGAATTAATAGATATAGATGAAATAGAATCTCTGCAAGAAATAATAGAAAAACGGATGCTTGTTAGTTTTGAACATGGAAAAGAAATCGATTCACCTATAAGTCGGCATGCAATACTTCATGGGGGAGATATTGAGTTCGGTACTGAAGCAGTGGCTTTGCGTTTGCTCCTAATTTTATATAACTTAGCCTTTGCTATCAGCTTAAGAAACGGAATGGGAGAATCAAATTAGGTATATCTGAGAACAAGAAGGCATGTGATAGGGTTAAGGATACTTATATGAATTATTGGAATTTTATAGAACTGATTTAAATCGGATTTTGAATAAGAAATAAAATCAATAGTGGAGGTGACTCATGGATAACCAATACATTGCATTCTACGCATCATCCCATGGCTTCGGACACATGACCCGCTGCCTGGCGATCATCGAGGAACTTTTGGAAACAACCGATCATTTAATCTATCTCGCGAGCGGCACCTATCAGAACAGCTTCGCCCGCGTTTACCTCGCGCGCTTCGGTGACCGCGTGACCTACAGGGACATCCGCACCGAAGTTGGCCTGGTCAACAAGGAGAACAGCCTGCAGGTCGACATCCCACGCCTCGAGCACGAACTGACCGGTTTCATGGCCGAGTGGGATACCGCCGTTGCTGCGGAAGTCACCATTCTGCGCGATCTGCCCGTCGCCTGTGTCATCAGTGACATCAGCGCCATCGGCATCCAAGTGGGGGATCAACTGGGTGTGCGCAACATCGGCATCGCCAACTTCACCTGGTGCGAGCAGTACGAGTTCCTCGGTCTTTCCGACACCCTCATTGAGCGCTTCCGGGAAGTATATGCCAAACTTGACCTCTTCATCGAATACGACCTGATGCTGCCGGCACCTAAACTACATGTTCCAAGAAAACAAATCGGCTTCATCTGCCGACGCTTCGATACCAACCGCATCGCCGCCATCAAAGCTCAATACGGTACGAGCATCTTCATCACTTGCGGCAAATCCGCCAGTCTACTGAATATCCAAATCGACAACTATGACGGTACCATCTTCGCGACCAACGGCATCAACATCACCGCTACCGGCAACGCTACCGTCATCGAACTTCCGATCGATACCTTCGATACCCACAACTATCTCGCCGCCAGCGACATCGTCATCGCCAAAGCCGGCTGGGGCACGATATCGGAAGCCCTGCTTTCAAAAAGGAACCTAGTGCTGATAGATAGGGAAGGCGTACTGGAAGACACCGAAAACATCGAAGAACTGAAGCGCCGCGGCATCGCCGTCTCGATCAAAGAAGCCGACCTGGCGCGCATCGATATGCAGGCGATCACAAATCTGATTGCGGACAATATCATCAGAGAAAATCTGGATGCCTATGAAAATGCATTGGAGGACATCATCCGTGAGTTATAACGCCAAAGGTGTGCTCAGCTCCGACGAACGCTATCCTTATCGAAGAAAAACATCCGCATAACAAGCGCAACTCCTACGAACGAATGCTCGCCGGAGAACAGCCATTTTCCTGTAATCCAACTCCGGCGAGCCCAGTCTAATCGGAGCAGGAAACTCTCCTCTGGATGCTTTTCTCCGGCTCAAGAACCAAATGAACGCACGTCCCTACCCGCATGGTCACCATCCATCGGGCAGGGACGTGCGTTTTTCATAATCACAAACGATATGGCTGCTATCATTGATATTTATTCGGAATTTCAGTAAAATAATTATAGTTATTTCACAAAAAATATAGTACAATATTCTACAGTAGGGGAATTTTATTCATCTGTTGGTTTCCTTGTGAAGGGTCTTATGCAATAGAAAAATCATAAAAGAATGTCATCTCTAAAGCCGGATCCAAATGAAGGGGAAATCGTTGATTCGAAGGCTCCATTTTGATTGGATACGCAGAAGGGATGTTGTGGAAAATCTTAAAGGAATAAAGGAAGTTTGTTTAGGAGGAGTACGGAGTTATGACGCGTAATTTATCACGCAAACAAAAATCGGTTGTTTTAATTTTGTTGGATTCACTTTTTATTTTCATATCTGCATTGTTGGCCTATTGGTTGATCCAAACGTATATTGCACCACCGAATGCGTTTTTCTATGTCATGGTAGGTGTCTGTATCGGCAGTTACATTGTGCTCGGGCTAAGGTATCATTTGTTTTCAAGGATTATCCGTTACACGAGTGTTTATGAAGTCGGGAAGTCAACGATTTTGATGACGATTTCTTATGCGATTTCAGCAGTCATTACCTTATTATTCATCAAAGGTATCAGCTTCCGTTACATCTTCTTGATGTACATGTTCAGCTTGGTCTTCATACCGGGTTCGCGTGTGGTATGGCGTTTGTATCATGAATGGAACGAAGGTAAGCTCAAAAGGACGAAATTGCCGGCTGATAAAGCGGTCCGGACGTTGGTTGTCGGTGCGGGTGCTGGAGGCAGCATCTTCATCAACAGCATCCTGCGGAACCCAAGTGAAATCGAAATCGTCGGCATCGTGGATGGCGACAGAAATAAAGCGAATTCTCGTTTATTCGACATTCCGGTAGTCGGTACGAAAGAAGATATCCCAGCACTGGTGAAGGAGTTCGCCATCGATCAAGTGACGATTGCCATCCCATCATTGAAGCCGCCGGAGTTGGAAGCCATTTTGGATTACTGCAATCAGGCAAATGTGAAAGTCAATCAAATGCCACGTATCGAGGATGTCCTGAAAGGGAAACTGACTGTCAGCCGCCTTCGGAACATCGATGTTGTCGATTTGTTGGGACGCGAAGAAGTGCAGTTGGATCGTACAAAAATCGCCGAGCAGTTGGAAAATGAAGTGGTCTTGGTAAGTGGCGCCGGTGGTTCGATCGGATCGGAAATCTGCCGTCAAATCGCGAAATTCAGTCCGAAAACGCTGATTTTATTGGGTCACGGTGAAAATTCGATTTATCTGATTGATAAAGAATTACGGAACTTATATGGGCGCACGATCAACATTATCCCTATCATCGCGGATATCCAAGACCGCGACCGGATTTTCCAAGTAATGAAGAAATACAAACCAGATCACGTATTCCATGCGGCTGCGCACAAGCATGTGCCGCTGATGGAATACAATCCGCATGAAGCCATCAAAAATAATGTCTACGGATCAAAAAACATGGCGGAAGCTGCCAAAGCAGCTGGCGTGAAGAGTTTCGTGATGATCTCCACCGATAAAGCTGTCCGTCCGACAAATGTTATGGGTTCGACGAAGCGTATCGCCGAGATCCTGGTCACTTCATTAAATGAACCAGGCAAAACTAAATTCGCCGCCGTGCGATTCGGGAATGTCTTGGGAAGTCGCGGCAGCGTCATCCCCGTCTTCAAAGAACAGATCGAAAACGGCGGCCCAGTCACTGTTACCGATATGCGCATGATCCGCTACTTCATGACGATACCGGAAGCAAGCCGTCTGGTTCTGCAGGCTGGCGTTCTGGCCAAAGGTGGAGAGATCTTCATCTTGGATATGGGTGAACCTGTCAAAATTTCTGACCTGGCACGCAAAATGATCAAGTTGTCCGGTTACACGGAGGCTGAAATTCCGATCGTGGAATCAGGCATCCGCCCCGGCGAAAAACTCTACGAGGAATTGCTGGTCGATGGCCAATTGTCCGACAATCAAGTGTTCGAAAAAATATTTGTTGGAAAAGCCACAACGTATGACCGTCAAGAGGTCTGGAAATTTGTCGAATCACTTGATGGTTTGGCAAATGAAAAGCTTCGTGACGAAGTAATTGCCTTCGCAAATGAAAATGTGTAGGGATTGATACTGTATAACAAGCATACCTCCGAGACTGGGGTGTGCTTGTTTTTTTTCGTGCCAGCTCCGACGGAGCTAACGCCCGTCGGAAAAAAGTGTTGCGCCTGGTAACTCTCCTCCGGTGAGCGAATGCTAGCCGGAGGAGGGTGTGTTGCGGGCGGCCGAACTTCGGCGAAGCCGCGGTGGTCGGAGGTGATGATCTTTTTGGATGATTTCCTCCGGCAGGGAAGCCCCTGCCCGGAGGAAAGCCCTTGCCGGAGAAGGGTGTTTTGCCAGCGATCTCAGTTCCGGTGAGCGAATGTTCGCCGGAGGACGTTGTGTTTCGGGAGACTGAACTCCGGCGAAACCGCGGTGGTCGGAGGTAATAATCTTTTTGGATCTTCTCCTCCGGCAGACAACCCCCTCACAGGAGCTGGCACGGCGTCACCGCAGCCCCCACCAATCTACCCAGTCCTTCTCAAATCGAGGCGGGCTTTTTTTCGTTTCCGACTTTACATCTGTTAACTACTGTTATATACTGTTTATCGAAAGGGAGGGGGGGTCGTTTCGGATGAAAATCATCATTCAGCACAATTCGATGGTACCGATCTATGAGCAACTGGTGAATCAGATCAAGTCGTTGATTTTGGAAGAGAGTTTAAAGGAGAACGAGCCTCTGCCTTCGGTGCGGGTGCTGGCGAAGGAGATCAAGGCCAGCGCACTCACCGTCAAAAAGGCCTATGACTTGCTGGAGCAAGAGGGTTTCATCGCGACGGTCCACGGCAAAGGGAGCTTTGTACTGGCGGTGAACAAGCACGCGAAAAGGGAAAACCTGCTGTACAGCACGCAAGAAGAGTTGGAGCAAGTGATCAAAAAAGCGCGGCAGGCCGGCATCTCAAAAGTGGAGTTGGCGGAACTGACCGCGATGATTCTGGAGGAGGAATAAGCATGATTGTAATGGAAAACGCCGTCGTGACGTATCCGAGTTTCGAGTTGAATTGTTCATTGACGGTGAACGAGGGCACGATCACCGGGATTGTCGGGGAAAACGGCGCGGGCAAAACGACCCTTTTCAAAGCGCTGTTGGGCTTGGTACCGATCGCATCGGGCAGCGCCAAAATCAACGGGCAGGACATCGCGGATTTGTCGCTGGCGGACCGTGAAAGCATCGGCACCGTGTTGGCGGAATCCTTTTTTAACGATATCTACACGATTAAGGACGTCAATCGGCTGTTGAAAAGTTTTTACCGAAAATTCGACGAAAGCTATTTCCTGCGCAAATGTGCTGATTTCCACCTGCCGCAGGATCAAAAACTCAAGGAATTCTCGACCGGGATGAAGGCCAAACTGAAGACGCTGACGGCGCTGTCGCACGGGGCGCAGCTGCTGATTCTCGACGAACCCACGAGTGGACTCGATGTCAGCGCGCGCTACGAAATTTTGGACATATTGCAGGACTACCTCGTCGCCCACCCGCAGTGCAGCATCCTGATCAGCTCGCACATCTCGAGCGACCTAGAGAAACTCTGCGACGACATCTACTACCTGAAGGCCGGCAAAGTCCTCCTGCACGAGGAGACCGACCGCCTGCTCGATGCATACGGCGTCCTGAAGGTGGATGAAGAGGCACTGGAGCAACTCGACCGCGACTTCCTTCTGTATCGGAAGCGTACCAACTACGGCTACGACTTGCTGACGGACCAGCGGCTGTTCTACATGGAGAACTACCCGAAAGTGATCGTCGAAAAACCGACGATCGACCAAATAATGCTGATGATAATGGATGGTGACCGACTATGAGAGGCCTCTGGGTAAAAGACTTGCTGCTGTTGCAGAAGCAGCTGAAAACACTGCTGATGTTTATGCTGATCGCGGCGTTCAACGCCTACACGATCAAATCCGTTCCGGTGGTATTTATTATGATGGCGTTTTTCTTCGTCACGACGACCTCTTCGACGATTTTCTATGATCAGGAAAACCACGGCTTCCTCTATCTGTTCACCTTGCCGATACGCAAGAAGGATTACGTGATCCAGAAGCAACTGCTGGTTCTGGTATCTGCCCTGGTGGCCACGTTGCTGTCCGTCGGTTTGATTTTGCTGCTGATGCCATTCGTTCCAGAGCTGCAGACGAGCGCACAGGATTTGCTGTACAACGCTCTTTATAGTTTCTTTTATGGGTGTTTCTACGGTGCCATCATCACGCCGCTGTACCTGCGCTACGGAACTGAAAAAGCCCGCGTATTCATTTTTGCGATCATGGGGATCCTAGCGATGGGCATCATCCTGCTGCAAAAGACGGGTGTACTCGACAATTTAGAGAGCTCCGACTTTATAGCCACTGTGGCAGCCTTCAATCCGCTGCAAATAACCAGCTTGATCCTCGCGCTGAGCATCGCGATGCTGGGTGTTTCGACAATTGTGAGCAGGCGGTTTATTGAGAAGTCCGTTGCGTTTTAAGATAGGTGTGTGAACCCCAGCGAGGATTGCTGGGGTTTGTTTTGTTTGTTTGCGCCGTCCTCCGACGAGGCGGGTGCTCGCCGGAGGACAGACTTCTTCCCATTCATCACCTCCGGCCCACGGCTGGCCGCCGGAGGTAGCGGTGCTATCCATTGGTTACCTCCGACTAGCCCATCCTCCCCGGAACTGGGATCCACAGGAACGTCCGAACTCCGGTGAAGCAGTCGTTCACAGGAGGAAATCGCCAGCTCCGATGAGCGGAGTGCTCATCGGAAGTGGTGATGTGCCCGCTATATCAGCTTCGGGGAGAGAATGTTCGCCGGAGGAGAGGGCGTGGTGGGCGGGTGAACTCCGGCGAAGCCGCAGTGGTCGGAGGTGATGATCTTTTGGTATCTCCTCCTCCGGCAGAGAACTGCTCGTCGTTCGAAAGTGTCAGGTGTCGTCAGTATCTACATTCATCTGTTTAAGAAGAGTTAGAGATATTTATGTGATGTCTGCCCATTTTGTTGCGCTACTGTAAACACAATTTATCATTTGAATGAAGTTATCGTATATGATAACATGATGCTGAGGAGTGTCTAAAGAGGATTATGAAAGAAGGTGCAGTGATGAGTAAATTGGATGTTAAAACAAAATCTGCAGGAGTAAAGTTTGACGACATTAAAGCGCAAATGATGGAAGATGCTGAATTTCAAGATGAATACAACAAGCTACAGCCAAGATACGAATTGATCTCACAAATCATCGAAGCAAGAAAAAGTATGAAGATGACTCAAGAAGAGCTGGCTAAAAGAGCTGGAACCAGAAAGTCCAACATTTCTAGACTTGAGAGTGGCTCTTATAATCCTTCATTAGATTTCCTCATCAAAATCGCTAAGGGCTTGGGGAAAGATGTGCATATTGAAATTCGCTGATGAGCGCTTTTGATTGTATAGTCTACAACAAAAAATATAGGAACTGAGTCGGTGGCATCCAAACACCGCTAAAGGTTTGCCACCTCCGACGAGGCCTACTCCACACGGAGCTAAGCACACGCATAACAAGCTTACCTCCGACTAGCAAACGCTGGCCGGAGGTGAGTTTTATTTGGATATGGAACTCCGGCGAAGCCGTTGTTCACTAACAATACCAAATCAGAAATATAGAAATAATCACTTTTAATCATAGTTTAATCTGATTGGATATAGTAAAATTGATATTGTATTAGTTGTTTAAAATAAATTGAGAAAAAGTTTTAGCAGCCCTCTGTTCTTCAAAGTATTTCGTTTTGTTCAGAATGAATTCTTTTTTGAAGGACAGGGGTCTTTTGTATGGGAAAGTCAGCTGTCCCAGGTGGGGGCTTCAACAGCTTTGCTCAGTTCTGAGCGAGTATTTTATCAGGCAACCAGATTGTAAAATTACGCAAAAAGAGATTGGAGGATTATGATGGGAGTTTTTGATTCTTTCAAAGAATTGGTTACGCAAAAGCCGGTGGGTCTGAAGAAACCGGATTTTTATAAGGCCGACAGCGATTCGAAGAAGCAGCTGGAGCGGTTGCAGCAGCTTTACGCCACCGCGCCGGACAGGGTGAAGCTGCAGATTGAGCGCGACATGAAGCTGCTCGCGTACGGCATTGCCGGGGAGGATAACGTCGCGTTTGAGCTGAATAACAGCTACCTGCCGATCATCGTGCTGCACGATCTGCGCCTCGAACACGAGGGTCTGTCGGTTCAGATCGATTACCTGATCATCACCACGAAGTTTTGCCTCGTCGTCGAATGCAAAAATCTTTTCGGAAATCTTGAGGTCAATAGCCGCGGGGAATTCATCCGCGAGCTGGAATTCAACGGGAAACGCAAAAAGGAAGGCATTTACAGTCCGATTACGCAGAATGCGCGGCATATGGAGATGATTAAGGCGTTGCGGCTGGGAAAAAAACGGAATCTGCTGATGCGTATGGCGCTTGAGAAATCCTTTGGTGATTTCCATAAATCCGTTATTGTGCTGGCTAATCCGAAAACAGTCATCAACCTGAAGCGGGCGCCGAAAAACGTGAAAGATCAGATCATCCGGAGCGACCAGCTGATTGACTACATTAAGCGGCTGCTGCGCGAAAACAAGGATCTGGCGTCTTCCGAGAAAGAGATGTATGAGATGGCTGAGTTTTTTGTGGGTTTGCATAAGGAGAATCCTGTTGATTATGCGGAGAAATATTTGGTGGGTGGCGGATTTGAGCAGAGTGATGCGATTGTAGATAGGGAAGAGAACAGCGGAGTTGAGGTTAAGATTGATGAAACGCCGTTGTATCAGGCTTTGAAACAATACCGGTATGAGACCAGCAAAGCGGAAGGCGTCAAGGCGTTTTATGTCTATAATAATCTCCAGCTGGAGGCGCTGATTGCAATAATGCCTGCGAATTTGGATGAGTTAAGGAAGGTTTCCGGTTTTGGGGATGTAAAGTGCGAGAAGTATGGAAAAGAAATACTAAGTATCATATTGAGGTATAGTAATTGTGAGTAGTATAGTTACAGGGAAATTAATATTTTTGAGAGCAAAAAGATTTTTCAACAGATACAACAGTACATAAGACTCTTGTGTTTATTTGTAGGGTTATGTAGTTTTCTAACGCAAAAGTCTGTACTTTTAATATCATTAAACAACTTCAAAAATAGTTTCGTAAAGGATGAAATTTATTGAAATATTATCAATTTATGAATCAGATAAGTAGTGACTTAATTTATGAAGGGTTACTAGGATATGGTATGTTCTCAGAAAAACTTCCACCATTTCTATCTTCGTATGATTTTTATAAGTTATGTTCCACAAAGAGAAATCAGTTTTCTAGTCATCCCAGAGGGTATATTCATTACGATACAATAAGAAATAATGGAATACCTCGGGCTATGGGTATTCCTACACCAATGTCTTATAATAATTTATGTATGTCAATCAAAAATAATTGGAAAGAACTTCAAAATATTTTTTATAAGAACACTATGAATGAATCTCATAAGGTTAGCAGAATACATATTAGAAGTATTAAAACAAGCAAGAAGATATTTGAGATGAATTATAAAAATTTTAAAATTGATGGGACTCCAGATTTGGATTTATTAATTGGAAAAAAATATATGGTTTCCGCAGACATTTCTTCTTGCTTCCCAAGTATATATACACATTCAATATCTTGGGCACTAATTGGGAAAAAGGAGGCCAAAATAGAGAAAACCAACTACAAAAAATGGTATAACAAAATGGACAAGGCAACACAAGACACAACAAACGGAGAAACACATGGCGTATTAATTGGTCCCCATACATCTAATCTACTTTCAGAGGTTATTTTGACGAGCATAGATAAAAACTTAACTCCTAAATATGATTATGTCAGAAATATCGATGATTATACTTGTTATGTTTCTAGCCACGCTGAGGCTAACCTTTTTTTATTAGATTTAGCAAGTGAACTTAGGGGCTATGGTTTACTGTTAAATCATAAGAAGACTAAAATAATAGAACTTCCATTAGCTAGTAAAAATGATTGGGTTCGGGAATTGAGCGCGGCTATCCCAAGCAGTGAGCCAGTTAAGTTTAATGAAGTTCGAGATTTTATCGATAAAGCTGTTGAGGTAATGAGAAATAATAATAACAATGCTGCAATATTGAATTATGCTATTAAAACGTTATCTAAAAAAAATCTGACTAGCAATGCGAGAATATGCTTTATTAAGACATATTTTCATTTAATCTTGATATACCCTTACCTAATAACGTTATTTGAAGATTATTTAATTGGTCCTCTTACAATCACAAGCGGCGAGATGGTTGATTTTATAAATAAACTTTACACCCAGGAAGTAAAAGTTCAAAATTATGAAGCAGTGTGCTTTTCTTTATATTTTGGCATTAAGTACAATATCATAATAAATGATTATAAATTTGTGGATGCAAAAGAAAGTGGTAATTGTATTTTTTTATTACTAGCATTTTTGTATACACAAAGTAGAAAAGAGCCGGTAATTGACTTTATTGATTTAGCAAAAGATTTAATAACAACAGAACATGATTTTTATGAAAATTGGTTATTTGTATATGAGGTACTAAGTGCAAAAGATTTTAGCGGATCATGGAATAATAAATATTGGGGAGAATGGAAAGAACTAAAAAATGCAAAAATTACCTTTATATCTTGGTGAGCATTCTAAAAGTATTAACCTGGATTCCTATAGGTCGGATTAGCAATTTAATTAATTAGGAGTTTAGAGGGAGATAATATTTTTACCATTATTCTTTAGTATAAGTTATATGCAGGTTACGGGGTCACTACTGAGATAAAATTCATTACGATCACCGAAACCGGTATCTATATAATTGAATCCAAGATTTACAATGGCTGAATTTTTGGGGATAGAAAAAGCAGATACTAGGCATAGTTATTTAATTGCGAGAAAATTTCTTGGAATAAAATTTTTTTATTAGTAGGAGGAATGATATTTTGAATAGCCAACCAAGAGTATTTTTCAGTTATAGTTGGGATAATCCTGAAAATCAAGAGTGGATCTTAGCGTTAGTAGCAGACTTGAGAAATTCTGGAGTGCTAGCAGATTTAGATATTAACCAGACGCAAAAAGGTCTGGTGCATTTGGATACCATGATGGCTAACAATGTAAGAGACAATGATTATATAATAACGGTGTTTACTCCCGATTATGTTATGAAAGCAGATGCACAGATAGGTGGCGTTGGTGTAGAAACACGGCTTATTATGAATGTCTTAAAAAGTAATCCAAATAGGGTAATTCCTATTTTACTCGAAAGTACAGAAGGAACTTCACCAGTGCCTTTCTATTTGGGAAACTATATGTATATTGATTTCAGAGCTCCAGGGAATTACCAAATAAAATTTAAAGAATTGCTTCATCGAATATTTAACAAAAATTTGATAGATTTACCTGATGTGGGACAACCTCCTCAATTGCTAGGGAGGGAAATTCAAGGACACTTGCAACGTAATTTGAATGTATACCCAGCAGTTTCGAATGAGAGAGTGGATTTAGTTCCAAATTTGAAGAAAATTACAGATAGAGATAAAAATAAATATATGAATGAGAGTTACAATACTATCATTTCAACCTTGGATAATTTGCTCGCTAGGACGGGCAAAAGTAATCAAAATTTCGAAAGTGATAAGGAAATCATAACAAATCAGAAGAATGTGTATAAATTGTATGTTGATGGTAATTTGCGATTTACTTTGAAGATATGGTTAGGTACGTCATTTGGAGGAAGTACACCCTCAATAAATCTATCTTATGATAATACATTTACTCATTCGGATAATTCATTCAATGAAATGATACGCTGTGAGACGAATGCAGAAAAGATACTCGGTCTAAAAATGACCATGAGATTGATGAACGGAGAAGAAATAATGAGTCCAAATGCAGTAGCTGAAGAGATTTGGTCTACGATTGTTGCAAGAATTAAATGATGGCTTTAGAGTTTTGGTATACTTCTGATGTGGGAAATCCACCAAATTTAGAACGATTTAGAAAGATATCTCTGCATTGAGGTTACAGTGATACATCTTCTTAACGCGATAAAAGGTAAGTAACATGTTAAAGACACATTAAATGTTATAGGATAATCTTTTTAATCGGTTTTTTCATCGACAAGGACGGTTAGGAGTTGGAAAACAACCATGAATCCAGAAAACCTTTACGAAAAGTATCAACTGTTGCTACAAGAGAACCAATTGCTCAAGGAACGTATTTTATTGTTGGAATCCGCACTTAAACAGGCAGAAGTACCTCTTGTGGAGGATACATCTTGTGATTATCTCAAATCCAAGTCTGCCAACAGTCCTACTCTAGCCATAGGAAAGTCCAATACTGAGCCAGAAGAAAAGCCCTTTCCAACTCTTAATAAATACTCCTCTCCCTCCGAAAAAATCCATCTGTTCATGTCGCTTTTCAAAGGTCGAGAGGATGTGTACGCGCATAAGTATTTCAACAAGAAGGAAGGAAAGATGGTTTACGGTCCGATGAAATCCAAGCCTTGGGAACGGAAGCCGGGTGATGGGGAGTATGCTCCGTTTGATGAGCGGGTTGTCGATCATCATCTGCGTGGGTTTGATGGAATGATAGCAGGGGTATTCCCGATTTGTCTGGATGACAGTTGTCACTTCTTGGCGATCGATTTGGACAAAGGGGAATGGCAGCGTGATGCTGAGGTGTTGCGGGAAGTGTGCAAGGACTTTGAAATCCCGGTGAGTATCGAATGCTCGCAATCCGGCAATGGGGCGCATGTGTGGTTCTTCTTTGAGGATGCCGTGCTTGCGAAGACTGCCAGGGAATTGGGAACTGCACTGTTGACTGCGGCCATGAATCGTCGGCACGAAATCAAGATGTCGTCCTTCGATCGGCTCTTTCCGAATCAGGACAGCCTTCCGAAAGGCGGGTTCGGTAATCTGATCGCTTTGCCGCTGCAGAAAACGGCGCGCCTGCATGGGAACAGCGAATTTATCGATGAGTCGTTCCAGTCTTATGAGGATCAGTGGGCTTATTTGGCAGGAATCAAGAGAATACCGGCTGATGCTGTCTCATCACTCCTGAAGAAACTGCAGACGCAAAACGGGGCGGAAGATTTTTCCGAAAACGCCGAGGCAAGTGAAGCGATGAAACCATGGCGGAAGAATCAGATTGTTTTGACAAGAGCAGATTTTCCGGATCTAGTGAAAATCACTCTTGCCAATCGGGTCTATATCGAAAAAGCTGGATTGACGGAGCAAGCGTTGAGTCATTTGAAGAGGATGGCGGTCTTTCACAACCCTGCGTTCTACCAAGCGCAAGCCAGTCGGATGTCCACCCATAATATTACCCGCTTGATTTCATGCGGCGCGGAGGATGCGCAATATATTGGACTGCCGCGCGGTTATATAGAAAAATTGATGGCGTTGTTCGAATCTTTGGATATCCCTGTCTCGGTGACGGATGATACCGTCAGTGGGGATGCATTACGTGTGGATTTCAAAGGAGAGTTGTGGCCGGAACAGGAAAAAGCGGTGGCCAATCTGCTTGTACACGATAATGGGATTCTCTGCGGGACGACCGCGTTCGGTAAAACGGTGTGCGCATTGAACATCATCGCCGAGAAGAAAGTGAACACCTTGATTGTCGTGAACAAAACGAGTCTGGTCAGTATGTGGCAGGAGAAAATCCAAGCATTCCTCGATTTCCCGGATACCGAGAACGAAAAGAAAGCCAAAAAGCTGGTCGGGCAGTTGGGAGGCGGAAAGAAAAAGCTGACCCAAAAGATAGACATTGCTTTGCTGCAATCCCTTTACCACAAAGGTGAAGTCCACGAATGCCTCCAGGATTACGGTATGATCATCGTGGATGAGTGCCACCACATATCCGCCTTCAGTTTCGAGCAGGTTCTGCAGGCGGCTCCGGCCAAGTACGTCTATGGCTTGACGGCTACACCGACCCGGAAGGATGGGCTGCAGCCAATCGTCTATATGCAGTGCGGTCCGATCCGTTACAAGGATAATGCGAAGAAACAAGCGAAGGCAAGGCCGTTCGACCACAAAGTAAGGATGCAATTCACAGCGTTCGATCCGACAATCCGGGAGGAGATGTCCCTTCAACAGGTTTATCAACAGATTTTTGAGAATGAAGAGCGTAACAGCAAATTGGTTGCGGATATCATCAAAAACTACCGCGAGGGCAGGAACGCAATTATCCTGACGGAACGTGTGGCGCATGTGAAACGGCTGGAAGAGCTGCTGCGAGAGGAAATCCCTGATGTGGTGGCGGTTACGGGTGGGCTGGGTAGGAAGACAGAACGAGAAAAGCTGCGGGAAATCCGTGAAGCGCCGGTAAATCGACCGCTTACAATCATTTCTACCGGTTCGTTCATCGGCGAAGGCTTCGATGAACCGCGCCTGGATACGCTCTTCTTGGCGATGCCGATTTCCTGGAAGGGCCGGCTGCACCAATACGCCGGACGCCTGCATCGTCTCTACGAAGGTAAAACCGAGGTCCGCATCTACGATTATGTCGATGTCCACGTTCCGGTGCTCGAGCGGATGTACCGCAAGCGGCAGACGGGCTATACCGGCATCGGCTATTCGGTCGAACTGGCGGATCAGGAAGCGGGCGGCCGCAGTTTGATGTATACCGGAAAGGATTACGCCGACGAACTGAAGCGAGATTTGCTGTCTGCCAAGCGTGAGGTTATGATGGTCAGTCCTGCTCTGGCCGGCAAAACAGTGGCGACATTCCTGAATACCATCAAACCGCGCATTCTGGAAACGGTCACGGTCAGCGTAATGACGAAGAATACTGACAGTATTGCCGATCCCCAACATCGCTCCAATCGGATGCTGCTGCTTGCGTCATTGGCAGACAAAGGAATCGACTTGCAACAACAAGACGCTACTGGACCAAAATGTGTACTTATTGATCGCAAAGTTGTTTGGTACGGAAGCATCGATGTCCTGGGTAACCAAAGCAACGATGCCAGTTTTATCAGGCTGGAAAGTACGAAACTGGCTGAGGAATTGTATACGTGTTTTGGGAAGTAATGATGAATTGAATACTATAACGAAGGGCCGCTGGGGTGTCTCAGCGGTCAATTTGTCGTTCATCGGAAATTCCGGCAAGGCGGTGCACTTAATGAAATAGCTTTTCTCAAACCATAAAAGGTTATTGCCTGGTTTTCCGTATCGCTCCTTTTCGCAGATTTAAAAAAGAACTGTATAATGGATGATTGTACATATACACTGGGAATATTTCAGCATGAAAGTAGGGTTACATAAAACCCGTCATACCAGCCTACTAACCACCATCAAGACCAACGCTGAACAAAAATCAAAGCTAAGCACGACAAAAGTTGGTATGAAAACGTGTACAATTTTCATGGGTTCAAACCTATAATTAGAAATGTCAGGAGGGGACAACATGTTTTTGGATAAACGCAGTTTGGAAATCATTAAAGTCCTTTTGAAATATCCTCACTTGAAAAGTAAAGATTTAGAAGAAAAATTAAGTTTATCAAGGAGGCAGATAACGTACTCAATCGAAAAAGCAAACGGCTGGTTGGAAACGAATGGATTGCCTGTCATTCAACGCAATAATACAGGGGCTTTTATCCTGAATCAAAGAGTTCAGAATTATTTTGCGGAGCAAATGCAGGAAACGTGTTGGGAGAACGAAACGGATTATATTCCGACTGAGCAAGAGCGCAGTTTAATGATCATTTTGTATTTGATCGATACGAGCGAGGAAGTTTCGTTGGCACATTTGATGGATTTATTGAAGGTAAGCAAGAACACGGCATTGAGCGATGTTAAGTTAGCTATAAAATATCTTGCATCTTTCAAACTTACCATTACTTACTCACGGATGAGAGGCTACTGTATTTTAGGCGATGAGATGGTGGTCCGTAAATTGATAAGAGTGTTGGTCATGGACATTTTGGAAATGTATCACGGATCGGACTACATGGATGAATTGCTTGGAGAGCGGAAGAAGACGATTTTTGATCTTGTTCGAGAAATGGAGCAATTGCTTAATCTGAAATACACCGATCAAAGTCTGGAAGTTCTGTCTTATGTGATTGCGTTCAATCTATCGCGGGCACAAAATAATCAGTATCTTCCAAAGAAATCAACTACACTCTATTCGGATATCCAGGATACACGAGAATATAGGATAGCACAACAAATCCTGGAGGCGCATATGAATGTGTCCGAGGTCGACCGGAGCTGGCTTATCCTACAGTTTTTGATGGCGAATATCCAGCAATCTGCGGTATATGAATTCGAAGAAACGCAATTGAAGGAAGCGGTTGAACAAGTTATTTGTCTTTTTGAAGATAAAGTGTTTATCAGAGTAAGCAATCAGAGAGTGCTGATGGAAAGATTGTTTATGCATCTTAGACCGGCATATTACCGCAGTAAGTACCATTTGAATCTGGAGGTCGATTCTTATGAAGGATTTATACGCGGGGACGATAACTTGCTGATTTTATTCAATATCATTCAGGAAATCATCTATCCGATTGAAGAATTGTTGCAGGTGAAATTCCCTCAGAATGAATTAGCTCTGTTGACATTCTTATTCGGTACCGAATTAGTGAATCAAGGCATATCACTGAAGAATAAGACGGTTGCAGTGGTCGTCTGTGCGAATGGTTTGACTATCTCGCGGTTATTGAAGCATACATTGAAGGATTTATTTCCGGATTTTGTCTTTACGGAAACGTTGTCCTCAAGAGAGTTCAGTAACTACACCAACAGGTATGACATTGCCTTTACCTCCGTACCAGTTGTTACAGATAAGTTATCATTTTTGGTTGATCCATTGATGTCTGAGAACGAAAAAATCGGATTAAAAAGACAAGTCTACCAGAAAATCGGAATGTATGATGACGAAGCCGTGCGACGTATCATGGAGGTCGTCAAGCAGTATTCTCAAGTGACGGATGAAGATGGTTTAGAGCAGGCATTGCACCAAGTAGTTTTAGCGAATCAATCGGAAACGAAAGTCTTACCGGATCAAAATGCGTTGCCGGATCTGAATAGCTATTTTGCACCGGACGCTATCCAAATGATTGATAGTGCCAAGGATTGGAAAGAGGCACTGACCATAGCCTGTGCGCCACTATTGAACAGGGGTATCATTACAGCTGGCTATATCGATACTTTGATTTCGGAAAATGACACGGAAGAAGCCTATAGCTTTTTGGGTGATACTATGGCCATACCGCACGCATCGGTCGAAAAGGGTGTCTTGTCGGACGGATTTGCTTTATTGATCTTGAAAAAGCCTGTGCAGTTTCGTAATCAAAAGCAAATTCGCATCATAACACCATTGGCAATCCTGAATCAGTCCGTTCATCTGAAAGCGATTATCCAATTGAACCAACTGGCCGAAGATGATAGCGCAATCAGTAATCTATTAGCGGCGGAAGACCTTTCTGTCGTGAGGAAAATCATCAAAGAAGCATCCAAAATAAACGTGTGATGCAAAAAGAAAGGGAGGCAGAGAAGATGGAATTGACTAAGTTTCCGAAAGTAACCATCATTTTGCGTGGCTATGATTATAATCAAGTAAAAACGGTGATGGAAGCACTAGAAGGACAGGAAGAACATTATGCATTGGAGATAACATTAAATTCGCCGGATGTCTTTGAAACAATCCGAAAAACAGCAGAGGAATACGGCGACCGCTTTCTGATTGGGGCAGGAACAGTGCTTAATCTGGAGGATGCGCGACAAGCAGTGGATGCAGGGGCTGCCTTTATCCTGTCACCGGTTGTATTGAGCGAAGAAGTTATTTCATTCTGTAAGAGCAAAGGTGTGTTGACAGTCCCCGCAGCGATGACACCATCAGAAGTGCATGCGTTGAAGGTAGCGGGAGCGGATATCATCAAAATATTCCCTGCTGCATCCGTGGATATCAGCCATTTCAACGCGCTGATGGGACCACTAGGCGTCACACCGTTCATGGCAGTGGGTGGAGTCAATCAAGACAATGCTGATACTTTTTTGAAGAATGGCGCTCAGTTTGTAGGTATTGGATCGGGTATCTTCGAAAAAGAAGATATTCAAGCGTGCAATATAAATAATCTAAAAAAATCATTAGCAGCTTTTCATGAAAAGCTGAGTAATTGAGGTGGGAAGCATATGGGTATGGACTTAAAAATCAATGACGAACTTGTATTTTTGGATTTGAAGTGTGATAAGAATGAGGACGTATTGGGTTTATTGTCAGAACAACTATATAAGTTAGGTTACGTCAAAGAAGGTTATCGCGAAGCAGTGCTTGAAAGGGAAAAAATTTATCCAACCGGTTTACCGTCATTAGGTCATAAGATTGCGATTCCGCATGCTGACTATACTTTGGTAAACAAAACGACGATTGCAATCGGCGTTTTGGATGAAACAGTCACTTTCCAATCTATGGAAAACGTAGACCAGCCATTAGACATTAAAATCGTGATGATGCTGGCCATAAGCGAGCCTCATGGACAAATTGAAATGTTACAAAAGATTGTTTCCATTATTCAAGATGAAAGTTTAACGGAAAGAATCGCTAATTCGAAGTCTAAAGAAGAAATCATGAATGTACTGGAATACATATTATAAGAAAGTAGGAGATCAGATATGAAAAGAGTCTTAGTAGCTTGTGGAAATGGAATTGCAACATCAACAGTAGTGGCCTCAAAAATCAGAGAATATGCAGAAAATGCGGGAGTAATCATCAAAACGGAACAATGTAAATTAATGGAAGTTCCTGGAAAAGCAGATAATTATGATTTAGTTGTTACGACAGGGCAATTTGGTGGTCAAGTAAATACGCCTGTCGTAGGTGGGTTGTCTTTGTTAACGGGTATCGGTAAAGAAAATACATTAAAAGAGATTTTGGGTTATCTAAAATAGTAATCAGATTTAGGAGGAAAGATTATGTGGAGTGCAATTATGTCAGGATTCAATTGGCTTATTGATGCTGGCCCAACAGTGATGTTGCCGGTTATCATAACGGTTATTGGCTTATTCTTCGGTTTAAAATTAGGCAAAGCTTTTAAATCTGGTTTAACATTGGGCATTGGTTTTGCGGGTATAAAATTATTGCTGGACTACATGTCCTCAAACTTAGGTCCTGCTTCTCGAGCAATGGTCGAAAATATCGGCATAAACTTAGATGTGCTGGATGTGGGTTGGGGTTCCATTGCAGCTATAACGTGGTCATCTCCAATCATTGTGTTTATTGTATTTTCAATATTTGCAGTAAACATTATTATGCTATTGACCAAAACTACTAGCACGCTAGATGTTGATATTTGGAATTACCACCATATGGCCATTGTGGGTATTATGGTTCACTATGTTACAAAAAATATTTGGCTGGGCATTGGTGCTTCTGTGGTTATGGCCATTACAACTTTTAAAATAGCTGACTGGTCTCAGCCGCTGATTGAAAAATTCTTCGGTATTCCTGGAGTGTCATTGCCAACGGTATCGGCAACTTCTACGTTGTTGCTGGCTTGGCCTTTGAATTGGTTGCTGGACAGAATTCCTGGCATAAATAAAGTTAATATCACACTGAAGGATGTTCAAAAATATTTGGGATTTTTTGGAGATCAAATGATACTAGGTTTGATATTAGGTTCAGCTATTGGATTATTAGGTGGGTATAACATTACCGCATCGTTGCAATTAGGTGTAAGTATGTCTGCGGTATTGGTAATTATTCCTAAAATGACTTCACTATTTGTTGAAGGATTAATGCCTATTTCTGAAGCAGCGCAGGACTGGTCTCAACGGAAATTCAAAAACAGAAAACTATTTATCGGCTTAGATGCAGCAGTTGTAGTGGGAAACCAAGATGTAATCACTACTGCTTTGATTTTGATTCCTTTAACTATTGGCTTGGCATTCATATTACCAGGGAATAGAATGTTGCCTTTCGCTGACCTAGCGATCATTCCGTTTAGAATTGCTTTTGTTGTTGCACTCACACGCGGAAACTTCTTGAAAAATATTATCATTGGACTCGCTACTACTACAGCGATTTTATATGCAGGTTCCATTACAGCGCCAATTCTGACGGATCTTGCATCTTCGATAGGCATTGAAGTGGCGGTTGCGGGAGGAGCTTTGTTCATCTCGTCCTTCTCAGCAACTAGCTTGACGCATAGTTTCTTGATTTTCTTTGCCTTCGTTGGGCCGTTATTCATAACGATGCCTATCATGATTGCTGTTATTGCACTATTTTGGGTTTACTTTGAAGTGATCAAACCTAAATCAAAAAAGACTAATGAAGAAATCGAACTAGTAAGTGAAGAACAGTCTTACTAATGAATTGTATAATGGAGGATGAACTATGAAAATTACTGATATTAAAGTCTATAAAGTCAAACCAAGATGGATTTTCATCAAAATAAGCACGGATGAGGGAATTGATGGTTGGGGTGAAATGATCTCAGGCACAA
Organism: Trichococcus flocculiformis; assembly: GCF_963662535.1. Taxonomy (NCBI): domain Bacteria; kingdom Bacillati; phylum Bacillota; class Bacilli; order Lactobacillales; family Carnobacteriaceae; genus Trichococcus; species Trichococcus flocculiformis. Next base: position 1,227,109 of record NZ_OY759718.1, read on the forward strand.
AAACTGAAACAGTCGTTGCCGGTGCTTATGAAATGGGTAAACGGATCATCGGACGGAATCCGATGGAAATCGAAAGAATTTGGCAAGAACTGCACCGTTCTTTCTTTAGAGGTGGCCCAATCAATGGCACAATCGTTTCCGGTATCGAGATGGCACTTTGGGACATTAAAGGCAAGTACTACAATGCACCGGTTTATGAATTATTGGGTGGTGCTGTCCGCGATAACATCATGGTGTACTCCTGGATCGGCGGAGATCGGCCAGACGAGGTGGTGGAAAGTGCCTTAGATAGATTGGATCGCGGATTTAAAGCTATCAAGATGAACGCCACTGAAGAGCTCCACTATATCGATTCCTTCAAAAAAGTTCAGGAAGTCGTGGATAGAGTCGCATCGATCCGGAACAAAGTTGGTTATGATTTGGAAATTGGTGTTGATTTCCACGGCCGCGTCCACAAACCCATGGCGAAGGTCTTGGCAAAAGAATTGGAACCTTACAAACCTATGTTTTTAGAAGAGGTAGTTCTTCCTGAAAATGAGGAGCACTTTGCCGAAATTGCGCAACATGTAGCGACTCCATTGGCGACTGGAGAGAGATTATACACCAGATGGCAATTTAAGAACATTTTCAAACAAGGAGCCATCGATATCATCCAACCGGACGTTGCTCTTGTCGGCGGGATTTTAGAAACAAGGAAAATCGCGGCGATGGCGGAAGCCTATGATATGGCAGTCGCTCCACATGCTCCATACGGTCCGATTGCACTAGCTGCCACATTACAAGTCGATGCCTGCACACCGAACGTATTTATCCAGGAACAGAGCCTCGGCATCCATTACAACAAGGGCTTCGATTTATTGGATTTTGTGAAGAACAAAGAAATGTTCCAATACAAGGATGGGTTCGTAGAGCTCCCAACAAAACCAGGTTTGGGTATCGAAATGAATGAAGAATTTGTAGAGGAAATCGCACAGGAAGGTCTGATCTGGACCAACCCAATGTGGAAAAACTACGATGGCACCATAGCTGAATGGTAAAGCTGTTTTTGTTAAGATAAAATCTTTTTGGAATATCCCCAAATCGTCTCTCTATAATGGACGATCTGGGGATATTTTGTGTTTTCTGCGTTGAAAGAGGGGTTAGCTGGATAAGAGCACTGCTACTGGTGTTGGTGTTGTTCTCCGACAAAAATCTTCCTCACCGGAGTGAATTACTAGCTCCGATGAGAAGACCGCTTATCGGAGGAAAGCCTTGAGCCGGCTACTCAGCTCCGGCGAGCGAATGCTGGCCGGAGGAGGAAACGTGGTGGGTGGCCGAACTTCGGCGAAGCCGCTGTAGTCGGAGGTGATAGTTTTTTTGGTCGTTCTCCTCCGGCGAGAGAGCCCTTACCGGAGGAGGATGACAGCTCTGACGGTCAAGTCCGAAATCCTGTGTAAAATCACTTTGTAGTTCCTTTTTCTTGATACGTGTGTTTTTGTGCCAGGCGAGCCTGGCAGGACCCTCGGTTTAGGTAGGAATCAAAAACCGATTCCTACCTAAACCGAGCGTGCAATTGTTAAGTCCTCCCTACGATCGGATTTCCTGTCTTCATCAGGAATGTCCAACGGTTCTTTTCCCAGTCCTCATGGATATCCATCAGAACTGCGCCAATCAAGCGTTCCGCTGAGTCAGTATTCGGGAAAATCGAAACCACCTGTTCTCTTCGACGGATCTCGCGATTGACCCGTTCCAGGGAATTGGTTGTCCGCAGGGAAATGTGGTAGACTTCCGGTTCCTGAAGATACTGCATTGCGTCCATAAAGCCGCTGTCCAACGTCTCCAAGGCCTTGCTGAAGCGGTTCTCTCCACCGGTCAGCTCCTCGAATGCCTGACGGCTTTCCAACGCTTGCTGAAGGGTGTTGGCGCGGAAAATTTTCCGCAAGGCTTGACGCTGCTCTTCGCTATCTTTTTTCGGCATCACGTCCAGGATATTCCGGAGAAAATGGACCGTACACCGCTGCCAGGCTGCGCCCACAAACACTTCCTGAATGGCGGCTTTCAGGCCCTGATGGGCATCCGAAATCACCAGTTTAGGCTGCATCAATCCACGGTCCCGCAGATCCTGTAAGAAGGATCTCCAGGTCTCCTTGGATTCTTGATCCGATACTTTGAAACCAAGGATTTCCCGCTTGTTCAAATCATTGACGCCCTGGGCGATGTAGACGGCCTTGCTGATGACCCGGTGGTCTTCGCGCACCTTGATGTACATGGCATCGAAGTAGACATACCGAAAGGTATGCCCGGTCAAAGAGCGTTCCCGGAACTCCTTAAGCTCTGGATCCAGATGCTTCATTGCACTGGAGACAAACGATTTCGATACGGTTTCTCCGCACAATTGCTCCACGATTTTCGACACTTTCTTCGTGGAAACACCGTTGATCACAGCCTCCACCATGCTTAGCACGAAAGCCTGATCCATCCTGTTGTAACGCTTAAATAATTTAGTGGAGAAATCACCGTTGCGTGTACGGGGCACTTTTAAAGTGAGCCTTCCGATGGAAAGAGTGAAGTCCCGTTCGTAATAGCCATTGCGGTAATCTGTCCGGCTAATGGTCCGTTCGTACTGGCTGGCTCGGATGTGCTCGTCCCGCTCCGCTTCCATATAAGCGTTAAAAACCAGCACTGCCATTGACTTCATCATGCTGGTGATATTGCTGTTCAAAACTGCCTCTGTTAATTCTTCCATATTTATATTAATATTTAGTTGGGTCATATCCGTTCTCCTTTGCGATGTTGTGTGGTAACTACATTGTACCAAAGGTTTGGGTATGGCCTTTTCTTTTTACACAATTATACGGAAACAACTGCTCTGACGAGAGGACCCTTCGTCGGAAGACAGATTGCTCCGGATAATTCAACTCCTGTGAGCGAATGTTAGCCGGAGGAGACTGCGTGGTGGGTGGACGTACTCCGGCGAAGCCGCTGTGGTCGGAGGTGATAGTCATTTGGGGTGTTTTCTTCCGGCGAGAGAACCCTTACCGGAGGAGACGCTAGCTCCGACAAGGAGGGCGCTCGTCGGAAGACAGACTTGCGACCACTACTTAACTCCGGCGAGAGAATGTTCGCCGGAGGAGAAAGTATGGCGGGCGGCTGAAGTTCGGCGAAGCCGCGTTGGTCGGAGGTGATGATGTTTCGGTATCTCCTCCTCCGGCAGAGCAGCCCCTTACCGGAGGAAATCGCCAGCTCCGGTGAGCAGTACCCTCATCGGAAGACAGCTGGCGCCGGCTAAATCAGCTCCGGGGAGCGAATGCTGGCCGGAGGAGGAAGCATTGCGGGCGGCTGTACTCCGGCGAAGCCGCGTTGGTCGGTGGTGATGATTTTTTGGGAGTTCTCCTCCGGCAGAGGATCCCTTTACCGGAAGAAAGTGCTGCTCCGCTAAGTTTTTCTCCCCATAAAAAAACAATGATTTTGTCAAGATAAAATCAAAAAAACTTGACAATTACTACCGTTCTGAGTACGCTTTGGGTAGTAAATGAGGTGAGCAATAATGAGTTTTACAAGTACTATTGCAGACAGTGTGAAAAGATATCCCGAACTGAAAATCATCGATGCACGACAAATCCACAAAGAGAAATTCAGCGAAATACCGGAGCAAGCGTTTTACCAGGTAGTTTCACGGATGGCAAAGGCTGGGGAAATCGAAAGGTTGACGAAAGGAATTTATTGTAGACCCAAATCGGGGAGATTCGGGAAAATTCTTTCGAGTGAGAAGGACATTCTGGAGCACTATCTTGGCAAGAATGAAAAAAACGGAATCGTCATCGGTTATCGTATGTATACTATGTACGGATTAACAACTCAACTTTCCAAAGACATTCAAATGTATTCAAACATACCTCTCGAGGAAAAAAGGCAAATCAGGAATGTTTCAGTGAAAAAAGCGGATCTCAGATTTGATGCATCGACAAAAAAATTAATTGAACTGCTCGAGGTTTTGCAGCATCACAAAGAAATTGAAGATCTTAATTACAAAAATTTATGGAAATTTCTGAGTGCTGCTTCGGAACATTACAATGAAAACAAGCTAGGGAACATTCTCGGTGAAATCAAGTATAAAAAAAGCACACTCGCTTCGCTGAAGAATGTTCTGGATCATTTTGGCGTAAGCAATACGGTCGGAAAATATTTAAAAGGAACCTCAAAATATGATGCATTGGATGTGGAAAAAATCTATGAAGCTACACCAGAATCAACAAGATTTTGAAGAACTGATTGAGTTAACGGCCCAATGGAGACACATCCCTTCCGATGCGGTGAGGAAAGACTATTTCATCACGTTGTTGCTGAAGAACCTTGCGGATAGTGAATTTGTTGACTCTGTAGTGTTCAAAGGCGGTACTTCTCTGAGTAAATGTTACCCTGGTTCCATTGAGCGTTTTTCAGAAGACATCGACTTGACGTATATACCCGAAGCTGGCCTCTCAATAAAACAGATCAATAAGGCGTTAAAAGCCGCTGAAAAAGTGATAATCGGCGATGGGAAGTCTGAGTTCGTCATTGAAGAAAGAAATGATAGGAACAAGAGTAGCTATGTCTGGTTCACCGATGAGTATCGGAATCTTGAACGGATAAAATTAGAAATTGGGTCGAGCGTCAGACCGCATCCGTACGAGAGGAAAACGATGAAGTCCTATATCCAAGAATTTTTGGAGAGTATCGGTGAAACGGATGCGATCGCTGAATACGAACTTAAGGAAGTCACAGTAAACGTCTTGAATGCGGAGAGAACATTCATTGATAAGGTGATGTCGGTGAAACGTCATGCCTTTTCTGGAACATTGTCAAGCAAGGTGAGACATATTTATGATGTTGTCCGGTTGTATCAATTACCGGCAATCCAGCAGTTCTTGCAAAATAAAGAAGAATTAATGTCTATCGTAAGAATGACGAAAGAAACAGATGTCCACTACTTGGAGAAACGAAAAATCTCTGTTCAGTTTGATCCAACAGCAGCGTATGATTTTCAATCTTGGAAAGAACGTTTTTCTAGGGATACCCGAAAAAGTTATGAATTGCTGCATACTTCGTTGCTGTACTCGGATACGCCGCAGAATTGGGATGAAGCGTTGGCAGTTTTTGAACAAATTGGAGAATTGCTCCAAGAAATCGGAGCGTAGCATATTGCGTTGAAAAGACCGATGGGACACTCCCATCGGTCTTTTTAGTATGACCACCAAGCGAAATCCTTACTGGAAAGGCGCAGTCCTCTCTTCCGTATAGCTCAACTCCGGGGAGCGAATGTTGGCCGAAGGTGACTGAATTGCGGGTGGCTGTACTCCGGCGAAGCCGCGGTGGTCGGAGGTAATAAGCTTTATTGAGATTCTCCTCCGGCGGAAAGACCGTTCACCGGAGGAGCGAGCGCAATTTAAATCTTACTGAAACAGCAATCAATTTCTGGTGAGTCGCGTATATTATCTTCGAATGCTTAAACGCCTCTCTCATACTTACCGATTAAAGGAGCTGCTGAATTTGGAAATAATACTGTTTTTTCTTCTGGTTGTTGGTTTGTGTAAGGGATTTAGTGGAGGCTCGCCGAAGCAGAAGAAACATAAACGATACAACCGATACCAAAGGACCGCGTACAACGCTGCAAGCGGCAATAGCGTCTTCGATACTCTGTTTGATGATGGAAAATACGGTGAATTCCTGATCTATTCCTGTTTGGAGGACTTGGGCGATGCGCACAAATTGTTGACGAATATTTATTTGCCCAAGGTAAATGGGACGACCACTGAAATCGACTTGATCATGATTTCGGCAACCGGCATCTATGTTTTCGAGTCGAAAAATTTCAGCGGCTGGATTTTCGGGGATGAGAACAGCAAGTACTGGAAACAGATTTTTCGAGGCGGCCGGCACTATCAATTCTACAATCCCATCTGGCAGAACAAGAAGCATATCAGCGTTCTGAAGCAGCACCTTGGTCTGGGCGACGAGGTTTTTCGTTCCTATATCGTTTTCAGCGAGCGTTGCGTCCTCAAGAAAATGTCTGTTTATTCGCCGGAAGTGAAGGTGATGAACCAGGATGTGCTGGCTTGCGAAATTGCAGAGGACATGATGCAGCGGCCAGAATTTTTCACGCCTTTGGAAATAGAACAGATCTACAATGAATTGAGTCGATACACCCAAGCTGATGACGAAACGAAACAGGCGCATATCGATGCGATTAAGCGCAGAAATCCGTGAGGGGGATATCTGTTCATATATAATCATGAAATGAATAATTGTAGCGTACTCGCTACAATTTGTTGTATAATAACATAAAGAGGTGCCGAATGGTTAAACCTGAATTTGATTGGGGAGAAGAATTTGAAACGTTTCTAAACTCACTGAGTACTAAAGAAGAAGCGCAGTTCAGAGCACTGATAGATCGAGTCGAAAATACAGATTTGCAGGATTCCATCAGAAAAGAACGAGTTAAGAAGTTGGATGATGATATTTATGAACTTCGATCCCAAACAAATGATCATTGGTTGAGAGGCTGTTATTTTCAAATACAAGGCACCGAATATTATATCACGCATGGTTTCAGCAAAAAGACAAATAGAACTCCCACCAGAGAAATCCGCAGAGCGAAAGCTGTCAAAAAAGCATACTGGTCAGCCAGAATCAAAAGGAGGAATGACAAATGAGCAAGAACAGTGAAGTGATTAAGCGACGCAAGTCCGAAAGCCCCGAATTCAAACAGGCATTTGAAGATGAACAAGCAAAATTGGATTTTGCAGATCTGTTATTCGAATTGAGAGAACAAACGGGATTGAACCAAACTGCATTCGCCAAGAAGGTAAACAAATCACGCTCGACAATTGCGCGGATCGAAAGCGCTAGAATGGAACCATCATTTTCCATGCTCGAAGACATAGCGCAGGCTTTGGGGAAACGCATCGAAATCAGTTTTGTAGATGCAAATCAACGAGTAGAAGAGAAATTAGTCAGATAGTCGCTAAAATACTATATTGAAAAGACCGATGAGACATATAGTTCATCGGTTTTTTCAGCATGTTCAAGAAACGAAATCCCCCACGGAAGATAGTCTCGCGCCGGGCAGATCACCTCCGACGAGCGAATGCTGGCCGGAGGTGATGCATTGCGGGTGGCCGTACTCCGGCGAAGCCGCCGTGGTCGGAGGTGTTGATTTTTTTGATCTCCTCCTCCGGCAGAGAACCCCCTCACCGGAGGAAAACCCTCCCCGGCACCCCAATCAAGCAGGTAGCCGAAATTCCATGAATAAAGTTGTAGTCTAACTTCCGATAATATAGTAAAATCGATTTAGCGCGAGGCCGTTAATCGGAATCCTCTGTTTGGATAATCCGAAAATGATAGCGGTAACAATTCGCGAGTGGATATAAACTTTACGCAGCGTTGGCCGTCGGGGAGTCCGGCCAATTTTCGCGGCTGACAAAACCATACTGAAGGAGAGCACCGATTTGGAGACCTTCTTATTTTTTATCATTCTGGTTTTTCTTATCGCGGGACGGATGATTCACATCCGCTACGTCAAGTCGGACAACGGTTCCGCGAGCGGGCGCAGTTTTGCCGGGACGCTGTTGGACAAGGGTACGAGCGGCGAGTTCATGATTTACAGTCACCTGGAAAAATTGGGCGAGCCGAATCGGCTGCTGCCGCATCTTCATTTGCCGAAGAGCGATGGGACCACGATCTATATTGATCTTGTGATGATTGCGCGGACCGGTATCTATGTGTTCGAGTCGAAGAATTTCAGTGGCTGCATTTTCGGCGACGAAGACAGTCGTTATTGGACCCAGACGATGAAACGGGGTACGAAGCAGCAGTTTTACAACCCGATTTGGCAAAATGAGAGCCGCATCTCGTCGTTGAAACGTCAGCTGGCGCTCGAGGCAGATGCGTTCAAATCTTATGTCGTTTTCAGCGATCAGTGCACGCTGAAGAAAATGTACGTCCGGTCGGGCTGCGTCAAAGTCATGAACCGAAGCATGATTGTGCGCGAAATCATCAAGGACATGGCCGAGCTGCCCGACATTTTTACGCCGCTCGAGATCAACCAGATCTATTCCGAACTGGTGCCGTATACGCATACAGCTGCTGCGATCGGGCAAGCGCGGATCGAAACGGTGCGGTTGGAATGAAGGAATGAATGTTAAGAGCCAGTAAACCCCCGGATTCCGGGGGTTTTTGTGTTGGTTGGGGGCATGAATCTGTGGTGCGAGGAAGGTCGCCAACTCCGATGAGTCGGCGCTCGCCGGAGAAGAGGCTTGCGCTGGGTAGTTCAACTCCGATGAGCGAATGCTGGCCGGAGGAGAATGCATGGTGGGTGGCCGAACTCCGGCGAAGCCGCCGTGGTCGGAGGTGATCGTCTTTTTGGAGTTGTCCTCCGGCAGAGAACCCCTTTACAGGAGGAAACCGGAAATGCTGAAGCATTGAAAACCAGGAATGCGATATATTGGTGTTACATATCCCTCATTACGTGTGTTTAAAATACAAAATTGTATTTTTTTGATTTGTAAAAGTTTCCATCCATTTATAATGATATGTGGACCAACTAAAATAGGTTATAATGAATCAGTTAATGATGCGTAGGGATTAAATATTTATATTCAGGAAGGAATTATGCTGATGCATCAGGACACAGATTCTGGCTCGAGCGTTCCGAACAAAATTTAGAACGAATTGTATCTACTGAATATAAGTATATAAGGAGCTTACAATGGTTAGTCTACTGGCAAATATAGGGATCCTGTTTCTGGCTGTTTATTTCTGTTCGAAAAGCGGAAAATTAGGAGCGAATCACGATTATACAACAAAATCTGGCCTCATCGGATGCATTTTGATGGAAGTGCTGTTAGGCACGATTTTATTGAGTTTTTCCACGGTTATCTTTGGGATCAGATATGATTTCAGGGTGCTGCTGTTTTGTTTTTCCGCAAAGCATATGGATTGGAGAATAACCAGTTCGAGCATATTGTTGCTGGGGATCATCAGATTTTTTTGGGGCAACAGCGAGGCTGCCCAGGTGAACCTGATCGTCAGCATAATGCTGGCCATCATCTTGCCGATGATAGTGAAGCTTATTCGGGACAGAATGAGCGATTTGGCGCAACTGCTGGTCTTGGTAACCGTTGCGCTTATTCCTTCCATCGTCTTTACCAATCACATGATACTGGATAAAGGGCTTGTGCTGTTGATCAGTTTGATTCTGTTGGCTTTGAATTATGGGGCGGTTTTTGTGATGCAGTACTTCATTTCGGATCTGCACGGTTTGATTGCCTCCGCCAGCACAGACCCCTTGACGGCGCTCAAGAATGTGCGGCTCTTCAACAGTGATCTGATGGAAATGGAGCGGAGACGGCATCCGGTCACGTTGGCGGTGATCGATATTGACCATTTTAAAAATTGCAATGATCGTTATGGACATGACAGCGGTGATAGCATCCTCAAGCAGTTGGCAGCCATGTTCAACGAAATGGCGACTCCGTACACCACTTTCTACAGAATCGGCGGTGAAGAATTCGGAATGATCGCCGATTACTTCAGTCCAAGTGAAGCTGAGGCGTTCCTGCACACTCTGAAAAGTACGGTCGCCCGCAGAAAATTCGCTGTACAAGACGGCGAAATGATCAACCTCACTATTTCGGTGGGCGTTGCCCATAGCGAGAAGGGTGAAGCTTTGAAAAAAACACTCAAGCGGGCCGACATGGCGCTGTATCAAGCAAAAGAATCCGGCAGAAACAAAGTGATGGTATCCGCCCACGCGTACAAATGAGCATCTGTGAACCCTTTAGTATAGCTGTTCTTTAGAATAAAAAGCCGATCCCTGATGAGACGATACTCATCAGGGATCGGCTTTTTATTCGTGGAAGTAGTGATTCATCCGGGCGCCAGCTCCGATGAGCGGGGGGCTCATCGGAGGAGAGTCCCGCGACGGTGAGCCCAACTCCGGGGAGCGAATGCTCGCCGGAGCTGGGCTGATTTTCGGTAACTGTCCTCCGGCGAAGCCGCAGTGGTCGGAGGTGATCCTCATTTTGGATGTTCTCCTCCGGCAGAGGACCCCTTAACAGGAGGAAACTGCCAGCTCCGATAAGCCCCCGCCTAATCGGAGGGCAGATAGCGCCAAAAAGCCCAACTCCGGGGAGCGAATGCTCGCCGGAGTTGGCCTGACTTTCGGTAACTGTCCTCCGGCGAAGCCGCGGTGGTCGGAGGTGATCCTCATTTTGGATGTTCTCCTCCGGCAGAGGACCCCTTAACAGGAGGAAACTGCCAGCTCCGATAAGCCCCCGCCTAATCGGAGGACAGATAGCGCCAAAAAGCCCAACTCCGGGGAGCGAATGCTGGCCGGAGTTGGCCTGACTTTCGGGAACTGTCCTCCGGCGAAGCCGCGGTGGTCGGAGGTGATCATCCTTTTTGGATATTTATCTCCGGCAAGACACCTCTAACCGGAGGAAGCGTTCAAAAAAAGGTCAGCACAATACTTGGCCTTTTCCATGGTAATAGCCTTGTTGATAAATCATGCCTAGGTTTTTGAGCTTGTTGCTGATGCTTTCTGATTCCACACCTTCAACAATCAATTTAAGATTGTAGTGGTTTGACAACGTAAGCCAGCTATTCAAGAAATGGAACATAACCTCTTCATTGAGATTTCTGAAATTCAACAATGAGACTTTAATCGTATGGATATTTTGGACATTTTTTGCAACCAATTCAAAGTTGTTTTGGCCACTGCCTATATCATCAATCGCCAGCGAAAAATCCTTTGTCTTCAGTTTGGAGATATAGGTTTGGAGCATATCCGCTCCTTCAGCTGGATCGAATGCGCAGTAATGTTCAGTCAGTTCGATGGAGACATTTTTTCTCATCAAGGAAATGCTGTCCAAAAACCCCCACGTGGAAGGATGCTGCAACTGTTTCGGATGAAGGTTAAGCGATAGCTTGGTGTTGCGGTGGCTCGCAATCAATTTTTTCAGTTCCCTAAAATAATAAGCCATCAATTTGGAATTGCGTTCTTCCTTCTCAATGAACCACAAGAACATTTTTTCGGGGAAAGCACACAGCTTTCGTGATCTCAATAAAATTTCGTACCCATCGATACTGTTGTTTGTATGCGAACACAACATAATTGGCTGGCATACCAAATATAAATCGTCCAGCAACGCTTGCATCTCATCCATTACATTTCCTCCTTTACACTCACTGCAAATGAACCAGCGAAATTATATGGAACTTAGTCCGATGATTAAATAATTAAATGAATCTATTTGTGCAATAAAAAACAATTTGACATGACCACACATTTGGCTTCTATCTAATTTTATCGCTATAATCCGCTTGGTGAGCAAAAAAGTCTTATAAGAATAACCAAATCCATGTGCATCCCATAGCCACCGAAAAAATGAAAGGCAAGAAATCCGACGAAGACCCTGTTTGTCGGATTTCTTGCCTTTTTGTGATGTTAACTTTGGTCAGCTGGATGTATGCTAGGCCGGCTGATCCGGCTTACGAGGGGAGCAACGTACCTCCGGCGAAGCCGTCCTTTACCGGAGCTGCCGGCCAAACCAATCAACCCAATCAACCCAATCAACCCAATCAACCCAATCAATCCAATCAACCCAATCAAACCAAAAGCTTAATGCAACTCCTGGGCTTTTCCGTGGTAGTAGCCTTGCTGGTAGACCATCCCCAAGTTTTTGAGCTCGTTGCTGATCCGTGCATTTTCAACGCCTTCCACAATCATTGTAAGATGATAATGCTCAGAGAGAAAAACCCAGCTGCTCAGGTAATTCAACAGAACCTGCTCATCCAAACCTTGAAAAGCTGTCAGTGACAGCTTGATCGCGTTTATATTAGCGATGTTGTTCACTACCAATTGGAGGTTGTTTTGGCCAGTTCCCACATCATCGATCGCTATGCTGAAGCCTGCTCCTTTAAGCTTTTCAATATATTCTTGAAGGAGCTTTTCTTGATCTGCCGCGCCAAATTCGCACTGGTGCTCAGTCAGTTCGATGGAGATATTCTCTTTCAGGGCTGAAATGGTATCCAAAAAGAGCCAAGTGGAGGGGTGCTGCAACTGTTTGGGATGCAGATTCAGCGCAAGCTTGGTGTTGCTGTGGGCATCGCATAATTTTTTCAGTTCCTTCGAGTAATAAGCCATCAACTCGGAATTGCGTTGCTCATCATCGATAAGCCACAGAAATGTTTTTTCAGGAAACCCATCCTGTTTTTTTGATCTCAGTAAGATTTCATAGCCATCGATAACATTTTTATCCGAACACAGCATGATTGGCTGGCACACGATGTATAGATCAGCCAATAATTCTTGCGTATCATCCATTAACTTTCCTCCTTTGCTATCAATTCAAATTCACTGTTGAGAATCGGTCAAGCAGAATTTTACCGTTTAAATAATTGAAGTTACCATATAAATTATACCAGATGATTTTTCGAATGCGCTTATTCTTATATAAAACGAAAATGTTGATTCCAAAAGACCTGATTAAAGTTCGTGCATCGGTCTTAATTCAACAAAATAAAGCCCTCTGGAAATACAATATTGTATTTTTCGGCTGAGGTATTTTTCAACTATTGCTAATATTATACAGAATGAAATAAGTAAGTTATAATTGACAAGATATTACTGTTTTATGGAAACTGTTAGCGGGACCGAATTTTTGTTCCGATATGAAAATACTTATTTCAAGATAAGTGATGTAGGTGAGAGGGTGCAAAATGGTTAGTCTACTGGCGAATATTGGGATCATGTTTTTTGCTGTTTACTTCTACTTGAGAAGCAATTTTGGTTCGCCGAATCAAGAGAATGAGACAATGGCTTATTTCATAAAAAGTATTCTTTTGGAGGTGCTGGTAGGCATCGTTTTGTTGAGCTTTTCGACGGTCATTCTGGGGATAAGATACGATTTCAGATTTCTGATGTTCTGTTTTTCGGCTAAATATCTGGATTGGAAAATAACCAGTCCGACTATTCTGTTGCTAGGGATCCTCAGGTTTGTTTGGGGTAATAATGATATTGCCCAAAGTAACCTGATCATCAGTATTTTGCTGGCTGTCACATTGCCGTTGCTGGTCCGTTATATCGAGCACCGGTTGAATGAACTGCCGCAATTGCTTGTCCTCGTCACGTATGCGCTCATCCCTACAGTTATGCTGACCAATCAAATGATTGCAGATAAATCACTCGTGCTGTTGATTAGCACTATTTTGTTTACATCAGGGTATGCTGCGACTTTTGTCATGCATTTTTTTATTACGGATCTGTACAGGTTGATTTTGTCTGCCAGCACCGATCATCTGACGGCCCTCAAGAACGTGCGCACGTTCAACAACGAACTGATGGATGTGGAGCGGGAAAAGAAGCCAGTGACATTGGCAGTGATCGATATCGATTATTTTAAGGATTATAACGATAGTTTCGGACATGACAATGGGGATCTGCTTTTGAAACAAATGGCGCAGGTGTTCAATGAACTTTCGGCTTTTGACACGGATTTCTACAGAATCGGTGGTGAGGAATTCGCCGTGATCATCGACACTCCAAATCAAAGGGATGCAGAGGCGTTCATTCATGACTTGCAGGAAATAGTCGCTCATAGGCGCTTCAGCACAACTTCAGGTGATCCGGTCAGCGTCACAATATCTGTGGGGGTGGCGCACAGTCGCACAGGAGAAACCTTGAAAAGAACGCTCAAACGGGCCGATGTGGCGCTTTATCAGGCCAAAAAAGACGGCAGAAACCAAGTTATTGTTTCCCTCCCAACGCAATAGTAGCCGCAATTGTTGATTTGACAACTTTTGTGGCTGTTTTTTTGGAAATGTACAGGATGGGCTCAGGCTCATCCTTCAGGAGGATACAGCGATAGGCAGCAAATAATGCTTGCTGGTTCATAGACATATTTTGGACGGAAGGGAGGATGTGCATTGAGAAGAAGCGACAAGCTCAAGACGGTGGAAGTGACCTATTTTTTGGTGCCTTTTTTGATTTTGCTGATCGGTTTTTCCGTCTTGACGGGCTTGACGGTCAAAAACCGTGTCGAAGAAAAGTATGCCTTGCTTGAAGAACGCACAATCGAGATAGCGAATAGTTACTCCCATAATTTGGCTCATACGGCAGAAGCCTATGATAGGATCACAGCCTTGTTGGATGACAAAATCAGAATTGTTGCTCAAGCGCTTATGCGCATCGAGGACAAGGACAACAGTGAGGTGCTGAAAGACATCGCCAAGACATTCGTAGTCGACGAAATCTATGTCTACAGCAGTGAGGGGAAGGTCGTATCGAGTACTTACGATCAGGTGTTGGGTTGGGAAGTTTATGAAGGGCATCCTGTACACGATTTTATGGTCAGTAATCAGACGGTCAGGATCGAAAAAATCAGGCAAGACACCGAAAATGGTCTGTATTATAAATTCGGTTATATGAAAGATGAAGCGGGCGGATTTGTCCAACTGGGCATTTTGGCGGAGAATATCCAAGATTTTCTTGAGGATTTTGAAATAGCGAAGCTCATCGAGGAAATATCCCAACGTGATGAGGTCAAGAACGTTTTTTTCGTCAACACTAAGTTTGAAGTTGTGGCGAGCAGCCTGGACAACTATACAGGCACCACGATCGAAGAGGAAGCCCTGCAACAAAAGCTGATGAGTGAACGGACTTACGCTGAGCGGACAGAGGTGGGTGGCAAGGAAATCTTAAGAGTTGCAGTTCCGATCTATTCCGACTTCATGCGGATAGGCACTTTAGTGATTGACTGGCCTACCGATAATCTCGACGCACAAGTGCTGGAAATCATCCGTTTCGGTGCAATCGTCCTGGCAGTGATCGTACTGACGACTGGAAGCATTCTCTATTATGCTTATCGAAAAAATCAGGCGAACATCAAAATTGCCTATTACGATCAGTTGACCGGTTTGCGGAACAATAAGTACCTTCATGATTATCTGGATCATATCGTTGCTGTGCCGAGAAGACGGAACAAAGCAGTGCTTTTGCTGCATGTCAAGAACCTTAAGACAGTGAATATGACATACGGTTTCGAATACGGTGATGCGTTACTGAAGCAGGTAGCGGATAAAATCAGACAGGAACTGAAGACGGATGACAATTTTTTCCGTTTCGACGGAAATCGATTCGTTGTAGTGAGCGACAGTGTCGGGGATCAAGAAGAATTAAGAAAGTTGGCGAAGCGGCTGATTTGTATCTTTGATGAACCGATAGCTGAGGGAACCGACCTCCAGTACGTGGATATCCAGATTGCGATCGTGGAAATACAGGCTAGGCATACTTCCACGGATAAAATACTGCAGGATGCGTTGTTGACGTTTCCCCATATCGAAGAAAATGCCGCGCATCCGATCGTCTTTTTTGATGAACGGATGGAAAAATCCCTGCAGCGTGAGGATAAGATCATGAAAGTGCTGCGCGATGTTATCGGGGGTAAGGATGAGATCTCGTTTTATCTTGAGTACCAACCTAAACTTGACTTGAATAAAAGTCGGATCATCGGCTTCGAGGCGCTGGCCAGACTGCGCATCGATCAGTTAGGCCAAATTCCACCTGATGAGTTCATCGCTTTAGCGGAGAAAAAATTGTTGATCAATGAGCTTGGGAATCATATCCTTCAATTGGCGGCGGATTTTCTCGGAAGAATGCAAGGGCAGGGAATCGAGGATATAACGGTTGCGGTGAATATATCGGGTATCCAATTGTTGCGCGAAGGTTTCGTCGAGTATCTTCAGCGGGCGCCCCATCTGAGCGAACGGATTCTGCAGGCGATGGAATTTGAAATCACGGAATCAGTGCTGCTGGAGCATTACGAGCAGATCAATGAGACTCTTGAACAGATCAAACGGATGGGCATTGCTGTTTCGTTGGATGACTTCGGAACTGGATTTTCTTCCCTGTCCACAATCGGAGAACTGCATATCGATACAGTGAAAATCGACCGGTTTTTCATCAGTCGCATTTCACGGCTGCCGGATCAGGACCTGATCACGTCGGATATCATCTCGATGGCGCATAAGATCGGCCTACTCGTAGTAGCGGAAGGTGTGGAGGATGAACGGCAAAAAGCGTACCTGAGAAAGCATGGGTGTGATATTATCCAGGGGTATCTGATCAGCAGGCCATTACCTGAGCAAGATGCGGTCGCTTTTTTGAGAGATTATAATGATTCGGAACGCGAACAGTAGAAGGAGTGGGAGAATGCAAGAAAATCTTCAGAATGATCAAGTGTGCATCGATATACTAAAAAAAGAGAACACTGAGCTGCAGCGTTTTCTTTCTGTTACGAGAGACTTGTTCTGCGTCTTCACTTATAGTGGTCAGATTGTTGCCGTCAATGCGAGCTGGAAGGAGTCCTTAGGGTACAACTATTCCCGATTGGTCGGGAGAAACATATTTGAAATCATCGCCAAAGAGGATCTTTATGCAACCAAATTTGCGATCAGCGAGTCCGTAAAGGTTGGGGAAATGGAGAAATTCATCAATCGACTCATAAGTTCGGATGGAGAAGCCCGTTATTTCGAATGGCGCGTGAAAATTTTTGGGAACAGAATCTATGCAGCCGGGCGAGATATTACCGATTTGATGAAAACCCAGGAAAAGCTGGAGTTTTACCATACGCGGGATTCGTTGACTGGGATGTATCAGCGCAGTTTTTTGGTGACGTCGCCTGAAGCGGTTCTTTTACCATACAAATTACCGCTCAGCGCTATTTTCGTGGATCTGAACGGATTGAAATTGATTAATGATTCTTATGGGCATGATCAAGGGGATGAGTTGTTGCGTGGCATTTCGGAACAGATTCTCAGTTTCAAACGGGAGGGGGATCTTTTCGTCCGTTATGGCGGCGATGAATTTGTTCTGTTGCTTCCGTACACGAACCACCACACAGCATCGCTTCTGGCCGGGGAACTCCAACGGAAGGACACATTCAAAATTTCCGGAAGATTCCCTTCCGAGTGGATTTCCATTTCTCTGGGCGTTGCCACCAAAACAAGCATGGAAGACTCGATCGAAGAGTTGATTGCAGAAGCGGACCGGTTGATGTACGAAGATAAACTCCGCAAGAGCCGAAAACACAAAAATTCTATCATTGAAGGAATCAAATCGAATCCGCGTTTGCTGAAAAAGTGGGACCTGCAGCATGCCGAAAATGTGGCAAACTATGCCGGAACAATCGCTAGAGAGATGGGGTTGGAATCCTCGATCCAAGAGATGGTCAAAAAAGCGGCGCTGGTTCATGATATCGGCAAGATTACCATACCGTCCGCAGTCCTGGGGAAACAATCGGAATTGAGCAAAAAAGAGGTCGAGTTGATCCGACGCCACCCAGAAACCGGCTATCAGATTCTTCGCTCGGTGGATGCTTACGCACCCGTTGCGATGATCGTGTTGTCCCATCATGAGTGGGTGAACGGAAACGGTTATCCGGAACAGTTGAAGAAAGAGGAGATTCCTTTGCCTTCACGTATCATAGCGGTTGCGGATGCTTACGATGTGATGATGAGAGATCGGCCGGACAATATCCGCAGAAGCAAGGAAGAGGCGATCGAAGAACTGCAAAAATATTCAGGGACACAATTCGATCCTGACGTACTTGCTGCATTCAAAAGAGTAATGGTGATGAAATCGTGCGACGATCCGACCACTGATAGCGAGCAGTCCTAAAAAAACCTATTTCTGCGCAGTCAATGGATACGCAGAAATAGGTTTTTTTCAACATGCAGGAATTAGTAAAATTTTCAAAATCTTTCATGCAACTAAAATGATGTTCAGCTTTTCTTATTGAATAATTCGATTTCGACCGGTGTTTTTTGCCTTGTACAAGCGTTGGTCCGCCAAGTCGATCAATTCGTTCAGGGTCTGTCTTTCTGTGCTTGAAGCAACGCCGGCGCTGAAGCAGACTGGTTGCGTGAACGGGAGCTCGGCTTTCAAGAGATCTTGTTGGATAATCTCGCCAATCTGTGCGGCTGTTTGACTTTCGCAACTCGGAAAAACAACCAAAAATTCTTCTCCACCATAACGTGCCGCTATATCGGATTCACGAATGTTGGACCGGATTGTTTGTCCGACTGTAGCCAATACTCGGTCTCCCACCAAGTGCCCATAGGTATCGTTGATTTTTTTGAAATGATCTAAGTCCAATAACATAATCGCGTAAGTTTGCTGCTGCGTCTGATGGCGCTGATGAAGGGAGAAAAGTTCCTCTTCCAAAGCAGCGCGCGTGTATAGGTTCGTAAGACTATCTATCCGTGCTTGGGTGCGCCAAAACGCCGTTTTTTGGATTAGTTCCTGCTTGAGGATCTCGTCTTCGGTAACATCAAAAATGTTGCCGGCAAGGAACAAGGGTTTGTTATCAGCAGAACGCTGGGTCACTTTGCCGCGATCATAAAATACTTTCCAGGAACCATCCTTTGCTTGGGTGCGGTACTTGACCTCCCAGACCGGCACGCGACCGCTCAAGTGGGCCCTCATCTCGTCCATGACCATATCATAATCTTCGGGATGCAGTTTTTCTGTAAAAAATTCGAATCCGGCTTCTTCCGGGATATCCTCTGGCGTGTAACCCAAAGCGGTCGCTTTCATCGGATTAAAAGTGACGATATTCCGTGGATAGTCCCAGAACCACTGGCCTAAATTACCTGACCAGGGTGATTTCGTGATATCGTCCTCAAAGATTTGTTCAAGCAATTCTTTGTTCAGGCGTTTTAAGTAGGCGATTTCTTCTAATAGTTGCTCTTTTGTCATATCCAGATACTGCATGGACCATCCTCCGTATCATTTTATTGAGATTTTTTTCAATAGAAATGTTTCTCTTACGATAGCCAGCGTCAGAGTGGAAGAGTGAGTGGACAGGAACGTGCTTCAGCATCCTCACATTTGGAGCCAGGCTATACCATAGTAATCTCAGTGTATCATCATTTCAAAAATATTGACAGTAAATCGTTAAGATACTATACTAATCATTAATATATTACGGTACAAGCTACGTGAGAAATATTGGAAAATAATATAAAATTTCATAAATATATTGAACAGGAGAAGCGCTCCATGAACAGTCGGCATAATCAAACAAATAAAGGTATGCTGAAGTCAGAAGAGGGAATGACTTTGGTCGAGGTGTTGGCATCGATTTTGCTACTGTCACTGATCATTACGACGTTCTTATCCTTTTTCATTCAGGCTGCTAAAGTCAATAACCAGACCGATGCAGTGAACGAGGCGACTTTTATCGCCCAAGAGCAAATTGAATTACTAACTTATTATGCAGCCACAAAGACTGTGGAGGACACATTGGTCCTGATTAAGGCCGAAAGCCCCAAGATGGTTTCTGGGTTTGAAGTCAAATCTACAGTCAAAAATGTAGGTGGTACACTCTATTCGGGAACTGTTGAAGTTTTCAAGGAAGGAGAAGTTAAAGCTGATGCAAAAATGGAAACGCGGCTGTCGTTCCGTACAGCAGAAGATCTCGAAGACTAGCCTACGCAACGAATCCGGGATGACGCTCGTGGAATTGTTGGCTAGTATTGCGTTGCTTTCGGTGGTGCTATCGCTGGTCGGTGCCGTTCATCTGTTTGGGCAGAAGCAATACTTGGCGCAATCCTATTCGGCAGGTCAGTCAAATGATTTCGCTTACACGATGTCGGTCATTTCAAAAGAAGTGCGCAAAACGTCTTTTGCTGATGTGACGGTATCGGAATCAGGCGATGCCCTGTTGATTGGCGGCGCTGAGGCATTCAGCCAACAAGGGGAACAGCTTGTGAAAAATAATGATCAGGTTTTGGCGAATGGGGTTGCTGATTTTACGGTTGAATTGAATGCTACTGAAAAGAGTGTGGCCATCGTATTAGAAAGTATGGCCAAATACAACAATCAATCAAAAGAATATCAAACGAAAATCTATTTGAGGAGGTGAGTGGGAAAATGGGAATCAAGCATCTCCGAGAAGAAAACGGCAGCGGCCTCGTATTAACGTTAATGGTGCTGCTCGTACTCTCAGTACTCGGTATCTCCATCGGAACACTCACAATCGGCAGTTACCGCTTGGGGGCTGCGAACCGCGACGCTACTTCCGCTTATTATGTCGCTGAAGCCGGAGCCGTTACCGCGTATGATGAGATTCAGCGATCCGTATTGAGCGCCTATGAAACTAACGCAACGGAAGGCTCCTTTTATAATCATGTGTCGTCCATTGTGACTTCCCAAAAGGGGCAGTCCTCTGTTGATTTCGGGGAACAATTCGGCACCGAGCCGACTGCGACAATCGCAACAGCGCAAAACGATACGAATAGCTACACGATCACATCTACCGGAGAAGTGGACGGAAAAAAAAGAACCGTCACCAAACCATTCACGGTGAACTGGATTGAGAAAAATACTGGGAGTGGTGGTGGTTTGCCGACACTCCCCGGTGACGCGGCTTTGCTGACAAAAACGAGTATTGACATCAGCGCAGGTGTGACAATAGATGACGATATATATTCTGACGGAAATATTGATATACCTAACGGTAATATTAATGGTAACATCTACACTGATGGGGAATTTAGTATGTCCGGTGGCACTTTAAATGGTGATATATATACCAATCAGACAGAAAATGGTTCAATTCAGATTAATGGATGGACAAATATTAACTCTGCTAAGTTATTTTACCCAGATACGCTAACACGTGAACAAGCTGAGGCATTAGCATCTTCTTCTCTTAATGGTTCTAAATTGCCTGAATTAGTGCCCAAAAATAACGTATGGGATAGTCAGCTTTATCTTTCGAATTTTCAAGCTTATATAAATCTTTTAGACGGAATTAAAACACCCGATAAAAATCATCTTGTTACGAAATCTGACTTAAATATCACAGATAATACAGGCAAATATCAACATAAGTTAGATTCGAATGATTACATTCCAAAAATGAAAGTGACCGTATATCCGAACAAAAAGGATAAATCGGAAAAAAGTATTTTTTCAATCACTACCGATGGACAAGATCGTACAATTTTAGTGGATGAATTGGAGATTACCTCGAATAATCTAATCGTCACCGGTGGAGGAACACTTACTATAGTTGTGACAAATAAACTTAACATCACTAGTATTCCAAATTTTAATAGCATTGATCCAGAAAATCCAGTTAATCCAGTCAATCTTATTTACCTAGGAAAAGAACCGGTCGAGTTGAGTAATTGGAAAGGAGCGAATATAAATGCAAATATTATCATTAAAGAAGCAGCTGTTTCTGCTAACACAACTAAAATAAACGGTATCTTGCTAACTGGTGGCAGCAGTGTTGTATTGTCGGGTGGAAATGCTGACTCCAACATGATGCTCATAGCGCCTAAAGCAGCGGTCTCACTGATGGGTTCTTATTCAATAAACGGCACGGTCATCGCAAATAGCTTTGACATAAGTGGTGGTGCGAGCCTCAAATATGCAGACGTTGCCACAACAGGATTTCCATTCGGATCGACCGGGACAGTTGTGGATCCGAAGCCGGAAGACATCATCAGCGCGGGAGCAATCATAGAAAACTAGCAGAAAGGTGGGATCATGTGGCAGATTTTGAGAAGAAAAAATTAGGCGATTTATTGAAAGAAGCGGGGCTGGTAACGGAACTGCAGATTGTGGAAGCACTCAGCATGAAAAAGCAGGACGAAAAATTAGGCGATCTGTTGGTTGAGCAAGGCTATATCACCGAGAAGCAATTGCTGGATGCGCTGGAAATCCAATTGAAGCTGGAAAGTGTGTCCTTGTATCAATATCCGATCGATATGTCTGTAGTCGAGCTGATAGCAAAAGATTTTGCACGATCGAAATTATTGCTCCCGATCAAAAAAGCGGGTAGTCGTTTGATTGTGGCAATGAATGATCCATTGGACTTTTATGCCATCGAGGAGCTGGAGTTTTCCACCGGTTATGCCGTCAGACCAGTGATCGCGACACGGGATGACTTGTTGCAGACCATCAACCGTTTGTACGACTCAAAAGAAGTGAATATCGACTACGTGGAGGGGGAGGATGCGCCCGCAGTAAGAATTTTCGATCAACTGCTGGAAACGGGCGTCTCGTTGCGCGCCTCTGATATCCATCTGGATCAGACCGAACGCCAAGTATCCGTGCGTTACCGCGTGGATGGCCTGCTCCGGAATGAACGACCTCTGCCGAAAACATTGATGAACGCTTTGGTTGCCCGGATCAAAATTATGGCCGGGCTGAACGTTACGGAAACACGCCTGCCTCAAGACGGCCGGATCAGCACAACTGTTTTAGGAAAACGAGTGAATTTGCGGGTATCAACCTTGCCGACCGTTTTTGGCGAAAAAATTGTGCTGCGGATATTGGATATCTCCAATATGTTCCGGAAAGTCGAGGATATCGGCTTGGAAAGTGATATTCTGGCCGATTACCGGGAATTGATTGCCGAGCCGTCGGGACTGATTTTGTTGACAGGTCCGACCGGTTCCGGGAAAACGTCCACTTTGTACGGCTCGATCAATGAACTGAACCATCCCGAAAGCAACATCATCACGATCGAAGACCCGGTTGAATACCAACTCGAGGGCATCAACCAAGTCCAAGTCAATACCCAGATCGGACTGACTTTCGCGACCGGCTTGCGTTCAGTCCTGCGTCAAGATCCGAATATCATCATGGTAGGGGAAATCCGGGACAAGGAAACGGCAGAAAACAGCGTGCGGGCGGCTCTAACCGGCCACTTGGTGTTCAGCACGCTGCATACAAACAGCGCCATCGAGGCCATTCCCCGCTTGCTGGATATGGGCGTCGAGCCTTACTTGATCGTTTCCGCCTTGAGCGGTGTCGTCGCGCAACGGCTCGTCAAAACCATCTGCAAAGATTGTTCCCAAACCCGCGAAGCCACGCCGGTTGAACAGGAAATCTTCGAACGTCGTCATCAGACGATCGACACGATCACTTTCGGCAAGGGCTGTGACGTTTGCCACCATACCGGCTATCGTGGACGGATGGCTATCCACGAATTGATTGTGATTACTGACGAAATAAAGCAGCTGATGATGAATCAGGCAACCATTCAGGAAATCAAGCGCCATATCCACCAGCAAGGCATCCGCTTTTTGGTTGACGATGGGTTGATAAAAGTAAAAGCAGGCAAGACGACGTTGGAAGAAGTGTTGCGGGTTGCTTCGATCAATGAATAAGAGGACGGAAATAATGGCACAATTGGATATGATATTGAGCGTTGCATATGAAAAAAAAGCTTCCGATGTCCACCTTGTCGTAGGCGCTGCGCCGGTTTTTCGGGTGGACGGAAAGCTGATTCCCCAAAAGCAGGCAGTTCTTACGCCTGAAGATACAGAAGCGTTTGCCAAAACCATCCTGAGCCAGGACTTGTGGGAGACGCTGGAGAAAAAACGGGAAATTGATTTCTCCTATGCCATCAACGACATTGCCCGTTTCCGGGTGAATGCCTTCTACCAACGCAACGCGCTTTCGCTTGCTTTTCGGATCATTTCCAAAGACATTCCCAGCGTGGAAAGTTTAGGACTGCCCAGCATCGCTAAAAAATTGGTTCAACAGCCACATGGACTTTTCTTGGTTACCGGACCGACTGGTAGCGGGAAAAGCACCTCACTGGCGGCGCTGATCGATTATGTGAATGAAACGATGAACCGGCACATCATCACATTGGAAGATCCGATCGAATACTTGCATGTGCATAAGCAATCCATCATTGAACAGCGGGAAGTAGGCTTTGATACGTTGTCATTCAAAGACGGCCTGCGCGCGAGTCTGCGCCAGGATCCCGATGTCATTCTGGTAGGGGAGCTGCGCGACATGGACACCATCTCCACGGCCATCACAGCCTCGGAAACGGGCCATTTGGTCTTGGGGACGCTGCACACTTCGGATGCGGCCGGCAGCATCGAGCGGATGATCGATGTCTTCCCGGCCGGGCAAAGAGAGCAGATCCGTTTGATGCTGGCGAATGTACTATTGGGCATCTTGTCGCAGCGCTTGCTGCCGACCAAGAAGACCAATGGAAGGGTGGCCGCGACGGAAATGCTGGTCAATAATGCAGCGGTCAAAAATCTGATCCGGGCAGAAAAAATGCATCAAATCCCGAATGTACTGCAGACCTCGATGGACCAAGGCATGCACACGATGGAGATGAGCATCAAGCGGCTCGTTGAAGCAGAGACAATCAGTCGGTCGCATCTATTACTATAATAATGGAAGAAAAAATTCGTTTGATAAGGAAGGAGGGGAATGATGGCCATTTTTGCCTACAAAGCCAAAACCAAAGATGGGAAATTGATGAAGGGGAAAATCGAGAGCGTCAATAAGAAAGAAGCCTTGAATGAACTCCGACACATGGATCTGATCGTCTTTGAAGTGGCAGCGCTGAATACGGTCCTGAACAAGGAGATATCTTTGCGCAAGTCATTGAAATCAAAGGATTTCATCGTGTTCCTGAGGCAGTTTTCCTCTTTGATGAACGCAGGCATTCTGCTTGTGGATGCCTTGGACCTGCTTGCCGCCCAATCGACAAGCCTGGCGCTCAAAGAGGCGTTGGAAGAAATATCCGAAGAAGTCAGGGAAGGGGTGCCTTTGTCGGAAGCGATGGCGAAAAAGCCAAAATTGTTTCCTGATCTGCTGATCCACATGATCCATTCGGCCGAAGTGAGCGGGCGTCTGGAAGAAGTGCTCCAACAGATGGCGGACTATTATGAAAAGCAGCACCGCATCAAGCAGAAAATCTCGACTGCCATGACCTATCCGCTTGTAGTAGGGGTGTTGGCCTTCTTCATCACAGCCTTCCTGTTGGTGTTCATCGTGCCGATATTCGGGGATATGTTCGCCTCGATGGGCAGCGAACTGCCTGCGATCACGCAATTCGTCCTGACATTGAGCGGTTTGCTTCAGCGTTACTGGTGGCTGGTGCTCTTAGGTATCGGAGGCCTCGTGGCGGTTGTCATTCAGCTTGGGAAAAAAGATCAGGTCGCCTTTGTATTCGATGTGCTGCAGCTGAAGGTGCCTATTCTGGGGACTTTCATCCAAAAAACCTTGTTGGCGCGGATGACGCAAACTCTGAGTTCCTTGATCAACAGTTCTGTCCCGATCCTGCAGGCCATTGAAGTAACCAGCAAAGTGGTCGGCAATCGCGTCGTAGAACAGGTGCTGCTGCAGGCGCAAAAGGATGTGGAGCAAGGCGAGTCGCTGGCGAAGCCGATGGTCGACCACTGGTTCTTCCCGCCGCTGATCATTCAGATGATCCAGGTAGGGGAATCAAGTGGAGAGTTGGACGAGATGCTGAAAAAAGTGTCGGAAATATACGACCAGGAAGTCCAGGAGGCTTCCGACAAACTGCAGGCATTGATTGAACCGGTCATGATTATTTTCCTTTCCGGAGTCGTAGGTATGATCGTACTTTCCATCGTTGTGCCGATGTTCAGCATGTTCGAAACGTTTGGATAATTTTCAAACAAAAAGATTGCATACGCAAATTAGTTTTTATATAATAGGAAAGAAATAAACTTCTGTTGAAAAACAGGGTGAGTTTTTTTAGTAAACAAACAGTTAAAAATACAGAATAAGACGGAGGAAATAAACATGAGAAATAAAATCAAACAATTGTTGAAAAAAGAAGGCGGATTTACATTAGTTGAGTTGCTAGCGG
This sequence comes from Trichococcus flocculiformis, assembly GCF_963662535.1. NCBI lineage: Bacteria > Bacillati > Bacillota > Bacilli > Lactobacillales > Carnobacteriaceae > Trichococcus > Trichococcus flocculiformis. The sequence continues at coordinate 1,252,794 of NZ_OY759718.1, forward strand.
TTATTGCAATTTTAGGATTTATTGTAGCGATTTCGATTCCATTAGTTGGGAATGTTGTTTCTAAGGCTAAAACGGATACAGCAGCACAACAGCAAGAGTTGGTTATCGATGCCGCGCAAATGTACTTTTTACAAGAAGAAAATCCGGGAGAATCTGTCGATTTAGCTACTTTGAAAAGTAAGGGATATCTAGAAAAAAAATATAAAGGTACATCACCAGCATCTATAACAAAAGCAGAAGCAGAAGCAGGGGAATTGACAACAACAAAACCGTAACACCCATTCAAATACATAGAAAGACTCCTTCGTGGGGTCTTTCTTGCTTATTAGGAGTTTTTTCATGGATACAATCGTAACTGTTGCTTTTTTTATCTATGGCTTGGTGTTCGGGTCTTTCTTTAATGTGGTGGGATTGCGGGTGCCGAACGGGTCGTTGTTGGCTCAAACGCGTTCCTATTGCGACACCTGCCAGCGGACTTTGACTTGGAAAGAACTGGTTCCGGTCTGGTCTTTTGTGCGTCAAAGCGGGAGGTGCCGTGAATGCAAGGAAAATATTTCGCTGCTGTACCCGATCATGGAGCTGACGACAGGTCTCTTGGCGGCCATGACTTTCTACTGGTACGGTTGGAGCATGCAAACGGTTCTGGGTTTGTTGCTGATTGCGCTGATCGTTCCGATCACGGTATCGGATCTAGCCTATAGGAAAATCCCCAACAAGCTGCTTTTGTTTTTCACGCCACTGTTTGTGGCGGTGCACTTGCTGTATCCGCAGCCGTCTCTGTGGATGTCATTGGCGGGAGGCGGCCTGGCTTTCGCTTTGGTGCTCGTGATCATCCTCGCATCGAACGGAGGCATGGGTGCTGGTGATTTGAAATACTTCACTTTATTGGGGTTCATTTTCGGCCCTGTTCATTTTTTGTTGCTGTTCTTTTTGGCCACGTTTTACGGAGCGATCGTTGGGATGATCTTGATGAAGCTGAAGGGTGGCGATCGGAAAATGACGATACCGTTCGGGCCGTATATTGGTCTGGCCGCAATAACTGTTTTTTATTTTGGCGAAGCGTTGATTCATTGGTACTTGGCGTTTTTCAGCTGAGTCGGACCACTGTTTATGTTTTGGATAGGGAAGGAGGTACATGATGTTATTTCAGAAAAAACCATTGCTTTACTTTGAATTTTTGGAGCGACGGATCCGCTACTTGGTCATGGATGCGCAATCCCGGACCATACTGGAGAAAAATGAGATTTTGTTTGACACCGAGATCCTCCATGAAGGGAGAATCATCAATCAATCGTTGCTGGAGAATCGCCTGAACGCGCTGGTTACCGAAAAAAAATGGAAAAATGCCCAAGCATCCATTCTCTTGCCGGACGACTTTGTCATCGTGCGGGAGGAAAAGATACCCGTACAGTTGGCACCGTCAGAGATCAGGGCGTATATTGCCTTGCATATGGGCCAGCTGATCCGCTCGCCGTTCAAGGAGACACGTTTTCATTTTGAGTTGCTTGAAGCTAGCGATATGGATCAGAATATCCTCTTGATGCTCTACCCGCAGGAAGTCATTTTTGAGTACGAATCCTTATTGGAGAAGGCAGACTTGAATCCGGTCTTGGCGGATATTTCTTCGCTGTGCCTGTACCGGAACATCCGGCAGCAGACTGATTTGGAACAGACCCCCGATAAACATGTGATGGTGCTGCAATGGAGTCCAGTGGATCATACGATCATGGTTTTCCACCGTGATTTGCCTAAATTTTCGCGCCATTCACGCATAGCCCGTTTGGTTGATTTGTGGGAAATCGGTCCGGAAGGCGAATGGGTCTGGAAGGATGATCAGGAGTCTTTTGAAGAGACGATCACGGATATGCTGGATGTTTTGGAAAGACTGTTGGAGTTTTATCGTTATTCTGTGATGAACGGTCAAGGCGGCGTGACGGACATCGTTTTGGCAGGCGATTTCCCGTATCTGGATAAGGTAAAGGAACAATTATCCCAGCGCTTTTTCCTGCCGATCCACCTGCTGCAGCCGTCTGAAGAAATCAACCTCAAATTTTTGCCTTTATACGGGCTCGCAACGAAGGAGAAGCAGGCCGGTGTTCCGAAGAAAGTTGCACAGAAAAAAATGAAGCGTACCGCAAAAAAAGTACAGGAGGAAAAGGAACATGTTTGAAGTCAATTTTTTTGAAAAAAAACAGCGAAACTTTCTTCCCTATGTGCTTAGTGGAGCCTTTCTTTTCCTGCTTGTTCTGGTGGGCGTCTATTTTTTTTCGGCGCAAACGTACTACACAAAAGCGGAAATGCGTGACCGGGAATGGCTTCAGACCGAGGAAGAGCAGTTGAGTATTTCGCGGCAAATGCAGGAATACGCACAATTGACGGATCGGACGGCAGAGAACAAAGCCACTTTTGAAGCGAAACAATATCCGATGGCCTTCGTGGCAAAGGCAATCATGGCGCAAGTTCCGAGTAGCGAACAGCATGTGGCTATTTTCAATAAAAATGAAACCAATCAGATCACCTTGGTGTTGGAGGGACTGACCGTCACGGAAATCTCCGAAACTGTCGAAAAGTTTAAAGCGTTGGCGTATGTTTCGAATGTCCAGCTCATCCGCATAGAAAATCAACTGGACGGAGCGGGTTCGACGGTCGAACTCTGGCTGGATCTGGATGAAGCGGCACTACGGGAGGAGGTTCTTTCATGAAACTGAAATGGGATCGGCTGTCTATTTTATTGGCTTTTGTGATGGGACTGATGGTTCTGGCGGCTTTCGTTTTCGGGCACGTGTATTTTCTCGCTCCGATTAAGCAAGGAGCCGATCGTGCAGCACAGCTAGTAGCGGAACAAACGAGCTTGCTGGCCGATTATCCTCCAGAAGCAACGTTACTGGATGAATACCGTCAAACTTACGAAGAGACTTGGGAGTTTTTACCTGAAGGCGAAAAGGTCCATCATGAACTGGTCATCTTGGAACAGCTTGCGGCCGAAGAGAATGTTCTGGTGCAACAAATCGTGCGTGCAGAAGAACCCGAACCGATCGAAGGAATTGATGAAAGTTACCGTAAGAGCACTTATGAAGTGGAAATGACAAGCACTGCTGCAGGTAATCTGCAGAGACTGGTCGAAAGGCTCGAGGGCTTGGAACGCATCTGGAATATCCATTCTTTTGGGTTCGAAAAGCTTGGCGAGGAGTCTTTCAGCGGTACTTTCACTTTTGAACTGTTTTATTACGTAGCTGAATCCGAAGACGCTCAAAATTGAATTTTTTCATACATCATTAAAAAACGAGCGGCACCCTCACAAGAAAATGTGAGGGTGCTGCTCGTTTGTGTTATCCCGCAGTGAGGCGAACAGAAGTCCTTGTATTCAAACGTTGGACAGCCAAGCTTAGCCTGATTAGCCATCGACTCCCAAAACTTCACCAGTCTCAGCGTGAATCTTCACTTCGGCATCGTGTCCTTGGAACTCGACTTCATAAATAGGAGCATTTCCGTGATCATCATTATTGTCCAGTTTCCAGCCTTCAAACGCTGAAGCATCGGTGTTGATGCGTTCCTGGGCGATCCGAATAGCCTCGGCAGGAGTGATCAGGTTATCGAAGGATAGATAGCCATCGTCATCATGATCGTTATTTTCCCTATCTTCCTTCAGGATTTCTTCGGTCTCGGCATCAATACGAAGCTCGTGTTCGATCTGTCCGACGACACCTTTGATTTCATAAGTATAGTCACCGAAATCTTTGTCGAAGTCTACTTCTTTGATCTGGGAATCCGGATATTTTTCCATGAAAATTGCGACGGCACGGTCCAAGGATACGCTGCTGTAGCCTGCTTCGGCCGGCAATGCATCATCGGTTGCGACCGCAGTACTACTTGTGTTCGCCGGATCCATCGTCTCGGTACTGGCTTCCTGCGCCATTGAGGAACTGGTGCTTGAGACCTCATCAGTGGTGTTCGCGTTATCCCCGCACCCAGCGAGCGTCAAAACCGCCACGCCGGATAAGGCGATATACTTCCAATTCTGCATCATTTAACATCATCCTTTCTTATACAAGGATAAGGCAAACAACATTTTGGGTCAAACAAAACGGCCTTCGTAGAAGGAGCGAAAGCAAGTATGCTAGGCCGGAGGAGCCGGCCACTAAATGGCAGCGTACCTCCGGCGAAGCCGTGCATCCCCGGAGGTAATACTGAGAAGAGATGCACCAACTTCGGTGAGGAAGTCTTCCCCGGAGGACAGCAAAAGAAGACCCCACTAACTCCTGCGACCTCGCCGCTCGCAGGAGGAGCGAAAGGAAGTATGTTGGGCCAGAGGAGCCGGCCACTAAGGGCAGGTTACCTCCGGCGAAGCCGTGCGTCCCCGGAGGTAATACTGGGAAGAGATGCACCAACTCCTGTAAGGAAGGCTTCATCGGAAGACAGCGAATGAAGACCGCGTCAACTCCTGCGACCCCGCCGCTCGCAGGAGGAGTGAAAGCACGTATGTTTGGCCGGAGGAGCCGGCCACTAAGGGCAGGTTACCTCCGGCGAAGCCGTGCATCCCCGGAGGTAATACTGAGAAGAGATGCACCAACTTCGGTGAGGAAGACGTCGCCGGAGGAAAGCCAAAGAAGCCAACGCCAACTCCGGCGACCCTACCGTTCACCGGAGCAGCAAGCAAAATCTTCAGCCTACAGACTACAACGCACCTCAACTATCTGATATACTGAAAGGAACATTCAGTCGGAAGGAAAGGAGGCGCTGCCGATGAAAAGAGAGCGACGTAATTATGATTGGCTACCGGTAATCGCATGGATGATTGTTATTTTTATGCTGTCGGCTCAACCGGCAGATCAGTCCATTATTTTGAGCGGAAGCGTGACACGCTTTTTGGCGAACGGACTCAATCAGCTTGCTGCGTTCATCGAACATTTCACGCGTGCGCAGGGAACGGTCGTGTTTTTGGTAGGCATTCTGGTGCTGATCCATCTACTCGAAACACAAAAGGACGAACCGGAACTTTTCGGCATCAAGAAACGCTGGATCATCGGTGGAACCGCCATTTTTTTGGTGCTTGCAATCAGTTTGTTCCTGTTCGTCGATTTCGTGCAGGACACCAGTTTTTCCTACGCAGGCAGATTGATCCGGAAATCCGCCCACTTCATCGCTTATCTGATCCTCGGTTTCCTGGTTTCGCATGCGATGCAGAACGAAATTTCGAATGCATCCTCCTGGAAACGATGGGGCGTCAGCCTCCTGTTCTGTGTGGTATATGCAATCAGTGACGAGTTCCATCAAATTTTCGTGCCTGGCCGTGGACCGCTGGTGAAGGACGTTTTTATCGATGGTTCAGGTGCAGCGCTCGGTATCATTCTGTATGTCGTGGCCAAGCAACTATGGCGCCGCTGGAAGAAGGCTAGCCTAAAAACACCGGATTGATCGTGTTTTTAGGCTATTTTGATAGAGTTTTTTCCCTAAAGACCGGTTCGTTAGCGGCGCTAAAGTTTGGGCTAAATCCATAAGGGCACGATTGTGTGGTTTGTAATTTTCGAAAATTATCATGCGTTCAAGTAGTTCCACGTTTCAAACCTGGCTGATTTATGATAGAATGCAAATAGATAAACCAACACGTATCCTCATATAAATTTAATGTGATAATATATTTATTATCCAAACTATCTTCTCATCCACCCGGCTCTTTGCCGGAACTTGCTGCACCAATTTTTCCCCCACCACGTAGACTTTCATTTCACACACATCATGTGAACCATCCAAAAACTATCATTTCTCGATTTTTTTATCCTTACTTATCGTTCATCTGAAAATAAAATATCCGATTCCAAACGCTTTTTTGCTGTGCTTGTATTGAAAAGCAGAGGTGTTTTTATGAAAATCCGCCACGAGTTGACGCCTTATTTTTGTGAGACTTATGGGATTGATCGGGACAAAGATTATCCTGTCGAATGGGTTGATTCGCGAACCTTGCTCGTGAGCGAACGGCTGGATTTGGTAGCGAAGCTGAAGTACATCGAAGCCCGCGAAAACGGCCGGATAACCCCGTTCATCAGGGAATGCTACGTCAAACACATCGAGGCCTTTTCCTATGGGACGTTCAAAGAGAGCGGGAGCCCTGAAAAGGACACTATCGAAAAGTATTTCGCCTCATTCGATCAGCTGATCGATGCGATCAAAATGTCCGGTTTTGAGAAAGACAAGTCTGTCGTTCCGGTCGGGAAAGACAATGTGCTGCTGGACGGGGCACATCGTGTTTCGGCTGCGATATACTTCAACAAAAGAGTGCCGATCATTCGACTAGCTGAAGCAAAAGTCACGTACGATGCTGCATATTTCAGAAAACGCTTACTAGATAGGCAGTGTCTGGATTTTCTGGTTATCGAGTATGCCAAACTGAGGGAGACTGTTCAACTGGCTTACGTGTTTCCGGCAATCGGGCCGAAATTGTCTTATGCCCAGAAACTCCGGAAAGCTATCAATCAAGAGGGTAAACTTATCTATTCCATAAAAATAAATCCCCTGAAAACTTCAACAGGAGCATTCTCCTCAATCTTCGAAAATTCCACGCTCATAAAAAATCCTCCGAACAATCACAGCCCAAAATCATGCTCACTCTATCTTTTCGAAACTGTCGACAAGGCGCGTAGTGACGCAATCCAGGCCCATGCGCAGCAACTTTTCCAAAACAGCAAATACACACGCCATTTTGAAACAGATCCAAAAAAAGTCCGGCAACAGCTGATGCTTCTGTCTTCCGCTGGACCAAATGCCCAGTTTCCGGGCAACTGGATCATAGCCAAAAACAAACAAGTCTATAAATGGATGGTTTACAAACAAAGGATCTGGTTGCTTCGGAGCTTGAAGCGACTGGGCCTGTTCACGGCATTCCGGAAAATATATCGGGGGCTGCGAAGAAATACCTTATCCAAATGAAAAGCTCTGAGCCACCCATTCAGCTGATGACCATCTCTGGGGAGGAAGCCACATGAGTAAGAAAAAGCAGACACTTTACGAAACATACGGGAAACGTAGTGTGGATATCATCGGATCGGCAGCTGCATTGATAGCATTCAGTCCGATTTTGGCCGCAACCGCGATCATGGTTCGCCGCAAGCACGGCAAACCGATCCTGTTCACGCATGAACGACCGGGAAAAGACGGAAAAATCTTCAAAGTCTACAAGTTCCGGACGATGACCAATGCCCGCGATGCAGCAGGCAAGCTGTTGCCGGACGGTGATCGGCTGACGGCATTCGGCAAACAACTGCGCCGCACAAGTCTGGATGAACTGCCGGAATTGTTTAACGTGCTGAAGGGTGACATGTCGCTTGTCGGTCCGCGGCCGCTGGAAGTTTACTTCCTTCCTTACTATACGGAGGAAGAGAACCACCGCCATGATGTCAAGCCCGGCCTCACCGGTTTGGCTCAGATCAGCGGACGCAATGCGTTGTCTTGGGAGCAGAAGTTCCAGTACGACTTGGACTATATCCGGCACATCACTTTCCTGGGCGATCTGAAAATCCTGCTCGACACGGTGAAAACGGTGGTCGGACGGAAGGATGTCGTCGAGGAAGGCGGCGCGGTGCTGGTAGATTTCAACGAAGAACGCGCACGCAAATGGCAGGAGGAAGGGAGGAGCCAATCCCATGAAGTACACTGAAATCGGAAGCAATTTTTGGCTTGACCCCGACAGCTCCTACTCGGTCAGGCCGATCCCTGTCGAAGCCTTCAACTTGCCGGATGGCGATCTGACCTACACCTCCACCGGCCGAGGCGCCATTGCTTTGTGTCTGCGTCAGCTCGACTTGGCGGAGGACAGAAAAATAGCGCTGCTCCCAGCCTACACGTGTGATTCGGTCGTTTTACCTTTCGTGGAGAACGGTTATCGCGTGGCCTATTACGATCTCGAAAAGGATTTATCGGTGAATGCGCAAGCGTTCCTCGCTAAAATCAAAACGACAGATCCGACCGTCATTCTTGTGCATAACTATTTTGGCTTTGACACGCTCAGCCCGCTGAGAGCCGCTTTTGAAACTTTGCGCAGCCAAGGCATCATCCTGATCGAAGACCTGACACAGGTCCTCTTTTCGGCGATTCCGCGCGTGGAGGCCGACTTCTATGTGGCAAGTTTCCGCAAATGGATGCCGATTCCGGAAGGCGGTCTGGCACTCAAACGCGAAGGGTCTTTCAAAAATGTGCCGATCGAAACCGACGAACTTTTGGAAAAGGCCAAGCTCGACGGCTTGCATGCAAAATTCAGATACATCGTCAGAGGCGAGGGGCCGAAACAAGTCTTCTTGGATAAATGTCGGATTGCTGAGGAAATTCTGGAAACCCAAGGTGATCTCTACGCGATGGGTGATTTTTCCAAACAATTCTTGGGTGATTTTGATATCGCGGAATTAAAGCAAAGCCGCCGTGCGAATTACCAGTATTTGCTGGAATCTTTCAAAGACAGTCATCGCCTCGTACCGGTTTTTCCGGATTTACCGAAAGACATCGTGCCACTCTATTTGCCGCTCTACGCGCAGTCCGAAGAAAGCCGAAACCTGCTCCAGCTGCTGCTTCGGGAGCAGGCCATTTATGCGCCGATCGTCTGGCCCAATTTTGATGGCTTCAAAGGTCTGTCACTGAAAGGTATTGCGGAATCGGTCGCATGGATCTACACGCATACGCTCAGCCTGCCGCTGGATCAGCGTTACGGAGCAGAAGATATGGATGCCATTGCAGCCGTACTGAAAGATTTCGAAAAAAATGAAATGCTCTTCGATAACGTTGGAAAGGAGGCTTTGCCATGACGAAAGGGTCGGTCGTAACGCTTGCGGAAAGCGAAAAGTGGGATGAAATCGTCCGTTCCTTCGCTTCTTTTGATGTCTACTATCTTAGCGGCTATGCACGGGCTTTCCAGCTGCACGGGGATGGGGAGCCGCTGCTGTACTATTATGAAAAGGACAATCTTCGGGCCATGAATGTCGTCATGAAACGGGATCTGGCCGATGACCCGCACTTCAGCGGAACCTTCCAGCCCGGCACACACTTCGATCTGGCGACACCCTACGGATTCGGGGGCTTCATTCTGGAAGGCGATGTGACTGAGGAAAAGGTCCAGGAATTGGAGCTTGCCTACAGCCGCAGTTGCCGCCGGGCAGGCATCATTTCGGAATTCGTCCGTTGCCATCCGGTCCTGAAGAACCAGGAACAGCTTGCTGGCCTTTACAATGTGACCCGTTTCAACGATACGGTCGCGATGGATCTGGCTTCCAAAGAAGTCATCTGGGCGAACCTAACCCATCCGAACCGGACCAACATCAAAAAGGCCCGGAATTCTGGAATCGAAATCTTTTGTGGACGTTCGCCGGAACTGATCGGGGCATTCATGAACCTTTACAATGCCACGATGAATAAGGACCACGCCGGCGATTACTATTATTTCAAGCAGCCGGTCTTCGAGAGCATCCTCCGGGATTTGGCGCATCATGCGTTGTTCTTCTATGCGGTGTACGAAGGCAAAATCATCGCCATGACAATCGCTTTGTTCGCGAACGGTCAGTTGCACCTGCATTTGAGTGCCTCCGATAAGGAATGTCTGCATTTCTGTCCGAGCAATTTGCTTTATTACGAGGTCGCCTGTTGGGGAGCCGACAATGGTTATAGGACGCTGCATATGGGTGGCGGGGTCGGTGGACAGGCAGACGGGTTGCTGCATTTCAAGCAGTCATTCAACCGGCATGCGGATACGTCGTTCTGGATCGGGCACAAAATTTTTGATGAGGAACGCTACGAAGCGTGCTTGGATATCCGTAAGGCGGATCCGGCTTTCGATGCCGCAACCGGTTATTTTCCGGCCTACCGTGGCTGAGCCGATAGAGCCAAAAGAGAGGGAGTTGGGAACATGGGGAATCCGGTGATCAAGCAACAACTGTTGGGGATCCTGAAGGCGATCGATGCGATCTGCCTCAAGGAAGGGCTATCCTACATGATGACCTTCGGGACGCTGTTGGGAGCGGTCCGGGAGAAGGGTTTCATCGAATGGGATGATGATGCCGACCTGATGATGCTGCGCAAAGATTACAATGCCTTCGAAGCGCGCTGTCAAGGTCATTTGGCCGAACTGGGACTGCTCCTGGACCGTTCCGAGCGGGTGCCGAATGTGGCGTTGGTGGAAGATCCGAGCATCATGGTGGACCTCTGCATTCTCGATGCGCTGCCGAAAAAACCGTTGCACCGCAAATGGCAGAATTTCGAGCTGAAGCTGCTGCAGGGGATGATGAAAAAGGATGTCGACTATGCCCAATATGATTCCGTCGGCAAATTGTTGGTCTTCGGGACGAGCACGCTCGGCAAATTCATGACGGATGAAGCTAAGTTGAAGACCTACATGCGCATCAGCCAGCGGGCGAATGTCGGCGGGGCCGATGAGCTGTTCATGTCGAATGGGCTCTACCGCTTCATGGACATCCCCTTCAAGAAGGAGTTGGTGGCGGAAACGGTGCGGCTGCCGTTCGAGGACTTGGAACTGCTGGCGCCGGCGGGATGGGATCAAGTATTGCGGTTGTTCTTCGGGAATGATTATATGACGCCGAAACGGGAAAATTATTATGCGGAAATCTGAGATACGGCTATCTGAGTTTTGAAGGGACAGATGAAGGAGGAAAAGAAGATGAGAGTATTGATGCTAGCAGCAGGGAGAGGGACGCGGATCAGCAGGTACTTGTCGGGGAGGCATAAATCCACTGTCGATATCGGCGGCGAATATTTGATCAAGTACACAGTGGAACAGTTGAAAGCGAAAGGCATCACGGATATCGCCATCACGGTCGGCTACCAGAATCAGGAAATCCGGAAAATACTGGATGGACAGGGCGTCACTTTCTACTACAATCCATTTTTCGACGTCACCAACAGCATCGCTTCGGCTTGGTTCGCCCGCGACTTCATCGTCGATGACGAGGCGATCATGATCATGAATGCCGATGTCTTTTTGGAGCCGGACCTGATCGATGACATCATCGCTGAGGAACATAGTCCCATTCTGTTCGCGGATGAATCGCGCAAAGAAGAGGGCGATTATAAATTCTATTACGAAAACAATGTTTTGATGAAATACGGGAAAGAATTGCACGGTGACGATATCACCGGTGAATACGTCGGTGTCGCCAAAATCGGTACGGATTTCATCGGTATTTTTAAAGAGCAGATGGAGCATATGATCAATACCCAACAGCATGGCGTTTGGTGGGAAAACATTCTTTACTCATTGGTCAACAGTCACGATATCCTCATCAAAGAAGTGGAAGGCAAATTCTGGGCCGAGGTCGATTTCATCGAGGACTACGAGCGCATCCTGCGTTTCCGCGATTACCGCTTGAATTACAATATCGAGGTTATCCACTTGGATTAACCAGCAACAGGCCAATCGAACGGTAAAATGATCGGAAAAGCGGATCGCCAGTATAGGGAGGGATTTTTGTGCCGTTGCAGCATATTCTGTTTCTTTTGTTCCTCGCGACAAAGCCGTTCTACTTGTTCCCTTCCGGCGGGTTGCAGTTATCGGATTTGTTTTTCGTCGCTTCTTTTGTCTATTATGTTCTGATCGTCAAGAAAGGCGACAAGATCGAGATTGATAAGACGGATAAGCCACTGTTCCTGTTTGTGGCCTTTGTGTTCATTGTGAATACTGTCTATGCGACTTACTATGGGGAATCTGCTTTTGTCGTCTCTTCGTTGTACTATCTGTACAACTTGTTGATTGTCATCTTTTTCCGGATCTATGCCGAAGATCGGCGCTTCCTTTCGGCGGTCGCATCGGTCTGCCGTTTCAATATTTTTTTACAGTTGCTTATTTATGTGGCCGGAGCGGGTCGCTATTACACCGCCAATCGCTACATGGGTACCTTCAACGACCCGAACCAGATGGCTTTCTTCATCTATATCTCCTTGATGACGGCTTACCTTATTGCAAAACTGAATCATAAAGAATTGCACGTTCTCTATCATGCGGTTGCGATCGGTCTGATTTTCTGGACTTCATCAACAGGGATGCTGCTGGCACTTACCGTATTTTACGGAGTGTGGTTGTTGACAAAAATTTTCACCTTGTTGCGGCGCGTGCACAATGTCCGCTTCATCCTTTTTTGGACGGCTGCATTGATGGCTTTGTTGTTGCTCAGTCCAAAGTGGGATAATTTTAAGGAATCCCTATCCGAATCGCCGATCATCGAACGGGTAGAACAGAAATTGGGACGGATGGAGGCTTCGGACGGTCCGACAAATGTGCAGGATAGGGGGATCGAAAAAGTCATCCTCTATCCGGAGAAGACATTGTTCGGATCCGGTGAAGGCATGCACAACCGCTTCGATCGGGCGGTATCGGACAATGAAATCCATTCTACGCTTTTCAGTATTCTCTTCTATTACGGAACCGTGCCGACACTCTTGTTTCTGTATTGGGTAGGGCTGAATGTCCGGCGTCTGACGATCGCCAATCTGGCTGTGGTACTGTCATTGGCTGTGGAAAGCATTACGTTGTTGAACCAACGCCAACCCTTGTTCTGGATGCTGTTCGTGCTGTTGCAGGTGTTGGCTTTCCAGGAAAGTATGGAACGAGAAAAGAACGGAATAACTGTCGCAACGGATAACGACCGGCTGCTGGGAATCCGGGAAGGAGGCGAACAAATTGAACATACTCTACGTATCGACGATATCAGGAACCATTAACCTTTTCCTCGTACCGCACATTACGCGCTTGATCGATCAGGGACATACGGTTTCGGTCGCCTGCCGGGTAGACGATCCAATCCATCCCGTACTTCTTGCGAGCGGCGTGAAGGTCTATCCGATTGCATTCCAGCGTTCTCCTTTCGACAAACGCAATCTGGAGGCATGCAGGGCTTTGAACCGGTTGTTGGATGAAGGCCGGTTCGATTGGGTCCACACGCATACGCCGGTAGCATCTGCATTGGTGCGGCTGGCCTGCCGGGACAGGCAGAAGATGAAAGTCCTGTATACTGCGCATGGTTTTCATTTCTTCAAAGGGGCTTCGTTGAAAAATTGGCTGACCTACTATCCGGTTGAAAAAACTTTGTCGCGTTTCACTGACGTTCTGATAACGATGAACAGTGAAGATTATGCTTGTGCAGTCGAGCGCTTTTCAGCTGGCCGGGTCGTCAATGTGCACGGGGTAGGCGTCGATCTTGGGCGGTTTACGCTCCAGACGGAAAACGAAAAGCAACGTCTGCGCAGGGAATACGGCTTTAGCCCGGATGATTTCATTCTGGTTTATGCGGCGGCGCTGAACAACCGCAAACATCAGACAGTCCTGATCGAAGCGATGGCTGAACTGGTCAAGCTGATCCCGAAAATAAAACTGCTGCTGATCGGGAAAGGTCCGAATGAAGCGGGTTATCGTGCCTTGATCACGTTGCTGAAATTGGAAAACGAGGTCCATTTGATGGGCTACCGCAAGGATGTGCCGCAGCTGATGCAGCTGGCGGATGCAGCAGTCTCTTCTTCCAATCAGGAAGGCCTGCCGGTCAATGTCATGGAAGCAATGGCAATCGGCCTGCCGCTTGTCGTCAGTACTTGCCGCGGCAACCGGGACTTGGTCGAAGATGGCCGCAATGGCTATCTGGTTACGTTCGATGATCCAGAACTGTATGCGGAAAAGATCGCCATGCTTTATTACAATCCCCAAAAAAGAGTAAGCATGAAAAAGGAAAGTGTGGAAATGATCCAGAGCTATGCGGTCGAAAATGTGTTGCAGGAAATGGATAGAATCTATGCGGACTTGCTTCGCCAGGAATGACGCGGCAGGTCCTGTCAGCATCAGGAAAGGGGGATACCCGCAATGCCAAGGGTATCGGTCATCATGGGAGTCCACAACAGCGGTGCCAAAGTGGAGCGGGCAATCGTGTCGATTCTGGATCAAAGCTTCACTGATTTTGAGTTCATCATCTGCGATGACGGTTCCACCGATGATACCGGGTTGCGTCTGGCGTCATTGGCCGAAGACGATCCGCGCATCAAATTGCTGCGCCACAAATACAACCGCGGCTTGGCGCCTACGCTGAATGCGTGTCTGCGGGAGGCGAGTGGCGCGTACATCGCCCGGATGGACGATGATGATTGGTCGCATCCCGACCGCTTCGAAAAGCAGGTCGCGTTTCTGGATGCGCATCCGGAATATGCGATCGTCGGTACGAGCCGGAATGTCTTCGATAAGAACGGGATTTGGGGCACACGCGTCAGCTCAAGCGAACCGTCGAAGCTGCAGATTTTTCGCGGACGGACATTTCTGCATCCATCCGTCATGATGCGCCGTGCGGCTTTGCAGGAGGTCGGCGGATATACAACAGGGAAGCTGACGGAACGCGTCGAGGATTTCGATTTGTGGTGCAAACTCTACAGCAAAGGCTATGTCGGCTATAATCTGCCGGATGTCCTGATCGATTACTACGAAGCACGCGATTCCTACAAGAAACGCAAATACCGCTACCGCCTGAATGAATTCCGTCTGAAACGGCAATGGGCGCAGGTGTTGGGAATCCCTTTGCAACAGCAATTTTATGCCTATCGTCCACTCATCGTCGGGCTGTTTCCGGCTGCTTGGGTCCGCCGTTATCATGAACAGAAATACCGCAAACCTTCTGAACGAAACCAATAAGCGACGATTGTCGGGGTGATGGAATGTCTCGGACGAAAAATTCATTGAAAAACATCTCGGTTGCGATCGTGGGCGAAATCGTGGCCGTGCCTGTAGGCTTCATCGCCCGCATCATCTTTATCCGGATTCTTGGTGCGGAATATCTGGGTGTGAACGGGCTCTTTACCAGCATCCTGACGATGCTTTCGCTCGTCGAATTGGGCATCGGTCCAGCGATCATCTACAGTCTTTACAAGCCATTGGCCGAAAAAGATACCCCGAAGGTGAAGGCGCTGATGCAGCTTTATAAAAAAGCTTACTTTCTCATCGGCACTCTCGTTCTTTTGCTGGGTGTGCTCCTCATTCCCTTTCTGAATCTTTTTGTGATGGATACTCCGAACGTGCAGAACCTCGATCTGATTTTCTTCCTGTTTGTCCTCAACTCCGCTGTCTCCTACTTTTTTGCCTACAAGCGCAATCTGATCGTCGCCGACCAGCAGCGTTACATCGTGACCTTCTACCGATTCGGTTTTTTTTCCTTGGTGAACGTACTGCAAATCCTCTTTTTGTACCTGACCCGGAGCTACATCGATTTCCTGTTGTTGCGCATTTTGTGCACACTAATGGAAAATCTGTTCGTCGCGCGCAGTGCCGACAAGCGCTATCCGTTTTTGAAGGAGAAGACAAGCGAGAAGCTAGACCGTACGACCATTCAGGAAATCAAGAAGAATACGGCCGCAATGGTAACGCAAAAAATCGGTGAAATCGTGATCAATGCCACCGACAATATCGTCATTTCGATAAAGGTCGGGACGGTTTGGGTAGGCCTTTACTCCAATTATCTGCTGGTCATCAGCGCGCTGAATGGGATTCTGGGACAATTCTTCACCGCCATTACGGCGAGTGTCGGTAATTTGGGCGTCACCGAATCAAAGGAGCGGTTGCTGGAGGTGTTCGGTAAAATCCAATTCGCGACTTTCTGGATTTTCGGCTACAGCAGCATTTCCCTCTACTTCCTTTTCAATCCGTTCGTCAGATTGTGGGTAGGGGAGGACTATCTGTTGGCGATCGATACGGTACTGTTGTTGGCGATCCTTTACTATATCCAGGGCATGCGCCGCGCCGTTTTGACATTCCGGGAAGCCCTGGGACTTTATTGGTACGACCGCCATAAACCGATTATACAGTCGCTTGTCAATGTTCTCTTGTCGCTGGCTTGGGCGCCTGCGTACGGTATCGCCGGTGTGATCTTCGCGACGATCGTTTCCTTGATTGCGGTCTGTTTTGTTGTTGAGCCTTATTTTCTCTACAAAATCGGTTTTGCCGCGCCGCTCTGGACCTACTATACCGGTTATGCGCGCTACACAGTGATCACACTTGCGGCCGGCTACCTCACTGGTGCGGTCATCGCACAAATCGACGGAGTTGGACTTGCGGCTTTGGCTGCCAGCTTTGCGGTCTGCTTGGTGGTGCCGAATTTGGTGTTTTGGCTCTTGTTCCATCGGACGCAAGAGTTCCGGTATTTCAAGGGGGTTTTGGTCGGACTGGTGCATCGGAAACGGAGGCAGGACTGAGAGTGGGCTCGCTTTGCTCGCTCGAGAAGGCAAATTTTGATGAATGCGGGCGAAATAACCCGCCAAAAAGTGATTGGCGGGTTATTCCCTTGACGGATCGGATCACATTCCCCGCCAAAATTATTTTGGCGGGTTATTCCAATGGTAATGCCATCAAGAAAACCCGCCAAGACAGCCTTGGCGGGGAATTCGGGTCCACCGTGCGATAAGAAAACTATCAGCAACATAAAAAATACAAATTCCAGAACAAGTTAGGTGGTGTTGAAGATGAGCAAAATTAACTCTAAGAAAAAAATGGTTATTTTGATGTTCATCGATAGTCTGTCAATCATACTGGCGGCGCTTCTGGCCTATTGGCTGTTGGAAAATTATGTGACGTTGCCGAACCGTTATTATTATGTGATGATCGGAATAACCGTGCTCATCTATGGCGCTCTTGGCGTTTTTCGCCACCTCTTCGCAAATCTGCCGTATTTCACGGGCCTCCATGATCTCATTTTCCATGTGAAGATTTTGTCGTTTGCCTTTTTGCTGTCAGCCGTGGTTTCGTCGGTCGTATTCCAACTGGTGAGCTATCGCTACATCTTTTTGACCTACATGTTTTCGCTCGTCTTCATTCCGGGTATCCGCATTGTCTGGCGGGTCTATCACGAATACACGGAGAAAGTCGATTACCGCGGCAAGGAAGATCCGTCCGGAAAAATACGCACATTGTTGGTGGGTGCGGGGGAGGGCGGACGACTCTTCATTTCGAGCCTGATCCATCGGCCGAACAACATCGAAATCATCGGTATCGTTGATCGTGATGAGAAGAAACAGCAATACCGTTTGATGGGCATTCCCGTGTTGGGGAACGAAGCGGATATCCCGGATATCGTCACCAAATACGGCATCAACCAAGTGACCATCACCATCCCATCGATGAAGCCACAGGAACTGGAACGCATTCTCGACTACTGCAATCAAGTCGGCGTCGCCGTCAACCAAATGCCGCGGATGGAGGACGTCATGACCGGCAAGCTATCGGTGAGCCGGACACGGGAAATCGATGTGGTCGACCTGCTCGGCAGAAAAGAAGTGAAGCTGGACAAACAGATGATTACGGAAGCCTTGACAGACAAAACCATCCTCATCAGCGGTGCCGGTGGTTCGATCGGATCAGAGCTATGCAGGCAGGTATCCAAATTCGGGCCGAAGCGTCTGATCTTGTTGGGGCATGGGGAAAACTCGATTTATCTGATCCATCGCGAAATGATGCTCGCTTATGGAAGAACGATCGATCTTGTGCCCGTGATCGCAGATGTGCAGGATCGCAAGTTGATTTTTGAAGTGATGGCACAGTATCGCCCGGACTTTGTTTTCCATGCGGCGGCGCATAAGCATATCCCGATGATGGAATGGAATCCGCGCGAAGCGATCAAGAACAATATTTTCGGGACCAAAAATATGGCGGAGGCCGCCAAAGCCGCAGGTGTGAAGAGTTTCGTCATGATTTCCAGCGACAAAGCGGTACGCCCCACCAATGTCATGGGCGCGACGAAACGGATGGCCGAAATGATTGTGACGGCTTTGGATGAGCCCGGCAAGACCAAATTTGCGGCAGTCCGGTTCGGGAATGTCCTGGGCAGCCGTGGCAGCGTCATTCCGGTCTTCAAAGAGCAGATCGAAAAAGGCGGACCGGTTACCGTGACTGATTTTCGCATGATCCGTTATTTCATGACGATTCCGGAAGCAAGCCGGCTGGTTATCCAAGCGGGTGTATTGGCGAATGGCGGTGAAATCTTCATCCTCGACATGGGTGAGCCAGTCAAAATCGTCGATTTGGCAAAGAAAATGATCAAACTTTCCGGTTACAATGAGGACGACATACCGATCATCGAGACCGGTATCCGGCCTGGCGAAAAGCTGTACGAGGAATTGTTGGCGGATGAGAGTAAGCTGGATAGTAAAGCCTATGAAAAAATATTCGTCGGCAAGGCTTCCAATTTCCCATTGGAAGAAACGACAGCGTTTGCGGAAGAATTGCTGCAGCAACCGGTAGAGGCATTGCGTACGAATTTGATCGGCTATGCCTGTTCGCATCAGTAAGGAAGGTTTTCTGTTTTTGAAGGAAGGAGTGCATACCGATGAATGAGAAAAATGAAAAGCGGATCCTGTTGGCTTCCCCGCACATGTCCGGTTTGGAAATGGCCTATATCAAAGAAGCCTTCGATACCAACTGGATTGCGCCGTTGGGTCCGAATGTCACCGGTTTTGAACAGGAAATTTGCGCCTATACCGGTGCGGGCTACGCGGATGCTTTGTCTTCCGGGACGGCCGCCATCCACTTGGGCTTGATGTATCTGGGTGTCGGAAAGGGCGATATCGTTTTCTGTCCATCCCTGACTTTCTCGGCTTCGGCCAACCCGATCATCTATCAGGGCGCAACGCCTGTCTTCATCGATTCGGAACGCGAATCCTGGAACATGTCGCCGCAAGCGCTGGAAAAGGCATTCGAGCAGTACCCGCATCCAAAAGCGATCGTCATCGTGAATCTCTATGGACAATCAGCTGACTACGATCGATTGAAAGCTATCGCAGATGCCCATGGTGTGCCGATATTGGAGGATGCCGCCGAGAGTCTCGGTGCGACCTATAAGGGCAAACAGACCGGTACATTTGGCGATATCGGCGTTTATTCTTTCAATGGCAACAAAATCATCACGACTTCCGGAGGTGGAATGTTGGTGGCGAGCGACAAACGTGCCGTCGATAAGGTTGAGTTCTGGGCGACCCAGGCCAAGGAGCATGCTCCCTATTATCAACACAAAGAAATCGGGTACAACTACCGGATGAGCAATGTTGTGGCCGGCATCGGCCGTGGACAACTGCAGGTGCTGGACAAGCGCATCGCCAGAAAAAAATACATTTTTGATTATTACAAGAAAGCCTTCCAGGATCTGGATGAATTGGAAATGATGCCGATCGCAGCATACGGAGAGCCGAATTACTGGCTCAGCTGCGCGACAATCAAAACGGACGTGCGTGTCCGTCCGAAAGAACTGTTGGATTATCTGGACTCGAAAAATATCGAAGGACGCGCCATCTGGAAGCCGATGCATCTGCAGCCTGTCTTCAAAGGTTCCGCATTCTTCAACCACAATCCTGATGAACCGAGCGTTGCAGAGGATATTTTTATGCGCGGCCTTTGCCTGCCGTCGGACACCAAGATGACGGATGCTGATCTGGACCGGATCGTCACACGCATCAGTTGGTTTTTCGGTGCAGCCTCAGCGCGTTATTGATCGATGAAACTTTTTTCTAAAGACGTGTTATGTGATATAATGAAAACGTATTCAAGATCTATCCACATGCAGTTCACTATGAAGGAGAAAAAGTAGCTTAAGCCAAAAAAGTGGAGGGACCATCATGAAAGAAGAAGTATCTTTGAGGGATCTGACGGCATTAATCAAGCAAAGGCTAGGGATGATAATCGGGTTCGGCTTGATCGGACTGGTGCTTGCGGCGATCTACACTTTTCTGATTGTGACCCCCCAATACGAATCCAAAACGCAACTGCTGGTGAACCGCGCGGGCGATGAGGCGAACGGCTTGGTGCTCAATGACATCAATTCCAATGTGCAGATGATCAATACTTACAAGGACATCATCGAAGGACCGGTCATACTTGGCAGCGTCATTGAATGGTTGGACCTTCCTTATTCGGTGGAAAGGTTGGCTGAACAAGTGACGATCAGTGCCAATGAGGATTCGCAAGTCTTCTCACTGACAGTGACTTCTCCGGACCCCGATGAAGCAGCCGAAATCGCCAATGAAATCGCCTTGACTTTCCAAAGCAACGTCGTCGAAATCATGAACATCGAGAACGTACAGATCATTTCGGAAGCTGTTCCGGATCCAGACCCGGTGTCACCGCATGTAGTGAACAATCTACTGATCGGTCTGGGCGTCGGATTATTGGCCGGCTTCGGTGTTGCGATGCTGCGCTATGCGATGGCGAAGACGATCGATGATTATCAGTACGTTACACAAACAATCGGGTGGCCAAATCTGGGGGCCATTTCGGAAATGAACAAGGAAGAAAAAATGGCCATCGCTGACATGAGGAAACAAAAAACGGCTGCCGCCAATACTTTCGAAGGGGTCGAATCAGGAGACCTTGCCGGGGCTACCGGAACTGCAACAACGACAAAAATGAAAAGGATCCCCGATGAAAAAACGTCCGGCAAGAGCGAAAAAATACAAGCCGATCCGCAAGTAAATCCTGTCATCGCAGCATTGCCGGGGAAAAAAGAAAGTCCCAAAACAAAAACGAAGCAACAGTCCTCGGGATACGCTGGTGCGAACCGAGAAAGACTTGTGACGGTAGCGGACATGACCAAACAAAAAATTGATGTCATCCTTCAGAGCAATGACGTCAGCGAGACCGCGGATACCGGCAACAAAAGGGGGAAACGATGATGGTGGAGGCAGTGAAGAAAAAAAAGCAAAAAACTAAACAATCGAAGCGCTTGCACGGTCTGATCACTCTGGCCATGCCAAGCTCTCCCGTTTCGGAACAGTTCCGGACATTGCGCACCAACATTCAATTTTCAATGGTCGACAAAAAATTGAAGTCGCTGGCGGTCCTTTCGGCTACATCCGGAGCCGGCAAATCTACGGTAGCCGCTAATTTGGCGGTGACCTTCACTTTGCAGGGAAACCAAGTGCTGTTGGTTGATTGCGATCTGCGCAGGCCATCCGTTCACCGTGAATTCGGCATACACAATGAGGAAGGGCTGACGAATCTGTTGGCTAATCATGTCGGCAAGGGTCTGGATGATTATCTGCATACGTGCGAAGTTCCAGGATTATCGATCCTGACTGGGGGACCGGTACCACCGAATCCAGCCGAATTGCTTTCCAGTAATCGGATGAAACAGTTGGAAAAGGATACTGCGGAACGGTTTGATTTGGTGATCTACGATACGCCGCCACTGCTGGGGTTCACCGATGCGCAAATCCTAGCCGGACGGGTGGACGGAAACATTTTTGTGGTCCACTATGAAGAAGATACGAAAGAGGATGTCCTTAAGGCTTCGGACTCATTGAAGATGGTCAATGCCAATGTGTTGGGCGTCGTCTACAACCGTGCACCTGGGGGACAAAAAGAGCACAGCTATTATTACGGCTATAAAGATGAAGAATGACTTGGATTTAGATGTGCGCATGTATGCGATAAAGACGAACTGGACGGTCTCGGATGAGGGCGTCTTTTTTGCGTTGCAAACGTCGCTGGCCGTTCGGCCGCTTCAGCTCCGGGGAGAGGGGGGCTTTCCGGAGTTCGCTTAGTCCGAAAATCCGCAACTCCGATGAAGCGGTCTTCGCCGGAGGAGAGTAGCCTGAAAGTACCGCAGTTCCGGCGAAGCCGTCGCTGGCCGGAGGAGCCGGTCCACCCCACATTCCGCAGTTCCGACGAAACTTCCGGGCTGGCAAGAATTTCATCGCTGGATGAAAATTATTTAGCCATCTCGACCATTTAATGTATAATAAGAAAGAATACTTTAAAGGAAGAGGATAGAATACATATGATAACTTTAAAATCTGATCGCGAAATTCAAGCTATGGAAGAGTCCGGGGCAATCCTGGCTGGTATCCATGAGGAATTGCGCGGTTTTATCAAGCCGGGTTTGACGACGATGGAGATCAACAACTTTGTGCAGGCGCGCATCGAAGCAGCTGGCGCCATCTGCGAACAGATCGGTTTCGAAGGATACGAGTATGCGACGTGCACGAGCGTCAACGACGAAATCTGCCATGGCTTCCCGGGCAAATATGTGCTGAAGGACGGCGATCTGATCAAGGTCGATACAGTCGTGAACTACAACGGTGCCATGTCCGATTCTTGCTGGAGCTATGTGGTCGGCGAGGCCACGCCGGAAGTGAAGCGTCTGATGGAAGTCACTGAAAAAGCCTTGTACTTGGGCATCGAGCAAGCAAAACCAGGCAACCGTGTCGGCGATATCGGCCATGCGATCCAGACTTATGTCGAAGGCGAAGGTTTCTCGGTCGTCCGTGAGTTCATCGGCCATGGTATCGGACCGACGATGCACGAAAGTCCATCCATTCCGCACTACGGTGATGCAGGTAAAGGGTTACGCCTGAAGGAAGGCATGACGATTACGATCGAGCCAATGGTCAACACAGGCGTTTGGAAGTCCAAAATGGACGACAACGGCTGGACAGCCCGCACAAAAGACGGCGGTCTGAGCTGCCAATTCGAGCATACAATCGCAATCACCAAAGATGGCGCAAAAGTTCTGACGCAACAAAAATAAGTAAAAGAGACAGCATCTTGATGGCTAGCGGACTTGCGCCGCTTTTCCCGAAAAGATGAAGCCCCGAATTCAGATTCTGGGCTCTTTTTTTCAAGAGTAAGTGTGTTATGTTATTATATTTGGTTGGTAAATGTTAATAAAGTTCTATTTAATCGGGGCGCTATTTCGTCTCTTCAAACTAACTAGAATAATGTTCATTTTTATTCGGTTGGCTTGGACATAAACTTTTACCAAAAAATTCAGTAAAATAATTATAGTTATTTCAAGAATGGTATAGTACAATATTCTACAGTGGGAAAGTTGACGATTTTGTCTTAATTCTCTGCAGGACAGGTGATACTGTCATTATCAATGTTTGTAATCAGGAGGGAAACCATGGAAGAAGAAATATCGTTAGGCGAAATTTTTGCAATCTTAAAGCAACGACTTGGTTCGATCATCATATGGAGTTTGGCCGGATTGTTGTTGGCAGCTCTTTATACATTCTTTTTTGTGACACCGTCTTATCAATCTACATCGAAAATCGTAGTGAATCAAACACAGAATGCTGAACAGTCCATCACGAACACGGACATTCAAACGAACTTGAATCTGATCAATACGTATCAGGGCATCATCAAAGAGCCAATTATATTGGAGGATGTCATCACGAACACTGGATCCAAACTTACAGTAGGGGAATTGCGCAACAAACTGACCGTTCAAACCGAAGATAGTTCTTTGGTGTTCGGAATTACGGTTGCCGATGAAAATCCATTCACTGCCGCAGAATTGGCAAATGCAACAGCATCATCGTTTGAGCAAAAAATCGGTGAAATACTGGACGTGAACAGCGTTACGATTTTGTCGCAAGCAGTTGCGAATCCGAATCCGGTATCCCCGAACACACCGATGAATCTTGTGCTTGGTTTATTGGTGGGCATGATGATCGGTGTTGGGCTGGCATTCTTGGCTGAATTTATGGACAAGACCGTCAAGGACGAAAAATTCATCGAGCAATTGGGCTGGTCGAATTTAGGGTCCGTTTTGCAGATGTCCGAAGAAGAGTTGACAGCTACCCGTTTTGTTCAAGCAACACCTGATGTAAAATCGCGTAAAGCCAAAAGACGCATATAGGAGACGATAAGATATGTTTGGATCAAGCAGAAAGAAGATCATGAAGTTGGACAGCCAACAACGTAAAGGCCTAAGTCTAATCTCAAAATTGCGGCCGAAATCCGTTATTGCTGAGCAATATCGGACCATCCGTACAAATATACAATTTTCTATGATCGACCGCGATGTGAAATCCATCGTCATGACATCATCCGGTCCATGGGAAGGGAAATCAACTACATCCGCAAACTTGGCATCGGTTTTTACCGACCAGGGCAAACGGGTTCTGTTGGTGGATGCCGACTTGCGTAAACCGACCGTGCAACGCACTTTCGGATTGAGCAATATCGTGGGCTTGACGACACTGTTGAGCGATCCGGAACAAGAACTTGCTGAAGTTATCCAACTGGTGAACGGAACAGAATTGCATGTCTTGACAAGCGGACCGATCCCGCCGAATCCATCTGAATTGTTGAACTCGAATCGGATGAACATACTGATGAAGCGGTTTGAGGATATGTTTGACATTATCATTTATGATATGCCGCCAGTGACATCCGTAACGGATGCACAGATCATGGCAGCAAAAGCGGATGGTGTTGTTTTCGTGATCCGTCACGGCGTTTCACAAAAAGATTCCGTCTTGAATGCGAAAGAACTGTTGGAAATGGTCAACGCGAATATCCTCGGTGTCGTGTTCAACGGAGTCGAAAAGAAAAACACGCAATCTTATTATGGTTATGGCTATACGAGTGAGGTGGAGGCATAGTGATCGACCTTCATTGTCATCTGTTGCCTGGCGTCGATGACGGAGCTCGAACACTGGAGGATTCCTTGGCGATGGCCCAAAAAGCCGTCGCCGAAGGCATCTCTCACGTCCTTGTGACGCCGCATCATAAAAACGGTAAATATTTGAACCCAAAAGAGGCCGTGCAGGAAGCTACGGAAGCTCTGCAAACTGAATTGGATGACCGGGGAATCGGTCTGACGCTTTATCCTGGACAAGAAATCCGTATCAACGGAGAATTACTGGAAGATATCGAGAATGGGGACATATTGTTCGTCGACGATGAAGAACATTATTTGTTGATTGAGTTCCCCACGCTGTCGATACCACATTACACAGAATCTTTATTTTTTAAACTACGACAAAAAGGCATCACGCCGGTCATCGTTCATCCGGAACGAAATCAGGCCGTTATTGATGATCCAAATATATTGCTTCCTTTCATTGAAAGAGGCGCCTTGGCACAAGTTACTGCAAGCAGCTATGCAGGGGCATTCGGTAAAGATATCGCGAAGCTCAGCAGCCAACTGATTGAAGCCAACCTCGTGCATATCCTAGCATCTGATGCGCATAATACCCGTGGAAGAGGATTTCATTTCCAGAAAGCTTTTGCAAAGCTTGAAGCCGAATTCGGTTCTGAGAAAGTTGCCTACTTCAGACAAAACGCAAAAAATATTTTTAATGGGGATGTTGTTCTTACAGAGGCACCGACTGAAGTGATTCAAAAGAAAAAAAGATGCCGACTTTTCAGCAGATGAATATGTATGAAGCCTAAGTTCGGGAACAGAGAAATTTGTTCTCCGGACTTTTTCTTTTCCCGAAGCACTGCAACAGTCAATATACATGAAATATTTCTGTTATATTACTAATTGGCCTAGCGTCTTGAATGTTCTGCAGTTTATTGATAATATTATTAAGATTCTATGACAAGTGCCCGGACAAGAGATAGATGGGCCCCTTTTTGCATGGAAATAGACAGTCTATATTGTAATGTTCAATAAAACACTTAATGAAAGATTATGGCTGCAAAGTCCAGGCGCCATCAGAGAATGTCCTGCTGGATGATTGTCGTCAGCATCAATAGTCTTTCAAGAGAAAGAGGAACTGCAAAAATGAATGAAACCAGAAAAAGCAGACAAGGGAAAAAACGAATCTTAAAAACCGTTTTATCCGTCCTGATGATCGCGATGGTCGGCGTAATCGCGTACATGTTCAAGGCCTATTCCGATATCGGCAGTACTGCGGAATCGATTTACAACGAAGTGAGTGTTGTAGAGATGCGCGAAGAGTCGATTGAAGTCGAGACGGCAACGCAACCGATATCTTTCGTGTTATTGGGGGTTGATACCGGTACCGCTGAAGAGGAACGTACAGAAACGGGACGGAGCGACACAATCATCGTCTGCACGGTGAATCCGAATACCCGCACGACTACTTTATTGAGTATTCCGCGTGACACCTATTCGGAAATTATGGGATACAGCAATCTATATGATTATTACGGCGACTATTATGACAAAATGAACCATGCCTATGCTTTCGGAGGCACCGAAATGTCCATCAATACGGTTCAGGAATTCCTGAATATACCAATCGACTATTATGTTGAAGTGAATTTTGATGGTTTAGTCGATATCGTCGATGCGGTAGGCGGAATTGAAATCACGAGTCCCTTGACTTTTGATTTCTACGGCCCGCAATTCATTGAAGGGGAAACCCGTATCCTGACTGGATTTGAGGCTCTTCAATTCGCTCGCATGCGCAAGCAAGATCCGGATGGCGATCTTGGAAGACAAGCGAGACAACAGATGGTCATCAAAGCCATACTGGACAAGGCCTTGACGATGGGGACAGTCGTGAATTACAAAAATATCCTGGCAACTTTGGAGGACAATGTCCAACTCAACATATCTTTGGATGACATCATTTCGATCGCCAGCGGTTACCGCAAGTCCATGGAGAACTTCCAGCAGTTCTATGTTGAAGGGCAAGAGGTTTATATCGATGAAATTTATTATTACTATGCAAGTCCGGAAGAACGCTTGCGCCTGTCGAATATCCTGCGGACGGAGTTGGAATTGCCGGCAGCGTCTCTGGCAGATATCTCAACTTCTATCAACGAACCTTATTTTGAAACCCAACCGTACAGTAACGACTCTTCCAGCACAGACGCGTTGTATGATTCTTCAACATATAGACAAAGTGATGTTTATACACCGAACTATTCGGATCCATATTCTGAAGAAAGCTATACCGAATATTACGATTCTGCAGAAACGGGTACTTATTACGAAGAAGATGTTTATGAATCAACTTATGATTCAAGTTATTAATCACTAAAATCAACGAACACAGTTTCATTTGAGGCTGTGTTTTCTTTTTAGGAAAGAGAAGGAGAATGGACATGTCTGAACAAAGAAAACGTAAGCGAAAAAAAAGATGGGGCTTGAGAATTTTCTTAGGTCTATTGGCTGTGCTGGTTTTGACTGTAGGGGGTTATGTTTATTCCGTCTATAGGAATCTGAGCAAAACAACCGATACGATTTATACTCCGGTCGAAACCCAAGCAGTCAGAGAGGCTGGAGTCGATTTGACGCAACAGACGCCGATTTCGATTTTGTTGATGGGAATCGATAATGGTGCCGAGGGAAGAACGGAAGCCGGAAGATCAGACTCGATGATCGTGGTGACGATCAATCCCAAAACACAAACCACAGCAATGGTAAGTATCCCAAGGGACACTTTTTCGGAAATAGTCGGCAATGATACCTATGATAAAATCAATCACGCCTACTGGTTTGGCGGGGCGGAAATGGCGATCAACACTGTCCAAAAATTATTGGGGATACCGATCGATTACTACGCTTCAATCAATATGGAAGGCTTAAAACAGATGGTTGATGCAGTAGGCGGCATCACGGTCAACAGTCCGCTGGCCTTTACTTCAAGAGGCTATACTTTCGTGGAAGGTTCGAATCAGATGAATGGCGAAGCTGCCTTGGCATTTTCCCGCATGCGCGAAGAAGACCCGACGCAAGACACTGGTAGACAAGACCGTCAGCGTCTGGTCATCGAAGCCATCATCCATAACCTCATTCAGACCGACATGCTGTTGAGCTATCAAGATATTTTGCATTCCTTATCCGCTAATGTGGAAACAAGCTTGCAGATGAGCGATTATCTGGCGTTGCAACAAAATGGATACGTTTCTGCTGTGTCGAACATTAAACAAGACCATTTAGGCGGCGTAGGCGGTTTGCGCAATGAAATCTACTACAGCTTCGTGGACGGAGCTGAACTGAATCGGGTTCAAGAGGTATTGAAGACCGAGTTGGAATTACCATAAGAGATACGAAGAAAGACGAGACAAATCCTCTCGTCTTTTTTGTTGCAACGAGATTGAATCTTTGATGCCGACTGTCTGTGACAACGGCAACTTGCTTTTACAATTTCGTTAAGATTGTTATTTTTCCTTTTTCATTCCGGTTAATTGACTTATACTAGAGGGTAATGGGCAAGATGCGCGGATGATACGTTGCATGACTGTCAATACATCCTGCACAGCAGGAGCGGGAGGAGGACCTGGGGTGAAACCAAGGGTCAGCATCATCGTGCCGGTCTACAATGCGGCACCTTACTTAAATCAATGCGTCAGCAGTCTGACAAACCAGACGCTGCAGGAAATCGAAATCATTCTGATAAACGATGGTTCTACTGATGACAGCCTGGCTGTCTGCGCAGCGCTCGCCGCCACCGACGACAGAATCCGTCTGATCGACAAGCCGAACGGCGGCGTGTCGGAAGCGCGCAATGACGGTCTGCGCGCAGCGACGGGGGCTTATGTGGGCTTCGTCGACCCGGACGATTGGGTGGATACGGACATGTACGAACGCATGCTTGCGACGCTGACGGCGGCACAGGCGGAAATCTGCCTGTGCAATTATGTCAAGGAAACGAAAGAAGGCACCGTGCCCGTGCTGGTGAAACAATCCGGGACCATCGAAAAGGAAGCGATTCTCGGGGACATTGTCGCGAACGTCATCGCCAAGCCGAGCTTCCGAAGTGGCGAGACCGACATCATGGGCAGCGTCTGCCGACTGCTGATCAGCCGTGAACTGCTTGAACGGGAAAACATCTGGTTCGATAAGGAAGTCGCGTTCATGGAGGACCTGCTTGTCTGCGTCGAAGCCTTTTTGAAGTGCGCGCGCATCGCCATCGATTCGGGTGCCTATTACCATTACCGCGTCCATGACAGCTCGACGGTTATGGCCTATAAACCCAAATTTTATCAACGGCAGAAACAAGCCTTTGCGAAGCTGCAGGAGCTGTTGGTGCGTGAGGGGAAAGCGGCCGCACTGGCACCACGCATGGCGAACCGCTGCATCATCATCGCCTTGCTGGCGCTGGCTAACGAAGCGCACAAGGACAATCCAATGCCGTTCCGCGAGAAAATCCGCAACATCGATAAGATAGTGGCGGATGAGGAATTGTCTGCTACACTCGAAAAAATCGAACTCGATACAGTGGAGTCGCGCAAAAAGCTGGAACTGAACCTGATGAAGAAAAAAGCGAGCGTGGCATTGTATCTATATTACACCGTATTCAACAAACTAAAGGCCGCATTGGGCAAAGGCTGATTAGCCACCCATGGCAACAAGAAAGGGTATTGAGATGAGTGAATTGATCAGCATTATCGTGCCGGTCTACAAAGTCGAGGCGTATTTGCCCCGCTGCGTGGACTCGATACTGGCACAAACCTACAAAAATCTGGACATTATCCTCGTGGACGACGGATCTCCGGACAACAGCGGCAAAATCTGCGATGCCTATGCGGAGAAAGATGACCGCATCACAGTCATCCATCAAGTGAACGGCGGCTTATCTGATGCCCGCAACGCTGGCATCACCATTGCGAAAGGAGCCTACCTGACTTTTTTGGACAGTGACGATTGGATTCCAGCAGAGTACATCGCCTATCTGTACGATCTGTTGAAGGAAACCGGCAGCGCCATCTCGCTCTGTAATTTCCTGAAAACGACCACGGAAGACTTGCCGCAGGTGACCGAACCGGAAATGGTGACGGTCATGAAGAATGATGCGATTCTGGCAAAATACATCGACTTGGGTGATGACTTTCATCCGCAATTGGTCATGGCCTGCGGAAAACTATTCGAAGCCAGTTTATTTGAAACAATCCGCTTTCCGGTCGGGAAACTCCACGAAGACGAGTTTACGACCTATAAACTGTTTCATTTCGCGCCGCAAACAGCGATTTCGAAGAAGCCGCTCTATTATTACTGGCAGCGTGAGGACAGCATCATGGGGGAAGCCGGATTTCGTCTGCAGAACAAACTGGATTATATGGATGCCTTGGTTGAACGGGCAGCTTTTTTCCATGAGGTGGGCAGGCCGGAACTGAGCGACCGCACTTACAAATCGCTGTTCTCCGAGGCGTTATCCGTCAATCTGCAATTGGATGCGCGCAAAGAGACCGAGTCGAAAAAAGAAGTCAGAGGCATCCTCAAGCAGGCACGTAATGCCTTGAAACGGACAGGTCGTTCGAAATTGGTCTTTTTGTACAATACCTACTTGTCGTATGAACGACCGATCGCGTGGGCTTACCGCACTTATAAAAAAATGAAATGATCAGGGCAGGTTGCGGCAGCTCTCGATTATTTCGGTGCCGCTGCAGCCTCTTTCCTGAACGAAAAGAGGGTTAATTTGGATAAAAATAAACAATTCGCCATCAATATGATTGCGCAGGTGGTCGGGTTCGTTGTGATGATGGGTATCAGCTTCCTGTTGACTCCATTCATCGTCGAGCATGTAGGCAGTGAAGCTTATGGGTTTGTTGGTTTGGCCAACAACTTCGTCAGCTACGCGCAGGTCATCACTGTCGCCTTGAACTCGATGGCCAGTCGTTTCATCACGATAAAAATCACTGAAAATGATGTCGAAGGGTCGAACCGTTATTTCACCTCGGTCGTCATCGCCAATATTGTGACGGCGGTCGTATTGAGCGTTCCATCGGCTCTCATCATCCTGAATCTGAACAAAATCGTGAATGTATCCGAGGCGATCCTGATCGATGTCCAATGGCTGTGGGCATTCATCTTCCTGAATTTCCTGGTCAGCATCATCTCGTCCACATACAGTGTAGCGACGTTCGTCCGCAATAAGCTGTACTTATCATCGTTGCAGGGGATCATCTCGAATATTCTGCGGGTGGCAGTGCTGATCGCAGCCTTCAGCTTTTTCGTGCCTTCAGTCTGGTATGTCGGTTTGGCTGCGTTCGTAGCGACGATCTATGTCTATTTCTGGAATGTCTATTACACCCGCAAACTGACTCCCGACATCAAGGTCAGGAAGCGGTATTTCGATGTCAAAGTCATCAAAGTGCTGCTGTCATCCGGTATCTGGAACAGTTTTACGCGGTTGAGTTCGATTCTGTCGACCGGACTCGATCTGCTGGTGACGAACTTGTATGTCAGTTCGGCAGCGATGGGTGTGCTCTCGGTCGCCAAGACGGTGCCGAGTGCGATCCTGACTTTGTTTGGAACCTTGGCTAGCGTCTACGCACCGCAACTGACGATCAGCTATGCGCAGAAGGATTACACGGAAATGAAGAACCAGTTGATGTCGTCGATCAAGTTTCTGGGTCTGTTCGCCTGCATCCCGGTAGCGGCACTGTTCGCTTACGGGGAGATTTTCTATAAGCTTTGGGTTCCGACCCAAAATGCGCATCTTTTGTACATGCTGACGATTTTGTCCTGTATCGAGTTCATGTTCGTCTTGCCGTTGGAAGGGCTCTGGAACCTCTTTACGGCCACGAATAAAGTGAAGCAGACTTCTATCTACATGTTCGCCAACTCAATCGTTACGATCATCATCGTTTTGGTGGCGCTACAGTTCACGAACGATGACACGTTGAAATTGTACATCATTGCCGGGACAAGCACAGCCTTCGCGGTAATCCGCTCCCTGTTCTTCCTGCCGATTTACGGGTCGCACTGCCTCAATATCAAGTGGACAGCCTTTTATCCGTCCATCCTGAAGAACACGGTGTCAGTCGTTGTGGCTTCGATTTTCTCCCTGTTGGTGCGGAATTTCTTGCCGATCGATGGATGGCTGATGCTGATTTTTGCCGGTATCCTGACGAGCATCTTCGCGATCGCTTTCAACTTCATCGTGCTGTTGAACCGCGAGGAACGTAAAGCCGTGATCAAAAAAGTGCTGCGCAAATAAAAGAGAACGAAAGGGGAAACTCATGACGAAGATACCTAAAATCATCCATTACTGTTGGTTCGGCGGCGCGCCGATTCCGGAAAAAGACAAAGCCTGCATCGAAAGCTGGAGGAAGTTCTGTCCGGATTACGAAATCATCGAATGGAACGAAAGCAACTATGACATAGCTAAAAACCGCTACATGAAGGAAGCCTATGAAGTCAAGAAATGGGGATTCGTGCCGGACTATGCCCGTTTGGATATCGTCTACACACAAGGTGGCATCTACTTGGATACGGATGTGGAAATCATCCGCAATATGGATCCGCTGTTGGAGGACGAAGCGTTCATGGGCTTCGAGGACGGCAAGTTTGTCGCGTTGGGACTGGGGTTCGGTGCCGCAAAAGGCAATCCGCATATCAAAGCCATGCGCGACGTCTATGAAGACGTCTCCTTCATCAATCCGGACGGCAGCTTCAACACGTTGCCGAGTCCGCATTACACGACGGATTACCTGCTGGAAAAAGGTCTCAAGCAGAATGATACGCATCAGCAGATCGAAGGCATCAGCATTTATCCGAAGGCTTATTTTTGCCCGCGTGACTACTACACCGGTGCCATGAGCCTGACAGAGAATTCTTACACGATCCATCACTACAATGCATCCTGGCTTTCCGATAAGGAGAAACAGAATTATGAGCGCAAGCTGCGTCTGATCGAACGTTACGGAAAAACGCTCGGTACCGGAATGCATTACGTCCTGTCGCTGCCGGATATCTTGAAAAGGAACGATTTGGGTGGGCTGATCAAGAAGGGACTCGGAAAATTCAGAAAATAAGTTTTCTTCTTTATCATGTGCTGTATTTTGGGCAGGATGAAAAATAGAAATGAAGAGAGTGCCATAGTACGCGTTTATGTACACTTATATTCGGATACAGAAAGAGGCTTGGGCTTTGTCCCAGCCTCTTTCTGTGCGTGTGTCGGGTGTTCGGTGTTGTTGGTGCCACAAACAGTCGACAGATTGGTGAACTCTCGGGTAAACGGGATACCGTCCTGGGCTAACGCCCGACAGAAGAGCAATCTGTCTGGTGTTGTGTGTTTTACGGTAACTGAACAGTCGACAGACTGGTGAACTCTCGGGTAAATGAGATACCGTCCTGGGCTGACGCCCGACAGAAAGGGCCATCCTGAAACAAGATGGCCCCTATCTTAACTATTCACTTTTGCCTTAAGCAGTTTGCGTGAAGATTCCGATTGTGTATTCTGCTTGGCCAGTACTTGCTGCGTAATAGGCAAGTCCATCGACAACATAGACGTAACCGTCTCCGTAAGGGGCATGAGCGATATGGTGCATCGCAAGATCGTTCCATTGCCCGTTATTCTGTGCGCCGACTGCTTCGCCGAGGTATTCGACGGTAACCGTTGTTGTTGATAGGTCGGAAAGCTTATACCAACTTGTGTATTCGCCGTAGACATTGGTTGCGACAGGGGTAACCTGTACCGGCATAACGACATAGTCTTCAAACACGAATGGATTTCCGGCACCGCGGTAACCTTTTTCTGTCCAGTCTTCTTCGATGATGAGACCGGCAGGATGCAGTTGCCATTGGTCATTGCGCCAATCACCTGATGTGTTGTAGTACAAGGAGATGCTGTTGTACGGTTGTTCGGATGTCGTCAAATACCATGTACCCCCGACTTCGAAGACGTTTGTGTCAACGAAGTTCCCTTCCAATAAAGTGGAGTGATAGTCCCAACCGAGTGGGAAGGAAGTAGCAAAGAAGGCTTCGACATTGCCGGCTTGATCCGGAACCATGTAGTAGTTGTCATTGTACTCGAAAACGTTTGGATAGGCAGCACGGATGCCGTCTGTTTCCGGACCTAGGACCACTTGAGTGTAAGTCCAATTGGCGAGGTCGCTACTGTAGGCGTGTGCGACACTGTCCGTGAAGCTTTGCGTTGCGATATTGTAGTCCCTCAAAACTTCGAAGAACATGTGGTATACGCCATCGACGAGGATGATGAACGGGTCTGCGGTCCCTAATGGATTGTAGACGTCGGTTACGTCGTTCCGGGTAATGACCGGGTTGGTGATGTTCCCGAATTCATCCAGCACAGGGATAACAAATTCCGGTTCAGGTTCCACGTAGCTGTAGTCGCCTTCATAGGCAAGCAACTCGCTGATGGTCCTGAATTGATAACCGAGGGCACGGGCGGCTGTGATCATTTCCAACAATGCAGTTGGGGTCGTGTTGGCTGAGCTGTTGCCGTGCAATAAGTAGATAGCACCGGCGGAAAGGTTGTTCAGGACCGCTGCACTGACTTGGCTGGCCGAAAGTGTTCCGGACCAGTCACGAGTGTCGATCGTCCAACCAATCGTGTAGCTGTAGCCTAGGCTACCGGCTGTAGCCAATACAGTTGCGTTCGTTGCCCCCATCGGAGCGCGGAAATAAGGTTTTGTGCTTTCGCCTGTCGCTGTTTTCACCAGTTGCTCCAATTGATTCAGATCGGACGTCAATTCAGCGGTCGTCATTTGAGTGGCATCGTCATGGCTGAAAGTATGGTTGCCTATTTCGTGACCTTGGGCAAGGATATCATCGATCAGAGTCGGATCGGTGAGACCGTTCAGGAAGAAGGTCGCTTTTACATCCAATAGGGCCAAGTTCGCCAATATTTGGCGGAGATTTTCAGCACTGGACACATCGCTGATGGTCAAGGAAATGACTTGTTGGTTGGTATTGACTTGATTGACCAGTTGCGAAGGTATCGTGATGATCGGTGGATCAGGATCGACAGGGTCGACGGGATCAGGGTAGATGCCTTGGAGCGCCAACAAACCTGTGATGGTCCTGAATTCATAGCCGAGTGCGCGTGCTGCTGCGACCATTTCCAGCAAAGCGGCCGGAGTAGTGGCGGCAGAACTGTTGCCGTGGAGCAGGAAGATGGATCCAGGTGTCAGGTTGTTCACGACTGCGGAGCTGACTTGAGCTGCAGTCAATGTTCCGGACCAGTCACGTGTATCGACTGTCCAACCTATTGTGTAGTCGTATCCAAGTGTGCCGGCTGTTGTGAGCACAGTAGCGTTCGTTGCCCCCATTGGAGCGCGGAAATAAGGTTTTGTGCTTGTGCCGGAGGCGTTTTGGACGAGTTGCTCAAGGTTGTTGAGATCAGTGGTCAATTGGGCTGCCGTCATTTGGGTGGCATCGTCATGACTGTAGGTATGATTGCCGATTTCGTGGCCTTGGGCGATGATGTCGTCGATTAAGGTCGGGTCGGTCAATCCGTTCAGGAAGAAGGTGGCCTTGACGTTTAATGTTGCCAGATTCGCCAGTATCTGCCTTACGTTTGCTGCATCGGAAGCATCACTGATGGTGAGCGAAACGACTTTTTCGCCGGTCGTTACTTGATCGATCACTTGAGAAATTGTGGTGTCGACCGGGTCACTTGGATCGGTTTCGTACATACCATCCAGTGCAATCAAATCGGTGATTGTAGCGAAAGAGTAGCCCAATTCGCGCGCCGTTCTGATGATTTCGTACAAGGAGCTTGGTGTGCTGCTGGATTCAGGAACGGCATGCATCAAATAGATGTATCCTGGGGCCAATTGATCCAGCACGTTGAAGGCAATGTCCTCTGGAGAGAGCGTCCCTAGATAATCCAAGCTATCTACAGACCAGCCAATTGTGTATTTGTAGCCGAGACTGCCTACCGTTTCCAAAACGGATTGGTCAAAGTCACCGAAAGGCGGACGGAAGAGAGGTTTGGTGCTCGTGCCTGTCGCATTTTGGACTTTGTTTTCCAATGCGTTCATTTCGGCGGACAATTCTTCGATTGTCAAATAAGTCGAAAACTCGTGTGAATAGGTGTGATTACCGACTTCGTGCCCTTGGGATACTACTTGGTACAGCATATCCGGATCGACTGTTCCGTCAGGGAAGAAAGTGGCCTTGACATCCATTTCATAAAGCACATCCAAAATCTCTTGGAGTACTTGACTGTCGCCAAGATCATCGAATGTCAACGAAATTACTTTTTTGTTCGTGTCGATCTGTTCGATGAATTGGGAGATGCCGTCATAAACGTCATCGTCCTCGCCATCATCGTATACGCCTTCCAACGCCATCAATTCATCAATCGTGACGAATTCAAATCCTTGTCTGCGCGCTTCCGCAACGATGTACCATAACGATTCAGGAGTGCCAAGGGAAGTAGGGTTGGCATGCAGTAAGTAGATGGAGCCGGCATCCAGATAATCGGTGACGCTGGCTGCGATTGCGATGTCCGAAAGACCTTCCCAGTCGCGGGTGTCCTGTGTCCAACCGATGGTGTAGGCATAACCAAGACTACCGACCGTTTCGAGGACCGCATCATTGTAGACGCCAGCCGGTGCCCTGAAATAAGGTTTGGAAGATACGCCCGTCGTTTCCAGGATGTATTCCTCCATAAGTGCCAAATCATAGGCTAATGCATCAGCGGATAATGAAGTGGAATCGTCATTGTGCGAGTAAGTGTGGTTCGCCAATTGGTGTCCAGAGGCCACAAGTTCGGCCATCAAACCCGGATCGGTCGTACCGTTCAAAAAGAATGTGGCTTTTGCGCCCAAAGCATTGAGGTTCCAGATGATGTCATGCAAGTTCGTGTAATCGTCCCCATCATCGAAGGTAAGTGCGATAACGTTCCTGCCGGTGTCGACATGGTTTACGAATCGCGATGGGCCGGTTCCGTAGTCGATCTCCCCGTCATCCGGATCGACCACTACAGGAGGAGTGCCGGTATAGATGCCTTGATAAGCCAACAGGCCGGTTATGGTCTCGAAGCGGTAACCAAGTGCCTGTACCGCTGCCACCATCTGCAGGATTGCGGCAGGTGTCGCAACTGCATCGGCGCTGCCATGCAAGAGCAGGATAGCACCAGGAGCTACACTGTTGACGATTGTGGAGCTGATTTGGGATGCGGTTTGTGTTCCGCTCCAGTCGCGCGTTTCGATTGTCCAACCGATGGCGTATTGATAACCGAGACTGCCGGCGGTCGCCAAAACGGCAGCATTGGTTTCACCCATTGGGGCGCGGAAGTAAGGTTTTGTACTCGTGTCAGCTGCATTTTGAACAAGTTGATCAAGGTTGTTGAGGTCAGCTGTCAATTCTGTGCCGGTCATCAGCGTGGCATCTTCGTGGCTGTAGGTATGGTTTCCGATTTCGTGGCCTTGAGCGATGATTTCGTCGATCAAGCTCGGATCAGTCATACCATTCAGGAAGAAAGTGGCTTTGATTCCCAGCAGTGCGAGGTTGTTGAGGATCTGCCGCACGTTCTGGGTTCCGGATGCGTCACTGATGGTCAAGGAAATAACCGGCACATCGGTGTTGACTTGGTTCACGATTTCGGCGGGTGAAGTGGTGCTCGGCGGATTCGGATCTGGATCAGGGGTTGTTTCACCAGGTTCGTCCCCGGGTATTGTCGGATAGGAGCCTTCCAAAGCGAGTAAGCCGCTGATGGTAGCGAAGTTGTAGCCGAGTTGACGGATGGCTGTGATCATCTGCAATAGTGCTGCAGGAGTTGTGTTGGCGGAGGCATTACCGTGCAACAGGAAGATGGCTCCTGGCGCCAAATTATTCACGACTGCGGAGCTGACTTGGGCTGAAGTCAATGTACCGCTCCAATCGCGGGTATCGACGGTCCAGCCGATTGTATATTGATAGCCCATGCTTGCAACAGTCGCAAGAACGCGGTCGTTGGTTTCACCCATTGGAGCGCGGAAGTAAGGGCGTGTGGTTGCACCACCTGTGCTGTCCTGCACCAATGTTTCCAACGTGTTGAGTTCCCAGACGATTTCGTCCACGGTCATCTCGGTTGCAGCATCGTGCGTGTAGGTGTGGTTACCGATTTCATGACCTTGTTGGATGATTTCATTGATTACAGCCGCATCGGTCAAACCGTTCAGGAAGAAAGTGGCCTTCACGTCCATTGTGGCTAGGTTAGCCAGAATCTCGCGGACATTTTCGGCATCGGATGCATCGCTGATGGTCAATGAGATGGTCTTTTCACCGGTTTGGACTTGGTTGATGACTTCCGATAGGATAGCATCCGAATAATCCTCTTCGATTGGTTCTTCTTCATCCGGGGTGAAGTAGCCTGCCAATGCCAACAGGTTGCTGACTGTGGAGAAGCTGTAACCGGATTGTTTCAATGCAGCAATGGAATACCACAAAGATTCAGGCGTATTGGCTGCGCCAACGCTTGCATGCATCAGAACGATGGAACCGGGTCTGACGTTGCTGACGACCGCATCGCTGATGGCAGTGGCTGAAATGCCGGTCCAATCGAGTGTGTCGACATCCCAACCGATCGTATATTTGTAGCCAAGGCTTCCGACTGTATCAAGAACGGAACTGTTGT
Organism: Trichococcus flocculiformis; assembly: GCF_963662535.1. NCBI lineage: Bacteria > Bacillati > Bacillota > Bacilli > Lactobacillales > Carnobacteriaceae > Trichococcus > Trichococcus flocculiformis. The sequence goes on from NZ_OY759718.1 coordinate 1,290,816, forward strand.
ACGAACCGTAAGGGAGTCGGAAAAACGGTGAGGATGAAGTACCGGTTGTCTCTTGGATGTAGTCTTCCATCAAGTTGATGTCATTTGCTAAGCCGGATGACGACAGTGTCGTGGAGTCGCCATGTGAGTAGGTGTGATTCGCCAATTGGTGTCCGTCTGCAACAATCTGCTGCAGTAAGGATGCGTCCGCATCACCATTCATGAAGAAAGTAGCTTTTACGCCCAAATATTTCAAATTATAAAGGATGTCGTAAAGGTTCCCGTATGAATGACCGTCATCGAATGTCAGCGCAATCACGTTATCCGAAATATTCACCGAATTGATGATTTGAGAAGGACCCGAGTAGTCGTCGATGGAGGCAGTGGCATTCATCCCGATGGGTTCTTCATAAGCGATTTCGGCTTCCGATTCTTCCACAACTTGCGGTTCTTCAATTGGTTCAGTTGTTGTTGGGGATTCTGGTACTTCGGACGGCACTGGCTCTGTCGGAACGGTAGGAGTAGGGTTTTCGACCGGTGTTTCCGTCACAATCGGACTTTCCGTTCCAGGTGCTGGCTGTTCTGTAGGTGATTCAGTTGGAATGGCTGTTTCGGGTGCAGGTATTCCTGTGGTAGGTGTTGTTGGGTTGGAGGCTTCCGGTGTGGTCGCGTCCTCAGAAGGCGTGGTCGCAGGTGAGGTTGTTTCTGTGGTGGTTGGTTGCGGATCGGCCGTTTCCGGCAGAGGCTGTTCTGTAGGTGGTGCAGGTGTTTCCGTCATCTGCTCATCTACCGCAGTCATTTCTGCGGGCGGAGATTCCGTGGTTGTTGTTGAGGGTGTGCTTGCGACATTGGTTTCCGTCACTGTTTCCGGCAGTTGAATACCTGGCGGCAGTTCATTGAGAATGGGTACTTGGAGTATTGTTTCAGTTGTCCCTTCCGTTGCTGCAGACATATCTGGCAGCGCGCCGTACATCATAAATATGACTAAGAAAGGAGGCAGTATCATAAATCTCTTTTTCATAATTCAGCCCTCCTTCAATCGCTAAATCTGAAAACTAGCCTATTCGGTTCAGTGCTTCTTCTGCTTTACTCTTGTGTATACTTAGGTAACCATCGGGACCATCTCCTTCTTGATATGAGTAGAGTGGAATGAGCCGGAAACAGTGTAAGAGGTTAAGTCGGCATAGGTTTATTTGTCTGATTTACTTAACCACTTTATGTTATTATAACGCAAATGAAAGCGTTTTAAAAGGATTTGAGAGTCTGTAGTAAGCCTAGAAAAGCATCTGTAAAAAGGTTTGTGGGACTATGTCAAAGTTGATGGGTATCACTTTACGATAGGTTTGCTTTTTTGTTAAGTTTTTTAATAAGCCTTTTTCATTCGCCTGAATTGTTCTATACTTGATGGAGCGATATTAAGTGGGGCGATGGGCTGTCATGCAGCTGCATTGCGCAGAAAGAGGCTCGAATCGATGAATGACACAAGAAGCAATTATTTTAGGAAGAAAAAACGAAACCGAATCATTATTCTCTCATTGTTGGGCTTTGCCCTCGTTGCTTTTGCGCTTTTCTGGACGGTCTACGATGATGTGGAGAGCACACTGAAAACTGTATTTGAAGATGTTGAAACGGAAAATAAGCGGGAAGAGGAGGTTTCGGTAGATGCGACTCATCCGATTTCGTTCGCTCTGTTGGGGATCGATATGTATGGAGACGGCATCGCGGAAGGGAGCGGTCGTTCGGATACAATCATCGTCGCAACGGTAAATCCGAAGACTAAAAAGACTACAATCGTCAGCGTGCCGCGCGACAGTTATGCCGAAATGGTGGGCTATGAAACGAATCTTTATCCGGAATACAACGACAAAATCACGCATGCCTACGCTTTCGGCAGCACCCAGATGGCTATCAATTCCATCCAGGAATTCCTGAATGTTCCGATCGATTATTATGTCGAAATCAATATGCAGGGACTGCATGACATTGTTGAAGCTATCGGCGGCATCGAATTGACAAGTCCATTGTCGTTCGAGTTTGAAGGGTCTTCCTTCATCGAGGGCGAAACGAAATTGGCTGACGGTTGGGATGCTTTGGCATTCGCTAGGATGCGCAAAGAGGATCCGGAAGGTGATTTGGGCCGCCAAAATCGGCAACGGATGGTCATCAAAGCGATTTTGGATAAATTGATCAGTATCGACAGCGTCACGAATTACAAGAAAATACTCAGTGCAGTAGAAGTGAATATCCAAACCAATCTTTCGTTTGAAGATCTGCTGGACATCAAGTCAGGTTATGTAGATGCATTGGATAACTTCACGCAGCTTTCGATTGCCGGGGAAGAGTTATACTATGATGAAATCTACTATTATTATGTGGATCCTGAAGAACGCTTGCGCATGGCCAACACGCTGCGTAATGAGTTGGAGATTGAAGAAGTACAGTTCAGCGACATGAATCTGTCTGACGCGGACGCATCCTTCGGCTATGGCCAGATGACCAGCGCGTTATCGGCTACAAGGGTGTCCGATTCAGACAATTTCGGCGAAACGGATGACATCACAGAAAATTAATCACGGCATCAATGAAAAAGAAAATAAATGAATACTAGTCAATCGGAAAGAGGGATATTATGTCAGCAGTATTAGTAACAGGCGGCGCCGGCTACATCGGCAGCCATACCGTAGTGGAATTATTGAATGCAGGACAAGAAGTGGTCATCGTCGATAATTACTCCAACAGCAAGCCGGAAGTATTGAACCGAATTGAAACGATTACCGGTAAAGCACCGACGTTCTATGAAGTGGATGTGCTGGACCGCGAAGCCTTGGACGCCGTATTCGCAAAAGAGGACATCGACTCGGTCATACATTTTGCGGGCTACAAAGCAGTCGGTGAATCCGTGGCGAAACCGATCGAATATTACCACAACAACATCACGAGCTCCTTGGTGCTGTGCGATGTTATGCGCAGCCACGGCGTGAAGAAAATCGTCTTCAGCTCTTCGGCGACGGTTTACGGCATGAACAACGTGTCACCGCTGACGGAAGACCTGCCGACAAGCGCAACGAACCCTTACGGCTACACGAAAGTGATGATTGAACAAATCCTTCAGGATATTGCAGTTTCCGATTCCGAATGGAGCATCGCTTTGTTGCGCTACTTCAACCCGATCGGCGCACATGAGTCCGGCTTGATCGGCGAAGACCCGACCGGCATCCCAAATAACCTGATGCCGTACATCACGCAAGTGGCTGTCGGAAAATTGCCGCGCCTGAGCGTGTTCGGTGATGATTACGATACACATGACGGCACAGGCGTGCGCGACTATATCCACGTCGTCGACTTGGCGTTGGGTCACATCAAGGCTTTGGACAAAATCAAAGAAACGGAAGGCGTCGGCATCTACAATCTCGGTACTGGTATCGGCTATAGCGTGCTGGACTTGACGTATAACTTTCAGAAAGCAACCGGTGTAGAGATTCCTTACACCATCATCGATAGACGTCCTGGCGATGTTGCGACCTGTTACGCGGACGCGACGAAAGCCAAAGAAGAACTGGGCTGGACAGCTCAGAAGACATTGGCGGATATGTGCCGCGACTCCTGGAATTGGCAAAAGAACAATCCGAATGGATACGAAGCTTAATTTTACGCTGAACGAGCTTGGGCCGCGGCATCGCTCATCCGATTGGATGTGTGCCGTGGCCTTTTTTCTGTCCTATGTTGATTCTTTTTTATCGGCATCTTTGTTATAATGAAACGGACTATTCATGAAAGAGGGAGACACATGACGAAAGTACGGAAAGCTGTAATACCTGCAGCAGGTTTGGGAACACGTTTTTTACCAGCAACAAAAGCGATGGCTAAAGAGATGATGCCGATCGTGGATACACCGAGTATCCAATATGTGGTGGAAGAAGCTATGGCTGCCGGCATCGAAGAGATCATCATCATCTCCGGGAAAGGCAAGAGTCCGATCGAAGACCATTTTGACGTAAATATTGCGTTGGAAGAAAACTTGAAAGAAAAAGGCAAGACGGCGATGCTGGAATTGGTTCAGAAGACGAACATTCCGCACATCCATTATGTGCGTCAAGCCTACCCGCATGGACTCGGTGACGCTATTCTGCAGGCCGAGGCTTTCATCGGAAACGAACCGTTTGTCGTGCTGTTGGGCGATGATATCATGCCGAGCGAAGTCCCGTTGGCTAAAGCGTTGATGGATACCTACGACGAAACGAAGGGCGGTGTTGTGGCGACGATGCGCATCCCCGAAGATATGACCAACCGGTACGGCATCATTGACATCAAGGAGCAGGTCGGCGAACACATCTACAGCGTCAACCATTTCATCGAAAAACCGGCTCCGGAAGAAGCGCCGAGTAACCTTGCCATCATCGGCAGGTATCTTTTGACACCGGAAATATTCGACATTTTGCGCAACCAAGCGCCGGATGCCGGGAATGAAATCCAGTTGACGGATGCGATTGAATCATTGAACGCGATCCATCCGCTGGTGGCGTACGAATATACCGGCAAGCGCTACGACGTGGGAGACAAATACGGTCTGTTGATCGCCAACATCGAATTCGGTCTGGAGAACAAAGATACAGCCGACAAAATGCGCACTTATCTGAAAGAATTGGCGAAGGAATTAAAGAACAAAGCGTAACGCGTTGCACTGACAGGAGCAAATTTCTGCATAGCCCCGGCCTTTTTTGGCCTGGGTGCTCTGTCATGCCCTACGTTAGGAAGGAAAACTAATGGAAAACAAATCTTTTTTCAGCATCGTGATCCCAGCCTACAACTGCGCCAGGACTATCCTTGCTACATTGGAGAGTATCGCCGCCCAGACGGTCAGCGATTTTGAAGTCATCATCGTGAATGACGGTTCGAAGGATGCGACAGCGGATGTTCTGCAAGAATTCGCAAACATGGACAGCCGCTTTTCTTTCATCACCATTCCGAACAACGGACCGGGAAATGCCCGCAACCAGGGCATCGCCCGCGCACAAGGGCGGTATCTGTTTTTGATGGATGCGGACGATGAAATTGAGCAACATACTTTGGAACGCTACCAAACGATCCTAACCGGCGAAGCCCCGGATCTGATTGTGGCTTCCTATAATCTGCGGGTGCTTGACAACCAGGAGATCGTTTCGGAAAAACAAGTCATCGCCGAAGATCGAACCTACGCTTCGAACACGGCGTTCCTGGAGAATCTGTATCCTTTGATGAACAAGCAACTGATGTATGTCATCTGGAACAAGATTTACCGTCTGGACATCATCCGCGAGCATCAGATCGCCTTTCCGAGCTACAGCAGCTGTGAGGACCGCTTGTTCAACATCGCCTACTACCGTCATGCTCAAAAAGTCGTGACGACAAGTGAGGTGCTGTACCAATACGCCTTCGAAGGCAAGAGCAGCTTGACGAACAAGTATTTCGACAATAAATTCGAAACGTTCCTGGAATTCTACAATGAATTGCTGGACCTGACCGACAAGGACCTGGGCGGCTTCAGCGCGCTTTTCCTGAAAGGCACGATGTCCTGCATCATCCCGCTGCACGGAGCAAGCTGCCCGTTGGATTGGACCGGCAAAACGGCCTATATCCAAAAAATACTGCAGCACCCGCGTGTGCAGTACGCAACGGCCCACAGCCTGACTGATACGCCGATCCGGAAAATCATGAAACTATTATTCCGATCGAAATCGGTCTACCTGAACTACATCGCTTCCGGCATGATGCACCTCTTAAGCAATGCGTCGCCGAAATTGATCGAAAAACTCAAAGGAAATTTCTAGAAAGATGGGAGAACTATACCAATGACTCAGCCTAAACGTGTCCTGCATTTCCAGGGCAGAATGGGAAAGGGCGGGGCGGAGACGTTCATGATGAATGCCTACCGCAACATAGACCGTTCCAAGTACCAATTCGATTTCGTCATCTATGAAGAATTTGCCGACGTGCGTTCCTACCATGATGAAATCGCAGCATTGGGGGGCAAGATTTTTGTCGTGCCGAACCCGAACAAGCACCCGCTGCGCTACATCAACACCGTCAGCAAGCTTCTGCAGGAGAACCAAGTCGATGTCGTCCACAACGAAATCTTCTTCGGCGGCGGCCTGAACCTGTGGCTGGCTGCAAGAGCCGGCGTCAAAAAACGCATCGCCCATAGCCATGCGACTTCCGACGGCAAAGGCAATCGCTTCCCATACAGCGTCGTGCGTCCGATTTTCAACAATCTGATGATGAAATATGCGACTGATTTCATTGGCTGCTCGGATGAAGCCGGCATCGGCCTATTCGGCAAGGAACAACCTTTCGTCATGCTTCCGAACGGCATCGATCTCGACCGTTACCGCAACGTATCGGTGACGAAAGCAGAAATGCATGCGCAGTTGGGCATTCCGGCAAATGCCTTTGTGATTGGTCACATCGGCCGTTTCGAAGAACAAAAAAATCACCGGCTGTTGTTGAAGATTGTCCAACACATCCTAAAGAAACATCCGAATACGTACCTCTTGTCGGTCGGAGCCGGCAGTCTTGAAGCAGAGATCCATGGCTTAGCCAAGGAACTGAAAATCGAAGACCATGTGCTCTTTTTGGGCGAACGCGAAGATATCGCCGAACTGCTGAAAGCGATGGACGTCTTCCTGTTGCCTTCGTTGTATGAGGGCTTGCCGATCGTGGCGGTGGAGGCTCAGGCTGCCAACGTCAAATTGGTACTGTCAACGGAAGTGTCAAAAGATACTGTGTTGTCCGAAAATGTCCGTTTTGTGCCGTTGGATGCGGAGCTGGACCGTTGGGAAGCCGAAATCATGGGCAATCCGCAAGGCAACCGTCCGAAACCGGAAATGGAAGCATTTGATATGCTGAAGACCGCAAAAGCGCTGGAAAAAATCTACGATGCAACGGAGGGTACGGCATGAAAAACTTACCGACCATGAAGGAAACGAAGGCATTTATGCAGGACAACAAAAAGACGATCGTCGGGACAGCTTTAGCCATTGTCATCCTGTATGCACTGGCGATCGCTTATACGCTGTTCAGCGATGATAAAGTCGAAGAAATCAAGGAAATCAATCCAGCTACCGGCTTGGAGCTGCAGTTGATCACGGATGCTGAATACAAGGCTTTACTGGAAGATGCCGTACGGTTTGATTTCTATGTAGAGAATACGGAAGGCTATGCCTTTACGAACTTCAACCTTTTGGAAGCTGTACTGTTGTCTCCGGAAGTCTACGAGCTGATCCATTCCGCGGAACCGATCGTCGCGACTGAAGAAATCGAAGCGATGGAGGAGGGCGATATCCCGGCAAATTACATGATCGATGTGGATACGGATTATGATACTAGCGAATTGCATATTACGGTAGGGACCGGTGATGAAGCGAAAAACACAGCTATCGCTACGTTGCTCTATCAAGCCATCCAGGATGAGACACTACCGTTCTTTGCAAACAAGAGCGTCTACTTGCTGTCTGAACCGCACGTGGTCCAACTTGAGAAAGGGCCTGAGCCAACGGATGAAACCGGAAGTGCCAGCTTGCCACTGTATCTCATCATGGGAGCTGGCTTGTTCATCGGCGGCTTGCTTTTCGGTATGTTGTTAGCCTTCTTCCGTCTCTTCTTCAAAAAGGAAATCACAGACGTGTTCAACTATCGCATGAGCGATGACGATACTGTATTGGACTTGTCGCATACGAATGCCGCTGAGCAGGAAACGGCTTTGGCGCACGGCATCCAGCATCCGGCTGCGGCACGTAAACTGATCCTGTCCGAGGAACCTTTGGCGCCAGCTGTGCAAAAACGCTTGGAGCAGATGACAGGCGCGCCGTACGTGTTCGCAAAATCCGTACTCGCGGCAGATCCTTTATTGCATTTCGAGGAAATCATCCTGGTCTCCCGCAAGAACGGCACAACAAAGGACTGGTACAAGAACCAACGCACGCTATTGGAAAATTACGCGACTCCAATCAAAATCATCTTAATCTAGCATTGGAGGAGGAATAATGGATGGCTCTCTATGTCTTTACATTCATCACCCTGTTGCTGCTCAGCATTGCTGAAGTGTTCTATGACAACAAAAAAATCGTTCTGATCGGCGGTGGCCTCCTGGCTATTTTGGCCGGGTTGCGCTATTATTCGGGATACGATTTCGTTTCTTATTATTACTTTTTCTACGACTTGACCGGGTTGTCCGATGTCTTCAACGGCAGCATCGATGCCGAGCCCGGCTACCTGTTCTTGAATTATTTGTTCCTTAAGCTAGGTTTGAATTACTATGCGTTCATTCTCTTTTTCGCATTCCTGAGCATGGGGTTGTTGGTCAATTATCTTTACAAAAATAATCCGTACCCATCCTTGGTCCTGTTCTACTATTTTTCGCGTTTCTTTTTGGCGAGGGATATGGGACAGATCCGTGGTTCGATTGCGAGCATCATCCTGCTCTATTCGGTGAAATACATGCAACAGAAACAGCTGTTCCGCTTTCTGTTGGTGGTCGGGATTGCCTCGCTATTCCACATCACAGCGCTCATTTTCATCGTCGGCTACGTCTATGAGAATTATCTCCATAACGGCAGCTGGCTGCAGGTGATGGTGCTGTTCGGACTGGCGGTCGCTGCAGGAATTGTCGTGCAGATGCCTCAGTTGTATCTGTGGGCGGTGCCGGATCGCTACGCTCCGTACTTCACGAATCCGGCCTACACCGGTGGGCAATGGCTGCTGAATCCGGTCTTGCTGATGCAATTGTTGATTTTCTTCGGCACCTTGCTGTTCACGAATATCCGCAAAGATGAAAAATACCGCACGTACCACAACCTCTACTTCCTGGCTTCGTTGATCCTGATCGCTTTCGGAAATCTGGCGACGGTAGGGGGACGTTTGAGTTCACCGTTCGCGACCTATGAGATGTTTGTGGCGCCGTATTTCATCCTGAATTTTACGAAGAACAAAATGGTCAATCTGATTTTCTGCCTGGGATTCACGGTCGTCATCTTCCTGCTGATCTTTATCTTGTCAGGGGATTACGCCTACTTTATCCCTTACGACACGCTTTTGAAATAGAATATGTAGCAACCTCTGGCTGATCTGTAGATTTTACGGATAGGCCAGAGGTTTTTTTGCAGGCTGATATTTTGACAGTCCCAAAAATGCGGATGCGATTCGGGTTGAAAAGTGGTAAGATGAAAATGCATTCACAAATTTTATGTTTTTTGATGCAAGGATTGTTTGAAGGAGGAATTTAAAAGGATGTTTCATGGAAATAGAGGGCATGGGCGCAGAGCCGCGTTGGCAAGTGCAGTCCTGCTGACTTTAGGGCTGGCAAGTGCACCTGCGACTTTTGCCGAAGAGCTGAACGAAATAACCACCATTGTGACGCAAGCCAGTGTGCAGATCCTGTCGACTACGGTTGTTGATTATGAGGCGCGCGTGCTGTCGGCAACGGATGCGATCAATACGCAGCCTTGGGGAACGCCGGGATTCGAAACGATTGGCTGGAGTGCTGACTACACAGGCAAGACGGTCGCGGTGACGCAAGAAAAACTGGCCGATAATGGCGTAACGTGGGCATATATCTCAGTGGACGGAACGGCTATTGGCTGGATTGCGAAAACCGCCTTATCCGCGCCGGTCGAGCCGGATTACCTTGAGGTCGTGTCGACGACCGCAGTCGAGTACACGGCAACGATTACCCGTGGCACGGATGCCATCAACGCAGCGCCATGGGGGACGCGGGGGTTCAAGATACTAGCCTACAGTGCCGACCATCTTGGTGAAACAGTCACAATCAGCGAAGAAAAAGTAGTTGAAAATGGTGTTACCTGGGCTTTTATTTCAGTGGACGGCACCCAACTCGGCTGGATCGCCAAGGACGCTTTGACCGAACCGGATTATTTGGAAGTGTTGGAGACGACCGATATCGATTACACCGCCACCATCACGCGCGGCACAGATGCGATCAACACTGTCCCATGGGGCATGCGCGGCTTCAAGACCGTGGCTCTCAGCTCTGCTTACCTAGGCAAGACCGCCACGGTGACGCAAGAGAAGTTGCTTGAAAACGGCGTAACCTGGGCGTTGATCACAGTGGATGGCAAACAATTGGGCTGGATCGCCACAGGAGCTTTGACTGAACCGACTTATGTGCAGATTGTGTCGACGACAACCGTTGATTACGATGCCACAATTGTCCGCGCAGGCGATGCCATCAACACGCAACCTTGGGGGACCAGAGGCTACAAAACAATTGCGGACAGTACGTCCTATATGAATCAGCAAGTACTTGTCACGCAAGAAAAAGTGGCTGATAATGGCGTTACTTGGGCCTTGATCACCCAAAACGGCAGACAATTGGGTTGGATCGCCAAGGATGCATTGAGAAAGGTTATCTATGTTGAAATTTTGTCGACGATCGACGTGGATTATCCGGCTACAGTCACGCGCAGTGGGGATGGCATCAATACGCAGCCTTGGGGAACGAGAGGGTATCAAACCATCGGCACCAGCTCCGACTATCTCGGTAAGCAAGTGACCGTCGTTCAAGAAAAAGTGGCGGACAATGGCGTGACCTGGGCCTTGATCTCGATAGATGGGAAACAGCTTGGCTGGATCGCAAAAGCCGCTTTGACGGAACCAACGTATGTTCAAGTTGTCTCTTCGAAGTCTGTTTTCTACCAAGCGACTGTTTTGCGGGCAACGGATGGCATCAACACCTCTCCATGGGGTACAAAAGGGTACAAAACAATCGGCTACAGTTATACGTATCTGGGGCAAAAAGTGACTGTCACGAAAGAGCAAGTAACGGATAATGGCGTGACGTGGGCTCTGATTTCCATCAATGGAAAGGAAATCGGTTGGATCGCCAAGGACGCACTTTTCAATAAGGTCATCTCAACGACCGACACATTCTATAAGGCGACAATCATACGCGGTACGGACGGCATCAACACCTTACCGTGGGGGACGGAAGGCTACCAAACAATCGGTTACACAGCGAGTTACCTCGGCAGCAGCGTAACGGTCAGCCAAGAAAAGTTGACTGCGGATGGAGTCCTCTGGGCATTGGCTTCCCTGAACGGAAAAGTATTGGGTTGGATCGCCAAGGATGCCTTGACGGTTGCGGATCTGAATCATACTGTGTTCCTTGATCCTGGACATGGCGGCTGGGAAGCGGGCGCGACCTACAGCAATGTGATGGAAAAAACGATCAATCTAGCCGTTTCGAACAAGGTGAAAGCGAATCTGGAAGCTTTGGGATTCACGGTCATCATGTCGCGCACAACCGATACATATGTTGGTTTGTTGGAGCGTTCGAAAGAAGCAAATGCTTCGGGAGCGGATATTTTCGTCAGCATCCACCACAATGCGATGCCTGCGAATGCAACCGTCACGGGAATTGAGACATATTACTATGAATACGACTCCGACTATCCACCGATCATCAATGAGGACATGCATAATGACCCGACACGTATTCTGGAAAGTGCAGATTTAGCATCGGCAATCCAGGGTTCCTTGGTTGAAAATACCGGTGCGATCGATCGTGGTGTGCGTCGGAATACTTTTGCTGTTCTACGCGAAACGGCAATTCCGGCTGTATTGCTGGAATTGGGATACATGAGCTCGCCAACCGAATTAGCGAAACTGACTACGGCCAGCTATCAGGCGACTTTGGCGAAAGCCATCACGGCAGGGATTGTGGCCTATTTCGAATAACTGAAAAAACGGGAGAAACTTTACTTAGAAGGTTCTCCCGTTTTTTATATAATTAAAAAACAAAAAAAAACATTTAATGAACAAAAACAAAAAAATAAAACAAAAAAACGAACAAAAAGGTTGATTTTGTGTTTGGTTCTGTTTATAATGAGGGCATAAGGAAATAAAAACGCTTCCGGAAAAATTAGTTAAGGGGAAATTAATAGGGTTCTTGTACCGGGGACGGATTTAGCTGGTAAGGAATTGAAATCAATCATTACAAATCAAAGAAGGTGAGCAAGCTGCACGTAAATGGTGGCGTAAGACTGGCTTTAATACTAGCGATACACTAAGCAAAGTTCTTGGAACGACAGCAACATCTTGGAAAGAAAAAATCTGAACAAATTGGAGGAAATAAAATGAACAGGGAAGAAGCTACTTTATTAGGGTTTGAAATTGTTGCCTATGCAGGTGAAGCACGATCGTACCTTTTGGATGCTTTAAAAGCAGCGGAAAAAGGTGATTATGATAAAGCCGAAGCATTATGTGAAGAAGCAAATACCAGCATCATAGAAGCTCATAAAGCTCAGACAAGTTTGCTTACTATGGAAGCTTCAGGTGATGATATTGCGTACAGCGTTACGATGATGCATGGACAGGATCACTTGATGACAACATTGCTGCTTAGGGATTTGATGAAACATATGATTGAATTGTATAAAAGAGGGAGCAACTAATTATGATGAATGCATTGATTGCACAAATTGAAAAAGCTAAACCTTTCTTTGAGAAAGTATCCCGTAATATCTATCTACGCGCAATACGTGATGGCTTTATCTCAGCGATGCCTGTTGTTCTGTTTTCAAGTATTTTCCTATTGATTGCCTATGTTCCTAATATCTTCGGTTTCTCATGGAGTGCATCGACTGAAGCTTTGATTATGAAACCATACGGATATACAATGGGGATTTTAGGAGTTTTGGTTGCCGGCACAACAGCAAAATCTTTAACGGATTCCTTTAACAGAAAGCTGGAAAACACCAATCAAATTAACTTCCTTTCCACTATGCTGGCTTCCATATCCGGTTTCTTACTCCTTGCTGCGGATGCAGTTGAGGGCGGTGGATTTGCAAACGGATTCTTAGGGACAAAAGGACTATTGACAGCGTTTCTTGCAGCATTCATTACTGTGAATATCTATAATATCACTGTGAAAAATAATGTGACAATCCGGATGCCGGAAGAAGTACCACCAAACATTTCACAAGTATTTAAAGATATCATTCCTTTTACCTTAGTGATAGTCGTTCTTTATGGTTTGGATATAGTGACCAGGAACATTATGGGCACGAATGTGGCGGAGTCTGTTATTAAGTTATTTGAGCCACTGTTCACAGCGGCTGATGGTTACTTGGGTATTACAATCATATTTGGTGCATATGCACTATTCTGGTTTGTCGGTATACATGGGCCATCTATCGTTGAACCTGCTATTGCAGCGATTACTTATGCGAATATTGAAACAAATTTCCAACTTTTACAGGCTGGACAGCATGCAGATAAGATTCTGACATCCGGAACACAGATGTTTATCGTTACAATGGGTGGTACGGGTGCAACGTTAGTTGTTCCATTCATGTTCATGTGGTTATCAAAATCAAAACGGAATAAGGCGATCGGCAGAGCGTCAGTTGTGCCAACTTTCTTTGGGGTTAATGAGCCAATTTTATTTGGAGCACCTATCGTATTAAATCCAGTATTCTTTGTTCCATTTATTTTTGCACCAATTGCTAACGTATGGATTTTCAAATTCTTCGTTGATGTTATTGGAATGAACAGCTTTAGTGTGAATTTGCCTTGGACAACACCAGGTCCTTTAGGGATCGTTATCGGAACAGGATTCGGGCTGATGTCACTTGTTCTTGCTCTTACATTGATTGTAGTGGACGTAGTGATTTACTACCCATTCTTTAAAGTCTACGATGCACAAATTCTTGAAGAAGAAAAAGCTGGAGTATCATCTACGGATAGTTTGAAAGAAAAAATTGAAGGCAGCTTTGATACTAAAAAAGCCAAAGCGGTCCTTGCAAGTGCTGATACGAACGAGAATGATCCGAAAGTTTTTGAAAATAAAATAATAGAAGCTAAAAATGTTCTTGTCCTTTGTGCCGGCGGTGGAACAAGTGGCCTTCTTGCTAATGCTTTAAATAAAGCTGCGGCTGAATATGGGGCTCCTGTAAAAGCAGCAGCAGGTAGCTATGGGGCGCACATGGATATCATGAAAGACTATGATTTAGTCATCCTGGCACCTCAAGTAGCTTCGAATTACGAAGATATCAAACAGGATACTGATAGATTGGGCGTTAAACTTGCTAAAACGCAAGGAGGTCAATACATTAAATTGACCCGTGATGGCCAAGGGGCTCTTGCATTTGTTCAGGAACAATTTGAAGACTAGACAGGAGATTATAATATGAAAAAGTTACCAAAAGATTTTATTTTCGGGGGCGCAACAGCAGCCTATCAAGCTGAAGGGGCGACACAAACAGATGGAAAAGGCCGTGTAGCATGGGATACTTATCTTGAAGAAAACTATTGGTATACAGCAGAGCCAGCCAGTGATTTTTATCATCGTTATCCTGTGGACCTGGAACTTAGTGAAAAATTCGGTGTAAACGGCATTCGCATTTCCATTGCATGGTCACGTATTTTTCCGACTGGTTTTGGTGAAGTAAATCCTAAAGGTGTTGAATACTATCATAATCTCTTTTCAGAATGCCATAAACGTCATGTAGAACCTTTTGTCACGCTGCATCATTTTGATACTCCGGAAGTGTTGCATTCAGATGGAGATTTCTTAAATCGTAAAAACATTGACTATTTTGTTGATTACGCTGAATTCTGTTTTAAAGAATTTTCAGAAGTGAACTATTGGACTACATTCAATGAAATAGGCCCGATAGGTGATGGTCAATACTTAGTGGGTAAATTCCCACCAGGGATCAAGTATGATTTTGAAAAATTATTCCAATCCCATCACAACATGATGCTTGCACATGCAAGAGCGGTCAAGCTTTATAAGGATAACAGCTATTCAGGAGAAATAGGTGTCGTTCATGCGCTCCCAACAAAGTACCCTTATGATCCATCCAATCCGGGTGACGTGCGGGCAGCAGAATTGGAAGACATTATCCATAACAAATTCATTCTGGATGCCACTTACTTGGGTAGGTACTCTCAAAAAACGATGGAGGGTGTCAATCATATTCTCTCCGTAAATGGCGGCACTTTGGATCTTCGTGAAGAGGATTTTGAAATGCTTGAGGCAGCTAAGGATTTAAATGATTTTCTGGGCATCAATTATTACATGAGCGATTGGATGCGTGCCTTTGATGGTGAATCAGAAATTACGCATAATGCAACGGGGGCTAAAGGCGGATCTAAATATCAGCTGAAAGGTGTCGGAAGAAGAGAGTTTGACGTAGATGTTCCACGAACGGATTGGGATTGGATGATCTACCCACAAGGCTTATATGATCAAATGATGCGGGTCAAAAATGATTATCCTAATTACAAAAAAATCTACATTACTGAAAATGGCCTAGGCTATAAAGATGAATTTGTAGATGGTACAGTCAAGGATGATGCACGTATCGATTATGTTAAAAAACATTTAGAGATCATTTCAGATGCAATAACAGCAGGTGTGAACGTGAAAGGTTATTTCATATGGTCATTGATGGATGTTTTCTCGTGGTCAAATGGCTATGAGAAACGCTACGGATTATTCTACGTGGATTTTGAAACACAGGAACGTTATCCGAAGAAAAGTGCTTACTGGTACAAGAAGTTAGCAGAAACTCAGATAATCGAATAGCACGGTTTATTCTTATAGAGTAGGAAAGTAAAAAATAATACAACTACACAAAAAAGCATCGGGAAATTTTTTCCCGATGCTTTTTTTTTCGGGGAATTGAGAGCCAGCTCCGGTGAAGGGACTGCTCATCGGTGGAACCGATCCACAAATAGGGGCCAACGCCGGCGAAGCACCCTTCGCCGGAGCAGGACAGCGAAACCCAGCAGTCAACTACGGCGAAGCCGTCGTTCACCGGAGCACAGCTCCCGTTGATACGGTAACCTTGGCAACAACGTACTTTACCAAAAAGAGAACGCACCATCGGCCCGGCCGATGGTGCGTTCTCTTTAACTTTTATGCTTGCTCTGCGAAAAGGCGCTGGGTGAAGCCGTGGAAGTCCGTGATGACACCGTCCTTGCAGAGGTTTTCCTTTTGGAAGGTTTCCCGGTTCTTGAAGAACGGGTCGATTGCGATGATCATACCGATGTTCGCGCTGTTGGCCGCGCGGAGCCCGGAATAGGCGTCCTCAATGACCAGACATTCTTCGGGGGGGACCCCGAGTTTTCTGGCGGCATGCAGGAAGATGTCCGGCTCCGGTTTGCCGGGGAAGGAACCATCATCGAAGACGACTTTGTCCGGATCGAACCAACGATCAAGCGCAAAGGTGTCGAAATAGAAGTCGACATTTTCTTTGATGGTCGCGGTGGCGATCGTCAGCGGCAACTTGCGCTCCTTCAGATCGTCCAACACTTCGGTCAAGCCGTCCGTCAATACGAGTTGCTCCGGTTTGCTCAGGCAGAGTCTGCGGTAATGCTCTTCCTTCTCCAATGAAAGTTTCTGCACTTCTTCGTCCGTCAAGTCAGGGGATACAAAATGACGCAGGATTTTGTCGTTCGTGCGGCCGTGTACGTTTGTCAGAATCTCTGTTTCTGTGAGCCCGTTGCCTGGACTGTACTTTTGGATCATGTCGATCCAGGCCTGTTCGTGCAGATGCGAATCCTGGAACATTGTGCCGTTGAAATCAAAAATGATGCCGTTCAGTTTCATAAGTTAGCTCCTTCTTCTGTTTGGGCTTGGGTCAAGGTGACGTATTGCGAGTAATGCGTGACCAGATCTGCGCTGATATGGTCATCGGTGACCAGATAATCGATGTCGTGCAGGTTGTAGAAATTGTAGAAGTCGTCCCGGTTGAATTTCTTGTTGTCCGCCAGCAAGTATTTTGTGCGGGAGTTGTTCAGGGCGATGTTCTGGGTTTCACCTTCCGCCATGCTATAGGTGGAGATCGCTTCATTGTGGATGCCGTTGGCGCTGATGAAGCATTTGGAGAACTTCAACTTTTTCAGGTTGTCGTTCGCGATTGGGCCGAAGAAAGCACCCGTGTTTTTCCGGTAATCGCCACCGATCATAATGATATCCGCGGTGTCGTATTGGCGCAGATTTTCAAAAACCGGATAGCTGTTTGTGATGATGCGGATTTTTTTGCCGCCGAGATAGCTCGCCAGTATTTCGATCGTCGTGCCCGGCCCGAGGAAAATGGTGTCGCCATCCTCAACGTAGCTTGCCGCCAATTTGGCAATCGCTTGCTTTTCTTCTTTTTGGACTTCTTGTTTTTCCGTATGCGAGAGTTCCTGGTCCAATGAGTAGCTGATGCTTTGTGCTCCGCCGTGGATGCGCAGGATTTTTCCGGCCTTATCGAGTTCGTCCAGATCCCTGCGCACGGTCATGTCGGAAACGTTCAGTTGCTTGACGATATCGGCTACGGTGATGATGCCTTCCTGGTTGACGATTTCAGTGAGTATCAGCAGGCGTTCTTTTTTTAACATTTTCATTCACCTCTTTATGTTAACCATAATTTAGCACAATTTCACGATCTGGTCAACAGAGAACGAACAAAAATAAACAAAAACGCGACAATTTGATGGGTTTTCGAACAAAAATGTGTTTTTTAATGTCGTGGCGGTGAAATCAATTGCTTATTAATCGTTTGGATACGTTTTCCATAGAGGATGAAAGAAACACAAACAATCATTAATGAACATGGGTGGGGGATTTGGTGAAGATGGTCCAGTTCCGGCGAAGCCGCGACTCGCCGGAGGAAAGCCTCGAAATTCGATCCCTCCTCCGGCGAGCGGAAGCCCACCGGAGGAGACAACTAAAAACAGCGTTTACCTCCGGCCGAGGATTGCTCGCCGGAGGTAAACGTTCGTATAATCAGTCAGCTCAGGCGAAACCACGGATCAGTGAGGCGGCAGCGCTTTAATTGTGAAAACGTTTGTAACGGAAAAGTAATGATGCGTTAATGACGCAGAGTGATATAATGAAACTATCTAATTTAAATACATTTTAAGAAATCCGTCGACAGATAGGTAGTGCCAAAAATTCTATGGAAACTGCCCCAAATAACGAGGTGATGTGAAAAACCAAGCCCTGCTATTCAAAGTTAGGTGAAACAAACGCTCTTGACAACCGAGCCAATGGTTTCTTCCTTTGCCGTCAAGGGCGACGGTATACAAAAGGAGCAGCACAAAGTAGCCCTTGGCTTAGCTAATTTTAAACCATTGGCTTTTCGGATTGTAAAGAGTACGCTCCGCCGTGTGTTTAGTTTATTGGTTCTCTCTTTTTTTAGAGGGCTCCGGTGCCAAAAGTTAAGGGGTTTGGTCCATCAGCCAATCTTGGGATAAAGAGATTAATTTTGTCCATTTAGCCGGCATGTTGGGAAGTTTGTCCAGCTCAGGAATCAACACGGGTACCTTCTTTTCTAAGGCAGCGTGCGGTCTCAAAAAGTTGAAGTACACACAGAATAAGGTCACGAAAGAGACTGATCCCTGTTGGGATCCGAATCCGGTGGTCGCTCTGTAATTGCCTTTGAATGTTCGGTTCAACCGTTCGATGATTTGTTTTAACGGTCGGTATTCCTTTGACACCGGATCATTATTTGTAAGTCCGATTACTTGCTTCACGTCAAAGGGGATGCCGTGTTGGGCATAGTAGTGTTGAGCCAGAAGGTAGATGGGGTTGCCGTCGACGATGAAAGTTAGGTCCTCCGGTATCTGGGGCATCTTTTTGAAGACTTCGCGCAAGGCATAAATAGCGGATTCCGTATCTCGGTTTGGCGAAACATAGTTCGACAAAATTATTTTTTTGACGGCATCAAAGAAGAAAAACAAATAGTTCCAGCGACCGCCAACGCGGATGTAAGTCTCATCTCCGCAGAATTGATCGGATAATTCGTAAGGATAGTTCTCCAGGAACGGCTTCAGAACCACGGATGTACTGGAAGCGTAGTTGAGTATGGTTTGACCTGAGATTCTGACATTATGTACATCGTACATAAGTGCCGCTGTTTTTCTGGCCGAAAGACCGTAGTTTACGTGGTAGGTCAGTATCAATCCCAGAGTATGGGGCGAACAATGGATATTGGCCAGATTCACCTTCGGTTGAATGACTGAATCCTTTGAGATCGGATGAAAAGGAATATTGAATTGGCGGAAGAGATAGTGCATCTTGAATTGTTGGGAATCCTTCTCAAACAATTCTTTTTCTTCCGGAGTCAATTCTTTCAGCCTACGCAAGTAATAAGGACAGTCCGCTCTTTTACACTTGTAGACATCGAATCCATTGCGGTCTTTGATTTTCTCCAACGGATGTGAGCAATGCGGACACTTTAAAATGGCTTCTTTTGAATAACGGTTTTTAGGGTTGAATAAGGCGTCACAGACTTTACAGTTGCATTGGCCTTTGGAGCCATTATTGGCGTAGAGGTAGTCCGAGGGAGCGTTGCAGCGTGGGCAGGTTGTATTGAGGTCTAGGTTGATTTTAACGCCATTGCGGCGTTGAATAGGCTGGAGAACTTTCCCAGTTTTTTCGAAATGAGTTTGGAGAAGCAGCTGATAGTCCAACTTTTCAACTTTTTCAATCAAAGGCAGTTCATCGACTTTGAGCTTCTGGTAATTTAAATTATCCGGAGCAGTTAACTGAGGCATACGGGAATTTTTCGTCAACAGGATTACTAGGTTAATTAACGCAAGAATAATCATTCGTTGACGCTTGATAATATCAACTAAATAGGTTAATAATAGAGGTAGCAACTTGTCATCTTCCTTTCTTTTGGGGAAATAGTGCGGTGTCGTTACCATTACTATTAACCAAAAATTGGGGGGTGGCAAGTTGTTTTTGTCGTTAACCCCGTTAAATCAACGAAAAAATACAAAATTGAACGTCTGGCAGAGCTAAACTTTGACAGTACGGACAGATATGGAGGAGGGATACTATGAAGATTGGTCACAAAAAATACCTACGAACTTATATCGCTTTATCAAGCATTGCCGCAAGCTTGCTTGTCGGCAACAAGGTTGCTTTTGCCGAAGAAGGGGATGGCACCGTTGGGGAATCGGCGCCGATCGAATCAACAGATCCGATGCAAGCAACAGAATCATCAACGGAAGAAGAAACAGAAGCTGCAATGCCGATGCCTGTCGAAACCATTCTGGATGCTGGCGGTTACGGTGCGGATCAACTGACCGGCATGACGCAACCGAACGCGTACGTAGTTGTTTGTGCAGAAGAGAGCAAAGTCGGCGAGCAGACCGCCGATGAAGTCGGACGTTTTGCTGTTCCTTTGGGGGCGCTTCCGGATGGCACCGCTACTTTGCAGGTGAAAGTCTATAAGGATGCTACCCAAACTTTTTTGTTGGCGCAAACAGAGTGGTTGGTGCCTGTGGCTGAAGTTACAGAAGTGGTGCCTGGTGAAGAGGCAGAAGACCAGCAAACAATCCCAACCGAACCGTCTTCATCGGCTGGGCAGGAGACGCAGCCGGAAGTGACAAATGATGATAGCAATACCGAACAGACTGAAGAGAGCAATCCGGAATACACGGATACCGAACAAAACGAGGAAACGGTTCAGGCGCCTCTGCTGATTGAAACAACTGTCGCTTCAACCGCTCCGGTCGTGGAGGAAGCGAAAGGGACTTGGTATTATTATGTCCAGTCCGGTGACACGCTGCAAAAAATAGCCACGCACTACAACACAGACGTAACCAGTCTGATGCGGTGGAACCGTTTGACGAGTACACTCATCAACATCGGCCAGCTGCTGAGCGTCAACGGTACGAATGCCTATGCCGAGATCGACAAGGAAACGCGGACATTCGCCACAACAGCGGAATTCGTGAACTATCTCGGGCAGTACGCCACCGAAATCGTCAACGACTACAATCTCTACGCTTCGGTCATGGTCGCCCAAGCTTCGCTGGAGACCGCTTATGGTACCAGCAAGCTCAGCACCGTCGGCAACAATCTCTTCGGAATCAAAGGTTCATACGCCGGCAATTCGATTGTGATGCGCACATGGGAGGAAGAAAGCGACGGGTCGATCATCTGGATCGATGCCTTTTTCAGATTGTACCCTTCCTATTACGAATCAATGATCGACTATGCGGAAAAACTGCGCAACGGCGTCAGTTGGGATCCGAGCTACTACAAAGGCACCTGGAAGGAAAATACTACTAGTTATCAAGATGCTACGTTTTATTTGACGGGCCGTTATGCGACGGATTCTTCCTATTACATCAAGCTGAATGCCATCATCAGCGCTTATGATCTGACCAAATTCGACGGACCGAAGACGGTGGCGGTGAATTACAACGTAGTCGTAGCGAGCACGAATTATTCGATCGACAGCCTGCCTTGGGGTACGATCGGATATAAATATTTGGAGCCAAGTTCCAACTATTACGGCAAGGAAGTCACGGTCACGAAGCAGACGGTTGACGGACAGTACGCGCTTATTTCCTACGGCGGGAAGGAAGTCGGCTGGATCGATAGGGATGCGCTGAAGACCTTATCCACCGTCCCGGCCAGTTATACGTTACCGATCATGAACAGCGGGTACTCGATCGATTCGTTGCCGTGGGGCGAGCCGGGCTTTGTTCATGTCGGCGATACGGCGGCGTACTATGGGAAAATGGCGACGGTCATCCGGGAAACGGCGAACGGAATCTATGCCGAAATTTCGGTAGACGGAATCAAATTGGGCTGGGTCGATAAGCGGACCTTTAACGCGGCATTTCCGAGCTACAACGCGGTCATCCGAAAGGGTAGCTACTCGATCGACAGTCTGCCGTGGGGGAGTGCCGGCTACCGGACGCTTGACTGGAGCAGCTCTTATGTCGGCAAAATCGTCACTGTGATCGGCAAATCTGCGGACGGCGCCTATCTTTGTTTGGCTTACAATGGTTTGCCGCTGGGGTGGGTCGACTACCGCGCCTTCGAGAGCTTCGATGCGACCGTTGTTCATTATACAGCTGTCGTTTCCGGCACGAATTATTCGATCGACAGCCAACCTTGGGGCGAAGCGGGATACGTGTATCTGGATTCATCCGCGAATTATTACGGGAAAGAAGTCGTGGTGACGCGCAAAACGTCGAATGGGGCTTACGCGTACATTTCGCTTGACGGAAAGCCATTGGGATGGATCGACAGCAGGGGCCTGCAGAACTTTTCGACTGTTGCCATCAATTATAATCTCCCGATCATGAACGGGATTTATTCAATCGATAGCTTGCCGTGGGGTGAGCCGGGCTATACCAAGATTGCCGATGCAGCGGCTTATTTCGGGAAATTAGCCACTGTGCTACGGGAAAGCACGAACGGTGCCTACGCGGAAATCGCCATCGACGGCCAACGGATCGGCTGGATCGACAAACGGGCTTTCAGCAATGCGCGCCAGGTTTCCTATTATGCCGGCGTTTCCGGCCAGAACTATTCCATCGACAGTTTGCCTTGGGGTACTGCCGGATACCAGTATCTAAATAGCACGAACAATTATTTGGGCAGCCTCGTGAAGGTTGTTGCGGAATCCATTGATGGGAATTACAAGTTGATCCAGCTGAATGGCCAGAACTTAGGCTGGGTCGATTACCGCGCGTTGGCGACTTTGAATACGAAAGCGGTGAATTATGCCGCCACAATCCGTTCGGTCGGCTATTCGATCGATAGTCTGCCATGGGGTACACCGGGCTTCACGATGCTCGGCCTGACCAGTTCCTACTTGAATATCACTGTTCAGGTCATCCAGGAATCGGCGGACGGCCATTACGCGCTAGTGATGCTGAACGGGAAAACTTTAGGCTGGGTCGACAAGCGGTGTTTCTGATTCTGTAATGCAAAAAAACTCCGGTAGGCGGGTGCTTGCCGGAGTTTTTTTGCATATTTTTGTGACAGAGCGCCAGCTCCGGTAAGGGGCCGCTAACCGGAGGAAACACTACAAAATAGTCGCCAACTCCGGCGAAGAACCCCTCGCCGGAGGAGCGGAACGTATCAGCAATCAACTCCGGCGAAGCCGTTGCTCACCGGAGCACAGCTCCCGCTGAACGACTATCCGTTCAGTGGTGCAACATCTCCTCGACGATTTCGTCCCCATCCATCCCGGCCGGGTAGAAAGTCGGCCAGTTGTCCATCTCCTCCAAAAGCGCTGCGTGGCTATCGTCTCCCAGATAAATGTGGAAGTGCGCGGATGCGGTCGGTTCGATGATGTGATCGCTGAACTGGACGTACTTCGGTGCAGCTTCGGCATCATCCGTCCGTTCAAACAGGTAGCGGACGCCTTTTTTTCCGGATTCGTAGGTCAAAATCTGGTAACCGCTGTACGCGTAAGTTCCGGTGCGTGCGGTATCACCTTCGTAGAACGTGATCGAATCGGCGGTGATCGTCAGGCCGGTAAAGGCCGATTCGTAGCCGATGGTGTAGTATTCTTTGTATTCTTCGGCGGTCTTTTCGCCGGTGTCTTCCGCTTTATCCGTGAAGACGCTATCGAGTGTGCCATCAAGCAGGTAAGGGTAGACGGATTGCCATTCGCCTTCCCAATCGCTCAATGGGCGGTCGGCAACTTGGCTGTCCTCAAAGATACCGTTGGCGGCATCGATGGTCGCTTGGTCCTGCAGGTTGACGGGCTCGATCGTGATCTCTGCGGCAGTGGTACTGGATTCTGTGGTCTCCTCGGTTTCCGGATCGGGCTGGCAAGCCGCCAAACTCAGCACGAGCAGACTGCCGATCATCCAGCGGGTTGTTCTATGTTTTTTATTCATGTGGTCCTCCTGAAAAATAAATGATTTATAAATCGAAATGATTACGTTTTGTATTATTGCATAGTTGTGCGAAGGCTGTCAACAATAAATAAAATGATTTTGTCTGCCAAAAGTCAGGATTATGATTGAAAAAGCACAAAAAAAGACGCGCACCAGCTGGTTGCTGATGCACGTCCGAAAGATTAGATTAAAGTGATTTTGCCAGTTCTGTAACTTTAGCAAGGCCTTCTTCGATGATTGCTGCTGCTTGATCAGGAACAGCTGCATGTCCTTCGATGACAACTTCACCGATGATTTCCATTCCGAATACGCCGCCGAATACGTTGCGCATGTAGTTGACGCCCATATCCATTGGAGCCATTTCAGGAGCGGAGTAGTAGCCGCCACGAGCGTTCAATAGGATAACTTTCTTTTCAGGCATCAAAGCAACCATTGTGCCTGTTTCATCATATTTGAAAGCAAAGCCAGCTGCAAAGATGTAGTCGATGAATGTTTGCAATTTAGCCGGGATCGTCAAGTTCCACAATGGGAAGGCGAATACGATTACGTCAGCAGCAGTCACTGCATCCATTGCTTTTTGTTTTGCTGCCAAAAGGCGTGTTTCGATATCAGTCAATTCTTCGCCGACTGCCATTTTGCCGTAAGCGCCGAAAAGATCTTGGCCTAAGTATGGCATGTCTTCTGAAAAGACGTTATAAGTTGTGATGTTCAATTTTTCATTTTCTTTGGCTGCAGCCAAAAAAGTTTCATACATTTTTGAAGAAATGGCTTCCTCTGCTGGTCTGTTGTTTCCTTTTACTACTAAAACGTTCATGTGTGTTCCTCCACTTATGGTATATTTGATGCGAGTTTCATTTCACTTACCGCATGTAAGTATAGTATAACATCTCGACTTCGAAATAAATAGTGGATATGCTCAAAAAAATAAACAATTTGAATTTTCGTAACATTTGCACTAACATAGGAAGGAATATTTCGATAGTTTTGTTGATAATGGGAGTGAATGATATGCAAAAATCCGGCCAAAGCCAACGGATTGAAATCTTTGACGGTATGCGGGGATTAGCCTCGGTCATTGTCATGATTTTCCACATGGCGGTCTGGACAGTTTATGGTTACAGTGCCAATGAATACAAAATTTTTGCCAACTCATTTTGGTGGGTCGCGACACAGACACCCTTGAAACTGATCTGGGGCGGCAATGAGGCGGTGCTGGTCTTCTACATCATCGGTGGTTTCGTGCTGGCGCGGCCTTACCTGAGTGGGCGCAAGCTGGATTTCAAGCCTTTCATCATCAAACGCTGGATCCGCTTGATGCTCCCTTATGTGCTGATCATCACGGTAACGGTCATGCTGATTGCCCTATTCGGAGCTTGGAAACATGACACGATCGACTTGAGTGGTTCGTTCAATGTGAAATGGAAAAGAGTGCCTAACGCGCTGGAAATGCTGCTGTACTTTGTCGGTTATGACTACAATCTGAATATTTTGAGTGGGGCTTTCTGGAGCATGGTCCAGGAATGGCGCTTGTCTTTCATCCTGCCT
Organism: Trichococcus flocculiformis; assembly: GCF_963662535.1. Taxonomy (NCBI): domain Bacteria; kingdom Bacillati; phylum Bacillota; class Bacilli; order Lactobacillales; family Carnobacteriaceae; genus Trichococcus; species Trichococcus flocculiformis. Next base: position 1,315,989 of record NZ_OY759718.1, read on the forward strand.
TTTGTGGCAGTGGCGTTGCACCGGCATTCGACGTGGAAGGTGCTCGGCTGCTATGCCGTCCTGCAGCAGGGGATCGAGGCGTTGACGAATTGGGGCATGCGCAGCGACACAGCTTGGTTGGCGCAGCTGTCTGAATCGCTCAACCGGACGAATTATTATGCAATCTTTTTTATTATGGGAGCTGTTTTGGCGAAGCATCTGCCGGCCATCCGGACATTTGTGCAGCAGCACCGTCTTTTCCGGATCCTGTCGGCCTGTGCGATTCCGTTCTTGATTCCTAGCCAGTGGATCTTGGCGGCGCTCGGTTTATCGTTCCGGGTGCGGCATGCGCTGTTGCTGACTGGTTTGGGCATCATTTTGTTCCTGTTGTTGTGCCTGGAATCGCCGCGTTTGACGGCCTTCTTCAAATCGAAACCGCTGCTGCTCTTGGGAAAGCTGTCCTTCAGCCTGTACCTGACGCACACGACGTCGATCGTCCTCTTTGTGACGTTACTCGGCCAGATCATCCCGCCGGAAATCGCGCTGTTGCTGTCGCCGCTGTTCGCTTTGCCTGTGGCCTACTTATGGCAGAAGCATGTCGAAACATGGTGCCTCGATTTGCTGAATCATTTCAAGAAATAGACGGTCAACCTGCGCTAAGTATGATACGATAAAGGAAAGCTCAGAATTCTGAAAGAACATGCAGGGGTGGACACATGTCAAAAGATATCATTTCCATCGTCGTTCCTTGCCACAACGAGGAAGAGATGGTACCGATTTTTCATAAAGAAATAACAGCGGTCAGCGACCAGTTGCCGGATGCCGTATTTGAACTGATTTTCGTGAACGACGGCTCGAAGGATGCCACTCTGGCTGAATTGAAGCGATTGGCTTCTTTGGATGAACGCGTGCACTACCTTTCCTTTTCGCGCAATTTCGGCAAAGAAGCGGCGATGGTGGCGGGGCTGCGCCACGCGACCGGGAATTACGTCGCCGTGATGGATGCCGATCTCCAGGACCCACCGGCTCTGCTGGTGGAGATGGTTACCCTGATCCGCACAGGCGAATACGACTGCATCGGCACGAAACGAGTCGACCGCAAAGGCGAACCGCCGATCCGATCCTTTTTCGCGCGGCAGTTCTACCACCTGATCAACCGCATCTCCGATACCGAGATCGTCGACGGGGCCCGGGATTTCCGGCTGATGACGCGCCAGATGGTTGATGCGGTCCTTGAGATGACCGAATACAACCGTTTTTCGAAGGGAATCTTCAGTTGGGTCGGCTTCGAGACGAAGTACCTGTCCTACGAAAATCAAGAACGCGTCGCCGGCAAGACGACTTGGTCGTTCTGGAGCCTGTTCAAATATTCGCTGGACGGAATTGTGGCCTTTTCCGAGGCACCGTTGGCGATCGCGGCTTTTACCGGTTTCCTGTCGTTCGCCGTTGCGATTTTGGCAGCTTTGATCCTGACAGTGCGGACACTGGTTTTCGGCAACGCAACTTCCGGCTGGACTTCGCTTATCGTTATCATCTTAGGGATGGGCGGCTTGCAATTGCTCTGTCTGGGGATCCTTGGTAAATATCTGGGGAAAACCTTCATGGAGACGAAGCGGCGTCCGCTCTATATATTGAAGGAGACGGACGATGCCTTGCCGACTGGTCGCAAGGAGGAGCAGAACGATGACTAAAGTGTTGGCTCAAGTGGCAAAATTCGGACTCGTCGGTGTCGTGGCGACGGTACTGGATTTTGTGGTTTTGTTTGTTCTGGCCGACTTCATCGGCCTGCATTACTTGACGGCCGCTGCGTTGGCGTTTGTTGCGGCGACGTTGTTCAATTACGCGGCGAGCATGCGCTACGTGTTCACGAGCCGCTTTGGCGAAGCTGAGAAGCGCCAGGAATTGTTGCTCTTCTTCACTCTAAGTGTCATCGGCCTGGGCTTGAACCAAGTGCTGATGTGGGTGTTCGTTGATCAAGTGGCGTTGCATTACCTGGTGGCCAAGATTGCCGCGACTGTGTTCGTGATGGCCTGGAATTTCATTTCGCGGAAGATTTGGCTGGAGGATAAGAATGCAGGATGAAGAAAAGCGTGGTTTGGGACCGGAACTCCGGCGACAGCATGGTTGGCCGGAGCTGGAGGTACCCTGCGAGCACCAGCTCCGGTAGGCCGGTTTTCGTCGTAGTTGGAGTCGGAAACGCGTCGCCAGCTCCGGCGAAGACCTCTTTCGCCGGAGCTGTGGTTCCAATTATCAAGCGGGCAACACAGACATAAGAAAAAACGAATGCGGCTGTTCCTCACAAAGGAGGCAGTCGCATTCGTTTTTTTTGTGAGAGTAACCAAAAATCAGTAGCTGGTCCAGCCGCCGTCAACGGTCACGACAGATCCATTGACGAAACTGGCATCGTCAGAAGCCAGAAAGAGCGCAACGGAAGCGATCTGCTCGGGCATTCCGAAGGCTGGATTAATGGCCATGCCGACGCCGGTTGTTTCCTGGCCAAATGTGCTGATGTTGCCCATTGACTGGGCGATATTGGTGACGACAGCTCCTGGGGCGATTGCGTTGCAGCGGATACCTTTTTTTGCGTACATGAAGGCCGTGTTTTTGGTCAGTCCTATGACAGCATGTTTGGAAGCGACATAAGCCGCACCGGCACGACCTCCCTGAAGACCTCCGATTGAGGCGATATTGATGATATTACCATGGCCTTGTTCCAGGAAATATTGGATGGCTTTACGGCTTGCATTCATCGGGCCGTTGACATTGACGGCGAAGACACGGTCCCACCGCGCATTTGTGACTTCTCCGACCGGTTCGAAGCCGTCCATGATGCCGGCATTATTGATGAGGTTATCCACTTTACCGAAGAAAGTGATTGCAGTGTCAATCATGGCATTTATGTCGGTTTCGATGGAGACATCGGTTTTGATGGCAGTTGCAGCGTCAGGGGTTTGCGTGTTGATTTCACTTGCGACTTTTTCGGCACCTTCGAAGTTATAATCGGCAACGACCACTTTTGCGCCTTCTTTAGCAAACAGGCGACAGATGGCTTCGCCCATACCCGAAGCGCCTCCAGTCACAACAGCGACTTTGTTCATCAGTTTCATGTCGTTCTCCTCCTTATGCCTTGCTGGTCTAATTATATCACGACAACGCTTACAAGTTTGAGGTGACGATCCACTCAAAATAAAAAATATAAAAAGCGATGGCATATTTCCACATTTCAGATAAAATAGAGTGATAATAAGGTGAGGAAAGGGTGTGGAGAGCAGAAGATGGCAAATTATCCATTCGACAAGGAGCGCAGCCTCCTGAAGACGGACGAATCGACCAGAATAACGATGTTGCTGCTGAATGTATTTCTGATCGTGACTGCCGTATCTTTGACAATCAGCTTCTACATCCTCGCCAATCTGGAAATCAATGAGGAACCGGTCGTTTCCGACATCATCATCGTACCTGAAGGCGCGCCGGAACGAGGAGTCAAGGCCTCAGAACTGTTGGAAGCAGGTTATTCCGAATCCGGCAAGATCATCGTTTCTCCGCTGCTTGTGGATGCTGAACTATTGCATCTGCAGCCCTACGGCGAACTTGGGATGATGGATGATGATATACTGGCGGATTACCAAGCGACCAGTACGTGGACCAATGCCATATACAGTATCGCGTTGATGGAAGAAAATGGTTTAGACACAGCGATTGTTGTGTCGAGCGATTATCACATGAACCGGGTCAAGTACAGCTTCGAGAAAGCTGCAAAAGGAAAGGATATGACATTCATCTATGTGTCAGCTGGCGGTCCGTACGGCTTGCCATGGATCGAAACCCAGCTCGGGAGACGCCTAGCGCAGCATGAAATCTTTAAAACAATCGGTTATTGGCTAGGTTTGTATCATTTCATCGATATCGGCGAAGGCGGCTCTTAATGGGGAGTGCGTCTTTTTTTATGGTTCGGGGTACCTGATTTCCGGTAAGATGGTGGCTCGCCGGAGATTGGGTGTGGATTCACCAGCTCAACTCCGGCGAGGAAGCCTTGAGCGGAGAACGACGCCTAATTCCTTGCCGCTCCTCCGGCGAGGCAAACGTTCCCCGGAGCTGGAGAGCCCCTCCCCCCGGATTTGTTCGCCGCAGTGTGATATTCGCTGATGATGCAAACATCCACAAATTCCCTACAAATCCGCGCCTTTGTATCCGTTTGCAAAAATGTTATCCGCTTTTGCATTCTTGACGGTTATTCTTAGAAGAAAAGCCGCCAGGGTGCTATACTTTTTGGTATAGGAGGTGTCGAGATGCTTGTAGAAATAGTGATGGAGAATTTTTTTTCCTTTAAAGATGAGGCTACCTTTTCGATGGTCGCCAGCCCGATCGGCGAACACCCGGAGTCCGTCTATGGCAAAAACAATATCGCTGTGACAAAATTGGCGACGATCTATGGGGCGAATGCCAGCGGGAAAAGCAATCTGCTGAAGGCCATGAAGATGATCCAGGAAGGCCTACTGTTGCAGAAGTGCTCATCCAGGGAATGGCTCGACCATATCGAACCGTTCCATCTGGATGCGCGCACCGAGAAAAAGGATACGATGTTGGAAGTAAGTTTTCTTTTGGACGGGAAGCTTTATCGCTATGGTTTTTTCGTCAACCGCAAACGGGTTACCGAAGAATTCCTTTACCTGGAAGGCGACGAGCAGAAGGATCTGTTTTTCCGGAATGCGACCGGCCAGATCGCCGGTGGGGAATGGGCTGAAATGTTCCGCGACATCATTTTGGACGATACGCGTTTGGCCTTGTCTTCGTTGCTTTCCGCTCCTGAATCAGCTGAACATCCGGAACTGAAACTGTTCATAGAATGGTTCACGGAGATGCGCATCATCCTCGACACTTCGAAAATCGGATTGTCGATTTCGATGGCGAAGATGCACCTGTCAAAATACAAGCATAATCTCTTGGCCTTGATTCAGGTGGCCGATCCGTCTATTCAGGATATTGTTGTTCACGAATTGGAAAATTCGCGCAATGGGAGGCCGGAACTTGCCTTTTTTGTCGTCAAGACACGGCGCAATGAAGCCGGGGAATCGGAGCTCCATTGCGAAAATTTCCGTTTCCAGGATACCGAATCGGCAGGTACGGTCAAGCTTTTGGCTTTGGCCGGTCCGATCATCGAGGCGCTCGAAAAAGGTGGACTGTTGATGGTCGATGAAATGGACACGCAATTCCACACTTTGATGACGCGCTACGTGCTGGAACTTTTTTCCGGCGACGTCAACGATAAGGGAGCGCAGATGATATACTCGACGCACGATATCACGAACCTTTCCAGCAACCTTTTCCGCAGGGATCAAGTCTGGTTCGTGGAAAAGGATACGTACAGCGCCAGCCACCTGACTTCCTTGGTTGAATATCGTTTTGATGACGAGGAAAGGAAGAATAGTTTTGAATTTTACCGCAACTACCTGAACGGCAAATATGGGGCAATCCCATTTCCTCGGCCGTTGGATTGGTGGGTCGACAATGGAAAATAGAAGAAGAGAACACAAGAAAAAATTTGAACGGCCGGTCGGAACGAAAAGGCCGGAAAAAACTTTCCTGATTCTTTGCGAAGGCACTAAAACCGAACCGAACTACTTCCGCAGTTTTCACGTCATCTCGGCGCAGGTCGAAATCGTTGGTACAGCGATGAATACGATGTCTTTAGTCAACCATGCGCGAGAGGTCGTCAAGGATCGACCGGACGAATATGATGAAATTTGGCTGGTATTCGATAAGGATTCATTTGACCGGGATATCTTCAATGAAGCCGTCTTTTTCTGTGAAACGCATTACCGGCAAGGCTTCCGTGCCGCCTACAGCAACGAAGCTTTCGAAATCTGGTATCTGCTGCATTTTGAGCTGATCAAAAAATCGATTTCACGTTTCCATTATCCTGATATGCTGTCGAAACGACTGGGATTTTTCTACAAAAAAAATCATCCGCATATGTATAACGTACTATTATCAAGGCAGCCGGCAGCCATCCAGAACGCCAAGAAACTCTACAGTCAGCGCTCGCCGTCGCCTGCCCGCGACAATCCATCCACGACCGTTTTCATGCTGGTCGAGGAGCTGAACAAGCATCTGAGGAAATAATTTAAAAAAGTTCAAAAATAAAAAAGCTGGAACGATTTTTTGCGAATAATACCAGTGTAGGTCTTATCAAGCAGGTAAGGCCACTTAAAAAGACAAAAGGGGATTGATTGCATATGTTCATGACACCGGTATTGGGAATGGATTTCTTGGAGGATAAGAAAGGGGTCGTCATTCATTTTGTCGAAGACGACACATTAGCGGAGGAGTATCTGTTCGAAACAACCGATGAGGCAGCCGCGTTTTTCAGAAGCTGCCAAAACTTGTGCGAGGAGGTCAAAGAGGAACCGCTAGAGGTCCAATATGCCCTCATCAGAGAGTTTTTGGATCTGGACATCGGAAAATTCAACTACGAACGCGCTTATTATTGATAAACATAAGAAAAAGAAGGCCAGCCCCGGAATGATTCGGGGCTGGCCTTCTTTTTGGCGCCGGAATTGGCGCCCTCAGCTCCGGCGAGGGGTCGGATCGCCGGAGGACACCGGTAATGATGGGCTTCATCTTCGACGAAGCCTGCCTCATCGGAGCAGGAATCAAAAATGTGGACTGAACTGCGGCGAAGCCTACGTTCTCCGGAGCAGACCATTTCCGGCGGTAGGCAGGCTCAGTACTGGCGCACCTTCAATTGCTGTCCAATCAAGATCAGATTGCCCGACAGCTGGTTCAGCTGCTTTAGCGTAGCTGGGGTCGTTCCATATTTGCGCGACAAGCCCCAGAGCGTGTCGCCTTTCACGACACGGTGCAGCAGGAACGTGCCGGGTGCGCTGGCAAGGGGAGGCAGCGCGGAGAGGCCGGCCTCGATATCCTGACGAAAGCGGGCCTGCGATATACCCCAACTCGCGAGGTAGCCGTCCGGATCGGTATGATCGGTCCCACCGACATTTTTGGAAACCCAGGAATGGGTTTTGATGCCTTTGTCATGTACGCTCGCTCCGCTGTTCAGCGTGCAGGGAATGCTTGCTTCCAGCGCTAATTTCTGCAGCAGCCATACGTAGGCTTTGTAGTCCTGTTCAAAGATGGAGCGATTGTTCGTCCGCGCCAGCTCGACTTGGGCATAGGCATAACCGTTCGCTTTCGGGCCGACACCCCATTGGACTTTGCCGGCGTTGGCGATCTGGATTATTTTCCCGCCTCCGCCGACCCAATGGGAAACGAAGGCGTTTTGCCAGTTGCGCAGCATGTAACTGACTTCGTTCTCGAGGCTATTTTTGCCGACGTTGTTCGGATTGCCGGACTCGTGGGCGATGATCAGGTTGCTTGCGGTGAGTGGATTCTGGTAGATGGAAAAGATGCGTTTTTCGATCGTGTAGTTCATACTATTCCTCCTCTAATTTGTAAAACAGCCGCCCGGAATCGCATCCGGGCGGCTGTCTGTTGTTGATGAAAACTTAAGTTGTCCAGCAGTCCAAGCGGCTTGTACTGCTTTTCTTATTTTTATTCGGCTTCGGCGATCAGGTCGGTGATGGTGCGTTCCACGTAGCGGGCGCTGTTGACTGCGGTGAAGGGGTTGATGCCTTTCACTTCGAACGCGTTCAGGCCGATGATTGCGTCCATTGCTGGTTGCAGTTCAGCCGCTGTCAACCCACTTTTCGGGTTCTTGACACTCAAGTTGCGGGTTTTCCCGTCGGCCGTCAAAAATTTCAATTCCAAGGTTACTGTTGTCGTCATGTTCATTTCCTCCTAGATGTCTGATGAGTGCTTATCGTTCTGTTTCGGTTGGCTTAAGCGATGGAGTAGCGGTTCTTTTCGACGACGACTGCGTAAGCAGCGGGCAGGTCGACAAGACCGGATACGGCTGATTGGAAGGATTGTACTTGTTCAGCTGTGACACCTGGTTTCAGGTTCGCGAATGACTGTTTGACTTCCTTCTCGTTTGCAAAATCATTGAAATAAAGCTCGATGTTTCCTTCTTCGTATTGTTTCACCATTTGGCATTCCTCCATTTTCTTTTCTGGTAAGTGTCATGACTGCTTACACCTATAACGACGAAAGGGGATAGGCAATGTGTAACCCCGTCTTTCAGGCCTTCAAAAAAGGGGTGGCTTTGGTTTGGATCTGGCGTCTTCTTTTGTAGAGCGTTTTGCGCGAAATGCGTTGTTTTTTTGCGATTTCGGTGATGTTCAGCCCCTCGAGCGCGTCCCGCAGATAGGCATTCTCCTCGGCTGTCAGACAGGCGCAAAGGCGTTGCAGCAAATCCGCTTGCTCGAATTGGTCTTCAAACGAAGTTGTGCTGGAGACTTCCTCCAGCTCTTCTTCGCAAAGGTAGGCTTCACGGCTTACTTTTTTCTGTTCCTTGCGGATTTGGTCCAGGAAAGTCCAATGGATTTTTTGTTTGGCATAGCTGACGAACAAAAAGCTGTTCTCGGTCACGAGCGCATCCTTCAGGCACGTTTCGTACGTGTCAAAAAGGGTGATCAACCCTAATTGATAGAAGTCGTCGTAGTCGTTGTGGTCCGGATACCGGTTGATTTTTTTCAGACAATGATGGATGACACCCGCGTACAGGTCGCACAATTGGGTGGCGGCTTCATCGGTGCAGATTCTTTTTTTCATATTCATGGCGTTGCCTCCGTATGTAGTGGATGGCGTGATGCAGGGGAGAGCCCTGTGCATGCTCATCACGGCCTCGGCAAGCTTGCTGATGCCTATATTATCGATCCGGAGGCGGCAAGGTCAAAACTGCAAATGCGGCAAAAAAGAAGAAAAATGCGGTACTGGTCATCTATTTGCAGACGAATTTAACGGATATGCGATAAAATGTAAGCGCTTCTATATCATTCGAGTTGAAAGTAGTATATATTTTTATTAAACATTTAATTTGGGGGATTTTATGGAAAAGAAGACGGGAAAAAACTATTCGAATAATCAGAAACGGCAAGCGGATGAGCAACCGATGATGGAGCAACGCGGTAAAAATAGTGTCGGAAAATCAACAGCAGAATTATTGGCGCAAGCATTCACGAATGGAGCAATAGAGGAAAAAAATGCAGGCCCCTCTTTTGATATCGAACTGTGGGAAACGATCCTTTCGGGTCTGCGGACGTCTTTGCAGGAATCCACATCGGCCCAGAGTCAGAAAGAAACGGAGGAGCCTTTCTTCGTTTTGCTCGATCCAGTAAGTACCCAGCCTTATTTGGATCGCGCTTGGGCTTTGGATCGGTTTGTGCTGGATGACTCATTTCTGTACATTATGAGCTTGGACCCGCAACTGCACCAGACCGACTTCCGCACGCTCATTTTTTTCAAAGACGGTCGCCTCATCAAAACGCGCGAAAACAGCAACAATGTGATGTTCTCTTTGTTTGAACTGATTGGTTTCGATTATGATTTCATTCGCGGGATCTCCACACGGGTCAGCGGCAAGGATACCCATTGTGTTCCCTATATTTTTGGGAGGTACCGATTTTTGCCGTTGAGCGGTCCGACCCGCAAAAACAGTTCCTGGATCAATCTTTCAAAGGTGCTGCATTCCCGGACTTTAAAAGGGGAAAAGGGAGTGGAAGTCCACTTCGTGAATCAGCATGTTTTCCACTTACCGGTGCGTCCGCAATTTTTCACCGAAAAAGTCAAACAAGCCAGCCAAACCGTTCATCGCCAAAATCACCTTTTGCACAGCGTCCTGACAAATTTCGATTACGCTGATGGAATAAAAGAAGAGCGCAAGCACAATTTGCTTGGGAATGCGTTACACGCCAATGCGGCTCGGCTTTCGACGATTCCGATGGATGAATATATCCAAATTGTTCAGTTTTCTTTGGCTGAAACGGCTTTGCGCCATCCTTCGTTGCGTGACAACCCGGTTGCGGACGAGGCGCTGCATCTGCTGCGGGAGAATCTGTATGGGGGACTTCCCCATTTAAGGAATGCACCCATCTGATCAGCGGTGCCGGGTAAAGTTTAGTATGATGGGAAAATAGGCTATCATTTGTGATTCAGGTTGAAGTATTTTACAATGAGTTCAAAGAATAAATCTTCAGTCATGGGAGGAATCGTTATGGACAAGAGAATCGAAGGTACCTTTGCTAATCAGGAAATGTTGCTTGATGAAATTACGCATCTGATTAAGCATGAGGGCTATGCGCCTGAGCAACTGCTGGTCATCACCCGCAACGGAAAAAGCAATTTCATCACGGAAGAGACGGCTGTACAAGTTATCGTAACCGGCGAAGACCGTGAGGAGGACTCCTTATGGGACAAAATCGTTAAGTTCTTTACGGTGGATTTGGAAGAGGAAGAGGAGGAAGCCATTTTCGAGCGCTACGGCATTGACGAGGATACGTACGAACGGTTTGAGGATGCTTTGGATGATGGGGAATTGTTGCTGCTGATCGATGATGCCGCTCCGATCAATGATGAACATGCCGAATTTCTCGTGCGCGATGGCATTTTGCCTGACGAAAAAGCCGTCCCTGTTGCAGCCGTCACTGCCACGAAACCGGATTGGGCATCCGCCGATAGCGAAGAAGCCGGCGATGTTCCGGCTCATTCAATCGAAGCCGAGAAACAGCTCGAAGTCACCGAAGTTGCAGCTGCGTCGCCGACACAACCAGCCGATGTGACCGACGACATCACCGGACAACGCATCGAAGCTGAAACGGTGGCGGATCCTGCAATGGCGGAAGACAGTCACCGTCTACCGGAAATGCAGTTTGACAAAGATGACTCCTTGCCGGAACTGGAAGAAGAGAAGGAACAGTTTTCCAAAGACCCATTTGGAGGAGACACGGTTGCTGCAGAAACCGGTGAAGATGCGGAAGATATCGAGCCTGATTATGAAGAGACGGATAAACCGAAACCGGCTCTGTGATTGACAGAAACACCCAGGGCTGCCTCGAAAGAATGAGGCAGTCCTGGGTGTTTTTAGCACGCGGCGGGGATTTCGAACATACGTTTTGTTCCTTTCGGATTTTGTGTGTATAATAGCAAGTGAGATTCGCCGAAAGGATGTAGAGAATGGACCATACCGAAGAAGAGGCTGAGAAATTGCCTGTTGTCACAAAAATAACTATCCAGAAAAAACGCAAGGACCGCTTCAATGTCTTCATCGACGGAGAGTACGCCTTTCCGATATCGGAAGCTGTATTGATCAAGGTTGGTTTGCATAAAGGCATGACGCTCACAAAAGAGCGCAGCGCTGAAATCGAGAAGGAAAATTACGATTACATGGCTTACACGACAGCCGTCAATTACCTGTCCTACAGCCTGCGCAGCGAGAAAGAAGTCCGCAAGAAACTGCTCGACGAAGAAATCAGTCCGGACGCAATCGAACGTGCGCTGACGCGGCTGGTGGATCAGAATTACGTCAATGACCGAATCTATGGCGAAAGCTACACGCGCACGGCGGCTAACCTGAACCTGAAGGGACCGCAGCTCATCGCCAACGAACTGAAAGGAAAGGGCTTATCTGAAGAAGACATCGCCTTTTCCCTGAAACAATATCCGCATGAACTGCAGCTGGAAAATGCTCAAACGATTGCCGAGAAGCAACTGCGCAAACAAAGCCGGGTTTCTTCGCATGAAGCGGCATCAAAGATCCGTCTCCATCTGCATCAAAAAGGCTATCCTTCCGATATCGTCCTGGAAGTGATGGGCGAGATCGAAACGGAGAAAGAGGAAGAGGATGAAATGGCCGCATTGCGCCTGCAAGGGGACAAGCTTTGGCGCCGTTATGAACGCAAAGCGAAAGGCCGTGAGCTGCACCAAAAAGTCAGGTCTGGCCTTTACCAAAAAGGTTACCCGGGAGAATTGATCTCCGCCTATATCGAAGAAAAGGAACAGGAAGCTGAATAATGACAAATTTGGAACACGAAAAAATATTCAAAGCAGCCGGCATCGAAATGTGGCCGGCGGAGAAAATACAGGCTTTCCGCAAAGCGCTGTTGGACTGGTACGACAAAGAGAAACGCGATCTGCCTTGGCGCCGGACGAGCGATCCCTACAGCATCTGGGTTTCGGAAATCATGCTGCAGCAGACACGGGTGGATACGGTCATCCCGTATTATCATAATTTCCTGGATAAATTCCCGGACATCGCAGCGCTGGCGTCAGCGCCGGAAGACGCGATCCTGAAGGCGTGGGAAGGGCTGGGTTATTATTCTCGTGTCAAGAACATGCAGAAAGCGGCGCAACAGATCGTCGCCGATTACAATGGTGTTTTCCCTAAGAATCCGCAGGAAATCGCTAAGCTGAAGGGCATCGGACCGTATACAGCAGGCGCCGTCTCCAGCATCGCTTTCCAGATACCGGAGCCGGCAGTCGACGGAAACGTCATGCGCGTCATGAGCCGGTTGTTCGAAATCGATGCCGACATCGCCAAACCAGCCAGCCGGAAAATTTTTGAAGCGGTCGTGCGGGAACTGATCGACCCGGAGCGACCAGGCGACTTCAATCAAGCGTTGATGGATCTGGGCTCGAGCATCTGTTCGCCGCTGAATCCGCAGCCTGAAATCAGCCCGATCAAGGCCTTCAATGCCGCCTACAAAAACGGGACGATGCATCTTTATCCGGTCAAAAGCAAAGCGAAAAGACCGGTACCGATGAATCTGCAGGGTATCATCCTGCAAAACAAGGAAAAGCAGTTCCTTTTGGAGAAGCGTCCGAGCAGCGGGCTACTGGCGGATTTTTGGACGTTTCCGTTGATCCAACTGGATCTCGATGCGATACCCGGAACAGTGGCTGCGGAACCAGAATCGGCGGCCAGCATCCAGACGGAACTGCTGGTTGCGGAGGAATTCCAGAAGTTGACAGAAACTGCAAACAAATCCGACAAAAAGCTGCCCTCCTTTAACCAGATCGAAGCGAAGCTTTCCGAAGTTGTGGCTGAGAAATACGGCTTGAAGCCGGTCTGGTTGAAGGCGGAGACGGGATCTGTCAATCATGTTTTCAGTCATATAAAATGGCACATCACCGGCTATTACGGACGCGTATTAACGAAAGAGGATAGCCGTTTACCCGAACAATGCCGTTGGGTCAGCGAAAATGATTTTGCCGATTATGCATTCCCGGTGCCGCAGCAAAAAATGTGGCAACAATTCAAGCAACAGACCCGAAAAGAATTTGGCTTATAATGGCTAAAATTTCGCAATCCATTTCCATTCTATGATATACTGTTCAATGAACTGAAAGTTGAGAGTTCCGCCGAAATAATTTCCGGCGAGGGCTCAAATAGTTGAAGAAAGTTGGGCACCGTGATGCATAATCCTCGGGAGGGAGAATTCATCACCATAAAGAGTTATAAGCATGACGGCAGCCTGCATCGAACGTGGCGTGACACCATGGTATTAAAAACTAGTGACCAATCCATAATCGGCTGTAATGATCACACCTTAGTAACGGAAGCAGATGGGCGTCGCTGGGTCACCAGAGAGCCTGCATTGTTGTATTACCATAAGCATTATTGGTTCAACATCGTCACCATGATCCGCCAAAAGGGTGTCTCCTACTATTGCAATCTGGCATCGCCTTATGTGATCGACCAGGAAGCATTGAAGTACATCGATTATGATTTGGACATTAAAGTTTTTCCTGATGGTGAAAAACGTTTGCTTGATGTAGATGAGTATGAATTGCATCGAAATCGCATGAATTACCCAAAAGAGATCGACCATATCCTGAAGGAGAACGTCAAGATTTTGGTGAGCTGGATCAACGAAGAAAAAGGTCCATTCTCCAAGGAATACGTCGACTTATGGTATGAGCGGTACTGTCAGCTGTCGCATAATCAGCAAAACTCGTGATGAATCCAAAATAATAAAAAACCAGTCGAGCGTAATGATCGGCTGGTTTTTTATCGGAAATGTGCGCTAACTCAAAAAAATACCGTGCATTAACACAACCGTTATATTATTATAAATATATCTGTAATAAAGAGTCAATATTTGAAATACGATTAAAATATTGGAGGAATCAGAATGAAAAAAAAGGAAATAGTGCTTGTTTCCATCATGGGTATCCTTACGATTGCCATTGTTCTTTTTGGATATAAATACGCGGCCGGTAAAAAAGAGGCTTTATTGAACGAAGGTGAAAAACAGACGGAAACAGTTTCTGAAGTGGTTTCCTCGCAAGAGTCAATTGTCGCAGAGAGCGACACATCCGAAGCGTATGCGCAGTTCTTGGCCGCTTTTGCTGAGAACCGAAGCAATGCATCGGTTGTTGATTATCTGCAGTATGTCCATCATCATACGAAGGAAGTCAATGTCGTCTTTTTCGGTGCCGTGGCAGCAGATGCAGCTTGGGCCAAGTCCGCCATTGCCGGTATTCAGACAGATTTTCCGCTAGAAAACCTGTCGACTTCTTTCTTCAGCTACCCTTCTGATAGCAGCTCGGTTTATCTGAGTAGCCAGTATGTTCAGGAAATGGTCGCCAGCAATCCGGATGTCATTTTTTACACGATCCCGACGAAAACCGATCAAGTGGTTGATATCAGTTTGGTGGATTCGACGCAAAACATCTACAAGATTTATGATGAAATCAGGGCTGCTTTGCCTGATACGCTGATCGTCTTGGTGACGCCACCTCCGGCAGAGTCCAAAATGGCTGATTGGAATTCACGTTCCTTGGATTATCGGAACTATACCAATAATCTGGTGGAAGAAAATGCAGCTTTCACTGTTCCGTTGTATGACCTGCATGCAGATTTCTTAGCTGAGTTGACGAACCGCAGCGAAACGTTGGCCAACTATATGGATGCAGCTGGTTTGGAATTGAACGAAACCGGACAGCAACTTTATGGAGAACTCTTTGCCAACAGCCTACGAACAAAAATGGTCGATACTACGGCCGGTCTGTATGTTGAAGGTGAAAAGCCTGCCTACACACCTATTGCTCCATCATTGGTCGTTCCGGTGGCGCCAGTCACTGTAACCGAGGAGCCAGTTATCGAAGAGGAAGTGTACGAAGCACCGGTTTATCAAGTGCCGACCTACGTTGCGCCAACTTATGATTATGTAGAGCCAGTCGTTGAACCAACAGTTCCTCCGGAAGAGCCGAGTGATCCTTCATTTGATCAGGTAATAGATGGAGCAGAAGCTGTAGCTGAGTAACGTTAAGATGGCATCAACAGTGTAGGTTCGAACACAAGCCTTACCAATAAATCACAGAATATAAAGCTCGCATGTATCGGATTGTCCAGTATAAGCGAGCTTTTTAGTGGTTTTTTCGTGTTTCCGCTCACAATAAAGTGGATAAGTCAACCTGCCAGCATCTGTACTTCACAAATCATCTCAGTTAGGATAACACAAAAACATTATTGTTTTTACTTCCTGAGATGCTCTTCGGAATATTGATATTATCATGTTTCTGATGTATAATTATGGCGTAAACAAAAGATGTAAGCGTTTTATCCGAAGGTGTTCTGTGTAGGTCGAAGATTATGTATTTCACAAACATGCAGGCAAATTTGGAGGCCGTTGCACAATAGACAGCTGCTTAAACGCAATTTCACCAGAAAAGAGATTTTTCGGAGGTAATGTCATGTACATACAAGTTGATGAACGGAAACGGACTGACGTTCTATCGACTACTTATTATCAATATAACTTGGATAATTTAGATGATCGACTAGAGCAACTTGTACAGTCGCCTGTTTTTGATAAAAAGTATTCATTTGATGGAGAATTAGGAGCGCTCTATACACCGCAAAGAACTATCCTGCGGCTGTGGGCTCCGACTGCGCTCAGCGTAGAAGTGATTGTTTATGAAAGCCTGTATCGCAAAGAGAAGAAAAGACACATGATGGGGAAAGGTGGAAGAGGGACTCACGAACTCATTATGATTGGAGACTATGCGGGAACTGCCTACAAATACGCCATTACTTTTCCGGATGGCAAAGTTGTGGAAACAGTCGATCCCTATAGCTATGCGACAACCGCAAACGGAGAACGCTCCGTCATCCTGGATGCAGTAAACACGAATCCTGAAAGATGGGGAGCCCGATTGGAGCCGATCGCTTCACCAGTCGACGCCATTATTTATGAATTACATATTCGTGACTTCACGATTTCCCCGACAAGCGGAGTTATAAACAAAGGCAAATTCTTGGGCGTGGTCGAGCAAGGGACCTTATCGGCTGATGGCGATAAAACAGGGCTGGATTACCTTAAAGAAATGGGTGTGACCCATGTCCAGTTTTTACCGATGGCCGATTTTTCCACAGTCAATGAACTGAAACCATTGGAACAGTACAATTGGGGCTATGACCCGCAGAACTTCAATGTTCCGGAAGGCTCCTACGCAACCAATCCCTATCAACCGGAAGTGCGGATCCTGGAAATGAAGGAAATGATCCAAGGGCTGCATGATGCGGGAATCCGTGTCATCATGGACGTCGTTTACAATCATGTTTATCTACCGAAACTGCACGCGTTGGAAAAAACGGTACCTGGTTATTATTTCCGCAAAAATCCTGATGGAACGCTCTCCAACGGGACCGGTGTCGGCAACGATACTGCTTCTGAGCGTTACATGATGCGCAAATACATCATCGACAGCATCACGTATTGGGCAAAGAATTTCCACATGGACGGATTCCGCTTCGACTTGATGGGGATCCACGATATCGAAACGATGAACGAAATCCGTATCGCTTTGGATGAAATCGATCCCTCCATCATCATGCTTGGCGAAGGATGGAACCTGAACACCAACTTGCCGCCTTCCGAAAAGGCTGTCCAACAGAATGCGGACCGCATGCCGGGTGTGGCTCATTTTAATGATGCGTTGCGCGAAGCGATCAAGGGTTCCGACTTCAACAGCGGGAATGACACCGGTTTTGTCACCGGAAAACCGTTCATGGAAGGTTGGATCGCCACCAATTTGCAGGGAGGAGCGTATTATCCCGCCAGCCGAGGCACCTACAGAACTCCGGCTCAGATGGTGCAATATGTTGAGGCGCACGACAACTTGACGCTTTATGACAAACTGAAGATTTCGATGCCGTGGGATGAGGAAGATTCCCGGATGCGGCGCCACCTTTTGGCAAGCAGCTTCGTTTTGCTGAGCCAAGGCATTCCGTTCATTCATGCTGGGCAAGAATTTATGCGGACAAAGAATGGGCTCGAGAACAGTTACAATGCACCCGATTCGGTCAACCGTATGGATTGGCATCTCCGTTCCGAAATGAAGCAGGCGGTGGATTACATGAAAGGTTTGATTGCCTTGCGCAAACTGGAGCCTTTATTCAGGTTGCGGACCATCGATGAAGTCAAGGGACACATGAATATCCTGAAAGCCGATTATCAGATTGTCGTCTATCAGTTGGAGGACACGAAAAAGTTATACTACGTCATCTTCAATGGCCAGACGAATGCCATCGATTTTGATGTCGAAACCGGGGATTATCGGGTGTTGATCGAGGATGGAAAAGTAAACTTGGGTGAACCGAGAACAGTTGAAGGACTATCCCGCATCCGGGTTGAAAACTTGTCCGTAACAGTGCTCATGAAGAATAAATAACGGTAGTCCGGGCGGTCGCTTCATTTGAGGCGACCGTTTTTTAGCGTGTTGGAACAGACTGGAGCTGTCCTCCGGTTACGGGTTGTTTGCCGGAGGAGAGCGGCTGGATTTGCGCTTTCCTCCGGTTGCTGGGTGTTTGCCGGAGGAGAGCGGCCAAATCAGCTCCCACCTCCGGCGGCCGGTTGTTCGCAGTAGAAGAGCAGCCGGATCAGCCCGTAGCTCCGGCAAAGCCTCGGCACGCCGGAGTTGGTGACCCCAGGCGGAAGCCTGGCTGCTGTTCTTTGTAACATTTTTCACCCGCTCTGATGCAAGATTATCACACCGTAAAGCATTTTTTGGTACAATGAAAAGGTAAATACATCGAATGAGAATGATGGGGTGGGTTCACAGATGATAAAAATGATCGCAATCGATATCGATGGCACGTTGGTCAATGAGCAGAAAGTAATGACGCAAAGGGTAAAAGAGACGATCCAGGAGGCGATGCGCCGGGGCATCAAAATCGTGCTCTGCACAGGCCGGCCGCCTGCAGGCATCAAGCCTTATGCGGATGAACTGGGATTCGGGGAACACGAGGACTACATCATCGCTCAGAATGGCGCCTACATCCTGAGGGCGGACACGGATGAAACGGTCTACAAAAAAACGTTGAGGCTTGCCGAAGTGCAGGAAATTTACGAGTTCGGCAAAGGTTTTTCGGCCGGGACGCTGTTGGTCGGCGAACACCATTACTACAGCTTGGAAGACGAAGTGACGGAATCGATGCAGAAGGATGCCACCATCGTCAACATGAACATCAGCGTTTTGGATCCCAAAGCGATTACAGAAGAGATTGGCTTGATGAAGATCCTTTACATCGGCGATCCGAATGAGGTGGATGTCATTGAATCAGCCATTCCCGATCAGATGCGGAATGACTTCTATATCGTGCGCAGCCAAGATTTCCTTGTAGAAGTGATGGAGAAGAGTTCAAACAAGGGCACGGCTTTGACGAAGTTGGCGGATCATCTGGGAATCGCGATGGACGAAGTGATGGCACTGGGAGACGGCGAGAACGATTATGAAATGATCCAAGTTGCTGGTCTGGGAGTCGTGATGTCCAATGGAACGGACAATCTGAAGAGCATTGCGAACGAAATCACCTTATCCAACGAAGAAGATGGTGTTGCCCACGCCATCGAGAGATGGGCTTTCCAAAACTAGACGAATAAAAAAAGGTTTCCGGAACGATTTCCGGAGACCTTTTTTAATGGATGATATCTTCGATATTATTGATGTTTTTTGATTTATTGCCCGGAGTCGCTTTGTAGCTGCGAACCAGTTTGTTGAAGTGAACCAGATCGTCTTCGTAGGCCAGGATGGCACTCATCAGATGGATGATACCGTAGCTTTCGGAACTGCTGTATTTGCCGAAATCACTTTCTTCTTGAGCGCGCTGGAAAAAGACATCCATCAGTTCGTGGCGCTGGTCTTTGTTGGCTTCAAAGAAATTGACTTGATTGGCCGGAACGCGTCCGCTGAATTTCAGCATAATCTGCTCATGTCCGCTCATCAAGGTTTCCAGGCGTTCTCGGATCATGATGCGCATTTCGACAGGAAATTGATAGAAAACATTCTCGTAATCGTGCAGCACTTCCAGAACGTGGAAAGCTGATCGGGTCGTTTGGATCATTTTTCGGTAGACTACCAGCATCTTTTTGTTCTGGTATTTATTTTTTTTGTTGAACAAGCCGCTTTCAGTCAAATACTGGTAGAGATTGTCCATTTTTTTGAGTTGCGTACGTGCCCATTTCAGGTCATTGTTCATGATCGAGTATTCGGTATTCTTGCGCAAACCGGCACGGATCCAGATCAGAAACTCGGTAGTTGCATAATCCACTGTGTGGTACAGGCGTTCGTCGTAACGCGGCGGAGCCACGAATGTATTGACCAAAAAGGCAATGATGACACCGATGAATGTCTCCAGCACACGATAAGCGGCGCTTAACATCAGGTTGTCATCCGTACCGACCATGATGACAATCAGTGTCACGATCGACAGTCCGATCACATCTTCGAGCTTGAGGGCGTTCAGGATGGCAATCAACAACATCACTGAAATACCGACCAGATAGATGTTGTATCCCAAAGTCATGACGACGAAAACGGCTACCAAGCCACCGATTGTATTGGCCATGATCCGGCTCTTCAGGTTGGTGTAAGAACGGCCAAGCGAAGGTTGGGTGGA
This sequence comes from Trichococcus flocculiformis, assembly GCF_963662535.1. Taxonomy (NCBI): domain Bacteria; kingdom Bacillati; phylum Bacillota; class Bacilli; order Lactobacillales; family Carnobacteriaceae; genus Trichococcus; species Trichococcus flocculiformis. The sequence continues at coordinate 1,335,769 of NZ_OY759718.1, forward strand.
ATAAATGGCGGCGATGCCTGCGATGACGCCTCCGCCTTCGAATCCGAAGTATTGAGCGACGATCATTGCTAATGCGACGGCGAGACCCGTTTTAAAGGTGCGGGCGCCAAGTTTCATATAGTTTCAGCTCCAAGTCGATAAATGATGTAAAAAAAAATAATCCAAATTAAGAATATACTAATCCCGTGGCCATGTAAAGGGCGACAAGATTGTTGTTTGAAAACTGTTATTCTGGATTCGTTTCCATCTGCGGCATGATAATAAAAAGTAAGTATTTATTTTGAATGTTAAGAGCTTATGTATTGCTATTTTCGGCAAATCGATATATGATGAATTCAGCTAAATGTAAATTATAATGACTATCATATACAAGCCATTCCAGAAGAGGGGGGATAGACAATGCATCATACAATCGTAAATGATTCAATTGAAAAAATGAAGAACGCGAATATCCGGATCACACCACAACGTTACGCGATTTTGGAATATTTGGTCGAGTCAAGGATGCACCCGACAGCGGATGATATCTACAAAGCATTGGCCGATCGTTTTCCTAACATGAGTGCAGCCACTGTCTACAATAACTTGAGACTTTTCGTAAAAATCGGTTTCGTGAAGGAATTGGCCTACGGGGATGCTTCGAGCCGTTTTGACTTCAGCAACACGCAACATTATCACGCGATCTGTGAAAGTTGCGGGAAAATCGTCGATCTCTATTATCCGGTATTGGATGATGTGGAGATGGTTGCCGAAAATTTGACCGGTTTCCAAGTCGGCCATCACCGCATGGAAGTCTATGGCATTTGTCCTGAATGTCAGGAAAAAGGCATCCAAAAAGAAGATATTGATGACGGAGCGGAAGCTGCAGGACATCATCACCACCATTAATCAGTAAATGAACATGAGCTCTCCTTTCGATTTTTCGAGGGAGAGTTTTTTTTGTTCCTGATAGAAGGTGGAATGTATGGAAATTAAATTTCTGCTCAGAGATTCCCTGTCAAAACCATTCTGGCGGAGAAGTCCACCACGAATCCGAACCACAGAAGAGACGATTCTGTAACCAAACCAAAACGAAGAGGAATATCCCATTTCAGGACATTCCTCTTCGTTTTGGTTAGATTCAGTTTTCTTTCGGGTTGCTCATGGCGATGGATTTGTCGATGGTTGTCTGAACTGCCGAAATGACTGCGGATCGGAATCCGTTTTTTTCCAATTCCGCAACTGCTTCGATCGTTGTTCCGCCCGGAGAGCAGACCATATCCTTCAGTTCGCCTGGGTGTTTGCCGGTTTCCAGAACCATTTTCGCAGATCCGAGGACAGCCTGTGCCGCAAATTTGTAGGCCTGTTGGCGGGGCATTCCGCCACGGACGGCGCCATCGGCCAAAGATTCGATGAACATGAAGACCAAGGCCGGAGATGAACCGCTGACGCCTGTCACCGCATCCATCATGTATTCCGCAACCATTTCGCTGCGACCGAAGCTGTCAAAGATGTTTTTGACGTCCGTCAGCTCCGCTACGTTCACCACTTCGTTTGCGCAGATTCCGGTCATGCCTTCGCCGACCAAAGCAGGTGTGTTCGGCATAGCGCGGACTACTTTCACCTTGCGGCCGAAGCGCTCTTCGATGTCGCTTAAGCTTTTCCCGGCTGCAATCGTAACGACTACGACATTTTCTTTGATGGCTGTTTTGATTTCGTCGATGACGATGTTGTAGATATTCGGTTTGACAGCCAAAAAGAGGATATCCGCTTCGGTTGCCACCTGGCTGTTATCGCCCGCGATGCGGATGCCGTATTGGTCCTTCAAGGATTGCAGGCTTTCGTTGTCTTGGCTGGATACGATGACTTGGTTTGGTGAAACAAGCGTAGAACCGACAAGCCCGCCGATGATGGCTCCGCCCATATTCCCGCTGCCTATGAATCCAATTGTTTTTTTCATGGATGAGGACTCCTTTTGGTTGATGAGTAAGTTAGTTTAATTGCTTTAACTTCATCATTATACCAAGGAAATGGGGAAATCGTACAGAAAATGATGGATTGCTGCAAAGTATGGGCAACATCATATCCTGTCATTTGTTTTTATGAGGCCTTTTGGGTAAGCTTAAGGTAAGAATTGTTCCTGCTATTTTTTAACTTAAGAAGTGAGGTTTTGGGTATGGGAAATGTGCGTGAATGGTGGCATGGATTGATTGTATATCAAGTGTATCCGATGAGTTTTCAAGATTCCGACGGGGATGGTGTCGGGGACATTCGCGGCATCATCAACCGCTTGGAGTATATCCAAAATTTAGGCGTCAACATGATTTGGCTGAACCCGATCTTCAAATCACCGAAAGTCGATAATGGCTATGACATTTCCGACTTTCTCGAGATCGATCCGATTTTCGGGACGATGGCAGAAATTGAAGAGCTGATTTTTGAAGCGCATAAACGCGGCATCAAAGTCATTTTCGATTTCGTAATGAACCATACTTCGGACCAGCATCCGTGGTTCCAGGAAGCCTTAAAGGGGAAAGACAATCCGTACCGCGATTATTATATCTGGGCGGACGGCAAAAACGGTGGGCAGGATCTGCCTAATAATTGGGAATCTTTTTTCACCGGAACTGTCTGGGAAAAGGAACCATCCGGTGACCAATATTATTTCCATCTGTTTGCGAAAGAAATGCCTGATCTGAATTGGGCCAATCCGGAAGTGCGGCGCGCAATGGTCGATATCGCGTTTTTCTGGCTCGATAAGGGAGTCGACGGTTTCCGTTTGGATGCTTTTATCCATCTGCAAAAGGAAGAAGGTTTTCCGGATGTGGAAGGGCTGGATGAAGGGGAAATCGGCTTGGCTGAGAATTATTACGCCAATCTTCCAAAAATCAACGAGTACATGAAATTCTTCACCTCGACTTTGCGGGAACGCTATCCGGACACCTTCATCGTCGGGGAGGCAGCTTCGGCAACCGTCGAGCTGGCGCGTTCCTATACCGATCCCGTTCTCGGCGGCTGCGACACGGTCATCACTTTCCGTTATTTCACGATGGATGAAAAATCGAAAGATCCGCGCCTCTCCTCGAATATGCAAAAGACGAAGCTGCTTTACGGCGCCTTCAAGAAAAATCTTCAGGAGTGGCAGAAAGTCATGGCGGATGTCGGCGGTCCGACGCTCTATTGGAACAACCACGATATGGCTCGGGTCGTTTCCCGGATTGGGGACGACAGTAAGCACCGCGATAACAGCGCGAAAATGCTGGCGGCTCTGATGTATCTTCAGAAAGGCATTCCCTTCATCCTGAATGGGGAGGAGCTTGGGATGAAAAATCTATTTTTGAATGACATCAAAGATTTTAAATCTCCGGAAGCCAAGACGTTCTATAAGGACGCACTCGCGTTGGGGTACAGCGAAGAGGCGGTTCTGTACAATCTGCGGGAAAGTTCCAAGGATGCCAGTCGTGGTGCGATGCAATGGGATCAGTCGGCTTTTGCCGGTTTTTCGACGGTAGCCCCGTGGAGTGGCGTCAACGTCGAAGCGGATTATAACGTAGCCGCGGAAGAAGCCGATCCCGATAGCATTCTGCATTTTTATCGGAAAGTATTGGATCTGAAAAAGACGGATCTGTTCGTCGAAGGCGACAATCATCTCTGGAATACGCACGATGACTTCTATGTCTATGAGCGGGTGATGGACAAACAAGTCGGCCTTGTCATCTGCAACGTGACGGACCAACCGAAGGAGTTTGTGCTTCATCAGTTGGAGCCCGATGGCTACCGCCAGATTCTGTTGCAGAATGGAGGGAACAGGCTGGAAGGGGAAACCTTGCACCTTGGGCCTTATGGGGTGGCTGTTTTTCAGACGGTTTACAATAGTTAGTTTGTTAAAGGGGGATCCTTATGGCGAAAGACACATTCTTGAATTTGCGGAATCAAATCATTTATTGCATCTATGTGCGTAACCACACACCGGAAGGGACTTTTAACGCCATCATCCCGGATCTGCAACGCATCAAGGGGCTGGGGGCCGACATCATCTGGTTTATGCCGATCCATCCCATCGGTGAAACGAAGCGTAAAGGTGTGGAAGGCAGTCCCTACGCTATCAAAGATTACCGGGCTGTCAATCCTGCCTACGGGACGATGGATGACTTTAAAGTGTTGGCCGCCGCGATCCGTGATTTGGGCATGAAGGTGATGATCGATGTCGTCTATAATCACACTTCGCCGGATTCATGGCTTGTCGAACAGCATCCGGAGTGGTTTTACCGCAGACCGAACGGCGAAATGGGCAATAAAATCGGCGAGTGGTACGATATCGTCGACTTGGATTACAGTCATTCGGATTTGTGGGATTACCAAATCGAGACATTGAAGCAATGGGCTTCCGTTGTTGATGGCTTCCGCTGCGATGTGGCGAGTCTCGTGCCGCTGGAATTTTGGGTCCGCGCCAGAAAAGAAGTCTCAGAAGTCAAAGAAGGCGTCGTCTGGTTGGCCGAATCAGTGCACCCGAGTTTTCTGAGGATGAACCGGGATCGCGGCAATATCGGCCATTCCGACAGTGAATTGTATGAAGCCTTCGATATCACCTACGACTATGATGTGCACGATTTCCAGCAGGCTTACTTCTGGGGGGAAATCAGCCTCAAAAATTATCTCGATGTGCTTCTATTCCAGGACGGCATCTACCCCGTGAATTACGTCAAACTGCGTTTCCTAGAAAACCATGATCATCTGCGCATCCGTTCGAAAATCGAGGATATCGGCAGGTTGCGGAATTGGACTGCTTTTGCCTATTTCCAGAAAGGGACGCTGCTGCTCTTCGGCGGACAGGAAATCGCGACGGCGCACTTGCCGGGTCTGTTCGAAAAGGACCCGATTGTGTGGAACTATGAGGAGGATTTGACACCATTGCTGCAGCGGCTGCAACGTTTCAAAGGGGAAGCAGCCGTGCGGGACGGGAGTTATGACCTTAAAGCTGCTTCAGGATCGGAAACGGTGATCGGCCAATACCGATTCGGGAATGAAAGGCTGACGGGCATATTCTGCCTTGATGGGAAAGCTGCCAAAGTTGCCGTCAATTTGCCGGATGGTGTTTACCGTAATCAGTTGGATGACCAGGACTATCAAATCAATGAATGTTTGCTGGAAACCCGCGGCGTGCCGATTTTGTTCAAGAGTTACGGGGAAGCGCTGCTGATCGAGGTCTGAAAGTACATGAGAAATATTATAGAGTAATGCATGGTTGCGCTTGCGTGGATGCGGCCAAAATTGGGATAATGGAGTCATCAGAACAATCATTTTTATGCGGGCTCCGAAAAGGACCGGCATCTGATTCCGGAAAGAAGGACTGTTATATGAAAAGACTCTTTGATATCGATCCTTGGAAAATAAAGACGGCTGTATTGGACAAAGAAGAGAAGCGGCTGCAGGAAAGCTTGACTTCAATCGGCAATGGCTATATGGGGATGCGCGGCAATTTTGAGGAGGGTTACTCAGGGGATACCCATGAAGGGACCTACTTGGCGGGAGTCTGGTATCCCGACAAAATGCGTGTGGGCTGGTGGAAGAACGGATACCCCGAATATTTCGGGAAAGTCATCAATGCCATGAACTTCATTGCCGTCGGTATCTTCATCGATGGCGAACCGCTTGAGGCGAAACAGCCTGTCGCGGATTTCCATATGGAATTGGACATGCAGCGCGGCGTGTTAAACCGTAGCTTCCTTTGGAAAAGCGAGGACGATGCTGCGGAAATCAAGTTCACTTTTGAACGCTTCGTCAGCATCTCGCAGAAGGAGCTTTGCCTCGTGCGGGTAACGGCAGAAGTGCTGAAAGGCTCGGCCGACCTGGAATTCCATCCGCGTCTGGATGGCAACGTGACGAATGAGGATGCGAATTACGAGGAAATGTTCTGGGAGGAAGCTGGTCGCACGCTGGATGCGCCTGTCAGTCTGAGCACCAAAACGATTCCGAATCCGTTCGGGATCGATCAGTTCACGGTCACTGCAGCAATGAGCAACCGCATTTCCGGACTGGGGCAAACCGGCAGCAACGAAAGCGGCCTATTAGTAGAAGAAACTTTTTCAGGGAGTATTTCAGCTGGCGAAAAGGCCGTTTTGGACAAGTATGTCGCCGTCATCACCAGCCGGGACATTCCGGATGCTGAGCAGGCGTTCATCGCCAAAAAGATGGCCGGTGAAGCGGCAGTGGAAGGCTACGATGCGCTTTTTTCCGCGCATGAACGCGCTTGGGAAGCACGATGGGCGAAAGCGGATGTGAAGATAATGGGAAATGATGAAGCGCAGCAAGGGATCCGCTTCAATCTTTTTCAACTGTTTTCTACCTGTTACGGTGAAGACGAGCGGTTGAACATCGGTCCGAAAGGCTTCACCGGCGAAAAATACGGCGGCGCCACCTATTGGGATACGGAGGCATACATGGTGCCGATGTACCTGTCCGTGGCCGATCCGAAAGTGACCCGCCAGTTATTGCGCTATCGTCATCAGCAGTTGCCCGGTGCTTATCACAACGCACGCCAGCAGGGGCTGAAAGGCGCTTTGTATCCGATGGTGACTTTTACCGGGGTCGAATGCCACAATGAGTGGGAGATCACCTTCGAAGAAATCCACCGCAACGGGGCAATCGCGCATGCCATCTACAACTATACGAACTACACAGGGGATGAAAGCTATCTCCTCGAAACAGGGATCGATGTCCTTGTCGGCATTTCCCGGTTCTGGGCGGATCGTGTCCATTTTTCAAAACGCAATCAAAAATACATGATCCATGGCGTGACTGGCCCAAACGAGTACGAAAACAACGTAAACAACAATTATCACACCAACAACATGGCAACCTGGACACTGCAGTACACGCTGGACGCGCTCAAAAAAGTGTCCACTGAGAAATGGGCAGAGCACGGCCTGACGGAAAGGGAAACGGATCACTGGAAAGATATCATTGCCCGGATGTATTATCCGTATGATGAAGAGCTGGGCGTTTTCGTACAGCATGACACGTTCCTTGATAAAGACCTTCGTCCTGCCGATACGTTGGATCCGAGCGAAAGGCCTTTGAATCAGCATTGGTCATGGGATAAAATCCTGCGATCCCCGTTCATCAAACAGTCCGATGTGCTGCAGAGCATCTATTTCCTGAATGATCAGTACAGTATGGAAGAAAAGAGACGCAGCTTTGATTTCTATGAAGCGATGACTGTGCACGAATCTTCCTTGTCCCCATCTGTGCACGCTGTCCTGGCTGCGGAACTTGGGGAGGAAGAAAAAGCTGTTGAATTATATGCGCGCACCGCTAGGCTCGATCTGGACAACTACAACAATGATACGGATGACGGGCTCCACGTCACTTCGATGAGCGGTGCCTGGTTGGCTATCGTTCAAGGCTTTACCGGAATGCGCGTGAAAGAGGGCGCCCTGCATTTCAAACCATTCGTTCCTAAAAATTGGCAAGGCTATGATTTCAAAATCAATTTCCGCGGCAGCCTGCTTGATGTGCAAGTGATCGGTGGAGAAGTGACCCTCACTATAGAAGAAGGACCAGAGTTAGTTGTGTATTTAAATGATGAATTGGTGCAAGTGAATGAAGCTGTCGTCGTCAAGACGAAGCACTGATCGAATTGGGGGCTGCTGGAAGGCGGCCCTTAATTGCGTTCTATCATTGCTGAAGAGCCGTACTGTCATGGAAAGTGTATAGGCAGTTGAATAGAAGCTGAAGACACTAAAATTGTAGCCATAAAGTCAGCCGGAAACTTGGGGGAATAAATAAAAAAATTCAAATAATTAAAAAAAATAGTCAACATTTACTTGCAAAGCAAGCGTTTTCATGTTATTATTACAGTGTAAAGAAGGAAGGGTATATAACTCGAAAGGGTTGTATAAAATGAATTCTTTACATAGAACCAATTGAAGTTCTTGCATCTTATGGTTTTAATTTCATTCATGATCGAGTAGAGACTTTAAGTATAGACCCGAAAAATCTAGAAAAGATTCAACATGACAGATTGAATGAAAAAAGTAACGTAGCAGCAGAAAAGATTTAGATTAGATTGAAAAACTATGAAAAATTGATTTAACCTGTGAAGTTAAAACCGTAATAGAATGGATAAAGGTTCAGAAGTGAGAGGCATTTTAGGCGAGTAAACCTAGAATGTGATCTCGAAGAAGATTCGTGTTTAAATGTGAGTGGCGAGATGCCCCGTTTAAATGTTTGATGAATCTTCAGTTGTACAACTTCATATTGTGGCCATGTTCCTCATTCAGTGGAAAAGAAGTCCGGAAGTTTGTAAGACTCACATGAACGAAGATCATGTCAACGAAGATTACCTTTAAATACCAACGGTTTCAGTGTTGGTAGATAAATTACAGGAACTAGTGCTACAACCATGAAGTGAGGCAGCCTCGCAATTTGAGGTTGCCTCTTTAATTTGCTCTTGCTGGTTCAGCAGTATTATCGGGAAATACAGTATATGCATTGCTCGATTTGAAAAATTTAGCGAGTTGCCCGGAAAATGACTGATCCGTAACAATGCTGATGTAATGCCATTGACAAGGCTTACATTTTTGTGGTAAAGTTTAGTTCCTCGGTAATCCGATGCGTTTTATTCTGAAATCTGTTTGACACAGATTTGAAATGATGATAGTATTATGAAGTTGTCTTTTGTAAGGCAACGGCAAGATAAGAATCATTGTTGACAGCAAGATAAAACGATGTTATCATATGAAAGTTGCTGATTCATCTAACCGACAGTCAGAAAATTAATTTTTCAAAACTGTTGACAAGATGTGGTGACCATGATAATATTAATAAGCTATCACGTAACGAGTGATGCGCGATTGACCTTTGAAAACTGAACAAAGAATGAACGAACCAAATGTGCAGGGAGCTTAGACTTCGGTCGAAGCAAACGAAGGCGATACATCGTATCGCAAACATAAAGTCAGCAAGAAATTAAGAGCTATTCAGCTTTTCATGAGGGTTTCTGTACAAGAGCCCACATTACATGAGAGTTTGATCCTGGCTCAGGACGAACGCTGGCGGCGTGCCTAATACATGCAAGTCGAACGGTCTTTTCTATGGAAGCTTGCTTCCACTGAGAAGATAGTGGCGAACGGGTGAGTAACACGTGGGTAACCTGCCCATAAGAGGGGGATAACATCCGGAAACGGGTGCTAATACCGCATAGTTTTCTTGATCGCATGATCGGGAAAGGAAAGACGGCCTTTGTGCTGTCGCTTATGGATGGACCCGCGGCGTATTAGTTAGTTGGTGAGGTAACGGCTCACCAAGACGATGATACGTAGCCGACCTGAGAGGGTGATCGGCCACATTGGGACTGAGACACGGCCCAAACTCCTACGGGAGGCAGCAGTAGGGAATCTTCCGCAATGGACGAAAGTCTGACGGAGCAACGCCGCGTGAGTGAAGAAGGTTTTCGGATCGTAAAACTCTGTTGTCAGAGAAGAACAAGTTGGAGAGTAACTGCTCCAGCCTTGACGGTATCTGACCAGAAAGCCACGGCTAACTACGTGCCAGCAGCCGCGGTAATACGTAGGTGGCAAGCGTTGTCCGGATTTATTGGGCGTAAAGCGAGCGCAGGCGGTTCCTTAAGTCTGATGTGAAAGCCCACGGCTCAACCGTGGAAGGTCATTGGAAACTGGGGAACTTGAGTGCAGAAGAGGAGAGTGGAATTCCATGTGTAGCGGTGAAATGCGTAGATATATGGAGGAACACCAGTGGCGAAGGCGACTCTCTGGTCTGTAACTGACGCTGAGGCTCGAAAGCGTGGGGAGCAAACAGGATTAGATACCCTGGTAGTCCACGCCGTAAACGATGAGTGCTAAGTGTTGGAGGGTTTCCACCCTTCAGTGCTGCAGCTAACGCATTAAGCACTCCGCCTGGGGAGTACGGCCGCAAGGCTGAAACTCAAAGGAATTGACGGGGACCCGCACAAGCGGTGGAGCATGTGGTTTAATTCGAAGCAACGCGAAGAACCTTACCAGGTCTTGACATCCTTTGACAATCCTAGAGATAGGACTTTCCCTTCGGGGACAAAGTGACAGGTGGTGCATGGTTGTCGTCAGCTCGTGTCGTGAGATGTTGGGTTAAGTCCCGCAACGAGCGCAACCCCTATTGTTAGTTGCCAGCATTCAGTTGGGCACTCTAATGAGACTGCCGGTGACAAACCGGAGGAAGGTGGGGATGACGTCAAATCATCATGCCCCTTATGACCTGGGCTACACACGTGCTACAATGGATGGTACAACGAGCAGCAAGACCGCGAGGTCAAGCGAATCTCTTAAAGCCATTCTCAGTTCGGATTGCAGGCTGCAACTCGCCTGCATGAAGCCGGAATCGCTAGTAATCGCGGATCAGCACGCCGCGGTGAATACGTTCCCGGGTCTTGTACACACCGCCCGTCACACCACGAGAGTTTGTAACACCCGAAGTCGGTGAGGTAACCTTTATGGAGCCAGCCGCCTAAGGTGGGACAGATGATTGGGGTGAAGTCGTAACAAGGTAGCCGTATCGGAAGGTGCGGCTGGATCACCTCCTTTCTAAGGAATATAATGGAATCCTTGCTTGGTTCAATCATTCTTTGTTCAGTTTTGAGAGATCAATCTCTCAAGCAAGAAAAAGTTGTTCTTTGAAAACTGAATACTACAAAAATAAAGTAAGAAACCTAAACATTTTACCGCGTTTTAAGTTGACTTAAATGAGTTTTTAACGAAATAAGTTAGCAAGCCAGCAATGGCGAGCTTAACCATAGGTTAAGTGAATAAGGGCGCACGGTGGATGCCTAGGCACTAGGAGCCGATGAAGGACGGGACTAACACCGATATGCTCCGGGGAGCTGTAAGTAAGCTTTGATCCGGAGATTTCCGAATGGGGCAACCCAATATCTTTGATAGGATATTACGTTACACTGAATACATAGGTGTATCGAGGAACACGCAGGGAACTGAAACATCTCATTACCTGCAGGAAGAGAAAGAAAATTCGATTCCCTTAGTAGCGGCGAGCGAAACGGGAAAAGCCCAAACCAAAGAGCTTGCTCTTTGGGGTTGTAGGACTGGGACATGAGACTGCAATGGATAGCAGAAGCCAACTGGAAAGTTGCGCAAGATAGGGTAATAGCCCCGTATGCGAAATCCAAATCAGCTCTACCAGTATCCTGAGTACGGCGGAACACGAGAAATTCCGTCGGAATCCGGGAGGACCATCTCCCAAGGCTAAATACTCCCTAGTGACCGATAGTGAACCAGTACCGTGAGGGAAAGGTGAAAAGCACCCCGGAAGGGGAGTGAAACAGTACCTGAAACCGTGTGCCTACAAGTAGTCAAAGCCCGTTAATGGGTGATGGCGTACCTTTTGTAGAATGGACCGGCGAGTTACGATTTCATGCGAGGTTAAGTTGAAAAGACGGAGCCGCAGCGAAAGCGAGTCTGAATAGGGCGAATAAGTATGAGGTCGTAGACCCGAAACCAAGTGACCTACCCATGTCCAGGTTGAAGGTGCGGTAATACGCACTGGAGGACCGAACCCACGCACGTTGAAAAGTGCGGGGATGAGGTGTGGGTAGCGGAGAAATTCCAATCGAACTTGGAGATAGCTGGTTCTCTCCGAAATAGCTTTAGGGCTAGCCTCGGATATGCGAATCATGGAGGTAGAGCACTGTTTGGACTAGGGGCCCTTCTCGGGTTACCGAATTCAGATAAACTCCGAATGCCATTGATTTAGATCCGGGAGTCAGACTGCGAGTGATAAGATCCGTAGTCAAAAGGGAAACAGCCCAGACCACCAGCTAAGGTCCCAAAGTATCTGTTAAGTGGAAAAGGATGTGGGGTTGCACAGACAACTAGGATGTTGGCTCAGAAGCAGCCATCATTTAAAGAGTGCGTAATAGCTCACTAGTCGAGTGACCCTGCGCCGAAAATTTACCGGGGCTAAACAGATCACCGAAGCTGTGGATGGAACCCATTGGGTTCCGTGGTAGGAGAGCGTTCTAAGGGCATCGAAGCCAGATCGTGAGGACTGGTGGAGCGCTTAGAAGTGAGAATGCCGGTATGAGTAGCGCAAGACGGGTGAGAATCCCGTCCACCGAATAACTAAGGTTTCCTGGGGAAGGCTCGTCCTCCCAGGGTTAGTCGGGACCTAAGCTGAGGCCGATAGGCGTAGGCGATGGACAACAGGTTGATATTCCTGTACCAGTTGCTTTTGTTTGAGCGATGGAGGGACGCAGGAGGCTAAGGAATGCACACGATCGGAAATGTGTGTCCAAGCAGCAAGTCTGAGAACGAGTGAAATGCTTTTTCTCTCAAGGACAAGCTGTGATGGGGAGCGAAATTTAGTAGCGAAGTTCCTGATGTCACACTGCCAAGAAAAGCTTCTAGTGAGAAAGTAACTGCCCGTACCGCAAACCGACACAGGTAGTTGAGGAGAGAATCCTAAGGTGTGCGAGAGAACTCTCGTTAAGGAACTCGGCAAAATGACCCCGTAACTTCGGGAGAAGGGGTGCTGACCGCAAGGTCAGCCGCAGTGAATAGGCCCAAGCGACTGTTTATCAAAAACACAGGTCTCTGCAAAATCGAAAGATGACGTATAGGGGCTGACGCCTGCCCGGTGCTGGAAGGTTAAGAGGAGAGGTTAGCGCAAGCGAAGCTTTGAATTGAAGCCCCAGTAAACGGCGGCCGTAACTATAACGGTCCTAAGGTAGCGAAATTCCTTGTCGGGTAAGTTCCGACCCGCACGAAAGGCGTAACGATTTGGGCACTGTCTCAACGAGAGACTCGGTGAAATTATAGTACCAGTGAAGATGCTGGTTACCCGCGACAGGACGGAAAGACCCCATGGAGCTTTACTGCAGTTTGATATTGCGTGTTTGTATCACATGTACAGGATAGGTAGGAGCCGAAGATACCGGGACGCCAGTCTCGGAGGAGGCAACGGTGGGATACTACCCTTGTGATATGACCACTCTAACCCGCTGCTCTTAGCGAGCAGGGAGACAGTGTCAGACGGGCAGTTTGACTGGGGCGGTCGCCTCCAAAAATGTAACGGAGGCGCCCAAAGGTTCCCTCAGAATGGTTGGAAATCATTCGTAGAGTGTAAAGGCAGAAGGGAGCTTGACTGCGAGACCTACAAGTCGAGCAGGGACGAAAGTCGGGCTTAGTGATCCGGTGGTTCCGCATGGAAGGGCCATCGCTCAACGGATAAAAGCTACCCTGGGGATAACAGGCTTATCTCCCCCAAGAGTTCACATCGACGGGGAGGTTTGGCACCTCGATGTCGGCTCATCGCATCCTGGGGCTGTAGTCGGTCCCAAGGGTTGGGCTGTTCGCCCATTAAAGCGGTACGCGAGCTGGGTTCAGAACGTCGTGAGACAGTTCGGTCCCTATCCGTCGCGGGCGTTGGAAATTTGAGAGGAGCTGTCCTTAGTACGAGAGGACCGGGATGGACACACCGCTGGTGTACCAGTTGTTCTGCCAAGAGCATCGCTGGGTAGCTATGTGTGGACGGGATAAACGCTGAAAGCATCTAAGCGTGAAGCCCCCCTCAAGATGAGATTTCCCATCACTTTAAGTGAGTAAGACCCCTGAGAGATGATCAGGTAGATAGGTTGGGAGTGGAAGTACAGCGATGTATGGAGCGGACCAATACTAATCGGTCGAGGACTTAACCAATTTTTAAAAGAAGAAAACTCAAGCGGTGTTTTCGGGTTCCCTTTACTTTTGTAGATTCAGTTTTGAGAGAACAACGTTCTCTTGAAAAATGTGCGGTGACGATGGCAAGAAGGTCACACCTGTTCCCATCTCGAACACAGAAGTTAAGCTTCTTAGCGCCGATTGTAGTGAAGGGTTTCCCTTTGTGAGACTAGGACGTTGCCGCGCATTTCGTTTTTCCGCAATAGCTCAGTTGGTAGTAGCGCATGACTGTTAATCATGATGTCGTAGGTTCGAGTCCTACTTGCGGAGTTTTTCGGTTAAGTCTCATGCATTTAATATGAATAAGATTTTATCGGAACCTTGGAGAGTTGTCCGAGAGGCCGAAGGAGCACGATTGGAAATCGTGTAGGCGGGTTAAACTGTCTCAAGGGTTCGAATCCCTTACTCTCCGTATTCCCAGTATAATAAATATCTTGGTCCGTTGGTCAAGCGGTTAAGACACCGCCCTTTCACGGCGGTAACACGGGTTCGATTCCCGTACGGATCATTGTTTCAAGCCCTGGAGGTTTAGCTCAGCTGGGAGAGCGTCTGCCTTACAAGCAGGATGTCGGCGGTTCGATCCCGTCAACCTCCATTGGTTCCGTGGTGTAGGGGTCAACATGCCTGCCTGTCACGCAGGAGATCGCGGGTTCAAATCCCGTCGGAGCCGTTTTTACAATTTTATTTTGGTCTGATAGCTCAGTTGGTAGAGCACTTGATTGAAGCTCAAGGTGTCGGCGGTTCGAATCCGTCTCGGACCATTTTTTATATGATGGAGGGATAGCGAAGTGGCTAAACGCGGCGGACTGTAAATCCGCTCTTTCGGGTTCGGCAGTTCGAATCTGCCTCCCTCCATTTTTTTTGGATTAAAATCCAAGGTTGTTCCATAGGGGTATAGTTTAAAGGTAGAACTACGGTCTCCAAAACCGTCAGTGTGGGTTCAATTCCTACTACCCCTGTTGTTTAACTTAATATTATGGCGATCGTGGCGAAGTGGTTAACGCACCGGTTTGTGGATCCGGCATTCGTGGGTTCAATTCCCATCGGTCGCCCTCTTTATTGGGCTATCGCCAAGCGGTAAGGCAACAGACTTTGACTCTGTCATTCGTTGGTTCGAATCCAGCTAGCCCAGTTTTTTTCAAATAGCAATATCTCGGCGGTATAGCCAAGTGGTAAGGCACAGGTCTGCAAAACCTCTATCACCGGTTCAAATCCGGTTACCGCCTTTCCATAAGTACAAGTAAGATGGAAAATTGCATTCTTCATATCATGCCGGCGTGGCGGAATTGGCAGACGCGCTGGACTCAAAATCCAGTGCCCGCGAGGGCGTGCCGGTTCGACCCCGGCCGCCGGTATCACACAGATAAGCTTATGACGATGATCTCATCGTTGTGGGCTTATTTTTTTATGCAGCGAATCTGTTATGGGGTATAATAGAAACAGTGATTTTTATGAGATAAGAAAGCGGGGATGGGTTGATGGGTATCGTTATCAGGAAATATAGCGAGAATGATTTGGGAACAATGGCGAATATTTGGAATCATGTCGTTAAGGAAGGTAAGTATTTCCCCCAAATAGACGGCTTATCACTAAAGGAAGCGACAGCCTTTTTCGCTGAACAAACGTTTACCGGCGTTGCGGAAGAAGATGGGGTAATAGTTGGTTTGTATATTCTTCATCCCAACAACATCGGCCGTTGCGGCCACATCGCGAATGCCTCTTACGCTGTTGCTGCTGATCAGAGAGGAAAGCGCATTGGCGAAAAACTGGTGGTGCATTCGCTGCAGATGGCTAAGGAGTCAGGCTTCCGCATCATGCAGTTCAATGCTGTAGTCGCCAACAATAAAGGAGCGATCAGCCTTTATAAAAAGCTGGGTTTCAAGGAGCTGGGGACCATTCCGGGAGGCTTCAAAATGGACAATGGTACCTTTGTGGATATCATTCCGTTTTATTTTGAATTGTCCTCAATCTAGATCGAACAAAGGTTAGGATAGGGATAACCAAAGCAGCATCTATTGCTCTGTAAGTGACACCGGAACATATATTTAAATTTTCTATTCATCATCGAAAAAGAAGTCTGAAAGAATCCACAGTTGGTGGGAGATCTTTCAGACTTCTTTTGGCGCCACCCTTGTACATTTGTTGTATACTGTATGCGAGAGAAAGGGTGATTGTGTTATGAATATATCTGAAGCCGCAAAAATAACCGGGCTCACAGCCGCAACGCTGCGCTACTATGAAAGCGAAGGTCTGATCCCGCCGGTGACCCGCAAGAACGGCGGTGTCCGGGATTATCAACAGGACGATCTTGGTTGGATCGATTTCATCAAATGCATGCGCAGCGCCGGGATGTCGGTCGATTCGCTGATCGAGTATACGACATTGTTCAGAAACGGGACGCAGTCGGATGAAGCGCGCAAAAATATTCTGATCAGGGAAAGAGATCAACTGCTTGCCAAACAGAAGGAAATCAGTGAAACGATCGAGAGGCTGAACGGAAAAATCAAAAGCTTCGAAGGCAAAATGAGGGAATCGGAAGATAGCCTGATGCATTGAAATCGCGGTTGGTCCAAATGCAGTCCGGCAAGTAAAAAACCATCGAGGCAGGCGTTGTATTTGAACGTCTGCTTCGATGGTTTTATTGTTTTTCAGAGAGAAATCAGCCTACGCCAATGTATCCAAGATGTCCTTGACGATCAATTCAGGCGTCAGATGGAACTGCTCGTAAAGCGTTTCAAGCGGAACATTGTCCGTAAATTCTTTTTTCGCGCCGAAGTTCAAAACTTTGACAACTGAGGCCCCATAGAAGGAAGCAATCTGCTCGCCGAAGCCACCGGCCAAGGAACCGTCCTCAAGTGTTACGATCAGGTCATGGCTTGCTTCCAGTTCCTTCAGCGTATCTGCATCGACCTCGGTGATGGAACGCGGATTGATCACGGTGATGTCCTCACCGGTTTCAGCCTTCATTTGCTCAGCGACTCGTTCGCCGAGGGAAAGGAAGGAACCGAGCGCCAGGATCGCCACTTTTTTGCCTTTGCGGAGTGTTTCGTAGGTTGGCGATTTGAAGTCGACCAGTGCATTTTCTCTGGAGACAACCGGTCCGTTCGGCAAGCGGATGGCGATCGGTCCTTTTTCCTGTTGCAGAGCCCATTCCAGCATCGCAACCAATTCCTCCTTGCTGGTCGGCGCAAGATAGTTGAAATTAGGGATGCTCTTGATCAACGGAATGTCGAACAGGCCGTTATGCGTCACTGCACCGCCAGAGATGTTCCCGCCGATGATGATGAGTACGGCCGGCAATTCGTTGATGGCCAGATCATGCGATAATTGGTCATAGGCTCGCTGCAGGAAGGTGCTCGAGTGGAAAACGACCGGTTTGACGCCTTGCGAAGCCAATCCCGCCGCAAACGTGATCGAGTGGCCTTCAGCGATGCCCACATCGAAATAATGTTCCGGATGCGCGGCTTGGAAGTCTTTCAGCCCGAACATTCCCGGGATGGCCGCATTGATGGCAGCCAGTTTCATTTCGTCCTCATCAACCTTTTTGATCAGATGATCCATGATGATTGAATTGTAGGATTCACCGCTAGCCGTTCGTAAGCTTTCACCTGTTTCCAGGTTGAACGGGGAGCGCCAATGGTAATTCGTTTTTTCCTGAGTGGCTTTTTCGTAGCCATGGCCTTTTTCGGTATGTACATGCAGCACGATCGGATGACCAATGTCTTTGACATCGCGGAATGTTTCGATCAATTTTTCCAAATCGTTGCCTTCCTCGAGGTAACGGTAATCGAAGCCCAAAGCTTTGAACGGATTGTTTGAGGCTTCCCCATTTGTCGCACGCAGCTCGGCCAACGAACGGTACAGGCCGCCGAAATTTTCATCGATCGACATTTCATTGTCGTTGAGGATAATGATCAGGTTGGAATTCAGTTCAGCAGCGTTATTGAGACCTTCGAAGGCCAGTCCGCCGCTCAGGGAACCGTCCCCGATCAGGGCAACGACATTCCCGGTTTCCTTCTTCAAATCGCGCGCTTTTGCCATCCCTACAGCCAGACTGATGGAAGTGGAAGTATGCCCAACCGTGAAGAAGTCATGTTCGCTTTCGTGCTGGGAAGTGTAACCTGTGACGGAATGGAAGTTTTCTTTGTCGACGAAGCCGTATTTGCGGCCTGTCAGAATTTTGTGAGGGTAGGACTGGTGGGAAACATCCCAGACGATCTTATCCGTTGGCGAATCAAAAACATGGTGGAAGGCAATCGTCAGTTCGGCGACACCCAGGTTCGGTCCGACGTGGCCGCTGACTTGGCTGACCTTGTTCAAAACAAGCGAGCGGATCTCTCCAGCCAATTGGCCCATTTCAACCAGGTTCAGTTTCTTCACGTCTGCGGGGCTGTTCACTTTGTCTATGATTGTTGTTTGTAGTGTATGCAAATTGTTAGCACTCCTTTTTTTGTACGGGCAGTTCTCAAAAATGGTCCTGCTCGTAATGTTCTATTTTTTTGTTCAGTTTTTCCAGTGTTATTCCTAGTTCGTCGTAACGTTCCTGCAGTTTTTTCTGTTCTTCGATCAGGATATCTTTCCTTGCAATGACGGTTTCTTTTCCTTGATCGAACAAAGCTGTGTATTCTATCAAAGATTCGATCGATAAACCGGCATTGCGCATGCATTTGATGAATTCAATCCACCCAAGATCGGATTCGTTAAACAAGCGGACGCCGCCGTTGCCCCTTGTTACCGGAGGGATCAAGCCGATCCGCTCGTAATAGCGCAGGGTTACCGCTGTCAGCCCTGATTTTTCTGCTGCTTCTGAAATATTCATGATTTTTCGCCTCCTGACTGGCTAAACTTGTTTGATGGAATCAGCTTACACCTTAAAGTGAAGGTTAAGTCAAGCGAAAATTTCGATTGGATATAAATTTCTGTGGGTAGTTTAAGTTTAGGATGAGAATGAGATGGTGAAGTGATCCTTAGCTCCGGTGAGGGGGCGTTTACCGGAGCTGGGTGGTAATAGTCAGCTTCTCCTCCGATGAGGCTTATCCCCTCGGAGGACGCAATCAGATTACCATACAAAATTCGGCGAAGCCGCCGTTCACCGGAGCTGAGGCAACGGTAGCGTCAGCGGTGCTGTACGCATCCAGAAAAAGACAAAGAAAACACGCACAACTGTTGAGGGTGTGCGTGTTTTGACATTGATAGATTCTTATTTAGGCAGTTTGGGTCTCCAGATCGACCGATTTTTCCTCGTACTCGAAGTCTTCCTGCCGCAACTTTTTCCGTTTGACCGAATAAAAGAGGACGATCAGCAGGTTGAATACGAGCAGGATCGCCAGCAGGATGAACAGATCCGTGGAGATGCTGCCACCGATGCCGAACAGCTGGCGGTAGGCATCAATCGAGTACGTCATCGGCAGATACGGATGGATCGCCTCGAAGAAGCTGTTGGACAACTGGATCGGATAAGTGCCGCCGGATCCCGATAACTGCAGGATGAGGAAAATCAGCATCAGGAAGGAGCCGACTTTGTCAAACAGCAGGTTGAAGAGCATAACGATCGACACCGAAACGAGCGCCGTCATGATGGTGACCAGCAGCGTTTTTCCGATCGAGGACGGCGCCAATCCGTTCACGTTCACGAGCAGTGCGACCATGATGAGTGCTTGGCAGACACCGACCGATGCAAGGACAGATATTTTGCTGGCCCACCAGCTGAAGCCGTTCTTCGGGTATTTCCGCGGGGTAAAGCTGTCGTACATCAGGTTCAGGCTGATGGCACCGACGAAGAGGGCGACGGAC
The DNA here is from genome assembly GCF_963662535.1 of Trichococcus flocculiformis. Lineage (NCBI taxonomy): Bacteria > Bacillati > Bacillota > Bacilli > Lactobacillales > Carnobacteriaceae > Trichococcus > Trichococcus flocculiformis. The sequence continues at coordinate 1,355,265 of NZ_OY759718.1, forward strand.
ATCATGTAGGGAGCCATGCCGGAGCCGTTGTTGGCGACCGGAGCCGTTTCGATCTGGTTCGCAATGACCGGTTCGGCCATCATTGCGTAGGTGTTTTCGTTTGCATCGACTTCATTCAGCGCGGCGCTGCCGTCCAGCAGTTTGGCACCGAGTTCGTCTGTGCCGCTGAGCAAAGATACCAGGCCGGCATTGAGTTGCTCCGACCCAACCGCTAATCTGGCGGAGCCGTCACTGATTTTTACAGCACCGTCAGCAAGTTGGTTGGTCCCATCGGTCAGCAGGCTGCCGTTTTCGACCAACTGCATGGTTCCGTCGGCCAGTGCCTGTGTGCCATTCTGGAGTTCCGTTGCGCCTGCTGCGAGGGTTCCGGTCTGTTCATTCAGGGTCTGCAGACCGGCGCTTACTTGTGCATTGCCTTCTGTCAGGCTCTGTCCCCCTGCAGCCAATTGTTCGGAACCGGTTGTAAGCTGGTTCAGGCCGGCTGAGAGTTTCTGGGAGCCGCTTTGTGCGCTTCCGATGGCCGTCTGCAATGCTTGGGCCCCGCTCAGAAGCGCTTGGCTTGTCGTTCCGATTTGGTCAAATCCCGATACGAGTGTTGTGGCTCCGCCGTAGACAGCGGCATAGCCGGTCGACAGGTTGCTGACGCTGCTTTGAAGAGCGGCAACCTGCTGCGCGATGGCAGAAGCATCGATAACGCTCAGCCCAGAAAGACCGTTGAGGCTGGTAGTGATCGATTGGACAGAGTACGCTTGTTCATTTGCGACGGTCGCCAGCTGTGCAGAGACAGCTTGGCTGACTGCAGCTTCCTGCTCAGCGGTCAATTCGGTTCCACTTTGGGAGATCGCAGTCATGATGGCTGCGGTATTGTTGACGGGGTCCACCGAGGCCGTGATAGTGTTGAGCTCGGTTTGGACTGCCGCAATTGTGCCTGAGAGGCCGTCCAGTTGGGACAGGACAGTCCCCAAGTCCGATGAAAGATTGGAGTGTTTGAGTTGGCTGTCGAGCGTTTCGATACCGTTTTTCATTTGGTCGAGTCCACTCTGCAATGCAACCAGTTTTGCCTGTTGTTCAGCACTCGTGAGACTCGTGTTCAGTGCAGCCAAGCCTGCTGTCAAAGCTTTGCTGCCATCCGCCAGTTGGCCCATGCCGCTGTTCAAACTATCCATGCCTGCCGAAAGCGTAAGGCTGTTCGTGGCCAAGCTGGAAAGCCCGGTACTCAACGATGCACTGCCGGCAGCCGTTGCAGAAGCGCCAGCGTTCAGTTTGCCAACGCCTGTTTCCAACGCCGGCATGGCGGCTGTCAGCTTGGCGGTGCCATCGTTCAGTGCTTTGGCGCCGGCATCCAACTGGCCGACTCCATTCAGATACGTCTGCAGGCCGACTGCCAGCGTCTCTGCTCCGTCACGGAAGGTGAGGGTGCTGCCCGCCAGCGTTTCGAGGTTTGCTGTAATGGTCTCGTTGCCTTCCTTGATCTGGGCTGTACCGTCGCTGAGCTGCGCGCTGCCGTCAGCAGCAGCAGTCATCCCATCTGCGACGGTCTGCAGCTGGTCAAAGACGGTTTCGGCGTAGATGGCCGTCACTTCATCGGAGATGGTGTCCTTGATTTCGTTTGCCGCAGAAGCGGTCAGTTTGGAGGCAATGTAGCTTCTGCCAGCGCTGGTGCTGTAAGTCAATTCCATCCGCTTGGGTGTTTCATCCAACAAGGTGGTTGCATTTTCCGAGAAGTCCTCCGGGATGGTGAGCGCCATATAGTAGCTGCCATCCGCCAGTCCGGCTTCCGCTTCTTCCTGAGAAACGAAATCGAAGTCCAAGGCATCGGATTCCTCCAAACCGGCGACAAGCGAGTCGCCTACCGCCAAAGTTTCCTCATTATAGTTGACGGCCTTATCCTGGTTCACGACGGCGACCGGAAGTTCGGCCAGTTTACCGTAGGGATCCCACATGGAACTGAGAAAGAGGACGGTGTAAAGGGAAGGGATCAGGCTGATCCCGAACAGAATGATTAACATTTTTTTCGTTTTGAAAATTGACTGCCATTCTTGCTTCAACAAGGTAGTGCACTTCCTTCAATGTAGAGTATAAAATGATTTTTCGATCTAAAAGGTGCATCACCACAGGTGCTTCACAATTTTGTAAGGTGTTCTGCATCAGCATAGGTGTTTCACAAGTTTGTAAAATGTTTCATGCACCTAAAATGATTTCCAGCTTCACGGGTAAGCCCTTCGGAAATTAGATAAATCTGTCCTATTGCGCTCTTCGCTGCTCAGGCGGACAGATTTCCTAAATTTCTTTCAGGGCTGATCGAACCCTTTCAGCTTTTCTTATTTTCTGAGGTCAGGACGATGGACTCCCAATCAGCGGCGCCGATTCTTTCCGAGCCTTCAACCAACAGGGAGCCGAGCGTATATTGTTGCAAACGACCTTTGAATTGCTGCTCCGCATCGAAGAATACTTCGAGTACCTCCTGCTTTTTGTCCCTGATTTTATCCGCGCGCAGGAATACCTTTTCGGCCAGACTGGTCGGCCGGACAAAGCTGTGCGTTCCTTCGATCGCTTCATAGATGTGCAGCATCGTGATTTCTTCCGGAGTCCTATTCAGTCTAAAACCGCCGTCCTTTCCGGCCTCCGAGTTGACCAGTCCTGAAACGACAAGGGAGCGCATCACTTTTTTCAAGTAGGAATCAGAAACGGCCAGACGCTTACTTAGGATGGCGCTTTTGATTGGACGTCGCTCGATTTGGGTAGCCAGCATAATCAGGATGCAGATGGCTTGTTCCACGCCGCTTTTCATTTTCATGTTTTCGCCTTCTTTCGTAGATATATTTTATCCATGGATGTATTTTATCGCTTAATGAAAATCAACGCAACTATTTTATTTTTCAGTAATCCAAAAAACCGGGCAGACCAACAAGTGGTTTGCCCGGCTATTACGGAAGGATTCCTTATCAGAATATTTCAATTTTGCGTTTGGAAGGTATAGTAGGTTCTTTCTTCGGAAGCACCAAGTTCAAAACGCCTTCTGTCAGAGTGGCGGTTATGTCCTCTTCGTTGATACCTTTCAGATAAATTTCCCTGTGGACGGAACCCGAAGAACGTTCTTGGCGGATGATTTGGCCTTTTTCATCTTTGTCGACTTTTTCCGATTTGCGTGTCGCTGAAATGGAGAGAATGTCGTTTTCATAATCCACAGTGATATCCTCTTTGGCATAGCCTGGCAGATCGGCGGTCACTTGGTAGTTATCCTCGGTTTCGTGGACATCCATTTTTATTTCCTGGAAGAAACGATTTTGGAACAGCGATCCGGTGTCCGACAGCAAGTCGAAGAAACTGTTGCTTCTGCGTAACTCATTTGACATTTAAAAAATCCCCTTTCGTTTTTTTTAACATTTCTTTCATCATCAGTATAAACCTTCAGACATCAGAACTCCACTAATATGAATGCGGTTCCATTTTATGAACCTGAAGCAAAAGCTGATTCCAAAAGGTTTCTATGGTAAACTGTTAGAGGAGTTTTGAGACAGTAAGCGCCTGACGCCGTATGAACGCGCGGGCCGAGAAAGGGTAGTATATCATGAAAAAAATTGAAGCGGGCAGTCTTTATCTGGAAAAACATCGGAATCTTTTCCAGTGCCCAATCTGCAAAGGGGACTTTGAAACGGTGGGTGGACACAGCGTCGTCTGTGCGAATGGGCATCACTTTGATGTTTCCAAAAAGGGGACCCTGCATCTTTTGATGAAGGGCGGCCAGAACGAATACGGCAAGGAAATGCTGTCGAGCCGGAAAAATTTGGCGGACACCGGTTTCTTTTTCCCATTTTTGGATGCCGTATATGCCCATATCGACAAGCCGGAGTCGGCGACGGTTCTGGATGTCGGTTGCGGGGAAGGGTCGCATCTGCATTATTTGACCGAAAAAGGCTTGAAGGGGACAAAAATAGGCTTTGATATTTCGAAGGATGCGATCCAGTTGGCGGCCAGCAACTTTTTCCCGGATGCTTTCTGGTGTGTGGCCGATCTGGCGCATTCGCCTTTTGCAGAGAGTGCTTTTGATGTCATCTTGAACATCTTCTCACCATCGCAGTACCAGGAATTCGACCGTGTTTTGAAACCAGGCGGCAAGGTCATCAAAGTTGTGCCGAATGCACAGTATCTGATCGAATTGCGGGAGCAGTTGTATGCCCTGGATACGACAAAAAGAGAGTACGACAATCAACAAGTGGTGGATCGATTCTACGAAATCTATCCGGATGCAATCAGCGAAGAAGTAGCTTATAGTGTGGCTCTTGATGCGCAAAGCTATGGCTGGCTGATGGAGATGACGCCTTTGTCATGGGGTGCTTCTGAAACGGCGTTGGCAAATGCGGCGGCAAATCCTTTGAAGTCCGTCACAGTGGCAGTCACACTTTTGGTCGCCAGCAAGTCAATCTGATTTATGTACAACCGGACTATGACCTCAATTTTCAGAAAAATGTTGACACAGCGGTGTGATATGCTATAATCCCGACTTTGACAGTTAAAATAGTAAAATTTGAATGAAAAGCTTGCGGCTGTAGGAAAAAACGCAAGTTTTTTAAATTTTATGTTGTTGTGAACGGTTATGTATAGTATAATGAGGTATGTTTGTAAAAGTGACCAAAAACCGCGAAGGCACACAATATGTTTCGATTGTGGAAGGCTATCGCGAAAAAGACAAAGTAAAGCAACGTACCATCAAATCTTTGGGAAAGCTGAAAGATCTGGAAGCCGGGAATCCTAATTATTTAGCGGAATTAAAGGAGGACGTAAAGGCAGGTAAGTTTCAACCGGAACCGGAAACCCTTTCTCTCACCCTTGATTTGAATAAAAAAATATCAAATCCACTCCAGAACTATGGGTGGCTCCTTTTGGATGAAATTTATCGCAGCCTAGGAATCTCAAAAGTTTTCCGAGCACACGAAAAAGAAACAAGCTCCCAAATAGACCTCGATAAATCGATGCGCCTCTTGATGGCAAAGAGGGTCTTGGATCCCCAAAGTAAGTGGAAGAGCGTTCAGTCCCAAGGGGACCTATTCGGTGACTTCGATTTGGCCGCACATTCGGTCTATCGAGCGTTGGATACTTTCAGCCTGCTGAGCGAAGAGATCCAACTACAGATGCACCAAGCCATCACCAAGGATGTCGGACGTACGGGGGCATTAGTTTTTTATGATGTCACGAACTACTATTTTGAAACCGATTTGGACGATGAGCCTGTCGAGGTTGAAGGTGAGATTCTGCCTGCTTTTCGGAAACGGGGTCCCAGTAAGGAGAAGCGGCCAAACCCGATTGTCCAGATGGGATTGTTTATGGACACCAACGGTATTCCCATCGCTTATCGTTTATTTCCTGGCAACTGTGTGGATGTTAAGACCTACCTACCGGCAGTCGAACAAATCAAGAAACAGTTTGGCATCCAGCGAATTGTTGTTGTAGCTGATAAAGGCATGAACAGCAAGAACAACATAACCGAAACACTCCAGAACAAGGACGGATACCTTTTCAGTCAAAAGGTCCGCGGCACCCGAGGTGCACCAAAGGATATCCAAGCGTTCGTTCTGGATTCAGAAGATTGGATCACCAATGAGCAGGAAACCTTCGCAAAGAAATCGATGATCCGCAAAAGAACAGTGAATAAAAAGGAAATAACCGAGAAAATCCTCGTAACCTGGAATCAGAAATATGACTTCCGTGAAAAAATCCGGCGTAAGAAATCGGTGGAATATGCGGAGAAATTGACTGCAGGAGAGAGATTCCGATTGACCATGAAAAAAGGTGGAAAGCGATACTTGGATGTGGAGAGCGTCGATGAAGAGACTGGTGAAATCAAAAAACTCACACCCCATATTTCCATCGATGAGGAACAGATTGCTTTTGATGAACAGTTTGACGGAATCAATGTCTTGATCACCAGCGAGACGGAAATGAGCGATGAAGAGATGTTGGCTAGCTACCGCTCGTTGAGCCGCATTGAGGATTGTTTCAAAACTTTGAAAACAAACTTTGACGCGCGTCCAATCTATGTCTGGACTCAACCCCACATTGAGGCACACTTTCTGATCTGTTTCATCTCCTTAACCATCATGCGGTTATTAGAATACAAACTGGATGGACAGCTTAGCCCTGAAAGAATACAGAGTGCTCTTATCAGCGCGCAATGCCGTCCGTTGGACAAAGGCTACTGGGAAGTCTTCGGTAGCGATGACTTCTTGAAAATCAATGAACTTCTCGGGAAAAAATGGGATTTTCAATTTGTACCGCTAGAGGTCCTACGGAAGTACGGTAAGTAGCGTGTGTGCACAACAAATTCAAAACGAGAAAAAGCAGCTAAAAACCTTGATATAACGGGTTTTATCGCTGCTTTTTCTTCTATAAACTGTCAAAGTCGGGAGTCACACTTTTGGTCGCCAGCAAGTCAATCTGATTTATGTACAACCGGACTATGACCTCAATTTTCAGAAAAATGTTGACACAGCGGTGTGATATGCTATAATACGTATATCATTTTGTAGCCATTATTATCGTTTTGTTCCACAAAATGACCTTGCCCAACGTATCGCATTCGCCGTGCCTGACACCGAAACGATACGTTTTTTTTGTGCGTATTTTCGCAATCTTTTTCGGAGGTCGACAAGGACACCGAACGGTACATAAAATACTGATTGTCAGGAGTATAGGAAATGGATTTTGCAGCATTAAAGGCTGAAATAATAGAAGAAAGCAAAAAACTCGGAATCGATAAAGTTGGTTTCACGACTGCCGAACCTTTTGAATATATGTTGGAAAGTCTGAAGGAGCAGCATGCGAAGGGCCACACTGTCGGTTTTGAGCACCCGGTTCTGGAGGAACGGATCTATCCGGACCGGATATTCGATAACCCGCAAGCAATCCTTTCGATTGCGCTGGCTTATCCGAGCAAAATGACCGAAAAGGCTGAGCGGGTGCGCGGAGAACGCCGCGGCAATTTCTCGCGCGCTTCCTGGGGGACTGACTACCATGTCATCCTCCGCGAAAGGATGGACCGATTGATTGCTTTTATCCAGGAAAAGATGCCGGATGCCCGCTTCAAGCCGATGGTGGACACGGGCGAGCTGATCGATACAGTGGTGGCGCAACGGGCTGGATTGGGCTTCATCGGCCGTAACGGGCTGTTGATCACGCGCGAATTCGGGTCCTATGTCTACTTGGGGGAAATCATCACCGACATTCCTTTCCCAGCGGATGAGCCGGGTGTCTTCGGTTGCGGGGAATGCACGCGCTGTGTGGACTTCTGTCCGACCGGAGCGATCCTCGGTAATGGCCAACTGAACCCGAACATTTGCCTTTCCTACCAGACGCAGACAAAAGGGTACATGCCGGAAGAATACCGCCAAAAAATTGGCCATGTCATTTACGGATGTGATATCTGCCAGCAAGTCTGCCCGTATAACCGCGGCATGGATCATCATTTACATCCCGAAATGGAGCCTGAACCAGCAAGCGTCACGCCCGTGTTGCAACCGATGTTGACGATTTCGAATCGGGAATTCAAGGAGCAGTTCGGTCATCTGGCAGGCTCATGGCGCGGCAAAAAACCGCTGCAGCGCAACGCTGTCATCGCCTTGGCGAATTACCGCGACCGGACGGCGATTCCGGAACTGCTGCGGATGATCGAGCAAGATCCCCGTCCAGTGCTGCGTGGAACGGCTGCTTGGGCTATCGCGGAGATTGTACGCGAGCCTAATCCGGAAATGTTGGCTTTTTTCTCCGAACGGCTTATAATCGAAACGGATGAAGAAACCAAAGCTGAAATGGAGAAAGCGTATCTGAAAATGCTTGAAATCCAGAAAACAGATTAATCTAACAGAATAAAGGAGTCTCATTTATGACCAACCATATCGTACTATTTGAACCGCAGATCCCTGCGAATACAGGCAATATCGCGCGCACTTGCGCTGCAACCAACACTACTTTGCATCTGATCGAACCGTTGGGCTTTTCGACCGATGATAAGCAGCTGAAACGTGCCGGGCTTGATTATTGGCATGACGTGAACATCATCCATCATGCGGATCTGGCGGCTTTCCTCGACTATTTGGGCGATCGCCAGCTCTATCTGATCACCAAGTTCGCCGACCGCATCTACAGCGAGGCCGACTTCACGAAGGACGAGGACATCTTCTTCATCTTCGGCAAAGAGACGACGGGCCTACCTGAATCTTTCATGCAGGAAAACGCTGAAAAATGCCTGCGCATTCCGATGAACGATGAGCATGTGCGCTCCCTGAACCTGTCGAACACAGCCTGCATGGTGGTCTACGAGGCGTTGCGTCAGCAAGGATTCCCGAATCTGGAATTGACTCACACGTATGAGAACGATAAATTGAAGGGCTAAAGCCTCACCCAGTTGATAATTTCACAAGTAGAATGGCCAAAAGCGAAAAAGCTTCGGCCGTTCTTTTTTTATTTCCAGTGAATAGGTATAATGGATGTAACGTAAAATTGAAAAGGGGATGGAATAATGGATAAAGCTGCATTATTGGCCTTACAGAATGGGTCGGATGTCCGCGGGATTGCGATTTCGACGGATAAACATGAAGCGACGCTTACGGCGGACAAAGTGACGCGTATCGGATACGGTTTCGTGGAGTGGTTGCAAAAAGATAAAAATATCAATCTGAACAGCGAAAAGAAAGTCAAAATTGCGATCGGACAGGATAGCCGCTTATCCGGAGGGGATATAAAAGCTGCACTGATGGCAGGCATGGCGACTTATGCCATCGAAATCATCGATGTCGGCCTCTGCACTACGCCGGCGATGTTCATGTCGACGCAGTACAAAGATTACGCGACGGATGCAGCAATCATGATTACGGCCAGCCATCTTCCCTATGAATACAACGGGCTGAAATTCTTCACCAAAACGGGTGGAGCGGAGCACGAGGACATCGAGGCAATTTTGGAATACGCCTACGAAATACCGGAAGCATTCGCTGAAGAAGAACAAACCGCAGTTGTGACCGAGATGGATCTGCTTTCGACTTATGCAGCCGATCTCCAGGAAAAAATCCGCAAAGGCATCGCTTCAGCGGAAAATCCTGAGAAACCATTGACTGGACGCCACATCATCGTGGACGCCGGCAACGGAGCGGGCGGATTCTTTGTGGAACGGGTGCTGCAGCCTTTGGGGGCCAACACTTCCGGTAGCCAATTCCTGGATCCGGACGGCACTTTCCCGAACCACGTCCCGAATCCGGACAACAAAGCGGCAATGAAGAGCATCCAGGATGCGGTGATCGCAAACAAGGCTGATCTTGGGATCATCTTCGACACGGATGTGGACCGTTCCGCGATCGTCGACAGCGACGGAAAAGCGTTCAACCGCAACAATCTGATTGCCTTAATTTCAGCGGTGCTGTTGAATGAAGATCCAGGCGCGACAATCGTAACAAATTCCGCGACTTCCGCTCATCTGGAGACGTTCATCACGGGCCTTGGCGGGGTCCAGGACCGTTATCTGACCGGCTACCGGAATGTCATCAATCGCGGCATCGAATTGAATGAAGCGGGCACCAATGCAGTGTTGGCGATTGAAACGAGCGGACATGCGGCGCTGAAAGAAAATTATTTCCTGGATGACGGTGCCTACCTGATCGCAAAGCTGCTGATCGCAGATGCGCAGTTGTCAACGGAAGGAAAACGCTTGGGCGATTTGATCGCGACACTGGGTCAACCGGCGGAAACGATAGAGTATCGCTTTACGATTATCGAAGAACCGATTTTTGAAGTGGGTAATGCCATCATCAAGGATTTTGCAGCTTTCATTGCTGCGACCGAGGACATGGCATTGATTGCGAATCATCTTGAGGGCGTGCGCGTGAATCTGAGCGGCCAGTACGGAGAAGGCTGGTTCATCCTGCGGTTGAGCCTTCATGAACCGTTGTTGGTATGGACAATCGAAAGCGATGCAGTCGGCAAACTGCCGTTGATCGCACAGACCGTGCTGCCTTTCTTCAAAGGGCGTCCGGAGTTGGATACAGGGCATCTTCATTAAGAAATCACATCAAAAAAAGCTTTGCGACAGGCGTTCAAAAGCCTGGTCACAAAGTTTTTTTTTACTTATTCGGTTACTTCGGTTTCTTCTGAATCTGCAGATTCGACTTGGTTCTTCATTTTCTTTGTCGTGAAAATATCGATGACGATGATTGAATTTTTTTCTTTTTGGATCGCCTTGAAGCGGTAGCCGTGGTATTCGACTTCTTCGCCTTCCTTGACGTCATACTTTTGGTCCAGCAACCAGCCACCCATCGTATCCACGTTTTCGTTGTCGATGTCCAAGCCGAACAGATCATTGACATCGTCGATCAACATGCGGGCACTGATGCGGTAATGGTTTTCGCCAAGCATGATGAATTCAGGTTGATCTTTCGTCTCGAAATCATCGCTGATGTCACCGACGATTTCCTCCACGATGTCCTCCATCGAAACAAGGCCGCTTGTGCCGCCGTACTCGTCGATCAGAATGGCGACTTGGTTGTGTTCCTTTTGCATCTTGACCAGAAGTTCCTTGATCGGAATCGTCTCGATTACCGTGATGACCGGACGAACGAAGTCGGTGACGGTGAATTTGCTTTCGTCTTTATTCTGGACGGCTTCGACAAAGGCGGCAAAGACTTCTTTCGTGTTGATGACGCCTACGATCGAATCCTTGTCATCGCGCATGACCGGATAGCGGGTATATTTTTCCTGTTGGACCACATTTGCGATATCGCTAAGTGACATATCGAAGTCCACCGCTACGATTTCCGTCCGGGGAACCATGATTTCACGTGCCATCCGCTCATCGAAGTTGAAAACATTTTCCACGAATTGATACTCTTCACGATTGATTTCACCGCTCTTCAAGCTTTGACTCATGATCAAGCGCAGTTCTTCTTCGGACACATTGTCGTCCGATTCGCCGATCGTTTTCATCCCGATCGCTTTGGAAATGCCGTTAGCCGTTTTATTCAGCACAAAAATCAAGGGAAACATCACGCGGTACCAAATATTCAACGGTCTTGCGATACGAAGGCCCATTTTCTCCGTGCGGCTCAAGGCTACGTTTTTGGGAACGAGTTCACCGATGATGACTTGGATGGAAGTCAAGACAGAGAATGAAACAACAAAGGACAGGATGGTTGCGGCCGCATCGGGGATCGGCAAGTTACCGAAAAGCGTATCGAACAGGCGCTTAAAGGTAGGATCCCCTAACCAACCAAGGGCAAGAGATGTGATCGTAACCCCCAGTTGCGTCGCTGAAAGATAGCTGTCGAGTTTAACGGTCATATTTTTTAATAATTTTGCTTGCGGATTTCCTTCTTCAACCAGGAAATCCAGCCGGGAAGGGCGGATCCTCACGAGCACATATTCGGACATAACGAAAAAAGAAGCAATGAAAAGAATGAGGAAAAATAATAGTAAACCGGTTGTAATTGACATAATTGATTGCCTGCTTCCTTTATAGAGAGCAGACTTCACCTCCTGTGAAATAATGATCCTGAATAGGAAATTTCTTCACGAGATCTCTGGTTTCACGCTGAAACAAATGAAAGCGACCAAAAGAATCCCTGAAAATACGCGTTTTCGAAAATTCTTTTGGTCTACAGATGGTTGTCATCTGATGCGTTCTGTCCCACTGGTGCCACCTACCTTAATAATTATTTAAGCAAAATTCGGTTAATTCAAAACGATACTTATGCTAAAATTATAAATCAAAATAGAGAAATTGCAATACGAGAGCATTTCTGCGACTTAAGTCGGTTTCTTATTTGAGCGATTCCTGTTACTATGATACGGAATCTGTTGTTGCAATGTGCTTTCATGTGAAAAGCTTAGGTTGTGTCTCCACTGCCACGCGCACCGCAAAGGCATTCAGCAAGTTGGGGGGATGTATTAAATGAAGAAGGATGAAAAAATGCAAAATAAACCATTTAAAGAAATGTTGAAAGCCGGATGGGCCCGTTTCAATGAGAAACGCAAGAACCTCTGGCGGAAATACCGGATCAACAAGTTTATCATCTTGTTCTTGTTGATCGGGACATTAATCAGCAGCACCTATCTAGTATTTTTGGCTAAGACCGCCAATGTCGAAAATCTCAAGGCAGGTCTGGAACAGACAACTGTCATCTACGATCGCTACGGCAATGAAGCCGGGGAACTCTATTCGCAGAAAGGGACGTTCGTGACGATCGACCAGATTTCTCCAAATATCCAGACTGCCGTCGTTTCAACGGAGGACAAACGGTTCTATAAGCACACCGGTGTTGACCCGATCGGAATCGGCCGTGCCGCTGTCGGTTTCGTTCTGAACGGCGGTAATATTGTCGGTGGGGGTTCGACGCTTACCCAACAGTTGGCCAAAAATGCCTACCTGACATTGGATCAGACATTGATCCGCAAAGCAAAAGAGCTGTTTTTGGCATTCGAAATCGAAAGTAAATACACGAAGGACGAGATCCTGGAGATGTACCTGAACAACGCTTACTTCGGTTCCGGGGTGTGGGGTGTCGAGGATGCCTCGCAGAAATACTTCGGAAAACCGGCGAGTGAAGTCAGCTTGTCGGAAGCAGCGATTCTGGCGGGAATCCTGAAGTCGCCGAGTTACTACAATCCAATTGACAATAAAGAAGCGAGCATTGCTAGAAGGAACACGGTTCTGCAACTGTTGGCGGACAACGCGTTCATCGATCAAGCCACCGCTGATGCGGCAATGGCTGAAGACATCAATGTGGTGGGTACCTATTATGCAAACAGCAGTTACAACTATCCCTACTATTTCGATGCAGTCATCGATGAGGCCGTCAATACCTACGGCTTGGATGAAGAGGATCTGCTGAACCGGGGCTACAAAATCTACACCGGTCTGGATCAGGATTATCAGTTTCAGATGGATAATGCCTATGCGAATGCTAATCTGGCGACTGCGGAAGAAGAAATGCCTTTACAGAGTGCCTCTGTTGCTTTAGAGCCGGCAACCGGGGATGTGCTCGCTGTCGTGGGCGCAACTTATTACGAAGGCTTCCGGACTTTTAATCGGGCGACCCAGATGGCCATGGCGCCTGGTTCGACCATCAAACCATTGTCCGTCTATACACCGGCTCTTGAGGCCGGATACGAAGTCGATGCGGAAGTGATGGACGATGATTCCTTGACTTACGGTGATGATGCTTATTCTGTTTCGAACTATGACCGCAACAGCTTGTATGACACTTTACCGATGTACCAGGCGATTGCCGAGAGCAAGAACACATCTGCAGTATGGCTGTTGGATAAACTGGGTATCCAAAGAGGAATCTCCAAACTGGAGGATTTCGGAATCTCGATCGGCGAAGTGGATGAGAATTTGGGCGCTATTGCGCTCGGTGGGATGAGCAAGGGCGTGACACCGTTGCAACTAGCCAGTGCCTATACGACTTTCGTGAATGAAGGGGTGCGTACGCAAGCACGCTTCATCACGAAGATTGTCGATGCGACCGGAGCGGTGATCGTGGACAATACGAAGCCGGAAACAAACCGCGTCACAACAGCCGCAGTCGCGGAGGAAATGACGAGCATGCTGATGGGGGTGTATGCAGATGGCGGTACCGGGGCATCTGCGCAACCATCGAATGGTATGGTGATTGCCGGGAAGACCGGAACGACGGAACTTGACCGGGAAACAGGCTATATCAAGTCGCAATGGATGGTAGGGTACACACCGGATTTAGTCGTCGCAACCTGGTTGGGGTATGACGAAACCAATGAAATCCACAACCTGAACAATGCCGGTAAGACGATGGCGAATCTGTACAGTGCCGAGATGGGGGCTTTGCTGTCGATCAGCCCACAGACCGAATTTGCTGTCGCTGCTGCCGAAGAAACCTATGACAGTGGCATCATAAATGGGCTGAAGAATGGATTGGATGAGTTCATGAATGGTATGGGTTCGTTCGGTCAAAGCCTTGGTGAGGGTACGCAAAAATTGTTTGATTGGGCCAATGAGGCTTTCGGGCAGTAAGAATTGATTTAAGGGGAAGACAAGCTGTGACGGCTTGTCTTTTTTTAAATGCTTGTTGAAGGAATGTCCGATAATTGTAGGGAATCGGACAAGCGGAGAGCGAATGTCCTACTGTTTGTCCGATAAGGCGGAAGAATTGGACAAGCGGAGAGCGAATGTCTTGCTGTTTGTCCGATAAGGCGGAAGAATCGGACAAGCGGAGAGTGAATGCCCAGCTGTTTGTCCGATAAGCCGGAAGAATCGGACAAACAGAGTATATTGTGGTAGTCCTCTTAGTGCTCGATTTCTACCCGGGATTCATCACGCTCTGCGGAAACGCGTTCTGATTCGCAGGGGATTCCGCCTAAGCTGCTATTACGTCACGGCCAAAAAGCGGCCGTTCTCGTAATAGCCTCTTAGTGCTCATCCCCTAAACGCGAATCATCACGCTCTATCAAACGCGTTCTGATTCGCAGATACCTCTAACGTTTCACATCCAGCTGTCGTCCACAAAAGAGGTGAACGGCAGCTGGATGCTCCAACGTACGGGGAGCTAAACGACTTTTCTCACGCTCTGATAAGAACATATTTTCGTGTTTTTTGATGGCTTTATTGTTCGGATAATGTTATAGTTTATGTAATATGCGAATGGAAGGAATGAGATAATGAGTAATATTTATGATACAGCTTATGAGTTGGAAAAAAATCTGCGTGAGGCTTCTGTTTTTACCGAGTTGTCTGCAGCTTATACTGCAATGAGAGAAGATCAAGTTGCGTTTGAATTGTTTGATGAGTTCCGTAATGTGCAAATAGGACTGCAACAAAAACAAATGACTGGCGAAGCGATCACTGATGACGATGTGGCTTCTGCTCAGGCCATCGCTGAAAGAGCATCCGGCAACGAAGTTATCCAATCTTTGATGGCTAAAGAGCAACAGTTGAGCCAATTGATGGAAGAAATCAATGCCATCATCACAAAACCGTTGCAAGAACTATACGCGCCTGCACAAGATTAAAACTTAATTTTTGACGACAAGCTGTGACCATTTCCGAAAGAATGGCCGGATGATAGACAAGGACAGGATCTAACGCATTGCCGATCAATGCCATCCAACGTTCTTCATCCGCTATTTGGAAGAAATGGTGCAGCTTTTTTGATGCTTCTAGGATCATATAAAAATTTTTAGAATCAAAAGTGCGTCACCGTAGGTTTTTCACAGGATTGCAAAATATTTCATGCATCCAATATAGATGGCTAGCTTCACGGGTAAGCCCTTCGGAAAAAAGAATAAGGAACCTCTTGTCTCTGCGAGCCAAGACATACTGTTCGACTAATCTGCTGACGCAGAAAGTCTCTCAGCAATTGCGCTCTACGATGCTCAGTTGCATGGGAGTCTTTGGGATTCATCCCTTAGACTCCCAGTACAAGGTGACCGTAGGGAACGTTGCGTGGACAGATTTCCTAAATTGTCATGACTCTTGCGATTTCAATCGCTTAGAGGCATGATACACTTGACCGATTAGGTCACAGTGTTTCCTTAATCAGGGCTGAACGAACCCGTTCAGCTTTTCTTATTTAACAGATTTAGCATAGAATGCAGAGAGAAGGACAGCTTGTGATTACATTTATCCATACAGCGGATCTCCATCTGGATAGCCCTTTTAAAGGAATCAAACAGCTGGAACCGCAACTTTTTGATGCGATTTACCAGTCCACTTTTGCTTCTTTTCGGGAATTGGTGACGCAAGCCATCTCGGCAGAAGTCGATTTTTTCCTGATCAGCGGGGATATCTACGATGAGGAGAATCAGAGTGTGAAGGCGCAGGCTTTTCTGAGGGATGAATTGGGACGTCTGGATCGGGCGGGTATCCCGGTTTATTTGTCGCATGGGAACCACGATTTCCTCGGAAGGGAGTCGCTTAAACTGCAGCTTCCCGGAAACGTAACTGTCTTCGAAAAAGAGGTCACCACCGAAATTTTGACTACGAAAGCAGGTGAGCGGGTGGCTATCACCGGCTTCAGTTACCCGTCCAGATGGGTTGAAGAGCGGATGATTGTCGATTATCCGAACCGGAATCATACAGTGGATTACCACATCGGGATGCTGCACGGCTACCTTGAAGGACTGAACTCTTCCGAAGGTGTCTATGCGCCGTTTTCTTTAGGCGAATTGAACGCGAAAAACTATGATTATTGGGCTTTGGGACATATCCACAAAAGACAGCAGCTTCAGGAGGCTCCTCCTGTCGTCTATTGCGGAAATACGCAAGGGCGTAATCCGAACGAGACAGAAGCAAAAGGTGCGTATTTGGTGACACTCCGGAAAGGAATGATACCGACATTGACTTTTCTCCCAACGGCGCCGATTGTTTGGGAAAAAGAAATGATGTCGTTGCGTGGCTGTAAAACTTTGAATGATGTGCTTGCGCGCATCGAGGAACGTATGGAGCAGCATCGTGCTATGAGTGAATCGAGCGTACTGTTTTCGTTACAGTTTACAGACATCCAAGGGCTACATCCCGATGTCGTCAAAAAAATCGAGGACGAAGAAATACTGGACGGTGTCCGGCAAAGGTTGGAACAGCCTTTCATTTACCTGTACCAGTTGAAAATAGCAGTCGATACGGAACAAGAACTGTTTTCGTTCGATCAGGTCATGAAGGAAAGTTTTTCGAAAAGTTGGACGGAAATCAGCGGAGATGACGTATTCTATCAACAGCTGGACAACTTTTTCCAGCATCCGCTCATCAGGACAACTTTCCCTGATTTAAAAAAAGACCGAAGCTTCAAAGAGGAAGCGTTGGCGGCTGCCAAAAAGAGGATCGTGCAGGCCGTCGCGTTTGAGGAGGAAGACAGTGAAGATACGGAAGATTGAAATATACGGCTACGGAAAATGGGTAAACCAAACCTTTGATGATGTGCAGGATCTGCAGGTCTTCCACGGCAAAAATGAAGCCGGCAAAAGTACCTTGTCATCCTTCATCAACAGTATCCTCTTCGGGTTCCCCAATGCCCGCAAGAAAGATCAGAATCTGTACGTTCCGAAGCAAGCGCAAGCATACGGTGGTCGCTTGTTTTTGGCGGACACGCGGTTCGGTGATGTCATCGTGGAGCGGGTGAAAGACCGCAATAAGGGGCAAGCAGTCGTTACGCTGGCGGATGGCGTGCAGCAGACGACAAAAAATCTCGGGCGGTTTTTATTGGGGATGGACAGGGAGACTTTCGAGTCCCTTTATACATTCAAAATAGACAGCTTGCTTTCCTTGAAAAAAACTCAAAAAGAAGATCTCAATCATTATCTGCTGAGCATCGGCACCAGCGGGAGTGAACGCTTGCTGCAATTAGCGAAAGAATACCGGGACGAAGCGGCGAAACGCTTCAAACCGACAGGCAGCGTGCCACCGTTGAACAAGAAGATACAGGCTGCCGAAAAATTGCAAAGGAAGCTTCAGCAATCAAAAGCGAAAAATGCGACGTATGAAACGTCGCTGCTGCATTTGTCGGATAGTCAGAAACAGCAGGCCGAACTATTAGCCCGTCAACAGGAACTGGAGCAGGAACAAACTGCAATCGCAGAGAGCTTACGGTTGGCGGACAGTTATCAGGAGTGGAAACGGCTGAACAAGGAAATCACGGCAGTCGATTACAGCGAAGTGCCGGAAGATGCCCGTTACCAATGGCAGAGCCAGCAGGAAAGAATGGCCGCTTCGATCCAAGCGCAGACGCAACTTCAGGAAAAATTAGCGCAACTGCAGAAACAATTGGGCGAATTTGTCCACGTGGAATGGTACAAAGAGCACCAATCCGATTTTGCTGCTTTGCAGCACAGTGTCGCCAAAACGCAAGCGGATCTGAATAAGATCACGTATCTGGAAAATGAAGTCAGCAACAACAAGGCCGATTTGGCCAAACAAAAAATGGCCTTTGGGTTGAATCTGGCCCTTCCCACACCGGAGCCGCTTAAGGAAGAAGAACGCGTCCGACTGCAGCGGCTTGCCCAGGACTTCAAACAGATCGAGGAACAACTGCTGCGTTTGGACCACAACATCGGCTTTCATGAGGAGCAGCTGGAAACGCTCCAGAAAGAAGAGACGCGTCTCCAACACGAGAAGTTGGCTGATGATGCTTATGCGGCGCTGCAAAGCGATGTGCAACAGCCGAGCCAAAGGAGGTCTACGCCTGCAGTTACGAAAAAAAGTCCGCTCGGCCTGTTGTTTGTGGCTGCAGCTGTATTTCTGGTCCTGTCCTTTGTGCTGGCGGATTTCAGGGCAATTGCTTGGGCGTTGTCTGCTGTGCTTGCTGTCGGTGGTGCTATCCTGACCAGAAGAAAACAACAGACACGAACGAAGGACGTTGCCTCCCCAGAAGGCTCCCCCGAAAATACGATGGAGCAATTTCTGAAGCAGGCTGCCGTCCGCGAAAGGATCTCGGCAATAACAAGGGAGCTCGAAGAGTTGCAGGATAAATTCCTGGAGATTTTGAACGATCGTGAGGAGCTGGAGGAACGCGGAAAGATACTCAAAACCGAATGGGAGATCTTCCTGCAGCAGAAAGGCTATCCGGCCCGCATGACGGCACCGGAACTCCTGCAATTGGATCCCGGTGCCGTGTTGGCGGAGAAGTCCGCCCTGATCATCAAACAGGAAGCCGAAATGGACGATCTGAGTCTCGCCGTGGACAAATGGAATGAGCAGACTGCGTTCATCCGCAGCCGTTTCCATTTTGAACATCTGACGGTCACTGAAATGGCCGCACGCTTCCCCGAGATACTGAATGCCGTCGTTTTGGAAGAAAGCATGGCTGCAAATGTTCAGGATAAAATCAACGAACTGCAGCAAGAGTTGGAACTGATCCAACGCGACCTTGCTGAGTCCCATCGACAGCGGCAGCAGCTCTTGGATCAGGCCAACGCAAAGACCGAAGCCGAGTTCTACCAGTTGCTGGCGTTGAAGGAGAAGCAAGAACAAAACCTCAAGCGCAAGGAATTTCTGGATGAACAGGTCAATGGCCGCGAGCAACTCCTGGATCGATACGGCGATGCGAAGAAAAGCATGTCCCTTTACGAAAAGAATGATTTGGAAATGCAGCAGCTGAAGGCCGAATTGTCGAGACTGCAAAGAACGGAAGTTGAACTGAAGCACCAGCTGGAACAATTGGAAGAAGGCGGAATCTACAGTGCCTTGCTGCAGGAGTTTGCTTTGGCTGAAACCGAACTGAGGGATCTTGCCGTCGAGTGGGCTGGCTTGGTCACCGCCGGAGAATGGATAGAACGGGCACTGCGGTACGGGAAAGAGGATCGCCTGCCGCTGATGCTCGACGATACGATAACCTTCTTCAGTCGCTTGACGGAAGGTGCATACACCGGCATCGCGTTCCAAAAGAACGGCATGAAGGTGCAGCGTCAGGACGGAACGACCTTTTTCCCGAATGAATTGTCGCAGGGGACGGTAGAACAGTTGTACATTGCGCTGCGGCTGGCGTTTGTCAAGAACACTGCTGATATCGTCAGTATGCCGATCTTGATTGATGATGGTTTTGTGAACTTCGACGAGGACAGGAAGAATATCATGTTTACTTTGCTGGAGGAGCTTAGTGAAAATGTTCAGGTACTTTTTTTCACGTTTGACGATGCCTGTGTTCAACGATTTTCACAGAAACAAGTATACATGTTAAAATAGGAGTGAAAGGGGCTGGTAGGGGTGGCCAAAAAAATATACGAACATGAAATCGATGATAATTTTGAAATTTATGTACTGATCAAAAGTGCGGATATCCGTCTGGCGAAAAACGGCAAGAAATTCATTGCCTTTACTTTCCAGGACCGCAGCGGTCAGATCGATGGGAAATACTGGGACGCAAAAGAGGAGGACATCCAGCAATTCCAAGCTGGTCAAGTCGTTGCCGTAACCGGCAAACGGGAACTGTATCAGAACAATCCCCAACTGCGCATCACAAAGCTAAGGCTCGCTAGGGAAGGGGAACCAAGCCGACCTGAACTTTATATGGAACGTGCTCCGTTGAAATCGGAAGAAATGGTGGAGGAAGTCAGCCAAATTTTGTTTGAGATCACGAGCGCGCCGATCAACCGGATTGTCCGGCATATACTCAAAAAATATCAACGGGAATTTTTCGAGTATCCCGCTGCGAAGCGTCATCATCATGCCATCGTGGGCGGACTGGGTTTCCATACGGTTTCGATTTTGCGGATGGCGAAAACGGTCATTCAACACTATCCATCAGTCAATAAGTCTTTGTTGTACGGTGGCGTTATTCTCCATGACATCGGAAAAACGATTGAGTTGAGTGGTAGTATGTCGACAGAGTATACCCTGAAAGGGAACCTGATCGGACACATCGTCCTTATCGATGAAGAAATCACCAAAGCCTGTCTCTCTTTGAACATCGATGAGGATAGTGAAGAAGTCATTCTGTTGAAACACATTGTTCTGGCGCATCACGGCAAACAGGAATTCGGCTCGCCGGTAACACCGCATCTCCTGGAAGCCGAAATCATCCATCATCTGGACAATTTGGATGCTTCCATCAATATGATCGATACGGCTTTGTTGCGCACGACGCCAGGAACGTTCAGCGAGCGCATTTTCGGGTTGGAGAACCGCAGCTTCTATAAGCCGCTCTTTGTCCAACCTTCTGAAGAAGGGCAATAATAAAAACACGCAAGTTACCGGAATCAAGAGCCGGTAGCTTGCGTGTTTTACGTTATTGGTATTAGTTTGAAGATTCGGATGTAGCTGATTCCGCTTCTTCAGTTGCAGAAGTTGCTTCTGAACTAGTCTCTTCTGAAGTTGTTGCTTCGGATGTTGCATCTGATGAACTAGTTTCTTCAACAGGTAAGAATTGATCGATCGCTGTTGCCAGGTCTTCGTCTTTGATTTCAACGTTCGCGGCTTGGACGATTGTGGACATGACGGATGTCAGATAATCATTGTCGGCAAGTTTTTCGTCCATCATCACTTTCTCGATGTTTTCGCGTTCTTCTTCCAATGTTCCTTTTTCTGTCTTCTCGATCATTTTGATGATGTGGTAGCCGTATTCGGTAGCGACTGGTGTTTGTGTCACTTCACCGACTTCAAGCGCATAAGCAGCTTCTTCGAATGCTGCGACCATTTCGCCTTTTCCGAACAATCCTGTTTCTCCGCCATTTGAAGCTGTTCCGGTATCAGTCGAGTTGGCTTTTGCCAATTCAGCGAAATCCGCGCCTTCATTGATCTGGTTGATCAAGTCTAAAGCAGTCGCTTCATCCGCAACCAAGATATGCTGTACGTTGATTTGTGGTTGGTAAGCTTCATAATAAGCCTCCACTTCTTCATCCGTGAAAGTTGTTTCAGCTCTTACTGCTGCTTCGATCAGTTTGTTCAAATATAGAACATCTTGGTATTCTTCCTTATTTGCGAAGCCTGATTGTGACAAGATATAGTTGAATGTTTCTTCACCGCCGTATTGTTGGATGGTCGTCAACAGTTCAGCTTCCGTCTCTGCTTCCAACTCATTCTTGCCGATCGCATCGTTCAATACGTCGATCAAGATCAGACGTTGCAAGACGGTTTCACCGATTGAGGCTTTCATTGCTTCATATAATTCATCTTTCGTGACATCGCCTGCTGGAGTCGTTGCGACAGTTTCGCCAGTCGCACAGCCTGCTAATGTGATGGCCGTCAAGAAAGCAACGGACGTCAATGCTAATTTCTTCTTCATGAATGTGGCACTTCCAATCTATTTCTATTTATCTATCCCATGAATAACCATCTATAAATATATCATAAACGCCGTGATTATGGAAAATATTCCTTAAAAACGCTAGCAAACTTCTCAGAAAATTCATATCTGCAGATAAAACCGAAAGTATACAAAGTATCCGCGTCGAGTCGCGGCAGATTGCTCAAAATGCCAATATTTGGTATCATAAGTTGATAATTCGAAAGAGATGGAGGGGACTTTGTGAAATGTGAAAT
Organism: Trichococcus flocculiformis; assembly: GCF_963662535.1. Lineage (NCBI taxonomy): Bacteria > Bacillati > Bacillota > Bacilli > Lactobacillales > Carnobacteriaceae > Trichococcus > Trichococcus flocculiformis. The sequence continues at coordinate 1,377,250 of NZ_OY759718.1, forward strand.
GAGTTCTGCGTTTTGCCAATGGCTGGAAATCAATAATTTTCATTTGAGAGTCGAGGGTGCGTTGGAAAAAAGTTTGCAGATAAACCATAATCTTTCTCTGAAAGAGTTCTATGTCCTTTATTTCTTATCACAGGAACCGGAGCAAAAACTGAAGCTCCAGGATTTGGAGGGAAAGGTTGGCTTAAGCCAAAGTGCGGTATCGAGACTGGTCAGCAAGTTTGAGGCTAAGGGCTGTGGTGCGTTGGAGCGAAATGTCTGCGAGCATGATCGGCGGAGCATCTATACGTCCTTAACCGAAACGGGTGCGGCAAAACTGAAGGCAGCGGCTGCGACGGTGGAACAGGTACTCACGGAGTCTTTTTCGGAAATGCCAATCCAAATACTGTTTAAACAAGATGATATTCAAAATAAGTAGAGCTTCTTGATTGGAGTCTTTTTGATAGGAAGTAAAAAAAATACGACTTGCCAAATGACCGATGATCCGGTGTGCATTTGGCAAGTCGTATTTTTAATGTACATTATTGTGATGGGGCATCTGTCGTTGCAGGCATTTGCGATTCCATGCTTGCAGCGACTTTTTCCATATCATCAGTCAAAATGGCAAGTTTATCGTTGATGCGGTTGATTCTTGGTTGGGCCTGTTGCGTAAAGCTCTCAATCGATTTGGTGACTTCCTCTGAAACGGCATTGACGGAAGCCAATCCTTCGTTGGTCAAGGATTGGATCGCTTTGCGCAAACCTTGAACGCTCTCATTGAGATCCTCTACCGCAAGTGTGTTGTCCTCAAGGTAAGCTTTCGCTTTCGCGCGGTTTTCTTTTCCGCTGCGCGGGGTGTTCAGCAACCCCAGCAGACCGCCGACTACCGTACCGAATACTATTCCTTCCATAAATGAGCGCATATCTATTCCTCCAGACTCTCTTTGATGGATGCTACTACTTTTGCCAATTCTTCCTGTGAGTATTTTCCTTCATGCGTTTTCCATTTCAAACCGAAACCATCCGAGTCCGAATCTTCATAACGCGGTAAGAAATGGATATGCGAATGAAAAACGGATTGATAAGCTATAGAACGGTTATTGTTCAGAATATTCAGCCCTAAAATGTCATCGCTGGAACGTTCGATTGCGCGTGCGATTTTAGGGACGCGCGAAAAGACTTCCTTCGCCAATTCTTCATCATATTCAAAAATATCAGCGACATGCTTCTTGGGTACCAGCAATGTATGACCTTTCGTCACTTGGGATAAATCCAGAAACGCAATGACGACATCATCTTCATAGACAATGCTGCTCGGGATTTCGTGGTTCGCGATTTTGCAAAAAATACAATCTGTCATAGGCTCAACCTCTTTCTGTCCATTATCTACTTTATTCTATAGCATAACTTTATCATATTTGCGTTTTTTTTGATATCCTGAGGGCAAAATGGCGCTTCGCTCAGCAAGATATTTGGGTTGGGGCGAGGCTGTGTTATAATATAAGGCACAAACGCATGTGAAAGGGACGGTTAAATGTCACTATTATTGGAGAATGTCACGGGCGGCTATACACAATTGCCCGTCATAAAAAATATAAATTTTGAGGTCAAAGCTGGTGAACTGACTGGATTGATCGGATTGAACGGAGCAGGCAAGAGTACGACCATCAAACACATCATCGGTCTGATGATGCCTTTCAGCGGAAAGATTGCGATCGATGGCCGGACATTGCGCGAGGATACAGAACGATATCGTCAGTCCTTCGCTTTTATTCCGGAGACGCCGGTGCTCTATGAAGAGCTCACCTTAAGGGAACATCTGGAAATAACGGCGATGGCCTACGGAATCACGGAAGCAGTCGCCATGGAAAAGGCGATGCGCTATATCCGGGATTTTCGTCTGGAGGACAAGCTGGACTGGTTTCCGGCTTATTTTTCAAAAGGCATGAAGCAAAAAGTGATGATCGTTTGCGCGTTCATGTTGGATGTGCCGGTATACGTCATCGATGAACCATTCCTGGGTCTGGATCCGCTTGGCATCCACTCGTTCCTGGAGATGGTCAGGGAGAAAAAAGCGCAAGGTGCAGCTATTCTGATGTCCACGCATGTATTGGCGTCTGCCGAGAAAGAATGTGATAATTTCGTCCTGCTGCACCATGGTGAGGTCAAAGTGACAGGCACGATGGTAGACCTGCAGCATGAAATGGGTATGCCGGGAGCAAGTCTCGATGAGCTTTACATCAGCTTGACGAAAGAAGTGGCGCAACCATGAACTTGGACAGTATCTGGAAAAGAAGGCAGCAACTGCACCTGAAAAAATTTAGCCGCTACAGCAAATATATCTTCAATGATCATTTCGTCCTCGTGCTCCTCTTTCTGTTGGGCGCTTTGGCTTATCAATATTCCGAATTCGTGAAAACCGTGACACCGGATTTCCTTTGGGGAAAGCTTCTGATAGTAGCTATTTTTTCCGGCAGCATTTTTATCGGTAAGCTGGCGACCTTTTTGGAGCCGGCCGACCAAGTATTCCTTTTGGCTAAGGAAAAGGAATGGGGGAGCTATTTCAGCAAAACGAAAAAATACAGCTTGATCCTTCCGGCGATTCTCTTATTCTTTCTGGCAGCCGCGGCTATGCCGATGCTTTTTGCGGGAAGAACAATCGGAGCAAATGATTTCCTGCCGATTTATGCAATTTTGTTCCTCTTAAAAATCGTCGATTTGGACCTCCAGGAGTTGAGTCTGAAGATAGGCGATAAGAAGATCCGGCGAAAAAACAAACTGTATCTGGCATGCGCGGCGATATTATCGGTCACTATCGCGATATTTTTCAATCCATGGGTTGCGTCGGTACTTGTAACGCTGTATACTATGTTTCTGCGTAAAAAAGTACAAGTGGCGTATGAGGCGCGCTATCCGCTCTATCAATGGGAGCAGATGATCGCCTCGGAAGAACAACGAAAAGCACGCGTAAACCGAATCATCAATCTTTTCACAGATGTTCCTCAAGTGAAGAGCAAAGCAAAAAGAAGAAAATATTTCGACGGCTTGTTGCGTCAGATTGAAGGCAACAGTAATTCCTATCAGTATTTATATGCGCGGGCATTTTTGCGTGGGACAGATTACAGCGGCTTGTTTTTCCGCTTATTGGTAATCGGAGCGCTGCTGCTTCTGTTTACGCCATCAGCCGGATTTTCTCTAGGCCTCAGTCTGTTGTTCCTTTACTTGACAGGCTTTCAGCTGTTGCCGCTGTATTTCCATTTCAATGATAATATGCTGTATCGGCTATATCCGACGCAGCACGAAGATAAATTCGCCGGATTCAAGCATTTTCTGGCTTACCTATTGGGAGTGGAAGGCTTTCTCTTTGCGGGAATCATCTTCATCAACAACAGTTGGCAGATGGGCTTGGCTGCAGTCGGCTTGAACGCCGGTTTCGTGTGGCTATTCATTCAGTTTTATACAGGCGGACGTACTCGAAAAAGAGAAACGACAAATTACTGATCTGCAGATTATAATAGATTCAGTTGCGAAACCCTATGGAATATTCTTGACTGAATATGTAAAGAAATCTAAAATAAGAATTGTATGCGAGCGAGGACCGTTGCGCTTTCAGAGCTAAACGAGCTACGTCGCCAAATGAACAAGTAGCGTATGAACAGAAGAGCAGACCGAGATAGCTGGGGCTTTCGTCCCGGCTCCTTCTTTTCAATGATATAAATTTATCAAATTAAAAGTGCATCACCTTTGGTGCATCACAAGTTTGCAAAATATTTCATGCACCTAAAAAGATGTCTAGCGGTCCAAGCCTGCCTCTCGGAAATTAGATAAATCTGACCCATTGCGCTCTGCGATGCTCATTTGCATGGGAGTCTTAGGGATTCATCCCTTAGATTCCCAGTACAAGGTGACCGCAGGGAACGTTGCGAGGCCAGATTTCCTAAATTTCTTTCGAGGCAGAGCGGGCTTGTACCGCTTTTCAAAACTAAAGACAGAGTAAGGAATGAGCTCGATGGATTATAAAATGGACTCAGGGTGGCGGCTACATCCCATCGGAGGAGACACAGGACAAGCTTATATGGGCACCAGAGCCGAGGAAAGAGTCTTTTTGAAAAGAAACTCTTCACCTTTCTTAGCCGCGCTTTCTGTTGAGGGGATCACGCCGCGGTTGATCTGGACCAAAAGGGTCGGCAATGGGGACGTCCTGACAGCTCAAGAATGGCTCAACGGCAGGGAGTTGAATCCGGATGAAATGAGAGGGCAGAGCGTTCGGGATATCCTGCATCGCATCCATCATTCCGAAAACCTCCTGAAGATGCTTCAGAAGGTAAAAGGCGAAATTTTCAACCCGATCAATTTCTACAACCTGTATGTGGCGGATCTGCCGGATGACCTTAAATCCAATTCAGTACTGCAACAAGCTGCTGAATATGTGAAGAACAGCATCGCCAGCATCGACGACTCGCAAAAAACGGTCTGCCACGGAGACGTGAATCGGAAAAATTTCCTGCTGGATGAGGAAGACCGGTTGTATCTGGTGGATTGGGAAATGGTCAAAATTGCCGATCCGTTCTCTGACATCAGTACCTTGCTGGTACAATACGTTCCCCATGAAGAATGGAGAGTATGGTTGGAGCAGTATGGCTTGCAGATGAATGACAATATGGAACGCCGTTTGGAGTGGTACAGCATGATGGTGTGCCTCTGCTTGATCAAAAAGAGCCATTCCCAGGAACGCAATGTGGAAATGAATCAACTGATTCTGTTGCTGAAACAGCTCTATCAGAATCGCTTGAATAGTTACTTATGAAATCCTCTTCGTCATCATACGAACGGAAAGGATTTCTTTTTTTGAAAAAAACAGATAAGAAAGAGGAGAATTATGCGCGTAAGAAATAAACCATGGGCTGCCGAAAAATTGGCTGAAAGTACCCAATATGTTGTGATGGAACCAGCGGATTGGAAAGGGAAATGGCAGGAACGTTTCGGCAATAGCCAACCAATCCATGTGGAAATCGGCTCAGGCAAGGGACAGTTCATTGTCGAGATGGCCCGCATGCACCCGGAAGTGAATTATATCGGAATCGAACGCCAGACTAGCGTGGCGGTCATGACACTCGATAAAATGATTGAATCAGGTCTGAAAAATGTCCAATTGCTGAATACGGATGGAGAGAATGTAGCAGATTTCTTTGAGGCGGGCGAAGTGGATCGCGTTTACCTGAACTTTTCCGATCCGTGGCCAAAGTCCAAACATGACAAACGCCGCTTGACCTACAAAAAATTCCTGCAGAACTATGAACAGATCCTGGTTTCCGGTGGTGAGATCCATTTCAAGACGGATAACCAAGGCTTATTCGAATATTCGTTGGCGAGCTTCTCGCAATACGGAATGACTTTGAAGCAAGTGTGGTTGGATCTGCACAAGAGCGACTTTGAGGGAAACATCATGACGGAGTACGAAGCGAAGTTCTCTTCCCGAGGAGACCGCATTTACCGCGTCGAAGCAGCGTTCCCGAAAAAAGCAACGGCTGATTCTGAAAATTAGAACCCAGACAAAAAGGAAGGAACGAAGCACTCGCAGCTTTGTTCCTTCCTTTTTCTGTTTTTTTACAATTTATAAAGATCCAAGATAGTTCCCGTGTAGGCGTCAGCAATGAATTCGTATTGGACCAACACGCCGTCCTCTTTGCGGGATATGCCACCGTAATACACATCCGTCTTTGAAGAATAACGACTGAGCGGGACGGGGTGCAGTTCGATCCAAGATCCTTCGATCGGAGCTTCAGCCAAGAACATCTTTTTGACGTTTTCCAGGATTTTATCGCCGTTGACGGTCCGTTTCTGCTCATAGCAAAGGGCTGTCACGACTGAACCGAGTACGAGTCCGGCACCGAACAGAATACCGCCCAAGATTTCTTCTTTGTGTTTTTTACACATGCATTTTTCCAAAAAGTTCATCTTATGTTCCTCCTCAAAGTAATGCGCTTACTCATTTTCTCCTTCAGTATAGCAATAATACGAAAAAAATAATAGGGAAATGTCAGAAGCGCCAGGATGCGCAAAGGAAACGTTTCCTGTACTAGGCAAGCTTTCTTAACAAATGGAATCGTTGCTATGACAAGGATGCTGCGCTATAATGGATAGGATAATCAGACACTTAAGGGGGATCGGGAGCGGCATAAGGCTAAATTTATGCCCTGCTCCATTCAAATATGGATAAGAAAACATTTGCTATGATCAAAGAATTGACGGAATTGCAGGGAACAAGTGGAAACGAACGCAACATCCGTAACTATATGCGCGAGAGAATGGCGCCTTTGGTGGATCGCATCGAAACGGATGGCTTGGGCGGAATTTTCGGAATCAGAGAGCATGAAGATGAAACGGCACCGCGCATCATGGTCGCGGCACACATGGATGAAGTGGGTTTCATGGTGTCCGGCATCACGGAGCGCGGATTGTTCCGGGTCGTGCCGCTCGGCGGTTGGAATGCTTATGTCGTTTCGGCACAGCGCTATACCCTGCAGACGTCCAAAGGCGATATTCCTGTGATTTCCTCTTCGGTTCCGCCGCACTTATTGCGCGGGGAGGGTGAAGGCAAAAAAGTCAAAGTGACGGACATCCTGTTCGATGCGGGGTTCGATACAAAAGAAGAGGCGATGGCATTCGGAGTCCGTCCCGGAGATACGATTGTTCCCCAGGTGGAAACGATTTGGACCGCCAACAAGAAGAAAATCATTTCAAAAGCGTGGGACAACCGCTACGGGAATACGGTCGTTTTGGAGACGCTGGAAGCATTGAAAAATGAAAAGTTGCCGAACACTTTGATAGCCGGCTCCAACGTGCAAGAAGAGGTCGGACTGCGTGGAACAAAAGGGGCCGTGCACAAGTTCAAGCCGGATCTGTTCTTCGCGGTGGATTGCTCGGCTGCGGATGATTTGACGACGACCAAGGATACGTTCGGCCATCTGGGGGAAGGTTTCCTTTTGCGGATCCAGGATCCAGGCATGATCACCTTGAAAGGGATGCGCGAATTTCTGTTGGATACAGCGGAAACGCATGATATCCCTTATCAGTATTTTGTTTCCAAAGGCGGAACGGATGCGGGTGCCGCCCATGTCATGAATGACGGGGTGCCTAGCGCGGTCATCGGCGTCTGCGCCCGCTATATTCACACACATCAGACAATGTTCCACATCGACGATTACGCGGCAGCCAAGGAAATGGTTGCGCAAGTCATCAAAGCATTGGACAAGAGCACTTATGAAACGATCATGGCCATGAACTAAGGAGGAACTTGATTATGGACAAACTGAAAGATCTGGATCAATTCAAAGAACTGCGTGATTCGGGAAAAACGGTCTTCGTCTTCATGACCGGTTGGTGCCCGGATTGCCATTACATCCGCCCATTCATGCCTGAGGTGGAAAATAAATTTACGGATTTTCGTTTCGTCGAGATAGACCGCGATGATTTCGGCACGCTGGGTGAAGCGTTACAGATCTCCGGAATCCCGAGCTTCGTCGTCTATGCTGAGGGAGAACTATTGGGTCGTTTCGTCTCACGCAACCGGAAGACGCAAAAAGAGATTGAAGCCTTTTTGGAACAATTGTGATACTATTTCGGTTGGGAAAAATAAATGAAGAAGCATAAAGGAGCAAACATAACATGTGGTTAAGTTTTTATAATCGTGAAGCAGTCGGGGATACATTAATGTTGACGAAAGGGGATATCGCTGTCCGCCAAGAACAAGCATGCGAATCAAAAGGCAATGTGACGCGCATTTTCAACAACCGTACAAATGAAACGATGGGCTACAATCTATTTTCGATTTCAGACACGCTGGCGTTGGATGCAAACGGACAAGTGCTGTTATCCGATGAAGAAGCGGAAAAAGTGAATGCTTTGATCCAAGCAGCAGGTTTCAGTGACGCCATCGTCGTCGATCGTTCGCCTAAATTTGTTGTGGGTTACGTCAAGGAATGCGTGCCGCATGAAGACTCCGACCACCTGTCCGTTACGCAAACGGAAGTGGACAACGGTGAAGTGCTGCAGATCGTCTGCGGTGCAGCCAACATCAAAAAAGGCCAACGCGTCGTCGTGGCAAAACCAGGCGCTGTCATGCCTAGTGGTTTGATCATCTGGCCAGGTGAATTGCGCGGCGTAGCCAGCCAGGGCATGATCTGTTCCGCCAAAGAATTGCAATTGGAGAACGCAAGCCCTAAAAAAGGCATCCTTGTGTTGGATGACAGCTATGCAATAGGCGCAGCGTTTTTCAAATAACCCTATGGAATTTTGTCGGAAAAAGAAGTACTATAATAAAGGAATTCCATTGAAACCAGGCAGCGCATTGCCTGAAGCAAAACAAGAGAGGAGTTGACTGGATGAGTCGCTATGATGGACCCAGTTTTTTTCGGCATGACCATCGTTCAGGGATGGATGGAAGTCATCCTGCAACAAATAAGTTTGATTTTCCGAATTACCTGAAAAAAGAGGATGAAGAGCATGGCATGCTGGAAGAAAAAGGCGATTCTGCACAACCGTCCTCCTATATCTCACAAGATTTGCTGCATCCGATGGATACTGTCCCTTACATCCGCCACAACAAAGAGGCATTCGTTTCCTTCAGGGACAAAGTTGTGAAGCCTGCCGAAGATGTTTTTGCAGTCGAGAAAAAAAGACTAAAGGAAGAAAAGCAGAAGGAGCGCCGCACGGAATTGGGCATGCATCCTTTCGCATCCTATAAAAGCAGAAGACCTTTCCAACTGACCGAAGTACCGGAACCGTTGAAAGGTTGGGGAAACCTGCATGAAAAGAGAATCGACTATCGCGCGATCGCAGCCTTATTGAGAAAAAATAGCTCAGATTTGCTTCTTTTCGAATTGGGTGCACCTGTTGAAGACGATGCGGTTTTGAAAGAGGACAACGTGGGAGAAAGTGAGTTGCAGCCGTTGGAAGGCAAATCCAAACGGGCGATGAACCGATCGTTGTTGGGTATCATGGAGCAGGAACGCTCTTACGATGCAACCGGGAAATTTGTCCATGAGGCAGCTGATTCGGCAAGTCACTCTTATTTTTAGTCATGGCATTGTAACATTAACTTGATTTGTATGCTGCGGTTGGTGGCATAATGAAATTATTGACATGTTTGACATCAAATTTTAAATAATTTCATGCATTTTCTTAATTCGTGCGTGCTATACTGGTTCCGGTTCAATAAATGGACAGCAAGTCATCATGTCCTAAGAGAGTGTTTTGAGGCACAAACATCAGAAGGTAGCCGAAAGACTAACCTTCCTTATTCATTTGGAGGTAATTATGGAAACGGAAACGATTTATCATTTTGTCGGCATCAAAGGTTCCGGGATGAGTGCGTTGGCATTGATCCTGCATGGAAAAGGCTATAGAGTCCAAGGTTCCGATGTCGAAACTTATTTCTTTACGCAAAAAGGTTTGGATGATGCAAGCATCACAATCATGCCATTCAACGAAGCGAATATCACACCGGGTCTGACGGTCATCGCAGGGAATGCTTTCCCTGATTCCCATGAGGAAATCGCTAAAGCGAAAGAACTTGGTTTGACGGTTATCCGCTACCATGATTTCATAGGCGAATTGATCAAAAACTATACGAGCGTCGCCATAACCGGTTCTCACGGAAAAACAAGCACAACCGGTTTGTTGTCCCATGTGTTGGACGGGATTGCTCCGACTAGCTATTTGATCGGCGACGGCACTGGCTTCGGCCGGGAAGATGCGGAGTACTTTGTGTTGGAAGCTTGCGAGTACAGACGTCATTTCTTGGCCTATTCACCGGACTACGCCATCATCACGAACATCGATTTCGATCACCCGGATTACTACCAGGATATCAATGATGTTTACAGCGCGTTTGCTGCGTTTGCATCCCAAGTGAAAAAAGGCATCATCGCTTGTGGGGAGGATGCCTATGTCCGTGAACTGAAAGGTAAATATCCGGTAACGTTTTACGGGTTCGCTGAAGACAATGATGTTGTCGCCAAAAATGTCACGAAAAACACAAACGGCAGTCAGTTCGATGTGGAAATAAATGGCGAGTTGTTCGGTCATTTTGAAATCCCGTCATTCGGCACGCACAACATCCTCAACTCATTGGCCATCCTCACATTCTGCTGGTTGGAAGGATTGGACAAAGACAAGGTTGCTGCTCAGTTGAAGACCTTCTCAGGCGTAAAACGTCGCTTCAGCGAAAAATATATTTCGGATATGGTCGTCATCGATGATTATGCCCATCATCCATCCGAAATCCGCGCTACACTCGATGCAGCTAGACAAAAATACCCTGAAAAGGAAATCATTGCGATTTTCCAACCGCATACCTTCACGCGCACGGTTGCTCTGCTTAGTGAGTTCGCCGAGGCGCTGGAATTGGCCGACAAGGTCTTCCTTTGCGATATCTTCGGCTCCGCTCGTGAAAAGGACGGACAGGTTTCGATCGGCGATTTGGCCGAAAAAATCGAAAAAGGCGCAACGGTGTTGAACGTCAACAACATGTCTCCGCTTTTGCAGTTTCATGATGCTGTCGCCATTTTCATGGGTGCAGGGGATGTTCAGAAGTTTGAATTGGCTTACGAAGAACTGTTGAGCCACAGTGTGCCGACAAAAAATTAATTCAATGCATCAAAAAAGTCCAGGAAGCAATTCTTGGGCTTTTTTTGATGCAAGACAGAGCGGGCTTGGTCCGGTTATCTGAATAAATAGGCCCAAACGGTTAAACGGCTTTTATCGGAACGGGGTTTTTGATATGATAGACATATATGTGTTCAAAGAAAGGAAAAGTGAAAATGGGTCTGAAAGATATAAAGCTTGGGAAATCGATTGATGAAATTCAAGAGGGGGATTCGTTGACTGTCACCGAAATCATCGAAGACAAAGATATTTTGCTGTATCTTGGGTTGACGAATGACGGGAACCCGCTCTATATTCAACATGATTATTCGCAGACGACTCGGTTTCATAAACCGATCGTGCCAACCGTATTGTTGGTGGGGATTTTGACGAGCAACGTTTCCAAACATTTACCGGGTCCGGGTTCACATATTGTGGACGTTTCTTTGAATGTGATCGAACCGATCTACCATAACAACATGATAACCTTCAACTTTGAAGTGGAGCGCGTGGACGAACGCCGTGAACAAGTCACAATCAGCGTTGTCGGAACGAATATGGAAAATGAACGAGTATTGGATGCTGAATTGATCGTAGAGACACCCCGCAAATTGATTTTTGATGAGGCAGAGAACGTGATCATGAACGAGCGAACTGAAGTCGAGGAGAATGCCGATAAGGTAGTTTATCCTACAATGATGGCAGATGACGATTCAGAATAAGCAGAGTTAGGATGTTAACAGATGACTGATAAAAAGAAAAAATTACTATTGGTGGATGGCAGCAGTGTGGCTTTCAGATCCTTTTTTGGATTGCCGAATCTGGATGGGTTCCGCAACAAAAACGGCTTGCATACGAACGCGCTCTACGCCTTCAATAATATATTGGAACGCATCTTCCAGACAGAAGAGCCGACGCATCTGTTGGTAGCATTCGATTCAGGAAAAACGACTTTCCGCAATGCCCTTTATGGCGACTACAAAGGCGGGCGTGCAAGCATGCCGTCGGAGTTATCCGAACAGTGGCCCTATTTTGGCGTCCTTGTCCATGCCTTTGGTGGCAAGACGTATGAATTGGTCAATTATGAAGCTGACGATATCATTGGGACTTACTCGCGGATGGCCGATCAAGCCGGCTATGATGTCGTCATCATTTCAGGCGATAAGGATATGATCCAATTGACGACGGATAATATCCGGGTCGATATCACCGTCAAAGGCGTGTCGGAATTGAAATCCTACACCCCGGACGTCATCCGTGAAGAATACGGCATCGAACCGAGACAGATCATCGACATGAAAGGTCTGATGGGCGACTCGTCGGATAATTATCCGGGCGTCACTAAAGTAGGCGAGAAGACTGCTTTGAAACTCTTGACCGAATATGGTTCCATCGAAAATCTATACGAGCATATCGATGAACTGAAGAAAAGCAAGATGAAAGAGAACCTTATCAATGATAAAGAGAATGCGTTCATGAGCAAAACTTTGGCTACAATCGATCTGGACTCGCCGGTGACATTGAAGCTTGATGAACTGGCGGTTGAAGGCAAACAGATCGACAAACTGACCGACTTTTACCGCGAAATGGATTTCAATGGCTTCCTGGACAAACTGGGCGTGGCCTCGGAAGACCGCTCGGAATCCTTCGAGGACATCCATTTCGAAGTCCTGACCGAGATCCGTCCCGAGCATTTTAAGGACCGGATGGCACTGTATGTAGAGATGCTTGAAGACAACTACCATGACGGGAAAATCCTCGCAGTCAGCTGGGGAACGGATGAAAAGATTTACACAGCTTCATTGGAAACAGTGCTGGCAAGTGTTGTTTTCAAGGAATGGGCTGAAAATGCCGGAGCCCATAAAATTGTGTACGACGGCAAACGGACGATGGTCATGCTGCATTACGCCGGTATCGCGCTGGCAGGCATCGACTTTGATATCCTGCTGGCTTCCTACATCCTGAATGCGAAGGACAACAGCAAAGACCTTGCGCAAGTCGCCCAGGAATACGGCTACAACGATGTCTCCTTTGATGAGGCCATCTACGGAAAAGGCGCTAAAACGGCGGTTCCCGAGGATGCAATACTGCATGACCATTTAGCGCGCAAAGTGAAAGCGATCCAGGCGCTGTTTGCCCAATTGAACGCTGAACTGGAAAGCAACGTGCAAAAAGATTTGTATTACGAAATGGAGCTGCCGTTGTCATTTGTCTTGGCGCACATGGAAATCCAAGGGATCAAAGTGGAACCGCAACGCCTGTTGACAATGAAAGAGGAATTTGCCGGCCGCTTGCTTGAAATCGAAAAAACCATCTATGCCGAGGCGGGTGAGGAGTTCAACATCAACTCACCGAAGCAGCTGGGTGTCATCCTGTTCGAGAAGATGGGCTTGCCCGCCATCAAAAAGACGAAAACGGGCTATTCGACAGCGGTGGATGTATTGGAGAAGCTGCAGGCGCAAGCGCCGATCGTGGAGCACATCTTGAACTACCGACAGTTGGCCAAGCTGCAATCCACCTACGTGGAGGGACTCCTGAAATTCATCAAACCGGAAACCGGCAAGATCCATACCCGTTATCAACAGACGTTGACGCAGACCGGTCGTTTGAGTTCCGTCGATCCGAACCTGCAGAACATCCCGATCCGGATGGAGGAAGGCCGGAAAATCAGACAAGCTTTCGTTCCGCAACAAGCAGGTTGGAAGCTGTTCGCCTCCGACTATTCACAAATCGAATTGCGTGTGCTGGCGCATATTTCCGGGGATGAGCATCTGCGCGAAGCCTTCCTGGAAGGCCAGGATATCCATACTTCGACAGCGATGCGTGTATTCGGCATCGAGAAACCGGAAGACGTCACTGCCAATCTGCGCCGACAAGCGAAAGCCGTCAATTTTGGTGTTGTTTATGGCATCAGTGACTACGGTTTGTCCCAAAACCTGAACATCACCCGAAAAGCTGCTCAAGAATTCATTGACCGTTATTTCGACAAATATCCGGGTGTGAAGCAATTCATGGAGGATATCGTCAAGGAAGCGAAAGAGACCGGTTATGTCGAAACGCTGTTCCACAGACGCCGTTACCTACCTGATATCCATAACCGCAATTTCAATCTGCGCTCCTTTGCCGAACGCACGGCCATCAATTCGCCGATCCAAGGCACTGCCGCCGACATCATCAAAGTGGCGATGGTCCGGATGGATAAAGTCCTTAAGGAAAAAGGGCTTCAAGCGAATATGTTGTTGCAGGTGCATGATGAATTGATCTTCGAATGCCCGGAAGAAGAGATTTCGGTCTTGGAAAAATTGGTGCCGGAAATCATGGAGCATGCAGTCGACTTGGCTGTGCCGCTCAAAGTGGACAGCAACTCCGGAGATAGCTGGTATGATGCAAAATAAACAAGGAACAAACCGATAAATGAAAGGGGCCTGCTTATGCCGGAATTGCCAGAAGTAGAAACCATCCGCAAAGGACTCATCAACCTTGTCGGAGGAGCCGTCATCATAGATGTAGCCGTCTTTTGGGATCGTATGATCACGCCGCCTTTCTCCACGGAACGTTTCAAGACGGTTCTGCGGGGGGAGCAGATCCACACCATCGAACGCCGCGGCAAGTATCTGATCTTTTTGTTGGACCACTGGGCGATGATTTCCCATCTGCGGATGGAAGGCAAATATGAGGTCAGCGAAGCCGGTGAACCGATCAAGAAGCATACGCATGTCATTTTTTATCTCGCCGATGGCCGCCAATTGCGTTACCTTGATGTGCGCAAGTTCGGTAAATTTACGTTGTTGCCGATCGAAAAGCGGGATGAGTATGAACCTTTCAAAAAAATGGGGCCGGAACCGACCGCGGATTTCTTCAAATTGAGCAAATTCAAAAAGGATCTTTCCAAGTCGCATCGCGCAATCAAAGCGGTCATCCTGGACCAGAACATTGTGGCCGGCGTCGGGAACATTTATGCGGATGAATCACTTTTCCAAGCTAAAATCCATCCCCTGCAAGCCGCCGATACAATCGGCCCGGCTGCAGCCAAAAGGCTGCATGAAGCCATCATGGATGTGATCAGTAGATCAGTGGAGGCCGGAGGGTCGACGATCCGGACCTACAAAAATACGTTAGGAGAGGCCGGTAAATTCCAAGTCTCGCTTGCCGTTTACGGTCAAACCGGGCAACCTTGTCCGAACTGTGGTCATCCGATCGAAAAGATAAGGGTTGCACAGCGAGGAACGCATTATTGTCCGCATTGTCAACAACTGCCGAAGACGCGTTCAAAGGCACCAGACATCACTGATATTGCCTACAAAGGGGCGAAATAAACGAACATGAGCTATATATTAGGACTTACAGGAAGCATCGCTACAGGGAAATCGACTGTAGCGAAGCTGTTTTTGTCTGCGGGCATTCCGGTTGTCGATGCAGACTTAGGAGCAAGGGCTGTCGTTCTTCCGGGTGCACCAGGGTTAGCGGACATCATCGAACATTTTGGGGAAGCCTATCTGCTGTCTGATGGTACGTTGGATCGCAAACGTTTGGGAGCGCTGATCTTTTCGGATAGGGAGAAGCGTAAAGAACTGGATGTGTTGCTGAAGGAGCGCATCAATGATTGGATACAGGCAGAAAAAGAGCGTTATATTTCGGAAGGGCACAAACTGATTGTGCTGGATATCCCATTGCTGTACGAAGGCGGGTATGAGGACAGTTGCGATGCTGTGATGGTCGTCTATGTTCCAGAAGAACTGCAAGTGCAAAGGCTGATGAGCCGCAACCATTTGGATGCGGATGAAGCTACCCGGAGGATGCAAAGTCAGCTGTCGATCGAGAAGAAAAAAGAACTGGCTGACTTTGTCATCGACAATTCCGGAACAATTGAAGAAACAAAAAAACAAGTCAACGATTGGCTGCTCAAACATAGAACTGTGTAGCCTGAAAGTGCCATAAAGACCATCTTTTCAAGGTTTTTGAGCCACAAGTATGTTATAATGAAGCGATAATAAACGAAAGAAAAGGGGGAAAGCCGATGCAATGCCCAAAATGTCACTATCACGGATCGCGTGTTGTCGATAGTCGTCCGGCTGATGACGGGAAAGCCATCCGCCGCCGTCGCGAATGCGAACAATGCCATTTCCGTTTCACTACATTCGAAAGGATCGAGCAAACGCCGTTGCTTGTCATCAAAAAAAATGGCGCGCGCGAAGAATTCAGCCGTGAAAAGTTGTTGCGGGGATTGATCCGCTCCTGCGAAAAACGGCCGATCGCCCTTGAACAGCTGGAGACTGTCGTCAATGAGGTGGAAGCCGAAATCCGAGCGCTCGGAGAAAACGAAGTATCCAGCATCGTCATCGGGGAATACGTCATGGACAAGTTGGCCAAAATTGATGATGTCGCCTACATCCGTTTCGCAAGTGTTTACCGCCAATTTTCGGACCGGAAAACCTTCCTTGATGAATTGAAGAATATGGAGAAGAAAAAAGCCGAACAAGCGGCTGCTGAAGCTTCAGACATCCAACCATCCGATGCTCCTCCCCACGAGGCAGCCCCCGGAAAGGAAGACAATGAACAATGAGTTATCCATGGCAAAATATAAGTCCTAAGGATGCTTTCAGAGCAAGCCAGACGAACTTAATTTCCGATGTGGACCGCAAAATCCTGACGCAATTGTATCAGCCCATCATCGGGCCGCAAGCGTTCAGCCTTTATTTGACGCTGCTTGCGGAGATTCCGCAGGAGAGCTATTGGAGTAAGGATTTGCTTCACACCGAATTATTGGCTCTATCAAACAGCGGAATCCAAGAGTTCTATCAAGCGCGCGTGAAATTGGAAGGAATCGGTTTGCTGAAGACATTTCTGGTAAACGAGCCTGAGAAGCAATACCTTTACGAATTGCAGCAGCCGCTGTCCAGTCATGCTTTTTTCAGTGATGACCTGATGGGGTTGCTGTTGTACGAAAAAGTCGGCGAACGGAAATACCGTGAGTTGCAGCAACGGTTCAGTCGGCAAGTCCGCGACCTAAAAAATGCGGAAAATATTACCAAGTCCTTTTTGGATGTTTTTTCTTTCTCGGAAAGCGCCTTTACGGAGCAAGCGCGGATGAGGCAGAACGATAATACGTTGTTGGGTGATAATGCGGCAAGTCTGCCCGTTATCGAGAATGATGGTTTTGACTTCTCGTTTTTCCGGCAGTTGTTGAACAAACAATTTGTTAAACGCGAATCCATCACAAAGGAATTGGAGCACACAATCACTATCCTCTACACCCTGTATGGTTGCGACGAACTTCAGATGGCCCAGTTTATTCTGGAGGCCGCCGATATCGAATCCGGCAAAGTAGACGGAGAAACGCTCAAAAAAATTGTATCCGATGCCTATGAACAGAGACACAGCACCCGTTTGGAAGTAAAGGACAAAGTCACCCAGAGCATCCAACTGGCTAAAGATACTGAAAAAGGCCGGGAACAAAAATTGATTCAGGCGCGTTTTTCCAGTGAAGAGATTTCGTTCATCAAGGCGTGCGAACAATTGACGCCGCATCAATTTTTGACCAGCATCAAAAAGCAGAAAGGCGGCATCGTGACCGCCTCGGAGACGCAATTGTTGCGTACGCTGATGGAAAAGGCTGATTTCAAACCGAGTGTGCTCAACGTATTGACGCACTATGTGTTGGTCATCCTCAATAATCCGCATCTTTCCAAGGCCTATGTGGAAGCCATCGCAAACGATTGGCTGCAGGACGGTGTCGATTCGCCCGAAAAAGCGTTGGCGAAAGCAAAACAATTCGCCGGCGAGATGAAAGCGAAAGCGGAGAAGCGGGCAGCCAGCCGAACGACCGCAAAGAATTACGGGAAAACGGTGGCGCGCAAGAAAGAAAACTTGCCGGATTGGGCTAAAGAGGAGCACAAAGCGGTTGTGGAAACACCGCTGACGCCGGAAGCCCAACAAAAATTGAATGAACGCATCAAAAAATTAAAAAGTAGCGGAAAGGCAGGGGATGAGTGATGGATCATATCGGAAGAGCATTCTACAAATATATGAATAATCCCGAAATCAGCCAGCGCTACAAAGGCATGATCGACACAATCATGAAGGATGCCGATGTCCAAGCGTTCTTCCAGAAACACGAAGAGCGCCTGTCGCGGGAAATCGTCGAGAGAAGTTATTCGAAATTGCACGAATATGTGCAGGAAAAAGAGAAGATCCGGTTGGGGAAAGAATCGCAGAATCCCGGCTATGAGCCGAACCTCGTATTGAATGCCGGTTACATAGATGTCGTCTATACGCCGACGGACGAGACGATGGCGAGGGAAAAAGAAAAGGAATTGCGGAGCCGCGTCCATTCCATGTCGATGCCGAAGGATGTCCGTACGGCGACGTTGGAGCGGTTTGTCCAATCAAACGAGCGGATGCCCGCCATTCTGGAGTCGTTGAATTTTATTGATTCATTCAATGGGAATCCGAAAGAGCATCACCAAGCGTTGTATTTCTACGGGCCTTTCGGAGTAGGGAAATCTTATCTGTTGGGTGCGATTGCGCATGAATTGGCAATGGGCGGCCATCTGACGACACTGATGCATTATCCGACCTTCACGATGGAGATGAAGCAGGCGATCCAGAGCAACACGGTCAACGAAAAGATCGATGCCGTGAAGAAGGCGGAGATTCTGATGTTGGACGATATCGGAGCTGAGGCCAATTCCACCTGGATCCGTGATGAAGTGCTCGGTGTCATCCTTCAGTACCGGATGCAGGAAGACTTGCCGACCTTCTTCAGTTCCAACTTTACGATGCAGCAGTTGGAGGAACATTTGCGCATGGGCAACCGAGGCGACGATGAACCGATGAAGGCGAAACGTCTGATGGAGCGGATCCGCTTCCTGTCGCGCGAGGTTCCTATGACCGGGAAGAACCGTCGCTTCGAGCAATAGGCTGACGGAGCGCTGTGCTGCAATCAAAAAAGTTGGCTAGCTTCACGGGTAAGCCCTTCGGAAAGGAAAAAGGAACCCCTTGTCTCTATGAGCCAAGGATACTGTTCGACTAACCTGCTGACGCAGGAAGTCTCTCAGCATATTGCGCTCTACGATGCTCAGTTGCATGGGACTTTTAGGGATTCATCCCTTAGAGTCCCAGTACAAGGTGACCGTAGGGAACGTTGCGGCTCGATTTCCTAAATTGTCATGACTCTTGCGATTTCAATCGCTTAGTCCTGTCATCAGGCCATCCAACTGGTCTCGTAGTGAGGCCCTCTGATGTCGCACTGTGACATCAGAGTACTTGACCGTTTAGGTCACAGTGTTTCCTTAATCAGGGCTGACCGAACCCGTTCAGCTTTTCTTATTTTAAGCTTGAAAACAATTATTTTTTGTGTTTAAATGGACTACAGATGAAACGAAAGACAAATCGATGAGAAAGACACCGATGGATGAACTGATTTTTAGCGAGGGATGGCTTGGTGAAACATCCTAATCAATCATGTATCGACCCCTTTCGAGAGATTCCCTGAAACTTCAGTAGGGGGAAACGGTACGCTCGTTATCGCGTTCAAGTAAGGATGAGGCAGAATCTTAAGCGGATGGCTGTCGCACTCTTTGAATTTGGGTGGAACCACGTAGACACGTCCCATTTCCGGCACAAGCTGGGGATGGGCTTTTTTTATTGCCTTTTTTAACATTTAGGCACGTACAGAATTTAATTAACTGGAGGAATCAGCATGTCAGAAATCAAAATCACTTTTCCAGACGGCGCCGTAAAAGTATTCGAATCCGGCGTAACAGTGGAAGAAGTAGCAAAAAGCATCAGCAACAGCCTGGCCAAAAAAGCTTTGGCCGGAAAATTCAATGGGGAATTGGTCGACTTCACACGTCAGTTGGAGACGGATGGTTCGCTTGAAATCGTGACTCCGGATCACGCAGACGGATTGGGTATCCTGCGCCACTCGACTGCCCATTTGATGGCGCATGCCCTGACGCGCCTGTTCCCGGAAATCCATTTCGGCGTCGGTCCAGCGATCGAAGCAGGTTTCTACTACGATACCGATATGGAAGTGCAGCTTGCCGAAGAGGACTTGCCGAAAGTCGAAGCGGAAATGATGAACATCGTGAAGGCGAACTATCCGATCGTCAGACGTGAAGTGAGCCGTGCGGAAGCATTGGAAATCTTCGCAAATGACCCTTACAAAGTCGAATTGATCACTGCGTTGCCTGAGGGTGACGTCATCACCGTCTATACGCAAGAGGACTTCACGGACCTTTGCCGCGGTGTCCATGTGCCGGCAACAGGCAAAATCCAAGTCTTCAAGTTGTTGTCATTGGCGGGTGCCTACTGGAGAGGGAACTCGAACAACAAAATGATGCAACGTGTCTATGGAACAGCCTTCTTCGACAAGAAAGCCCTAGCTGAATTCATCAAAATGCGCGAAGAAGCAAAAGAACGCGATCACCGTAAATTAGGCAAAGAGCTGGATCTGTTCATGATCGCTCCTGAAGTCGGTTCCGGTTTGCCTTTCTGGTTGCCGAAAGGCGCGACGATCCGTCGTACGCTTGAGCGTTACATCGTCGACAAAGAAGTGAGCCTGGGTTACCAGCACGTCTACACGCCGATCATGGCGAATGTGGAATTGTACAAAACTTCCGGCCACTGGGACCACTACCATGAAGATATGTTCCCGCCGATGGATATGGGCGATGGCGAAATGTTGGTGTTGCGTCCGATGAACTGTCCGCATCATATGATGGTCTATAAAAACGATATCCACAGCTACCGTGAATTGCCGATCCGCATCGCTGAGTTGGGTATGATGCACCGTTACGAAAAGAGTGGCGCTTTGTCCGGATTGCAGCGCGTGCGTGAAATGACTCTGAATGATGCCCATGCATTTGTCCGTCCGGATCAGATCAAGGACGAGTTCAAACGCGTACTGCAGTTGGTCATGGATGTTTATGCAGATTTCCAGATCACTGATTACCGTTTCCGTTTGAGCTACCGCGATCCTGAAGACAAAGTGAAATACTTTGATGATGATGATATGTGGAATAAAGCGGAAGCGATGCTGAAGGAAGCGATGGATGAATTCGGTCTTGAATACTTCGAAGCTATCGGAGAAGCTGCGTTTTACGGCCCTAAATTGGACGTGCAGTTCAAAACAGCGATGGGATTGGAAGAAACGATGTCCACGATTCAATTGGACTTCCTGTTGCCTGAGCGCTTCGACCTGACTTATGTCGGCGAAGACGGCGAAAATAACCATCGTCCAGTCGTTATTCACCGAGGTGTCATTTCCACAATGGAGCGTTTTGTGGCGTATTTGATTGAAGAGTACAAAGGTGCGTTCCCGGTATGGTTGGCTCCTGTCCAAGCGACGATCATCCCTGTAAACTTGGACCTGCATGCTGATCAAGCTTTTGAACTGAAAACCGTAATGGAACAGTTGGGTATGCGCGTTGAAGTCGACGACCGCAACGAGAAGATGGGCTACAAGATCCGTGCTTCCCAGACTCAAAAAATCCCTTACCAATTGGTCATCGGTGACCAGGAATTGGTGAACGGAACCGTCACTGTCCGCCGCTACGGCTCGAAAGAAATGGTTACTTTCAGCATGGATGATTTCTTGGCTGAAATTCAATCTGAAATCAAAAACTTCAAATAATCTTATCAAATCCACATTTTTCTGAGCAAATCATGATACAATAAGTTTCAGTGATGTAGCTTTGATTCTGTTAGCTTGACGAAGGCCCGGAACATGGCAGTTTGTGTTCCGGGCCTTTATTTTCTTATATAACTAGGCAAGTATAAAATTTTTTTAGTATATTTTGCTGGATAGGGGATGAAGGGTTTATGTTAAGAGAAGAATTGATGAAAATGCTGGATGGCCGTGAAGATGACATGATCGCTTTGCGCCGTCATTTCCACGAGCATCCTGAATTGTCATTCGACGAGAAAGAAACGGCTGCGTTCATCGCCCGTTTCTATGAAAATAAATCGGTTGATGTACAAACGAACGTCGGGAACGGCTATGGCATCATCGTCACGATCAAAGGAAATAAACCCGGCCGGACCATCGCGCTTCGGGCAGATTTCGATGCGCTCCAGATCGAGGAGCAGACCGGTCTGCCGTTCGCATCGAAAAATCACGGTGTCATGCATGCTTGTGGCCATGACGGGCATACCGCTTACCTGATGATCTTGGCGGATTGTCTTATCCGCTTGCGGGACCAATGGGAAGGAACCGTTAAAATTGTGCACCAACATGCCGAAGAGATGGCTCCGGCCGGTGCCAAGAGCATCATGGACTCCGGCTTATTAGATGATGTCGATGAAATCTATGGCATCCATTTCTATCCGGACTATGAAGTGGGTACCGTCTTTTATACGAGCGGATTCGCCTACGCTGGCTGCAGTGACATCAAAGTCACGATCCAGGGGACAGGCGGGCATGGTTCGCAACCGCATCGCTCCAATGATACGATTGTGGCGGCCTCCAGTTTCGTGATGAACCTGCAGACCATCGTTTCCCGGCGCATCAACCCTTATGACATGGCTGTCGTGACGATCGGCTCTTTCGAGGCGGTCGGCAGCAGTAATGTCATCAAGGATAGTCTGATTCTGCGCGGGGATGCCCGCTATATGGATCTTGAGGTGGGAAAAGTCATCGAGGAACACTTCCACCGGATCGGTCGCGGTCTTGAGGAGATGTATGACGTGAAGGTAGAAATCGACTACAACTCCGATTACCCGCCTTTATACAACCATCCAAAAGAGACTGCCAAAGCAGTAGCTGTTCTGGAACAAAACGGTGTCGGTTCTTATTTGAACCAAGTCATCGCAACTTCTGCCAACACTGGAGCGGAGGATTTCGGACAGTATCTGTTGAAAATCCCCGGCGCTTTCCTGAATGTCGGTGCCCGTCCGAACCAGGCAGAAGTGTTCAATAATCATCACCCAAAATTCGACATCAATGAAAAAGCTCTATTGGTCGCAGCTAAAGCAGTCGCTGACATCACCCTTGCGGCGTTATCCGCAAAATGAGCGTTTAGGAGGATAAATATGGATTTAGAGAAGATAGAAGTCGCTGTCCAAATGATTTTGGAGGCGATCGGGGAAGACCCGAAGCGCTCAGGGTTGCAGGATACACCAAAGCGCGTGGCGCGCATGTATGCAGAAATTTTTTCCGGTCTCGAAAAAGATCCAGCCGATCACGCCAAAGTGATCTTTCATGAAGATACAGACGAAATCGTGTTAGTGAAGGATATTCCTTTCTATTCAACTTGCGAACATCATCTGGTTCCGTTTTTTGGTGTGGGGCATATCGCTTATATGCCGAAAGATGGACAGGTGATCGGTTTGAGCAAACTTGCCCGCATCCTGGATGAAGTCAGCAAAAAACCGCAGATACAGGAGCGCATCACGACGACGGTTGCGGATATTCTGATGGAGCATCTGGAACCGCAGGGAGTCATGGTCGTTTTGGAAGCCGAGCATATGTGCATGACCATGCGCGGCGTGAAAAAACCGGGCAGCAAGACTGTGACATCCGCAGTCCGTGGTGGATTCAAGCAATCCTTCAAATCCAGAAGTGAAGTACTGGAATTGATCAAACTTTAAACGAAGTACACGCTGATGAGGAGAATGGACCTTGAAATTAACGACAAAGACGAAAGTATATGAACTGTCACAGCGCAGTTACATTATGGGAATCCTAAACGTGACGCCGGATTCATTTTCCGATGGCGGAGAGTGGAACACGGTCGAAAAAGCTGTCGCCCACGCGCTGGAGATGGTTGCTGATGGCGCCGATATCATCGACATCGGCGGGGAATCCACCCGTCCTGGTCACACGCAGATATCTGATGAAGAGGAGATTGCGCGGATTGTGCCCGTCATTGAAGCGCTAAAGAAAGCGGTCGATGTGCCGCTTTCAATCGACACTTACAAGTCGGCGGTCGCTCGAGCGGCTTGCGAAGCCGGCATTGATATCATCAATGACATTTGGGGCTGCAGATACGATCCTCAGATTGCAGCTGTGGCGGCGTCATTTGATGTGCCGATCATTTTGATGCACAATCGGGAAAAGCCGGATTATGCCTTTTTGATCGAAGATATGTTGACTGATTTGGCGGAGAGTGTGCGGATCGCAGTGTCCGCAGGCGTCAAAAGGGAAAACATCATTCTCGATCCCGGCTGCGGATTCGGAAAAACCTATGAAGACAATCTGAATGTGGTCCATCATCTGAAGCGGTTTGCGGATCTCGGCTACCCGTTGCTGCTGGGAACGTCCCGCAAACGGTTCATCGGAACGGCATTGGGGGATATCCCCTTCAAGGAGCGCGATCTGGGGACAGCCGCCACGACTGCATTAGGCATCGTAAACGGTGCGCAAATATTCCGCGTGCATAATGTAAAGGCCAATGCGGAAATGGCAAGGATGATGGATATCATGTTAAAAAAAGGAGAGAGCCCGATTGGATAAAATCTATTTGAATAATCTACAGTTCTATGCTTTCCATGGATTGAATGCGGAAGAAAAAGTGTTGGGACAACGTTTTAACGTAGATGTTGTGCTGCATACTGATACAAAAAAAGCCGGTTACAGCGACAAGATGGAGGATTCCATCCATTACGGACATGCCTACAAGGCGGTCAAAGCAGTAGTGGAGGGCGAAAACTTCAACCTGATCGAAGCTTTGGCCGAGCATATTGCCATCGCTTTGTTTGCGCGTTTTGATGGGTTGCAAGCCTGCCAAGTGAAAGTGATCAAGCCGGATCCACCGATCGTCGGCCATTACGATTCCGTTGCGGTGGAGATCTACCGCGAAAGGGAAGGGAGCTAAGCGCATGCCTATCGTGTACATTGCATTAGGCACGAATCTGGAGCCGCGTGCAGCCCATCTTGATAAAGCCTTGGAGCTTTTCCGCTCCTTGTCGGGTGTCGAAGTGAAGCGCGTATCTTCCATTTATGAATCGAAACCGGTAGGCTATCTCGATCAGCCTGATTTTCTGAACCTAGTGTTTGAAGCAGAAACGGAATTGTTACCTTTGGATTTGCTGGACAGCTGCCAAACTATCGAACAGGAGCTCGGTAGAGTACGGACGATTCGATTCGGACCGCGTACCCTGGATGTCGACATTGTTTTGTACGGAGTGGAGAGTATCGATGAAGAACGGCTTACTGTGCCGCATCCGAGAATGCAGGAGCGCTCCTTCGTACTGTTGCCGCTGCAGGAACTGAATCCGGAGTATGTCGTTCCGGAATGGAATAAGACAGTCAATGAATTAGTGGCGGAATTGCCAGCGAAGGATCTCGAAGAAATCTGGAAATACGCACCGGAATCCTGAATGTCTGAACGTATATTGAAAATGAAGATTTTTGTTGAAATGTTCTTGACGTTTTCATTTTAACAAGGTATACTGTAAAAGTTGAGAAATTAAGCAGAGGCACCCGCTTCTCGCCTAAGTGGACAATTGCGTCCCTGGGCCAGATATGTACAAGTAACTTGCAGCAATGCGAGTATTGTCGGCGGGGTTAGTATGACCCGCCGACTTTTTTCTGCGTTCTTTCTCTCAAATATCATGGAGGTGAACGACCATAGCAAAAGATATGATGGTTAACGACGGCATCCGTGCCCGCGAACTACGCATCATCGGTAGTGACGGCGAGCAACTAGGAGTCAAATCGAAAAGTGATGCATTGCAGATTGCAGAAGCAGCTAATTTAGATTTAGTTTTGGTATCGCCAAATGCAAACCCGCCCGTTGCCCGTATTATGGATTACGGCAAGTTCCGTTTCGATCAACAAAAACGTGAACGTGAAGCCCGTAAAAACCAAAAAGTGGTAAGCCTTAAAGAAGTACGCTTGAGTCCTTCCATCGACGAAAATGATTTTCAAACGAAATTGCGGAATGCACGCAAATTCTTGGAAAAAGGTGACAAAGTGAAAGCATCGATTAGATTCAAAGGACGTGCGATCACCCACAAAGAAATCGGACAAAGGGTCCTTGATCGCCTTGCTTCTGAGCTTACTGACGTTGCGACGATTGAATCTCATCCTAAAATGGACGGAAGAAGCATGTTCTTGATGTTGGCACCCAAAGCCGATAAATAAATTTGTAACTTAATTTAGGAGGAAAGACAAATGCCAAAACAAAAAACTCACCGTGGTTCAGCTAAACGTTTCAAAAGAACTGGTAACGGCGGACTAAAACGTTGGAGCGCTTTTACAAGCCATAGATTCCACGGAAAAACGAAGAAACAAAGACGTCAATTGCGTCAAGCTTCAATGGTTAGCGCATCTGATATCAAACGTATCAGCCAACAATTATCACAAATGAAATAATTCTAAATAACAACAATAAGAGATAGAACCATGGTTCTAATAAGGAGGAAATCACTATGCCACGTGTTAAAGGTGGGACAGTAACCCGTAAACGCCGCAAAAAGATTATTAAATTATCTAAAGGTTATTACGGTTCAAAACATACATTATTCAAAACAGCTAAAGAACAAGTAATGAAATCTTATACTTATGCTTACAGAGACCGTCGTCAAAAGAAACGCGACTTCCGTAGATTATGGATTGCCCGTATCAACGCGGCTGCTCGTATCAACGGCATGAGCTACAGCACTTTGATCCACGGATTGAAACTTGCTGGTATCGAAATGAACCGTAAAATGTTGGCTGATTTGGCTGTTACAGACGCTGCGGCATTCGCTGCAGTAGCTGAGCAAGCTAAAGCTGCTTTGGCTAAATAATTTTTGAATCGCTGCCTCCCCGGTCATTGACTGGGAGTGCGGCGATTTTTTGTTTTTCTTGCAGTAAATGCTATACTTATTTTATGTCACTAAATCAATGGGGGTATCATTTTGGAAGAGAAAGAATTACAAATGCTGATCGATTTGACGGATGCGAGAGGCGTTCCAGGCAATGAAGGGGAGGTCCGAGAAGTTTTTAGACGCTACGCGGAACCTTTCGCCGAAAGTTTTTCGCAGGACGGATTGGGCGGGCTCTTTGCCAAACATACAGGGGCGGAAGAAGGGCCAACCATTTTATTGGCGGGGCACTTGGATGAAGTCGGGTTCATGGTCACAAGTATCACCGAGAAGGGATTCGTCAAATTCCAAACATTAGGTGGATGGTGGAATCAGGTCATGCTGGCCCAACAAGTGGAAATCACCAACTCTAAAGGCGAACGTTGCCACGGAGTCATCGGTTGTAAACCGCCACATGTACTGACGCCGGAAGCGCGCAAAAAACCTTATGAAATTAAAGATATGTTCATCGATATCGGTGCTTCTTCGAAGGAGCAAGTAGCGGAATGGGGCATCAAACCTGGCGATATGATCACGCCATACATTTCTTTCAAACGCATGAACAATTCCAAATTTCTTTTAGCGAAAGCTTGGGATAACCGCATCGGACTTGCCGTTGCACTGAAAGTATTGGAAAATCTTGCAAATACTGCGCATCCGAATATAATTTTCAGTGGCGGCAATGCTCAGGAGGAAGTGGGGCTGCGTGGTGCAAAGACAGCCACACATATGATCCGTCCGGACATCGCCTTTGCTTTGGATACAGGAACTGCTGGAGATACGCCGGGAATGACGCCTCAAGAAGCGGATTCCGAATTAGGCAAAGGGCCGCAATTATTGATTTATGATGCATCGATGATCCCGCATCGTGGTTTACGCGATTTTATTGTTGGTGTTGCCGAAGAATGTGAAATTCCGTTCCAGTACACGGTCATCACAGGTGGCGGAACAGATGCTGGTGCTCAGCATCAGAGCCTGGATGGTATTCCATCTTTTGCTATTACTGTTCCGGTACGATACCTGCATTCACACACTTCCATGATCCATGAGGATGACTATTTGAACGCAGTCAAATTAGTCACTGAAATAGTCAAACGTTTGGATGCGGAAACAGTCAGACAGATCCGCGAAAACGTCTGACAATATGCAAAACATGGACATCTGTCAAAAAATATCCACATATTTTTGCGGAGTGATAGAGTAAGATATAGATAGTGATAAAGTAGGTGTCAAGAAAGCAAGAGGAGGGGATGGAAGGATGGAGAAGTTGAAGCGACGTATCGTAATCATCGGCGGTGGACTTAGAGGATTGACAGCTGCTTATGAAATCGATAAAGCCATCCGGAAACAAAACCTTCCGTTTGAGTATGTCGTTCTGGAGGATCGATCCGCAGTGGGCGGTATGATCCATACGATTGAGATGGACGGGTATGCGTTTGATGTAGGCGCATCAGCTTTCGATTCAAGGCGAGCGGATATTTCCGGGTTTTTTCGGGAATTAGGCTTGGAAAGCGAAATTCAATTCAGCAAAGGTGGGAAACTGGTGTTGTTCGATGGGAATGCAGTCATCGATGACGTTATGTCTACCTACCACGGCATACCACTTTTTCCGAATGGTATTTGGCAAGCCAATGGATTGACCTTTGATGCAAAGCTCCGAGCGTTCATGAATAGTCTGTTTTTGTCCAAAAACTTGCATGAGAACCCTGAGTATTCAACCGACAACTTTTTGGAATTTCGTTTGGGACGGGAAGTGGTCGACTATATGGCTGAGCCCTATTATCCTGATAGCGTCTACGGCTCTATGGAATTAATGCCGGTAAAATTGTTCGATGACAATTTGGTGACCATTTTCGGAAGGGCACATATCGGAAAAAATAAAAAAGAACAGTTGTTGCGTTTTGCGGATGGATCCGGTCAGGAGTATACCTTCAAAGGCGGACTGACAACCTTAATCAAATCTTTGGCCCAGCACTCGGAAGGCCATCTGTATGTGAATCAGAAAGTGAAATCATTGAGCAGTGTTGCGGAAGACTTGCTGCTGATTGAATTGAATGGACGTGAATCCATGCGTGCCGGAAGTGTTCTCGTCACAACAAACCCTCAGGAATCCTTAAGTTTTTTGGAAGGTCTTACCAGTGAGGTTGCTATCCCGAAAGCCGAAAGTACCAGTGTCGGAACCGTTTTTTTCAAAATAAACAAAACAGCAGTCAAAAATCCGCCTGAGGGACAAGGATTTGTGATTCCGCGAAAAAGTTCCTATCATACTACCAAGGTTGTTGTCCTGAACAACAAATGGCCGTTGCTTGAGCAGGCTGAACACTATTATATACTTGTGGAATTCGGCAGACG
Source organism: Trichococcus flocculiformis (assembly GCF_963662535.1). Lineage (NCBI taxonomy): Bacteria > Bacillati > Bacillota > Bacilli > Lactobacillales > Carnobacteriaceae > Trichococcus > Trichococcus flocculiformis. The sequence goes on from NZ_OY759718.1 coordinate 1,406,017, forward strand.
TTTGGAAGAAACCTTGATAGAATTAGCTGATGCTCTCGTGATGGAGATCATCAAGAATGAAGTGAAGGAAATTTTGACTTTGGCTGAAGAACCTCTACAGGTCATTTTTTATCGCTGGGAAAAAGCCGTACCGCATTTCAGTCTGCAGCAAAGACAAGAGATGCTGGATGATGATTATCCAGTCGATAGAGAGTATGCAAAAAGAGGCGTTTTTGTCGGAGGGAACGGAATGATGGGTTATGGAATGGAAAATGCCATCATAGAGGGAAAACGTTTGGCTTATGAGGCGATCCGCTACATGAAAGAAATGGAAAAGAACAACAGTCCGAATTAAAAATGAAACAGTTCGCCTATCTGTATGATTACAAAGGAGGGTGGACTGTTTTTTAAATTCATATAGTGTTTATTTTTGTTTGGTGCTATAATAAATCCAATGATGTTTAACTGTTACCTATTTACCGGAAAACTGTTTCTTTCTACAGGGGTGAAATGATTTTCGATTGTCGAAAGCTGAAGGCATGTTATAATCTGAATAAGATTCTTTGCTTATCAGATATTGGATTGGAGGATGTTTAATGGAATTGACTATTTTGGGCTGCATGGGTGGCTATCCTACAAAAGATGTCGGTACGACAGCTTATCTGCTGACATCCGATAACTTTAAACTATTGATTGATGTCGGCAGCAATGCTTTATTGTCTCTGGAACATCATCTGGATCCGTTGGATTTGGATGCGGTCATTTTGACCCATTATCACGCGGATCACATTGCGGATTTGGGTGTTCTGCAGTACACTTTCCAGCTGAAAGAGCCTGCAGTCGGTAAATCTAAAAAAATATTGCCGATATACGGTCATGTCGAATCGGAATTTTTCCGCTTGTTGGAGATGCCGGGGGTGAGCGAAGGGATTGCCTATGCTCCGGAAGAAACGTTGGAGTTGGGACCTTTCCGGATCCGTTTTTTGAAAACCGTCCATCCGGTTCCGTGCTATGCGTTGCGGATCGAGGAAATCGCAACCGGAAAAGTCTTCGTTTTCGGGGCGGATTCAGCCTATTTACCGGCATTTGTGCCTTTCGTGAAGGATGCTGACCTGTTCTTGGCTGATGCCAATCTGTTCAACGGAAACGAGCGTCACCATGCACATATGACTGCAGGCGAAGTCGGGACGTTAGCTGAAGAAGCCGCGGTCAAACAATTGATCCTGACTCATTTGCCGCAAAAAGGTACGCTGTCTGTGCTCCTGGACCAAGCGAAAGAGGCTGCTCCATCCGTGTCCGTGACGTTGGCTGAAAAAGATCGGATCATCACCATCTGACCGGATTCAGAATCCGGAATGAAACAACAAATCATAATGAAGAATGGGAGAGGAACAGGCATATGTATTTTGTAGATAATCAAGGACAGTTGGATCCAAGCGTTAATATTGCGTTGGAGACATTTTTATTGAAGGAAAAGATCTTGGACGAGCCGATTCTGTTGTTCTATATAAATGAACCGTCGATCATCATCGGACGCAATCAGAATACGATCGAAGAAATCAATGCTGACTATGTCGAAGCAAATAAAATCCATATCGTCCGCCGCATGTCCGGAGGGGGCGCAGTATACCACGACCTAGGTAACTTTTCATTCTGCTTCATCACGAAAGATGATGGCGATTCTTTCCGCGATTTCGGAAAATTCACTAAGCCGGTCATTTCCTTTTTGCACAGCGTAGGCGTCAAGGAAGCTGAATTAAAAGGAAGAAACGACTTGGTTATCGGAGAAAAAAAATTCTCAGGGAATGCCATGTACGCGACAAACGGAAGAATGACGGCCCATGGGACGATCCTATTCGACTCTGATTTGGATGCCGTAACGAGTGCGTTGAAACCGCGCAAAGAGAAAATCGAATCGAAAGGGATCAAGTCGATCCGCAGCCGCGTGACCAACATCAAACCATTTGTTGATGAGGCTTATCAAAATCTGACTACGGAACAATTCCGTGACTTGATGCTGCTGTCTATTTTTGATGTCGAAACGCGTGAAGAAGTAAAAGAGTACCACTTGACCGATGAAGATTGGAAACGCGTATATGAAATCCGGGAAGAGTACTTTGGCAACTGGGATTGGAATTACGGTAAATCGCCTAAATTCGAAATCCAAAAACATCATCGCTTCCCCATCGGCTCCATTGAAGTCCGCTTGAATGTTGAAGAGGGGCATATCCAACAGTTGAAGATTTTTGGTGATTTCTTCGGATTGGGTGAAATCAAAGATGTTGAAGAAGCGTTTATTGGCGTCAAATATGCCAAACAGGACATCCTGGACAAACTGAATGAACTTGACATCAAGAAATACTTCGGCAATGTGACAGCCGAAGAGTTGTTAGAAGAGTTGTACTGATAAAGAAAGAGAGGCCCCGCAATGTTTGCGGAGCTTCTCTTTTAGATCTTTATGGCTAAACGAACCAGTTCAGCTTTACCTTCATCAAAAATAATGGCTAGCAGTCCAAGCCTGCCTCTCGGAAATTAGATAAATCTGACCCATTGCGCTCTGCGATGCTCATTTGCATGGGAGTCTTAGGGATTCATCCCTTAGATTCCCAGTACAAGGTGACCGCAGGGAACGTTGCGAGGCCAGATTTCCTAAATTTCTTTCGAGTCAGAACGGGCTTGTACCGCTTTTCTAATTATCTGTGGAGGCCGATTGCTGTTTCCATGCGTCTCAGTGTTTCCGAAGCAACTGCATTCGCTTGTTTAGCTCCTGCATCCAAAATGTCATCCAGTTCTTTGGAACTCAATAGCTCATAATAACGAATCTGCATTGGTTCCAATTCAGCGATGATGGCATCCGCCAATTTTTCTTTGAAATTACCGTAACCTGAACCGGCAAATTCTTTGACCAATTCATCAATCGATTTATCGGTGAAGGCCGAGAAAATCGTCAACAAATTCGAGATGCCAGGCTTGTTTTCTTTATCGTATTCGATGATGCCGCTTGAGTCGGTGACGGCACTCTTGATTTTTTTGCGGATGACTTTTGGCTCATCCAGTAAGGAAATGTATCCTTTGGTATTCTTGTCGGATTTGCTCATTTTGCTGGTAGGGTCTTGGATGCTCATGATCCGTCCGCCGTCTTCTGGAATCATCGGTTCCGGCATCGACAGGATTTTGTTGCCTTTTCCATACTTGTTGTTGAAACGTTGCACAAAGTCCCTTGTCAATTCCATGTGCTGCTTCTGGTCTTCGCCAACAGGGACGAAATCCGTATTGTAAAGGATGATATCAGCTACCATCAATGGAGGGTAAGTCAGTAATCCGGCCGAAACGGTCTCTTGTTTGGAAGATTTATCTTTGAATTGGGTCATTCTCTCCAATTCGCCCAAGTAAGTGTTGCATTGGACGATCCAAGCTGCTTGAGCATGCGCAGGGACTTCCGATTGGATGAAAATAGTCGATTTGTTCGGATCGATTCCAAGCGCCAGATAAAGAGCTGCCAACCCACGTGTCCTTTCTGTAAGGGTGGCTGGATCTTGTGGAACGGTAATCGCATGCTGGTTTACGATGCAGTAGGTGCAGTCATAATCTTCTTGACGCTGCACAAATTGCTTCATCGCTCCGATATAGTTCCCGATTGTCGGGATGCCGCTGGGCTGAACGCCGGAAAATATTTTCTTTTTCATAAATGCCTCCTAGGTTAAGTACGTCACTTTTTATTATAACGCAAATCCGGCTTGTATTCACGATTTTATTCGAATGCACAAAGTTGAACGATTGCGGAACGAGTGGAAGCGTTTTTATTAATTAGGCTGAATTCGGAAAAAAATAATTATCAAACGATATTTATTATAAATTATAAAGTTTCATAAGAAAGGTACCCGATGTAAAAAAGCCTTTAAATAAAGGTTTCACAATGTTTTTGCTGACTTTAAAAAAGTGTAAATGTGTCTGAAATGTGTCTGAAATTTGTAGAGTCCTTAAAAAAAGGATAGCTATTGTGCTTAGATTGGTTTATAATAAGTCTTGTAAGTGATTCACAAACAAAACTTACGAATAAAGGAGAGATCAGAGATGGTAACATTATATACTTCCCCAAGTTGTACCTCATGTCGCAAGGCACGTGCATGGCTAGAAGAAAATAACATCCCTTATACTGAAAGGAATATATTCTCCGAACCTTTGACAGAAATTGAAATCAAGAGCATCCTAAAAATGACTGAAGAAGGCACTGAGGAGATTATTTCCACTCGATCCAAAGCATTCCAAGAACTTAACATCGACTTAGACGAATTACCTTTAAATACATTATTCACTTTGATCGAGGATAATCCCGGTCTGTTGCGTCGTCCGATCATTTTGGACGAAAAACGTTTGCAAGTGGGATACAACGAAGATGAAATCCGTCGTTTCTTGCCAAGGGAAGTCCGCGCGCTGGAATTACAAAAAGCGCAAAGATTGGCAAACTTCTAGTCAAAAGCAATCAAAAAAGAATCAACAGACAAGTGCACCGGAAAAACGGTTGTACTTGTCTTTTTTACGGAAAGAAACGAATAGATGAGAAAGTAAATGAGAAGTTGAAAGATTTTGTGCTTTTGTCTTTACATTTTTGCGATTTGATTTACAATGGGTATAAGAAAAATAGGGAAAGAAAAGTGGGGTGAAGCATGATGGAAATGGAAAACATCAACGAAAACACAATTCGCGTTTTGATTGAGAATTCTGATTTGGAGGAAAGAGGTATCACCTTTCTGGATTTATTAGGAAATCAAAAGCAAATCGAGAGCTTTTTTTACAGCATCCTCGAGGAAGTAGATGTCGATAATCAATTTCATGAATCAGATGCAATTACTTTCCAAGTGCTGCCTAATGGAAATGGGTTAGAGTTATTCATCAGTAAAGGGATGAATAACGAAGACGACTTCGATATGGCGAATGGCTCCAATCAATTGGAGCATGTAGTGGATTACATCAAAAAACAGACGAAGAGTTTCAATGAACGTGACAAAACGGCTGCTGCTACTGAAGAAGAGGATATGGCACCTTTGGAAGTCGTATTCAAATTCCAGAGTTTTGACGACTTTTTGGAGCTGGCGAAACGGATGTTTTTGGAGAGCGGCGTCTCTTCGCTTTACTACTATGATAATCAGTATTATTTGGCGGTTGTCTATTTCATAGATGAGATGACGGAAACGAATATCGACAACGAAATCTTGAAGGCGCTGGAATTTTCTGAGAAATCTGATATCGCTGTTGAGATACTTGGCGAATACGGCAAGCTGGTTATCCAAGACAACGCATTGGAATCAGCCAGACATTACTTCAAATAAATAAAAAAATCTGATCCGACCCTCGACTGGGTCGGATTTTTTCTTGTCCATTCGCGGATATTATGGGAAACAGAAAGAAAGGGCGGTTGTTTATGTTGATCGCTAGAAATGCAAGTGGGGAATTGATTCCAGCTTATCAAGCCTCAAAACAAAAAGGCAAAACTATCGGGGAGTATTATTGCCCGGCCTGTAAGGGGAGGTTGGTGCTGAAAAAAGGGGATGTCATGATCGCTCATTTTGCCCATCACCAACAATCGGATTGCGCCGTTTTTTCGGAAGGTGAAACACTTCCTCACCTGATGGGAAAACAAATGCTTCTGGAGAAATTTCGGCGTGAAGGGGTTGCTGTCACTTTGGAGTGTTGGCTTCCGGAATTGCAGCAGCGTCCGGATCTCCTGCTGGTTCTGGAAAATGGAAAGAAAATTGCTGTGGAGTACCAATGCAGTCCGATTTCGCCTGCCGATCTTAGGGCACGTACACAGGGGTACCAAAGATTCGGCTACGAAGTGTGGTGGATTTGTGGAACGCATTATCGACCGGGGGGCATCAAAATAACGCAGTCGATCTGCCAATTCTTGAATCATTCCGATGCACTCGGGAATTGGATTTGTATTCTGGATACAGCAGCGAATGAAATAGCCATCCATCACCATCTAAAGTTGAGAAGCGATGATCGCTTTCATTTTATGAAGATTGCGATTCCGGTGGATGATCTTAAAGTTGTTGCTTTAGAAAGTCTTTACGCAAAAGGTTGCTTGCCAGGGTACAAAGATTTGCTGCTGCCGTCTGCCGGCAAAATCGTTGACCGCAAACATATGCAGGCGAAGGATATCAATCTGTTGCGGTATCGAACCGATCCGGAGCATCGGAAATTTCTTTTGGCGGTCTATCTCGATCGGAAGGATTTGTATCATTTGCCGGCATTCCTGTTTGAGTTACCTTGTCGAACGTTAGGCATCCGAACGCCGGCCTACATCTGGCGTTACTATCTTCTTAAAGACTTCAGTAATCCGGAAACGGCAAAGCTTCTCACAAAAAAACACCTTCTCGAGTGGCTGTCAACTTGTATACGCACGAACAGAATCCGGACACGTGTTGTGATGGAGGCCAACATGGAACTTCTATGGGAACCCTTGCTCCAATTCATGATGCGGTTGGTCGAGGATGGCCACGCCGCAGCCATTGGCAGGGAAGCATGGGTCCTGCTATCCGAGCCGTTGAACAGAAATGAAACGGATCATCATTCGTGTTTGAGTTAGAATCTGTATATTCTTGCCAGTACCCTTTCGGCCCTAAGGTATGCTAAAATTATACTATTGAAATAATTTTAGGGGGAAAGTGGATGACAAACACAGAGAAACATTTAAAGAGAGCGGAAGTCCCTGAGGCTTCCACGTGGGATTTGACAGCGATCTTTCCGACGGATGCAGCTTTCGAGAAAGAGTTGGATGAATTAGCGGGAGCGGTTCCTTTCATACGGGCTTTGCAGGGAACCATCGGCTCGAGCAGTCAAGCTCTATTGAAAGGGATTGAAGAAGTCCTCGAAATCAATCAAAAGTTGGAACGGGTCTATGTCTATTCCCATCTGAAGAATGATCAGGATACGGCGGACAGTCTGTATCAGAATTTGCACGATAAAGCCTTGTCGATTTTGACGAGCGTCAGTGAAGCTACCTCTTGGTTCGAGCCAGAAATCATGGAGATTCCGGAGGATGAACTGGAGAAGTACTTAGCAGAAAACGATAAGCTGAAACCTTACGCGCATTTATTGGATAGCCTTACCTCTGCTCGTGAGCACGTCCTTACCGCCAGAGAAGAAGAGTTATTGGCGGGTGCGGGAGAAATTTTTGCTGCGCCAAGCAAGACTTTTTCCGTTCTCAATAATGCTGACATGACATTCCCGAAAGTGAAAAATGAAGAGGGCCAGGAGGTCCAATTGACTCATGGTTTGTATGGAAAGTTGATGGAAAGCCCGGATCGGGAAGTCCGTGAAGGAGCCTTCAAAGCACTATACAAGACATATGATGGTCTGAAAAATACGTTTGCGACTACCTTATCGACTAACGTGAAGGCGCACAATTACAAAGCCAAAGTACATAAATATGAATCCGCCCGTGCAGCCGCTCTGGCGAATAATCACATTCCGGAATCGGTTTATGACACGTTGTTGGATGTGGTGAATGAACATCTACCTTTGTTGCATCGCTATGTGGACTTGCGTAAAGACTTGTTGGGGGTCGAGGAGTTGCATATGTACGATATGTATACGCCATTGACAGGGGAAGCCCCAATCAAATACAGCATCGAGGCGGCGATGGAAGAAACCTTGAAAGGTCTTCAGCCGCTTGGAGAGGACTATTTGGCTATCCTCCAAGAAGCATTTGACAACCGTTGGATCGACTGGCTTGAGAATGAGGGGAAACGCAGCGGAGCTTATTCTTCCGGTGCCTACGACACGAATCCGTATATCCTGATGAATTGGCAAGATTCGTTGAATCAATTGTATACATTGGTCCATGAATTGGGACACAGCGTGCACAGCTATCTGACAAGAAAGAACCAGCCTTATGTGTACGGAGATTATTCGATTTTCCTGGCCGAAATCGCTTCGACAACGAATGAAAATATTTTGACCGATTATTTGTTGAAGACGCAAACCGATCCTAAAGTCCGCATCTATATTTTGAATCATTACCTGGATGGTTTCAAAGGAACGATATTCCGCCAAACCCAATTTGCCGAATTTGAGCACTATATCCATCAGAAAGCCTTGGAAGGTGTTCCGTTGACGCAAGATTTCATGACTTCTTATTATGCGGAATTGAATGCCAAGTATTATGGTCCGAGCGTCGAAAAGGATCCTGAAATCGGCATCGAATGGACCCGTATTCCGCATTTCTACTATAATTATTACGTCTACCAATACGCTACCGGCTTTTCGGCTGCGACGGCATTGGCTAAACGCATCGTGGAGGGTGAAGAGGGCGCGTTAGAGAAGTACCTTTCCTATCTGAAAGCAGGAAACAGCGACTATCCGATTGAAGTTATGAAAAAAGCAGGCGTGGACATGACTCAGTCAGCTTACATCGAGGATGCTATGAAAGTGTTCGAGGAACGTCTGAATGAACTCGAACAATTGATTGCAGCGCAACAGGCTTAATCAAATGAGTCCTTCTAATAATAGTCTTCATTAGAAAAAGCTTCGCGGCCCTCCGAGGGTCGCGAAGCTTTTCTTAATCAGTGGGTGATGCGTTGGTAGTTTTTTCCGATTGTCGTGATGTTTGTTTTCTTCAGGTTGGCATTCTTCTGGTCGCACGCTACCGAGCAATCCTTGATTACTTCATGCAATACTTCGGCAGTGATGTTGTCTTCCAACAAGAGGCCGTATTGATAATTCAGATTATCAAAGATGACAAGCGAAGGATTCGTTTTGATGTTCATCTCTTGGGCGATATGCTGATCTGCTTCATAGCTGCTTTTTACGAAAGGCGATTCTTTGTCCTCAAAAAACATGTCGACATCCAGGTTAGCTTTGATAGCCACTACCGTTAATAGTTCTTTAGAGTAGGCGGTCTTACCGTCCGCAAGTGATTTCTGCAGGTGAAGCAAAAAGTTGCGGCCGCGTTTTTTGCCTTGCATCAAGGCAGCTTTATATGCCAAAGAGGCATCATAGATGGAACTGTATATTTGATTGCGTAAGGTTAAATCTTTTTCCGGCAAATTTAATCTCTTCATGTACTGCGTCACGGTATTGAAATTATGGAAAGTGATGAAGCGGAAGTGAACTTTCGGGCCTTCCAATGAACTCATGAATTTCAGAACTTCTTGTTCGGTAAGGTAGCACTTGTGGCCTATCGGGTTCACGAATAGATAAAGCTCAAAAATCTGTTGAGGAGAAGAGATAGAATCAGCTGTATTCTGTTTTGACCTATACATTTTAATCCTCCCTCTTTCCTGTTTTGCTTACTTTTAGTTTACCAAAAAAAATCCCAAACAAGTAGCAATAAGGCTTCCCGAAGAGTTGCCTGTTGAAGACCGGCAATAGTTCTTCCTTATGACCTTCTTTTTTCTTGTTCAGTATCGGCTGTTTCATTGTCAAGGTGTATTTTACGAGACAATGAACTAATTTGCAACTAAATCGATTGATTTTTTTATCTTGTATAGCTTGAAATTCGATTCAGACAGAAGAATTTTGCGCTTTTGTCTGTTTTACGCGATGAAATAAGCAAAAAGATCCATTCTTCGTTCGATTCTGCGGAGAATGGATCTTTTTATATAGAATGGATCGGCGGAAATTAACTACTAATGATGTGTCGTCGAATTTGGATAGGCCAGCATACGTTCGATTTTTTGTTTCGCTTTTCGGACTTTGATGTCATGGAGCTTCAGAAAATTCTGGAATATGAGGGCTCCTTCTTCCAAAGACTCGGACTCGAATTCTAATTCGTAATCCATCTGATCCTGGTAGAAACTTTTATCCAAGAAGAAGGTACCTTTGTCACCCGGGAAATCATAGCGGATGGTCGAGAGTTGTCCGATTATGACAAGGTCCCCTGGCGCGATACCTAATCCCTTCAATTTGTCGGCTACACTCCCTGTTGCTTTCATCAGATGAGCTTCGACCAATGTTTTTGCTTCATCGAGAGTCAAATCATCATTCGTTTCCAATTTTTCATTTTCTTGGATAGGCGTCTTCAGTGTAATTTCACCTTTATCTTCATACATCCGGATGCGCAGTCCACTGTTCAGACCCTTCAGTTTAAAGTCAGGTGTATCGAAATAGATATTGGTTTGTTTGGTCGGTTCAGTTTCATCAAGGTCGAAGGCAACGATCAACGCTTCGTATTCTTCTTTATTTAATAGGTTTTTGAATTCTTTTTCAATATTTTGGCTCATTGTCGGTACTTCCTTTCTGTTAAGAGGGTCGTTTTGATCGCGGTAGCTGATCAAAATTCGAATGTGCGTTAAATCCATTCATCAGCACATAATCGAGTAGATGATGCAAAATCTTAATCATATTGTATCATAAGTTTTGCATTGGTTATCATTTAGCGATACTGATGTAAAGTGCGTATTGTTTATATTTGAATAAAAAATGAATTCGTCCCTTTTCGACAAGAATTGTATAGAATCATAAATAATTGTGATAAAATAAAGTAGCATATACTATATGATAGGGTGTCGTTCTATGGAAAATAAGGAAGTTGAAAACTGGGATTCATTTTTAGCGCCGTACGAACAAGCGGTAGAGGAACTAAAAGTTAAGCTGAAGGGAATCCGCAAGCAATATCGCGATGAGAATACGCACGCCCCCATCGAATTCATTACGGGACGTGTCAAAACAAAGGAAAGCATATTGGAAAAGGCGGAAGTCCGGGATATCGACTTGACCAGACTGGAACAAGACGTACAGGATATTGCCGGATTGCGGATCATGTGCCAATTTGTAGAGGATATACACGAAGTTGTGCGCCTTTTGCGCGCAAGAAAAGACTTTAAGATCATCATAGAACGGGATTACATTACGCATAAAAAAGAGAGCGGCTATCGCTCGTACCATATGGTGATCGAATATCCGGTCCAACGCATTTATGAAGAGAAAAAAATACTCGTCGAAATTCAGATCAGGACATTAGCCATGAATTTTTGGGCAACGATCGAACATTCGTTGAACTACAAATATCGGGGCGAATATCCGGAAGAATTGCATGACCGTCTGATACGCGCGGCAGAAGCTGCCTTTCGTCTTGACGAAGAAATGTCGGAAATACGCGAAGAAATCAAGGATGCTCAACGTTATTTTTCCGATAAGAAAGAAGATGGACGATAAAATTATTCGAGAGGAGATCGGATATGAAAATTGCACTGGTCCATAACCAGACGCCAGAGACGTTATCCGTTGCGGCCAAGTTCAAAGAGATGTGCCTCTCTGAAAAAATTGAAATTATCACGGACCATCCGGATCTTGTAGTATCGATCGGGGGCGATGGCACATTGCTTTCGGCTTTCCATAAATACGAAGAACAATTGAACCATGTGCGATTTGTGGGAATCCATACTGGACATCTGGGCTTCTATACGGATTGGCGTACTTATGAACTGCCGGAACTTGTGGAAAGCCTGAAGCATGACAAAGGAGAAAGCGTCAGCTATCCACTGCTCGATGTGCGCGTCAAGTATGCTGATGAGGAGGAAGAAACCCGCTACATCGCTCTGAACGAAGCAAGTTTGAAGAAGATGGACGGAACGATGGTTTGCGATATCTACGTGAAGGATGAGCTGTTCGAGACATTCCGGGGCGATGGTCTTTGTGTTTCCACTCCTACAGGTTCGACCGGGTTCAGCAAATCGCTTGGTGGAGCCGTTATCCATCCTCGCACGGAAGCTATCCAGCTGACCGAGATGGCCTCGGTGAATAACCGCATCTATCGGACGCTGAGTTCACCCATGATCATAGCGAAAGACGAATGGATTGTTATTTATCCCCACAAGGAAGATCGCTTGATTTTGTCTGTGGATCATTTGACATTCAAGAAACGAAGCATCGAACGACTGGTTTACCGGATTGCTCAGGAGCGCGTGCATTTTGCGCGTTACCGTCATACGCATTTCTGGGATCGGGTGGAGGATGCGTTCATCGGCGTGAAGAAAAACGATAGGAACGAACGGACAAAGGAGCGGTGAATATGTCAACCAAAAAGTGGCTGCTGAAGGCGCGTTTGAAGGAACAGCACATCGAAGCGCTGAAGGGGCTCTACCCGGAATACGAGATGATTACCGATGATGCGGAAACAGAAGGGTTCAGTGCAGTCGAGTGGACTGTCGGATGGAACGACAAATTGACCAACCTGTTGGATGGAGGGCAATTGCCTTCATTAAGATGGGTCCAAGCGATTTCGGCAGGCGTGAACAGTCTTCCCTTAGAAACCTTTGAAAGAAAGGGAATCTACTTGACGAACGCGAGCGGCATCCATGCTGAACCGATTGCTGAATACGTCATCGGCGTATTGCTTTCGCATATGCGCGGATTGAAGGCTGCGATCCTGAATCAGCCGCAACGCAAATGGGAACAGACCATGGAACTCCAGGAACTGAAAGGCAAGACGATGATGATCGTAGGTGCGGGTCACATCGGGAATCGGCTGGGAGAACTGGCCAAAGCATTCGGTATGAAAGTCATCGCTGTCAATCGCAGCGGTAAGGATTTACCTGGCATGGATGTGACGGTCAAAATGGATGATATCGTTACAGTCATCGATTTTGCGGATGTTGTCGTGGATATTCTTCCCCAAACGGATGAAACCTATCGCGTGTTCAATGATGCTCTATTCTCGCGCATGAAAAAGGGTGTTCTATTCGTGAATGTAGGACGTGGCGCCACGGTGGACAGCGATAGTCTCATCAAAGCGTTGGACAATGGGACGGTGGCCTACGCGGCTTTGGATGTGTTCGACGAGGAACCGTTGCCGGCAGAAAGTCCATTATGGAGGCATGAAAAGGTACTGATTACGCCGCACTTTTCGGGTGTGGTTGAACATTTCCGGGACAGTCTGTTTGAAGTTGTCTTGGAGAACGCAAAGAGTTACAAAGAAGACGGCAAACCAAGCCGCAACTTGATTGATTTTGGGAAAAAATATTAACAGATAAAGAAGGGCTGCACCGGCGATTTGGCAGGTGCGGCCTTTTTTGCCGATTTTTTTCACATGATGGCGGGGCATGAGTTGTGGAATGTGCTCATTTTGGTTAGAATAGGAATGTATGTTACCGGGCTGAATCCTGAAGATTTCAGGATCCTTGTAATGCTTGGTGATCTGTTCAATATCCGGATCAGCAAAGAAACAATCAAGGCGGCTGTTCCGCATGTAGAGATTTGGTATAGAGTAGGGGTAGTGTGGAGTGATTTTTAGCTGGATATATGAAAAAGAAGAGACGATACAAATGAAGGCCTTTTTACGTTCCAAGGGTATATCAAAAAGTCTGCTGGCTACCATCAAATTTGATGGCGGCAGTATCTGGCTGAACGGTAAAGAAAGAACGGTGCTGGCGACCTTGAAAAAGGGCGACAAAGTGATGATCCGGATTCCGGATGAAGGGGAGCATGAAACGACTGTCGGAGTGGATATGCCTTTGGACATTTTATTTGAGGACGACCACTTTTTGGTTGTGAACAAACCATTTGGTGCTGCCTCCATCCCATCAAAGGTGCACCCGCGTCTTTCAATGGCGAACCGCGTCAAAGGCTACTATCAACGCCAAGGCTACGTGGACCAAGTCATCCATATTGTCACGCGTTTGGATCGGGATACGACCGGTGTGATGCTTTTTGCAAGGCATGGGTATGCGCATGCTCTGATGGATACGCTATTGCGCAATAAGGAAGTCGACAAAACGTATCGTGCGATCTTATCCGAACCGGTGCTGACGCAACCCCACGGATTCATCGATGCTCCCATCGGAAGGACAGAGGATTCGATCATGACGCGAATGATCAGGGAAGACGGCAAACAAGCGCTGACGGAATATTGGCTGGATAAGTCCTATCCGGATGGTCAGACTGTGAAAATCAAGTTGCATACGGGAAGGACCCATCAGATTCGGGTGCATTTCACCTCGATTGGAGCCCCTCTGCTTGGAGATGACCTTTATGGAGGGAAAGCTGATCCAGAAATGTTGCGGCAAGCTCTGCATTGTGAGTCATTGGCATTTGTGCATCCGATCAGTGGGGAGCCGTTAAAGATAGAAGCGCCGTTGCCGGATGATTTTATCAAATGGGAAAGCAGACAGAGAGACAAGGAGGGTGATGTCCGTGTTGGAACCGCAATATGAATTTGAACTGGATGAAGCGTTGGCGAAAATCCGCGAATCACTCCAGGGCGAGGATATGGAAAAATTCCGTTCTGATTTTTTGGACTATCACCTCTACGATCAGGCTCAGATCTATCTGGCCTTGGCGCCTGAGGAACGCATTACGATGTACAATTATCTTTCCGCAAATGAAATGGCTGACATGTTCGAAATTATCGAAGAAGATGTCGAGTCGATCGAAGCGTATCTTTTGGAAATGAATAATCAATACGCGGCTGATATGTTGGCCAACATGTATGCCGATAATGCCGTTGATATGCTGAAGCAACTGAAGGATGAGCGGATTTGGTTGTATCTGCGCCTTATGCCTATGGAAGCGGCAAAAGAAATCCGGGCCCTGTTGAATTATGAAGATGAGACTGCCGGTGCCATCATGACGCCGGAATTCGTCTCGATCGTCGCCAACCAAACGGTTCGATCAGCGATGGCCATCCTTAAAAGCAAAGCACCTGATGCGGAAACGATCTACTATATTTACGTCGTCAATGTGGATAATGTACTGGTCGGGGTCATTTCCTTGAGGGATCTGATCGTGAATGATGAAGATATGATGATTGGCGATATCATGAGTGAGCGGATTGTTTCCGTGAACGTAAACGAAGGTCAAGAAGATGTTGCTCATAAAATCAGGGACTATGACTTTCTGGCTGTACCGGTAGTCGACGAAAACAATGTATTGCTGGGGATCATCACTGTTGATGATATCATCGATGTCATCGATGAAGAAGCCGTCAGCGACTTCTCCGGTTTGGCCGGGGTCGACGTTGAGGAGCAATCGGAAAATCCTTTTGTGGCGGCATCCAAACGGCTACCTTGGTTGATTACGCTATTATTCTTGGGTATGGGAACATCCACTTTAATCAGTCAATATGAAGGGTTGATTGCAGATGCGTCGATTCTTTCCGTATTTGTCACCTTGATTACCGGTACATCCGGTAACGCGGGAACGCAATCTCTTGCCGTCGCAGTCCGGAAGATCGGCATGCAGGATGATGAAGAGAAGAACTTATTCCGTACTATTTTGTCTGAATTGGCGACTGGGGTGATCTCCGGATTGGTTACAGGTGTCACGATTGCACTTGTCATCGGTGTTTGGAAGCAAAACTTCATCCTGGGTGGGATCATCGGCATTTCCATGTTGGTTGCCATCACGGTTGCGAATCTGGCCGGTAGTTTGATTCCCGTACTGATGGATCGAATTGGCTTTGATCCTGCCGTCGCAAGTGGGCCGTTCATCTCTACATTCAGCGATTTGACCTCCGTTTTGATCTATTTTAATATCGCAAAACATTTTATCAGCACTCTTATGTAGGTGCAAAAAATAGGCAATGGACAAGCAGCCGCTCTGTCCATTGCCTATTTTTGACGGGTTTAGTGCTCATCCCCTAAACGCGAATTGTCACGCTCTACGCAAACGCGTTCTGATTCGCAGACACCACTACCGTTTCGCAACCGGCTGTCGTCCACAAAAGAGGTGAACGGTAGCCGGTCACTCCAACGTATGGGTGTCTAAACGCGAATCATCACGCTCTACGCAAACGCGTTCTGATTCGCAGGGGATTCCGCCTAAGCTGCTATTACGTCACGGCCAAAAAGCGGCCGTTCTCGTAATAGCCTCTTAGTGCTCATCCCCTAAACGCGAATCATCACGCTCTATCAAACGCGTTCTGAATCCCAGAAATCTGTGCCTAAGCTGACTACCACACACGGACAAAAAAACGTCCGCTTAGTGTTAGTCCTCTTAGTGCTCGATTTCTACCCGGGATTCATCACGCTCTATCATTTTATCCATATCATGATGCAGGATTCCGGCTTCTTCGTATTCTTCGCCGCAGATGGTGTAGCCGACTTTTTCGTAAAAGCCGATGGCATGGTTCTGAGCGCCGAGGAACAGGCGCTTGCCACCGAGTTCGCGGACGTGCCTTTCGATTTCCTGCATCAGGGTGCTGCCGTATTTCTTTTCTCTTACGACTTTGCGGATGGCAACGCGCTGCACCTTGTATTTACCGTTTTCCATCGGATAAATGCGGGCAGTAGCAACCGGAATGGATTTTTCATAGCCAACGAGGTGTAGGGTTTTATCTTCCAAATCGTCAATTTCTATCGAGACCGGTACCTGCTGCTCCTCCACGAATACTTCTTTGCGGATGTCCAAGGCATCCTTGTAGGTTTTGGATTTTAGATTTTGTGTCCATTCAAAATGCAACAACGCGTATTCCTCGCTTTCAAAATTTACTAGGTTCGTTGGAACCTCTGTTCTTATTTTACCTGAATCAGCATTTTTTGTCTGAAATAATTGCTTTTGTCTTTTTTAAAGCCTTTCTTTTGCTATACTTATATAATCAGCTAGAGGAGGAATAGTATGCTTGACATAATTGAAACAATCCAACAATTGACAAACATTCCATCGCCAACAGGATATACGGCGGAAATCATCGGATTCTTGGATGAAAATCTGAAAAAAAAGGGATATCAGCCTGAACGGAATCATAAAGGAAGCTTGATGGTGACGGTTAAAGGGAACGAAGACCACAAAAGGCGTTTTGTGACTGCACATATCGATACGCTGGGGGCGATGGTGCGCGCAATCAAACCGGATGGTCGCTTAAAAATAGAGCTGATCGGCGGGTTCACTTACCATTCAATTGATGGTGAATACTGCACGATCCATAGTGCTGCTACCGGAAAAGAGTGGACGGGTACGATATTGTTGCACCAAACCAGTGTCCATGTATACAAAGATGCGCGAACGGCTGAACGCAGTCAAGACAATATGGAGATTCGTCTGGACGCGGAAGTGCACTCTGCAAAGGATGTCGCTTCGCTTGGCATAGGGGTAGGGGATTTCATCAGCTTTGCTCCCCGGACAGAGATTACGCCATCCGGTTACATCAAGTCAAGACATCTGGACGATAAAGCGAGTGCGGCTATCTTGCTGCAGTTCCTGCACCGTATCGCGGACGAAAACCTGATGTTACCGTATACGACTTGTTTCTTCTTTTCGAACAACGAGGAAATCGGCTACGGCGGCAACTCGAATATGCCACCGCACACGATGGAATATTTGGCTGTCGATATGGGTGCGATGGGCGATGATCAGCAGACTGACGAGTATACCGTGTCCATCTGCGTGAAGGACGGATCGGGCCCTTATCACTTCGGACTTCGTCAACAATTGGTCGGATTGTGCGAATCAAAGGCCATTCCTTACAAGTTGGATATCTATCCTTTTTACGGTAGTGATGCCTCTGCAGCCATGAAAGCGGGTTGGGATGTTCGCCATGCTTTGATCGGACCGGGAATCGATGCAAGCCATGCCTACGAGCGGACCCATCGGAAGTCTCTCGATGCGTGCGCGAGCTTGTTGGAAGCGTATCTGTCCGCTCCGATGATCGAAAACTAGATTCGCAAAAAGGGGATATTCAATGGAAAAGTTAAAGAAAACAAATCTGCTTTACTGGAGTATTTGGCTCTTAGTGATGGCGTGCTTAGTCTGGGTTTCCACCAAAATCGATTTTATTTTTTATCCGATCGGGGCCTTCATCTCTACGATCTTTACACCAGTTCTTGTGGCAGGATTTCTGTATTATATCTTCACGCCGTTCATCGAACTGCTTGAGCACAGGCTGAACATCAAACGTCCGATAGGCATCCTGATAGTCATGTTGCTTCTGATCGGCATCGTCATCTTCTCGTTTTTGGCGCTCATTCCGAATCTTGTAAACCAGATCGGAGAGTTGCTGACAAATTTGCCTGGTGTTATCCGTTCCCTGAATAATATCTATAAGCAAGTGATTGAACAGGAATGGGTTGCGCGGCTGGACATTCCGACCCAATTGTCCCAGTTGAGCGGAAATATTCAAAGCAGTATCACCGCCTTTCTCAATGGCCTGACTGGCAGCATCGGTTCTGTTCTGTCGGCCGTAGCCAATATTGCCTTGCTTGTCGTCATCATTCCGTTGATTTTTTTCTATATGCTGAAAGATGGACATAAGTTTCCGGAAGCGGTCGCTCAGTTATTGCCTCAGGAGTATTCAGCAGATGTTTTGGCGCTCCTGAAGGAAATCAACAAAACAATCGCCAAATATATCAGCGGACAGGCACTCGTTTGTTTGTTCGTAGGGACATTCACCTTTATCGGATATCTACTGATCGGATTGCCTTACGCCTTCCTGCTTGGAGTCACTGCAGCCGTCACAAACATTATTCCTTATCTTGGACCCTACATCGGCTTAATTCCGGCCGCAATAATTGGATTGACAGTCTCGCCGGCGAAAGCGCTCTTGGTCTGTGCGGTTGTCTTAGTAGTACAGCAAGTGGAATCGAACATCATTTCACCAAACGTCTTGGGCAAAACATTGGATATGCATCCGCTGACGATTCTCTTTTTGTTGTTGGCTGTCGGCAAGATTTCCGGTGTTCTGGGAATGATATTGGCGATTCCTACGTATGCAGTCTTAAAAACCATCGTTCAATATGTCCACAGATACGTTAAAAACAGGAAGAAAAAAGTGTTATATAAAGAATAATGAAAATTAATATGGATTCCAAGGGTTATTGATTGCTTTTTACCTTTGGAATCCTTTATTATATAAAAAGTATTAAGAGCATAACGAATCAATTTGTGCAGTTTTTATTATGAATTATGAGAATCGTTGCGGTTGATTTGTGCAAAATATATTAATGCGGAAAATTTAGGAGGAAGTACAATGAAAGTAATCGTAGTGGGATGTACACATGCCGGAACATCAGCAGTGAAGACAATTTTGAAGGAGAATCCAGGGACTGAAGTAACGGTATACGAAAGAAACGATAACGTTTCGTTCTTGTCATGCGGGATTGCGCTTTACGTCGGCGGTGTCGTGAAAGATCCACAAGGATTATTCTATTCTAACCCTGAGGAACTTGCTTCGTTGGGCGCAAACGTAAACATGCAACATGATGTAACAAACATTGATACAGCGGCAAAAACTGTTTCTGTGAAAAATTTAGTTACTGGGGAAGAAATCCAAGACACTTATGATAAATTGGTTCTGACTACTGGTTCATGGCCAATCATCCCGCCAATCGAAGGCATCCAGAGCAAAAATGTTTTGCTTTGCAAAAACTACAACCAAGCAAAAGAAATTATCGCACGTAAAGACGATAAAAAGAAAATCGTTGTTGTCGGCGGCGGTTACATCGGTATCGAATTGGTTGAAGCATTTGCCAACGATGGAAAAGAAGTAACATTAGTTGATGGTTTAGATCGCATTCTGAATAAATATTTGGATACTGAATTCACGGATATCCTTGAAGATGACTTGCGCGCACATGGCGTAAAAGTTCAATTGAACGAAATGGTTAAAGGTTTCAAAGACAACGAAGCGGGTGACATCACTACCGTAGTTACTACTGGCGGAGAATATGACGCTGAGTTGGTCATTCTTTGTGTCGGATTCAGACCGAGCACTGAGCTTGTCAAAGGCCAAGTGGAAATGATGGGAAATGGCGCAATCATCGTGAATGATTACATGCAAACAAGCGTGCCTGATGTTTATGCAGCAGGAGACAGCTGTGCGGTAAACTATAATCCGAATGGTGGGCACGCTTATATTCCGTTAGCAACAAATGCAGTACGTATGGGAATGTTGGTAGGGAAAAACATCAACGGACCTAAAATGAAATACCGTGGAACCCAGTCCACTTCAGGCTTATACCTAAACGGATTCAACATTGGCTCAACAGGTGTGAATTCCGCAAGTGCCGAAGCATTCGGTCTTGAAACACGTTCCGTAATTCTGGAGGATTTCTACCGTCCTGAATTCATGCCATCAAACGAAAAAATATTGATGAAACTTGTCTATGAAGTAGGCACAACCCGCATCGTTGGCGCACAACTGATGTCCAAATATGACATTACACAATCAGCCAACACATTATCATTGGCTATCCAAAACAAAATGACGATTGAAGATTTGGCACTTGTTGACTTCTTCTTCCAACCTCATTTTGACCGTCCTTGGAACTACTTGAACTTGTTGGCTCAAAAGGCTTTGGAACAAGAAGCTGAATTAGCTGCTAAATAATTCGATTCCATAATTTGGAACCCCTCCGTGATCGTTTGTTGATTATCGGAGGGGTTCTTTTGTTGGAGAAAGGGTATATCCGGATAAAATACTTGTTTTTTTTGCCGGGTCATTAGATAATGAAAGATAACAATCAACTTTCAAAGAGATCTAAAAAACGAAGGAGAAACATTCTATGACCACAGACCCCAGTAATCAGACATTGCTTTGGCAATTGTTGTTGATTGCGGTATTGACATTGGTGAACGCATTTTTTGCGGCATCTGAAATCGCATTTGTTTCATTGAATAAAAACAGGGTGGCAAATCAAGCCATCAAAGGGGATGAAAAAGCACGCAAAATTTTGGCGCTTTTGGATCATTCCGATGACTTTTTGGCGACCATCCAAGTTGCCATCACTTTTGCGGGCTTCCTTTCCAGTGCTTCGGCTGCCAATACATTCGCGGCCAGACTCGATCCCTACCTGAGTAATATACCAGGAGCAGAACAGGCAGCCATCCTGATCGTGACGTTAGCGCTCTCCTACATTTCCTTGGTATTCGGTGAGTTGTATCCGAAACAACTGGGACTGCAACGGCCGGAAGAGGTGGCGCGGGCCGGTGCGGGTTTCATCACTGTCGTACAAAAACTGATGAGACCTTTCGTTTGGTTCTTGTCTTTTTCAACGAGTGTTCTTGAGAAAATGACACCGATCACTTTCACAAGCGGAAACGACATGTTTTCGCGTGAAGAAGTGCGTGAATTGTTGGAGAAGAGCAGTGATGAAGGGACCATCGAACGGATGGAATTCAATATGCTTAAAGGTGTGCTTTCCATGGACAATAAGATGGCTAGGGAAGTAATGGTACCCCGGACGGATACCTTCATGCTGGATGTGAACGATGATGTCGAAGAAAACATAGAATCCGCGCTGGATTCTCCTTATACACGCATACCGATTTACGAGGACGACAAGGATAATATCATTGGTGTGTTGCATTTGAAAAATTTATTGAAGGAATCCAAAAATACGCCCATCGAACAGATTGATTTGCGGAAAATCATGAATGAGCCACTATTTGTTCCAGAAACCATACTCACGGATGAGTTGATGTCCTACCTGAAGAAAAGCCATAACCAGTTGGCGTTGCTTCATGACGAGTATGGCGGTATGGTCGGGATTGTGACCTTGGAGGACATTCTTGAGGAAATTGTTGGCGATATCGAGGATGAGTATGATGAAAGTTATGTTCTGATCGAACGGATTGGAGATAATGTATACGAAGCCGATGGGGCTACGCCTTTGCATCGTTTCAATGATTATTTTGGTACGCAACTTGAGTCAGCGGATGTCGATACAATCGCCGGTTATCTGTTGACGGAGTTGGGTGAGTTTCCGGAAGAAAATGAGCAAGCATCCATCGAGGAGAACGGATTGATCATCAAAACATTGGCGTTCGATAACCGCCGGCTTTTAAAAGTTGGCGTGTCTTATATCAATGAGAATGATCGGCCTGCAAAAGAACGTTTCAAAGAGGACGAGGCAGCTGAAACTGCCGATGGAGCGGAAGAAACAGAAGAAAGAGACTGAATGGTGAGCAGCTTAGCCCGGATCGATGAACATCGATCCGGGAGGGGCTGTTTTTTTGGTTCCATATGCTCTCGCAAGGGAATTCTTGTGGAATGCTCGGATTTCTTGTATAATAACAAAGGTATTGTCGTGGATTAGCGTGTGCATATTGCTCATGCTATCTTTTTGTGTAAAGGAAAGCAGATGATATTTTGAAACTAAGCGTTCGCCGCTGCAGACGTGTGATGGTTTTTCAAAATGTTTCCTGCTTCCAATATAAATGGCTAGCTCCACGGGTTTGCCCTGCGGAAATGAAAACGATCAGATTGCAGTGTTTCCATGCTCAGGGCTAAGCGAACCCGCTCAGCTTTTCTTACATTCACGATAGAGATATTTGGAAAAAAGGGGAAAAATATGACTCATACATTAGCAGATAAAGTTAAAGCAAGAAGAACATTTGCCATCATTTCCCATCCGGATGCCGGTAAAACGACCATCACGGAGCAGTTGCTGTTGTTTGGGGGCGCAATCCGTCAAGCCGGGACGGTAAAGGGAAAAAAATCAGGAAAATTCGCCAAATCAGATTGGATGGATATTGAAAAACAAAGGGGTATTTCTGTAACCAGTTCGGTCATGCAAGTTGATTACGACGGAAAGCAGATCAATATTTTGGATACGCCCGGACATGAAGATTTCTCGGAAGATACATACCGTACTCTGATGGCTGTGGATAGTGCAGTGATGGTCATCGATAGCGGGAAAGGGATTGAGCCGCAGACAAAGAAATTATTTAAAGTCTGCAGCATGCGAGGGATTCCGATCTTCACTTTCATCAATAAATTGGACCGTGATGGCCGCGAGCCGATGGATCTGATTGCGGAATTGGAAGAAGTGTTGGAGATCGATGCGTATCCGATGAACTGGCCGATGGGCATGGGTAAAAATTTATTAGGTCTGTATGATATTTACAATAACCGCGTAGAATTGACTCATCCTGAAGAGAATGAAGACAATGATTTTCTTCCGCTGAATGAAGACGGCGAAATCGAAGGCGATTATCAAGTGACGCAATCAACCATCTATACCCAAGCGGTTGAAGATGTCCAATTATTGAAAGAGGCTGGTAACGATTTTTCTGAAGAAGCGATTGCAGCCGGTAAACTGACGCCGGTCTTCTTTGGTTCCGCTTTAACGGGCTTTGGCGTTCAGACGTTCTTAGATGCCTTTGTGGATTTTGCTCCGAGTCCAAGTGAGCATCTGACGGTGGCGGATGAAATCGTTGAACCTACTGACGAAAACTTCACCGGCTTCATCTTCAAAATCCAAGCAAATATGAATCCCGCTCACCGAGATAGGATTGCTTTCGTGCGTGTCTGCTCCGGTGAATTCAAACCCGGGATGGATGTTTTTGTGACCCGTACCGGCAAAAAAATCAAATTGGCGCATACAACGCAGTTCATGGCCGATTCCCGTGAGCAAGTCCAGACCGCTGTAGCAGGTGATATCATCGGACTTTACGATACTGGGAACTTCCAGATCGGCGATACGATCCATGAAGGCAAAAAAGCACTTGAGTTTGAAGCGTTGCCGCAATTTACACCTGAACTGTTCATGAAAGTCACTCCGAAAAACGTCATGAAACAGAAATCCTTCCATAAAGGTGTGCAACAGTTGGTTCAAGAAGGAGCTATCCAGTTGTATAAAACTTACCACACAGAAGATTATATTTTGGGTGCGGTCGGTCAATTGCAGTTTGAAGTGTTCCAGTACCGTTTGTTGCACGAATACAATGCAGAAGTAGAAATGACACCGATGGGCTCAAAAATTGCGCGATGGATCGATCCGGAAGATTTGGATCCGAATATGTCATCCAGCCGTAACTTATTATGCCGCGACCGTTTTGGGGATCCTGTGTTCCTTTTCGAAAATCAATTTGCTATGCGTTGGTTCGAGGATAAATATCCAGAAGTCAAATTGACATCTTTACTTTAATTTGATCAAAGAAACAAAAAACGCACATAGCTGAAAAGCAGTGTGCGTTTTTATGTTAAGAAGAGTTTTTTTCGAGTGCCAAAAATGTCAATCATTTGAGATGAGATAGCTCCACGAAGTTATGACCAGGCATAACTTCCACGTCATCAACGGTAAGATGCAGCAATTTCGTCAGCACAAAGTCGATTTCACTTTGCTTCACACGACGGTTTTTGTTGAGGATAATGACATCCTCATGCGTTGCGGCACCGGTAAAGATGACTGTAGTTTGTCCCAAAGAATAAACTTTGACAAATTGAGCATCGGTGTTGGCCAATTGCTCACGTACAAGATCAGCGTGGCTATTTGTAACATCGATCAATTTCATGGACGAACACCCCTAACTTAGGTTGGCTGTTTATAGAATAATTATATAACAACTGTTAATTTATTTAAAGAGTAAACAAACAAATGAATAATTTTCTTGGATTTTTAAAATGAGAAAGGCAAGAGCTGACTTTTGGGCTCTTGCCTTTCGGAACCGAATATTATTCAGAAGTCGTTGTTTCTGCTTGGTCGACTTTGCTGACGACCATCAGATTACCTTCTTCGTCTGCATCGACAAATAAATCTTTGATTTTCGGATTATCCAAGTAGAATTCAGCTACTTGATCCTCAATCTGATCTTGAATAACGCGGCGCAGCGGGCGAGCGCCCATACTTGGGTCATATCCCAGATCGATTAGGCGATCTTTTGCTTTCTGAGAGACGGTGACGCTGATTTCCTTGTCCTTCAGCAATTCGTTGACGTCATCCAACATAAGGGTGACGATTCTGCTCAAATTTTCTTTGGAAAGCTGGTTGAACTCGACAATCGCATCGAAGCGGTTGATGAATTCAGGCTTGAAGTAATCACTCAAGCGATTCAGAATGGAATGCGTCTTGCCTTTCATGGCTGCGCCAAAACCTACACTGGCTTCCTGGACGCCCGTACCGGCATTGCTTGTCATGATGATGATGGTGTCTTTGAAGCTCACAGTCCTGCCTTGGGAGTCCGTCAGGCGACCGTCGTCAAGAATCTGCAGGAAGAGATGCATGACATCCGGATGGGCTTTTTCGACTTCATCCAACAGTAAAATGCTGTACGGGCTGCGGCGGATGCGCTCGGTCAATTGACCGGCTTCGTCATAGCCGATGTAACCCGGAGGCGATCCGATTAATTTGGAGACGGCATGCTTTTCCATGTATTCGCTCATGTCGAAGCGGATGATCGCGTCTTCGGTTCCGAACATTTCGATTGCCAACTGTTTGGCCAATTCGGTCTTACCGACACCGGTAGGCCCTACGAACAGGAAGGAACCGATAGGTCGGTTTTTACGGCTCAATCCGATTCGGTTTCTGCGGATGGCTTTCGATACTTTGTCGATGGCTTCATCTTGACCGATGACGTTTTTCTTCAGATCGGCATCAAGATTTTTCAATTGCGTCTGTTCTTTTTCAAGTAGCTCACCGACCGGGATATTTGTCTTGATCTCAATGATCTTTTGGATATCCTGCTCTGTTATGACAGGATCGCCATCGGCTGGGGCCGGATTCTGTTTCATTTTATTAAGATTCGTGATCTGATCGCGATAATAGGCAGCTTTTTCGTAATCTTCCGCATGCAGGGCGGCTTGTTTTTCCCTTTCGGCCGTTTCGATGCGTTCCTCTATCTGTTTCGGATCGATGGGCTTGATCGTCAAGTTCTTTTTGGATCCGGACTCATCAAGCAGGTCGATAGCTTTGTCGGGAAGGAAACGATCCTGGATGTAGCGATGCGACAATTTGACTGCCGCTTCCAGCGCCTTATCCGAATATTTGACATGGTGATAATCTTCATATTTCGGACGGATTCCTTGGAGGATAATCAACGTCTGTTCGGGTGTTGGTTCATTCACGCGGACGGGCTGGAATCGGCGTTCCAGTGCAGCGTCCTTCTCGATTCTGCGGTACTCGTTCAGTGTTGTTGCGCCGACCAATTGCAGTTCGCCTCTTGCTAAAGCTGGCTTCAGGATATTGCCTGCATCCATGCTTCCTTCAGCGCTTCCTGCTCCGACGATTTCATGGATTTCATCGATGAAGAGGATGATCTGTTTGTTCGCGCGGATTTCATCCATCAGTTTCTGCATCCGTTCTTCGAATTGACCGCGGATGCCGGTTCCTTGGACGAGTGAGACAACATCCAAGCGGATCACTTCTTTGTCCAACAATTTCTGAGGGACATCACCGTCCACGATTTTCTGGGCAAGACCTTCCACTACCGCAGTTTTGCCGACACCGGCTTCCCCTGTGAGCACCGGATTATTTTTTGTTCGGCGATTCAGAATCTCAATGACGCGTGCGATTTCGCTGTCTCTTCCGATGACGGGATCGATACCGCCATCTCGGGCCAGTTGGGTCAAGTTGATGCCGTATTCGTCCAGTAAGCCGCCTTTGCCACCTTTACCGCCGCGGGCAACTTCCGAGGCAGGGGGCTGTTGATAATTCTGTTCTTGGTTCTGTTGTATTTGTTTGAAGAACGAATCCAGATTACCGAAAGAAAAGGGGTCTACAGGTCCTTGAGATCTTGGGTTCGGATTGTTTTGTTGCGATTGAGCATTTTTGAACTCTTGGTAGCAGTTCTGGCATAAGTCGATTTGGCGTCTTTGTCCATTCACGCTGGCATACAGATGAATGGAGGCTTGTTTTTTTCCGCAATGTTGACAAAGCATGGCAATCTTCCTTTCTATATGGATCATAGGTACATGTATATTATAGTAGCAACGGCTAAGGGACACTCACAAGAAGGTTCACTGACCAACTCTGACCTTATGGATCCATTATACATTGACCTATTTTGACTTTCAAGAGGTTTGACTTGGAATGAAGCAAAATATTCATTCCGGGACGGTTTTCGGCCAAACGGGGGTTGTATTAAATAAGTGTTATTTCAGCAATTATGACAAAAATTTGAACGATTCTATTTAAAACAGTTGTAGTATAAAGCGAAAGATGTTAATCTTATTTAATGAAAGGGTTATTTTTCATACGTTTTTCCATTTTTCTGTTATAATAGGAACGTATCAAAAGTACCTTAAATAAATACATCTCAAAGGGGTTTATGACTATGGAAAGAAAAGAATATCACGTAATCGCAGAAACAGGGATTCATGCACGTCCAGCAACTTTATTGGTACAAACTGCAAGCAAATTCAATTCTGATATTAATTTAGAATACAAAGGTAAATCTGTTAACTTAAAATCCATCATGGGTGTAATGTCATTAGGCGTAGGCCAAGGCGCTGATGTTGTCATCACTGCAGAAGGTCCGGACGAAGCAGACGCTATGGCTGGAATCACTGAAACAATGGTAAAAGAAGGGCTAGCAGAGTAATATGAAAAACCACTTACAAGGAATAGCAGCTAGTGATGGTATTGCAATTGCGAAAGCATATTTGCTTACTGAACCGGATCTGTCCTTTGAAAAGCGTAAAGTGGAAGATTCAGAAGGCGAAGTTGCTCGTCTTTTGGAAAGCTTTGAAACCGCTAAATCAGAGGTAAGTGCAATCCGAGAAAAAGCGGCAGTATCACTTGGCGAAGAAGAAGCCCAAGTTTTTGATGCACATTTGATGGTATTGTCCGATCCGGAAATGATCGGATCGATGAACGCCAACATCCGAGACAACGGTGTCAATGCTGAATCGGCACTTTCTGATGTTGCCGGCATGTTCATCGGTATGTTCGAAGCGATGGAAGACAACCCATACATGCAAGAACGTGCTGCGGATATCCGCGACGTTACGGAACGTGTGTTGAGCCACTTGTTGGGTGTCAAAATCCCTAACCCATCGACAATCACTGAAGAAGTGATCGTCGTTGCCAAAGATTTGACTCCTAGTGACACAGCTCAATTGAACCGTGATTATGTTAAAGGATTCGTTACTGATATCGGTGGACGCACATCCCATAGCGCAATCATGGCCCGTTCTCTGGAAATTCCTGCAATCGTAGGGTCAAAAGAAATCACACAAATCGTCAAAGATGGCGATATCATCATTTTGGATGGTTTGGACGGCGACGTCTTCATCAATCCTGATGAAGAAACATTAGCTGCATACAAGAAGAAAGCTGAAGAGTTTTCTGCAATGCAAGCAGAATGGCACAAACTGAAAAATGCAAATACAGTTACTGCAGACGGTAAACATATCGAATTGGCAGCTAACATCGGAACGCCTAAAGATTTAGAAGGCGTTGTCGCTAATGGCGCTGAAGCGGTAGGATTGTACCGTACTGAATTCCTGTACATGGACTCTTCAGACTTCCCGACAGAAGATGAGCAATTTGATGCTTATAAAGCTGTTTTGGAAGGCATGGAAGGCAAACCTGTCGTTGTTCGTACAATGGACATTGGTGGGGATAAAGAATTGCCTTATTTGGAATTGCCGAAAGAAATGAATCCATTCTTGGGTTACCGTGCAATCCGGATTTGCTTGGCTGAACCGGAAATGTTCCGTACACAATTGCGTGCCTTGTTGCGTGCTTCCGTTTACGGTAAATTGCGCATCATGTTCCCGATGATTGCTACTCTGAACGAATTTAGAGCAGCTAAAGCGATGTTGGAGGAAGAAAAAGCGAATCTATTAGCCGATGGCGTAGAAGTCGCTGATGATATCCAAGTAGGTATCATGATCGAAATCCCAGCAGCTGCTGTATTAGCTCATCAATTCGCTAAAGAAGTAGATTTCTTCAGTATCGGAACAAATGACTTGATCCAATACACAATGGCGGCAGACCGCATGAACCAACAGGTTTCTTACTTGTATCAACCTTACAACCCAGCTATCCTTACGCTGATCAAGCATGTTATCGATGCTTCTCATGCTGAAGGCAAATGGACTGGTATGTGTGGCGAGATGGCGGGTGACCAAACAGCGGTTCCGTTGTTGGTGGGTCTTGGTTTGGATGAGTTCTCCATGAGCGCATCCAGCGTCCTGAAAACACGCAGCTTGATGAAACGTTTGGATTCAAAAGAAATGGAAAAATTAGCGGACAAAGCAATCAACGAATGTACGACTGTCGAAGAAGTCATCGCATTAGTTGAAGAAATGAAAGCTAAATTAGTTTAAGCCGATTCAGGCGCAAAAAGACCGGGCATGCAAGCATGCCCGGTCTTTTTGCGTGCCAGTGAATTCAAAGCGATTTCGGAAGCTGAATCCATCATTTCCGCAGGCTTGTTCGTGTGGATATATTTTGCAAGTAGGGCGTAGGGAGGAGTGACAAATATCAGAATGTTCTATATACTGAACATATTGAGTCATTATAAATTTGATGGGATTTTTTCGAGGTGAAGTCATGAGAATAGGCATGTTTACAGATTCGTATTTTCCTCAAGTGAGCGGCGTGTCAACATCAATCCGCACCTTGAAAGAGGAATTGGAGGCAGAGGGGCATGAGGTCATCATTTTTACCACCACAGATCCAAAAGCCGATGAAGATGAAAAAAATATAATCCGTTTGACCAGTATCCCGTTCTTGTCTTTCAAAGATCGCAGGATTGCTGTCAAAGGTATGAACAAAGCGCTTAGGGAAGCGAAGAAACAGAAGATAGATATTGTGCATACGCATACGGAGTTCAGTTTGGGTTTGACGGGCAAATTTGTCGGCTACATGCTGCAGATTCCTACCGTGCATACCTACCACACTATGTACGAAAAATATCTGCATTACATCGCTAATGGAAGAGTGGTGAAACCTAAGGCAGTTAAAATTGCTTCCCGCTACTTTTGCAATCGAACGATGGGCATTATTGCTCCAAGTCAGCAAATGAAAGAGAAATTAGCTTCCTACAACATCTATAAGGAAATTCGCGTCATCCCAACGGGCGTCCGGATACCGGATCGGATTGACGGCATCAAAGCCAAAAAGCGCGAAGAACTGGGGATTTCGGATTCCGAATTGGTGTTGCTCTCTTTGAGTAGGCTGTCCTCGGAAAAAAAACTGGATAAACTTGTTCACGCCTTTCCTGAGGTCGTAGCAGCCTATCCTTCCGCGAAGCTTATTTTTGTTGGTGACGGACCGGTGCGTCACGAGTTGGAGACACAGGTGTCGGAAATGGGTTTGACCAGAAATGTCATTTTTGTCGGAGAAGTCAAAAATGAAGATGTGAGCGAGTATTATCAAATGGCAGATATTTATATAAATGCTTCGGATTCGGAAACCCAAGGCTTGACCTATCTGGAATCGATCGTAAACGGTTGTCCGGTCATCGCTAAGCGGAATGACTATTTATCAGGGTTGATTAAAGAAGACAGTCTGGGGATGTTGTTCGACGAGGATGACCAAATCGGCAAGACTATCAACGCCTATGCGGATTTTTATCACAACTCAGATGTTGCGACAAAGCAAGAAGTATGGGATGGACTGATGAAGGAGATTTCTTCAAAGGCATTTGCGGATGCCGTATTGAGCTATTATCAGGCGAGTATTGACATTTATGAGTCACAGCCGCGTGAAGAATTGAAATTAAAAGTGAATCTTTTGGAAAAAATCAAACGTTGAGTCGGAACACCGGGAAACAGATTGCTTGGATAATCTGCTTCCCTGTGTTTTTTTGTTTTTATCTGAGCTAAGCGTAAGGTATACTGTTGACATAGTGTTTAGAAGGGGCGGTTTTATAAATGGAAAAAATTGGTTTTATCGGAACAGGTGTCATGGGCTCATCCATGATCAAACATCTTTTGAATGCGGGTTATCCAGTCCAAGTCTATAATCGGACGAAAAGCAGGGCAGATGCTGTTGTCTCTGAAGGAGCAGTGTGGTGTGACACCCCTGCTGCTGTTACGGCGCAATCGGATATTGTCATCACGATGGTGGGTTATCCGAAAGATGTTGAAGAGACTTATTTTGGGGAGAGCGGTATCTTTTCGAAAGCGGACGACCACCATATTCTCATTGATATGACGACCAGTACGCCGACTTTGGCCAGGAAAATAGCTGCTTTCGGCAAAGAAAGAGGGGTCCGCACGTTGGATGCTCCAGTTTCTGGAGGAGATAAGGGTGCTCAAAATGGAACGCTCACAACGATGGTCGGTGGTGAGGAAGGAACGTTTGATGCCGTTAAAGGAGTTTTGTCTGTTTTTTCGAGCAAAGTGATGCTGCAAGGGCCGGCCGGCAGTGGTCAGCACACAAAAATGGCCAACCAGATAATGGTGGCGGGCACGATGACCGGCATGACCGAATTGCTTGTTTATTCGAAAGCGGCAGGATTGGATTTGGAACGCGTGATCGAACAAGTCGGTTCCGGAAGCGCTGCTAACTGGTCTTTGACGAACTATGCCCCTAGGATCCTGAAAGAAGATTACAGTGCAGGTTTCTTCGTCAAACATTTTGTCAAAGATCTGAAGATTGCACTGGATGAAGCAGATAAGCTGGGTATCGATTTACCTGCTACGAGACAGGCTGCACAATTGTATGAACAATTGGCGAGCAAAGGTTTCGCCGACGATGGGACGCAAGCGTTGGTGAAGCTTTGGTGGGGAGAGTACGCTGAAATCTAGACTTAGAGGTCGACGAATTTCTCAAACCCCTTATTAGGATATATCGTTGCGGCGGGTTTTGCACAAACCTAGTGGTGCATTACTCAAATATTGTTTTTCTTGCATAAATTACAGTAAATTGATGCGAAGTCAGAAAAAAAGTGCTAGAATAAATAAGAAGTTAGTCTTGAAAGGGGAAATATCATGAAACCTTCACAGCTCTCAGCGATCCTTCGTCGCCTAGAAGTAATGATGGAAGACAATGGTGATGTCGAGATCCGTCGTTTTGAAAAAGAAGGCGTGGAACGTTGCGTCGTAAAATACAACCGCGATACGGAAAGTTTTGAATTGGAAGAACACGATTCAAACCAAACTTATCAATTTGATGATCTTGATTTAGTTGCCATTGAAATTTACGAATTATTACAAGATTAATTCATCCATCCTTGCATGAACTAAGGCAGCGGAAAAATGAGCCGGCTCATTTTTCCGCTGCCTTTTTGTTTTTTTATTTTCATTGGAATAAAGTGGCAAACATTAAAAGTTTTTAATTTTTATGTAGAGTAATTCTGTAACTTTCAGTATACTGTGTAATAAGGAAATAATTGAAGAGGTGGAATAATGGCAAAGAAGATTTATATAGGTTTATTAGGACTAGGAACAATAGGGACTGGCGTTGCCCGCATCATAGATGGCCACCAGCATAAAATCAAGCAAGTCGTCGGACAGGAAGTAGTCATCAAAACGGTTTTGGATCGCGATATTGATAAATGCAAAACTTTCTTTGGCGAGGCTGTCCATTGCACTGATAATTTTGATGATATTTTGAATGACGAAGAAATTTCAATCATCGTAGAATTGATCGGATATGTTCCGGCAGCAAAAGATTATATTTCCAAAGCATTATCGGCCGGGAAGCATGTCGTTTCAGCAAACAAAGATCTTGTGGCTTTACATGGCAAAGAATTGGTCAACCTGGCTAAAGCGAACAAATGCGATTTCTTGTATGAAGCAGCTGTTGCGGGCGGGGTTCCGATTTTGCGTGCGATCACGGAAAGTTTCGCTTCCGACAACATCCAAAAAGTCATGGGAATCGTGAACGGCACAACCAACTTCATGATGACGAAAATGGACAAAGAAGGCTACTCTTACGATGAAGCTCTGGCATTGGCTCAGGAATTGGGTTTTGCCGAGAAGAACCCGACAAGCGATGTCGATGGATTGGATGCAGCGCGCAAAATGGTCATTTTGGCTCGCCTTGCTTTCGGGACGAATGATGTGACGTTGGATGATGTAGCAGTGACGGGTATCCGCAATGTTTCCATCAATGACATCAAGTTGGCGAACCGTTTAGGATACAAAATCAAACTGATCGGTACTGCCGAAAAAATCGACGACAGCGTCAATGTGGAAGTCGGACCCGTGTTTGTTCCGGAGTCACATCCTTTGGCCAGCGTCAATAATGAAATGAACGCTGTCTTTGTCGCCGGAGAAGCTCTTGGGGAAACGATGTTCTATGGTGCAGGAGCTGGCGAGTTGCCTACCGCAACAGCCGTAGTCAGCGATGTAATGAATATCGCTAAGAACATCCTTTTGGAGACAACCGGAAATATCTTCAACGAGTATGAGGTAGAGACTTTGATCGCGAAACCTGAGCAGGTAATCAATCCGGTATTCATGCGCTTGGAAGTTACCGATCGTGCCGGCCAGTTTTTGGAATTGGCGAAAATTTTTGCCACTGCACAAGTCAGCTTTGACAAGATCATTCAAGAACCCTTGGCGAACGGTAAAGCCATCATTGTCATTGTTACGCATCCGATGTCGAAAGCGCAAGAAAACGAAATCATCCAGGCCATGGAAGATAACGATGACATGAAATTGAAGGTCCATTTCAAAGTACTGGAACATTGATTGGATTTCGATCCTAATTTGAATACATTAAAAATCAAGAAATGATGGACCATCGTTCTTTTGGAAAGGATTGATTAGTAGGATGTTCGATATTCGTGTACCGGCAACTTCCGCCAATTTAGGGCCAGGTTTTGATTCCCTTGGATTGGCCGTATCATTATATTTGACGTTGGCTGTAAAAGAAGAGGCCGACGAGTGGGAAATTCTCCATGATTTGGGAGCGGGGATCCCGACTGACAAAACGAATCTGATTATTGAAACCGCGTTGTCTTTGGCGCCGAACATGACACCAAGAAAAATCACGATGACGAGTGAAGTGCCTGCTGCCAGAGGATTGGGCAGCAGTTCAGCTGCCATCGTTGCCGGGATCGAGTTGGCCAATCAATGCGCAGATCTGCAATTGAGCATTGATGATAAAATTCAGATCGCAACACGCATCGAAGGTCATCCCGATAATGTGACGCCAGCCATCACCGGTGATTTCACGGTCGGGACCGTTCTGGATTCCAAAGTATATTGGACGAAGGCGAGTTTCCCAGAGGTTGCCTTGGTAGTGACGATTCCGGAAAAGGAATTGTTGACGAAGGAGAGCCGGGCTGTTTTGCCGGATTCGCTTTCGTTCAAGGAAGCAGTCAAAGGCAGCAGCATCTCCAATATGTTAGTAGCAGCTGTTTTTTCGGGTGATATCGAAAAAGCGGGAGCACTTATGGAACAGGATGTTTTCCATGAGCCTTATCGCGGCAAATTGGTTCCAGAGTTGAGTCAAGTCCGGGAATTGGGGCATGAGATGGGCGCGTACGGTACTTACCTGAGTGGGGCCGGTACGACGATCCTCACGATGATCCATCCTGAAAAGGCAGCAGCGTTCGTTGCTTCGGCAAAAGCCGCTGTAAAAAATAGTGAAGTCAAGTTGCTGCATGTTGAAAAAAATGGCGTGCAAGTAATCAAATAATTGTGGGCCCGAGGAGAAATCCTTGGGTTTTTTGTATTTTTTTTGGGGGCGCCCGCAAGATTAGGGGCGAAAGCGAGCAGAAAAGATGAATAACGGAAAGTTATCCATCTTTCCAGGCCCGAGCGCAAGCTGACAAGTGCAAATGGGCATAGCGCCATATCAAACGTGTTCTGAATCCCAGAAATTTGTGCCTAAGCTGACTATTACACTCGGACAAAAAGCGTCCGTTTAGTGTTAGTCCTCTTAGTGCTCGATTTCTACCCGGGATTTGTCATGGCTCTTGCGATTTCAATCGCATAGAGACATGATACACTTGGGCGCTTGCGACCATAGTGCTACCCGACACTCTCCCGCATAGCATCGCGCCTTCTTAAACGCGCTCTGATTCGCAGACACCACTCCCGTTTCGCAAGTGGCTGTCGTCCACAAAAGAGGTGAACGTCAGCCGCTTGCTCCAACGTCCGGATGTCTAGGCGCGAATCATCGCGCTCTTGTATTTTTTGGTTTATGCTTTATAATGTTATTGGAATGGGGTTATAATATACAATTGGATAGTAGTGAGGCTGGGTCAAAACTTTTTTGCGGGGTACAGGGTGCTTGTTTCGGATTGTGTGCCGTGCAGTTATTCGGTTTTGGGGCGCGACTTGGGGGAGTTCTCTCAGGTTCTGCTTGAAAAGTGACGTTGTTGCTTTTTCCCATCCTCTTATTTTTTTAATGAGGAGACATTATGCTAAATAAATTCAAACCGACATGGATGGTTGAGTCCATCTATCACATTACTCCGGAACAAATTGAAAAGAATGGCATCAAAGGCGTTCTGACCGATTTGGACAATACCTTGATTGCCTGGAACAATCCGGAGGGGACGCAGGAATTGAAAGATTGGATCGCCTTGATGAAAAAAAATGCGATACCTGTCGTCATCATTTCCAACAACAGCGATAAGCGTATCAAGATAATCGCGGATAAGCTGCAATTGGCTTATGTGCCAAGGTCGATGAAGCCTTCCCGCCGTGGGTACATCAAGGCGGCTGAGCAGCTTCAGCTTCCGTTGGATCAATGCCTGATGGTTGGGGATCAATTGCTTACGGATGTTTTTGGCGCAAATCGAGCGGGAGTCAAGAGTGTGTGGGTAATGCCGATCATCAATTCGGACGGGTGGAATACGCGCATAAATCGATTCTTTGAAAGAAAATTGCTGAAACGTTTGTTGAAAAATGATCCAGGAATGATATGGAGGAAATCACTTGACTAAAGAAGAATTAACAGAAGATCTCTATTGCATCGGCTGCGGGGCTAAAATCCAGACTGATGATCCGACCGAACGAGGGTATACCCCGGCGGCCGCTCTGCAAAAGGGATTGGATTCCGGGCAAGTATACTGCCAACGCTGTTTCAGATTGCGCCATTACAATCAGATGGAAAAAGTTTCCGTCACGGATGATGAATTTTTGGCGATGCTGAACACCATCTCGATGGAAGATGCTTTGATCGTCAACGTTATCGATCTGTTCGATGTATACGGCAGCATGATCCCTGGCTTGCATCGCTTTGCGGGCAATAATAAAGTGTTGGTTGTCGGAAATAAAGTGGATGTTTTACCGAAGTCGGTCAAACTATCCCGAGTGAAGCAATGGCTGACGGAGCAGGTGCAGTCAGTAGGCTTGCGCCCGGTTGATGTCATGCTTGTGAGCGG
The DNA here is from genome assembly GCF_963662535.1 of Trichococcus flocculiformis. Lineage (NCBI taxonomy): Bacteria > Bacillati > Bacillota > Bacilli > Lactobacillales > Carnobacteriaceae > Trichococcus > Trichococcus flocculiformis. The sequence continues at coordinate 1,441,891 of NZ_OY759718.1, forward strand.
CAAGAAAGCAACTTCCATCGATGATCTGTTGGAAACCATCGAAGAACACCGGGACGGCAAAGATGTTTATGTCGTGGGTGTTACGAACGTGGGTAAATCCACTGTCATGAACCAAATCATCCGTGCGGCTACAGGCAACAAGGAAGACGTCATCACGACTTCCCAGTTCCCGGGTACAACGTTGGATCAGATCCGTATTCCTTTGGATGATGGGCATTTCCTCATCGATACACCGGGGATTATCCATCACCATCAAATGGCGCATGTTCTGAGCTCGAAAGAATTGAAACTTGTAGCTCCGCAACACGAAATCAAACCGATCACTTATCAATTGAATCCGGAGCAGACGCTTTTCTTGGGTGGCGCATCGCGTTTTGATTTCATCAGTGGGGAAAAATCATCCTTCACTTGCTATTTCGCAAATGACTTGAAAATTCACCGCACCAAATTGGAAAAAGCGGATGAATTCTATGCAAAACATCTGGGGACCCTTCTTCAGCCGCCGTCTGCGGAAGACGCGGAAAATTTCCCGCCGTTGGTCAGACGTGAATTCAATGTCAAAGTACCGTCCGATATCGTATTTTCCGGATTGGGATGGATCACTGTCCGCAAACCGGGTAAAGTCGCAGCATGGGTCCCGCAAGGCGTGGACACAGTAATGCGCAAACCGATCATTTAATAAAAAAGACTGAGGTGTCGAATGGAATTAAGAGGCAAACAAAAACAATATTTGAAAAAAGAAGCACACCATATGAATCCGCTCTTCCAAGTGGGTAAGGGTGGGTTGAACGAAGAGATGCTTTACCAAATCGGGGAAGCGTTGGAGAAAAGGGAATTGTTGAAAATCGCTCTTCTGCAGAATACGGATGAGGAAACGGATGCTGTTGCTGCAGTCATCGAAGAAAAACTGCGAGCGACCGTCGTCCAACAGATCGGACGCACACTTGTATTGTTCAAACCATCATCTAAAGAAAAAAATCGTCGTTATTCGACTGTCGTTGAAAAAATCTAAAGGCAGGCCAATTCCTATTTTATTGAGGTGAGAAAAAATTGATCACAACTTTAAATTTGATCGGACAAACGGATTACATGATCATCGAAGAAACCGAGGTTGAGACACAGATTGCTTTCCAGGACCGGAAACGCATCGGCATCATGGGTGGAACCTTCAGTCCACCCCATTTGGGCCATCTGATCGTTGCGCAGCAGGTTGGGGAACAGCTCGGTTTGGATAAAATCTATTTCATGCCCGATGCTGAACCGCCTCATATCGATGAAAAAGAATCGATTTCGGCGAAGCATCGTGAGCGGATGGTGCGATTGTCCATTGCGGGCAATCCTTTGTTCGATATCGAAACGATCGAGTTGGAGCGAGGCGGCAAAAGCTATACGATCGATACGATGAAATTATTGACGGCCATGCATCCGGACACCGATTATTATTTCATCATCGGCGGGGATATGGTGGAATACTTGCCGAAGTGGAAAGACATCGATGCATTGGTGCAACTTGTGCAGTTCGTTGGCGTTGCTCGGCCAGGATATGGAAGGGAAAGCGTTTATCCGATCATCTGGGTCGACGCACCGTTGATCGACATCAGTTCGACGGAAATCCGTAAGATGGTCAAAACGGGCCGTTCGATCCGGTATTTGGTTAAAGAGGATGTCAAAGATTACATTTTGGAAGAAGGACTCTATCTTGAGGATGAAGACTGAGCTTGTATACACAGGACGCTATACGGATTGGACACGGGAAGCCATTTTGGCGGAAGTGGAAAAACAGATGAAGCCATCGCGCTTCCAGCATGTACTGCGGGTTGAAACCTGTTCCATCGCGTTGGCAAAAAAATATGGTGCATCTTTGGAAGCGTGCTCGTTGGCCGCTCTCCTGCACGACTTTGCAAAAGAGCATGACGCAAAAAGTATGAAGAAAATCGTCCTGTCCCAAGCGTTGGACAGCGAGATGACCGGTTACGGCAGCGAAATCATGCATGGGCCTGTCGGTGCTTATTATGCTGAAAAGGTATTCGGAATCATGGATAGGCCTATCCTTGACGCGATTCGTCAGCATACAATCGGCGGTGAGGTGATGACCCTGATCGGAAAAGTCCTATTCATTGCCGATTACATCGAACCGGGCCGTACGTTCACGGGCGTGGATGAAGCCAGAAGACTGGCGGAAATCAGCCTGGACGAGGCAGCTTATTTTAAAATAGAAAAAACAATCATTCATCTGGTGAAGAAGGAACTGCCGATTTATCCCGGCACGATCCATGTCTACAACAGTTGGATCCAAAGAAAAGTGGGGAATTCAGAATGAAAATGACAAGTGAAGAATTATTGGAAGTAGTGGTTAAAGCTGCAGATGACAAATTGGCTCAGGATATCATGGCATTGGATGTACGCGGTTTGACATCAATCGGTGATTATTTTATCGTCATGAACGGCCGTAATGAGAAGCAAGTGGCTGCAATCGTTGAATCTATTGTGGAGAACGTGCACAAAAACAAAGGCGAAATCAAAAACGTCGAAGGCAAAGATTCTGGCAAGTGGACATTGATCGACCTGAATGACGTTATCGTCCATGTATTCAACCATGAGGAACGCGGTTATTACAACATCGAAAAATTATGGAGTGATGCGCCAATGGTCGACATCTCGGGGATGGTCTCTGAGCAATGAGCTATGACATCTTTGCCCATTACTATGATGAAATAATGGACCAGTCTGTCTACGACAGCTGGCTTCTTTATGTTGAAAAATACACAGCCGGGAAATCTGGCCTGGACATCATGGAACTGGCTTGCGGAACTGGTAAAATTGCAGTGGATTTGGCGAAAAAAGGGCATCAGGTAACCGGGGTCGATCTATCCGATGAAATGCTCTCGCTTGCCTACAATCGCATGCAAGAAGAAGGCGTAACGCTTTCCTTGGCGGTAGGGGATATGCGTTCCCTGGAGCCGATGGGGGATTTTGACGTCGTGACGTGCTTCTCCGATTCGCTTTGCTACATGTCTGATGAAGCTGAAGTGGCGGAAGTCTTTCATAGCGTGAGCCGGAATCTCGGACCTGGCGGTGTTTTTTTGTTCGACGTCCACTCGATGCATCAAGTGAATGACGTTTTTCCGGGATATCAATACATCTATCAGGATGAAGCGGGAGCCTTCCTCTGGGAAAGTTTTGCCGGCGATGCTGCGAACAGTGTCGAGCATGATTTGACTTTCTTCGTGGGATCCCAGAGTAATCCGGAATTGTTTGAACGTCATTCGGAATACCATCGCGAACGCACGTATCCGCTGGAAGTCTACAAGCGGCTCCTTGAAGAAGCCGGCTTCACCGATGTGACGGCCACAGCCGAATTTGGTGAAGCTGATGTGCGCGATGACAGTCCGCGCTGGTTTTTTGCCTGCAAAAAAGCTTAAGCAAGCCAAGGCAAAAAAACCGCGCGACCATACAATGAAACCAAAAGGGGCGCTTCGATGAAAGCTTGTGGTGTAATTGCAGAATACAATCCTTTCCATAACGGTCACCGCTACCAACTGTCGGAAGCCAGGCGGATGACGAAGAGCGATGTCATGGTTGTCGCAATGAGCGGCAATTTTGTCCAAAGGGGCGCGCCGGCTTTGTTGGATAAATGGACGCGTGCGGAAATCGCTTTGCGGAACGGTGCCGACATCGTCGTGGAAATGCCGATTTTGGGGAGTGTGCAGTCCGCGGATCTGTTCGCAAGAGCAGGCATCCGTTTATTGCAGGCGATGCAGTGCGATGCCTTTGCGTTCGGTGCTGAAGAAGGGACGGCGAAAGATTTCATTTCGCACAGCCGTTTCTTGCGCGAACACGAAGCGGAAATCAATCGGATTTTTCAGACGTACCGAAATGATGGCAGAACCTATGCTGCGCAACTGGAGACGGCCATTGCCGAGATCCTGAGCCCACAAGGTTCTGCTATTTCCTTTTCAACGCCCAATAATCAGCTCGGATTGGCGTATGTCAAAGAAAATGAACAATTCCCCGAACCGATGGAAACGGCCATCGTGCTTAGGCGCGGTGCCGGACATAACGACAGTGAAGCTTTCGGCGAAGAATTTGCAAGTGGGACCGCCATTCGCGAATGGGCGCTCCACCACGGAAAGCAAAGCGAAGGGAATGACATGGGCAGGTTTGTGCCGGAAGAGACGTTAGAGGCGCTGGAGAGGCTTCCTCTGCTTGATTGGGCTCCATACTGGGGGATGCTGCAATATCAGCTCATGCTGCTTTCGCATGCGGAACTCCGGAACATCTATCAAGTTGAAGAAGGTATCGAATACAGGTTGAAAAAAGAGGCCGAGGATGCAGCTGATTTTATGTCTTTCATTCGGCGCACGAAGAACAAGCGCTGGACGTGGGCCCGGTTGCAGCGGGTCTGTACCTATATTTTGTTGGGGATAACCAAGGCAGAAGCGCATGCCTTCCAGGAAAAAGCGCACACCATCCGGTTGCTCGGATTTACGGAAGCCGGAAGACGCTATCTGAACAGCTTGAAAAAAAACACGGAGACCCCGATCGTAACGAAATTGTGTGAGCCACATACAGCGGGCTTGCAACTGGAAATCAGGAGTGACCGCATCTACCGTTTGGGAGGCCTTCCGGTTTTGGATGAGCAGAATTTCACCCGGTCACCGATTTACATCCGAAATGAATTGCATAATCTGAAATAAAATTTTTCCGAAATTTATTGAAAACTTTAATGAAAAAACGCAAGAAGCGTTTGACGGGCTACAACCAAAGAAATATAATAGATAGGTTAATAGATGCTAGAGCCTTTAACATTCGGCTTTAGGCACTAAGGAGGACAATCAAATGAGCGAAGAAGCCAACTCCGTCAGTTTCGTTCCCGTAATCGTAGGGGGGAACCGAGGAGCCTATAGTTTGGCGAGAGCTTTCTATGAAGCGTACCAAGTTAAAACGAATCTCATCAGCCCGATGATTATAGGGCCTATCGGCAATTCCCGCATCATCAAGCATTACATTCAACCGGGAATCGATGACCTGGATCTTTTTTTTGAAACCATCCATCAGATCGGTCGGGACTATCCGAATATGAAAAAAATCATCTTCGGGGCAGACGATCGCTATGCGGAACTGCTGATCCGGACGAAAGACCGATTCGGTGATGATTGGATCATTCCGTATGTGGATGAACCAGTTTTCCTACGGGCGACCAATAAGGAAAGTTTTTACGCCATTTGTGAAAAAGCAGGCGTTCCCTATCCGAAGACTGTAGTCATGGATGAATTTTCCCTTGATTTGCCGTTTGAATTTCCGATCATCATCAAGCCTTCGAATGCCATCATGTACCAGGGGTTGCATTTTGAGGGTAAAGAAAAAGTCTTCATCGGACGCGACGAGAAGGATCTTGAACGCATCTACCATTTAGTGCGTGACAATGGCTATACGGACAACCTGATCCTGCAGGAGTACGTTCCTGGCGATGACACCTATCTTGGCGTCGTGACGGTGTACACATCGCCACGTGACAAGGAAATTAAGCTGATTGCATTCGGCCATATCCTCTTGGAAGACCATACGCCATCCGCCATCGGAAACCATCTGACGATTTGGGCCAGGGAAGAGCAGAAGATTGTTGCTTCTGTCCAAAAGTTGATTGCTGAAACCGAGTTTTATGGTTTTTCCAATTTTGATGTGAAGTACGATAAGCGCAAAGATGACTATGTTTTCTTTGAACTGAACGGTCGGCTTGGCGTAAGCAACTACTACGTTACTGCCAGCGGAAACAATGTCGCGAAATACTATGTTGAAGACTTCATCGCCAAGAAAAAACTTGGGTTGACCATCAACACGAATGAAGCTTTGTTCACGATGACACCAAAAAAACTATTGCTGAAATACATCGAGTCTGATGTTTTAAGAAAAAAAGTAAAAGAGTTATACAAGGACGGGAAAGTCGTGCACCCATTGGATGCGCCTTTTGAAGTCAGCCCAAAAAGAAAATTTTATGTGTTGGCTTCCAAATTTAATTATTACAAAAAATTCAAAGAGTATCCGCCAGAGGAATGAACTGAAACAAACGGGAAACGAGGGATGAGAAAGTATGAAAAAATTTTTTGGTATTCTTGGAGGAATGGGAACGCTGGCGACGACCAATTTTCTTGTTGAAATGAATAAGCGTCATTTCCCCGAAAACGACCAGGATTATTTCAATTACATTCTGATGAATCACGCTGATATTCCCGATCGTACGGAATTCATTTTGGATCCGACCAAACCGAATCCGGTGGAAGCAGTGATAGAAGATGTTCATATGTTGAATCTTCTCCAGCCAGAATTCATCATCATGCCCTGCAATACTATCCATTATTTCTTCGATGATATTCAAAAGGAAACGGATATTCCGATTTTGAATATGGTTGATCTTACAGTCGGCTATATTGCGGAACATTATGAGGGCGCAAAAAAAGTCGGATTATTTGCCACTGAAGGAACGCATCAGAGCCGCATCTACGAAAATCGGCTTATTGAAAAAGGCTATCAAGTAGTATTGCCGGACAGAGCTTTACAAGACAAAATCAATAAAATGATTTATTATTACATCAAAGAGAGATCGCATTTATTTTTCCCTTTGTACTACGAAATTTTGGAAGACTTCAAAAATTGCGGTGCGGACATTGTGTTATTGGGATGCACGGAAGTTTCTTTGATGAACAGCGAAGATAAAGAACGACGTTATCCGGTTGTCGATGCGGAAAAGGTACTTTTGGACAAAACGATTTCGTTGGCCAAAGAGTTAAAAGCGTAAAAAAACGTTTTCCTTTTTTGGATGTAAAGGAAAATACATTGACAAAGTTTTTTTTCACTAGTATAATTCAATTTGTTATTTTAGGGGTGATGGAAATGAAGTGGCCATTAAAAGAATTACAAGAACATCGTGGTGAACCGTACTATTTCTCTCGGATGATAGACCGGGAAAGTTCATTGATGCAAAGAAATAATGAAATCAAAGCAGTGTCGCCGATTAAGGCGGAAGGTTTCTTATTATACGAAAATCATTCTGTGCTTGCCAATTTCCGAATCGATTTAACGATTACCCTGCCTTCGTCAAGGTCGTTGGAATTAGTTGAGGTACCCTTGCAATTAGCAATCGAAGAAGTGTACACTGAAAGTGAATCACTCTATCTCGAGCAGGATAAACCTGCGGAAGTCGTGTTGCCGCTTGAAGGTGATGAAGTGAATCTGGTCCCCGCTATCGAGGACAACATTCTGCTGAATCTGCCTCTACAAGTCTTCACGCCGGAAGAGATGGTGTCCGATGAAATGCCTAGTGGCGCTGAATGGGAAGTTGTTTCCGAAGAATCTTTCGCAAGAAAGAAACAAGAGGAAAAAACCGATCAGATCGATCCGCGATTAGCTGGTCTGAAGGCCCTGTTAGAAGACGAAGAAAAAACAGAGTGAAATTTTTGACGCTGATTTTTTAAACAAATACAGCGATTAATACAGGGAGGTGTAAGGAAATGGCAGTACCTAAAAGAAGAACATCTAAAGCAAGAAAAGCAAAAAGACGTACGCACTTCAAGTTATCGATTCCAGGCTTGAACGCATGCCCTAACTGTGGCGAATTGAAAAAGAGCCACCACGTTTGCGCATCATGCGGACAATATGATGGAGAAGTAGTTATCGAAAAACAAAGCTAATCATGAAATACCATCCGCATTTCCAGTCAGCAGAATGAATTTTCTGTTGGCTTTTTTTGTTCCCATTTTTCAAGGAGGCATAATTTGCTTGGATGAGGTAAAATATAAGCATGCGGTAAGAATTCCATATTTTAGCAAAGGAGCGTCGGGATGCAAAACTTCCACTATTTTGAAATCCTTTTGTATGTTTTTCCAGTTTTAGAAATCATTCTGATAAATCAATTTTTTCGACCGTATCTCAGGTACAAACAAATTATCCGATTGTCGATTGCGGACGTCGTGTTGCCGTTTTTGCTGGTGGGCATCCACCTGTTGAGTGTCTACAGCCTGACTTATTCGCTGCTGCCTCATTTTTTACTGGCTGCCTGCATCGTCGGTCTGGTGCAGACGCTGTATTTCGACAAACGTAAAAAAAACCATGAGCCGAAGCGGTTTTATCGTTATTTCATTAAAATACTATTTTTGATGGCACTGCTTTTTTATTACTCTTTAGTGCTGTTGCGCGTTTATTTCCTTATAAGAGGATAGTCAGAAAATTGAAGAACGAGGTGATACGAAAGCATGAAAGTATTATTGTACTCTGAAGGCATGAAATACATCGGGAAATCCGGTTTAGGCAGAGCGATCGAGCATCAGAAAAAGGCTCTCACACTGGAAGGGATCTCTTTTACGACAGATTACAGAGATGATTTTGATCTGATGCACATCAATACCTACTTCGGGCAATCTTATCGTCTGCTGCATAAAGTCAAAAAGCAGGGGAAACCGATCGTTTATCATGCCCACTCCACAAAGGAGGATTTCCAGAATTCCTTTATTTTCTCCAATGCTGCTGCACCGTTGTTCAGCAAGTGGATTCTGCACTGCTACAGTCATGGCGACGTGGTCTTGACGCCTACTCCATATTCCAAGCAATTGCTGCAGCAAGCAGGTTTAGAACAACCGATCATACCGATTTCGAACGGAATTGATTTGTCGTTTTACAAAGCGACTGCGGAGATGGGGGCGTCTTTTCGGCAGAAGTACGGGTACAAGGAAACGGACAAAGTCATCATGTCTGTCGGCCTTTACATCAAACGCAAAGGGATTCTTGATTTTGTCGCCTTGGCCAAAGCGATGCCTGCTTATCAGTTTATCTGGTTCGGATACTTAAACCTTCACCAAGTTCCGCATGAAATTCGGGAAGCTGTGGAAACAAAATTACCCAATCTGCAATTTGCCGGTTATGTGGCCCCTGATGAACTCAGAAATGCATACTGTGGTGCGGACTTGTTTTTCTTCCCAACTTACGAAGAAACGGAAGGAATCGTTCTTCTGGAGGCGCTCGCTATGGGACAGGAGATCCTGATCCGGGATATACCGATCTATGAGGGTGATTTGGTCGATGGCAAACATGTCTACAAAGGTAAGACGAATGACGATTTCCAAAGGCTGATCAACGGCATCTTGGAAGGGGATTTGCCTTCTCTGAAAGCCGCAGGACAGGAGCGTATCCGTCAGAAGGATCTCCGTTGCATTGGTTCTGAATTGAGGAGTGCCTACGAAACAGCCATCCAGCTGCATAAGTCGGATGGTGGGGGAATGTCGGTTCCAGGGACAAAATGATAGATGACAACTAAAAACAAATTGATTTCGAAAAATAATCGAAATCAATTTGTTTTTTTTATGAATTGTTCGGGAAAATGTGGTAGAAAGTGGGGCGATGTGGTAGACTGAAAACATATTTGAAGGTGGGGGCGAGTGTCTTTATGTTGATGGGCGAATTCAAACACAATATAGACGCCAAAGGCAGATTGATCATGCCCGCAAAATTTCGTGAGGCATTAGGCGATACATTCATCGTCACCCGTGGATTGGACGGCTGTTTGTTCGGCTATCCGTTAAGCCAATGGGAGCTGCTCCAAGAGAAATTGAAACAACTGCCCCTTGCCAAAAAAGATGCGCGTGCTTTTACCCGTTTCTTCTATTCAGCCGCTATGGAAGCTGAATTGGATAAACAAGGGCGCATCAATATCCCTCAAACATTATTGGATTATGCGAAAATTGAAAAAGAATGTCGTATTGTCGGAGTAGCCGACCGTATTGAAATATGGAGCAACGAGAAGTGGGAAGCATTTGCTGATGAAGCTGCCGAAAACTTCGAGGATATTGCTGAAACGATGATCGACTTTGGATTGTAGGTGCAAAAATGGAAAAATTTGAACATTATAGCGTGTTGTTAAACGAGTCCATCGATGGTTTGAACATCAAACCAGATGGCGTCTATGTCGATTGCACTTTAGGTGGTGCCGGACACAGCAGTGTGATTTTATCAAAACTAAACGAAAATGGGCATCTGTATGCCTTTGACCAAGACCGGATCGCTATCGAAAATGCTGAAGCGATGTTGGCGACTTATATCGAAAAAGGCATGGTGACACTCATCAAGGCTAATTTTCGGAATATCAAAGAAGAACTGGAAACTCTTGGTGTTTATGGCGTAGACGGCATCCTGTACGATTTGGGAGTGTCTTCCCCGCAATTGGACCAAGCTGAAAGAGGGTTCAGTTACCGCTATGATGCCCCACTCGATATGCGTATGGACCAAGAACAGGAATTGACGGCCCGCGTCATTGTGAATGAGTGGCCTTTTGGTGAATTAGTGAAGATTTTTTATCGTTATGGCGAAGAAAAATTCTCAAAACAGATTGCCCGCAAAATAGAAAAAATCAGAGAAACCCAACCGATCGAGACGACCGGCGAATTGGTCGAAATCATCAAAGACTGCATCCCTGCGCCTGCCAGAAGAAAGGGTGGGCACCCGGCCAAACGCATTTTTCAAGCTTTGCGAATCGCCGTCAATGATGAATTGTCCGCTATTGAAGATTCGATAGAAGATGGCTTGAAAATGTTGAACGTCGGAGGACGCATGAGCGTCATTTCCTTCCAATCCTTGGAGGACCGGATCGTTAAAGTCCTTTTCAAAGAAGCCAGCTCGAAAGAGGATACATTACCTTTGCTGCCTATTCTTCCCGAGGAATATGAAGCGGACTACAAGCTGATCATTCGAAAACCAATCCTGCCCAATGAAGCGGAATTGAGTGAAAATTCACGCTCCCAAAGTGCAAAATTGCGTATCATCGAAAGAATCAAGAAGTAACAGGAGCGCATCAGCTCTGTAACGAAAGATCATCAGTCGGAACCAGTCAATTGTGCAGTAGCTGTATAATTGACTGCGGGGGAGGAGAGGATTAAGTGGCATTACCTGAATATAGGGCGGCGATTGCAGAACCGAAGCTGCCAAAAGAATTGACAGAACCTAGAAAAGGCCAGCCTGATCCGAAAGGCTATAGAGCCGTTAGAGTTAAATATATAAAAATTGAAAAATTTGCCATCACCATCACTTTGTTAAGTGCTTTGATCGTATTATTGTTGTCTCTGGCTACACAAGTGACCCTCTCCAATCAGAATAGAGCGTTGCAGGACTTACAAAATGATAGCGTTGCGATCAGTCTGGAAAATCAAAATTTGGAGCAGGAAGTCCAAGAACTTTCAAGATATGACCGCATCATTGAGATAGCGAAAGAACTTGGTCTGGAAATGAATGAAGCAAACGTTAGGAATGTTACGCGATGAAAAAAACAGCTAATCCTCAAAAAAACCGAAAAAAAATGACTCGTATCATGGTTGGGTTGACAGGTTTACTATTTCTTGTATTTATTTTTCGTTTTTCTATGATCATGATCACCAAGAAGGTAAATGGCGAGAATCTAAGCGAGCATGTTAATAACTTATATACCAGAAGTAGTATCCTTGCCGCAAAAAGAGGTACCATCTATGACATAGGTGGTAATCCTATTGCCTTGGATGCTACTTCTTATTCGTTGGTGGCGGTTTTGACCGATGAATGGAGTGAGGATACGGAAAATCCGAACCATATCGTCGACAAGGAAAAAACAGCTGAAGTTCTGGCACAATACATCAGCATGAGCGAAGGCGAGATTCTGACTATCCTGAACCAAGCCGATCTGAAGCAGGTCGAATTCGGAAGCGCTGGGACTAACCTGAACTATGCTACAAAATCCAGCATTGAAGCGGAAAACCTTCCGGGGATCACGTTCGAGGAAACACCTTCCAGGCTTTATCCGAATGGGATTTTTGCTTCCCATCTTGTCGGCTTTGCGCAAAGTTCAGCCAGCGAGGAAGAAGCAGATACAAACGAAGAAAAGAAACTGGTCGGGATGATGGGGATCGAATCCCTGTACGATGATGATTTGGACGGCAGTGATGGTGAAGTCACCTATCAAGAAGACTCCAATGGCTACCTGATTCCAGGCACTCAGATTCAGGAAAAGGAACCTGTTGAAGGCGATAATCTTTATCTGACGCTGGACAGTCGCTTGCAGATCTATCTGGAAAGCCTGATGTCGCAAGTGTATGCAGAAGCCAATCCGGAGTCGATGACAGCTATGTTGGTCGATCCGGAAACCGGCGCCATCCTTGCGGCTTCTCAACGACCCACCTTCAACGCTACCACCAAAGAAGGCATAGATGCGCAGTGGCAGAATCTGTTGGTCGAGGATACCTATGAACCGGGTTCCACTTTCAAAATTTTGACTTTGGCGGCAGCTGTGAACGAGGGCGTATTCAGTCCTTTTGCGACCTATACTTCCGGAAGCGTGGAAGTGGAAGGCGGCACCATCCGTGATTACAATAAGGACGGTTGGGGCAATATCACCTATCTTGAAGGATTAGCCCGCTCGAGTAACGTGGCTTTCGTAAAGCTGGTGCAAGCGATGGGTTACGACGTTTGGGAATCCTATATCAAAGCTTTCGGCATCGGCCAATCAACCGATTCGGGACTTGAAAATGAAGCAACGGGGAATTATAGCTATACGTATCCTTTGGAAAAGGCGAATACGGCATTCGGACAAGGGGTAACCGTTACGCCTTTCCAATTGATGCAGGCTTTTACGTCAATCGCAAATGAAGGCACCATGATGAAACTGAACTACCTGGATCGCACAGAAGATCCGAATACGGGTGAGGTTACCGCTATCGAACCTGAAGAAGTGGGATCTCCGATCACAGCGGAAACCGCCCAGACGGTGCTGACCTATCTGAAAGAAGTCGTCTACAACGAGAATGGATCCGGTCAAGCGTACCAGATCGAGGGTACCGAGATCGCTGCCAAAACCGGTACGGCGGAAGTGGTGAATTCCACAACAGGCGGATATTACACTGGCTATTCCAATTATCTTTACTCGGTAGTCGGATTCGCGCCGGCGGATGATCCCAGCTACATCCTGTATTTGACAATGAAACGGCCTGCAAACTTGGACAGTCTGAATGGCTCAAAGTATCTGTCGGAAATATTCAACCCATTCATGACAAGGGCAATCGAATATGACAACCTGAATACAGAAATCACCGGGGACGTCAATCAAGCCTCGATGCCGGAAGTGACAAATTTGTCCAAAGATGAGGCTTTGGCGGCCCTGACTGCTGTCGGCTACAATGATACAGCAATCATCGGCAGCGGTAGCCGGATCGTCCAACAATACCCATACGCCGGGACACAAACAATCACGAACCAGAAGACGATCCTCATGACGGAAGGTGCGATGACGATGCCTGACGTCTACGGGTGGTCAAAAGATGATGTCCTGAAAGTAGCAGAAATCGCAGGCATCAACTTCACTTTTGAAGGCGAAGGCTATGTCGTATTCCAGAGTCTGGAGACGGGTTCCATCCTGAACGCTGCTACTGAAGTCCAGATCATTCTGGAGTAAGCGTTCAGAAGCAACACTCACAAAATCAATCAAAAAAAGTTAAGCACCTATTAGGAGGAAATCATATGCATTGGACAGAAATGCTGTTGCCTTTATCGATCAGCTTTGCCATTACAATCAGCATGATGCCAATTTTCATCGGCTATTTTAAAGTGAAACAATTCGGACAGATCACAAGGGAAGAAGGCCCGAAATGGCATCAAGTCAAAAGCGGCACACCGACGATGGGAGGGGTCGTCTTCATCATCGCTGCGACCCTTACCGTTATCGGGACAGCAATCTGGAAGGATGTCCTCACCGTAAAACTGGCTATGTTGCTTTTTGTGCTGTTATTTTTTGCAGCTATTGGTTTTTTGGATGATTTCCTGAAAATATTCAAAAAACAAAACGAAGGACTGACCTCCAAGCAGAAGTTCCTTTCGCAATTGGTGGGATCCTTCGTCTTTGTTGCGCTGTTCTTCCTGTCGGGTTCGGATCCTTTGATCACAATCCCATTCTTTGGACAGATCCACAACTGGTTGGTGTTCGCTGTATTTACGATCATCTGGATCACCGGTTTTTCGAACGCTGTGAATCTGACCGATGGATTGGACGGCCTGGTTGCCGGTACAGCAGGCATCGCCTATACCGCGTATGGCATATTGGCATACCGCCAAGGACAATTGGAAGTATTGCTGTTTTGCATTGCAATCGTGGGTGGCCTGATCGGTTTCTTCTTTTTCAATAAAAAACCAGCTAAGATCTTTATGGGCGACGTCGGCTCGTTGGCATTGGGTGCAGGACTTGCCGTCGTTTCGCTGGCGTTGCATCTGGAATGGTCTTTGTTGCTGATCGGCCTTGTTTTCGTGATCGAAACGGCCAGCGTCATGCTACAGGTAGGATCCTTCAAATTGCGCGGCAAACGCATCTTCAAGATGTCTCCGATCCATCATCATTTCGAAATGAGCGGATGGAGCGAATGGCGCGTCGTTCTGACTTTCTGGGCTGTTGGTCTGGTTTCGGCAATTTTAGCCTTGTGGCTGCTCGTCTAAGTGAAGGGAGATAAATACATGAGAACAAATAATCGATTCGAAAATAAAAAAGTGTTGGTGCTGGGCTTGGCGCTCAGCGGTATGAATGCTGCCAAGCTGCTCCTGGAACTTGGCGCAATGGTCACAGTCAATGACGCAAAGGAATTGAACGACAATCCGGATGCAAAGGAGTTGATTTCATCCGGCATCAAAGTGATTGCTGGATCACATCCGATCGAGTTGTTGGATGAATCTTTCTCGTTCATGGTCAAGAATCCGGGCATCCCTTACAACAATCCGATGGTTAAACGTGCTCTTGAATTGGGAATTCCTGTGCTGACGGAGGTCGAACTGGCAGCAGAAATTCTCGAAGGCCGACTGATCGGTGTGACCGGAACGAACGGAAAAACCACTACCACGACAATGATCACGGATCTTTTGAATGCAGGCAGAAAAATAGGGAAAGCCTACAAAGCCGGCAATATCGGCGTGCCTGCATCGGCAGTGGCGCGTGTGGCGACTGCAGACGATGATGTCGTGATGGAGCTGTCGAGCTTCCAATTGATGGGTATCGAAGCGATGCGGCCTGCCATCGCAGTCATCACGAATATCACGGAAGCCCATCTGGATTATCATGGGGACCGCAAGGAATACGTCAAAGCGAAGTGGCGCATAACCGAGAATCAAACCGCGGATGATTATCTTGTTTTGAATTGGGATCAAGAAGAACTGCGTGAGATGTCCCAACTCTCAAAAGCGCAAATCGTTCCTTTTTCCCGCACACAGGTTCTCGAAGATGGCGCCTATGCATCAGAAGGTTCTCTGTATTTCAAGGGCGAAAAAGTGATGGCTATTTCTGATTTGAGGGTTCCAGGTGAGCACAACATCGAAAACGCTTTGGCCGCAATCGCTGTAGCGAAACTATCAGGTGTAGCCAATGAGGCCATCATTTCAGCTTTCCATCTCTTTTACGGCGTCGAGCACCGGATCCAATTCGTAGCCGAACTGAACGGAAGAAAGTTCTACAATGATTCGAAAGCAACGAATATCCTTGCAACCAAAACAGCCCTAAGCAGCTTCCGGACTCCGGTTGTCCTGCTGGCAGGCGGATTGGACCGGGGGAATACCTTCGATGAACTCATTCCCTTTCTTGAAAACGTGAAGACTTTGATTGTCTTCGGGGAGACTGCCGAGAAATTGAAGGACGCAGGCGAAAAAGCCGGCATCGAAGAAATCGTGGTGACTGATAATGTTGCCACTGCCGTTCCGATCAGCTATCAGTACAGCGAAGAAGGGGACACGGTCCTGTTGTCTCCGGCCTGTGCGAGCTGGGATCAGTACAAAAATTTTGAAGTGCGCGGTAAAACATTCACGGATGCTGTCCATTCCTTGGCCAAAGCCACGAGTGAGGAGGAAGGTTCTTTCTAGAGAACCTATACGCTTATGAAAATAGTATTATCCGGTGGGGGAACGGGCGGGCACATCTACCCGGCGTTAGCCCTGATGAACCGAATCAAAGAAAAATATCCGGACAGTGAATTCCTTTACGTAGGGACGGACCGCGGTTTGGAAAGCACAATCGTACCGAAAGCCGGTGTGGCCTTTAAATCCGTCAAGATCCAAGGGCTGCGCCGGAGTTTATCGCTTCAGAACCTGAAGACGGTCTACCTGATGATCAAGAGCATTTCGGACTCGAAGAAAATCATCAAGGCCTTCCAACCGGATGTCGTCATCGGGACGGGTGGTTATGTTTGCGCGCCTGTCCTCTATGCGGCCTCCAAACTGGGCATACCGACCATCATACATGAGCAAAATTCAGTCGCAGGAGTCACAAATAAATTTTTGAGCCGGGTTGTGGACCGCATCTGCATTTGTTTTGAGGATGCCCGTAGTGACTTCTCCGCCTATCCGGATAAAATTGTGTTCACGGGGAATCCCCGAGCGCAGGAAGTAGCCTCCTTGAAGGAGAGTGCCGACCTGAAGGAATACGGATTGAAGGAAGGCGTTCCGACCGTTTTGATTTTTGGAGGTAGCCGGGGAGCCAAGAAACTGAATGAATCTTTCGTAGCGGCCTATCCGCTCTTCAAAGACAAACCATATCAAGTGCTGCTGGCTACCGGAGACGTCCACTTCAATGCAGTGGAGCAAGAAATCAGCGCACTGACGGATCGTTTGGACAATATCCGGATTGTGCCGTACATCCATGATATGCCGAAATTATTCAAGCGTACCGACTTGATTGTATCGCGCAGCGGCGCAACCACGTTGACGGAAGTGATGGCTTTGGGTTTGCCGAGCATTCTGATTCCGAGCCCTTATGTCACAAACAACCATCAGCAAAAAAATGCCGAAAGCCTAGTGAAAAACGGGGCTGCAGAAATGATCCTCGAGAAAGACCTTTTGGCACAATCATTGTTTGAAGCTATCGATAAGCTGATGATCGATGAAACGGTACGCAAAGAAATGGCTCTTCAAGCCAAACAGATGGGTATAACAGATGCATCAGACCGCATCATCGATGTCATCCTGGCTTTGAAGAATTGAGAAAGGGAGGGAGGCCAGATGGCTTTCAAAAAAATCCGGCAGAAGCTGAAGAGTAAGGGTTCGTCGGAAGGGACTCCCTGGCAGCGCGCAACTGCTGAGTTGGAAAAGCAAAACAAAGCTGAGAAAAAGCAAAAGACTTCAAAAAAATCCGGCATCAAGCATTTGTCGGGAGAAAAAAAAGCGAAATTAAAAAAAAGTAAACACCTTCCTGAAGCCACTGGAACAGACAAACGTCAAAGGTACTTTGGATGGTACGGCATTTTCTCGGTTGGTTTGGTCCTCAGCGGTTTTCTGATCTCCCCCTACGGGAAAGTCAAGGACATCTATGTGGAAGGCGCCCAAGCTGTTCCGGAACAAAGCATCATCGATGCCAGTCACATCAATGGGAATCTGACCGCCTTGGGAGTCGTCTGGAATGATGATAAGGTCGATACCTTTATCACTGCTGTTTTGCCCCAAGTCAAAACAGCTGAGGTGACGCTGCGGGGCCTGAATGACATCACAATTCATGTAACGGAACACGAAACCATTGCTTATGTTTCATCGGACGGCTATTACTACAATGTGTTGGATAACGGGACCGTAGCCAATACGGAACTGAAGGTTCCGATCGGCAACAACCCAATCATAACGAGCTTTGAAATGAACCAGAATCTGGATGACCTGCTCGAACAATATATGCAGTTGACGGACAGTGTCCAGAACAGCATCTCGGAAATCAAATATACCGGAACGGAAGAAAATCCATACACAATCACGGTATATATGAACGATGGGAATGAGGTGAAGGCGAGCTTGCCATCCTTCGCTGAGAAAATCTTGTACTATCCTGACATCGTAAGCCAATTGGGAGAGACGAAAGGGACCATCGATCTAGAAGTGGGCGTCTACTTTACACCCTTCACGCAAACAACAGAAGAGGATGCATCTGCTTCGGCAGATTCCGCCATTCCATCCGAATGAGTGGAAAAGAGATCAGGATTGACTTGCAGTCAATCCTTGAACAATGATTGCGATCATTGTTGAGGGATTGAATAACTTTTGCCAAACTTCTATCGGATAGAATTATTTGTAAAAATCTTCGTAAATGAAGAGTTATTATGATAAAATGAAAAGGTATAGCTTTCTATCATCGCGTATAAGTAACCGATAGTTTTTTTCGGAACAATGCGGATGTTTACACTAGCCATTATGTCAAACGGAGGTTTCAATAAAACCATGAAGAATTCAGGAATATATGTCAGTCTAGATATTGGAACCACTTCAATAAAAGTTGTAGTCGCAGAATATGTGAAAGATCAAATGAACATTATTGGAGTCGGGAATGAAATTTCCAAAGGTCTTAGCCGTGGCGTCATCGTTGATATCGATGAAACGGTCGAATCGATCCGCAGTGCAGTCAGTCAAGCTGAAAGAAAAGCGAACATTCAGATATCAAACGTCATCGTAGGCATACCAAGCAACCAAATCAGTATCGAACCTTGCCACGGAATGTATGCAGTCGCAAGCGAAAACAAGGAAATCACAGATAAGGATGTCCAGAACGTCTTCGCTGCTGCAAAAGTCCGTTCTGTTCCGCCCGAGAGAGAAATCATTTCCGTCATCCCTGAAGAGTTCATCGTAGATGGATTCGATGGTATCAGAGATCCGAGAGGCATGATTGGCGTACGTCTTGAATTGTACGCAAGCATGATCACAGGTCCAAAAACAATCATCCATAACATCAAACGTTGTGTAGAGAAAGCTGGTCTTCAAATCGAAGATATGGTCGTACAGCCATTGGCCATTTCAAGCGTAGCCATGAACAAAGGCGAGCGGGATTTCGGGACCATTCTTATCGATATGGGTGGCGGCCAAACAAGTGCCTCTGTCATGCACGACGATCAATTGAAATTTGCATTTGTTGATCCCGAGGGTGGCGACCTTGTGACCAAGGACATTTCCATCATTTTGAACACGACACTGGAAAATGCGGAGCGCGTAAAACGCGAATATGGGTATGCCATTTCCGAAGACACGTCCGATGAGGAATTTTTCCCTGTCGAAACAATCGGCAAAGAAGAACCAGTAAAAGTCGATGAAAGATATCTGTCCGAAATCATCGAAGCGCGTTTTGTGCAGATTTTTGAAAACATCAAACGTGCCTTGGATAAAGTGGAAGCACGCGATCTTCCAGGTGGTATCATTCTGACCGGGGGCGCAGCGGCATTACCGGGCGTCGTCGATCTGGCGAAAGAAATCTTCGAAATCAACGTCAAGCTGTATATCCCAGAACAGATGGGGATGCGCAATCCGATCTATGCAACGAGCATCGGCCTGATCAAGTATGTAGCTGGGTTGGATGATATTTACCGTGTCGCCAAAGGAAAAGTACAGGCGACAGGCAAAGTGATCCCTTTGCAGTCCAAAACTGTGAAACAACCGGCAGTCATAGAAGAACCTGTCTATGAAACGGAGACTTATGCCGATGAGGAAAATTACGAAGAAAGTTTAGTCGGAAAATTAAAACGTTGGTTCAACAATTTATTTGAATAATCACGCTGTATATAAAATGAATGGTATGAAATAGGAGGAAATGAAATGGAATTGGAATTCGATTCAAGCATGAATGATGGAGCAAAAATTAAAGTTATCGGTGTCGGTGGGGCGGGTAGCAATGCCGTAAACCGTATGATCGAAGAAGGCGTACAAGGTGTGGAATTCATCGTCGCCAACACAGATACGCAAGCCTTAAATGCATCAAGAGCGGAAACAAGAATCCAACTCGGACCTAAATTGACGAAAGGGTTGGGTGCAGGCTCGATTCCTGAAGTAGGCCGCAAAGCTGCTGAAGAGAGCGAACAACAAATTTCTGAAGCCTTGGCTGGAGCAGATATGATCTTTGTCACATGCGGAATGGGTGGCGGTACCGGTACGGGTGCAGCTCCTATCGTAGCCAGAATCGCGAAGGACCTGGGCGCACTGACTGTCGGTGTTGTAACGCGTCCATTCACTTTTGAAGGTCCGAAAAGAGGCCGTTATGCAGCCGAAGGAATCGCTGAATTAAAAGCGAACGTTGATACATTGGTCATCATCTCCAACAATCGCCTATTGGAAATCGTGGACAAAAAGACTCCTATGCTGGAAGCCTTCCGTGAAGCAGATAATGTCTTGCGCCAAGGGGTTCAAGGGATCTCTGACCTGATCACAGCTCCAGGATACGTCAACTTGGACTTCGCTGATGTGAAAACAGTCATGAAAGATCAAGGTTCTGCCTTGATGGGTATCGGTATCGCCTCCGGCGAAAACCGTACGGCTGAAGCAACCAAAAAAGCCATTTCTTCACCATTGTTGGAAGTTTCCATCGATGGCGCTGAACAGATCCTGTTGAACATCACGGGTGGTTCGGACTTGACGTTGTTCGAAGCGCAAGACGCGAGTGATATCGTAGCACAAGCTTCAACATCTGAAGTCAATATCATCTTCGGTACATCCATCAACGAAAACTTAGGCGATGAAGTTATTGTTACCGTAATCGCTACAGGAATCGACGACAAAAAAAAAGATGAAAAAAAAACCGCTAATCGCGGAGGAAGTGCTTTTAAGGGACGTAAAGAAGTAGGGAACACACCTGTTTCATACCCAGAAAAACAACTCCCGACTGAAAGAGCAGAAGAAAAACCAGCCAAAGATCTATTCGGCGATTGGGATATCCGTAGAGACACAAGCGTGAGGGAACAGGCGCCAAAATCGGCCCAACCTGAGCCAGAAGAATACTCTGTGAAACAAACAGAAGATAATTATCCACGTTATCACGAAAATAAAGAAGACAGAAATGGTGGAGAGGATTCATTGGACACACCACCTTTCTTCCGCAAGAGACGCAGATAAGTATGACTATTGAACAAAATTGCCGGAAAATTGAGTCAACTGTGGAAGCAGCCTGCCTTACAGCCGGACGCAAACGCGAGGAAGTGACGGTTGTCGCCGTCACGAAGACAAAACCTGTAGAGCAAGTGGAAGAACTATATCGTTTGGGCTACCGTCATTTTGCAGAAAATCGTCCTGAAGGTCTGATCGAAAAGCAGACAACTCTTCCACAAGAAGACATCTACTGGCATTATATCGGTACTTTACAGACAAGGAAAGTGAAGCAGGTGATCAATCGTATCGCCTACTTCCACGCATTGGATCGCATGTCATTGGCAAAGGAAATCAATGAGCGGGCGGAAAAGCCTGTTTCTTGCTTCGTGCAGGTCAATGTTACAGGGGAAAGCTCGAAACATGGGCTTTCCCCATCCGAGGCAATACCTTTCATCAAGAGTCTGGAGGGCTTCCCAAACATCACTGTTGTCGGCTTGATGACGATGGCACCCATTGATGCAACAGACGTGGAGTTGCGCCGATGTTTCAAGGATCTAAAAATAATACAAGAGCAAGTAGCGGCGTTGAACTTGGCTCACGCCCCCTGTACGGAAACGAGCATGGGCATGAGCCAGGATTATCCGATAGCGATTGCCGAAGGTGCGACCTTCGTACGTGTCGGATCGGCATTCTTTGCTGAAACAGAAGCATAGACGAAGAAGAAGTGAGGGGTCTTATGGGTCTGAAAGATTTATTCCGAAAGTACTTTGTAATTGAAGACGAGGATGACGGATACGAGGAAGTAGATGAACCATCGACTGTCGTTCCAGTCCGTAGGTCCGAGCGCAATGAAGAAGGGGCCCCATCTCAAAGGAGCACCCAAAAGAGATCGACGAAAGCAAAGGTAATTCCTATGAATCAACAAACAATGACCGAAAAGGCAAGTATCCATGTTGTGGAGCCGAGAGTCTATTCCGAAGTGGAAAAGATTGCCGATAATCTGTTGAAGAATCAAGCAGTACTGCTTAATTTCAAAAGGATAGATGCGGAACAAGCAAAGCGGATCGTGGACTTTCTCACCGGAACGGTATATGCGATCGGGGGAGAAATCCAACGCGTTGGTGATGAAATCTTTTTATGCACCCCTGCTTCAGTCGGAGTCGAAGGCGCACTGGCCGAAACACTTGAAGAAGAGCGTTCGTTTTACTAGAAAGGAAGCAAAATGACACAAATATTGATTTGGCTTTTACAGATTATTCGTTGGGGCATATCCGCGTATTCAACGGTATTGCTGGTATATGCATTGATGAGTTGGTTACCGGGAGCCAGAAGTTCCAAATTTGGGTACTTTATCTCCAGTATTGTGGAGCCTTACCTGGATATATTCAGAAGATTGATCCCATCTGTGGGTATGGTGAGCTTCAGTGTAGTGGCGGGGATCTTATTCCTGAATTTGGTGGAGTATGGAGCACAAGTCGTGATTCTGTTCCTGATCAGATTGCTGAATTGACGGACATTTTTTCATCAAACGAAAAAGTGAGGGATTCGTATGCAAGAAGTTTATCAACATTTCCGCAAGGAAGAGCAGCCATTTATAGACAGTGCCCAATCTTGGATTACGCAAGCAGAGGAAACCTATACACCGTATTTGACGGATTTCTTGGATCCAAGACAGCAGTATATTCTTGAAATGCTGGTTGGAAAAAAAGGTGAAGTCCATCTCCAATTTTATGGAGGCTATGAAGCAGCCGAACGTAAACGGGCAATCATTTGCCCCGAGTATTTCAGTCCGAATCAAAGCGACTTTGAAATCGAACTTACTGAGGTTGTGTATCCTTCAAAATTTGCCAGTCTTACCCATGGGAAAATACTGGGGACGCTGATCGGGACTGGCATGAAAAGGGAACTTTTCGGGGATATCCTGTCTGACGGGACGCGCTGGCAGTTTTTATTGGCGTCGAATATAGCAAGCTACGTGCATTCGCAAATCACCAAGATAGGCAAGGTCAGTGTCCGCCTAGAGAGTCGGACGTATACTGATCTGATCATGCCTATCGATGATTGGACGATTGTGCATGATACTGTCAGTTCTCTGCGCTTGGATACTGTGATTGCTGCCATCTACAACATATCCAGGCAACGCGCAAAAGAACTGGTGAGCAGTGGGAAAGTAAAGTTGAACTGGTCGGTATTTGAACGTCCCGATTTTGAATTGGGACTGTTGGATATCGTGTCCATCCGCGGTTATGGCCGGATCCAGATTAAGGCCATAGAAGGGAAATCCAAGAAAGACAAATGGCGCGTCGAATTTGGCGTATTGTACAAATAAGAATGACAAGAACGAAAGGTGTGTATAAGATGAGTTTGACTCCATTAGATATCCAACACAAGGAATTCCCTGTCAAAATAAAAGGGTACGATAAAGAACAAGTCAATGACTTTTTGGATAATGTCACAAAAGAATTTGAAGAAATCATCAGACAAAATAAAGATCTGCAAAAGCAACTGAAATTTGCCGAAGAAAAGCTTCAGTATTTCAGCAACCTGCAGGATGCTTTGAACAAGTCGATCGTTGTGGCGCAGGATGCTGCCGACAGACTGAAAGAAAATGCACGCAAAGAAGCTGAAATCATTCTGTTTGAAGCCGAAAAAAGTGCGGATCGTTTATTGCATGAAGCAGCAGGAAAAGCGACAAAAATCAATGAAGAAACCGACGGCGTCCGCAAGGAAAGCCGCAACTTCAAACAGAAACTGCAACTTTTGGTTGAGTCGCAATTGAACCTCATCATGAATGATGAATGGAATAATCTGTTGAATGCTTCACCGGAAGGGCAAGTTTCAACACCTACTTTGAATGAAGTGTTGTCCAACCGCACACGCATCATCGATGAATTGGTCGCCAATTCCGATGACGCAGCCGAGTTCGAAGTCGGCGGAAGATTGGCCGAAGAAGCCAGAGCCGAAGAGAAACTTGCTGAAGTTGCTGTGGAAGCTATTGAAATTCCGCAAGAAAACAAGTAAAATCGATGTATTGAAGAATGGAACACCCGAAGAAAAGACACTTCCAGCGAATTGGTAAACGGTGAAAGGCCAATAAGTCCCTCTTTTTTTAGGATCCTCCATGAGAATCTTTTTGAACAAACATAAGTAGAAAAGGTCGCCTGAACAGCGTTAACGGTTTGAATGAGGAAGCACGGCAGCCTGTATCGGCCGTTGTCGCTTTAAATTTGGGTGGTACCACGAAGACTTCGTCCCTTTTGGAGACGAAGTCTTTTTTTGTAGAAAAAAATAATCAAAAGGGAGCTTCCGACAATGAAAATGAAAGATACGCTACACCTTGGAAAAACGGCTTTTCCTATGAAAGCCAATTTGCCTGTCCGTGAATTGGAATGGCAAAAGGATTGGGAAGAAAAAGATATTTACGTAAAACGACAAGAAAAAAACGCGGATAAACCGACTTTTGTGCTTCACGATGGCCCTCCGTACGCCAACGGTGCTGTCCATATGGGACATGCCTTGAACAAAATCAGCAAGGACATCATCGTCCGCTCGAAATCCATGTCTGGCTTCCGCGCGCCTTTTGTCCCTGGTTGGGATACGCATGGTTTACCGATCGAACAAGCCTTAACGAATACAGGTGTGAACCGCAAAGCGATGAGCTTGGCTGATTTCCGTAAATTGTGTGAAGATTATGCTTGGAAACAGATCGACGGACAAAGAACCGTCTTCAAACGCTTGGGCATCGCTGGTGACTGGGAAAACCCATATGTGACGCTGTTGCCGAAATATGAAGAAGCTGAAATCCGTGTATTCGGAAAAATGGCGGAAAAAGGCTACATCTACAAAGGCTTGAAGCCAATCTATTGGTCGCCATCGAGTGAATCCTCGCTTGCGGAAGCCGAAATCGAATATAAAGATGTAAAATCTCCTTCAATCTACGTGGCTTTCCAAGTCAAAGACGGCAAAGGCCTTCTTGCTAACGATACTGCCTTCATCATCTGGACGACAACACCGTGGACTTTGCCGGCAAACTTAGGCATTTCCGCAAATGCTGCCTTCGATTATGTGGTTGTTTCCGCTGACGGAAGAAAATTTGTTGTCGCAAAAGAATTGTTGGGCACAGTCAAGGAAGCCATCGGATGGGAATCTGTGGAAGTCCTGCAAGAACTGAAGGGATCAGATTTGGAGTACATGACCGTTCAGCATCCGTTTTATGATCGTGAGTCCTTGGTCATGGTGGGCGACCATGTCACACTTGAAGCGGGTACCGGGTTAGTCCATACCGCTCCAGGACATGGTGAAGATGACTACCTTGTCAGCAAAAAATATGGTCTCGACGTATTATCTCCGGTCGACAACAAAGGTTGCTATACGGCTGAAGCGCCTGGTTTCGAGGGCATGTTCTACGACAAAGCCAATAAACCGATCACCGACCTGTTGGCGGAAAAAGGCGCTTTGCTGAAACTGGATTTCTTCGTCCACAGCTATCCGCATGACTGGCGCACAAAGAAACCGGTCATCTATCGCGCAACGCCGCAATGGTTCGCATCCATCGATAAATTCCGTCAAGACATTCTGGACGAAATCGAAAATGTAGAGTGGCTGCACCCATCCGGCAAAGTCCGCTTGTTCAACATGATCCGCGACCGCGGCGATTGGGTCATTTCCCGTCAACGTGTCTGGGGCGTTCCGTTGCCGATCTTCTATGCGGAAAATGGAGAACCTGTCATCACGCCGGAAACGATCGACCACGCTGCGAAATTGATCGGCGAATTCGGATCGAACGTCTGGTTCGAAAGAGAAGCGAAAGACCTGCTGCCTGAAGGGTTCACGCATCCTGGCAGCCCGAACGGGGAATTTACCAAAGAAATGGACATCATGGATGTCTGGTTCGATTCCGGATCTTCGCATGAAGCGGTGCTTCGTGCAAGAGAAGATTTGACATTCCCTGCGGATATGTACTTGGAAGGCTCCGATCAATACCGTGGTTGGTTCAATTCAAGCATCACGACCAGCGTTGCGATCAATGGTGTTGCACCATACAAGACAGTCCTTTCCCAAGGTTTTGTATTGGATGGAGAAGGCCGCAAAATGAGCAAATCATTAGGCAATACTGTCCTGCCTGAAAAAGTCGTCAAGAATATGGGCGCCGATATCATCCGTTTATGGGTGTCCAGTGTCGATTACGAATCCGATGTGAGAATCAGTGACGATATTCTGAAGCAAGTTTCTGAAACTTACCGCAAAATCCGCAACACCATGCGTTTCTTGATCGGGAATACGGAAGATTTCCAACCGAAGGAACATGCCGTAGCCTACGAAGAGCTGCGCAGTGTCGATCAATACCTGATGGCGCGCTTGGATCAAGTGGTTGAAACATGTGTGACAGCTTATAAGGAATATGAGTTCTCGACCATCTATCAAACAATCATGAACTTCTGTACAGTTGATTTGTCGGCATTCTATCTTGATTTTGCGAAAGATGTTGTCTACATCGAAAAAGAGGATAATCTGGAAAGACGCGCCATGCAGACCGTATTTTACGAAGTATTGGTTAAGTTGGCTAAACTTTTGACACCGATCATCCCACACACAACAGAAGAAATCTGGAGTTTCCTGAAGGAAGAGGAACAATACGCCCAACTGGCTGAATTGCCGGAAAGCAGCATCCGTGAAGACCAGGCAGCGATTCTGGGTCAATGGGGAAAATTCATGGATATCCGCGATGCAGCTTTGAAAGCATTGGAAGTTGCGCGTAATGAAAAAACAATCGGGAAATCCTTTGAGGCGCATCTATCCTTATTCGTTGATGAAGAAACAAAAGACTTGTTCGCGTCCCTTGATGCGAATCTGGAACAGTTATTCATCGTTTCACAGCTTGACATCAATGAATTGACGGCTGCTCCAGCTGAAGCGATACAGTTCGATAATCTTGCCATTCTTGTAGAGCATGCCCATGGGGAAACCTGCGAAAGATGCCGTGCCATTAAAGAAGAAGTCGGAACGATCGAAGATGCAGCTACACTTTGCGGACGTTGTGCAGATATTGTGAAATCTGAATACCCAGAAGCACTCGTGCCAGAAGAGGCATAACCTTATCGCTCGGAACAAAATTGGTAAGGGCATGTGAATGAAAAGTAAAGAGTACGCAGGAAGACGTCTTCTGACGGCATTCCTGCGTGCTCCTTTTGATTTTAAGCGTACATCAAAGATGGTTCCATTACTGTTAAAGTTTTTAAAGAAAGCGCATAAATTCCTCTTGAATTTAGATGAGATATTCGTTATAATTATATTAGTAATTTGTACTAATATGATAGTATTTATTTGTATTAGCATTTTACCAATGAAAATTTTGGAGGTATTACACGATTATGGAACAAGGCAAAGTAAAATGGTTTAACGGCGAAAAAGGTTTTGGATTTATCGAAGTTGACGGAAAAGACGATGTATTCGTACATTTCTCAGCTATCCAAGGCGAAGGTTTCAAAACTTTAGAAGAAGGCCAAGATGTTGAATTCGAAATCGTTGACGGCAACCGTGGCCCTCAAGCAGCTAACGTTGTAAAATTATAATCCTATTCTTTTTAACCTTAGCGAATTCAAAGCGCCCAGAGTTTATCTGTGGCGCTTTTTACATGCAAAGAAAACCGTTGTTCGACAATCCATATCAGGATTGCCAAACAACGGTTTTATGAGAAAACAGACGGCTGTCTGCTTAGTTTATGTAGTGACAGGTTACTTCTTCATACTTCTCATAGCAAAGGATACGATGAAAATCAGGATGACTGCTCCGACTAATGCAGGAACAATGTAGAAGCCTCCTATTTCTGGACCCCATGCTCCAAACAGAGTTGTTCCTAACCATGAACCGACGAAACCAGCAATGATGTTACCGATAATACCACCGGGAATATCCTTACCCATGAACGATCCTGCTAATGCTCCTAAGACGCCACCAACAATTAAAGACCAAATAAAGCCCATTTCTCTTCCTCCTTTTTCTAATACGAGTGCAGTAACAATATAGTTATTTCCAATTAACTATACTCTTATTATATATAAAATGAGTCACATTACAAATAATAAGCCCTCGAGATGGTAGTTTTTCTGAAAACAGGAAGTGGGAGTCAGCCATCTGATGCGAGAAAAGCTCAGTTTCACAAAGAACAAAAATCAGGATAAGAGGATAAATAAAGAGCTGCCCCGAAAAGACGAGGCAGCCCTAAGGTATCAGTGGAGTTGTTGTTCCTGTTGGTGGATATTCAACAGTTTAACTTTCAGATCGTTCTCCATCAGAGACAGCTCTTTTTCGGCCTCTTTGCGTTTGATGCGGCCTTCTTGCTGGATCTTCAGCGTCTCTTCCAAAGTTTCGATCAGATCCTGCTGTGTCTGTTTGAGCGTTTCGATATCGATCACACCCCGTTCATTTTCTTTGGCAGTTTCGATGGCTGATATTTTCAGCATTTCGGAATTCTTGCGCATCAGATCATTCGTGGTCTGCGATACTTGCCTTTGCGCCGTTACGGCATCCTTTTGGCGCAGCAGCGTAAGGGCGATGGCCACTTGGTTTTTCCATAACGGGATGGCAGTGTGGATCGAGGACTGGATTTTCTCAGCCAACGCTTGATTGGTGTTTTGGATCAACCGGATTTGTGGCGCTTGCTGGATCGTCATTTGTCTGGTTAAACGCAAGTCATGGGTACGTTTTTCAAGTCGGTCAAGGAACTGTTTCAGGTCGTTGACGATCTGCACATCCATTTGGCTTTGGGAAGCCTCAGCAGTCTGGATCGCTTTCGGAATTGCGTTTTTCTGAAGATCCTCCATTTTCACCTCACCGGCCGCGATATAGATATTCAAGGCTTCAAAATAATCCTTATTTTTTTGATATAGCTGCTCCAACGTGATGTTGTCATTGAGCAAGCTATTTTTTTCTTTATCCAGTTTGATCGCGATCTTATCGATTTGGGCACCGATCTTTTGGTATTTTGCGGTCATTTCGTAAGCGGATTGTTTTACCTTGCCGAAGATCTTGCGGAAGACATTGTTGTCTTCTGCCCGGAGGTCTTCCGGTTTGGCCTCATTCAAACGATACATCAGATCGTTCAAGGAGTCGCCGATTTCGCCGGTGTCCTGGTTCTGAACATGGTCCAGCATCGAATGGGAAAATTCACCCAATTGTTTTTGGGCTGCAGCGCCATAACTGATGATGGCTTGCATGTTGTTCTCATCGATTTGGCCGGCTAACGCCAACGCCTGTTTTTGCCGTTCTTCCGGTAAGCGATCGATCAGGCGATCCGGATTGATCACCTCGGCTGTGGCTTCGATTGCATCAGCAACAACTGCTGGTTGCGCAAATGGATCCGAAAAAGGATTGGCCAGCAAATCTTCCAATTCTTGATTGACATTTTTGCTGTCAGTTTGTTTATTTTGTCCGGTAGCATCAAATTGGTCCATCAGTATTCCCCCTATATTTCTTCGTCCAAAGCATTTGCATTGCTTTTTCCTTCATTATCCCTTTTCAAAACTTGCTTTGCAAGTTCCAACTCGATATCCATATCTTCGATATCGTTGGACATGAAGTGAACGTAATCTTCGCCGATAAGCCGGCTCATATCATCGATTGTTCTGGCGCAGTTGTCCAAGGCTGTATAGGTTTCTTTTGTCTTGGAAACGTGGCCATCGATTGCGATGTATTTTTCTGTCAGCTCTTTCAGGCTGGGAAGATGTGTATACAGGAATTTATCAACCTCATGAAGACGATTCGGTTGATTGACGATATTTTTGAAGAAATCCTTCAGTATGTCCATCGTATCGTTGCGTGCCGCGATAGCTTTTAATTTTGAGCGCTGCTGCAGGTTGGATTCGATTTCTTGAATTGTTGTTTTGGCTTGATCCATCGTGCTGCGGAAATAGGCAATCTGTTCCTTGGTCATCCCTTTGGATTGGTAGAAGGCTTCTTTGTCGGCGCTCACTTTTCCGAGTGTGCCTCGTTGTTTTTTTGCCTTAGGCGACCATTGCATCCTTCCGCCGTTTTGGACGTAATACAAGCAAACGCCCAAGCCGATGGTCATCGCGATCGACGTCCAGAAATCGAATCCGAAGATGAAAAAGAAAATCACTAATGCAATCAGGCAGACTACGCTGGAAAACGTATATTTCAGTATATCTTTGATGTTGCTCCACATAAATTTTTCCTCCTTTGATAACGTGCTGTTCACTTTGTCTGTGCTTATGCTATTATTCTAGCATAAAAGTCTATTGAGCACCTATCGGCCGAAAGGATGATTTTCGTATCCGCTGCCCATTTAGCCTGAATTTCTCGCGGCTCTTGTAAATGGCGGAAAAGATAGGTTATGATATTAGATGATGAGGAAAGTGGATTGGGAGGTACAGAAATGGAATTTGAAGAAAAAACATTGAAAAGCGAAAAAATATTCGACGGTGTCTTGTTGCATTTAGTTAGGGAAGAAGTGCTGCTGCCGAACGGAAAAACTTCAGTCAGAGAGATGATCAGACATCCGGGTGCGGTAGCGATGATACCATTTACTTCCGACGGGAAAATGGTCATGGTCAGACAGTTCCGGAAACCGTTGGATCGGACCGTTGTCGAAATACCGGCAGGCAAATTGGAGACTTCCGATGCGGAACCTTTGCTGGCAGCGATCCGTGAGCTGGAGGAAGAGACCGATTATCGCGCAGAAAAATGGTCTGAATTGACGGTTTTTTACCCGACACCGGCTTATTTGGATGAAAAAATCACAATCTATTTGGCGGAAGGCTTGACGAAAGTCGAAAATTCTTTGCCTATGGACGAAGATGAATTCATCGAAATATTGGAATTGACCTACGATGAAGCGAAAGCTTTGCAGGAATCCGGAGAAATCTGCGATTCGAAAACAATCTATGCCATGCTGTTCTGGGAGATGCGTCTTTTGCGGGAAAGAATAGAGGGATAGCATGCCAGAACCAAAGAAACCGCTGATCACCAGGGAACGCTATCGTCAGTATAAAAGGGACCAGACTAAACCGCTGGTGACCGACGAAAAGAAACACACTCCGGCAACGGAAAAAAACAACAAGCAATCAACTGCTTCTGCGGGCGAGAAAAGCAGTATTCCGGCTGAAAAGAAACGTTCGGAAAACGGCAATAAAGCCAAAACCGCCAAGCCAAAAGCGAAGCTGTTCCGGAAGGCCGACAAACCGACAGCCTCAACAAAGGTGGAGCGTTTGTCGGACAAAGAAAGAGGCCGAAAGCTGGACGGCTATCTGAACAAAGCCATTCTGATCGTCGTCTTGTTGATCATTTTGGTTTTTGCTATAGCCTTTGTCCTATAACATAACAATGCAGATACAAGGAAGGAAATACTCATGATCGGAATTATTGGAGCAATGGAAGAAGAAAACCGTATTTTGTTGGAAAATATGGCAGAAAAAACAGAGAAAACGCATTTCCACCTTGTTTTTACAAGAGGGAAAATCGAAAACCAGGAAGTGGTGCTGGTGCAATCCGGTATCGGTAAAGTCAATTCAGCTATAGCTACCGCTTTTATCATCGATCGCTACCGTCCCGACTTCGTCATCAATACCGGTTCCGCCGGTGGGTTGAACACAGCTTTGCATGTAGGCGATGTCGTCGTAGCGGATAAGGTTGCTTATCATGATGTGGACGCTACCGCCTTCGGTTATTCGGTTGGACAAGTACCACAGATGCCGCATTATTATACGGCTGATAAAAAAGTCGTTGAAAAGATTACGCGGGCAGCTGAAAAAGTCGGCTTGCACGCTGTCCAAGGAACGATTGTCTCAAGTGATTCCTTCATTGCGTCTGAAAGCGGCACAAACCGCATCAAGGAACATTTCCCTGATGCCTATGCGACCGAAATGGAGGGCGCATCGATAGCACAGACTTGCTACGTTCTGGGGACCCCCTTCGCCATCATTCGTGCCATTTCGGACGGCGCAAGCGATGGTGCAGCCCTGAGTTTCGACGAATTCATCGTTGAAGCCGGAAAGAAATCAGCGGAAATGGTCATCGAATTACTGAAAAATAACGGAGCATAGTCCGAAATTGAACCGCTCATCCGATAATGGCTGAGTGGTTTTTGCTTTCTGCAGAATTTTGGAGCGCTGTTACTTCAGAAAAGGAAGGGCTTACTGTTGTAAGGGTTTTTCAAAATACTGTACAATAAGGATGAAATGTCAGGCTAAGGAGGGATTTTGGATGCGCCAAGAACTGGTTATCGGACAAGGGGAAAAACCGGCCATCATCCATTTGGATAAGTTGAATCGACACGGCTTGATAGCCGGAGCGACCGGAACAGGGAAGACGGTGACTTTGAAAGTGATAGCGGAAAAATTGAGCAAAGCTGGTATTCCGGTATTCCTCGCGGACGTCAAAGGGGACCTGGCGAGCATTGCGGAACCGGGTGAGTTGAGCGAAAAGATACTGGAGCGAGCAGCGAAACTGCAACCGGAGGATTTTGAGCCGCGCGCATATCCTGTTGAACTCTTGGATATATTCGGAGCGAACGGTGTACCGGTGCGGACAACCATTTCCGATATGGGGCCGATTTTGTTGTCGCGTCTGCTGGGACTCAATGAAACACAAGAGGGTATCCTGAACATTGCGTTCAAAGTAGCCGATGAAAAACAACTCTTGCTCATTGACATCAAAGATTTGCGGGCGATGTTGAATTTTGTCGGAGACAACGCCACAGAATTGCGTCGTGAATACGGGAATATTTCCAAGCAATCGATCGGTGCGATCTTAAGAGGTCTATTGGTTATTGAGGAACAGGGAGGCGACCTTTTCTTCGGGGAGCCGATGTTCGATATCCAGGATTTATTGAAAACAGATGCAGCTGGGCGCGGCTATGTGAACATTCTCATGGCGAACCGCCTGTTCATGTCTCCGAAACTCTACTCGACTTTCCTGCTATGGTTTCTTTCGGAGCTGTATGAGCAATTGCCGGAAGTCGGTGACCTTGAAAAACCAAAGATTGTTTTCTTTTTTGATGAAGCGCATGTCCTTTTCCAGGATGTTCCGGATGTGTTGGAGGAAAAAATCGAACTCATAGTCCGGCTGATCCGTTCCAAGGGAGTCGGTGTTTATTTCGTGACGCAAAATCCCACCGATCTGCCGAATGCCATTTTGAGCCAATTGGGCAACAAAATTCAGCATGCTTTGCGAGCCTTTACGCCGAAGGAACAAAAGACCGTCAGAGCAGTTGCCGAAACTTTCCGCCAACAGGAAGGAGAGGAATTGGAAAAGAAATTGACGGAACTGAAAGTCGGTGAAGCGCTGGTTTCCTTTCTCGATCCGGAAGGAATTCCCGGCTATGTTCAGCAGGTCATGATTTATCCTCCGGAGAGCAAAATGGGCATCCTGGATCCGCTCGTAAAGGAAGAAAAAATCAACCGTTCCTTGCTGTATTATAAATACAGCGAGGCAATCGACAGGGAATCCTCCTACGAACAACTGCAACGATTGTCGGAAATCAAGGCGATTGAGTTGGAGGAAAATGAAGAGCTTGCCGCGAGAGACAGGGAAAAAGCCGAACAATTGAAGCAACTCGAAATAGAGCACCAAAAACAAAAAGAACAAACCCAACAAAAACGAACGAGCAGTTCCCGCGATTCCACGATGGACAGATTCACAAAAAATTTGATGTCCCAAGTAGGCAGGGAAGTCGGGCGCGTCATTTCGCGTGGCATTTTGGGCATCTTGAAAAAATGAAAACAGACCGAAAAAGTAAAAGCCAGTCATTGATGACGCGCCCTTACTTTTTCGGTCTTTACAATTTTTCTGGATATTGGTGACGCTTTCCTTAAAATAGCTTACTTTTTTTCATGAAAATCTCATATTTGGTATTGTGTTTTATTTCCTCATCCATTAGAATAACATCTATACCATTAATTGAGAATGATTCTCAATTAGAATTGTTCTCATTAAGGAGTTGTTTTTGGAAGATGGTGAAGAGATGTTGAAGAAATTACTGCTTACTCTCGCATTGGCGGGAGTAATCGTGCTTTCCCTGAGTGTGGGAACGGCTGCGTTTTCGGTTGAACAGTTTCTGGTCGGGAGTAACACGGATCGTCTGATCCTATTGTCGTCAAGGCTGCCGAGGACGGTTACGGTTCTCTTGGCAGGTGCGGGATTGTCTTTATCCGGGTTGATCATGCAATCCTTGACACAGAACCGTTTTGCTGCCCCTGATACAGTCGGAACGGTGGATGCAGCGAGAGTTGGGATGCTCTGCGGCATGATTCTCTTTCCGGGTTTATCGGTTGTGGGAAAGATGGCCCTCTCTTTCTTCTTTGCGGCAGCGGGAACCTTCCTTTTTTTGGTGGTGGTGAATCGCTTACCTTTCAAGAGCCAGATGACAATCCCTTTATTAGGGTTGATGTACGGAAATATTTTGGGAGGCGTAGCTAATTTCTTTGCCTTCCGCTTCAACGTCACGCAAAATCTTTCGGCCTGGATGCAAGGAGATTTCTCATTGGTCATCAAAGGACAATACGAGGGGATGTATCTCATTTTCCTGTTATTTTTGGCACTTTATTTTTTTGCCGACCATTTTACGATTGCGCGTTTTGGGAAAGACGCGGCCAAAAATCTTGGTTTGCCTTTTGAAGCGGTCCTGTTCATCGGGACACTATTCGTATCCTTGACGGTTGCTGTCATCTTGAGTACGGTCGGAAATCTGCCGTTTTTGGGAGTCATCATCCCGAATCTTGTATCATTGCGCTTCGGCGACAACATCCGCAATACCCACGGCAAGGTTGCGCTTTTTGGAGCGGTTTTCCTGTTGCTGTGCGATATCTTTTCGCGCGCGGTTATCCCTCCATACGAAATACCGGTAGAAACGGTACTGGGTGTTTTCGGCGGTGGCCTGTTCTTGTGGCTGTTGCTGAAAGGAGGGCGGACTGCATGAAAAACGTGTTGAAAAATCGCATCATTATGAAGCGGCTGGCGGTGATGGCAGTGGCTGTGGCTTTGGTTTATTTTTTTTGGAACCAGGGTATCGGTAATTTATTCATTATGAAGTTGCGGAGCACGAAACTTTTGACATTTGCGGTCATCAGTATCAGTACTGCTTTTGCGACAGTCAGCTTTCAGACGATTGTGCACAGTAACTTTTTGACCCCTAGCATTCTAGGGGTCGAATCCTTCTACCGCCTTCTGCAGACAGTGTTGATGTTCTTCAGCTTCTCGTTGCTGGGCAGCCAATTGAATGCGGAATGGCAGTTCGTTTTCCTGGTATTCTTGATGTTGGGCAGTTATTTCTTGCTGTACCGGCTTTCGTGGAACCGGAAAAATTACGATATGCAAATCATTTTGATGATCGGGCTTGTCATGGGGACTTTTTTCAACAGTATCAGTTCCTTCATGCAGGTGCTGATGGATCCGAATGAGTACGACAAACTGCAGACGAAGCTGTATGCCAGTTTTCAGAACATCAATGATTCTGTACTTGTTTTGGCTGTTCCGATCGCCTTGTTTTCGATCATCAGTCTGTGGCGCAAGCGGAAGGTGTTGGAAGTTATGGGACTGGGTACACAAACGGCCAAAAATTTAGGGATCTCCGTCGAAAAGGAGACCAAGCTCACCTTCATGCATGTCATCCTGTTGATGACTGTCTCTGCAGCGCTCGTCGGGCCGATGATGTTTCTCGGTTTCGTGGCGGCGAATATCGCTTATCGTCTGTTCAGAACGTATTGCCTGAACTATCTGCTGCCTGGTGCGAGTCTACTCAGTTTTGTGATGGTCGTGGCCGGACAATTTCTGGCAGAAGAAGTTTTCAAGTTGCAGACGAATTTAAGCATTCTGGTCGAACTGTTCGGGGGAATCTATTTCTTTTGGTTATTATGGAAGGAAAGGAGTAAGTTATGAAAATCAGTCATGTCAGCAAAGCCTATGAGGATGAAAAAGTATTGGATGATATCTCTTTGGCTATCGAGAGAGGTAAAATAACGGCTTTCATCGGTCCAAACGGGGCAGGCAAAAGTACGCTCCTTTCAGTCATCAGCCGTCTGTTGACAAAGGACGAAGGCATATTGACGATACACGGGAAAGAAATTGAGGCCTGGCAATCCGATGAACTGGCGAGGGAGCTTTCGATCCTGAAACAACAGAATGCTTATCAAGTGCGTATGACGGTCCGTGAACTAGTCTCGTTCGGCAGGTTCCCCTATACGAAGGGCAGGCTGAATGAAGAAGATCATGCTATGATCGACAAGGTTTTAGGCTATCTGAACCTGGTGGAATTCTCCAACCGCTATTTGGATACGTTGTCTGGGGGGCAACTCCAGCGGGCGGCCATCGCAATGATCTTGGTGCAGGATACCGAGTATATCTTATTGGATGAACCGCTGAACAATCTCGATTTGAAGCAGAGCATTGTGACGATGCAGACCATCCGGAATTTGGCGGATGAATTGGGTAAAACCATTCTGGTCGTCATCCACGACGTCAATTTCGCCTCCGTTTTTTCGGACAACATCATCGCCATGAAAAATGGGAAAGTCTTCCGGAGCGGCACGGTCGAGGAAGTGATCCGGACTCAAGTTCTGCAGGAATTATATGAAGTGCCATTGGAAGTCATCACGACTGCAGATGGGAAAAAACATTGCACGTATCAAGCAATTTAACATAGAGGAGAATGGAAAATGAAAAAATGGCAAAAGACAATCATCAGTTTGGCTTCAATCTTTACCTTGGCGGCTTGCGGCGCCCAAGAAGGGGCTGCCGATGCGGCAGACTCAACAACAGTGACTTCGAATGCGGAAACTGAAACGACAGTGACCATCGAGGATGCGCGTGGATCCGTAGAAGTACCGAAAGATCCTGAAAATGTAGCTGTTTTGGATTTTGGCCATTTGGACACATTGATCGCCTTGGGCAAGCAAGATGCAGTCACAGGAACTGCGACAGACAACATGCCGGCTTATTTGGCGGATAAGGCAGATCAATTCGAGAATGTAGGGACACTTAAGGAACCGAATGTGGAAGCATTGGCGAATTTGGCGCCGGAGCTCATCATCATTTCCAACCGCTTGTTGGACTTCGCGGAACAGTTGGAGGAAATCGCCCCTGTAGTCGTGCTCAGCGTCGATTACACGGACTATTGGGGATCTGTGCAAAAAAACATCACAACTTTAGGAGTCATCTTTGACGAAGAGGAAGCCGCTGAAGAAGCCATTGTAACTTTGAATGAGGAGATTGAGTCCGTCAAAGCGAAGACAGCAGGAATCAGCGAGAAAACATTGACGTTACTCCTGAATGACGGCAGCATGTCCGCTTTCAGCACAGGCTCGCGTTTCGGCTTCATCTATGAGACACTGGGCTTCACTCCTGTCGATGCAGCGATCGAGGATTCCACACATGGGCAGTCCGTCGGGTACGAAGGGTTGTTGGAAATCAATCCGCAGATTTTGTTTGTCATCGACCGTACGGCAGCTCTTGGGACAGCCTCTGATGAAAATGCGGCGTTGTTGGAGAATGATTTCGTTTATCAAACGGATGCTTACAAAAACAATAAAATCATCAACCTGTCTTCCGACTTGTGGTATCTTTCAGGTGGTGGGATAGAATCAATCCATTTGATGATCGAAGAGATCGCAGTGGGCTACCAGTAAGCAAAAAATTGTCCAGCTTCTGATTTTTTCTCTATAATGATGGAAGCAAATCAGAAAGAGGTGCACAATTTGGCAGGTTATCATTTCGATAAGGCAGACTTCAACGTTTTTGATATTCAGGGACTCGATGAAAGGATGGCAGGCATCCGCGACCGGATCCAGCCCAAGTTCAGGCATTTTGCGGAAGCGGGTGCCCACCTCATCGTTTCGGAAGCGGGTCCCGAGTCGGTGCCTGTACATGTCGCCAAGCATCTGCGCCGCACAAAATATGCGCCCGAGAATACCTGGTGCGCCATCGGTGGGGATGCGAGGGGCTACAAGAAATATCCGCACTTCCAGATCGGCATTGCGAAGGAAGGGGTCAGCTTCTACCTTTGTCTGATCGACCAACCCGTCAAAGAGAAAGAAATGGCGGCCGCTTTATTGGAACGGATTCCGGAACTGGAAAGATTGCCGCATGATTACGTCGTTTCGGTCGATCATACCGTGCCGGATGTGCTTCCGATTGAGGCAGTCAATTGGGAGTCTATCCTGATCCGGTTGCGGGATGTGAAGAAAGCTGAGCTGTTGATCGGCCGCAAGTTGGCGCCAACCGATCCGCGCTTAGCGACGGAAGCAGGTACGCTGGCAGTGTTGGAGGATACTTTCCGTGAACTGCTGCCGATCTACCAGGCCTGCATGGAACACTACCGCTAAACGTGTAACCCAATACAAACTAAAAAGGACTGAACAGCGAGATTGATTGCTGTTCAGTCCTTTTTGGCTTGAAAAATATTTTGAGCATCCA
The DNA here is from genome assembly GCF_963662535.1 of Trichococcus flocculiformis. NCBI lineage: Bacteria > Bacillati > Bacillota > Bacilli > Lactobacillales > Carnobacteriaceae > Trichococcus > Trichococcus flocculiformis. The sequence continues at coordinate 1,480,171 of NZ_OY759718.1, forward strand.
AAACGTTGGCTAGCTTCACGGGTTAGTCCTTCGGAAAAAAGAATAAGGAACCTCTTGTCTCTGCGAGCCAAGACATACTGTTCGACTTGTCATGGTTCTTGCCATCTTTGATGGCTTAGAAACATGATACAACTGACCGGTACGGTCACGTTGATTCCTTTGTTTCGGAAGTCTCTCAGCAATTGCGCTCTGCGATGCTCATTTGCATGGAACTCTTGGGGATTCATCCCTTAGAGTCCCAGTACAAGGTGACTGTAGGGAACGTTGCGAGGCCAGATTTCCTAAATTGTCATGACTCTTGCGATTTCAATCGCTTAGTCCTGTCATCAGGCCATCCAACTGGTTTCGTAGTGAGGCCCTCTGATGTCGCACTGTGACATCAGAGTACTTGACCGATTAGGTCACAGTGTTTCCTTAAAGAAGGGCTGTACGAACCCGTTCCGCTTTTCCTGTACAAAAAAAACGGCAAATTGCTTTGCCGTTTCCTTGATGCCGCTCTCCGGGGAGATTAGCCTAATTTGTTGTAGTATTCTACTACGAATGACTCATCGATTTCAGCTGGCAATTCTTCGCGAACTGGCAGACGGTTCAATGAACCTTCCAATTTTTCTTCGTCGAAAGTAATGAAGTCAGGACGTCCGAACAAAGCTTCAGCAGCTGCTTTAACAACTACCAAGTTTTTGGATTTTTCACGCAAGCCGATTACTTGGCCAACAGCCACTTCGTATGAAGGGATATCGACACGTTTGCCATCGACAGTTACGTGACCGTGGTTAACTAATTGACGTGCTTGACGACGAGTAGAAGCCAAACCTAAACGGTAAACTACGTTATCCAAACGTTGTTCCAATAAGATCATGAAGTTAACACCTTGTTTACCTTCTTTGATTTTACCAGCTTTTTTGAATAAAGTTGCGAATTGGCGTTCGTTCATGCCGTACATGTGACGCAATTTTTGTTTTTCTTGCAATTGCATAGCATATTCAGATAATTTTTTACGGTTGTTAGGGCCGTGTTGACCTGGAACGTATGGACGACGCTCCAATTCTTTACCTGTTCCCAAAAGGGAGATGCCTAGACGACGAGCTTGTTTCCAACTTGGTCCTGTATAACGTGACATAATAAAATTCCTCCAATAAATGTTTGATTTTTGGAGTAAAATAAGAATGATAAGTCAGCAATGCGTGCAGGTCATCCTTCAATCTTCACCTTATGCAGCCGCAAGGGTACGCAATTGAACCATCTACAGATGGCGATGAACTGTTGACGCGGGTGCTTCTTTCTCGCTGCATTATTTTACACAAAGATTATTGTACCAAACAAAATCAGTAAATGCAATGAAAAAGTGGTGATATTCATCGTTTGCACAGCGGTGGACCACTTGGGGTATTCCAAACGAAGGAATTAAGTTTCCAGATTATTTTCTGGTTTATGATTGGTTCTTTCTATGTTATACTAAAAAATGAGATATATTGGGCGTTTTCAATTTTAAATCAAATAAACGAAATTGTCGGAATAGGTGGAGGATTTATTGATGGAGTTTATATATTGGTTAGTAGCGATAATATTGTTAGTATTGGTCGGGTATGGTGCGATCATGTATTTGACAAGACAACAAGCGAATCGGATCAAAGCAATCGATGAGAAGAAACAAAAAGCGATGGCCATACCGGTGGCCGACAATCTGTTCACGTTGAAAAACATGAATTTGACAGGGCAAACGAAGCGCACCTATGAGAGTTGGCAAGCCACGTGGCAGACCATTACGCGTTTTCAGTATCCTGAAATTGAGGCGGCGCTGGTCAGTGCCGAACAGTACATTCAACGCATGAATTTCATTAAGGCGAAGCAAGCCATCTCGCAAGCGGACCAATTGATCGACGAAACGAAGAACAGCGTCGAAAAAGTGAACAAGGCTCTCGAAAAGCTATTGGAAAGTGCGCAAGAAAACCGCAAAGAGTTGGAAGAAATCCAGGAACGATACAATAAAATCCGCAAGCAATTACTGGCGCACAGCTTTACATTCGGTCCGGCAATCGAAACGTTAGAGAAGAACCTGAATTACATGGAGTTGGATTTCACGAAATTCAATTCATTGACGAACGAGGGCGACCATATGGAAGCCAAAGAGATCTTGTCGCGTATCGAGCAAGATTTGTTGGTGATGGAAGAAGTTGTCGAAAAGATCCCTGAATTGAACGAAAAAATCAAGACCGAGTACGAAGAACAAGTGAGTGATCTGAAAGACGGCTACCAACGCCTGTTGGATGAAAAATACATTTTCGAAGGTGTAGATGTCTCAGCTGAGATAGCTGCGGTTGAAAAAGAAATCCAAGAAGCGAAAGATTCCATCGGCCTTGCCGATATCAATGAAGCAGGCAAGAAGATGGACAAGGTAGAACGCGACATCGAAGCAGTCTATGCTATCATGGAAAAAGAAATGGAAGCCAAAGAATTTGTAGGTCGTCACACTGCGAACCTGCAAAAGAAAATGGATCATGTCCTGCAGAGCAACCGTTATGTGTTGCTTGAAATCGATCGCGTCTCACAGAATTATTTCTTGAACAAAAATGAGCTAGGCCGAGCGCAAGAGTTTGAAGAGCAGTTACTGAAAGAAAATGAAGCCTTGCGTTATTACGACAAGATGATGAAGGAACACGAAATTTCTTACTCGGTTGTCCGCGAGTATTATGAAAAAATCAGTCAACGTCTTTCCGAAATCGACAAAGAACAATCTGAGTTGGTCAGCAACCTCAGTGATTTGCGCAATCGCGAAAAGGAAATCAAGGACAGCATCGATCTCTACGAATTGGATATGCGCAATATGAAGCGCACAATCGAAAAATACCATCTGCCCGGTTTACCGAAAATCTATTTGGATCTTTTCTTCTCAGTCACGGATCGCATCGAAGATTTGGCTTCCAAGTTGAACCGCGTGAAGATTGACATGGACGAAATCGATGCGATTTCGAAGATGTGCGAAGAGGATATTGAAATGTTGGATAACCAAACCCAAGCAATTGTGGACAATGCGATGCTGACTGAATATATGATCCAGTACGCAAACCGTTTCCGTCATTCACATGTGGAAATTGAAAATGCCATCAACAAAGCTTTAGTGCTTTTCCACCGCGAATATGACTATGAAGGTGCGTTGGAAGCCATACGAATTCCTTTGAACCGTATAGAAGCAGGGGCTGCCCGCAAGGTCGAAGAATCCTATCAGGAAGAAAAAAATCGCCGTTACTATTAAATACAGAATCAATAAGACGCAGGGGTCGGGACATTGTCTCGGCCCCTTTTTGGACACTCTTTTATGAGAGGAGAATAAAATTAAACCGTAAGCTTTTAATGGTCAGACATTTTCTATATAATGGATAGGATGTCCCGCTAAGGGTGCAAAGTTATTAAGGAAGTGTAGATATAGATGATTTATTTTGACAACAGTGCAACAACGAAAATGTATCCAGAGGTTTTGGATACGTACCGAAAGGTCAATGAACAATTTTTTGGCAATCCTTCCAGTTTGCACAGAATAGGTAATGAGGCAGATGCGTTGCTCCAACAATCGCGCAAACAAATTGCGCAATTGCTGGCTGTACAGCCGGATGAAATTTTCTTCACGAGCGGCGGTACAGAGAGCGATAACTGGGCAATCAAAGGTACTGCAATGGAAAAGTTCCACGCCGGGAAACATATGATCGCCTCTTCTGTCGAACATCCTGCCGTCTCAAAATCGCTGGAACAGTTGGGGAAATTGGGATTTGAAATTACTTATCTGCCTGTCGATACTGACGGAATCATATCCGTTGAGGAGCTTGGGAAAGCGATAAGAAAAGATACGATCCTGGTGAGTGTCATGGCAATCAATAATGAGGTCGGCAGCATCCAACCAATCGAGGCTATCGGAGAACTGTTGGAAAATTATCCTTGGGTTCATTTCCACGTAGATGCCGTGCAGGCTGTGGGTGAATGCGTGCCGCTGATCCAACATCCTCGTGTGGATCTCTTATCGCTTTCAGCACACAAATTCCATGGCCCTAAAGGTGTCGGTATCCTTTATAAGAAACATGGTAAACGGATTGCACCGTTGTTGACTGGAGGCGGGCAAGAAGCTGGTATGCGCAGCACGACAGAGAATGTCGGCGGCGTTGCGGCAATGGCGAAAGCTTTGCGCATGACGCTTGAAAATGGTGCTTCAAGCCGCGAGCAGGAACAGTTGGTCCGGGGTAAGTTGTTTGCTGCCCTTTCGGAATATGAAGATGTCCGAATCTTTTCGCCCGAAGATGGCGCCGGGCATATCCTCTGCTTTGCCATGAAAGGCGTCAGGGGAGAAGTGATGGTCCATGCTTTTGAAAGCCAGGACATCTTCATTTCAACGACAAGCGCCTGCTCAAGCAGAAAGAAAGGCACACCCTATACGCTGGGGTCGATGGGCGTACCGCTTTCCTGGAGCCAGTGCGCAGTCCGGATAAGCCTTTCCGGCGAGAATACGCAAGCGGAAGCAGATGCCTTCATCGAACATTTTCGGACGCTGCATCAACAGTTCCAAAAGATACAATAGAATAATAACTGACAGATTGGAAGAGAATATAAATGGAAACGCACATTCAAATACGCTTTGGTGAATTATCGACCAAAGGGAAAAACAAAAAACGTTTTGTCCAGCAGTTGGCGCAAAATGTCAGGATGGTCACAAAGGATTATCCGCAGATCAGAATCAAACCCGAGCACGATTTTATGTTATTGGAACTGAATGGAGCTGCAGAGGCTAACATTCTCGAGCGCTTGCAGCATGTGTTCGGTATTCAAAACTTTTCGCCCGTTTATCTTGTTTCGCACGATCTGAATGAAGTGAAACGGGTTTTGGTGGAGTTGCTTGGTAAAATGGAGACGGCGGGAAAAACGTTCAAAATAGCTACGCGCCGTTCCGACCATTCCTACGAGCATGACACTACTTTTATGAATGCCGAGCTGGGCGCTACTGTGTTGGCTGCTTTTCCGGCCATTTCTGTCAAGATGAAACAACCGGATATTCTTGTACGTGTAGACATCAAAACTAGCGGCATCATGCTCAGCACGCAGACATACCAAGGGGCTGGCGGGTTGCCTGTCGGTTCCAGCGGCAAAGGCATGCTGATGCTTTCCGGAGGCATCGACTCACCGGTTGCCGGTTATCTTACTATGAAGCGCGGTGTGAAAATCGAGGCTATTCATTTTCATAGTCCGCCGTACACAAGTCCACAAGCATTACAAAAAGCAAAAGATCTGGCTGCCAAATTGACTAAATTCGGTGGTGAAATCCAGTTCATCGAAGTGCCGTTCACTGAAATCCAGGAAGAAATCAAAGAGAAGGTGCCGGCGGATTATTTGATGACGATCACACGCCGGATGATGCTGCGGATCACCGATGCCATCAGAGCCGAACGCAAAGGATTGGCCATCTTTAATGGAGAATCTTTGGCTCAAGTCGCTTCTCAGACGCTGGAAAGTATGGTTGCCATAAATGATGTCACAACGACGCCGATCATTCGTCCTGTCGCTACGATGGACAAATTGGAAATCATCGCATTAGCGCAAAGAATCGATACCTTTGATTTGTCTGTGCAACCGTTCGAAGACTGCTGCACTATTTTTGCACCACCAGCGCCAAAAACGAAACCACACTTGGATAAAGCCAGACGTTTTGAAGCGTTGCTTGATGTGGAACCACTCGTTATGCGCGCGGTTGAAGGGATTGTAGTATCTAGCATAACGGGTCGGGAAGACACTTCCAGCCAAGATGAGGCGCTCTTTTCGGATTTGCTTTAATCTATTTTGCAAGTGCGTATCCTTACCATAAATCGCCACTTATCTGTATAATGAAGATATTATCGATCAAGGGGGAATGTTTTCATGCAAGTAACATTAAAGGGTGAAATTGTTGAAGTTTTAGGAACACAGCCAGTTGTTGGGGAGAAGGCGCCGGCTTTTTCGTTGTACAATACGGAAGACGAAAAGGTAGCTTTGGATGATTTGCGCGGATCGGTAGTCTTGATCAGCGTATTCCCGGATATCAACACGAGCGTTTGCGATAAACAAACACGTAAGTTCAACGAGACGGCAGCGGACATCGAAGGTTTGACTTTGTTGTCGGTTTCCAGAAATACAAAAGAAGAATTGGTCAACTGGTGTTCAGCAAACGGCATCGATATGCAGATGCTGCATGATGATGCAGGCGAATTCGGCGAGTCCTATGGCCTTAAAATTCCAAAAATGGGCAACAAGTTGGCCCGCAGCGTATTCGTCATCGACAAGGAAGGCGTCCTTTCCTATATGGAGATCGTCCCTGAAATCGCGACGGAGCCGGATGAGGAAGCAGCATTGGCAGCTGCCAAAAAATTACTTTAATCGCATTGAGATTTCAATGAAAAGGTGCTAAACTAGTGAAGTATAAACAAAGCGTCGATCAAGAAGAGTAGCTTGCCCGGAACCACACAAGAGAGAAAAGCGATTGGTGAAAGCTTTTTTGGGGAAGGAAAGTGAAGTAGCTTGTGAGCAAGTTGTGTGAAGGTCCGTGGACTGGGTAGCGCAGCTCGGAGTATTCTCCGTTATCAAAAAGAGAGACAGGGATCCGTTTCCTGTAATTTAGGTGGTACCGCGATTCATATCGTCCTGCATATTCGTATGCAGGGCGTTTTTTTTCGCAATAAATCAATGTAAAGAGAGAGGAAGTGGCTGAATGTCTAAAGCAGACGCAATGCCGACAAAGTATCAACCCCAGCAAGTAGAATCTGGGAAATATCAAAAATGGGTGGAAGCGGGGCTTTTCAAGCCTAGCGGAGACAAGAGCAAAAAACCGTATTCGATCGTGATTCCGCCTCCGAACGTAACCGGCAGGCTGCACTTGGGCCATGCTTGGGATGTGACGCTGCAGGATATGCTGATCCGCCAAAAACGCATGCAAGGGTTCGATACGTTATGGTTGCCGGGTATGGACCACGCCGGCATAGCCACCCAAGCCAAAGTGGAAGCGAAACTGGCCGAGGACGGGCTTACCCGTTATGACCTTGGTCGTGAAGCCTTTGTCGACAAGGTTTGGGAATGGAAAGAGGATTATGCAAGCGTCATCCGCGAGCAATGGGGAAAAATGGGGATCTCCGTTGATTATGACCGTGAGCGTTTCACGTTGGATGATGGTTTGTCCGATGCAGTCCGTAAAGTCTTCGTCGGCTTGTACGAAAAAGGTTTGATCTACCGCGGCGCATACATCATCAACTGGGATCCAAAGGCAAAAACGGCCTTATCAGATATTGAAGTTATCCATAAGGACGTCCAAGGCGCCTTCTATCACTTCCGCTATCCGATGACGGATGGTTCGGGATACTTGGAGCTGGCTACTACCCGTCCGGAAACGATGCTTGGAGATACTGCCGTAGCGGTTCATCCGGAAGATGAAAGATATCAGCAGTTCATCGGCAAGACCGTGACTTTGCCGCTCGTGAATCGGGAAATCCCTGTCATTGCGGATGATTATGTCGAAATGGACTTCGGGACCGGTGTCGTAAAAATAACACCGGCTCATGACCCGAACGACTTTGAAGTCGGTTTGCGTCATGACTTGCCGCAAGTGAATGTCATGAACGATGACGCGACGATGAACGAAGCAGCCGGAAAATATGCAGGTATGGACCGTTTCGCAGCGCGCAAAGCGATCGTAAAAGATATGGAAGAACTGGGCTATTTGGTCAAAATTGAAGAAATGACCCACAGTGTCGGACATTCTGAACGCACAAACGTTGTTGTGGAACCGCGCATCTCGACGCAATGGTTCGTCAAAATGCAACCATTGGCTGAGCGTGCGGTCGAAAATCAATCCGCAGAAGAAAAAGTTTCCTTCTATCCGGAACGATTTGAGAATACTTTCCTGACGTGGATGGGCAACGTCCATGACTGGGTCATCTCCCGTCAATTATGGTGGGGACATCAAATCCCAGCTTGGTATCATAAAGAAACCGGCGAAATGTACGTAGGCATGGAAGCTCCGAGCGACAGCGGAAACTGGACGCAGGATGAGGATGTTCTGGATACATGGTTCAGTTCGGCGCTTTGGCCGTTCTCGACAATGGGCTGGCCGGATGAAGATGCGGAAGATTTCAAACGTTATTTCCCTACCAGTACGTTGGTTACCGGCTATGACATCATCTTCTTCTGGGTAAGCCGGATGATCTTCCAGAGTCTGGAGTTCACCGAAAAGCGTCCGTTTGAGAATGTGCTGATCCATGGCCTGATACGTGACGAGCAAGGACGCAAAATGAGCAAATCGCTCGGAAACGGGATCGACCCGATGGATGTGGTCGAAAAATATGGGGCGGATGCTTTGCGTTGGTTCTTGGCGAACGGTTCCGCACCTGGTCAGGATGTCCGCTTCAGCTATGAGAAGATGGATGCATCCTGGAACTTCATCAACAAAATCTGGAATGCCAGCCGTTACGTGCTGCTTAACTTGGAAGACCTGACATTCGACGCTATCGACATTTCAGGGGAAAAGACGATAGCCGATAAATGGATTCTTTCCAGCCTAAACAAGACCATCACTAAAGTGACGGACCTGTTCGAGAAATTTGAGTTCGGTGAAGCCGGTCGCTTGTTGTACCGTTTCATCTGGGACGATTACTGCGACTGGTATATAGAAATGTCCAAAGAAGTCCTGCAAGGGGAAAATGAAGCTGCTAAAAAGACAACCCGCAGCATCTTAGCTTATGTTTTGGATAACGTCTTGCGCTTGTTGCATCCGGTTATGCCTTTCGTCACCGAAGAAATCTGGCAGAACGTACCGCATCAAGGTGATTCCATCGTGACGGCAGCCTATCCGGTAGCGGATGCAAGCCATATCGATGAAGCTGCTGAAGAAGCGATGGAGAAACTGATCGAATTGATCCGTGGCGTCCGCAATGTCCGCGCTGAAATGAACACACCGTTGTCCAAAAAGGTTCCGATGCAGTTGAAAGTGAATGACGAGGCGACCGAAGCGATTTTCCGCGCCAATGAATCGTACATCTTCCGCTTCTGCAATCCGGATACACTGGAAATCGGCCAGCACATCCAAGCGGCCAGCGACGCTGTCACCGCAGTTTTCTCAGGCGGAGAGGTATACATGCCGCTTGCCGGTCTTATCAAATTGGAAGATGAGATTTCCCGTCTCGAAAAGGAAGCGGAGAAATTGACCAAAGAAGTCGACCGTGTGGAAAGCAAATTGAATAACGAAAAATTTGTCAGCAAAGCCCCTCAGGCTGTAATCGACGGGGAAAAACAAAAAGGGACCGAATACCGCGAAAAACTGGCGGCCGTTGAAGAACGCATCGCTGCCCTAAAAGAACAGCTAGCTTAATAAGAGAATCGAATTGAACAGGAAGAACCCTATTAGCAAGTTCCTTTGTAGATAGGGTTCTTCTTAAACAGAAATGGAGTGAAGAGGTAGATGTTTGCAACTTATGAAGAAGCGATGGAATGGATCCATACCCGCAAAGGCATGGGGCCTAAGCCCGGAATAGTCCGAATGAAATGGTTGATGGAAAAACTGGATCACCCGGAACGTAAATTCAGATCCATCCATATTGCCGGAACAAACGGAAAAGGATCGAATGTTGCTTACTTAAGAAGCCTGTTCATGGCGGCCGGCTATACGGTGGGCACCTTCACCTCGCCGCATATCGTCAGTTTCAATGAAAGGATCAGCGTGAATGGGGCGAATATCCCGGATGAAGACGTATTGGAGCAAGCGAACATCCTTTACGCACTCTATGAGGAAATCGGCCGCACGGATATGGGTCCACTGACGGAATTCGAAGTAGTGACAGCCATGATGTTTTCCTATTTTGGGACACATCCTTGTGATGTCGTATTGTTGGAAGTCGGTCTGGGCGGTTTGTACGACAGCACGAATGTTGCCGAGCCGGATTTTTCGCTCATCACGACGATAGGCAAAGACCACAGCAATATCCTCGGGGATACCATTGCGGAGATCGCCTACCAGAAAGCCGGAATAATCAAGCAAGGGACACCTGTCGTCATCGGAAGATTGCCTGAAGAGGCTTTTGCGGTGATGCGTGACACTGCGGAAAAAAAAGCTGCGCCCTTGCATGCATTCGGCCCGGATTTCAGTGTTTCCAATTGGCATGAGGGTTCCGATTATCATGAGGTCTTTGACTTTGCCTCTCAGTTGGGCGCTTTTGAAAAACTGGAAATAACCTTGATGGGTGGCCATCAAGTCGATAATGCAGCCACTGCGCTACAAACTTTCTTACTGTTCTGCAAAAAATACGCTTTGAGTTACTCGGAGACGACGATCAAATCCGGTTTGCTGGGGACAGCTTGGCCGGTCCGGATGGAGATCATTTCGCAAAAACCGTTCATCATGCTGGATGGTGCCCACAATATCCCGGCTATGGCAGTGCTGACTGAAGCGATCAAAAAGAAGTTTTCGGATAAAAATATCACCATCCTCTTGGCGGCTTTGGCGGATAAGGATCTGGAGGAAATGGGCCAGTTGATCAAATCAATTCCCGCGAGTAAGCTGCACGTGACCACTTTTGATTTCCCGAGGGCTGCATCAGTCAAAGAACTGTGCGAGCGGGTAGGTGTACCGGAAGCTGGAGCCTACGAAGATTGGCGATTTGCGATTGATGATCTGAAGGCGAAGCAAGCTGAAGCAGGTATGCTATTGATTACCGGTTCGCTGTATTTTCTTTCCGAAGTAAGACATTATTTATTAAAGGATAAGGAGTTTGGAGATGCGTAAAAAAGCAGTCATTTTTGATATGGATGGATTGATGTTCGATACGGAAACGTTGGGTTATCAGGCACAAGGCGAACTGGCTGAAGAGATGGCTTTGCCGATAGCGTTCGACTTCGATTATTATCTGAAACAAGTAGGGCGATCCGATAAAGATGTGATGCCTGAATTGGCTTCCGACTTTGGTGATGCGGAACTGGCGGAACGATTTTTGAAGAGAATGAAGGAGAGGCAGACGGGCATCGCCACTGAAAAGGGGCTTCCGATCAAAAAAGGCCTTTACGATCTGTTGGCCTTTCTGAAGGAGGAAGGCGTAATATGCGTCGTTGCTTCCAGCAGCCGGAGGAAAGAAGTCAGTTTCTACCTCGAATTGGCTGATATTTCACAGTATTTCCGCTACCAAGTGTGCGGGGATGAAGTATCCTTCGCCAAACCGAATCCGGAAATTTTCCTGAGCGCCTGGAAACCCCTTGGCATTCCGAAAGAGGACTGTCTGATCCTGGAAGATTCGCTTAATGGCATCCGTGCTGCCTACGATGCGGGCATTGAAGTGATCATGGTTCCGGATCTGATCGTTCCCGATGACGAAGCCAAAGCAAAAACAATTGCCATTTTGCCCGACCTGCATGCGGTCATGGATTGGCTGAAAGAGAAATAACCTGTTAGGCTCCTTCCTGCGTACCTATTGAGTAGACGGAAGGAAAGGGGTAAAACAGGATGGTGCAAGAAACAAATCTGCTGATGGAGGTTCCAAAAGCCTCGCGACCGCGCGAAAGATTGGATCAATTCGGAGAAAAAGCCTTGGCGACGCATGAATTATTGGCTATCGTTCTGCGGACAGGGCCCAGGGACAGCAACGTTATGCAGCTGGCGTTGCGGGTGCTGAATGAGTTCGAGGATCTGCATTCCTTGAAGATGGCCTCGCTTGAAGAATTGACTGCTATTCATGGAATCGGCCGAACCAAAGCGATCGAAATCAAGGCCTGTGTTGAATTGGGGGTGCGTGTAGCCAATGCCACGCAACTGAAGAGCGGAACGATCACATCGACGCAAAGCGCCGGGACGCTGCTGCAGAAAGAGATGCGCGATCTCCAGCAGGAGCACGTGGTGGCTGTCTATCTGAACACAAAGAACGAAATCATCAAGAAGAAGACGATCTTCATCGGCAGCCTGAACAGTTCGGTTGCGCATCCCCGTGAGATATTCCGGGAGGCGGTAAGGTTTGCGGCAGCGCGGATCATTCTTGCGCATAATCATCCTTCCGGTAATCCCGATCCCTCGGAAGCCGACCTGGTGTTTACCCGCAGGATGGTGGAGTGCGGAGAAATGATGGGGATCGAGATCCTTGATCATTTCATCATCGGGGTCGATGATTATCTCAGCCTGCGGGAATACGGTATCATATAGTAAAGGTTCCTAAACGATTTACGCAAGCTGAAATGAAAATTTGATGGCAAAAAACTTGCAATATCGGAAAACCTGATATATCATTATGTTAGTGTTTTTGTTTGGTAAAGAATAGATTGTCATGAACATTCCTATCGTACCAAAAGCAAGAATAACAATTTAAAGTGCTTTGCACGAGGAGGAATTTTTCATGGAAAAAGGAACAGTAAAATGGTTTAACGCAGAAAAAGGCTTCGGATTTATCGAACGCGAAAGCGGAGATGACGTATTCGTACATTTCTCAGCTATCTTAGGCGACGGATTCAAGTCATTGGAAGAAGGACAAGCCGTTTCATTCGAAATCGTTGAGGGAAATCGTGGAGCACAAGCTGCCAACGTTGAAAAAATCTAATTAATCTTAACTTAATCGATCAAAAGGCCCGGGACACTGTCTCGGGCCTTTTTAAATGCCGGATGCCTGATGTTCGTCCGGGAACTCCGATCCACCGGGATATTCCCTGTGAATGGTCCAAACGTATTGTGTCAATCTGGAGGGATAATCGGCAGCAGTATTACCGATCAACGTCATTCCTGTCAAATTGATTAATTCTTTCTTTTGTTTGTTACATTGATGTTTTTCTTGTTCCGGTTTGTGGTAAAATAGAAAAGAATTTGTTTGTGGGAGAGTTTGTAGTCAATCAGACGGAAGGATGAGAAGTACTTGGTAAGTTTGAATTTTAAAGGCAAAAACATCGGCATTGATTTAGGTACGGCCAATACGATCGTCTTCGTAGCCGGCAAGGGCATCGTATTCAGAGAACCTTCTGTCGTCGCAAAAAATATCCATACGGGGGAGATTCTCTCCGTTGGAGAAGAAGCATTCCAGATGCTTGGAAGGACACCCGGCACCATTGTGGCATCCCGCCCAATGAAAGAAGGGGTCATTGCGGATTATGATACAACTGTCGCGATGATGAAATATTTCATCAAAAAAGCGACGGGTAATGCATTCATCAAACCATACGTGATGGTCTGCGTACCGAGTGGTGTTACAGAAGTGGAAAAACGGGCAGTTCTTGATGCTACCCGGACAGCCGGAGCGAAAGAAGCCTTCATCATAGAAGAGCCCTTCGCTGCTGCTGTGGGTGCTGGGCTTCCGGTGCATGCGCCTACAGGCAATATGGTGGTGGACATCGGAGGCGGTACGACGGATGTCGCGACGATTTCGCTTGGCGGAATTGTTACGAGCCGTTCCAGTACAGCCGGTGGCGATCGGATGGATGAGGCAATCATTCAGTTCATCCGCAAAAAGTACGGTCTGCTGATAGGCGAGCGGACTGCCGAAAACATCAAAATAACGATCGGTTGTGCCGATATTGAAAAGGCAGCTTCCTATGGCTCCATGGAAATAAGAGGCCGGGATATGGTCAACGGCCTGCCCAAGACTTTGGAAATCCACGCCGAGGATATTGCGGTTGCGATCCATGATGTGGTCGAGAACATCATCCTTTCCGTAAGAGAAGTGCTGGAAGAGACGCCTCCCGAAATATCTGCTGATGTCATTGACCATGGTATCGTTTTGACGGGTGGTGGCGCTTTGTTGAAAAACATCGCTGAAGTCATTTCAGCAGAAGCGGAAGTTCCTGTATTTATCGCCAACGATCCATTGGACTGCGTCTCCATCGGGACCGGTGAAACCTTGAAGAACATTAACGTTTACAAGCGTAAAAATTTAAGGCAGTAAGTATAATGAATGTAATTGAAAGTGATGTACGAAATGAGGTGTCAATGTGAATCAGTTTTTTAACAATAAAAAATTGATTATCCTATTGATCAGTGTGATTACCTTTATCAGCTTGATAGCATACTCTCTTACCAACAACAGAGAAGATACATCGATACCGCAACAAGTAGGGAACGATGTAACAGGCTCCATTGCGAGAATATTTTCTAAGCCAGCGGAAGTAGTGGCGAATTTTGTTGATTCAGTCGATAACCTGATGAATACGTATGAAGAAAACCAATCTTTAAAAAGTAAAATTGATACCGTTTATGAGCTGCAAGTGAAAGTCTATAATTTGGAGCAAGAAAACGCAAGGATGCAGGAAGAACTTGAATTGAAAACTACTTTGTCAGAGTATGAACAGATCAATGCTTCTGTGGTATCCCGCAATCCCGACAGTTGGCTGAACCAAATCGTCATCGATAAAGGATCCCAGGACGGGGTGGAGGTCGATATGTCGGTGATGGCGGGGAACGGTCTGATCGGCCGTGTATCCGAAGTCAATTCGACCAGTGCGAAAGTCCTGCTTTTGACCACATCCAACGATACAACCAACCGTGTATCAGCTGAAATCCAAACGGAATCTGGACCTGTACATGGTATTGTCAATGGTTATGATGAGAATACGAAGAAGCTTTCCATGTCCCAGATTGCCCCTGATGCAGTGATCAATCCGGGCGATAGCGTGATTACATCAGGATTAGGCGGTGTTTCTCCAAGCGCTCTGTTGATCGGGAGCGTCAAAGAAGTATCGATGGACAGTTACGGTTTATTTAAGCAAGTCACAATCGAGCCCGCCGGTGAGGTTTACAATATTCGCTTCGTGACGGTCATCAAACGGCTGAGCGGAAGTGGTGAGTGATGGTGCAAAACAGATCTTTGCATCACACTTATTTCATCCCTGTGGTGCTCTACGTGCTTTTGATTTTGGATGGCTTTTTGATCAATGCCTTTCCGGGCCAGTTTGTCAGCGAAGAGTATATTCTCGTGCCGCATTTGGCGTTGTTCGGATTCGTGCTTTTTTCCTACTATTTCCCTAAACAGCCGATGCAGTTGTACGCAGTTCTTTTCGGACTGTTGTTCGACAGTTATTATAGCGGCATTCTGGGTGTTTACGCAGTCGCTTTTGCCGTAATCGTTTACTTTGTGAAGAAGATGCAGAGATTTCTGGCGGAAAATGTTTTTGTAGTGGCGTTGTTGTTTATTGTTGCGATCGTCATGGTGGATTCATTCGTTTTTGGCTTCTACAGTTTGATGGATATCACGCAACTTGACTTCAGTGCATTTGCTTCAGAGCGATTAGGGCCGACTATTGTGTTGAATATTGTATTGTTCATTGTGATTTATTACCCACTGTTCAAATTGGTGGGCTGGATGTACGATTGAACCTGATGAGAAAATAATGAGATATTTTTTAATGAAATGCTTGCATTTGACGAAAGCTGTGGTATTATTGTCTTAAATTCTAAATGCAATGAAGAGAAAAAGTAACTTTTGACTATTTCCAGAGAGTTTGCGGCCGGTGTAAGCAAACAATAGAAATAAGTGAAATCACATCTCTGAGCAAGGATACCGAAAAGACAGCTTCCGCTTTCTCAGTAGGTTGACTCGGTTGTGCCCGTTACAGCACTGACGTTTCAAACGGAACGTTATGAGGCGGTTTCTGTGAAGAGCCCGCAAAAAAAGGTGGAACCACGACTTCAATCGTCCTTTAACTTTCAACAGGAAGTTAAAGGGCTTTTTTTATTGGAAACGGCGTGATGGGGGACACCACAAAAATAAGGCAGTAAAAAGTACACATATATGGAGGAGAAGGATATGAAAAAATTAGCATTATTGTTGTTGGCATCTACAAGTTTATTGGCTGCATGCGGTGGAGGTGCCGCTGAGGAGTCTTCTGCAACTGGATCGGAAGTTTCAGAAATCAAAGAAACACTGGTGATGGGACTGGACGATACATTTGCACCGATGGGCTTTAAAAATGAAAGTGGCGAAATCGTCGGTTTCGATGTCGAGTTGGCGAAAGAGGTTGCGGAACGCTTGGATGTGGAAATCACTTTCCAACCGATCGATTGGGCAATGAAGGAAACCGAATTGGCTTCCGGTAACATCGACATGATCTGGAATGGCTATACCATAACGGAAGAACGCAAAGAGAAAGTCTTGTTCTCAGAACCGTATTTGAGCAACAGCCAAATTATTGTCACAATGGCGGATAGTGATATCGAAACAAAAGCTGATTTGGCCGGAAAAGTCGTTGCGACACAACAAGGATCTGCGGCATTCGATGCTATCATTGCCGACGAAACGGGAATTGCTGCTGAGTTTGATGGGGGCACGCCGATTTTGTATCCTACCTTCAACGACGTGTTCAATGACCTGGAAAGCGGCCGCAGTGATGCAATCGTCGTTGACGAAGTGTTGGGCCGATACACTATGAAACTAAAAGGCGAGGAAAAGTTCGCTGTTCTTACCGATAATTTTGGCGATGAAGAATATGGTGTGGGTCTCCGCAAAGAAGATGTCGCGTTGAAAGAAGCAATCGATGCAACGATGAATGATATGCGTGGAGATGGAACCTACGATGAAATCTACGCAAAATGGTTCGCTGAATAATAAAACTTCTTGTTGAGGGGGAAAGTCGTATGTTGGATAAGCTTAAAAAAGCCGCACTGGTCGGATCAGGGTTATTGGTGTTGGCTGGATGCAGCAGTGAGTCGGCTGATGACGCTTCTGTCAACTCTGAAGCCGTTGGTGCAGAAACGTTGGTTGTTGGTTTGGATGATACTTTTGCTCCGATGGGATTCCGTGATGAAAATAATGAAATCGTCGGCTTCGATGTCGACTTGGCCAAGGCGGTCGGTGAACGGATCGGAGCTGAAATTGTTTTTCAGCCGATCGATTGGGCAATGAAGGAAACCGAATTGGATTCCGGCAACATCGACATGATCTGGAATGGCTATGCCATCACACCGGAACGGGCTGAAAAAGTCCTCTTGAGCGAACCGTACATCGTGGATGCGCAATCCATCATCGTTTTGAAGGACAGCGCAATCGAAACAAAAGCGGACTTGGAAGGGAAGTTGGTTTCGACGCAGCAATCTTCCAGTTCAGTGGACAAGATTATGGAAGATGAGTCAGGGATATTTGGAAAGTTGGGCGGGGATCTGGTGCTCTATCCTTCCAATAATAATGCCTTCAGCGACTTGGAATCAGGACGTGTGGATGCCATCGTCGTCGGTGAAGTCTACGGTCGTTACTACATGAAGCAATCCGGTAAAGACATCTACCGTGTTCTCGAGGATAACTTCGGGGAAGACGAAATGGCGGTTGCCTTCAAAAAGGATAATAAGGAACTGCAGGAGCGCGTCGATGCAGCCTTGGCCGAAATGAAGGAAGACGGGACTTTCGATGAAATTTATGACAAATGGTTCTATAGTGAATAACGAAAATAAAGGGTAAGAAAGAGGTTTAAGAAATGGACTTGATACAGACGATACTGCCATCATTGCTTGACGGCTTGAAGATGACGCTCACGTTGTTCTTCATCATAGGGTTATCCAGCATTCCGTTAGGTTTTCTGGTCGCCGTCATCCGGGTTTACGGACCGAAGTGGCTGGGTTTTCTGATCCAGATATATGTATTCATCATGAGGGGCACACCCTTACTTTTGCAATTGATGTTTGTTTTCTTCGGTTTGCCGCTGATAGGCATCACGTTGGATCGTTTTACGGCAGCCATTCTGGCATATATAATCAACTACGCTGCCTATTACGCGGAAATCTTCCGTGGAGGTATCACTGCTGTACCGAAAGGACAGTTCGAGGCCATTTCGGTGTTGGGTATCGGTAAAATCAGAGGATTTTTCAAAATCATCATTCCGCAGGTCACTAAAATTGTGTTGCCGTCTGTCGGGAATGAAGTGATTGCGCTAGTGAAAGATACATCTTTGGTTTATGTCATCGGTCTCGGGGAATTATTGCGCGCAGGACAGATTGCTGCCAATACGTATGCCTCGTTAGTGCCTTTCCTGGCAGTCGGAATCGTCTATTTATCGATTACGGCTGTCATTACGGTGCTGCTGAATAAACTTGAATCCAAAGGAAACTTTTAGGGGGGAGCGGCAATCATGTTATTAAATGCGATGAATTTAACAAAGTCTTATCATGACATAACCGTAATCGATGATTTTTCATTCCATATCGATTCCAGTGAAATCGTTGTGTTGGTGGGTCGTTCCGGAACCGGTAAGACCACTTTGATGCGCTTGCTCAACAATCTGGAGAAAGCTGACCAGGGAACCATTTCGATTGAGGATGCCTTGTTGTGCAAGCAAGGTTTGAAGGGTGCAGAATATGTGGACCGCAAAAAAAGGCGTCTTTACCAAAATAAAATCGGCATGGTGTTTCAAGACTATGCTCTGTTCCCGAACCTTTCGGTGTTGGAAAATCTTCTGGAGGCGCCGCTTGCCCAAAAATTGGGTACCCGCGAAGAACTGGCGGCGAAAGCAGCCGGATTACTGGAGCAAATGGGATTGGAAGACAAACTGGAAGCAAAGCCGTCAACTTTGTCCGGAGGCCAGAAGCAAAGGGTCGCAATCGCCCGGGCGATGATGCTGAATCCGCGCGTGCTTTGTTTTGACGAACCGACTTCTGCGCTCGATCGCGAATCTTCCGACAGCATCGGTAAGCTGATACAGGAAATTGCAGCAGGAGGAACCGGTATCCTGATCGTTACGCACGATACCGAGTTCGGGCAACAATACGGCACACGGATCGTATCCTCAAGCGAATTCGTCAAGAACCGCGGATAAGATGAAAAAATGAAATAATGCGCTCTTTTCAGGTCTAAACAGCTTGCTTTTTTTATGTAAGTATCTGTATAATTACCTTTGGTCAAAAATAATGAATGCCTGAGAGCATTCCTTTTAAGGGGAGACACATTATGGAAAAAAGTAAAAAACGCGTGCTGAATGCCGCAATAGTAGGGTCAGGAACGGACGATTTGACGAATATGTTCCTGTCTCTTTCTTTGGCTTCGATCATTGCGGATTTGGCTATCACTAAGGCGCAGGCCGGACTGATCTCAACGATCACGAATATCGGGATGTTGGCAGGGGGACTGTTGTTCGGATATCTTGCGGACCGTTACGGCAGTTTAAAACTGTTCAAAATAACGTTGTTGTTGTTTTCTGTTGCGACGGCAGCCATGTTTTTCGCTGAAGACCTTTCGACGATCTATGCGCTTCGATTCATTGCCGGGATCGGAACAGGTGGGGAGTATGGCATCGCAATCAGTCTGATCGCTCGTGTCACGCCAGTTCATAAAATGGGCCGGATGTCTTCCTTGAATGCAGTAGCCGGAATGGTAGGGAACATCAGCGCGGCTTTTCTTGCCAGCCTGATTTTGCCTCGTTTTGGATGGAACGCCTTATTCCTTTTAGGCTTGCTTCCGCTCTTGATTGTGCTGTGGGTGCATCTGACCGTTTCGGAGAAGGACTTGGTTGAGACGGAGAATGCCAAGTCGGAAAAAAACGGTGAAATCCCGGAATCGAAGCCGTCCTTCAAAGAGTTGTTCAACTCGCCGGCATTAGCAAGACAAACGTTATCACTGATGTTCATGGCTGTGGTTCAGATTGGCTGTTATTTCGGATTGATGAACTGGTTGCCACAAATCATGCAGACAAGTTTGGGTTTGTCGGTTTCAAATTCTTCTTTATGGATGATTTCGACGATCATCGGTATGTCGATCGGGATGTTGTTCTTCGGCAGAATTCTGGATGCTGTTGGTCCGAGGATCGCATACAGTATTTTCTTGCTGGCTTCAGCATCTGCAGTTTTCCTTTTCGTGATGGCTAAAAGCAGTATCGCGATGTTGGTGGGCGGTGCGATAGTAGGATTTTTTGTGAACGGGATGTTCGCTGGTTACGGCGCTATCGTTAGTCGCCTTTATCCGAGGCATATCCATTCCATGGCGAATAATCTCATCATCAATGTTGGACGCGCAGTCGGCGGATTCTCTTCGCTCATCATCGGTCTGCTGATGGATTATTCCAGTGTCACAACAGTCATGGTTTTCTTATCCGTTTGTTACCTCTCCAGCTTTTTGGTGATGCTGAGCATCGAGGGGTTGCGCAAAGATGTATATGCAAAAGCCGGTCTTCAGAAAGTGTGATATGTTTGAAAATGGGGAAACAGGGCATCTGCCCTGTTTTTTTTTGAATTAGATTGACACAGGCATTTATTTTTGGTAGACTATTAATGTTGTAAATGTGCGCACCACAGCTACAACCGCACGGATAGGAGTCATGAGACCTGCAAGGGCACTCCGTTTGGCGAGTCTAAGTAAAATAAGGAGGTGCAGAGAATATGTACGCAATTATCAAAACTGGTGGTAAACAATTAAAAGTTGAAGTTGGTCAAGCGATCTACATTGAAAAATTAGATGCTGAAGCTGGTGATAAAGTAACTTTTGATGAAATCGTATTTGTAGGCGGAGAAGAAACTAAAATTGGCGCTCCATTCGTAACAGGTGCTTCTGTAGAAGGCACTGTTGAAAAACAGGGCAAAGAAAAGAAAGTCACTACTTTCAAATACAAGAGAAGAAAAGATACACACCGTAAGCAAGGTCATCGTCAACCTTATACAAAAGTAATCATTGACGCAATCAACGCATAAGAGTGTGAATAACCATGATTGAAGTGAAATTTAAAGAAGATGACCATGGCAACCTGCTTTCTTTCGAGATTACGGGACACGCCGGGTATGGGGTAGAAGGCGAAGATATCATCTGTGCTGCTGTTTCTGTACTGGCCATCGAAACTGTGAATAGCGTTGAACGTTTAGCCGGCTATCAGATGCTTGTTGATGAAGCGGATGAAGAAGGCGGGTATCTCTATGCGGAAATACTTTCCGAAAGGGAAGCGGAACAGCAATACATTACGCAGATTTTACTGAAGCATCTATTCTACTCGTTGGAGGATGTCGCTCAGACATATCCAGATTATGTGACCATAAACATGCAATAAATACTGTACTACTTAATAAGGAGGTGCAAACCACATGTTGAAATTGAATCTACAATTGTTCGCCCACAAAAAAGGGGGCGGATCTACTACCAACGGACGTGAGTCCCAATCCAAACGTTTAGGCGCTAAACGTGCAGACGGACAAACAGTAACTGGCGGATCAATTTTGTACCGTCAACGCGGAACAAAAATCCATCCAGGTACTAACGTCGGTATCGGTGGAGATGACACTCTATTTGCAAAAGTTGACGGTGTCGTTCGTTTCGAACGTTTAGGCCGTGACAAAAAACAAGTTTCTGTATACCCTACAGCTAAATAATACTTGTACTTTTGCCGATCAACCAATTACATACACACAAAAAACCTTGCGGGGGCAAATGATCAATCACTTCCTTCGCAGGTTTTTTTGTATTTTAGATAAAGACAAAAAGTAAGGGACGGTGAACGACTTGAAAGCAACAAATGTTGAGAGTCTTTTCGGATTGATGGATGAAGCCATCAAATTACTTCAAACGGAAGCTGAGCTTTCTTATATAGAGGCGTTATCCGAAACGCTGGAAAATCTATCCTTTGAAGGGAAAGCGCAACAGGTGGAGGGCTTACCCTCAAATAGGGCAATCGAACGTTTGAACAGCCTCTACAAAAAAATGAATTTGAAAGCATTGGACAAAGAAATCATCCGCAAGAGCATCCAGTTGACTTTCATCAAAGCGACGAAGGAAGACAAACTCCAGATGAATCATCAAATGACACCGGACACGATTGCCTATCTGATCGCATATTTTATCGGAGAAATAAAAAAAGATAAAACAGAAAAACTGCATGTTTCTGATTTGGCTGCAGGAACAGGAAATCTTCTGAATATCGTCGTGGCGCATTTGACCAGCAGGGGAAATGAAGTGACTGCAGAAGCAGTTGACAATGATGATCTGTTGATCAGTGTTGCGGCCAACAGCGGAGCCTTGCTGGGATTTTCGGAAAAAATCCATTACACCCACTCGGACAGCCTGCAGGAACTGTTGATTGCGCCTTCGGATATCATGGTATCGGATTTCCCTGTCGGATATTATCCGGTTAATGAACGCGCCAAGAACTTCAAAACGGCTTTTTCGGAAGGAAATTCTTTTGCCCATTTCCTAATGTTTGAACAAAATGTGAACTATTTGAAAGAATCCGGTTGGGGGATTTTTATCGTTCCTTCTGACATTTTTGAAACAGATAAAAGTTCTGTATTAATGGGGTGGTTGAAGGAAACCGTTCATATACAGGCATTTTTAAGCCTTCCGGCAGATCTGTTCCATAAAAATGGAATGAAAAAATCAATCATTATTGTTCAAAAAATTGGTGAAAAATCGATTCAAGCCGAACAAGTGCTTTTGGGGGAAATTCCAGATCTTAAAAACGCACAAAAGATGCAATCTTTCCTGGATATTTTCCACAATTGGAGCGCAAAGATGATATAATATTTATTAGAGATATAAGAAAAATCAGTCAATTTAAAGGAGAGAAAAAAATGTCAAAAATCATCGCTATCAATGCTGGTAGCTCAAGCTTGAAATTTACATTATATGCTATGCCTGAGAAGGACGTTCTGGCGAACGGAATTATCGAAAGAATCGGTTTGAACGATTCCGTCTTCACAATCAAACATGGAGAAGGCCAAAAATTCCAGGTAACGGAGGACATTGCGGACCATGAAATCGCAGTGCAAAAGTTGCTGGATCAATTGTTAGCATTAAACATCATTTCAAGCTACGATGAGATCACGGGCGTCGGCCACCGCGTCGTTGCCGGCGGAGAAATCTTTAAAGATTCCGCTCTTGTGGATGACCTTGTTTTGGAACAAATCGAGGAATTGGGCGAATTGGCGCCGCTGCACAACCCAGCAAACGCTACCGGAATCCGCGCATTCAAAAAACTGTTGCCTGAAATCACAAGTGTGGCCGTATTCGACACTTCTTTCCACACAACAATGCCGAAAGTTAATTACCTTTACAGCATCCCGATGGAATACTATGAAAAATATGCTGCCAGAAAATACGGCGCACACGGAACAAGCCACAAATACGTAGCTGAACGCGCTGCCGAAATGTTGGGCAGACCGATCGAAGAATTGAAGATCGTAACATGCCACATCGGTAACGGCGGATCGATCACTGCTGTCGAAGGCGGAAAATCAATCGACACTTCCATGGGCTTCACGCCATTGGCAGGCATCACGATGGGAACTCGTTCAGGGGACATCGATGCATCTTTGATCGCGTATTTGATGGGCAAACTGGGCATCACGGATATCAATGAATTTGTTGACATCCTGAACAAAAAATCAGGTCTGTTGGGACTTTCCGGCGTATCAAGCGATATGCGCGATGTTGAAACAGCAGCAGAAAACGGAAATGAAAATGCTCAAATCGCATTGGATATCTTCCATAACCGCATCATCAAATACATCGGACAATATGTTGCGATCATGAATGGTGTGGACGCGATCGTCTTCACTGCCGGCGTCGGTGAAAATTCTGCTCCTACCCGCAAAATCATCATTGATGGTATTTCATGGTTCGGTTGTGAAATCGACGATGAAAAGAACAATGTCCGGGGTGTTGAAAGAATCATTTCTACTGATGATTCAAAAGTGAAAGCATTATTGATTCCTACAGATGAAGAATTAATGATTGCTCGCGATGTCGTTCGTTTCAGCGAAAAATAATCATTTGAAATAAAAAATCCGTTATGCCGATGTTTCGGCATAACGGATTTTTTCATGCCATCAAATTTGATGGCTAGCTTCACGGGTTAGCCCTTCGGAAAAAAGAATAAGGAACCTCTTGTCTCTGCGAGCCAAGACATACTGTTCGACTTGTCATGGTTCTTGCCATCTTTGATGGCTTAGAAACATGATACAACTGACCGGTACGGTCACGTTGATTCCTTTGTTTCGGAAGTCTCTCAGCAATTGCGCTCTTCGATGCTCAGTTGCATGGGACTCTTAGGGATTCATCCCTTAGAGCCCCAGTACAAGGTGACCGTAGGGAACGTTGCGTGGACAGATTTCCTAAATTGTCATGACTCTTGCGATTTCAATCGCTTATTCCTGTCATCAGGCCATCCAACTGGTCTCGCAGTGAGGCCCTCTGTTGTCGCACTGTGACATCAGAGTACTTGACCGATTAGGTCACAGTGTTTCCTTAATCAGGGCTGAACGAACCCGTTCAGCTTTTCTTAGTTTTGGGTTTGTTCTCGAGGTCAGTCCGGACTACCAACACATCGCAAGGTGCGTTGCGGATGACATACTCGGATACTGAGCCTATGAAAAGTCTCTCGATGGCATTAAGACCAGTCGCTCCAATCATAATTAGATCCACGCCGTATTCGGCAGGCAAATCTTTTGCGATGATCGCTTTTGGAGAACCATATTCGATGACTGTTTGAACATCTGTAATGCCTTCATTCGTAGCATAGATTTTGTATTCTTCCATTAACGTTTTGGATTGACGGACAATCTCATCTGTAAAGCTACCCTCGAAACCTGTAGGGGTCTGGATGGCTCTTGTGTCGATAATATGAGTGATGATGATGGCTGCTTTATTCCGTTTGGCTACTTCCACTGCCTTACGGAAAGATAATTCTGATTCTCTGGATCCGTCAACCGGTATCAAAATCTTCTTATACTCTTGAAACATATTAACCACTCCTCTAAACTAGTATCGCTTACAAGTTTATTTTACTTCACTTTCCTTAAAAATGAAAGCGTATGCGATTTTTTTCGGTAATTTATTGATCAGTGGCTTTGATCTTTCATCATGCCAGCCAAGCGGATGCTGAAGAGTGCTGTATACCCTGAGGAGATCAGCACGGCAAATACATAAAGCAGGGTACTCCTGAAGAAAATCGTCAGGAGGCAGAGAAATCCGACCAACATGTACAGAGCTCCGCCATTACGGAAAAAGAGCCAGATCTGCTGGCGTTGTTGTTCCGTGATCCGGTCCGGAGCCAATACGAAAACAGTGGGGCCTTTCAACGTCATGAAAAGGCCGGTCGAAACCAGCAGTAATGAAAAAAGGGCAATCAACAATTCTAACAATATGCATCCTCCTTAAAGGAATTGTGGGATAAGAGCTCAAGTAGTACTTTTATGTGCTTTTAAATCTGCAAAAAAAGCTGCTCAATGAGCAGCTCCAAAAGTATAAAACTTTATTAGAAATCCGATGGTGCCGGTGAGTATATTCTACTAGTTTTGAACCCGCATATAAGCAGGTGGGCTCCAATATCCAGTCTCTAACTACCAAATGATAAGGCGTGTTATCCACCGAAATAAACAGGATCCCAAGGTAGTAATAAATTGTTCGGTCAACACATTGAGAATATGTCGAACACCTCAGAAATCTATATACGTATAGTAGCATACTAATCAATTGTTGGCAAGCAAAACACATGGAACTGAGTCCGGAAACATAATGGCGACAATGGGTTAAACGCTACCAACAAATCATCAAGAATCTTTGTTGAAGCGGTGCTGCAATTGGTTGGCCAAGGCTTGCTCATATTTGCCCGTTGCAGCCGGCTCGTAGTAGCGTCTACTCTTCAGCGAGTCTGGTAAATACTGTTGTTTGACCCAGTGGTCCGGGAAATCGTGCGGATATTGATAACCGATGCCGCGGCCTAACTTATTTGCCCCGCTATAATGGGCATCACGCAAGCTATCCGGTATGTCGCCGGACTTTCCGGCGCGCACATCCGCCAGTGCGCTATCCAAGGCAAGATAAGCCGAATTGGATTTCGGGGAAAGGGCCAGATCGACGACGGCATTTGCCAGGGGAATCCGAGCTTCCGGCAAACCTAACTTTTCTGCAGCCTGAACGGCCAAAACGGTCCGAGCCACAGCTTGAGGATTGCCTAGGCCGATATCTTCGTAGGCGCAGACCATCAGTCGTCTGCAGGCGATCAGCAATTCGCCGGCTTCCAGCAGCCTGGCAAGATAATGCATGGCTGCATCGACATCACTGCCACGGATCGATTTTTGGAATGCCGAGATGACATCATAATGGGCATCGCCATTCTTATCGTGAACCAGGGCTTTCTTTTGGATGCACTCCTCAGCGATGTCCAAGGTGATATGGATCGTTCCGTCCGCATCAGGTTTAGTGGATAAGGCAGCCAACTCCAAAGCATTCAGCGAACCGCGGACGTCTCCCATCGTACTCCTGGCGAAATGGAGCAAGGCGTCTTCCTCGATCAGGATCTTTTCTTTTCCCAATCCGCGCTTTTCATCCGCAATGGCACGTTCCAGTGCCTGTATGACGTCTTGAGTAGTAAGGGGCTTCAATTCAAAAATTTGGGTCCGGCTCCGGATAGCAGGACTGATGCTGATATATGGGTTTTCGGTGGTGGCGCCGATCAGAATGACCTGGCCGCTTTCAAGGTGCGGCAAGAGAAAATCCTGCTTGGGTTTATCCAACCGATGCACCTCATCCAACAAGAGGATGACCTGGCCGGAAAATTTGGCTTCTTCCACGACGATCTGCAAGTCTTTTTTTGTGTCGGTTGCGGCGTTCAACTGACGGAAAGCCGAATGGGTCGATCCGGCGATGGCGCTCGCAATGCTGGTTTTACCGATTCCCGGTGGGCCATACAATATCATGGAAGAAAGCATCTTCGCATCGACCATGCGACGGATGATTTTATTTTCGCCGACCAGATGACTTTGACCGATGACTTCGTCAATGTGGACGGGACGCATACGGTATGCTAAAGGTTGTTTCATGATTCTCCGCTCCTTTTTCTCTACCCATTATATGCCATCTGATAAAAAAGAACAAACATTCGCCCGATTGTTTTTTGAAGAATTCTGAAAATTGATTGAAAAGAAAGACAGGCAACATCTTTACTATTTACAAGCAGAAAAGCTATAATGAATACATTGAAAATTGGAAGCAGAAAGTGAGCGTACATAATGACGGATTTCAAAGAGATTATTCTAACACACAAATTATCGGCATTATTTTCGAAAGCCTCTTTTGGAATCGAAAAAGAAAGCCAAAGGATAACGGACGAAGGCACAATCGCCAAAACTAATCATCCGACAATATTCGGGAATCGCAGTTTCCATCCGTACATACAGACTGATTTCGCGGAGAGTCAACCGGAATTGATCACTCCACCGATGCAATCGATCGAAGAAATGCATGAATGGCTGATGGCTATCCATGACGTTGTTCTGCGGTCTTTACCCGAAGGTGAATACCTGTTGCCTTGCAGTATACCACCTGCTATGCCGGCAAGTGAAGAAATTAAGGTAGCCAAATTGGACAATGAGAGTGATATCGCTTATCGGGAATATCTAGTATCAGTGTACGGAAACAAGAAGCAGATGGTCAGTGGCATTCATTTCAATTTCGAATTGAATCCTGTACTTATCAAAGAGCTTCATCAGCTTTCTGGTTCCGTCAGGACGCTTAGGGAGTTCCAATCGGATGTATACTTGAAGATGGCTCATAATTTTATTCGTTACCAATGGATCATGACCTACCTTCTGGGCGGATCGATATCAGCTGACCGTTCGTACTTTGAAAAAGAATCACAGCATGATCTGCCGTTGGATCAGTATACAAGAAGTATCCGCAGCAGCAAGTACGGATATGTCAATAAAGCGGACGTGCATGTTTCTTTTGAATCGATTGATGCCTATGTGCAGGATATCGAAAAAATGGTGACAACCGGTAAGCTTATTGCCGAAAAAGAATTTTATTCCACTGTCCGTTTCAGGGGGGCCAACAAAGCGCGTGATTTGCTGACGAACGGAATCGCCTATCTCGAATTCAGGCTGTTCGATCTGAACCCATTTGCTGAGTTTGGCATGCATAAAGAGGATATGTACTTCATCCATTATTTCTTGCTCTATTTGTTGTGGATCGATCAGGATGCCAGTGAGGCAGAGATGCAGCTCGGTAAAGAAATGAATTACAGCACTGCTTTGGAGAATCCTTTGCAGCCATCCGCATTCCAAGCGGAAGGACAATCCGTCCTGGAAGGTATGCTGCAGATGCTGGAAGCGATCGATGCAGAAGAGAAAATCAGCGCAATCGTCAAAGAAAAAATCGAAGCATTCCAAAATCCGGAGAAAACAGTGGCGGGCCAGATGGTCAAGGCATTGGAAGCGGGAGAGGACAAAACGGCTTGGGCCGCTTCCTTGGCCAAGAAGTACAAAGAGGCTGCCTGGAAACGTCCATATGCTTTGAGGGGATTTGAGGACATGGAACTCTCCACGCAAATCCTGATGTTCGATGCCATCCAAAAAGGTTTGAAAATCAACATGCTTGACCGTTATGACCAATTCATCTCGCTGACTTACAAGGACCATCGCGAATACGTGAAGAATGGCAATATGACGGCAAAGGACAGCTATATCGGTCCGCTCATTATGGAAAACAAAGTCGTCACCAAAAAAATATTGGCGGAGAACGGATTCGCGGTGCCGGACAGCGGCGAGTATCATTCTGCGGCAGCAGCTCTCCGTGATTATTCCATCTTTGCCGGGAAAGGCATCGTCGTCAAACCAAAGACCACGAACTACGGGTTAGGGATTTCCATTTTCAAGGACGGCGCAACATTTGAAAACTACGAGAAAGCGGTTCGCATCGCATTTGAAGAGGATGAAGATATATTGGTTGAGGATTTCTTGTCCGGAACCGAATACCGATTCTTTGTCATCGGTAATGAAACAAAAGCTGTCTTATTGCGTGTACCCGCCAATGTGGTAGGCGATGGCAGACACACGATCCGTCAATTGGTTGAGGAGAAGAATAAAGACAGTCTCCGTGGGAAAAATCACCGGTCTCCATTGGAGCTGATAGCGACCGGTGAGCTCGAAAAATTGACGATCCAAGGACAAGGCTATACCTTTGACAGTATCCCACCTGAAGGCACGATGGTCCGTCTGCGGGATAATTCAAACATCAGCACCGGCGGCGATTCGATTGATTTTACGGATCAGATGGATGACAGCTACAAGCAATTGGCTGTACAGATGGCAGCTGCACTGGGCGTTGCAGTCTGTGGAGTGGATATCATCATCCCGGACCATTCAGTCCCAGCCACGAAAGTGGAACCAAACTACGGGGTGATCGAAGCGAACTTCAACCCAGCCATGCTGATCCACATTTATCCTTACCAAGGGAAGAGCCGACGTTTGACGATGGAAATCCTGCGGCTGTTGTTCCCGGAAATGCAGCTGGAGCAAGTGTGAAGAGTAGGGGGAGCCTCATGAAAAAATCATTTCTGAGAATTGCCGGCCATACTACAATTGCCGTCATCATGCTGTACGGATACCTGATTACGAAGGCATTCAGCAATTGGGGGCAACTGTTGTCGTTTGATCCGATTCTCATTCCCATGTTGTTGGTCGGCCTTTTCTTATCCATCCATGTGCATATTTTTCTTCATGAAGCGGGACATTTTATCTTCGGAAAACTGAGTGGCTACCGGCTGGTCAGTTTTCAAGTCAGGCGATTTAAGTACAGTCAAGCGGATCACAGCCTGCATCATATGCAGACTGCCTCGCCTTTACTGGCGGGCCAATGCTTGATGGCGCCACCCAAAGGGGACTATGCGGAATTGCCATATCGCAGCTATCTGCTGGGGGGCATCATGGCAAATGCATTGACGGGGACAGTCTTGTACAGCTCGGCTTTTTTGATGGAACTGAAACTAGGCTTTCTGTTCGTTTTGTTCAGTTTTGTACCCATCTGGATGGCTTTCGCGAACCTGCTGCCGAAAGGGCAGAATGATGGAGCCGTACTGAGGGAAGTAAGTCAATCGTTGCTCGCGCGCAAGCTCCTGTTCCAACAATTGGAAATGGCACAGCTTATCGAAGGCAAAGTCCCGTTTGCGGACCTGCCGGATACCTATTTCGAAAGTATAAATGATGCTCAGTATCAAAAAACTTTCCTGATCGACTACTTCTTCATGGTCGCGTATGCCCGCGCTCTTGATGGCCTGGAATTTGAAGAAGCCAATTCATTGTTGCAGGCTTTTTCAGCCAACCGTCCAGTAGAAGAGTCGGTCTATTGGCCCGTTTATATGTTGGAATCTTTGTTTTGTGATGTGCTGTTCGGTCGGCTCGCTGATGCAGAGGAAAAATACATTCAAATACAAGCCCAGCCATTGTTGAAAAGGCATTGGTTCGGGAACCGCAGAATAAGGGCGTCCTATGCATTTTTTTGCCTTGTCGATGTTGAAGCAACAAAAAAATTACTTGAACAGGAGCAAGCAGCTGCCATGGATCCCACTCCGGAAACGGATGCCAACATCGAACTGCGCCTGTACCGTTGGCTGAAGAGTTATTTTGAAAACTAGAAAGACAAGTGAAAGAAAGAAGGTAACAAATTGATCTATTTCGACCATGCCGCTACCACGCCGGTGCGCCCTGAAGTTGTGGCAGTCATTCAGGAATCGCTTATCGAAGATTACGGGAATCCTTCCAGCACCTATGCGCTTGGAAGACGAACAAGACAGCATATCGACCAAGCACGCAGAATTTTTGCGTCATCCGTCAAGGCGGATCCGGCTGACATCATCATCACAAGCTGCGGTACTGAATCAAACAATACCGCAATCATACCGACTGCGTTGGCTTTGGAAGGGAAAGGCAAACATCTGATCACTTCTGCAACGGAACACCACGCAGTCCTGCATCCGATGCATTATCTGGAAGAGCTAGGCTTTGAGGTGACGTATCTGTCTGTTGACGATACCGGGAGAGTAACTTTGCAATCCGTGATGGATGCGGTTCGCGAGGATACAATCCTGGTCTCATTGATGTATGCAAACAACGAGGTGGGCAGCATCAATCCGATTGCCGAAATCGGTTCATTTTTAGCGGAGAATAACATCCTCTTCCACACGGATGCGGTTCAGGCATTTGGCAGCGAGACAATTGATGTTAGGCAACAGCACATCGATCTGTTGTCCGTTTCCGCGCATAAAATCAACGGACCTAAAGGTATCGGATTTTTATACCGCAAAAATAGCCTGCATCTGCCTAATTTCATCCATGGCGGCAGTCAGGAAAACGACCACCGTGGCGGTACGGAAAATACGCCTTATATCAGGGGATTTGCCAAGGCCATCGCTCTGATGGAAATCGAAAGGGAAGAGAGCAACCGCAAAAAACGTGGACTGGGTAATTATTTTCTGAGCGAATTAGAAAAGAGCGGAGTCCCATTTGAATGCAATGGCGTTTATCCTGAAGGGGTTCCCCATATTCTGAACCTTTGGCTGCCGGGTATGAGATCCGACAAAATGCTGATCCAGTGCGATCTAAAAGGAATCATGCTGGCAGCAGGATCGGCCTGTACAGCCGGCAGCCTTGAACCGAGTCACGTTCTGGAAGCCATGTACGGAAAAGGGAACCCTCGTGCAACGGAATCCCTGCGCATTTCGTTCGGACCGGATAATACAACTGATGAGGCAGACACATTGATTTCCTTGCTGAAAAGTATCCACAATAAGCAATACAAGAATGGCTGAACAAAGAAAAAAGTATGTTATGATAGAGAAAACGTTATCTTGGAGGACTGCAAATGGCATTCGAAAATAATGTATCTTTAAAGGGATCAGGCAAAACTTTCCAAATGAATGAACAAGTGAAGCGCTACACTTTGCGCGACAATGGCTTTGAAGAAACCAAAAACGGCAATTTTCAAATGGTCCGCGATTTGGACAACAGCGTGCTGCATAAGCAAGGGATCAAAGTGA
Organism: Trichococcus flocculiformis; assembly: GCF_963662535.1. Classification (NCBI taxonomy): domain Bacteria; kingdom Bacillati; phylum Bacillota; class Bacilli; order Lactobacillales; family Carnobacteriaceae; genus Trichococcus; species Trichococcus flocculiformis. Next base: position 1,511,896 of record NZ_OY759718.1, read on the forward strand.
AGATTGTCGTCGCTTCCGATCTGAAAACTTTGAAAGTTTCCACAACGACGAGCAACGGATTGAAGATGGTGGATGTTTATGGCAAAGCAACCATGGCGGCTGCGAAAGAGCAGTTGGAATATATATTGGACAGTCTGGTCGAAAATGGCGTCCTGGCTGAAGTGACTGAATGACCAGACTCTTTTAAGAGTCCGATAATGGCTAAGGACCGGTTCTGTAAGAGCAATTCTTACGACCGGTCTTTTTGTGGCAAAATCAAAAACTCTTTCGGATCCATGTGCACAAAAAAAGCACTGCACACTATAAATGCGTTAATATTATTACATTAAACGCTGTTTTTTTCATTCCAATTCCTATGAAATATGATATACTTATTCAGAATCGCACAAACAATTCGGGAGATGAAGAAAGTGGAACAAAAATATCAAGGCGCAGCCATGACTACAGTTGACAAGAGCGCCCTAAAGAAGTCAGACTTATTTGAGACTTCACAAGTAAAGTATTTCATCAGATGTATGCTTGCCGGTATGTTTCTGACGTTGGGGACATCAATCGCTGTGATGGTGGCTGAAAAGGCAGAACACATGCTGCCCGGTAGCGGGAAATTTTTCTACTCATTCATGTTTGCATGGTCGTTGGTCATGATCAATTACATGAACACAGAATTGGGTACATCCAACATGATGTACATGACGGCAGCCATTTACCGCAAGGTATTGGTACCGAAAAGGGCTTTAGCAATTTTATTCGCTTGTATCCTATTCAACCTTATCGGTGGTACGATCGCATCATTCATTATGTCATTCACGAACATTTTCCAAGATTTGCCGGCTGAGCACTTCCTTTTCCATGCAGTGGAAGGCAAGTTGATCAAAACGCCTATCCAGATGGTAGCCGAGGGTATTTTCGCAAACGTCATCGTAAATACGACTGTATTCGTGAGCGCCCATATGAAGGATGACGCCGGCAAACTTTTCTCGACCATCTTCATCATCTTCATCTTTGCATTTTTAGGCTTTGAGCACGTTATCGCTAACTTCTCTTCCTTCAGTCTTGCGTTTTTCGCATTCGGCGGCGCTTTGCCAGGGATGACGGTCGGCAGCGTTCTGACGAACTGGTTTTTCGCTATGATCGGAAATTACATCGGCGGCGGCTTGCTCATCGGTTTGCTTTATGCGTGGATGAACAAAGATTCCGAAGTATACGTAGACTAAGCTTCACAACTTAAAACGAGAAGGATCCTGATGCTGGATCTTTCTCGTTTTTTTCTACGGATAAAAAATAGAAAGAAATGAAATTTTGTTCGCTTTTCAGGGAGGTTGCTTGTATCAATCGGTGATTATCCTTATGGAAGGTTGACAAAAGCGAAGATTATCTGTATTGTTTTACTGTCATTTGTTATTTAAAACAAGTCATTCAAGCCGATTGCAACTATCGGCTGATAGATAAAAAGAAATGTGATTAGGGAGGCTTTTTTATGAAATTGCTTGAAGAGCGCATATTGAAGGATGGTATCGTGTTGGGCGATAACGTGTTGAAGGTGGACAATTTCTTGAACCATCAGATCGATCCGGTATTGATGCAACAATTGGGGGATGAATTTGCACGGTATTTCGCCGATAAAAAAATTACCAAGATTCTGACTGTGGAAACATCGGGCATCGTGCCTGCGGTGTTCACAGGATTGGCATTGGGAGTGAAGGTTGTTTTTGCGCGAAAACAAAAGAGTCTGACGATGAAAGACAATCTGTATTCGGCCACTGTCTACTCCTTCACAAAAGATGTCACCAACGAAATTACAATTTCCAAACAATATCTTGACGAGAACGATCATGTCCTCATCATCGACGACTTCTTGGCGAATGGACAGGCAACAAACGGCTTGATGGAAATCTGCAACCAGGCAGGAGCGGAAATCGCCGGTGTCGGTATCGTCATCGAGAAATCCTTCCAAAAAGGCAGAAAAATTTTGGAAGAGCAAGGTATGGATGTTTATTCATTGGCGCGCATCAAATCCTTTGAAGCTGGAACAGTCCAGTTCATCGAAGAATAGCAAGTCCGGAAGACAGACACGTTCTGTCTTTTTTTGTTCCTCAGAATCATTCCATTTCGCCTCAATATCTACACAAAGCCTTTGGGAATTGTGGTAAAATGTTAAATATATATGAGATTATGAGCGCTATCTTAATGAGGAGGTTCAATAATGAGAATCGAAACACAATGTTTACACGAAGGGTACCACCCAGGGAACGGAGAGCCAAGCGCGCTCCCGATCTACCAAAGCACCACTTACAGATATGACTCGACGGAACATATCGGAAAATTATTCGATTTGACGGCTGCCGGACACATGTATTCGCGCATCTCAAATCCTACTGTTGCAGCTGTGGAAGAGAAAATTGCGGCGATGGAGGGTGGCGTGGGGGCTTTGTGCACAACTTCCGGGCAGGCAGCCACTATGATCAGCTTGATGAACATCCTGAAGGAAGGCGATCATTTCATCAGCACCGCCTCCATTTATGGCGGAACCATCAATCTGTTTGCCGTAACCTTGAAGCGTTTCGGGATCGAATGCACCTTTGTCGATCAGGAACTGCCCGAGGAAGAAATCCAAAAAATGTTCAAACCGAACACGAAGGCCGTATTCGGCGAAACCATCGCAAACCCAGCCTTATCAGTTCTGGATATCGAAAAATGGGCAGCGATTGCGCACAAAAACAACGTGCCGTTGATTGTGGACAACACGTTCCCGACTCCATACCTTTGCAGACCGTTTGAGTTTGGAGCGGATATCGTGGTCCATTCCACTTCGAAATACATGGATGGCCATGCAGTGCAGATGGGCGGGGTCATTGTCGACAGCGGTAATTTTGACTGGAAAAACGGCAATTTCCCCGAATTCACTGAACCGGATGAGTCCTATCATGGCATCGTCTATACGGAAAGTTTTGAGAACGCTGCTTATATCACAAAAGCACGGGTACAAATGATGAGGGATATGGGGGCATACCCAACCGCCAACGCAGCCTTCTTGTTGAATCTGGGGCTTGAAACGCTCCCTGTAAGGATGGACAGACATTGCAGCAATGCCTTGAAAGTCGCTGAATATTTCAAAAAATCCGAAAAAGTTGAATTTGTGAATTATCCGGGCTTAGAAGGAGACAAGTACCACGAATTGGCGAATAAATATTTGCCGCTCGGAACGTGCGGCGTCATTTCGCTCTCCATCGAAGGCAGCAGAGAAAATGCCATCAAATTCATGGACAGTCTGAAGTTGGCGTCCAATGAAGTGCATGTGGCCGATATCCGGACTTGTGTGCTTCATCCTGCAAGTTCGACCCACAGACAGCTGACCGACGAGCAACTGACAGCAGCAGGCATCACGCCGGGCCTGATCCGTTTTTCGGTAGGGCTTGAAAACGTGGATGACATCATCGAAGACATCGAGCAAGCATTGGCCCATCTGAATCTGGATGCAAAACCTTATACAGTTTGATCGATGGCGCTCCTAACGATGAAGCAGAAATCCTTCCAAGGTTTTCTGCTTTGTTTTCTTTGTTTTCGAAAGTAATTTTGCAGCTTGATGAAAATGAATAAAAAGGAAGTGACGGAATAGTGTACAATAACAAAACGGCACTGATCAAGTGGATTGCGATCCTCACAATGACGATCGACCATATCGGCTACTATCTGTTCCCCTCACTGCTTTTTCTGCGGGTTGTCGGACGTATCGCTTTCCCTTGTTTTTTGTACACAACCGTGCAAGGGGTAAGGGAAACGCATGATTTCCGTAAGTATCTGCTGCGGCTTGTCGTGACGGGGCTCGTCAGTATGCCGATAACTGCCCAAACAGGGAATGTCTTCAATATCCTGTTCACTTTGGCACTTTTTGCCTTATCGATCAAAGACTACCGTTTCATCTTGCCGGCCATTTTTTTGGTCCAGTTTACGGAATACGGCTTGTATGGCTTTTTGATGGGCTGGACAATCTATGTGCTGTCGGAAAAAAATGTACAAGCGGGAATTGTTTTGTTTTTATTGGTGAATGCTCTGCAATTCCCATCATTGCAGGGGTTCGCTGCCTTGGCGTTCATTCAGTTGCTTCTGCCGGTCACTTTCCCAGTCAGACCGTTGCCGAAATGGGCCGGGTATGCCTACTATCCCATCCATCAAGTTGTACTGATATTTATCGCTAGGCTGATGTGACAGTCAGCTTGTTTACGGATAGGCAAGAAAGCTTGAAATATGCGCCAGGATGGTGTAAACTGTTTCTTTGTATCGGATGTTACTTATATAATGTAAGAAGTGAGAAAATACACAAATCAAGTAAGGGTGTGATAGGCATGCAAGACAATTCAAAAATACGCGTGGTGGTCGGAATGAGCGGTGGTGTTGACTCTTCTGTCACAGCATTGCTTTTGAAGGAACAAGGTTACGACGTCATCGGCATTTTCATGAAGAATTGGGATGATACGGATGAATTCGGATTCTGTACGGCAACGGAAGATTACAAGGATGTTCAGGCTGTCGCACAACAGATCGGCATTCCTTATTATTCCGTCAATTTCGAAAAGGAATACTGGGATAAGGTCTTCCAATATTTCCTGGACGAATATAAGAAGGGCCGGACGCCGAATCCGGATGTCATGTGCAACAAGGAAATCAAATTCAAAGCTTTCTTGGATTATGCGATGGAACTGGGTGCGGATTATGTCGCAACAGGGCACTATGCGCAAGTCGTCCGTGAGGAAGACGGCACCGCTCATCTGCTCAGAGGCGTGGACGACAACAAGGACCAAACCTATTTCCTGAATCAGCTATCACAAGAGCAACTATCCAAAACGATGTTTCCGCTGGGCGGAATCAAAAAGCCGGAAGTGCGCCGCATTGCTGAAGAAGCAGGCTTGGCGACAGCGAAGAAAAAAGATTCTACAGGCATCTGTTTCATCGGCGAGAAGAATTTCAAAGAATTCTTGACGAATTTTCTGCCGGCAATTCCGGGGAAAATGGTCACATTGAGCGGCGATGTGATGGGTGAGCATGCGGGATTGATGTATTATACAATCGGGCAAAGAAAAGGTCTGGGAATTGGCGGGGGCGGAGAATCCGATGATCCATGGTTTGTTATCGGCAAGGATCTGGCGACCAACACGCTCTACGTGGGCCAAGGTTACCATCATGAGAATCTGTATGCGGACAGCCTTGATGCGACCGATATCCATTTCACATCCGAAGGCAAGAAGCCATCCGTCTTCACGTGTACGGCTAAATTCCGCTACCGCCAACAAGACACGGCAGTCACTGTCTATCTGAACGAAGACCAAACGACCGCTCGTGTAGAATTTGCGGAACCGGTCCGTGCCATCACACCTGGCCAAGCTGTTGTGTTTTACGATGGGATGGAATGCTTAGGTGGGGGCACAATCGACAAGGCATATCAAGCCGACCGTGTCCTGCAGTATATTTAGAGGAAAAGAATAAGCGAGAGGCCGGTTTTTTCTCCGGCCTCTCTTTAATTTGGGCGCGAATTGTGGTATCGTTCTTAAGGAATCTTATAACAAGTCTTAATAGTCAAAAAAGGGAGGGGATCATCCGGATGGATACAGAACAAGGCTATATCGTCGGAGAAATCAAAGCGATTTTCTTTGAAAACGCGAGTAATTTCTACAAAGTCATGCTGATTTCAGTCAATGAATCGAATCTCCCGCAAAAGCAGGATGAAATTGTTGTGACGGGAAGCTTCGGGCAGATAACCGAAGATACAGCTTACCGCTTTTTCGGTGAGGTCGTGGAGCACCCAAGATACGGTGTCCAATTCCAAGCCACTTCCTATCAGCAGGAAAAACCAACCTCCAAGAACGGCTTGATTGCATTCTTATCGGGGGAACGTTTCCCAGGAATCGGTAAACGGACAGCTGAAAAAATCGTCGAGACTTTTGGCGAGGAAGCGGTCGACGTCATCCTTGATGACCCGGAAGCTCTGAAAAGCATCAGCGGCATGACGCCCAAAAAAAGGGAAATGATGCGCGATGTACTGATGCAGACGCAAGGAACCGAGAAGATCCTGATCGCATTGGGTAACTATGGCTTCTCCAATAATCAGGCAGCGAATATCTTTCATTTCTACCGCACTGAAACGCTGACTGTCCTAAATGAAAATCCTTACCGACTGCTCGAGGATATCGAAGGCATCGGCTTCAAGAAAGCCGATCTGCTGGCGGAGGAGTTGAACTTCGCTCCGGATCACAGCAGCCGTCTGAAAGGCGGCCTGATAGCGACGCTGCAGGAACTTTGCCTGTCGAACGGAGATACCTATGTCGACGGGACCGTCTTGCTTGAGCGAACAATCCACTTGCTTGAACAAAGCCGGCGCTTCATTATCGAAGATGCACCAGTAATCGAAGCGTTGATGGAAATGGTCATGGACATGAAAGTGGTCGAGGATCACAGCCGCTTTGCCATCCCGTCCCTTTATTTCGCCGAAGAAGGCATCGCATCATCGATCGACCGGTTGCTGAAACGGAAAACAAAAATTGCTTATCCGGGAGTGAATTTGGATCTGGAAATCGAGAATCTGCAATCCAATCTGCAGATCCGCTATGGGGCCTCCCAAATCGAAGCGATAAAAGCAGCTTTGCTTTCACCGTTCTTCATCCTGACAGGTGGACCCGGTACTGGTAAAACGACCGTTCTCAAAGGGATCGTGCGCATGTTCTCCGAATTGAACGATCTGCCGGAAGACCCTAAGGATTACAAAGACGGACTTTTCCCGATTTTGCTTGCCGCTCCGACCGGCCGTGCCGCAAAAAGGATGCAGGAGACGACAGGTCTGCCCGGCAGCACGATCCATCGCTTGCTGGGTTTGACGGGCCAGGAAAAGGAATCCGAAGAACTTTATACGCAAGAGTTGGAAGGCAAGCTGTTGATCATCGACGAAGTTTCGATGGTGGATACGTGGCTGATGCATCGACTCTTGAAATCCGTTCCGCCTGGTATGCAAGTGCTGTTTGTGGGGGATAAGGATCAATTGCCTTCAGTCGGTCCAGGCCAGGTGTTGTTCGATCTTCTGAACTGCAAAGCGTTACCGCAGGTCGAGCTGAATGAGATATTCAGGCAATCCGGCGATTCATCGATCATCCCGTTGGCGCACGAAATCAAGAACGGCATTCTCCCGCGCGATTTCCGCAACAATCAAGCGGACCGCTCGTTTCTGCCTTGCCAAACGCATCAGATCGAGCCGGTGATCCGGCAAGTCGTCGAAAAGGCGAAGTCAAAAGGGTTCACTGCAAAGGATATCCAGATTCTGGCGCCGATGTACAAAGGAGCTGCCGGCATTGATGCCATCAATACGATGTTGCAGGAGATCTTCAATCCAAAAGGGAACAAGAAAAGACGGGAAGTCGCTTTTTTTGATGTCGTCTATCGGGTAGGCGACAAGGTGCTTCAGTTGGTGAACCAACCGGAAAATAATGTCTTTAATGGGGATATGGGTGAAATCACTGCCATCCAATTCGCCAAGGAAACGGAAGAGAAGGTCGACCAGATCACGATCCTGTTCGATACCGTGGAAGTCACTTACAATCGAAACAATTGGAATAAGTTTGTTTTGGCTTACTGTTGTTCCATCCATAAATCGCAGGGCAGCGAATTTACGATGGTCATTCTGCCGATGGTGAAACAGTACGGGCGGATGCTGCGCCGCAATCTGCTTTACACAGCCATCACCAGGAGCAAAAGCAAATTGATTTTGTGCGGGGATTATGAAGCTTTCGAAACGGCAGTCGTAAGCACTGGCGATATCCGGAAAACGATGCTGCATGAAAAACTGGAGCGCAACCTGAACAATGACAAGGTCTTCACTGCGGAAGAGTCTGCAAAGGACAAGGAAGCGAAGGCGCCCGGTACCGGGATTGAAGTTGCTGAACCGATCACCGAAACAACTGCAGAACCCGCAACCCAAAAGCCAGAAAAGAATGCGTCCCCAAATATATTACCCGTCTACCAATTGACGATCGAACAGATCTCCAACGGGAGCATCGATCCGATGATCGGCATGGGAGATGTAAGGCCGGAAACTTTCATGAGTGAAAAATAATCCGGGAAAAGTCCGCAGACAATGAATAATTTGTCTGTGGACTTTTCAGCAGTCAGAAAATCAATCAGCGCAGAATGCTCCGATCAAAGTCGCATCCAAATTCGGTAGGCTCAGCAAAAGAAATAAGCTACTCGCCGGATCAATATTCTGCTATACTGACAGTAAAGCATGTTACTGGTTTTCCAATACAGCTACAAGAAGAGAGTGGTATAATGGAACTATTTGATCAATTGATGAATCCGAACTGGAAGAACATTCCGATGGAGCACAAGCTTGTTTTGGCCAGCAGTGTCGTCCGTTATTTTGTGAACCCCCTGTTGCCTGTCGCGAATATCCAGCCGGTGTATTATCAAATGGGCGGAATCAAGACCGAGACATTTACAGTGGACATCAACGGAGCGGCGTTTGTTTTTGTGCCTGGGCACAAGGAGGCAGTCCTCGGATGGGACAGCGGAATCAATGGCCTGGACCCGTTGGATATCAGCTCCGACAGGAAAGAGATGTATCTTGCCATCGAAAATTGTCTTAAGCTTTCGGTTCAAGGCGCTGAGTTTCTGCATGACGATCATTGGATGAAGAAGAAAATCGGACCAATTCATAATTTGGAAGAATTGGAAGATTTGGTCAACAGTCAAATGTCTCAACTCCGGACAACAGAAATTCCGCCTTTATTGGTGGAAGTCAGTCCGGCTTATGTGGGAATGACGAAAGTCGGGAATTACGCAGTCATAAACGGCAAATTTGAAGGCCAGCGCGATTGGTTCGAAATACACGAGAGGGCTATTCATCAGGCGTTGATGCCGAGCGCAACCGGCTCATCGGTATTCGCGGACTTTCCGGCGCATCTAGTCCAAAACGATGCTTTCTTCCTGAGGCAGAATGAAGATTTGGATTCGTACACCGTTTTTGCGCCTTACCAGACCACTTATGCAGAGATGCGCAAGCAATTGGAGAAAGACGGCATGGGGTTGCTGTCCAGCGATGAATGGGAATATTGCTGTGGGGCATCTACCCGCAGGCTTTTCCGTTGGGGCAATCAATTGCATCGCAACCTGTTCGAACCGGAAGATAGCCATCTCTATAAAAAGAACATGTTCGGTCTGGAAATCGCAAACATGGGTTGGGGACCGGAACTTGTCGAAGACGGACTGTTGGTCAAAGGTGGCTGGATTTCCATCCAAGCTGAGAATATTCTCGAGAAACTGTTGCCATACGCTACTTATTATGAAAACCATGCGGATGCTTTAAACGAGAAGCAGCAAGAGCCGTTGGCACCCGGATATTACTGTGCAAGACGTTCCATCCGCATAGAAATGTAACCTGTTCCGCTTTTCTGAAGAACAGCTTGCATACGGCTGTAATTTTGGTTATACTAGTTTTTGATTGAAGCAGAGGATATACAAATGGATAACAAAAGAGAGTTTCCGCTTGGTGAAAGGAAACGCATCCGTTTATGCTCCCTTTGCGTGAATTATAGTAGAAATACTATCGCTTCCAGCGTTAACGGATCCGAGAGGTAATGAATGATCAAAACATTTCATTGCAAACAAGGTGGTACCGCGTGATTCGTCCTTGTATGCAGTGGGATGTTTTTTATTTTTGTTCACTCAAAAAAAATAATGAAGAGAAAAGGAAGGTAACAATGAAAAATCTGACAAGCAGTGACATCCGTCAAATGTATCTTGATTTTTGGGCAACAAAAGGGTCGAAAGTGGAACCGAGTGCTTCGCTGATACCGGTCAACGACCCTACGCTATTATGGATCAACTCAGGAGTAGCGACATTGAAAAAGTATTTTGATGGCACATTGATTCCTGAAAATCCGCGCATCACCAATGCCCAAAAGAGCATCCGTACAAACGACATCGAAAATGTCGGGGTGACCGCAAGACACCATACTTTATTTGAAATGTTGGGGAATTTCTCGATTGGGGACTACTTCAAAGAAGAAGCAATCCCTTGGGCTTGGGAATTCCTGACTGACGAAAAATGGTTGGCGTTCGATCCAGAACTGCTTTATGTCACTTACTATCCTGAAGACACAGATACGAAACGCATTTGGCAGGAAAAAGTCGGTTTGCCGGAAGATCATATCGTTCCGATCGCGGACAATTTTTGGGATATCGGGGCAGGACCATGCGGACCGGATACGGAAATTTTCTACGACCGCGGACCATCCTTCCAGGATTTGCCTGACGGGGATCCTGAAATGTATCCGGGCGGAGAAAATGAACGCTACCTTGAAATCTGGAACCTTGTGTTCTCTGAATTCAACCACAAACCGGACGGCACCTATGAGCCGTTACCGCACAAGAACGTCGATACGGGGATGGGTCTGGAGCGCGTCACGAGCGTAGTCCAAAACACACCAACCAACTTTGAAACGGATCTGTTCATGCCAATCATAAAAAAAATCGAGACGTTGAGCGACGGCAAGAAGTACGGCGAAAACAAAACATTGGATATCTCTTTCAAAGTCATCGCCGATCATGTCCGCGCCGTCAGTTTTGCGATCGGGGACCGTGCCTTGCCGTCCAATGAAGGCCGTGGCTACATTTTGCGTCGTTTGATCCGCCGCTCGGTCATGCATGGGCAAAAATTGGGCATCGAAAAATTGTTCCTGAACGAATTGGTTCCGGTTGTGGCAGATGTTATGGAATCCTATTATCCAGAAATAAAAGCGGACCAGGATTTCATCATCAAAGTCATCACAAATGAAGAGCAACGTTTCCAGGAAACGATCCACGAAGGGATGGACATCCTGAACAGCGTCTTTGAAGAGATGAACGAAAAGGGCGAAACGGCCGTAAATGGCAAGAACGCCTTCAAACTGTATGACACATACGGCTTCCCGTTGGAACTGACGAGCGAATATGCTGAAGAAAAAGGCTTCACAGTTGATACAGAAGGATTTAACCAAGAGATGCAGGAGCAACGGAACCGCGCCCGTGCAGCAAGACAAGTGGAAGACTCCTTCTCTGTGCAATCTCCGGTATGGGCTGAAGTGTTGGTTCCAAGCACGTTTTCCGGATATGCACAAACAAAAATTTCGTCCGAGCTTTCAGTGATGGTTGCGGATGACGAAATCGTCGAAAAAGCAGCTGCAGACGATCGCGTTCAGATCATTTTCCGTGAAACGCCTTTCTATGCAGAAATGGGTGGTCAAGTTGCGGATAAAGGAACGATCGAAACTGAAACGGGTGAAGTGATCGCAGAAATCGAAGATGTCAAACGCGCTCCAAATGGGCAAACGATGCACATCGCGCGTGTCCTGACGGAAATCCATTCGAACGAAACCTATGTCCTGCACGTGGATGAAGCCCGCAGAAGAAACATCACGAAAAATCATACAGCGACGCATTTGTTGCACCAAGCTCTGAAGGATGTTTTGGGCAATCATGCCAACCAAGCTGGATCGTTGGTGAATCCGAACCAACTTCGTTTTGACTTTACGCATTTCGGCCAAGTAACTGCAGAAGAGTTGGTGCGGATGGAAGAAATCGTGAATGAAAAAATTTGGGAGAGTCTGCCAGTCGTTACTGTCGAAACAACCATCGATAAGGCAAAAGAAATGGGTGCCATGGCTTTGTTCGGCGAGAAATACGGTAAAGAAGTCCGAGTAGTCGATGTCGGAGGCTATTCAGTCGAACTTTGCGGAGGAGTCCATGTTCAAAATTCACAGGATATCGGCGTCTTCAAGATTTTGTCCGAATCCGGGATCGGTGCGGGCGTTCGACGTATCGAAGCAGTGACCGGACAGGAAGCTTATCAGTATTTCCGTACAAAAGAAGCTGAGTTGAGCGAAGCGGCGCACCTTCTGAAGGCTCAACAAACAAAAGAAGTGGCCGGTAAAATCAATCAGCTTAAGCAGGAAATGAAGGAAATGCAAGGCGAAAATGAGTCTTTGAAAGCCAAAATCATGAATGCCGAAGCCAAAGACCTCTTTGAGAACGTGGAGACCGTCAACGGTGTCACGTACATTACCTATGAAACAAAGAATCAAGATATGAATGCCTTGCGTCAATTGGCTGACCAATGGCGTCAAAAGGCTGTCTCTGATCTTTTCGTGGCAGCTTCAGCTACAGACGGCAAAGTCAATATGCTGGCTGCGGTTTCCAAAGGCAAGTTGGAACAAGGCCTGAAAGCCGGCGATCTGATCAAGACTCTCGCTCCGTTTGCTGGAGGCAAAGGCGGCGGACGCCCGGATATGGCACAAGCAGGCGGCAATAACCCAGCAGGCATCCCGGATGCGCTGAAACACGTTGCAGTCTGGATCGCTGACAATACAAAATAAGCATCCTTTCCTAGGGGGCGGCATCCACATATGGATGCTGCCCCCTTTTTGGACATATAGGAATTTATAAATTTTTTTCAACTCAGAAGTGCATCACCGTAGGTGTTTCACAAGTTTGCAACATGTTTCATGCATCTAAACTGATGGCTAGCTTCACGGGTTAGCCCTTCAGAAAAAAGAATAAGGAAGCTCTTGTCTCTGCGAGCCAAGACATACTGTTCGACTAATCTGCTGACGCAGAAAGTCTCTCAGCAATTGCGCTCTTCGATGCTCAGTTGCATGGGACTCTTAGGGATTCATCCCTTAGAGCCCCAGTACAAGGTGACCGTAGGGAACGTTGCGTGGACAGATTTCCTAAATTGTCATGACTCTTGCGATTTCAATCGCTTATTCCTGTCATCAGGCCATCCAACTGGTCTCGCAGTGAGGCCCTCTGATGTCGCACTGTGACATCAGAGTACTTGACCGATTAGGTCACAGTGTTTCCTTACTCAGGGCTGAACGAACCCGTTCAGCTTTTCTTACACAATCTGTCTGCAACAAAATGCGGAATATACTGACAGGAGGGGGAGCAGAAAGGTCATGAAGCCGATCTGAGGAATGACAACGGCATTTCTTTGTTGTAGTTTTTTGTGATTTCTTGTAAAATGGTAAATATACTAAAGAAAACTGGGGTGTCGCTATGAGTTCGAAAGATGAAACGATGTTGTTCAATTTTGATGACAATCTTAAAAAGAATGTACAAGAGACATTAGCCCTTGTTTATGACGCATTGGAAGAAAAAGGATACAACCCTATCAACCAGATTGTGGGATATCTGCTTTCTGGAGATCCAGCTTATATCCCGCGTCATAACGATGCCAGAAACCTGATCCGTCGTCACGAACGTGATGAAATAATGGAAGAATTAGTAAAAAGCTATCTTTCTGGAACAGGCAGAGTCATCCAATGAGGCTTATGGGCTTGGATGTCGGATCCAAAACGGTAGGAGTGGCTATCAGTGATCCGATGGGATGGACGGCGCAAGGGATAGAAATCGTCAAAATCGATGAAGCTAATGGAGAGTTTGGCCTTGCTCGTATTGCCGAATTGGTTAAGCAGTACGAAGTCGAGAAGTTTGTGCTCGGCTTGCCGAAGAATATGGATAACAGCATCGGGTTTCGGGCGGAAGCTTCCATTGCCTACGGAAAGTTGCTTGAAAAAGAGTTAGGCTTACCCGTCGATTACGTTGATGAGAGATTGACTACTGTCCAAGCAGAAAAAATGTTGATCAATGAAGGAAACGTTTCCCGAAAAAAAAGGAAAAAAGTAATTGACAAACTTGCTGCTGTCATTCTTTTGCAGAATTATCTGGACAGCCAGTAAAGAGAGTGGTTTTTTTGACCTGTTTGCGTTACAATATCCTTTGTTTGAATGAAAAAACAATACTTAGATAAAGAGGTGCATACCATGACTGACCATAATCACGATCACGATCATGACCATAATCACGACCACGACCATGACCACGAGCACATCACTATCGTGGATGAGAACGGAAATGAAGAGTTATTCGAAATCTTATTCACTTTCGAATCAGAAGATTTCGGAAAGTCCTATGTTCTGGTTTACCCTGCAGGAACTCCTGAAGGGGAAGAAATCGAGTTGCAAGCCTATTCTTATGTTGAGACAGAAGATGGCGGAGAAGGCAATTTGGAACCAATCGAATCGGATGCAGAATGGGATATGATCGAAGAAGTCCTGAACACATTTATGGAAGACGAAGATCTTCAATAATAATGTAAGTGACTTGTAAGGAAAACAAGGAAGGATCGGGACAAATGATATTGTCTGGATCCTTTTTTTGTTGCGGGATCGCTTTTTTGAATTTTTGGAATCCGAATGGACACGAACTGAAAATCTGATGAGAAACCTGTCCAAGATGTTCCGGATGTCTATGCAAATAGCGAAAAAGATTCAATTTAGATTGGTTTTCGTGTATAATTACGGAAGTCGAATGGCTAGTAGTGCATAAAATAGCCATATACTCAAGTAAGGAGGGCCTTATCTTTGTCACAAAATGATCAGCAAGAACCTCAAGGGCAACAAAAACTCATTCGTCCTACGTTGGAAAAAGAAGCCGTAGACAAAATGAAAATTCGCAGAAAAGAACGGTCACTAGTGCGGAAAATTGTCTTTGCAATCGTAACGATAGGAATCCTTTTAGGGCTCATCGTTGGCTTTGCAGGCTACAAATATATAACAGATGCACTTCAGCCACTGGAGCCAGAAAGTACGGAAGTTATAGAAGTGGAAATTCCGATAGGGACATCCACAAAAGGGATTACACAATTGCTGGAAGAAGGCAACGTCATAAAAAATGCTACCATCTTCAACTACTACATCAAGACGCAAAATGTTTCTGATTTCCAGGCAGGCTTTTATGAATTATCGCCTTCTATGAGTCTGGATGACATCATTGCGTCGCTTCAAGCAGGTGGCAGCCCTGTCCCGCAATCGAGCGATCATAAAATAATCGTAAGAGAGGGTAATACAATCGAAGAAATCGCAGCGGAAGTCGAAGAGAAGTCGGACTTCACTGCTGAGGAATTCTTGGCGAAAGTAAATGATCCGGATTTTTTGGCGAATGCGACTGCACGATACCCTGATATTTTGACGGAAGTCTCGCAACGCACTGATACGCGTTATCGTTTGGAAGGATACCTCTACCCGGCTACTTATGATTATCTGAACGGAAGCGGTTTGGACGAAGTCATTATGCAGATGCTTCAAAAAACGGATGATGTGATTAGGCCATATGCAGAGCAAATCGCTTCTTCAGGCTATACGCTTCATGAAATTCTGACAATTGCCTCTCTTGTCGAAAAAGAAGGTGTCACTCCGGAAGATCGTGCGAATATTGCCGGCGTATTCTTTAATCGTTTGGAAATCGATATGCCGATACAGTCGGACATCAGTATTCTCTATGCTCTGAATGAGCATAAGGAACTAGTGACTTTCAAAGACCTTGAAATAGATTCGCCATACAACCTGTATAAAAATACAGGAATGGGACCAGGTCCATTCAATAGTCCGAGCGAAGGGTCCATTCAAGCCACGTTGTCACCAGCGGATACAGAATATCTGTATTTTGTTGCAGACACAGAAACCGGTATTGTTTATTTTTCCGAAACATATGAAGAACATTTACAGTTGCAAAATCAATACGTAGATAGCGAATAAGCCGAATATAAGGCGTTTCAAAAAGAGAGGAAGTATACACCAGTGAGAAGACCTATCGTTATTGGGGTGACAGGGGGATCGGGAAGCGGGAAAACCAGTGTCAGCAGGGCCATCTTAGACAAGTTCACCGAAGTTTCCATTTTGCTGTTGGAACAGGATTTTTATTATAAAGATCAAAGCGAGCTACCGTTTGAGGAGCGTTTAAAAACAAACTATGATCATCCGTTTGCTTTTGATACGGATTTGTTCATCAAAGATCTTCAAAAATTAATCCAATACGAGAGCATTGAACAACCAGTCTACGATTACTCCAAACACACGCGAAGTGATCAAGTAATCCATCGCGAGCCGAAAGAAGTCATAATCGTTGAGGGAATCCTCATCTTAGAGGATAAGCGACTGCGCGATCTGATGGATATAAAAGTCTATGTGGATACGGACGATGATATCCGTATTATCCGCAGAATCAAGCGCGACATGGAGTCAAGAGGCCGGACTTTAGACTCTGTCATCCACCAATATCTGACAGTGGTCAAGCCAATGCATCAACAATTCATCGAACCAACCAAAAAATTTGCCGATATCATCATTCCTGAAGGTGGGCAAAATCAAGTCGCGATTGATCTGATGACTACAAAAATTGCTTCAATTTTGTCTGAAAAAGCAGACTAAAAATAAATCACAGTAATATTTTAAAAATATAATTGCTTTTACTGGAATTAAGTGGTATTTTATATTCACTATTAATTAGGCAGCCAATCAACGATATAGAGTTACAGGAAATGATTATTTCTCTTTGGATGAAATGCTGCCTGTTCTGTATATTGTGAATTGAATCATTACTTAAAAGGGGCATATTTCTTATGATCGAAAAAGCATATCCGATGACAGCTGAAGGTAAAGCTAAATTAGAAGCTGAACTTGAAGATTTAAAAGTGAATAAAAGAAAAGAAATCGTTGAACGCATCAAGATTGCCAGAAGTTATGGGGATCTATCCGAAAATTCGGAATATGAATCCGCAAAAGACGAGCAAGCTTTTGTTGAAGGCCGCATCACTACGCTAGAAAAAATGATCCGTTTTGCGGAAATCATCGAAGTGCAAAACGTCGACACTGATATGGTTTCGCTTGGACGCAAAGTGACATTCGTGGAATTACCGGATGGCGATGAAGAAACGTACATTATTGTCGGTAGTGCAGAAGCAGATCCGCTGGAAGGCAAGATTTCAAACGATTCTCCGATCGCTAAAGCTTTGTTGGGCAAGCATATCGGTGAAGAGGTTGTCATCGGTACACCAGGCGGCGATATGAACGTGAAGATCGTCAGAGTGGAGCAAGCTTAGACGCAGCAATCAAGAAGAGGGTAGGACAAAAATCATTCGGAATGATTTTGCTGTCCTATCCTCTGTTTGTTTATGCTTGATTGGTGCGTACGACTTTAGTCGTACGATCCTATCCATCCTTAGCTCACTGCCAAATTATTCAAGGTAATCTATAATAGTGTAAGCAGGTAGTCAGGCTAATATTCAGCAAAAAAGTAAACTAGTTTATGGTATACCACAAAGGAAGGAGGGCCTGAGATGAAAAAGAGTGCCCTGAAATTATTTTTGCTCATGGAAGGGTTATTGGGGTTGGCCGTCCTGTTTCAATTGGTGCAGGATACCGATTTGCTGCTGGTTTTTCTGTTCGGGCTAATCTTCATCAAATTTGGTGCCGCTAAAAGCGAGCGGCGCCAGATTCTTGGCTTGGTAGGCTGGTTTATGGTAGGCATGAGCATACTTTCCACTTTCTCGGTGTGGCTGATGCTGATTCTTCTCATACTGTTCGTTGTTATCCATGGGAAAGGAATCTGGTCTGAGTTGAAGTTGGATTCGTATGTGGACGTTCCTTGGGAAGAAAAAGCATTCCGTACTGTCAAAACGAGAGAACCGGGACAGCGGAGCGGTACCAGAAAGCGCCAGAAATGGATTGGAAACACCAGTATCGGGACGGATGTCTATGAATGGGATGATGTCAATCTGACTATATTCATGGGCGATACAATCATCGATTTAGGGAATACGCTGCTGCCGAAAGAGGAAAATATCATCCTGATCCGCAAGGGATTCGGAAAGACCAGGGTAATCGTACCGTTGGGAATCGGCGTGTCTGTTCATCATTCCACCATCAAGGGCCAGCTATCATTCAACGAAGAAGAAATTGACTTGACCAATGAAATGGTCAAATTGTACAGTCAGGGCTATGATGAGGCAAACAGAAAGATCAAAATAGTGTCCAACAGTCTGCTGGGTGATCTGGAGGTGATCTACCTATGAGGAGAAGCGCTATTTTGATTCTGTTCAGCACGATACTCGGCGTTTTTGCCTTCATCGTGGGTGGTGTTTTATTTGCCCTGAGGCCCTACTTAAGCTACCAGGAACTGATTGAGGTGGATCGTTTTTATGTGCCGGCGTTTCTTTACATCATCGTATTGATGCTGTTTGCTGCTATCGTTGTAACCTGGATCGCCCACCTCTACTTAAAAAATCAAGAAAACCGTATTAAAGACAAACTGCATTGGCTTTATCTCGGCAATTATGAGCATGCGGTATTCAACAAAAAACAGGATAAATCACTATTTTTGGATCAGTACTGCCATGCAATCCATGATGAGATCGAAATGCTCCGGAAAAAGATGTTCAGCTTGTCCCGTGAAGTCCAGCAACTGAGCGCACATCCGCAGCAGGTCGGCAATGAAACGAAAGAAGAAATACTCGAGCAGGAAAGGCATCGCATCGCAAGGGAGCTGCATGATTCCGTGAGCCAACAACTCTTTGCTGCCATGATGATGTTGTCCGCAGTCAATGAGCGAGCAGAGGCTTTTCCGGAAAAAATACAGAAACAGATGCGTCTCATCGAAGGCATCATCAACGAATCCCAGTCGGAGATGCGGGCCTTGCTCTTGCATCTTCGTCCAACCAAACTCGAAGGTAAATCCCTGAAAAAAGGGATCGAACAGTTGTTGGTGGAATTGAAGTCGAAAGTCCAAATCGCGATCAAATGGGAAATCGATGATGTCCACACGATGAGCGGCATCGAGGATCATTTTTTCCGTATTGTGCAGGAGTTGCTTTCGAACACCCTGAGGCATGCAAAGGCAAGTAATCTGGAAGTCTATCTGAAACAAACCTTTCAGGAAATCAGTCTCCGTGTATATGATGATGGCGTAGGATTCGATACCTCAATTGAAAAATCCGGCAGCTATGGCCTAATGAACATAAAGGAGCGCGTGCAAGGGATGGGGGGGAGCCTTAAGATCATCAGTTTCCCCAATAAAGGTACCGTGATCGAAATCCGCATCCCCAATACGAATATGAATAAAAACAGCGCAAGTGCTGAATAGAATAAGCAGAATTTCTGAAAAAAGTTTCTTGAGGAGGGTTCAGTTTGATACGTGTTTTGATTATCGACGATCACGAGATGGTAAGGCTGGGTTATTCGGCCTATTTATCCATCCAAGATGACATTGAAGTAGTAGGGGAAGCAGAAAACGGCTTGATTGGCTATGAAATGGCCTTGGATTTACGCCCGGACATCATTTTGATGGATCTGGTCATGGAAGTTATGGATGGCATTGCTTCGACAAAAGCGATACTGAACGAATGGCCCAAAGCAAAAATTATCATCGTAACCAGCTTCATCGATGACGAAAAGGTTTACCCGGCATTGGAGGCGGGGGCTTCCAGTTACATGCTGAAAACCTCTTCAGCGCATGAAATTGCCGCCGCAATCCGTTCCACTTACCACGGCGAGTCTGTCCTGGAGCCGGAAGTCACCGATAAAATGCTGGAGCGTTTCTCGAAAAGAAATATTCGACCGTTGCATGAAGAGCTTACCGCCAGAGAACGGGAAGTGTTACTGCTCATCGCGCAAGGCTATTCCAATCAGGATATTGCGGATCAA
This sequence comes from Trichococcus flocculiformis, assembly GCF_963662535.1. Classification (NCBI taxonomy): domain Bacteria; kingdom Bacillati; phylum Bacillota; class Bacilli; order Lactobacillales; family Carnobacteriaceae; genus Trichococcus; species Trichococcus flocculiformis. Next base: position 1,531,449 of record NZ_OY759718.1, read on the forward strand.
CTGTTCATCACACTGAAGACTGTCAAAACGCATGTGTCCAATATTTTGACCAAGTTGGAAGTGGATGATAGAACTCAAGCGACAATTTACGCTTTCAAGCATCACCTGATTCAATGACTCTGAGCAAAGTGTTATAAAATGAGGCTTCCTTATGATAAGATAAATACGATAGAGAGTGGAGAGGGGGCAGGCTGATCATCCGATCAGCGACTAGATGAAAATAGAAATCAGTGAACGCGCACAAAAGTGGTTTGAACAGGAAATGGGCATTTCAGGCAAAAAAGGGGTTCGTTTCCTTGGTAAAGTATACGGCAGCAGCCAAATACATGAAGGGTTCTCCGTGGGGCTTGATGTGGATGAGCCAGTATCTCCGATCGGAAAGGCTGAATACAATGGTATTTTGTATTATGTAGAGGATGCCGATGATTGGTTTTTTAATGGCTATGATCTGCATGTCGGCTTCGACGAGAAACAACGCGAACCGGAGTATAACTTCATCGCACAAAATAAAGAGTAAAATAAGAAAAGCTGAACGGGTTCGTTCAGCCCTGAAAGAAATTTAGGAAATATGTCCACGCAACGTTCCCTACGGTCACCTTGTACTGGGGCTCTAAGGGATGAATCCCTAAGAGTCCCATGCAACTGAGCATCGAAGAGCGCAATTGCTGAGAGACTTTCTGCGTCAGCAGATTAGTCGAACAGTATGTCTTGGCTCGCAGAGACAAGAGGTTCCTTATTCTTTTTTCCGAAGGGCTAACCCGTGAAGCTGGACATCATTTTAGATGCATGAAACATGTTGCAATCTTGTGAAACACCTACGGTGATGCACTTCTGAGTTGAAAAAAATTTATAAATTCCTACATGTTTAAAAAGAGGGCACTGGATTTTTGATCCAGGCCCTCTTTTTGTCTTTGATTCAGTTCTACTATAGTTTTAGACACCCATAACGACGGGTACGATCATAGGACGGCGCTCTGTTTTTTCATACAGATAAGGTTGAATGGCATTCGTAACGGTATCCTTTAATTTTTTCTCGGAGATTGCATCAGACCCCTTCAGCAAAGAAAGCACCTCTTGTCGGACGATGGTCTGCGCTTCATGAATCAGATCGCCTGATTCGCGCATATAGATGAATCCTCGGGACAGGATATCCGGTCCTGCCAACAGATCTTTATTGCGGAAATCGACAGTCAACACTACGACCACCAGACCATCTTCAGAAAGGACACGCCGATCGCGCAACACGATGTTTCCGATGTCGCCGATGCCTTTTCCGTCAACGTATACATCGGCAGCAGTGAAGTTGCCCGCTCGTCTTGCGGAATCAGCTGTCAAAGCAAGGATTTCGCCATTATCGGATATGAAACAGTTCTCAGCCGGAATGCCGACTGATTCTGCTAATTCTGTATGAATCTTCAACATACGATACTCACCATGAACCGGCATGAAATATTTAGGTTTCATCAAGGTCAGCATCAGTTTTTGTTCTTGTTGGCCACCATGTCCGGAGGTGTGCACATTGTTTACTTTTCCGTGAACAACGGCCGCTCCAGCTTCCAAAAGCAGATTGATGACGCGGTTGACGCTTGTTGTGTTGCCTGGAATCGGTGAACTTGAGAAAATGACAGTATCGCCGGGTTGGATGGAAATCTGTCTATGTGTACCATTGGCGATTCGGCTCAAAGCAGCCATCGGTTCACCTTGAGAGCCCGTACACATAATCAGCACTTTATCCGCTGGAAGACTGTTCAGTTCGCGCGTTTCGATGAAAAGATCATCCGGAGCCACGATGAAGCCCAACTCTCTGGCTGTGCGGAAGTTCGTCTCCATGCTGCGTCCGAATATTGCGATTTTCCGACCGGTTTCGAGCGCGACTTCAGTCACTTGTTGCAGTCTGTAGATATTGGACGAGAAGGAAGCAAAAATGATTCTTCCTGAAACTTTTTGAATGATGTTTTTAAGGGATTGACCTACGATTTGCTCTGATTGAGTAAATGTAGGTGTTTCTGCATTTGTGCTGTCGCTCAGAAGCAAAAGCACACCTTCTTCTCCGATTTTTGCCATCTTATGGATATTCGCCGGTTTGCCGTTCGCAGGTGTGAAATCGAATTTGAAATCACCTGTGAATACAATGTTGCCTGGAGGAGTCTTGACCACGATCCCCATGGTATCCGGTATGCTGTGGGTTGTTCCAAAGAAGCTGATGCTGGTTTTACGGAATTTGATGACAGAATCTTCATTGATTTCGTGCAGGACCGCATCCCTGAGTAAACCGTGCTCATCCAGTTTATTGCGGATCATGGCGAGTGCCAATTTGCCTGCGTAGATTGGGACATTCAATTCTTTCAAAAGAAAGGGAACACCACCGATGTGATCTTCGTGTCCATGAGAAATGAACAAGCCTTTGATTTTGGTTTGGTTTTGCACCAAATAACTGTAGTCGGGTATCACATAATCAATGCCAAGCAGATCATCTTCGGGAAACATGATCCCGGAATCAAGAATGATGATTTCATCCTGGAATTGTATGCCATACATATTTTTGCCGATTTCCCCTAAACCCCCGAGGGCAAATACGCCGACTTCATTATTTTTTATATTAGGTTTCATACATTGAACTCCGTGATTTTAAAATCAGGATTTTTTTGCTCATATTCTAAATGGTTGCCTTCCAAAGGCTGGATGAATTCAATGTTGTAGGGGGTATTTTGTTCGACCAATCTTCTGGCTATTACGATGTCGGATGCCTCCACGTAAAGAGATTCCGTGTTTTCTCTGGTAGGTGCATCAAATTTTGCTGGTTGGTATGTTACTTTAAATATCATATAGTTCACTCCATTTTTCTTTTTGTTTTTGATAGTACTGTACTTAAAAATTACAATCTTAGTTTGTTAACTTGGTCAATAGTTGTATTTTTTCATACAATCGGTACTGTAAGTTTACCACAATTAAGGCATTTAGTATAGAAATGACTAGCAAAATCATTTTTGCAGAAGTGCAAGCCTTTCCATTAGTAAGGCAATTCTCTTTCGTTTTTTTTATCAAAAGGAATCAATATTTTTGTAGACTAAAATAGCGAAATTGGCTAGACTAAATAGGAAGGATTTGACAAGACTAGAGAAAAAAGAGTAGAAGCTTTTTTTTTGCTTGAAAAAATCTGAAGAATCGTTTCTATTAAGGTAGGTGTATCGAAATGTCTTTGATTTGGCGTTATATCAGTCGGTATAACAAATTATTTTTAGTGAATGTATTGGGAGCTTTTGGATTCGTGTTTGTGGAGCTGGGCTTACCCACAATGCTTGCACGTTTGATCAATGAAACGGTGGCTGGCGGAGGCAAGGAGAACATCCTTCGCACGACTGTTTTTATGGTCGGCTTAGTTTTGATCGGTTTTGTTGGAAGGGTCATCGTCGCCTATGCAACCGGAAGAATCACAACAAATATGGTAGCAGATATGCGGAATGACATGTACCAAAACATCCAAACATTTTCTCATGAAGAATATGATCGCATCGGCGTGTCGTCATTGGTGACGCGGGTTACCAATGACGCTTTCATTCTGATGCAATTTGCCCAAATGCTGTTGCGTATGGGTTTGATGACTTTCATTATGATGTTCGCGAGTGCTTTTATGATAGCGCGCACGAGTCCGGAACTATCGGTTATCCTATTGCCGGCTTTTCCGGCACTGCTTGTGATGATCTTGGTGATCGGCAAGAAATCGCAACCGTTATCTGAGGCGCAACAGCAAAATCTGGATGACATAAATGGCAACTTAAGGGAATCGCTTTCCGGCATGCGTGTCATTAGGGCCTTCGTAAAAGAAGCTTTTCAAGCTGAACGTTTTGAGGGAGTCAACAACGCATACAGCTTAGTTTCAAAAAAACTGTTTCGTTTGATGGCCTGGAATCAGCCGGTATTTTCACATGTGATCAACTTGATCATCATCGCCATCGTGTGGTTTGGGTCCGAGCAAATCGAGGGAGGCAGCCTCCAGTTAGGTGATATGACAGCTTTCATCGAATACAGTTTCCATGCCTTGTTTTCGTTTCTGAATTTCGCTGTCGTCTTCATGATGTATCCACGCGCCTCAGTTTCAGCGAAGAGGATCCAGGAAGTGTTGGACACAACCAGCAGTATTTCCCCTAACGAAGCAGGTATAACGGAAACCCGTACTCGGGGTTATCTGACTTTTGAAGCAGTCAGTTTTGCGTATCCGGGCAATACCGGAACACCGGTGATCAAAGATATTTCCTTTTCGGCGGAACCAGGTCAAACAATCGCTTTCATCGGTAGCACTGGAAGTGGCAAATCAACGTTGATTCAGTTAATTCCGCGTTTTTATGATGTCACAAAAGGGCGTATCCTGATTGATGGGCATGATGTGCGCGACTATAATCTGAAAGCTCTGCGCAAAAAAATCGGTTTTATTCCACAGAAAGCTTTGCTTTTCACCGGAACGATATCTGAAAATCTTCGCTACGGGAAGTGGGATGCCTCAAAAAAAGAAATCGAAGAAGCGTCCGATATTTCCCAAGCCAAAGAATTCATTGCGCGCAAACCAAAACGTTTCGATGAGCATTTGGCAGAGGGCGGAAGCAATCTTTCTGGGGGACAAAAGCAGCGTCTATCGATTGCCAGAGCCATCGTCCGCAAACCGGATATTTATATATTCGATGACAGCTTCTCGGCTTTGGACTACAAGACGGACGCTATCTTGCGCGCACGGCTCAAAAAAGAGACCGGGAAAGCAACGGTAATCATTGTAGCTCAACGCGTCAGCACGATTATGCACGCAGATAAGATCATTGTGATGAACGAGGGCGAGGTCGTAGGCCAAGGAACCCATAAAGAGTTGTTGCGGAAATGTGAAATCTATTATGATATTGCATCCTCTCAAATGAGCAAGGAGGAACTCGCATGAAAAAAGTGGACAAAAAAACGTTGCTTCGGGTATGGGACTACCTCAAATTTTATAAAATGAAGTTTTTTGGATCCATCCTTTTGAGCATAACCATGACGATACTGAATGTACTGGAACCTTTCATCATCGGATTTGCCATCACGGAAATCGGCAGAAATGTATCGGATATGTTGAAAGGCGTGGAAGGTGCCGGCATCAATTACGATTATTTGTCGAAAGTGCTGCTCATCTATTTTGTTCGGGCGCTGCTTTACCAAGGTACCAATCTCTACTCGCAATTGTTCATGACGGATGTTGTTCAGGACGCCATGCATGATCTGCGTAAGGATCTGAGCAATAAATTGAACCGTTTACCGATTGCCTATTTTGACCGTAACCAATTCGGGGACATATTGAGCAAAGTGACGAACGATGTCGACTCCATCGCCAATGCGTTGCAACAATCCTTGCTGCAGGTGCTGAATGCTGTTTTGGGGATCACCTTCGCACTCATCATGATGTTCACGATCAGTTGGAAATTGGCTCTTACCATGGTCGTGCTGATTCCGTTGGCGAGCACCCTTTCAAAAAAAATCACGCAGCTGTCGCAGCCGTATTTCCGCGGACAGGCGAAATATCTGGGGCAACTGAACGGATTTGTTCAGGAATCGCTCACTGGCTTCTCCATCATCAAGCTTTACGGTAAAGAAGAGGACGCTTTTGATGAGTTCCGTTCGATCAATGAATCCTTGAAAAAGAATGGTTTCAAGGCGGCCTTCATCTCAGGCTTGATGTCTCCAGCCGTGGCATTCGTCACCAATGCCTCCTATATCATCATCGCTGTGCTCGGGATTTTGCAAGCGATGGCTGGAGCGATGACAATCGGTAATGTGCAGGCCATGGTTCAGTACGTCTGGCAAGTGAACCAGCCGATTTCGACAATCACACAATTATCGGCCATCATCCAATCGGCCACTTCTTCCATCCAGCGCGTCTTCGATCTTCTTGATCAGGAAGAGGAGGTGCAAGGTCCAGTGAAAGTGAGTTTGCCGAAGGAAATCCGTGGGGATGTCACTTTTGAGAATGTTTCCTTCAGCTATGACAAAGAAAATCCGCTGATCAAGAATTTCAACATAAAAGTCAAAAGCGGGGAAACAGTGGCGATCGTCGGTCCGACAGGCGCCGGCAAAACTACGATGATCAATCTCCTGATGCGCTTCTATGAGGTGGATTCGGGCGCCATCAAAATAGATGGCTACGACACGAAAGAACTGACCCGTGCTGACTTGCGTTCCCAGTTCGGCATGGTGCTGCAGGACGCTTGGCTCTATAAGGACACGATTACAGGAAATATCCGTTTCGGAAAACTGGATGCAACTTTTGAAGAAGTTGTCGATGCAGCGACTACAGCTAATGTCCATCATTTCATCCAGACTTTGGGTGCAGGCTACGATACCGTCATAAACCAGGAGGCCTCCAATATTTCCTTGGGGCAAAAACAATTGCTGACGATTGCCCGCGCTTTTATCGCCGATCCTAAAATCTTAATACTTGACGAAGCGACTAGTTCCGTAGATACTAGACTAGAAGCTTTGATCCAGAAAGCGATGAAACGCATCATGCAAGGCAGAACAAGTTTTGTGATCGCGCACCGGCTTTCCACCATCCGCGATGCCGATTTGATTCTCGTCATGGACCAAGGCGAAATAATCGAACAGGGCAAACACGCAGAATTGCTGGAAAGAAAAGGGTTTTACTACGATTTGTATACGAGCCAATTCAAAAACGATTCAGAACAAGAGGAGCAAAAAATTTGAAAAACAAAAAATTCATTTTCTTTGATATCGACGGAACATTGCTGAATGATGAAAAGATGCCACTTGATAGCACTGTCCAAGCGTTGCGCCAACTACAAAAGAACGGGCATGAAATCGCGATAGCGACAGGGCGAAATCTATTTCTGGCGCGAGAGGTCATCGATACGTTCCAATTGGACAATTACATCGTCTGCAACGGCGCTGCAGGTTACTTCAAGCATGAACTAAAGTATGAAAATAAATTGGATTTGACTGCATTCGAAAAATTGCTGCAAGTTTCCGATGAGAGTGGTCATCAGGTGGTCTACGAATCAGCGCATGCGCTGGCTCGTCGCCATGAATCAATCGAGAACAACGCAAACGAAGCGATGCGCAGCATCGAGTTCGAAGTCCCTGACCACGATGTGTCTTTCTATCAAAACAATCCGCTTTATCAAGCACTTTTGTTCTACAAAGAAGAAGAGAAAGCAATCTATGAAGACGGCACTTTTCCGGAATTCCGCTTTGTGCGTTGGCACGACGCCGGCGTCGATGTGTTACCGAATCCGGGGTCCAAAGCACAAACTGCTCTGTGGATGGCGAAACACCTGGGTTTTGCGCATGAAGATACCATTGCTTTCGGGGACGGAAACAATGATTATGAACTCATTTCCAGTGTCGGCTATGGTGTCGCGATGGGAAATGCGGTCGCTCCCGTCAAGGAAGTCGCCAAATTTGTCACAAAAGATTGCAATTCGGGCGGAATTGCCTACGCACTTGAAAAATTAGGCTTGATATAGAAGCGAAAATAGGGTATCATATCATTCATAAGGCGTTTTTGCCGAACGCGATTGATACCCTGTTATTCTGGGGGCGTAGCTCAGTTGGGAGAGTGCTTGACTGGCAGTCAAGAGGTCGTGGGTTCGAGCCCCATCGTCTCCATCAAATTAAATTAACAGACCCTAGGAAATTTGATACAGAGCCATTTCTGTGTTTTCTAAGGTCTGTTTTTTTTTGATCATGCAATGGATTATGTAAGACTAAAAATTCATATATGCATAAATATTCATAAGCACGGGTGTATCAATAACTTAAAGAGGCTAGCTAGAGGGAAGAGATGAAATGATGAGAAAAACAAAATATTATATAACGACGAGGACGAATCGGAAAAATTTCCTTTTGAAATACGGTGACTGGATGTTTAAGTATGTTCCGGAGAGCAAAACCTGGGAAGCATCTGATTATTGGTACGAAGAAATTATCATGAACGCTTCTGCAGATTTTGAGGAGATAACCGAGGAGCGCGCGAAAGAGATAATCGCGGACGACGGTGTCTTTTAAATTTGAACACAAAAATGAGTAGCTAATTTTTAAAATTAGCTACTCATTTTTGTGTTCAAATTTAAGTGGAGCAACCTCTATGGAAACTCCATATTACAATTATTGGCAAAAAGGGGAGGCGGGGGCACAGAGCGGTTTAAGTGTGTGTGTATATCCGCGAATGGAACTTTCCAAACTGCCACGCGCATCACAATCGCGAGATAAACGCTCGCTGGACAAGCTATGAGTGTTCCCGGAAGATCGGTATTTCAATGCCGATATAGTTCACCTGTTTATTTTTGCTTCTTTTTCAAGTACTCCGCACGTAATTTTTCAAGTTGCTGCTTTTTGTCAAATTTGGCAGGCGTCTGTTTTTCATGATACTTCGTCACAGCTGCCTGACCTTTGTAATCTAATTGATATTTCCCCATTTTGTTCACCTACTTTTCTTGACCTTAAAGATAATCTCTTCAACAAATAGATTATACCTTATTTTAGTGAAGTTAACCTTATTACTTTATTGTCACTGAATATAATGAATTCACTCTACTGAAGTCGGTAGGTGGTCGGCTATCTAAATGTTATTTTTTTGTCCAAGCCTATTTCTGCTGCAGTCCAATCGAAATATACAGTTGTCGTGACAATTGGCTTTATTCGTAGGGCTTCCAGTTTCAAAAAGTAGTTGACATTATTCCCTGCAGAACGTAATGTGTGAATAATATATTATATTTGGATGAAGAGAGGATGAGGATTCGGGTGAAGAAATCGGTTTTGACTTTCCGCAATGCCAAGCAGAAGAATGAGCGTTTGACGATGCTGACTGCCTACGACTATTCCACTGCCAAACTGATCGATGCTTCGGGCATCGACTCGGTACTGGTGGGGGATTCGTTGGGGATGGTGATGTTGGGCTATGAAGACACCTTATCGGTAACGATGGAGGATATGATCCACCACACCAAAGCTGTCGCCAGAGGGGTAAAGGACGCCTTGGTCGTAAGCGATCTGCCGTTCATGTCTTATCAGACATCCGTCTATGATGCGGTCGTCAATGCCGGCAGGCTGATCAAGGAAGGCCGGGCACAGGCAGTCAAACTGGAAGGTGGTCTTGAAGTCTGTCCGCAGATCAAGGCAATCGTGGAAGCTTCCATACCAGTCATGGCGCATCTCGGTTTGACGCCGCAATCCGTCAATGCTTTCGGTGGATTCAAGGTCCAAGGCAAAGATGAGGAAGCGGCGCGTAGTCTGATCGAGCAGGCGAAGGCTGTCGAAGCGGCTGGCGCCTTTGCGGTGGTGCTGGAATGCATCCCAGCCAAATTAGCTGAGTTGATCACAAAGAGCATTTCGATACCGACCATCGGCATAGGCGCGGGGAACGGCTGCGACGGCCAGGTGTTGGTCTATCAGGACATGCTGGGACTCTATTCCGATTTCACGCCGAAATTCGTCAAGCGTTATGCAGAAATAGGGCCGCAGATGGAGAACGCCATCGAAGACTATATATCTGAAGTGAAAAGCGGCGCGTTTCCGGCAGCGGAGCACACCTTTGCGTTGTCAGATGCGGTCATCGAAAAATTATATTAGAGGAGTAATCACGAATGAAGATTGCAGCAACGGTTGAAGAAATCCGCAGTGCCGTGAAGGCCTGGAAAAAGGAAGGGTTGTCGGTTGGCTTTGTTCCGACGATGGGCTATCTCCATGAAGGCCATCAAAGCTTGATGCAGAAAGCCGTCAGCGAAAATGATCGGGTGGTCGTCAGTATTTTTGTGAATCCGATGCAGTTCGGCCCATCCGAAGATTTGGAAAGCTATCCAAGAGATCTGGAAAAGGATGCCTCTTTGTGCGAAGCCAGCGGAGTGGACCTGATTTTCCATCCCGAGCCGAAAGAAATGTACCATCCCGATTTCAGCAGCTTTGTGGATATGCATGGTCTGACGGAGAGTCTATGCGGGAAAAGCAGACCGGCCCATTTCCGGGGCGTCTGCACAGTCGTGACAAAGCTATTCAACATCGTGCAGCCGGACTGTGCCTATTTTGGACAGAAGGACGCCCAACAATTGGCGGTTATCCAGCAGATGGTCCGCGACCTGAATCTGGACGTCACCGTCATCGGCTGCCCGATCATCCGGGAAGCGGATGGATTGGCTAAAAGTTCGCGCAACAGTTACCTGTCAGCAGATGAGCGTAAGGCCGCACTGGTGCTGAGCCAAGCGCTCGAAGTCGCCAAGCAGTTGCTTGCGAACGGAGAACAGAATGCTGCCATAATCCGCAATGCGATTTCGGAAACGATCCAAGCGGAGCCGCTGGCGAAGGTCGACTATGTGGAGTTGGTGGATGCGCGTACGCTGCAGCAAGTGGACAGCGTCGAGCGACCTGTATTGGTGGCTTTGGCGGTTTATATCGGAAAAACGCGTCTGATTGATAATTTTATCACGGAATAAGTGGGGGAAAAACAATGCAACTCAATATGCTGAAAAGTAAAATACACCGCGCCGTCGTTGTCCAGGCGGAGCTTTCCTATGTGGGCAGCATCACTGTCGACAAGGACTTGTTGGATGCTGCAGGACTGATCGAATATGAAAAAGTCCAGATCGTCGACATCGACAACGGTGCAAGATTCGAAACGTATGTCATCGCAGGCGAACGCGGCTCGGGCATGATATGCTTGAACGGTGCCGCCGCCCGCTGCGTTCAGGTGTCGGATAAGATCATCATCATGGCTTACTGCCTGATGGATGAACTGGAAGCGAAGGAACACAAGCCGCTTGTGGTGTTTGTGGATGAGCAGAATGCCATCACAACAGTCACGCGCTACGAAGAACACGGCAGACTCAGTATGTAGACTATCCGTACAGGGACAAAAAAGCGCAACCGCATCCGGCCAATAGGCCATGATGCGGTTGCGCTTTTCCTATTTCACGGATTGCAGCGTAAATTGAATATCTTTGATGGAGAGTTTCAGTTTTTCGTATTCCTCATTATCCAGCGGCAAAGGGATCTGTTTCTCCAAGCCGTTCCTGCCGATGATGCAAGGCATGCTGAAGGCCGCTTCGCCGTGGCAGTTGTATAAGCCATTGACAGTTGCGGTCACAGGGAAGATGCTTTTCTCGTCCAGCATGACAGCGCGGGCCAAGGCCGCTGCGACTTCCCCGATGCCTGAATTGGTCCAGCCTTTCCAGTTGAAGACATCAGATGCCGTGTGGACCACTTCTTGGCTGACGAATTCCTGGTCCAATGGTATCGCGGGCATTAATAAAGCATCGCTTTGGGAAAGGGTGAGCGCACCCACAGTCGTGCTGCTGAAAGCCGGGAAGGCGGTACTGCCGTGTTCGCCCATGATGTAGCCGCTGACGTTCTTTGGATCGACCTGATAGTGGGCAGCAACAATCTGACGGTAGCGGAAAGTATCCAAAGTCGTTCCGGTGCCGAAAATCTTGCCTTTCGGATAGTTGAACTCATTTTCGGCGATGTAGGTGATTGTATCGACCGGATTCGTTATCAGGATGATGATGGCATCTTTTGTGTACCGGGTGATGCCTGTCATGATTTTGCGTATTTCAATGGCATTCTCTTTGCCCATCAACGCTCTTGGCGGCATATCTTCACCCGGGCGCGGCTTCTCACTGACGCCCGCGGAAATGATGATGATGTCGGCATCGGCGCAATCCGCGTAATCGCCGGCGTATATTTTACTGTTTGTCCGGTAGCTGGCGGCCAACGCATGGCGGTGGTCAAGAGCCTCGCCTCTTGCCGTGTCCTTGTTGCTGTCGATCAGGATGATATCGGAAAATAAGTTGAGGTGACTGCAGTCGGTCAATACCTGGGAACCGACATGGCCGACCCCGATGATGGCTAATTTTGTCTGGATCATAGGTCACATTTCCTTTCGTTTTGAGATGTTGTCATTTATGGCTTGGTGCATTTCCGCAACAGAATAGAAGGTTGGCTCCAGCACCATTTTTTCATCCTCCTGCTTGCGGCGATGGTTGTACCACAAGGTAGTCCAACCGGCAGCCTGACCGCCGATGATATCCGTTTCATACGTATCCCCGATGAAAAGCAGCTCGCCGGGAGTTGCGTTCAAAGACTCCTGAACATGCGCGAAGGCTTCGGCATAGGGTTTTGGGCAACCGATATTTTCGGAAATGAAGATGCGTGCTGGCGGCACCCATCGCTCCAGATTCAAGGCGTTGAATTTTTTCATCTGGTGTTTTTCAGGACCGTTTGTGAAGACGGCAATTGGTATATTTCTATTTTCCAGTTCATTCAAAAGCCGCTCGATACCGGGACTCAACACAATCTCCCCTTGCCTTTTTTGATAGGATTTCTGGAAGTGCATCGCTTCTTCGGCGGTGAGCGGAAGACCCAAGTCGGCGAATGTATGCTGTGTGCGCATGATGTGTGACTCGGCTAGCGTCAGCTCCCCGCTGGAGAATAGGTCGAAGGCGTTGTCACAATGCTCGCGGAAAAGAGCGAAGCTGGCTTCGTTACTGTAGTTGTTCCTAAAGCTGTAATCTGCCAATGTTTGGAAGAACGGCCTTGATGTGTCGTATAGGGTATCATCCAAATCGAATAGAATAGTAAACATTATTGAAACAGTTCCTCCCTTTTGTTATTAAAGTCAGTATAGCATCCAAAATCGGTATTTAAAATGAAATAAAACAAGGACAGCCAGTGCGTGAAGGGTACTGGCTGGCTGAGCAAAGCTCTTTTTGTTGCAAATTAAAATTACGTACAGTATAATAGCATACAATAATGTCATACGATCATACAATAATGGAAGAGGCTGCGGACATCAAGAGTAAAATGCCCATTTGAAAGGGGTGTTCGCCGAAATACAGCATTGGCTGTGTTGGGGTCAGGATTAAGAATCCTGGCACTGTCAGAACGATTTGCCCAAAATCGTTTGTGGAGTACTTTCGGTATTGCGGGCAGAAGGAAGCTGGATTATAGGGCCTTTTGCTTTATAGTCTATTTTTTTGCACAAAAACGGACTGAATTATCGTTGTTATGACGCTCTATGGGTAGAAAGGTGGACAAAAACGTAGTTGGACAAGAGGGTTGTTTAATTTTTTTGAGCATGTAAATAGGACTATAAACATTAGGAGGAACTAGAGATGAAAGTAAAAACATGGAAAACAACAATGGCGGCTTTGATGGGTTTGTTTATTTTAGCGGGTTGCGGTAACGGAACTACTGAGGATTCATCGGCAGCAGATGGTTCGGCTGAATCGGATGCATTCGTAGTCGGAATGGAAGCGGGATATCCGCCTTTTAACTGGACACAAAATGATGACAGCAATGGCGCAGTGAAAATTGATGGCGCTGACGGTTACGCAAATGGCTATGATGTTCAGATGGCCCAAAAAGTGGCGGACGGCTTAGGCAAGGAATTGGTCATCGTCAAAACAGAATGGGATGGTCTGGTTCCGGCATTGGTTTCATCTAAAATCGATGCAATCGTTGCAGGTATGTCTCCGACAGATGAACGCAAAGAAGCAATCGATTTCTCGGATTCCTACTATACAACTGAATTGGTAATGGTCGTAAAATCTGATGGGGCTTATGCAAATGCAACAACTTTGGCTGACTTCGCTGATGCAAAAGTCACTGCACAGTTGAACACGTTACACTATGGCGTCATCGATCAGATTGAAGGCGTGCAAAAGCAACCGGCAATGGATAGTTTCACATCTATGCGCGTCGCATTGGAGTCAGGCACAATCGATGCTTATGTCTCGGAACGCCCGGAAGCAATCAGCGCTTCAGCAGCCAATTCAGCTTTTAAAATGATCGAATTGGATCAAGCGGATACGTTTGAATTATCCGTGGCTGATTCAGAGATCGCAATCGGCTTGATCAAAGAAAGCGAATTGAAAGATCAGATCAACGAGATTCTGAGCGGTATCACCGAAGAAGAACGAATCCAAATGATGGAAGAAGCAATCAAAAACCAACCATCAGCTGAATAATTCTGGTGGATGGGACATCAAAAAGGGGCATAAATTAAATGGAGTTTAGTTGGGTTATCCGCATCATCGAAGAAAACTGGAGACAGTTTTTATCAGGTGCGTGGACAACATTATATATAGCTTTAATCGGGACCATCATTGGGTTGGGAATCGGTCTTATGATTGGTGTCATCCGTACGATTCCGGTTGCTGAATCGGGATGGAAAAAACATGTGTACAATGTGGTGAATTTTTTGCTGTCATGCTACATCGAAATTTTCCGTGGTACGCCGATGATCGTTCAAGCAATGGTCATCTATTATGGCGCGGCTCTGGCGTTTGATATTGACATGAACCGTATCTTCGCAGCGTTGCTTATCGTATCGGTCAATACAGGTGCTTACATGTCGGAGATTGTCCGCGGTGGAATCATTTCCATCGACAAAGGGCAATTCGAAGCAGCCCAAGCAATTGGGATGAACCACCTGCAAACGATGCGCAATGTCGTCATGCCTCAGGTCATCCGGAATATCTTGCCGGCGACAGGGAATGAATTCGTCATCAATATCAAGGATACGTCCGTGTTGAACGTCATCTCCGTTTCGGAATTGTTCTTTACGACCAAATCGATTTCCGGAAATAATTTCCGTTATTTCGAATCATTCTTCGTGGCTTCACTCATTTACTTCGTCATGACCTTCACGGTGACACGCATTCTGCGTGCCATCGAAAGAAAAATGCAAGGCCCTGATAATTATCAGATGATGGGTGCGGGTCAAGACCAATTGACTACACCAGAATTAATGGCTCGCAAAAAACAAGCAGAAAGAGACAGAGCAAATTAATTGCCACGGGAGGAATCATTTGATGGAAAAAGTAATCGACGTACAGCATCTGAAGAAGAACTTCGGTCAGCATGAAGTGCTGAAGGACATCGATTTCAGTGTGAATAAAGGGGAAGTTGTTTGTATCATCGGTTCATCAGGGTCCGGTAAATCGACGCTATTGCGCTGCATCAATCTACTTGAAAAACCGACAGCGGGAGAAATCATCTACAACGGCGAGAACGTTTTGGACTCGAAGCATGATATCTTCAAGTACCGCAGTAAATTAGGGATGGTATTTCAGCAATTCAATTTGTTCAACAATTTGGATGTGCTGCATAATTGTACTGTAGGACCTGTGAAGATTCTGAAAAAGTCCCAACAGGAAGCCGAAAAAATCGCCATGGGTTATCTGGAGCAGGTCGGAATGGGTAAATTCATCAATGCCAAACCGGAGCAGCTGTCAGGCGGCCAAAAACAACGCGTTGCCATCGCCCGCGCGTTGACGATGGAGCCGGATGCGCTATTGTTCGATGAGCCGACATCGGCTTTGGATCCGGAGATGGTGGGCGAAGTATTGAAAGTCATGAAGGATCTTGCCAACAGCGGCTTGACGATGATCGTCGTGACGCATGAAATGGAGTTTGCGAGAGAAGTTTCCGATCGCGTCATCTTCATGGATCAAGGCGTTATTCTGGAGCAGGGAGCCCCTGAAGAAATCTTCTATCATCCAAAAGAGGATCGGACGAAGCAATTCCTGGAGAGATATCTTACAAAATGAAAAAAAGAAGAACGGTTCTGCACTAAATGCAGGTCCGTTCTTCTTTTTTATTCATTTCTTCCTATTCGATGATGATGACATCGTCTGCAACTGCAAAGGGTGCCTGTTCATTGATGTGATCGTAGAACATAACGCCGTTAAGATGATCGATTTCGTGCTGAACTACAATGGCCGCATAACCTTTGTAGCGGGCTTTGTGCGTGGCTCCTTCAGCATCCTGGTAAGCTACCGTAATACGGCTATGCCTGACGACAAAGCCTGGTACTTCACGGTCCACTGAAAGGCAGCCTTCTCCACCTTTTAGGCAGGCACTTTCAATCGAGTGGCTGATGATTTTAGGGTTGAACATAATTTTAGCCAATTCCGGAGGATCATCTTCGTATTCTCCTGGTATCAGCAAAGCAACGATGCGTTTGGATACGTCGATTTGTGGTGCTGCCAAACCAACGCCTGCGCGCAAGTTGAGTTCCTCGGCAATTTTTTCATCCTGACTGTTCGAAAGGAACTCCATCATTTCTGCGGCGATATTTCGATCTTCTGCAGATAACGGAAAAGTGACCGGGTCGGCTGACCTGCGCAATGTAGGATGACCTTCACGGATGATGTTATCCATCGTGATCATGCATGCATTCCTCCTTTTACTGGTTTTTATATTGAAATGATTGGACTTGCAAACTGCAAAACACTTCACGTTACATAGTACACGTTTCGAAAAAAAAAAGCTAGACTCATCTTTTCTCTTGTAATATAGAATGGGTATGTGTAAAATAGAAAAATGAAAAAATGATTACACAATGGTGTGAGGTTTTTTTAACTCTATAGCGAAAGAAGAGATGATTTTTATGACAGCTGCTAAAGATTATATTGAAAAAGTCTATAAAAAGGTTGAAGATAGAGGCCCGCATCAAAAAGAATTCTTACAGGCGGTAAGAGAGTTGTTCGATACGATCGAGCCTGCTTTGGAAAAAAATCCGCACTATATAAAATGGAACATTCTTGAAAGAATGGTGGAGCCTGAACGCATCGTTTCCTTCCGGGTTCCTTGGATGGATGATAAAGGGGAGGTTCAAGTCAACAAAGGATTCCGCGTCCAATTCAATTCGGCTATCGGACCCTATAAAGGCGGTCTGCGCTTTCATCCTACCGTCAATGAGAGCATCCTGAAATTTTTAGGTTTTGAACAGATCTTCAAAAACAGCCTGACCGGATTACCGATCGGCGGCGGAAAAGGCGGATCCGATTTCGATCCTAAAGGCAAATCCGATGCTGAAGTGATGCGTTTCTGTCAATCATTCATGACTGAGCTGCAAAGACATATCGGCCCTACGCTGGATGTTCCTGCTGGCGATATCGGTGTTGGTGGACGTGAAATCGGCTATATGTATGGCCAATACAAACGCTTAAACGGTGCTGAAACAGGTGTTCTTACCGGTAAACCAGTCGTCATGAACGGAAGTTTGGCGCGTACAGAAGCGACTGGATACGGCTTGGTGTACTATACACAGGAAATGCTGAAAGCAAATGGTAAATCGTTTGCCGGTCAAAAAGTAGTTGTTTCCGGAAGCGGAAACGTAGCTATCTATGCTATCCAAAAAGTTCATGAATTTGGCGGAACTGTTGTAGCTTGTTCCGACTCGAACGGTTATATCTACGATGAAACAGGTATCGATGTCGAATTGCTACAGGATATCAAAGAAGTTCGTCGCGAAAGATTGACGGTCTATGCTGCCGAAAAAGCGACAGCGGTTTATAAAGACGGCAGCGTTTGGGACTTCGATCTTAACTATGACATTGCTTTGCCTAGTGCAACACAAAATGAAATAGATAAAGAACAGGCTGAGAGATTAGTCAAAGCTGGCGTTTACTGTGTCAGCGAAGGCGCGAACATGCCGAGTACGTTGGAAGCTGTGGAAGTCTATGCGGACAATAATATTTACTATGGTCCGGCTAAAGCGGCCAATGCAGGGGGAGTCGCCACTTCGGCACTCGAAATGGCGCAGAACAGTGCTCATAGCCATTGGACATTCGAAGAAGTTGACGGTAAGCTACAGGCTATCATGGCAAACATATTTAAGACAGCTGAAAAAACAGCTGAAGAATATGGCATACCGGGAAATTATTTGGCAGGCGCCAACATCGCGGCGTTTGTGCAAGTTGCCGATGCCATGATTTATCAAGGCTTAGTGTAATAAAGCGCAGTACAAATTCAAATAAAAAAGGTCATTTCTTAATTGAAATGGCCTTTTTTCTGTTCATGAGATGAATGAGGAGTTATTTTAATCAAATTTTCATAGTGATGAGATTGTGATTTCATGAATGAATGGAACAACTGGATATGATCCGAGAAAAGATAAAAAATCAACTGTGAAAAACGGAAGAAAATCGATATTTAAAAAGAGGTAGTTGTAACGAATGGACTGTTATACTTTTGAAAGCCCATGCCATCAATGCTTGCTGTTTTGTGTAACAACAGTTTTGTTTTGGTTATAATACAGAATCTTTGTATCTGATTGCGACAATCTGTAAATATACATAATAATGATGTTTCAATATAAAACAAAATAGCGTGATTTTATCCTCGTTAAAAAATGAACAATAAAGAATTGCTAAACGCTTACAATTAAGCAGTGGTGGATTTTCTGTGCACAAAAAATGAAAACTGTCCTTTTACCTTGCATATATCTCGGATGCGTGGTAAATTATTCATGTAACAACTGTGAATTGATACAGTTGAAATCATCTGTATAAACCTCATCCAAAGAGATGAAATATCAAGGGAATAGAGAGGAAAGTGTTAGCATGGCTACAAAACAAACAAAAATCGACATTGACGCATTACTAAGCAGCACGAACACAGATTTTCGCATGGTCCAAATCATGGACGAAGAAGGGAATATTGTAAACCCTGATCTAATGCCAGATCTTTCTGATGAACAATTGGTTCAATTCATGACAGATATGGTATGGTCCAGAATTTTACATGAACGTTCAACTGCGTTGAATCGTCAAGGTAGATTAGGTTTCTATGCGCCGACAGCCGGCCAAGAAGCGAGCCAGTTAGGAAGTATTGCAGCAATTGAAAAAGAAGATGTATTGTTGCCTGGTTACCGCGATGTTCCTCAATTGGTCAAGCATGGATTACCATTGACGCAAGCTTTCCTTTGGTCGAGAGGTCATGTGGATGGCAATAAATATGCTGACGACATCCAAGCTTTACCACCGCAAATCATCATCGGCGCACAATATGTGCAAGCTGCAGGAGTAGCATTGGGATTGAAGAAACGCAACAAGAAAAATGTTGCCATCACATATACTGGTGACGGCGGAAGCTCGCAAGGGGATTTCTATGAAGGAATCAACTTTGCCGGCTCCTACAAAGCACCTGCCATCTTCTTCATTCAAAATAACGGATGGGCGATTTCAACGCCTCGCCACGTGCAGACCGCTGCTCAAACTTTAGCGCAGAAAGCTATGGCTGCCGGAATCCCTGGTATCCAAGTCGACGGGATGGACATCTTGGCTGTCTACGCGATAACCAAAAAAGCAAGAGAATATGCTGTTGCCGGAAATGGGCCTGTCTTGATCGAAACAATCTGCTACCGCTTCGGTCCGCATACTTTATCAGGTGACGATCCGACACGTTACCGTGACACTGCTGAATTGGAAGGCTGGCAAGCAAAAGATCCATTGATCCGCATGCGCAAATTCTTGACGGCAAAAGGTCTATGGTCTGAAGAAAAAGAAAATGAAGTCATCGAATCAGTCAAAGAAGAAATCAAAGATGCCATCAAGGAAGCTGACCAAGCTCCTAAACAAAAAGTATCTGACTTCTTGAAGAGCATGTTCGAAGAACCAAATCAAACTTTAGCAGAACAAATCGCATACTACGAAGCAAAGGAGACTAAATAATCATGGCACAATTAACTATGATCCAAGCCATCACTGATGCGCTTGCAATTGAACTTGAAAACGATCCAAACGTTCTGATCTTCGGAGAAGACGTTGGTAAAAACGGCGGTGTATTCCGTGCGACACAAGGACTTCAAGAGAAATTCGGCGAAGATCGCGTGTTTGATACTCCTTTAGCTGAATCCGGTATCGGTGGTTTGGCATTCGGTTTGGCCTTAGAAGGTTTCCGTCCTGTTGCGGAAATTCAATTCTTCGGTTTTGTTTTTGAAGTAATGGATACAGTTGTAGCGCAAGCTGCACGTACACGTTACCGCATGGCAGGCACGCGTAATCTGCCTATCGTTTTCCGCTCTCCTTTCGGTGGCGGTGTTCATACACCTGAATTGCACTCGGATAACTTGGAAGGCTTGATGGCCCAATCACCAGGTTTGAAAGTGGTTATCCCTTCGAACCCATACGATGCAAAAGGTTTGTTGATTTCAGCTATCCGTGACAACGATCCCGTTGTCTTCTTGGAGCACATGAAATTGTACCGTTCATTCCGTGATGAAGTTCCTGAAGAAGCGTACACGGTTCCTATCGGCAAAGCTGCCATCACAAAAGAAGGATCTGACGTGTCTGTCATCACTTACGGCGCAATGGTCCGCGAAGCTATCAAAGCTGCAGAAACACTTGAAAAAGAAGGCATTTCGGTTGAAGTAATCGATTTGCGTACGGTTGCTCCACTTGATATCGAAACGATCATTGCCTCAGTTGAAAAAACAGGCCGTGTCGTGGTTGTCCAAGAAGCGCAGCGTCAAGCTGGTGTAGGCGCAATGGTCATGTCCGAAATTTCTGAACGTGCAGTGTTATCGTTAGAAGCTCCTATCGGACGTGTAGCTGCTCCAGATACTGTCTTCCCGTTCGGTCAAGCAGAAAACATTTGGTTACCGAATGCTACTGATATCGAGAATAAAGTAAGAGAAATTTATCATTTCTAAGAGCTGAAAGCTTGGACAAATACAATTCCATATCCCATAGAATTGTATTTGTCCGCTTTTGTGCGTCGGAAATCAAAAAATAGACAAATGAAGGGAAGTTAAGAAAATGTCTTTTAAATTCAAGTTGCCTGCTCTAGGCGAAGGTATCATGGAAGGTGAAATCGTTTCTTGGTCAATCAAAGAAGGCGACACCATCAATGAAGATGACACATTATTAGAAGTTCAAAATGATAAATCAGTCGAAGAAATCCCATCCCCAGTATCTGGGAAAGTTTTGAAGATTGTTGCACCGGTAGGTACGGTTGCGGTCATCGGAGATGTATTGGTGGAAATCGACGCTCCAGGTCACGAGGATGAAGGTTCTGCAGCTCCTGCACCAGCAACAGCTTCAGCGGCATCAACTCCAGCAGCACCTGCAGCTTCAACAGGCGGACTGTTCCAATTCAAATTGCCTGCTCTAGGCGAGGGTATCATGGAAGGCGAAATCGTTTCTTGGCCTATCAAGGAAGGCGATATGATCAACGAAGATGACACCTTGGTTGAAGTTCAGAACGACAAATCTGTTGAAGAGATCCCATCTCCAGTGACAGGTAAAGTTGTCCGCATCGTAGCGCCAGTAGGTACAGTTGCGGTCATCGGTGATGTATTGGTTGAAATCGATGCTCCAGGCCAAAACGGTCCGGCTTCAGCAACACCAAAAGCAGCGGCAGCACCTGCAGCAGCTTCAAATGCACCAGCCTCATCAGGCGTAGTTGCAGCAGCAAATCCAAACAAACAAGTCTTGGCTATGCCGTCTGTTCGTCAATACGCACGCGAAAAAGGCGTCGACATCACTTCGGTTGTGCCGACTGGAAAAGGCGGCCGTGTACTGAAGGAAGATATCGATAACTTCAGCGGAGTAGCTCCAGTGGCAGCAAAAGCTGTAGCTCCAGCAGTCCAAGCTCAAGCTTCAGCACAAGCAGCAGTCCAAGCGGCTCCTGTAGCAGCTGCTCAAGCAACACAAGCGGCAGCACCGGCTCAACCATTCTCTTCCAATATGGGCGAAGCGGAAACACGCCAAAAGATGTCTCCGATGAGAAAAGCGATTGCGAAAGCAATGGTCAACAGCAAGCATACAGCGCCTCACGTAACCTTGTTTGATGAAGTTGAAGTGTCCAAATTATGGGATCACCGCAAGAAATTCAAAGATGTTGCTGCAGCGCAAGGAACAAAACTTACTTTCTTGCCGTATGTCGTTAAGGCTTTGGCAGCGACTGTACGTGACTTCCCTATCCTGAACGCTTCAATCGACGATGCTACACAAGAAATCGTATTGAAGAACTACATCAATATCGGTATCGCTACAGACACAGACAGTGGTCTATACGTGCCGAACGTTAAAGATGCAAATACAAAAGGCATGTTCAAAATTGCCGATGAAATCAACAACATGGCTGCTCAAGCCCACGACGGCAAATTGGCAGCTGCAGACATGAGAAACGGTTCTGTAACTATCAGTAATATCGGTTCTGTTGGCGGCGGATTCTTTACGCCAGTCATCAACTACCCTGAAGTGGCCATCCTAGGTGTTGGGACGATCGCGCAACAAGCTATCGTCAATGCAGAAGGCGAATTGGCAGTCGGTCGCGTTATGAAACTTTCATTGAGTTTCGACCACCGTATCGTTGACGGCGCAACTGCTCAAAAAGCAATGAACAACATTAAGAGATTATTGGCTGATCCAGAATTATTATTGATGGAAGGGTGAAAATAGACAATGGTAGTAGGCGATTTCGCAGTTGAATTAGATACAGTTGTTGTTGGAGCGGGACCTGGTGGCTATGTAGCTGCCATCCGCGCTGCACAATTAGGACAAAAAGTAGCAATCATCGAAAGAGAATGGATCGGAGGCGTTTGTTTGAACGTCGGTTGTATCCCTTCAAAAGCATTGATTTCTGCTGGACATCATTATCAAGAAGCTTTGGATTCTTCTGTTTTCGGCATCACAACTGAAAATGTGAAACTGGACTTCTCGAAAACGCAAGAATGGAAAGACAACAAAGTCGTCAAAACATTGACTTCCGGTGTCGAGTACTTGCTGAAGAAAAACAAAGTTGAAATCATCCGTGGAAATGCATTCTTCAATGACGGAGAAACATTGCGTGTCTTCACCGAAGATGCAGCACAAACATATACTTTCAAAAATGCGATCATCGCTACCGGTAGCCGTCCGATCGAAATCAAAGGTTTCAAATTTGGCGGACGCGTTATCGATTCCACTGGCGGATTGAATTTGACCGAAGTTCCTAAGAAATTAGTCATCGTCGGTGGCGGTGTCATCGGTACTGAACTGGGCGGAGCGTACGCTAACCTAGGTGCTGAAGTGACTATTCTTGAAGGTTCTCCGCAAATTTTACCGACATTCGAAAAAGATATGGTCAAATTCGTTGAAAAATCATTCCAAGAAAAAGGTGTCACAGTCGTCACGAAGGCAATGGCTAAAGAAGCCATCGACAACGGAGACAGCGTAACCGTTAAATATGAAGCGAACGGTAAAGAAGAGGTTATCGAAGCTGACTACGTAATGGTTACTGTCGGTCGCCGTCCGAATACGGATGACTTGGGTCTTGAAGTAGTCGGAGTTGAAATGACCGACCGTGGTTTGGTCAAAGTCGATAATCAAGGCCGTACAAATGTAAAACACATTTTTGCGATCGGCGATATCGTTCCTGGTGCTGCTTTGGCTCATAAAGCCAGCTACGAAGCTAAAATCGCGGCTGAAGCAATTGCGGGACATCCCTCTGCAATTGATTACCGTGCTATGCCAGGGGTTGCCTTTACGGATCCTGAATTAGCTACTATCGGCTTCACTGCTGCCGAAGCAAAAGACAAAGGTATGGATGTCAAAGCATCCAAATTCCCATTGTCAGGTAACGGACGCGCATTGTCATTGAACCAGACAGAAGGCTTTGTTCGTTTGGTTACGACAAAAGAAGATAACGTTCTTGTCGGCGCGCAAGTTGTCGGTGTGAATGCCAGCGAAATCATTGCTGAGCTTGGGTTGGCGATTGAAGCTGGAATGAACGCAGAAGATATCGCGTTGACGATCCACGGTCATCCATCCTTATCCGAAACAATCATGGACGCTGCCGAATTGGCTTTGGGCATGCCGATCCACATCTAATTCCAAAATAGTAACAGGTAAAGAGAATCCGGATCCGGATTCTCTTTATTTTTTTTGTCAGGTATAATATAGTAGAAACAAGAATAGATGGAGGGAATAAGATGCAACATTATGACTATCCGTTCGAAGTGGAGTGGTCCAAAGAAGAGATTGTTAAAGTCATCTCCTTGTGGAATGCTGTCGAGCGCGCTTATGAAAGTGGAATCAGTAAAGAGGATTTTATGCAAGCTTACCGTGAATTCAAAACGGTGCTGCCTTCAGTCGGGCTGGAAAAGAAATACGGCAATCAGTTCGAGAAAGAATCGGGTTATTCTTTGTACAAAGTGCTACAGGAAATAAAGAAAAGTGAAAAGAATAAAATCTTTCTAGGGGAGCGTTAAACGACTGGATAAGTCGCGGGTAGAGGAGCGGTAGAAGGGAGGAGCCGGATGGATCAGATCGATAGAAGGCATAGCCTGATCAAGTCTTGGTTACATGAAGCTGCAGACTTGCTGCGGGAATCGTTCAACAAGGAGCTTGAGATTAAAGAAAAAACATCGCGAACGGATCTGGTAACAAACATGGATCGGGAAATCGAGGTGTTCCTGTATGAAAAAATCACTGCGCATTTCCCGGATGAGCGTATTTTGGGAGAAGAAAGCGTAGGACACGATATACAGGATCTGGATGGAATTGTCTGGATCATCGATCCAATTGATGGCACACTTAATTTCATCAAGCAGCGAGCGAATTTTGCCATCATGATCGGCATCTATAAAGACGGTGTTGGTCATTTAGGCTATATTTATGATGTCGTAAGAGACGAGCTCTATTTTGCGATACGCGATAACGGGGCTTATTGCAATGATCGTAGACTGCCGCGGGTGGAGGAGCTACCGTTATCGGAAGGGCTGGTCGCAATCAGTAATCGATTGGTTGTTTCCGATGCGGACGAAGCGCGTAGAATCGCCAGAAACAGTAGTGGGTTGCGCGTCAATGGCTCTGCCGGACTGGAAACGGCTTGGGTTGCTTCTGGAAAATTAGTGGCTTATATCGCGCCTTCCTTGGCACCGTGGGATATAGCGGCAGGGTTGGTCATAGCTGAAGAGGTAGGTTTGGTCTATAGACAAGTTACGGGAGAAAAAATAAATCTGCTCCAGAATAATGCGGTAATTGTAGCCAATAGCTTTGCTTTCCTGGAAATTCAAAATGAATGGCGCTTCATTTTTGGGCCTCATTGAGTATAAATTGAAGTGGACAAGATACAGATCAGTGTATTTTGTTCACTTTTTTTGATTGACGAAAGATGTTAGAATTCCTCACATAAAAAGGCAAGGGTTATGCGATTCTATTATCATATGTTGAAAAAAGATATAATTTTTCTCAGAAAGAGAATGAGACTAAAAATAATAAATGTGAGAAAGATGATTAAAATGATAAAAAAATGAGTATATGAGAGTTTTTTTAATGCTTTTTAATGAGAACGAATCTCATTTTGGTATCGGCGGAAGGTGGTTCTCTCATTTTTCTAATGAAAAATCTTACAAATCTATGTAAGGTTTCTCCGATTGTCAGTGCTTGTCTGCGGTATTTTTTTTAGCTAAAACATTTACATTTGATTAAATTATGGTTATAATCTTCGTATTAAGTGAGATGTATGTGAAACAGATGATAAACGGGGGTTATAAAATGTCAGATTTTAATCAAAATGCCATAGCTTCTTTTAGTTTGCATGGTCATCAATATGAATACTATAAATTAAAAAAATTAGAAAATAATGAAAAAATAAAAATTTCTAAATTGCCTTACTCGATTCGAGTTCTTCTGGAATCGTTGTTACGTCAAGTGGGAGAAAGCGGCATCAAAGAAGAACATGTTGTCACTTTATCTAACTGGAGTGCAACGGAAACGAATGAAGGCGAAATACCTTTCAAACCATCCCGCGTTATCCTTCAGGATTTCACAGGGGTACCGGCAGTCGTTGACTTGGCTTCATTAAGAAAAACGGTTCATGATTTAGGCGGAGATCCAGCGCTCATCAATCCGGAAGTGCCTGTTGATCTGGTCATTGATCATTCTGTGCAAGTTGATAACTTCGGGTCACCACAAGCCTTGATCGCGAACATGAAGATGGAATTCCTGCGTAATCAAGAGCGTTATCAATTTTTGAGTTGGGCCCAAAAAGCCTTCGACAATTACCGGGCTGTGCCGCCCGCTACCGGTATTGTCCATCAAGTCAATATTGAGTATTTGGCGTCAGTCGTCACGGAAAAAGAAATAGACGAAAACAGAAGCTTGGTTTTTCCTGATACATTGGTGGGTACGGATTCCCATACGACGATGGCGAACGCTCTAGGAGTATTGGGTTGGGGAGTCGGCGGAATAGAAGCGGAAGCCAGCATGCTTGGCGAGCCTTCCTTCTTCCCGGTTCCTGAAGTAGTGGGTGTACGTTTCATCAATTCGCTGCAGGAAGCAGCAACCGCAACTGATCTGGCCTTGAAAGTGACTCAGACGTTGCGCGAAATGAAAGTAGTCGGCAAATTTGTCGAGTTTTTTGGTCCTGGGTTATCTTCCATGACTTTGGCAGATCGTGCGACCATTGCCAACATGGCACCTGAATATGGTGCGACTTGCGGCTTCTTTCCGGTCGACGATGAAGTGCTTAACTACTTAACGCTGACAGGCAGAGATGAAAAGCATGTTTCTATAGTAGAAGCATATGTTAAGGCAAACGACTTATACTACCGTGTCGAGAATCCGGAACCGGAATATACTACAGTCGTAGAAATAGACTTGAGCACAATCGAGGCCAATGTTGCAGGTCCGAAGCGTCCACAAGATTTGGTACCTGTGTCAAAATTGAAAATAGATTTCCAGAGATCATTGATTGCGCCAAAAGGCAATGCCGGATTTGGACTATCCGAAGAGGATGCACAAAAAGAAGTTTCATTTGTCCTCGATGGGGAAGAAGTGAAAATGAAGACGGGAGATGTAGCGATTGCTGCCATCACAAGCTGCACGAACACATCTAATCCATATGTAATGTTGAGTGCCGGATTATTGGCGAAACGAGCAGTCGAGTTGGGGTTGAACGTGCCGAAATACGTCAAGACTTCGTTGGCTCCAGGATCCAAAGTAGTTACCGCCTATTTGGATAATGCTGGTTTACTTCCTTACCTGGAAGAACTGGGCTTCAATACTGTCGGGTACGGTTGTACGACATGTATCGGAAATTCAGGGCCGCTTTTGCCGGAAGTGGAAGAAGCAATCAAAAACAGTGATTTGTTGGTTTCTAGCGCACTGAGCGGAAACCGTAACTTTGAAGGGCGGATTCATGCTTTGGTCAAAGCGAACTATTTGGCATCACCGCCATTGGTAGTCGCTTATGCGCTGGCTGGTACGATGAACATCAATCTGAAATCCGATCCGATCGGAAACGGTAAAGATGGTCAACCCGTCTACTTGGCTGATCTGTGGCCGGAAAGACATACTGTGGAAGCGATGATCCGAGATTTTGTAACACCTGAGATATTCAAAGCAGAGTATTTGCATGTTTTTGATGATAATGCTGAATGGAACGCAATCGAAACAAATGATGATGCTTTGTACCAATGGGAAGAGGGATCGACTTACATTGCAAATCCGCCATTCTTCAACAATTTATCGCCTGAACCAAAAGCGATTGAATCCTTGAAGGAATTGGCAGTTTTGGGTAAATTCGGTGATTCGGTTACGACCGATCATATTTCTCCAGCAGGAAGCATCGGAGTCAATACACCGGCGGGGCAATATTTGTCTTCGAAAGGTTTGGGAGTCCGCGATTTCAACTCATACGGAGCTAGACGTGGAAACCATGAAGTAATGATGCGTGGAACGTTAGCAAATATCCGTATCCGCAATCAATTGGTCCCTGCCAAAGAAGGCGGTGTCACTATCTACTGGCCGACAGGTGAAGAGATGAGTATCTTTGATGCATCCGAAAAATACCGCGAAGAGAGTGTTGGGCTGATCATCCTTGCCGGTGATGATTACGGAATGGGTTCATCCCGTGATTGGGCTGCCAAAGGTGTCAAGTTGCTCGGGGTCGAAGCGGTCATCGCGAAGAGCTATGAAAGAATCCACCGTTCGAATCTTGTCATGATGGGCATATTGCCTTTGCAATACCAAGCGAGTCAAGATGCAGAAAGCCTCGGGCTGGACGGATCGGAAAAAATTACGATTGATTTGAACGATAGTGTCGGTATCCATGCCGAAATTCCTGTGACGGCAGTCAAATCAGATGGTCAAGAAATCAAATTCACGACTATTGCCCGTTTTGATTCTGAAGTGGATATGACTTACTACCGTAACGGAGGCATCCTGCCGATGGTAATCCGTAAAAAAATGGGGCTTGCTTATTAAGCAGCAAGCCATCCAATTTGCTGAAGAGAGGTTTTTGAGAGGAGAGAAAAATCATGGAAGTACATAAAGGATTAGCAGATGTTGTCGTATCAGAAACCTCCCTAAGCGCAATTGTTGAGGGACAATTATCCTATTCAGGATATAATATCGACGAATTAGTGGAAAAAGATGCATCGTTTGAGGAAATCATCTTTTTGTTGTGGAATTCAAGAATGCCTAGCCGTGAAGAATTTGCTCAGTTGCAGCACGATCTTCACACGCATATGGCCTTATCTGAAAGTGTCATTGCTTGCCTGAAAATACAGTGCCGTCAGAATCTGCACCCGATGAGTGTCTTACGTACGACGGTCTCATTATTGGGCGTATTCGATCCGTATGCGGAAGATATGGATGAACGTTCTGTCTATATTCAAGCAATCTCGATACAAGCAAAAATTCCGACGATTGTCGCCGCATTCGCACGATTACGCAAAGGTTTGGATCCGATCGCGCCTCGCGAAGACCTTTCGTTCGGAGCCAACTTCCTGTATATGTTGACAGGCGAAGAAGCGAATCCGGATTTGGTCAGAGCGTATAATCATTGTCTGGTACTCCATGCCGATCACGATCTTAACGCATCAACCTTCACCGCACGCGTTGCAGCTTCTACGCTGACGGATGTCTATTCGTGTATCACAAGTGCCATCGGAGCTCTCAAGGGTCCCTTGCACGGCGGAGCGAATGAGCGCGTATTCGATATGCTTTCCGAAATCGCTGAATCCGAAACCAGAGATGTTGCTGGCTACTTGAAAACAAAATTGGACAATAAAGAAAAAATCATGGGATTCGGTCACCGTGTCTACAAAACGGAAGATCCCCGCAAGAAACACCTGAAACGCATGGCAAAGGAATTGACCCAGGAATTTGGGAAAGAAGATTTATATGATCTTTCTTGCGAAGTAGAGGACTATCTGTTGCAGGAAAAAGGCTTGATTCCGAATGTGGATTTCTACTCTGCCACAGTTTATCACTGCTTTGGGATAGAACATGACCTCTTCACACTGTTGTTTTCGATGAGCCGTGTTGCCGGGTGGTTAGGACATGTATTCGAGCAGAAACGTGAAGCGACTTTGATCCGTCCACGTTCAAAATACGTGGGACCCGTTAATCTGACCTATATCCCTTTGTCTGAAAAAGAAACTATTGGAGGTACTGCGCAATGACAGTTGGCGAAAAAATTGTTATGAATGAAACGGGTTTGCATACACCTGATTTTCCGATCATCCCTTTCATCGAAGGGGATGGAATCGGTCCGGAAATTTGGCAAGCATCCAAAAAAGTATTTGAGGCTGCAGTTGAAAAGGCCTATGGCGATTCCCGTAAAATAGTCTGGAAAGAAGTGCTTGCGGGCGGAAAAGCTTTTGATTTGACCGGTTCATGGTTGCCCGATGAGACCATGGATGTCATCAGGGAGCATTTGGTGGCCATCAAAGGACCGCTGACGACACCGATCGGCGGAGGGATCCGTTCCTTGAATGTCGCTTTGCGCCAGACGTTGGACCTATTCGTTTGCTTGCGTCCTGTCCGATATTTTGAAGGCGTACCGACCCCTTTGAAACACCCTGAAAAAACTGACATGGTCATCTTCCGCGAGAATACTGAAGATTGCTATGCAGGGATCGAGTTCGAAGCACAAAGTGAAGAAGCGAAACGGATCATCGAAATTCTGCAGACCCAATTCGGTGTGGATAAAATCCGCTTCCCTGAGACATCGGCAATCGGTGTCAAACCGGTTTCGATCGAAGGTTCGGAACGGTTGATCCGCAGCGCCATCCAATATGCCTTGGAAAATGGCCGTACTTCGGTGACGTTGGTACACAAAGGCAACATCATGAAATTCACGGAGGGCGGTTTCAAGAAGTGGGGCTATGCTCTAGCGGAACGCGAATTTGGCGATAAAGTCTTCACTTGGGCCCAATATGACGCCGTAAAAGCTGCGGACGGCAGAGCGGCAGCTGATCAAGCTTACGAAGATGCGGTTGCGGCAGGCAAGTTGATCATCAAAGACCGGATCGCGGACATCTTCCTGCAGGAGATTTTGATGAACCCTGAGAACTATGATGTCATCGCGACCTTGAACCTGAACGGTGACTACATTTCCGATGCATTGGCTGCTCAAGTCGGCGGAATCGGGATTGCGCCAGGAGCGAACATTAATCAGAACACAGGCCATGCCATCTTTGAAGCGACTCACGGTACCGCGCCGGAATATGCTGGTTTGGATGAATTGAACCCTTCATCGGTGTTGCTATCAGGCGCTATGTTGTTCGATTACATCGGCTGGAATGAAGTCAGCGACTTGATCACCCGTGGCATCGAGAAGACGATTGCGAACAAAACGGTCACACGCGATTTCTATTACCTGATGAAGGATGAAGCTGCCCAAAAAGTCAGCTGCTCCGGATTCGCGGAACTGGTCATCGAAAACATGTAGGAACCCTTCGGAAAAGCAGAGGCATAATCACTCCGGATTATGCCTCTTTTTGCGGACAATTCCAGAAACGAGACAGCTTCTAGAATCCTTGCCGGCTAAAGACATCCATGGTGCAGTGGCAGCCGGAAGAAAAACTTTTTTGAGAAAGCCGTTACATTGAACTTTTTTCTTTCCAAATGGTTCTGGAGGTGATAGACTGGACAAGTTGATAGTTGTCTTCATGAGTTTTCAGCGGGTTTTCACCTATTCCGCAAATGAAAGCTGATGGGAAGTTCAAATTCAGAATTGTGATCGACTATATAATGGCAGTAGCAGTTGGCATATCAAACAGCAGTGAAAAACAAGTAAAATTTTGGAGGAAAACAACAAATGGAATTTAGAAAAGATATTCGTAATGTTGCAATCATCGCCCACGTTGACCATGGTAAAACAACATTAGTAGATGAATTGTTGAAACAATCGGATACATTGAATGCTAGAACCGAGCTTATGGAACGCGCAATGGACTCCAACGATCTTGAAAAAGAACGCGGAATCACAATCTTGGCGAAAAATACAGCCGTACAATACAAAGGCACGCGCATCAACATCATGGATACACCAGGCCACGCGGACTTCGGTGGAGAAGTAGAACGTATCATGCGTATGGTTGATGGTGTAGTGCTTGTTGTCGATGCTTACGAAGGTACGATGCCGCAAACGCGTTTCGTATTGAAAAAAGCTTTGGAGCAAAAACTGATCCCTATCGTCGTAGTAAACAAAATCGACAAACCGACTGCCAGACCGGCTGAAGTTGTGGATGAAGTCCTGGAATTATTCATCGAATTGGGCGCTGATGACGAACAATTGGAATTCCCGGTTGTCTATGCCTCTGCAATGCATGGTACTTCAAGCATGTCAGATGATCCAACTGAACAAGAAGACACAATGGATAACGTTTTTGATGCTATCATCGAACACATCCCGGCTCCAATCGACAACTCTGCTGAACCATTACAATTCCAAGTAGCTTTACTTGACTACAGTGACTTTGTTGGCCGTATCGGTATCGGACGCGTATTCCGTGGCACAATCAAAGTTGGGGACCAGGTATCCTTACTTAAATTGGACGGCACATTCAAGAACTTCCGTGTATCAAAACTGTTCGGCTACTTTGGTTTGGACCGCATCGAAATCGAAGAAGCAAAAGCGGGCGATTTGATTGCCATTTCCGGTATGGAAGATATCTTCGTTGGTGAAACAGTGACTCCTGTTGATCATCGTGAAGCTTTGCCGGTTCTGCACATCGACGAGCCTACATTGCAAATGACTTTCCTTACAAACAACTCTCCTTTCGCAGGCCGTGAAGGTAAATGGGTCACTTCCCGTAAAATCGAAGAGCGTTTGATGAAACAATTGCACACTGACGTATCATTGCGTGTTGATCCTACCGACTCTCCTGATGCTTGGATCGTTTCCGGACGTGGCGAATTGCATTTGTCCATCCTGATCGAAAACATGCGTCGTGAAGGCTACGAATTACAAGTATCCCGTCCAGAAGTTATCATCAGAGAAGTTGATGGCGTAAGATGCGAGCCGTTTGAACGTGTTCAGATCGACACACCTGAAGAATACATGGGTTCCGTAATCGAAACAATCAGCCAACGCAAAGCTGAAATGCAGGATATGCAAAACAGCGGCAACGGCCAAGTCCGTATCATCTTCCTTGTTCCGTCACGTGGATTGATCGGTTACTCTACTGAATTCTTATCCATCACTCGCGGATATGGTATCATGGCGCATACGTTCGAAGCGTATTTGCCAGAGTTGCCAGGAAAAATCGGCGGACGCAGCAAAGGCGCACTTGTTTCTACTGAAACAGGCAAAACAACAACCTACGGCATCATGGGCGTTGAGGATCGCGGAACGATCTTCATCGAGCCTGGTGTGGATATTTACGAAGGTATGATTGTCGGCGAAAACGCTCGTGATAACGATATCGCTGTAAATATCACAAGAGCGAAGCAAATGACGAATATCCGTTCCGCAAATAAAGATTCTACTAACGTAATCAAACGTCCGCGTACATTGACGCTTGAAGAATCGCTTGAGTTCATGGGAGAAGATGAGTATTGCGAAGTAACACCTGAAAGTGTGCGACTGCGTAAACAAATTCTGGATAAAAATGAGCGTGAAAAAGCTGCTAAACGCAAGAAAAAAGCAGAATAAACCTATAACAATTTCTAAGAAAAGCTGAACGGGTTCGTTCAGCCCTGAAAGAAATTTAGGAAATCTGTCCTACTGAGCATCGAAGAGCGCAATAGGACAGATTTATCTAATTTCCGAAGGGCTAACCCGTGAAGCTGGACATCATTTTAGATGCATGAAACATGTTGCAATCTTGTGAAACACCTACGGTGATGCACTTCTGAGTTGAAAAAATTTATAAATTCCTATATGCTGAAAAAAGTGTTCGTGGCAATGGTTGCCACGGACCTTTTTCTCTTTGATCAGCCAGAAGCGACTGGTTGTAGGCGACAGCCTATTTGTTTGGTATAATATACTTGAATGACCATATGTTTTTTGTATCGACCGCAAGAGCTGCGGGGGAGTTCATGATAGAATGCATTAACTTTTGATGGGAGGAATTAAAATGGATAGCATCAATAAAACAACTGCTTTGGAAATCTTGATGCAAGACGCTGAAAAGATCTACAAATTAATCAATAGCCAAAAAGAACACCTTTGTTTTGCGAACTGTCCGGCCTTTGAGGATGTGGTGGATACGCAAATGTACGGATTCTCACGTGAAGTTGATTACGCCGTAAAATTGGAGATCATCTCGAAGGAAGATGGACACAAGATATTGAGTGACTTGGAGGCTTCCTTGAACGCCATGTACACGAATTATTTTGATCAATCGAAAAATGATTCCGCCGACAAAGGGGTTTAGTTGTCCATATGATTAAAAATGCAATCAAGAAAAAATTCTCCTGTATGGATTGGCGCCTGCTGATTCCGTACATCATCCTGTCGGGTTTCGGGATTCTGATGGTTTACAGTTCCAGCAGTTATCGAGCCATGACTGATTACAACAATTCGGAATATTTTTTTTATAAGCAAATCATTTTTGCTTCATTGGGTTTGCTGGGTGCGCTGATTGCTTCCTTTCTGTCCAAACGAATATTCAAAAATGAGAAAACTTTGCGTTATGGTTTGAGAGTTCTTTTCGCCATATTGGCTTACTTGCTTTTATGGCCGGGTACCGCAACAAAAGGCGCGCGCGGCTGGATTTACTTCGGGACAATCGGGTTCCAACCTGCGGAATTCATGAAATTGAATCTGATTCTTTATCTGTCCTGGTTCATTTCCAAACACCAATCCCGCATCAATGCTGTTTTTTACGATACGATGAAGAAACCGCTCCTGATAACGGCGGCAGCAGTGATGATGGTGTTCCTGCAGCCCGATCTTGGGGGTGCTGCCATCATCGCCTTTATCTGTCTGGTCATGTTCCTCCACTGCGGCATCAAAGTCAAATATGGCATTATGACTTTCGGGGCTATCGGAGCGATATACGGACTGATCATCGTCGTGGTGAGGACATTCGGAAGCAGCATCCCTTTCTTCCATTCCTATCAGATAGAAAGGATCACATCATTCATCGATCCTTTTGCCGACATACAGGATTCCGGTTATCAAGTAGTGAATTCTTACTACGCTTTGAGTAGGGGCGGCCTTTTCGGTGTAGGCATCGGTGAAAGCATCCAGAAATCGGGCTATCTGCCGGAACCACACACCGATTTCATCTTGTCCATTGTAGGGGAAGAGCTAGGCTTGGTGGGAGTGGCGTTCGTTTTGGTGCTGTTTTTCTATATGGTCTATCGCATTTTTAAGAATGCGATCAAAATCAAAGATCCTTTTGCCCAACTGGTCTGTACCGGGATCGGTACGATGTTCCTGATACAGGGAGTCATCAATGTCGGAGGTGCGACCGGCTTGATGCCGTTGACTGGAGTCACTTTTCCGTTCGTCAGTTATGGCGGATCCAGCTTGTTGGTATCGGCCGTTTCGATTGGACTGGTCAACAATATGTACATCAATGATCAGATTTCCAAACAACCAAAATAAACAATAAAAAGAGCCGATTTTCGGCTCTTTTTATTTGAGTGGTTGCTCCGGTGGATAAACGTCCGGAATGCTTTTTGTATCTGACGAAAATAGAGTATAATAGTAGGTACCATGGTATTCTTTACCATATTCAACAATCAGAATTCACAAGGAGGGGTAGGCGTGAAATTTTCCATCAAAGTAGTGTCATTGTTCATTGTATTTATATTCATAGCTTATGCACTCCCTCTTTATTTGGACAATGATGAACGTATTGCGCCAACTTCAAGCATCGCGAGGAACGAGCAAACGGCCATTGATGAAAATGAAGGGTATCCTTTGCCGGTTACCGGCTATGAATCCTACATCGGTCAATCTATTACAGCCTACACAGCGAAGCACGGGCAGCCGAATCGCATTGGAAGAGCCTATGATGACAGTGAATGGTGGGTATTCGGGACAAATGCTGCGGACTATATCCAGATTGGTGTCAAGGAGGATGTCATCCGCTCCCTGTATATTTTGGGAAGCAAAATCGAAACGGGTATGTACACAATCGGTATGACCCAGGATAATGTACTCGATGAGGGTTATCTGGCAAGAGATTTTCATCTTACTGTCGGTGATACGCCTTATGAATTAGCTCTATCGAAGCAACAAAAAGAAAGTACGCCGTTGATTCAGTTCGAGAACGACAGCTTTGTTATTTTGCTGTTTGATGATGTGACGAAGACAGTTTATGGGATGTATTTCCTTTCGAATGAGGCATTGTTGGATTTGGAATATTATTCTGTCGTTTCGGAAAAGGCATACGAAGTCGAGCATGATGACTGGGAGCGAAACATGGCTGCGGATTTGGAAAATATCCTTCAAATCAAAAGTATATTGGGCATATTGCGGGAGCGCAGGGGGCTGACGATGTTCGAGGAATCCGAAGAGTTGATTATCGCTGCAAACGAGCTTATGCCGAGTGAAACAGACATCAATGATTTTACGGCAGCCTTCACTTTATCGGATCAACGCATCGAAAGAAAGTTAGTAGATGTTGTCCCGGATAGACGAACGGCCTTTGTTTTTGATGATGACTGTTACAGTGTTCCCGCGCTTTTTCTGAAGGCTCTACAAGTGGATAATGTGATTTTCGACGACTATCTGACTCGTTACGCTGTCACAAGCAATGAGCACTATCAGTTGATCCTATTGAGCGAACAGCCTATCGGACCCTAAATAACGGTTGAGTCAGCCGCATTTTCGAGCTATACTACAAAGTAGACGTCATCAACATACACGAGGCAGGAGAATCAGATGATAATCAATGAAGAATACTTCGCGTTGGAAGACCAAACACTCCAGCTGGTGGAAACAATCTGCAGCGGAGAAACTATGGCATCTTATAAGGAAGCAAGGCGACTTCTTTCACAAAATAAAGCGGCTAACGCCAAGATTAAGGCATTCAATGAAGCGAAAGAAGCATACGAGAGGGTAGAGGCCTATCCTGATTTTGCGCCGGATTATGCTGAAATAAAACAGCGCGTTTACCAAGCCAAACGAATCATGGACTTAGATGAATCAGTCTATCGCTTTCGGACAGCGGAACG
This sequence comes from Trichococcus flocculiformis, assembly GCF_963662535.1. Taxonomy (NCBI): domain Bacteria; kingdom Bacillati; phylum Bacillota; class Bacilli; order Lactobacillales; family Carnobacteriaceae; genus Trichococcus; species Trichococcus flocculiformis. The sequence continues at coordinate 1,567,616 of NZ_OY759718.1, forward strand.
CGAATTGCAATTGCTTTTGGATAAAGTTTCCGAGCGGTTGGCGCATGCCGTTTCACCAGATATATTGGTTTCTGCAGGAGACCCATTTTTTCAATCAGGGGATTCTAACATGCCTGCAGCTTGCCAGATACATATTTCCAGTAGGGGGTAAACATATGAGCTTAGAAGTGACCAAAAGGCAAGGCATCGTCGTCTGGGTCTATACCTTGAGACAAATCAAAAATTTAAAGAGATACGGTTATATCCATTATGTTTCCAACAGAATGAAGTATGTCCTGTTGTATGTCGACCAAGAAGAGGCGCAAACCACGGCCGAAAAATTGAACAGTCTGCATTTTGTCCGGAAAGTGGAAGTGTCGCATCGTCCTGAGATCGACATGACCCTGAAGAATGCTCTTCCTGACAGGAAAGATCGTAATAATCCTGAAGTGGAATACCACGAGTCGGCTTTTGAAACAAAGACTTATTCTTTTTAGTGGTGATCGGAAATAAAAAATACTTTTTGTGGGTGAGTGCAGATGCGGGTTATCGCAGGAGAATATAAAGGACGCAGATTAAAAAGCGTTCCTGGCAGCAATACGCGGCCAACAACGGATAAGGTCAAAGAGTCCTTGTTCAACATCATCGGTCCGTTTTTTGAAGGCGGAGTCAGCTTGGACATGTTCGCGGGCAGCGGGGGTTTATCGATCGAAGCAGTATCCCGCGGGATCGATCGAGCGGTGTTGTTCGAAAAGAACCGAAAAGCAATTGATACGATCAAGGAAAATATCGCAATCACGAAAGAAGCGGAGAAATTCACTATTTATGCAGGTGATGCGCGGAAAAATCTGCGTGTCTTCGCGGTGGAAAATCCGAATATACAATTTGCGCTGGTCTTTCTTGATCCGCCGTATGCTGATGAAAAGACAGTTGCTGACATCACTGAAATGATCGCCCTGCAATTGGTCAATGAAGAGACCGTATTTGTCTGTGAAATGGCAAAAGAAAATACGTTGCCTGAACAGATCGGCCCGTACGGAAAATGGAAGCGTGCGGTTTATGGGACCATCGCTATCGAAATGTTCGACTACAATCAGGAAGGGTGATCCCATGAAAAAAACAGCGCTATTTGCGGGGAGTTTTGACCCTTTGACGAACGGGCACATCGATACGATTTCGCGTGCAGCGATTGTTTTCGACGAAATCGTTGTTGCAGTATCGACCAACACATCCAAGCAGTCTTTATTTGACGGTGAGGAAAGAATCCGGTTGGTCGCAGAAGCTTTGCGTGACTTTCCGCAGGTCCGCGTCGTCCGCCATACCGGGGGGCTTACCATTGAAATGGCAAGGGATGTCGGTGCCTGCGCACTTTTGCGAGGGGTGCGAAACGTAAAGGACTTCGAGTATGAACACAGCATCGCCTCGATGAACAAGCTGCAGGCCCCGGATCTGGAGACGGTGATCCTGTTGTCTTCGGAAAACTATCGCTACCTCAGTTCCAGCCTGATCAAGGAAGTCGCGATGTTCGGCGGGGATGTATCCACCTTGGTGCCGGCCAACATAAACGCCGCTATCCTTCAGAAATTCCAGGACAGCGCGTTCAAGGGTAAAAAAATATCGGAGTGAATCGAGCATTTACATAAGGTTAGGAGCGGAGCCGTTGGGTTCTTTTCCCAACCTTTTTTGTTTTGGTGAGCAGATGGATCATTTTTTCGGACGGCTGAATGTTTCTGCGTCTTTTCGCGTATGTTGTCAATGGATGCGAAAGGAGGGATAGTTTGGATGCTATTCGGGAATGGCTTGCTTGCCATAAACAGGAAGTGATCCGGTTTGCCGTTTTGTTTATGTTTATCGCCCTATGTCTCTTTGGCTTGGGCAGATTGATATACGGAAGCACGGCAGAAACCGACACTGGGGAGCTGCAGTTGGATGAAACCTACCTGGCGGCAAACGCTGCTGAGTCTAATCAGTCGCCAGAACAGCCGGAAGAGTCGGAGTCGGTCCAGGAAATCATCATCGTCGACATCAAAGGGGCCGTAACAAATCCGGGTGTATACCGGGCTGAGACCGACATGCGCGTCATTGACATCATTGATTTGGCGGGTGGCTTGAGTGAAACCGCTGATGCCGACACAGTGAATCTATCACAGCGTGTTGCGGATCAGATGGTCATCTATATTCCTGCTGTCGGGGAAGAAGCGGATCGGCCGATTACGGTGGCGGAAAATCCGCTGGCCGAACAAGAGAGCGGAAATGGGGTGGCTGGAACCGAGAAAGTGGACATCAATACGGCGGATGCGGTATTGCTGCAAACATTGAATGGCATTGGTGAAAAAAAAGCCGCGCTCATCATCGCGTACCGTGAAGAGAACGGCTCTTTCCAGACGATCGAGGATATAATGGAAGTTTCAGGAATTGGTGAAAAAACCTTCGAGGGGTTAAAAGATCTAATCACGGTCGGCGCAAAATAAAATTGAATCAAGAGAGAAGCTCTTGTATACTTAATTTTATATATGGATGGAGGTAACTACTGCATGGAAAGAATTCCTTGGAATCAATATTTTATGGCACAAAGCGTATTGCTCTCGCTGCGGAGCACATGTAAACGCTTGGAGGTCGGAGCCACAATCGTCAGGGACAAGCGCATCATAGCCGGAGGATACAACGGGAGTGTTTCCGGCGATGTGCACTGTATCGATGAGGGCTGCTATGTCGTGAATGGGCATTGTGTCCGCACTATCCACGCGGAAATGAATGCAATCCTCCAGTGCGCCAAATTCGGCGCCCAGACAGAGGATGCGGAAATATATGTGACGCATTTTCCTTGTCTACAATGCACGAAGATGATTTTGCAGGCTGGGATCAAGAAAATCTACTATTTGGAAGACTATCACAATGACTCCTATGCCATTCATCTTTTGGATGCAATGGATATTCCTTATGAACAAGTCCCCCTCGATCCGGATTATTTTTATCAATTACTGAAACGAAAAGATCAACAAGATGATGACTCTGCTGCTTGTTGCGGTCATCATGACTGACCATTAAAGGCTATCTGCTTTTGCCTGCCTTGCTCGTCTTCCCGATAACTATTATTGGGTTCAACAAAAATAATTATTTTGCCTGGTTACTGCTAATCGTTATGTTTGTTCGACTCATTTTAATGCAAGAAAAGAGTCTGAATATTATTGCTGGCGCGGTTGTGATCGCAACACTTGCAAGCTTGTTGCTCCATTACTGGTCAAATGCATCTGAGTTCACTTATGCGGAAGCGGAGAGAATCAGAACGGCTGCGCTCCAGTTGGACCCGAACGATATGCGGATCAACGGCGATTTGTTGACAGGGGAAGCCTTGTTGCAATCGGAAGACAAGGAAGAAACCGTTTATTTCTATTACACGATCGAAACGCAAGAGGAGAAGTTCAATTGGGAACAACAGCGATTTCCCCAGCAGGTCGTTGCCACAGTCCGGCTGGAGGAGCCGGAAGCTGAACGGAATCTGCACCAATTTGATTTTGAGGATTATCTGAATGCGAAAAGCATCCATTGGGTCGTCACGGTCGAAGCGATGCAGTTCCGGAGCGAGGATCGTTCTTTCCGGGCCTGGCCAAGCAGCATCAGGAGATCCATCATCTTGATGTTGGAAAAGTTGCCTGCTGTCCAGACGACCGACTACATCCAAACCATGTTATTCAATCAGTCGCATGCTATTGCGGGGGACACTTTGGATGCCTATCGCGGGATCGGTTTATTGCATCTTTTTTCCATCTCCGGTATGCATATCCAACTCTTGTTGACCCAGGCGCGCTTTATCCTGCTGCGGATGAAAGTCAGCCACGAGACTACAAATAAGCTGCTGGTTGTGTTTCTGATCGCTTATGGCGTATTGACCGGATGGGGAATCGGTGTCTTCCGGGCTATCTTCACGCATTTTATTCTTTTGATGGGGAAAATCACTGGGCATCGGATTGAAGCGAAGGATGCCTTTGCGCTTACGGTGATGATTGTTGTTTTATACAATCCGCTGCTGATTTATTCGGCAAGTTTTCAATTGAGCTATCTTTTGGCCGGAGTATTGTATTTCGTGGCTCCGGTCAGCTCGGAATGGGAAATGAACGGGCTATTGAAGGACGTCTGTTTGACGGCACTGATGACATTGGCGTCCTTTCCGGTCGTCGCCTATCATTTTTTTGAGGTTTCGTGGCTCGGGATTTTTGTGAATGTGATCTTTTCGTTCTTTTTTTCTTGGTTGCTTTTTCCGCTGTTTTGGTTGTTGTTCTTTGTCGTGCTTTTTTTTCCGGGAACTCCGTTGCTGGGATTGCTTTGCACCGTGTCCGATAGCTTGCTCACCTTGCTGGAAAACTTCGCTGGAGCAGCCGCGGATTTGGATTTCGCGTCATTGGTTACTGGAAGACCACCCGCTGTTTATTTTGCGCTGGTCTGGATCGCTTTGATTCTGCTCTTGCTGAGCGTTGAAAAGAAACAAAGGGATATCCGGGTGCTCGGTTTCCTGATGGCGGCGGTCGGTTTGTTTTTTTTCGCCCATCAGCTTGATCCTTCCGGAAAAGTCGTCATGCTTGATGTGGGGCAGGGGGATGCCATTTTGATCATAACGCCTTTTCATCGTCGGGCTGTGCTTATAGATACGGGTGGCATGCTGACTTTTGAAAAAGAAACCTGGCAAGTCCGAGAAACAGCGACCACCGCCGGCGAAAAGCTTGTGTCGATCATAAAAGCGGAAGGCGTGAAAAAATTGGACAGGGTCTTTCTGACGCATGCCGATCAGGATCATGTCGGTTCGTTGCGGGAACTAGCCGTAGGGTTGCCGATCGATGCGGTTTATTTCCCTAAAGGAGCGGAGGGGAATGCGGCTTTCGCCGCAGTGCTCCTTGAACTGCAAAGCCAGCATCAAGTGGGTCTCTTCCCTTTATTGGGCAAGGTCGATCTAGAGATTGATGCCGATTTTGTTTTTCACATCCTGGCACCTTTAGCGCCGGGTGAAGGCGGAAATGAGGATTCATTGGTCATCCAAACCAGCATAGGCGGTTTGGATTGGTTGTTCACAGGCGATCTCGGAGAAGAAGGTGAAGAGGTGCTGATGCGGACTTATCCTGATCTGAAGACCGATGTCCTGAAAATAGGTCATCACGGTAGCGCAACATCCAGTTCGGAAGGTTTCTTGGATCATGTCCAACCTGAATTGGCCTTGATATCGGCTGGAAAACAGAACCGGTATGGACATCCGGATGCGCAAATACTGGAACGTCTGGAATTGCGGAATATCCCTATATTTCGTACGGATCGACAGGGCGCTATCCACTTTTTGTATGGGTCAGAAGAAACAGAATGGCGAACCATTTTGGAGAACAAAAAATAAAAATGATGAATGGTGGTCCAAACGTGAATTATACAACGGAGATGTCCAAAATAAAAAAAGGTCAGCTTCAGCCGGTCTATTTATTTTTGGGCAAAGAAGATTTTTTTATAGAAGAAGCGAAGCAGCTGTTGCTGCGTACGGTGGTTGACGAAGCCGACAAGGATTTGAATGTCGGCATATTCAATATGGATGGGACGTTGTTGGATCGGGCTCTTGAAGATGCGGAGTCGCTGCCTTTTTTTGGGGAAAGACGTTTGGTCATTATCGAGAATCCGCTCTTTTTGACGGCCGAAAAATCCAAAAATGGACTGGAACATGATCTTGGTTGGCTGGAGAGCTATCTGGAGAATCCGGCGCCTTCAACGGTTCTGGCTATTTTTGCGCCTTACGAGAAATTGGACAGCAGAAAAAAAATAGCAAAACTTTTGACGAAGAAGGCTGTCACTGTGGATGTTTCTCCATTAGCGGAGAAAGAAGCCCGTAAATTTTTAGGGGACATGATCAAAAATGAAGGTTACCAGATGAACCGCGACGCACTCGAATTGTTTTACGAGCGGATCGAAAATCAACTGTCGCGGGGAATGAGAGAGTTGCCCAAGCTATTTCTTTCTGGATCTGAAGAAAAAAAAATCACCAAACAAATGGTGATCGACTTGATTCCTCGAAATCTGGAACAGAATATATTTGAATTGGTGACACAGGTTCTGAACAAGAACACGTATCTGGCTATCCAGATCTATCGGGATCTATTGCTCCAAAAAGAAGAACCTATCAAAGTCAATGCTATCCTTTTAGGGCAATTCCGGTTGTTGCTGCAAGTGAAGCTGCTTTCAAAAAATGGGTACCAACAAACCGACATCACCAAAGTATTGAAGGTCCATCCTTATCGTGTGAAACTTGCTGTCCAACAAGTGAGGCACCTATCCGAAAAAGTCCTGGCGGATGCTTTTCAGGGATTGGTCGAGACGGAATACAACATGAAGACAGGGCAAGGGCTGAAGGAAATACAATTTGAGTTATTTCTGATCCGCTACGCAAACGCAATGCCCAAGCAGTGAAAAATCATACGAAAAAGACCGAAGACGGACCAGCTAAGCGGGTCTGTCTTCGGCCTTACGTTTTGAAGTCTCTTAAATCAAAAAATTATTTTGCTAATTTTTTAGTTAAACGAGAAATGTCGCGAGACGCTTTGTTTTGATGAATTAAGTTTTTAGAAGCTGCTGAATCGATAGATTTAACTGCTGCCTTCAATAATTCTTCGCTATTTTCAGCGCCTTCTGCTACTGCAGCTTCAAATTTCTTGATAGCTGAACGCATAGCGCTCTTTTGAGCGTTGTTTTTTAGGTTAGCTTTTTCGCTAGTGCGAACACGTTTGATTGCTGAATCGATATTTGGCATTGGGTTCACCCCTCTTTCCTTATTTCTATAACTATTAGGCTGTTTTGCCAACATGCCATATTATACATAATTTTGAGGGGTTGTGCAATAAAAAATGAAAGAGATTCCCTTTTATTCCTTGCGACACGGAATTTCTGTACACATATTTCGTAATTTTTGCGTCAGAATCAGCTAAGGCCATGGTAAAGACTCCAGAGTGTACGAAAGTATGTTTGGGTGGTAAAATAATTGTAACAGTGAGTGAAGAGGTGAATCAGCTATTATGAAAGATCATTTTGAATTAGTTTCCCCATACAAACCAAGCGGGGATCAGCCGGAAGCCATCAAAGAGCTTGTTGATGGGTTGAATCTGGGCAGACGGGCGCAAACGTTGCTGGGTGCTACGGGGACCGGCAAGACTTTTTCGGTAGCAAACGTCATCCAAGCAGTGAACAAGCCAACGCTCGTCATAGCGCATAATAAAACGCTGGCAGGTCAACTGTATGGCGAATTGAAGGAGTTTTTTCCGAATAACGCCGTCGAGTATTTTGTCAGCTACTATGACTATTATCAACCCGAAGCGTATGTTCCCTCGAGTGACACTTATATAGAGAAAGAATCCAGCGTAAACGATGAAATCGATAAACTTCGTCATTCTGCCACCAGTTCCTTGTTGGAAAGGCGCGACGTGATTGTGGTCGCTTCCGTTTCCTGCATCTATGGTCTGGTGAACCCGTTGGACTACAAAGAGCATACGCTATCGTTAAGGCAAGGAATGGAGATGGAACGGAATGAACTATTGCGCAGGCTGGTTGAAATGCAGTTTGAACGCAATGATATCGATTTTCGGCGTGGAACGTTCCGTGTGCGCGGGGACGTTGTTGAAATTTTTCTGGCATCCCGCGACAATGAGGCCATTCGAGTCGAATTTTTTGGTGATGAAATCGATCGGATCAGAGAAGTGGATGTGCTGACCGGAGAAATCAAGAACGATGTCGACCATTTTCCTGTTTTCCCAGCCACTCACTTTGTGGCGAATGAAGAAAAAACCTTGCATGCCGTCGATATGATTCGGGCAGAATTGAAAGATCGCCTGAAGGTGCTGCGCGCTGAAAATAAACTATTGGAAGCCCAACGGTTGGAGCAACGCACCAACTACGACATGGAAATGTTGATGGAAATGGGATATTGCAACGGAATCGAAAATTATTCCAGACATATGGACGGGCGTGCTCCCGGAGAACCTCCGTATACGTTGCTTGATTTTTTCCCGGATGATTATTTGACCGTCATCGACGAGTCGCACATCACGATGTCTCAAATTCGCGGCATGTACAACGGTGACCGTTCGCGAAAGGAACAGTTGGTGGCGTACGGCTTCCGTCTCCCGAGTACTTTGGACAATCGCCCATTGACGTTGAAGGAATTCGAGGAGCGGGTCAACCAGATCATTTATATTTCAGCGACCCCTGGCCCATACGAGTATGAACAAAGCCCATATGTTGCCCAACAGATCATCCGTCCCACCGGTTTATTGGATCCGATTGTGGAAGTGCGGCCAATCAAAGGTCAGATCGATGATCTGATCAGTGAAATCAATTTGCGCGTCGAACGGAATGAGCGGGTCTTCATCACAACTTTGACGAAGAAGATGTCCGAAGATTTGACTGATTATCTGAAGGAAGTCGGCATCAAGGTAAATTATCTGCACAGCGAAATCAAAACGATGGAGCGCGCGGAAATCATCCGTAATCTCCGTTTGGGAGAATTTGATGTGTTGATCGGTATCAATCTGTTAAGAGAAGGGCTGGATGTTCCCGAGGTTTCGCTCGTTGCCATCTTGGATGCCGATAAAGAGGGTTTTCTGCGCAGTGAACGTTCACTTGTTCAGACAATTGGTCGAGCAGCAAGAAACGAGAACGGAAAAGTAATCATGTACGCAGACCGCATAACAGATTCCATGGAGCGGGCGATTAACGAAACCAACAGGCGCCGTGCGACGCAGGAAGCCTACAATGTTAAGCATGGTATCACGCCAAAAACAATCATCAAAGAAGTGCGTGATCGCATCCGTATCTCTCACGCTCCTGAAGAAGGCGACGGTGACGTAAGCATTCTAAGCATCTATCAAGCAATGACGATGGAACAACGCCGCGAAGCACTCGATCAACTGGACCGGGATATGCGGGAAGCGGCAAAAGCCCTCAATTTTGAAAAAGCTGCCGAAATCCGTGATATGGTGTTGGAGCTGAAAGCCGAATACAAAGGATTATAAAAAAGTGATTTTCACTTGCAATCGGTAAGGAATTACGATAAAATAGTCCTTGTATTATATATACGACCTTCAACTTGGTTAAACGATTCACCAACGTTCTACTCAGTTAAAGGTAACTTTATGAAAGAGGTGAAAAAAATGGCAATTTCAAAAGAACTTAAAAATGAAATCATCAAAGAATACGCTATTCACGAAGGAGATACTGGATCCCCTGAAGTGCAAATTGCAGTTCTTACGTATGAAATCAACCACTTGAACGAGCATGCACGCGTTCATAAAAAAGACCACCATTCTTACCGTGGTTTGATGAAAAAAGTTGGACACCGTCGTAACTTGTTGGCTTACTTGCGCAACAAAGACGTTGCACGCTACCGTGAACTGATCCAAAGATTAGGTTTGCGTCGTTAATTTCGTGGCCAAGACATATTAAGCGAGATTCCACTGTGAATCTCGCTTATTTTTTGGGATTTTTCGGACAATGAGTGCAAAAATGCTGAGCAATCAGCTATAATGGAATGAGGCTCCCGCTCTACAGACCGCTACTATACAAATGTGAGCTTATAAGCGTCGGTAGGTTGACATTTGTCTAGTAGTTGGTAGATGGGAAGCATCGCAAAAGGAGAATGATAACATGTCAGAAAAAAAAGTGTTCCAAATGGACTGGGCAGGTCGTTTGCTGCAAGTCGAAATCGGCCAATTGGCTAAGCAAGCCAATGGTGCGGTATTGGTCAGATACGGGGATACTGTCGTATTGACGGCTGCTGTCGGTTCAAGAGAACCAAAAGATACCGATTTCTTCCCATTGACTGTGAACTATGAAGAAAAAATGTATGCAGTCGGTAAAATACCTGGAGGATTCATCAAGCGTGAAGGTCGTCCAAGTGAAAACGCAACATTGACTGCACGTTTGATTGACCGTCCGATTCGTCCGATGTTCCCTGAAGGGTTCCGCAACGAAGTGCAGATCACAAACGTTGTTATGTCCGTTGAACAGGATTGCGCACCGGAAATGGCTGCCATGTTCGGTTCCTCATTGGCATTGGCGATTTCCGACATTCCGTTCTACGGACCGATCGCTGGAGTGAATGTTGGCCGCGTGGATGGCGAATATGTTTTGAATCCAACCGCTCCACAAAATGAAGCATCCGATATCGAGTTGACCGTAGCCGGTTCGAGAGTTGCCATCAACATGGTTGAGAGTAGCGCTGCGATGGTTAATGAAGAAGATATGCTTGGGGCATTGATGTTCGGCCACAAAGCAATCCAGGAATTGTGCGATTTCCAAGATAAAATCGTAGCCGAAGTCGGCAAGGAAAAAATGACCGTCAAGCTTTTGACTTTAAACCCTGAACTTGTGGCGGAAGTGACCACTGCTTACGGTGAAAAAATGACGACAGCCATCATGACAGAAGAAAAATTGGCTCGTGAAGCCGCTATTGAAGATGTGAAAGCTGAAGCAATCTTGTTCTTCAACGAAAAGTATCTGGATGACGCCAACTTTGCTCAAATCTCCAAAGAAGTACGCCAAATCGTGGAAGACATGGAAAAAGACGAAGTGCGCCGTTTGATCACAGTCGACAAAATCCGTCCAGATGGCCGAAAAATCGATGAAATCCGTTCATTGGCTTCCGAAGTCGGCTTATTACCGCGCGTACACGGTTCCGGCTTGTTCACGCGTGGACAGACGCAAGCGTTGTCTACTTGTACATTGGCTCCACTGGGCGAACATCAGATCATCGACGGCCTTGGCATGGTCGACAGCAAGCGATTCATCCACCATTACAACTTCCCGCAATTCTCGGTCGGCAGCACTGGTAGAGCAGGAAGTCCTGGACGCCGCGAAATCGGCCATGGTGCTTTGGGTGAACGTGCGTTGAAACAAGTTATCCCGACAGAAGCCGAGTTCCCTTACACAATCCGTTTGGTTTCGGAAGTATTGGAATCCAACGGGTCCTCTTCACAAGCAAGCATCTGTGCCAGCACGTTGGCAATGATGGATGCGGGTGTGCCGATCAAAGCACCGGTAGCGGGTATCGCGATGGGCTTAGTGATGGAAGGCGAAAACTATACAGTTTTGACGGACATCCAAGGACTTGAAGATCACTTGGGCGACATGGACTTCAAAGTTGCCGGAACAAGCGAAGGTATCACTGCGTTGCAGATGGACATCAAAATCCAGGGGATCACAGAACAAATCCTGACTGAAGCGTTGATGCAAGCGAAGAAAGCGCGGATGGAAATCCTTGCTGAGCTGACCAGCACGATTGCAGCCCCACGCGAAGAACTGTCCCAGTATGCTCCGAAGATCGAAATGATGCAAATCAAACCAGATAAGATCAAAGTCGTCATTGGTAAAGGCGGAGATACAATCAACAGCATCATCGAAGAAACCGGCGTGAAGATCGACATCGATCAAGAAGGTAACGTGAGCATCGCTTCAGCTGATACTGCGATGATCGCCCGCGCTAAACAAATCATCGAAGAGTTGACGCATGAAGTCAAGGTCGGTGAAATCTACGAGGGTACTGTAAAACGTATCGAAAAATTCGGTGCATTCGTTGGAATCACAAAAGGCAAAGATGGCATGGTCCATATATCTGAATTGGCTAACGAACGTGTCAAAGAAGTTGAAGATGTCCTAGCCATCGGAGACAAAGTGAAAGTCAAGGTCATCGAAATCGACAGACAAGGCAGAATCAATCTTTCCCGTAAAGCGTTATTGCCTAAGGAAGAAAAATAAACTGCTGGTTATAAATTGAAACGGTTCAGAACACTCTTCTGTAAAGAAAAACTTCTAAAGGCTGTTTTGAAGCGGAAAAACAGGCACTCCCCCACAAAGGGAATGCCTGTTTTTTGTTGGCGGTAGACTTGGGCCAGATAAGTGATAAAAAGCTTGCCACAATTATTCTAATAATCCTGACTTGTAGAGTAATATTGATTAATTATAGATTTTAATATTAAATCAATGAATTTTTTTCATAAAAGCGTTATTATAAGGTAAAGAGAAACATATTTTTACGCCAACAGTAAACAGATATATTTTTTACCTATATCGTCCTCGTTAATGTAAGCGCTTTTAAATCTTTTGTGTAGTTCGTGAAGCTTCTGTGTAAGTTTTTGTAACAAAGAATGGTATCATCAATATTATCGAAAAACCTGTTGCTCAATCACAAATAAGCACAAAATCGATACTCGGACAGCGCGAAGAAGCAGAGAAATCAAACGGAGCAAGTAGCAAAGTGGCTGATCTGGTTCCGTTAGACAGAAGGAAACAACAATAAAACAGTAAAGGATGAGTGCAATGGTGCCAGAATCTATTTTCTCGCAGGGTCAAATGCCGACGCTTAAAGAAGTGTTGGCTTCAAGGGAACAACGTGCCTTTTTTGAAGAGGAAATCAGCAAGACGAACGCAAATCAGACATTGATTTCCCTTAAATGCAATATTCCTGGACCCGTTAAATATAATGCCATCGTAAGACAGATTTCTGAAATCGGTATCCAAGAAGTTAAAAATGCAATCCAAAAAAATAAATGGAAAGTCACTTATGAAAAATTGATGGATTTGGATACAGGACCAGAATACTTTGTTGTCGTTGATACCTATCCAACAGCCGTGAAGCAAGCCGCCATCATGATAGAAGACGGCAGTTTACTCGGGCAGCTGTTCACGATCAATGTATTCTATCTCGAAGAAGGCAAGATGATCGAGGTGCAGCGAATGGAAATTGGCTATGAACCGAGAAAGTGCATGATTTGCGGGGATGAAGCCTTCGAATGCGAAAATAAGAATGTACATACCAGGGAAGAAATCCAGAAAAAAATCGAATCCATTCTGCAGGAGGATGGGAGAGTCCGTTTGGATTAATAGCCTTATTAATACCCGTATTTCCGTTTTAGACAAATAAAGGCAAAGCTTATGAGCGTCTAAACGGATAAAACTAAATCAGTATCCATTTCGCATTCCAATCAGAGACCTTCGATAAGGACTCTGATTGGAATGTTTTTTACGTAAATAAAAAATAGATTAAAAAATTCTAATAAAGTGTGGTAAAATGCTTAAGTGAAGGATCTTTAAATCCTAAAAAATAGGTAATACAGAAAATGAATGAGTGAGGGATCAATGATGAAAGAGTATAATGTTGCCATTGTAGGTGCTACGGGTGCCGTTGGAGAAAAAATGCTGGGCTTGTTGGAGAATGCTTCTTTTCCGATAAAAAGTCTGAAGTTGTTGGCTTCTAAACGTTCTGCTGGGAAAGTTAAGACATTCCGAGGACAGGAACTGCAGATTGAGGAAACGACTGACGAGTCATTTGAAGGCATCGACATTGCATTATTCAGCGCTGGGGGTGGCATAACGAAGCAATTCTCCCCTGCCGCGATCAAAGCTGGAGCCGTTGTCATCGACAATACGAGTGCTTTTCGTATGGATCCGGAAACGCCATTGGTAGTTCCTGAAGTGAATCCGGAAGACTTGCGCAAACATAAAGGACTGATCGCTAACCCAAACTGTTCCACTATTCAGATGGTGGTAGCTTTGCAACCACTCCGTGAAAAGTTTGGTTTGGATCGTGTCATCGTTTCCACGTATCAAGCGGTAAGTGGCGCAGGATTGCATGCATTGGAAGAATTGAAAGCTCAAACCCAAGCAGTCCTGAACGGTGAAGAGCCGGTTGCGAATATTTTACCTTGTGGTGGCGATAAGAAGCATTTCCCGATCGCATTCAATGCTTTACCGCAAATTGATGTGTTCAGCGAAGGCGGCTACACGTATGAAGAGTGGAAAATGATCAATGAAACTAAAAAAATCATGGGAGACAACGAAATTAAAGTCTCTGCTACCTGTGTGCGTATCCCTGTAATGTCCGGACACTCGGAATCCGTCTATTTCGAAGTGGACGACAAAAACGTTTCTGTCGCAGATATCTGGGAAGTGTTGAAAGATGCTCCAGGAGTTGTGCTTCAGGATGACACAGCTAATCAAGTTTATCCCACAGCACGTGAATCAGTCGGAAAGAATGAAACATTTGTCGGACGTATCCGTAAAGATGTGGATGTCGACAATGGTTTCCATATGTGGGTTGTTTCCGATAATCTATTGAAGGGCGCTGCTTGGAATTCTGTGCAGATTGCGGAAAAAATGATTGAAATGGGTCTACTGTAGAACCTTTGAATAACGGATGAGCAAAGCCTCGTCAACTGAAGAATCGGATATGACTGGGCCTGTCAAAGGATGGACTGGGAAGGGTGTTTGGTTAAACCTCGTTCCCGTTCCGTTCCTTTTGGCAGGTCTTTTTTGTACTTTCAGAAAACCGGAACAGAAACTGAAGCAAATGCTACAATTTTGCCGATAATCATGTATAATATAACAGAGAGGATATCGGTCACGTTTAGCCGGATGCGAAGAAAACGCATTCGCTTGTAGACTCTGAAGACAATTCGGCAAAGTAGCTGCGCTGATTTTCAGGGACGAAAATACGGAGGAAGGCATTCAAACGATCAATATAGATAACAGCATAGAAAGCTGAAAAATAAGAGGTGGTACAATGAGTAAAGTAAGAATAATTTCTCTCGGAGGTGTGAGAGAAAGCGGTAAAAACATGTATTTAGTGGAAGTGGACGATTTAATTTTTGTATTGGATTGCGGTCTTCTTTATCCGGAAAATGAATTATTGGGAATTGACGTCGTCATCCCTGATTTTACTTACCTGGAGGAAAACAAAAATAAGATAGCGGGTATTTTCCTGACGCATGGTCATGCGGATGCCGTAGGAGCATTGCCTTATTTGTTGCAGAATATCGATGCACCCGTGTTCGGTACAGGATTGACGATTGCGTTGGCTAAATTGGCGGTCGACTCCACCGGATTGGCTACGGGATTTGAGGATTATCACGTTATCGATGAGAACACCGAAATTGAATTCGAAAACACCAGTGTCCGGTTCTTCAGAACCACGCATACCATCCCTGATTCTGTAGGGATCTGTGTGAAGACGGAAGAAGGCAGTGTCGTCTATACAGGTGATTTCAAGTTTGATCAAAGTGCATCCCCGATGTATCGGACCGATTACGGCAAAATTACGGATATCGGAGAAGGCAAAGTATTGGCGCTGTTGAGCGATTCCGGTGATGCCGAATCGACTACGGAAAACGTCAGTGACCGCAAGATTGAAGAAGAAATGCTGGATACTTTCATCAACGCTGAAGGCCGTATCATCGTCTCCTGTGTTGCAAGCAACATTTTGCGCATCCAGCAAGTTTTTGATGTCGCTCTCCAAGCGAATCGTAAAATCTTTTTGACAGGACCAACTTTGGTTGAAACAGTCGATGTCGCCATGAAACTGGGGAAACTGGTCTTGCCGACTCCAGATCTGCTTGTGAATGTGAAGAACATCAATGATTACCGTGATGGTCAAGTGTTGATTCTGGAAACCGGCAACAGTGGGGAACCCTTGGAAGCTTTGCAGCGGATGTCCAAAGGCAGACACAAGCAAGTGAACCTTAAAGAGGGTGATTTGGTTTACATCACGACTACACCTTCAACAGCTATGGAAACGACAGTCGCAAAAACCAAAAATTTGATTTATCGTGCCGGTGCGTCCGTGCGTGAAATATCCGGAACATACAAAGCATCCGGACATGCTTCGCCGAACGATCTGAAATTGATGATCAACCTACTGAGACCTACTTATTTCGTGCCTGTCCAAGGTGAGTACCGAATGCAAGCTGCACATGCCCAATTGGCGAATGAAGTCGGCATTCCGTTCAAAAATATTTTCATCCCTGGTAAAGGTGACGTGATCGAATATGCCAAAGGCCGTATGCACATGACGGGACAGGTCCCAGCCGGGAATGTTCTGATCGATGGGATCGGGGTTGGCGATATCGGCAACATTGTCTTGCGCGACCGTAAACTATTATCGGAGGATGGCATCTTCGTGGTCGTTGTGACGATCTCCAGAAGATTGAACAAAATTTTGTCGGGTCCGGAAATCGTTTCGCGTGGCTTCGTCTATATGAAGGCGAGCGAAGAGCTTGTCAAAGAAAGTTCGAATATCGTCCGGGAAGTAGTGGAAGATAACCTGCACACGAAAGACTTTGATTGGGCCAAGTTAAAACAAGAGATACGTGATTCGTTGAGCCGTTATCTTTTTGAAAAGACGAAGCGCAAACCGGTCATTTTACCGATCATCATGGAAGCATCCAATTATCAGAAGAAGAGCTGATGCCCGTTTGCCGTAAAGGCAATGAAACGGATCGTTGTTGAAAAGGAGAGATTCATCTTTATGGGTTCTAATAGTACGAAGGCTTGGATCGAGGCAGCTCTGTTTGCTGTCCTCGCAATCGCCTTGGCATATGTGGCCATGCCATTTGGAGAATACACTATTGTTTTTGCTTTGTTGCCGTTGCTTTTCATTTCTCTCCGCAGAGGAATATTGCTTGGACTGGTTTCTGGAATACTGACCGGCCTCGTTTTGTTTGCGCTCAAAGGAGAGGGAGCGGATGTTGCTGCAGATATCCTGAACCAAGCCGCACCGTTCGTTTTCGTGGGCATCGCCGGTTTTTTCGCGAAATTCACGCAACGCACATTGAACAATAAACGTTTCCCGAATGCAGCCTTGAATATAGTGACGGCATCCTTTTTCGGAACGCTTGTCTATTTTGTCTGGGCGCTGATCTCGGACATATTCCTCAGTGAGGAAGCAGTTCCAGCTGGTGTTTCTGCTTTTGCGCATTTTCTTCCGGGACAAGCGCTATCGTTTGCGGCAACTTTTGCCGTCAGCGCAGTCGTTCTGGTGTTGATTGCAAAATTCGCTCCTAAAGCGTACATTCCAAAAGGCAGCCGTTTCCTGAGCAGAAAAGAAAAATCGAAACTATTAAATGATTAAAACAGAAAGGCGAAGGACGGATTTGAATTATCCGGTCTTCGCCTTTCTGTTTTTGTGGGCTCGTGTGCTATGATATGTAGGTAACATGTTTTGTCATTTTATTGATTTGGAGTGGTCTTATGGGTATTTGGTCAATGATATTTACGGCAATCATCGTTTTAAATACAATTGGTGCAATCATCACCGTCTTTAAAGAAAAAAGAGATGTCGCTGCCACCTGGGCCTGGCTGTTGACGTTAAACCTCTTGCCGGTGGCGGGTTTCATCATCTACCTCTTTATAGGGAAAAAGATGTCAAAAGAAAACATCTATGATATGCGCACGCAAAAAAGCTTGGGCATGTCCCAGTTGGCGAAGGTCCAGATTGAAATGTTGGAGGATGAGGATCTGGCGCAAGGTTTGGTCGAAACCGACTATGCACAAAAAACAGCTATCCTGTTCCTGGAAAGTGATGAATCCATTTTGACGAAAGGGAATAAAGTTGAAATATTCAAAACTGGCGCAGATGTTTTCGATTCCCTTGTGCAGGACATCTATAAAGCAGAAGATCATGTGCATATGCTTTATTATACTTTTCGCTCGGACGACTTGGGGAAGCGGATTCTGGCGGCGTTGGAAGACAGGGCGGCAGCTGGCGTTGAGGTTCTGGTCGTTTACGATGCAATGGGCTGCAGAGGGAATGATCCGAGATTTTTCAATAATCTTGAAAAATTAGGCGGAAAGACGGAAGTATTTTTTGGTTCAAAAATACCTTTCGTTAATTTGCGGATGAACTATCGGAATCATCGCAAAATAATGGTAGTGGATGCAAAAGTTGCTTATCTCGGCGGGTTCAATATAGGCGATGAGTATCTAGGGAAAGGGGAACTCGGCGAATGGAGGGATACGCATATGAAAATAGAAGGCAATGCAGTCTTGACGCTTCAGAGCCGTTTCTTCATGGACTGGAATGCGGTTGCCAAAGAAAAGAACAGGAAAGATTATGCAGAAGCCTATTTCCCGATCGCCGATAAAAAAGGTAACACGGCCATGCAAATTGTGGCAAGTGGACCGGATGACGAAGATCAGACGATCAAGATGGGTTTCTTGAAGATGATCAGCCAAGCTAAAGAATCCATTTATATACAGACTCCTTATTTTATACCTGACGAGAGTCTGCATGAAATGCTCAAAATCGCAGTCCTATCCGGTGTAAAAGTCAAAATCATGATACCCTCGAAGCCGGATCATCCTTTCGTCTATCGGGCAACGGAGTATTTTGCCAAAGACATCGTTGAGTACGGTGCGGAAGTCTATATGTACCAGAATGGTTTCCTACATTCAAAGGTGATGGTGGTCGATGATGAAATTGTATCGGTAGGCACGGCAAATATGGATGTGCGCAGTTTCAAATTGAATTTTGAGATCAACGCTTTTATTTACGATCGTGACGTAGCTGAAGAATTAATCGCAAATTTTGATGAAGATCAGAAGAATTGTATCCGTGCAACCCATGATTATTTCGCAAAACAGTCGAAGGGGCGGAAATTCAAGCAAGCTTTTTCCAGATTACTCTCACCGATACTGTAGACCGAAAGCGTATGGAAATTGATCGACAATCAGAATTCAGAAGAAAGGCCCACAAGCAGTCAAAACAAGCGAGAATGCAATTGTGTGAGATGCATTCTCGCTTGTTTCAGTTGTCATAGTTTTTTACGTTAATGACTTTACCTTGTGCTCCTGATTTCTATAGATGGGTATGCCACCAACTGATGGAATTTAACCAAGTTGGATAGCCAAGACTTGACTGATGTTCAGTAGATAAGTCACTTTTTTATCGGCAGTTGTGAACATGATTTGTCTTTTTGGAGTTACGCGGGAATTGAAAGAACCCCAAACGAGTGATCTGGTATACGATTTCGGTCCATGCTTTTCTTCAATCACGACATACACAGGGTGGTTATTTTCAAAAGCCTGGTTAGCAAAACGGATAACTTGATGAATCGGCATTACTTTGTCCAAGATGGCTTCATTGATGGAATGGACGGATGAGAGCGGGCGCAAGTAGGATTTATTTGAAGGATTCTCATTATTAGTGGATACTGGGTAGATGTAGTTTTGCATGTATGTTCCTCCGAACGTGTGTTTGTCTTGTGTCTTTATTATAAGAACATCTGTTCTTGTTTGCAAGCTTTTTATTTTGCGATCGAACAAAAATTTGGGAGTGCAGATATGTAACTCCACCCACAATTATGTCATATCGGCCGAAAATGCCCCTATTTCTTGCATTTTCGAGTAAAGTAGTAGTATGGAAAAGAACGTGTCGGGAGCACATTAATTTTGCAGGCGAGGGGAAAATTACATCTATTATCCGGCGGAATTATCGAAAAAAATAGGCTATATAAAAGACTCTCCAAGAAGGTTCTGGATCGGTGCAGCGTGCTTGGAGAGTGCTGTTCACAAAATGTTCATTTAATATTTTTGAAGAAATTTCAGAAAGTTTCTTCCTATTAATGAAACTGTAATGATTGTTGAAACCACTGGGAATTGCGTATAAATAGATTTGAACGGCCTTTACATTAACTGTATAATGAAAATACTGACCGGAAAGTTTTTTTCCTAAGGAGAATCAAATGAAGGACGGAGGTGGAATGAAAGATGCAAATATTTGATGAAGTAAAAAAGATTGAGCAGGAAGCAGCTGATCTGGAATTGGATTACCAGAATAAGCTGCGCAAACTGGAACAGAACACGCAAGATAAAATAGGCGAAATGAAAAGGAATATCGAAAAGGAATTAGCTACTTTTCAATCCGAAGAACTTGCGAAAAAATCAGAACAACTGGCAATTCTTAAGAACGCTTCCGCAGAAAGTGAAAAATCGGAAATCGAGAAGTTGCAAACTCGGTTTAAAGCGAAAGAAGAAGAACTTGTGAATGCCGTAATTGGGGAGGTGATGAGGAAATATGGCAATCGCTAAAATGAAAAAAGTTACTCTCATTTCTTTTCACGAAAAAAAAGAGCAGTTATTGACGGCTATCCAGACATTGCAAAGCTTAGAAGTCATCGATTTGCCTGCTGCAAAAGAAAATTTACAATCCTTATCGCCTAAAGAACGAGAGTCAATTGAGCAAAACATCAAGAAAACCGAAAGTTATCTGGAAAATGTCACGGAAGCCTTATCTTTCCTGAAGTCGTATCTGAAGAAAGAGTCTTTGATCAAACAGTATACAAATCCTAGACAATCCTTGTCTTTGGAAGAACTGGAAAAGGCTGTGGGCGAATTTTCTTCCGACAAAGTTCTGGATAAAGTGTTGGGTCTGAAAGCCGAACAAAAGAAACTCGAAGATGCTAAAAAACATCTTTATGAACAAGAGGATTTCCTGCTTTTATGGAAAAAATTATCATTCAATCCGAGAGATACAGCAGTATTTGAACACATCGCAGTCAAAGTGGGCACGATTCCTCAGACGCTCTCCAACGATTACATCACAAACGTGACTTCCAATCCCTTGGTCTATACGGAAGAAATCTTCCAGAACAAAGATTCATTTGGAGCGGCGATTTTCTATGATCCGTCACATGTTATTGATGTAAACGCTTTGTTGGACAGCAATCATTTCCAAGCTTTAACATATGAGTATGATTTGCCGCCTGCAGAGGCATTGGCCGATGTTCAAAGCCGCATACAGGATAACCGTGAAGCAAACAAACAGCTGTTGGCGGATCTTTCCGAAATGAAAGCAGAAGAGTGGCAGTTGATGCTACTGTCCGAATTTTATTATGCAAAACTGCAACGGATCAAGAGCCAACAATTATTGATCAATGAGAAACATCTCTTCGTAATCCAAGGATGGCTTGAGGAAGATAAAGTCAATGAAATCAAGCTGGCGTTGACTGATACTGTCGCAGAGAATGAATATGCATTGACGGTTGATGATGCTGACACTTCGGACATTTCGGTCATTCCAACCGTTTTGAAGAACAATAAGTTGATCACTCCTTTTGAGAATATCACGGCCATGTACAGTTTGCCGAAATATGACGAAATAGACCCCACACCACTATTGACACCTTTCTATCTTTTGTTCTTCGGAATGATGATTGCGGATGTCGGATACGGTCTGTTGCTCCTTATCGGAACATTGCTGGCATTGAAGTTCCTGAATTTCAATAAAGGTATGCGGAACAATCTGCTGTTCTTTCACATCCTTTCCTATCCAGCCATACTGTGGGGGCTAGTTTACGGCTCTTTCTTCGGAGTTCAATTGCCGTTTGTACTTTTATCTACGAGTAATGACGCCAATACGATCCTGTTGATATCGGTAGTATTCGGTATTGTTCAGATCATGTTCGGTTTGGGGATAAAAGCCTATCTGTCCTTGCGCGACAAAAATCCGCTGGGCGCGATTTCCGACAGCATCGGATGGTTGGGTATATTTGTGGGACTTATCTTTATCCTGTTCGGACAGATGCTTTTCCCTAGTCAGATTCTTGTGACCGTTGGTGCTGCAGTTGCCATCACAAGTGCGGTCGCGATCGTGCTTGCTACAGCCATGGCATCAGACAACAAGGCGTTGGGCGCAGGTGCCGGTTTGTACAATCTCTATGGTATTACCGGTTACATCGGCGACATGGTCAGTTACACACGTTTGATGGCGCTGGGTGTGGCTGGTGGCAGTATTGCGGTTGCCTTCAATATGATCATCGACTTCTTGCCAGTGGGGGCAAGATTCACCATTGGTGCGGTTTTGTTTGTGCTACTCCACAGCGTCAACTTCGGTTTGTCCATGCTTAGTGCTTATGTGCATGGTGCACGGCTTGTGTTCGTCGAATTTTTTGGGAAATTTTATGAGGGCGGCGGAAAAGCTTTGGAGCCGTTGAAGACAGAAGAAAAATACATTAACTTAAAAAATAAAAAAGAAGCTTAGTTACTGGAGGAATTATAAAATGGAAAATATGACATGGTTACAATATTTCATCGACAACAATGGTGGTATGATGTTCGCGGCTTTAGGCGTTGCTTTGGCGGTTGGCTTGGCTGGTACGGGTTCTGCTAAAGGGGTTGGTATGACCGGTGAAGCGGCTGCTGCATTGATCAAGGAACAACCTGAGAAATTCGGTAAATCATTGATTCTGCAACTGTTGCCAGGTACGCAAGGGTTGTACGGTTTCGTTATCGGATTCCTGATTTATCTGCAAATGTCACCTGAAATGACCGTCGCACAAGGTTTGTACTATCTGATGGCTGGTCTTCCTATCGCAATCACTGGTTTGACTTCAGGTATCGCGCAAGGCCGTGTATCTACTGCCGGTTTGCAAATCTTGGCTAAGAGAGAAGACCAAAATACAAAAGGGATCATCTATGCAGCCATGGTTGAAACGTATGCAATCCTAGGATTCGTTATCTCATTCTTGATGGTATTGAACGCTTAATTCTCAAAAGCTCCAGAAGAATGAAAGAAAAAGTAAGGAGATGAGAAAGCGTGAAAGATCTACAATCCTTGTCTGAACAGATTCTTAACAAGACAAAAGCAAAAGGACAAAGCAAGCTGGAGGCTGCTGAAAAAATTTCTATCGCAAAGATAGAAGAGAGCAGATTGACTCTGGTTGAACAACAAAAGGCGCGCAAAGCTGCCATTTTGAAAAAAGTTGGCAACGATTTTGATCGTGAGCAACAAACGTTGAAGAATAAAGAACGCAATGCTGTTTTGAAAGAGAAACAGGTCATCTTGAAATCGGTCTTCCAACAGGCTTTAGAAAAAATGAACACGTGGGATGAAACCCATTTTGCGCAATTCCTGAACGGTGTGCTTGCTCAGGCTGGCGATTCGAAAGCCTACAGCATTGTTCCGGGCGCAAAATCGATCGCCCACTTTAAAGGGAATGCGTTGCAGCAGCTGTTGGTCAAATATCCAGCTGTCAAGATTTCTGAGGAGTCCATTCCGAATAAAGCCGGATTCATCCTGCAGGAAGGCGGAGTCGATTACAACTATTGCTTCGATGATCTGATCGAAGATGTAAAGAACGACTTTGCAGCAGAGCTGGCGACTTTAGCATTCCAAGACGAAAAGTAAAGGAGGGGCACTATGCAAGAGATTGATTACAAAGGCGTCAATACGATACTTCGCACCTATGAATTAAAATTATTGGCGGAAGCGGATTACGATCGGATGCTGAAAGCCTCTTCTCTAAAAGATGCCTTGGATGTTCTGAAAGGTACCGGTTATGAGTTTGATGAGAAAGAAACACTGATGAATAAAAATTTTGAAGGTTTTCTCATAAAACACCTGGCGGAAGTCTATCAGGACTTGTTCAGCATCACGCCGGTTGCTGAGATTGTGGAATTATTCGCGTTGCGCTATACCTATCACAACCTGAAAGTGTTGCTGAAACAACGTTTTTCGGGTGAAGATCTGGAGCAGCTGTTGATCCCTATCGGCAAATATTCCATAGCCAGTCTGAAGAAATTGGTCGAAACCGGCGACGGCAACGACGAACATCCGATTCTGATAGAAGGGGTTCAAGAAGCGCTCCGCGATTTCGATGAAGGGCATCGTATCGAAGCGGCTACTATCTTTATGGACACTTATTATTTCAGGCATCTGCGTTCCATCAGCGACAAACTTCAACATCCGAGCATCGCGAAAATGGTAGATGGCATGATCGATCTCTATAACCTTTCGACCATTATCCGAAGTCTGAAACAAAATAAGCCCCGCGGTTTTCTCTATACGGTTTTATCCAGTTCAGGTTCAATTTCGAAACGCGATTTGATTGAAGAATCGATCAACGGACCAAGCGCGGTCATGCGCAAGCATTATTTCAGCAAAGAATACGGCGCGCGCTTATCCAATATGATTTCCGATACAACAAATGAAGTAGACACACAGAAGCTGGATAAACTCGTTGATGAACTGACCTATGAATTGATTGCGGAAGGCTTGTACCAACCGTTCGGTCCGATTCCTTTGTTGGGTTATCTGTTTGCCAAAGAGAAGGAAGTCACTAATATCCGCTTGATTTTGGTAGGCAAAGACAATCAGATAGATGAACAAATATTGAGAGAAAGGATGCGACCTATATATGGCTCATAATATTGCAGTTGTGGGAGACAAAGATTCCATCCTTCCTTTTAAGATTTTGGGTTTCGCTGTATTTGCATGCCATAATGCCCAGACTGCCCGTGAAACGGTAGATCGTCTGGCGATGGAGAATTATGGGATCATTTATCTGACGGAAGAAATGGCAAAAGAAATACCTGAGACAGTGAGTAGGTATGACAGCAGAGTCCAACCAGCCATCATTCTGATTCCGAACCATAAAGGTACGTTGAATATCGGAAAAACCCGCATTCAGGAGAATGTAGAAAAAGCAGTTGGACAGAATATCTTATAATTTGGAGGGGACTTTTTTGAAAAATGGAAATATAATAAAAGTTTCCGGACCTTTAGTTATGGCGGAAGGAATGGAAGAAGCGAATATCCAAGATATTTGCCGCGTCGGCGAATTAGGATTGATCGGTGAAATCATCGAGATGCGCAATGATGTTGCATCTATTCAAGTTTACGAGGAGACTTCCGGTATTGGTCCAGGAGAACCGGTAATCACGACAGGAGAGGCTTTATCTGTTGAATTGGGACCAGGTATCCTGTCGCAGATGTTTGACGGGATTCAGCGTCCTTTGGATACGTTCCGGGAAATCACGCAAAGTAATTATTTGGTGCGTGGAACGGATATTCCATCACTGAAAAGAGAGAACGTCTGGGAATTCAAAGCTACGAAGAAAGTCGGCGATTATGTCGTAGCAGGGGATATTGTCGGTACCGTGCAAGAAACGAAAGTGATCGAGCACCGAATCATGGTTCCGTATGGCGTCTCCGGTAAGCTGACTGCCATTCAGGACGGCAGTTACACGTTGGATGAAACGGCTTATGTCGTTGAAACCGAAAATGGCCCGAAAGAAATGACTATGCTGCAAAGATGGCCGGTACGACGCGGCCGTCCTTTCAAACAAAAAATGAATCCACACACACCAATGGTTACCGGACAACGGGTCATCGACACCTTTTTCCCGATCACTAAGGGTGGAGCAGCAGCTGTTCCAGGGCCTTTCGGAGCAGGAAAAACCGTTGTACAGCACCAAATCGCAAAATACAGTGATGTGGATATCGTCATTTACGTCGGCTGCGGTGAACGCGGTAATGAGATGACGGACGTATTGAATGAATTTCCGGAATTGATCGATCCGAACACAGGTGAGTCATTGATGGAACGAACAATCCTTATCGCCAACACCTCCAATATGCCAGTTGCGGCGCGTGAAGCATCGATTTATACAGGCATTACGATCGCGGAATATTTCCGTGATATGGGTTACAGTGTAGCGATCATGGCTGATTCGACATCCCGTTGGGCGGAGGCCTTGCGTGAAATGTCAGGCCGTCTGGAAGAGATGCCTGGTGACGAAGGGTATCCAGCCTACCTAGGAAGCCGAGTAGCTGAGTATTATGAACGGGCAGGGCGAGTATTGGCTTTAGGATCGGAAGATCGTGAAGGAAGCATTACGGCCATTGGAGCGGTATCGCCTCCTGGTGGTGACACCTCTGAGCCGGTAACGCAAAATACATTGCGCGTCGTCAAAGTATTCTGGGCGCTCGATGCCACTTTAGCACAAAAAAGACATTTCCCATCCATGAACTGGTTGACTTCCTATTCCCTTTACAATACCGAAGTCGGGGAATACCTGAATAATGCCTTACAGACAAAATGGTCTGAAATGGTTCAGCATGCGATGAACCTTCTGCAGGAAGAGTCGGAATTGGAAGAAATCGTCCGCTTGGTCGGTATCGAATCCTTGTCCGAGAAAGACCGTATGACGATGGCAATCGCGGAATCGTTGCGTGAGGATTACCTCCAGCAGAACGCTTTCGATGATGTGGATACGTATACTTCCCGCGAGAAACAATTGGCGATGCTGGATATGATTCTGAGCTTCGAAACAGAAGCACGTGAAGCAATGCGTTTAGGCGCGTACTTCAATGAAATCATTGAAGGTACAGTTGAATTGCGTGATCGGATTGCTAGAAGTAAATACATCAAGGAAGATAATCTTGCCGAAATGGAAAACATCAAGGCGGATATCAAAAAAAGATTGCATGAAATTGTTGCGGAAGGAGGGATGACGCGCCATGCTTAAGGAATATAAAACAGTAACCGAAGTTGTAGGCCCGTTGATGGTTGTTGAGCAGATTGAGGGAGTCAAATTCGACGAGTTGGTTGAAATACAAATGCAAGACGGCGAAATCCGTCATGGTCAAGTTTTGGAAGTCAGCAAAGATAAAGCGATGGTGCAAATCTTTGAAGGCCCAAGCGGTATCAACATTAAAGACACGAAAGTCCGTTTCCGTGGAAAACCTCTTTCCATAGCTGTTTCTGAGGATATGGTAGGTCGGGTCTTCGATGGAATGGGGAATCCGATTGATGGCGGTCCGGAAATCATTCCGGAAATGAGCCTGGACATCAATGGTCAGGCGATCAACCCCGTTGCGCGTGATTATCCGGATGAGTTCATCCAAACGGGAATTTCGGCCATCGACCATCTGAACACACTCGTAAGAGGTCAGAAACTTCCTGTGTTCTCCGGTTCAGGTTTGCCACATAAAGAATTGGCTGCTCAAATCGCTCGTCAAGCGACGGTGTTGAACAGCGATGAAAAATTTGCGGTTGTATTTGCAGCAATGGGGATCACTTTTGAAGAAAAAGAATATTTCATGGAAGATTTCCGCAAGACAGGAGCGATCGATCGTTCCGTCATGTTCATCAATTTGGCGAACGATCCAGCCATCGAACGGATTGCCACACCTAAAATGGCTCTGACAGTCGCGGAATATCTGGCCTACGAAAAAGACATGCACGTTTTGGTCATCATGACTGACATGACCAACTATTGTGAGGCTTTGCGTGAAATTTCGGCAGCACGTCGTGAAGTGCCGGGTCGCCGTGGTTATCCCGGATACCTGTATACGAACCTTTCCACCTTGTACGAGCGTGCAGGCCGTATCATCGGCAAAAAAGGTTCGGTGACTCAAATCCCGATTCTTTCCATGCCGGAGGATGACATTACGCATCCAATCCCGGATTTGACGGGTTACATTACGGAAGGCCAAATCATTCTTTCACGTGAATTGAACAACTCAGGCATCAAGCCGCCGATCAACGTGTTGCCTTCGCTTTCACGTCTGAAAGACAAAGGTACGGGTGAAGGCAAGACAAGAAAAGACCATGCTCCAACCATGAACCAGTTGTTTGCGGCTTACGCAAAAGGAAAACAAGCTAAAGAATTGGCTGTCATCCTTGGAGAGTCCGCCTTGTCCAAGACGGACAAACTGTATGTGCAGTTCACAAAGCGTTTCGAAGAAGAATACATCAGTCAAGGGTTCTATACGAACCGCACAATTGAAGAGACTTTGGCTTTGGGCTGGGAACTGTTGTCCATCCTGCCGGTAACGGAACTTAAGAGAATCAAGAGCGATATGATCGATGAGTTTATGCCGAAGGGAGAGTGATCGTCCATGGCAAGATTGAATGTAAAGCCCACCCGGATGGAACTGTCCAACTTGAAATCGCGTCTGGTGCTATCCACCCGCGGCCATAAACTGCTGAAGGATAAGCAAGATGAATTGATGCGTCAATTCATCAATCTGATTCGAGAAAACAACATTCTGAGGGATGAAGTCGAAAAAGAATTGACCGCCTCGATGCGTTCTTTCGTGGTAGCGAAGTCGCTTCTGAATGAGGCTTTCATTGAAGAACTGTTCGCTGTACCCGCTACGGCGGTTGAGTTGGACATTCAAGAAAACAACATCATGAGCGTCGTCGTTCCCCAAATGAATTTTTCAATGGTTGATCAAGACGATAAATCCACAGATTTACAGTACGGTTACGTCAACTCGAACGGTGAACTGGATGATGCGATCAAAAAGATTGAAGACATCCTTCCGAAATTACTTAAATTAACGGAAATCGAAAAAACATGCCAACTTCTTGCCGATGAGATCGAAAAAACAAGAAGGCGTGTAAATGCATTGGAATACAAAATGATTCCGCAATTGCAGGAGACGATCCGTTACATCCAAATGAAGCTCGAGGAGAACGAACGGTCGAGTATCGTCCGCATGATGAAAGTCAAAGACATGGGCGTTTCTTGATGCCTCCAGAACAAGACAGGGATACCCTTGTCTTGTTCTTTTTTGACATATAGGAATTTATAAAATTTTCCAGAGTGAAAAGTGCATCACTGTAGGTGTTTCACAATTTTGTAAAATGTTTCATGCATCTAAAATGATGTCCAGCTTCACGGGTTAGCCCTTCGGAAAAAAGAATAAGGAACCTCTTGTCTCTGCGAGCCAAGACATACTGTTCGACTAATCTGCTGACGCAGAAAGTCTCTCAGCAATTGCGCTCTACGATGCTCATTTGCATGGGACTCTTAGGGATTCATCCCTTAGAGTCCCAGTACAAGGTGACCGTAGGGAACGTTGCGAGGCCAGATTTCCTAAATTTTTTTCAGAACTGAACGAACCCGTTCAGCTTTTCTTGTCTTTCCGGCGCTTGTGAGAGGCGAGCGCATTCCATCCAAGGGGTGCAGTTGTTGGAAACGGTAACTAATAAAATGTTGGCGGAAGACTCCGGTAAAGGTTTTAACCTTGATGAAATTGTGTTAAACTATGAAATAATAAACAGAACGCCGCATTAGGCTGTACGATGCTATAATAATATAATTGGATGGTGGGCATTAAATGACAGAAAAAGGATTGTTGATTGTCTTATCCGGACCTTCGGGAGTAGGCAAAGGGACTGTGAGACAAGCAATTTTTTCTCGTGGTGAACGGGAGTTCATCTATTCGATTTCCGCTACGACCCGCAAAGCGCGTGAAGGGGAAGTGGATGGCAAAGATTACTTCTTCAAGGAAAGAGAAGAATTCGAGAGAATGATCGCCGATAATGAACTGTTGGAATATACCGAGTATGTGGGGAATTACTATGGTACGCCAATCGACTATGTAAGAAGAACATTGGACACAGGAAAAGATATTTTTCTGGAGATCGAAGTTCAAGGCGCCATGCAAGTGAAGGAACGGATGCCGGAAGGGATATTCATCTTCTTGACGCCTCCTGATATGACGGAATTGGAGTCACGGATCGTAAATCGCGGTACGGATGAATCGCCGATCATCAAACAAAGAATGGAAAAGGCTATTGAAGAGCTCAGTTTGATGCGGTATTATGATTATGCGGTAGAAAACGACACAGTAGAGAACGCGGTCCAGAAAGTGCTTGGCATCATCCAAAGCGAACACTTGAAAGTCTCACGGATTCTGGATACCATCTGTGCGGATGAAAGGGAGTAAAATAATATGATGTTATATCCTTCGATCGATAAATTGTTGGAGCAAGTGGATTCAAAATATTCAATGGTCATTCTTTCCAGCAAAAGAGCGCATGAATTGCATGGTCGCTCAGAACCATTATTGGATCATTACCAGTCATACAAGAATGTCGGACGTGCGCTGGAAGAAGTAGTTGCCGGCGAGTTGGAAATCGATCCGAATTCCATCATCCCTGAAAGATAACCGAATAGGAATGAAAAAAGACTACTGTTTTTGAACTTCAAAATCAGTAGTTTTATTTTTTTGATGCCGAAAAAATCCGAGAAGACTTTATCGGTATAATTTAGTAAGATAGTGGTTAGAAAAAGGAATGGGAGGGTTTTACGTGCAAATTGCAAAAGTGATTGTGGATATACCTGCCATGCAGACCAATCGTCCCTTTGATTATGCGATCCCTCCTGCTATGGAACAAAAGTTGGGCAAAGGGATGCGCGTTGAAGTGCCTTTCAACACTCGCGTCATCCAAGGGTTCATAACGGAAATTTCTGATCACACCGATTTTGAAGGGGAACTGAAAGAAATCATCCAACCATTGGATATCGAGCCGGCATTGACCGAAGAGTTGCTGCTGTTGGGCGAGGAAATGGCGGAAACCGTTTATGCCTATCGGATCCATTGTTATCAGACGATGTTGCCGCCTTTGATGAAGGCGAAGTACGAAAAAGAAATTGAGGTTGTCGATGAATTGGACGAGGAGACTTTCTACGGACTTTTTCAAGGGAAAAGCAAAATGAGTTGGGAAGATGCCGTCGACCGCGGCATTTTGCCGCAACTGATCGAATTGAAGCGAGCCGGGAAGATTGAAGTCAATTACATCCTCAAAAACCAGGCGAAGGCAAAAACGGTGCAGGTTTATTATTCCGATCTGGAAATGGGCAGTCTGGAAGATGCATACCACAGCCTGAAAAAATCAGCCAAGCAACAGCAAGCTCTGTTGGCGGCAATTATGTCCATGAACGGAACTCCGCTGACATCGAAAGAATACAAGGAACAATTCGATATCGGGCCAAGCACGATCCGGACAGGAGTGGAAAAGGGGTGGCTTAAATCAGCGGACCGGGAAATTCTCCGGGATCCCTTTAAGGATAGACAGTTCAAGCAAACGGGAGCGTTGCCCCTATCCGATGAACAAACGGCAGCTTTCCGGATGATGGCTGCCAGCATCAGAGAAGAACGGCACGAAGTTTTTTTGTTGCAAGGCGTTACGGGAAGCGGTAAGACCGAAGTCTATCTTCAACTGATTGCTGAAGTGATCAACCAAGGCAAGACGGCCCTGATGCTTGTGCCCGAAATTGCTTTGACTCCGCAGATGGTCAACCATTTCAAGAGCCGCTTCGGAAACCGCGTGGCCGTGATGCACAGTGCGTTGTCATCGGGAGAGAAGTACGATGAGTGGCGCAAAATTCACCGCGGTGATGCCGATGTCGTTGTCGGCGCGCGTTCTTCCATTTTCGCCCCGGTTCAGAATCTTGGCATCATCATTATGGACGAGGAACACGAGAGCACCTACAAACAGGACGAAAACCCGAAGTACCATGCCCGGAATGTAGCGATTTGGCGTGGGCAGCATAACCGTTGTCCGGTTGTTCTGGGTAGTGCGACACCTTCATTAGAGTCGCGGGCCAGGGCACAAAAAAAGGTATACACCTTGGTCGAATTGAGAGGGCGTTTCAACCAACGCGCATTGCCCCAAGTCGAAATTGTCGATATGCGTGATGAGTTCAAAGCGAACAACCGCAGCAGCTTTTCCATGCTGCTGCAGGAAAAGATTACGGATCGGCTACAGAAAAAACAGCAGATTGTGCTGATGCTGAACAAAAGAGGTTATTCCTCTTTCATCATGTGCCGGGATTGCGGCTTTGTCCTTGAGTGCCCGAATTGTGACATCAGTCTGACTTTGCATATGGACAGCAAAACGATGAAATGCCATTACTGCGGCCACGAAGAAGCAATCCCCAACACCTGTCCGAAATGCAAAGGCCACAATTTTCGTTATTACGGAACAGGAACCCAGAAAATCGAGGAAGAACTGCAGACGCTCTTTCCGGAGGCGCGCATTTTGCGCATGGATGTGGACACCACCCGCAAGAAAGGCGGCCATGAGGCTATCCTCTCGGCTTTCGGGAGAGGCGAGGCCGACATCCTGCTGGGTACGCAGATGATTGCGAAAGGATTGGACTTTCCGAACATCACGTTGGTTGGTGTCATCAACGCGGATACTTCATTAGGATTACCTGATTTCCGGTCTTCGGAAAGGACGTTCCAACTGTTGACTCAAGTCAGCGGTCGTGCGGGCCGCGCCGAATTGTCCGGGGAAGTAATCGTACAGTCGTTTAATCCGGATCATTACGCCATTCTGTTTGCCCAACAGCACAACTACGAAGGCTTTTACCGTACTGAGATGTCGCTTCGTCATAAAGCAGGGTATCCACCGTATTTTTATACGGCGCTCATAACTGTCAGCAACCCCGACGAAAAGAAAGCACAGAAGAAAATTTATGAAATCCATGAGATCCTTCAAAAAAAACTTGAGCCTGACACGATCATGCTTGGGCCATCAAAGGGATCGATCGCGCGAGTGAACAATCGGTATTATTTTCAGATATTAGTGAAATACAAACAGGAAACTAAACTACATCCGGCATTGAAACAGATTTTGGATGAGTCACAAAAAGAAAATGCACGCGGTCTCTATATTTCGATCGATTCAGAGCCGGTCAATTTCTTCTAGGAGGTATACAAATGGAAAAAATCATTTTTATGGGTACCCCGGAATTTTCAGTGCCCATTTTAGAGGCTTTATTACAGCATGAGTATGACGTGATCGCAGTTGTCACACAACCGGACCGCCCGGTAGGCAGAAAGAAAATATTGACACCGTCTCCGGTGAAGGAAGCCGCGCTGAAGCATGGCCTGCCGGTTTATCAGCCGGAAAAAATTTCTGGCTCGCCAGAAATGGAAGAGCTGATTGCCTTGAATCCTGACCTGATTGTGACGGCGGCTTATGGGCAGTTTCTCCCGGTCAAACTGCTGAACGCTCCGCGTTTCCGCTCCATCAATGTGCATGCTTCTTTATTGCCGAAATATCGCGGCGGCGCACCGGTCCATTACGCCATCATCAACGGGGAAAAAGAGACCGGAGTCTCGATCATGTACATGGAGAAGAAAATGGATGCAGGGGCTGTGTTGGCGCAGAGGGCCATCCCCATCACCGAGCAGGATGATGTCGGGACGATGTTTTTGAAGTTGAGCGAACTCGGCAAGAATCTTTTGATCGAAACGTTACCTGATTTTTTCCAAGGCAATCTCGT
Source organism: Trichococcus flocculiformis (assembly GCF_963662535.1). Lineage (NCBI taxonomy): Bacteria > Bacillati > Bacillota > Bacilli > Lactobacillales > Carnobacteriaceae > Trichococcus > Trichococcus flocculiformis. The sequence goes on from NZ_OY759718.1 coordinate 1,600,250, forward strand.
GCCGCAAGAGCAGGATGAATCCGCAGCCACTTTTTCGCCGAACATCAAGCGCGAAGAGGAACGCATCGATTGGTCCAAAACGGCTGCACAAGTGGCCTTCCAAGTCCGTGGCATGCGTCCGTGGCCAGTGGCGCATACGCTTTTGGATGGGCAAAGGATCAAAGTATGGGCTGGACAAGCTGTCGAAAATAGTACGACCCATGACCCGGGAACAGTATTCGCAACAGACAAGGAAGCCCTCTATGTGGCATGTGGGGAAGGCACCGTCTTCAAAATGACGGAACTCCAACCTGCCGGGAAAAAACGCATGTCAGCGGCAGACTACCTGCGGGGCAGCGTCTGCGAAATCCATGAAGGTACAAGGTTTGAAGCGGATGGACAATAAACTTAAAAATAAAATTAAGCACACAGTACGCTATCTGGCTGTTGATATATTGGAGAGCGTAGAGACTGAAGGCGCGTATTCCAACCTGTTGCTGAACAAAGTCATTCAGTCCGAAAAGTTGTCGCCGAAAGATGCAGGCCTGTTGACCGAGATTGTCTACGGCGTCATCCAACGGAAAATGACCTTGGATTATGGCCTTTCGTCATACATCAAAGATCCCAAAAAACAGCTCTCTTGGGTCAACAACTTATTGCGTGTCTCCGCCTATCAGATGGTTTATTTGACGAAGATTCCGGATCACGCTGTCCTTTTCGATGCCGTAGAGATAGCGAAAGTTAAGGGCCACGCGGGCATCGCCAGTTATGTGAACGGCGTACTGCGGAATGTGCAGCGGAGCGGGCTGCGTGACTGGAAAACGATCAGCAATGTCAAGAAACGAATCAGCGTAGGGGCTAGCATGCCGAAATGGCTAGTCGCTTATTTCATCGAAAAAATCGGTATCGAGGAAACCGAAAAGATGGCGTTCTCCTTATTGGAGGATCCGTTCGTCTCGGTCAGACTGCAATCAAATGAACTGTCCCGGGAAGAGGCTGTCGAACTGCTGAAAACGGATGGCTACGATGTGATCCCAAGTCCTATATCGCCGGTAGGCATCCGGATCCGCGGTGGAAAAATCGTTGACTCGCCGCTATTCAAAGAGGGCGTCCTTACGATTCAGGACGAATCGAGCCAATTGGTCGCGCCGGTCGGAGAACTTGAAAAGGGTTTTCTGGTTTTGGACAGCTGTGCCGCGCCGGGTGGGAAGACGACGCACATGGCCAGTTATCTTTCAGCGCCGGATAACGGAAAAGTCATTGCACTGGATATGTATGAGCACAAGATAAGTTTGATCAACCAAAATGCCGAGCGCCTGCATGTGTCCGATCGCATCGAAACCCGCGTTCTGGATGCGAAAGAAGCCGTTAAAGCATTCGCACCGGAATCCTTTGATGTCATTTATGTTGATGCACCTTGTTCGGGGCTGGGATTGATGCGCCGGAAGCCGGAAATCAAATATGTGAAAAATGCACAGGACTTTTTGGATTTGCATCAAGAACAAATTCTGATTCTGAACTCGGTCAGTTCGTTGTTGAAAAAAGGTGGACGTTTAGTATACAGTACATGTACACTGACTACAGAAGAAAATCAAATTTCTGTACGGACATTCCTTGAAAATCATGCTGAATTTGCAATTGTCCCGATACGCTCCGAATATTTGGATAAAAAATCTTTCACTGCTGAAGGATTCGTGCAAATTTATCCGCATGATTATGGAACGGATGGATTTTTCATCAGCTGTATGGTAAAAAGGTAAATGATAAGAAAGAATTGAGGGGAAAGAATGCAGATAGCCTTCAAAAGTGATAGAGGCCTAAATAGAGCAATCAATCAAGACTATGTTAGTTATTTCATGAATGAAGCCGGACAACCGCTCATGATCGTATGTGATGGTATGGGTGGCCATAAAGCTGGTGACGTCGCCAGTGAAATGGGGGTATCCCATCTGGGAGCAGCCTGGAAAGGGTCCTGTTTCACGAACAGCGAAGAATTGTCCCGTTGGTTGATCGCCAACATTCAGCGGGTAAATGATCTTGTTTTTCAAAAATCATTGGATTACAGCGATCTGGACGGGATGGGAACGACTTTGGTAGCCGCAGCCATTGTAGGCAAGGAAATCGTTTTTGCTAATATCGGGGATAGCCGGGCTTATGTCTACAGAAATTATAAACTCCGCCAAATTACAGAAGACCATTCTTTGGTGAATGAGTTCATCAAGTCAGGTGAAATAACCCCGGAAGAAGCGCAGCATCATCCAAGAAAGAACATTTTGACGCGATCGTTGGGTGTTTCCAGGAAACTGGATATCGATATCATCGCCATGCCGCTTGTGCAGGGGGACCTGTTATTGCTATGTTCCGATGGACTGACCAACATGATGGATGATGAAGAGATCGCCCAAATGCTGAAGGAATGGCTTCCTCTTGAAGAAAAAGTCCTTTCCTTGGTCGATAAAGCGAATGCTGCTGGCGGCCTGGACAACATCACAGTGCTTTTGGCTGATTTTACGCATAGAGAGGGGGAACCGTTGTGGAGGCAGGAAAGAAATTAGGCGGCCGCTACAAAATTGTCAGGCATATCGGAAGCGGTGGGATGGCGAACGTTTATCTGGGACACGATCTGATTCTGGATCGGCCAGTAGCCATCAAAGTGTTGCGATTTGACTTCCGTAACAACACGGACGCTCTACGTCGTTTCCAGCGTGAAGCTCTTTCGGCCACGCAATTGATTCATCCGAATATTGTAGGTGTATATGACGTAGATGAAGAAGATGAATTGCAGTACATCGTGATGGAATTTATCGATGGCACGGATCTGAAAAAATACATCGACATCCAAGGACGTGTTTTGCCGGAAAAAGCGATCCATATCATGCACCAAGTTTTGTCGGCTGTGGCGTTGGCACATAAAAATCGGATTATTCACAGGGACATCAAGCCACAAAATATTCTGATCGATAATCAGGATCGCATCAAAATTACTGATTTTGGTATTGCAGTCGCGTTGTCGGAAACATCAATCACTCAGACGAATACGCTGTTGGGATCCGTTCATTACTTGTCCCCGGAGCAGGCCAGAGGCAGTATGGCCACTTCCAAATCGGACATATACGCTTTGGGCGTGGTGTTGTATGAATTGCTCAGCGGATCAGTCCCTTTCGATGGAGAGTCGGCTGTCAGTGTCGCTCTGAAACATTTTCAAGAACCGATGCCATCCATCAGGGCAAGCCAGCCGGAAATACCGCAGAGCCTTGAAAATGTTATTCTGAAGGCCACTGCCAAGGAACCGCTCGATCGTTACGCTACCTGTGAAGAAATGATGGCGGACCTCGATACCTGTTTGAGCGAGGAGCGTAGGAATGAAGCACCGTTTATGCCAACATCGCTGTTGCAGGAAACCAAAGTGCTCACGCCTTTATCCGCTGAAGTAGTGGCTAAAGCGGATATCGAAAAAACGATCATTTCGCCACCACAGAGCGTGAAAACTGAAGCGATCCACGAGTTCGAGCCAGGGCGAGAAGCAGCTGGAGGCAAGAAAAAACGGAAGAAGTGGCTATTTTTTCTTTTTGCGGTGTTCCTTTTGAGCCTGATCGGCAGTTTTTTCCTTTTCTTTTACAATAACCAGGAAGCAGATGCCGTGACTGTGCCGGATGTGTCCAATATGGACCAAGCTAGCGCACGTCTTGCTTTGGAAGATGTCGGGTTGGTATTAGGAAATATAACGGAAGAATACAATGATGAAATAGAAGAAGATGCTGTCATTGAAACATCACCAAAAATCGGTTCATCCGTTGCAGCCGGTGATGAGATCGATCTTATCATCAGTCTGGGCGAGGAATTGTTCACGCTTCTCGATTATGAGGGCCAAGAATATGAACGTGTATTCGAAGACTTGCGTAAAGAAGGCTTCACGATCGAAAGGACTCATGAATTCAGCAGCGAAGTAGCAGAAGGCAATATCATCAGCCAAAACATTGAGCCTGGCGCGGAGGTAAAACCTAGCGAAACTACGCTCTCATTTCTGGTGAGCGACGGAAATGAATCTTATACGATGCGCGATTTATCGGGATACACGAGAAAAAGCGTCGAGGATTATGCAGGGCAATACGGACTTTCGTTGACGATCACGGAAGCTTATTCAGACACGATTGCAGCAGGTCTGGTTGTAAGTCAAAGTCTTGCCGGCGGATCCGCGTTTGTATCCGGTGATGCCTTGAGTGTGGTGATTTCAAGAGGCCCTGAAGAACCACAAGTGGTTTCCTTCAGCCGTACCATCACAATTCCCTATCTTCCGGCAACCGTATCGGAATCCGCTTCTGAGAGCAACAATGGTCAAGGTAGTGAAAATGCCAACAGCAATGCGAATGTCAGCAGTACTTCTAAAGAACCGAACCATATCGTCATTTATGTGCAGGACGAAGATCATACACTCAGTGATGTATTCCGTGAGTTCGATATTTCAGCAGATGAAGTTGTGACATTAAACTTCCGCATTCTGGAAGGCAGCTCTGCTTCCTACCGGATCGAAAGGGATGGCGAAGTCATCAGCGAAGCTTCTGAATTGACGCAATAGAATTGTATAGGCTACAAAAAATGACAAACATCAAAATGGTTTGTCATTTTTTTGTAGAACAGTGTAGAATAGAGAGAAAGAATCAAACTAGGAGGCGTTGTCGATTTGCAAAAAGGACAAGTCAGGAAAGCAATAAGCGGATTTTATTATGTGTATGTGGATGGTCAAACGTATCAGACGAGAGGGAGAGGAAACTTCCGCGTGAAAAACATGGCTCCGCTTATTGGGGATTTTGTCGATTTCGAAAGTGACAACTTAACGGAGGGCGTTCTGTTGGACATCTACCCGAGGAAAAATGAATTGGTTCGTCCGACGGTGGCGAATGTCGATTGCGGTGTCATTGTGATGTCGGCGATCGAACCGGATTTTTCTTCCTATTTGGTGGATCGTTTCTTGGTTTACCTGGAAGCAAATAACATCAGTCCCATCATCTACGTTACAAAAATAGATCTGTTGGACGACAAGGCTAAAGCTGACATGCTTCAGTATAAAACCTATTATGAAGCAATCGGCTATACGATGATTCTATCGGATTATCCGGATACATCTTCTTTGGATGAACTGGTCCAGACCATGGGTAAAGGGATGGCTGTTTTTATGGGCCAATCAGGCGCCGGGAAATCAACTTTGTTGAACCAACTGATGCCCGAATTGGATTTGTTGACAGGTGAAATCTCGACCGCTTTGGGCAGGGGCCGCCATACGACGCGGCATGTCGAGTTGCATCCGGTTGGGGAAGCGCTGATTGCCGATACCCCTGGTTTCAGTACAATCGACTTGATCGACATTGAAGCGGTCGATCTGCCTTCTTTTTTCCCGGACTTTGAAGCGCTGCGCAATCAATGCCGATTCGCCGGCTGCATGCACATCAACGAGCCGAATTGCCGGGTGAAAGAGGCTGTTGCATCCGGAGAAGTGGCTCCGTACAGATACGAACACTATCTGCAGTTCCATGAGGAAATTGTAGGCCGCAAACCGATGTACATAAAAAAAAATAAGAGATAAGGTGCGTGTGAACATGAAAATTGCTCCATCCATATTAAGTGCTGATTTTGCGAATTTAGAAAGAGATGTCAAGTTAGTCGAACAAGCGGGTGCCGATTACATTCATATTGATGCAATGGACGGTCAATTTGTCGCCAACTTAACTTTGGGTCCAAATATTGTACAGGCAATCCGACCGCATACAAAATTACCGTTGGATTGTCATTTGATGGTGAGTACACCTGAAAAATTGATACCGGCTTTCGCCAGAGCCGGTGCCGATATCATAACGATCCACGTGGAAGCTACTGACCATATCCATGGCGCAATCCAGATGATCAAAAATGAAAATATAGCAGCTGGTGTCGTCATCAATCCGGGAACAAGCGTAGAAGCCATAAAACCCGTTTTGGGCGATGTTGATATGGTGCTCGTCATGACCGTCAACCCGGGCTTCGGTGGCCAAAGCTTCATCGAAAGCACCTTGGGTAAAATTGAAGAGTTAGCTACCTTGCGCGAAAAACATGGCTATCATTACGAAATCGAAGTCGACGGCGGGATTACCCACGAGACGATCGTCAAATGCATCAAAGCAGGGGCTGATGTATTCGTAGCGGGTTCTTACATCTATGACGATGAAAATCCATCCGCTGCCATCAGTAGACTGAAGGATGCCTGCCACAATGCAGTCTGAGAAAGTTGTGATTGTGGTCGGTGGTGACCTGACGGATGTCGCAGCTTTGGTCCGCCGTTATGCGACAAGTCATCGGATGGTGGGCGCAGACCGCGGAGCTTTGAAGCTTGCCGAACTGCTCCCGCATTTTGATGCGGCAATCGGTGATTTTGATTCTGTCACCCCTTCAGAAATGGAAGACATCAAAAAGAAAAGTCTTGTCTGCCGTGTACTCCCGGCACAAAAAGATGAGACGGATACTGAGGCGGCTATTGCTTATGCGATTGAAATGTTCAATCCGGAGGAAATCATTCTTTTGGGAGCTTTCGGAGGGCGTCTGGACCATCTGATGAGTAATTTGTGGTTGGCATTCCATCCACTTGTGAAACAGATGACGGGTAAGGTCAGTTTAATCGACCGCCATAATACGCTGCGATTTTATCTGCCGGGTAATTATGTGCTAAAGAAAGAAGAGGGGAAAAAATACTTGTCGTTCATCGGCATGACTCCGATCAAAGAACTGAAGCTGACTGGAGTTGCCTATCCGTTGAACGGAAAAGATTACGAGTACCCGATAGCTTTGGTCAGTAATGAATTCAAGGACACAGAGATGACGTTTTCTTTTGGATCTGGCCTATTGGCAGTCATCCAAAGCTCTGATAAGCGCGAATAAGGAAAGTGGCCACAACAATTGCGGCCACTTTCCTTAATTTTAGGACGGGAAATAAAAAAAGATGAGCTGGAATCATGACATGGTCCCGGGCTCATCTATATTTTTATACTCTTTCAACTTTACCAGATTTCAAAGCTCGAGCAGAAACCCAAACTTTTTTAGGTTTTCCATCGACTAAGATACGAACTTTTTGTAAGTTTGGTTTGAAAGTACGTTTTGTGTAGTTCATAGCGTGGGAACGGTTATTACCTGAACGGCTTTTACGTCCTGTTACGAAACATTCTTTTGACATTTTCTTTCCTCCTTTGCTGTTACAGAAGCAAAGCTTCTTTCCAATTCATACACTTGATTAATTTATCATAATTTAAAAGTGAATGCAACTGTTTTAAAGGAAAAATACTTGACAGCTGTTTTTTTAATGATGTCATCATCAAATGTCTGTACTATGTTGTCATTGAAAAGGCACTAGTGCTGGATAAGAAAACTGGAAAACGGTGGGAAATCAATAAGAATTGCCGCAAATCGACCGTAAATGAGAAATTTAATCGCAAAAAGTTATTTCTTTTGTATAAAATATGCTATCATAATTTATAATTACGATTGTGTGCATACATTAAGGAGGCTATTATAAATGGCAGTTAAAATCCAAACACAATATGGAATGGTTGACTTATCGAACGACGTGATCGCTACGGTAGTGGGCGGAGCCGCGACAGATAATTATGGAGTTGTCGGCATGGCGAGCAAAAATCAAATCAGAGATAATATCAGTGAAATATTGAAAAAAGAGAACTACTCACGCGGTGTCGTTATTCGTCAAGAAGATAATGGAGTTGCTGTTGATGTTTATATCATTGTACTCTACGGCACTAAAATTTCAGAAATTTGCCGGAATGTGCAAACGCAGGTCAAGTACAACCTTGAAATGATGTTGGGATTTTCCGCAAATACAGTGAATGTGTTCGTCCAAGGCGTAAGAGTTTTAAAGGACTAAAGATTACAGATCACCATTTGTTATATGGTGAAGGAGGATTATAAGGTGAAGAGAACTGAATTAACAGCGGAAGACTTTAAGGCGATGGTCGCAATCGGCGCCGAACGCCTTAGCGAGAATGCAGAATATGTGAATTCTTTGAATGTGTTCCCTGTTCCGGACGGAGACACAGGTACAAACATGAATCTATCATTCACATCTGGAGCTGAACGCGTAAGGCTGTCGAATGCTGCGACAATTGATCAATTAGGAGCGGACTTGGCTAAAGGTTTATTGATGGGGGCGAGAGGGAACTCAGGCGTCATTTTATCTCAGCTATTCCGAGGATTTTCAAAAGCGATCGAAGGCAAAAAAACTTTGAGTACAATTGATTTTGCGGAGGCCTTTTCCCACGGCGTCGAGACAGCTTATAAAGCGGTCATGAAACCTGTGGAAGGCACCATTTTGACGGTTGCGCGCGAATCTGCAAAAGCCGGTATGAAAAAAGCAGAACATACGGATGACATCATCGAATTGATGGGAACAGTCCTCAAGGTGGCGCAGATTGCGTTGGATAAGACACCCGATCTGTTGCCTATACTGAAAGAAGTAGGCGTGGTCGACAGTGGCGGACAAGGGCTGGTGTACATTTACGAAGGATTTATGGAATCGTTGACCGGAGAAAAAGTGAAGTCAGCTGAAAAGGTTGTCTCACAAGCGGATGTCACCGAAATCGCTCACCAAGAAAATTATCATAACGTTTCGCACGCAATTGCGTCAGAAGATATTCAATTCGGTTATTGTACAGAAATCATGGTCAAATTAGGCGAAGGTGAAACCGTTACGGACACTTTTGATTATGACACATTCCGTAATCATCTGAACGAACTTGGAGATTCCTTATTGGTCGTAGCAGACGAAGAAATCGTGAAGGTCCATGTACATACCGAATACCCTGGGGAAGTCATGAACTACGGCCAAAAATTCGGCTCACTGATGAAAATAAAAGTGGACAATATGCGCATGCAACATGATGCAGTCCTTGAAAAAGCCGATACGCCTGCCAAAAAACTTGAAAAAATTCCTTATGGCGTGATAGCTGTTGCTGCCGGCGAAGGTGTGCATGCCCTGTTCAAGAGCATGGGTGTCACCACAATCATCAATGGCGGACAAACGATGAACCCAAGCACGGAAGATATCCTCAAGGCGATCGAAAGTACAAATGCCGAAAAAACAATCATTTTGCCGAACAACAAAAATATTTTCATGGCTGCAGATCAGGCTGCCGAAGTTTCTGATGCGGATGTTGTAGTAGTGGCTTCAAAAACGATCTCGCAAGGTCTGTCAGCTATGCTTGCCTTCAATGAATCAGAAGACTTGGAAACCAATAAAGCCAACATGACTGCCGAACTGGAAAATGTTGTCAGCGGGCAGATCACGAATGCCGTGCGCGACACAGTCATAGATGGATTGGCCATCACCAAGGACGACTTCATGGGAATCGTCGACGGGAAAATCCTGACGGCCGACAAGGACAGAAAAGCCGCAACGATAGCAACCCTGAAAAAAATGATCACGGATGACAGCGAAATCGTGACCATCATTTTCGGGGCAGACAGCGATGAGAACGAAAGCAAAGAGATTGCAGCGGTCATCGAAGCGGAATATGACTTCTTGGAAGTCGAAGTGCAAGAAGGAAATCAACCGGTATACAGTTATCTTCTTTCTGTAGAATAATCTGAAAAAGCTGAACGAGTTTCTCTGTTCGGCTTTTCTTTTTCAAAAAACGGTTGATCTGAGAAATGTCCTGCTCCCAGAAGAAAGGAGGCGAACGGATGGAAGCGGAAGACAACAAGCAATTGGATATTTATGATCCAGTCGGGGAGTTGCCCCATGTAGGACCGAAGAGGGTTGAGGCGCTGCATTCGTTGGGCATTGATACGATCTATGATCTGATCACACACTTTCCTTTCCGTTATGAGGACATAAAAGTCAAAACATTGGACGAAATCGAAGATTCGGACAAAGTGACGCTGAAAGGACAAGTCGTGACGGCTCCGGTCGTCCACCATTACGGTTTTAAAAAAAGCAGGCTATCATTCAAATTAGCCATCGAAGATGCCATCATATCGGTTACCTTCTTTAATCAGCCTTACCTGAAACAAAAAATCATGCTTGAGGATGAGGTTGCGATTTTCGGTAAATGGGAACGCGCACGCCAAACTTTGGCAGGGATGAAGATCCTCGGCAGTTCGAACGGACAGGATGATTATGCCGCCATTTATCATGTCAACAAGACGATCAAACAGCAGACCATCCTGAATCTGATCAAACAGGCGATCGAACTTTATTCCTCGGTCATTCCCGAGATACTTCCGCAGCATTTGCAGCAGACTTATCACCTGATGACCCACAGGGAAGCCATCCGGGCGATGCACTTTCCCAAAAATGATGAAGAATCCGAGCAAGCGAGACGGCAAATCATCTATCAAGAGTTTTTCCTTTACCAAGTGCGCCTGCAGATGCTGCAGCGGAGCCGCAAAACGAATAACCGAGGCATTCCGATCCTTTATGACGTGGACAAGCTCAAGGGATTCATAGCGACTTTGCCGTTCGAACTTACGGATGGGCAAAAGAAGGTCGTCAACGAAATATGCCGGGATCTGCGCAAACCTTATGAAATGAACCGTCTGTTGCAAGGGGATGTCGGCAGCGGCAAGACGATCGTAGCGGTAATCGCCCTGATGGCTACCGTCCTGGGCGGATACCAAGGGGCTTTCATGGTTCCCACTGAGATTTTGGCGGAACAGCATTATCGCACCTTGCAGAGTCTGTTCGAATATACTGATGTCTCCGTCGCCCTGCTTACCGGCAGCACGAAGGCAAAGGACCGAAAAGAATTGTTGAACCGGCTTGCATCAGGGGACTTGCATATCCTCATCGGGACGCACGCACTGATCCAAGAAGATGTCGTTTTTGCCGACCTGGGCCTGGTCATCACCGATGAGCAGCACCGTTTCGGTGTCCAGCAAAGGCACAAGCTGAATGAAAAAGGGAACAACCCGAATGTTTTGTATATGACTGCTACGCCGATCCCGAGGACGTTGGCGATAACCACGATGGGCGAAATGGATGTTTCAGTGCTTGACCAGATGCCTGACGGCAGAAAACCGATCAAAACGATCTGGAACAAATCGGACAAGATCGAAAATGTACTTGAGTTCATTCGAAAACAGATGGATAATGGACAACAGGCGTACATCATCACGCCTCTGATCGAGAAATCCGAATCGCTGGATGTCAAGAATGCGGAAGATGTGCATCAAGCCGTGACGGCCTATTACAAAGGAACGTACCAAATCGGTCTGTTGCACGGCCGTCTCAAGTCCGAAGAAAAGGATCAGATCATGCGCAGTTTCCAAAACAACGAGCTGCAGATCCTGGTATCGACAACAGTCATCGAGGTCGGCCTGAACGTGCCGAATGCGACAGTGATGGTCATCCAAGATGCCGACCGATTCGGATTATCGCAACTCCACCAATTGCGTGGTCGAGTGGGCCGGGGAGACAAAGAATCCTATTGCGTGTTGGTTGCCGATCCGAAAACCGATAACGGCAAGGAGCGCATGCGCATCATGGTGGAGTCGACTGACGGTTTCTACCTGAGCCAACGGGATTTGGAACTGCGCGGACCGGGTGATCTTTTCGGAAACAAACAATCAGGCTTGCCCGATTTCAAATCCGGAGATATTGTACGTGATGCCGTCATCCTGGATATTGCGCATAATGACGCTATCCAAATCACACGCGAACCAGACTTTGAAAGCAATCCAAACTACTTAAGTTTGCGGGAAGCAGTCGAACGCGAAAAAGAGAAGTTGAAGAGACTACAGTGAAACTAACAAAAGTGAGGTATACGATTTATGAAAATCGCTGTCGATGCGATGGGCGGGGATTTTGCGCCACAAGCAATAGTAGAGGGCATTTTAATGGCCAGCAAAGAATTTAATGATCTGGAGTTTTTGCTTTTTGGCGACGAAGCCAAAATACGTAAGGCTTTAGGGGATCAATATGCCGAAGGTGGAAAAATCACAATCGTGCATACGACCGAAAAGATCGAGAGCGATGACGAACCCGTCAAAGCAATCCGTAGAAAAAAACAAGCTTCGATGGTGCTTGCTGCTCAAGCAGTCAAGAACAAGGAGGCCGACGCTTTATTTTCGGCAGGGAATACCGGTGCGCTTTTGGCAGCCGGATTATTGATCATCGGCCGCATCAAAGGGATCGACAGACCTGGCTTGATGCCGATTCTGCCAGTCATCGGGAAAGAAAATGGACAATTCCTGTTGATGGATGCTGGCGCAAACGCTGACTGCAAACCGGAGAATATCTACCAGTTCGGCCTTTTGGGCTCGTATTATGCCAAGTTTGTGCAAGGCATCGAAAATCCAAGAATCGCTTTGTTGAACAATGGTGCCGAAGCAACGAAGGGCAGCGAACTATCCAAAAAAGCCTATGTATTGTTGGAAGAGGACTCTGAACTCAATTTCACAGGTAATATAGAGGCACGGGAAATTTTGCTTGGCGCTGCGGATGTTGTCGTGACGGACGGATTTACAGGGAATGCAGTTCTAAAAACAATGGAAGGTACGGCAATGTCCTTGCTGAAGTTGATCAAAACCCAATTGCTTTCAGGCGGTCTGAAGACTAAAATCGGCGGTATGCTGATCAAGGATTCCTTTTCGGAGATCAAAGATACGATGGATTATTCGAAGCACGGAGGAGCTGTGCTGTTCGGATTGCGGGCGCCTGTCGTCAAGACACATGGATCTGCGGACAAAGTCGCTGTCTACCACACAGTGAAACAGATCCGCAAAATCATCAGTTCCCACGTCATTGATGATGTCGTGAAGCACTTTGATGCAATGAATGACAAGTCCGTAAACCAAATCCAGCCAAAATAAAAAAATATAGACAAAAGATTGGCATATGGGTAGAATAGATGTGAGCCTTTACAAAATATTTCCAGTAAATATGATGTAATTGGTTATGGAACGATAATGGAGGTGTAACGCTTGGCAGATACAACTACTTTTGAGCGAGTAGCCAAGATGGTTATTGAACGATTCGGTGTCGATGAAGCAAAGGTTACGAGAGAGTTGACTTTCCAAAACGACCTTGGAGCAGACTCATTGGATATTGTTGAACTAGTTATGGAGCTGGAAGATGTCTTTGCAGTGCAGATTTCCGATGAAGATGCTGAGAAGATAATCACAGTAGGGGATGCAGTTGACTACATCGATTCTCAAAAATAAGGATCGCAATAATTTAACGACAAAAGCAACATTGACGGTTCTCCAATGCCAATGTTGCTTTTTTTTCAGGCCAAGATGGATGATTATGGCAGAAATATGAAATGAATTAAAAATGGATGAAATGGCGGTTGTTTTTGGATGTGCTTAAACGTATAATGTTAGAAGATATTTCCTCAAGTTTGTTATATAAGCATGAGAGGGGGCGCACGATGGGAATTGGAAGACCTTTGTTGGAGATAAATGCTTTGCATACTGCATTCCGGATGGATGATAACTATTATGATGCAGTCGATGATGTTTCCTTCAGTTTGGGAAAAAATGAAATTTTAGCGATTGTAGGAGAGTCCGGCTGCGGGAAAAGTACCCTCGCAACAACGATCGTCGGACTCCATAATAAGGTGAATACGCGGATTTCTGGAGAAATCATCTATCAGAACCTGAATCTCATCGATCTGAATGAGACGCTCTATAATCGCATAAGAGGAAACGACATCGGGATGGTTTTTCAAGATCCTCTATCGGCCCTCAATCCTTTGATGACGGTGAGCGAACAGATAGAAGAAGTGCTGCTTTATCATTCCAAGATGACAAAAGAGGAGCGTGAGCTGCGTGTGTGCGAACTATTGACCCAAGTTAAGGTGGATGATCCGAACGCAACGGCCGCTCGCTACCCGCATGAGCTGTCTTGGGAAGCGCGCCAGCGGGTTGGAATCGCCATCGCAATTGCTTGTGAGCCTCCAATCATCATCGCAGATGAACCGACGACTTCTTTGGATGTAACTGTGCAAGCTCGAATATTGGATTTATTGAGCGAGGTGAGGGACGAAACGGGTGCCGGAATCATCTTGATTACCCATGATTTGGGTGTCGTAGCCGAGATTGCGGATAGGGTCGCTGTCATGTACGCAGGGCAAATTGTTGAATCGGCCGGTGTTGTCGATCTTTTTACGGATCCAAAGCATCCTTATACCCGATCTTTGTTGCGCTCGATGCCGCAAATGAACGAGACGTGCGATCCGGATGCTGGAGAACTCTATGTGATCCAAGGGGATGTTCCATCTTTGCAACAGTTGCCAAAAAAGGGCTGCCGTTTTGCCGAGCGAATTCCTTGGGTCCCGTTTTCTGCACATGAAGAGTCACCAAAAATGCATGAGGTTTCCAAAGGTCATTTTGTCAGATGCACGTGCCATGAGTCCTTCCAGTTTGAAGGGGAGAGTGATTAAGATGGGACACTTGGAAATCAAAAATTTGAAGGTTCATTACCCGATCAAGAGCGACTTCTTATTCAAGAAAAAGAGCCTTGCAGCAGTTGACGGCATCAGTCTGTTGATGGAAGAAGGGAAAAATTACGGTTTAGTGGGGGAATCAGGGTCCGGCAAGTCCACAGTCGGAAGAGCGATTGTCGGGTTGGAGCGGATCACTGCCGGTCAAATCATTTATGAAGGCATTGACGTGACCGCTGCAATAAGAAAAAGAAAATCGCCCCACAAACGAAATATCCAGATGATTTTTCAGGATTCGAGTGCGAGCTTGAACCCCAAAAAATCAATCGGACAAATCATTTCCGAACCTTTGCATAATTTTGAGCAGTTTTCCCTGCAGGAGGAGAAGAAACGGGTCCTGGAACTACTGGAAATGGTAGGGTTGCCGGAAGATGCACTGCAAAGGTATCCTCACGAATTCACCGGGGGTCAAAGACAACGCATTGCGTTGGCACGAGCGGTTGCGCTGCGGCCAAAATTTGTCATAGCTGATGAACCCATTTCAGTATTGGACCTGTCCGTTCAGGCGCAAGTGCTGAATTACATGAAACGCATCCAGGAAGAGTACAAACTCAGTTATCTTTTCATTTCCCATGACCTTGGCGTCGTGAAGCAGATGTGTGATGAGTTGGCAATCATGTACCGAGGAAGGTTCGTGGAATACGGAGACAAGCAAGACATCTATCGAAATCCTCAACATATCTATACGAAAAGACTCCTTTCCGCAATTCCGAATTTGGATCCAGGCAATCGGGAGTTACATAAGCGTCTACGGCGGGAAATAGAATCAGAATACGAACAAAGTATGGCGAGCTATCTGGCAAAGGACGGTCGTATCAGCGACTTGGTCCCATTTTCGGAAACGCATCGGGTTGCCGTTAAACCATCGAAGGGGGAGTGGTAGCCATGTGGAACAAAATTCTGAGACGCTCCTTGCTTATCATTCCGCAATTGCTGGCGTTCAGCTTGTTGGTGTTTGCGTTGGCACAATGGATGCCAGGAGATCCGTTGACTGGGCGCATCATTCAGGGGATGGATCAGGGCAGCATGACCGCAACTCTGGGTAACCCTTGGTATGTTCGTTATCTGCAGTGGATCGGGAATATGCTCAACGGGGATTTTGGCCTCAGTTATACCTACTTGATGCCTGTGGAAGTTCTGATAGGCGCGCGGCTGAGTAACACACTTTTTTTAGCAACGGTCTCTCTTTTGTTGTCTTACTTGATCGCAGTTCCGCTTGGCATTTATGCAGGACGTTTTAATGACTCCATGGGTGATAAAGTCATTCGGTTATTGAACAGCATCAGTTTTGCCTTGCCCATTTTTATTGTAGCCTTGGTGTTGGTTTGGCTTTTTGGATTCAAACTGGAATTATTTCCGACGCGGGGGATGCCGTTGTTGCCGGAATCTCAGAGTGCGATTGTCTCTATTTGGAACAGGCTCTATCACGTAGTCTTACCGGCATTGACTTTTGCCCTCTCGGCATCCGCAGGCAATATCCAACGGTTAAGATCAGGCATCATCGAAGCCAAACAAGAAGATTATGTACTGACAGCCCGCTCGAAAGGCGTTCCGGAGAGCATGGTTTATCGGAAGCACATTTTTAGGAAAGCGAGTATGCCGGTAACGTCTCTGTTCGGCTATGACATTACCGGTTTCATTGGGAGCAGTATTTTTATCGAGTACATCTTCTCCTACCCGGGGATTGGCCGATTGTTCATCAGTTCTTTAGAATCACGCGATTTCAGTGTCATCGTTGTCTTGTTGCTGACTTATGGGCTGGCTGCTTTGGTTGGCACCTTAGTATCTGACATCATTTTGACCATTGCGGATCCGCGCGTCAGGATGAGGTAGTAAAAGTAAAAAGGGGGGATATGTTGAATACGGAGGAAGAAAAGAAAGCAGGAAGAATGGAAGAGCTGAAGACGGAGATAGCTTCCTTTGCGGCAGGAGAGAACCGTTCGAGCCACGAAATGAATGAGGAAGCAAGGACGGTTGTCGATTTCCGCAGTTTGCTGAAAGAATTCCGAAAAGATAAGTTGGCGGTTATTGCTTTAGGAACGCTCAGTTTACTCTTGCTACTGGTTTTTGTGGGATCCGTTTTTTTTGATGCGAGCCAAGTCATGCAGGTAGATCTATTGAACAGGTACGCCTCACCGGGCAAAGGACATCTGTTGGGTACGGACGAAGCGGGACGGGATGTGCTGGGGCAGCTGTTGCTGGGAGCCCGCACCTCACTGATGGCGGGCACCGCTGTGACAGCCCTGAATGGATTCATCGGAATCGGATTGGGTCTGCTTTCCGGCTATTACGGCGGTTTATTGGATAGACTGCTCATGCGCTTTATAGATTTCATCATGGTACTCCCGGCAAGTGTGCTGGTTCTCGTGCTGATGACCACCCTATCGGAGTACAATCTCTTTACGTTCATTTTACTTATGAGCGCATTTAGTTGGGCAGGGAAATCAAAGGTTTTTCGAAACCGAACGCAATCTGAAACCAAACGTGACTATGTGCGGGCATCCAAAACAGCAGGGACAAACGACTTGCTGATCATGTTCCGTGAAATCTTGCCTAATTTTGGTTCACTTGTCATCATCAACACGACTATGTCATTGGCAAGGAATATCGGGATGGAAACAGGTTTGAGTTTTTTGGGTTTTGGGTTGCCGTCAACCGTGCCAAGCCTTGGCAATTTGTTACGTTACGCAATCTCTCCGACCGTCTTTGAGAACTATTTATGGGTATGGTTACCAGCATCCACATTCATCTTTGCAATGTTGTTGTGCATCATTTATGTCGGACAGGCATTGCGGCGTGCGGCCGATGCTAAACAAATGCAAGCATAATAAGGAGGATGAGAATGCTTAATAAAATGATTGTATCGTTCTTCTTGGCTGCGTTGCTGGGCGGTTGCGGAAATGAGAACATTCTATCGAAAACGGATGGGAACGTGTCCGATTCATCCGTTGTCATACAGGAATTCGACACTGTCATGAACAACGACGATCCTGCCATCACCGGAGGAATGTTGAAATACGCGCTGGTTGCTGAATCTTCCTTCCAGGGTATCTTCAACCCGGTTTTTTCTGAAGATTCTTATGACGAGGAACTAATGGGCTTTTCACATGAATCCATCTTTTCTTATGATGAGGATTTCCAGCTTACCCAGGCCGGCATGGCCACTTTTGTTGTAAATGAAAATTTAAAAACAGTGTCGATCACTTTGCAGGATAATCTGAAGTGGTCTGACGGGGCGGCACTCACGGTAGATGATATTCTTTATGCCTATGAAGTAATCGGGCATCCGGACTATCCCGGTTCTCTTTATGGAGAGGCCTTTGCGAATGTTCTGGGCATGACCGAGTATCATGAAGGTACGGCTGATGCGATCAGCGGAATCGAAGTTTTGGATGATACGCACCTCACCATTGCTTTTAAAGAATTGAATCCATCCATTTTTCAGGCCGGAGGAGCCTTATGGAGTCAACCGCTGCCGAGGCACCAAATTGAAAGTATCCCTGTTTCGAAAATGGCTGGCTCCGCTCAACTGCGTGAACAACCTGTTGGGACAGGTCCATTTCGGGTCAAAGAAATCGTTCCGGGAGAGTCGGTCCTTTTTGAAGCCAATGAATATTATTGGAAAGGGAAACCGAAGTTGGATCATATCCTCGTGGAAGTTGTGGGTTCGGCGACGATTGTATCCGAAATGGAAGCGGGGAATTATGACGTCGCAATCATGCCGACGAGTTCTTACGAAACCTATAAAGATTTTGATAATATAACCTTGCTGGGCAGAGAAGAATTGGCGACAACCTATATCGGGTTCAAATTAGGATCCCGAGATGTTGAAGCCGGCGACAACAGCCTGAATCTGAGTTCCAAAATGGCGGATGCGGCATTGCGGCAAGCGATGGCATATGCGCTCGATAACGAATTTGTCGCTGCGGTCCTTTTCGATGGACTGCGGCAACCGGCAAACGGTATGATTCCATCCGTATTCGAAGGCGTCAGTGCTGATGAGGCGGTTGGCTTCAGTTATGATCCGGAGAAGGCTGCAAGTCTGTTGGATGAGGCTGGCTATCTGGACAATGACGGCGATGGTTTCCGGGAAACGCCGGAGGGAGAGCAACTCGAAATCAACTTTGCGGCAGTTTCAGGGGGAGATGCGGCTGAGACCGTTGTTGCTTACTATATCCAACAATGGCAAGAAATCGGTTTGAATGTCTCGCTCGCCACGGGTAGATTGATTGAATACCAGAAGTTTCATGATATGCTTGCCTCCGATGATTCGTCTATTGATGCCTATCAGGCAACTTGGGACATAGGCATGGATCCTAATCCGACCGAAATGTTCAGCGGCACAAGTGCTCTCAACTACACCCGCTGGTCCAGCGAAAAGAATGATTCTTTGGTGGATCAGCTCAACGTTGCGAGTGCTTTGGATAAAAATGCGCGTATGCGGATCTACCGACAATGGCAGGCGTTGCTGTTCGAGGAAGCACCTGTCATCCCTACTTTCTGGCAGACACAGATTTTTGCCGTCAACAACCGCGTAAAGAACTTCAATATCCGTTATGGTGCAACCAGAGGATGGGAAACCATCGAACTGACATCGGAAGAACCTGTCCGGTAATGTGCATGCAAACAAAATTTCTTAAATGAGCAAGGGCCGGACTTTTGTCCAGGCCTTTTTTTTCAGCATGGAGGGATTTATAAAATTTGTTCAACTCAAAAGTGCATCAACGTAGGTGTTTCACAAGTTTGGAAAATGTTTCATGTATCAAAAATGATGTCCAGCTTCACGGGTTAGCCCTTCGGAAAGAAGAATAAGGAACCTCTTGTCTCTGCGAGCCAAGACATACTGTTCGACTAATCTGCTGACGCAGAAAGTCTCTCAGCAATTGCGCTCTGCGATGCTCAGTTGCATGGGACTCTTAGGGATTCATCCCTTAGAGCCCCAGTACAAGGTGACCGTAGGGAACGTTGCCTGGACAGATTTCCTAAATTTCTTTCAGGGCTGAACGAACCCGTTCAGCTTTTCTTAGTTACGGGTGGACTTTCCGGAAACTAAATTTTCGTGCTAATAGTACACATTTGTCGTATAATCAAAAAGGACGCTATTTTCAAAAGTACTTTGATAATAATGAGTCCATTCAAGGAAAGGAGGGAATGAATTGGAAAAAATAGTCAAACAAATAGCAACTGATTTCTCCATTGTTTTCAGGAACGAGAAACTTTTGCATGAAGCATTTACCCATTCATCTTATGTGAATGAGCATCGTCATCTGGCACTGCAGGACAATGAGCGGTTGGAATTTCTGGGAGACGCGGTCCTGGAAGTCATCATCTCCGATTATTTGTTTCATACTTATGACACGTGGCATGAAGGCAAAATGACCCGTCTGCGGGCGCAAATCGTCTGCGAACCTAGTTTATCTGCTTTCGCGAAGGATTGTCACTTCGACTCTTATATCCGTTTGGGTAAAGGGGAAGAGAATATGGGCGGAAGGCAACGACCAGCGTTGCTGTGCGATGTATTCGAAGCGTTCATTGGGGCCGTTTACCTTGATCAAGGAATCGAAGCCGCCAGAAAGTTCATTAGCCAAGTCATGATCACCAAGTTAAACGAGGATGCTTTTTCACATGTGATGGATTATAAGACCGGCCTCCAAGAAGAACTACAAAAAAACGGGGATGTGGATATCCAATATATTCTTCTGAGTGAAGACGGGCCCGCACATGCAAAACAGTTCGATGTGGAAGTGCGGGCATTCGGAAAAGTGATGGGTCAAGGTCAAGGCCCTAGCAAAAAAGCAGCTGAACAAAAAGCGGCACAAAACGCTTTGGAATCTCTAAAAAAATGAAAAGCAAGTTTCACCGGAAAGGATGTTTTCTTTGCATCTTGAAAGAATAGAAATGTCGGGTTTCAAATCATTCGCCGACAAAACCGTAATCGAATTTGATGAAGGTGTGACAGCGGTAGTAGGACCGAACGGAAGCGGCAAAAGCAACCTTTCTGAAGCTGTCCGTTGGGTATTGGGGGAACAATCCGCAAAAAATCTGCGCGGCAAAAAAATGGATGATATCGTGTTTGCCGGGTCGCAGACACGCAAGCCTGTCAACATTGCCGAAGTTACCCTCATCCTGAACAACGAGGACGGATTTCTGCCGCTGGAATTCAGCGAAGTAAGCATCACCAGAAGATACAACCGCAATGGCGACAGTGACTGTTTCATCAATAAAAAGCCATGCCGATTGAAAGACATAACGGAATTATTGATGGATTCAGGCATCGGAAAAGATTCTTTTTCCATGATTTCGCAAGGGAAAGTGGAACAGATTTTTCAGAACAAACCTGAGGACAGAAGAGTCATATTCGAAGAGGCTGCCGGAGTAGCCAGATACAAGAATCGTAAAACGAGTGCTGAACGAAAGCTGTCCCAAACGGAAGAGCATCTGAATCGGGTTGAGGACATCCTGCATGAAATCAACAGCCAACTCGCTCCTTTGGAAATCCAAAGAAAAACAGCTTTGGATTTCCAGGAGAAAAAAACGTTATTAAGCGAGATTGAAATTGCTTTGACCGCTTCTGAAATTGAGAGGCTGAATGCGCAGTGGCAAATGAGCAAACGCGAGCTGGCTGATTATGACCGAAAAATTAGCATGGAAGAACAATCGCTTGCGGTCACGCAGGCTGCCTTGAAGAAACTCAAGCAAAAGCTGGATGCTTGCGACGAACAGTTGGAAACACTGCAGACCGGTTACGTAACAGTCATCCAGAAATTGGAACAGCTGGAAGGTCAAAAGCAGATTTTCCAGCAACGGGCAATGTACTCATCTAAAAATCAAGAAGAGCAAGCCCAAATCATCGCTGAAAAAGAGGCACTGATCAAGACTGAAAAAGCCAATCTGGCAGCTTTACGGACTGAACTTGCGGCGAAAGTGGAAGTAAGGAAAAATCTCTCTGAAAAAAGAGCGAGCCTTTCCGAAAAGGAAGCACAGCTGACGCAAAATAAGGCGGAGCTTGTCCAACAACTCCGGAATGATTACATCAACAAGCTGCAGGAACAATCCAGCAACCGCAACACAACCGTCCATCTTGAAAAAGAAATGACGCTCGCAACCGAACAAGAGCACCGTTTCCTTTCGAAAGGCGACGAACTCAGGAAGCATCTGCGCCAACTAAAAGCGAAACAGCAAGCGTTGAATGAGGAATACGTCACGTTTGTTGAAGAGAACGCCAATCTGGAATCGGAACTGCAGGACTGCAAACAGAATAGCTTCCAGCTCGTATCCAAACTCCAACAACTGAATGCGGAGTTGGATACCGTAACCCGGAATCTGCAGCAGGCGGAAGCAAGGCGTGAGAGCCAGCAGGAGTTGGACGACAGCTATGCCAGTTATTATCAAGGCGTAAAGGAAATGCTGCGGAGAAGGGAAAGTGTTCCGGGTATCCGTGGTCCCGTCGCCGAATTGATCCAAGTTCCAGAAAAATACACCTTGGCCATAGAAATTGCACTGGGAGCCACTATGCAGCACATCGTAGTAGCCGATGAACGCACTGCATCACAGTGTATCGGCATTCTGAAAGCCCAACACTTAGGGCGCGCCACTTTTCTGCCGATGACAGTCATCCAGGGCAAGTCCTTGCCCGCGTCTGTGCGGGCGACATTAGAAGCCAGCCCCGGATATATCGGCATCGCGAATGAGCTGATCGGTCATGAGGAAATGTACAAAGCGATCGTCAGCAGTCTGTTGGGGACAACGATCGTAGCGTCAAATATCCAGGACGGCCTTCAGATTTCCAAAAAATTGCAGAGCCGTTATCGGATCGTAACCCTGGAAGGGGATGTCATCCATGCCGGTGGATCGATGACGGGTGGCGCGACGAGGCGTCAACAAGAAGCGTCCTTATTGGCCCGCAAAAATAATCTAAATAAGCTGACCGAATACGTGCAACAGCTGTCCGTACAATACAATCAGCTGAAACGGGAGCAAGAAAAATGGTCGCTGCAGCAACAAAGCTTGCAGGAACAATTAGATGACAAACGCCAAAAAGCGACAATCAAACAGTTTGAACTGCAGCAAAGGGAATCTTCCCTGCAGCAAGTGACAGCCGAAATTGCGACGAAAGAAAAAGAATCGGCTGCGCATGAATATGAAAAGCGCATGTTTTATGAAGAGCAAGAAGATAGACAAACGCGATTGGCTCAAGCCCAAAAAAATTTGCTTATCCTTAACAAAGAAATCGATCAGCTTCAAAAGGATATAGCGGAATCCAGCTTGAATGAAGAGGAACGCTTGAAACTGCTGCAGGACGTTCAGGTGAACCGCCAGCAAGCAGATCAGGAGCTTGCTGTCCTGCAAGAGCAGGAAAAGCAATTGCGGCGTGATGTGAAACAGTCGACCGAACGCATCCAAACGGAACAGGAAGCCATCAGCTCATTGAAGGGCAAACAAGATCAAGTCGCTAAGCTGGCCGATACGGAGACGCTCACCATCCAAGAGATCACAACGCAGCTGAAGTCCGCCAGTGCAGAAAAAGAGCGATTCGATGCAGAATTAAGACAATTACGGGAGCAAAAGAAACAAACCGAACAAAATCGTGCTCTTCAGGAAACCGAACAGAACGAAAAAAATAAAAACCTCCAAAAACTATGGAGTGAGCACGCCAAACTGGAGACAAACGCTGGACGCTACGAAATCGCCATCGACCACCACCTTGCGCACTTGAGCGAGGAGTACGGTCTCAGCTTCGAAGCTGCTAAACAAGACCATCACTTGACCCAAGAGCCCGAAGAGGCAGCCCGACAAGTTAAAAAGCTGAAAAAAGACATCGAGGAGTTGGGTCCAATCAATATGGGGGCGATTGAGGAATATGATCGCATTTCCGAAAGATTCATTTTCCTTTCGGAACAGCAAACGGATCTGCTTTCTGCCCGAGGGAATCTCCTGAATACGATGAACGAAATGGACGATGAAGTCCGGTTGCGTTTCAAGGAGACTTTCATCCAGATCAAAAAGCAATTCGAAAAAACCTTCCCGAAATTATTCGGCGGCGGCAAAGCGACGTTGGAGCTGACTGATCCGAACGACCTGTTGGAAACTGGAATTGAAATTGTAGCGCAACCGCCAGGCAAAAAACTTCAGCAACTCAGTCTGCTCTCAGGAGGGGAAAAAGCCTTTACCGCGATCGCACTCTTGTTCGCCATCATCGAGGTCAAACCGGTACCATTCTGTATTTTGGATGAAGTGGAGGCTGCCTTGGATGAAGCGAATGTGTCCCGTTTCGGGAAATACTTGGCGGCATCCACCGAATTGACCCAGTTCATCGTGATCACCCACCGCAAAGGCACGATGGAAGAAGCGGATGCATTGTACGGTGTGACCATGCAGGACTCCGGCGTATCCCGCTTGGCATCGGTAAAATTTGAAGATTACGAAGACATAGGTTAAGGGGATGAAGATAAATGATTAAATTGATAGCACTTGACTTGGATGGCACATTGCTGAATCCTGACAAAAAAATCAGTGAAGCGAACAAACTAGCAATCCATCGTGCCAGGGAAGCAGGCGTGAAAATCGTCCTTTGTACCGGACGCCCACTCATGGGCATCAAAGCTTACGTGGACGAACTGGACTTGCTTCAAGCAGAAGATTACTCGATCACTTATAACGGCGGCTTGGTTCAAAAAAATAAAACATCGGAAATCATTTCCCAAAAAGTGCTGAACTACAGTCAAATCGTGGAACTCTATGATCTGAGCAAGGAACTGAACATCCCGATGAACATGCTGGATCTGGAATTCGTATACGAACCGGAATACCCGCAAGGCAGGGAGTCCTTGTACAAGAGCCTGCAGAGTTCAAGCTTGCCGTTCGTTGAGAAGAAAATCGAAGACTTTCAGGAACAGGATGCGTTCAATAAAGTAGTTTTTTGCATCGCACCTGCTGTACTGGATGAAGCAATCGCGAAGATACCGGCGTACTTCTACAGCAAGTATTCGATGATGAAATCGCGCCCGCTTCTGTTTGAAGTCATGCACCCTGAAGTTGATAAAGGCAACGGTATCGCAGCTTTATGCGATCATCTTGGAATCACTGCCGATGAGGTCATGGCTTGCGGAGATGAAGAGAACGATTTGGCGATGCTGGATTTTGCGGGTGTAAGCGTCGCGATGGGCAACGCACCAGATAAAATCAAGGAACGGGCTAGTTTTATCACGAAAACAAACGGGGAAGATGGCGTTGCACACGCCATCGAAACGTTCGTCTTTGCGTAATTTCAGACTGGCATAAGAGAGGAAGTGTTCAAATGGGATTATTCGATCGAATAAAGCGCGCATTTACAGGTGAAGATGTTGTTCAGACACCGGTAACTGAAGAAAATAAGATTGTCATCGATAAATTCGATAAAGGCATGGAAAAGACACGCAAAAGCTTTTCAGAGAAGATGAATGAACTATTCGCCGGTTTCCGGGAAGTAGATGAAGAGTTTTTTGACGATTTGGAGGAAACGCTGATTTCCGCAGACGTCGGGTTTGATATGACGTTGGCACTATCGGATGTACTGCGTGATGAAGTCAAGATGAAGAACGTGCGCACGGGAGAACAAGTGAAGAATGTCATCATCGAAAAAATGGTCGAAATCTATGAAAAAGGCCAGACGGAATTGCCTACCATCAAAATAAATGAAAATGGGCCGACCGTCATTCTTTTTGTGGGCGTAAACGGAGTGGGGAAAACGACTACCATCGGAAAATATGCTTACCAGTTGAAGAACCAAGGGAACAGCGTCTTGTTGGCGGCCGGGGATACTTTCCGAGCCGGCGCTATCGAACAGCTGGAGGTTTGGGGGCAACGTGTAGGCGTGCCGGTTGTAACAAGCGATGCAAAAAGCGATCCGGCTTCCGTCGTATATGACGCCCTGAAGCAAGCCAAAGAAGAAAATTATGACTACCTGTTGATCGATACGGCAGGAAGACTCCAGAACAAAGTGAACCTGATGAAGGAATTGGAGAAAATCAATCGGATCATCGCAAGAGAAATACCCGGCGGCGCAACCGAAACATTGCTGGTGTTGGATGCCACGACCGGTCAGAACGCTTTGATACAAGCGAAGCAATTCAAGGAGACGACCGATGTCACCGGTCTGATTCTGACGAAATTGGACGGAACGGCGAAAGGCGGGGTCATCCTGGCGATTCGTCAAGAAATGGACATCCCCGTCAAATTCGTCGGGTTGGGTGAAGGCCTGGATGATCTGCAGCCCTTTGATCCGGAGCAGTATATTTACGGATTGGTAAAGGATCTGCTTGAGAAAAAATAAGGAAATAGATCGTCCTGCCTCGTAAGGCACGTTTCATAGTAAGTGCCGACAGAAGCATGGTCAGGCCGGCAATCGCATCGGGATTGCCGGCCTGATTTTGCTTTTTGTTGTGGTGACACTGCTTCAGTGCAATTTATGGTTGACTAAGCTTGGCAAAATCGGTAATCTAATGAAGTGTAAAGATTTTTTCTTGACAATCCGTACGAGAAGGAAGGTATTCTGATGGAACTGGAAAAAACCAATAATATGAATACTCTTTATGAATTC
The DNA here is from genome assembly GCF_963662535.1 of Trichococcus flocculiformis. Lineage (NCBI taxonomy): Bacteria > Bacillati > Bacillota > Bacilli > Lactobacillales > Carnobacteriaceae > Trichococcus > Trichococcus flocculiformis. The sequence goes on from NZ_OY759718.1 coordinate 1,626,284, forward strand.
TATAATGTCCTGTTGACAAACAAACAGAAAGGCTATCTTTCTTTGTATTATGGTGATGACTATTCGTTGGGCGAAATCGCTGAAGAGTTCGAGGTCAGCCGGCAGGCAGTGTACGACAACATCAAGCGCACCGAAAAGATTCTGATGGATTATGAACAGAAGTTAAAGCTGGCGCAAAACTATAGACTCCGGAATAAAAAGTTGGATGAATTGGCGAATTACGCCGAAGAAAAATATCCCGACGACAGATCCTTGCAAAGGCTGATCGCAAATCTGGAAGAACTGGATGACAAAGATGAATAAACAGTAAGGAAGTGGAAAATATGGCATTTGAAGGATTGTCCGAGCGTCTCCAAGGCGCGATGACCAAAATCGGCAAAAAAGGCAAGATTACGGAAGCCGATCTTAAGGAAATGATGCGTGAAGTACGTCTGGCTTTACTGGAAGCCGACGTGAATTTTAAAGTAGTAAAAGATTTCGTCAAAAAAGTGAATGAGCGAGCGTTGGGCTCTGATGTGCTCGAGTCACTTTCACCGACACAACAAGTCATCAAAATCGTCAACGAAGAGTTGACGGAATTGATGGGTGGGCAGCAGGAACCGTTCCAATTTTCTGCTAAACCTCCAACCGTCGTGATGATGGTCGGCTTGCAGGGTGCAGGTAAAACCACAACTGCCGGAAAGCTTGCCAACTACATGAAGAAAAAAGAAAATAAGCGCCCGATGCTGGTAGCAGCCGACGTTTATCGCCCGGCAGCGATCAATCAATTGCAGACTTTAGGCAAACAATTGGATTTCCCGGTTTATGCGTTGGGAGCGGAAGCGAATCCGGTCGATATTGCGAAGCAGGCCGTTGAACAAGCCAAACTCGATGGCCGCGATCTGGTCATCATCGATACGGCGGGACGATTGCACGTGGATGAAGTATTGATGACAGAGTTGAAGAACATCAAAGCTGCCGTCAATCCTACCGAGATCCTATTTACCGTGGATGCGATGACGGGGCAAGATGCCGTCAACGTAGCGAAATCTTTCAATGAACAGCTCGGCATAACCGGTGTCATTTTGACTAAATTGGATGGAGATACACGCGGGGGGGCTGCGCTGTCAATCCGATCGGTAACCGGAAAGCCAATCAAATTTACGGGTCAAGGTGAAAAGCTGGAAGATTTTGAACCATTCTACCCTGAACGCATGTCTTCCAGAATTTTGGGTATGGGCGATCTGATGACATTGATCGAACGCGCGCAACAAGATTTTGATGAGACGAAAGCAGCAGAAATGGCTGCAAAAATCCGCGAGAACACTTTCAATTTCAATGACTTCATCGAGCAGATGGATCAGGTCACCAACATGGGGCCGCTTGAGGACCTTCTGAAGATGATTCCGGGCATGAGCAATGTTCCCGGATTGGATCAAATGAAGATAGATCCGAAAGATGTAGCCCATATGAAGGCAATTGTACTTTCGATGACGCCCGCTGAACGCGAAAACCCTGAAATTCTTTCACAGAGCAGACGCAGACGGATCGCGAAAGGTTCTGCAAGATCATTGGCGGAAGTCAACCGTCTGATCAAGCAATTCAACGAATCCAGAGACATGATGAACAAGATGTCCAAAGGTAATTTTGCAGGGATGGAAGGCCTCCTTGGACAAGGCCCTAAAGGCAAAATGGGCAAGCTGGCCATGCAGCAAATGGCCAGACGGATGAACAAAAAGAAGAAAAAGAAAAAATAATTCCAAGTGTAAAGAGAAAACACTTTACAAGCAAATGGAAAACTGGTAATATATAAAAATGTGAGATATAGATATATGGAGGTGTTATATAAATGGCAGTTAAAATTCGTTTAAAACGTATGGGTTCTAAAAGAAACCCGTTTTACCGCGTCGTTGTAGCTGATTCACGTTCTCCACGTGATGGACGTTTCATCGAAAAAGTAGGTACATACAATCCAGTTGTTGAACCAGCTGAAGTTAAATTTGACGAAGAGTTAGTTTTGAAATGGTTAGCTGAAGGTGCACAACCTTCTGATACAGTTCGCAACTTACTTTCTCAACAAGGTATTATGAAAAAATTCCACGACTCTAAGTTAGCTAAATAAAAGGGTGGTTTAAATGCCTGAAATTTCAGATTTAATCCTGACAATTGTCAAACCTTTGATCGTCCACGATGATAAGATGTCCATCGAAATCAAAGAGACAAGTGAGTTCATGGAATATCATTTGCATCTTGATGCCGAGGATGTCGGCCGTGTGATCGGCAAACAGGGACGTGTCGCCAGAGCGATCCGTACAATTGTATACAGTGTCAGAACCAAAGGCACAAAACGTGTCCGCCTTGTGATCGAAGGGGCCGAATAATCTGCTCTAATTGCGGATTCGGTCGTTTCCGATCGGTGGATGCCTAACTTAATAGCGAATAGATAGAAGCGGATGATGATACAGTAGTAGCACTTATCCCTTCTATTTTATTATGTACAGAAATGTTGACAGTACGATTTATGTAAGGAGAGGTGAAAAATGGAAAAATTTTATGATGTCGGAAAAGTTGTGAATACCCAAGGCCTAAAGGGTGAAGTGCGTGTCATTTCCAGCACTGACTTTGCGGATGAACGCTACAAGAAAGGGTCTACGCTTTACCTCTTCCGCGACAACAGTGAGCCGATTGCTCTGAAAGTAGCCAGCCACCGGGTGCACAAGAATTTCAATATGCTGACATTCGAGGGCTACAACCGGATCGAAGAGGTCGAGCCGTTCAAAGGCGGAACCCTGAAAGTTTCGGAAGCGCAGTTGGGGGACCTGCCGGATCATGAGTTTTATTATCATGAAATCATCGGATTATCCGTCGTAAGTGATGCCGGTGAAGAATTGGGTACAATAAAAGAAATTTTGCCGCTAGGGGCTAATGATGTTTGGGTTGTATCCAGACCAGGCCAAAAAGATTTATTGGTTCCGTATATCGCATCGGTAGTGGAAAAGGTATCTTTGGAGGAAAACAAGGTTACCATCCACCTGCTAGAAGGAATGATGGACTGATGAAGATAGATGTATTGACGTTGTTTCCGGCGATGTTTGAAGGCCCTATGTCCGAGTCGATTATCGGAAAGGCCATTGAGAGTGGCCGTGTTTCGATCACTTGCACGAACTTCCGCGATTATTCCGAAAACAAACACAATTCCGTCGATGACTATCCCTTCGGAGGCGGCGCAGGCATGTTGTTGCGCGCGCAACCGATCGTCGATGCGTTGACGGACATCGAGGTTCATTCGCCCGAAACCAAAAAAAGAATTGTCCTTTTGGATCCGTCCGGAAAAACCTTCAATCAGGATCTGGCGGAGGAGTTCGCCGAGGAAGAGCACCTAGTCTTCATCTGTGGTCATTACGAAGGTTTCGATGAGCGCATCAAGCAGCATGTGACAGATGAAATTTCAATCGGGGATTATGTTTTGACGGGTGGCGAACTCGGCGCAATGGTCATGATCGATGCGACGGTCCGCCTCTTGCCTGCGGTATTGGGCAATGAACAGTCGAACAAGACCGATTCCTTCTCGACCGGTTTGCTTGAGCATCCCCAATATACGAGACCCCGCGATTTCCGCGGAGATGTCGTCCCTGAAGTGCTTTTCAGCGGCAATCACCAGAAAATCGCTGATTGGCAAGAAAAAGAATCTTTGCGCAAAACTTGGCTGAGACGTCCGGAAATGCTTGAAAAGATCACTTTGTCGAAAAAACAGCAAACCTGGTTGGCTGAAATTCTTCTCGAAGAAAAAGCTGACAATTAAGCGCAATCGTGCGCCTTGAAATTTAAACAATGTAAACGAGAAATACTTTACACGTCAAAAATATTGTGGTAGAATTCTACAGGTGAGCAGAGAGACTGCTCCATAATACGATATTCCGCTGTGCAGAAGGATTGTGTATGAATGTCGGTTGGAAGGAGAAAAAAACATGAGTCAATTACCATTGATCGAAGCAATAACACAAGGACAATTACGTAGTGATATCCCTGCATTCCGTCCTGGAGACACTGTTCGCGTCCACGCTCGCGTAGTCGAAGGAACAAGAGAACGTATCCAATTATTCGAAGGCGTAGTCATTAAACGTCGCGGATTCGGAATCAGCGAAACGTATACAGTACGTAAAATTTCCAACGGTGTCGGTGTGGAACGTACATTCCCATTGCACACTCCTCGTGTAGCTCAAATCGAAGTTGTTCGCTTCGGTAAAGTGCGTCGTGCAAAACTTTACTACTTGCGTGCATTACACGGAAAAGCTGCTCGTATCAGAGAAAAACGTCGTTAATATCCCGCATGACATATGGAAAGGTCTGGACTTCGGTTCCGGACCTTTTTTGTATAGTGCGATAAGCATAATTCTTGGGGGAAATGTGCTATACTTGTAGCACCATATACGAAAAGAGTGATAGTTTTGACGATATTAGCCGCGCTTGATCAAAAATTCCAAGAAAAAGGCATGCCACTGAAAAGTCATCCCATCCAAAATGGCCAGTATTTGTATCAAGGGAAATTCAATCTCGATAAGGACCATTCTCTGCCGTTCGGTGTAGTCATCGCCAAAGATGAGGCAGAAAGTGATTTTCAGATCAGCTACAGAAAATTAGCTTATCTGAATAATTATGCTGATAAAGTGAAGCTTTTGGAACTGATCAATGAATTGAACCAAACCAAGACTTTTTATTATACACTTTGCCTGGCGGGCGATGGAGAGATTTTCCTTCGGCTTTTGGGCCGCTCGACAACAGATGTCAAACCACTATATGAAATGCTTGTGATCGGATCGAACATCGCAAAGGTCATGACGGCAGAATTAAAAAGTAAATTTCCGTCGCTGGGAAGCGAATAAGTAAGGGCTCGAATGTCAGGCGGAAACTGCAGGAGGAAATATGAAACAAAAATTAATCGCTTTAGATCTAGACGGTACCACGCTCAACAATCAGTCGTTGCTGAGCGTTCGGACCAAAAATGTGTTGGCACGGTTGCAAAAAGATAACCATCTGGTCATGATCGCAACTGGTCGTCCATACAGAAACAGCAAAGAATTTTATGAGACACTCAAGATGACTACCCCGTTGGTGAATTTCAACGGTGCCCTATGCCATAATCCAACCGACAGTAATTGGCGTAATTACTACCATAAAACACTCAATAAAGATTTCGCGATGGATCTCATCGAACAGCGTGAAGAGATGGGCATCGATTTTATCTGCGTAGAAGGCAAGGAGACGCTTTTCGCATCCACCGCCACGCTGCCATCGAACGAATATTTCCCGAAAAATTTGCTGGCGACGCAGATCACTTCTAAGGACACGTTGTCGGAAAATCCGACTTCCATGAATGTATTTTCCGAGGAACGGAATTTGCATGCTATCCGTGACCGGATTTTGGCGCGTTATGGGAATTCCATTGAAATCCGTACATGGGGCGGTACGATGCCTTGCCTCGAAATCGTATCCGCTGGTGTCCAAAAAGCGCTTGGCGTGGAAGTGGTCGCGAATAATTACGGTATCAAGCGGGAAGATATTCTTGCCTTCGGTGACGAAGACAACGATATGGAGATGATTCGCTTTGCGGGACATGGCGTTGTTATGCAAAATGGTATTGGGGCATTAAAGCGCATTGCAGATGATGTAACCACGCATACGAATCATGAGGACGGCTTGGCAATCTACCTGGAAAAATATTTTTGCCTGTAACAGCCGATCAGAGCTGAAAAAGAGGGATAAATGTGATTTTGATCGAAAGAAAAATCATAAATGATATACCGATTCTGGAAATCGTTGAAGAAGACAAGAAACAAGAAACGACTCCGCTCGTGTTCTTTTATCATGGCATCACAAACCAAAAGGAGAGAGGTTTGGAGCCCGGATATGCATTAGCCAGCAACGGCATGCGGGTGATCATCCCCGATGCCTATCGTCATGGTGAACGCAAAGAGGAAGCCTATGCTGGCGAACCGGCAGCAGAATTCTGGTCGGTAGTCCTGAAAAATATAAAAGAGCTTCCTGACATTGTGGAAGCCTATGTTGAAGCGGGATTGGCAAAAAGAGAAACTGTTTCGGTCACGGGCCTTTCGATGGGAGGCATCACGACCTGTATCGCTTTGACGCAATATCCATGGATCCATTCGGCAGCCTGCTTGATGGGCAGTCCGGATCCGATCGGGTTGTCCCATTGGGCACTGCAGTCCCGCTGGGCGGAAGGTCTGCCTCCGCTCGATGACGAGAAGGTCAATGCGTTGATGGCGCCTTTTGAAAACCTGAGCCTCAAAGAACATCCGGAATCGCTCGTTGACACGCCGTTTTACATCTGGCACGGTACCGCCGACGAGAGTGTGCCGTACGAGCAGATGGAGCAGTTCGTCAACTCCATCAGCGGAGAAGCCTATGCAGATAACATTTGTTTCCGGTCGACAGAAGGTGCCGGACACCGGGTTCCTTACGCTATTTTTGAGGAAATGGCAGTATTTTTAGGTAACGTATATTCGCATTGAATTTCTATGCACAAACTGTTATTATCTAATTAATCCAGAAAGGTAAGAGGTGTTTGCAATGACTGAAGAGACAACTCCCCAATTTTCGCAAGAAGAATTGGAAAGCATAAAAGAACGCGTCTTAGCGGCGCTTGAGCAAGTGATAGATCCGGAATTAGGAATAGATATCGTCAATTTAGGTTTGATTTATGAAGTGGAACTGGAACAGGATGGATTCTGCCTGATCAAGATGACACTCACAACGATGGGCTGCCCATTGGCGGATGTCATCACCGATGAAATTCATCGTGCTTTGAAAGACGTTCCTGAAGTAACCGAAACACAAGTGAAATTGGTGTGGTATCCTGCCTGGACGACAGACAGAATGTCCCGATATGCACGCATCGCGTTAGGGATCCGATGATAAGAAGAGCAACAAAGGAAATCACCTTTGTTGTTCTTTTTTTTCGGGTTATCATTTGACCAATTCTGACCATGGTCGTATACTTGTCCTATAAAAGATATATCAATAGATTTTTTGAGGAGGTCCTAGCATGGAAATGGAAAAAATGACGACAGCCCTGCAGCAGGCAATCGCAGAAGCGCAACGTATCGCCATGGTGCGCAAGCACCAGACCATCGATGTCGCCCATCTGTGGAAAATATTTCTGCAGCCGGATAGTTTTGCGCGCAATTTTTATATCGATTCAGGAGTGGCAATCGATGCATTTGAATCAGCCGTTGATAAGGAACTGGATAAATCAGTGGTGATTGAGGGCACTTCCGTCCAGTACGGGCAAACATTCAGCCAGAATCTGTACAATCTCTTTCTGGAAGCAGACCGCAAGCGGTCGGAGTTGAAGGATGATTTCATCGCCACTGATACGGTGCTTTTGAGCTTGATGACACTGAAAAATCATCCATTGACCAAATTTTTGGTTAATCTAGGCCTGACGGAAAAAATCATCGCGGAAAAAATCAAGGATATGAGAGGGGGAGACCGAGTGACTTCGCAGAATCAGGAAGATCAGTATGAAGCATTGGAAAAGTATGGCATAGACCTCGTGCAAGCGGTGCGTAGCGGAAAACAAGATCCGGTAATCGGCAGGGACGAAGAAATCAGGGATGTCATCCGCATTTTGTCGCGGAAAACAAAAAATAATCCGATCCTGATAGGTGAACCTGGCGTAGGCAAGACCGCCATTGTGGAAGGTTTGGCTCAACGGATTGTGAAAAAAGATGTACCGGATAATTTGAAAGACAAAACAATCTTTTCGTTGGATATGGGCTCATTGATTGCGGGAGCTAAGTACCGTGGGGAATTCGAGGAACGCCTTAAAGCGGTATTGAAGGAAGTGAAGAAAAGCGACGGCCGCATCATCCTTTTCATTGATGAGATCCATACGATCGTCGGGGCAGGAAAAACCGAGGGGAGTATGGATGCCGGCAATCTGCTGAAACCTATGCTGGCCAGAGGCGAATTGCACTGCATCGGAGCGACCACTTTGGATGAATACCGTCAAAATCTGGAGAAGGATAAGGCCTTGGAGCGAAGATTCCAAAAGGTGTTGGTGAAAGAACCGACAGTTTCTGATACAATCAGCATCTTGAGGGGGTTGAAGGAACGTTATGAGATCCACCACAGCGTCAACATCCATGACAACGCCCTTGTTGCGGCCGCGACCTTATCCGATCGTTACATCACTGACCGGTTTCTGCCGGATAAAGCGATCGATCTTGTCGATGAGGCTTGCGCGAACATAAAAGTGGAAATGAATTCGATGCCTACCGAGTTGGATCAGGTGAGCCGCAAATTGATGCAACTGGAGATAGAAGAGGCGGCCTTGAAAAAGGAATCCGATGATCAGAGCAAGAAAAGATTGGCGGCTCTGCAAGTCGAGTTGGCTGATCTGCGCGAAGAATCAAATGAGTTGCGCATGAAATGGGGTAATGAAAAAGAAGAAGTCGAAAAGCTGCGTGCCAAACGGGAGGACCTGGAGGACGCGCGCAGACAATTGGAGGATGCCGAGGCCAATTATGATTTGGAACGGGCGGCGGTTTTGCGCCACGGCAGTATCCCTCAGATGGAAAAAGATTTGGCGGCTCTTGAAAAAGAAAATGCAACCCGAAGGAATAAAGCAGGCAATCTAGTCCAGGAATCGGTCACCGAGAACGAAATCGCGACAGTGGTGGGACGGATGACCGGCATCCCTGTGACGAAGCTGGTTGAAGGTGAAAGGGATAAACTCCTGAAATTGGAGGAAACGCTGCACAAGCGCGTCATTGGCCAAGAAGAAGCAGTAGAAAGTGTCACGAATGCTGTTTTGCGTTCGCGTGCTGGCCTCCAATCGCCGAACCGTCCGATCGGGTCCTTCCTTTTCTTGGGACCGACAGGAGTCGGGAAAACGGAGTTGGCCAAAGCCTTGGCTGAAAATTTGTTCGACTCCGATGAACATATGGTTCGGATCGATATGAGCGAATACATGGAAAAATTTTCGGTTTCTCGACTCATCGGGGCACCCCCTGGCTATGTCGGCTACGAAGAGGGCGGCCAATTGACGGAAGCGGTCCGCCGAAGCCCCTATACGATCATTCTATTGGATGAAATCGAAAAGGCGCACCCGGATGTCTTCAATATTTTACTCCAAGTATTGGATGATGGACGTTTGACCGATTCGAAGGGACGTCTGATTGACTTCAAAAACACCGTCCTGATCATGACCAGCAACATCGGGTCGCAGCTCTTGCTGGAAGGCGTCCATCCCGACGGCACCATTCCGGATGCTGTTGCGAATGAGGTCATGAAAGTATTGAAGAGTTCGTTCAAGCCGGAATTTTTGAACAGAATCGATGACACCATTCTGTTTACGCCTTTAAGCAAAGAAGATGTCAAAAAGATCATCGTGAAAATGGTTAAGGAGCTATCCAGCCGATTGGTGGATAAACAGATCCAGCTTTCCGTTTCTGATGAGGTGACGAGTTGGATAGCGGAAAATGCTTACGATCCGATTTATGGCGCGCGGCCGCTCAGAAGATTCATTTCAGCCGAAATCGAAAATCCCTTGGCGCGGGCCATCATAAAAGGGGAAATTCATGAAAATCAGTCTGTGACGGTGACTTTGGTAGGGAATCAGGTCGGATTCCAGACCGTCGATTTCGATGAATTTCAACAATAATTTGACATGTCTACAAACAGAGAGGAAGTCCTGAAAGGGATTTCCTTTTGTTATTTCTGTATTTGCGGTAAAATGATAGTATAAATTTTCTTATTTTTATGCGTACGACCGTTTGTTGTTTCTTTCGGAACAAAGCAGAAGGAGGCGTTCATATTGCTGTTTTTGGTCATCGGATTTTTGTGTCTGGTTTTTATGCTGTTCACTTCGAAGTATTATCTCTTCGGAGCTGCGGCGATCCTGAGTTTTTTGTTGTATTTCCTGTATTTTGGTAGTGGGAACTGGCTGACGTTGCTACTGTTCCTGTTTGGAATCATGTTATTGGTTGTTGAATTGTTCATACCTGATTTCGGTCTTGTAGGAGTCGCGGGTTTCTTGATGGTCGTAGCCGGCCTGTTTTTGAACAATGAACGCATTTTGGAAAGTGTACTGGACGTAAGCTTGGCAATCATCATTTCCGGTGTGGCCACGTCAGTGCTTTTGAAAAAAGGTTATAAATTCTTGCCGGATCGCAGTAAATTAATTCTGGACACGTCTCTGAACCGGGAGCGCGGGTATTCGTCCAGCAAAGACTATTCCGAATTCTTGGGAATGATCGGAACAGCCACGACGACGCTGCGGCCAGCCGGAAAAGTTGCAATCGGAGGTGTGGTGCTCGACGTAGTCAGTGACGGAAAGATCATATTTGAAGGAAAACAGATTCGGGTTATCCAGGTTGAAGGGGTCAAAATTACAGTTAAGGAGTTGGATGAAGAATGACAGAAGGCTTGATAGGACTCATCTTTATTGCATTGTTTGTCGTACTGGTTTTATCTTTGTTTTTCCGCTTTGTGCCGGTCGGTCTATGGATCACAGCCTACTTTTCGGGAGTGAAAGTCAAAATTTCAAATTTGGTCGGGATGCGCTTGCGGCGAGTGGTTCCTTCCATGATCGTACAACCGATGATTAAAGCGACAAAAGCGGGGCTGATCATTGATATAAATGAATTGGAGGCGCATCATCTTGCTGGTGGAGATGTCAATATGGTCATCGATGCGCTGATTGCGGCGCAACGTGCCGATATTGATTTAGGTTTTGAAAAAGCGGCGGCCATCGATTTGGCTGGTCGTAATGTGTTAGAAGCAGTGAAAATGAGCGTCAATCCAAAAGTCATCGAAACACCGATCATCGCGGGTGTTGCCATGAACGGGATTGAAGTAAAAGCCAAAGCGAAAGTAACGGTACGTGCCAACATTGAGCGTTTGGTCGGTGGTGCTGGCGAGGAAACAATCATCGCCCGTGTCGGCGAGGGGATTGTCACAACCGTCGGCTCTGCCAAGATGCATACTTCCGTCTTGGAAAATCCGGACTCCATTTCCCAAACAATCCTGAAAAAAGGGCTTGATTCGGGTACCGCTTTTGAGATACTGTCCATTGATATCGCCGATGTTGATGTCGGCCGTAACGTAGGCGCCAAATTGCAGGCGGAACAAGCAGAGGCGGATAAGCGGGTTGCGCAAGCCAAAGCAGAAGAGCGCCGCGCTTTTGCGGTCGCAGAAGAACAGGAAATGATCGCAGAGGTGCAAAGGATGCGGGCGAAAGTGGTCGAAGCCGAGGCGGAGGTGCCGTTGGCGTTGGCTGAAGCACTGCGCAACGGAAATATAGGCGTGATGGATTATTATAAAATGAAAAATATCATAGCGGATACTGAAATGAGGAGCAGCATTTCAGAGTTTCCGGCAGATAGAAGCGAACCGGAATGACTAGCCTAACCTTTCTTTTACCGATCTTGTTGCCGATTCTTTTCCTGGTGTTCTTTCTCTCTGTGCTCATATCGATAGTTAAACGGATAAACCGTTTGGCGGAGAATGCCAGACTTCGAGCTGGGACTTCCCAGGCAACTGTCTTGCATCAGACAGTTCGCCAGTCATTTGATGGTGCCGGAAATGAGAATGCGAAACAACTGATCAAAAAAATGGCTACATTGAAGCCTGAGCAGGTCTATGGCTTTTTTCAGGAGCGTTTGCCCGAAAAATATTTGCGGGAAGTCAGCCGGATTTTGACCCACAGAAATTGGCGGAGGGAAATCCTGATTTTCGTAAACCGCGAAAATTTGTGGGAGTTGCTGTTGCGGACGAATCAGTCAAAAAAAGGCAGCGACCACAATGGTGCGAAACCTGCAGCTGAAATCGATGAGGAAGAAGCGTTTACGGACTATAATATGGATCCTACCGTGGGGTTGGCTGATGACTTCACCGTCTTTTCTGAAGATGCTAAAGAATTGAAAACTGCTAAAAGAATGGAGAAATCCACTATTCAGAACAGGAAGAAACGTTCCAGCAATCAAAAAGCATTGATGCGAGCTGTCATTGCCAAAGAAATACTCGATAGGCCGGACTTTGACCGCTAATAGGAAAGTGAAGGAGACAGATGGATGCCCAGAGAAATCGGATTGAACACTTTAGCATACATGCAAAAAGCTGCAGACAATAAAGTGGAACAAAAAGAAATATTGAAGGAAATCAAGGAAATGGGTTTCCCTTTTGTGGAAGTCAGAAGAGAATACATTTTGTCCGGTAAAACGGAAATGAAGGAAATAGCCCAGCAAGCCGCTGACCTGAACTTGAAGGTGTTCTATTCCGTACCAGCAGAACTATTTACAGCAGGCGCGCTGAATGCACAACTAGGCAGCTATTTTGAGGAGGCCGCTCTTTTGAACGCAGTCCAGCTGAAACTGACTTTAGGGGAATTCCAAGGACTCACATCCGTGCTGGCTGAAAAATTACGGGAATTGTTAACGAATTTTTCAGTCCATTTGACAGTCGAAAATGATCAATCCATTGGGAAGGGCAGCCCTGATGTCCTGATGGCGTTTATTGCTGAAGCTCGTAAAGCATCATTGGACATCGGATTGACTTTTGACACGGGTAATTTCGTGTATATCGACATCGATCCCTTCGTTGCAGCGAATGCAATGAACGAAGCGGTAACCTATATACATATCAAAAATGTTGGCTATGCAGCTGAAGGGATCGTTTTGTCCGGGCTGGAAACCGGCTTGGTGGATATGCGCCGTCTTTTGTCGTGTTTTCCGGATTCAGTGCCGGCCAGCATCGAATATCCATGTGGAGGCGGCGAAGAAGCAACTGAAACCATGCGCGCTGACCGCAATAAGCTCCGCTCTTGGTGACGCACTTCGACTAAACCGTTAGGGCCGTTTCGAGGGGTGGGTGAAAGTCATCCATGAGTCGTGCGAATAACGAAAAAATGCAATCCGGAAGCTTCGGATTGCATTTTTTAATAGTGAACACAAGAAAATAGTGTGTGACTATGGTATACTGATTGCCGGATATCTATAAGAAAGAAGTGAATACATTGACTGAACCAGCGATTCGTTATCGCCTTATCAAAAAAGAAAAACATACAGGTGCGCGTTTGGGAGAGATCATAACGCCCCACGGTACTTTTCAGACACCTATGTTCATGCCGGTAGGCACTTTGGCCACCGTAAAGACAATGTCTCCTGAAGAATTAAAGACAATGGGCTCCCAGATCATCCTGAGCAACACGTATCACCTTTGGCTCAGACCGGGCTCCGATTTGGTGGAAGAAGCAGGAGGCCTGCATAAATTCATGAATTGGGACAGAGGGATCTTGACCGATTCAGGTGGCTTCCAAGTCTTCTCGTTAAGCCAGAACAGACAGATCACCGAGGCCGGCGTACATTTCCGCAATCATCTGAATGGTTCGAAAATGTTTCTGTCACCCGAAAAAGCGATCCACATCGAAAATCAGCTAGGTGCCGATATCATCATGAGCTTTGACGAGTGCCCTCCTTACAGCGAAAGCTATGATTACATCAAAGCGTCTGTCGAAAGAACGACAAGATGGGCAGAGCGAGGCCTCGAAGCCCACAAAAAGCCCGATCAACAAGGCTTGTTCGGCATCATCCAAGGTGCAGGCTACAAGGATTTAAGGCTGCAGAGCGCCAGAGAACTGATTTCTTTGGATTTTCCAGGTTATTCGATTGGTGGACTTTCGGTCGGCGAAACGAAGGAAGAGATGAATGGTGTGCTGGATTACCTGACGCCAGTCATGCCGGAGAACAAACCGAGGTATCTGATGGGCGTAGGTGCACCGGATTCCTTGATCGATGGAGTCATCCGCGGAATCGACATGTTCGACTGTGTGCTTCCGACTCGAATAGCGCGAAATGGTACTTGTATGACAAGCAGCGGCCGTTTGGTCATCAAGAATGCGAAATATGAACGGGATTTCCGACCATTGGATGAAAAATGCGATTGCTATACATGCAAAAATTATACACGTGCGTACATTCGTCATTTAATCAAAGCTGATGAAACATTTGGCTTGCGCTTGACCTCTTATCATAATCTCCATTTCTTGATAAACTTGATGAAAAATGTGCGCCAAGCCATCATGGATGATAATCTATTGGAATTCAGGGAAGCATTCGTGGAAGAGTACGGCTTCAACGTTGAAAATCCGAAGAAGTTTTAGATTTTGGGTGGTAGTCTAACTTAAAGTTTGGTAAAGTGGAGGATAGATAGAAATAATCCACAGATGGAGGAAAATGTATGGATACAGTAATCATGATTGCCTTTTATGGGGTATTGTTCGGCGTAATGTATTTCATCCTGATCAGACCACAAAAGAAACAAGCACAAAAAACACAGGATATGCTGAGTCAAATCAAGCCAGGGGATAAAGTAGTCACCATCGGCGGCTTGCACGGAATTGTTGAAGAAATCAATTCTGCTGATAACACAGTCGTATTGGATTGCGAAGGGATTTTTCTGACTTTTGAAAAACGCGCTATTTCACGCATTTCGAAGGTTGCCACAATCACAACGGATGATGCGATTGTCGAAGATTTCACAGCAACAGAAACAGAGCAAACACAAGAAGACAATAACGAAGAGTAAAGCGATTTGATCCATCGGAAAGGAGGGGCGGCGATTGCCTACTATATCAGAGAAACAATATGATCAATTGGAGCCATGGTTCAAATTGAAAGCAACTGAGTTCAATAAACTGGGCTACGAAAACATCCAAGTCGACGATATCTATCGCTATTTCAAGGAATTTTCTTGGAAGCATACTGTCCCTCCACATTATTACCAGCAGATCCGGGATATCATGAAAACGACGGTAAACCATTACTTTGATTTTGTTGCTTTAGAAGCGCAAGTCTATAAGGTCTCTTCATTAGATGAAATCAATTTTGATGATTTCCTATAAATCGTTTCCCGTAAAAAGCACAATACTGCAGAGTATTGTGCTTTTTTGAATACCTGATTTTCTGGCGATCGCTAGTAACATTGATTTAGTTAAGCGGAACAATGATGGATGATTCGGAATGCCGGGCAAATTTTCGTATAATGGTCTTGCGAGGTGATTGAATTTTTTGATGACATCATCAAGTCGGGACATTTTTGGTCCTGTGAAATAAACAAAAATTATTTTTAGCGCTCAAATATGAATCTCTAATTACAAAAAAGAAGGTTTGGATTATTAGCAGGCGGATTTATTCGGTTCAGCGGTCTCGGAATGGCGCAAATTAATTAGATAGGGACGTCTAACGACCACGTCGTTTTTCGCTGCGGAAAAAAATTCAAAAAAATTTTTTTCGGATAAAATCCGAACAATGATAATTATTTCACAATAAGAAAGTTGAGATGAAGACTGTTTCCATAAACTATTTGTGAAAACGAGCAGAGGCATAAAAACCTATTGAACACGCTTACAATGGCTGTTCCGGAAATAAGTGAAAAATATCACATTTATCCGCTTTACAAACGAAATTCCATGAAATATAATAAGCATGTGAAAAGGATAACATATATTTTTAGGAGGATCTCACATGAGTAAAGAAAAAGTAGTTTTAGAGGAGAAAAAACCCATGATGACTGCCAAAGAAGAAATCAGCAACTACACTGCAAAAGCCCAAAAAGCTTTGACTCTGTTTGAAGATTATACCCAAGAACAAGTCGACCACATCGTCCACGAAATGGCATTAGCTGCAATGGAGCAACATATGCCACTTGCAAAAATGGCAGTTGAAGAAACAGGCCGTGGCGTTTATGAAGATAAATGTATCAAAAATATGTATGCCGCTGAAAATATCTGGCACTCAATCAGAAAAAATAAAACAGTCGGTATCATCGAAGACAACAAAGTAGATCAAATCATGAAAGTTGCTGCTCCTGTAGGTGTTGTTGCCGGTATCATCCCAACAACCAACCCAACTTCGACAACAATCTTCAAAGCGATGATCTGTATGAAAACAAGAAACCCGATCATCTTCTCTTTCCACCCAAGCGCAGAAAAATGTTCAGCTGCAACTGCAAAAGTTGTTTACGATGCTGCCATCAAAGCGGGCGCACCTGCTGACTGTATCCAATGGGTAGAAGGCGTATCAATGGAAAAAACAGCTGAATTGATCAACCATCCAGAAGTTGCTGTCGTATTGGCTACTGGTGGAGCTGCAATGGTTAAAGCTGCTTATTCTACAGGTAAACCAGCATTAGGCGTTGGCCCTGGTAACGTTCCAGCTTACATCGAAAAAACAGCAAACATCAAACGTGCTGTAAACGACATCATCGTTTCAAAAACATTCGATAACGGTATGATCTGTGCTTCAGAGCAAGCTGCAATCGTCGACAGCGAAATCTATGATGAAGTCAAAAAAGAATTCCAACTGCACAACGTATACTTTGCTAAACCTGAAGAAATCCAACAATTGGAAGATGTCGTGATGAATGATGCCAAAACTGGCGTAAGACCGAATGTTGTCGGTATGCACGCTCGTAAGATTGCTGAATTGGCTGGATTGAACGTTCCTGCAAACACTAAAATGCTAGTCGCTGAATTACCAGGTGTCGGAGCAGAATACCCAATGTCAAGAGAAAAATTATCTCCAGTATTGGCTATGATGAAATCAGACAGTACAGAGCATGGTATCCAACTGTGCAAACAAATGCTTGATTTGGGTGGCTTAGGTCACTCGGCTGCACTGCATACTCGCCGCAATGACTTGATCGAGCGATTCGGAAAAGAAATGAAAGCTTGTCGTGTGCTTATCAACTCTCCATCTTCTCAAGCCGGTATCGGTGACCTGTACAACAATAACATCGCTTCATTAACTTTGGGTTGCGGATCTTACGGCAGAAACTCAGTTTCTCATAACGTTTCTGCATTAGATTTGTTGAACGTGAAAACTGTTGCTAAAAGGAGAAATAATATGCAGTGGATTAAATTACCAGAGAAGGTTTACTTCGAAGAAAATTCAGTTAGATACTTACGTGACATGAAAGATGTCGAAAGAGTCTTCATCGTCTGCGACGACGGCATGGTCAAATTCGGCTATGTGGATGTAGTCATCGAACAATTGAAGCAACGCAACAACAAAGTATCTTACGCAATCTTCTCGGATGTTGAACCTAACCCGACAACAAACACTGTAAACCGTGGTACTGAAAAAATGCGTGACTTCCAACCGGATACAATCATCGCAATCGGCGGGGGTTCTCCTATGGATGCTGCCAAAGCGATGTGGTTGTTCTATGAGCACCCAGAAAGTGACTTCTTCGGCGCTAAACAAAAATTCTTGGATATCCGCAAACGTACTTACAAGATCAAGGATATGGAAAAAGCGAAACTTGTCTGCATCCCAACTACCTCAGGTACTGGTTCGGAAGTAACGCCATTCGCGGTTATCACAGACAGCGAAACACACATCAAATACCCATTGGCTGATTACGCATTGACTCCTGATATTGCTATCGTGGATCCACAATTCGTATACAGTGTTCCTAAATCTGTAACTGCAGATACCGGTATGGACGTATTGACGCATGCCATCGAATCTTTTGTTTCCGTATTGGCAAACGACTACACTAAAGGTTTGAGTTTACAAGCAATCAAATTGGTATTCGAAAACTTGAGAAATTCATACAATTACGGCGACCAAGAATCACGCGAAAAAATGCACAATGCTTCTACTATGGCTGGTATGGCCTTCGCGAATGCGTTCCTGGGTATTTCCCACTCGATCGCACACAAAATCGGCGGTCAATGGGATCTGATCCACGGCCGTACGAACGCTATCCTGTTGCCGCATATCGTCCGCTACAATGCGATCGATCCGCAAAAACATGCGTTGTGGGCTAAATATGAGTACTTCCGTGCAGACGAAGACTACGCTGAAATCGCTCGCTACCTAGGTTTCAAAGGCAATACGACTGCTGAATTGGTTGAAGCTTTGGCGACTGAAATCACTAAATTAGGTCAAGACATCGGCATCAAGATGAACTTCCGTGAACAAGGCATCACTGAAGAAATGCTTGAACGCGATGCAGACCGCTTAGCTGAATTGGCATTTGAAGACCAATGTACAACAGCTAACCCTAAACAACCATTAATCTCAGAATTGAAAGAAATCATCTACGCAGCCTACAAAGGTTAAGAGAATATAATGAAAAAGCCGGGACGCGCTCCCGGCTTTTTTGCTTACAAAAAATAACTTGGCATTACGGAGTCCGTCGAAATATAAGGGCTTGTCCATCTTGCCCAATGGGTTCCGCTGATTTGTCGTCCATCATCCTTACTAGGTTTTCAAGCCTAATATATACTGAAATGGAAGGGCTTATTTTAAGTTTTAGCCTTGCAATCGATCCAATTAGTCGTATAATATGAAATATAGTTTAGGTTAACCTAAAAAGGAGGGGGCGTATGACGCCGCACAAAGAAGATTATTTGAAAGTAATCATGGAATTAGGTGGAGACAAACAGCTTGTCAATAATAAACAAATTGGGCAGGCCTTATCCGTTTCTGCCGCTTCTGTTACCGAAATGTCAGTCAAATTACTCAAGGATGGCCTGATCAGCCACATCCCGTATCAGGGTGTGCAGATCACCGAAAAGGGACAATTGATAGCAAATAAGCTGATTCGGAAACATCGACTTTGGGAAGTATTCCTCTCGGAAAAATTGGATTTTAATTGGGACGAAGTGCACGAAGAGGCCGAACTGCTTGAGCATGTATCCTCAGATCGACTCGTCGACAGACTGGATGCTTATTTAGGATTTCCTAAATATGATCCGCATGGGGGTGTAATCCCCGACAAAGAAGGGCGGATTGAGGTTTATGAAAGCAAACCATTGACCGAATTGGAAGTCGGTACCCGCTTTATCATCAGGGAAGTGGATGACGATCAAGAATTCCTGGCGTATTTGCTCCAAAAGAATGTAAAGTTAAGCGTACCTTATCTGCTGACAAATGTGGAGCCGTATGAGGGTCCTTATAGCTTTGAGACGCAGAATCATCAGTCCCACCAAATCAGTTTCAAAGCAGCAAGTAAAATTTATGTGCAATGAATCCGGCTAAAGTAAGGAGAACAGTATGCAGATTGGGATCTTGACATTTAAGGAGCCCGAAAATGATAAAAGCAGGAAGATCATCCATGTGGATATGGATGCCTTCTACGCTTCGATTGAAGAAAGGGACCACCCGGAACATCGCGGTAAGCCGATTGTCATAGCGAATCACCCAAGAGAAACCGGTCGCAAAGGGGTAGTGACCACGGCTAACTATATCGCCAGGAAATTTGGAATCCATTCGGCTATGAGTGCGCAAAAAGCATTTGAACTCTGCCCTGAAGCGATCTTTATTTCTCCGCGAATGAATCACTATAAAATGATTTCCCGACAGATCAGAGGCATATTTGCGCGCTATACCGATTTGATTGAACCTTTGTCATTGGATGAAGCCTATCTGGATGTCACCCAGAATAAGCAGAATCTGTCGAGTGCGACTGTGATTGCCCGAAGAATTCAAAGGGAAGTCTGGCAGGAAACCGGTCTTACTTGCTCGGCAGGGGTTTCCTACAATAAATTCATCGCAAAGATTGCTTCCGATTATCAGAAACCGGCTGGCTTGACTGTGATCACACCGGACGAGGCCGCCCGTTTTTTATGGGAGTTGCCCATCGAAAAGTTTTATGGCGTCGGCAAGAAGACCGTCGAAAAGATGAAACTGTTGGGTATTCATGCCGGAGAGGATCTTTATCTTTTTGATCAAAGTGAATTGATTTCACAATTCGGCAAGCATGGATATGTCCTCTATCAACGGGTCAGAGGCATCGACAACCGAGCCGTGGAGCCCGAAAGGGAAAGGAAATCGATCGGGAAAGAACATACTTTTATACAGTTCCTGTCTGATGAGGATCAGGTCAGGGTGGAGCTGAAACAAATCGCTCAGGCTGTCCATGTTGCGCTGCATAACAGCAAGCTGCACGGTCGGACGATGGTATTGAAAATCCGCTACGCCGATTTCGATACCCTAACGCGCAGAAAAACTCGGGTCGATCATTTTTCCCAAGCTGAGGATATTTTTCAACACGCCTGGGAACTTTGGCTGGACCATGGCACCATAGAACGGCACGTACGTTTATTGGGGATCACCATCACTCAGCTTGATCCTATCCATTACGAGAACATCCAGTTGCCGTTATGGAATACAAAGCACTTATAGCGGAAAGTAGTTATTACATTATAAAGGGGAGATAAAAACCATGTTAGAGTCATTCAGTCAATTAAATCCAATCATGCAAGCGTTCATAGCAGGCTTGTTCACTTGGGGGTGTACCATCATCGGCGCCTCATTTGTATTTTTTTTCAAATCTGTTAACCGAAAAGTCCTTGATGTCATGAGCGGTTTCGCTGCAGGAGTCATGATCGCAGCGTCGTTCTGGTCATTATTGGCCCCATCCATCTCTCATGCAGAAGAGAATGGCTACGGAGTTTGGTCATGGGTCCCGGCATCAATCGGATTCCTTTTGGGGGGCATATTCCTGCGCATGACCGATAAAATCGTTCCCCATCTGCATTTGGGTGAACCGATGGAAAACCGCGAAGGGCCCCAGACACAGGCTTCCCGAAATCTGTTGCTGTTCCTTGCCATCACAATCCATAATATCCCGGAAGGATTGGCAGTTGGAGTGGGGTTTGGAGCGGTTGCAGCCGGTATATCCCAAGATAACACGTTATTGAGCGCCGTTGGATTGGCGATCGGTATCGGAATCCAGAACATACCCGAAGGATCTGCTTTGTCCATGCCGATCCGAGCCGATGGAAACAGCAGGCTGAAAGCCTTTAATTACGGCCAACTTTCTGCTATCGTTGAACCGATTGCGGCCGTTATCGGAGCCGCCGCCGTCATATCGATGAGCGCGATTTTACCGTATGCGCTCGCATTTGCAGCCGGAGCCATGATCTTTGTTGTCGTCGAGGAACTGATTCCGGAGTCGCAAACGAACGGAAACAGCGATATTGCAACGATGGGACTTATGGTCGGATTTACGGTCATGATGATTCTTGACGTTGCTCTAGGATAATGAAGTATACATTAAAAGGCCTTCCAAATAGAAGGCCTTTTAATGTATACAAAACAAAATGACATCGCTCGCTTGTAGTTGTATTAATACACTGTTTCATGATACGATGAACAATGAATAATACAGTTTTTATCAGATTTTTCTACAGAGAAAGGTGAGCAACCGCAATGAGGATATCTTTTCACGGGCAATCTTGCGTATGCATTGAAACAGCGGAAGGGAAGCATTTACTGATCGATCCGTTTATAACTGGAAACCCACTTAGCGACCTGGATCCGGACACGGTTCCTTGCGACGTGATCCTGTTGACGCATGGACACGGTGATCATATCGGTGATACAGAGCGGATCGCGCACAGAACACATCCGCTGATCATTTCGACAGTTGAACTAGCAGACTACTTTTCCGAAAAAGGATTCCGCACCCATGGCATGCAACCCGGAGGAGGGCATTCGTTCGATTTCGGCTATGTGAAACTGACGCAAGCAATCCATGGGTCGGCCTTGCCTGTCAATGGCTTGCCGTATACGTTTGGATTGGCAAGCGGCATCCTCCTGCATGCTGAAGGGAAGACAATCTATCATGCCGGCGACACAGCACTGTTTTCCGATATGAAGCTGATAGGGGAAGATTATCCGATTGATGTGGCGTTTCTGCCGATAGGGGACAACTACACAATGGGGCCGAAAGACGCCACCAAAGCAGTTACGTTTTTGAAACCCCGAATTGCGGTTCCGATCCACTACAACACTTTTCCGTTGATCGAACAGGATCCGAATGAGTTCCTCGCCCTTCTGGATGATGGGGTCGGCCTGATAATGCAACCTGGGGAATCCATTTCACTATAATTGAGAAAGTAAGGGAGTAGACTATGGCAACGAAACATGAGCAAATCATTCAATACATCGAAACGATGCCGGTCGGAGAAAAGCTTTCCGTCCGTACGATAGCTAAAAATTTGAACATGTCTGAAGGGACAGCTTACCGCGCCATCAAAGATGCCGAGAACATCGGATTGGTTTCAACAATCGAACGGGTAGGCACCATCCGGATCGAACGCAAATCGAAAGAAAACATCGAAACGCTAACTTTCGGGCAAATCTGTAAAATCATCGATGGTGATATTTTGGGCGGCAAGAAAGGCCTTGATAAGACCTTGAGCAAGTTCATCATCGGTGCGATGCAACGCGAAGCGATGGAGCGATACATTTCACCAGGATCGCTTATGATCGTCGGTAACCGGAATGATATCCAGGAATTCGCGTTGGAAAAGGGCGCAGCCGTCCTTATCACGGGGGGGTTCGATACAGATGAGAGCATCGTCCATTTGGCGGATCAGGTCGAAATGCCGATACTGCGTACGACCTATGACACTTTTACCGTAGCGACGATGATCAACCGCGCCATGACGGACCAGCTGATCAAAAAAGAAATTATGCTGGTGGAGGACATCTACACGCCGATTGATGAGACGAAATTTCTTTCATTGGATGATACTGTTTTCCAGTATCGCAACCTCAATACAGAAAGCACCCATTCACGGTTCCCGATCGTCAATCACAACATGCGACTTGTGGGCATCATAACTGCGAAGGATATCCTTGGAAAAGCAGATACGCTTTCGCTTGAACGGGTAATGACCCGCGATCCGATAGTCGCAAAAACGCACATGAGTGTAGCGAGCGTGGCTCACCGGATGATCTGGGATGGCTTAGAGGTGATGCCTGTGGTGAAAGATAACTTGCAGCTGCTCGGTATCATTTCCCGCCAGGATGTTATGAAAGCCATGCAGCTTGCACAGCGTCAGCCGCAAGTAGGCAATACGATTGAGGACCAAGTCGTTGAAAACTTGTCTTTGATCAGCTCTGAAGAAGGGACTGCTTTACCTTCCTATAATTTCAGAATCACACCACAAATGACGAATAGCCTGGGAACGGTGTCGTTCGGGGTATTGAGTGAAGTGTTGGCGAGCACGACCAAGAAAATCTTGTATACCTTACAGAAACGGAATGCAGTAATCGAGCAGATGGACATCTATCATTTGAAGATGATACAGATAGACAGTGTCATTGAGATTCGCTCGAAAATGTTGGAGTTGGGCAGAAGATCCTCCAAACTGGATGTCGAAGTTTATTTAGAAAATTCTCTGGTCGGCAAAGCAATCGTCATTTGCCAACTGATGGAAAAATCCTAGGAGGGAAGCGAATGGAAAACCCGATTTATGCAGATATAGTCGACAAGATTCAAGCGTATGCCACCATCATCATCCATCGTCATCTGCGTCCGGATCCGGATGCGTTGGGTTCGCAGAATGGTCTCGCCAGTTTGATCAGGCAAGCCTATCCTGAGAAAAAAGTATTTGTTGCCGGCGAAAACGAAGATAGTCTCTCGTATCTCGGCAGTATGGACAGCATCCCGGATGAAGCCTACGAGGGTGCCTTGGTGATCGTCACGGATACCGCGAATCAACCAAGAGTCAGCGATAAACGTTATGTTAAAGGGGAGTATTTGATCAAAATCGATCATCATCCGAATGAAGACCCCTATGGAGATATTTGCCTTGTGGAGACCCAAGCCAGCAGCAGCAGTGAAATCATCGCAAAAATTTCCTTTTCAACTGGTGATAAGCTGCCGATGAATGACGCAGCTGCGCGTCTGCTGTATGCCGGCATTGTAGGCGATACCGGCAGATTCCTTTATCCGGCGACTACGGCAATGACCATGAAAATAGCCTCCAAACTGATGCAATTTGATTTTTCCGCGTCGGATATCAGTCAAATGATGAATACAAATTCTCTGAAAACAGCCAATTTATCAGGTTTCGTTCTGCAGAGTTTAACAATCAACGACGTTGGGGTAGCCAGCATTATCCTTTCCCAAGAAATTCTTGGGAGATTTGGTGCTGTCGACAGTGACACCGCACCGGTTGTTCCTTTGCCGGGCACTGTAGAGGGCGTTTTGTGTTGGGGGATTTTTGTGGAGCAACCGAACGGGACCTATCGTTGCCGTTTGCGCTCAAAAGGTCCGATCATCAATGAAGTCGCCAAACGCCATGGCGGAGGCGGTCATCCGCTTGCAAGCGGAGCAAATGCGAAAGATGAGTCAGAAATAAACGACATCATTTTGGAATTGGAAGAGTTGGCGATCGAATGGCAGAATACGCATTGATGAAGCTGACTTGAATCGAAAAAGGCCGGGCAGAAGCGAAATAACGCTTTTGTCCGGCCTTCAGTTTTATTCGTTGTCCTGTTTTTCTTTATAACTTTGACTCCAGTTGAATTCAGTCCAGTGGAAGCCGTCCTGTTCAAGTAAAGCGTCACTTTCTTTTGGACCCATCGAGTGGCTCTCATAAGCGAAAAGGGTATCCGTACAATCTTCTTGGTCATCCCAAACTTTGCGGATTTGATCAACGAAATGCCAAGATTGCGCGACTTCATCCCAGTGGGAAAAGTTTGTTGGATCGCCGTTCAGGCAATCCAATAAGAGGCGTTCATATGCTTCAGGGCTGTTTGCCTGCGTTTCTTCATCGTAGATGTGATGCATACGAATATTTTTCATCTCAGTTCCTTGACCGACACGCTTGGCGTTCAGGCGTAAGGAGAAGCCTTCCAACGGCGAAACATGGATGGTCAGCACATTCGGTTCAGCGATTTCGTCGACGCCTTCTGTAGGGAAGATGTTCATCGAGACGTGTTTGAACTGGATATGGATGTATGTCTCTTTAGAAGCCATTTGTTTACCGGTTCGGATGTAGAAGGGAACACCTTTCCAACGGAAGTTATCGACTAATATTTTGCCGGCCACAAAGGTTTCGGTTGATGAAGCAGGGTTGACGTTTGGTTCCTCCCGGTAGGCTTGCAAAGCTTTTGCAGGATTTCCGGCATACTGGGCCCTGATAAAGTTGCGGTTGACCTCTTCGGGTGTGTTGTACAGACGAAGAGAACGAAGAGCTTTAATTTTCTCGGAACGCACATCCTCGCCTTGCAAGGAAAGCGGCGGTTCCATAACCAACAAAGCAACAATCTGAAGGATATGATTTTGCACCATATCGCGCAAAGCGCCATTGTTGTCGTAATAAGCGCCGCGTTCTTCCACGCCGACAGTCTCGGAGAGGGTGATCTGGACATTGTCGATGTACTTGTTGTTCCACAGCGATTCGAAAATCATATTGGAGAAACGGACCGCAGAGATGTTCTGCACCATCTCTTTACCCAAATAATGATCGATACGGAAGATTTGATTTTCATCAAACGACTTGCGCAACTTCGTGTTCAATGCATCCGCAGATTCGAAATCCCGCCCGAAAGGTTTCTCTATGATCAGACGGTTGAACCCGTCTTGCGTAAGTAACTTCTGTTCTTTCAGTTTTTCGGAAATGGTGCCGAAAAACTCCGGAGACATCGCCAAGTAAAAAATGCGGTTCCCTGACAGTGAATACTTGGCATCCAAAGATTCGGACAAGTCCTTCAACTTGATGTAGTGTTCCGCGTCATTGACGTTGTGTGCGATATAATAGAAATGAGCAGCGAAAGAAATTGCATCTTCCTTATCCTCGATCAAATCTTTGATGGAATCCAAGACCACTTCACGGAAATGTACATCAGACCATTCTCGTCTCGCTGTTCCGATAACGGCAAAATTATCCTTGATGAATCCTTTTTTGTATAAGCGAAATAATGACGGATACAGTTTGCGGTGAGCCAAATCACCAGTCGCTCCGAAAATAGTGAACAAAGCAGTATTTTGGGTAATCATTACATGCCCCCCTTTAGTATTATGATTAGATTTTATTCATTATATCATTATACTATTATCATTTAGCCTTGGCAACGAAAGAAAGTGTCTGTTTTCATGAGTGTGGTATGTTCTAGAGAGTGTTTTCGCATAAGTTTGTAAATATGTTGCCAATAAATTTATGGGTCCTCCTTTCACATTCTTATTTGAAATTAAGGTTTAAACCTTCTGGATGTGTTATAATGGTAGGGCATAAAATACGCAGAAGAAAAACAAGAGGTGTAAACGTGGAATTTAAAGACTTTCAATTGAAGCCATTTTTGCTGGAGGCAATCAGCAAATTGAATTTCAAAGAACCGACAGATATCCAAAAACAAATTATCCCGATCATTCGGACTGGTAAGAGTGTCATTGGCCAATCGCAAACAGGAACAGGCAAAAGCCACAGTTTCTTGCTGCCTTTGATCGATGCCATCGATCCAGCAAAAAATGAAGTTCAAGTTGTCATCACTTCACCTAGTCGTGAATTAGCTGAACAATTGTACCAAACGGCCACCCAACTCATTTCGAATGCGCCAGAGGAAATCCGTATCGTCAGTTACGTAGGCGGTACAGACAAGAAACGTCAAATGTCGAAACTTATCAACAATCAACCGCACATCGTCATCGGAACTCCGGGCAGGATCCTCGATCTGGTCAACGAGCAAGCGTTGAAGATCCATACTGCATCCAAAATGGTCATTGATGAAGCGGATATGACACTGGATTTGGGCTTCCTGCATGATGTCGATCAGATTGCCGGACGTTTGCCTGAGAAACTGCAAATGCTGGTTTTCTCCGCTACGATTCCAGAGAAACTGAAGGGTTTCCTGAAGAAATACGTCGAAAACCCTGTTATTGTTCAGTTGAAACCGGAACACATCATTGCGCCAGCAATCGATAATCTGTTGCTGTCGACTAAAGGGCGAGCAAAAATTGATGTTCTGTACCAAGTGCTGACAATGGGAGAACCATATCTGGCGTTGATTTTTGCCAATACAAAACAAAATGCTGAGGAAATCGCTGATGGATTGAGACAACGTGGCATCCAGCCAGCTGTCTTGCATGGCGATGTTCCGGCTCGTGAACGCAAACGCATCATGAGAAGAGTCCATAATCTGGAGTACCAATTCATGGTGGCTACCGATTTAGCGGCAAGAGGCATCGATATCGAAGGCGTTTCGCACGTCATCAACTATGAATTGCCGAAGGACATGGAATTCTTCGTACACCGTACGGGCAGAACGGGACGCAGCAACTTAAAAGGAACAGCGATTACTCTTTACGCGCCGGGTGAAGAAAAGGCAATCGATGAACTGGAGAAGTATGGCGTTGTTTTCAAACCAGTCGCTATCGAAAAAGATCAGCTTGTTGAGACCTATGAAAGAAAACGCCGTGAGATGAGAAACGCTCCGAGTCAATTGGAACCCGATCACCGCATCCGCGGAATGGTAAACAAAGCTAAGAAACAAGTGAAACCTGGCTACAAACGTAAATTGAAAGAAAATATCGCCAGCCAGCAGAAGCGAAAAAGAAGAGCCAGCAAAACCCGCAGCCATGGGTAAAACATAAGAAAAGCCAAACGGATTCTTTAGTGGCTTACTTATGCAGCTTGCCAACAATATAATCAAAGAGGCCGCAGCAGATGATCGAAAGATCATCTTGCTGCGGCCTCTTTTTGGGGAGGACCAGTCGTCTCTGAAATTTGCGGGTTTCCTGCTAATCTTTGAGTGCTTTGTAGAAATAGAAAATTCCGATCAGCACGATTGCTTCATCCTGTACCAGCGGATAGAGGCCGAATCCGTTCAACAAGCTGAAGAACAGCACCGGAACAGCGGCTGCTACCAACGCCATCTTCAGGACTTCGCGGAAAAGGAGTTTTTTCCGCATAAATCCTGTTAATACATTCGCGAATAGCGCGATAATCAATAATGTAAGGAGTACACTGAATGAAGAAATAAA
This sequence comes from Trichococcus flocculiformis, assembly GCF_963662535.1. Lineage (NCBI taxonomy): Bacteria > Bacillati > Bacillota > Bacilli > Lactobacillales > Carnobacteriaceae > Trichococcus > Trichococcus flocculiformis. The sequence goes on from NZ_OY759718.1 coordinate 1,654,076, forward strand.
AAAACTGAACAAAAACATGATAACGCCGGAAAAGAACTGATTGCTCGAAAAATTATGCAACAATTTCTTGAAAGACTCGTCCGTAATGCCATCGGCCTGTTCATACGGTAATCTGAATGGGACATCTTGAGCGTAAAGGATGAAGGCTTCCTTAGAAAAGACAAGACTCAAAATCAGATCAGGCGATGCTATTTCTTTTTCGAGTTCTCTTTGTGTGTATACTTCCTGACTGTCGAAAGCCAGCAGGACGGTGTCCGTTTTATAGATAAAACCTTTATCCTTAGGTTCGTCCAACAGTAGGGCGCTGTCAGCAATAGTGAATGAAGGTATTTTGTTCGCTATCACACCCGCATCCGCCGAAAATTTTTCCAGGATGGCGTATCCATCCAGAAACAAGGGGATACTGACCGAAAGTGAGAGCAAGCAGAAGAGGAAAAAGGCCGAGCTCTTTTTTAACGTTTTGGCAGCCAGTAATTGTTTTGGCTCCATAAAACTATTTTTGACTAAACTGACGATTGAGATTGTGATCACCGCTTTCTGCATCATACTTACACAGTCTATCGAAAATGGATGCATTTAGCAATCACAAATTGTTACGGCTTCGAGGCATTATTTTTGATAAAGTAAGCAATTGATGATACAGTGAAGTCAGTCAGAAATCACCAAACAATTTTAGGAGGAATTTAACATGGCTTTTACATTACCAGCACTACCTTATGCGTACGACGCTTTGACACCATATATCGATGAGGAAACAATGCACTTGCATCATGAGAAACACCACAATGCGTACATCACAAACGCGAATGCAGCATTAGAAAAACATCCTGAGTTAGCCGACAAAACAATCGAAGAATTATTGGCTGATTTGAACAGCATTCCGGAGGACATCCGCACAGCAGTAAGAAACAATGGGGGTGGACATGCAAACCACAGCCTATTCTGGACAGTTTTAGCACCGAATGCAGGTGGCGAACCTACGGGAGCTGTCAAGGATGGAATCGAAGAAGCATTCGGCAGTTTTGATGCCATGAAAGAAAAATTCTCCGCAGCCGCTGCAGGCCGTTTTGGATCCGGTTGGGCTTGGTTAGTAGTTTCTGATGGTAAATTGGAAATCACCTCCACTCCAAACCAAGATTCACCGATCAGCGAAGGCAAAACGCCGATTTTGGGTCTTGATGTATGGGAGCATGCTTATTACTTGAACTATAAGAACGTGCGTCCTGAGTACATCAAAGCATTCTGGAATCTTGTAAACTGGGATGAAGTCAACCGTCGTTTAGCGGCTGCAAAATAACCGAAAAAAGATATTGCAATCCAATCAAAGGATTCAGGGCACCCGCTCTGAGTCCTTTTTTCATACAGTCATAATATTGTGATGACTGAAAAACTGATTTTGTGGATTTTTCGAGTGCGATTGTTTTACTTTCCGGATGTTATCCATTAATATACATCTTGTAAGATGTATATGAGTAGTGAAAATAAATTTGGAAAGGAGACGCTGTCGGATGGAGGAATCTATTTTTGAAAGACCGCTTGAAGATCAGCTTTGTTTCGAGGTTTATCGAGCAGCGAATGATTTCAGTAGAATGTATAACCGCGCTTTGAAAGAGTTCCGTTTGACATTCCCTCAATATCTTGTGCTGTTGGTTTTGTGGGACGATAATCGGATATTGATCAAGCACATCGGGGAGCGGTTAGGGATGGGGATCGGAACATTGAACCCTATATTGAACCGACTTGAGAAACAGGGTTGGCTCACAAAGGAACCATCGCTTCTGGATAAACGCGCTATCATTGTTGCCTTGAGTGAAAAAGCCGTCACTTCAAAAAAAGCAATTCATGTTGCTATATTGTCGGAAGTGAAAGCTTGTAACCTGGAAGGTATTGATGGCCCGTTTTTGATGAGGCAGTTGAAGCTGCTCAACAACGCTATGAGCCAGGCCGATACCGGGAGTGTCTAAATCAGAACAGTAATTAAATGTGAATAATCGAGTCATTTTTCATTCATTATATAAAACGATAAATAAAAAAAAGGAGATGAATTAATGTTTTTAGCTTGGAAAGAAATTAAACATTCAAAGACAAGATTTTCTTTAATAATAGGCGTGATGGTGCTGGTGTCATATTTGGTGTTTTTCCTGGTAGGTCTTGCCTATGGATTGGCACAGGATAATCGGACCAGCATTGATAAATGGGATGCGGACGGAATCATTCTGACTGATGAGTCAAATACGAACATCAATATGTCCATGATGCCAAAAGGTGCCATCAATGAGGTGGAGGCAGATGAAGCAGCTGTGATCGGCATAGCCCCAAATGTCATCAGGAAAAAAGGAACATCAGGCGATGATGCAAAAATAAATACAACTTTTTTTGGTATCGAATCGGATCAATTCCTGATGCCTGAAGTCATCGAAGGAAAAGCTTTCGAAAATGATGACGAAGTTGTTGCAGACATCAGTCTGAAAGAGGAGGAGGGCATAGTCATTGGGGACACCCTTCAGTTGGCTGGATCGGACAAGGAAGTCGAAGTAGTCGGCTTTACTGAAGATGCTAAGTTCAGCGTTGCACCTGTTCTGTATACGACAGTCTCATCGTATCAGGATGTGCGTTTTGAGCAGATTGACGAGTCTGAGGAGGGCCGCGTCAGCGCGATTGTTGTCCGGGGAAGCGATGGTACGGTCGAAGGGGTGGACACTGGAAATGAAGACCTGATAGTGTATCCGATTGCGGATTACATCAATGAAATTCCGGGATATACTGCTCAGGTGTTGACATTTGGGTTGATGATCGGCTTTTTGGTTGTTATTGCTGCAGTAGTAATCGGCATTTTTATCTATGTCCTTACCATGCAGAAATCGAGTATGTTCGGCGTTATGAAGGCGCAAGGAATATCCAGCGGCTATATCGCAAAATCAGTCGTCGTCCAGACATTCCTGTTGGCTGCAATCGGTGTCGGCATTGGCTTAGTGTTGACAGGAGCGACAGCACTGGTCTTGCCTCCTGCTGTTCCATATCGCACAAATCTATATTTTTTGAGTGGCATAGCTTCCTTGTTGGTCATTATGGCTATGATCGGCGGCGTGTTTTCCGTTAGAGCGGTTGTAAAAATAGACCCATTAAAGGCAATTGGATAGGAGAGACAGCAGATGAAATTAATAGAAATGATAGATGTTTCCCGATCATTCGGTGAAGGGGAATTAAAGATAGATGCGCTGAAAAAAACGAACATAGCCATCGAAGCCGGTGAATTTGTTGCAGTCATTGGCCCGAGTGGGTCAGGAAAGAGTACTTTTTTGACTATTACAGGAGGGCTGCAGACCCCAACTTCCGGTAAGGTCTTGATAAATGGGAATCCATTCAGTGAAGTAAACGAGAAAAAACGAGCCAAACTTAGATTTGAAGAAATCGGTTTTATTCTGCAAGCCTCAAACCTAGTCCCGTTTTTGACGGTCCAAGATCAGCTGCACTTGGCCAATAAAGTTGAAGGCAGTAAAGTTGATAAACAAAAACGCGATGAATTACTAAAAGAATTAGGTATATTCGAATTGAAGAATAAGTTTCCGAGTGATCTCTCCGGCGGTCAAAGGCAAAGGGTCGCAATAGCGAGAGCCCTATATCATGATCCGTCTGTCATCCTTGCCGATGAACCAACGGCCAGTCTGGACACTCAGAAAGCATTTGAAGTTGTCGAAATTCTTGCCCGAGAAACAAAATTAAAGAAAAAGGCGACCATTATGGTTACACATGATGAACGTTTGATAGATTATTGTGATAAAGTATATGTAATGAAAGATGGCATCTTGTCCGAAAGAATCGGCGGATAAACAAATAACGGAATGGAGGAAGAGAAGATGGACAGCATCAAATTGTATTTCCTGACATTTTTTGTGTTCTTTTTAGTGGATATAGTCTGGTTAGGAGTATTGTCGAAAAATATTTACAGCAAGTACTTGGGGCACCTCATGGCTCCGAATGTTAATTGGGTGGCAGCGATAATATTCTATTTCTTGTTCATCGGTGGACTCGTATTTTTTGTGATCCATCCGGCACTTTTGAAAGAAAGTCTACAGTTTGCCATTTTGGCAGGTGGCTTTTTCGGACTGATCGCTTATGCGACGTACGACTTGACTAATCTGGCTACCATAAAAGATTGGCCGGTTATTATCACCGTAATCGACTTGGCCTGGGGAACTTTTTTGAATGCCGCGACAGCTGGGATCACTTACATTGCGGCGCAAAGATTTCTCTATAAATGAATAAAGTTTTAGATGTGGACGGAGGAAGAACGATGAATATTTCAACCCTTGATAGCGAGAGGCTTTACAATTCTTTTTTATCGGGTGCGCATGAAGTCATAAAGAACAAGAACAGTCTGAACGAAATCAATGTATTTCCGGTCGCTGATGGAGATACTGGCAGCAACCTTTCCTCAACCATGCATGCGATCATCATGGACGCAAAAATCTCGGGATCCGTCAAGGAAACGATGAACAGTATAGCTGATGCCGCTTTGACTGGTGCAAGAGGAAACTCGGGCATCATTATTGCCCAATACATCAACGGGATTTTTCTCAGTCTGATGGATGACGAGATGATAACCATTTCTTCATTTGCAGAAACGGTCAAAAATGCGGTCCCTTATGCCTATCAGGCTATTTCCAATCCGGTTGAAGGAACGATCATCACTGTCATTCGTGAATGGGCTGATGCTGTATATAGCCATAAAGATCTTTCGGCAACGTTTTCAGAATTGTTTTCAAAGTCGTTGATTACAGCCAACAAATCTTTGGAGGCGACAACTTCACGTTTGAAAGTGCTCCAGGATTCCAAAGTCGTCGATTCCGGTGCGAAAGGATTTGTCTACTTTCTGCAAGGATTTGCAACATTTTTGCACACCGGAAAGTTGGATTTGAAAGTCAGCGAAGAACAGGAAGATCTTTCTTTTAATGAAGAATTGATCCACGGCCAAGGGGAAATTCGCCATCGCTATTGTACTGAAGCGCTATTGTCCGCGGACTCTATCGATCTGGAAGCGTTGAGGTCGGAATTGGCACTCTATGGCGATTCTTTGATTGTGGCAGGCAACAATCATAAAGCCAGGATCCATATCCATGCCAATGCTCCGGAGCAAGTGTTCCAAGTTTTGCGCAAGAAAGGCATCATCTTGCAGCAAAAGGCGGACGACATGATCAGGCAGAATGAATCAGCTTTTGACAGAAAATACGCTATTGCGTTAATCACCGATTCTATCGCGGACGTTCCGCAAGAAATACTCGATCGTTATCAAGTGCACATGTTGCCGCTCAACCTGAATTTTGACAATACTTCCTATCTGGATAAGGTAACCATGACGCCTGAACTTTTCTACCCGTTGTTGGAAGTGGCCGTCGAGTATCCGAAAAGTTCACAGCCGAATCCGATCATTGTCGAGAAATATTTGGAAACCGTGCTCGCGCATTACGATCAGGTCATTGTTGTGACTGTTGCGAAAGAGCAGAGTGGAACCAACAGTGTGTTTCGGAATGCTGTCTCCAAGAAACTGCGTGAAGGCAAAAAAACCGCTGTTATCGATTCGAAACGGAATTCCGGTGCGCAAGGGTTACTTGTCATGAAAGCAGCAGAAATGATTGCCGCAGGAACACCTTTCGACGAAATCGTATCCGCCATTGAAAAATTGAGGGATCGGACGAACATTTTCGTCAGCGTCAACAATTTGAAATATATGGTAAGATCCGGCCGACTAAGTAAAGTTTCAGGGATCGCAGCGATGTCGATCAATCTCAAACCGGTCGTATCCATCGACACAGAAGGTAAAGGTTCCATCGCGGAGAAGGCATTCAGCGAAAAAGGCAATGAAAAGAAATTGTTCAGATTGTTGGGAAAAATAAACACACAAGAGAAGGTTACGCGGTATGCGATTGTGCATGCCAATAATCCCGAAAAGGCTGAAGTATATCGGAAGCGCAGTGTCGCTTTGCTCGGCAAAGAACCGGAGTACATCATGAATATTTCAACAATCGTCGGAATGAGTGCCGGTGTCGGTACTGTGGCGATTTCTTATATGTGTGAGGAGGAACTATAAGGTTTCCCGTGGTTCTCTAAATGAAAAAAAGATAAGAAAAGCGGCCGGGATATCCCAACCGCTTTTCTTATTTATTTTTGCGATATTTTCTCAATAATAAGGCACCAGCGATGGAAATCACGCTGATGGACAAGCCAGTCATCAGATAAGGGGTACGGTACGCAAATACAACCGTATGTTTGCCCGGGCTGATTGGTACTGCCAGTAAGCTATTCAGAGCGGTAGTTGTTTCTGCAGTTGTCCCATCGATTGTGACCTCCCAACCTTCGCTGTAGGGGATCGTCGTCAACAATATTTCATCTTCAGCCTCGATCACGACAGAACCTGTAATGCGTGTCTGGCTGAACGAAGTGATCGTCATGCCTTCCGCTTGTCGCGCTGAAATGGTTTCCTCGAACAGAGCTTTGTTCAATTCGTAAAGTTTCAGGTCCTGTACCCGTATCGAGTCCTCGAGCAGTTCGATCGTGAAGGTAACGTTCTCCCCCTGCTGGTTGCTTGCGATGTTGATGATCTGATCATTGCGATAGGTCGTATAGTAATCCAGCTTCACATTATTCACATAAAGGTTTGCGTTATCATCGTCGATGCCGGCATCCAGGATCAGATAATAAGGATTGCCGCTGGTAGGGGTGAACTGGAATTCGATCCTTGAGACTGCACCATCCACAGACCGATAGTAGGTTGTGTTCTGCGCATCATCGGCAGCGGATGTGACATTCTGGAAAACGTTGGAATCGAACGGGCGCAATGAAAAATATGGTTTGATACTTTCCTGATTGTTGAAGGCGTCCAACAGTTGTTCCTGCATCAATAGGGGCTGATCATCGATCAACTCTAGACCCAATATGCTTTCGGAAACACCGAATGCCAGTGACAACGCGTATGGATTCTCAAAAGTGGTGGTTCGATCGGTCTCGGAATAAGGACTGTATTGGGTCAAATCCGGGCGGGTGGAGTTGCGTTTCAACCGGTACACGCCGTCATTGAGGTCATAAAATGTTTCCGGCAACTTCTTATCCTGGATGAAGTATTTCACACCGAAAAGCGCATCCGTAAACAATGTCCCGGTTGAGTATACGATAAACCCGTTGCCGTCCGGAAAGCCCAATGATCCGAACAAAGCGGGAATCTCTTTTTCAAAAGTGGAGCTGAAATGATTGATTCCTGCATAATTGGCTTGGAAGCTGTCGTTTTTGGAACGTTGGAACGTTTTTTCGATCCGGTAGAATGTGTCTTCGGGTGTGCGCACATCCGCCAGCATCGTATTCAGATTCGTTTGATAATCAGAGAATTCGTCCTGTTTGACGTAGCCCAACCGGAACAGGTCGATGGCTGCATTTGCCGTCATCTCTGCAGTCACCACGAAAAGCAATGTGTAGGTCAGCCATTTTCTCGGTTGATCCCTGAGCATCAGCAACACTAGGACAAGGACAGAAACGACTGCACTGATCAATACTTGTACAGGCTCCAAAAATTCAAAATCCTTTTTCAGCACATAGATGGCGGTGGCCGCATTCGCGATCAAAAGACAGCAGGCCAGCGAAAAGGGAAAAGGACGATAAGTACGCAACGCCCGAAAACCGTTCAGCAGAAAAAAGAAACATACGGTGAACGAAAAACGGTAAGGGTACCAGATCGGATATTGTCCGGCATGCCAAATTTTATTCAGAAACTGGACGTTCATCGCCAGAAAAAAGAGGGCGGTTAACGCCAGCGAGGTGAACCGTTCTTTTTTTGAGAAACCGGGATGAAAAAAATAATAGATGTAGGCTGTCAGCGCGACAGTTCCGATAAAAAGATTGGGGTGTCCGCTGGGCATTTGGTCAAAATTGAACGCTCCGATATAAAACTTCGAAACGACTTCGAAGGGATCATAGGCGAAACGCCAATCGATCAGCTTGTTGGCATAGCTTGCCTTGCTTCCCAAGAGCGAATAAAAGGTGGGCAGTAGCAGGACGGCAGCAAAGCCAGCTCCCAACAAAGAATAACCGATGAATCGGGCTGATTGTGTGAAGAAATGCTTCAGCTGCGCTTTCAGGTTGTTGGTGCTGACAAGTTCTTGTCTGGAAAATGCGAAAAGGTAATAGAAGACAAGGAAAACACAGATCATGAATCCGATGTAATAATTAGAAAGCAGCATCACTGCGAGAAATAAGCTGTAGTAAAGTCCGCTTTCACCGGATAGCAGTTTCTCTAAACCCAGAATGATCAGAGGCAGGAAAACAAGCCCGTCCAGCCACATGACGTTCAATTGATTGACGATGACGTAACCCATCAGGGCATAGCTCACTGCGAAGGACGGCACCAACAAGCCTTTGCCTTCGAACCGGGAAATCAACAGATGAGCAAAAGTCAGTCCTGAAGCCGAAACCTTCATCAGGATCAAAATGGTCACCGCCAAAGGCAACTGGGACTGCGGGAAAAGCAGAAAAATGAGATTGAACGGACTTATCAGATAGTAAGCCCACAGGCCCAGCATCTCGCCGCCGAATGATTTTGTGAACGAAAAGAAAAGGGCGGAAGGATCGGACAATAAGGTAGTGCGATAATAACTGAAAAAATCCACATATTGCTGGCCGAGATCGACTGTCAACAAGGTGCTGTTGCCGAAAGGATAAACGCCCATAGTGGCATAAATGACCATCATTACAAACAAGGGCAGTAAGAACGAAAGGAAAAGCATATTTTTTTGCGGGGATAGGGTTGTGAAACGCTTCAGCATGCTGCACATTCCTCCTTAAAATGAAATTTTTTTGCGTTCCTGCAGATTCGCCTGACTATGAGTGAACGCTCGGGATAGTTGAAGCGGAAATTTCACAAGTGCTTCTGCTATTTTAGCATATCCCGCTGGTTTTATGAAGAATCCGAGCATGTGTCCGAGTATCCGGACAGGTCACATCTTAAAAATTTGTTGCGTCGTTTGTAATGCTTGCTTTTTTTGCTATAATAGGTTGTCGAACTATGGTTTTAGGAAGGTGCAAAATTGGAAGATAATACCCAAAACAAAAGAAAGAGAAAATCGCATATCCCATTTCGGTTGAACCTGCTCTTTTTTATCGTGTTCTCGCTGTTTTCGGCGGTGATATTCCGATTGGGATACCTGCAGATCGTTCGCGGCGATGAATTTGAGGCTATCGTAAAACGTACGGAAACGACACTTGTGACGGAATCGGTGCCGCGCGGTTTGATATACGACAGAGACGGCAACATCCTTGTGGGCAATGAACCACAGCATTCCATAACCTACACAAGAGGAGCAAACACGACAGCCGAGGAAATGGCAAAGGTTGCCGCTGCGTTGGCGGGTTTGATAAACGTCAGCTTTGAAGAACTGACGGAGCGTGATCTGAAGGATTATTGGATAGCCATAAACAACGAAGTGATGTTGAAGCGTCTGTCGGATGATGAAAAGCTGTTGCCTGGTTCCGAATTGTATGAAGTGGAGCTAGCGAAAATAACGGCGGAAGATATTGCTTATTCGGATGAACAAAAAGAAATTGCCGCAATCTTCAAGCGAATGAACAGCGCGTATGCCTTGTCGACCACCAGCATAAAAAATAAGGATGTAACGGATGAAGAACTTGCCCAAGTGAGCGAAAATTTGTCCGGTCTGTCCGGAGTGGATGTCGCGACGGATTGGGTCAGGATCTATCCCGAGTCCGACTTGCTGAAGAGCATATTAGGAGGGGTGACCAGCGAAAAAATCGGTTTGCCGAGCGACAAAGTCGCCACCTATTTGGCAAAAGGGTACGCCAGAAATGACCGTGTCGGGAATTCCTATTTGGAGCAAGAATACGAGTCGGTGCTCTCAGGCACGAAATCACAATGGGAAACGATCACGAATCAATCAGGTGAGGTTGTGACGCGGGAGGAATCCTATGAAGGAAAAGCCGGGGATAATCTGGTCTTGACCATCGATATCGATTTTCAGAAGGAAATCGAACAGATCGCTACCGATTTCCTGAACAGCAATGTCGATTCTTACAACAACCGGGTGTATATAGTGGCATCGGATCCGAATACAGGTGAGATTCTGGGTATGACCGGCAAACAACGCTCGACCTCAAACGAAATTGTGGATGATGCATTGGGTGTCATTAATGCCAGTTACGGAATGGGATCGGCCATTAAGGGCGCGATGGTGCTGACCGGATACATGAGCGGTGTCATCAGTACGGATAACAATGTCCTCGTCGACGAACCGCTGCAATTCCCAGGTTCGAAATTGAAAAAATCAGTGTTCAACCCGAACGTCGGCAGCCAAGTAGCCATAAACGATATCGAGGCATTGGCCCGCTCGTCGAATATTTACATGGTCAAATTGGCGATGCTGATGGGGGGACAAGTAAACTATGAATCAGGAGACACCTTGAATATTTCCGCAGACCTGATCAATGAGCTGCGCAGTTACTTCGCCCAGTTCGGTTTGGGTGTGAAGACGGGGATTGACCTGCCGAATGAAGGCAGCGGATTGGTGGGGTTCGATCAGACCGCAGTTAACGTTGTCGACCAAGCATTCGGACAGTACGATCTCTACACGACCCTACAATTGTCGCAATACATCAATACCATCGCTAACGGCGGTACCCGATATGCTCCTCAATTAGTTTCAGAAATTCGCAGTACGGATGCGAACGGAGCGCTGGGGGCTTTGGAAACGACTCTGGAGACAAAAGTGATGAATCTGGTTGATGTCGATGCGCAAGCGATGGAGCGTGTCCAGCAAGGGTTTTACCAAGTAACCCACAGCGAGAACGGGACGGCTTATTCGACATTCGGGAAAGATCCGAACGACGTCGCCGCCAAAACAGGGACCGCGGAGGCCATCTATGGTGGCACCAATGATAATCTGAAGGGTGAAATTGTATTCAACTCCACCTTTGTCGGTTACGCACCCTTCGACAATCCGGAAATCACCGTAACCGTAGTGGTTCCTTATCTCAGCACGGATACGGGCCGGGCTACACCGATTGCCAAGAAAGTTTTCGATGCGTACTTCAATACTGGGGACTACGCAACGCCAGCGGAATAACCATCGGCTGACGATTTCAAATGGACACAAAGAAGGAGCCGGAACAAGGATATTGCAATCCTTGTTCCGGCTCCTTCTGTCTTTGTAGAGTGGGTCATTATTCCAGTGTGATCATATCGGCGATGACTTCATAGCCCATGTCCTGGGACAATTGGTACTCTCCGATATTTATTTTCGTGACAAGATTCCGTTCATTCAGGTATTGTTCAAAGACAGCCCGATCGGTAATGAGTCCCGCACTGACCAGATTGTCGATGACGACGGACATCGGTTGTCCGGAAGTGATGACAAATGTGACGGGAGTGTTTGCGGCAGGGGCAGCTGAACTTTCAGCAGTACTCGCGACTTCAGCCGGAGCACTGGATGCCACTTCGGCTCCTTCACTAGGCGCACTGCTTGTTGCTGCTTCATTGAGTTGCTTCTGCAATTCCAATTCCGCCAAAGTACTTTCATATTTCTCTTGATAATCCGTTGAATCGGCAGTTGCTTCTCCGTTGAAGGTGCTGCCAGGAAGGGCTTCCGGATAGAAAAGCTGGAAGCCGGCCAACAGTACGGCAGACAACAAAAAACCGATGGATATAAAACGAAGCTTTTGTTTGTTCACTTTATTTTCTCCTCTATACGATTGATTGCTCTATGTAGTTATCGACAACGAGTTGCACGGTGGTGATAGGGACGGACAGTTGTTCTGCAATCTCATCGAATGTTCTTCCGCTTGTATACAAAGTGATGATATGCTGCTTAGTCAAGTTGTGTACTTTTTTGATGTTCTGCGAGTCTTCGGAGACGGGAATTTCTTTTCCTAATTCCTCTTCCACAGCGATGAGTCGTCTTTTCAATTCATGGATTTCTTCCGTTAATTGTAATGTGTATTCACTCATCTCATCTACGAATTTGCGATCATTATCCTTGACGAAAAATGATGCAAACAGCAATATGATTGCGATTGTCAGCAAGACAATCACGATGGTCCATTGTTCCATCTTTGTCACCTCAATTCTTCTTTTTGACGCCTGATAACATTCTAATGAAATTCGTTTGTTTCTGCAACCTTATCTGGAATTTAATTGGAAGAAAGCTGAAAAAATCGAATGTCCGCATAACTTGTTCAAAAAATAGTGGCATTATTTTTTCGGAAGTGATACAATGAGAAACGCAGAAGATGATTCGATCTTCAATTTTTTTATGTTTGGAGGGAAGAATATGCGGTTAAATATTACATTGGAATGTACGGAGTGTAAAGAACGTAATTACTTATCAAAGAAAAACAAACGTAACAACCCGGACCGTCTTGAAGTGAAAAAATATTGTCCACGTGAAAGACGCGTGACTTTGCATCGTGAAACAAAATAATTAAAATGACAACAGGATATCCTGTTGTTTTTTTATTTTTTCCGGAAGGCTTATTTTAAGCAGAAATAGTGTGCGACAGATTGTTTCTTGAGGAGGTTATTGGATGAAAGAATATATAAGAAAAGAAATGCTTGGGAAACTGAGGGATTTGCCCGCCCAGGATCGCATTCGGATGGAAAAAGAATTGACAAAAGCAGTCTGCTCCAGTCAAGAGTGGAAAGCTTCAAAGACGATAGGCGTCACATGGTCCAATTTTCCGGAAATCGATACACATACAATCATTAAAAACGGACTTGAAGAAGGCAAACGGATGGTTGTTCCCTATTCCGGCAAGAATCGTGTGATGACTTTTCATGAATACTCGCCGGATGTCGCGATGGCAAAAAGCAAATTCGGTATCATGGAACCTGTCGATAAGAGCAATCCGGTTCCGCCTGGAGAAATCGATCTGCTGCTCGTTCCTGGATTGGCATTTTCAGAAACAGGTTTCCGTATCGGGTTCGGCGGCGGTTATTATGACCGCTATCTGGCTGCGTACAACGGACATACCTTGTCAGTGTTGTTCCCATTCCAATTGTTTAAGAATCCGCATTGGGAAATTGAAGCTTTTGATGTGCCGATCCAAAAGTTGTTGCTGGCAACAATCTAGTTTAAAATAGGATCATAATGAAAGGACGTGTCATGATGCGGTCATATAATACCAGAAAATCCTATTTGCCGGATAAATTCTCAGTAACACATTTGTTCTTGGCCATTCAGATTGTTATCTTCCTGCTGATGACCTTGAACGGGGGAAGCACCAATGTACTGACGCTTATTCTTTTCGGCGCCAAATTCAATCCAGCCATCGCGCAAGGGGAGTGGTGGCGTTTGATAGCACCTATGTTCATCCACATAGGCTTCACGCACATTTTGGTCAACAGTATCACCCTGTATTACTTAGGTACACAGATGGAAAGTCTCTATGGCTCTTTGCGTTTTGCGCTGATTTATCTCCTGAGCGGCTTGATGGGGAATCTGATGAGCTTCGCCTTCAATGATTCGATTTCCGCTGGTGCAAGCACCTCGCTTTTCGGGTTGTTCGCTGCAGCCATTGTTCTGGGCCGACAGTTTCCTTACAATTTGGGGATTCAGCAAATGGCCCGTAGTTTCACAATGCTTATTTTCCTGAATTTCTTCTTCGGCTTTTTTTCCGCAGCTGTCGATAATTTTGGCCATCTTGGCGGAGCGCTGGGAGGCGCGTTGGCGGCCGTATTCATCGCAATGCCAAGAACTTCCAAAAGCCAAAACGGACAAAGGTTGCTGTTTCTGATCATTTACTTTGTGAACGCTATATTCTTTGCTTACACGGGTTTTATGCGGGCCGGTTTTGCGTTATACTAGATATAATTTAAATAATTGGAGGAAATGTCATGTATAAAAAATTTATCGGAATAGATTTAGGCGGTACTTCAGTAAAACTGGCTATCTTGACAGCAGAGGGCGATATCCAGCAAAAATGGACCATCCCTACGAACATCAATGATGAGGGAGCGCATATCGTACCTGATATTGTTGCTTCGATCAAACACCATCTGGATCTTTATAAAATGACTGCAGACGATTTTCAGGGTATCGGTATGGGGTCGCCAGGAGCGGTGGACCGTGAAGCAGGCACTGTAGAGGGGGCCTTCAACCTGAACTGGAAAACGCTGCAGCCTGTACGTGAAGTAATCGAGCGTGAAATAGGCATCCCTATTTTTATAGACAATGATGCAAACGTTGCCGCGCTTGGGGAAAAATGGCGAGGCGCCGGTGCTGATGATCGTGACGTCGTATTTGTGACACTTGGCACAGGTGTCGGCGGCGGAATCATTGCGGAAGGCAATCTGATACATGGTACTGCAGGTTCAGGAGGAGAAATCGGCCACATGACAGTCGAACCGGGTGGATTTGACTGTACCTGCGGAAAGAAAGGCTGTTTGGAGACCGTCGCCAGCGCAACAGGCGTCGTCAAATTGGCCCGCAAGCATGCTGAAGAATATGCCGGCAACGCGCAGCTGAAATTCATCATCGACGATGGCCAGGAGATTACTTCCAAAATGATTTTTGATTTGGCAAAAGAGGGAGACGAGTTGGCTGTACTAGTAGTCGATCGCGCTGCCTATTATCTGGGTTTGGCCTGCAGCCATATCGGCAATCTTTTGAATCCGGCTTATATCGTCATCGGTGGCGGTGTATCAGCAGCCGGGGAATACCTTTTGGAGCAAGTAAGAACCTATTTCGCTGACTTCACATTCCCGAACGTCAAGAAAACGACGCATATAAAATTAGCCGCGCTTGGGAATGACGCAGGGATAGTTGGGGCATGTTACCTCGCACTGATGGAAACCAGCAAATAAATCAATCCAGGCAGAAAATCTCTGGAAACTTTTCGGATAGGAAAATGCGGGAGGATGGGGAATGGCATGATAAAAAGGCGACTAGCACCAATCATTCTCTCGCTATCAAGTATTCTTATTCTGACTGCCTGTGCACAGCGACTATCGTATCCTGAGCAATCCGGGGTAAGTGAACAAAGCCTGTCTTCCGGCCCCGACATCCGATCGATTCCTAAGGATGAATTCCTATACACGGTAGGTTGGTTGGACGATACGACTATTCTTCTTGCATTGGAATCAAATGGAGAATACGGTTTGTACAGTCATGACCTGGACACAGGTAAAGAACAGCCGATCCGAACTTTTTCAGATCGGCTTGTTTTTGTCGCGCTTTCCGCAAATGGTCGGCGAATTCTGGTGCAAGTCGCAAATCAACGGGGAAATAATGTTATGATGATCGACAAGTCAGGTAATGCCCTTGCCGAAATTCGTTTTTCCGAGGGACTATTGACGGGTGTTTCCTGGAATCCGGCAAACGAAGGAAAGTTGTTTCTGTCCGCTCAAAAAACAGTGGGCAGTTTGGAAAATTATCTGTGGGATTTATCTTCCGATGAAGCAATGGTGGCACTGCCGGTCACTGGGGAAATGCCGGTTTGGTATTCGGAAAATATGTACCTCCAAAAGAAAACCGCAAATGATGGCGTCTCTGCATTGGTGTTGAGCGACGTTCGTTTTCCCGGCAAAGATACTGTCATCGATCAGGAAATCCTTGCTTACGGTTTGGAAGACGAATCCGTATGGGTAGTGACACCTTCCGATTTCAATGCGGAAGAGTTGTTTGTGGTTTCTTACTATCCGCTTCTGATTGCTCAAGGTTATGTTGCCTTGCCGCGCATCGCAGATGGGAGCAGGCTGATCATCCCGGAATTCGAAACAGGGCGTGACTCGGATGAGATATTTGCTTTGCTTCCGAAACAGGAGTCGGACATCGCTGCCGGCATCACCTTTGAACTCGCAAAAATTGATTTTCCCGAAAACGCTTTGAAGGTGCTGACTGAAGTCGAACGAATGGCTCCGATTTCTGTTTCGCCAGAAGGGAGCTACGTGCTTTATGGGGAGCGTTATGAGTATCTGTACGATGTGGAACGCAATGGCTGGATACAATTGTCGGAATAGAAAAAAAGTCGTTAAAACTGTAGCAATGCGCCTTGCACAAGTGTAAAATATGAGAGCAAGATTATCGAAAGGATGGATTTATTTTGAATTTAACAGGAATTGATATTTTTAATATCGCACTATGGATATTCATCATCGGATATGCCATTTATCAAGCTTATTTTTATTTCCAAAGAAAGAATGCAGCGACAACACTGACTGCAGAGGAGTTCAGAAAAGATCTGCGGAAAGCGCAATTGATTGATGTCCGCGAAAGAGCGGAGTTCGAAGCAGGCCATATTTTGGGAGCGAGAAATATCGCTTATTCCGCCTTCAAGCAACGCTATCCAGAAATCCGCAAAGATCAGCCGATCTATCTGTATGACCAAAACGCCATGTTGAGCGGACGTTGTGCGGCAATTTTGAAAAAGAATGGCTACAAAAATATTTTCATCCTGAAAGGCGGCTATGCCGGCTGGGATGGAAAAGTCAAAAAAGGCATCTGAGTCGATTGAAAAAGGTTCCCGGAATCCGCTAATGGATTCCGGGAACCTTTTTGATTGTTTTTTCCTACATATTTAGGAACAAATAGTACAGAGCGGAAAGGAAAGTTCCTCCGACCATGGTAAGTAACATGATCCAAATGATGAATTTGCTGAATTTATTGAATTTTGAAGAGGTAGCACCCGTTTTCTTTGTCAACATTATTCCCACCTTTTGTTTTTTACATGGCATAGTTTACAACATTAAAATGTAAAAGTAAATGTTGAGAACCGAGGGGAAGAAAAGAAAGCCATTATTTTCAATTGTTTGCTTTCCATTTAAGTAAATTTTTGTTAGGATTAAGATTATAGAATGATGTGTTTATCATGAAGGGAGAATTTATTTATGTCAAAACAGCAAATTGGCGTTGTCGGGATGGCCGTAATGGGCAAAAATCTAGCATTGAACATTGAAAGCAGAGGTTATTCTGTATCTGTATTCAACCGCTCCGGCTCAAAGACTGAGCAAGTGATCGCGGAAAATCCAGAAAAAAAACTGGTTCCTACTTATACAATCGAAGAGTTCGTTGAATCTTTGGAAAAACCAAGAAGAATCATGATGATGGTAAAGGCAGGGGAGGCAACTGACAAAACGATTCAATCGTTGCTGCCTCATTTGGATAAAGGAGATATCCTGATCGACGGAGGGAATACTTTCTACAAAGATACAATCCGCCGCAGCAAGGAGTTGGAAAATTCAGGCATCAATTTCATCGGAACGGGTGTTTCCGGCGGTGAAGAAGGCGCCTTGAAAGGTCCTTCAATCATGCCAGGAGGACAACGTGATGCCTATGATCTTGTTGCACCGATTTTAGAACAAATTTCCGCAAAAGCTCCAGATGGTGAGCCGTGTGTAGCGTATATCGGCAAAGATGGTGCCGGACATTTCGTTAAGATGGTCCATAACGGAATCGAGTACGGGGATATGCAATTGATTGCGGAAGCCTACGACATCATGTTCAAATATCTTGGCATGTCAGTGGAAGAAATCGCGGCAGTCTTCATCGAATGGAACAAAGGCGAGCTGGACAGCTTCCTGATCGACATCACTGCTGATATCTTGACTAAATACGACCCTGCAACAGGCAAGCCAATGGTTGAGATTATTTTGGACCGCGCCGGCAACAAAGGCACGGGTAAATGGACTTCCCAAAGCGCTTTGGACTTGGGTGTGCCGTTGCCATTGATCACCGAATCCGTTTTTGCCCGCTACATCTCCGCTTTGAAGACAGAACGTGTCGCTGCCAGCGAAATTCTGACCGGACCTGCCGCTGCAACTGAAGAAGGTTTGGACAAAGCGGCGTTTGTTGAGAGTATCCGCAAAGCGCTATACTTCAGCAAAATTATGAGCTATGCGCAAGGCTTCGCTCAATTGCGCGTTGCCAGCGAAGAAAATGATTGGGATCTGAATTACGGCGAAATCGCTAAAATTTGGCGCGCAGGCTGTATCATCCGTGCGCAATTCCTGCAAAACATCACGGATGCTTACGAGAAAAATCCTGAATTGCAGAACTTGTTGTTGGATGACTACTTCGTAGAGATCACGAAACAGTACCAAGGAGCTGTACGTGAAGTGGTTGCAACGGCTGTGACTGCAGGAGTTCCGGTACCGACATTCTCATCTGCGGTAGCTTATTTCGATTCTTACCGTTCAGCTGTCTTGCCAGCGAACATCATTCAAGCGCAACGCGATTACTTTGGAGCGCATACTTACGAGCGCACCGATAGAGCGGGTGCTTATCACTTTGAGTGGGATAAAGAAGTGGAAGTTCCACAAGACTAAAGGGATAAAACGCCATTTTGGCCAACAATTACGTCATCCGGAGCTGTGCTTCGGATGACATTTTACTATCAGGATCATTTAATCAGGAAAAATTCCCGACAGTGTGTTAAAATAAAATGAAATTGTAATGGCATGTTGTTATTATTCAAATGAGACATTAGGGGAGAATTCTATGGAAAATAGAGACAAACAAAGAATATTGATTATCGAAGATGAAAAAAATCTGGCGCGTTTCATCGAGCTTGAGTTAAAACACGAAGGCTACGAAACGGAAATTTGCTACAACGGTAGAGCCGGCCTTGAAGCTGCCATGAACCAGGACTGGGATGTCATCCTATTGGATCTGATGTTACCGGAACTGAATGGTATCGAAGTTTGCCGTCGCTTGCGCCCGGTCAAAGATACGCCAATCATCATCATGACTGCCCGCGATTCCGTAATTGACCGCGTATCCGGTTTGGATCATGGAGCGGATGATTACATCGTGAAGCCATTTGCCATCGAAGAACTTTTGGCAAGGGTGCGCGCTTTGCTGCGTCGCATCGATATCGAAGAAGAGCAGCGCAAGGTTAAACAGACGACAGTCACTTATCGTGATTTGACGATCGAAAAAGAAAATCGTGTCGTACGTCGAGGCGACGAGCACATCGAATTGACAAAACGCGAATACGAATTATTATTGATCCTAATGGAAAACATAAACGTTGTCCTTTCAAGGGATGTATTGCTGAACAAAGTATGGGGATACAAAACAGAAGTGGAAACAAACGTAGTCGATGTATATATCCGATATCTGCGCAACAAAATCGATGTAGCCGGCCAAGAAAGTTATATCCAAACGGTTCGTGGCACCGGATACGTCATGCGCTCATAATACTATGCGCAGAATCAATTATATGCCAACCAAAAAAAGAGGAAATCCCAAGTCCATTCGGTGGAAATGGGGTTTTCTTTTAAGTATCGCTTTCTTCCTGCTGTACTTTCTGTCCGCTTTACTCATGCTGAATGTCTATACAGGTTATCATTACGATGAACAAAAAGATGAAGCCGAGAACCTTCTCTATTCGGTCCAAACTGCCTTATCTGAAATTGACACGAAGTTGTCCGTCAACAGTGTCGAAAGCATGTTCGAGAAAATTTCTGTTTCCACCGTGACGAAAGGCCTTCAGTCTGTCGGTAATTACCCGTTTTTGGAGGATCTCAAGAACAGAGGGGCGAACATACGCGTATTTGATACAGAGGGACAGCTGCTCTATGAAACACAGAAGAGCTATACGACATTCATAAAAAATCCCGATACTTATTTACGCGAGACGAAACTGAATAATCTTGAAGCGTTTGTCGCAGGTGGCCCGATCCTAAGTAAGGAAGAGTCCTTTCTGTTGGGATATGTGCAGATCGTTTTTCGATTGAATGATTATCACACTGTGGTCTCGCAGATGAAACAGTATTTCTGGTTAGTGACGGCGATTGTGCTTGTTTTGTCAGCAGCTGCCGGCTACGGCATCGCCATTTACTTCTTCAGGCCGATCAAACAGATGGTCGACACGATGGATGCGATCGAAGAGGATACATTGTCAGAGACCCGGATTAAAATATCGAAAAGTAAGGACGAATTTACCGATCTTTCTGTCCATATAAACGGTCTCTTGGACAAGATGGCATTGTATGTTACTCAGCAAAAGCAGTTTGTGGAGGATGTATCGCATGAGCTGCGCACCCCTACGGCTATTGTTGAGGGCCATCTGAAATTACTGAACCGTTGGGGCAAGGAAGACCCGCAAATCCTGGATGAATCCCTTGCCGCCTCCTTGACTGAAATCCAGAGAATGAAGACTTTGGTCCAGGAGATGCTTGACCTTTCAAGAGCGGAACAAGTAGAAATCCACTATAAAAATGAAGTTACGCCGATCCGGAATGTCGTGCTGCATACGTTCCACAACTTTAAGATGCTGTATCCGGATTTTGTTTTCAATCTGGATGATGATTTGAATCGCGAGATTTACGTGAATATCTATCGCAACCATTTTGAGCAGATACTTGTGATATTGATGGACAATGCCGTTAAATATTCGACCGACCGGCATGAAATCCATCTTTCGATTTCCGAATCCATGTCCTACGTCCAGATTGCTATCCAAGATTTTGGCGAGGGGATGTCCCAGGAAGATCAGCAAAAGATTTTTTCGCGTTTTTACCGTGTCGATAAAGCCAGGTCTCGGAATAAGGGCGGGAACGGCTTGGGCTTGTCGATTGCAAAAGAATTATTGGAAGGCTATAAAGGCGATATCACTGTCGAAAGCGTATTGGGCCATGGATCTGTTTTCCGAATCCAATTGCCGATTCTGAAGAATTATGTACCGGACGAGGAGCTGTAGACGTTGGATAGTAAAACATTTGCCTCGTGCCAAAAATAAACTACAAAAAAGCAGGAAGCCAGCTCATGTGTGAGCCGCTTCCTGCTTTTCTTTTATAGTTGTGCAGTGCTTAAGATCTGGTCTGCTTGCCTGCGTTGCGACCTTTTTTGCCACCAGTTTGTTGATTCTTAGCCGGCAGAGCCTTAACAGATTGCGTTGAGGTTGACTGTGACGCTGGTTTGGCCATCTTCACATTCTTCTTGATTGGACGATCTTTCATTTCTTCTTCGACTTGCTTCTGGATTTTAGGTTTGATCATGTGATTCTGAAGCGCAGTCTGGGCTGCAGCGAAAATACCGCCAGCTAACCAATAAAGAGCCAATCCTGCTGGTGAAGACCATGAGAACATAAGAATCATGATCGGATTCATCAGCATCATTGATTTCATCTGTGACTTGGTTTCCTGAGGCATGCCGATTGTGGAAACGTAGCCTTGGATCACATAGGCCACACCCGCCAGGATTGCCAACAACGGACTGCTGACACCAAGGTTGATGCCAAGGAATGTGCTTTGGGAGATTTCCGGCGTCAGGTTGACGGCCTGATACATAGCTGTAAAAATCGGCATCTGGATAAGAATCGGTAAGCAACCAACGCCGCCTGTCATGCTGATGTTGTTTTCCTTGTACAACGCCATCATTTCCTGCGAAACCGCCGCTTTTTCTTCAGGCGATTGTGCATTTTTTTGACGGAATTGGATATCTTCCAATTCTGGTTTGATATACTTCATTTTCTCTTGTTGTACCATCGTTTTTTTGATTTGGCTAAAGTTCAAGGGCATGATGGCCAAGCGGACAATGATTGTGATGGCGATGATGGCCAGCCCATAATTGCCGTTAAGCATTTCTGCCAGCATAACGATCAAATTGCCTGTAGGTACTACCAAATAGTCGTAAATGAAGCCGGTTGGATTTTTATTCTCATCATATTGCATGCAGCCTGTCAGGACCACTAATAAGGCCATCATTTCTGCGGAAAGCAATAATTTCTTTTTAAGTTTCATCGTTCACGTTCCTTTACAATTTTTCGATAACATTACCACTATACCTGAAGGGGGAAATATATTCAATTGGTTACGCGAAAACTTATATAATTCTCAATGTTGGCGTCTTCAAGTATGGAGCAGCTATCTACTTTGCCGCTTGGCGAGGGACTGCGTTTGACTGCCGCGATGAAGGTATCGATCTTATCGCCAGGTCCGACAGCTTCGATATAGACGCTTCCGTCGGCCTCGTTCCTGACGATGCCGGTAATGCCGATCTGGTCAGCCACCATTTTTGTCATGTAACGGAACCCAACGCCCTGTACCCGACCGCTTACGGTCATCTTGATTTTTTTCATTCAGATTACCTCCAGATTCTAGGATAAGCATACGGTGCAACTTGTAATTTCAGTTTACCGTCTTCGCCAAGAAGTTTCAATCACGATACCTTGCGCGGGAATTTTTTTTCGAGCTGTGCTATACTTTTTGCAACAAAGAAGGTGATAGCGTGTACCAGGTGATACGGACTGAGGGAGAATATGAGCCTTGGTGGTTTTTTGAAGACTGGATGGATTTCATTGTGGAATCGACAGACTACGCCGATTTCCAGGAGGCAGTCGCTGCCTATGAGCGGGCTGCGGAAAAATTATCGGTCGTCTACCCATTCCAAAAAACAAAAGAAACCTACCTGACTGCCTACTGGTCAGACGGAGAAATCCGTTTTTGTGAAAATTGCGATGACGATGTGCAACTATATCATGGACTGATGCTTCTGCAGGATGGGAAAAAACTTCTTCAAGAATGATCGACCAAATTCCAAAAAGCTTCTGTTGCCCGCATTGACGGAAAACAGAAGCTTTTTGTCCGCGTGGATTGATTAAAAAATAGCCTCGAAAAGGGTTCATTTTGTAGTATAATGAACCGATACGGGTAATCAAACGAACAATCTATGGACCGCTGTTTTATGCAAACGGGCAGTGGTTTTGAGTAAAGATAAAAAAGGAGTTGGCATGTTTGGCGAAACGAACGACGACAACAAGAAAGAAAAAGAAGGCCACCGGGCAAAAGATATCTTACGAGCTCATCGGCGTGCTGTTTCTTTTTAGTGCAGCCTTAGGGATCGGGCAACTCGGTTTTGCTGGTATAGCGCTGGCGAATTTTTTCCGTTTTTTTGTCGGTGAAACCTATCCGGTCAGCTTGGCGCTCTTCGGTGCCTATGGTCTGTACCTGATTTTGAGAGGGAAAGGACCAAAAATAAGAAAGAATTGGCTGATCAGTGGCATCCTGCTTTATTCAGCAGCGCTGCTTTATCTCCATTCACAGGCTTTTATGACAATCGTTGCGGAGGGCGCGTCGGTCGTGTCCCTTACGCTTGCACGTTTTTTGACCGATGTCAGGCAAGCTGATACGGCTTCGGAGATGGGCGGGGGCTTAATCGGAGCAGCCTTTTATAGCGGAACCTATTTTTTGGTTTCACAATGGGGCACCTACATCATTATCGGCCTGCTTGTATTTTTTGGTGTGGCGGTCCTATTCGGCTTTACGACGCATGATGTCATGGAAATTGTGCGCAAAGTTGCTTTGATCTTCGGACACAACAGCAAACGAGCGGTGCTTTACACGAAAGATAAAGTGGCCAGCTCGATCATCGATTCGAAAACAGTGAAGAAACCGACCAGATCAAATAGTGTTCCGGTCGACAAGAAGCCTTCGATAGTCGAAAAAGCCAAAAATCAGATCAAAAGCGAATCGGCCGCGAAGCAATTGATGAAGGAAGAAGCGGAAGCTCTGAAAGCTTCGGAAAAGGAAACACTCTCCGCGAAAGAACACGAACCCGTTCAGCTGAAAATCGACAGTTTCCAGCAGCAACTTGAAAAAGCAGCCGAACACAAACATGCGGATAATGAAAAGAGCGCGTCCTCCCAGCAGGCTAATCTGGCAAAGACCACGGCTGCTGGCGATGAGGAAGACAACAATAGTGAGTTGGAGTTTGAAATCACTGCCGAGCAGGAGAATAGGGATTACCATTTGCCACCGGTCACCCTGTTGAATGAAATCAAGGCAATCGATCAATCGAATGAGTATGCGACAATCGAAAAAAATGTCAAAAAGCTGGAAGAGACGTTCGCGAGTTTCGGGGTGGAGGCCAAAGTCACCAAAGCGAACCTGGGGCCTGCCGTGACCAAATATGAAATCCAACCAGCTGTAGGGGTGAAGGTCAGCAAAATTGTAAGCCTCAGTGATGATTTGGCTTTAGCTTTGGCAGCAAAAGATATCCGTATCGAAGCGCCGATACCCGGAAAATCCTTCATTGGTATAGAAGTGCCGAACAGTGAGGTCAGCGTCGTCTCCTTCCGTGATGTCATGGAAGGTCAGAAGCACACCGATAAGCTGTTGGAAGTACCATTAGGCCGGGATATCTCGGGCGTCGTACAAAGTGCGAATCTGACGAAGATGCCCCATCTGCTGATTGCGGGTGCGACCGGAAGCGGAAAATCCGTCTGCATCAATGGCATCATCACAAGCATATTGATGAAAGCCAAGCCAAACGAAGTGAAGATGATGATGATTGATCCGAAAATGGTCGAACTGAATGTCTATAACGGAATTCCTCATTTGCTGACACCAGTTGTCACAAATCCGCGCAAAGCGGCGCAAGCGCTCCATAAAGTTGTGACCGAAATGGAACGAAGATATGAACTATTCGCCGGTACTGGTATGCGCAACATCGACGGATACAACAATCTGATTGTCGAATATAATTTAGAAAACGGGGAAAATAATCCCACATTGCCATATATAGTGGTCATCGTGGATGAATTAGCCGATTTGATGATGGTAGCAAGTAATGAGGTTGAAGATGCGATCACCCGATTGGCTCAGATGGCGCGAGCGGCGGGAATCCATATGATTTTGGCTACGCAACGACCAAGTGTCGATGTCATCACCGGGATCATCAAAGCAAACGTTCCTTCCCGGATTGCATTTGCCGTGTCCAGTTCTATTGATTCGAGAACGATAATCGATGGCTCCGGGGCAGAGAAATTATTGGGCAGAGGCGATATGCTCTTCCGTCCGATGGGGGAAAATAAACCGATTCGTGTGCAAGGGGCGTTCATATCCGACGAAGAAGTCGAGCACATTGTCACTTTCGTCAAAAATCAGCAAGAAGCGAACTATGTCGAGGAAATGATGCCGACCGAAACGGTGGCAACCGCAAGCGATGAACCGGAAGATGACCTCTTCGGGGAAGCGGTAGAATTCATCAGATTGGACGAAACAGCAAGCATTTCCAAATTGCAACGGAGGTTCCGGATCGGTTATAATCGCGCAGCGCGGCTGATCGACGAGATGGAAGCGAGAGGGATTGTCGGGCCGGCCGATGGAAGCAAGCCCAGAAAAGTGAACATTAATGAGAATATATATGAAAATGATGCGGATTTACCCTATGATTCTGAGGTTTAACCCAGACCATACCTACAAATATATGGATATTAAATGAAAAAACGATTACAAAACAAATCAATATCGTTTATTTTTTAGAGAATACATGATATGATATTTTTTGTAAGAAGCTTGTACTTACAAGTTCAAAAATTTGAAGTTTATTGGAGGGGTCATGGTGAAGAAACAAAAATATGTTAGTTTATTGGCATTGGGTTTAGGTGTCAGCACAATCCTGGCAGCTTGTGGCGGAAACGGCGACACGGCTGACAGCAGTGCAACAAGTTCCAGCACCGCAGGGGGAGCGGAAGATAACTTCACTGTCGCAATGGTTACCGACATCGGCGGTGTGGATGACAAATCATTCAACCAAAGTGCATGGGAAGGCCTTGTTGCCTGGGGCGAAGAGAACAGCAAAGAAAAAGGGATTGATGGATACGATTATATCCAATCAAATGCCGATTCGGAATTTGTGACGAACTTGAACACTGCCGTGAACAGTAATTTTGATCTTGTGTTTGGTATCGGTTATAAGTTGAAATCAGCGATGCAGGATGTGGCAACCCAGAATCCTGATACTTTGTTCGCCATCATCGATGATGTCATTGAAGGCGAAAACACAGTATCTATATCATTTAAAGACAATGAAGCTGCTTTCTTGGCGGGTGTTGCCGCTGCAAAGACAACCAAAACCAATCAATTAGGCTTTATCGGCGGACAAGAGAGCGCAGTAATCGATCGCTTTGAAGCTGGATTCGTAGCGGGTGCCAAGTCCGTAAATCCTGAAATAGATGTGAAAGTTGAATATGTCGGCTCGTTCGGCGATGCTGCAGGCGGGAAATCAAAAGCTGCGGCAATGTACGCGAGCGGAATCGATGTCATTTATCAAGCTGCCGGAGATTCCGGAAATGGCGTGTTCTCAGAAGCTAAAGACATTGTAAAAGCTGATCCTTCAAAAGAAATTTGGGTAATCGGTGTTGACCGTGACCAAACAGAAGAAGGTTTGTTGACTCTTGATGACGGCACTGAAAGAAACCTTACTTTGACTTCAACGTTGAAGGGTGTAGGCACTGCAGCTAAGGATATCGCTACATTAACGATGAATGATGAATTCCCTGCAGGAGAAGTATTGAATTTCGGTTTGGCTGAAGAAGGCGTTGACCTCACTGATGGCCAATTGGGTGAAGAAGCTTTGACTGCAGTCGAAGATGCTAAATCACAAATTCTGGATGGAACACTTACTGTTCCGGAAGCTCCAGAAAACTAATCACTTTTAAAATCTTTAAAGAAGCAACTTGATTCCGGTTAAGGATATTGAGTTGCTTCTCTTTTTTCGGTCATAGACCGCTTATTAAAGAGCGTTCCTCAAAGGAAACAAATGTTTATCTTTCGTGATAAACAAAAGTGGATAGGATTTTGGAAATACCTTATAATAGTCGTGAAAGGGTGTTTTAAGGCATTATCTTTTATAAGGGTGTCTCACTGCTGTATGAAGGAATGCATGCATTCAATATTAGTAAGGGGTGGAATCAGCATGGCAGAAGAAAATTATGTCATTGAGATGATTGGCGTAACAAAAGCTTTTGGCAATTATAAAGCAAATGATGATATATTTCTCAGTTTGAAAAAAGGTGAAATTCACGCTTTGTTAGGTGAAAATGGCGCGGGCAAGTCAACCTTGATGAATATTCTCTCTGGCCTTTTGGAGCCGACAAGTGGAGCGATCAAAGTCAAAGGGCAAGAAGTCAAAATCAGTTCCCCTGGTGTTGCCGATAAATTAGGTATCGGAATGGTGCATCAACATTTTATGTTGGTCAAGGACTTCACGGTTACGGAGAACATTATTCTAGGCAGCGAACCGAGTCGACTCGGCGTTTTAAATAAAAAGGCAGCTGCTGGCGTGATAGAAGATCTGTCCAACAGGTACCGCTTGGCAGTCAATCCGTCCGCAAAAGTCGAAGATACTACTGTCGGGATGCAACAAAGGGTCGAAATTCTGAAAACTTTGTACCGTGGGGCGGATGTCCTCATTTTTGATGAACCAACAGCCGTGTTGACACCCCAAGAAATCGATGAATTGATGTCGATTATGAGGGAATTGACGAAAGAAGGTAAGTCAATCATCCTGATCACGCATAAACTGGATGAAATCAAAGCCGTTGCCGATCGTTGCACGGTTATCCGCAAAGGCAAGAGCATTGGTACTGTCGATGTGAAACAGACTTCCCAACAAGAGTTGGCGGATATGATGGTAGGGCGTTCCGTTCTCTTCCGCACAGTCAAAAAGCCTTCGCAGCCGAAACAAGCTGTTTTGGAAATTGAAGGATTGACGGTTAAAGAGAGCCGTGGTCTGGAAGCAGTACGCAATTTGAACCTTACAGTACGGGCCGGTGAAATCGTTGGAATCGCCGGAATCGATGGGAACGGTCAGAGCGAATTGATCCAAGCCATCACAGGCCTTAGAAAAGCTGAGAGTGGAACCGTCAAGCTGAATGGCGAACCTATCACGAACTTGGCTCCACGTAAAATCACCGAGGCCGGGCTGGGGCATATTCCTGAGGACCGACAAAAGTTCGGCCTGATTCTCCCGATGCGTCTGGATGAGAACATCGCCTTGCAGACTTATTATCAGGAGCCTTACAGCAAAAACAGCTTTCTCAACGATAAAGCAATCGAAAACCATGCCATTGAACTGATCAAAGAGTTTGATGTGCGGACCCAAAGTGAAAAATCTACGGCAAGCTCATTATCCGGCGGGAACCAACAAAAGGCGATCATCGCCAGGGAAGTCGATCGGAATCCTTCGTTACTGATCGCAGCCCAACCGACCCGGGGATTGGATGTGGGCGCAATCGAATTTATCCATAAACGTTTGATCGAGCAGCGGGATAAAGATAAGGCAATCCTACTGATGAGCTTCGAATTGGATGAAATCTTGAATCTCTCCGATATCATCGCCGTGATGTTTGAAGGTGAAATTGTGGCCTACGTCAAGCCGGAGGAAACTTCCGAACAAGAACTCGGGCTATTGATGGCCGGCTCTTCTTTGGAAAAAGCACGGGAAGATTTAGAAAAAAACAAGGACGAGGAGGGAAGTCTTCATGAATAATCAACAAGGAGCCACTCGCATCCAAGGGATTATCGTACCTTTACTTTCAGTCATATTAGGTCTGGTAATCGGGGCAATCGTCATGTGGTCTTTCGGTTACGATGCCATCGCAGGCTATTCAGCCATGCTGAAGGGTGCATTCGGATCGCCGTTTTACATAGGAGAATTACTGCGTGAAGCTACTCCTTTGATTCTGGTCGCATTAGGTTTTGCTGTTGCCAACACAGCCGGGTTCTTCAACATCGGTGTGGCAGGTCAAACTTTGTTTGGCTGGTTGGCATCCGTCAGCGTCGCCCAAATATTGCCTGATTTGCCTAAAATGATCTTGTTGCCGTTGTGTATTTTAGCTGGCGTTGCAGCTGGAGCTATATGGGCGGGCATTGCCGGAGTCTTACGTGCCTATTTCAACACTAGTGAAGTAATAGTCACCATCATGCTCAATCATACGGCTTTATACATCAATAACCACATCGTGAGGAATGTTTTGACGGATTCCGGTGACTCTACAGCCAGAATCACAGAAAATGCCAGTCTGAGAGTACCGTTCTTGTCGGAACTGACCCGCAATTCGACACTGCATGCCGGTATCTTCATTGCTCTCATCATGATTGCGGTGGTATGGGTGTTGATGAAGAAAACAACATATGGTTTTGAATTCCGTTCAGTCGGATTGAATCCTGATGCGGCTGATTACGCAGGGATGAATGCCAAAAAGAACATCATTTTGGCCATGCTAATCAGCGGCGGATTGGCCGGTTTAGGAGGAGCAATGGAAGGGTTGGGAAATTTCCAGAACATGTTTGTTCAAGGAGCAATGCCGGCCGTCGGATTCGATGGCATGGCAGTAGCCTTATTGGGAATCGGTAGCCCGATTGGAATCCTTTTTGCTGCACTTCTGTTCAGTACCTTGAAAATTGGCGGAACCAGCATGCCGCTAATGTCCGGAGTGCCGGTAGAGATTGTCGATATTGTGATAGCATCGATCATCTTCTTCGTCGGCGCGAGCTATATCATCCGACTATTGGTCAACAAACTGCCCAAAGTCAATAAAAAGGAGGTGGCGTGAGATGGATTTGCTAGCGGTTCTATCTATTATCGTATCTTCGGCCTTGATCTACTCAGCGCCTTTAATTTTCACCGGCCTTGGCGGAACTTTCTCAGAACGGAGTGGTATCGTCAACGTGGGTTTGGAAGGCACGATGGTAATGGGGGCATTTTCGGCCATCGTCTTTAATCTGAACTATGCCGACAATCTTGGCAAAATGACCCCTTGGATTGCGTTGCTGGTGGCTGGGGCAGTCGGCATCTTCTTTTCAATCATCCATGCAGTTGCCACCATCAACTTAAGAGCGAACCATATCGTTTCCGGAACCGTCATCAATATGCTTGCCCCTGCTTTGGCGGTGTTTTTGACTAAGGTTCTTTATGAAGGAAAAGGACAAACAGCCTTCATCGTCCAAAATTTCGGAAAGACAAGTTTTCCTGTTTTGAAGGATATCCCGATCATCGGGCAGATATTTTTCACGAACACATCAGCTCCAGCGTATGCAGCAATCGCAACAGCGCTTGTCTGTTACTTCATCATCTTCAAGACGACTTTCGGTTTGCGTCTGCGTTCAGTCGGTGAACACCCACAAGCGGCAGATACATTGGGAATCAATGTCTACGTGATGCGGTACGCCGGCGTGTTGATTTCCGGCTTTTTGGGTGGCGTGGGCGGCGCCATTGTCTCCCAGTCGATCAGCTTGAACTTTTCCGGATCCACAATTGCCGGTCAAGGATTCATTGCTATGGCAGCCATGATTTTCGGTAAATGGAATCCTATCGGAGTGATGGGCGCAGCGATTTTCTTTGGTTTTGCCCAGAGTTTGGGAGTCATCGGCAGTTATATTCCGGTCATCCAGAATATCCCTTCCGTCTATCTCCAGATTGCACCTTACGTCATCACGATCATTGTGCTTGTAGGTTTTATCGGCAAATCAAGAGGCCCGGCCGCTAATGGTACGACTTACATCAAATCAAAGTAATCTCTGAAAGTGAGAAGGGTTGGCTCATCGAGCCAGCCTTTTCTTTTTGCGCCAATCTGGGGAGTTGATCAAGGCTAGCTTAATTGAAAAAAAGTCTGAATTAGAGTATAGTTTTCCCTATCGACAAATAAAATAGCTTACAGGACGTGAAATGGATGGAATATAAATTAAAGCAAGGCGTTACGGTCTACATCGAGCCTTCCGACAAATACAAAACCGTATTGATCCAATACAAATTCAGGACGATCTTCAGTGGTAAGACTGCGACAGAACGTTCTTTGGTGAAGAATATGCTGGAAACGAACAGTAAACAGTATCCAAGTCAAAATGAGATGGATTTGAAAATGGCCAGCCTTTATGGGGCGACGCTGCATACACAATCACAGCGCTTCGGCAAGCAGCATGTCGTGACGATGAGCCTGTCCGTCGTCAATGACAAATTCATCGGGGGCGACGATACACTTTTGGAAGAGGCGTTCGCTTTTCTGGAGGAAATCATCTATGGACCCAATGCCAAGGATGGTAAGTTCCATGAGAAGACTTTTCTGAGGGAAAAGGAAAACCTGAATAATTATTTCGAGTCGCTGATCGAAGACAAGTCAGCTTATGCGCGTATGCGCTTGAACCAAGAGCTGTTCGCAGGGACGGATCAAGCCTATCAAGGTATCGGTGATGCCAGTTTCCTTGAGGATATCACTGCGGCCAGTCTGTTTGAATGCTACGAAGAGATGATTGGATCGAATCAACTGGATATCCTTGTTTCTGGAGACGTCGCGCCGGAACGGGTATTGAATATACTGGCTGGACAGAATTTTTCCGACAGAAAAGAGATCGAAAAAGAGGTGTTCTGTTTCCGCGAAAAGAACACGGAACCCGTCATTTCGAGCGAAGCCCAGGATATCAATCAGGGCAAGCTGTTTTTCGGCTTCTCTTCACCTGTTTATTACATGAATGATCATTATTTTGCCGGTCTGGTTTTTGATGGCTTATTTGGGGGATTTCCGCATTCCAAACTGTTCCAGAATGTCCGGGAAAAAGAAAGTTTAGCTTACTCGGCTTCAAGCGGCTTGGATTTTCTGCGTGGAATCATGACTGTCGGTACCGGTATTGAGTTCGATAAACGAGAGCAAGTTGAAGAAATTGTTTTGGCACAATTGAAGGATATGCAAGCGGGCGATTTCTCGGATGCATTGATCGCCCAAACGAAAAGCATGCTGATCAACCACTACAAACAAAATGATGATTATCAGGGCAGAAGCTTGGCGAAACAGTACCAGGATATCCTCATCATCGAAAACCCGCTTTCGCAGGAGCAATGGATTGCCGGTTTGAATGCGGTGACGAAGGAACAGATCGTTGCTGTTGCGGATAAAATGACTTTGCAAGCGATATTTTTCTTGAAAGGCGAGGCTGAAAATGAATAAAGTACACTACGAGGCTCTTAACGAAACAGTCTATACGGAAGTTTTGGATAATGGATTACAGGTGGTTCTGATTCCAAAAAATAAATATTCAAAAACTTATGGTATCTTCACAACCGATTTTGGCTCGATCGATAATCAGTTTATACCGATAAACGGAGATAAGGAAATCAAAATTCCGGACGGTATCGCACATTTCCTTGAGCATAAACTGTTCGAAGGTGAAGTACATGATGCTTTTGAAGACTTCGCTAAGTATGGCGCTTCAGCGAATGCTTTCACTTCATTCACGCGGACAAGTTATCTCTTTTCGGCCACGGATAATATCACAGAAAATACGAACAGCCTGCTTGATTTCGTGCAAGACCCGCATTTCACGGCAGAAGGCACTGAAAAGGAAAAAGGGATCATCGCCCAGGAAATCCGCATGTATGAGGATAATCCGGGATGGCAACTTTTTTACGGTCTGCTCCGTAATATGTATCCCGAACATCCGCTTTCCGTCGATATAGCCGGAACGGTGGACAGCATCCAAGCAATTACGCCGGAATTGCTCCAAATCTGTTATGACACGTTCTACCATCCATCCAATATGAACATATTGATGATCGGTAATTTCTCTCCCGAAGAAATGATGGATACGATCAAACAAAACCAAGCTGGCAAGACGTTTCTTCCGGCCAAACCGATCCAGCGCACTTTGCCGCCGGCCTCGGTCCAGGACATCATTGCGTACAAAGAAATCGAAATGGATGTGCAACGTCCGAAAGTGATGCTTGGGGTGAAAGGCTTGGATGCAGATGTTACCGGTAACCAAGCCGAAAAATACAAAATCTATGGTTCACTGTTGTTGGAATTGCTTTTCGGCCGGAGTTCCTCGCATTTTATTGAGCTCTACGACAGCGGTTTGATCGATGACAGCTTTGGCTACTCCTTCAACTTAGATCGCTCTTTCCATTTTATGGCTGTCGAATCCGACACGGAACAACCGAAGCTGCTGGAAGAAAAGCTGAAGCGGATTCTTTTGGAATGGGAAACGGATGATAACCTGACGAATGAGAAGTTTGATTTGCTGAAGAAGAGCATGATCGGAGAACAGCTACAGGCCTTCAATTCTTTGGAATATATCGCGAATCACTACAGCACCTTGCTTTTTTCTGGAGCCGAACTTTTTGAAGTCGTTCCATTGATCGAAGAAACCAGTCTGGAGGATATCCGTAGATTCGCTCAAGGGTATTTAAAAGAGCAGAGCATGAGCACTTACGTGATCGTTCAGAAGGGAGCGACGCAGCGATGAAGGCTGCTTTGGTGACCGGAGCCTCCGGTGACATCGGAACCTCCATCGCAAGGGACCTCGCAGGTTCGGGGTGGTCTTTGTACCTGCATTATCATTCTAATCAAGAAAAGATCAATCTGCTGCTGTCTGAACTTCAAACTGCCTATCCTGGGCAGGAATTTTATCCGATTTGCCTGGATTTGACCGATGAAGCTGAAGTAACAAAGCTTGCTGACCATATATTTTCGCTCCAAGCGATTGTTTTTGCACATGGCCGGACCGAATATGGCTTGCTTCAGGATATGACTTCCATGCAAATGGATGACTTGTGGGAAATGCATGTCAAGATGCCTATCCTGATCATCCAGACGCTGTACGAAAAAATCAATCGTTCCGGTAACGGCCGCATTGTCTTCATCAGCTCAATCTATGGAGAAGTCGGCAGCGGTCTGGAAGTGCTCTACAGTACCGTCAAAGGGGCGCAGATTGCATTCGTCAAAGCATACAGCAAAGAAGTCGCCTCAATGGGAGTAACAGTCAATGCCATCTGTCCGGGAGCAATCGATACGCAAATGAACACGCATCTGCAAAAAGATGAAAAAGAGGCTCTGCTTGAGGAAATCCCTTTGGGGAGGATGGGAAGACCGGATGAAATCAGTTTCTGGGTATCCCAACTTCTGAAGGATGATAGTCGCTACATGACTGGACAGGCCATTTATGTATCGGGTGGATGGCTCAGGTAATAAAGTATTGGAACTCCTAGTGAAGGAATTTTATGGTATAATATCCAGGGTAACTCGGGGATTTGCAAGTGAAGGCAGGTGAAGAAATGGTTCAAATTGGTGAAATCCTAAAAAGTGCTAGACTTTCCAAAGGGTACACATTGGATGATCTACAGCAAATGACTAAAATACAGAAGCGGTATCTGATTGCGATTGAAGAAGGCGATTACGAGATTATGCCGGGTAATTTCTATGTGCGGGCCTTCATCAAGCAATATGCGGACACCGTTGGATTGGATGGCGATCGCTTGTTGGGGGACCATGCAAGTGTGATTCCGGAAATACATGGCGGTGTTCAAGTGGAGGATTCCGGCTCATTTTCTCCCACTCGTTCCGAGACTAAACGAGCCTCAAAAAAGACGAATTTTAATTATGGAGGCTCCGTCCAGAGCCAGTTGCCGACATTATTGTTGGCTGTTGCCGTAATCGCCATCGTTCTAGTGATCTGGAAGGCTACCTTGAGCGATGACGGTGAGCAGATTCAGACCGAAGTGGCATCCAATATCAGTCAGACAACCTTGGCATCGCAAGAAACGGTTTCAAGCAACACAGAGCAGACAGACAGTGCCGTTGTCGCAGAACAAACAGCGCAGGTGACCCTGGTATCGTCCGCCGATGGTTATGCGGAATATGACATCACCAGCTTGTCGCTGCCCTCAGAGTTGAAAATCTCGGCGGTGGCAGGAGGCAGTTCTTGGATCAGCGTAAGCGTAAATGGGATTGTACAAGAGCCTTCGGGCATCGTGGACAGTGAAAATCCGTTGACGGTTGCACTCCCGTTGAACACAAGCGAGATAGAAGTGGTCGTCGGCGTGATGCCGGCAACAATCATCGAACTGGATGGCGCAGTTGTTGCGATGCCAGCCGATTATCAAGAGATTCAGACCCAAACCTTATCCTTTACCGTCAAAAGTGTGGAATAAGTCAGGGTACATTAAAGGAGTTGCAGAAGTTGAATTTACCTAATAAATTGACAGCGTTGCGGATTTTGATGATTCCGCTGTTCATGATCATCACCTTGTTTCCATTCGATTGGGGTACGCTTGCGGTTGCCCAATCACAGATTGCCGTAAATCAACTGATAGGGGCAATCATTTTTGCCATCGCCAGTTTTACGGATTGGTTGGATGGTTACATCGCCAGAAGGGATGGGTTGGTCACCAACTTCGGGAAATTTGCTGATCCATTGGCGGACAAGATGCTTGTCGCCACTGCCATGATTGTGCTTGTTGGACAAGGATTGGCTCCTTCATGGGTCGTCAGCATCATCATCAGTCGGGAATTGGCGGTTACAGGCTTGCGTCTCTTGCTTGTGAAGGAAGGCGAAGTCATGGCAGCAGCCTGGCCGGGAAAAATCAAAACAGCGACGCAAATGGTAGCCATCATTTTGCTGTTCTTGGATAATTTCCCATTTCAGGCAATCGGTATCCCGGTTGCGGATATCATGCTGTATCTTTGCTTAGTTTTCACCATCTACTCAGGGGTGGATTATTTCATCAAGAATAAGCATGTTTTTGTCGGCTCCATGTAGTTTTTATTAAATTAAGAAGGGCGGGGTTGCATCAGGTTGCGATCCGAACAAAAGGAAACGTAATTCTTTTGTGCCCTTCTTTTTCTTTATCTTTTTTATGCAATTGAATTTTTTGTTGTATTTAAGCGAATACTATGGATGTGAGGGATCAGATATGAATGCAGAAATCATTTCAGTCGGAACGGAATTGTTGATGGGGCAAATAGTGAATTCGGATGCGGCATTCATCGCCAAGCAATTGACCGGTTTGGGCATCGACTCGTATTTCCAGACAGTTGTCGGAGATAATCCGGGGAAAATAAAAGAAGTGATCAAAATTGCTGAATCGCGAAGCGACTTGTTGATCTTCACAGGAGGACTCGGCCCCACTCAAGACGACTTGACTAAACAGACGGTGGCGGACCATCTTGGGGAAGAGCTTGTCATGGATAGAACTGGATTGATGCATATCCGGCAATGGTTTGAACGCTCTGGAAGAAGCATGACGCAGAACAATGAGCGTCAAGCATTGGTATTCAGGGACGGTATAGTCTTCCCAAACCCAATCGGACAGGCGCTCGGTACCTATATTGAAAAAAATGAGAAGGGTTACCTGCTGTTGCCGGGCCCGCCAAGAGAACTTGAGCAAATGTTCCGGCAATCCGTGACGCCATTCCTGTCCGATAAATATGAAGATCAGCAAGTCATCTTATCGAAGACCCTCCGCTTTTTTGGAATCGGTGAATCTACCTTGACAACGCTATTGGATGAAATGATCCGCAATCAGACCAATCCTACGATAGCACCCTATGCCGGGAAATACGAAGTGACCTTGAGAATCACCGCAAATGCCGCAACAGAGGCGGTATGCGAAAAGTTAGTGGATGAAACAAAAGCGGAAATATTGGCGATCGTCGGTGAACACCATTACGGTGACGGCGACGAATCAAGCTTGGCTGAAGTGGTAGGAAAGAAACTTTTGGAGAGCAAACGCTCCCTCAGTGCAGCAGAAAGTTTGACCGGAGGGCTTTTTCAATCGGAACTTGTCAAAGTTCCTGGCATAAGCGAGGTCTTCGCGGGAGGCATCGTATCTTATCAAGCTGAGGCGAAACAACGGGTTCTTGGCGTTCCGGAGCATGTCATAGAAACTTATGGAATGGTGAGCCCGGAGTGCGCGGTTGCGATGGCGGAATGCGCGCGCGAATTGTTTGACACCGATCTGGCCATTTCGTTCACAGGCGTAGCCGGACCTGATCAAATGGAGAATAAGCCGGCCGGGACGGTGTGGATTGCCTTAAGCAAAAAAAATGGACCGACCGCCGTCCAAGGTTTTCGATTTTCCCGCGATCGTCTCGGGAACAGGGAGCAAACCGTCCTGCAGGGGTTTGATATGATCAGGCGGCATTTGATGGATTCTGATTTAGAAAGATAAAAAAACGAACATCTGTTCACTTTATTCTTGCTTTTTTACACAGAAAAGGATAGTATTACGTTGTGGTGTTAATGCATGCAAATGAAAGCTTGGAGGAAACAATTGATGGCTAATTTAAATGATAATAGACAAAAAGCCTTGGATGAGGCTCTGAAAAAGATAGAAAGAAACTTTGGGAAAGGTTCTGTCATGAAACTTGGGGAAAAAGTGGACACAAAAATTTCCACTGTACCAAGTGGCTCATTGGCACTTGATGTTGCGTTGGGAGTAGGCGGTTATCCTAGAGGCCGTATCATCGAAGTGTACGGTCCTGAATCATCAGGTAAGACAACAGTCGCCCTCCACGCGATTGCTGAGGTACAAAAAAAGGGCGGCGTTGCTGCATTTATTGATGCTGAGCACGCTTTGGATCCAAAATATGCTGCAGCTTTGGGTGTGGATATTGACGAATTGCTGCTTTCCCAACCGGACACAGGTGAACAAGGTCTGGAAATCGCTGATGCATTGGTTTCATCAGGTGCTGTCGACATTGTGGTCATCGATTCGGTTGCCGCATTGGTTCCGCGTGCTGAAATTGAAGGCGAAATGGGAGACTCCCATATGGGTCTGCAAGCACGTCTGATGTCCCAGGCTTTACGGAAACTGTCCGGATCGATCAACAAAACAAAAACGATTGCCATCTTCATCAATCAGGTCCGCGAGAAAATCGGTATCATGTTCGGTAATCCGGAAACGACTCCCGGTGGTAGAGCGCTTAAATTTTATGCTACTATCCGACTGGAAGTCAGAAGAGCGGAACAGATCAAGAGCGGAACAGAGATCATGGGTAACCGCACAAAAATCAAGGTAGTCAAAAATAAAGTTGCGCCGCCATTCAGAACTGCTGAGGTGGACATCATGTACGGCGAAGGCATTTCTCAAGTCGGCGAAATCATCGATATGGCTTCAGAGAAAGATATCGTCAACAAGAGTGGCGCTTGGTATGCCTATAAAGGGGAACGCATCGGGCAGGGTCGCGAAAATGCCAAAAAATTCCTGCTGGAGCATCCAGAAATGCGGGCTGAAATCGAGAAACTTGTTCGGGATGAATATGGCATAGGTGACAAAAAGGCTGTAGAGATAATTGCAGAAGAAAAAGACGAAATGATTGAATCGATCGATCTATTGGACGAGTAAACGATGTTTTCAAAGAGGCCGGGATAAAAATCCAGGCCTCTTTCTTTTTTTAGACGAAAAAGGACAACATTGGAACAGAAAAACATGTATTTTGTTGATGTTACCGTTTTATCGTTGACATGTCAGTATTCTACGTTTAGAATGAATTTATGTGTATCGCTTCATTCTGCACATTGTAAAATCAATTTTTATTCATTTTTTTGACAACAAAATTAAATAGATACGGAGGTGAAACTATGGATATATGGACTTTAGCCTTCGCTATCATAGCTTTAATTGTTGGTGTCGTTGTCGGATATTTATATCGAAAATCGAATCACGAAAAAGAAATAGCTGGTGCCAAAAATACCGCTTCCCAAATTCTTGAAGACGCTCGTAAAGAAGCAGAAACAACGAAAAAAGAAGCTATGTTAGAGGCGAAGGATGAGAACCACAAATACCGCTCTGAAATAGAAGATGAATTGCGTGAAAGACGCGGTGAGGTTCAAAAACAAGAAAATCGATTGATCCAAAGAGAAGAAAATTTGGATAGAAAAGATGCCAGTTTATCGAAACGTGAGCAATCTATCGAGTCAAAAGAGGATAATCTTGTCAAAAGACTAAACGCTTTAGTTTCTGAGGAAAATCGCATTCAAGCATTGGTGGAAGAGCAACAGCATGAACTGGAAAGAATCGCTACATTGTCCCGTGAGGAAGCAAGACACATCATCATGGACGAAACAGAAAATCAACTGTCGCATGAAATTGCGGTCATGATCAGAGAATCTGACCAAAAAGCGAAAGATGAAGCAGATCGTAATGCGAAAAACATTATCCTGCAGGCAATTCAGCGAAGTGCGGCCGATTTGGTTTCGGAAGCAACGGTTTCAGTAGTTACTTTGCCTAACGATGATATGAAGGGCCGGATCATTGGCCGCGAAGGAAGAAACATTCGGACTTTGGAGACCTTGACAGGTATTGACCTGATCATCGACGATACGCCCGAAGCGGTCGTATTGAGCGGATTTGATCCTATCCGAAGAGAAATTGCGAAAATGGCTTTGGAGAAATTAATCCAAGATGGACGTATCCATCCTGCAAGAATTGAGGAAGCAGTTGAGAAAGCCCGTAAGGATATGGATGAGCGCATAAGAGAAATCGGCGAACAAGCAACTTTTGAAGTTGGTATCCATTCTTTGCATCCTGATCTGATTAAAATTTTGGGTCGGCTGCATTTCCGCACTAGTTATGGGCAAAATGTCCTGAATCACAGCATCGAAGTCGCAAAACTTTGCGGTGTAATGGCTGGAGAACTAGGCGAAGACATCAATTTGGCCAAACGTGCAGGGTTATTGCATGATATCGGAAAAGCTCTCGATCATGAAATAGAGGGTTCACACGTTGAAATCGGCTCAGAAATCGCTCAGAAATACAAAGAAAATCCGGTTGTGATCAATGCAATTGCCTCCCATCATGGCGATGTTGAAGCGAACTCAATCATATCAGTATTGGTTGCATCTGCTGATGCTTTATCTGCTGCTCGTCCGGGCGCAAGAAGTGAATCTCTGGAAAACTACATCCGCCGTTTGGAGAAACTGGAAGGAATTGCAAACAGTTTCGAAGGCGTTGCCAGCAGTTTTGCTATCCAAGCGGGCAGAGAAATCCGCGTGATGGTCAAACCAGACCAACTTGACGATTCTCAAGCTATACGTGTAGCTCGTGAGATTAGAAAGAAAATCGAAGAAGAACTAGATTATCCGGGACACATCAAGGTTACGGTTATACGCGAAACAAGAGTAATTGAATATGCCAAATAATGAAAAACCAAACGGGACAGCTTTTTGTCCCGTTTTTTGCTTTTTATGACCATACTGTTTGCTGGACAAGGGCGCAACGGCTTATCGAAACAGTCAAAATATGTTACTATAAAAAGACTAGAATTGAGAGAAGAGGCTGAAGATGAAAGTATTATTTATTGGAGATGTCGTAGGTTCAATCGGCAGACAGATGCTGCAGGATACACTCCCACAACTGAAGAAACATTATCGTCCGCAAGTGACCATCGTAAATGGAGAGAATGCAGCTGGCGGCAGAGGCATAACGGAAAAAATCTATAAAGAATTTTTGCAGACCGGTGTCGATGTCATCACCATGGGGAACCATACGTGGGATAACCGTGACATATTCGAATTCATCGGAACAGCCAACAAGATGATCCGTCCGGCTAATTTCCCGGAAGGGACTCCTGGCATCGGTTGGACGATCATAAAAGTGAATCAATTGAAATTAGCTGTGGTGAACCTGCACGGACGCGTCTTCATGAATAGTCTGGATGATCCTTTCCGAAAAGCGGATGACATCCTTGAGCAGGTCCGCAAAGAAACGAATTGCATCTTTGTCGATTTTCATGCCGAAACAACCAGCGAAAAACAAGCGATGGGCTGGTATTTGGACGGTCGCGTATCGGCTGTGGTCGGCACGCACACGCATGTGCAGACAAATGATGCGCGCATTTTGCCTGACGGGACAGGCTATCTGACAGACGCTGGAATGACCGGGGCTTATGACAGCATTTTGGGTGTCGAAAAAGAAATCATCATCCAGAAATTTCTGACGCAATTGCCGATCCGCCACGAAGTACCTGAAAAAGGCCGAAAACTGCTCTCAGGCTGCTACGTTGAAATCAATGACCAGACCGGCAAATGCGTAAAAATCGAAAACATCGTGATCAATGAAGATCGTCCATTTGGAGGGGAATTCTATTGACCCAAGAACTACCTATCGAAGGTCCGACAGAAGTTGAATTAAATAGTCTGATCGAGATACTGAAAAAAAATGAAGTAATCACCCGTTACCAAGAGGTCAAAGAAAATATAAAAGAGAATCGGGCGCTGGAACAATTGATTGAGGCCATCAAAAGCAAACAAAAAGAAGCCGCGGCTTTTGAACATTATGCTAAGCCAGCAGCGGCTGAAAAAACAGCCGCTGAATTAGCCGACCTCAACAAGCAATTGAAGGACAGCATAGCAGTCCAACAATACCGAGAAGCTTTATGGGATGCCAACGAACTATTGGAGAATGTCATCGGTATCATCCAACGCGGCATCGATGACGCTGTCGAAAAAGATGAAGTATGAGGATTGAAGAGATATATTGATAGAGGTGAAAAAATGCCACAGAAGACTAAAAATACGCCGATGATGGAACAATATCTATCCATAAAAAAACAGTATCCGGATGCGTTTTTATTCTATCGTTTGGGCGATTTCTACGAATTGTTCCACGATGATGCCATGAAGGCCGCAAAATTACTGGAAATAACGCTGACGAGCCGCAACAAAAATGCTGATGAGCCGATTCCGATGTGCGGGGTTCCCTATCACGCAGCGGCGGAATACATCCGGAGACTCGTGGAAATGGGGCACAAGGTCGCCGTTTGCGAACAGATGGAGGATGCCAAGCTGACAAAAGGCATGGTGAGGCGGGAAGTCGTCCGGGTTATTACCCCGGGTACATTTTTGAATGAGAATGGCAGCGAGAACAAGGCAAATAATTACTTGGCAAGTGTCTTTCGAAATGAAGCCGGCGGGTATGCGCTCGGATATGTCGATATCGGGACGGGGGAGCTGAAAGTCACCCTCCTGACCAACGAAGATGGCGTATTCAACGAGCTCCAGACGTTGCCGTTCAAAGAGATTGTCCTGGACGCAAAAACAGCTGAAGTCCTGACGGAAAAGTTGGAAAAACAGTTTGGAATCCTGGTTTCTATCCAGGAGAAGCTGATTCCGGAAACGGATGTCCACGATCTGGTTGGGGAATTGCCGCAACAGTCGGAAAAAGATGTGCTAGTTTTGTTGCTGAGCTATCTTTCGGATACCCAAAAGCGCAGCCTGTCACATCTTCAAAAAGCCGTTGCTTATCAAACCGACGCTTTTCTGAAGATGGATACCTATGCGCGGAGCAACCTCGAGTTGTCCGCATCCATCCGGACGCAGCAGAAGAAAGGCAGCCTGCTGTGGACGCTGGATGAAACAAAAACGGCTATGGGCGGGCGGATGCTGAAACAATGGCTTGAAAAGCCGCTGATCAACCTGAGCGACATACTCGAAAGGCAACGGAAAGTGGAGTCGCTGGTCAACCACTATTTTGAGCGGATGGACATCAACGATGCTTTGACATCGGTGTATGATCTGGAACGTTTGGTCGCCAGAGTATCGCTAGGTAATATCAACGGTCGTGATCTGATCCAGCTGAAAACCTCTCTGCAGCAGATTCCAGGGTTGGTCCAAGCCATCGCAACAATCGATGAACCGGATGTTTGGCAGGATGTCATCGGCAAATTGGAATCTTACCCAGAAATCATCGAACTGATTGAACGGGCAATCACGGATAATCCACCTATCCAAATCACCGAAGGCAACATTATCCGCGATGGCTACCATGAGCAATTGGATCGTTACCGCGATGCGATGAACAATGGGAAACTTTGGATAGCGATGCTGCAGAAAGAGGAAAGAGAAAAGACCGGCATCAAAACGCTGAAAATTGGCTACAACCGCATTTTTGGCTATTACATAGAAGTAACGAAGGCGAACCTTGCGGCGTTGCCAGAAGGTACGTATGAGCGCAAACAGACGCTCGCCAATGCCGAACGATTCGTCACACCTGCATTGAAAGAGAAAGAGACGCTTATTTTGGAGGCGGAGGAAAAGTCTGTCGAATTGGAGCATGAGTTGTTTGTCGCCTTGCGGGAGGAAATAAAAGGATACAGCCGACAGTTGCAGGCGCTTGCCAAATTGGTGGCGGAGATCGATGTCCTGCAGTCGTTCGCTCATGTCAGCGAAGCCTATCATTTTTCCAAGCCCGAGTTGAGCAACAGCGACCGCAATCTGTCCATCAAAGAAGGGCGCCA
Source organism: Trichococcus flocculiformis (assembly GCF_963662535.1). NCBI lineage: Bacteria > Bacillati > Bacillota > Bacilli > Lactobacillales > Carnobacteriaceae > Trichococcus > Trichococcus flocculiformis. The sequence goes on from NZ_OY759718.1 coordinate 1,696,856, forward strand.
TCCGGTTGTGGAACGCGTCATCGGCAAAGACAAATTTGTGCCCAACAGCATTTCCATGGGTGAGGACAATCATATTCTGCTGATCACCGGGCCGAACATGTCAGGTAAGAGCACCTACATGCGTCAGGTTGCGTTGATTGTCATCCTGGCCCAGATGGGTTGTTTTGTGCCGGCCGAGAAAGCCCATTTGCCGATCTTTGACCAAATATTCACGCGTATTGGTGCGGCTGATGACCTCTATTCCGGGCAGAGTACATTCATGGTCGAAATGGTCGAAACGAACCAAGCATTACGCTTCGCGACCGATAAGAGTTTGATCTTGTTCGACGAAATCGGCAGAGGAACGGCAACGTACGACGGCATGGCATTGGCGGAAGCGATCCTGCGTTACATCAATCGCACCATCAAAGGAAAAACGCTGTTTTCGACGCATTACCATGAATTGACCCAACTCGAAGACGATTTGGCGGGGACAAAGAATGTTCATGTCGGGGCAATCGAAAAAGACGGAGAATTGGTGTTCCTGCATAAACTGATGCAGGGTCCTGCAGACAAAAGTTATGGCCTACATGTAGCCAAGCTAGCCGGAATGCCGCATGAATTGATTGCCGAGGCGCAGGTCATCCTCGACTCATTGAATGAACAGCATGTGCTGCATTCAGGTTCGGACTTGTCTGTTCCGGATGATACAATTGAGCAATTGGCGTTGTTTCAGGAGAGCGCGATGCATCCGAACGAGAAGCACGTTCTCGATGAATTGTCGGACTTGGCGCTGGAGGATTGCACACCGATGCAAGCTATGCTGATGCTGGACAGTTGGAAAAAGTTGCTGAAATCGCAAAAAAGTAGGTGAGTAAGATGGCCAAAATCAGGGAGCTTTCCCAAATATTGACGAACCAAATCGCTGCCGGTGAAGTGATCGAACGGCCGGCATCGGTCGTTAAGGAATTGGTTGAGAACGCAATCGATGCCAACAGTACCCAGATCGATGTTTTCATCGAAGAAGCTGGATTAAAGAAGGTGCAGGTCACCGACAACGGCGATGGCATCGCGGCGGATGAGGTGAAACTTGCCTTTACGCGGCACGCGACCAGCAAAATCTATACGCAGGATGATCTTTTCCGCATCCACTCGCTGGGGTTTCGGGGTGAGGCTTTGCCCAGTATCGCTTCCGTCGCCAAAGTTTCGATCGAAACGGCTGTCGCTGATCAGAGCGGCACCTACTTGTCGATAAAAGGCGGCGTCATCGAGGAAGAAAGGCCGAACAAATCCCGTAAAGGGACGACGATCATCGTCGAAGATCTTTTCTACAACACGCCGGCCCGTTTGAAATACATCCGTTCCCTCCAGACTGAATTGTCGAACATCACCGACATCATGAACCGGATCGCCTTGAGTCATCCGGAGATTGCCTTCCGTTTGCATCATGAAGGCAACCAACTTCTGCACACGGCTGGCAACGGCGATCTGCGCCAGACTATCGCGGGCGTTTACGGGACACTGACCGCCAAGAAGATGAAACTGATCGAGAACGAAAATTTGGACTTCAAAGTGAAGGGCTACATCAGTTTGCCCGACACGACGCGGGCAAGCCGCAACTACATCACCTTGATACTGAACGGGCGTTTCATAAAAAATTACGCCTTGAATAAAGCGATCATCGATGGCTATGGATCCAAGCTGATGGTCGGCAGGTATCCGCTCGCTGTCATTGTGATGGATGCGGATTCCTTGTTGTTGGATGTGAATGTCCATCCTTCGAAAAAAGAAATCAGGATCAGCAAAGAAAAAGAACTCGGAGAATTGATCCAGAGCGCGGTCGCTGCTGTTTTGCGGACCGAAGAACGCATTCCGAGCGGCATCGAAAATCTGAAGTTCAAACGCCCGAGTTCAGCTGAACCGGTCCGGACCGAGCAATTGAGCGTCTCTTTCCGGTCATTCGATCAAGAGGTCGTGCAAGAAACGGAAACGAAGCTGCCGGCGATAAGCGAAAATGAGGATTTCCGGTCTTTGGAGACAGCATGGGACAACGGGCCGGTTCATAATGGAAATTCGCAACGTGAACAAGCTTTTATGGGTTCTGAAGTAGTCGCGCCTTCGGAGGGCCTGCCGCCTACAAGTGAAGAACAAGAAGTTTACGCTGTTCCGTTCACTGATCAACCAACGCAGGACCACGATGAACCGAATGCTCCACATGTATCTATCCATCCAAAAAATCCGGTTGCCCATGAAGAACCGATCATGAAAACCGTTCAGAAAGTCGAAGCGGAGGCAGAGAAGGGACCGGCGGGCAAGCGTCCGTTCCCGGATTTGCACTTTTTCGGCCAGATGCACGGTACTTACCTGTTCGCGCAGAATGAAAACGGCCTCTACATCATCGACCAGCATGCTGCCCAGGAGCGAATCAAATATGAATATTATCGTGAGGAAATCGGCAAGGTTTCCACCGATCTCCAAGGGTTGCTGATCCCGATCATCCTGGATTATCCCGCCAATGAATTCCAGTTGATCCAGGAAAATCGGGAAGAGCTGCAAGCGATGGGCTTGTTCCTCGAACCGTTCGGCCAGAACAGTTTCATCGTTGAAAAACATCCTGCCTGGTTCACACCTGGTGAGGAGGAAGACATTCTGAAGGAACTGGTGGAGATGTTTTTGGCTGAAGGTGATATCTCCATCAAAAAGCTTCGGGAAGCCACTGCCATCATGATGAGTTGCAAGCGCTCGATCAAGGCGAATCATTTCCTAAGCGACAAAGAAGCACGCCAACTATTGATAGATCTTGCCGAAACGGACAATCCTTACAATTGCCCGCACGGTAGACCTGTGTTGATTCAATTCTCCAACCAGGATATGGAGAAAATGTTCAAACGGATCCAAGACCCGCACTGAAAGCGTATCATTTCTTATTTCTGCTTAATTATTGTAAAATCAGGATAGTTAAATAACAGATAGGAGTGGAAAAAATGGTGCAAATCAATGACATTTCCGAAATGATGGGCGAACTGAACAAAGAAAGTTCGATCCAAGCCTTGGGCAGCAAAACGGGCGTTGATGCAAGTATTTTGCCGAAATTGGCTGTTGTTGCAATTCCTTTGATCCTTCGGGCATTAAGCAAAAACGCAGAGTCAAAAGCAGGGAAAGATTCCTTATCAGATGCATTGGAAAAACATAAAGGGCAGACCAAAGACGTATCCTCGATTGAAGATGTGTTCAAGAAGGTCGATACAGATGATGGCGATAAAATATTGGATCATGCCTTCGGGGACAAAGATAAAGTCGTGGATCAGATCGCTGCCCAAACAGGCATCAGCAAATCTGAGGTTGCCAAGGTCTTGGCTTCCATGGCGCCAATGATTCTGGGCATGTTGGCTGACAAAAAGGATGCCGATGGATTGGATGCCGATGGTGTGGCCAAACAGACCGACATTTTCTCCAAACAAGCTGAAGAAACAGCCACAAGCAATTTCGACATTACCGATCTCTTTCCTAAGCAGTCCGGAACGACAACTCCTTCGGCTACGGGCGGATTGGGTGGTATTTTGGGAAGCATTTTGGGGAACCTGTTCTGATCAAAGACTAAATAAACAGATAAAAAGCAGAACAAGACTTTTTTGTTCTGCTTTTTTGCATTTTTTGATATACTGGAGCAATGAAAAGAAAGGGGTCTGATACTAAGATGGACAACAAAGAGGAACTATTGAAGCGCTTGACGCCTTTACAATATGAAGTGACACAGAACGAAGCTACGGAAAGACCTTTTTCCGGCGAGTACGATGATTTTTATGAAAAGGGCATCTATGTGGATGTCGTGAGCGGAGAACCATTGTTCAGTTCTGCAGACAAATATGATGCAGGCTGCGGCTGGCCTTCTTTTGCAAAACCGATTTCCACTCTGAAGGAGCTGGAAGACCGTAAGTTGATGCGCAAACGCACGGAAGTCCGCAGTTCTCAAGCCGACTCACATCTGGGGCATGTTTTTGAGGACGGTCCTGCGGAGTTGGGCGGCTTGCGCTACTGCATCAATTCGGCAGCCATGCGCTTCGTCCCTTACGATCAATTGGATGCGGAAGGCTACTCTGAATACAAACAATTATTCGAATAGTCAGCAAAGATAAGTCCCATGGCTACCGGTCCTGGGACTTTTTGTTGCTTCATGCAGACCAAACGATTGTTCCCACATAAATGGCTGATCGGTTGTCATTTCCGTTCGGTTTTATGTTATGATAGGACCGAATGAAAATCAGGAAATGAAGAGTAGGAGTCAGATGATGTACGAATACATAAAAGGTAAATTAGTCTTTGTGGGACCGCTCTATGTGGTTCTGGAGAATGGTGGCATAGGCTACCAATTGCAGGTTGCGAATCCTTTCCGGTTCTCCGGAAGTTTGAACCAGGATGTGACATTTTACATCTATCAGGCAGTCCGCGAGGATGCAATCACCCTGTTCGGTTTCAAGGACTACACGGAAAAACAGTTGTACTTGAAATTGATCAGCGTCTCTGGGATCGGACCGAAGAGTGGCTTATCGATATTGGCGAGCGATGATCACTTAGGCCTGATCCAAGCGATTGAAACGGATAATGTGGGGTATTTGGTGAAATTTCCTGGTGTAGGCAAAAAAACGGCTGCGCAGATCATCTTGGACTTGAAAGGCAAACTCGGGGAATTGCTGCCGGATACCTATTGGCTGGAAGAGCATCCCGTCCATGAAACCACTCGCGGACAGTCTGCTGTCTTGACGGAAGCCTTGGAAGCATTGACCGGTTTGGGCTATTCGGATCGAGAAGTGAAGAAAATACTGCCGCTATTGGAAAAGGAAAACTATTCCAACACAGAAGAAGTGCTTCGTGCGGCCTTCAAGCTACTTTTAAAAGGGTGATATAGATGACAGCTGAAAACAGAATCGTTTCCGGAAATACGGAAGATCTAACAGAAGATTTGATTGAAAAAACATTACGGCCGCAAATGATGGCGCACTATATCGGCCAAGACAAAGTGAAGAATGAACTGAAAGTTTATATTCAAGCCGCAAAAGCGCGCAGTGAAGCCTTGGATCACGTGCTATTGTACGGGCCGCCCGGATTGGGAAAAACGACATTGGCGATGGTCATTGCCAATGAATTGGATGTCCGGATCCACAGCACGAGCGGACCCGCAATCGAGCGGCCAGGCGATCTGATGGTATTGCTCAATGAACTGGAAGCGGGGGATGTCCTCTTCATCGATGAGATCCATCGCTTGCCGCGGATCGTTGAAGAAGTGCTCTACTCTGCCATGGAGGATTATTATGTGGATATCATCATCGGGCAAGGGCCTACAGCCCACCCAGTCCACTTTACCTTGCCGCCGTTCACACTGGTCGGTGCCACGACAAAAGCCGGCAGTCTGTCGGCTCCCCTGCGCGACCGGTTCGGCATCGTTTCGCGGATGGAATATTACAGCCATGAAGATCTCCAGCAGATTGTCCATCGCTCGTCGGATGTTTTGTCCACGAAAATCGATGAGTCAGGCGCTGTCGAAATCGCTTTGAGATCCAGAGGCACCCCGCGTGTTGCCAACCGGCTGCTCCGGCGTGTGCGCGATTTCGCCCAAGTTTATCGCGATGGACTGATCACGAAGGAAATTGCTGATAAGGCCTTAACCATTTTAAGCGTGGACAATAAAGGGCTTGATGACTTGGACAGGCAAATATTGACGACGATGATCCGTTTCTACAATGGTGGCCCCGTTGGTCTTTCGACGATAGCAGCCAACATTGGTGAAGAAATGGAAACGATAGAGGACATGTACGAACCCTATCTGCTCCAATTGGGTTTCCTGCAGCGCACCCCGCGCGGCAGGGTAGCGACTCCGATGGCATACGACCATTTGGGGATATCGTATGATACAGAAAAATAAGTGAGGTATTTTATCAATGAGGACAAGTGATTTTGATTTTTATTTGCCGGAAGAGCTGATTGCGCAGACACCACTGCTGGATCGGTCATCATCCCGGCTTCTTTCCCTGGACTCCAAGACTGGAGCAATCACGGACAAACATTTCACCGACATGGTGGCGGAACTACAAGAAGGCGATGCGCTGGTGTTGAACAATACACGGGTGCTTCCGGCGCGACTGCATGGCGTCAAACCGGATACGGGCGGGCATATCGAAGTTCTGCTTTTGAACAATATCCAAGGAGACGAGTGGGAAACGCTCGTCAAACCAGGGAAGCGGGTCAAAGTCGGTACAGTCATCTCTTTCGGGGATGGACGCTTGACGGCCGAGGTAACGCAATCGTTGGAACACGGCGGACGCATCTTGAATTTCAAATATGATGGCGTATTTTTGGAGATTTTGGAATCGCTGGGCGAAATGCCGCTGCCGCCATATATAAAGGAAACATTGGACGACCAGGAACGCTATCAGACCGTTTACGCTAAAGAAGTCGGGTCAGCGGCTGCTCCGACAGCCGGACTTCATTTCACGGCTGATTTGCTAGAGGAAGTGGCCAATAAAGGTGTCAAGATTGTCTATCTGACGTTGCATGTGGGTTTGGGGACTTTCCGTCCGGTATCGGTCGATGATATTGCAAGCCATGAAATGCATTCGGAATTCTACCAGCTGACGGACGAGGCAGCGCAAGCGCTGAATCAGGTCCGCTCCAACGGCGGTAAAATAGTGGCGGTTGGTACGACTTCTGTGCGAACACTGGAAACGATCGGCACGAAATTTGATGGGGAAATCAAGGCGGACAGCGGATGGACCAAAATTTTCATTTCGCCAGGCTATTCATTCAAGGTTGTCCAGGGCATCATCACCAATTTCCATTTGCCGAAATCGACCTTGGTCATGCTGGTCAGCGCTTTTGCCGGCAGAGACAACGTCTTAGCTGCTTATGAGTACGCAGTCAAAGAAAAATACCGATTCTTCAGCTTCGGTGACGCCATGTTCATCAAATAGAGAAAAACGGAACGGGTTCGTTCAGCCAAAAAAACCTTCAGGAAATTGATCCCTGAAGGTTTTTTCGATTGTAATGCCGTCTTTATAAAGAATTATCGGTTATTTATGGGAGGCCGTCTTCGGCATCAACGCAGAAACAAGAACTACGATCAGCGCGGTAAAGATACCTGTCATGGTTGCGATCATAAAGTCATAGCTGCCGCCGGATAAGGCGCTACCCAGATAAACAGATACTTGCCCTAAGATAAATCCCCAAAAAATGATTGCAATATATTTCATGTCGTGTACACCTCTTCTCGAAATTCATTTTATCACTTTTTCTGAAGATGACAAGCATTACTTGTCCAACGACTTTTTCGCTTCTTGGATTTGGACGCGTACGCTATAATGATAGTATTGATTAGAAAAAGGAGGCTAGAGACATGTCTTTTGTGCATTTGCAGGTCATCAGTGCCTATTCTCTTTTACAGACGACTACCCGAATAGAGGATTTGGTCCGCAGCGCCAAGACAAAAGGCTATCAGGCCATCGCATTGACGGACCAAAATGTCCTTTATGGTCAAGTCGACTTCTTCAAACTTTGTAAAAAGTATGCTATCCAACCCATTCTGGGCATCCAACTGGATTTGCCCGGAATCATCAGTAAAGATCGCACTTTTCCGCTGGTCTTGTTAGCGAAGGATTTTGAGGGCTACAAAAAGTTGATGGCTTTGTCCACGGTCAGGAATCAGGATGTTCCGGACAAGGAATTGTTTTCTCTTTTGGACGATGATTCAAGCCGCATCATCGCGATTACACCTGGAGAAAAGGGGGAAATCGAAAGCTTTTTGAACGGAAATGATCAGCAAAACGCCAAAGCAGCCAGTTTGGCATGGAAAAAAATCTTCGGTCACGGCAATTTTTATTTGGGTGTTCAGCTCCACGAGAAAATGAAGCCAATCATTCCGCGACTGTTGCTTTTGTCGCAGGAGACAAACATTCCGACAACAGCTATGCATGATGTCAGATATCTGGAGCCGAGTGATAATTTCAGTTGCCGTGTACTGAGGGCGATCGAAGCGAACGAAAAAGTGGATTTGCAATCGGAGACTTTGGATGGCACGTACTACTTGCCGTCCTGCGGAGAAATCGAAAGGAAATTCCGGGAAGCAGATTTGGTCGAGTCGGCTGAAACAACCCAGAAAATTGCCGACGAAATTGAAATCGAGCTGCCGCTGCATCAGTCACTGCTGCCGCGCTACCCGTTGCCTCCCGGAACGACACCCCAAGCATACCTCAGAAGGCTCTGCGAAGAAGGTCTACGTCAGCGGATCACTGCCCCGGATGCAGCGTATGAAAAACGATTGGCATACGAATTGGAAGTCATCCATGAAATGGGCTTCGATGATTACTTCCTTATCGTTTGGGATGTGATGGCGTATGCCCGGAAAGCGAAGATCATGCCGGGAGCTGGTCGGGGTTCTGCTGCCGGTTCGCTCGTCTCATACGTCCTGCGCATCACCCATGTCGATCCAATCAAATACAATCTGCTGTTTGAGCGATTTTTGAACAAGGAACGCTACAATATGCCGGATATCGATCTGGATTTTCCGGATAATCGTAGGGATGATATTCTGCATTATGTCCGGGATAAATACGGTTCGGACCACGTTGCCCAAATAGCCACATTTGGAACGCTGGCGGCAAAAATGTCTTTGCGTGATACTGCACGGGTATTCGGACTCACGGTTGCAGAGGCGCAAGCCTGGTCGAATGCGATCCCGAATCAATTGGGCATCAGTCTGGCGGAGGCAAGGCAGAAGTCAAAAGAATTGCAGAACCTGATCAGCACGAACGATGTGAACCGTTTGTTGTACGAAACAGCTGAAAAGATTGAAGGCGTTCCGCGGCATGTTTCCACTCATGCGGCAGGCGTCGTCATCAGCGACAATCCGTTAAGGGACATTGTGCCTTTGCAGAAAAAAAACAGCGAGCTGTATCTGACGCAATACACGATGGGCAACATCGAAGAAATCGGCCTTCTCAAAATGGACTTCCTTGGGTTGAAAAATCTGACGATACTGAACGATGCGGTGCAGTTGGCCAGCGCGGCATGCAAAGAGAGCATCAACATTTGGGAAATACCGATGGATGATGATCGCACGCTCGAAATATTCCGAAAAGCGGATACGAATGGGGTGTTCCAGTTCGAATCCCCAGGCATAAAAAATGTGTTGCGCAAGCTCGGGCCGGAATCGATCGAAGACATTGCCGCAGTCAATGCGCTTTACCGACCCGGTCCGATGGAACAGATTGATCTTTTCGTTTCGCGGAAAAAAGGGCTGGCCGCAATCGATTATCTCCATCCCGATCTGAAGTCGATCCTCGAGGTAACCTACGGGGTAATGGTCTATCAGGAACAGGTCATGCAGGTGGCTTCACGGATGGCCGGCTTCAGCTTGGGGGAAGCGGATATCCTCAGAAGGGCGATAGGTAAAAAACAAAAATCGGCCATTGATGAAGAAAGAAGACACTTCATTGAAGGTTCGCTGCAGCAAGGGTATTCCGAGCAGACAGCCGAGCAAGTGTACGATTACATCGAGCGTTTCGCCAATTACGGGTTCAACCGTTCGCATTCGGTGGCCTATTCCTTCATAGCCTACCAACTCGCTTATATGAAGGCGCACTTCCCGGAAGCATTTTTTGCCGCTTTGCTGAATTCCGTCAACCAACACTCGGATAAGATGAGGGAATACTTCATCGAACTGAAAAGACGCAACATCAGCATTTCCTATCCGGACATCAACACAAGCAACTGGAAGTTTGCCCTTCAGCAGCAGACGATTCAATTCGGCTTGGGCGGGATCAAGGGCCTCAGACGCGATTTCATCCAGGAAATCATCAAAGAGCGCCAAGCTCACGGGCACTACAAGGATTTCGTGCAATTTTTAAGAAGGATACATCCGAAGTGGCTGAAGAACGAAAATATCACACCGCTCATCTTCAGCGGGGCTTTCGATAGTTTCGGGCATTCGCGTGCGACGCTCTTGCAGTCGCTGCCGGGTATGCTGAACAGCATCGATTACAGCGGGAACAACATCGATCTGTTTTCGATACTGGAACCGAAATATGTCGAAACGGAAGAAATGCCATTATTGGAATTGCTGGATTTGGAAGAAGCCGCGTTGGGCCATTCTTTAAAAGGCCATCCGATCGACCAGTTCGGCAAATTATACAACAATGGTGCTGTTGCGTACGTCACCGAGCTGGCATACGACAAGAAAATGCGCACGATGGGCTTGATCAAAGACATCCGCAGAATCCAGACGAAGAAGGGCGATCCGATGGCTTTCGCAAACTTGACAGACAGTACCGGCGAAATCAGCATCACGATTTTCCCCGAGTACTATATCCGATTCATGAAACTGCTGAAGACAAACCAGTTGCTTGTCGTCGAAGGCAAGCTGGAGCGGTCGAAACAAGCCGACAAAACGAATTTTTTGGTCACGCACATCTGGGATGCCGAAGCTTATCAGGAAATGATGGGTCAAAAAAAGGAAAATGTCTTCATCCGTTTGACGGCGGAAAACAACAAGCCTGAATTGTTCAATAAAATGTATCAGGTGCTGGGGAATCAGCGAGGAGATCATCCTGTTATCCTTTACAATGAAATTACCAAACAAACAATGCGTTTATCAGCAGAAAATTGGGTCGCTATTTCTATTGGATTGCTTGAATCACTGAAGGCTGTTTTTGGAAACGAAAATGTAGCTGTCAAATGAAAATAAAAAGTTGATATCCGTACATTGTTTTCATAAAAGCATAAGCTGCCAAAACGGCTAATCCGTTTTGGATGGATGCATCTGCATCGGATTAGCCGAATACGGGCGGTAGTAATAACAATTTGCCTAAATGTGGCGATATTCCGCACAAGAAGCCATTATTTTTCATTGTTTCTTTTTTAACAATCAAAAAAACGTGAAATTAAAAGACATTTTCATAAAAAGATGATAAGATAGTGAAGGACAAATTCAAAAAATATTTAACGCATGATTTTTTTTGGAAATTGAGAGTTTTTAACTTTATTGATGAGGTGAAGTCTAATGAAACGTATTGCAGTATTAACAAGTGGTGGAGATGCACCAGGAATGAATGCCGCTATTCGTGCCGTTGTGCGCAAAGGCATTTATGACGGTTTGGAAGTATATGGCATCAATTATGGTTATGCAGGTATGGTAGCCGGAGATTTCCGTCGTCTGACGATTGATGATGTCGGAGACACAATCAGCCGTGGGGGTACAATTTTATATTCTGCCCGCTATCCGGAGTTCGCAAAACTTGAAGGACAGCTTAAAGGGATCGAGCAGTTGAAGAAATTCGGCATCGATGGCCTGATCGTAATCGGTGGGGATGGATCTTACCGTGGAGGAGCAGCGCTTACTAAATTAGGGTTCCCGACAATCGGTATCCCAGGAACAATCGACAATGATATTCCGGGTACTGATTACACACTTGGTTTTGATACTGCTATCAATACAGTATTGGAATCTGTGGACAAAATCAGAGATACCGCAACAAGCCATATCCGTACATTCGTTGTTGAAGTAATGGGCAGAAACGCCGGAGACATCGCTTTATGGACCGGTATCGGCAGTGGCGCGGAATCCATCGTCATTCCCGAAAAAGAATTCACAATGGAAGAAGTAGTTGCTGAAATCCAGGAAGGCAGAGCGCGCGGCAAAAAACATACAATCATCATGTTGGCTGAAGGCGTAATGTCAGGGAATGAATTTGCAGAGAAACTTTCCGAATTCGAAGAATTCCACACACGTGTCACTGTTCTGGGCCACGTGCAACGCGGAGGATCCCCTTCAGCGAAAGACCGTGTACTGGGAAGCCTTTTCGGTTACAACGCCGTTAAAATGCTGGAAGAAGGCAAAGGTGGAATCTGCGTAGGCGTCAAGGGTGATGAAGTTGTTTTCAATGATATCATCGATACGCTTGAGAACCAAAAACACTTGCCATTGTTGTCACTTTACCAAATCAACAAAGAAATTTCTTTCTAACGAAAAGTTTACTTACGTTTTACAAAATATAAAATGAGGTGCTTATTTTCTATGAAAAAGACAAAAATTGTATGTACAATCGGACCTGCCAGTGAATCTGTAGAAACACTCGTCAAGTTAATCAATGCCGGTATGAATGTTGCCCGCTTAAATTTCTCGCACGGGGATTTTGAAGAACATGGTGCCCGTATCGTCAATATTCGCGAAGCTTCAAAAATCACAGGTAAAATGTGCGCTATCCTTTTGGATACAAAAGGTCCTGAAATCCGTACAAACAACATGAAAGACGGTATCGTGTCATTGATCGCCGGCGAAACAGTTAGAATCTCCATGACAGAAGTTGAGGGTACAAAAGATAAATTCTCAATCACTTACCCAGAATTGATCAACGATGTTGTTGTCGGAAACCATATTTTATTGGATGACGGCTTGATCGACCTTGAAGTGACTGAAATCGACAGAGAGAACAATGAAATTGTTACTTTGATCAAAAACTCAGGCATTCTGAAAAACAAAAAAGGTGTCAATCTTCCAGGAATCAAAACGAATTTCCCGGGAATTACACAAAAAGATACGGAAGATATTATCTTCGGAATCGAAAATGACGTCGACTTTATCGCAGCGAGCTTCGTGCGTCGCGCGAGCGATGTATTGGCTATCACTGAAATTTTGGAAAAACACAATGCAACCCACATCCAAATCATCCCTAAAATCGAGAACCAAGAAGGTCTTGATAACATCGATGAAATCTTGAAAGTTTCTCAAGGTCTGATGGTTGCCCGTGGTGACTTAGGAGTAGAAATCCCTACGGAAGAAGTTCCTATCGCACAAAAAATGTTGATCAAAAAATGTAACGCTTTAGGCAAACCAGTCATTACAGCAACTCAAATGCTGGATTCCATGCAACGCAACCCACGTCCTACACGTGCTGAAGCAGGGGACGTTGCCAACGCAATCTTTGACGGTACTGATGCAGTTATGCTATCCGGAGAAACAGCTGCTGGGGATTACCCGGTTGAAGCCGTTACGACAATGGCTACAATCGCTATCCGTACGGAAGAAGCGATCGTTGGACAAGATGCATTTGCTTTGAAAGCATACAGCAACACAGATATGGCTGAAGCAATCGGTCAATCGGTTGGACATACAGCCCGCAACCTCAACATCCAAACAATCGTTGCCGCTACTGAATCTGGACATACAGCGCGCATGATCTCTAAATACCGTCCGAAATCACACATCGTTGCAGTCACTTTCTCGGAGCGTCAAAGACGTGGATTGGCACTTTCATGGGGTGTGTATCCATTCGTAACCGAAAAACCTGATTCAACTGATGAAATGATGGAATTGGCTGCAAAAGTTGCCAAAGAAGAAAAATTCGCTAAAGAAGGCGACTTGATCATCATCACTGCCGGCGTACCAGTAGGCGAACGCGGAACAACAAACTTGATGAAGATCCAATTGATCGGAACCAAATTGACTTCCGGCCAAGGTATCGGCGACAAATCTGTCATCGGAAAAGCTGTTGTAGCTCTTTCAGCTGAGGAAGCAATCGCTAAAGCTACAGAAGATTGCATCTTGGTGTTGAAGAACTCCGATAAAGACTATACACCTGCATTTGAAAAAGCTGCAGCAGTAATCGTTGAAGCTGGCGGCTTGACAAGTCATGCTGCTGTTGTTGGTATCGCAAATGGAATTCCGGTAATCGTAGGAGCAGAAAATGTGACTGCATTAGTGCAAGACAACGAATTGATCACAATCGATTCTCGTCGTGGCATCATCTACCGCGGTGCAACTACTACCATCTAAGCTGAACTAAATTAGAGAGCATCTTTGGGTCTGGGACGAGAGTCTCGGACCCATTTGCTTTGTTTGAATCCTATCTTCCTGATGATTCCATCGGCAAATAGGAAAATATGCTCAAATATAACAAATATGTCAAGCGCGGGATAACGACACTTTGGAAATCATTTTGTGATATGATAAAATGGAAGAAATACAGCGACGGAAGGACCGTCTGGAGGAGAATTATGAGTAAAGTATTAGGTACAATCATTACGGGTGTGATCGTGGACGAGAACGAAAAGAGTGTCTTCGTTCAGAAGGACGGCATCACTTACAGATTGGATAAAGATGAATCGGAAACAGCATTGCAATTGGGGGACACTGTTAAAGGTTTCGTATACGAGGGCATGAACAAGCAACTTCGCATGACCTTAAAAGAACCAGCTAGCCAAGTAGGAAAATACGGCTGGGGAACAGTTGTGGCAGTCCGGAAAGATTTGGGCGTGTTTGTGGATATCGGCCTTGACGACAAAGAAATTGTGGTTTCTTTGGATAACTTGCCCGACATCAAAGCGCTATGGCCAAAAAAAGGAGATCGATTACTGATTGCCTTAGAGCAAGACAGCAAAGACCGTCTTTGGGGAATCATTGCTGATGAACCGGTATTCCGTTCCATTTCCCGTACTCCGGGTGAGGAATTGAAAAATAAGGACGTCACCGGAACCGTCTTCCGTTTGAAATTAGTAGGAACGTTCATCCTGACGGATGATCATTACATCGGATTCATTCACCCATCCGAGCGGGAGATTGAACCGCGCTTGGGCGAAGTCGTCAGCGGTCGGGTTGTCGGAATCAGTCAACACGGCATGCTGAATCTGTCCTTGAAACCGCGTGCTCACGAAGCAATCAGTGAGGATGCAGCCATGATTCTGGTGTTGTTGGAGCAGAGCCCAACGCATAGCTTGTCTTATTGGGACAAGAGTGATCCAGAAGCAATCAAAGAATACTTTGGTATCAGCAAAGCGCAGTTCAAAAGGGCTTTGGGCCATTTGTTGAAAGCCAGACTGATCATCCAAGAAGACGGACACACTAAATTAATCAAAAAGGATTAGGTCTTCAGCCTGTCCTTAAAGGAGCCGACAGCAGTGACGGAATTGTCATTAAATACCATCAAAAAACAATTGCAAGAGGCAGGATTCAAGCTCACTCCGCAACGAGAAGCGACTGTCAGCGTGCTGCTGGAAAAGGAAAAAGAGCATCTCAGTGCGGAGGAAATTTTCCTGCTGTTGCGGCTTAAGCATCCCGACATTGGCCTTGCCACGGTCTATCGGACTTTGGAAATCTTGACGGAGCTGAACATCACCTACAAAGTTGTGTTTGAAGACGGGTTATCTCGCTACGATTTAAGAAGGACCAGCAATGAACATTTCCATCATCACCTTTTGTGCATAGAATGCGGCAATATCGAGGAAATACACGAAGATTTGTTGGGTGAGGTCGAAAAGGATGTCGAAGCGCGCTATCAATTCGTGGTTAAGGATCATCGTTTGACTTTTCATGGCATCTGCCGGGATTGCCAACAAAAAATGAGGAATAAATAGACTCAAAAAGATGAAATGGGTTAAAGGTTATGGAAGAAGAAATTAATGCATACGGGCGTTATTTAAGGATTGAGCGAGGTCTTTCGGATAACACGATCACCAGTTACCAACGAGACCTCAGAAAATATAGCCATTTTTTGGAAAAGAATGAGATTCATGCATTCGGAGATGTCACCAAGCCGGATGTACTTTTGTATCTTCAATTCTTGAATGAAGAAAAATTGGCCACAGCCTCAATCGGGAGAATGATCACGAGTCTCCGGAAATTCCATCAATACTTGAAGCAAGAGGGATTAATCGAAAACGATCCGATGGTCACCATCCAATTACCGAAAAAACAGCAAAAATTGCCGAAAGTGCTCTCGATGGATGAAATCGAACGTTTGATGGCTGCTCCGGATGTCAAAACAGTCTTAGGCTTGAGGGATCGTGCCATATTGGAACTGTTGTATGCCACCGGTCTTCGTGTCAGTGAACTCATCCACATTACGATGAGTGAAATCCATCTGGATATCGGGTTCATCCAAACAATCGGGAAGGGCGATAAAGAAAGAATTGTTCCGTTGGGGGAGGAAGCCGCCTTCTGGATTTCGGAATATTTGTCGGACAGTCGACCAGCTTTGGCTCACGGAAGGAAAGAGAAGGCTTATTTGTTCCTGAATTTCCACGGCAACGGATTCACACGACAAGGAATCTGGAAAAATCTAAAACAAACCGTGCGGGATGCCGGCATCAATAAAAATGTATCTCCGCACATGTTGCGCCATTCTTTTGCAACACATATACTGGAAAACGGAGCCGACCTGAGGATTGTGCAGGAACTATTGGGGCATGCTGACATTTCTACTACCCAGATTTATACGCACATTACGACAGAGAGAATGGCAGAAATTTATCAAAAATATCATCCTCGTGCTTGAAGTTTACTTGCTCAAGGAAGCTGAGGATCCGGGAGGAATAAAATCATGAAATTTAATCGCATCCATTTGATCGTTTTGGATTCAGTCGGCATAGGGGAAGCGCCGGATGCCGATAAGTTCGGCGATGTTGGATCGGATACGCTTGGACATATCGCAGCAGTCGCTGGGCTGGAAATTCCTAATCTGGAAACATTGGGATTGGGAAACATACGCGAACTCAGCGGCGTAAAGTCTGACAGCGCGTCACTTGGCTACTATACAAAACTCGAGGAGGAGTCCGTCGGTAAAGACACCATGACAGGCCACTGGGAAATCATGGGACTGAACATCCAGTCTCCATTCCGCGTTTTTCCTGAAGGTTTTCCGCAAGAATTAATCCAGAAAATCGAATCTCACACAGGCCGGAGAATTATCGGAAACAAACCGGCCAGCGGGACCGAAATTCTGGATGAGTTTGGTGAGCACCAAATGAAGACCGGCGATCTGATCGTCTACACATCAGCGGATCCGGTGTTGCAGATTGCCGCCCACGAAGACATCATTCCGCTTGAGGAATTGTATGCAATCTGCGAATATGTCAGAGAGATTACATTAGAGGATCCCTACATGATCGGAAGGATCATCGCCAGACCGTATATCGGAACTCCCGGACATTTTACCCGCACAAGCAATCGACACGATTACGCCTTGGATCCGTTCGGGAAAACAACGCTGGATTACTTGAAAGAATCGGGTTATGATGTCATTGCCATCGGTAAAATCAATGATATCTACAACGGCCAAGGCATAACGGAATATGTCCGTACGAAAAGTAATATGGACGGCGTGGACCAGTTGCTGAAAGTCATGGAAAAAGATTTTCGGGGTTTGAGTTTCCTGAATCTTGTCGACTTTGATGCGCTCTTCGGACACCGCAGAGACGTGAATGGTTACGCTAAGGCAATCGAAGACTTTGATGGGCGTATCCCTGAAATAGTGACTGCTTTAGCGGATGATGATTTGCTGTTGATCACCGCAGATCATGGTAACGATCCAACATTCCCAGGGACAGACCATACGCGCGAATATGTTCCATTGTTGGCTTATTCGAAAAAAATGGCGGGTCGCGGCAAGATGAATCAAGGCAAATTTGCGGATATCGGAGCGACCGTATCCGATAATTTTCAGGTGGCCGCTACTCAAAATGGCCGTAGTTTTTTGGATGAATTGAACTAGTGAGGTGTGTGGATATGACAAATAATCAAAATAATATACGAATAGCCGCCAAATTTTTAGAAGAAAAAGGTTTATTGGAACCTGAATTCGGTTTAATTTTGGGTTCAGGCTTAGGCGAGTTGGCCGAAGAAATCACAGATGCAATTGCGATTCCTTATGAAGAAATTCCTTATTTTCCGATTTCGACAGTTGAAGGGCACAAAGGCCAACTTGTTTATGGAAATCTGAGCGGGAAAAAAGTCATCGCGATGCAGGGGCGCTTCCATTTCTATGAGGGGTACGGGCTCGAAGCAGTTACTTTTCCGATAAGGGTAATGAAGCAACTGGGCGTTCACTCGTTGGCGCTGACAAATGCCGCAGGTGGCATCAGTTATGCCTTTACACCAGGAGATCTGATGCTGATCACGGATCACATCAATCTGACGGGCCAAAACCCCTTAATCGGACCGAATGACCCCGAGCAAGGACCGCGTTTCACAGACATGAGCCAAGCCTATGATGCCGAATATCAAGCGAAAATAAAACAAGTCGCTTCGCAGATGGGATTGGATTTGAAGGAAGGTGTTTACCTCGGACTGACAGGTCCGACTTATGAAACACCAGCAGAAATCCGGATGTGCCGTGTACTCGGGGCAGACGCTGTCGGTATGTCCACCGTGCCGGAAGCCATTGTGGCTCGTCATGCAGGTTTGCGCATTTTCGGTATTTCCTGTATAACTAATTTAGCTTCAGGCATGCAAGCAACCCTGAATCATGAAGAAGTCGTCGAAACGACCACCCGAGTCAAAGAAACATTCAAAACATTATTGAAGAATACGTTGACTGCTCTGTAACAAACGGGTAAATACAAAGTGAGAAGGAGATCGAAGTGTTCATTTCTTATAATCAATCATATGAAAAAATAGCTATGGGACTACTTTCTTATGTAACAGATCTAAAAAATGTGGCGAGGCTGAAGCCAGAAATGGAAAGCTACATCGAAAATGTTGATAGGAAGCTCTTCTTGTGGAAAGATGAAGTGACTGATAATATTGTTGCTCTGATAGGTGTGGAAATAAGCGAGGCAATGGTGCTCGTCCGTCATATTGCCGTTTCCCCTTCATTTCGTAGTGAAGGGATTGTTCATCGGCTGTTGGATGGACTGCAACAACACTACCCTACAAGCACAATCAATGGCACGCTGGAAACCGCGCCGTTCATCGCCAAGTGGAACCAGAAACAACTGAACCGAAGTGATGAGGAATCGAGTGGATCATTGTGAGCGAACAAAATGAACTCACCCTCATATTGCCGGATTTTGAGGGACCATTGGATCTCCTCCTGCACTTAATCAAAGAGCTCAAAGTTGATATTTTTGATATTCCGATTACGGAAGTGACTTTTCAATATTTGCGTTACTTAGACACGATGCAGGAGATGAAATTAGATATCGCCGGCGATTATTTGTTGATGGCTGCGACATTGTTGGAAATTAAAAGCCGTATGTTGCTTCCGAAAAAAGAAGTGACTTTCGAAGAGGAATTTTACGAAGAGGGTGAAGATCCAAGGGAAAGCCTGATCCAACAATTGGTGGAATACAAGCAATTTCAGGAAGCCGCCAAAGCGCTTAAAACGATGGAAGAGGAGCGCGGCTTATATTTCACGAAGCCCGCAACAGACCTGGAGGAGCTTCAACAAGCGATTCCGCTTGCCCCGGGCGAAGTTTCAGCTGCAGACCTTATCGCTGCACTTCAGAAAATGTATCAGAAATTGCAAAAAAAGAAGCCGCTGCAGGCCAGAATGGAGCAGGAACAATATACGGTGGATCAGACGATGACTTGGATCATGGAGAAGTTGGACAACCTGCCGCATGATTCTGACCAGAGGCTGCCCTTTACGGATTTCTTTGAAGTGCAGACCAAAGCGCAGATCGTGAATACATTTTTGGCGATGCTGGAATTGGTCAAAGAAAGAAAAATCAATTTTTCGCAGGAAAGCACCTATGGAGAAATTTATATATTACGTAATATGGGAGTTTTAGCAAATGAATAAAAAAGGGGCACTGGAGAGTCTGCTGTTTGTGGCAGGGGATGATGGCTTGAGTATGGATGAGATCACCTCTTTATTGGAGACCACCCCATTGGAAGCTCAAAATCTGTTGACCGAAATGCGGGCGAGTCATAACGACAACATCCATTCCGGTTTGACGCTCATTGAAACCCGCAAAAGATACCAACTCGCCACAAAAAGAGAGTATGCGGAACTCATCAAAATGTACGCTGTTTCGCCATTCGCGACCCACTTATCGCAAGCTGCCCTGGAGACGCTGGCGATCATCGCATACAAGCAACCCTTGACGCGGATGGAAATCGATCAGATCCGCGGCGTGCAGTCAGCAGGACTGGTCCAAAGGTTGTTGCTGAGAGGCTTGATAAAGGAAATCGGACGTTCCGAAACACCGGGAAGACCGATCATTTACGGAACGACCGACTATTTCATGAATTATTTCGGACTGACCACAATTGATGATCTGCCGAATGTGGATGAATTATTCCAAATGCAGGATAATGAATCTTTTGATCTTTTTGATTTTCCTATTGATGAAAATCAAGATAGCCAACTTGCTTTTTTCAAAGCAGATTCCGTCATACCGGAACAAGAATGACCGACAAAAACAAATAAGAATAATAGGTGAATAAATGGAAAGATTACAAAAAGTTATTGCTCATGCAGGAATAGCATCAAGACGAAAAGCCGAAGAACTGATCACTTCTGGTGCAGTCAGCGTAAACGGGAACAAGGTGACAGAATTAGGGGTCAAAGTTTCAAAAAATGACAGGGTCGAAGTGAACGGCATGCCAATCTATCGAGAGCAGCCTGTTTACTACTTGTTCTACAAACCCAAGAATACTCTCTCATCCGTGAAAGATGATAAGGATCGGACTGTTGTTACCGATTTCTTCGATGTTAAGGAGCGGATTTATCCCATCGGAAGATTGGACTATGATACAACTGGACTGCTTCTTTTGACCAATGACGGTGAGTTTGCGAACCTGTTGACTCATCCGAAATACCACATCGACAAAACTTACGTCGCTAAAGTTGGTTCTATCCCTACGCGCTCTGATCTGAACAAATTGGAGAACGGGGTACTGATCGACGGGAAAAAAACATCTAAAGCGCGGGCTAAGTTGATTTCGGCCAATTCCCAAAAAAATACAGCAATCGTTGAATTGACCATTCATGAAGGTTGGAATCATCAAGTAAAAAAAATGTTTGAAAAAATCGGTTGCCCTGTCGAAAAACTGAAAAGGGAGTCATTTGGATTCCTTACCCTCGGTGATCTAAAACCTGGGCAACACAGAGAGCTGAAGGCGTTCGAAATAGAGAAGCTTAAGAATATGGCTCTTGCCAACGAAAAGGCATCAAAAAGGTAGTTTTCTTACACAACGGGAGAGGATGATCACGATGACAAATTCCAGCGGGAAAATATTGATTGTGGATGACGAAGAGCGCATCCGAAGACTGCTGAAACTCTATCTGGAAAAGGATGGCTACGAAACAGCCGAAGCAGAGGATGGTACAACTGCGGTGGAAATGATCCTGAATAACCATTACGATTTGGTTTTATTGGATATCATGCTTCCTGGGATGACTGGCATTGAAGTAGCGAAAGTTGTCCGTAAGGAAAAAGAAATACCGATCATGATGATCACTGCCCGCGGCGAAGAAAACAATCGCGTAGAAGGTTTTTTGTCCGGAGCGGATGATTACATTGTGAAGCCGTTCAGCCCAAGGGAAGTCATGCTGCGCGTCGCTGCCATCCTGAAGCGGACCAAGCCTTCAGAATCGGAATCGAGCACAATCGAATACCCAATGCTGAAGATTTTTCCTGATGCCAGAAAAGTTTTGGTAGACGAAGTGGCCATCAATTTGACTCCAAAAGAATTTGAGTTGCTACTTTATCTTTCAAAGTCCCCGGAAAAAATTTTCACGAGGGAAGTTCTTTTGAAAGAAGTCTGGAAATACGAATTTTTCGGCGATCTACGTACGGTGGATACGCACGTCAAGCGGTTGCGCGAGAAACTGTTGAAGCAATCTAAACCTGTTTCGAAAATGATAGTCACCGTTTGGGGGATGGGTTATAAATTCTCTCCGAATGATGACCATGCGGCAAACGATGCACAATGAGAAGGACGAGCATATTCCTCAAATCATGGGTCCTTTTGACTTTTTTGACTGTAACCATCATGACTTTGATGTATATCGGCCACGCAATCATCAGTGTGAACTCAATCGAAGATACCTATAATAAACTACTGCAGGAAAAGATTACCGCATATAAGGACTCGATCATGTCCGATCCTGAAGGTTATCTCACGCAAGCCAGTGCTGGGCAATCGTTTGATCCCGAAATGTCCTATTACATCAAAATAGCAGATCAGAGCCGTTTCGTCATACAAAACCCGGAACTGGAAGGGCAGTCCGAATTGCTTCTGGAGAATATTTTAATGAATGATCAAATTCTGGATGCAATCGACAGTAACGTAGATGATTTCAGCAGAATCACCATCAAAGACGAGGAAAACAATCCTTTACTTCTGATGGTTTTTGTTCATAAATTTGAGCTGCAGGGACAATCCGGAATGCTCGTCATCGGTTATGATTTAGATGAATTTCAGACCTACCAACTGAACGCAAAAAGTATCACGCTACTGCTGTTGACCGTATATTTGATGGGGACAATCATCTATTATCAGCACCTGATCCGGAATGTTGCTGAGCCGTTGGGGATTATGACGGATATCGCCTTCAAATACTCACGGAATGATTTTTCTAAGCGGATTACGTTCGAATCTTATGACGAGATTTCTGGTTTAGGAACTGCCATGAACAAGTTGGGAAAGACCCTTCAGGCTACGATGCTGATGAACAGGGAAGAACGCGAACTGTTGAATCATCTGTTTGACTCGTTGCCTTCTGGAATCCTCTACTTTGACCAGAATTTCCAATTGAAATTAGTTAACGGACCAGGGCAAGATTTTCTGGATTTTTGGCGAAGAGTTGACCCGGATGCCGAGGC
This sequence comes from Trichococcus flocculiformis, assembly GCF_963662535.1. Lineage (NCBI taxonomy): Bacteria > Bacillati > Bacillota > Bacilli > Lactobacillales > Carnobacteriaceae > Trichococcus > Trichococcus flocculiformis. The sequence continues at coordinate 1,719,428 of NZ_OY759718.1, forward strand.
TAAAGCGATGCCGCATCAGTTCAAAGAAATGGTGCAGTACGCTTTCAAAACAACAGCCGGATCGGAAGCGGATCTCAGTTGGTCACAGCGGCATTATAACGTCAAGGTGACACCGGTTATCCAAGCAGATCTGCAAAAAACCACTGGGGTGCTGATCGTGCTGCAGGATGTGACGAATGAAAGGCAATTGGATATTATCCGCGGAGATTTCATCACGAATGTATCCCACGACTTGCGGACACCTTTGCAGATGATCAAAGGCTACAGCGAAGCCATTATCGACAATATCGCTGAAAGCAATGACGAAAAGATAGAAATGGCTCAAATCATTTTGGATGAAACGACCGAAATGAACAAGATGGTGAACAATCTTCTGGATCTATCACGTATGCAAGCGGGTTATGTTGATCTGAACAGGCAGAATGTCGATCTCGCGGATTTCTTCGATCATTTGGCAAGTAGGTTCGAGAACAGTTTTAAAGAAGCCGCTATCCAATTCACTTATGAGCTTGCAGATGGCATCAAAACTTATGCTTTCGACGAAGAGAAAATGAATCAAGTATTTTACAATCTGATCGATAATGCGGTACGATATTCGGCCGAAATCGGCAAACGCAGGCAAAAATTCATACATATCACAATCCGCATGGATGATGTGTTGGACAACGTCATCTTTGAAGTCAGCGATAACGGGATCGGTATCCAAGCGGAAAGTCTGCCGTTCATTTTCGAGCGATTTTACAAAAATGATAAATCTCGGACATATTCGAAGCAAAAAGGGACTGGCATCGGACTTTCAATCGTGAAAACAATTGTGGAAGCGCATGATGGAGAAATTGAGGTCCATAGTGAGCCCGGTGTAGGGACGACTTTCTTGGTGCGGCTTCCATTCCACGCTGTTTGAGAAGAGTGGCCGGATAATACTCTCAAAAAAAACATCTCGAAACCGTAATAACGTGCTTGACAAGCGCTCTTGCATCGCTTATAGTTTATGTATAACAAATATAAATATGATTCGTCTTCAGGGCAGGGTGAAATTCCCGACCGGTGGTGAAAGTCCACGACCTCGCAGTGTTACATTGCGGGCTGAACTGGTGTAATTCCAGTACCGACAGTACAGTCTGGATGGGAGAAGATGGGGTTTCTTTGAATTGCAATTTCAAAGGCTCTATTTTTATGTGTCCATTTGAGGATGATAAGAATAGGGTCTTTTCTATTTGGAGAAACCCATCTCTGAGACAGTCAACAGGGAGGATTCATTAACATGCAACAAAACAAAACAAAAAGATTGGTCGGTATTTCACTATTTGGGGCATTGGCATTTGTGCTGATGTTCATCGCTTTTCCGGTAATTCCAGCATTTTCGTATCTGAAGATCGACTTCAGCGACTTACCGATTCTGCTTTCATTTTTCCTTTACGGTCCAGCCGGCGGAATCATCTCCGCTGTCATCCGATCTATTTTGCACTACCTTCAAACAGGCGGGGATATGGGCTATCCAATCGGGGACTTCGCAAGTCTGTTGGCGACGCTCTCTTACACTTTGCCTGTCTACTACCTATTGAATAAAGCTAAAACAAAAACAGCCGTTATTATGGCGCTATTGACAGGCACCTTGGTGTTGACGGTTGTCTTATCAATAGCCAATTGGTTCATCATCACTCCTTTATATATGTATCTTTTGAACTTTGAGACGGGATCCGTCAAAGAATTAGTATTGGCTGGTATTTTGCCGTTCAATATCATCAAAGGACTTGTCGTAAGTGCGGTCATCCTTTTGGTGATGCCGAAGTTGAAACCTTGGTTGGCGCATAATAAAGTTCCGTTTGCCCAGTAAGAATTTGCGGTTTATGATTTTGCTTTTCCAAGAAAAAGAGGCTGCATCCGAATCAGTGATGATTCCGGGTGCAGCCTCTTTTCGATTATCCCTGTAGCAAAGAGAGTTCAGAATCACTGTTCTGTTGCAGGGAAAGGTGATTCTGAACGCAAGATGGCACCGGTTGGGCATTTGCGATAGGCAGCCAGAAACGCTTCGAAGCGTTCGGCAGGTATCGGAGCATTTCCCGCATTCGCATCCATTTTCGTAAAAGCTATCCCTTCGGAAGTGTAGTCGAAGAGATCCGGTGAAATTATTTGGCAAAGTCCACAAGCGATGCAGTTATCCTGATTTACTTTGGTATAATACATACAGTAACCTTCTTTACAAAAATTTGGTGGTGATGATATGAAAGATTTGACATACATAGAGTATCTTTTTTTGGATTGTATTTCAACCGGGCGCCCCATCAAGGAAGCGACTCTTTTTTATACCCTGATCGGCAAACGGACCGTGTCCACCATGCTCCAGTGCCGCCAATATGATCTGGAAGCCTATTTCACTGTCATGCCGGGCATGAAACCGACAGCCTTGAAAAAGGGTCTCGAGCGTTTGGTTTCGGATGGACTGATCAGCGGAAACGAGGGCGAGGGCTTTCTGCTCAGCGAAGCAGGAAGCGCGAAGAAAGCTGAGTTTTTCAGCCGTCACGCGCATTTTTCTTTAGGAAGCCAACTGGAATTTGCCCTCGTTCAGAGTGTTTTGCGTCGTCGGATGCTGTTTCTGATCCAAGTCCTTTCCGAAATGCTGCACAAAAATAAACATTACTATCCCGTTGAGCGGGAAGCGAAGGAGCAGCTGTGGATGAAGCGCTTGTTGACGCAGCAGGCCGGAGATAAAGCCGCTTTTGCAAGCGCTTATGGGGAAGAATGGCGTAGCTATTTGTCACGGCTGCCTGAAAGGGATGCCGGGCTCTTTGTGCTGCAATTTGAAGGCGCTGACCACTTGAGGAAAACGACCGGTCAAATGGCTGGACTGTTATCGTTCGAGGAAGCCGAAGTGAAAATACTGCTGCACCAAAATTGGCTGAGGTTGTACGGCACTTTGGAAAAAGAACCGGAAAATTTTCCTGTCCTTGCTTCTGTCATGCAGATGACGATAAAGGAAAACGGCTTGGCTTCCGCCAGCGCCGAAACGACCATGGGATATTTCATGCACGGGCATGGCATGGCGGAAATCATTTCGATGCGGGGATTGAAACAGAGCACGATCCAAGATCACTTTGCCGAAATCGCCCTGATCTATCCGGAATTCCCTACACAAAGATTTTTGGATAAGGAGAAGATGCAGTATCTGCAGCAACTCGTGGAACACAAGGTACGTGTTGACTACCGGGAAATCCAAAAAGTATTTCCCGAAATCACCTTTTTCGAGTCCAGGCTGATACAAATAAGAAGTGAGGTTGCGGCTAAATATGGATGAAGCACAATTGAAATCAGAACTACAGAAATACTTCGGCTACCCGGCATTCAAAGAGGGCCAATTGGATCCCATTCTATCAGTTTTGGCCGGCAAACATACGTTGGCCACATTGCCGACGGGAACAGGAAAATCGTTGATATACCAGCTGAGCGGCTATCTTTTGGATGGAATGGTCGTTATCGTTTCGCCATTGTTGTCCTTGATGGAAGACCAGGTCGCCCAGCTGAAATTCATGGGTGAAAAAAGGACGGCCTCATTAAACAGCATGCTGCAGTTCGAAGAAAGGCAAAAATTACTGAGCAACCTGGATCAAATCAAGTTTTTGTTTCTTTCTCCGGAGATGCTTCAGAACCAATTCGTAATGAACCAACTCAAACAGATTCCGCTTGCTTTGTTTGTGGTCGATGAGGCGCACTGTATTTCCCAATGGGGATTGGATTTCCGCTCCGACTATCTTTTTCTGGGAGCAGCAAGACAAGCCTTGGGCAATCCATTGACGTTGGCGCTCACCGCTACAGCGACATCAGCCGTGATGGGTGACATCATCGGATCTTTGCATATCGATGGGAACGCTTTGAACGTATTTGAAGGACCGGTAGACCGTGCCAACATTTATTATAAGGTCGCTGCAATGCCTCCAGAAGAGAAAAATGAACATCTCCTTGAGCTTTTGAAGAGATACCCATCTCCAGGTATTGTTTACTTCTCCAGTAAGGCACAAGCTGATGCGGTAGCTTTCATGATCCGAAAAAAAACAAGTTTGCGCGTAGAAGCCTATCATGCCGACCGGACAAATGAAGACAGAATCACCATCCAACATCAATTCCTTCAGGATGAGTTGGACCTCATTTGCGCCACAAGTGCCTTCGGAATGGGAATCAATAAGGCGAACATTCGCTATGTGATTCATTACCACATGCCGAATTCGTTGGAAGAATATGTGCAGGAGATAGGCAGAGCAGGGCGCGACGGGCAACAGAGTACGGCTGTCCTGTTGTATTCGGAAACGGACTACAACTTCAAATTGAAGATGTTGCAAGGTGATTTTCCTAGCGATTTTACGATTGAGAGTGCAATCAAAAATAAAGCAGTCAATCCCGATTATGGCAGTCCGACTGAGCAAACGTTGCTGCAGCACATCTTGCGTCAGCAGCTCACGAAGGAGGAAGCGAAGCAATTTATAGCGGCCCGGCGAGAATTAAAGCAAAATTTGTTGAAGCGCATGAAGGGGTTCGCCGAGACCGATAATTGCAGACGTGCGTACATCTCCGCTTATTTCGGGAAAAGCAGTCTGGTCAAACCTAGCCACTGCTGTGACAACTGTGGCATAGAGGAACCGCCTTTAGTGGGTACCATAAGGTTTGGGAATGCGTTTCCAACGAAGGCAGTCCCACACTGGGAAAAAATCGTTTCTGACCTTTTTCTTTTATAAAATTTAACCCCAAAATTACGGAAATGTGCTACAATTAGCATGAATCACTTATAGGAGGAACCCGAATGGATAAAAAGAATCGCAATCGCAATAATGGAGAGCCTTGGTCACGTAAATTCGGCGAAGATGAAAATCTGAAGAGCCGGCAGTATTCGCGTTCGGCCAGAAATACAAAAAATAAAGAAGTAGCACCTCTATTAAAAGTATTGCTGTTTCTCTTTTTGGCTATTCTGATTATTCCTTTTGCAACCATCTATTATAATAACCAGAATCAAAATACTCCCGTACCCAAGAGCGCTGAACAAGTGATGATCAACAAAAGAGTAGCCAGTTCCAGTGTCGAGAGCAGCGAAGAAGTATCTTCTGAAGAGCCCGAAGCATCCAGTGAAGTCGCTGAGAGCGAAGCAGAACCGGAATCAACGATTGTGGAAACGCCAAGTTCCAGCACTGTACCCCCAGTGGTCGAAACGCCTGTTGAAACAGTCGAAGAACCCGCAACAACAAACGGAGCGTACAATAATTCCTACACCATCAAAGCAGGCGATAACCTTTATCGGATTGCTGTGAACCATAATATGACATTGGATGAGTTGATGCAGGCTAACGGTTTGAGCAGCACAGAAGCGCAAATCGGTATGGTATTGAACGTTAAATAATGGAAGCCGTCTGATAAGGCGGCTTTTTCAATGAAATCAGATAGAACAAAGTCGGAGGTTTAATGTGAAAAAAATGAATATTGCCATAGATGGTCCCGCATCGGCCGGTAAAAGTACCATCGCGAAGAAAGTTGCGGAACAATTGGGATACATCTATCTGGACACAGGTGCGATGTATCGAACGTTGACTTATGCAGCTTTATCCAACGAAGTCGATCTCCAGGATGAAGAGGCATTGCATACGTTATTGAAAGGGATCAGGATAACTTTTTTGACTGCCGAAAACGAAATGCAACGCGTGTTTTTGAATGATGAGGACGTGACCGATTCGATCAGATCGGAGGAAGTGACCCAAAACGTCTCCTTGGTTTCCTCGTTTGCGAAAGTGCGTGAAGAGATGGTTGCTCGCCAAAAGAGTATCGCACGCTCCGGCGGGGTCGTAATGGACGGCAGGGACATAGGTACCGTCGTATTGCCTGATGCGGAAGTCAAGATTTTCATGACAGCAACTGCAGAGGAAAGAGCGCTGCGACGCTATAAAGAAAACATAGCGAAGGGTATGACCACTTCCTTGGAAGAACTGACGGAAGACATGAAGCGCCGCGATCATTTGGATAGCACAAGGTCGGTTTCACCATTGAAAAAGGCGGAAGATGCCATCGTTCTGGACTCTACACATTTGGAAATCGACGAAGTCGTTAAGCAGATTCTCGGCATTATCGAAGTGAGTCTAAACCCCTTACAAACATTGGATTAACAATACTAGACGATTTTAAGCAAAAATGTTAGAATGATTATATGCAGTATTACGCTTTCAAAAATATGGAGTCAAGGATTAGTTCCTAAGCCGGAAGGCGAGGGAGTTAAGGAACCTAGCCAATCGGTTGCCGCAGACTTTTAGGAGGAATAGTTACATGTCAGATTACATTGAAAACCCAGAGTTAAATGAAGAAGAGTCCAACAACGTTGAACAGACTATGCAAGATGTGTTGGATGAAGCATTATCCATTGAAGTGGGTGATACTGTCAAGGGAGAAGTTTTAAGCATCCAAGATAGACAAGCCATCGTAGGAATCATCGGGGGCGGAGTTGAAGGAGTTATTCCTTACAACGAATTATCCGCAAAACCATTCGATGAAGTTACAGAAATCCTAAACGTAGGTGACGTTGTGGACCTGGTTGTCATCAAACAAATCAAAGACAAAGAAAACGGAAGTTTCTTGCTTTCGAAGCGTCGCATTGATGCTAAAATCGTTTGGAAAGATATCCAAGATAAATTTGAAAACAACGAAATCATCGAAGCGCCAGTCAAAGACGTCGTTAAGGGCGGATTGGTTGTTGATGTCGGCGTTAGAGGTTTTGTTCCGGCGTCAATGGTTGAAGATCATTTTGTTGAAGATTTCAGTTCATATAAAGGTAAAGTAATGACATTCAAAATTGTTGAACTTGAACCTAGCGAAAACCGCTTGATTTTATCACATAAAGCGGTTGTAGAAACCGAAAAAGAAGCTAATAAAGGTAAACTGATGGATGAATTGGTAGCCGGAGACATTGTCGAAGGGACAGTCGCTCGTCTGACCAACTTTGGTGCATTCGTTGATCTTGGTGGCGTGGATGGTTTGGTCCACATCTCTCAAATTGCTCACGAGCACGTGAAGAATCCTGGAGATGTTTTGGCGATCGGGCAATCGGTCAAAGTCAAAATCTTATCAATCGACAAAGAAAATGGCCGTGTATCGTTAAGCATCAAAGACACGTTAGCTGGTCCTTGGGATGCGATAGCTGAAAAAGCTCCGATCGGTGCTGTATTGACTGGTGTTGTCAAACGCTTGACAAGCTTTGGGGCATTTGTGGAAGTTTTCCCGGGCGTTGAAGGTTTGGTGCATATTTCCCAAATTTCACACCAACACATTGCGACTCCGCATGAAGTGCTTCAAGAAGGCCAGGAAATTCAAGTTAAAGTATTGGATGCAAAAGAAGACGAGCAACGTCTGTCTCTAAGCATCAAAGCTTTGGAAGAAAAAGCTGCTAATGAATCAACAGCAGATGATGAAAGAAAAGAGAAAAAAGATAAAAAAGATAAAAAAGTTGAAGAATACGTAGCTGATGATTCAGACGGAAACTTCACATTAGCAGATTTATTAGGCGACAAACTTTCGGGTTTGAAAGACGATTCTGAAGCCTAATCAGCAAGGAAAGTGAACATGTGAGGGCATGGAATTCCATCCATGCCCTTTTTTTGTTGTTATTATTGATGGATGTATGTTATAAATGACATGGATGAAAACATTGATAAGACCAGATACAGTGAGCAAATACCCAAAAAGTTTTGTGATGTAGAGGAAAAGAAAGGCGGAGGTTAGATGCCAAATCCAGTAGTAGCCATAGTAGGCAGACCAAACGTAGGAAAATCAACAATATTCAACAGACTGGCAGGAGAGAGAATATCCATCGTAGATGATGTCTCTGGTGTTACGCGCGACAGAATTTATGCAAAAGGAGAGTGGCTTGGCAAGACATTCAACATCATCGATACAGGCGGAATCGATATCACTGATGAACCTTTTATGAGCCAAATCAAATTGCAAGCGCAAGTAGCAATTGAGGAAGCGGATGTCATCATCTTTTTGACAAGCGTCAGAGAAGGTGTGACGGATGCAGATGAGAACGTCGCAAGAATCCTTTACCAATCCGATAAACCTGTCATATTGGCGGTAAATAAAGTGGACAATCCGGAAATGCGCGCCGAGATATTCGATTTTTACAGTTTGGGATTGGGCGAACCCTATCCTGTTTCAGGAAGCCATGGCTTAGGTCTTGGAGATCTACTTGATTCGGTTGTAGCGAATTTTCCATCCGAAGACGAGAATGCGGAAGAAGAAGATATCATCAACTTCAGCTTCATCGGCCGTCCGAATGTCGGCAAATCATCTTTAGTGAATGCCATTTTGGGGGAAGAGCGCGTAATCGTTTCTAATATTGCCGGTACAACCCGTGACGCTATCGATACGATGTTCGTTGATGAAGAAGGCACGAAATTCCGGATGATCGATACAGCCGGAATCCGGAAAAAAGGCAAAGTCTATGAATCCACAGAAAAATACAGCGTCATGCGTGCAATCCGTGCCATCGAGCGTTCGGATATCGTCATGGTCGTACTGAATGCGGAAGAGGGTATCCAGGAACAAGACAAAAAAGTTGCCGGGTATGCACATGAAGCAGGCAAAGGAATCATCATACTGGTTAATAAATGGGATACTTTAGAAAAAGATAATCATACAATGAAGGAGTTCGAGGAAAAAATCCGTAAGGAATTCCAGTACCTCTCTTATGCACCGATCATGTATGTTTCCGCTGTGACGAAACAAAGATTATCTACTATCCCTGCTAAAATCAAGGAAATCAGCGAAAATCAAAATCGCCGTATTTCTTCATCCTTGTTGAATGATGTCCTGATGGATGCTGTCGCACACAATCCAACGCCGACTGACAAAGGTCGTCGTCTGAAAATATACTATATGACGCAGGTAGCTGTAAAACCGCCGACATTTGTTGTTTTTGTCAACGATCCAGAATTACTGCACTTCTCATATGAGCGTTTCCTTGAGAACAGAATCCGTGATTCGTTCGATTTTGAAGGAACACCATTTCACTTGATAGCTAGACAAAAAAAATAAATTACCTTCACAAAGGCATTAAATCCACTATAATCGTTGCAGTAGCACGGTTTGTGTGCTATTCTTTATTAGAAATATCTTTTCAATTTGACTGCGGTATTTCAGAACTATTTTTGGACCACTCAAAAATAGTTTTCCCATGTTTTGTTGTGTTATCAAAGAAAGCATGTATTCTTCTTCTTTAAAGGAGGTGAAAGGACAACATGGCAAACAAAGCTGAGTTAATCGAAAGAGTTGCTGGAAAAACAAACTTGACTAAAAAGGATGTTACAGCAAGCGTTGATGCATTATTTGAAGTGATTCAAGAAGCATTAAAAGATGGTGAAAAAGTTCAAGTTATCGGTTTTGGTAATTTTGAAGTTCGTGATCGTGCAGCTCGTAAAGGACGTAATCCTCAAACTGGGGAAGAAATCCAAATCGAAGCAAGCAAAATTCCTGCATTCAAACCAGGTAAAGCATTGAAAGATGCAGTTAAATAATTCGTGAAAATGAAGTTGGGGCCTTATGGGGCCTCAGCTTTATTTTTTTTGGCGGAAAATGATGATAGTAATCTGGGCAGGGTGTTCGCTGTGTTGGACAGAGAAAGGTCCGAGGAACAAATAGATACAGATGTCGAACTTTATGATAAAATGTAAAAGAAGAGCACTAGCAAGAAGAGCGTATTGAAGGAGCAGTTGACGAATGAATAAAGAAGCACAGGCAATGATAGAAGCCATTCAACAGAATGAATTGGAGGCGGCTGTCCAACTGTTCAAACAATCAGTTGAACAATCCGTCCTGGAGAACAACAGCGCTGATTTAGCCGAATTGGCAGAAACGATGCACGCCTTAGGCTTCTTGAGTGAAGCAAAAGAGGCATATGGCGCATTGAATTACCTAGCACCGCAAATACAAGAGTGGAATATCGCTTTAGCAGAGATCGCCATCGATGAGGATGACTACGACAAAGCTTTGGATATTCTGCTCACGATCGATAAAGAAAGTGATGTGTACCCGCAGGCTTTGTTGACGATGGCTGATGCTTACCAAGTACAGGGCTTGTATGAAGTCAGCGAAAAGAAAATATTTGAAGCGATGGCGTTGTTGCCGGATGAACCGATATTGGATTATGCACTGGCACAGCTTTACCACTCAATCGGGGAGTACAAGAAGGCGATTCCGATTTATGAGGAGCTTGCATTCGGGAACGGGGAAATCGCATCCGCAACGCAGTTGCATTTTTTCCTGGGCGATTGTCACAATGCTATCGGCGAATTCGAAACGGCGCTCCAGTACCTGGAGCGCATACCGGCTGATGAACATTTTCCGGACAGCTATTTCCAACTCGGCTTCACTTATTTCCAACTCAAGGAATACGCGCGTGCCATCAGCATTTTTAATAAATTGCTCGAAACGGATAATGCTTACCTGAGTGCGTATTTGTACTTGGCAAATGCGCTTGAGGCCGAATTGGAGTTGGAAGAAGCGCTTGCTGTGGTGGAACAAGCCATCAGGATGAACCCTTATCAGCATGAATTTTTCACGACAGCGGCCAAGTTGCAATTGAAATTGAACAGGGAGCAAGATGCGGAACGTAATTTGCTGGAAGCGGCAGCGCTTGAGCCGGACCTTTCCAGTATCCATTTGGCCTTTTGCAACTTGTTGCTGAAGCAAGAAAGGTTCGAAGAATTGATAACGTACATTGCTGACCGTGCAGAACAGGAAGACAACGATCCGCAATACAATTGGTTGCTTGCAGCGAGCCACAATGCCTTGGAGGACTACGCTTCGGCAAACAAAGAATATGAAGCGGCTTATCCGCATTTTGCTGATAATGAGGCGTTTTTGCTGGGGTATGCAGCGTTCCTGAGAGAAGAAGGAAACCGGGATAAGTTGAGTGAAGTCATTCACCAAGGTTTGGCGCTTTACCCTACTAATATGGAGTTGCTTCAACTCCATGATGAACTGCATCATTTCGATCAATAAGTCGTCAACCCATCGGATAGGAGGTTTTAAAATGATGAATCCTACTTTGGAGGAGAAAAAAAATTTTATTTCTTGGTTTATTCAGAATTATCAATTGAAGCGCAGAGAGTCTCTTTGGATACTCAATTATCTGCTCAATCATGAGATTTTATTGAAGAATATCCATCTGATTGAGGAAGTTCATACAACGAACAGAGGAATGGGGTTTGCGGTAGTCGGAAATCCGAAAGAGGCCTTCATGTACTATAAGGACGGAAAGACATTCGAAGATCCCGAACAGGCATTCCATGACTTGCGCTTGAATTGGAAAGAGGACTTTTATCTGGAGTTGTTCTTTGATCAGTCTTACCAGGTGCTCTCATTTTTTGGGGTTTTGGAGGACAATCCATATCTCCAAGAATCCGAAATTTTTGATAAGGATCTGGAAGAAATCGTAGACAAATCCCTGGAAAAATTGGCGGTGAAGGATCGCATCCATTATCTGAAAAAGCAGATCGATATCGCGCTTATCCAATACGATGAAAACAGCTTCAGGAAGTTCACGAAAGAATTGAAAGACTTGGAAGAAAAAAATATGATCTGATAAAACGCGGATATGGCGCGGCATAATTGTGCCGGCAGCGTTAAACGGAAGGGAACGTGTAGAATGAAAATTGTAGTTTCGGGATTTAAAGGCAAGATGGGGACCGCCTGCACAAATATGGTCCTGCGCCAGGAAGACTTTACTTTGGTCGCTGTATATGATCCTTTCGCAACAGAAAAGCAACTGGATGAATTGCCGCAATATGCCGGTAATCCTGTGAGAGTATTCCGGGACAAAGCGACCCTGGTAAAGGAAGTTGAAGCTGATGTATGGATTGACTTTTCCAGACCGGATGCAGCCTATGACAACACACGTTTCGCACTTGAAAACGGTATGCGCCCCGTAATCGGTACTACCGGCTTTTCCACGGAACAACTAGAAGAATTGACCAACTACTCTAAAGAAGTGGGTCTGGGCGGCTTGATTGCCCCGAATTTTGCGATCGGCGCTGTTTTGATGATGGAATTCGCAGCAAAAGCAGCAAAGTATTTCCCGGATGTGGAAATCATGGAATTGCATCACGAGAACAAATTGGATGCGCCAAGCGGCACAGCCATCAAAACAGCCGAATTGATCTACGCAGTGAGAGGCGACCATCCACAAGGTCATCCAGAAGAAAAAGAATTGATTGAAGGTGCAAGAGGGGCTGATTACCATGGCATGAAAATCCACAGCGTCCGTTTGCCGGGCTTAGTCGCGCATCAGCAAGTGCAATTCGGCAGTGCCGGAGAAGGTTTGATCATCCGTCATGATTCTTATGACCGCGACTCCTTCATGAACGGTGTTGCGCTATCCTGCAGAAAAGTAATGGAAATCGATCGCCTGATCTACGGATTGGAAAACTTCCTATGATTATAGAAGCACCGGAATTTCAAAAAGCGATACCGATCATTGAAGCCATTGAACGGGCTGGATATGAAGCCTACTTTGTTGGAGGAAGTGTACGTGACGCGCTGCTGCACCTGGATATTTCGGATGTCGACATCGCCTCAAGCGCAATGCCTGAAGAAATTCAGCGTATTTTTCCGATCACTTTTGATGTAGGCATCCAACATGGAACGGTGTTGGTTTTACATGAGCGGGAGACTTACGAAATAACAACTTTCCGGACAGAATCGAAGTATGAAAAATTCCGCAGACCGGAAAAAGTCGAGTATGTGCGCAGCCTGCAGGACGACTTGAAAAGGCGCGACTTTACGATCAATGCCATAGCGATCGATCGGCACGGAAATATTAAAGACTTCTTCAGTGGGCAGGAGGACTTGGCCAACAAATTAATCAGGGCAGTCGGCAATCCGGAAGAACGCTTCAGAGAGGATGCCTTGCGCATGATGCGCGCAGCCAGATTTGTCAGCCAGTTGGATTTTGAAATCGAACAGGCGACGAAGGAAGCCATTGTCGAGTACCACCCGCTGCTTTCAAAAATCGCGGTGGAGCGTGTGCGTGAAGAGTGGAACAAACTCCTGATCGGAAGGAACCGCAAAGGTGGGATCAAGTTTTTTGTGGAAACGCGTCTATTCCAGATGTGTCCGGGCTTACAAAATAGGGAAAAAGCATTGATCGACCTGGCCTTGTTTCCGCTGCAATTCAAAGGTACAACGATTGCTTGGACTGTATTGATCCATTTTCTTGATCTCAAGGATGAAGTGATCGAGCCCTTTTTACGCCAATGGAAGTGTTCCCGTAAGGAAATCATGGACATTCGTGTTGGTGTGCAGGCGTTGAAAAAACGGCTGCAACAATTTTGGGACTATCCACTTCTGTTCGAAACAGGGATCGAAATCGCCCTGGAGATAGAAGCCATTATCGAGGGGTTCGGCTTGCCGAACCAAAGTGAAAATCTGATCGAATTGAATGTTTCCATGCCGATCCATACGCTGAAAGACTTGGCACTGGACGGAAAAGAGTTGCTTTCATTATTGGGTATCCAACGTGGCGGTCCTTTCGTCGGTGAAATATTCGAAGAATTGAAAACGCTGGTCTTGGCCAATAGACTGGAGAATACCCCATTCGCACTAAGGGACTTCATTACAAAAAGAAGGATGATTTATTTGGATGAGACATTCGAAGTTGACTATACCGTCGGGAAAAAAGATTTAGCGATTGAAGTCGGTTCGGGTACGTTGCCTGTTTTGGCTACACCGGCATTATTGGCCATGATCGAAAATGCTTGTATGGGGATCGTGAAGGAGCACCTCGCAGAAGGGGATACCACAGTAGGGATACACTGTGATCTGCATCATAAAAAAGCCTCTCCAGTCAATGCAGAGATAACAGTGACGGTCAGAGTGACGGAACATAGAGGAAATAAATATTTTTTCGAATGCGCAGCCCGTTCACAAGGCCAAGAAATTGCATCAGCGAAGCACACGAGGGCCGTCGTCAACGCGAATGAATTCATGGAGAGCCTTTAGCAGCTCGACTTACTTTTTTTCCGTCATTAGAAAGGTATTTGTACCTACTTTATAAAAAATATGATAAAATAGTTATATATTCAAAAAGTAAATATATCAGGAGTGATTTCGATGAAAAAAGTAATGACAGGTTTGAGATTTATTTTCAGAAACGGCGAAACATGGACAATCAAGCGTGAATATATCGGAGATTTATGGATCAAGCAAGTCACAACGAGCTACGGTCGAATCGGAAACAGTGATTTCCAAGAAATCCATCCTTGCGAATCTTTGCGTATCGAAATCCACCAAGAAGCAGATCACGTCAACACAAGTGACATCAATCTGGGCGGACTTGAGCAAGGCATGTTCGATCGCGTTGCTAGCCATCAAGACATCGAAAAAATGGATATCCTGTACCAAGATGAGGATCACCCAAAATCCGACGTCATCGTTGAAGTCGACCGCATCTATTTCCCTTACAAAGCATTGGACACTGACGGATTCGACAATGAATACCAATCTTCATTCGTTTCATCCGAAAACAAATTATATATCGTAATCGATCCGGAAAAAAATGTGAAAGACATTTATCCTGACATCGTTTAATGCATCCAACAAAATGGGTCCTTGCCGGCAAAGCAAGGGTCCTTTTTTTGATATCTGACAGCTAATCTGCCCTGGCAGGCCATCAAAAAAATCCGATAATTGTCGTTTATGCGGTAACATTACCCGCGACATAGGATATAATGGGTTAAGCTGCATACAAAGCACGACTCGATCGGAAAGGCTCGTGTTTTTATCAAGAGATATTATCAGGGAAAGTCTTGCAGAAAGAAATACCGGAACAGGAGAAGCTTCTGTTTATTTAGGAGATTATTTTTATGAAGAAAACCTATGCCATTGTCGATCTTGAGACAACGGGATCCAGCTTCAAACGAGGGGATCGGATCATTCAATTCGGATGCACCTTGCTTCAGGCCGACGAAATAATTCAGGAAATCAATATAACCATCAATCCCGGCAGGAAAATACCGGATATCATTGAGAAGTTGACCGGAATCAAGAATAAGGATGTAAAAGAGGCCCCTTATTTTGAAGATGTATGTGACTTCATCTACAACACGTTGGAGGGTTGCATCTTTGTGGCGCATAACGTACATTTTGATTACCATTTTTTGGACAGTTCTCTTCGGGAAGTCGGAATGCCGCCGCTCTCGCTGCCCGCAATGGATACAGTAGAGTTGACGAAGATCCTTTATCCAACCTTGTCCAGCTATCGGTTAGGAGACTTATCGAACTACTTCGTTCTGACGCATGATAATGCCCACGATGCCGCAAGCGATGCTCACGCCACTGCGGAACTCTTTTTACAATTGAAAAAAAAAGCCAATAACTTACCGTTGGTCACACTGGAAAAATTAAATTTTTTGTCAGCGCATTGTCAGGTGGACAACGACTCCTTTTTCCATGAAAGTTATGAGACCGCCAAAGAGATACGCTCTCCGCTCCCGCAGCAAATCTACGTCAAAAATGGATTAGCGTTAAAGGAAAAGGAAATACTCTCGGAACAGACTGCTTACAGAGAAAAAGAAGTGACTGACTTCTCTAAAGTGGCCGTAAGGTTGATGGAAAATCAAGGGCTGGAAATTCGTGCGGAGCAGCTAGAGATGATGCAATCACTTTTTAGCTTCCACCAGGCAGAAACAGCCCTAAATCTGGCGATCGAAGCTGCGCCTGGCATCGGAAAAACCTTGGCCTATCTATTGCCTGCAGCTTATCAGGCTACACCAAAAAACAAAGTGCTCATCAGTACCTCGACGTTGCTTTTGCAAGAACAGATCATGGATGACGAAATAACCCGTTTGCGCAAAATGCTGCCCTTCGAGTTGCAGGTCAGCTCATTGAAGGGTAAGACGAATATCATCCATCTGGAGAAATTAGCTGCTTTGGCTTTAGGGTCTCTCACCAAAAGAGAATCGTTGATCATGATGAGTGTCTTTGTCTGGTTGACCGAAACGGAATCCGGCGATATCAGCGAATTGAGCCAAGCACAGAATTTTGACTTCTTATGGGAAAAACTGACATTTGAGAGCCACGAGGCCCCTTTAAAAGGGAAATGGGCCAATGATGATTTCTTCGCCTTCAATAACAAAAAAGCAGAACAATCCAGTCTGATCGTCACGAACCATTCCTTTTTGAGTCATCACATCGATGGTTTGGCTATTTTTGACCAAACTGAGTCTATAGACTTGGTTCTCGACGAAGCGCATCAGTTTCCGCGCGTCTACCAAGATGCGCACAAAAAAACGGTAGCCTTGTCCATTCTGAAACGCCGTTTGAAGCGATTCGGCTACTTCCTGAGGGACTTTCGAGAGGCGATAGAAAAGGATGCCAATGGCGATTCTTTGGACTATGATTTGTTCAATCTGGAATTCGCGATCGATCAATTGTACCAGGAATGTGCCTATTCAGAAGAAGTATTGATGCGTTCGCTTATCCACGAGGTTGGAGAAAAAGGCGAAGTTTATCTTGATGAGAATTTTCAACTTGAGAACGGAATGAAGAATATATACAAGAAAATTCACCGGTACATACTGGAGGCCAGACTAGCTGCGATGCGTTGCCTGGACAAATCCTGCTTGAGGAATGATCCGGTCATGTGGCCGCGCGCAAAGGCGTTGCTGGATGACTTGGACACGGTACAGGTCAATCTGCAATATTTTTTCCAAGAGCGCGCAGGTACGTATCATGTGCTGCACTTTGCTTGGGATAAGGATCTGCTTTCACTGGAAATCGAAACAAACCAGATTGATTATTCCGGAGAAATCCATTCTAAAATCAAGGACCGATTCAAAAGGACAGTATATTTAAGTTCGACACTTAAAGTGGATAAATCGCTTGATTATTTCAAGAACAAAATCGGTGAAGCTGAATTGCAGGAAGGGCATTTTGATTCACCCTATAACTTAAGTGAGCGGTTGCGGATTTTCCTTCCGGATGACATTACAGCCATTACGTGCTTGGATGATAAACGAGCAGCCAGCCAGATTGTTTTAACGTTGCGGGAAATCGTACTCCCGCAACAGCGCAAAGCTTTAGTTCTGTTTACATCCAACCGCTTGCTCGAAGAGGTCCATAACCAACTCAAAAATGTTGTATCTGCTGAATTTGCTGGGACGGAAATACTGGCTCAAGGATTTTCCGGTAGCCGAAGAAGGATGCACAATCGATTCATGTCAGCCGATGCGGCAATCTTGCTGGGCTCGGCTTCGTACTGGGAAGGCATAGATTTTTCAGATCAGGCAGTCGAAATTCTGGTGATCACCAGACTGCCGTTCGATCCCCCGCATCGCCCTGAAAATGTTGCGTTTCAAGCCTACCATCAGGATCAAGGAAAGAAGGCGTTCTATGAAGAATTTCTGCCGCGAGCGATGATCCGTCTGAAACAGGGTATCGGCAGACTCGTGCGCTCCAGGAATGCCAGAGGTGTCGTCATTTGCCTGGACGACAGATTGATCAAAAGTAATTATTCCAAACGTATGCAACTAATGCTTCCGGAGGGCGTAGGGATCAAAGTAGCCGATCATGATGAAATAAAGACGGAAATTCAGGAATTTCTGAAAAAATAATGCGGTGGGATATTCCCTCAGCTTGCAGTTTAAGGTATCATTAATAATTAGGTGAGATTGCAATAAGGTTTCAAACAAAGATAAGGAAGTGGAAGATGTGAAGAAGAATATCATTGTTGGGGCGATTGTGATTCTTTTCCTGATGATCGTCAGTTCCTACACGATATTTTACCGAAGCCAGCAACCGATGCTGCAGGCGCAGAAAGAAGCAACCGCCATTGCCGAGGAGAACGCCAACATCCAAAAAGTCCAAGATTTTTATTGGTACAATGGATCAGAGACGTATTTTACACTGGCTGGCATCGATGGCAACAATGAAGAATTATATGTCATCATTAAGAAAGACGGCGGTGAAACCACTGTCCTGAACACTGCGGAAGTCGTCACCGAAAGTGAAGCTAAATCAATCACTCAGGCGGATAAGAAGCCTGAACGGATTCTGGAGGCAAGACTGGGGATAGAGAACGAAGAACCGGTTTGGGAAGTCACCTACAAAAATGCAAATGATACGATTGGGTACTATTTGATATCCGCTATTTCTGGTAAATGGCTCAAAGATATAGAAAACATATAAATTGGAGTGATTGAGATGGTAAAAATTTCTGAAAGAATGAATAAAATAAGCGAATCCCCTACATTGGCGACGTCAGCTAAAGTCAACGTCATGAAAGCGCAAGGAAAGGATATCCTTAACTTGACAGTAGGAGAACCAGACTTCGATACGCACGCTTCCATTCTGAATGCCGCAGTAGAAGCAATCCAATCAAACAAAGCAAACCACTACACCCCGACTGCCGGTATCCTGCCATTGCGTCAAGCGATTGTGGATTATCATCAGAAATATGACGGAGTCACTTACGCCGTCAATCAGGTCATCGTGACTGAAGGGGCCAAAAATGCTTTGTTTGCTTTATTCCAAGTCATTCTTAATCCCGGAGATGAAGTCATCGTTCCTGCGCCATACTGGGTAAGTTATACCGAACAGATCAAACTGGCTGGCGGCGTCAACGTTCTTGTCGAAACAGCACCTGAAAAAGGCTTTAAACTCACTGTGGAAGATCTGGAAAAACATCGCACCGAAAAAACGGTTGCTTTGCTTTTAAATTCGCCGTCGAACCCGACCGGTATGATCTACACGCCTGAAGAATTGAAGGCGATCGGCGAGTGGGCGGTTGAACACGACGTCTTGATCATTGCCGATGAAATATACTACCGACTGACTTATAACGGGAACAACGCCATCTCAATCGCTTCACTTTCAGAAGAAATCAAGAACCAGACCATCATCATCAACGGTATATCCAAAACCTACGCCATGACGGGCTGGAGAATCGGATATGCAATCGGAAATGCGGAAATCATCAGTAAAATGATTGAGCTATCCAGTCATTCGACAAGCAATCCTGCCGGACCGAGCCAATATGGCGCGTTGGCTGCATTAACCGGACCGCAAGACTTTGTAGAGGAAATGCGCGCAGCGTTCGAAGCACGCCTGAACTTCTTCTATCCGCTCGTAGCGAGCATCCCTGGGTTTAAGGTAACCAAACCTCAAGGAGCTTTTTACCTGTTCCCGAACGTGAAGGAAGCCGCCGAAATGTGCGGGTTTAAAGAAGTCAAAGACTTTACATTGGCTCTGATCGAGGAAGCAAATGTCGCGTTGGTTTCAGGTGATGGTTTTGGATACCCTGATTACGCCAGAATAAGTTACACTGTCAGGGAAGAACTACTTGCAGAAGCAGTAGATCGCATCAAAAAATTTATCGAAACCCATAAAAAGTAACCTTTTTTGGGAAAAGGAGTAGACCATATTGACACTTATCACAATGGACCAAGCGAAAGCATATGTAGGGCAAGAGATTTCCATCGGTGCTTGGGTAACCAACAAAAGAAGCAGCGGGAAAATCGCTTTCCTGCAACTTCGTGACGGCTCCCATTATTTCCAAGGCATCGTTTTGAAAAACGATGTCGGCCAAGAATTGTTCGACGTAGCAAAATCACTGACGCAAGAAACTTCTTTGATCGTCAAAGGCATTATCCAGGAAGATACCCGCTCGAAGCTTGGATACGAATTGCTCGTAACCGGCATCGAAGTGCTGGGAGAAAGCCAAGACTATCCGATCACGCCTAAAGAGCACGGAACAGATTTCCTGATGGACCATCGTCATCTATGGCTGCGTTCATCCAGACAGCACGCCATCATGAAGATCCGTAATGAAATCATCCGCGCAACTTATGAATTCTTTAATCAAGAAGGATTCATCAAGGTGGACCCGCCGATTCTGACCGGCAGTGCGCCGGAAGGGACGACCGAGCTGTTCCACACCAAGTATTTTGATGAGGAAGCTTACTTGTCCCAGAGTGGGCAGTTGTATATGGAAGCAGCTGCAATGGCCTTCGGAAAAGTATTTTCATTCGGGCCGACTTTCCGGGCCGAAAAATCGAAGACACGCCGCCATCTGATCGAATTCTGGATGATGGAGCCGGAAATGGCCTTCATGCATCAGGACCAAAGTCTGGAAGTCCAAGAAAAATATGTCGCTTATCTGGTCCAGTCGGTGCTGGATAATTGTGATATCTACTTGGATACGCTGGAGCGCGACAAAGAATTGCTGAAAAAATATACACAATTACCTTATGAGCGCATCAGCTACGACGATGCTGTAGCTTTATTGAACGCAAACGGATTTGATGATATCGTCTGGGGTGACGATTTCGGCTCGCCTCACGAAACCTTTATCGCAAATCAGTCTGATAGACCTGTATTCATCCTAAATTACCCGAAAGCAATCAAGCCTTTTTACATGAAAGAACATCCGGATCGTCCGGAAGTCGTTCTGTGCGCGGATATGATCGCTCCGGAAGGGTACGGTGAAATAATCGGCGGCAGCGAACGTGAAGTGGACTATCAGCGCTTAAGCGAACAGATAGAAAAGTTCGGCCTGAGCAAGGAAGACTATTCATGGTACCTGGATCTGCGCAAATACGGTTCAGTACCGCATTCCGGATTCGGATTGGGACTCGAAAGAATGGTTACCTGGATCTCCGGAACCGAACATATCCGTGAGTCGATTCCGTTCCCTCGTCTACTGAACAGAATCTACCCATAATAACAGGGGATGTCACGAGTCTGAATGCAATCAAAACAGAATGGGAGTGGGGCAAATAGCAGCTATTTGTTCCGCTTCCTTTTACTCTGAAGGAGTTTATCAATATAATGTCATACAACGAATTAACCAAATGGATCGAATCTGGCCAGACGCTGATTCCAAATTTTTTGCTGCAGAATTACAAAAGGATCGGGCTTACCGATACAGAATTCATTTTTGTGCTCCAGCTGAAAGCTTACATCGATAAGAACATCCCGTTTCCGAATCTGGCGTTGATTGCTGAAAATATGGGTATTGCCGAAAAGAATGTCTTTTCCTTGCTGCATAATCTGATGCAGAAGCAAATGATTTTGATGGAGACGAAAAATGATCTCGCCGGCAAAGTGGAGGACTCCTATTCCTTGGATCCGATCTATCAACGGCTATTTCAATTGATGGAACGTTCCGAGAAAAAGCAGCCCATCCAGCAGCAGGAGAAGAATATCATGACCATGTTCGAGCAGGAATTCGGGCGGAACTTATCGCCCATCGAGATGCAGACCATTGCAAGCTGGATCGATATGGACCACTATCCGCTCGAATTGATCGAATCAGCTCTAAAAGAAGCGGTATTGAATCGCGTTTACAGCCTGAAATACATCGACCGCATTCTATTGGCTTGGGAGAAGAAAAACATCAAAAGCGTAAAAGATTTGGTCCAACAGCAATCGACGCGGCCTCAAAGCAATCAGGATAAGTTTGATGAAAAAGCGAGAACGGATGCACCGATGGAAGTGCCGTTGTACAATTGGCTGGACACTGACGCGGACGCATAGATGGGGTGAAATATGTTATCGAAAAGAAAGACGGTAGAAGCGCTGGATGAAATGGCGGCGCTGTTCCCAAATGCGCAATGTGAATTGCTGCACCGGAACGTGTTTCAGCTGTTGATTGCGACACTCCTCAGCGCCCAGGCAACAGATGTTTCCGTCAACAAAGTTACGCCAAGCCTGTTCGACCGCTTCCCCACGCCCGAGGCTTTCGTTGCGGCCCCGCTCGAGTCGATCATGCAAGAAATCAGGACAATCGGTTTATACCGGACCAAAGCTGCCAATATCCAAAAATGCTGCAAAATGCTGCTGGAGGACTTCGGCGGCGAAGTGCCGCGCACGCTTGAGGAACTGACCAAGTTGCCCGGAGTGGGGCGCAAAACAGCAAATGTCGTCATGAGTGTCGGTTTCCATATCCCAGCAATCGCGGTGGATACCCATGTGGAACGGATATCGAAACGTCTGCGCATAGCTCCTCAGAAAGCATCGGTTTTGGAAGTGGAAGAGTTACTGATGAAGAAGATTCCGAAGGAACGCTGGTCTGATGCCCATCACCAGATGATTTTCTTCGGCAGGTACCATTGCACAGCCCGAAATCCTAAGTGTGAAGTTTGCCCCCTGCTTTCGATGTGCCAGGAAGGGCAGAAGCGTTTGGGTTTGAAATGAAACGGATCCGAGTAGCTTTCGGCATCCGGAACAAAAAAACAGCCAGCTCCTTTATCAAATCGGGAGCTGGCTGTTTTTTTAAATACATATGAATTTATAAAAATTTCCAGAGTGAAAAGTGCATCACCGTAGGTGTTTCACAAGTTTGCAAAATGTTTCATGCATCTAAAATAATGTCCAGCTTCACGGGTTAGCCCTTCGGAAAAAAGAATAAGGAACCTCTTGTCTCTGCGAGCCAAGACATACTGTTCGACTAATCTGCTGACGCAGAAAGTCTCTCAGCAATTGCGCTCTTCGATGCTCAGGCGGACAGATTTCCTAAATTTCTTTCAGGGCTGAACGAACCCGTTCAGCTTTTCTTATGGATTCTGGTTTGTTTCTTCGTCATCTTGTGCATCGGAGGATGCTTGATCGTTTTCCGCTGAAGAGCTGGATGATGAAGATGATGAGGAGTCGCTTGATGCCTTGTCTTCATCTTCGTCATCCTCTTCGGATGATTCTTGCGCCGGATCGGCGATGGTCAACTGGATGGAAGAAGCCGGTGAGGTGCTTGAACCGACTTTAACAATCAGGGAAATCGTAATTGTGCCTTTATCAGGATTAGCAATGACGACTTTGGTATCTGTTGTCGCTTCGGAAGCACCGCCTGCCGTCACTGTGAATTGTGCTTGTGCATTGGAATCGATGCCGCTGGCTGAGTATTTATCCCATTCTATGGTCAGTTCGTCTTTATCTGCATTGTAGCTGGCTTTCAAGCCGGATGGCGCCAACAATGTCACGCCATATTTCTTGGAAATGGCAGTAGGTTCTGTTCCTTTTACGAAAAGCTCCGTGGCAATCAGGTTGCTCGGCGTATTTGGACCGGGCTTCATGATCGGATCCGTGTATTTTTCGATCGAGACTTGACTGACTGATGTGGGCAGCGTCCAATCGGCATAATCGGTGTTCTCGGATACGTAGGACATCAACTCACGATAAATATCACGCGTCAGACTTTGCGTCTCGTAATCCAAAAAGTTTCCGTATTCCTTGGAATTGTCATAACCGACCCAAACCGAAATGGAGTAGCTTGTAGAATAGCCGGCAAACCAAGCATCCGGAGCAGCATAAGGCACGTTTGTCCCGCCGACTGCGGCCAACTCCTCATCTGTGTAGTTGGTTGTCCCTGTTTTGCCGGCCTGAGGCAAACCGGATATCTGGGCGTTCTTTGCTGTCCCTTCAGTGATGACGTCCTTCAGCATATCGGTGATCATGTAGGCTGTGGACTCTTTCATCGCCTCCGTTCCGTTCGGTTCGAAGGTGAATTCTTCTCCTTCCGCAGTCGTTACGGATTGAACCGTATAAGGCTCGTAGTATGTGCCTCCGTTGGCGAAGGCTGCATAAGCCGCGGAAAGCTCAATCGGTGTCGCTTCACCACCGATGGCATTGGATTCGACCAAATACTCTTGGCCATCGTTCGTGATCGTAATGCCTAATTTCTGCAGAAAAGAAAAGGCATTATCCGCACCGACTTCCTGGAAAGTCTTCAGTGCTGGGATGTTGCGCGAATCAACCAATGCTTCGCGGACAGTCTGATCACCTTTGTACTTGTTGTCGTAGTTGTTGATTTCACTGCCGTCCGAGTAACTATATGCTTCATCAACGACCAATGTACCGGTAGAGTAATCCAGGTATTCGATGGCCGGTCCGTAGACAGCTAATGGTTTCATCGTCGAACCGATACTGCGTTCGAGGGTGGAGGCGCGATTGAGCCCTAGCTGCACATTCTGGTTGCGTCCGCCGATGACTGCCTGGATGGCGCCGGTGTTGACATCTACCATTGAAACGCCGGTCTGCAGCAGATCATCCGGGAATTCGATGTAATCGTAGGTGTTCACGATATCGTACAAACGTTGCTGGGCATCCATATCGAGGTTGGTTGTGATTGTCAGTCCGCCTTCGTAGACATCCAGGCCGGTTTTCTCCTTGACTTCATCGATGACGAGCTGGATATATGGATCGATCACCAGTGATGTATTGACGTCACCGGAGTGATCGAGTATGCTGCCCTGAATTTGGACTGTCTTCGCCTCGGCGCTTTCTTCGGCGGTGATTTTTTCGTTCTCGACCATCATGTCCAGAACAAGGTCGCGTCTGGCTTGCGTATCCTCTGAATTGTTGATTGGGTCATACAGCGAAGGAGCTTGCGGCATGCCCGCCAAAGTGGCTGCTTCAGCAAGCGTCACATCGGTGATGGATTTGCCGAAAAAGTATTCAGCGGCCGTGCCCATGCCATACACGTTGTTTGACATATAGACTTTGTTTATGTAGAACGCCAAAATTTCGTCTTTTGTATATTCCCGTTCCAGCTGCATGGACATCCAAGCTTCCTGAGCCTTCCGCTCCAGTGTCTGGTCTTCGGAACTGGTTGAAAAAAAGGATAATTTAATCAATTGCTGGGTGATGGTGCTTCCGCCTTGCGAGATCCCGCCCTGCTGAAGATTCGCGAACAGCGCACCGAGGATTCGGATCGGATCGACACCCTTATGATCGTAGAAGCGTTGATCTTCTATCGATACGATGGCATCCTTCAAAACTTGCGGAATCTCCTCTGCTGTCACGACCGTGCGGGTCTGTTCGCTGCCGCCGATCGTCTTGATTTCCTCGCCGTCGGGACCCAGGATAACTGATGCTGCTGGTCCGGCCAATTTCTCCTCGGTCAGTTCGGGGGCGGAAGAGACGTAGTAGAAGAACAGGCCAGCGCCCGAAGCGAGTCCGATGATACCTAGGGCAAAAATACCGAAGATAATTTTTTTCCAGAGCGGCATCCCGTTTTTCTTCGCTTTCTTTGTTGCTTTCACAGTACTTTTGCGAGGGCTTTTTGTTTTTCCGTTTTTCTGTTTGTTGTTTGCGCGTGATCTTGTATGATTGCCTTCATTCGGCATGTGGTTCACCTCTTAAGTTATTTGATAGTGCGTTCAAGCATTTTGTCCACTGCATCCAGATAATCCAATCGGGGATTGAAGCCGTATGCCACTTCTATCCCGTTTTCCTCAATAAATACCAAAGGGATCGATTTACGGCCATTATTCAATGTATTCTCCCAAAAGTCAATCAAATAGGAACTGTTCAGTAAGAAGACACGGTTGAAGACAGAAAACCGGATCAGTACGAACGTGATTCCTTGCTGTTGGATACACCTTTTCATATGGACGATTTGATGCTCGTGGAAGTTGCTCAAGGGTATGGCTGTCTTGCTTTTTGTTTCTTTAGCCTCAAAGTCCAGATATAGCCCTTTGTAAACACCGTTATAGTCGGTAGTGGAGGACTGACGATAGTAGGCTTCTTTGATGACGGCGGCACTTCTTTTGGGGTAATCCACTTTTACGACTTGGATAGGCGTCGGTTTTTTATGGATGACAGCTTTTCCTGATGAAAGGTAATGCTCATTGCTGCTGTTGATTTCTTCTTCAAGCGTCATACCCCGGTTGCTGTATATGAATTCTTTTTTCTTTGCAGTTTTCGGTAACCGCGACTCGGCATGGAACTTTTTGCCGTTCGGATAATTTACGGCCACTGGCAATCACCCCCATTGAATGATTATACCAAAAACACACGGTGAAAGAAATCTAAGAAAGCGTTAAAAATCATTGGTTGAAGCGTGGATAACAGGCGTCTTTTTTGGACGAAAACGGAATAATTAAGCACTTTATGTTTACAACATCACTTTTCTAGTGTAGTATTGGAGAGTGTGCAATATCAAATTAATTGCAATAAAATCAATATTTTTGGAGGAAAGTAAATGACTGCAAACTGGGAAAAAACAGGCACTAACGATGGTGTCTTAACATTTGAAATTTCAGAAGAAATCATCAAACAAGAAATGGATAAAGTCTTCAACAAAGTGAAAAAGAACGTTTCTGTTCCTGGATTCCGTAAAGGTAAAGTTCCTCGTCACGTTTTCAACAATATTTATGGTGAAGAGTCTTTATTCGAAGACGCATTGAACGGCGCTTTGCCGGCTGCTTATTCGCAAGCTATCGAAGAAGCTGGACTGGATCCTGTTTCTCAACCAAAAATTGACATCAAGAGCATGGAAAAAGGCCAGCCTTGGGTTATCGCTGCTGAAGTTACAGTGAAACCTGAAGTGAAGCTTGGAGAATACAAAAATCTTAAAGTTGAAAAACAAGACCGCGTCGTTACCGATGAGGATGTTGAAAACAACTTGAAAGAAAAACAAGAACGTCAAGCTGAATTGGTGCTTAAAGAAGAAGGCGCAGAACTTGGCGACACAGCTGTGATCGACTACGAAGGATTCGTTGACGGTGTGGCTTTTGAAGGCGGCAAAGATCAAAACCATTCTTTAGAGTTGGGTTCTAAGCAATTCATCCCAGGCTTTGAAGAGCAATTGGTCGGCGTAAAAGCTGGAGAAGAAAAAGAGGTTGTCGTGACTTTCCCTGAAGACTATCAAGCTGAAGATCTTAAAGGAAAAGAAGCTACTTTCAAAGTAGTTGTACACGAAATCAAAACAAAACAATTACCGGCTTTGGATGACGAATTCGCAAAAGATGTCGACGAAGAAGTAGAGTCATTGGACGAATTGAAAGCAAAAATCCGCAAGGAATTGGAAGAAAGCAAAAATGCTGCAGCTGACGAAGCTGTTCAGGATTTAGCTTTGAGACAAGCCGTGGACAATGCTGAAATCGTTGAATTGCCGCACGTAATGGTTCACGATGAAGTACACCGTCAAATGGATCTTTTCCTGAATGATATGCAACGTCAAGGAATCTCTCCTGAATTGTACTACCAAATCACAGGTACTACAGAACACGACTTGCACGTTCAAATGGAAGCTGATGCAGATGTACGCACGAAAACATCTCTAGTGTTGGAACAAATCATCAAAGATGAAAACATCGTCGTTTCTGAAGAAGAAATCGCTGCAGAAATCGAAGAGTTGGCGAAACAATACAACATGGATGCAGACCGTGTCCGCGGATTGGTCAGCTCTGATATGTTGACTAACGATATCCAAATGAAGAAAGCGATGAGCATCATCACTGATTCAGCAATCGAAGAATAAGAAAAGTTGAAACAGAATAAAGAGATCGGGACATTGTCTTCCATAGTCAGTGTCCCATCTGTTTATATTCAGGGATATATTCGGGCTGTAACCCCCACTAGGTAAACGAATCATATTCTTTTTCAATTTTTCCTTTCTGTGTTAAGATGTAAACCGTTCGAAAGCGGTCAACCGGATTGCCGCGCTACTGAAAATGGCGGATTCTGGTAAGTTCAGCTGGATCGGAAAGTAAGTATTTAGGGAGGAGAATGATTGTGTTCCATGATGAAAGTGTCGGGACAATACATTGTTCATTCTGCGGAAAATCTCAGGACCAAGTGAAAAAGATCATTGCGGGGCCGGATGTATATATTTGTAATGAGTGTGTAGATCTGTGCAAAGAGATCATCGAAGAAGAAATCTATGCACCAAGCGAAGCGGTATTCACCGAGGTACCAAAACCGCAGGAAATCCAAAAGATTTTGGGCGAATATGTGATTGGCCAAGAAAAAGCCAAACGGACGCTATCTGTAGCCGTCTATAATCACTACAAACGCATCGGCCAAATGAGCATGATGTCAGAAGATGATAATGTAGAGTTGCAAAAAAGTAATATTTGTTTGATAGGTCCGACAGGTTCGGGCAAAACATTCCTTGGCCAAACATTGGCGCGCATCCTGGATGTCCCATTTGCGATTGCAGATGCGACAAGTTTGACGGAGGCTGGCTATGTTGGTGAGGATGTCGAGAATATCCTGTTGAAGCTGCTTCAGGCTGCCGATTTTGATGTCGAGCGTGCTGAACGGGGAATCATCTACATCGACGAGATTGATAAAATCGCCCGCAAAGGTGAAAATGTATCGATCACGAGAGATGTGAGTGGCGAAGGGGTTCAACAGGCGTTGCTTAAAATTTTGGAAGGCACTGTTGCGAACGTTCCACCGCAAGGCGGCAGAAAACACCCGCAACAAGAGTTCATCCAAATCGACACGACGAACATTCTTTTCATTGTCGGTGGTGCCTTCGATGGCATCGAAACCATCGTGAAAGAGCGTCTTGGCGAAAAAGTCATCGGCTTCGGCTCCCCTCAAGCCAAACATTTGGAAGACAAGAGCATTATGCAGCAGATCATCCCGGAAGATTTGTTGAAATTCGGCCTGATCCCGGAATTCATCGGCCGTTTACCGATTATGGCTGCATTGGAAAAGTTGACGGAAGATGATTTGGTTCATATTCTGACACAACCAAAGAACGCTCTGGTTAAACAATACAAGAAATTGCTTGAGTTGGATGGCGTCGAATTGGTGTTCGAAGATGACGCATTACGGTCAATCGCCAAAAAAGCACTCGAAAGAAATACAGGTGCCCGCGGATTGCGCTCCATCATCGAAAACATCATGCTGGACATCATGTTTGATATCCCAAGCAGAGATGAAATCGTGAAATGCGTCATAACGGACAACACCGTCAATGGCATCGGTGCGCCGTTGCTGTTCGATGAAGACGGCAAACAGATCAACTGAACATGAGCTTGCGTTTGAAGTCCGGCGAATCAGACAATTTTTAATCTGATTTCCGGATTTTTTCGCCTAGTCATGGCAGTCGATTGCAAGAAGGGTTTTAAGCGTCGGTTTTATTGCAGACGGCTTTGAGAAGGAGTGAAAACAAATGCATGTAAAAGAAGCAGAAATCGTAATGAGTGCGGTCGATCCGAAACAATACCCAGACACCGGTTTTGCTGAAATTGCTTTGGCGGGACGGTCCAACGTGGGTAAGTCTTCGTTCATCAACAAGTTGATCAATCGTAAAGCGTTAGCGCGGACATCCAGCAAACCGGGAAAGACCCAGACTTTGAACTTCTATTTGATCAATAATTCATTTTATTTTGTGGATGTTCCGGGTTATGGTTACGCGAAAGTTTCGAAGACGGAACGGGCGAAATGGGGCCAGATGCTGGAGACGTACTTTACACAACGGGACACATTGCGTCATGTCTTTTTGGTTGTCGATTTTCGTCATGAACCAACCGAAGACGATATTCAGATGAAGGATTTTATCGAGTATTACAATCTTCCTTATTCGGTCATCGCGACCAAATGCGATAAAATACCGCGCGGGAAATGGAATCAACATTTTTATCGCATCAAGAAAGCGTTGAATCTTCCGAGCGATGAGTCCTTGATCATGTTCTCAAAAGAAACGGGAGAGGGTTTTGAAAAGGCCTGGACGTTGATTGAAGGAATATTGGCTGAGTATAATGAAGCTGCGCAGGACTAACAAAAAAACAATGGGCAACATCCTACTATTGGGTGTTGCCCATTCTTCGTCCATTCGTTATGATGGGTTAGACAAGGTGCTTGTCGTCGAACGAATAGGACATAGGAGGGCAATATGGGGACTGAAGAAAAGCTGAGCCGTTACACGACTGAAGAAAAAAGTTGGATTATGCAGGATTGGGCGAATTCGGCATATTCCATTATGATCACAACAGCAGTATTCCCTTTGTATTTCAAGTCGATCGCGGAAAGTGGCGGATTGGCGGATGCAGACTCGACAGCTTATTGGGGGTATGCGAATGCGGCTGCCACGCTGGTTGTGTCGCTGCTTGCCCCTGTATTGGGAGCTGTCGCGGATTACAAAGGCTTTCGCAATCCTTTGTTTACGGGCTTTACGTTGGCCGGCATTTTCGCAACGATTGGGTTTGTATTTGTGCCTGCTGCAAATTGGCTGTTTCTGTTGGGATTGTACATGTTATCTGTGATTGGTTTTTCCGGAGCGAATATTTTTTATGACGGCTCCTTGATGGACGTGACGACCGATGAACGGATGGACCGCATATCCTCGGCGGGATTCGGCTGGGGCTATATCGGCAGTTCCATCCCTTTCGTCATCTTCATTTTTTTCCAATTGACCGGCATTTTGCCATTGAGCACGAGCGGCATTGTGAAGGGCGGCTTCATCCTGACTGCGGTTTGGTGGTTCATCTTCACCATCCCTTATTGGAAGAATGTCAAGCAGAACTATTACATCGAAAAAGAGCCGCATGTGGTCCGCAAGAGTTTTGTCAGATTATGGGAAACGCTGAAGAACATCAAGGAATACAGACAAGCCTTTTTATTTTTGTTGGCTTATTTCTTCTACATCGACGGAGTTGGGACCATCTTCAAGATGGCGACTGCGGTTGGATCGGATATCGGGCTCTCTTCGAATGAACTGATCGTTGTCATGCTGGTGGTCCAGTTCGTTGCTTTCCCGTTTTCCATCCTGTACGGCCGAGCATCCAAGCGCTTCGGCAACAAGAACATGATTTTTGTGGGCATTGTAACCTATATTTTTATCTGCATTTATGCGCTGCAGTTGGACTCGTTGCTGACATTCATCATTTTGGCGCTGCTTGTGGGCACAGCCCAAGGCGGCGTGCAGGCGTTGAGCCGATCCTTATTCGGTCAATTGATCCCGAAAGAGCAAGCGAACGAATTTTTCGGATTCTATAACATCTTCGGGAAATTTGCGGCTGTGGTCGGTCCGCTGCTGGTCGGACTCATCTCGCAGCTGACAGGAAACTCGTTGGATGGCGTTTTTACCCTGATCATCCTGTTCGTGATCGGCGGGATACTGCTGTTCTTTGTACAAGTTCCGGATCCGCAAGCAAAGCAGCAGAGTTGACCATTTGAATTAATGTTTGCATGTGTGCCGAAAATGTGTTAAAATCTAATTTGCATCTTTATGCTCGTTTTTATAAAATGAAGACATTTCTTCAAGGTGGGAGACATTTGGCAGAACGTATTTCAGAAGAAAAATTAGCGCAAATCAGAACCGAAACGAATATTGTTGATGTCGTCAGCCAATATGTACAACTTAAAAAAAGAGGCAAGAATCATTTCGGATTTTGCCCGTTCCATGACGAGAAGACCCCTTCTTTTTCTGTTGCAGAAGAAAAACAGATTTTCCACTGTTTCAGCTGCGGAAGAGGAGGGAATGTTTTTACCTTTTTGATGGATGTCGAGGGCGTTTCGTTCGTTGAGGCAGTCATCAA
The DNA here is from genome assembly GCF_963662535.1 of Trichococcus flocculiformis. NCBI lineage: Bacteria > Bacillati > Bacillota > Bacilli > Lactobacillales > Carnobacteriaceae > Trichococcus > Trichococcus flocculiformis. Next base: position 1,750,720 of record NZ_OY759718.1, read on the forward strand.
GACAGCCGAATTAAGCAACATTGCCTTGGATTTCTCGTACGAAAGCCATGCACAGGATAATCCGCTGCAGTCAAAAAAGGAAAAACTGATCCAAATCCACGAGGAAGCAGCTGCCTTTTACCATCAGGTCCTGATGAATACCGTCACGGGGCAAGCTGCGCTTGATTACATGATCCAACGCGGTTTCACCCCGGAGACACTAAAAGAGTATCAAATAGGGTTTTCCCCTTCCAATCGGACGGCGCTCTTTCAAATGCTAAAAGCGAAGGCATTCGATGAAGGACTCCTTCAGGAAAGTGGTATATTCACGGATAGACAAGGCCAGAACGAACTTTTTGATCGCTTCTCGGCCAGGATCATTTTCCCATTGCGGAACGCTAAAGGAAAGACGGTCGCTTTTTCCGGCAGAATTCTGCATGCTTCCCCAGCGGATGATACAGGTTATCATGAAGCAAAATATTTGAACAGCCCCGAAACACTTTTGTTCAACAAACGGGATTTCCTTTTCAACTTCGATAAAGCCCGCAGTGAGATCCGAAGGCATTCAGAGGTGATCCTTTTCGAAGGATATATGGATGTCATATCCGCTTGGCAAGCGGGTGTGAAAAATGGCGTCGCCTCGATGGGGACCAGTCTGACGGAAGAACAGAACCGGATATTGACGAAGACCGCCGATAAAATAGTCATTGCCTATGACGGTGATCGGCCTGGTGTCGAAGCGACCAAGCGCGCCATAGAGATACTGGAACGCAACAAGCACTTCGATATCTCCATTTTCCCGCTGGAAGCAGGCATGGACCCTGATGAATACATCCAGCAGAAAGGTCCGGAGGCATTCGCCAAGGCACTGAACAATAACAGGGAGACAGTCATTCAGTTCTATTCGCGCTACCTCAAGATGAATCTGAACCTGGATTCCGAAAAAAATCGCATCACCTATATCGAAACCATGCTTAAGGCATTGGCTCCCTTGGATTCATTAGTCGAAAGGGAGCTCTACATGAAGGACATCGCGGATGAATTCAGTATTCCGATCGATATCCTGCAGAAGCAATTGAAGGGTTATCAGCAAGAGGTGCTCCAGCAAAGGCCTGAGCGCGAGCCGGTCAGGAGAACCGCGCCGCATGATGCCGCTCCTCACGCGATGTATCCAAGCACGAACAAACGCAAAGTGACACAGGCAGAACAAAGCGAAAAGCAGCTGCTTTACCGTCTGTTTCATTTCGAGGAAGTCTGGTCGTATCTGAATGAAATTGATGCGGATTTCAATTTCATCCATGATGACTACCAGACAATCTACATTTTGTATGAAGAGTTTTTCAGACAGAATGGGTTGGTCGGCAATATCGATCAATTCTTGGACCGCATCAATAATCCGGCTCTTCAAAACGTGATTACGGAGATTGAATGGTTCCAATTGGATTCGGAAGTCACCTATCAGGAAATTCAGGATCTCGTCCATATCATCCGGGACAAGTCGTCTTTACAGGACCAACTGACCAAGAAACAGGCAGAAATGAAGGAAGCGCGAAAGAAAAATGACAATGAACGTCTGAAGACAATCATGTTGGAAATCGTTTCGCTCTCAAAAGAATTAAAAGCAACAAAGAAATAGCCCGCATCGAATGGAGGAATCATTTTATGGCAATCGAAAAAAATGATCAAGGTTTAACGATAGAACAGGTAACCAAAAAGCTGATCGCAGAACATAAATTACTGGGGTCCGTCTTCTACGACGAATTGGCTGATAAGATAGCTACACCTTTCCAATTGGACGCGGATGACATGGATAAACTCATACAAAAAATGGAAGACGGCGGTGTCAGTGTCGTAGACGCAGACGGCGGCCCGACAGCGCGTCAACTTGCCAAAGAAACAGTGAAGCCAGAAAAAGCAGCCACATCCAAAAAGGACGAAGAAGAAGACCCGATGGCTGTGCCTCCCGGAGTGAAAATCAATGACCCTGTCCGTATGTACTTGAAGGAAATCGGCCGCGTGCCTTTGTTGAACGCAGAGGAAGAAGTCAATTTGGCCTTGCGCATCAAAGACGGCGATCAAGAAGCAAAACAGCAATTGGCTGAGGCCAACTTGCGTCTGGTTGTTTCCATCGCGAAACGTTATGTCGGTCGGGGCATGCAGTTCCTGGATCTGATCCAGGAAGGCAATATGGGTCTGATGAAAGCTGTCGAAAAATTTGACCATACGAAAGGTTTCAAATTCTCCACCTATGCCACTTGGTGGATTCGTCAAGCCATCACCCGTGCCATCGCCGACCAAGCCAGAACGATCCGTATCCCTGTGCATATGGTTGAAACGATCAATAAATTGGTCCGGATCCAACGGCAATTACTGCAGGATCTTGGGCGCGAACCGACACCTGAAGAAATCGGCGCCGAGATGGATCTTCCGACCGAAAAAGTCAGAGAGATCCTGAAAATTGCTCAGGAGCCTGTTTCCTTGGAAACGCCTATCGGGGAAGAAGATGATTCTCATTTGGGCGACTTCATTGAAGATCAGGAAGTCTTGAGTCCAGCTGAGCATACTGCTCAGACACTTCTGAAGGAACAACTTGAGGAAGTGTTGGACACATTGACCGACCGCGAGGAAAACGTTCTTCGTCTGCGCTTCGGTCTTGATGACGGGAATGTCAGGACATTGGAGCAAGTAGGGAAGGTATTCGGCGTAACCCGCGAGCGGATCCGTCAAATCGAAGCGAAAGCTTTACGCAAACTGCGTCATCCGAGCCGTTCGAAACAATTAAAAGATTTTCTTGAGTAATAAGCATCTGACCCGAGTTATTGCACTCGGGTTTTTCTTATGCCGTTTTCCGAGTGATATCAGGTTTTATGGGATATCTGGAAGGGAATTGTGCTAAAATAGTACTATCAGCAAAAATGGAAAGGGAGGGATGAGGTTGAATATTCAACAATTATCCGTAAGACTCGAGACAGTCGCAGGCTTTGTGCCGAAAAATGCGAGACTGGCCGATATAGGCTCGGATCACGCCTATTTGCCTTGTGTTTTGGCGGCGCGCGATGTCGTCAGTTACGCATTGGCAGGGGAAGTTGTGAAAGGCCCATTCGAATCGGCAGCGGAACAGATCAAAACATCAGGAGTCGGCGATAGCGTCAGCGCTAGGCTTGGCGATGGCATGGATGTAATTGAGACGACAGACGATATCAACGTCGTCACCATCTGCGGGATGGGTGGGGACTTGATTTCCAAAATTCTGGAAAAAGGCAGACTGAAAGATAAACTGGTCGGTGTGGAACGATTGATTCTTCAGCCCAATAACGGAGAAAAGAAACTGCGTGAATGGCTGATTGGCCATCAATACAAAATCATCGACGAAACGATATTGGAAGAAAATGGTAAGATTTATGAAATCCTCGTTGCCGAGAAGGCAGAGTCGCCAGAAAACTACACCGATTTAGAATATAGCTTCGGACGTTTCCTGCTTCAGGAAAAAAATGGTATTTTCCGCAAAAAATGGTCAGCCGAAATCGATAAATGCCAATACATATTGGACAGTATGCAAAAAGCAAGCAATGATCTGAATGAAAAAGAACAGCAAGTGATCAATAAAATCAATGAAATTAAAGAGGTGCTGAAATGACAAGCATTACGGGTTATGAATTCATCGAGTTATTTGAATCGCATGTTCCGACTTGGTTGGCAGAGGACGGGGATCCAGTGGGACTCCATTTGGGAGACCTAAGCCGTCTGGTCCGCCGTATTTTGGTGACACTTGATGTCCGTCCCGAAGTCGTCCAAGAGGCCATCGAGAAGAAAGCCGATTTTATCTTTTCCCATCACCCGCCGATCTACCGACCGTTGAAAAATCTGGATGTATCCGACAAGCAAACAAAAATGTACGTTGATTTGCTCAAGCATGACATCAGTGTCTATGCGGCCCACACGAATCTCGACAATGCGAATAACGGGATGAACGATTGGCTTTCTGAAGCATTGGGGTTGTTGGACGTTGAAATCATGGATGTCACAAAGCGTGTGCCTGTGAAGAAAATATCCGTATGTGTACCGAATGCCGAATGCAATCGTGTCCGCTTGGCTATGGCCGATGCGGGAGCGGGCAACATTTCCGATGAATATAGTCATTGCTCATTTGAGGCGCAAGGCGTTGGCCGATTCACTCCCATGGAAGGTGCTAAGCCTGCCATAGGCCATATAAACGAACCAGAGGAAGTCCAAGAGAAAAAGATTGAAATGATCGTCGAAGATAAATACTTAGCTGATGTCTTGGAGGCGCTGTATGAAACGCATCCTTACGAAGAGCCCGTCTACGAAGTATACACAATCAATAATTTCCAACGCGAATACGGCTTAGGAAGGGTCGGTAATTTGGCTTTGCCGATGTCTTTGCGCTCCTTCATCCAGTACGTCAAGGATGTTTTCCAGATCGAGGGCATGCGTTTCATAGCAGCTGATTTGGATCAGACAATCAGTCGTGTTGCCATCTGCGGCGGGGATGCCGGCAAATATTACCGGAAAGCAATCAAAAAGGGTGCGGATGTGTACATCACTGGCGATGTCTACTACCACACGGCCCACGATATGCAGGCTGATGGACTGACCGTCATAGACCCAGGCCATCACATCGAGCAGATTTGTAAACCGAAATTATTGGAATTATTCACTGAATGGAAAAAAGAAAATGAGTGGGATCTGGAAGTCATCGCTTCCGAAATCAACACGGATCCTTTTATTTTCGATAGTCAATTGTGAAAGGATGTCAAAGCATGCAAGAAAAATTAGTGGACCGTTTCTTTAAATACATAAAATTCGAGACAAGATCGGATGAAAAAAGTCTGACAGTGCCCTCAACCCAAAATCAGGTGGATTTCGCAAAAATGGTTTTGATGCCGGAACTGGAAGAAATCGGGCTTTCGGATATCCAATACAATGCAACGAATGGATTCGTGACAGCACGTTTGCCGCGCAACTCAGAGAAAGAGTTCCCTACAATCGGGTTCATCGCTCATATGGACACAGCTGATTTCGAGGCAGCAAATGTAAATCCGCTTATTTGGGAACACTATGCGGGCAACGATCTGATTTTGGATGCGGAAGCGCAGGTGATGCTTTCGCCCAAGGACTTCCCTGCGTTGAAGAACTACATCGGTCAGACATTGATCACTACCGATGGAAAAACGTTGTTGGGTGCTGACGACAAAGCCGGCATCGCTGAAATCATCACAGCCTTGGAAGCGATAAAAGCAGCGGATGACATAGAGCACGGGGACATCAAAGTCGCCTTCGGGCCCGATGAAGAAATTGGCCGCGGAGCCGATCTTTTTGATGTGGCCGGTTTCGGTTGCGACTTTGCCTACACGATGGATGGCGGCCCGTTGGGTGAACTTGAATACGAAAGTTTCAATGCGGCGCAAGCCATCGTGACGATCCGTGGCAAAAACGTGCATCCAGGCACTGCCAAGGACGCAATGGTGAATGCGATCAAATTAGCTATCGCATACGACGGCGCTTTGCCACAAAATGAAGTCCCTGAAAAGACTGAAAAGCGTGAAGGCTTCTATCATCTGTTGGGCATTGAAGGCAATGTGGAAGAAAGCAAGATGACCTACATCATCAGGGACCATGACAAGGAGCTTTTTGAGAACAAGAAAACAACCATGCTTGCGCTGGCAGAGCGCATGAACAAGGAATTGACCGAGGACCGCATTTCTATCGAAATGCACGATCAATACTACAACATGGGTGAAGTGCTGAAGAACGATATGCGTCCGGTCGATTTGGCGGAAACAGCGATGAAGGCATTGGGGATCAATCCGATCATCGAACCGATCCGCGGCGGGACTGACGGCTCAAAATTATCCTTCATGGGTTTGCCGACCCCGAATATTTTTGCCGGGGGAGAAAACTTCCATGGGCGCTATGAATTTGTGTCTGTCCAATCAATGGAAAAAGCAGTAGCTGTCATCGTGGAAATCATCAGACAAAGTCAAGGCTATGGAAAGCAATGAGAAACACCGTTCTGACGTATCTCGTTGTGACGAATGTTTTGCTCTTTATATTGATGGGCGTAGACAAAAAGAAAGCGCGGCAAAAAGCTTGGCGCATACCGGAACGCAATCTACTTTTGCTCGGATTTCTAGGGGGCGGGTTAGGCGGATTCCTGGGGATGCATCACTTTCGCCATAAAACAAAACACCTGATTTTCAAGGTAATCTTCGGTTTGGGTACGCTCTTGATAGGAATAACAACTTATTTCGTATTCATATGAAGAAAATGCCGCTATTCCCCATTCGGGAGTAGCGGCATTTTCTAATTGTTTTTTATCAGGAATTGGAAGGATACGGCTTCGGGGCCGGCATGGGTCATAACGCTTGCGCTGGCGTATGATGTGTGCATTTGGGCATTAGGGAAGGCGTTTTTCAGCATGCCGATGATCTGGTTCGAATAATCCGACAAACCGTCATGCGTGATGCCGATCGCTTCAACATCCGAGTATTTTTGTTTTAGTTCTGCGATGATCTCTTCGTACCGTTTTACGATTGATTTGGTGCCGCGGCCTTTTACGTCGGTAGTCAACGCACCGTCGATCATTTTCAGGTTTGCTTTAATGTTCAGCAGCGTCGTGATTCGGCCCATCGTTTTTCCGATGCGTCCGCCCTTGACCATATTTTCCAGGTTGACGATGCAAATGTACAGCAACGTGCGCTCTTTGACAGCCTGGATCCGAGGCAATGCTTCCGCGACCGTCAATCCTTCAGCGGAACATTTTGCAGCTTCCAACACTTGGAAGGCGGCAGCTCTTGCGCAAAACTGAGAATCGATGGCCGTCACCTTACCGTGGGCGAGTTTAGCCGCCTGATGAGCGGAGTTTACGGTACCGCTCAATGTTTCAGTCACGTAGATGGACAGGACTTCACTACCATCCATTGTCAGTTCATTGTATTTATCCAAGAAAGTTCCCATGGATGGTTGGGATGATTTTGGCAATTCTTTAGTGTTCATCATTTTTTCGAGGAACTCAGGTTTGGTTATGGTTATTCCGTCGTAATAAATCACATTCTCAATCATGGACGAAAGCGGGATTACCGTGATTCCATATCTGTCAATTTCTTCTGCGGACAATTCCGTTGTGGAATCGGTCACAATTTTGAAGTTTGGCATATTGATTCTCCTTAAGTACAGTCATATTTCCTTAAGCATAGCAGATTTTAGAGGAAAAGTAACGCAGTTATCCTTATGATTTGCAGGCATATTCCTCTAATCTTGATGTTTTTTCCTGTAGAATAGATTATGCTATAATAGGTTAGTTGCAGAAGAAAGTGGGTTACAAATATATGGATGGAATATTACCTTTATGGAAAGAACGCGGTATGACAAGTCACGACTGCGTATTCAAATTGAGAAAAATACTGAAAACAAAAAAAGTTGGGCACACCGGAACTTTGGATCCGGAAGTTGATGGCGTTTTGCCGATCTGCATCGGGAAAGCCACGAAAGTCGTCGAGTTTTTGACAGATACGGATAAAGCGTACGAAGGTGAAATCACTATCGGAGTCGCTACGACGACGGAAGATAGCCAAGGTGAACCGATCGCAAAGACACCTGTCGATCGAACGCTGTCATTGGCTGAAATCGACGCAGCCATGGAGGCAATGGTAGGTGAAAGCATTCAAGTTCCACCGATGTACTCCGCAGTCAAGGTGAACGGCAAGAGGCTATATGAATATGCCCGTAAAGGATTGACCGTCGAAAGGCCGCAAAGGACTATCCAAGTGATGCATTTTGAACGGATTTCGGAACCTGTCTATCATGCGGAAGACGAAACGATGTCCTGGTGTTTCCGGGTCACTTGCGGCAAAGGAACCTATGTGAGGACTTTGGCTGTCGATTTGGGGGCAGCCTTGGGTTATCCGGCTTACATGTCAAGTTTGACCCGCACGATGAGCGGAGGCTTCACGCAGACTGATTGCCTGACGTTGCAGCAAGTGGCTGAAGCAATGGCGAATGACGTGATTGACGAGAACCTGAAACCGATTGATTCGGTATTCGCATCATATCGGCAGGTAGCACTTGATGATGAGCTGTGGGATAAAGTGAGAAATGGCGCGGTTCTGTCGAAAGTGGGGCCTTTCGAAGTGATGGATGGCCCGGTTCTGTTCACCTATCAGAGCAAAATCGTGGCGATGTACGAAGCGCATCCGACTAAAGCCGGTTACATAAAACCCAGAAAAATGTTCCTATCATAATCAGCAAGGAGTTGCTAACGCAATGGAAATAATACATATACACCATCCCTATGACCAAAAACAAATACCAGACGAACAAATCGTGCTGGCTTTGGGATATTTTGACGGCGTCCATAGAGGGCATCAAGAAGTAATCAAGAGAGCAAAGGAAATTGCCGAAAATAAGAATTTGAAATTAGCTGTCATGAGCTTCAACCATCACCCGAGCATCGTGTTCCAGAAGATGAATCCAGAAACGATGCAGTATCTGTCGACCATCAACCGGAAGGCCGAAATATTTGAGAACCTGGGTGTTGATTATTTTTTTGTCGTCTCTTTCACATCTGCATTTGCCTCATTAAGACCACAAGAATTCGTCGACCAGTACATTTGCGGCTTGCATGCTAGCGCTGTCGTCGCCGGTTTCGATTATACTTATGGTCCTAGAGAAATCGCGGATATGAAACAATTGGTGCATTATGCTAAAGACCGCTTTGAAGTCATCGAGGTCGCCGAATTGAAGAACGAAGTTGAAAAAATCAGTTCCACGCATATCCGGGAAGCATTAACCGAAGGGGATATGGAAAAAGCGAATGCATATTTAGGCTATGTCTACCAGATCGAAGGCACGGTCATTCATGGTGATGCTAGAGGCAGACTACTGGGTTTCCCGACTGCGAATATTCAGACGGAAAAGCACACGCGCTTGCCTAGGAATGGCGTTTATATCGTGAGCATCAGGGTGAATGGAACGTGGCATCGCGGCACGGCTTCAATCGGGCACAATATCACTTTTGAAGCTGGCCGCGATAAGACTGTTGAAGTGTACATATTGGACTTCGATAAAATGATTTACGGTGAGAACGTAGCTGTCAGATGGCACCATTTTATCCGCAGTGAGATCAAATTTTCGGGCATCGAGCAACTGATTGCGCAGCTGAAAAGCGACGAAGCGGATACAATCGCCTATTTTCAGGACCATCCTTTGGATGAGGTGACACTCTAAATGGCAGCCGCTTATTTACACATCCCATTCTGCGAGCACATCTGCTTTTATTGTGATTTCAACAAAGTGTTTCTGGAAGGCCAACCGGTCGATGAATATGTGGATGCTTTGATAAAGGAAATGCAGTTATCTAAGCTGCTGCATCCTGAAGAAACGCTAAGCACCTTCTATATCGGCGGGGGTACGCCGACCACGCTTAATGAACGACAGTTGGAAAAGCTGTTGAACGGTATCCGCAGCACCTATTCCCTGCCTAAAAGCGCCGAATTCACGATGGAAGCCAATCCGGAGAGCGTTTCATTCGAAAAATTGAAGATCATGCGGGACTACGGTGTCAACCGACTGAGCATGGGGGTCCAATCCTTCAATAACGACATCTTAAAAAAAATCGGCCGCATCCATACAGCCGAGCAGGTGTACACTTCCGTGGCCGATGCACGCAAAGCCGGATTTGATAACATGACCATCGATCTGATTTTCCGGTTGCCGAACCAAACGATGGCTGATTTTGAAGACAGCCTGAAAAAAGCACTGGAATTGGATTTGCCGCATTACTCGATTTACGCCTTGATACTTGAGAATAAAACAGTGTTCTATAACTTGATGCGTCAAGGGAAACTGCCGTTGCCTTCAGAAGACACAGAGGCCGATATGTATGCCTTGGCTATCGAGACGATGACAAAAAACGGCAGGAACCAATACGAAATCTCAAACTTTGCACTGCCGGGCTATGAATCCCAGCATAATCTTACCTATTGGAAGAATGAGACCTATTTCGGTTTCGGAGCAGGCGCGCACGGCTATATCGATGGCATCCGTTACCACAATCATGGACCGATCCAACAATATCTGGCGCCATTACGGGAAAATAATCTGCCGATTATCCGGCAGCAACAGTTATCGAAAAACGAACAAATGGAAGAAGAGATGATTCTGGGGCTGCGCACGATGGCAGGTGTCAGCCAACAGCATTTTGCCGACAAATTCCAGACTTCGTTGCTGGATCAGTATGCTAGCGTCATTTCGGATTTGGTTACAGAAGGCCTGTTGATGCTTGATGGCGACAGAATCCGTCTGACACAAAGGGGCATTTTTCTCGGCAATGAAGTATTTCGTTCTTTCTTGATGTGAATACGCTCGTATCCGATCGGCTGCTGATAATGTTATGAAAAATGATTGTATTCCGTTGACAAAGCCCGTTACCCGTGATAAATTTATTTATGGTTAGCACTCATTGTGGTCAAGTGCTAAAGTGAGGTGAAAATCTTGTTAACAGAAAGACAGTTGCTAATTTTTGATTTGATTGTCAGGCATTACATCGAATTCGAGGAGCCGCTCGGGTCGAAGACACTTCTTAAGGAGTCTTCTTTGCCTTTAAGCTCAGCAACAATCCGCAACGAAATGATGCGGATCGAAGAATTGGGCTTCCTGGAAAAGATGCATTCTTCGTCCGGCAGGATACCATCCATCCAAGGCTATCGTTACTATGTCGATCAACTTTTAGGCAAAGAAAGCGAAGAAGTCGCTGACGAGGTCAAGCAAATGATCAAGCACGGCTTTCAGAATCCTTATCGTGAAGTGCAACAGGTCGTCGAAAAATCAGCTGAAATGTTGTCCTTTTTGACGAATTATACCGCTTTGGCGATCGGACCTGAAACAAAGGACAGCCGTTTGACGGGCTTCCGGCTGGTCGCACTCAATGAAGGACATGTGATGGCGATATTGGTGACTGACAAAGGACATGTGGAAAATCAGATTTTTTCTGTTTCGCCGGGCTTCTCAGCCACTGAGATAGAAAAAATCGTCAACATTTTCAATCAGGAACTGGTCGGCCGCACGCTGCAGGAAGTATTCGTCAAACTGCAAACGGACATTCCGTTGATTATCCGGAAGTACGTCGATGCAAAAATCGATTTCACAGCGATCTTCAATGACATTGTGGCAAAGTTGGAGCATGATCGTTTCCATGTAGGTGGTAGCATGAATCTTCTGAACCATTTGGATTCGACGATGGACAAGAATAAAGTCAAAGCCATTTTAAGCATGTTGAATGGGTCTCCGGACATCCATGCGCTTTTTTCTAACCCCAACGAGGGCGTCGGGGTCAAGATCGGTACGGAATTGAATAATGAGCTGCTGCATAATTTTAGTCTGATCACGGCTACTTATGACACGGCTGGCAACGGTAAAGGCCTGATCGCACTGCTGGGGCCAACCAATATGCCTTATCAAAAAATGATCAGTATCATGAAATTTATGCGCTATGAACTTTCTGATAGCTTGAATGATCTGAACAAATAAGCACGACAAAGGAGATTTTGAAGTGGACAATAACGAAGAATTAGTGGAACAACAGGAAACAACCGTTGAAACATCAATGGAAGAGGGCCAAGAAACAGTCACAGAAATAAGTGAGGTTGAAGCATTACAGGCAACCTTATCCGAAACGGAAGACCGCTTATTGCGCCTGCAAGCAGAACTCGCAAATATCCAGAAACGCAACGCGAAAGAAAGGCAAGATGCGGCGAAATACCGTTCCCAGTCATTAGCGCAGGAGTTATTGCCGGTGATGGATAGCCTGGAGCACGCATTAGCGATTGAAGTTGAAGATGAAAAAGCTGTGAACCTGAAGAAAGGTTTGGAAATGGTCTTGAACTTGTTTACAGATGCTTTCGCCAAAGAGGGGATTTCTGCGATCAATCCGATCGATCAGCCTTTCGATCCGAATTTCCATCAATCCATCCAAGTGCAACCGGCTGCTGAAGGGCAAGCTCCTGATACAGTCGTCGCGGTAGTGCAAAAAGGATACACCTTGAAAGAACGTGTATTAAGGCCAGCAATGGTTGTCGTATCACAATAATTTTATTGATAAACATAAAAATTTCATATAGAGGGGAATAACATCATGAGCAAAATTATCGGTATTGACTTAGGAACAACAAACTCAGCTGTAGCAGTATTAGAAGGCGGAGAAGCTAAAATCATTCCAAATCCAGAGGGAAATCGCACGACACCATCTGTCGTATCATTCAAGAATGGCGAAATCCAAGTGGGCGAGGTTGCAAAGCGTCAAGCAGTGACAAACCCGAATACAATCAGCTCCATCAAACGTCATATGGGCGATGCTGGCTACAAAGTGGAAGTGGAAGGCAAGAGCTACACACCACAAGAAGTTTCAGCGATGATCCTTCAATATTTGAAAGGTTATGCGGAAGACTACCTGGGTGAAAAAGTTGACAAAGCCGTAATTACTGTTCCAGCTTACTTCAACGATGCACAGCGTCAAGCGACTAAAGATGCGGGCAGAATTGCCGGTCTGGAAGTAGAGCGTATCGTCAACGAACCGACGGCTGCTGCTTTGGCATACGGATTGGATAAAACCGATAAAGACGAAAAAATTCTTGTATTCGACTTGGGCGGCGGTACATTCGACGTTTCCATCCTTGAATTGGGCGACGGCGTCTTCGATGTATTGAGTACAGCCGGCGACAACAAATTGGGTGGCGATGACTTCGATAACAAAATCATCGACTACTTGGTTGCAGAATTCAAGAAAGAAAACGGAATCGACCTTTCAAACGACAAAATGGCGAAACAACGTCTGAAAGATGCTGCCGAAAAAGCCAAGAAAGATTTGTCGGGCGTAACGTCAACTCAAATCAGCCTGCCGTTCATCACTGCCGGCGAAGCTGGTCCATTGCACTTGGAATTGACGCTTACCCGCGCGAAATTTGATGAAATCACGTATGACTTGGTTGAACGCACAAAAATTCCTGTACGCCAAGCGTTGAAGGATGCCGGTTTATCCACTTCCGAAATCGACGAAATCATTTTGGTTGGTGGTTCAACACGTATTCCTGCAGTCATCGAAGCGGTCCGCAAAGAAGCCGGCAAAGAGCCGAACAAATCCGTTAACCCGGATGAAGTTGTCGCAATGGGTGCTGCCATCCAAGGCGGAGTCATCTCTGGCGACGTAAAAGACATCGTACTATTGGACGTTACACCTTTATCATTGGGTATCGAAACAATGGGTGGCGTGTTCACAAAATTGATCGACCGCAATACAACAATCCCTACAAGCAAGTCACAAGTCTTCTCGACTGCAGCCGACAATCAACCTGCTGTTGATGTACATGTGTTGCAAGGGGAGCGTCCGATGGCAGCCGACAACAAAACTTTGGGTCGCTTCCAATTGACTGATATTCCAGCTGCACCTCGTGGCGTTCCACAAATCGAAGTATCGTTCGATATCGATAAAAATGGTATCGTAAATGTTCGCGCCAAAGACTTGGGTACGCAAAAAGAACAAACAATCACTATCAAGTCTTCTTCCGGTCTGACTGACGAAGAAATCGAAAAAATGGTGAAAGACGCGGAAGCAAACGCTGAAGCAGACAAATTGCGCAAGGAAGAAGTAGAATTACGCAATGAAGTGGATCAATTGATCTTCCAGACTGACAAAACATTGAAAGAACTTGACGGTAAAGTCGATGCTGATGAAGTGAAGAAAGCTGAAGAAGCGAGAGACGAGCTGAAAGCAGCAGTTGAAGCCAATGATTTGGAACAAATGAAAACGAAGCGTGACGCTTTGAATGAACTTGTTCAAAACCTGACTGTCAAACTGTATGAGCAAGCTGCTCAAGCGCAACAACAAGAAGGTGCGCACAACACAGCGACTGACGATGGTGTCGTAGATGCCGATTTTGAAGAAGTAGACGACAAATAGTCAACTCTAACGGGAGGAAGCCAACGCTTAACTGCATTGGCTTCTCTCACTGTATAGAGAGATAAAGTTCAGATGAAGCCAATCAATGGAGGCGAAACAATGGCGAAAAGAGATTATTATGATATCTTGGGTGTGGCGAAGGATGCCACGGATGACGAGATAAAAAAAGCTTATCGGAAGCTTTCCAAGAAGTTTCACCCGGATATCAACAAAGAAGCGGGTGCAGAAGATAAATTCAAGGAACTTGCTGAAGCTTATGAAGTCTTGAGCGACGGCAATAAACGTGCAGCTTATGACCAGTACGGACATGCCAGTACCGATCCCAACTTCGGCGCAGGCGGCGGTTATGGCGGCGGCTTCGGCGGCTTCTCGGGCGGCTTTGAAGATATCTTCGATTCCTTTTTCGGAGGCGGCGGTGGGCGTGGCAGAAACCCCAACGCCCCCCGTCAAGGCTCCGATTTACAATATCGTATCCACCTTACCTTTGAAGAAGCGATTTTTGGGAAGAAAGAAACCATCCGTTACAAACGTGACGAGGAATGTAAAACTTGCAGCGGTTCCGGTGCAAAACCCGGCACACAACCAAAAACGTGTTCGAAGTGCCATGGTTCAGGAGCGATTGGTGTCGAACGGAATACGCCTTTTGGCCGCGTAATGACGCAAGCAGTCTGTGATGTCTGCGGCGGAACAGGTAAGGAAATCACGGATAAATGTACAACATGCCACGGACACGGGCATGTCGAAACTGACCACTCGGTGGCGGTTACTATCCCTCCAGGTGTTGACGATGGACAACAGATGCGCTTAAACGGACAAGGCGAAGTCGGCAGCAATGGCGGTCCGTACGGTGACTTGTATGTCGTTTTCCAAGTGGAACCAAGTGATATTTTCGATCGTGAAGGAACAGAAATCCATTACACGCTGCCGATCAGCTTCGCCCAAGCCGCATTGGGTGATGAGATTGAAGTGCCTACCGTACACGGTAAAGTCAAACTGAAGATTCCTGCGGGGACACAAACGGGCACCAGTTTCCGTTTGAAAGGCAAAGGAGCGCCACGCTTGCGTGGAACCGGAAATGGCGATCAGCACGTTAAAGTGACCGTCGTCACACCTAAAAACCTTAACGAGAAGCAAAGAGAGGCAATTCGTGCTTTCGCAACAGCGGGCGGCGATACGTTGGTGGAAGATGAATCCAATTTTTTTGATAAAGTTAAGGACGCCTTCAAAAATAAAAAATAAATAAACGGAATGAACCGGTGCTTTGTAAACAACAAGCAACCGGTTCATTTTTTTGCTCCAATACTATTCTGTTAGATTTTTTGTAATTAACATGAGGATTTAAACACTTTTTTTATAGAAATAGCACAAATATTCACAAAATATGGTATGTAAGGGGTTACAATTCCGCGGAATAGGATTATAATGGAAGTATCAAATAAAAGAGGTGACGTAAATGGCTACTATAGAATCGTTCAACAGATCCGAATTAAAGAAGTCCAACCCTTTACTTACGAAATTCCGGACAACGGTCGAAACAGCTTTTTATGGCAAAAACATGCAGGAAGTCACGGACATGACGGAAGCCTATAATCTCGCACTGAACGCTAAAGGTGTGGTCGTGACCGACCTGCCTGTGCTCCATACTGAAGAGCTAGGCTTGCCGAATGATGCCAAAGTACTTGTCGAAAACGGCGGGAGAATCATCGGTCGTACTGCCCGCGCCAAACGGATCATCGGAGAGAACAAGGAAGAGGACGAAAAACTTCAAGCCATCATTATGGATGTCATTTATCAAAACAGACTGCGCCATTATTATAAAGCGACAGGGTATGTCGGTTTGGATAAAGATTTCATCATCAAGGCGCATATCGCTTTTCCTGAAGGAAACGAAAACAATCTTTACTCCTGGCTGTTGAACTTCCAGTGGGACAGTCCGGAATATCAGGAGATGTATGCACAGTCGAAGCTGTACAACGAAGGCGATATCTATATCTACACAGATCCCGACTGGCGCCATCCAGATTATCCGCTAGGTGTGGCTGTGTTCGAGCCTGATAAAAATGTAGCCTGTATCCTGGGAATGCAATATTTTGGTGAATTCAAAAAAGGCACGCTGACGCTTGCATGGGGAACCGGTCATCGGAATGGATTTGTTTCTTGCCACGGCGGACAAAAACACTTCCGCCTACCAAATGGCGGGTCGTATGTCGCTTCCTTCTTTGGGCTTTCGGGGTCAGGAAAATCGACTCTGACCCATTCGAAACATGACAACAAATATGAAGTGAAAGTACTGCATGATGATGCCTTCCTGATTGATTTGACGGATGGATCATCTATCGCGTTGGAACCTTCCTATTTCGATAAAACTCAGGATTATCCCGCTGACCATCCGGAACAAAATTATTTTGTGACGGTTCAGAATGTGGGAGTGACAAAGGATAACGAGGGTAAAATTGTGTTGGTCACCGAAGATATCCGAAACGGTAACGGACGTACAGTCAAATCTCGTTACTCTACTCCAAATCGCGTGGATAAGTTCGAAGAACCGATCAACGCTGTCTACTGGATTATGAAGGATGATGCCTTGCCGCCTTTGGTGAAGGTGGACGATGCGGTCTTGGCAGCAACCTTCGGAACAACGTTGGCCACAAAACGCACGACTGCGGAAACGCTTAAGAAAGGTGAGTCGACCGATACACTGGTCATCGAACCATTCGCAAATCCGTTCCGGGTCTATCCATTGGTTGAAGATTATGATGGTTTCAAAGAACTGTTGGGTCATGAAGAAGTCGCCTGCTATATTATCAATACTGGGTTCTTCATGGGCAAAAAAATACCGAAGGAAGTATCTTTGGGCGTCATCGAAAGCGTCGTTGAAGGGAAAGCCTCATTCGTCCCATTTGGCGATGCGCCGCATCTCAGTTATCTGCCGGTGGATGGTTTCGATCCTGATTTCGAAGATAAAGACTATACGAAATTGGTGAGAAGACGCATGCAGCTAAGAGAAGACTTCTTGGAAGAATTCAATGCTGCCCATCCGACAGTGCCGCTGCCTGATGAAGCCATCCAAGCATTGCAAAATATCATTGATGCGTTTTAAATTTCAATGGGAAAGAATCCGATGGAGAGCCTTCGGATTCTTTTTTTCCGCACGCGTCCGGTAGGGGTGATGACTTAGTGGTGACAGCCCACTCGATTGACATTCCGAACAAATGTGAGAAAGACTTCCCAATCTGAGTCGGCGTCTTGTCATAAAGGCTTTAGATTGGTATAATTTTTAAGTGAACGAATGGACGTCAGAGAAAGTGAGCAACGACAATGAACTTAGAAGAGATGAAGCAACGACAAAAAAAGATAAGAAATTTTTCCATCATTGCCCATATAGACCATGGGAAATCCACATTGGCGGATAGAATTCTCCAAATGACTGATACAGTCGCCGATCGTGATATGCAAGCACAATTATTGGATTCCATGGACCTCGAAAGAGAACGAGGCATTACCATAAAACTAAACGCCGTCGAATTGACTTATAGGGCCAAAGACGGAGAAGATTATATCTTCCATCTGATCGACACACCGGGACACGTCGACTTTACGTATGAAGTATCCCGCAGTTTGGCAGCCTGCGAAGGGGCCATTCTGGTAGTGGATGCTGCGCAAGGAGTCGAGGCACAAACCCTCGCCAACGTATATCTGGCTTTGGACAACAACCTGGAAATCGTGCCTGTCATCAACAAGATTGATTTGCCTGCCGCAGACCCTGAACGCGTCAGGGCTGAGGTGGAGGATGTCATCGGCATCGATGCCAGCGATGCGGTTTTAGCGAGTGCTAAAATCGGCTTGGGCATTCCTGAGCTGTTGGAACAGATTGTCACAAAAGTTCCGGCTCCGGAAGGCGACTTGGAAGCACCTTTGCAGGCTTTGGTTTTTGACTCGGTCTATGACCCATATCGGGGTGTTGTACTGAATATCCGGATCAAAAATGGCGTGGTCCGTCCAGGCGACATGATCAGATTCATGGCTAACGGCAAAGAGTATGAAGTCATCGAAGTAGGGATTTTCTCACCGAAACCGATCAAACGCGACTATTTGATGGTCGGTGATGTGGGCTATTTGACTGCCGGCATCAAAACGATCCAAGACACCCAGGTCGGGGATACGATCACGTTGGCGAACAATCCTGCCAGTGAAGCCTTGGCCGGTTACCGCAAAATGAACCCGATGGTATACTGCGGTATCTACCCAGTTGATGCATCGGACTTCAATGACTTGCGTGAAGCTTTGGAAAAACTGCAGCTGAACGATGCATCCTTGCAGTTCGAAGCGGAATCTTCGCAAGCACTCGGCTTCGGTTTCCGTACCGGATTTTTGGGCATGCTGCACATGGACGTCATCCAAGAACGGATCGAACGCGAATTCGGTTTGGACATCATCACGACGGCTCCATCTGTTATTTATCGCGTCAACAAAACCGATGGCGAATTTTTGGAGATCGATAACCCTTCAGAAATGCCCGATGCGACTACAATCGAAAGTGTTGAAGAGCCATATGTGAAAGCAAGCATGATGGTGCCTAACGACTATGTCGGCGCCGTCATGGATATCGCTCAGAAAAAACGCGGCACTTTCGTCACGATGGATTATTTGGATGATTTCCGTGTCAACGTCGTCTATGAAATGCCCCTGGCGGAGATCATATTTGATTTCTTCGATCGCTTGAAATCCAGCACGAAGGGTTATGCTTCCCTTGACTATGAACTGATCGGTTACCGTCCAAGTAAATTGGTCAAGATGGATATCCTCTTGAACGGTGAAGCAGTCGATGCCTTAAGCCTGATTGTGCATCGCGATTTCGCTTATGCACGCGGGAAAATAATCACCGAAAAACTGCGCGGATTGATTCCACGCCAACAGTTCGAAGTTCCGATCCAAGCGACAATCGGCAACAAGATTTTGGCTCGAACTACCATCAAAGCTTTGCGCAAAAACGTACTGGCTAAATGCTACGGTGGGGATATTTCCCGTAAGCGTAAATTGCTCGATAAACAAAAAGAAGGCAAGAAGCGCATGAAGCAAGTCGGATCCGTCGAGGTCCCTCAAGAAGCCTTCATGGCCGTCCTGAAGATGGAAGAGGACTAACCAAAAGGCAGTCTGTAGATTCTTTAGAATACATACAATATTAGAACGCATCTGGATCATGATATTATCCAGATGCGTTCTTTTTTTAATTGAGAATAGATACGGCTAATTGAGAATGGCTTCACTGTGTTCTCGGATTTATTTTAAGGGGCAGAAGTGTAAAATCTACTTTTGGTAAGTTTCCGATGACTATATCTGGAAATGTGAGATAATAATTAAGTCAGGAAATCCTAGTTATAAAAGGATTTTTAGTTACGGAATTCCTTTTTTTCAAAAATTATCAAATAAATACAGTTCTCAGGTGTTAATACTTGACCCTTAATGATGGATTCTATATAGTTATTGATAGGTACTATTCTAAAATAATTATTCTAATTGGAGGAATCAGAATGTCATTAATCGGAAAAGAAATAGTGGAATTTAAAGCGCATGCTTATCACAAAGGTGAATTTATTGAAGTTTCATCGGAAGACCTAAAAGGAAAATGGAGCATCGTCTGTTTTTACCCTGCGGACTTCACTTTCGTTTGCCCGACTGAATTGGAAGATCTGCAAGACCAATATTCAACCTTGCAAGGCTTGGGAGTAGAGGTTTATTCCGTATCAACCGACACACACTTCACGCATAAAGCATGGCACGATCATTCACCAGCTATCGGAAAAATCGAATACACCATGATCGGAGATCCATCGCATGCGATTTCGATCGGATTTGATGTGTTGGATGAAGAAGGCTTAGCACAACGCGGAACGTTCATCATCGATCCGGACGGCATCGTGCAGGCAGTGGAAATCAACGCTGACGGCATCGGCCGTGACGCAAGCGGATTGATCGACAAAATCCGTGCAGGCCAATATGTCCGCACCCATCCAGGCGAAGTTTGCCCTGCGAAATGGAAAGAAGGCGCGGAAACATTGAAACCTAGCTTGGACTTGGTAGGTAAAATTTAAGGAGGATTCCCATGGCATTAGATACAGAAATCAAAGGGCAACTCGGCCAATATCTAGAACTGTTGGAATCGGATGTGGTTTTCAAAGCCAGTCTGGGTGAGGATGAAAATTCCGGGAAAGTCAGCGAGTTTTTGCAGGAAATTGCTGGAATGTCCGAGAAAATCACTTTCGAAACTGCAACTTTGACCCGTACGCCCAGTTTTACGATAACACGTCCGGAAACGGAAAGCGGCATCACGTTCGCCGGCCTTCCACTTGGACATGAATTCACTTCGTTCATTTTGGCTTTGCTGCAGGTAGGCGGAAGAGCCCCGAAAGTGGATGACAGCATCATCAAGCGAATTAAAGCGATCGACAAAGAGCTTCATTTTGAGACTTATGTCAGCTTGACTTGCCATAACTGTCCGGATGTTGTCCAAGCACTGAACATCATGTCCGTGCTGAACCCGAAAATCTCCCACGTTATGATCGAGGGCGGCATGTTCAAGGATGAAATCGAAGCGAAAAAAATCATGGCTGTACCGACTGTTTTCCTTAACGGGGAAGAGTTTGCCAGCGGACGCATGACAATCGAGCAATTGATCGATCAAGCCGCCGGTCCGACAAGTGCGGATGAGTTTTCCGACAAGGATATCTTCGACGTCCTTGTGGTAGGTGGAGGTCCTGCAGGCAACAGCGCGGCCATCTATGCTGCCCGTAAAGGCATCAACACCGGCATGGTCGTCGAGACCTACGGCGGACAAGTCATGGACACAGTCGGCATCGAAAATATGATCGGAACGCCTTACACGGAAGGACCGAAGCTGATGGCGCAAGTGGAAGCACATGTGAATCAGTACAAGGTCGACATCATGAAAGGCCAACGCGCGAAAAGTATCCGCAAAAATGACCTGATCGAAGTTGAGCTGGAAAACGGCGCAGTGCTCAAAGCCAAGACGGCTATTCTCACAGTCGGAGCGCATTGGCGCAATGTCAACGTTCCCGGTGAGGAAGAGTTCCGCACGAAAGGCGTCACCAACTGTCCGCATTGCGATGGTCCGTTGTTTGAAGGAAAAGACGTTGCTGTCATCGGCGGCGGCAATTCCGGCATAGAAGCGGCGATCGATTTGGCCGGTTTGGCGAAACACGTATACGTGCTCGAGTTCTTGCCGGAATTGAAGGCTGATCAAGTATTGCAGGACCGTGTCCATGCTTTGAAGAACGTCACAGTCCTAACGAATGTGGCCACGAAAGCGATCACCGGGACCGATCAAGTGGAAGCAATCTCCTACGCGGACCGCGCTACGAATGAGGAGCACACCATCGCACTTGAAGGTGTCTTCGTTCAGATTGGCTTGGTTCCGAACACGGCCTGGTTGAAGGATTCCGGCGTTGCGTTGAATGAACGCGGCGAAGTCATCGTCGACAACCATGGTTCAACCAATCTGGAAGGCGTATTCGCTGCCGGAGATTGCACAAATAGTGCGTACAAACAAATCATCATCTCGATGGGCGCCGGAGCGACTGCCGCTTTGGGCGCATTCGATTACCTGATTCGCCAATAAGCTCAAATCCAGAAAGGGATTTCACCTTGAATTCCTTTCTGGATTTTTTGATTTGCCGAAAATGTAAGCAGTTTTATCAACCGAACGCCCATAAAACACGTTCTTTCTCTTGGTCTATGTGCTAAAATGTATGTAAACATGAAGAATTTGGAGTGATGGTTTTGAAGACGGATATCGAGATAGCTCAAGCAAATGAGATGCTTCCGATCAAAGAAGTAGCGGCAACCCTTTCCCTGACAGAAGATGATCTGAAACTGTACGGCAAATACAAGGCAAAAGTGGACATCAAGAAAATCAATTCCTTGAGTGAAGAGGCAGACGGCAAGTTGATCCTTGTCACTGCCATCAACCCTACCCCGGCTGGCGAAGGTAAATCAACCGTAACGGTCGGCCTAGGCGATGCGCTGACACGCATCGGCAAGAAAGCGATGATCGCGATGCGTGAACCTTCACTAGGGCCGACAATGGGCGTCAAGGGCGGAGCGGCAGGCGGCGGTTATGCGCAAGTGCAACCGATGCAGGATATCAACCTGCATTTCACCGGCGACATGCATGCCATCACAGCGACAAACAATACGTTATCAGCTTTAATCGATAACCATATCCAACAAGGCAATGCCTTGAACATCGATCAACGCCGGATCACCTGGAAACGCGTATTGGACATCAACGACCGGGCATTGCGCAACATCGTCATCGGATTGGGCGGACCGATCCAAGGCGTTCCCCGCCAAGACGGCTTCGATATCACTGTAGCGAGCGAAATCATGGCAATCCTATGCTTATCGACTTCGCTGACGGATTTGAAGAACCGGATCGGGAACATTGTCATCGGTTATACGTTTGATCGGGCACCCGTCACTGTCAGAGACTTGAAAGTGGAAGGTGCATTGACCTTGCTGATGAAGGATGCTTTGGAGCCGAATCTGGTCCAAACGTTGTATCATACGCCAGCATTTGTGCATGGCGGACCGTTCGCCAATATCGCGCACGGCTGCAACAGCGTATTGGCAACCAAAACAGCCTTGAAATTGGCTGACTACGTCATTACGGAAGCCGGTTTCGGAGCCGACTTGGGTGCTGAGAAGTTCATGGACATCAAAGTACCGCAACTAGGCAAGAGCCCGGATGCAGTCGTTATCGTAGCGACCGTGCGCTCTTTGAAGATGCACGGCGGCGTATTGGTGAAGGACCTCAATAGCGGTGAAAATGTCGAAGCGGTCAAAGCCGGCTTCGCAAATCTGCAGAAGCACATTGAAAACATGCAGCAGTACGGTGTGCCTGTCGTCGTGGCGCTCAATGAATTCACGAACGACACTGCGGCGGAAATTGAAGCAGTCGTCAGTCTGTGTGCGGCTCAGGAAGTCGAATGCATCCAGACAGCAGTTTGGGCAAAAGGCGCTGAAGGCGGAGAAGCGTTGGCGAACGCTGTCGTCAAAGCAATCGATGAAAACACAAAAGCTTTCGTTCCCCTTTATGTGGCGGAATACAGCGGCATCGAAGAAAAAATCGAAACGATCGTCACCAAAATTTATGGCGGCAAAAGTGTCATCTATTCCAAAGAAGCCAAAAACCAACTGCGCCAGTACAAAAAGAATGGCTGGGACCGTTTGCCGGTATGTATGGCAAAAACACAGTATTCCTTGTCAGATGATCAGCAAGCAATCGGCCGTCCGGAAAACTTCGACATCACCATTCGTTCCTTTGTTCCGAAGATCGGAGCCGGGTTCGTCGTTGCGTTAACGGGGGATATCCTGACCATGCCGGGTCTGCCGAAAGAACCGGCTGCTTTGCGCATGGACGTCACCGAAGATGGTGTCGTTACAGGCTTGTTCTAATTTCATAGAAACTTCAGAAAAGAGAGGGTTTATCCCTCTCTTTTCTTCTGCGTAGAGTGTCCTGATATGTTACAATGTCAAGAGACTATCAAGATCCCTGAACATAAAACGACATGGATTGAAAACAAAGGATGAATGCCACATATGAAAGACTTTAACGCCATCGAGTTAGAAAAATCCTACGGGATGAAGAAACTCTTCAATAAAATATCCTTCACGATCCGCGAAGGTGAACATATCGGTCTGATCGGCCAGAACGGAACCGGCAAAAGTTCCTTGCTGGAGATCATCGCGGGAATCGAAACCCCGGATGCCGGCAGCCTGGAAGTGCCCAGTGATTATCGTGTCGGTTACTTGGCGCAGGAGCCTCAACTGAACAAAGAATCGACTGTTTTTGAAGCGGTCTATGAAGGGGAAGCGCCCATCATCAAGACGGTCCGCGCCTACGAGGAAGCTTTGGAATTGTTGGAGAAAGACAGTCTGAATCCGGATTATCAGAACCGATACAGTAAAGCTGAAGCTGACATGAATGCGCAAGACGCTTGGCAGACAGAGGTTCAGATCAAATCAATCCTGAACAGGTTGGGTTTGGACGACATCACGAAAAAAGTAGGCGAGCTATCCGGTGGGCAACGCAAACGCGTCGGCTTGGCGCAGGTGCTGATCCAAGCGCCGGATCTATTGTTGCTGGATGAACCGACCAACCATCTTGACATGGACTCGATTACGTGGCTGGAAAACTATCTTGCCCAGTACAAAGGCTCCGTCCTGTTGGTGACCCATGATCGCTACTTCCTGGAGAATGCCGTCACGAAAATCATCGAACTGAAAAACGGCGGCTTGGAAGTCTACACAGGAAACTACGAAGACTATTTATTCCAAAAGAGTGAACGTGAAGCCATCCAACAAAAAATGGATGAGAAGCAGCTGAAACTCTACAAAAGCGAACTGCAATGGATGCGCAAGGGTGCCAAAGCGAGAACGACAAAGCAGCAGGCACGGATCCACCGATTTGAGGATTTGGAAAAGGTCACGCAACAAAGCACGACCGATGCCAAACTCGAAATCCAATTGGATGGTTCCCGGTTGGGCAAACGCGTCTTCAATTTGGAGCATATCTCGCTGTTTGCGGGAGAAAAACAGATCCTCAACGATTTTTCCTATATATTCCAGTCGAACGATCGCATCGGTATCGTCGGCAAGAACGGGGCAGGCAAGACAACCTTGCTGAATATGTTGGCAGGTGAAATAGCGATTGCAGGCGGGAATCTGATCATCGGAGAGACTGTCAAAATAGCCTATTACAAACAGCTTTCCGAAGTGCTTCCTGACGATAAGCGCGTCATCAATTACCTGCAGGAAATCGCGGAAGAGGTGAAATTAAGCGACGGCATTGTCGTCAGCGTCACGGAAATGCTGGAGACCTTCCTCTTCCCGCGCGAAACCCACGGCAGCCTAATCAGTTCGTTATCAGGAGGGGAAAAGCGTCGACTTTACTTGTTGAAGCTGCTGATGACGAAACCGAATGTGCTGTTGATGGATGAGCCGACGAACGACTTGGACATCGATACGTTGACGGTGTTGGAGGATTACTTGAACAGCTTCGGCGGAGCCGTCATCACCGTTTCGCATGATCGCTATTTCCTGGATAAAGTGGCCGATAAGCTGTTGATTCTGAACGATGAGGGCAAACCAGGCGTATTCTTTGGCGATATGAGTGAATATTTGCTGGTTTCGAGACAAAAAGAGAGCGAGGCCGCTAAACAGGAAATCAAAAAAGCGGCAGCGCCTGTCCTTACTCAGGATGCGGTCAAAGAAAAGACCAAATGGACCTACATGGAGCAGAAGGAATGGGAGACGATCGAGGACGAC
Source organism: Trichococcus flocculiformis (assembly GCF_963662535.1). Classification (NCBI taxonomy): domain Bacteria; kingdom Bacillati; phylum Bacillota; class Bacilli; order Lactobacillales; family Carnobacteriaceae; genus Trichococcus; species Trichococcus flocculiformis. Next base: position 1,776,017 of record NZ_OY759718.1, read on the forward strand.
ATTGCCGAACTTGAGGAAAAAGGTCAGACATTGCAGAGCGCGATGGCTGAAAATGCTTCTGACTTCGAAAAGCTGACCCAATTGCAGCAGGAATTGGACGACGCAGAAGCAGCGCTTGCCGAAAAATGGGAACGTTGGGAATATCTCAGCCAGTTCGCCAAAGATTAATGTATATAGGAGAACAAAGATGACAAAACAATATTTGGATTTAGCAAGAACCGTCCTGGAAACAGGCGCAACAAAACACGACCGTACTGGTACCGGCACGAAAAGCATCTTCGGATATCAGATGCGTTTCGACTTGGCTGAAGGCTTTCCGATCCTGACGACCAAGAAAGTCGCTTTCGGACTCATCAAGAGCGAACTACTGTGGTTCCTAAAAGGTGACACGAACATCAAATACTTGTTGGAAAACAACAACCACATCTGGGATGAGTGGGCATTTGAGCGCTACGTGAAATCAGCAGACTACACAGGGCCGAATATGGCTGACTTCGGCCACCGGGTCCTGAAAGAAGAAGGCTTCAAAGCAATCTATGATGCCGAAATGGCCAAATTCCGCGAAGCGATTTTGACGGATGAAGCCTTTGCAGCAAAACATGGTGAATTGGGCAACATTTATGGGTCCCAATGGCGCCGCTGGAAAACGACGCAAGGGGAATTCATCGATCAGATCAGCGATGTCATCGAAATGATCAAAAAGAATCCGGATTCCAGAAGGCTGATGGTTTCCGCCTGGAATCCGGAAGACGTCCCTTCGATGGCCTTGCCGCCTTGCCACACCCTGTTCCAATTCTATGTCACGGATGGGAAGCTCAGCTGCCAACTGTACCAGCGGAGCGCGGATATATTTTTGGGCGTGCCATTCAACATAGCCAGCTACGCTTTATTGACGCATCTGATCGCAAACGAAACGGGGCTTGAAGTCGGGGAATTCATCCATACGTTCGGGGATGCCCATCTATATCTGAATCATATCGAACAGATCGAGTTGCAGCTTTCCAGAGAACCGTTTGCTTTGCCGAAACTGGTGCTGAAGCATCCGGAGAAATCCATTTTTGAAATGGAAAAAGAGGATATCGACCTGGAGGGCTACAAGAGCCACCCGGGAATCAAAGCACCGATCGCTGTATAAATTTTTCATATCGAGGAAAAGGAGGCTGCCGCCATCAGGTTCCATAAAGGTGCCTGATCGGTCCGGGCGCTGGCTCGGTTGCGCGGCAAAACATAAGATGATCGCATTATTATGGGCTGAAGACGACAATGGAATCATAGGGAAAGGCGGCACATTGCCTTGGCACCTGCCGAATGATCTGAAGTACTTCAAGGAAAAAACATTGAACCACAAAATCGTGATGGGCAGAAAAACGTTCGAGGGAATGGGATCACGCCCGTTGCCGAAAAGGGAAAGCATCATCCTGACGAGGCAAACCGAGTACAGCCATGCAGGCGTTACTGTCCTGCATGACGTCAAAGAAGTATTGGCGTTGGATAATGAAGAGGACACGCTTTTCATCATCGGCGGCAGTGAAATTTTTGAACTATTTCTGCCGTTTGCGGATATCCTGTATCAGACCGTCATTCATGCCGACTTTGACGGGGATACTTATTTCCCTGCAGTCGACTGGAACGAGTGGGGACTTGAGTCATCAACCTTAGGCGTTGTAGATGACAAAAACTGCTTCGAACATGAATTCAAGGTCTTCAAACGGGTGAACTAGGCTGAAAAGGGCTGACTCAATGATTGAGTCAGCCCAATTTTTGCTTTGCATGATGTTATTGATTTTCTGTTTTTAAACATACAAGAAGATGCCGAAAAACATAAAAGCGGCGCCTGCCATAACAAAGAGGTGCCAAATGACATGCATAAAGCCGTATTTTTTGTTCGAGTAAAAAATAGTCCCCAAACTGTAACTCAAACCACCTAAAGCGATCAGCACAATGCCGTTCAGACCGAGTGTCTGGTACATCGGTTGAATGATGAACAGCGCCATCCATCCCATACCCAAGTACAAGAGGGTGGAAATACCGTTGAATTTTCCGACGAAAAAGATCTTCAGGATAATGCCGATGATTGCGATTGCCCAAACGGCAATGAACAAAGCCCTGCTTTGACCGTTACGTACCGCAATCAAACAAAACGGCGTATACGTCCCTGCAATCAACAAATATATGGCTGCGTGATCGATGTAGCGGAATATCTTTTGGAAGCGGGTCATACTGAAACTGTGATAGAGCGTCGATGACAGAAAAAGTAAAATCATCGAAGCGCCGTAAATGGCATAAGCTACGACTTCTGTAACGTTTCCTGATTGGGACCCCTTCAAAATGAGTAAGACGCATCCTACGATGCTAAGCAAGGTCCCGATTCCATGCGTTACGGCATTCAACACTTCGTTTACGATGATTTTGCGTCTGCCTTCTGTTTGCGGAAAAGTAGTCACATTCATTCCTCCTTGTTGCCTGACAGCAATTTTTTTTGGCCAAAGAAAAAAACAGTCTCCAACAACGTCCTTCTGAATGCATTATAGCACATTAAATGGTAAGCTTTAGAAAATAATAGTATCCCTTCCGCAAAAAAAGATTGGGACTTTCAGAAAGATATTTTTAAAGGAGCGAGTTCAATGGGAATCAATCAACAAAGAAGTGTGAGGAATAGTCCGAATCCATGGAAAATTGGATTCATAACCTTGTCGCTCATACTGGTGCTGGCAGCAATTTGGATTTTCTCGAAAATTGCGATGGTTCAGCCTAGCCAAACAGCGACTGATGCTCTAACCACGACGCAATCAGCGGATCAGCTCTCGATAGGGTTGTCCTTGAGCAATAACGAATTGGCGGTCATCGCCAATGAATATCTGAAATCCGAGCAGAGCTTGGATGGCTACTCGTTGGAGATGACGGATGCGGTGACTTTAAAAGGAGAGACTGTACTTTTGGGGCTTTCGATCCCGTTCGCTCTAACAGGAGAGCCGCATGCGACAACGGACGGTAATCTGCAGCTGAAGGTGACCGATATTTCCCTAGGCGGGCTGTCTTTGCCCGAAAAGGAAGCCTTGACTCTTTTGGCTCAATTTTTAGAATTGCCTGCATTCGTCAGCTTGGATGCGGATTCGGAAACCGTACTGATGAATTTGGCCAACATCAAACTTCCGAAAGAGAGTGCCATCCGCTTGCTTTCGATCGATAAAGAGACGAAAGAATATTCGTTTGAAGTAAGCATATCAGCAGAAAATTTGTTAAAATAGAAAGAGGCCTAATTTATGAGACAATCTTTTTACCTTTTCATCCTGACGTATCGAGACCCATACAAAAAGGACAAAAAAACAGCATTTGCGAACCGGCTTTCCGAGGATATCGGCTTTCCGAAGCAAATGACCGATTATCACGAACTTGCCGATTACCTGGAGTTGAGCGGAGAGTACACAGAGTTCATGTCCGTATTTGATGAGTTGTTCGAAGTATACATCGAGAGAAACCAAAATTAGATAAAGAAAGAAGGAAATGAAATGAGTACACACATTGCAGCAAAACCTGGTCAAATCGCGGAAACTGTTTTATTGCCGGGCGACCCATTGAGAGCGAAGTATATTGCCGAGACCTATTTGGAGAATGTCGAACAGTACAATTCTGTCCGGAACATGTTCGGATATACGGGGACATACAAAGGTAAACGTGTCTCTGTCCAAGGCACAGGGATGGGCTTGCCTTCCATCATGATTTACGCAAACGAATTGATCACTGAGTACAATGTACAGAATTTAATCCGGGTCGGTTCCGCAGGGGCAATCCAAAAAGATATCCATGTGCGTGATATCGTCATTGCCCAAGGAGCGACCACCGATTCCAGCGTCGTCAGCAATACGTTCAATGGCCAAGTCAATTTTGCGCCAATCTGTAGCTTTGAATTGATGCACAATGCCTACCTGGTTGCGAAGGAAAGAAATCTATCCGTCCACGTCGGCAATGTCCTGTCTTCGGACCGCTTCTACAATGAAGAGTTGGATAAACAAAAGTTGGCTGACTATGGCGTTCTGGCCGTGGAAATGGAAGCTGCCGGTCTCTACTTGCTGGCCGCCAAATATAACCGGAAAGCTTTAGCTTTATTGACCATCAGCGACCATATCCTGACAGGGGAAGAGACGACTGCCGAAGAGCGTGAAACTACGTTCGATGACATGATGCTCGTTGCTTTAGAATCTATCCTATAATCTTAAAGAGGTGTACTTTGAATGGGCAACAACGGTCATAAACTAAAAAAACGTGGAGTAAAGCTCTCCTTCTACTTCCTGTCCTTACTTATCGTCGCAATTGCGGCTATTGGCGGGACGTATGCGTGGATCGGCAGGAGCGTTACTCTCCCATCGACAGGAGAGATTATCCAAGGCACAAACAGTTCGACATTGGATATAGCTGCATCCGAACGCATCGGAGCTGTCTATCAGACACTGCTCAATAATTATGTCGAAGGTGTCGATAAAGAGGCGTTGATTGAGGGTGCCTTGAGCGGCATGGTGGAAGCAGTCGGCGATCCCTACAGTCAATACTTGAACACAGAAGAGAGCGAGAACTTGGATGAGACGATTTCCGCCTCATTCGAAGGAATTGGAGCTGAAATCATGTCCTTGAATCAGCAGATTGTCATCGTTTCGCCGATCAAGGGCTCTCCAGCTGAAAAAGCAGGACTGTTGCCGAATGACATCATTCTCAGTGCGGATGGCGAATCATTGCAGGGCTTAACGGCAAGCGAAGCAGTCGCGCTGATCAGAGGCGAAAAAGGAAGTGAAGTGGTCCTGGAAATCGTTCGCGGTGACCAGACATTCAAAGTGAATATCACCAGAGACACGATTCCGATCGAAACGGTGACTTTTGAACTGGATGAAGAATATCCGGAAATCGGCATCGTCCACGTTTCCAGTTTCTCGACGCCGACCTATGACGATATCGTCAGCGCTGTAACGGATCTGCGTACACAAGGCGCCACATCCTTTGTGTTTGATTTCAGGCAGAATCCAGGCGGTTTGTTGGATCAAGCTCTGAAGATCAGCAATATGTTCCTTGACGACGGCGACGTCATCATGCAGACGCAAGAAAAAGATGCCGAGCCGAATAAGATTGTGGCCAGCGAAAGCGAGTTCGGAGATTTCAAGATAACCGAACCAAGCGTACTGCTTGTTGATGAGGGAAGTGCCAGTGCATCGGAAATCGTCGCGGGAGCTCTGCAGGAATCATCCGAAATTCCGTTGGTCGGGACAACGACCTTCGGCAAAGGGACAGTTCAAACTGTTTATCCTTTGACGGAGAGCAGCGAATTGAAATTGACGGTCGCCAAGTGGCTGACGCCAAACGGAAACTGGATCCACGAAAAAGGCATTTCGGTCGACTACGAAGTCGCGCTTCCGGAGTACGCCACTTTAACGATCATCGATTCTACGGCAACCTATGAAGAAGGAACTGTCTCGGAAGAGGTCAAGAATGTGGAAGCGATGCTGAACGCCATCGGATACGCGGTCGAAGCAGACGGTTACTACGATGAAGCTACTGTCGAACAGGTAGCCTCATTCCAAGCTGCAAATGAGCTGGATGCAACCGGAATCGTAACGGGCGACACCGCGTTGGCTATTGTTGAAAAATTGCGCGAAGTTCTTACGGAGAACGATACACAGTACGATAAAGCTGTGGAAATATTGATGGGGAACGAATAGTCCGAAAGGTTTGGCTGCTTTTTCGAAGGGCCAAACCTTTTTGTAATGTCCGGAATTGCTTGGAAGTATCGCCTTTGGATTTGTTGCGATTCTTTTTGTGCGTAAAATATGCTAAACTATGAGTATTGTTTTCGTAAACTATAACCAAAAAGGTTGATACCGATGAAAGTAGATAAAAAGATGCAGGATGGGATTTGGGATTGGGTGAAGGCGATCATCTTAGCCTTGTTGCTGGTGCTCATCATCCGTTTTTATGTTTTCATTCCGTTGAAAGTTGAAGGCGACTCAATGAGTCCAACGCTAGCACAGGGAAACTATCTCTTATATGAGACATTTTCGGACATTGATCGCTTTGATATCATCATCTTCAGCAGTGAAGATGGGCAAACGCTCATCAAGAGAGTCATCGGGTTACCGGGTGATTCCATTTCATACAGTGAGGATCAGCTGTATCTGAATGGAGAGGTCATCGAAGAGCCTTTTCTTGGGACGGAGCAGCAACAGGGAATGGATGTTTTCACTTCTGATTTTGATTTGTTGTCCTTGACAGGAGTTGAGATAGTCCCGGAGAGTAGTTATTTTGTGCTTGGGGACAATCGAGTGCGTAGCCGGGACAGCCGGATATTCGGTTTTGTGCCACAGGCTGATATAGCCGGAAAAGCTGCAATGGTGTATTTTCCGTTTGAGGATTTTGGCTTTATTGAAAATTAAGAACCGACTGGGTTTATAAGAAAGGGTGATTCGATGTCATTTGGAAATAAAAATCATGATTATCAAGACTCTGGTTTTGTTTCAAGGAACGAAAGATTCGGAGTCGAACAAAAGAAAGATATTCAACCGGAAAAACGAGGTGGCTTTTTTCGGGAAGCGCTGAGCCTGCTTCTTTCGGTGGCGATTGCCTTTGTGCTGTTTGTTGTTATCCGGACTTATCTGTTTTATCCGTTCCAGGTTGTCGGTGATTCGATGGTACCCACTTTGGAGACGGGAGATCGGCTGATCCTGAACAAATTGGCCGAAGTTGATCGTTTTGATATCGTCGTGTTTCCTGCTCCTGACGGGACGGATGAAGAATATGTGAAACGCGTCATCGGGCTTCCTGGTGACGAAATCACTTATTTCCAGGATGAACTGTATATCAACGGCGAAAAAGTAACGGAACATTATCTGGAGGCTTTAAAAGAAGGATCAAATCAGACATTGACCGGTGATTTCACCCTCTTTAGCCTGACGGGGGAAATGGCAGTCCCTGAAGACATGTATTTTGTTCTTGGGGACAACCGCGTTGTTTCGAAAGATAGTCGTGTCTTCGGATTTATCCCCGCAGCGCAAATCGAAGGGACAGCTGATTTAAGACTGTGGCCTTTAAACAAAATAGGGATCATTGCTGATAATGGGGCAGAAGAATAAAGAGACAACCGCACACAAGTGTATTTGCACTTGTGTTTTGTCTTGAAATGGAAGCGAAGGATTTACTTAGAAAAGGAAGTGTCAATATGTTAATACAATGGTTTCCAGGCCACATGGCAAAAGCGAAACGTGAAGCGTTAGAAAAATTAAAAATGGTCGATTTGGTGATTGAGTTGCTGGATGCGCGCCTTCCGGAATCGAGTCGGAACCCATTGATCGACGATATCATCGGAAACAAACCAAGATTGATTGTGCTCAATAAGGCTGACCTTGCGGATAAGACAGCCACAAAAGAATGGGTGGAATACTTCAAACAGGATAACAAAGCGCAGCGAGCCGTTTCGATTTCGACGCTTAACAATAAAGATGTAGAGAACATCAAAAGAGAACTGAAAGCGATGATGGCGCATAAAACGCAGGCGATGATCGCTAAAGGCGTCAAACCTCGCGCCATCCGTTTGATGATCCTTGGCATCCCTAACGTCGGGAAGTCAACTTTGATCAATAAATTGATGCAGAAGAATCGAGCCCAGACCGGAAACCGACCTGGTGTGACAAAAGGGCAACAATGGCTGAAAATCGGCGGTGATTTCGAGTTGTTGGACACTCCGGGGATACTGTGGCCTAAATTCGAGGATCAGCTGATCGGTCAAAAACTTGCCCTAACCGGAGCAATCAAGGATACCGTTTTCCACAAGGATGATGTCGCTTTATTCGCGTTGCGTCATTTTATGCAGTATTATCCAGGCAGATTGCAGGCATTCTATAAGGTGGAAGAAAAAGAATTCGAAGGAGCGGTTCCGGACCTGTTGATGGAATTGACCACGAAACTGCGCTTTGGCGAGGATTACAGCCGTGCCAGCGAGAGAATCATTTTTGATATCCGCGGCGGCAAACTTGGGCCTTATACTTTGGATCAGGTTCCCGTTAAACTGGCGGAGGCTGGAGAGGACTTAGCAGAATGAACAAACCATTGAGCATCGCTGCCATCAAGGAGCAGTTGCAGGAAATCCGATCGTTGGAAGATCCACGATGGACAACGATCCGAGCCGACTCCCGCAAAGGCGTCCAAGCCGCGATCAAATCGTGGGAGCGGAATTATCAACTCGACCTCACCTTGAAAGAACGGCAAATCCAGATGATGGCCTTCGAAGAGGAACTGAAGGCAAATGGCCGGCTTGCCATCGCAGGTATCGATGAAGTCGGCAGAGGCCCGTTAGCCGGCCCGGTGGTCGCTGCCGCCGTCATTCTGCCGGCAGAGCTCCCTTTCCTTCCGGTCAACGATTCGAAACAACTCTCTGCAAAAAAAAGGGAGCAACTATACGATCAGATCATGGCCATTGCCGATGTCGGGATCGGATTGATTTCCCCGGAAACGATTGATGCCGTGAATATTTATGAAGCCACGAAACTGGCGATGATGCAGGCGATCGCCAATCTGAAACAAGAACCGGACAGCCTGCTGATCGATGCCATGAAGCTTCCTTTGCCGATCGAGCAGCAATCGATCATTAAAGGTGATGCCAAATCGGTCTCCATCGCTGCGGCGAGCATTGTCGCGAAAGTATACCGTGATCGCCTGATGTCCGAATATGCGGTTCAATATCCTTACTATGGTTTTGAGAAGAACGCCGGCTATGGCACCCAACTGCATTTATCCGGTTTGGAATCGCATGGTATTACCCCTATCCACCGGAAGACGTTTGATCCTATCAAAAGCATGCTGAGAGATCAGTAAACATTCTGTACTCCAAATGCAAACAATTGAATAAAGCTTAATGCAACTCCTTGCGTATTATCTTATCAGATTGTACGCAAAGGAGTTTTTTTATGGAAATGAACCACGAGGATCTGACGGTCCGCGATAAGTTGATTTATCATGCAATGACTGGCGTGTGCACGCCACATTTCATGAAGCATCTCTATTTGTCTTGGATGAGGGATCCGGATTATTCAATAGAAGAGAACATCAAAGGTTATGTTCCGATGGCCAATGAATCAAAACATCAGAAACTAAAGTCAGCCATACAAACAGCCTACAGCAGGATGTCTTATGAGGAATTACTGGAACTTTACCGGAGCAATGATATTCAGATTTTGACCATTCTGGATAATGGTTATCCGGAGGGCTGGTTTAATAGCTATCTGCCTCCAATTGTGGTGTTCTGCGCGGGTAATATCGGTTTATTGGAGCAGCCGTGTTTAAGTGTCGTAGGCAGCCGCAGTCCGTCCGCCTATGGAAAGGCAGTCCTGAATGAAATGATACCGCCGTTGGTTGTGGAGGGCATCACGATGGTGAGCGGGCTCGCCAAGGGAATCGATCAGATGGTTCATGCTTATGCAATCGAAAACGGTGGAGCAACGATCGGGGTCATCGGAACAGGGTTGGATGTCACCTATCCAAGAGAAAATGCTTCCCTTCAGCGGAAAATGATGGCGGAACAGCTTGTCATCAGTGAGTATCCTTTGGGCTCAAAGCCGGAACGCTATCATTTTCCGATGCGAAATCGCTTGATCGCCAATCTCTCATCGGCAACACTGGTGATCGAGGCGACAGAAAAGAGTGGAAGCCTTATAACTGCGAATCTAGCCTTGCAGGAAAATCGAGATGTTTTTGCGGTCCCAGGAAATATTACCAGCCACCTCAGCGTCGGTACCAATCAATTGATAAAGGCCGGTGCTGCTTGCATTTTGAATGCGACTGACGTGCTGGAGGAAATGAGAACGCAGTGGAACTGAAGCATCTTCGAAATAACTTCCATTTGACAAACACCTAGTTTATGGCATAAGATGGGAAACGATTTAAATGACAGAAATATACATACAAAATATTTCGTTGAGAGGAGTCGTTTCTTTGGCTTATAAATATTTAGTCATCGTGGAATCACCTACTAAAGCCAAAACGATAGAAAAGTATCTTGGCAGAAACTATAAAGTGGTAGCGAGCAAAGGCCACTTACGCGATTTACCAAAGAGTCGAATGGCGGTTGATATCGAAAATGACTACCAACCGGACTATATTTCCATCCGTGGTAAAGGCGACCTTATAAAAGAATTGAAAAAATATGGACACAAGGCAGAAAAAATTTACTTGGCTTCCGACCCGGATAGAGAAGGGGAGGCCATCTCATGGCATCTTGCACATTTGTTGGGCTTGGACCCAGCAGACAATATCCGTGTCGTTTATAATGAAGTAACCAAAGATGCAGTTAAAGAAGCACTCAAAAACCCAAGACCGATCAATATGGATCTTGTCTCAGCCCAGCAGGCCCGAAGAATCTTGGATCGTCTGGTAGGGTACTCCATTTCACCCATACTATGGAAGAAAGTCAAAAAAGGTTTGAGTGCCGGACGGGTTCAGTCCGTTGCGCTGAAACTGATCATCAACCGTGAGGAAGAGATTGCCGGTTTCGAGCCTGTGGAGTCTTGGACAATAGACGGCACTTTCCTGAAGGACAAACATGTTTTTCAGGCGGCATTTTACGGGTTGGACGGGAAGAAACTGAAGTTGAAGACAAAAGAGGAAGCGGATGCGGTGCTGGAGAAGATTACATCCAATGTCTTTGAAATCACCGATGTTACGAAGAAACAACAAAAACGTAATCCGGCTCAGCCTTTCACGACTTCCAGCATGCAGCAGGAAGCCGCCAACAAACTGAATTTCCGTACGCGGAAAACGATGATGGTCGCGCAAGAACTTTACGAAGGGATCGCACTCGGCAAAGAGGGTTCAGTTGGACTGATCACCTATATGCGAACGGATTCCACACGTGTTTCAGCCGATTCGATTGAAGAAGCCCATGAATACATAACAGGTACATATGGCCCAGAATATGCCATCGAGAAACAACGTGAGAACAAAAAATCTCAATCGGCGCAGGATGCCCATGAAGCCATCCGTCCTTCAAGTGTTTTGAGGGTTCCAAGCGAAATCGAGCCTTTCTTGACGAAGGATCAGTTCAAATTGTACCAATTGATTTGGGCACGCTTTTTGGCTAGCCAAATGACTCCGGCAATCTTCGATACGATGAAGGTAGATCTCAAGCATGAGGATGTTATGTTCCGCGCGACAGGTTCCAAGGAGAACTTTGCCGGTTACCGCAAAGTCTACGTAGAAGGCAATTCCAAAGAAAAAGATAACCTTCTTCCGGAAATGGCTGTCGGCGATACGGTTTTCTCAAAAGACATCGACCCGAATCAGCATTTCTCACAACCGCCGGCCCGATACTCGGAAGCAACGCTCATCAAAGCTTTGGAAGAGAACGGTGTCGGTAGACCTTCGACCTATGCGCCGACAATCGAAACGATCCAGAAGCGTTATTACGTAAAAGTGACGGCAAAACGTTTCGAACCAACCGAATTGGGTACGATCGTAAACGGTTTGATTTCCACTTATTTCCCGGATATCGTGAATATTTCCTTCACTGCCGGGATGGAACAAGATCTAGACAGTGTCGAAGAGGGGAAAATGGAATGGGTTAAAGTAGTCGATCGTTTTTATAAGCCATTCGCCGAAGAGCTAGCGAAAGCGGAAGTCGAGATCGAAAAAATTGAGATCAAGGACGAGCCTGCTGGATTCGATTGCGAATTATGCGGCCATCCGATGGTCATCAAAATCGGCAGATTCGGAAAATTCTATGCATGCAGCAATTTCCCGGAATGCCGCAACACGAAGCCGATCGTCAAGAAAATCAACGTGACGTGTCCTGTGTGCAAAAAAGGCGAGGTCATCGAGAGGAAATCCAAGAAAAATCGGATATTCTATGGGTGTGATCGTTACCCAGAGTGCGAATTCATCTCCTGGGACAAACCGATTGGCCGTGATTGCCCGAAATGTCAACAGTATCTTGTTGAGAAGAAGGTCAAAGGCGGCATCCAAGTGAAATGCAGTCATTGTGAATACGAGGAAGACATACAGAAATAACGTTATGGAGGCATACTATGACAAGTAAAAGAGTTACCGTGATCGGAGCCGGCTTGGCCGGAAGCGAAGCGGCTTTTCAAATAGCGGAGCAGGGTATCCAAGTCGATCTCTATGAGATGAGGCCGAAAAAGATGACGCCTGCCCACCATACTTCAGGCTTCGCGGAATTGGTCTGTACCAATTCACTGCGGGCGAACCAAGTCACGAACGCCGCCGGATTGATAAAGGAAGAAATGCGTCATCTGAATTCCCTCATCATCCAAGCGGCTGATGCGACCGCGCTTCCTGCGGGCGGCGCTTTGGCGGTCGATCGAGAAAATTTTTCAGCTTATGTTACGAAAGCATTGGAAGAACATCCCAATATCACAATCCATCTGGATGAGCTGACGGAATTGCCTGAAGGGATCACGGTGGTAGCGACTGGCCCTTTGACTTCAGAACCATTAAGCCAATCGATTCAACATTTCATTGAAACGGAAGGATTGTACTTCTATGATGCCGCCGCACCCGTGTTGGAAAAAGACAGCATCAATATGGAGAAGGTTTACTTGAAGTCGCGTTATGACAAAGGTGAAGCCGCCTACCTGAACTGTCCGATGACCAAAGAGGAATTCGAAAACTTCTATCATGAACTGATTACGGCTGAAGTAGCCCCATTGAAAGAATTCGAGGAAGAAAAATATTTCGATGGGTGCATGCCATTCGAAGTGATGGCCTCAAGAGGTGAAAAAACGTTGCTGTTCGGTCCGATGAAACCGGTCGGACTGGAAGATCCGAAGACTGGAAAGATTCCCTATGCGGTTGTGCAGCTGCGTCAGGACAACGCTGCCGGATCCCTATACAATATTGTCGGTTTCCAGACTCACCTGAAATGGGGAGAGCAGAAACGGATCCTGCGAATGATCCCGGGGTTGGAAAATGTTGAGATTGTACGTTACGGAGTCATGCATCGGAATACGTTCCTGAACTCTCCAAAAATTCTGCGCGCCACCTATCAGAGCCAAAAACGCGACGACCTGTTCTTCGCCGGCCAGATGACCGGAGTTGAAGGATATGTCGAGAGTGCGGCAAGCGGGCTGTTGGCTGGCCTCAATGCCGCCAGAATGGCGAGCGGACAGGAATGTGTTGTCTTCCCGAAAGAGACGATGATCGGTGCGATGTCCCACTACATCACAAATACAGACAGCAAACATTTCCAACCGATGAACGCCAACTTCGGCATCATTGAACCTTTAGGCGGCAAGAAAATCCGCGATAAACAGCTCAAAAACCAGATGATAGCCGATAAAGCATTGGCTGCTCTGGACGAATTCGTGCAAACGATTTAAGTTCGCCAACTTACATTGAAATCTCTCCAACATTGTGATAAATTTAGTCATAAGATGTTGGAGGGATTTTTTTGTCTAATCAAGAATTAATCGATCGTTTCATAAAATATTTGGCTATCGAGAGGCGCTATTCCGACGAAACCGTCAAGGCCTATCTGTTTGACCTGAAAAAATTTGAATCCTTTCTTGAGGAAAGTGGAACCAGCAATTTGCTGGCGGTGAAATTGTATGATGTCCGACTGTATTTGAGTTTTTTGGACGAACAAAAACTGAGTCGGAATACGATTTCGCGCACATTGTCCAGCTTGAGGGGATTCTATCACTTCCTGATCCGCAATGACCTTCTTGATGAAAACCCTTTATCCTATATCTCATTCAAGAAAAAGCAATTGCGTTTGCCGCAGTACTTATACGAAGAAGAGTTGGAAAAACTATTGCGCGCAGCCGAAGGGACGGAAATGCTCGACTATCGGAACCGAGCGCTGGTGGAATTGTTTTATGCGACCGGAATCCGTGTCAGCGAGTGCAAGAACATCAAGTTACAGGATGTTTCCTTCGAATTGGGTGTCATTTTAATTTTCGGAAAAGGAAACAAAGAACGTTATGTGCCCTTCGGCCATTATGCCGCCGCTGCCATTCAGGAATATCTGGAAATGACCCGGACAGAATTGATGGCTAAACACCAACGCAATCACGATTATCTCTTTGTGAGCCGCTTGGGTGATCCGCTCACGGCAGGCGGTATTGAATACATATTAAAACAGATCATGAAAAAAACCGGATTGACCGGTACCTTGCATCCGCATATGCTGCGGCATACGTTTGCGACCGATATGTTGAACAACGGAGCAGATATGCGGACAGTCCAGGAACTTTTAGGACATGCTAGCCTGTCTTCCACGCAAATATACACTCATGTAACGAAAGATGCCCTCCAAAGGAATTACAACAAATTCCATCCACGGGCGAAACGGGACAGCAAAAAACAGGGGGAATAACAAATGACAACAATCTGCGCAGTGCACCACAACGGACGTTCAGCCATGGCGGGTGATGGCCAGGTAACGATGGGGGAATCCGTCATCATGAAAGGGACCGCAAAAAAAATCAGACGCATCTATCATGATGAAGTCATCGTCGGTTTCGCAGGCGGCGTAGCGGATGCGTTCACCCTTGAGGACAAATTTGAAGAGAAACTGAATCAGTACAAAGGAAACTTTCTGCGCGCCTCCATTGAGGTGGCTAAAGAATGGCGGGGAGATCGCGCTCTTCAGAAACTGGAGGCGTTGTTGATCGTCATGAACAAGGAACAGATGCTGCTTGTTTCCGGAAGTGGGGAAGTCATCGAACCGGATGATGGCATCCTGACGATCGGATCGGGCGGAAATTATGCCTTGGCTGCAGCAAGAGCGCTGAAAAGAAGAGGCTCCGATCTTTCCGCTAAGGAAATCGCCTACGAAAGCCTCAAAATCGCCTCAGAAATCTGCGTATTTACTAACGACAACATCATTGTTGAAGAATTTTAGATAGGTGGCTAATATAATGAAGGAACAGCACAACAGAACACCCAGAGAAATCGTCAAGGAGCTCGATCGTTATATCATCGGCCAGGATGCCGCAAAAAAAGCAATCGCTGTCGCTTTGCGGAATCGCTACCGGAGACAAAAATTGGATGCCGATATGCAAAAAGAAGTGACGCCGAAAAATATTCTGATGATCGGGCCGACCGGGGTAGGAAAGACCGAGCTGGCGAGACGCTTGGCCTTATTGGTCGAAGCACCCTTCGTCAAGGTCGAGGCCACTAAATTCACAGAGGTCGGCTATGTCGGCCGCGACGTTGAGTCGATGGTCCGGGACCTGATGGAGAACGCCATTCAGATTGTCGAAAAGCAGAAGCGTAGCGATGTCTATGCGAAAGCCTATGAGGCTGCTTTAGAAAGGCTCTCAAAGGTAATGAGGCCGGGTACCAAGAAAGCTAAGCCCAAACAGGAAGGTATGAATGACTGGCAAAATATGTTCAAGAATCTAGGGATGCCTCTGCCGGAAAGTCAGGAAGAAGAAGTTGAAGAAGTGACCGCCGAAATCGCCAAGAGCAGAGCGGAAATCATTGAACAATTGCGTAAAGGACTTCTGAATAAGCGTGAAGTCTCCATAAAAGTGGAGGAAAAACAAGCAAATCCCTTAGGTGGCGGCGGAAACAACGAACAAATGATGATGCTTCAGTCGGCATTCGAATCCATGACGCCGAAAAAGAAAATCCAGCGGACACTTTTGGTCGAAGATGCTATCGAGGTACTTGTGCAGGAAGAAACCGACAAACTGGTCAACAAGGATGATATTTCGCAGGAAGCTTTGAAGTTGGCCGAAACCAACGGCATCATTTTCATCGATGAAATCGATAAGATCACTTCCAAATCACAAAATTCAGGTGAAGTGTCGCGGGAAGGTGTGCAACGGGATATCCTTCCGATTGTCGAAGGAAGCCAGGTTTCCACCAAGTATGGGACACTCCAAACAGATCACATCCTCTTCATCGCATCCGGCGCGTTCCATGTTTCCAAGCCAAGCGATCTCATCCCGGAACTGCAAGGTCGTTTCCCGATCCGCGTAGAATTAAATGACCTTACGGAAGATGATTTCGTCAGAATCCTTACCGAACCCAATAATGCGATGCTAAAGCAGTACACTGCGTTGTTGGCAACTGAAGACGTCGATATCACTTTCACCCAGGAAGCTATCCGGAAGATGGCTGCCATCGCGACTGAGGTTAACCAGGAAACCGATAACATCGGAGCTAGACGGCTGCATACGATCATGGAAAAATTATTGGAGGATTTGTTGTTCGAAGCTTCCGAAATACCTGGTACAGAAATTACCATAACAGAACATTATGTCGATGAAAAGCTTGAGAAAATTGTAGAAAATAAAGATTTAAGAAGATATATCCTTTAAGCATAAATAATCCCCTTCAGGATAGATAAACCTTGTGGATATTTTCTGATGGATGATCGTATGGGGGGAAACATGGACGAATTATTAGAAAAGTTGAGAAGGATCAACCACATGCTTCAAAAAGAGGGTGGGTTTGTCACTAACAGTGGCGAAGCGACAGCATTGCCTTTTACGGAAATGGCAAGCGTACTTGGTGATATTTTAAGAGCCAACACGTATCTGATCGATCTATCCGGAAATCTATTGGGCTACAGCGAGGCGACCGATATCAACAATACCCGCATCAAACAAATGCTGGAGGATAAGAAATTTCCGGAACAGTATGCCCAAAATCTCTCTGCTTTATTTCAAACGACCGCGAATATCGGCATTGAATCTGATTTCACTGCCTTTCCGATTGAGAGTAGAGACTTGTTTATTACAGGTGTCACAACAATCGTTCCGATTTTTGCTTCCGGCAAGCGTTTGGGGAGTTTGATTTTGGCACGTATGTTTCCGGCTTTTGACAGCAGCGACTTGATTCTTGCCGAACACGGGGCCACCGTAATCGGTATTGAGTTGCTGCATAGCATCAATTTGCGTACGGAAGAGGCAACAAGAGTGACGACACTGATCCAAATTGCAATAAAATCCTTGTCTTTCAGCGAACTGGAAGCAGTCAAAGCTATTTTTGAGAGTTTTCCATCCTTAGAGGAACGCATCACCGCATCGAAAATTGCGGAAGAAAAAAATATAACGCGCTCCGTGATTGTGAATGCTTTAAGGAAGCTGGAATCAGCCGGCATTCTCGAGACGAGATCGCTCGGCATGAAGGGGACATTCATCAGAGTCGTTTCCCCAGAATTGCTTGATGCTTTAAAAAAGGCTTTGAATCAAAGAAATGATCAGTAATCAAATTGGTGTAAAGCCAAACTAGGGGGAAATGTCATGGAGTTTGTAATCGAAAATGAGCACCTTATAGTAACCGTAAAAGATAAAGGTGCAGAAGTATCCAGTGTAATCGCAAAGAAAACTGGTATCGAATATATTTGGCAAGCTGATGAGAAAGTTTGGAACAGACATGCCCCTGTCCTATTTCCTTTCGTAGGACGCCTGAAGGAGGACTCCTTCCGATATAAAGGTAACACTTATCCAATGGGACAACACGGTTTTGCCCGCGACTCGAAATTTTCAGTGCATGAGCGTCTGACTGACAGCATTACGTTCATTCTTGCGCCGAACGGTCACTTCAAAGATGTTTATCCATTTTTGTTTGAATTGCAGTTGACTTATCAATTGTTCGAGAACCAGTTGTCCGTCATTTACAAGGTGAAGAATCTTGATGAAAATACGATGTATTATTCGATTGGGGGGCATCCAGGCTTTAACGTTCCGTTGACGGAGGGTGAGGCATTCGAAGATTATTACGTCAAGATGACTCCTGAAACTTCCCGAGAGCGCTTATTGCTGGAAGGGCCGTATCTAGCCGCAGACAAAGCACTTGAAGTGGAGCAGAACAATTTCCCGCTGCAAAGAGAACTATTCTTGAATGATGCCATTATTTTGAAAACACCGGAACCGACGACGGTGACGTTGGCATCTAAAAAAGGCGAGCACGGAGTTACAATGTCCTATGAAGATTTTGACTACTTAGGTATTTGGACGAAGCCGCAGCAAGACGCAACTTACGTCTGTTTGGAACCTTGGTGCGGATTGGCTGACAGGTCGGATTCGGATGGGGTGTTGGAACGGAAAACAGCCATCCAATCACTTGAACCAGGAAATAAACGTTATTATGTCCACAGGATCGCGTTCTTCTAGATCGTTGCCTAGTTACACTAAAAAGGCAGGACCGTAAATCAGCAATGATTTACGGTCCTGCCTTATTCTTTTATTCTTTGACGCTCTTTGATTTGTAGCCGAAAGGTACTTTGCTTTCTGTCCCATTCTTGATCCGGTAAATGTTGGAACGGTGACGATAGATGATGAAAACCGTCAAAAGGATCGTCACAATCGTCAACGGCCAATCCTTAAAAAAGAAGGAAAGGAAAATTGCCGTAAAACAGACTAATATGCTGGATAAGCTGACCATTCTGGAAAAATAAAGATAGATGACGAAAGCGATGATGGCTTCTGTAAAAAAAAGGGGGTTATAAGCCAAAATGATGCCGCCGCTTGTAGCGACTGCCTTGCCACCTTTGAATCCCGCAAAAAGGGGATAGGTATGCCCTAATGCTGCCACAACACCGGCCAGTAAAGGGTGAATTTCAGCCCCTAACCATATCGGCAGTAAAGTTGCCGCCGAACCTTTCAGCATGTCCATGATCAAGACGATTGTACCAGCTTTTTTCCCTAAAACGCGGAAGGTATTCGTCGTCCCGCTGTTCCCGCTGCCGTATGTGCGGATGTCTGTATGATAAAAATATTTTCCAATCCAAATGCCTGAAGGGATGGAACCCAAAAGATAGGCCAGGACGATGACAACTGCTGTCATTCTCACTTCACTCCTAATTTAAAACTCCAATATAAAACAATTCCAGTTCATTTTACCATTTAATCCACATTTTTCCTATAGGAGTCAGAATTCTGTCTTATTTTTAATACTTTTCAAAGTGAAAATTATACAGTATGATAGAATAGATGTTCGGTTCAGAACAGAGATGAAGGAGTTTTTTTATGGCACAAAATAATGAGAATAAATACAATGACGACTCCATCCAAGTGTTGGAAGGACTTGAAGCAGTCAGGAAACGGCCAGGTATGTATATCGGTTCGACCGACGCACGTGGACTGCATCATTTAGTATATGAAATAGTCGACAATGCAGTTGACGAGGCTTTATCGGGGTTTGCCGATAAAATCGATATCACGATCCACGAAGACCAAAGCATTAGTGTCAAAGATAATGGCCGCGGCATGCCGACTGGGTTACACGCTTCAGGTGTACCAACCATCCAAGTCATTTTCACAGTGTTGCATGCTGGTGGCAAATTCGGTCAAGGAGGCTACAAAACTTCAGGAGGCCTCCATGGTGTGGGTGCAAGTGTCGTCAATGCCCTGTCCGAGTGGTTGGAAGTGTCCGTCATCCGAGAGAGCACAGTCTATACGATGAAATTCAAGGATGGCGGGAAACCTGCCAGTAAATTGACTAAGGCAAAAAGTGCCGCAAAAGGTTCAGGCTCTTCGATTCACTTTTTGCCCGACAAGGAAGTTTTCGGAACAGCGCAGTTATCCTATGAGGTTTTGGCGGAGCGGTTCAGGGAATCAGCCTTTTTATTGAAAGGGTTGACCATCACGCTGAAAGATGAACGGACGGAACAAAGCGATACTTTTTACTTCGAAGAAGGAATCAAGGAATTCGTTGCTTACTTAAATGAAGAAAAAGATACACTGCATGATGTCGTGTATTTCAGTGGAGAAGCAGATGGGATTGAAATTGAATTTTCCTTCCAGTATAACGATGGTTATTCGGAGACGATTTTGTCTTTCGTCAACAACGTCCGCACTAAGGATGGCGGCACCCACGAAACCGGTGCGAAGACAGCCATCACCAAAGCCTTCAACGAATACGCCCGGAAAATGAACCTGATCAAAGAGAAGGAGAAGAATCTCGAAGGCAGTGATGTCCGTGAAGGTCTTTCGGCAGTGTTGTCCTTGCGCGTTCCAGAGAATCTGCTGCAATTCGAAGGCCAAACGAAAGAAAAATTAGGCACACCACAAGCGCGGGCCGCCGTTGATGGCCTCATCAGCGAAAAATTGAGCATCTATCTGACCGAGAATGGCGAAACGGCCCAAATGCTTGCCAGGAAATCCCTCAAAGCCAGAGAGGCCAGAAATGCAGCGCGAAAAGCCCGTGAAGAGACGCGAAATGGCAAAAAACGCCAAAAAAAACGAATCGCTGTTGTCCGGCAAGTTGACACCTGCGCAAAGCAAAAATCCGAAAAAGAACGAACTATACCTAGTCGAGGGTGATTCCGCCGGCGGATCCGCCAAACAAGGACGCGACCGCAAGTTCCAGGCGATTCTCCCGCTGCGTGGGAAAGTCATCAATACTGAACGCGCGAGCATGCAGGATATACTGAAGAACGAGGAAATCAACACGATCATCTACACAGTAGGCGCGGGCGTCGGGGCGGATTTTGATATCGAGGATTGCAATTATGACAAAATTATCATTATGACAGATGCGGACACGGATGGTGCACACATTCAGATCCTGTTGCTGACTTTCTTCTATCGATACATGAAACCGCTGCTGGAAGCTGGGAAAATTTATCTGGCGCAACCGCCCCTCTATAAAATATCCAAGGGTTTCGGCAAAAACGAAAAAATCGAATACGCATGGACCGAAAAGGAGCTGCAGGAAAAGATCGACATCATCGGTAAGGGCTACATCTTGCAACGCTATAAAGGACTGGGAGAAATGAACGCGGATCAGCTATGGGATACTACAATGGACCCAGAAACCAGAACGTTGATCCGGGTTCTCATCGACGACAAGGCCCAAGCCGAGCGCCGTGTCACGACACTGATGGGGAACAAAGTCGAACCGCGAAGAAAATGGATCGAGAAGCATGTCGAATTTTCGATGGCCGATGATAAGAGCATTTTGGAGCAAGATCTTGCACCGACTTCCGATAGCGGACAGACGCAGCTTCAAGATAAGGTTAAAAAAGCGTCTTCTGGTCAACAGACCGCTCACGACATGGAGCAGATTTCGTTAGATTTTGAAAGTGGTGAACAATAGTGGATAATCTGGAAATTAAAGAGCTGATGCTTGAAAACGTAATGGGAGATCGTTTCGGACGCTATTCGAAGTACATCATCCAAGATCGGGCTTTGCCTGATATCCGCGATGGACTGAAACCTGTCCAAAGACGGATTCTTTATGCGATGGATGTTGCCGGGAACACTTCGGAAAAAGGCTTCCGAAAATCAGCTAAAACTGTCGGGAATGTCATCGGTAATTACCATCCCCATGGCGATTCCAGTGTCTATGAAGCGATGGTACGTTTGAGTCAGGATTGGAAGATGCGAGAAGTATTGGTCGAAATGCACGGCAATAACGGAAGCATGGATGGCGATTCAGCTGCAGCGATGCGGTATACCGAAGCACGTCTTTCGAAAATTTCTGCAGAATTGCTACGCGATATCGATAAAGAAACAGTAGACTTTGTACTGAACTTCGACGATACCGATCAGGAACCTACCGTGTTGCCTGCCAGATACCCGAATCTCTTGGTGAACGGCGCTACCGGCATTTCCGCAGGGTATGCAACCGATATCCCGCCGCATAATTTAGGTGAAGTCATCGATGCAACTTTGCACCTGATCGATCATCCTGATGCGGAGCTCAAAGCGCTTATGAAATATGTTAAAGGACCTGACTTCCCTACCGGAGCAATCATTCAGGGGTTGGAAGGCTTGCAGGATGCATACAGAACCGGAAAAGGTAAAGTTGTTGTCCGTTCGCGCACGTCCATAGAGAGCATTCGTGGCGGCAAACAGCAAATCGTCATTTCGGAGATTCCTTATGACGTCAATAAAGCGACGCTTGTGAAGAGGATGGATGAAATCCGCATTAACCGTAAAATTGAAGGAATCGCTGAAGTGCGGGATGAATCGGATCGCTCGGGACTCCAGATTGTCGTTGAACTGAAAAAAGAGGCAAATGCAGAGGGGATTCTCAATTATCTGCTCAAAAATACGGATCTGCAAGTGAACTATAATTTCAATATGGTCGCAATCGATGAACGTCGTCCGATGCAGGTCGGGTTGCACCAAATACTGAAAGCCTATATCCGTCATCAGAAAGTCGTCATCACCCGCAGGACGAATTATAACCTGAAGAAGGCAGAGACGCGCCTGCACATTGTGGATGCATTAATCAGAGTGATTTCGATCCTTGATGAAGTCATTCAATTGATCCGTGACAGCAAAGACAAAAAGGACTCGAAACAGAATCTGATGAGGCAATATGCTTTTTCGGAAGCGCAAGCGGAAGCTATCGTTTCGTTACAACTGTACCGGTTATCCAACACGGATATCACTGCCCTGCAAAACGAAAAGTTGGAACTGAATGAGCAGATTGCGACGTACCTTGAAATTCTGAAGCAAGAAAAAACATTGTACGCTGTGATGAAAAATGAGCTTGCCACGGTCAAAAAGCAATACGCTAACCCTCGCAGGACTACAATCCAGCATGAGATCGAGGAAATCAAAATCGATACGGAAGTGTTGGTGCCGATAGAAGAAGTCATTGTCGTAATCACTAAAGAAGGCTATTACAAGCGTACCAGCCTGCGTTCTTTTGGAGCGTCGACAATCGAAGAAATCGGCTTGCGCGAAGGAGATAAGCCGCTATTTGTCGGGAAAGCTTCGACCCTGGATGCCATCGTGATGTTCACCAACAAGGGGGACTATCTTCATTTCCCGGTACATGAGTTGCCTGAGTTGAAATGGAAAGATACGGGCCATCATATCTCGCAAAACATTCCCTTCGCTTCGGAGGAGAAAATCATCAGTGTGGAAATGATTCCGAATAACGGTGAACCAACCGGTACCCTTCTTTTTGTATCAAAAGAAGGGTACATCAAACAGACACTGATGAGCGATTTCCGGACTTTCCGTGGTTACAGGAATAAAAAGGCAGTCGCCATGAAGATGAAGAGCGAGACAGATACGATCGTTTCAATCCAACGTCTGGAGGATAAGCAAAATTACGAGGTTCTGTTGGTGACGCATTTCGGATTTAGTTTGCGATACGCCGTCAGCGAGGTTGGCATCATCGGAACGCGCGCCAGCGGAGTTAAGTCCATTAACCTGAAAGAAGGAGATTTTGTAGTAGGGGGAGCCGCATTTAAAGAAGGTGATGATGAGTTCCCGATTCTTGTGCTTACACAAAGAGGGAACATCAAAAAATTCAAATCCGGAGAAGTTCCGATTTTGGGTCGTGCAAAACGAGGGCTGATGCTTCTGAAGGAGCTGAAGGCCAAGCCGCACCGGATCATTTTTATGGATTGCAATCTGTCCATCCCTAATCATTATGCAATCCGAACGAGCAACGGCAAGACTATTATGGTGGAAAGCAAAGAAACGCCATTCAGTCCGAGATATTCCAACGGCAGCTTCGCAATCAACGAAAAGACCGATGGCGAAGTATCGGATATCGAAAAAGAGTTTGATTTTTCACAAATTAGAATTTCTTAATTTTCTGTTATAAACAAAATATCAAAACGGAAACTGTGTAATAGTACAGTTTCCGTTTTTTTATGAAACAGATTTTTGGTCAAAATAAAGGTTTCACTAACTAATCAGAAGCTTTAATCGTAAACCTTCTTTTGGAAATCCCTACATAACAAGGTTTAAAAATATTTATTTCAAATAATATAAAAAGTTCGGAAAAAAGATTGATAGTTGTTGCACTTTTATCTGTACGTGTTATAATGTTCGTGTAGAAACCTGTTACACATATCACAATGTGAGGGCACTTTATAGGAGGAACATATAATGGAACAATGGCAAGGTTTTAAAGGTAAAACTTGGAAAGAAGAAGTCGACGTAAGAGACTTCATCATCAACAACTTCTCTGAATATACAGGCGACGAAAGTTTCTTGGCTGGTCCTACTGAAACCACTACTCAATTATGGGATCAAGTAATGGATCTTACAAAACAAGAAAGAGAAGCTGGCGGCGTATTGGATATGGATACAAAAGTTGTCTCATCCATCACATCACATGCAGCGGGTTACTTGAATAAAGAAAAAGAGCAAATTGTTGGTTTCCAGACTGAAAAACCACTTAAACGCAGCTTGATGCCTTTCGGCGGTATCCGTATGAGCGAACAGGCTTGTGAAGAAGCTGGCTACAAAGTTGATCCAGAAGTTTCAATGATCTTCCGTGATTACAGAAAAACACATAACCAAGGCGTATTTGACGCGTACACTCCAGAAATGCGCGCAGCAAGAACAACCGGCGTCATCACAGGCTTGCCGGATGCTTATGGCCGCGGACGCATCATCGGCGATTACCGTCGTGTTGCTTTGTATGGCGTGGACTACCTGATGCAAGACAAACTGAAAGAATTCGCTAAGATCGGCGACGGCACAATGACTGAAGAAATCATCCGTTTGAGAGAAGAATTCAGCGAACAATACCGCGCTTTGAAAGAATTGAAAGAATTGGGAAACATCTATGGATTTGATATTTCCAAACCAGCCACAAACGCTAAAGAAGCTTTCCAATGGTTATACTTCGGTTACTTGGCAGCTGTTAAACAACAAAACGGTGCTGCAATGTCATTAGGCCGTACTTCCACTTTCTTGGATATCTATATCCAACGCGATTTGGAAAACGGAACATTGACTGAAGAAGAAGCACAAGAAATCGTTGACCACTTCGTAATGAAATTACGTATGATCAAATTTGCACGTACGCCAGAATATCAAGAATTGTACTCAGGGGATCCTCAATGGGTTACTGAAGCAATCGCAGGTATGGCACATGACGGACGCTCAATGGTTACAAAATCAAGCTTCCGTTTCTTGAACACATTGACTAACTTGGGAGCTGCTCCAGAACCTAACTTGACAGTCCTTTGGTCAACTAAATTGCCTGAAAGATTCAAGAAATACTGTGCTAAAATGTCTATCGAAACAAGCGCAATCCAATACGAAAATGATGACATGATGAGCCTTGAATGGGGCGACGACTACGGCATCGCATGCTGCGTTTCCGCGATGAGAATCGGGAAACAAATGCAATTCTTCGGAGCGCGTGCTAACTTGGCCAAAACATTGCTTTACGCTATCAACGGTGGGGTTGACGAAACGAAGAAAAAACAAGTCGGACCTAAATTGCAACCAATCACTTCAGAGTACCTTGATTACGATGAAGTTGCCGAGAAATTCGATGTTATGATGGACTGGATCGTAGCTTTGTATGTGAATACATTGAACGTTATCCACTATATGCACGATAAATATTCTTACGAATCATTAGAAATGGCGTTACATGATACAAACGTTGTCCGCACATTGGCGACTGGTGTCGCTGGTTTCTCAGTGACGATCGATTCACTTTCAGCTATTAAATACGCGAAAGTTAAACCTATCCGCGACGAAAATGGCATTGCGATTGACTTCGAAATCGAAGGCGACTTCCCTAAATACGGTAACAATGATGATCGCGCTGACCAAATCGGTATCGACTTGTTGAAACAATACATGGGCAAAGTTAAGAAACATCAAACATACCGCAACTCAATCCCGACAACTTCTATCCTTACGATCACTTCAAACGTGGTATATGGTAAGAAAACTGGTAGCACGCCAGACGGACGTAAAGCCGGCGAACCATTCGCACCTGGTGCTAACCCAATGCACGGAAGAGATACACACGGCGCTTTGGCAAGCTTGTCTTCAGTTGCTAAGATCCCTTACAAATATTCATTGGACGGTATCTCCAATACATTCTCGATCATCCCTAAAGCATTAGGACGCGAAGAGGAAGTACAAAAAGACAACCTTGCAACAATGTTGGATGGATACATCGCTAAAGGTGGCCATCACTTGAACGTCAACGTATTCAACCGTGAAACATTGCTTGATGCAATGGATCATCCTGAAAACTATCCGCAATTGACGATCCGTGTTTCCGGATACGCTGTTAACTTCATCAAGTTGACTCGTGAACAACAAATGGACGTAATCAACCGTACAATGCACGAAATGATGTAATTTGTTTCACCCTGCATATTAATCGTATAAAATTAAACGGATGGATCATTTGATTCATCCGTTTTCTATCAAAGGGAGCGAAAAATCGCTCTTTTTGATAGGAAATATTCCTTATAAAAGATACAATGAGGTTAAGAAATAAATGATAGAGGAGTTTTCGAAATGACTGAACCTTTAAAAGGATTTGTGCATTCAACAGAGAGTTTCGGTTCCGTTGATGGACCCGGAATCCGTTTTATTATATTTATGCAAGGCTGCCGCATGCGTTGCCAATTCTGCCACAACCCGGACACATGGAACATCGGTGGCGGCAATGAAATGACAAGTGATGAGTTGCTCGATATGGCTCTGCAATACAAGCCATTCTGGGGGCAAAAAGGCGGCATTACCGTCAGCGGAGGCGAACCGTTGCTGCAGATCGACTTCTTGATTGAATTATTCACGAAAGCCAAAGCGCAAGGTGTACATACAACACTGGATACTTGTGGCTTGCCGTTCACTTATGATGAACCATTCTTCAGCCAATTCAATAAATTATTGGCTGTGACGGATTTGATTCTGCTGGACATCAAACACATCGATAGTCAGAAACACAAAGAACTGACAATGTGGCCGAATGAAAGCATTATCGAACTGGCAAAATATTTGTCGGAAATCAACAAACCGATTTGGGTCCGTCATGTTCTGGTTCCGGAACGTACCGATTACGATGAATTTTTGATCCGTTTGGATGCTTTTCTGAAAACATTGAAAAACATCGTCAAAGTAGAGGTTCTGCCTTACCATAAAATGGGCATCTATAAGTGGCAAACATTGGGCATCCCTTATCAGTTGGAGGGAATCGATCCGCCAACCGCAGAACGAGTCGAGAATGCAAGAAAACTGTTGCATACGGAAGATTACAAAGGTTATTTGGATCTGTAAAATAATACTATTTTTTCAAGGGAGAAAAGAGAATTGCCATTGCTCTTTTCTTCCTTTTTTATTATGATAAATTAAGATAATGGAAGAGAGAGTGAATTAAATGAACAAACTATTAGTTTTTGGACACCAGAATCCGGATACGGATGCGATTACATCCGCTATCGCATACGCCTACTATCTGAATCACAATGGAACCGAGGCAGAAGCTGTGGCTCTAGGTCTGCCAAGCGAAGAAACAATCTATGCGCTGAATCAATTCAAGATAGACGCCCCACGTGTCATCGAGACTGCTGCAAACGAAACGGATACGGTCGCTTTGGTCGATCATAACGAAGCGCAGCAAAGCGTCAGTGACATCAAGGATGTTGAAGTCTATGCCGTAGTGGATCACCACCGCATCGCGAACTTCGAAACAGCCAACCCGTTGTATTACCGTGCAGAGCCTGTCGGTTGCACAAATACAATCCTGTATAAAATGTTCCAGGAAAAGAATATCGCGATCCCAGCCGATATCGCTGGCTTGATGCTTTCTGCCATCATTTCCGATACGCTATTGTTCAAATCTCCGACTTGCACGCCGGAAGATGAAGCAGCGGCAGCAGCCTTGACTGAAATCGCCGGTGTCTCTTTGCAGGAATATGGCTTGGCGATGCTGAAAGCCGGAACGAATTTGGACGACAAGTCGATCGCAGAATTGTTGACTTTGGACGCAAAATCATTCCCGATGGGCGCTAAAAACGTGCGCATCGCACAGGTTAACACGGTCGACGTCCAAGATGTGCTGAACCGAAAAGATGAGTTGGTCGCTGCCATGGAAACAGAAAACGCTGTTCAAGGTTACGACGTCTTCTTGTTGGTGGTGACAAACATCATCGACAGCGATTCAGCCTTATTGGCTGTAGGCTCGCATTTGGACACAGTCGCGTCAGCATTCGGTGTCTCATTGATCGATAACGTTGCGCTGCTTCCAGGAGTTGTTTCACGCAAAAAACAAGTAGTGCCACCATTAACGGAAGCATTCTCAAAATAATCACTGCAAAAGGGCGGAGTTGCAACTCAGATAATCTGATATGCAACTTCGCTTTTTTAAACATATAGGAATTTATAAATTTTTTTCAACTCAGAAGTGCATCGCCGTACGTGTTTCACAAGTTTGAAAAATGTTTCATGCATCTAAAATGATGTCCAGCTTCACGGGTTAGCCCTTCGGAAATTAGATAAATCTGTCCTATTGCGCTCTTCGATGCTCATTCGGACAGATTTCCTAAATTTCTTTCAGGGCTGAACAAACCCGTTCAGCTTTTCTTGTTAAAAAAGGGGGTTGAGGACGTGAAAATTGGCGTATTATCGGATTTGCATATCGATTCGAACGCAAAAAGGCTGGCGCCGGGTCAAACCTATGATCATCTCTTGGCGGAATTGCTCTATAATCAAGAAATCGACCTGCTTTTGTTGGCTGGTGATGTGTCTTCTGATTACCATGATACCTTCGCTTTCCTCGATCGTATGCGTGATCACAACGTTTCGAAAATCCAATTCGTGCCCGGAAACCATGATTTCTGGTCCATCCGCAATCACGAAGAGGATACGGATCGCATCTATCAGTTGTTCAAGCAGCGGGATGAGAATCCTGTCGGAAATCCGTTTCTTATCGGGGATGAATGGGCAGTAGTGGGGAACCCAGGCTGGTATGATTATGGCTTCGCCAGTGATAGCTATACGATAGAAGAATTTTCAAGAAAAAAACTAAAAGTCGGCGGTTGGAATGACCGCCGTTATGTGCATTGGGAAAAAGATGATCGTACTGTTGCTGCAGAGATGCTGGCTGAACTGGAAAATGACCTGAAAAGAGTCAGCAACCGGAAAATAATCATGCAGACACATGTTGTAACACATCCGCAGTTCGTTATCCCGCTTCCGCATAAGGTCTATGATTACTACAACGCTTTCCTGGGCAGCAAAAGCTATATGCAAGTCTATGATCGCTATCCGATTGCTTACAGTGTCATGGGCCATGTCCATTTCCGTAAAATGTTCCACGAGAACGATACTACCTTCTATTGCGCCTGTCTCGGCAGTTCGCGACACTGGTACACGGAAGATCCTTATATCGAAATGGCTTATACTATGGAGGAAATCGTCGTTGACTTGTAGTTTTCCGCTCTTTCTCGGTGGGCATTTTTTTTCTGACCGACTAAGACCGTCCCGAAAGGGTTATTGCTTTCATTTTGATCAAAATACGTTATGCTATTCCTATAGAATACAACACTTAGATTATGGTGGGTAAGAGGTGGTTTTCAATGAGAGCGTTCAACTTATCGGATAAAGGGGTATATTCACAAACAAAGAATTGGAAATCGGCTGAATGGATACATGTGGAGAATCCGGACAGTGATGACGTCGCGGATTTGATGAGTACTTTTGGCATCCCGATGGATTATATCCTGGATTCATTGGATGAATATGAAATACCCCGGCAAGAGAGAGTCAACAATGGGTCCGGGGATTCGATCAATCTGCTTATCGTCCTTTTCCCTAAAATGCGGTCGGTTCAGGAAAAATTTACGGAATATCATACATATCCTTTGTCGATCATCACGGTCAATGACACATTGATCACAATCTGCAAAGAGACGCCTTCTTTTTTGACACGCATCATGAAGAATGAGTCTTTCAAAAATGAACCGGCGACAACTCAGCAGCATATCATCCTGTATATTTTGTGGGAACTGACCAAAAGTTTTGTCCACCATCTGAGAGAAATTGACGGTACAATCGAAGATCTGCAAATAAAAATCACCAGTGCGACCCACAATGAACATTTCTATAATTTGATTGCCCTTCACAAAAGCTTGGTTTATTTTGAAACGTCAATCAACAAAAATCATCCCTTGATTACGAAATCCATTCAGAATGCTTCCTTAGGCGACGATTTGCAAAGTCAGGAATTATTGCGTGATATCATCGATATCTCCAGCCAGGCAGAGGTGATGGTCACAGAATCAAGTAAGATGATCGATCAGCTGAGTGAAGTTTTTTCGAGCGTAATCGCGAACAATCTGAATAACATCATGAAAGTTTTGACTTCGATCACCATTGTCCTGACGATTCCGACTATCATAGCCGGTTTCTGGGGCATGAATGTTGATTTGCCTTTTGAAAATCATCCTTGGGCGTTTGGTATCACTAGCTTGCTTACGATTTTCATCTGCTTTTTAACCGTCTACTGGTTGAAGAAGAAAGACTATTTTTGACAGGAAAAGCAATCAATCTTGGCTAGTATACTAGGTATGGGTGGTGATGCAACATGGTCGAGGACTTCCAGAGTTGGTTGGATAGCAATGATTTAGAAAAACTCTTCAGTGATAAAAGGGATAAAGAAACAATCGACAAGGAAATGTTTCTTTTCGTCCGATCAAATGATTTTGACAACTACTTTTCTTATGACGGCGAATTGGGTGCGCTATACGAAAAAGAGGGTACTTTGCTGAGGGTATGGACCCCTACGGCAAAATCTGTGGAGGTATGGATTTATGCTGACGATTCCTTCAAGGGCCCTTCAACGAAAATAGAGATGGTGCAGAAGCCGAAAGGGATATTTGAAGTATATCTGCCCGGTGATCAACACGGAACCATTTATGTATATAAGATTTTGTTCTTGAATAACCGCGAGACCATCAG
The DNA here is from genome assembly GCF_963662535.1 of Trichococcus flocculiformis. NCBI lineage: Bacteria > Bacillati > Bacillota > Bacilli > Lactobacillales > Carnobacteriaceae > Trichococcus > Trichococcus flocculiformis. The sequence continues at coordinate 1,806,655 of NZ_OY759718.1, forward strand.
TGTAGATCCCTATGCTCGGGCAACGATGGTAAACGGGATGAAATCGGTCATCGCAGACTTGAATAGGACGAATCCTGACGGTTGGGGAGAACGGCTGCCTGCTTTTGGGTTACCGGAAGAGGCGATCATTTATGAACTGCACATCCGGGATTTTTCCATATCCGAAACGAGTGGTATAGTGAACAAAGGGAAATTCCTGGGGCTTACCGAGAAAAACACCCAGAATGCTAGTGGCAGAAAAACTGGTTTGGATTACCTGATCGATTTGGGCATCACTCATATCCAGATTCTGCCGATGTTCGATTATGCCACAGTCGATGAGGCGAATCTGACGGAGCCGCAATACAATTGGGGCTACGATCCGCTGAACTATAATGTGCCGGAAGGCTCCTACTCAACGGATCCCTTCGATCCGTTCAATAGGATTTTCGAATTGAAGCAGATGATCCGGACATTGCATGAGAACGGGTTGCGGGTAATTATGGACGTCGTCTACAATCACGTCTATGACCCAAAGGATCAAGCTTTGGAAAGGACGGTACCGGGATATTTTTACCGTTACAATGCAGATGGGTCGTTGGCGAATGGGACTGGAGTCGGGAATGACACGGCTTCGGAAAGGCATATGATGCGGAAATACATCATTGACAGTGTCAAATATTGGGCTAAAGAATACCATCTTGATGGCTTCCGCTTCGATTTGATGGGAATCCATGACTCGGTCACGATGAATGCAATCCGGGAAGCGTTGGATAAAATCGATCCATCCATCATCATCATCGGTGAGGGATGGGAAATGAGCACGCCGCTCCCGGAGGACTTAAAAGCTTCCCAGAGGAATGCGCAAGCGATGCCCAGAATTGCCCACTTCAACGATTCGATCAGGATAGCGTTAAAAGGCAGTGATTTTGGAGATGAAAAGGACAGGGGCTTCATCAGCGGCAAAAATTATTTGGAAGATTTGTTGCTCCGGAATATAAAGGGAGCCATGCATTTATCCAGCCACAGCAGTTATGTCGATCCGGAACAAGTTATCCAGTATGTGGAAGCTCATGATAACTTGACGCTTTACGATAAATTATTGCGGTCCAATCCGGATGACAGTGAAGAGGTGCGTATCAAAAGGCATACTTTGGCAACGAGCATCGTCCTGCTGTCGCAAGGTGTTCCTTTTATCCACGGCGGACAGGAATTTTTGAGGACAAAAGCCGGAGTAGCCAATAGCTACCAATCTCCCGACGAAATCAATCAATTTGAATGGGAGCGGGTGACGACGTACCAGGAATCAGTAGCCTACGTCAAAGGGTTGATTGCCTTGCGCAAGAGTGAATATCTTTTCCGCCTGCATACCCACGAAGAAATTGACGCCCATTTCACGATGCTCAGCGAAAATTTCAACATTATAGCCTTTTCCTTAACAAACTCTGAAAAAAAATATATCGTCATTTTCAACGGAAATCGAAGCGATGTCATCTTCAGGATACAAAAGGGGAAATATGCTATCCTTGTTGAAGACAATCAAGTCTTTTTGGAGTCAATGCCAGAAGCTGTCCTCATGGAAAAAATTCTTGTCAAAGCCCATACAACTTCCGTTTTATGCGCAGATAATCAGTATGAAGGCAATCTTCAGTCATAAGATTCGATGGATTTCCTGTGAGAACGATTAAATGCACCTTTATCATGCGAATATATCAATATTAATATAATAAATCATTGTTTGTTAATAAACATATGTTTGTTGCTGGTATTTGCCGATTTAACAGCGTTTGGTTTCGCTTTCGCTATTTTTTGGATGTTCTGACATTCTATGTCAGGTTCTCAATATATAACTAATATAATAATATGTTGCATATATAAAGACAAATATGAATATATTAATCTAATTTTAATCAATTTATTAAATTTCCAAACTTGATTTTAATAACAGTCACAACTATAATTAAGCTTACTATAGAAATTATAGAAACAGAGGGAATGGGGGAAAAGAAATATGGGCAACAAGAAACTATCATCTTTAGTGTTATTATCTTTAAGCTCCGCACTTGTATTGGCTGCATGCGGCGGAGAGGGAAGCACGGCTGATTCATCCGGGTCTGCAGGTGCAACAGACAGCGATCAGGTGTTAAATCTGGTTGAAAGCGCTGAAATCCCTACAATGGATTCTGTACAAGCTACAGATACAGTTGCGTTTACTGCTTTAAGCAACGTAAATGAAGGACTGTATCGTCAAGGCTTGGATGGAACGGTTGAATTAGGTATCGCAGCAGAAGATCCTACAGTCAGCGAAGATGGTTTGGTCTACACTTTCACTATCCGTGATGAAGCGAACTGGTCAAACGGCGAGCCTGTAACGGCAGAAGATTTTGTTTATTCATGGCGTAAATTGGTGGATCCTGCAGAGGCTGCTTCATATTCTTACATGATGGCAGGTGTCATCGCCAACGCAACTGAAATTATTGATGGTGCCGTTGCGCCTGAAGAATTGGGCGTCAAAGCGATCGACGAAAAAACGCTGGAAATCACATTGACATCTCCAGTGCCATACTTCAAAGATCTTCTGACATTGGCTATGTTCTTCCCTCAAAATCAAGCATTTGTTGAAGAACAAGGCGACCAATACGCATTAAGCAGCGATGCTTTATTGTATAACGGACCATTCGTGTTAGCTAACTGGGATGCAGCGAGCTTATCATGGACGTACGAACCAAATGCAGAGTACTGGGATAAAGATGCTGTAAAATTACAAGCAATCAACGTAGAAGTCATCAAAGAGACTTCCACTGCCTTGAATCTGTATGATACAGACGCAATCGACCGCATGATCTTGACTGGTGAGTACGTAGCACAAAGAGCCGGCGATGCTGAAGTCCACACAATGCCGACTTCTTCTGTATTCTACTTGAAGTTCAACCAACAAAGAGAAGGCACACCATTGCAAAATGCCAACATCCGTAAAGCTTTAGCTATGGCTTTCGACAAACAAGCGTACGCTGATGTGGTATTGCAGAACGGTTCCATCCCTGCAAACGGATTGGTTCCTGAAAAACTTGCTTTGGATCCTTCAACTGGCGAAGACTACCGTAAACAAAATGGCGATCTTCTGACATTCAATGCTGAAGAAGCTAAAACATACTTCGAAAAAGGCTTGGCTGAGTTGGGTGTTGAATCCATCACTTTGGAATTGTTGAGCGATGACACAGAAAATGCGAAACGGTCTTCTGAGTTCCTGCAAAGCCAACTACAGACAAACCTTCCTGGGTTGACTGTTACCTTGCGTAATGTACCTTTCAAAGTCCGTCTTGAAGCTGATACATCCGGCGAATACGATATCGAATTAGCTGGATGGGGAGCTGACTATGCTGACCCGATCAACTTCCTGGAATTGTTCCAGACAGAAAACGGCAACAACAAATCCGGTTACTCCAACGCTGAATACGATGCTTTGATCGATGAAGCACGCACAAACGTGACTGACCTTGATGCAAGATGGGCTAGCCTGCTTGCAGCTGAAAAGATCTTGATGGAAGATGCGGGTATCGCTCCTCTGTATCAACGTTCTTATGCAGTTCTACAAAAACCGTATGTCACAGATTTGGGTGAGCACTTAGTCGGTGCTGACTACTCATACAAATGGGCTTCAAATTCTGGCACTCAGAACGTGGATTAATTAAGGCAATAAAAAATCCATCTGGCAGACATTCATGCCAGATGGATGTTTTATTTATAAAATATAATCCCAGAGACAGATGATGCTGATCGCCAACAACAACAGACCGATAGTCAGGACATTTTGATAACTTTTCCCGACAGAAGATGATAGAGCTTGCGGATTCAATGGTTCCCTGAAGCCATCCTCCTTTGGTTCTCTTCTGAGCGTTTTTCTGACGCTGTAGTGAAAGAAATCGAAACTTCCGGAAGCCAACACAAGTCCGGATAAACCGATGATCAACAAAAGCCCCGCTATCATAAACAGGATGTTGGATGTTCCGGTCCAGCTTAAGGATCCGTATTTAATCAGTTGATAAACCAGTGCACATATAAAAATGAATAATGAGACAAGTGCGTTTTTTTTTGTGAAGTTCACTTATTTTGGCTCCTTTTTGTTTTCTCAATTTTAAATGTACAAAAAAAAGAAAGAAAACTCAATTAAAATATGATTTGATTTGGTGTTCATTTTCTTTTTTGTATATTTAAATATGATATACTATCAGGTGCTATTTACAAAAAAACTAAATAATGGAGGATGACAAACGATGAAAAGTTATGCAAAGTACATCGGCAAGCGTATTTTATATATGGCAATTACGTTGTTTTTGATTGCATCGATAACTTTTTTTCTGATGAAAGCTTTGCCGGGTACACCATACAGTAACCAAGACAAGTTATCTGAGGAACAAATTTTTATCATGAATGAGAAGTATGGACTGAATAAACCGATTTTGGTCCAATACGCAGTCTACATTTTTGGACTATTACGTGGAGACATGGGTGTTTCATTCCAGTTCAACAATACTCCGGTTACGGATTTGCTGAGCAGCAGAATAGGACCCTCCATGCAATTAGGGCTTCAAGCAGTTATTATAGGGACGATCCTCGGTATTGTGCTGGGTGTGATCGCAGCGATGAGACAAGGGACTTGGGTGGATACCGTTGCCACTTTGACAGCCATCGTCGGCCGTTCGATTCCTAACTTTGTATTTGCTGTTATTCTGCAATTGGTATTCGGAGTTTGGTTGAAAGTGTTACCGATCGCTTTGTGGAATGAAGGCTTCCGCTCTTCGATTCTGCCAACGATAGCGTTGAGCATTTCGCCGCTGGCCGACTCTGCCCGATTCATGCGAACCGAAATGGTTGATGTATTGGGAAGCGATTATGTAGAACTCGCGCGGGCAAAAGGCCTGAGCCGTTGGGAAGTCGCATTCAAACACGGTATCCGTAATGCGCTGATTCCGTTGGTCACCATCATTGGCCCGATGACAGTCGGGTTGATGACCGGTTCGATGGTTGTTGAAAATATTTTTGCCATCCCTGGTATCGGGGAACAATTCGTAAAATCCATCTTGACGAATGACTACCCGACAATCATGGGTGTCACGATGATGTATTCGACCATGTTGGTAATCGTCATTTTGTTGGTTGACATCCTTTATGGTATCATCGACCCTCGTATCCGAGTCGCTACAGAAGGAGGGGAATAAGAATGAGTGAGAATAAATTACGCAATACTTCAGCTATGCCGACAATCACGAAAGATCTTTTCGAATCGGCATCCGAATCAAGTATGCAGGATAAAGAAAAAATCTCAGCGCCTTCCCTGAGTTTCATGGCGGATTCTTGGCGCCGTCTGAAGAAAAACAAAGTTGCCATGGTCAGCTTGATCATCTTGATCATCATCAGCATGTCCAGTTTGTTGGCTCCTGTCATCGCACCGCATGACCCGAATGCGCAAACTGTCCAGTACGCCAATATGCCACCGAAGATTCCCGGCATCGATATCAATGGTTTGAACGGAACCGTGAAACAGAATGGCGTAGTCATCGACAAGTACGAAGCATCCAATGTTCCAGAGGACGTCTATTACTATCTCGGTACGGACAGCCTGGGACGCGATTTGTTGTCGCGGATCCTGTATGGTACCCGCGTGTCTCTGTTCATTGCTTTTATGGCAGCTTTATTCAACTTGACGCTTGGTGTTGTTTATGGTCTGACTTCCGGCTGGTTGGGCGGAAAAGTCGACAATATCATGCAACGTATTCTGGAAATCCTTTCCGGCGTTCCGAACTTGGTAGTCGTTATTTTGATGCTGCTTGTTTTGAAGCCCGGCATCAGCTCCATCATCATTGCTCTGGCATTGACTGAATGGCTTTCGATGGCGCGTGTCGTACGAGCGCAAACATTAAAACTGAAAAATCAAGAATACATTTTGGCAGCCCGTACGTTAGGCCAGTCACCGATGAAAATTGCCTTCAGGCACATCCTGCCTAACTTGGCTGGCGTCATCATCATTCAAGTTATGTTCTCGATTCCATCGGCAATCTTCTTCGAAGCATTCCTGAGCTTTATCGGTATCGGTATCCCTGCTCCGAATGCATCGCTTGGTACATTGATCAACGATGGCTACAAGACATTCCGTTTCTTGCCGCATCTGATGTGGTATCCAGCCGGAATCATGAGCGTCATCATGATTTGCTTCAACTTATTGGCTGATGGACTTCGTGACGCGTTCGATCCAAAAATGAGAGATTAGGAGGTAACCAGATGGAAAATATATTGGAAGTAAAAGACCTACAAATTACTTTTGATACCTATGCAGGTAAAGTAAAAGCTATCCGTGGCGTCAGTTTTGACCTGAAGCCAGGTGAAACATTAGCCATCGTTGGTGAATCCGGCTCTGGTAAATCAGTGACTAGCCGCAGCATCATGCGTCTATTGGCAAACAATGCCAACATTGAACACGGTGAGATCTTGTTCAAGGGCGAAGATCTAGTGCACAAAACCGAAAAAGAAATGCAGAAGATCCGTGGTTCGGAGATCGCAATGATTTTCCAAGATCCGATGACTTCTTTGAACCCGACTCAAAAAATCGGCAAGCAAATCGCTGAACCGATCATCAAGCACCAAAACATCAGCAAAGAGGAAGCTTATAAAAAAGCTGAAGAATTGTTGCAGCTTGTAGGCATCCCGAATCCTGCCAAAAGAATGAAGCAGTATCCCCACCAATTTTCGGGTGGACAACGTCAACGGATCGTTATCGCAATCGCCTTGGGCTGCAACCCAGATATTTTGATTGCGGATGAACCGACTACAGCACTTGACGTTACGATCCAAGCGCAAATCCTGGAATTGATGAAGGATTTGCAAACAAAAATCAAGACATCAATCATTTTCATCACCCATGACTTGGGAGTGGTGGCGAATGTCGCAGACCGCGTTGCCGTCATGTATGCCGGCAAAATCGTCGAAGTAGGGACTGTGGATGAAATTTTTTATAATCCGCAACATCCGTATACATGGGGTCTATTGAGCTCAATGCCTACACTGGATACGCAAGGAACGCTATATGCGATCCCTGGAACACCGCCTGATTTGTTGGATCCTCCAAATGGTGATGCTTTTGCTCCCCGCAGCGAGTATGCGATGAAAATCGATACTTTGTACGATCCGCCGTTCTTTAAGGTATCCGATACCCATGCGGCTGCAACCTGGCTGTTGCATCCCGACGCACCGTCCGTGAATCCGCCAGAGGGCATCATGAATCGACGTGCAACTTTCTCAAAAATGAACCTTGCGCCATCGGATGAATTGAAAGTGATGGACACCGCCGATAAAGAACCGGCTGTTTTGCCTCATGGCAAAGACCCGGACATCGATTCTAAAATAACCGAGAAAGGAGGTCTGCTGTAATGTATGATACAACAGGACAGAAAAAGATTCTGGAAGTAAAAAATTTGAAGCAGTATTTCAATGTCGGCACAAAGAATGAAGTCCGAGCTGTTGATGATGTTTCCTTTGACATATATGAAGGTGAAACACTGGGCTTGGTAGGTGAATCCGGTTGTGGAAAAACGACAACTGGTCGTGCAATCATCCGTTTGTACAACCCTACGTCCGGTGAAATATTTTTTGACGGTACCGAAATCCATACGTTACATGATAGAAAAGAGCAATTGGCTTTCCGAAAAGACATGCAAATGATTTTCCAAGATCCTTACGCATCTTTGAACCCCCGTATGAAAGTCCGCGATATCGTTGCGGAAGGATTAAAAATTCATGGACTTGCGACTACCGAGAAGGAAGTTGATGATCGGGTTGCGGAATTGTTGGATTTGGTTGGATTGAACAAAGATCATTCCTCACGTTATCCGCATGAGTTCTCAGGTGGCCAAAGACAGCGTATCGGAATCGCCAGAGCCTTAGCTGTAAATCCAAAACTCATCATTGCCGATGAGCCCATTTCCGCTTTGGACGTATCCATTCAGGCCCAAGTAGTCAACTTGCTGATGGAATTACAGAAAAAACAAAAGCTGACTTTCTTGTTCATCGCGCATGATCTATCGATGGTCAAGTACATCAGCAACCGTATCGGTGTTATGTACTTCGGCAAATTGGTCGAATTAGCGCCCGCAGACGACGTTTACAACAAACCTTTACATCCTTATACGGAAAGCCTGTTATCGGCCATACCGCTGCCGGATCCGGTTTATGAGCGCAACCGCACGCGCTTCACTTATGTTCCCCGTGAAGAGAATGGTGAGCCGGAAGCGATGCGAGAAATCGTTCCAGGGCACTTTGTTTATTGCCGCGAGTCCGATGTTCCCGTGTTGAAAGCAAAATACGAAAATTACTGATACAAAAAGTCCGGAACTTGTTCCGGGCTTTTTTGCCATAAAAAATTAATGAAATGAAGGTTTTATGAATTTTTTATGATAATAATCTCCAAATTTTATGGAATATACTGATTCTTTGTAGTATAATATTAAAATACGAAGAGAAAAAGGGGAGAGTTACATGAGGAGATTGAGAAGTTCTTTCATTTTAGCAACAACAGCGATCATCTTGGCTGCTTGCGGAGGAGACGGCGCAACGGACGACAGCGCAACAAATTCAACAAGTGAAAGTACTGGTGGACAAGTTGTCAATTATACGGCACCTACAGAATTGGCCACGTTGGATACAACGCTGATGACGGACATCAACAGTTCAAACTACATCAGCCACGCCATCGAAGGCTTATTGAAAATCGATGCGGACGGAAAGCCTGTTCCCGCAATCGCTGCCGAAGCAGGCACGATAGCTGAGGACGGATTGACCTATACCTATAAACTCCGTGATGATGCTGTCTGGTCTAACGGAGAGCCTGTGACAGCCAATGATTTCGTATTCGCTTGGCAACGATTGGTGGATCCGGAAGCGGGCGCATCTTATTCTTACTTGGCTGAGACCATCAAGAATGCCACTGAAATCATGGCCGGAGAAATGGCCCCTTCAGAGTTGGGCGTAACGGCAGTCAGTGACACTGAAATCACCATCGAGTTGACGCAACCGACGCCATACTTCGAATCGTTATTGGCTTTCAGCGCGTTCTTCCCGCAAAACGAGGCATTCGTGACTGAAAAAGGCGATAAGTATGGAACAAGCAGTGAAAATATATTGGCAAACGGACCTTTCACAATCGAGAACTGGGATGGCACTGGCCTGACTTGGGATCTTGTGAAGAACGAAGATTACTACGCAGCTGACGAAGTGCAGTTGGAAGAAGTCAACGTTCAGGTAATCAAAGAAACAAGCACTGTCGTGAACTTGTTCCAGCAAGGATCAGTTGACAATGCACAAGTGACCGGCGAATTGGTTAAACAATTGGCGACTGATCCTAACGTAGTCGTTCAGAAAAAAGCCCGCACAGCATACATCGAATTCAACCACGATAACGTCTACCTGCAAAATGCGAAGCTGCGAGCTGCCATCGGACTTGTCATCAATCGCGATGAATTGGTTGATAGTGTCATCGGTGACGGTTCGACAGCCATCGGTGGCTTCCTGCCAGCTGATTTTGTAAGCAACCCGACGACGGGTGAAGATTTTGCTGCTGAAGCCGGCTCTTACCTGGACTATGATCTGGAACAAGCAAAAACGCTTTTGGCTGAAGCTAAAGCTGAATTAGGCGTAGAAGAAATCACTTTCTCTTTAGTTGGGGATGATGATGAGAAGAACAAAAAGATCAGCCAATATATCCAAGGCCAAATCCAAAACAACTTGGAAGGCATCACTGTCGAATTGCGCAATGTACCGAAGAAAAACCGTTTGGAATTAGCGAACCAAGACGAGTTCGACTTGTTGCAAACCGGTTGGGGAGCGGATTTCGCCGACGCAATCAACTACATGGACTTGTTGTACAGCACATCTGCTTATAACGAAGGCCAATATGCGAATGCGGCATTTGATGCTTTGATCGATTCTTCAAAAACAACAAATGCAAACGACCCTGAAGCGCGCTGGGCTGACTTGCTGGCTGCTCACAAGCTTATCATGGAAGATGCAGCAATCATCCCGCTTTACCAAGAAGCAGAGACACAGCTCAGAAATCCTAATTTGAAGGGCATCATCTTCAATTCTGTTGGAAATGAATTTGACCTGAGCCGAGCATATATCGAAGAATAAGAATGTTTAGAACCTAAAGAAGGGCCGACTCGGTTGTTGAGAGTCGGCCCTTCTTTGGGTTTCTGAAGAGCGTGAGGGCCATGGATAGTTAGCGGAGATATGGGGCTCGGGGCCAAAAAGATGAATTCTTTGGTTTTATTCATCTTTTCGGTAACATTTTGGTCCCTAAACATGAATACTCAGCAGATATTCATGCTTTCCTGTGATATCCATGCCGAAACTATGAATACTTCGCAGTTATTCATGGTTTTCGGCCGCACAAGGATGGGCCAGTCCGCAATCCGTAACAACCCAAACAACCCAACCAAAAAACTGACGCAAGCCTCTTAATTGGCTTGCGTCAGTCTCTAACTTACTGTATGAAATTAGTCGAAATCAGATCAAGAAAGAATACAGTTTGGAATTCTCGTTAACCGAAATGTAATGCGGATCGAATTTTTCGAGCCTGCTGAGCAAGCCTTCGATATCGTCCTTATTTTTCAACAAGATTCCGATCAGTACAGGTCCTTCGCTGCGATGGACTTTTTTCGTATATTCGAACTTGGTGATGTCATCGTTGCCGCCCAATATGTCATTCACGAACTCTTTCAGCGCGCCGGCCCTCTGCGGGAAGTTCACGATGAAGTAGTGCTTCAGACCTTGATAGAGTAGGGAGCGTTCATCAATTTCAGCCATCCGATTGATATCGTTGTTACCGCCGCTGACGATGCAGACGACCGTTTTGTCTCTGATCTCATCTTTGTATTGTTCCAAGGCAGAAACGGATAGTGCGCCGGATGGTTCCGCTACAATCGCTTGTTTAGTGTATAAATCGATGATGGTTCCGCAAACTTGTCCTTCAGGAACGACCAGAATGTCATCGACATTTTTTTGGCAGTGTCTGAAAGTCAAGTCACCGACAGTCGCTACGGCTGTCCCATCACAGAATTTATCAATATCAGTCAAAGTCGTGACTTTATCCGCATCAAGCGAAGCTTTCATACCTGGGGCGCCCAAGGACTCCACACCGATGATTTTTGTTTCTGGCATGGCTTCCTTCATGTAGCTGCTGATGCCTGAAATCAAACCGCCTCCGCCGATTGCAGCGAATACCATATCAGCCGTTTCTCCCTCTGCCACGAGATCCTGGTGAATTTCCACTGCCAAACTGCCTTGCCCGGCAATCACATTGCGATCATTGAAAGGTTCAATGAAAGTCAGCTTGTGTTCTTCTGCATAGCTATGGGCAGCTTTATTCGACTCGTCGAAAGTATCTCCGATCAGTTTGATTTCAACATAATCCTTTCCGAAATAACGGACTTGGTCAATTTTTTGGGAAGGGGTTGTCGATGGCATGAAGATGGTCGCTTTGATACCCAGATGGTTGCAGGTATAGGCTACTCCTTGGGCATGATTGCCGGCGGAGGCACAGATTACTCCGTTCTCCGTTTCGGCTTCGCTCAGCTGCGAAATCGCATAATAAGCACCCCTCAATTTGAAGGATCGGACGATCTGTAGGTCCTCCCGTTTCAAAAAGATATTGGCATGATACTTCTGCGATAGATACGCATCATGCTGCAAAGGGGTCTGCTTGACCACGTTGCGCAGTACTTTATATGCTTTAAGCACGTCTTCTTTGTTCACTAACTCATCCGTCATTCTATCTGCTCCTAATCTATTGAATACAATGATGAAGAGAGAAGGCTTAAAAATAAGGATGCTCTCAACCTACATCTGATTCATTATTGTTGTTCATTCACGAAAGGCATCATTTTACGCAATTCAGCACCGACTGCTTCGATCTGGTGGCCTTGTTGCTCAGCGCGCATTGCGTGGAAGTCAGGGAAGCCAGCTTTGTAATCGTCAGTGAAGCGTTTTGCGAACGCGCCAGTTTGAATGTCAGTCAAAACGTCTTTCATGCGGTCTTTCACATCAGAAGTGATGACGCGAGGTCCTGAAACGTAATCACCGAATTCAGCCGTGTTTGAGATGGAGTAGCGCATTTTTTCCATGCCGCCTTCATACATCAAGTCAACAATCAATTTCAATTCGTGCAACACTTCGAAATAGGCGATTTCTGGTTGGTAGCCAGCTTCGACCAATGTTTCGAAACCTGCTTGAACCAAGTGCGTTGTTCCGCCGCACAATACAGCTTGCTCACCGAACAAGTCAGTTTCAGTTTCCTCTTTGAATGTTGTTTCCAAAACGCCTACACGTGTTGCGCCGACTCCTTGTGTCCAAGCAAGAGCGAGGTCTCTTGCGTTGCCTGTTGCATCTTGGTAGACTGCGAACAAAGCAGGTACTGCCGATCCTTTAGCGAATTGACGACGAACCATGTGGCCTGGGCCTTTTGGAGCAACCATGAATACATCGATATCAGCAGCAGGTGTGATCGTACCGAAATGGATGTTGAATCCATGACCGAATGCGATGGCATTTCCAGCTTCCAAGTTAGGAGCGATCTCAGCTGCATATACCTCAGCTTGCTGCTCATCAGGGATAAGGATCATTACTACGTCAGCTTGTTTTGTTGCTTCAGCAACAGAGAATACTTCGAATCCGTCTTCTTTTGCTTTGTCTGCAGATTTACCTGCACGGATTCCGATGATGACATCATTACCGTTGTCGCGTAGGTTTTGTGAATGGGCATGTCCTTGAGAACCATATCCGATAACGGCGATTTTTTTGCCCTCTAGTGCTTTTACTGTTACGTCTTGATCGTAGTATACTTTAGTCATATTGAAATGACCTCCTTATTTTTTTTATATTCTCAATGCTTTTTAAGCAATTTGATTCGGTCAGTAGGGTAGTGCGGTTGGTTGGGTTTACGCTCTGAGGCCTAAACGTTTTTCGGTGATGTCGGTTGCGCTGATGACGTCGACTTGTTTTTCCAACTGCTTCGTCAATAATTCAGCTGCATCCAAGGTATCGAAGTTGATGCCGACTGTGATCAAAGATACGTCATAATCTTCCGTACCGGTCAGCGTCAAGGTATCGATATTGTATTGCGGCTTCAGGATAACTTGCGTGATACGGTTCAATACGCCGGGTTTATTCACGACTTTGGTTTGGATTAATCTTAGCATCGTCCTACACACCTTCCATTTCGTTATTTGGCCTGCCTGAAGCAACCATAGGGTATACCAATTCATCTTTGGAAATCAGGATATCCAAGACATAAGGACCAGGATAATTCAAGGCTGTCTGGATCGCTTCATCGACTTTATCCGGATCGGATACCCTCGCAGCTGTGATGCCGTAAGCATCAGCAAGTTTAACAAAATCAGGTGAATCCGGAATCTCGGAATGAGAGTAACGGCCTTTGTAAAATTTGTTCTGCCATTGATGAACCATGCCCAGTACTTCATTATTCAGAATAAAGTACTTCACGTCCAGCCTATTGGCGTTCAGAATCGCCAATTCCTGGTTGGTCATCTGGAAGCCGCCGTCTCCGACGAAGCAGACAACCGTTTTATCAGGGTAAGCCATTTTGGCACCGATAGCTGCCGGAATACCGAAGCCCATCGTTCCCAAGCCACCGCTTGTCAGCAATTGTTTACCACGCGTGAAAGGATAATATTGAGCCGCCCACATTTGGTGCTGGCCAACGTCCGTTACGACAATGGCTTCACCATTCGTCAATTCGCCGATATACTCGACTACATGTTGCGGTTTGATGAACGTATCGGATTTTTCGTAACGGAAAGGGTGTTGCTTTTTGTTGTCCATAACGTGATTGAACCAAACCGAGTGATCAGGCACTTCTGCCAGCTTCGTGTCATTCAGCATCAGCAACGCCAATTTGGCATCAGACAATACTGGGATATCAGTGTGCATGATCTTGCCGATTTCGGCATTATCGATGTCAACATGGACAATGACAGCCTCCGGGGCAAAATTGGTTGGATCGCTTGCGACACGGTCATCGAAACGTGCGCCGAAGTTGAGAAGCAAGTCGCACTCCATCAAAGCCATATTTGAGGCGTAGGAGCCGTGCATGCCGCCCATACCTAACGCAAGCTCATGTTTGACGGGGAAGCTTCCCAGACCCAACAACGTGTTCACAACGGGAATTTGGTAGTATTCCGCAAAAGCCAACAGTTCTTTCTCAGCTTGTGCGTGAATAACGCCTTGACCGGCCAAAATGATTGGTTTTTTGCTGGCTGCAATCGCTTCGTTCACTTTTGCGACCTGTTCCGGTACGGGCAAACATTCCGGATTGTAGCCCGGCAGGTTTCTTACTGGACCGATATTTTCTGTGCAGTCTTCACATTCCACTTCCTGGACACCGATATTTTTCGGGATATCGATGACAACCGGTCCTTTTCTGCCTGTATTCGCCAGGTAGAAAGCTTCGTGGATGATGCGCGGGATATCTTTGGCATCACGCACTTGATAGTTGTATTTTGTAACAGGTGTGGTCATGCCAATCATGTCAGTTTCCTGGAAAGCGTCTTTACCGATGCCTGCCTCATGCACTTGGCCAGTGATCACAATCAATGGAATGGAATCCATTTGAGCGGTCGCGATTCCGGTCAAAGCATTCGTTGCGCCGGGTCCGCTTGTAACGATACAGACGCCAGGTTTGCCGGTAGCACGGGCATAACCGTCAGCTGCATGGACCGCGCCTTGCTCGTGTCTCGTCAAAACATGATTCGATTCGGATTTGTAGAATTCATCATAGATGTGCAGGACAGCGCCGCCTGGGTAACCAAACAGAACTTCGACACCTTCATTTTTCAACGCTTCAACAAGAAGGGTTACGCCTTTTTTTGTTTTAGTTTTCATTTCGGATTCCATTTTTATCTCCCCATTTCTCGTTTTTCCTATGACTGTCCGCAATATGAATAAAAAAAAGCATCCTCATCAGTCAATGATGGGATGCTTCATCCCATTTGATTACCACAAATAGGACTTAAACAATCTGTAAAAAATTTCTACAGTGTTTAACTCCTAGATCATTAAGACGATAATAATGTTTAGTGGATTCATCGTTTTCATATGGGATACCTGATTTCTATATGGATTTGTTATTGCTTAAGTGATTGATATAATCATATAAGATTTACATGAGAGTGTCAACGGTAATTTTCATATTATTTTCACTTATTTCTAATAATTGTCCAAAATGAACGTGCCGGACGATTTTTTTGTGCGCTTCACCGGCTTGACAAAAAGTCCTGCAACTCAGGCAGCTGCCTTTCCGCGGCCCTTTCGGCATACTGATAATAAGCATCCAGACGCTGCACGTTCCGTTCCATCCTGCCTATGGAAAGCTGGTCAGGCGCAATGACAAATGCCTTGTTCTCATGTTCCAATTGCTCGATCAACGCCATCGATCGGTTGTAGGCGATATGCCGCTGTTCGATGGCTGCAACAACTTCGGGATAAGCCCGCAGATGGCGCCGGATGATGGCGCTGAAGCGCTGCTTTTCCTTGATATAGCCACGCGGCCGCGTAAGGAGAATCACGTGCTTTTGGTTGCCGTCAGCGATCGCTTTTTCAATCGGAAGCGAGTCGACGATACCGCCGTCCAGATAGTATTTGCCATTGATTTGGGTTGGGGGCATCAGCAAAGGTACAGTGGATGATGCCCTGATTTTGAGACCCAATTCTGCACTGGTTGCGATGTCATCCTTATCGAAATAAACAGGTTTTGCGGTTTCCATATCCGTGACAACGATTTTCATGGAAGTTGGATTTTGCTTGAATGTCTCGAATTGAAAGGGGATATCGGTCGTGATTGCATCCTCATAAATATATTTGGTATTGAAATAACCTTGTCCGTTGAGCAAATATTTCATTCCCGAAAAGGCCGGATTGGCGGCGATATCAACAAATGAAGCTTTCGTGCGGGTCAGGTCCCGGCTGACATAATTGATGCCATTGGCCGATCCGGAAGAGACACCGATGACATAATCCAAGTAGATTTCTTGACGCAGCAAAGTGCTGATGATTCCTGCGCAAAAGACGCCCCGCATGGCGCCTCCTTCTATGATTAAGGATACTTTTTCTTTATTCTGTTCCATACATTTTCCACCTCACTCTATAGTATAGATGACATTGCGGTGTGATGCGATGCTTTTCTCATTATTTTGTTGCGCAGGGCACACGATGACGAAAGCCTTTTCCGGATGGGGCAAATGTGGTATATTCGCAATAAAGATACCTAATGACCACAAAACTATAGATGGGGTGATGGAATGATCAGATTCGACCACGTGAACGTCATTCGCGAAAAACGGAAAATTTTGAACGACATCAATTGGCACGCCAAAAAAGGCGAGCATTGGGCCATACTCGGCTTGAACGGCTCCGGCAAGACAACCTTGCTGCAACTCTTGAACGGCTATCTGTGGCCCAGCAGCGGCAAACTGGTCGTGTTGGGCGAGACTTTCGGGCAGACGGCCATCCCCGAGTTGCGCAAACGGATAGGCTGGGTCAGCTCGGCCCTGCAGCAACAGCTGAATCCCAACGACATCGCCGAACACATCGTCTTGAGCGGGAAATTCGCTTCGATAGGCGTCTGGACCATCCCGACTGAAGCTGAAAAACAACAGGCGCTGGAGCTCTTGATCAAATGCGGCGGCAAAGAATTGATCGGGTTTCGCTACGGCATCCTGTCCCAAGGGCAACAGCAGATCATTTTGATAGCGCGCGCTTTGATGACCGAACCGGAAATACTGATTTTGGACGAGCCCTGCAATGGCCTGGACCTGTTCGCAAAAGAAAAGCTTCTGGAGGATATCCAGCGAATCGCCGATGAGCCTGAAGGGCCAACGATGATCTATGTCAGCCACCACACCGAGGAAATCCTGCCTTGCTTCAAGAAACTGATGCTGCTGAAGGACGGTTCCATCCATAAGACCGGCAAAACTGTGGACTTGCTGAAAGAGGAAACATTGAATGATTTCTATGAAAAACCGGTTCAGACGATCCGCATGTCCAAGAACAGGCTAGCAGTCTTTCCGAAATGAAGCGTCTGAATCAATAGAAAACAGCGGCGAACCCAATATGAAGATACTTGGTTTCGCTGCTGTTTTTTGATGTATTGCCTTCACAGGTAAAAAGATTGTGCATAAAATATAAAAGTATCCGATGTACCATCTTGGTTATAAATAAGAATATTTTCAGAAAGCGATATTTGTAAAATTATTACTGTACAAATCATGATAAAAAAAATACAATATTAAAGTAAGTAGAAGAAATGGGGGAGTAAAAAATGAAGAAAAGAATTGGCTTATTTTCTGCTTTAAGTATGTTTATGTTGTTATCCGGATGTGGAGCGAACACGGACAGCGCAGCAGACTCAAGCGCTGCTGTTGAAAGTGAGGAATCGGTTGCTGCAAGTTCTGAATCAGTGGAGGCTGTGACAGGCGCATCAGAGGTTACCTATTCTGATCCGGAAGAACTGAAAGAAAGCTATGACGTCATTATCATCGGTTCCGGTGGTTCCGGCATGTCGGCTGCAATCTCAGCGAAAGATGCCGGCCTGAATCCGGTCATCTTCGAAAAAATGCCGGTCCACGGCGGAAACACAATCAAATCATCCGCTGGTATGAATGCATCCGCAACGAAATTCCAAGCGGAACAAGGCATCGCAGATTCAAATGAATTTTTCTACGAAGAAACATTAGCCGGCGGGAAAAATACGAACGATCCAGAATTGTTGCACTACCTTGTCGACAATTCAGGTCCTGCAATCGACTGGTTAGACACAATGGGAATCACTTTGGACAACATCACCGTTACCGGCGGCATGAGCGTGAACCGTACCCACCGTCCATCTGACGGCTCTGCTGTCGGTCAATATTTGGTCGAAGGCTTATATGCGAATATCATGGAACGCGAGATTCCTGTGTTCGTGAATTCCGCAGTGACTGAAATCGTCATGACGGATGACAAAGCAAGCGGCGTCAAAGTCGACTTCAACAACGAAGGTGAAATCACCGTTTCATCCGATGCAGTCATCATCGCAACCGGCGGATTCGGTGCCGATTTTGATATGGTCACGGAACTTGCACCGCAACTCGAAGGCTATGTAACCACTAACCAACCGGGATCGACAGGCGACGGCATCAAAATGGCGCAAGCCATCGGAGCCGCTGTCGTTGACATGGATCAAATCCAGATCCACCCAACCGTTCATCAAGAATCTTCTTACCTGATCACTGAAGCGATCCGTGGCGAAGGCGCCATCCTTGTGAATCAACAAGGCGAACGTTTCGTCAATGAAATGGAAACCCGCGACACTGTTTCGGCAGCGATCAACGCTTTGGAAGAAGGCTATGCTTACCTGATTTTTGATGCAGGCGTGAAGGACCGCGTGAAAGCAGTCAACACATACATCGAAAAAGGTTTTGTCCAGTCGGATGAAACAATCGAAGCTTTGGCTGGTCAATTGGAAATGGACAGCGCAACATTGGCTCAAACGTTGACTTCATGGAATGAAACGATCGCTTCCCAAGTGGATGGCGCATTCAACCGTACAACAGGTATGGTTAACCCATTAGCGGCTGCACCATACTACGCAATTCAAATCGCACCTGGAATCCACCATACAATGGGCGGATTAAAGATCAATTCCAACGCACAAGTCATCAGCACTGAAGGCACTGTTATCGAAGGCCTTTACGCTGCTGGTGAAGTTACCGGAGGCGTACACGGCAGCAACCGTATCGGCGGCAATGCTGTTGCGGACATCATCGTATTCGGACGCCAAGCAGGGGTACAATCCGCCAGCTACGTCCAATCAATGGAATAAATGAATCACTGATAACAAACAAGAACGGCAACCCAATCGCTGGGTTGCCGTTCTTGTTTTTTCTTTAGTTACTTTTGAGAATCACTGGTCGATTCCCAAAAACTGGGCCTCATAAAGGCGACGATAAGTTCCATCTTGAGCCAACAATTCCTTGTGTGATCCCTGTTCGGAAATCCCTTGTTCATCGACGACGATGATCCGATCGGCATGCTTGATGGTCGTCAAACGGTGCGCGATGATCAATGTCGTCCGACCTTTCGACAAGTTATCCAATGATTCCTGGATGACTTGCTCGGTCTCGGTATCCAGCGCGGAAGTCGCCTCATCCAAAATCAGGATCGGCGGATTTTTCAGGAACATGCGCGCAATCGAAAGCCGCTGCTTTTGCCCACCGGATAATTTGACCCCGCGCTCTCCGATCATCGTATCGAATCCAAGCGGCATCTCTGCGATGACCTTGTCGAGATTGGCCATCCGGGCGGCTTGTTCGATTTCGGCATCGCTCGCATCCAATTTACCGTAGGCGATGTTGTCCCTGACGGTTCCCGGGAAGAGGAAGACATCCTGCTGCACGACGCCGATTTGGTTGCGCAAAGAACGCAGCGTCAAATCCTGGATGTTGATGCCGTCGACAGTGATGGTCCCTTCCGTGGCCTCGTAAAAGCGGGGGAGGAGGTTGCATAAGGTCGTTTTCCCCGCGCCGCTTGGACCGACGAAAGCGACTGTCTCACCAGCGCGGATCTTCAGATCGATCCCGTCCAACACTTTTTTGGAACCGTCATAGCCGAACGACACTTGGCTATAGACGATATCGCCATTAAGATGGCTCACTTCGATGGCACCGGGTTTATCCAGAATATCCGGCGTGCGGTCCAACTCTTCGGTGAAGCGTCTGAAACCGGCGATGCCTTTCGGATAGCTTTCGATCATCGTGTTCACTTTTTCGATCGGCCGCACAAAAATGTTGGACAAGAGGATGAACCCGACGAACTCGCCGTAGGAAAGTTGGCCTTGGATCGTGTAGTAGGCGCCGAAGAACAGTGCAAACAAGTTGATCAACCGGATCAGCAGATAGTTATAGGAAGAACTGATGCCCATCATTTTGTAGAAGGCCATCTTGGAACGGCGATAGGCTTGATTCAGCCCCTCGAACCGTTTCGCTTCATAGGCTTCGTTCGCGAAAGCCTGCACGACACGGATGCCGCTGACCGACGCTTCGATACCTGCGCTGAATTCACCCAGATCTTCAAAAATGCGGGTATTGATCTTCGTCATTTTCTTGTTGAAAAATACGAGCGCGATCGTGATGAAAGGAATCATGACGAAAGTGGCGATCGCCAGCGGCACATGAATCTGCAGCATCAACAGGAAGGATCCCAACAAGGTGATGATGGTAATGAAAATATCCTCAGGGCCGTGATGCGCCACTTCGGAGATTTCGAACAGATCCGTCGTCAGCCGCGCCATCAATTTGCCGGTCTGTTGGTCATCATAGTAGCTGAAAGGTTGCTTCTGCATGTGGCCATAAAGTTCACGGCGCATATCGGTCTCGATGTTGACCCCGAGCACGTGACCGAAATAAACAACGATATATTGCATCGCTGTGTTGACGATGTACAAAACCAACAACCCGAGCGAAACCAAGAGAATCAAATTCCACTGCCCGGAAGGCAAAATGGAATCAATGACACTGTTGACAACGACCGGGAAAGAAAGTTCCAGGACAGCCGCCAAAATAGCGCAACAAAAATCAAGCAAAAACAGATGCTTGTAGGGTTTATAATAGCCGAAAAAACGTTTAAGCATAGATACCTCCTCCAAAAAATCATTCAAATATAGTTATAACATAGATTCATGGAATGATACATTTTTGTGCATCCTCGAAACATGAAAAGTATTTGAGGCTATTAACCCATGCGTAGTTTAAAGACACTATCTGAATTGAGTTTTCAACCAAAGTAAAACTTCCTGGAGTATCTTCAGGAAGTTTTTAGCGGTCTTTTTTTTTGTTCAAATTCACCATGACAATGTGACCTTTGTCATATCTGCGGCGAGTTTGAGAGTATTCGAACGCGACACCATTATCAAGGAAAACGACTTGATCAACTTCCAGGACAGGATCATCCATTTGACACCTTAGATACTCTTCGTCATCTTTGTTTGGCTTATCGGCCCCAATCATCCGATTTGCCGCGCCTATGCCTAACTTAAGCCTGGTTTCGATATAATCATAAATCGATCCAGCCAATACTTCTTCAGTAATACCAGGAATGACATGAATTGGCATAACGGTGTGTTCCAACAGTAGTGGATCCGCATTCAGAAACCGCAACCGACGGATATCATATACTGGTTGTGAAGGGAGAATCTGTAAACTTTGGCATTCTATCTCATTAGGGAAACGGATAGTGAACGAGAGGACTTTACTTGTTACTGTGCCCGTTCCAGCCATCTGCTTGGTTAAGCCGATGTATTCATCGGCTTTGCTGTCCAACTTGGATAATGTATCAGCGTTTTTTTTTACAAAAGTGCCGGACCCTCTTACAGAATAAATAAACCCTTCATATCTAAGAATTTCCAGTGCTTTTTGAATGGTCATCCGACTCGTTTCAAACTCTTCAGCCAACCCGTGTTGGTCTGGGAATGGTTTCCCGGCCTCATAGGTACCATCAATGATCCGCTGTTTGATAGTATTGGCAATCTCTTTGTATTTAACCATGTCATGTCCTCCTTTGAAGGTGCTCACGCTCTCATTATATCCACAAATCCTGATTTCTGCCACATTCTAATAAAAGTAATTACAAAAAACATTAAATGACTTTACAACTTTATGATATTGGTATATATTATTCATTGTAAGCGGTTAATATAAGGAGGAAGAAGAATGGAAAAGGAAAAACATCGTTTTTTGTGGGGCAATTCCGTATCCAGTATGCAGACGGAAGGTGGGTGGAATGAAGGCGGTAAGGGGAAATCAGTCTATGATATCCGTGAAGCAACGGAAAACACTTCGGATTGGAAATTCGCGAACGACAACTTCCACCATTACGTAGAGGACTTCGATTTGATGAAGGATGTCGGCATGAATTGTTATCGTTTCCAAATATCTTGGAGCCGGGTCAATCCGATGGGAGACGGAGAATTCAACGAAGAAGGCATCGCGTACTACGATCGCTTCATTGATGATTTATTGGAACGCGGAATTGAGCCGATGATCTGTCTTTACCACTTCGATATGCCGTTGCATTTAGCAGAAACCTATAACGGGCTGATCGATAAACATGTTGTCGATGCATTCATCCGTTACGGAAAAGAGATGGTGGACCGTTTCAGCAAAAAAGTGAAGTATTGGATCGTTTTCAACGAACAAAACCTCTATCATGTTCCCGAAGCTTTCAAAATCAGCGGTTACATGCATGGGGAGAAAACTGTCGCAGAGCTATACCAAATCGCGCATAACGTGATGGTATGCCACGCGCATATCGCAAATTATATCCACGAAACGACGGATGCTCTTATCGGAGGGATGCTTGCCTATTCTGAAGTCTATCCTGCTACTTGCAAACCGGCTGATATATTAGCTGCCCGAAAATGGGATGAATTCGTTAATTTTACGCTGTTGGATGCCTATACCAAAGGTGCTTATTCGAAAGAAATGATGACATATATAAGTGCAAATAATATCGATATGAAAGCAACAGACAGCGAAATGGAAGCTATCTCAAAACAAAAAAATGATTTCTTATCTTTCAGCTATTATGCATCGACTACTATTGACAGTGGTGCGATTCCGGATGGAACAGCACCAAATCTTTATCTCCAGTACGGAAAAAAAGACAATCCACATATCGAAACGACAGAATGGAATTGGCAGATTGATCCGCTTGGTTTCCGAGATGTCCTGAATAAAATGTATCAGCGCTACAGACTTCCGGTTTTCCCGATTGAGAACGGCATAGGCGTCCGAGAAGAATGGGATGGTGTGAATCCGATTGAAGATGATTATCGCATCAGCTATCACAAGGAACACCTGAAAGCCATGTATGATGCCATGGAGGAAGATGGTGTGGAAGTATGGGGCTATCTTGGTTGGGGGTTGATTGATATCCTAAGTTCGCAAGGGGATATGGAGAAGCGCTATGGCTTAGTGTATGTGAATCGCAACAATCATGAGCTAAAAGACATGAAGCGGATTCCGAAAAAAAGTTATGCATGGTTCAAAAAGGTAATTGCATCCGATGGGAAGGCTTTATTCGAAGGGGAGATCTAGTATGGCTGACAATCAAAAAATGAGTTTCATTGATAAATTCACGGAAGTTTCGGTCAAAGTAGGCGGTCAAGTACATCTGCGCAGTTTAAGAGATGCTTTTACGACCATCATGCCAATGTTCATTCTGGCTGGTTTAGCAGTATTAACCAATAATGTAATCTTCCCATGGTTCCTTGAAGGCGAGCGGTTGGCGAGCTTTCAAACTTTCGGCAATGTCATCACTAATGGGACTCTTAATATAGCTGGATTATTGATTGCTCCTATGATCGCTTATTATCTCGCTAAAAACAAGGATTTTGAAAATCCAGTTTCTGCAATTGCCGTAGCGACATCGACACTCGTCATCATGATGGCGGTCCAGTATAGCGTCACACCAGTTGGGATGGAAGAAGCTGTTACGGTTGGAGGGATCTTGACCTACGGCAGTCTAGGGACACAAGGGATGTTTGCGGGTATACTTATCGGCCTACTAGCCACCGAAATATATATGAAGCTAGCGAACATAAAGCAATTACAAATCAATTTGGGAGATCAAGTACCACCAGCGGTAGGCAAAAGTTTTTCGGCGTTGATTCCCACTTTGTTGACATTGGGCATATTTGCAGTCATCTCAGCAGTTCTTATCGAAGCGTTCGATACTGACTTGATCACAATTATCTCCACGATGATCCAAGAACCATTGCGCAAAGTAAATACCTCTTTATTGGGATTCCTGTTGATATACTCTACTGGTAATTTCCTGTTCACTTTAGGGATCCACCAGACGGTCATAAACGGTTCGTTGCTTGATCCGTTGCTATTGGTAAACATGAATGAAAATATGGCGGCAGCCAATGCAGGCGAAGCCGCACCCAATATAATTAATAGCGCTTTCGTAACGGTTTTCACGCAGATGGGCGGAACCGGTGGTACATTCGCGCTCATCTTGGCAGTCCTTCTTTTTGTGAAGTACAAACCCTACAAAGATGTCGTGAATTTATCTTTAGCACCGGGATTGTTCGAAATAAATGAACCTATCATTTTCGGCCTACCAATTGTTTTCAATATTCCAATGATGATTCCATTCGTCTTGACTCCTGTCATCGGTGCACTGATTGGTTATTCAGCAACTGCCATCGGCTTCATCAAACCACTGACAGTACTTATTCCATGGACGACACCACCACTGCTAAGTGGATACTTGGCTAGTTCCGGCGATTTCAAAGTTGTACTTGTACAATTAGTGATCTTGACTGTTACGATGTTATTTTACTTACCGTTCCTGAAAATATCTGAAAGAGTATCTCGAAAGCAAGCTGAACAGGCACAATCAGAAAACGAGTCGCAAGAAGTATTGGAAACACAGATCCAAAGGTGATTTTCTTGTAATATATTCTTAGAACAAACAAGCGCTATACGGATTGTTCCGTATAGCGCTTGTTTGTTAACTGTCACTAATAGATGCTTTTGGGTTAATTATCTTCCGAATGGCGCTCGCCGACTTGGAATTCATCGGCATACTCAAACATATATTTCACTGTGATGGCTTCTTCACCGGTCAGTTGTTTGAAATCATCCGTGAAGTTATCCATCTTACCTAGGCGGATCGCTTCTCCGAAAGTGACCATGCCTTCAGAAGAGAAGGGTGCTTCGGAGTCTTTTTTGAATGCGCCTTCCGTTGTTCTCGGAACGCCCATCGCGTCAAAGATGGCATAGTTCTCTTCGTCGGAGATGGCTTGATAAGTGACGTTGTTGCCGGTCGCTGCGTTGCCGTAATTCACGAAGTCGGTGATGGTCATCAGTTCAGGTCCGTTGATGTTCAACACCGCATTGTGGTATTTATCGGTGGCCAATGCATGTGCAACAGCTTTGGCGCAATCTTTACGGGAAATGTAGGCCATTTTGCCGTTAGCTTGATTGTTCTGCATGACACCACCCATTTTTACGAAGGTGAAGTAGTTGGTGACCATGGCTTCGGCATATTGTGAGTTGCGCAGGAAAATATGATCCATGCCGACTTCATTGATATAGTCCTCTGTGAAGATGTGGTCGATTTTTTCGACGCTCGGGTTGGATTCGTCAGCCGCATTGACCAATGAAGTGTAGATGATCTGCTGAACGCCGACTTCTTTGGCGGCATCGACAACGTTTTTATGTGCGTTTTGACGTTTTGCGCCGACGAAAGGCATCGAAATCAGCGCGACTTTATCGGCATTGGCGAAGGCCTCAGCCAAGCCGCCCTTATGATTGAAATTTGTGACATGTGTTTCAATCCCTAGGTCTGCATATTTCTTTAGAGCAGCCTCGCTGTATGCGCAGAAAATCAGTTGGTCTTTTTCGACTAAATCCAAAAGGTATTCCGCTGCTTGATTTCCAAGGTTACCGTCCACGCCTGTCAATAATAATTTACCCATATTTGTATCGTCTCCTGTCTGTTTTAACTATCTTCATGATATGTGAAACAAAGAGCAAACTCCAATACAAAAAGCGAATGGGTTATCCGGAAATCGAATAATGCGCTTTGATGGAACGGATCAGCGCTTGGATGCCTGGCTTTGAATTGACGGATAAGTATCCCAAGGCAATCACGAATGTATGGAAGGAGCCTTCGATTGGAATCATGCGGATTTCCTCTGACGAGTAGTTCAGATTGTAGTTGTCCGGAAAGAAGCCGATCAGGTTTTCGGTCCGGATTGCGAACAATTCGGTTTCGACATCGTCCACTGTTTTGGCAATCTGTGGCTGATAACCGTCTTTTTGGGCATGCTGCACCATCAAATCGTAGGATGCGCCGATGACGGAAGGGTCCAGCATGACGAGCGGGTGCTGATACAGTTCAACAAGGGTAACCGACGTTTTGTCGAACAAGGGATGGCCTGCACTGACGACGGCCTGGTATTTACCGGCATACAAAGGGACTATCGTGATGTCCTTTTTGCCTTCGAATTCGGAATCGAAAGCGATAGCTAAATCATAGATGCCCTTTACGAGATAATCGGAAATGTTCTTCAACAGCACCTTATTCAGATTCAGTTCGACCAGCGGGTTTTCTTTGCGGAAAGCCGGGATGACGGAAAGCAGCGTCTGGATATCCGTCATGGCGGAATATTCGATCGACAAGGTTTCCCGCTGATTAGCCTGGAAATTGCGCATTTTCTGCTGCATGCCCTGATATTGCTTCCAAAGTACCAGCGCTTCTTCGTAGAAAAGCTGTCCCGCTTCCGTAGGCTCGATCGGCGTCTTTTTGCGGTTGATCAACCGGATCTGGAACGTCTCCTCCAGCGAAGCGATTGTCTGGCTGATGGTGGTCTGTGACACATAGTTCCGCTTGGCCGTCTCCGTGAAGCTGCGGCAGTCCACCAAGTCAATGTAGTACTTGATTTTTTCGATATTGATGCGATTCGCCTCCAATCAAAAATCCTTCTTTCTGTAAAGTACCACATACTCCCATTAAGAGGCAATCAGAGATTTTGAAAGGAATGTTTCACGTATTCGAGGCTGAATGGAAGTGTATAGACAAATTTATTTCAACCGAAGCGTTTCGTCTGTCATTTTTGGATGAATGGCATATACTAGCGTTAGTTATCAAGGAGGTTATTAAATGAAAATAGAACATATCGGTCTTTGGACTGCGGATTTGGAAAAAATGAAAGAATTTTACTGTGATTTCTTCAAAGCAACGGCGGGTGAAAAGTACCACAATCAGAAATCAGGATTCCAATCCTATTTCCTGTCCTTCACGGATGGCGCCAGACTTGAGATCATGCATCGCGAAGATGTGATCAAAGGTGCCCAAACCAATGAAATACTTGGCTTTGCGCATCTGGCCATTTCTGTCGGCAGCAAAGAAATAGTGGACGCCTTGACTGAAAAACTGGTGGATGCAGGTTATCCTTTGTTGAGCCCATGCAGAGTGACCGGCGATGGCTATTATGAATCGGTCATCGGCGATCCGGAAGGAAATCGAATCGAAATCACGATCTAAAATAGAATGATGAGGTGAACTGAGTGGATTTGAAAGCGATCGTTTTGGACATCGACGGCACATTGTTGAATGACCAGAAAGTAATCACGCCAAGGACGAGAGAATCATTATTGCGTGCTCAAGAAGCCGGCGTGAAACTTGTGCTGGCTTCCGGTAGGCCCTTGCCGGCGATGCTGAAATTCTCAAAAGAACTAAAGATGGAACACTATCATGGCTTGCTCCTTTCCAATAATGGGGCTTGTGTGACAGATTGTGCAACGGATGAGATGCTCTTCAGCCAAAGCATTTCCGAAGAAATAGGCGCAGCGCTGCTTACGCACTTGGAGCAATTCGAGGTCAAACCGATGATTGCGCACAAAGATTATATGTATGTTAACAATGTGTATGATTGCATGATCACCGCACCACCGCACGGCTTGAGGAACATCATCGAGTACGAGTCCCGCAGCGGAGACTTTAAATTATGCGAAGTGGAACATCTGGCGGACTTTGTCGATTTCCCCCTGCATAAAATTTTGATCGCGGGAGAACCGGATTACTTGGCGCAGCACTGGCAAGAAATCATGCAGCCATTTGAAGGACGGATCAATGGCTTTTTCTCGGCGCCGTTCTATTTCGAGATTGCCGACAAAGGCATCGATAAAGCCTATGCGCTGGACAAGACACTGCGGTCATTGGGGATCAATGCTGAGCAGGTCATCTCATTCGGGGACGGGCAGAACGATGCATCCATCATCGCCTATGCAGGAGTCGGCGTCGCGATGGGAAACGCGATCGACGTGCTGAAAGCGAGCGCGAATGAAATCACCTTGTCCAACAACGAAGACGGCATCGCCCATATGCTTAAAAGATACTTGTGAGACCAGAATAAACTGAAAAGCCAGATCGCATCCTTAACTTTGGATGCGGTCTGGCTTTTTTGGATTTTTGATTGGGTTACAGGGATAATACCCGGTGAGGAGCGCTTCGCCGGGTATTATCCGGCAAATGAGGACCTCTTTCCCGGCGAAGGAGGCTTTACCGGGAATTTTCAGCCAAATGAAGTCGGAAATACCGGCGAGCAAGTCCTCACCGGTATTTCGCGTCCATAGCGGTGGCGCACGTTCGTTAAGAATTGCTTAAAAGAATAAATATTTATTGTAAAACGATAAATGTAAAGCTACACTAACAGTAACAAATCCAAAAGAGGTGTTGTAGACATGAAACGAGAAACATTCTTTTTGAAGGCGGTCGTCGTTCTGATGGGCCTTCCGGTAGTAGCGCTCTGCATTTTTATTATCCCGGAAATCGCGGCTTTCTTGGTCGAACTGGTCCCAAGCCTTACTTATTTGCAATATCCATTTATGATCGGACTGTATGCATCCGCTGGCATCTATTTCGTCGCCCTGCACCAAGTCTTTAAATTGTTGGGCTACATCGATATGGACTTGGCGTTTTCCGATTTGACGGTGCAAGTCCTGAAAAACATCAAACTTTGTGCAGCGGCGATCGGCGGGCTGTTCATCCTGTTCATGCCGCTCATTTTTATGATGGGTGATATGGATGACGCTCCAGGCATCGTCCTGATCGGCTTGATCATCATTTTCGCCTGCATGGTGATTGCCGTCTTTGCCGCTGTCCTTCAGAAACTCCTGCAAAATGCGATCGCAATCAAGCAAGAAAACGACTATACGATATGAGGTGTGCAAAATGGCAATAATCATCAATATAGACGTTATGTTGGCAAAACGAAAAATGAGCGTCACCGAACTGTCACAGCACGTCGGCATCACGATGGCCAATCTCTCCATCCTGAAAACCGGAAAAGCGAAGGCGATCCGCTTCTCGACCTTGGAAGCCATCTGCAAAGCCTTGGACTGCCAACCCGGGGATATTTTGGAATACCGAGAGGATGAAGAAGAGGAATAGCGATGCTGCGCCCACATGACCTGGAAATACAGGGGAAACCCTTAATCCGACATAGTGCGAACATTCACAATGCGTGGTAAAATAGTAATAAAAATGGAGGTTTATCATGACTAGATATGAAGAACAACGCAATTTTCTGAAGTCGGATTTCAAAACATTCAGCGCGATCGAAACGGATAAACAAAAGGGGATTCCGCAACCACCCAACGTCAAAGCCTACGATGCGGGTGCGGAAATCGTGGACTTGCCTGCCGTCAACGGCGGGGTTGTGAAGAAGGAGAACATCTACGAAATCATCAAAGAAAGAAGAAGCGTCCGCCACTATGCGAAAGATGCGCTCACGATAGATGAACTTTCCTACCTATTGTGGAGCACGCAGGCCATCACCGGTACCAACCGTTCAGGCATCACTTTCCGCACGGTCCCCTGCAGCGGCGGGACGCATTCGTTTGAGACCTATCTGTTCATCCTCAATGTGGATGGGTTGAAGAAGGGCGTATACCGTTATTTGGCGGATTGCCACAAACTGTTGTACCTGAGTGAAGTCAACGACATCGATGAACAGGTCGACAAAATGACGCTCGATCAACCATTCGTGCCGAATTTCGCCAAACGCGCATCGGTCATCTTCTCCTGGAGCTGCATCCCGTACCGCTCTGAGTGGAAATACGACATCACCGCCCACAAAAAGATCCTGATCGACATCGGTGCGGTCATGGAAAACTTGTACCTGACGAGCGAGTCGATCGATGCCGGCACTTGCGCATTGGGTATCTACGATCAGGACATGGTCGATGAACTTCTGCATTTGGACGGCGATGATGAATTCACGATCTTCCTGGCGGCTGTTGGGAAGAAAGTCGAGAAGAAGTAGCATCGGAATTGAATGTATAATAAGAAATAGCCCGCCAAAGTGTTTTTGGCGGGCTATTTCCGTTCAAATAACATTCAGAAAAACCGCCTAAATCAACTTAACGGGGTATCTCGTGTTGCTCTTATACATTTTACCCCGCTAAATGGTTTTTCGCGGGGTAAATATTAACTCATTACATCAGCATATAGTGAGCTGTTTCGTTCTAGCATGCCTTTAGCGAAGGCGCAGCGAGGTATGATTTTTTTACTGCGTTCAGCTGTTCGGCAAAACCTATCAACTGTGTTCGGTTCTGCATAATATTCATTTATTGGCAGTCATGATACCATATGTGAATAGATATTCAATGGAAAAAATACTACAGAAAATTGCTAGTTTTATCAGCGATTTACAGAAATTATGTCTTGGTATCTTGATCCAAACAAAAGGTAATAGCTGAAAAAGACGCTAAATTTATCGTTTCTTCCTGAAGGTACCGGGAAGTATTTTTATTTGTGAGCAGATGATCAGAAGCTGCAAATAAGCAATAAAGGATAGGAGGTTAACAATGGACTTGGATTTTATAAGAAAGGCTATCCCCATGTATCAGGAAGCGGCATTCCTTGTGTTGCGGCTTGGCGGGATCGGGATTATCTTTGCCTTTATCATAGGCCTGATCATCAGTATCGTGCGCTATTATAAATTGCCTATCTTATCAAAGATTTTTGAAGGATACATCGAATTGTCACGTAATACCCCATTGATGATCCAATTGTTTTTTCTGTATTTTGGATTGCCGCAAGTCGGCATCCAGTTGAGCGCCGAAGTCTGCGGCATACTGGGGTTAACCTTTTTGGGAGGCAGCTACTTTGCGGAAGCGATAAGAGGTGGTTTGGAATCCGTCCCGAATATTCAGATGGAATCAGCGTCCAGTCTGGGTTTATCAAACACGCAAACTTTTCTGTATGTTATTTTCCCGCAGGCAATCGCAAATTCCTTTCCCAGCATCGGGGCTAACATCATCTTTCTGCTGAAAGAAACCTCCGTGTTCAGCGCAATCGCATTAGCCGATCTGGTTTTTGTCGCGAAAGATATCATGGGATTGTATTACAAGACCAATGAAGCGCTATTCTTGATGGTCACAACCTATCTGGTGTTTTTATTGCCGATATCCCTTTTGATCCATTTCATCGAAAGGAGGTTGCGTTTTGCAGGATTCGGGAATTAACATTTTATTCGAAGGTCAAAATCTGCAACGTATCTTGGAAGGCCTTGGGCAAACAGTTTTTGTCGCAATCATATCAGTCGTGCTTTCATTCATACTGGGACTTTTGGTCGGAATGCTCATGACAAGCAGAAATATCGTTGTTCGGTTCGTCACAAGGCTCTACCTCGAAGTCGTCCGGATTGTCCCCGTATTGGTGATGCTGTACATCCTGTATTTCGGCCTTACACGTTGGACAGGCATTCATATTGATAATAGGGTGATCGCCATTTTCGTGTTTACCTTTTGGGGAACTGCTGAAATGGCCGACATCGTCAGATCATCCGTCACATCCATACCCAAAATCCAATGGGAAAGCGGACAGGCATTGGGATTATCTGCAGGACAACTCTATGTGCATGTCATTATTCCCCAGACCGTCCGGCGCATCGTTCCACCGGCCATCAATTTGGCTACCAGGATGGTGAAAACGACAGCCCTGCTGCCACTGATAGGAATTATCGAAGTCATCAAGGTCGGACAGCAAGTGATTGAAGTATCCGTGAAGGACTATCCGAGTGCTTCCTTCTGGATCTATGGGTTGATCTTCTTCCTGTACTTCATCGTCTGTTACCCGTTATCGAAATTATCCAAAAAATTGGAATTGAAATGGCAAGAGTGAGAAGGGGTGAAGAAACATTGGAAAGTCCAATATTAAAGCTGAAACATGTAAATAAATATTACGGAGAAACTCAGGCCTTGGCTGATATCCAGTTGGATGTAGCCAAAGGAGAAGTTGTGACCATCATCGGACAATCAGGTTGCGGCAAATCGACTGCCCTGCGCTGTATCAATGGTCTGGAGCAAATTCAGTCCGGTAGCATCTTGCTGGATGGAAAAGAGATAGCCGCAGCAGGGACGAATTGGAAAGAAGTCAGGCAGAAAATCGGAATGGTCTTTCAAAAGTATGATCTGTTTCCGCACATGACAGTTCTTGATAATGTCCTATTGGCTCCTTTAAAAGTTCAAAAACGCAAGAAAGAGGAGGCAGCCGAAGAAGCCATTGCGTTGCTGAAGCGGGTTGGTCTGGAAGATAAAGCGCATAGCTTCCCGAGGCAGTTGTCCGGCGGGCAGCAGCAACGGGTTGCAATCGTGCGCGCATTGATGACGCACCCGGAAATCATGCTCTTCGATGAAGTGACGGCGGCGCTCGATCCCGAGATGATCAGGGAAGTCTTGAACGTCATCCTCGATCTGGCAAAAGACGGCATGACGATGCTGATCGTCACCCATGAAATGGCTTTTGCGGAGGCAGTCAGCGATAAAATCGTCTTTATGGAAAAAGGGAACATTGTTGAAATTTCTGAGGATCCGAAAGCTTTTTTCACGCAGCCACAATCGCAAAGGGCTAACGAATTCATCAACACATTCAGGTTTCAATAGAAAGACAATATATAGGAAAAAACATTGGAGGAATGAAGAATGAAAAACAAATTTATCAAATCATTGGCTATATTATCAGCGACAGTGGGGCTAGCGGCTTGCGGCGCGGGTGCAACAAATGATTCTTCAGAAGGCTCCGTTGCCAATATTGAAGATAAAACAACAG
Source organism: Trichococcus flocculiformis (assembly GCF_963662535.1). Taxonomy (NCBI): domain Bacteria; kingdom Bacillati; phylum Bacillota; class Bacilli; order Lactobacillales; family Carnobacteriaceae; genus Trichococcus; species Trichococcus flocculiformis. The sequence goes on from NZ_OY759718.1 coordinate 1,839,361, forward strand.
TGGACACAATCAAAGAAAATGACGTCATCCGCATCGGTGTTTTCGGCGACAAACCGCCGTTCAGTTATGTGGATGCGAACGGAGACAACCAAGGCTTCGACGTTGAGATTTCCAAAAAAATCGCAGAAGATCTGCTAGGGGACTCTTCAAAAATCGAATGGGTCATCACAGAAGCAGCAAACCGAGTGGAGTATCTGGAAACAGGCAAGGTTGACCTGATGATGGCCAACTTCACCGTCACACCGGAACGTGCAGAAGTAGTGGACTTCGCCAACCCATATATGAAAGTATCTATTGGAATCGTTTCTCCAGAAGGGGATGTCATCACGGATGTTTCTCAATTGGAAGGCAAACAATTGATCGTCAACAAAGGAACAACTGCAGAAGCTTATTTCAGAGAAAATTACCCTGATATCGAACTGTTGGTCTATGAGCAAAACACAGAAACGTTCCAAGCCTTATTGGATGGCCGTGGCGCCGCTTTGGCACACGACAATACCTTGATCTTCGGTTGGATCAAAGACAATCCTGGCTTTGTGGCAGGCGTTGAAGCCATCGGGAACGAAGATACCATCGCGCCAGCAGTAGCTAAAGGCGACACCGCATTGTCGGAATGGGTGAATGCAGAGATTGATACGTTGAATGAAAGTGGCTTTATCGCAGAAGCATACGAAAAGACATTAGCCCCAGCATTCAGCTCCGATATTGATCCTGCATCAGTCCTGATAAATCAATAAATTGAAGAATTGTAAATTAGCTGATTGGTCGGCGATAAAAGTATCCTCAATAAAGAAAACAGGTCGGGACTTCGGTTCCGGCCTATTTAGGTTTAAATTATTTAGTTGTTGCTCAATATGTCAATCATTGAGATAATTAAATGAGTGATGATGTATATGCTGTTAAATGGATTTTGGACGTTTTGAGAGGGATTCTGTAACTAAAGAACTTTTACTCAAAAGTTAAATAAGGTCTGCTTATTGGACATCAATGAAATTCCGTCCGAGGTCATCAATCAAGTGTCCAGTGATGTTATCGGGTACGGAACTGAATAAACAATTCTAAAATCTAGGAAGATGGGTGAATTTTGAATATGGCTAAATTATTTATTGGCAGCTTCAACTTAGGTGATCAACTGGATAAAAATTATTATCGGATAGATACACTGGATGAAAATTTTCGAGACAAGCATTTTGGAGGTTTGGCAATAGGTGATTTCGTTTTACCGATGCAGAGAGGGATGGTTTCGAAACTGTTTAAGTTTACAGGATTTGAAACAATAAATGCCGGCATCGAAGCAAAATTTGATGTCGTCAAAAATTATGAAAAAGAGATATCCTTCTCAAAATTATGCTTTTGTAAATATTTTGAACCCGATTTGGTCCTCATGAATAAGGCGGTAAAGGCTACAAAAGGAGTCGGTTTCCATGAACTGAAAATATCAGCTGATACCCCGGCCTATGACAAAATCGATTTTTTCAAAGATGTAAGGCGGTATTTTATATGCCTGGAAGAAAAACTTTCTGACACAGACTACTTCAAACAATCAGATATCTGTGTTGTTATATCGGATGATGAAATAGGCAACATCGTGGATATCGTAGAATTCAACGGGCACGCATTCAATCGGCAAGACACTTTCTGGGAGTTGTTCACTGAGAAAGTACAACAAAGTAAGAAACAATATACCTTACGAGAATTATTGACGTATGCTGATGCCAAAAATGATAACGCTCCATCGAAAAAAAAGTATTTGAAATCCTTGCTGAAAGCGCTAAGTGAAGAAGCGGTTTTTTCTGTAGATAAGATAGTAGCTCTTTATGATAATGTCATCGTCGGTCGTAAAAGAACAGCTGCACCGAAGAAAAAAACAGTTACTGGTCCTACCTCTGATGAAGATGATGATATGGTTGATGGAACTATCGAGAATCAAACTGTTTACGAACAATACGCAAGCCTTATGGATTTTAATCCGAACATTATCCTTTATGGACCTCCGGGCACCGGAAAAACATATGGTGCAATGAAGATGATTGATGCTTTTGAAAAGCTGTCGGGCAGCACATCCTCTTTCCATGAGGTTATTGATGAAGAGAGAGCAAAATTTATAACCTTCCATCAGGCGTTTTCTTATGAAGAGTTTGTTGAAGGAATAAGACCTCGAATCGATGAAGCCGGGAACATATCCTATCCAGTTGAACCAGGCGTTCTGAAAGAAATAGCTGATGCTTGCAGAATTCAGAATAAGAAAAAGGATATAAAAAATGATGCTCTTTCCAATACAACGCAAAATAGTCGTGTCTGGAAAGTCTCACTTGGGAGAAGAAATACAGATGTGCATATTTTTAAAGCATTAAGAGATGGAAACGAAATTGCCATTGGGTATGGGCCAGATGAAGATATAACTGATTGGGATGATAACCGGATTGATGCCAGCGATAAAACTGGCCTTCTGAAAGTATTGCACTCCAAAGTTGAAATTGGAGATATCGTATTTATTTTTGACAGTATTCGTACCATCAGACTAATAGGCGTAGTGACTAGTGACTACCTTTATACTGAAAAAGATGCTTTTGGATATCCACACCGCCGAAAAGTGCAATGGCTTATGAATTGCGAAGAAAATCCGATTGATATACTTCCTCTAAATCAGGGGAAACAACTCACTCTTTCTTCGATATATGAACTGAAGATCCCGGTTTCGGATGCAGTTGCTTTAATTGATACCGAGGAAAATTTGGATACCCCTATGAAACCATACTACTTAATCATCGATGAAATAAACAGAGGGAATATCGCCAAAATATTCGGAGAATTGATTACACTTATCGAAAAAGATAAACGTGAAATTCTATCCTGCACACTCCCTTATTCAAGAACGCAATTAACGTTGCCTAAGAATCTTTACATTATTGGGACAATGAATACCAGCGACCGCTCAATTGCCTTGTTGGATACAGCGTTACGGCGAAGATTTGCATTCATCGAAATAAATCCGGAAGTATCGCTTGTCGAAAAACAGCACCCAACCCTTGGGGGCCACGTTACGCCGTCTCTATTGTTACAGGAGCTCAATAAGCGCATCACAAATAAACTGGATAGGGACCACCGCATCGGGCACAGTTATTTTCTCGGTGAAGATCTTGTCACTAAGGATGACCTCTTTAACCTTTGGTATTATAAAGTTCTGCCATTGTTGATGGAATACTTCTACAATGATATGAAACAAGTAAGCGCTGTTGTGGGTTCCATTTTCTTTGATGACCAGACCGGCGAAGTGGTTCATTTGAGCTTGAAAGCTGATAAGAGTGGCATTTCTGAATTTGAACAAGCCCTGATCGCAATCTACGAAAGAGGAGAATAGTATGTCTCAGACAGTCATCACTGTTTATGAGGACAGAAAAAAACATGTCCCTTTAACCCATTCGCAAAAAACTGATATTCTTTCTTTTCGAACCATTATTGGGGGAAATCACATCCATCTTGATTACGATGGCACTTTACAGGTAATGAAATATGTGGGCTTCATATCGAAAGGGAATACCCGCTTACAGATATTGCCAAAAATTTATGAAAAAACATCCTCCAATGAGACTGATGTGCAGCGGGAATCCATGCGTGTCATGCAAAATTTGCTGCGGGTTTCTGAATTCAATAAGATACTTCAGCTTCCAGACCAGACAAGTTCTGCTGAGCAGTTGGATTTAATGGAGTTATTCATTGGAATTTTTGCTGATAAAATAATCAGCTTATATTCCCGCCAGATGTACCGCGAATATATTGATATCGAAGAGAACAGCACTTTTGTTAAAGGTCGTATTCAATTCTCTGAAAATATTCGGCAAAATCCTGTGAGAATGGATAGGCATGTCGTGAATTATCAAAACTACGAACAGAATAACGCGCTCAATAATATAGTTAAAACCATGGTGATAAGGTTGCTAAGATTGACACAAGATTCCAACATCAAAAACAGGCTCAAAAAAGCTCTACTATTCTTGGATGACGCAAGTGAAACTTTGTTATCCATAGAGTTATTTGATTCAGTCAGGTTTACAAGATTAAATATGCAATTTAAGCCTGTTTTTGAGATGGCAAAGATGTTCTTCCTGAATCTTTCACCTGAGAGTTACGCAGGAGATGAAACCGTCTTCTCTTTTTTGGTCCCTTTGAATGAACTGTTTGAATATTATCTCTATAAAGTCTTTTCCAATCTAGGAAATGAGTTCAACGCTAAATATCAAAATCGTCATCGTTTTGTATTTTCTCCAAAGGGGGACGATGTTTATATCAAGCCAGACATACTTCTTGAAAAGAGCAATAAGCTGGTCCTCATCGCAGATGCAAAATACAAAAACCCAAATTACGAAAACGGGCGATACACAAAAATTAACCAAAGTGATATTTATCAAGTTTTTGCATATGCGAGGTCTTATGGCATTAACAATGTAGCGTTGGTGTACCCATTATTTGATGACCATCAAATACCTCCGCAATATTTTACGCTTAAGGACAGCAACGGTGATATAGCATTAACCATTGCTTGTGTAGATGTTAAAAATCCGGAAATCAGCGATCACGGTGAGTATTTACGAATGCTATTAATCCCAAGTGATTCATAGCGAATCCTTTTTTGCTGCTTAAGGGGTAACTGAGAGGGAAGTAAATTAAATAAATATTGAATACCCTTAATAACATTGAGATAATGAGAGCAAACCAAGATGAGGCGGTGGATGCTTTGGTTAATCGTAATAAAGATATTTATGTATCATGGGAATCTGTCAGAGATCAAAGTCCAAGCGAATATATTGAAAGAGGCTATTTAGATGCAGATGACGATATACGCTTACGAACAGTTGCGGAGTGCTGCAACTGCTTTGGGGCAGGTTACAAAGGATTCCAGGGCAGCGGTGCGAAGCATAAATTTGAGGAAGATACGGATATCAAGCGTTTGAAGTTTTATCCGAATGGAGAGTGGGATAACCGCTTGACTTCAGATGGAAATAGATTTACGGAATTCCATATTAATTCTGAGGAAAATGACAAATATGCTTGGAGTAGATTAACAGAGCTGAATCAAAAAATAGCGCTATTCTCTCACGAAAAAATATCTTCAACGAAATACGAAGCCATTTTTAAAGGCTTGTACCATGTCAATAAAGTGGAAAGCTTGAAGAATAAGAAAGTTACCTATGATCGCATTTCGAAAATAATGCCAACTTACTATCCAAAGAATGTAATAGCACCAAAAGTAATTGCCGAAGCCTATGATAAAGAAGGTTATATGGTTGCCCATTTTTATGATGTTGAGGTGTTGGATGTCTTCAAGCAGAAATATGAAGATGAATACGAATATATCTGGAATAAGTAGGTAGAAGAGGTGAGGAAATACTTACTGCTGAACAAGCTACGTGGGGAATAATCTCAAAAGCCATAAATAATTATGAAAGGCATTTTTGCACAATATTTCCGATATACGAATATATAATAATAACGGGCGGTGGTGGTTACGATTTTTCCATTTCCGGTGGTAAAAACTTAGAATCATTTAATAAAAAACGCATAGAAACCGATCAACCTGTTGACATGCCTGAAAACTATGAAAAAAGCGCTTGTTGAAAGTATTTACTCTACGAGCATAATTTTTTCAACAAGAGCTATTGTATTGATCGATTAGATCAATACTGGGACAACAGAAATGAAAGCGGAACCAAAAAGTGTTTTAAGTGAATTGAAATTCTTTTCTAAACAGTTATTGTGATTATAGGTAAGGAGGAATAATTGATGATTCCCAAATACGATGAAATCTATAAGGATTTTTTAGAAATACTTGTTGATGAGAGGGAACATGCAATAAAAGAAATCCGCAACAAAATTGCCGATAAATGGGGAGTAAGCAAAAAAGAGCGTCTTCTTCGTACCCGCGGCGGGACTCGGTATGTTTTCGATAGCCGGGTAGGTTGGGCGAGAACGCACTTGATGAAAGCTGGTTTAATCGAAAGTCCGGCGAAAGGCTTCCTTAGGATTTCTTCATTCGGTTCTAAGATACTGCGTGAGAATCCGGGCTCTAAAATTGATAATAACTTTTTGGCGCAGTTCGTGGAAATCGATCCAAAAACCGATGATGACAGAGGGGAGAGCCCTGAAGAACTGATGGATCAAAATTATTCTTTAATTGTAGAAGGATTGATGGAAGAGCTGCTGACTGAAGTGATAAAAATGACGTCGGATGCCTTCGAACATCTAGTCGTCGACTTACTTTTGGCAATGGGATACGGAGGAAGCCTACCAGAAAATGGCTTAGTTACCCGACAAAATGGGGATGAAGGAATTGATGGGGTCATCAAAGAAGATAAGCTCGGATTCGATCAAATTTATATTCAAGCCAAAAAATGGGATCGTAATGGGAGTGTCAGTAGACCCGAAATACAAAAGTTTGCAGGCGCTTTACTCGGGCAAGGTGCCACTAAGGGGTTGTACATCACCACTACAAATTTTAGCAACCAAGCGAAAGAGTTTGCTGCAAAACAACTATCAACCAAGATTGTGTTGATAGATGGTGAGCAACTTGCACGATTACTGATTGAGAATAATTTGGGTGTGACAATCACGAACACATATGTAATCCGAAGATTGGATTCAGATTTTTTTAGCGAACTTTGACGTAGGGAAAATACATTCCGGGGCTATTACTAAAAAATGTAGCAAGATATGGTTGAGAAAATTAGCTCTTCTTACTATATACGGGGAAATTATTATGGAAAGAGGAAATGTATTAGTAATTGGAAATTCAGGAGCAGGAAAATCAACTTTGATTAATTCTGTTCTTGGAGACGAAAAAGCGAAGACGGGGTACGGCTCTTCTGGAACGACGGACAAATTGGAAATATATGAAAGTGAAGAAATACCTTTTAGAATTATTGATACTATTGGTTTTGAACCTTCATTTATCAAGGAACATAAGGCGATCAATGCAGTAAAAAAATGGTCAAAGGATAGCGCTAAAAAAGGAAAAGAAGATAGTGAAATCAATTTAATCTGGTTTTGTGTTGAGGGGACAACAAGTAAGTTATTCCCGAAGACCATCAAAGACCTTTCGAAAGCAACAGCGATGTGGAAGACAGTCCCGATTGTTGTCGTGATTACGAAGTCCTATTCTGTTCCAGAGAGGGAACTGAATATTAAAATGGTAAAAGACGCTTTTGCGATGCAAAAGAGACATTCGAAAAATCTGAAGGATATCGTTCCTGTTGTTGCATCAATATATACTCTTAATGATACTGCATTTGCAGCTCCCGAAGGGATTACAGAACTCATTGATGTGACGAATGCATTAATGCCAGAAGGAATAAAAGCCGGCGCAAATGACGTCTACAAGTTCAAATTGAAAAGGAAAAAGGCTTTAGCCCAAAGTATAGTTGCAGTGTCAACCACTGCAGCAGTATCGGTAGGTGCCATTACTATTAGGTTTGCTGATGCTTTAATATTGTCCCCGATTGAAGTCGGCCAAATAAATGCACTTGCTCGACTATACGAAATTGACAATAGTATGGAGTCTAAACAACTCATCAAGTCTATTGTTGAAGTCGGAACAGTTAGTACGGCTGCAAAAGCTGTCATCAGCGCATTGAAAGCTATTCCGGGAATTAATATTGCGGAGAGGATGCTAAATTCAATTATTGCCGGTGCTATTGTTGCTGCAATTGGTGAAAGTTCCATTTATGTGTTTGAAAAGGTATATACGGGAGAAAAAAGCGTTGAAGACATCGAATGGGTTAAAAAAATAATGGAAGCTAAACTTTCTCCTCAATTCACCGATAGGGTGATAACCATTGTAGAAAAAATATCAAAGAGTGATAATACTAAGGATACTGGTAAGCTCATCAGCTCACTATTGTCAATGGTGTTCACAACAAAAGCACAAAAGGAAATCTAAGCAAATATAGAGTACAAAAGAGCGAGGCTACTTATGATATTCGTAAGCAGGCTTGCTTTTTGAATTATCCATCAACATAAACTAACATCGGATTTGAATTCCACTGAGGAGTGTTCATTGAACATAGTAGATATCCTGATTTGTAGGATTTTCGCTTTTTATTTACCCAAAATCCCAATGTTTCTCCACCCCCTTATGGTAAAATAATCATATTGACTTACACGAACAGGAGGCGATCCGATGGGGTTGCAGTTTATTTTAGGCAAGGAATCGGCGGACAAGAAACAAGCGATATATGAGCGGATATCGCGGATCATGACAGAGGAGCCGGATGCAGAGGTGTTTGTGCTGGTTCCGGAGCATGCGAAGTTCGAGGCGGAGATGTCGATATTGGAAAAGCTTTGGCAATTCGCGGCTTTCCGCGATCAAGACATGATGGGCTCGATGAATCTGCAGACGTTCAGTTTCAGCCGGTTGGCGTGGTATTTGCTGAAGAAGTCGCCGATTTTCCAACAGCAGCAATTGTCGGAAGCCGGCCTCAGCATGCTGGTTCGGAAGATTTTGATGGAGAAGGAACAGGAGCTGATCCTTTTCCGCCGGGAAGCCAACAAAGAAGGCTTCATCAAACAGCTGACTGATCTGTTTCTGGAGCTGCGCAGCGGCCGCATCGAAGAGGAGGATTTGCAGGGGATTCTGGCGAATCAAGCCGAATCAGGCAACGAGGCCGATTTCCAGCTGAAGCTGACGGAACTGAAGGAGCTTTACCACGCCTTCAATGAAGCGCTGCTGGACAAATACCTCGAAAAGGAGGTCATCCTTGAGGCACTGGCCGGCGTCATCGAAACGCTGGATATGCAGAACACCTATGTCTTCATCGATGGTTTCTACCGTTTCACAGCCCGCGAGCTGCAGATCGTCACGACGCTGCTGCGCTCCGCCAAACAGGTCACGATCACATTGGCTTTGGACAAAGCCTATGTCGACGAACCGCCGGCGATGCATCAACTATTTTACACGGCCGGATCTACCTATTACACCCTCTATCATTTGGCTAGAGGTCTGCGCGTTCCTGTCATGAAGGATCAACGGATTGCGAAGGACACGGACGGCTACAGGGATGCTATGTTGGTTCTGGAGAATTATTGGATCGCATCCACCGATGCCACAGCCAACAAAGTCCAAGGCACATTCGAGCTTACGGCTGCTCAGAAGGAAGCTATCCGGGTCTGGGGCTGCGAAACGAAACAGGCGGAAGTTTTCCATGTGGCCAATGAAATCAAAAAACTGGTCGCCGAGGACGGCTACCGTTACAAGGATATCCTGATTTTGGCGCGGACGGTCGAGGAATACGAAACGATCGTCAAGCCAATCTTCGACAAGGACGGTATGGATGTTTTTTATGATAAAGCGGACGCAATGAAGCATCATCCGTTCATGGATTTCATCGACGCACTATTCCGCATCCGCCGCCATCATTGGCGCTATCCGGACATCATGCGTTTGCTGCGCACGGAACTTTTGATGCCGCCGGCCAATCCTGACAATCCGCAAGCGCTCGAGGAAACGGCGGCAGCCGTGCTGTGCTTCCGCGAACAGGTCGATGTGATCGAGAACGTCCTGTTGGCATACGGCTACGAAGGCAACAGCTGGCTTTCGAAAGATGACTGGTATTTTGCGACATTCAGGGACGAGAACGGCAACAGCAACCAGAGCCCCGAGGATAGACGGATGCAGGACACCTCCAACGAGGTCCGCAATTATCTGAGGGATCTGCTGCTGCCGTTTTTTCAGAAGATGGCTAAGGCCAAAACCGGCGGAGAAGCGGCGAGGAACCTGTACAATTTCCTGATCGCCGCCAAAGTCGACAAACAGATGCTGTTCTGGCGCGATGAAGCATTGGCGCAGGGGGACCTGATCCAAGCGCGGCAGCAGGAACAGATCTGGAAAGTTTTCCTGAATCTGCTGGACGAATACGTCGAAATTTTGGGGGACAGCCCTTTCCAGGCGGCAGCTTTCCATGAAATCCTTTTGACCGGTTTTCAGAACGCAACCTTCAGTCTGGTGCCGCCGAGCATCGATCAGGTCGTCTTCTCGAGCATCGAGGGGGCGCGTTTCGAGCCGGCAAAGGTGGTCTTCTTGATGGGGATGACCCAGGACCATCTGCCTGCGCAGAAAGAGAACAAATCATTGTTGACGGAAGAGGACCGCGAGCGGCTCAGTGGCTCGTTGAATAATAATGAAGAGAAATACCTGCACCCGACGACCGCGGAATCGATGGCCGCTGAACCGTATGTGGCCTACCAGGCTTTCCTTTCGGGGACGAAAAAGCTCATCTTCAGCTATCCGATGAGTGCGGACGACAGCAAGAAATCGCCGAAGATTTCGCCTTATGTGTCGCGCGTAGCCAATGCGCTGCAGATCCCTGTCGAAATCAAACACCAGGACATTGCCGATGCGGAGGATACGACGGCCTTCCTCGGCAGCAAACAACAGAACATCAGCCAGCTTGTCCATCTCTTGCGCCATCAGCGCGCGACGAATGAGCCGGTGCCGACGCTATGGAAATACATCTTGGCGTACATCTCCAAGGATCCACAAGCCAAACGGATTATGCAGCAGGTCTTCGCCAGCCTCTGGCACAAGAATGTGCCGAGCAAGCTGACGGCGCCGGTAGCCGAACAGCTCTACGGGAAAGACCTGTATCTGTCGGTCTCGCAACTCGAGCGCTATTTCGAAGATCCGTACAGCCACTTCCTGCAATACGGCCTGAAGCTCAAGGAACGGGCGAAATACGAGCTGTCCGCTGCCGGCACGGGCGAATTTTTCCATGAAGCCTTGGAACAGATCGTTAACCAGCTGAAGAGCAGGCTCATCGATACCGCTGACCTGAGCGAGGAGACGGTCAAGCAGATTGCCGATGCCGTTCTGAATAATCTCTACGGGAGCGAGAAGTACCAGATTCTGATGACGTCGAACCGGATGGCCTTCATCCGCGACCAATTGGGAGAAACGATCCAGAAGATGGCTTGGGTGCTCAACCAGCACAGCCGACGGACGGCCCTGAAGAACATCCGCACCGAAGCGGTCTTTGGGCAATTGGGTGGCGAACAGATGCTGGACGGATTGGACATGCCGCTGAACAACGGCGGCACCCTGCACATCCGCGGGAAAATCGACCGGATCGATCTGGTCAATGCCGGGGAAGAGAATTACCTGACCATCCTCGACTACAAATCGAGCGCGCACAGCTTCAATTTCTCCGACGCCTACTACGGGTTGGCGATGCAGATGATCACCTATCTGGATGTGGCCTTGTTGAATGCCGACAAGTTGCTGGCTGGAAAGACCTTGCCGGCAGGTGCTTTCTATCTGCACGTCAAGAACCCGTTCATCAAGCAGAACAGTTTCATGACGCTCGAGGATTACCAGAAGACGATCATCGCCGATTACAAGCTGAAAGGGCTGTTGTTGAACGACACAGCCGTTTTGGATCTGATCGATCCGGCTGTCGAAAGCGGTCAGGCTTCGGAAATCTTCACTTTCAAAAAACTGAAGGCCGGCAATCTGGGCAAAAATGACGATTTGATCACACTGGATGATTTCACCCACCTGATCGCCAAGAACCGGGCCAACATGGTGGAGGCCGGCGAGAAGATCCTCTCCGGCGACCTGAAACTCGACCCGATCAAGGAACGGCCGTATACGCCGACAGTCAGCGGTCCTTATCGCGCCATCTCGCAGTTCGACAACACGTTGCCGGAGAACCGTTACCGCAAATACATCAAGTTGACGAAGGATGATGTCCTTTCAAAGATCAAGCAAGAACGCGACGAGAACAATCAAGAATCCAACGAGGAAGGGGAGGAGCAATGATGACGGGCATACCGGCACGCACACCCAATGAAAAATTCACGGAAACGCAATGGCAATCGATCTATCAGACCGGGGACAACATCCTCGTCTCCGCCTCGGCAGGCTCCGGCAAAACGACGGTTCTGATTCAGCGGATCATCGAAAAAGTGAAGGGCGGAACGAACGTCGATGAACTGCTGGTCGTGACCTTCACCGAATCGGCCGCCAAGGAAATGAAGGAGCGGATGACGGGCGCCATCCAGACCGCCATCAACGAAGCCCAGTCGCAAGAACAATACCTGCACCTGATCAAGCAGCTCTCACTGATGCCGCAGGCGAACATCTCGACAATCCACGCCTTCTGCCTGAAGGTCATCCAGCGCTATTTCTACCTGATCGATCTAGATCCGGTTTTCCGCTTGCTGGCGGACACGATCGAAGTAGAGCTGCTGAAGGAGGATGTCTGGGAAGAGGTCAAGGAGGAACTCTACGGGGAGCCGGATACGCACTTCAAGAATCTGGCCAAGGCCTACTCGAAGGACCGCAGCGACGACGATCTGATGAAGCTGATCTTCTCGCTCTACGATTTTTCGCGTGCAAATCCGATTCCTTACCGATGGCTGGATTCCTTGCCGTCTTTGTACAACACTGAAGACGGGTTGACGAACAGTGTCCTCTACCAGGAATTGCTGAAGCCACAGCTGCTGAGCCTGATCGAAGGCATCCGCTACGACATCGAACAAGCGCGGCATCTGGCCGGGCAAGATGTGGAGACGGCTGCCCAGCGTGAAATTTTTGAAACGGAACAGGGCTATGCCGATCGCCTGTTGGAAGCTGTCCAGCAGGATGACTACGAATTGGCCTACACGATTGCTAACGAACAAGTGCAGTTTGCGCGTTGGCCGAGTGCTAAGAAGGCCGATGCGGATGAAGTGAAGGATCAAAAAGCACTGCTGAAAGGCCTGCGCGACAAATACAAGAAGGATTTCGCCGCGTTGAGCGCGCAGTACCTCAACCGGCCGCTTGCGGAGCAGGAGGAAGTGCTGCGGGGCATCCACCCGTATGCTGAAGAGATGGCCCGGGTGACGAAACGCTTTTCCGAAGCCTATTGGGAACGAAAATTGGACGACAATGTGCTCGATTTTAACGATCTGGAGCATCTGACGCTGCAGATTCTGGCGCCGATCGCCGAGGACGGGGAGCGCAAGATGAGCGACGCGAGCGCCTATTACCGCAACAAATTCGAAGAAGTGCTGATTGACGAATACCAGGACGTGAACCAGCTGCAGGAGAGCATCCTCTATTGGGTGACACGGCACCAACCGGAAACCGAGAATTTGTTCATGGTTGGGGATGTCAAACAGTCCATCTACGCCTTCCGCTTGGCCGACCCGAGCCTGTTCCTGCGCAAATATGCGGCTTTTGCCGACAAAAACGGCGGGGAACGGATCATTCTGGCGGAAAACTTCCGGTCGCGCGCAGAAGTCATCCATTTCACGAATTTCATCTTTGAGCAATTGATGGACGAAAAAGTCGGCCAGATGGACTACGACGAAGCCGCGAAGCTCCAGGCCGGCAACAAATCCTTCCCGGAGAGCGAGCGCAACCAGACCGAACTGCTGATCTACCTGTCGGAGAACGCCGACAATGACGAGGAAGCCCTCACGCCGGAGAACGACCTCGAAGCCGACCTGACGATCGACGACAAAACGGCCGGGGAAGTCACGATGGTGGCGCAGAAAATCAAGGCGCTGATCGATGAGAAGTTCCTGATCTACGACAAAAAGACCAAGGAAGAACGGCCGCTTTCCTACCGCGATATCGTGCTGTTGACGCCGACGAAGAAAAATAACCTTGTCATCCTGGAGATCTTCAAGGATTTCCAGATTCCGGTCATCCTGAACGACACGGAAAGCTATTTCCAGCGCACTGAGGTTTCGATCATCCTCTCTTTGCTGAAGGTGATCGACAATCCGCGTCAGGATATCCCGCTTGCGGCAGTGCTGCGTTCGCCGATTGTCGGTTTGGACGAGAAGCAGTTGGCGCTGATCCGCATCCAGCAGAAGAATGGCGATTTCTACGAAGCTGTGCAGCATTTCATCAAAATATGCGAAGCTTCCGGAATCGAGCAGACTGCGGAAATAAAGGATGCGTACAGCAAACTGGCACTGTTCATGGGACGCCTGCACGAATGGCGCAACACGGCCAGACGGAGCAGCCTTGTCACTTTGATCTGGACTATCTACAACGATACCCACTTCCTCGACTACGTCGGCGGAATGGTCGCCGGCAAACAGCGGACGGCCAACCTGCACGCACTCTACGAGCGGGCCAAAAAATACGAGGAAACGAACTACAAAGGGCTGTTCCAATTCATCCGCTTCATCGAGAAGATCCAGCAGCGCGACAAAGATTTGGCGGAGCCGACTTCTTTCAGCGACGATGAGGATGCCGTAAGGGTCATGACCATCCACGCCAGCAAAGGCCTGGAGTTCCCGGTCGTCTTCCTGATGGATCTGTCGAAGCGGTTCAACCTGAGCGATACGCAAAGCAAATACATCTTCTCGGAAACGTTTGGACTAGGAACCGATTATTTCGACGTCCAGCAACGGGTTCAGTATCCGTCCCTGGCGCGCCAAGCGTTGGCGATCGAAAAGAAAAAGAAACTGCTGGCGGAAGAGATGCGCAAGCTCTATGTGGCTTTGACCCGGGCCGAGCAGAAGCTGTTCCTGGTAGGCTCCTACAAATCCGAGGAGAAGCTCTGGGCTGATTGGCAAGTGGCCGATGGAACAAGCGGGAAACTGCTGCCGGATTACCTGCGGCTGCAAGCCAGCTCGATGATGAAATGGCTCGGCATGTGCCTGTACCGACACGAGGATGCCGAGAATGACCATTTCCACAAGGAGTACCGCGGCGAACTGACGCATTACCCAGTGCACTTCAGCATCCAGACTTTCCGCGAGGAAGACCTGTTATCCTACATTCCGGTCGCCATGGAGGAAATCAACGAATCGCAGTGGAAAGACGAAATCGAGCAGATGGCGACGGCAAAAGTCGAAACGCATGAGCATTCCTTGGCTGAAGAGATGAAGCTGGCCGTTGCCCTGATGGAGGCGCAGTATCCCCACGAAGCGGCAACGACGACCACCAGCTACCAGTCCGTTTCCGAAATCAAGCGACTGTTCGAAGATCCTGACGAAAGCCATATGCTGAAGTTGGATCTGTCCGACACCAAACGGGTCTCCCGCTATGTGGAGCCCGAGTTCCCGCGTCCGCGCTTCATGCAGGAGACGGTGATGCCGAACAGCGCCGAAATCGGTACCGCGACGCATTTCGTGATGCAGTCCGTGGATCTGGAAAAGGAAATTACCGCAGCCTATGTGACGCAGCTGTTGCTTGAATTGGTAGGGGATGGGCTGCTGGAGCAAGCCGTCGCGGAGAAGCTCGATGCGGAACAGATTGCCAAGTTCTTCGAAACCGAGTTGGGACAGGAAATCCAAGCGAACGCGGACAGGGTGAGACGGGAAATGCCGTTCTCATTGCTGATTCCGGCCAGTAGGATCTTCACTGAGATACCGGAAGACTCAACCGACAATCTGCTGATCCACGGTATCATCGACGGCTTCATCGAGTACGACGATCACATCGTCCTCTACGACTTCAAAACCGACTTCGTGGGCGACCAAGCGCCGGTATTGCCCGAGAATATCGTCGACAAGTACCGCGGCCAGATGAACCTGTACAAAAAGGGACTCGAAACCATCCGTCAGAAACCCGTCAGCGCGGCATACATCGCGTTGCTTTCGAACCATACGAATGTGATCATCTGATCACTGCGGTATGTTACTGAACGACAAATAGAAGGTGCAGCTCCCTTGGCGAAAACCAAGGATGCTGCACCTTCTATTTGTTTTTAACCAACTGTGCGTTAAAGCTTATTCCAAAATAAGTTGACTATTGGCTTGGATTTTGCCAAGAATTGTCCGGGACACAGGTCCAACAATCAGTAGCTGTAATGGTAAAGCGACAATAACATTCATTCTCCAGGCTTCACTATAGGCCGCCCATAAATTATCGAGGATGCCGACTTCCATCAGAACGCCGAATAATGACATGAACGTGACCATGCCTAAGACCATCAGACTGGAAATCGTCAAAATTAACTGCACCTTGCTTTTTTTATTGATAGGCAATTGAAAAGCAATCTTCTTTGCGATTACTCCCACAACGAATACGTCCAAAATAAACGCAACGACGAAACCTGGAACTAATCCTGCCAAAAGCGTCACTAAACCAAAATTGTCATGCAGCAGCAGATTGTATATACTCATTCCTAACACCATCATACAGCACATGATTGTCGTAAAAATAATTCCTTCTTTTTTGTTTGTGGGCATATAAACACTCCTTCTATTTTTGTGCAACGTCAACCATGGTATCACAAAAATAAAATCTGTGTAAGAAGTATTTTCATAATTAATTTAATTATTTTGAAACTCATTATATGGCTATTAGATATGGAAGTGACACTAGAGAAAGACTCTTACTATTTATAGATATCTTTCCGGTGGCCGATTTCAAGAATTAATATAGTGATTGTATCATCATTGATGTCTGCAATCAGACGGTAATCACCAATCCGATAACGCCATTCACCGGAATGATTCGCGACAAGTCCCTTTCCATGCTGTCTGGGATTCTCCGTATCCACTAGATTCTTTTTAATCCAAGATAAAATGATTTGCGCTTGATAGCGATCCATTTTCTTCAGTGTCTTTTGAGCGTTGCTTTCAAAGGCTACTTTAAATGCCACCATCAGAAATCTAATTCCTTCATCATTTCATCGAAAGAAAGAACTTGAGGGTTCTTAATGTGTTGTTTCATGGCAACATGGTAAAGATCTAAGTCAATTTCATCTTCAATTTTTTCTAATACTGCATTCCTGAAGAGAGCAGAAATCGTAATGTTTTTGGCTTTTGCATATTCTTTGATTAATTTTTCTTCTTCTTCATCCATACGTAATGATATAGTACTCATCATGATCACTCCTTTGTATGTACATTGTATTACAAATTTAGCTATTATTCAAATTTTCTGAAAGCATATTTGGAGTTATTTCTGACGCATTGAAAAAGCAGAATGCGGAACGGCATCTTCCATAAGCTGCCACTTTCGTTTCTTTCGGGATTATGGTACTTTTATGGTGATGAAGTAAGAGGAGGAATCCGGGTGAAACGAATTGACAGAATCTATGAGTATATCAGAATCCGGTCACAGGAGTTGACAGAAGCTGCTTTTGAACAAGCGAACGAAGGCGTGACGACTCAGGAAGTCGTGATGGAACTCGACATCAAACGGCCCAATGCAAGCAGCGACTTGAACGAGCTCGTTCGTCAGGGAAAACTGATCAAATCCTCTGGACGGCCGGTCAGATATGCGGACCACTCTTTGCAAATCCAGAAACAACCACAACAAAAGATGCACTCATATATAGAGGACCAACACAAGCCTACAGCAAAGCCAAAAAAACAAACGGGCGTAACTGCTTCAGAAATTTCTGGCATATCCTCAATCCGAGAAGGAAGTAATGCGGGTAATCGCGAAACAAATAACGAAGGATTTGCAAATGTAGTAGGGTCGAATGACAGCATGCGGACTCAAGTTGATCAGGCTAAAGCAGCAATCCTCTATCCTCCTAAGGGTTTGAGTTGCTTGATAACTGGACCTACAGGAAGCGGGAAAACTTTTTTTGTTCATTCGATGTTTCGGTTCGCGCAAGCAAATCAAGTTTTTGCAGCTGATAAGGAGCTGGTTGTGTTCAACTGTGCCGACTATGCGCACAATCCCGAATTATTGATGGCTCATTTATTCGGCTATCGCAAGGGTGCCTTTACAGGAGCGACGGAAACGACGGACGGCTTGATCCAACGGGCAGACGGCGGCATGCTCTTTATGGATGAAGTGCACCGCCTGCCGCCTGAAGGACAAGAAATGATATTTTATCTGATGGATCACGGCACCTACAATCGCTTGGGCGAAACCGATAAAGCCAATAAAGTCAATGTCCGACTTGTTTGCGCAACGACGGAAGATCCCGCTTCCAGTTTGCTGCAGACCTTTGTGAGGCGCATCCCGATCGTCATCAAGTTGCCTCAATTTTCAGAGCGGCCGATTGCAGAACAGGTGGACTTGCTGAAACGGATGGTTGCCATCGAAGCCAATCGCATCCAAAGAAGTATCCATGTGAAACAGGATGCGGTGAAGGCTTTGATCGGCAGTGTCACCTATGGAAATGTTGGTCAGCTGAAATCGAATGTGCAACTTGTTTGCGCGCGGGCTTTTTTGAACTATATGAGTTCCAGTGACATATCGATTACGTTGGATGAGCTGACACCAGAAATCCAAAACGGTCTGATGAATCTGGCGAATAATCATCGTGAGCGCTTGAATGAACTCACTCGGATACTGGAGCCCGTGCTGACCTTGGTACCGAATGAAGGAACGGAAAGCCCAATGATAAGGGATTCCTACGATCTTCCATATAATCTGTATGAGATAATCGGGAATAAGGCTGCGTTGCTGCGGGAGGAGGGGCTTGACCAAGAATCCATCAACCAATTCATTATGACCGACATCAATGTCCACCTGAAATCTTTTTATCGTGATACGGGTTTGACCTTCGATACAGAGAAGAAGCTTTCTGAGATCATTGATCAGCGGATCATTGGCTTTGCAAAAAATATGTTTGAGTATGCCCAAAAACATCTGGATTATCACTTCCAGCGGAATTTCGTCTATGCGATGAGTCTGCATATCAGTTCGTTTTTAAAACGAATTCAATTGGGAGAAAGCAGCCGCACGCTCCATGCAAGCATCAAAAATATGGTGGAAGATTACCCCAAAGAGTTTTCGGTCGCCAAATGGATGAAACAAGAGCTACAAAAAGAATACAACATCAACATACCTGAAGTGGAGACCTATTACCTGACGCTGTTGTTGGTCTCGCTAAAGCAAGACAATGTTACAGGCCGCGTGGGCGTTGTGATTGCAGCCCATGGCAGGAGCACAGCAACGAGCATGGCTGAGGTTGTGACGACATTGCTGGGGGTCGACAATATCCGTGCCGTGGATATGCCGCTTGAGATGAAGCCCCAAGTAGCCCTCGAAAAAATTATTCATTGTGTCCAAGAAATCGATCGAGGGAGTGGCGTGATTTTGTTGGTGGATATGGGTTCGCTGACGACGTTTTCGGAAAAAATCACGGAGAAAACAGGGATTGAGGTCAAAACCATCGACATGGTCACGACCCCTATCGTTTTGGAGACCGTGCGGAAGACGGACCTTGTAGAAACGACACTTGATGAAATTTATCGATCGCTTCAATCTTTTCGCGGTTATGCAGGCAGCCACGTGACCACAAGGGAAGAGAACGGTCACTCCTTAAAGCTCAAAAAGGCAATCGTTGCTATTTGCGCTTCGGGCGAAGGGACCGCGCAAAAGATGAAAGAGATGCTCGACAAACATCTGGAGAAATATTTTGATGTGGACATCGAGGTGCTGCCGATTTCGGTGATCGATATGGATAAGCAGCTCGTAACCTTGCAACAGAAATATGAAATCTTAGCGACAACAGGAATCGTCAAACCAAAAATCGATGCCGTTTACATTCCAATGGAACATTTTTTCAGTGGGGATGCCGAAAAAGTATTGGACTATTTGGTGGAAGAGTCCGAATCCTATGATGAAAATGAGTTGACATCGGAAAAGGCAAAGCAGATATGTCTGGAATACATGGGCGAAAGCTTTACTTTCTTGAATCCACAAAAGCTGATTGAGCCTTTGTGGAAATTCAGCAGTTCCTTATTGGAAAATAAAGAAAATTATTCTCAATTAATCAATATTCTGATGCACCTGGCGGGAATGTTTGAGCGGGCCTTGCGCCAGGATACATTGATTGCACCGCAAGAAGAACTGAAATTGACTGAACAGACAGAGCGGTTCCAGCAGTTGGAACAGGCTTTAAATATTCTGAGCGGCACCTTTCAAATCGAAATGCCAAAAGATGAGATATACTATCTGGAGCAACTGTTGGCCTATCAAGAATAATGATACAGTAAACCATACACTAGCTTTCAGTGTGAAGGATACACTAAAACACTAATTGTTTTAGTGTATTTTTTTGTTTCTTAATTCCGTATGATTAAGCCATACACTAAGTTGGCACGCTTTTTGCTTATAGTATAATGACTGGTAAATCGCCTGCCAAGCTTTTTATCCAAACAGTCGCAAAATATATTCAATGGGAGGTATACAAATGGTAGGAATTATCCTAGCAAGTCATGGGAATTTCGCTGAAGGTATTCTGCAATCGGCTTCGATGATTTTCGGCGAACAAGAAAATGTCAAAGCAGTGACACTGGCGCCTAGTGAAGGACCGGACGATGTCAAAGCAAAGATGCAAGAGGCTATTTCATCCTTTGACAACCAAGATGAAGTACTGTTCTTAGTCGATTTATGGGGCGGCACGCCGTTCAACCAAGCCAACAGTCTTTTCGAAGCACATAAAGACACATGGGCGATAATCGCCGGAATGAACCTTCCGATGGTCATCGAAGCGTATGCTGCACGATTGAGCATGGACTCAGCACAAAAAATTGCTGCACAAATTCTTCCAGCAGCGAAGGACGGTGTGAGAGCTAAGCCGGAAAGTTTAGAGCCGAAGAAAGTGGAAGCGGCTTCTGCAGTGCAACAACCAAAAGGCAACCTTCCTGTAGGGACAGTCGTTGGTGATGGAAAAATCAAGTTAGCTTTAGTTCGATTGGATTCACGATTGCTTCATGGACAAGTAGCAACAACGTGGGCGAAATCAGCTGGAACAAATCGGATCATCGTGGTTTCGGATGATGTCTCAAGAGATGAATTGCGGAAAAACCTGATCGTGCAAGCAGCACCGCCAGGAGTCAAAGCCAATGTGATTCCAATCAAAAAAATGATTGAGATTGCGAAAGATCCTCGTTTTGGGAACACCCATGCCCTCTTGCTTTTTGAAAATGTGCAAGATGTCGTTCGGGTAATTGAAGGCGGCGTGAAGATTGAGGAGTTGAATGTTGGATCAATGGCTCACTCAGTCGGCAAGGTTGTCGTGAATAAGGTCTTGTCAATGGGGCCTGAAGATGTGAAAGCATTTGAAGCATTGAAAGCAAAAGGTGTTAAATTTGATGTCCGGAAAGTTCCGAATGATTCATCGGAAAAAATGGATGCGTTGCTGAAAAAAGCTAAAGAAGAATTAGCTAAGGCATAACAAGAAAAGAGGAGGTATATTATGTCAGTCGTTTCTATTATTCTGGTTATCATCGTGGCGTTCTTTGCCGGGATGGAAGGTATTTTGGATGAGTTCCAATTCCATCAACCACTCGTTGCATGTACATTGATCGGTCTGGTCACAGGAAATCTTGAAGCTGGTATTATTCTTGGAGGATCATTACAGATGATCGCATTAGGTTGGGCAAACATCGGAGCCGCTGTAGCACCTGACGCAGCACTCGCTTCTGTCGCATCTGCAATTATTTTAGTTTTGGGTGGTCAAGGGGTAGACGGCGTATCTTCCGCTATTGCCATTGCGATCCCTCTGGCTGTAGCTGGATTGGTTTTGACGATGTTCGTTCGTACACTGGCAGTTCCTGTGGTTCATATGATGGACGCAGCTGCAGAACAAGGTGACTATCGTAAAATTGAGTTGCTTCAAATTGGAGCAATTGCCATGCAAGGTTTGCGGATTGCAATTCCTGCAGCATTGCTTTTGTTCATCCCTGCAGACGCAGTCCGTTCTGGATTGGAAGCAATGCCGGGCTGGCTGACTGATGGAATGGCAATCGGTGGTGGTATGGTTGTAGCGGTTGGTTATGCAATGGTAATCAATATGATGGCCACCAAAGAAGTATGGCCGTTCTTCATCATCGGTTTCGTCGTTGCCGCTGTATCTGAATTGACATTGATCGCATTAGGAGCCCTAGGTGTCGCAATGGCATTGATCTACTTGAACCTTTCTAAAATGGGCGGTTCCGGTAATGGCGGTTCCAGCAATACTGGCGATCCACTTGATTCGATACTCAATGACTATTAGGAAAGGAGACTGCAAACATGGCACAAAATACGGTAGATAAAAAATTCGTATTAACTAAAAAAGATAGACTAGCTGTCGCTTGGCGTTCCACTTTCATTCAAGGATCATGGAACTACGAACGGATGCAAAATGGTGGCTGGGCTTTCGCAATGATTCCAGCAATCAAGAAACTTTATCCAGCAAAAGAAGATCGCGTCCTAGCGTTGAAACGCCACTTGGAATTCTTCAACACACATCCATATGTGGCATCTCCGGTATTAGGAGTAACGCTGGCTCTGGAAGAAGAACGTGCAAACGGAGCTCCAGTAGATGATGTTACGATTCAAGGTGTGAAGGTCGGAATGATGGGACCTCTTGCCGGTGTTGGTGATCCTGTGTTCTGGTTTACAGTCCGTCCGATTTTGGGAGCTTTAGGCGCATCCTTGGCCTTAACAGGAAACATCCTAGGACCTATCCTGTTCTTTGTTGCCTGGAACGCTATCCGTTGGGGATTCATGTGGTATACCCAAGAATTCGGTTATAAGGCTGGATCAAAAATCACTGAGGATTTGTCCGGCGGAATCCTGCAAGATTTGACAAAAGGAGCTTCCATTCTGGGGATGTTCGTATTGGCGGCCTTGGTGCAACGTTGGGTATCGATCTCGTTTGCTCCAACCGTTTCATCAGTCAAGCTTCAAGAAGGCGCATTTATCGATTGGGAAAACCTGCCAAGTGGCACTGCCGGCATCCAGGAAGCCCTGATGCAGTATACTTCAGGCTTGTCGTTGACGGACACTAAAGTCACAACCTTGCAAAACAACCTGGATCAATTGATCCCTGGATTGGCAGCGCTGCTGTTGACATTCCTTTGCATGTGGTTGTTGAAGAAGAAAGTATCTCCAATCGTGATCATTCTTGGCTTGTTCATTGTCGGTATCGGCGGACGCTTGATCGGATTGCTGTAATTTTCGGATGCATCAAAAATAACGATTATGAGGCTCAGGCAAACCAGCCTGAGCCTTGTTTTTCTTGTAAAAAGTAAAGAGTGTATATTATACTCAAATCAGACACAAAGAGAGAGGGGCTTATACAATGGTTGAATCCCTGAATGCAAAGGTTGACATGGTAGTGGATGGTACTTCATATATGGGGCTGACCGACTATGGTAAAATTATGATTGGAGATCAAGCGTTTGAATTTTATCATCATCGTGATCCGCGAAAGTACATTCAAATTCCTTGGGAAGAGGTTGATTATGTACTGGCATCCGTGATGTTCAAAGGGAAGTGGATTCCACGTTTTGCGCTTCAAACAAAGAAGGATGGTACGTACACTTTTTCAGCAAAAAATCCCAAGGACGTGTTGCGTGCGATCCGCATCTATGTAAGCCCGGATCATATGGTTCAATCATTGGGCTTCTTCGATGTTTTGAAGAATGCCTTCAAGCATATGTTCAATAAGAAAGCATCCTAAATAGTGGCAGGAAATCAATTTGCATACGGTTTACGGTTGCTGGATGAACGATTTAAGGAGGTTCTAATGTGGTAATGGATATTCGGTTGGTACGAATCGACGATCGTTTGATTCATGGGCAGGTGGCAACCGTGTGGACAAGACTAAGTAAGGCAGAGCGGATTATTGTCATCAGCGACGAGGTGGCGAGGGATCATCTGCGTAAGACGCTCTTGCGGCAAGTCGCCCCACCTGGTGTAAAGGTCAATGTGATTCCAGTGGAGAAGTTTGTCGAAATTTACTTCGATGATGCGCATAACCAATTTCGGGCGATGCTCTTGTTTACGAATCCACTCGATGTCGCACGCATCGTCCAAAGGGGCGTTCAGCTTAATTCCGTCAATATCGGCAGTATGAGTTATTCAGATGGAAAAAAGATGATCACGAATGCAGTAGCGGTTGATAAACGCGATGTTCAGGCTTTCGAGTACCTGAATTTTAAGGGTATCCACTTGGATATCCGGAAGGTCGTCGCTGACAATAAATTGGATCTCATGCAAGTGCTGAAAAAAGAAGGTTTGGTCTGAGCGCATATTAAAAGAAGACACGAAGCGAATGGAACAGCGCCTTGTGCCTTCTTTGTTTTTACGGAATGGTATATTATCCAGGGGGTGACAGCGTGCTAAAAGAAGCATGTGCAGAAAATTTTACGAACGTCCCAGAACTCATCGAGCGCGGGGCTAAACGGATTGAATTGTGCGATAATTTGGCAGTGGGGGGAACAACACCAAGCGTTGGCGTCATCAAAATTGCAACGGCGTATTGTTCCGACAAAAATGTATCCCTTATCGTGATTCTGCGACCAAGAGGCGGAGATTTTGTTTATTCTGCTATGGAAAAAGCCATCATGATGAGGGACTTAGAAGAAATAATTGTCTTGCAGGCCAATGGTATAGCGGTAGGTGCGTTAACTGCAGCGAACGCATTGGATAAACCCTTTTTGGAAGAAATCGCCAAGCTGGCCAGCGATAATGGAATCGAGCTTGCTTTCCACATGGCGTTTGATGAAATACCGGAAGAAAAGCAACGAGACGCCTTATTGTGGTTGGGAGAAATTGGTTTCAAACGGATTTTGACGCATGGCGGTCCTAAAGAAAATACAATTTTTGATAACGCAGCGCACATCGCCGAACTTGCGAAAATCACTCCGGATATGACGATCATGCCGGGTGGCGGCATTACGAAAGATAATCTCGCAGATCTCGAAAAAGTTTTAGAGTTAACCGAAGTACACGGGACACGAATTGTGTAAGAATCCAGATTACTGAATGGCGACAAAAAACTCGGCCGGAGAAATTTTCCGGCCGAGCTTTTCGTTATGCTTTTCTTAATAGGTGTAGTTATTCAGCGCATTCCACAACAAGAACTCATTTACGCCGGCATCATACAGCGCCTGCACTTGCGCATCGACTTGTGCTTTTCCATAGGTTTGGTAGAATCCCGAACCGAGGTAGGAAGCGGTGAAATCCTGCAGCCAAGGTCGGCTGATTGGCGGCGTTTCAAGCGTACCAAGCAACTCGTTTTCAACTTTCATATATTCGGCGACCAGTTCATACGGGTATAGATCCGGCTTGTAGATACCGAAATAATTTGTTCCCCAGTGGCTCGGGTAAATCATAGAGGAGATGACATCGACATTTTCGGAAATCTGCGGGAAGTTTTGGCCGATGCCGGATGCTTCGATAACAGAAGCAGTATAACCGAAGATATCCACGGACACATCCACGCCGTAAGGCATCAGTTTTTCTTTTGCATAAGCAGTGAAATCAGTGATGGCCTGCACGCGTTTTTCATCGTCGGTCATGTCAAGGTCTGCATATTCACCCATGTCATAGTTCAGCGTGTCGCCCCAAACTTCAAAGCCTTCCGGGAAGCGGACATAGTCGAACTGGATTTCTTTGAATCCGACTTTGGCTGCTTCGATACCGACATTGACGGCATAATCCCAAGTCTGCTTCAGGAATGGGTTGATGAATGATTCGCCATTCGATGCGACCCAGACGGACCCGTCGCTTTCGGTGAAGGACATATCCGGTTGCTCGTTAGCCAGTAACGTATCCTTGAAGGTCACGATGCGGGCAATCGGATAGATTTGTTTTTCTTCCATCAAATCCATCAGTTCCTTGATATCGGGAATGTATTCTTCCGTATTTTCCTGGATGTGGCTATCTTCCGAATTGAAGTCAGCTGTCACAACGCCCATGTCGTCTTTGATGTCGATTACCATCGCGTTCAAGTCGTTCGAATCGACGTAATCAACCAGCTTAGTGAATTTTTCCTCGTAGCCGACCGAGTAGGCGGTCACATAGATCCCTTTGACGCCATCAGCCGGGTAGGCGATTTCCACTCCACTGTCATAGAAGAACTTTTTCGGCAATTCTTTGGCGGTAGGGGTCTTCAAAAGGGCACCTTGGCGCATCGTGAGCGTGCTTGTGGCTGCTGTCGTTTCGGCTGAGCTTTCGGTTTCGCTGGCCGATGCAATTGTCGTGCCTGACAGGAATAACAATAAACCTGCGGCAGCGAGTGTCTGTTTAAAATATGTCATCATTACATTTCCTCCCGTTCAGGCGATTCGATTACGTTCGGGTCCACAATCGTAATATCTTTCGCGCGCAGGCCATCGATGATGGCACCGATTGCGTCGTTTGTCCATGGGCGATCATGCATCAGCAGGTTCGCGCCATCTCCCAGGTACTTCGAATTCACCATGACGTCGGCTAAAGCAGTGCCTTCCATGAATTCCTCCACCCAGTCGTAGCCGTAGGTCCAGTTCATGATGGTCATGCCTTCCGCTGCGGCGATTGCCATGGTGTCGTCATTGTACTGGCCGTAAGGGGCACGCAAGAAGCGCGGACGCTCGCCAGTAATCTCTTCAATCAGGTCATTCGTTGATTTTATTTCTTCCAGTTGCTCGTCATAGGTCAATGATTGGAAGTCGGGATGCGAATAGGAATGGTTTCCGATTTCGAAGCCCATGTCGTAGACGGTCTTGATGTCTTCGCGTGCTTGTTCGTTCGTAAGGAATTGTCCCATCACGAAGAAAATGGCATTTGCCCCTTTCGATTTGACGGTTTCAGCAATTTCCACGGTATAGCTGTTCGGTTGTTGCGGCGCATCATCGAAAGTCAGTAAAGCGACCTTTGCGTTGCCGTCCTCAGCGATTGGTTGGACAGTGGAAATTTCTGAGTTGATGCGGTATTCATAATTGACGGGTTCAACTTTTTTTGCTGGCTTTTCTGCAGCGGAAGCCTCAGAGGATTCCTCAGCGCCGGCAGAAGAATCGGCGGCTGCACTTCCTTCCGTACCGATTGCGGCAATGGCTGCTTCCAATTCAACCAATTGTGCATCCAGAGTCGTCAAATTCTCAGCGATGGGTGCAAGGTTGGTTTGGTTCGTTTCGGCGTTCAGATTGATTTCTTCGATACCCGCAAAGAACGTATCAAAAGTCGCATCATCCGCTCCGAACCCGGTCAACAGTTCTTCTTCCTTATCCAAGCTGTCTCGATAGGCAGCTAGGTAAGCCAATGAATTTTCGCTGAACAAATCCAGTGTTTCACCGATTGCCTGCATCTGATCCAGCGGCAGGGTTTCTTCATCGAATGCAGTAAAATCAGTTTTGGTCTCGGTCAAATCTTCCAAAGCGCTTTCAATCGAATCGACTATAGCACGGCGCTCTTCAAGATTGCTGAACACGGCTGCCGAGCCATCTTTGAATGTTTTTAATTCCTCATCGCTGGTCAACGATTCATCAAATGTTTTCTGTAAAGCAATCTCCAATTGTTGTAGCTCATTCATTTGGGAAACAATTTCGGTTTCCTCGGTTTTAAGCTGGTTGACTGTCTCTGTCGCTTCCTTGACTTGGTCTGCGCAAGCTGACAATACCAGTGCACCGGCAAAAACTAATGCAATCTTCTTTCCTCTCAACATAAACAAGCTCCTTTATCACGTGATATATAACAATACAAGCTTCATTATACCGAAAATGGCGTTCCTTTATCAAGGCAGTTTGGAATATCTTCGAAATAATATTAAGAATTCATTAAAAAAGTGGGTGCAGCGAGTATGCTGGCTTAAAAAACAAACGGAAAGGCTGGATTCAATGACTATACAATTCGAAAAATTAGTTTACAATAGATAGAGGTAAAAGATACGTAGTGACGTTAATTTCAGAATAAGTGAGGCTATCGGATGATTATCTATTATATATTGGCCATCTTGCTGTTGGTCCTGGACCAGTGGAGCAAACTTGCCATCGTGAATAATTTTGCATTACACGAAATGAAGGAAGTTCTACCGGGAATCTTGTCTCTGTTCTATATCCAGAACAAGGGTGCTGCTTGGGGGATTTTTGAAGGAAGAATGTTCTTTTTCTTCATCATCACAGTAGTTGTTGTGGGTGCGATGGTTTATAATGCGCATAAACAGGGGTTCGACAAAAAAATCGTGGGCATCAGTTACGCTTTTCTTTTGAGCGGTGCCATCGGAAATTTCATCGACCGGATGCGGTTGGGTTATGTTGTCGATATGTTCCGTTTGGACTTCATCGATTTTCCGATTTTTAATGTGGCGGATGTCTGTTTGACGATAGGCGTCATCCTGATGACGATCTATATCCTTTTCATGGAAGAGGAAGAAAAAGTAATTACAAAAAATAAGCTAAAGTAAAGTGGGATTCAAATGACAGAAAAAATCGTTTTTAATATTGATGGTCAAACCGGCAGAATCGATAAGATCTTGGCGGATTTCATGACCGGTACGAGCCGTTCGCAAATTCAGGCATGGATCAAAGACGGCAACTTGATGGTGAACGATAAAGCCGTCAAATCGAATTATAAGGTCCAGGATGGGGATCTTCTGGAATTGACGATTCCGGAACCAGAACAAATCAACGTTACACCCGAAGACATTGCATTGGATGTCATCTACGAAGACGATGCGTTATTGGTGGTCAATAAGCCGTCAGGAATGGTTGTGCATCCATCCAAAGGGCATCTTTCAGGCACCTTGGTCAACGGCTTGTTGTTCCACGTAAATTCGCTATCTGATGGTACGGCCAACATCCGTCCTGGCATTGTGCACCGCATCGATATGGATACATCCGGCTTATTGGTCGTAGCTAAGACGAACGAAGCGCACCAAAAATTGGCGGAGCAACTTGAGAACCACACGATGGAAAGGGCCTATCTTGCTTTGGTCCATGGCGTCATTCCGCATGAGGATGGCACCATCGATGCGCCGATTGCCCGGATGATGGTCGACCGCAAGAAGCGCACCGTAGCTGACGGTGGTAAAAAAGCAGTGACGCATTTTGATGTCATTGAGCGTTTCCGTGATTTCACCTTACTGAAGTTGCGGCTTGAAACCGGCCGGACGCATCAGATCCGCGTCCACATGAAATACATTGGCCATCCGTTAGCCGGAGATCCTATGTACGGACCGGCTGAAACGCTCGGTGGTCACGGCCAATATTTGCATGCAGCAACTTTAGGCTTCATCCATCCGAAGACGGGCGAAAAAATGCACTTCGAAGCGCCATTGCCCGACTTCTATAGCGAAAAATTAACTGAACTGCGCAAAAACTGATTGACAGAAACGGCTCTATTCGTTATCATTACAGTAATATTCAAGGAACCTTTAAAATAGTCCAGAGAGGCTACAAGGTGCATCACATTTTGTATAGCGTCACGTGACTGTACCCTTATGCCCACATGCATAAGGGTATTTTTTTTATTATTGATGACGAAGGAGTAGTGGAGATGGCAGAAGAAATCGAAATCATGGATGCTCAGACGATGAAACGCGCGCTGACCCGCATCACGCATGAAATATTGGAAAAAAACGATGGTACCAAGAACCTGATTTTGGTGGGCATCAAAACGCGCGGCATCTACCTGGCCCAGCGGATTGCGGAACGAATCAAAGATTTTGAAGGCATTGAGGTGCCTGTGGGCGAGTTGGACATCACGCTTTACCGCGATGATGTGCACCGCGAAACGAATGAGAACCCGGTGTTGCATGAAACGAACATTCCGTTTTCGGTTGCCGGCAAGCATGTCGTACTGGTGGATGATGTACTGTTCACTGCCCGAACGATCCGGGCTGGCATGGATGCAGTGATGGATCTCGGGAGAGCGAAACGGATCACAGTTGCGGTCCTGATCGACAGAGGCCACCGGGAACTGCCGATCAAGGCGGATTACGTCGGCAAAAACATTCCCACATCCCAAGCGGAACAGATTTCCGTCCGTCTGGATGAAGTGGATGGCATTGAAAAAGTAACATTAATCAAGGCGTAAACAAATAGATTGGTGATTCTTTAACTGTGTCCTGAGAGACTCAGAAGAATTTGCTTTGAAGCTTGCTCCATTGCATTTTTTTAGATCACCTTATTTTGTCAAAATTAAGGAGGAAAATAATTATGAGTCAAGCTATGATGACAGTCGTCAGTCAGACAGAAATCGCGAAAGATATCTTCGAATTGCGCTTGAAAGGTGCATTGGTGAATGAGATGGGCGCACCGGATCAGTTCTTGCATATCCGGGTCCCTGGGGATGAACTGCTTTTGAGACGCCCCATCAGCATCGCTGCAATCGATGCCGATAAAGAAGAGTGTGTCATCATCTATCGTACCGAAGGGAAAGGCACCACCATCATCAGCAAGCTTACAGCAGGCGATGAATTGGACATCTTGGGGCCGTTGGGTAACGGTTATCCGATCGATATGCTCGCAGCAGGTCAAAATGCTTTATTGATTGGTGGCGGCATCGGTGTTCCTCCGCTTTATGAATTGGCGAAACAGTTGCACGCGAAAGGTGTCAACATCGTCAGCTGCTTCGGTTTTAAAAACAAAGACGAAGTTTTCTATGAAGAGGAATTTGCCGCATTCGGCAAAGTGAACATCGCAACTGATGACGGAAGCTACGGCAAACATGGCTTCGTCACGCAATATTTCGATGAACTGGATGGCTTTGTGCCGGACGCAGTCTTCGCTTGCGGTCCGAAAGGCTTGTTGGTGGCGGTCTCGAAGACATTCGACCCAAGCCTCACTTACCTTTCTTTGGAAGAACGGATGGCTTGCGGTATTGGGGCATGCTACGGCTGCGTCTGCGACAAGAAAAACAGCACATCCGCTTACGATAATTACAGAGTCTGTGTCGAAGGACCGGTCTTCAGAGCAGAGGAGATAGTATTATGAATCGATTAGCAGTCAGTTTACCTGGGTTGGAATTAAAAAACCCGATCATCCCAGCGAGCGGATGTTTCGGTTTCGGAGAGGATTACGGCAAGTTTTACGATTTGAGTTTATTGGGCGCCATCATGACGAAAGCAACGACGCTTGAACCTCGTAAAGGCAATGCCACACCGCGATTGGCGGAAACGCCATCCGGTATGTTGAATGCCATAGGATTGCAGAATCCCGGCGTTGAAGTCGTTGTCGCACAGAAGCATACGGCGCTTGAAAAATTCGATGTGCCGTTGATCTCGAACGTTGCCGGAAATACAGTCGATGATTATTACCAAGTCTGTAAGGCCGTCTCTAAATCTCCGAACGTCAAAGCAATCGAGTTGAACATCTCTTGCCCAAACGTGCACAAAGGTGGATTGCAGTTCGGAACCGATCCGGAGATGGCAGCTGCTGTCACGCGCGCGGCCAAACAAGGTGCAACGGTTCCTGTTTATGTGAAACTATCGCCGAACGTGACGGATATCGTTGAGATTGCAAAAGCGGTTGAAGCAGCTGGAGCAGACGGTATTACGATGATCAACACACTGGTAGGGATGCGCATCGATCTGCATACACGCAAACCAGTCATCGCAAACAAGACGGGAGGCCTGTCTGGTCCTGCAATCAAACCGGTAGCCATCCGCATGATTTATCAAGTGGCACGCGCAGTCGATATTCCGATCATCGGGATGGGTGGCGTCTATACAGTTGATGATGTTCTGGAAATGTTCATGGCCGGAGCAAGCGCAGTCGGCGTCGGCATGGCCAATTTTACAGATCCATTCGTCTGCCCGAAACTGATCGAACAGCTTCCGCAACGCATGGATGAACTTGGTATAAGCAGCCTGAAAGAATTAATCAATGAAGTGAGAGAAGGCATACTAAATGAACGATAAACCGATAATAGCATTGGACTTTTCAACAAGCGAAGAAATCAAGGACTTCCTTCGGTTATTCGAAGACGAATCACTTTACGTAAAAGTGGGTATGGAATTGTATTACCAACATGGAGCAGAAATTGTGAAGTGGATAAAAGATTTGGGCCACGAAATTTTCCTGGATCTGAAATTGCATGACATCCCGAACACGGTTCACCGCGCCATGAAAGGCTTGGCCGCTTTGGATATAGACATGGTCAATGTCCATGCAGCGGGCGGTTCGGAAATGATGAAAGCTGCTAAAGAAGGCCTCGTTGCTGGTACGCCGGCAGGAAGCGATGTTCCGAAATTGATTGCAGTCACTCAATTGACTTCCACATCCGAAGAAGCGATGCAGAATGAACAGTTGATCAAAGTCAGCTTGCAGGAGAGCGTGCTGCATTACGCGGACCTCGCCTGCAAATCCGGACTTGATGGCGTCGTCTGTTCCGCATGGGAAGCGCGCATGATCAAGGACCACACGAATGAAGACTTTATCTGCTTGACACCGGGTATCCGCCCGGCCGGCAGTGCGGTTGGAGACCAGAAGCGCGTCGCAACACCAGGCCGTGCAAGAGAAATCGGTTCAACCTTTATCGTAGTCGGTCGTCCGATCACCCAGGCAGCTGATCCGGTTACAGCCTATCACGAAATCAAGAACCAATGGAATGGAGCAGAGTAAAATGACGATAGCAAAAGAAGTAGCAAAATCATTATTGGATATCAAAG
Source organism: Trichococcus flocculiformis (assembly GCF_963662535.1). Classification (NCBI taxonomy): domain Bacteria; kingdom Bacillati; phylum Bacillota; class Bacilli; order Lactobacillales; family Carnobacteriaceae; genus Trichococcus; species Trichococcus flocculiformis. Next base: position 1,871,631 of record NZ_OY759718.1, read on the forward strand.
CAGTGAGCTTAAGCCCACAGAACCCCTATACATGGGCATCAGGGCTCAGAAGCCCAATTTACTGCGACAATCGCGTCACGATGAGCTTCCCGGCGGTGCGCAAACAGATTGCCCAAGGTCTGGCTGATCTGATCAAAGAAAAATATCCGGATGTAGAAGTGATTGCCGGAACTGCGACTGCAGGAATCCCGCACGCAGCTTGGATCGCTGACATTTTGGACTTGCCGATGGTTTATATCCGCAGCAAAGCGAAAGACCACGGAACAGGCCGAAAAATCGAAGGCAAAATCACTGAAGGCCAAAAAATGGTCGTAGTCGAAGACTTGATCTCCACAGGGGGCAGTGTCATCGAAGCTTCCAAAGCAGCTGAGTCGGAAGGCGCAAATGTATTGGGTTGCGTTGCGATCTTCACTTATGAATTGGCTAAAGGCACAAAAAATTTCGCCGATGCTGGTCTTGCGATCGACACATTGTCCAACTACAGCACACTTTTGGAAGTCGCGCACGAAACTTCGTACATCACCGAAGCTGAAATGGACTTGCTGAAAGACTGGAGCAAAGACCCCGAGAACTGGTACAAAGGGTAAGTCATATATTTATTCATAAGAGGCGAATGGGTTTCCTGAGAGGAGGATGCCCATTTGTTTTGTTTATCGGACAAAAGCAGGAATGTCTGTGTACGGGCTGTCGGATACTATGCGTTAATCCGACAACCACGAAAACCGCACGCAAAAAATGCTCTCGGATATAATTCCGGGAGCATTTTTTGCGTGCATTTTTAACTCGATTAGATCAATCTGCTTTTAAGGATTTAATCAATTCTTTGTCAGGGGTCACATAGACCGTTTTTTGGCCTTCATAGATGACAAACCCGGGTTTCGCGCCGTTCGGTTTCCGGATCTGTTTGACGGCCACATAATCTACAGGAACATTGGCTGAGTTCTGGAATTTGGAATAGTAAGCTGCAATGTTGGCGGCTTCCAGTATCGTTTCCTCGCTCGGATTGTTGCTCTCGATGATGACATGCGAACCAGGTATATTTTTTGCATGCAGCCAAGTATCCGTCTTTTTGGCGGTCTTCAGGGTCAATTGATCGTTTTGTAGATTGTTTTTGCCGACCAGGATGCTGGTGCCATCAGTGGATCGGAAACGATGAGGTTTGCTGACTTTTTTCTTTTTGTTCTTCAGTGATTGCTTGCGCTTCAGATAACCCGATTCGCTCAACTCATCCTTGATTTCTTCCAAGTCCTGCGGATCGGATAATTGGATCTGTGTTTCGATTGTTTCAAGGTATTCGTTTTCCGCATGCGTCTGCCTGATCTGTTCGTTGACGTGGTTCACAGCGGTAGTCAGTTTCTGGTACTTCGAAAAGTACTTCTGCGCATTCTGTGAAGGCGTAAGGGAAGGATTCAGAGTAATCGCGATCGGTTTCTCATCGTCGTAGAAATTATTCAGCACAACTTCTTGTTGGCCTTTATTGAATTGATGCAGATAAGCAGTCAAAATCTCGCCTTTTATCCGGAAAACATCCGCTTTCTCGGTTTCCAGCAAAGTTTGATCGAGTTTCTGCAACTTCAATTGATTTTTCTTCCGTTCGGTACTGACGATCTGAAGCAGGTCTGAAGCGACTTGATGGATGCGGTCGCGTGTTGCTTTTTCCGCATAGTAAGCATCCAATAACTGACTGAGGGTAGCGAACGACTGCTTTTCACCGATCAGGCTTTCATAAGGGAAGGGCGTAAAATGCTGTTTCCTTTCGCTTTCGTCCGTCAAGGTCGGCATCACCGATTCCAGCCTTTCCTTGAAAAGCTGGATAGCGGCCGTCACTGAGTGATTTTCTGCAGTGGCATACTGCGCTATTTCCTGCGCAGAATCGCTTCCAAGTCCTTGGAATGTCTGTTGCAAAGCCTTCCGCAAAGGGGTTTCAGGATCGAATTGGGCAACGGTGCTTTCGATTTCTTCTGGTTCAAGCGCAAACAAATCCGAACGGTCCTGATGAGGGGGCAGCTGGTAAGCTACTCCCGGATGCAGCGGCCTGAAGCTGTTCTGGTAGAAAGGCACGTGCTTCAGGCAATCGATGATGATTCTGGACTCCTTGTCGATCAAAAAGATGTTGCTGTGACGCCCCATCAATTCGACGATGAGTTCCAACTGCTGTTGATCGCCCAGTTCATCGAAGTTCCGGAAAGAGAAGATGACGATTCGGTCATTGCCCAATTGGCGAATGCCCTCAATGATTGCACCTTCCAGTTTTTTTCGGAGCACCATACAGAAGTTTGGAGCCGACTCTGGATTGGATAATGAATCTTCAATGATTTGCAGCCGCGCGTATGAAGGATGCGCAGAAAGCAGCACGCGTTTATTTTTTCTGTTGGCACGCACTGTTAAAATGATTTCGTGCTGAAAGGGTTGATGAACTTTTCCGATTCTTCCGTTTTCCAACTCTCGGTTCAGTTCACTCACCATCGCACGCGTAAAAATACCATCAAAAGACATGGATGCACCTCCTATGGGCATGTCTGAATATGCTTTAACATTATAACACAATACCCAATCCGAAAAAACTGGGTAGACTACGTCCAGAAGAGCAGGGCGACCATTCGACTTCCGTTCTGTCGGAATCAGGGGAGATATGGGTATGAAACAAAATACCGTTAGTTTTCCACCCAAACAAACAAGATGGTGATAGTTAATTTATTTTGATGGATTTTTCGTATTTTAATAAACACGATTGCGGATTGTGTCCGGTAAATCGTACGAAAACAAACCGTTGCTCATGAACAAAATGTAAAGATAATACAATCAAAAGCTTATAAATAGGTATTTTAAGATGTTTTTGATGGAGTTTTCAGAGATCTAGTTAGATTGTTTTTTGTTATCGGAACAGGGGTCAGCTAACTATTTTCAAGGTAGATAATCAGTAGGTCTTTCGGTAAAAAATAAATTTATAAACTTTTACTGAAATAAAGTTGCTTTTATCTGTGGGGTGCATTATACTGTAAAAGTAATCGAAACATGAATTCCATTGGTAGCGCTTTCCGTCTGATTCGTCTGAACCCGGCTTCAAGGTGGTGGGTTATCCCCCTCCCATTATGGAGCGCTAATTGTTCCTTCGTAATCTTGAGTAAAACCTATCCAGTCGATTGTCGTGCCGTGTTGCAGGAAAGAAGGAATGTGTTTTCCGAACTGAATCCATCGCGGCATCGAGACTTGGGGGTATGTCGCTTAGAAAAAAAGCTCATCGTAATAGTGATGGGCACTAACCTTGGGGGGATGGAGTACGTAATGGATGAATCAATACAAACCAATGCAGGGTGATTTGCTCAGTTTATCATAAACCGCATGCGCAAAATTATACTGCCATTATCCAATGGATAGCCATCTTCTTTTCTGCACGCCGATTACTGCCACTTATCAAAGTGGTAAGAATTATTTCGAAATTCGGCATTACTTTGTTCTACAAAATACAGATTAGATATCAAAGGATAGATGAACAAGCACGGTACAGGATCCTCCTGCTCCCTTGCTTGTTTATTTTTTGATCCGAAGCTTATGGAAGGTTTTATGAGAATACCTCATCTTTTTCTAATCCAACTCTTGACTTTGTTTTTTGCATTGGGTACTATTGAATTATCACTAAATAAAAGGAGCAATCAATCATGTCAGCATATACACGCGTTTCCAAAATGAATTTTTTTGATTGGCAAAGCCACGTGGAGTAGGTTGTTCTTTGTGACGTATTGATTGTCCGTAGATACAGCCTCAGATGAAACATCTGAACAGTATCTATGTGGATTACTAAAGATATTTAAGCCGCCACATAGACAATATCGGTCTGTGTGGCGTTTTCTGTATTCAGCCGCCATACTTCGTTCAGATGGCGGCTTTTTTATCACCTTTTTACAGAATAAGAAGCAGAAAAATTGGAGGAATCAGAAATGAAAAAATTATTCAGAGTACGCGCAAGCATCTTGACCTTAATGGCAGCGACAGTATTAATGGCATGCGGCAATACGGAGGGCAATAATGCGGACACCTCTTCGGACGGTTCTGCAGCAAGCTCCACCGACAGCATCAACTCGGATTTGCCTTACATCGGTATTATGCAATTGACTACCCATCCGGCACTCGATCAGATTGGGGAAGGTATTATCGACCAATTAGAAGAAGCCGGCTATGTGGATGGCGAAACAGCAACGATCGATTTCCAGAATGCGCAAGGCGATCAGTCCAATATGCAGTCGATAGCGGAGCGGTTCGTTTCGAATGATGCGGATATCATGATCGGCATCGCTACCCCTGCAGCACAAGCGTTGGCGAACGCATCCAGCGATATTCCGATCATTTTGGGAGCCATTACGGATCCGGTGGCTGCCAGCCTTGTGCAGTCAATGGAAAAACCGGGCGGCAACATCACCGGCGTCAGCGACAAGACTCCGGCCCGCGATCAGTTTATTTTGATTCAACAATTGCTTCCTGACGTCAAAACGGTCGGTATCCTTTACTCATCAGCAGAGGACAATTCAATCAGTTCCGCTAATGAGGCTGAAGAAATTGCTGCTTCATTAGGCTTGAAGACCGTCACGAAAACAGTCACTTCAACGAACGATATCGCGCAAGTCGCTGAAAGCCTTGCTTCCGAAGTGGATGCCATCTACGTACCGACAGATAATACTATCGCAAGCGGACTGGCTACATTGATCCCTGTTGCGGACGCGTATAATATCCCTGTATTCCCGGCTGTGGACACAATGGTTGAAGAAGGCGGATTAGCGACAATCGGTTTGAATCAATATGCATTGGGAACTCAAACGGGTGCTGTTGCGGCTGATATCCTGGCTGGGGCCGATCCCGCTACTTACCCGGTACAGTACGCGACCGGGATCCAACTGGTCATCAATCGAGCAAAAGCGGACCAATTGGGCATCACGATTCCTGATGATATCGCACAGAATGCCATCTTTGTAGGAGAAGGAGAGTAGATTTAATGAACATGATTATTTCCGCCGTCTCCCAAGGGTTGCTCTGGAGTATTCTGGCACTTGGTTTATTTGTAAGTTTCCGTATTTTAGATTTAGCCGATATGACAACCGAGGGGGCGTTCCCTCTCGGTGCGGCTGTGGCTGTTCAAGCCATCACTTTAGGAGCGAATCCGTATATCGCGATTATATTTGCCATCATTGCCGGCAGTTCAGCCGGACTGATCACTGGCTTTTTGATCACAAAACTGCAGATTCCCAGCCTTTTGGCAGGTATTCTGACGATGACCGGCCTCTATTCCATCAACCTGCGCGTGATGGGAAGAGCAAACATCAGTCTGTTGGGCAAGAATACAATCTTCACGGTTTTCGAAAATATGAATCTTCCCAGACATTTCGACACCATTACCTTAGGCTTGTTGGTAGTCGTCATGATCATTGGGCTCTATGTCATCTTCTTCAAAACGGAATTCGGTCAAGCTGTCATCGCAACGGGTGACAATGAAGCGATGGCCCGCTCGCTGGGTATTTCCACAAACACGATGAAAATCGTCGGATTGATGATTTCGAACGGGATCGTTGCTTTGGCGGGGTCCATCATCGCCCAGGACAATGGCTACGCCGACATCAGTATGGGTATCGGAACGATTGTCATTGGTCTTGCTTCGATCATCATCGGCGAAGTATTGTTCACGAATGTCTCTTTCAAAATGCGTTTGGTTTGCCTGATGCTGGGTTCGGTCCTGTACCGACTGATCATGGTGATGGTATTGGAGGCGGGAATGAACCCGAATGACTTCAAGTTGATTTCAGCTGTATTGTTGACCTTCTTCTTGGCGTTGCCGAAAATCAAGGAAACCTACTACATGTATTCATTGCGAAAGAAGGTGAAGCGAAATGACTAATCAGGAAGCGATGTTGACGATGTCACATGTCTCCAAAACGTTCTACCCTGGTTCGCCCAATCAGGTCAACGCACTGCAGGACGTCAATCTAACGGTCAGACAAGGCGATTTCATCACTTTGGTCGGAGGCAACGGAGCCGGCAAATCAACCTTGTTGAATGCCATTTCCGGAAACTTCCTGCCTGATACAGGCGATATCATCGTAAACGGACAAAATGTTACCTTCTTCAAAGAAGACAAACGAGCGCCTTACATCAGCCGGGTCTTCCAAGATCCAAAAATGGGGACGGCCCCACGGATGACGGTGCAGGAGAATTTATCCTTGGCATACCGCCGAGGCCAAAAACGGACGCTGCGTTTCGGAACTTCGCATGAAGAAAAAGCGTTCTTCAAAGAGGAACTGAAAAAATTGGGCTTAGGCCTGGAAAATCGGATGGGCTCGGATATCGGGCTGTTGTCGGGCGGTCAGAGGCAAGCTATCGCTCTGCTGATGGCAACGATGAAACGACCGGATATCCTGCTGCTGGATGAACATACGGCAGCCTTGGATCCGAAAACGGCCAAATTGGTTCTGGAATTGACGAATCAACAGGTAATCGACAACAACCTCACCAGCATCATGATCACCCACAATCTGCAGGACGCGATCCAATACGGAAACCGCATGCTGGTGCTGCATCACGGTCAAATCATGAACGATTACGACGCTGAAACGAAGAAAACATTGACGCCCGAAAAAGTATTTGCTGAACTTCAGGAATTATCCATCCAAGATATCTTGGTCTGACAGAAAGGTAGTGATCTTTATGTGGCATCCGGGAGATGCGATCGGCTTCATCAGCTGTTCGAACGGATTAACGAATAATGATCGCTCGTTGGAAATCGTTTCGTCGCTCAGCCGGAAACTCAAGGATGATTTTGGCCTTGAGACCGTAATGAGTGATGTCCTTTTCCTGGATAAAGAGACACAGCAAACTGAGGCCCCTGCATCCCGTGCAGGGGCTTTGTTGTCCCTTTACTCCAACGCGAGCGTAAAGGCGATATTTGACTTATCCGGCGGGGATTTGGCCAATGAAATATTGCCTTATCTCGATTTCGGGATCATCAAAAGAAATCCCAAGCCTTATTTCGGATACAGCGATAATTCCGTGATCGTGAATGCGATCCAAGCCAAAACCGGCATCCAGAATATCCTCTATAATCCCAAAGTGCTCGTGAGCCGGGAGGAAGCATTCCAGACACAAGCCCTCCGTGATTTATCCAGCCGAAATGATGCAGACTGGACTGAAACGTTCGAAACAGGCGGAAATAATCCCTCTGAGCAATCTTCGGCAGTTTTTGCAGGCGGGAATCTGCGCTGCTTCCTGAAGCTGGCAGGGACCCCTTATTGGCCGGAATTGGAAAACAAAGTGTTGGTCCTCGAATCGGCAGGCGGCAGATACGAAGCGATGTGCAGCGGCTTGGCTCAACTGGAACAATTGGGCGCGTTCGAAAAGATCAACGGCATGCTCATCGGGCATTTCACGCAAATCGAGTTAGACGGAAAAAGGGCCGCTTTTATGTCTGTGTGCCGCAACTACGCTTCGCGGTACGGGTTCCCGTTATTGGAAACGGCCTTCATCGGACATGATGACCGTTCCAAGCCGATGCGCATCGGCTGAGGGGACTGTGTCCAGTTTGATCGAGAAAAAACACAGCATCCGCCTGGCCAGCATTGACAAAAGCAACTGTGCGCGTTATTATTTTAGCAACAGAATGAATTTCCTTTAACGAGAGTCCAGAGAGACTACTAAGGAGCATATCAGGCGTACTGCGCCTTCATCATGACTTTATGCCCATTGTCTCTTTGACCATGGGCTTTTTTTCTGGAGATTTATCCTATCGCACAATTTAATAGCGAATGTGAGACTTTAAGGGGGTCCTGTGAGGCCCGCAAGGTCACTAGATGGCCGCTCTGTATCTAAATCCGGGAGCGGCTGGCCTAGAACCTGAAGAGCTTACAAATTCTTCGGGTTCTTTTTGCCTCCATTCACAAAAAAACTAATTGGAGGGCTTTAAAATGATGCAGACTACAAATCAGACCGCATTAAAAAACTTTGTAAGTGTCGAGGAACTCACGAATCTGGAAATCATGTCACTGATCCTACGTGCATCCGAATTCAAAAGTGGTGTCCAACCTGACAGGACTTTGACTGAGGGAATCTACGCTTCGAACTTATTTTTCGAGAACAGCACTCGCACACACAAAAGTTTCGAAATGGCGGAACACAAGTTGGGGATGAAAGTCATCAGTTTTGACACTTCGACCAGCAGCGTCAGCAAAGGCGAAACACTTTATGACACAGTCCTGACCTTATCGGCGATCGGCGTGGATGTGGTCGTTATCCGCCACAGCGCAGAAGCTTATTACAAGGAATTGATCGAAAGCCCGGGCGTTACTGCATCCATCGTGAACGGCGGTGACGGCGCCGGCCAGCATCCGAGCCAGTGTTTGCTTGACCTGTTGACGATCTATGAAGAGTTCCATACTTTCAGTGGTGTGAAGGTGGCCATTTGCGGCGACTTGTCGCACTCGCGCGTCGCCAAAACAAACATGCAGATGCTACAACGCCTTGGAGCGACCGTCTATTTCACGGGTCCGGAAGAGTGGTACGATTCTACTTTCGACCAATACGGCACGCACATGGACATTGATGACATCATCGGAGAAGTCGATGTCATGATGCTGCTCCGCGTCCAGACGGAACGCCATGGCGGAAAAGCAATGCGCTATACAAAAGCAGAGTATCTAGACCAATTCGGACTGACAGTCGCTCGGGAAGCACGCATGAAGGAAACAGCCATCATCATGCATCCCGCTCCTGTCAACCGCGACGTGGAATTGGCGGACAGCCTAGTGGAATGCCGCCGCTCACGGATCGTGACGCAAATGAAAAATGGCGTCTTTGCCAGAATGGCCATCTTGGAAGCCATCGTAAACGGAAGAACAACGAATGTATAACAATAACAATTCACCAGTGGAGGGATAACATGTCAGTTTGGATAAAAAATGCGAAAATGTTGGGTCAAAAAGAGGAACTTATTCCTGTAGAGATATATGTGAAAGACGATAAAATTGCCGCAATCGGCCAGGATCTGCAAGGAACGGCTGAGGATGCGACAGTCATCGATGCCAAGGGCGGTCTGGTAACTCCTGGATTGATCGACGTGCACGTGCACTTGCGTGAACCAGGATTCACCTATAAAGAGACAATCGAAACAGGAACACAGGCAGCCGCTCGCGGAGGTTTCACGACAGTCTGCGCAATGCCGAACCTGAATCCAGTTCCGGACACAGCAGATAAATTCGCTGCAATCCAACAACTGATCAAAGACACAGCCATCATCAAAGTCAAACAGTACGCGCCCATCACCGAGAACTTGCGCAGTGATGTCCTCACCGATCAGAAGCAATTATTGGAAGCCGGCGCTTTCGCTTTCACTAACGATGGTGTAGGTGTCCAAACAGCTGGAACGATGTATTTGGCAATGAAGGAAGCCGCAAAGAATAACGTCGCTCTTGTTGCGCATACAGAAGACGATTCGCTGTTGTTCGGAGGCGTGATGCACAAAGGCACCCGTTCCGACGAATTGGATCTGCCGGGCATTTTGAGCGTTACGGAATCCACCCAAATCGCCCGCGACGTGCTTTTGGCGGAAGCGACAGGCTGTCATTACCATGTCTGCCACGTTTCCACAAAAGAGAGCGTACGCGTCATCCGTGATGCCAAGCGCGCTGGGATCCATGTCACTGCCGAAGTCGCACCACATCACTTGATTCTGATCGATGGTTCCATCCCAACGGATACTGCCATCTACAAAATGAACCCGCCATTGCGCGGCGCTGAAGACCGCGCAGCCTTGATCGAAGGTTTGTTGGACGGCACAATCGACTGCATCGCAACCGATCATGCACCGCACGGCGAAGAAGAAAAACAAGGCGGTATGGTCGGCGCTCCATTCGGCATCGTCGGCATCGAGACTGCTTTCCAATTAATGTATTCCAACTTCGTCTTGGGCGGCGTCTTCACCTTGAAACAACTGGTTGATTGGATGACCGTCAAGCCAGCAGCATTGTTCGGTATGGGGTCAGGAACACTGGATATCGGTTCCCAAGCGGACATCGCCATCTTCGACTTGGCCAACGAATACGAAATCCGCAGCGAAGACTTCCTTTCGAAAGCGACAAATACGCCATTCACCGGCTGGAAAGTAAAAGGCGAAACGCTGTATACATTAGTGGACGGAAAAGTCGTCTACTCAAAATAAATAGAAGATCCGGAGTAGGCAACGAATTGCAATTCGTTGCTTATTTCTTTATAATGACTTAGCAGAATAACGAATGGATAGGTGAAAAAATGACGAAACATTTAAAGAACATGTTATTGGTCATCGTGGCGGTCATCATAACCGCTATCGGTGCGAGCATCACAGTGAAAGCTAACGTCGGCGTTGGTGCCTATGAAGCCCTTAACATGAGCATCAACCAACTTTCCGGCATCAAAATCGGGACGCTGGCAATCATTTTGAATATCACATGTGTAGGCATCCAATGGCTTTTGATGAAAAAAGATTTTTCGCTCAGACAATTGTTTCAGATTCCTGTCACATTGATTCTCGGCCAAGTGATGAACCTGATGCTTTATACAGTTTTTTCCGGTTTGACGATCGACCAGTACTGGGTGAAGATCGCCATGGTCATTTTAGGGGGCATCATAGCCGCAATCGGGGTCGGATCGATGATGGCTTTAAATTACATCAGTATGCCTTTGGAGGGCGCTTGTATGGCCTTCAGTAACCGTTTCGGCTTCAACTTCGGGAAAGTGCGCCAAATAGTCGATGTGTTGTTGATCGCAGCTGCTTTGCTGATCGCATTCTCAACCGACACCGCCATTACCGTACGCGAAGGGACCATCATCAGCATGCTTTTCTTCCCGCCAAGCATGAATTTCGTCTATGAAAAAATCAGATCTTCGGCCGCTGCGCAGGAACTCTCCATCGATCTGGACTGATTTATTTAGTCATAAACCACTAGATATGGTTTGTTTTTTAATCGATAATACTGTATGATGTATCCATAAGCTTTATTCGAAAAAAGTTTTTATCGGATAATCAATGGAGGGAACCATCATGTCGAACAAGAATGTCACAGTATACACGAAACCAAATTGCATGCAGTGCAATTTCACAAAGAAATTTTTGGATGACAACAGCATCCGTTATGAAATCAAAGATATCCAGGAATCCGAAGTGGCCCTGGCTGAAGTCAAAGAGTTGGGTTTCCAATCTTTGCCTGTAGTCGTCTTTGATGGCGTTGAGCCATTTTTCGGCTTCAGACCTGATTTGCTTGAACAATTGATCACCGCGTAGCCGCCGTTATCCGAACAGCGCCAGATTGTCCTTTCAGGGGCATCCGGCGCTGTTTTTTCTGCTAATTGTGGTGAGTCGTGTTAAAATAGAGGAAACAAAACAACAATTAGAAAGAAAGGGGAGTAAATTTTATGGAAAAATCGTTATATCACACAGAGGTCATAAATAGTGAGGGTTTGAACGGAATAGCCAGAGTATCCGATGGGTCTTCTTTACGAACGTCGGACCCACTGAAAGATTTGCCTGGATTTAATCCGGAGCAATTATTCGGCCTCTCATGGTCGACCTGTTTAAACGCAACCATCGAAGCTCTGTTGAAAGCTAGAGGAGCCCAAGCACGCAGCCAGGTGCAAGTGCATGTCGATTTCTGCAGGGAAGAAGACGGAAAAGGCTTTTATTTCGATCTGAAGGCCTTTGTTTCAGTCGAAAGCATGGAGTTAGCAGACGTCGAGAAACTTGCGCAATCCGCCCATAAACGCTGTCCAGTTTCAAAAATCATCGGTGACTACAATCATGTCACCATCGAAGTTGTCCCTTTCACAGAATAGCGCCTTTTAAATCGTCTGCTGCAATTATCAACTAATCCGTATCACTTTGCATCAGTCTGTTTTGTGATAAAATAGTTAAAAGCAGAAAAGGTGGCGTAGCATATGTTAAAGGACTTTGATTTTGATAAAAAAGACAAGACATTATCCGGCACAAAAAGGTCTGAACTCGGCAGTGAATTGGCCGCTTTGCAAAGAAAATTGGTCAGTAGCGATTCATCCATGCTGATTGTCGTCGATGGCTGGGAATCCTCAGGAAAAGGGCATATATTGAAGGATCTGACGAGAGAATTGGATCCGCGTTATTTCGAAGTAAGCGCCTTTGATGATGCCTTGGACGATTACGCAGAGCAGCGTCCTTTTTTGTGGCGTTTCGCACGGGATTTACCCGGAAAAGGGAGGATCGCTTTTTTTGACCGGAGTTTCTATTCTGAACTCATGAACGATCTGAAAGTGAAGGATGAACGACTGGAACATCACCTTGGCTATATTAGTTTCTTGGAGCGGATGCTGGTTGCTGATAACACGATTGTCCTGAAACTGTTTCTGCACCAATCCGAAAACACGATGGAAAAACGGATTTCGAAACTGAAAGAAGATCCTTACAGAGAATTCCTCATCACGAAAGACGATGAAAAACAACTCAAAAAGTACCCTAAATATTTGAAACATTTCGATAAAATACTGGAAAACACAAATTTCGAATCGTCTCCGTGGCACGTAATTTCTTCAGAGGATCTGAAAGACGCTTCCCGAGAAGCGATCAGCATCGCAATCAGCACTTTGAAAAGTCATCTTGAGCAGACCGAAAAGAAACCACCCGCGCCGATACGTTCCGGCCTGAAGGAAAAGCCACTGGCCAAAGTCGATCTGAAAGCCGCCATAACGGAAGAAGAGTATGAGGCGCAGCTGCCAAAACTGCAGGAAGAAGCGGGGCAATTGGTCTACGAAATGTGGCTGAAAAAGATTCCGTGTATCCTTGTGTTCGAAGGGACGGATGCAGCCGGCAAGGGTGGTGCAATCAGCCGATTAACGAGACTGATCGACCCCCGCAGCTATGATGTCGCCACAACTGCTGCACCTACGGAAAACGAGAGCCGGTATAACTATCTTTGGCGTTTCTATCAGACTTTCCCGGTAAAAGGAAAGATGACCATTTATGACAGAAGCTGGTACGGCCGCGTATTGGTTGAACGGGTGGAAGGTTTCACGCCAGAACACCGCTGGGCCGCTGCCTATGATGAAATCAATGAAATGGAACACAACTTGGTCCATGACGGCTTGTTGATCATTAAGTTCCTGATCGTGATCGACAAAGAAGAGCAAAAACGGCGCTTCAAGGACCGGGAAAACGACCCGGAGAAGAATCACAAGCTGACCGACGAAGATTGGCGGAACCATGAAAAATTCGAGCAATACGAAAAAGCAATGAACGAAATGATCGTCAGAACGGACACGAAAGATGCTCCGTGGATCATTGTCGAAGGAACCCAAAAAGAATATGCCCGGATTAAAGTATTGAAGGAATTCATCAGCCGGGCGAGAGCCTTCATCGATAGCCAAGAGGGCAACAAGCAAGGAAAATAGTCGAATGTAAGCGGGGCGAATAATTTGTTAACAAACAAGAAAGTAACCATCTATGTAACAGGCGGCATCGCAGTCTATAAAGCAGCCGATCTCGTCAGAAAATTCATTAAAGCGGGCGCTGAAGTTAAAGTCGCGATGACCGCTTCGGCCCAGGAATTCGTAACGCCGTTGACATTCCAAGTATTGAGCAAGCACGATGTCTATACAGACACATTCGATGAAAAAGATGCACAGTTCGTCAGTCATATCCATTTGGCAGATTGGACGGAGCTTGCAGTCATAGCGCCAGCAACAGCAAACATCGTCGCCAAGATGGCGAACGGCATTGCCGATGATTTTGTGTCGACAGCGCTATTGGCTACGACGGCTCCACGCCTGATTGTGCCTGCCATGAACCAACATATGCTGGAGAATCCGGCTACAGCCCGGAATATGGAAGCTCTGAAAAGTTACGGCTATGAAATCATGGAACCTGACACAGGCTTTTTGGCTGAAGGTTATGAAGGCAAAGGGCGCATGCCTGAACCGGAAAAAATTGTGGAGGCCGCACAGCTGGTCGTTCTGAATAACGCCAAAGAACTGCCTTTGAAAGGTAAAAAAGTGCTCATCACAGCAGGAGGAACAAAAGAGCGCATCGATCCGGTAAGATTCATCAGCAATGATTCTTCCGGAAAAATGGGCTACAGTTTGGCTAAAGCCGCCCGTGATTTAGGTGCTGAGGTGACATTGGTAACCGCAACGAATCTGTTGCCGATACCTTTTGGAGTCGAATCAATTTACGTACAATCATCCGAAGAAATGGAATCAGAAGTTTTAGATAAATTTCACAATCTAGATATGGTCATCATGGCAGCGGCTGTATCTGATTACAGGCCGAAAACACAAGCAAACGTCAAAATCAAGAAAACAAACGAGGATTTAACTTTGGTTTTGGAGAAAACGACAGATATTCTGGCTGAACTAGGAAAAAGAAAAACAGGCCAATTTTTGATCGGTTTTGCGGCTGAAACGAATGATGTCGAACATTATGCGCTGGATAAGCTGAAACGCAAAAATGCGGACATGATCGTAGCAAATGACGTTTCGAAAGAATATGCAGGTTTCAACAAAGAAACAAATGAAGTGACCATTTTTCAAGCGGATAAAGAACCAATCCAAATTTCGGTGCGGTCAAAAGATTTGATTGCTGAAGAAATCTTGTATGCAGCGATCGATTCGATGCATGATGATGTTGACGCGGGATAAGTTAAAATGACGAATAAACAATAATATGTAGCAAAATTGCGATAACATTGATTATTTCGCAATTTTGCTATTATTATGCGGTATGGTCCGGACGATTATGGTTATCTCAGTATATGATCATTTTTATATTTAACTTAGTATAATATATATTATGTAAACTAGAATATAGAATTTTTGCATATAGGATTTGATGCGGCCATAATCCCCCGTTTTTCACGTATTTACAGGTCCAGAATCGCTTCAGGATATCTATTGATAATTATTGGCATCAAAAGCATCATTTTTTATATTCATCCGTTGGATTCGTTGCTTTAGGGTTAATCAAATCATAAATGCTGGCAGTTTAACAAAATAATTAGCTGGACGGTCAGCCATTACAAGCATTTATATGAATATAATCAGGCCGCTGATTAAGGTTATTGAACCGCGATTGAAGAAATCTAAGGAATCTTAAGGTACAGGAAGGTTTGCATTGGTATTTGGGTCATTTGACGCGACTGACGACATTTTTCATATAAATAGGCTTATCTGAGCTGCATGAACGGGATTAAATCCTGCTCGAATCACAGATAAGCCTAAGCACACTTTATAGTATAGTTGTCAGTCGAAATACGCAAAAAGCTTCTCTTTGACTTCCTCAAGAAATTCTAAATCTGAAGCAGTAGGATTTTCGATTTCCAGCAATGTGAGATAATCATCCGTATCCACGCTGTTGAGGACCAGTTCGGCTAAAGAGCCATGGGAAAATTTGTTCATACGGATGTCGAGCCCAGCTTCGAGATAGGCACGATTGCAACCTGAACAGGACTGAACCTTCCTGATCAAATCATCATAATTCACGTTTTTTCTTTGCTCTGTCACGATTTCTTCCATGAAGGTGAGGATATCTTGTTCCGTTTGACTCTTGTATTCTGGGGCCACCCTTTCTTTCAGAACCAGCAAAAACTGCTCCAATTTCAATCTGTTGACTGTTACGTTTTTCATAGTACCATTCACTCCTCGCTCCAGACAGGCTTCCAGCGTCGTTTACACTTATATATTACCACCTTGGGAGCTGATTGGACGAATGATACCATTTGTAGAATAGGCAACAAAAAAGCGGATGCGCCCTTTCCTTCTCTAGGAAAATGGCCGTATCCGCTACTTTTTTCTATTTTCAGCTTCCTACAGGCACAGCCTGCAGCATTTGGTACAATTCTGATGGAGATGGCACATCGCTGATGTTTTCGGAGTAATGGCTCAAAACAACCTGCCCTTTTCTGTCCACGACGATTGTCGCTTGCAGTTGCAGTTCATTGCCCTCAAAACGTTGACATTCAATCCCATAGTATTCGAATTCCAGCAGTTTTTCTTCGGAAACGCCGTAAACAAGATTGCGCATCGAGTCCGATGAAGGGATATCAAAGTGCTCATACAAGGATTGCTCAGGGTCCGCTATGACGGTGAACGGAATGTTCATTTTAGCCGTTCTCTCGGAAACAGCGGCTTCTGCCCCTTGTATCACCATCATGATCTCGATCCCTTGGTCTTTGAGGAAATGATAGGCATCCCGGTATTTCAGCATATCGAGTTGGCTCATGCCGCAGCCCAGATGTCTCAGGAAAATCACCGCAGTGAAATCTCGTTTCAGCTGAGATTGGAAATTTTCACAACTCCCATTCTTCATCAAAAATAAAAAATCGTCCATTTCTGCTCCTTCGGTCAACTTCACTTGGCCCACCCCTTCCGCATTTTGCTGCAATACTATGATTATCGTGCAGATTTCCGTTCCATTAAATAAATTTGTTTAATCCAGGTAAGCATATCTTACCGTTTCTTCCAGATTTTGTCGATGATAGTGTTACATTACTTGTAAGAAAATCTGACATGCATTTTTCTGAAAGCTATAAATGTTGTCTTATTTATCCAATGGCTTTAAATTGACAGCGCTTACGCACTGTGATAGATTGACTTTGATGAGGAAAACAAGTACTCAAGGAGGTGTATATATGGCAAGAGGTGGCGGTGGCGGATCACGGGGAGGTGGTGGTTCTTTCGGTGGCAGCCGTGGTGGCGGTGGCCGTAGTAGCGGCGGTCGCGGCAGTTCCTTCGGCGGAGGATCCTTCGGCAGCAGCAAAAGTGGTCGTGGTGGTAGAAGCAAAGGAAGTAGCGGATCTTTTGGGGGCGGCGGGTTTAATATCCCCCGTTCTTCCGGTTCAAGCGGTCCGATTTTCCGGAGTGGCCCCATTATCAGAGGCCCATCTTCCGGCGGTCCTAATTATTCTGGTGGTAGCCCTAGAGGTGCTCCGGGCTGCGGTTTAGGCTGCGGTACGATCGCACTGGTTGTGATCATTCTGGCTATTGTTTTCGGTTTGGTTTTCTCCTTCAATACGGGACCTTCTCTTTCCGGTTCGGGCGGGAATAACGAAATCACCCTTTCTACAGTGGAACGGGAGCCCCTTCCGGATGGTTCGGTCACGGAAACGGATTATTACACAGACACAATCGGTTGGATCGGAAACCGTTCTGAATTGACCTCGGGGATGAAGCATTTCTACGAAAAAACCGGCGTGCAACCCTATCTGTACTTGACGGATGACATCAACGGTTCGACGAATCCCTCGATGGAGGATTTGGAAAGCTTCGCGAACGAAAAATATGATGAACTATTTGCGGACGAGGCCCATCTGCTGTTGGTATTTTTCGAATATCAGTCCAGCATGTACATGGATTATTATGTAGTCGGTACCCAGGCGGCCACTGTCATCGATACCGAAGCCGGTGATGTTCTGCTTGATTACATCGATTCCTACTATTATGATGACAACAGAACGGACGAAGAGTTTTTCAGCGATGCATTCCGGGATTCCGCAGACCGCATCATGGAAGTGACGCGTTCCCCGTGGATCGCTGTTCTGATCGTTTTCGGAGTCATCATTCTGCTCGCCCTTCTGTTCTTCTGGTGGCGGCATGCAAAAAAACAAAAGAACCTGGAAGCGCAGCAAACGGAAGATATTCTGAAGACGCCGTTGGATACTTTCGGCAATACTGAGGCGGAAGAACTGAGGAAAAAATATGATGCCGATGTCCCGCAGAAAGTCGATACCAGCCCTACCCCGCAGGCAGAAGACGAAACCCAGGAAGACACGAACCCATAAGGAGGAAACGGAAATGGCAATACTGGAAAGATTCTCGGATATCATCAGTGCAAACATCAATGCTTTGATCGACAAAATGGAAAATCCAGCCAAAATGATCGACCAATACCTGCGTGACATGATGGAAGATTTGGCTGAAGTCAAAAGAAGCACAGCTGGTGTTATGGCGGAAGAGACCCGGACCAAGCGTTTGGTCGATGAAAATCAGGCGGAAGTCATCAAATACACCGATTATGCCAAAAAAGCTCTGGAAGCCGGCAACGAGAACGACGCCCGCATCTTCCTGACCAAAAAACAGGAATTGGAAAATGTAGGTGCAGGCTTGGCGACTTCATACGCCTCGGCTCATGAAAATGCCGTCAAGATGCGTCAGATGCACGATAAACTGGCAACCGACATCGAAACGCTCAAATCCCGCCGCGAAATGATCAAATCCAAGATGGCGGTCGCCAAAACCCAGGAAACACTCAACAAAGCGACGGATTCCATCGCAAGCACGAAAGGTGCCATGAGCTCTTTCGAACGCATGGAAGAAAAAGCCGACAAAATGTTGGATGAAGCGAATGCGATGTCCGAGTTGAACATGACACCGATCGACGAAGCGAAGGCACTGGAAGAAAAATACGCCAGTCAAGGCTCGGCATCTGTCGAAGATGAGCTTGAGAAAATGAAAAAAGATATGGGATTATAAATCACCATCAAATTAAAAAAGTGCACCCTGCCGACTTTAGATGGCAAGGTGCACTTTTTGCTGTTTTTGCGGAAACGCATTTTGAGGCGATTTCAAATGGGATAACGTACCCACCATCACGAAACTCTCTCAAAACACGTTATTTTTTTTATGGGTGTTAAAATCCGAAATCGACCCGTTTGTATACGTTGTTGATGTTCTCCTGGGTGATGTCTATATAGCGGAGCGTGACCGCTTGCGAAGAATGCTGAAAGATTGTTTGGAGCAGGGAAATATCGACGCCCTGCTTATAGGAATGATAGCCGAAGCTCTTCCGCAGCGAATGGGCGCTCAAGGTGATGCCGATCATATCCCCGGCATGCGCGATGATGCGGTGTGCTTGCGTACGCTTGATATGGCTGTTCTTGTCGGCGTTGGAATAGAACAAATAATCTGTCGCATCCAGCCCTTCCCTTTTAACATAATCCGAAATGGATTGCTTCAAGCGGTCATGGATGGCCAGCTCCTTCTTCTTGCCCGTTTTCATCTCGACGATCTGATACGACTCTTTCCCCAGCACTTGCCCTACCTTCACGTTCAGGATGTCGCTGATGCGCAGACCTGTCCGGATAGCGTACTCCAGCAGCAGGCGATTTTTCGAATATGGCGGATAAACGTCCATCAATGTTTGAATTTGGCTGATGTCTTTGATTGCATGGGTGGTATTCACTGAAATATCCTCTTGTTTCCTTTATTTTATGCCCTCCGATATCCGGGGTTTTTCGGTTGATTTCGCTAAAAAAAGCATACCATTTTGGCATTGATAAATCAACGTTTTATGAGGAACACAATTATACTTGTGTTCCTTCATTTGGTGTCCAAATTCATAATTTGAACGGCTGCAGAAACGACTTTTGAGACGATTTCGCGCATGACTAAGGACAACGGTGCGTGAAACGGTACAAATGGCCCCTATTAGGGAATACTTTGACTTTCCGCCGCGGAAGCTTCATACTTATTTAATAAAATCATAATACATTTCGTAGTCTATCTTTGATACAATTTTAGCAAGCTATGAAAGAAAGAAGGTTAAACCATGAAACTGAAAAAAATGATGACAACAGGTCTGGCTTCATTGGCCTTATTGGGAATTACCGCTCCGGCAGCGTTCGCCGATAAAGTCGCAATCGAACCGATCTTCACTTACGGCGAAAGTCTGAATGCCGCCCAACTGGAGGAAACCAGAGAAACACTGGGAGTGGCCGATGGGACGAATGAGTTGATTGTGGCCGTCAATGAACTGAACGGCTTGCTGCAGGATGATTATCCTTATAGCCAAGTCTATTCGAGCACGTACATCACGCCTGCCGACAGCGATGGTGCTGTTTCGGTGGAAATCCTGACTCCCGAAACAATCACCGCCATTACAGAGGCGCAATACAAGAATGCAGCCATCACTGCGGGCGCAGTGGATGTGGACATCAAGGTAGCGTCCGCCGTAACCGTTGACGGGTCCGGCGCATTGGCCGGTGTCTACAAAGCTTTTGCTGATTCAGGGAATACATTGGACTCTGAAGCCGTAGGGGTAGCCCAGGAAGAATTGGCTGTCACTTCTGCAGTTACCGAAGAAAATAAAGACAACAGCGGGTATTCGGATGAATTGATGAACGCAGCGATTGTAGAAATGAAACAAGATATCCAAGAAGCTAAGGATGCCAACAACGGGACCCTCAGTGCAGATGAAATCCGTAAGATAGTCGAGGATGTGCTGAAAAACTATAACCTTGACAGCATCCTGTCAGCGGACAACATCACAAATATCCAAAACTTGATGATAAATTTTGGTGACATCAATCTGACGGCCGAGCAAAAAGAACAGATCGCAGCTTTCGGTAAAGAACTGCAAGCCACTGGCGGAAAATTGTTCGAGAAGGCAAAAACAGCCTGGAGCAATGTCGATCAAGAACAACTGAAGGAAGACAGCATGAGCATTTGGGAATCCATCGTCCAATTCTTCACGAATCTTTTCGGCGGGAATGACAGCACTACAACCGAAACCGAATAACCCAAGCTTCAACAACTGGATAACGAAGAAGCCTCCCTTTCTGTATACGTCGAAAGGAAGGCTTCTTGCTATTTAGTGATTCGTTTGGATTTAATCATGATAATTCCCTATCATCTTCATAAAAATAAAATTTGCATGTAATCCTCTTGAATGAGTACTGATGCATTTATCGAAAGGAGGATACTCGTTTGATGGACCTTCCCGTATTGATTGTTCTCTTTGTTGCGGTAGCTTATTTCACCTATTCTAGCCGTGGCAGGTTTGCGTATACGTTCGGCATTTATCTGGACCTCCCCAACGTCATCATCCATGAGTGCGGCCATGCTCTGACGGCGCGCTTATGGGGCGGAAGCATCCAGTCGATAAAATTCAATGTCTTGCCCGCAATCGTCAAAAATAGCGGCATCCTCGGATTGGCCGAAATCGGAAACCGCAGCAGGTTGGGGATGTTCTTTAGCCTTTTGGGCGGCTATGTTTCGCAGGCATTGTTCTTTGTGGTCATGTCCTATCTCTATTTACAGGGACTGTTGCTTTGGATTATTCCGCTTTTTTTGGGCATCTATCTACTAACGAATTTGTTGGCTCGGGAAAAGAGTTTTTGGCAGAATCTGATCATCCTGATTGTGATTGGTATTTCTATTTTGATCTACCGGAACGACTCCAGCATTCTGATTAGGATTTATCAGTCAGTTGACATCATCACAATCAGTTTCGTCGTCTGGTATATGCTTGGCTTGGCCCATCAATTTTTCATTGTTTTGCTTTTGAAAAATGACAGCCATTGGGACGGAACAGCTTTGGCGACTAAAACATATATCCCTACTATCATCTGGAAAGGCCTCTTTCTCCTTGCCATGGGCGGAGCGTATTTCGCCCCCTCTTGGCTGCAATTACTATTGGTTTAAATCAGACAATCCAAAAAGCTGAAGAAACGCCTCTATAATGGCATTCTTCAGCTTTTTTTGCTGGTTTTATCGTTGGGCCAGATGCGCTTCAATTTTGGCGATGTCTGACAGATCTTTTTCCCGGCCCAGCTGCTTCTTCATAACAATGACTGATTCCAGGCTAGCGACCGGAACCCCCTCGATCATCGCGCTGTCCCCGCTGTGCCAATCCTCAAAAATTTCTACGTCTTCGCTGTAGATCACTTTGCGGGCAAATTCGCCTTGTTTGATCGGGTATCCCTGAGCTGCTAAAGCTTGGAACGCTTCCTTTGTGCAGCTGATGTCGATATCTTTAGTTTCCTCTTTTATGCCATGCATCACCAATGCCGTTCCGGTGATGACGCAATAGTCTCCAGCTTTCAACGGAAGCGTCGAAACGCTTTCCTTGATTGTTTCTTTTAAAAACATGTCCCTCACTCCTCGTTCATTCATCCAGAGTACATTATATCATGCAGCCAAATCAATTTATTAATGCGAGGCAAAAAAAGAGGGGCCAGCGAGCAGTTTATGTGCTCGCTGGCCTCTCTTTTTTGATTCCGTTTATTTCACGTCTTTGAAAAGACCCGTAAAATCGAACGTTGCAAAGTAATCCGCTGGTGTTTCCGCGCGACGGATCATTTCCGTGCCGCCGTCTTCCTTCAACAGGATTTCAGCCGAACGCAATTTTCCGTTGTAATTGTAACCCATCGAGAAGCCGTGCGCTCCTGTGTCATGGATCACGACCAAGTCGCCGATGTCGATTTTAGGCAACATGCGGTTGATGGCGAATTTGTCGTTGTTTTCGCACAATCCGCCGGTCACATCATACATGTGATCCGCTGGCTGATCTTCTTTGCCCATCACGGTGATGTGGTGATAAGCCCCGTACATCGCCGGACGCAACAAATTGACTGCGCTAGCATCCAGACCGATGTAATCTTTGTAGATGTGCTTTTCGTGGATGGCCGTCGCCACCAAACAACCGTATGGCCCAAGCATGAATCTGCCCAGCTCCGTATAGATCGCAACATCGCCAAGGCCGGCTGGTACCAAGATCTCTTCGAACGCCTTGCGGACACCTTCGCCGATTTTCGCTACATCCGCAGCTTTTTGTTCCGGCAGGTAAGGGATGCCGATTCCGCCTGAAAGGTTGATGAAAGTGATATCCGCGCCTGTTTCTTCCTTCAGTTCAACGGCAGTCTGGAACAGGATGCCTGCAAGGATCGGATAGTACTCATCCGCTACGTTATTGCTGGCTAGGAACGAATGCAGGCCAAAGTGTTTCACGCCTTTTGCCATCAACTTTTTGAAACCTTCCGTCAATTGCGGACGTGTGAAGCCGTATTTTGCGTCTTCGGGTTTGTCCATGATTTCATTATTGATCGTGAACTCGCCGCCTGGATTGAATCGGCAGCTGACCGTTTCCGGCAATCCGGCTGCTTCTTCCAGGAAATCGATGTGGGTAATGTCATCCAAATTGATGGTCGCATTCAGTTTGTGGGCGAATTGAAAGTCTTCTTTAGGCGTCACGTTCGAAGAGAACATGATTTCATCGCCTTTGAATCCGAGTGTATCAGCCATCATCAACTCTGTATAAGTCGAACAATCGACGCCACAACCTTCTTCTTTCAGAATCTGCAGAATGGCCGGTGTCGGTGTTGCCTTCACAGCGAAGTATTCTTTAAAGCCTTTGTTCCAGGAGAAAGCTGCATTCAATTTGCGCGCATTCTCACGGATACCTTTTTCATCATATAAATGGAAGGGCGTCGGATACTGTTGTACGATTCCTTCCAACTGCTCTTTTTCAACAAATACTTTTTTTGTCATTTCGCTTCAAATCCTCTCATCATTTCGACTACTTTGATTTCGTTCTGCAACGATTCTTTCAATAAATCAACTACATTTTTCTTCCCGGAATACAGGCACGTGGAAAACTCGCCCTCATCGATATCACCCGTCAAAACGGTCGTGGAGTCCACGATGATCCGTACTTGCTTCTTCGGCTTCTCTAAAACATGGACAGTCATGCCTTCCTGAGGGAACGGCGTATCAGTTATGACGACCATTTTTATGCCGCGCTGATGCGCAACCTGCATTTCCGTCAAAAGGTCCGGCAGGATATTTCCGGAAACGGACAAGTAGACACGGGACTTGGATTCTGAAATCATATTGCGCATTTTATCCAGTATGCGGTGTTCGCCTGTGATGGTTATGTACCCCTCCGCATCTTCTCTTCTTTGCGGGATATTCTTGATCAATTCCTGCTTGGATTCCTGCAGGGATCGGATCTTATTCCCGCAGAATTCCTCCACTGGCACTGGCGTGTATCGGGTTGTCTCCCCCTCAATGATGAAAGCCGCTCCTTTTTCAACCAATGAAGCTAATGATGCATAGGCGTTCGAGCGTGAAATGCCGGTTATTTTTGATACTTCATAGCCGTTCAAATCCCCGTCCGCAAGCAAAGTCAGGTAGATGGTTGCTTCGTGTCTGGTCAAATTAAATCGCGTCAACAATTCTGTGTTATCCACTGAATAAATCCTCTCGTTTCAATGCGTGTTCTGCTTTTTTGACAGTAGTATTACTGCATAGGAACACTATATACTATTTCCGTTTTCTTGTCTATTTCTAATGCTTTTTTCATGATTTTTTTGATTGATCTTTCGGTCCCATGCTGCTCTTCAGACAACATGATGGCTGTAGTGCTCAACTAAGTCCCCCAGCATGTCGGTGGCGATGTCGTTCTGACCTCCACGCGGGACGATGATGTCGGCCTGGATTTTAGACGGCTCAATGAAGGCATCATGCATCGGTTTGACGGTCGTCAGATAACGGGCGATCGTACTCTCATATGTGCTGTTCCGTTCTCGGATATCCCTCTCGATTCTTCTGATCAGACGGATGTCAGGTTCCGCATCCACAAATATTTTGATGTCGATCATTGGCACCAACTTGGGTATGGCCAAAATCAGGATCCCTTCCAGTATGACGACCGGTTTTGATTCGATCGATGTCGTCTTTTTCGAACGCGCTTGCGCACCGAAATCGTAGATCGGCGCCTCGATGTCTTGTCCGGAACGGAGTTTAACCAAATCTGAGATCAAAAGTTCGTTATCGAACGCATTTGGATGATCGAGATTCAGGTTTACGCGCTCTTCCACACTCAGATGTGTCTGATCCTTGTAGTACCAATCCTGCGATATATAGACTACATTGTCCTTACCCAGTCTTTTCGCGATTGTTTTTGCTACGGTTGTTTTGCCGGCTCCCGAACCTCCGGTAATCCCGATGATGATCATTTGTATCCTCCCCTATCGTAAAGGCTGGTTATTACCTCTTCTACATCCATTATAAGCTTTCACCGGGGCATAGGCGAACGCGAGTGGACAAAAAAGGAAACAAGAATCTGCTTCTGAGCAGACTCTTGTTTCCTTAGATAGGATTCAAATCAATAACAATGATTTCAGGACCGTTATGAACACAACCAAACTGAACATCGAAAAGATAGTAGTAAAAACGACGATCTGGCTCGCCAAATCCGGGTCTCCGCCCATCTGTTGCGCCATCGTGTAACTGGATACGGCTGTCGGACCGCCCAGCATCGTCATCATCGGCACCAGATTTTCTCCCGTCAATCCGTAAAGGACAGCCAGCGTCAGGCCGATTATCGGGATCAGAACCAACTTGAAGAATACCGTCACTGCCAGTTGGATCCGCGCATTATTCAAGGCGTCAAAGCGGAACGTTCCGCCCATGACAATCAATGCAAGTGGTGTGACCAGGCCTTTGATGCCGCTCAGCGTATCGTCGAGGAACAGAGGGAATTCCAAACCGGAAAGGCTGATCAGTATCCCGATTATCGTCCCGATGAACATCGGGTTCTTAAGGATGTCCAGAATAATCTGCGCTGGTTGGATTTTATGGTCCGAATAGATGGAAAGTGCCACGACCGACAAAACATTATTCAAGGGAACGATGACTGCAATCAGTATCGATGTCATCCCCAATTGGCTTTCCGACAACAGCGAAGTGGCAATCGGCAAACCGAACAGGACAAAATTGGAGCGGAATGTCCCTTGCAGCATCACTCCGCGTTTAGTATTGTCCTTTTCGATGCGCGGAATGAGCACTGCAAAGAGGCAGAAGATGCTCAACGTGAGGCCGACAGCGAACAGAAGCACGTCCACTCTGAAGGTGCTTCTGACATCGGCTTCGTAAACATTCATAAGAAGATTGATCGGCAAAAAGAATCGAAAAATAGCATTATTCAATTTTTGATAGGTAGTGCCATCCAATAGTTTTGCCCGCAATAATCCCTGCCCGATCAACATGAACAACAATAAAGGCATTACTGCATTCACTGCAATGGAAAAATTCTCCAATAAAACATCTCCTTTATGTGGAAGTAGAATTAACGATACGCAGCCTTTTTGAGTAATGAAAGGCTGAATCAAGCAACACTATCAGTGTACCATACACAGTTGGAGAAGACATACTGATCGCTTATCCACGGACTTTCGATTCAATATCTGTGCGTTATTCTTTGCTCTCAACCCTCTTAAAGCGCTATACTTGAATAAAGCAGAGAACAGGGGTGGTCAAGATGATTTATGAATTCAGGATTGCGGTCCGCGATATCGGCGTGCCTATATGGCGGGATATCCAAGTGAACAGCGATGAGACTTTCTATGATTTCAACAGCATCATCCAAGCAGCATTCAGTTGGAGCGGGTTTTTCGAACACCGTTTTGAAGTCACGCGCTCCGGAGGTACCGACCTCCTTCCCATCATCATCGAAGAGACACCTTTGGATACTCTAGAAGATTACACGGACGACAGCGACTTCAGGGGATATTCCGATGAAGAACGTGAAGATGTGAATGAAATCGAAGAAAATGACTACGATTATTACGATGAAAACGACAGCGCGGAAAATGAGGAGCAGACGCCGCAGAAATTTTTCACTGATATCGATGATGCTGCGACCTACATCTATTTCACAGATGCCGTGATAGAAGTGGATATCCAACTCACGGAGATGGTTGTTCCTCAAGAAGATTGCCGCTATCCGATTTGCGTAGCCGCGAAAAATGCTAGTCCTGACGAAATGGAGGACCGCCCCACGATTCTGCAGAATCGGGATAAGTTGAAGCTGACGGACTCACAAGATTTGATTCGTTTGATCAACTTCGCATTATCTCAATTGGGGGACTCGGATATTTTTGACACGGAATATGAAGACTATGGGTCAGAATATGCGTTCGATACAAGCTGGGATGATGTGCTGCCTGACGAAACGGAAGATTCGCCGCCAAATTTCTGATTCCTCTTTTACATTACGCAGCGTAACGCTCATTTAGCAGCGGTATGCTTTTTTGGTGCCTCCTGACCGAGTACCCTCACTTTTGCTTGCTTCGGTCCTCATTTTTTGTCATATGTTGGAACAGGTCATACTTTCTTAATAAAATAATCGTCATTCCGAAACAAATGCATCATAAATCTGTGTTATGATATCTTTTGACTGCTCCTGAATCGCAAAAAAAAGCGTTATTCCGCAATTTTTTCAGAGCAAATAGACATACAAGGGGGATTAGGCATGACCTACCCGATCATCATCGTTTTTCTACTTATCCTGACATTCATTCATATTATGAGACAACGCAACGGCAAGGAGTCCAGATTTCCATTTACGTCAGTGCTTCTCGGTATACTCTTTGGATACCTGCAGCAGGCTACTGCTATCGGCAGCATAGTCGGCCTTACGGACCTTGGTTTTTACCTTTCGTTCGCATTTTTAGGCCTGTCCACTCTACAAGTTCTGTTTGGAAAAAGTAAGCAAAAACGCGAAGCAAGTGCCCGAATCCGTAGCGGCGTATCCGGCTTGATATTGGGGACCGGGTTCCTCTATCTGCACACCCAAACAGCCAGCGATCAGCTCATAGTTGCCAGAACAGGCATTTCCGACTTGACGCTCTACGTAGCCATCGCTTGCTACGCACTGGCATTCCTCTCCTTTTCGGCCAACTTGAATAAATTGCTGAAAAAGCATGGCACTCATTTCAGAAATGGTATACTCGGCGTCTTCTTTGGTACATTTTTCCTTTTCCTCGATACGCAAACGATGGCCGGCGATTTTTTGGCGAACATCACGGGAGTGCACAATATGCTCCTGTATGCCGCACTCATCAGTTATGCGATTGCTGTCTTCAGTATGCTTATGGAGGGCAACAAGCGCTTGAAACTGGCCAGCGGCAACACCAAAAGGGCGATCCTTTGCGCAGGCTTGGGCGTACTATTGAGATACATCCATCTCCGGACAACTTTGGATGATCTCTTGGGCGTATCCGGCTGGATAGGCGCTCTCTCGTTCGGTCTCTTTATTGCAGCCGCAGTTTTCCTGGCGTTGGACCTGTTCAAATCGGGTAAGCTCAAAACCAAGAAGCGCTCTGCTGTAAAGTCGACCAAAAAAACGAAACCTAACTTTACAGAGGAACAGCCAGTTCCTGTAGAAAATCTGGATGCAAGCGGGCTCTCACGGTCTGAATACAGACGCAAACAAAACTTGTAAGCCTACCGAATCGCTTATATTTTAAATAAAAAAGCAGTGGACTCTCATCATCTGAGAGCCCGCTGCTTTTTTCAATCTTCGTCCTTGATGTCAGGATCTTCCGGCAAAGGCGTGTTTAAATAGGCCTCCAATTCGTGTTTGTACTTTTCCCTTTGTTCAATAAAAAAATTGAACTGATCGCGATTCAGTAATATTTCATCATCCACCTCGATTATGCGGACTTGCCGTTCGCGGATCAAACGATGGATTTCACTGATCGGAACTTCCAGATAATCGGCAGTTTCTTGAATATTCAGATACATAATAACACCCTTCATAAAACTCATTTTATTCATTGTACACCAAGTATAGAAATTTCGGAGGGAAATCTCTGATTCATCAACGCAGGCGATTGATGTCGGGATTGAAGTAGTTCTTTCGCTTGACCCAGATAGGACCGTCCCCCTTCGTGATCAAAAGCACATCGATTGGTCCACCGACCGTTTCCATCGCAAAGGAGATTTTCCCTTTGAAAGAGGTGATGTTGACCAATGTTTCAGCTATCAAAGCAAGTTCTTCCTTCGGCATCGAATCGATCGTCATCAACACGGGGGTCAAATGCCGTTCCTGTTTCATATTGTCGAAGGCATTCAGGCCCGATTCGATCAGCGTCGCCTTCAGTTTGTTGATTTCCGGAACATCGCTTTCCTTCAACAACTTTTTCTCGGTCAGTTCCGAAATGAGTTTTTCGAGTGTAGCGCGGAGCAATTCTCCGAGATCGGCCTCCAGATCAGGCGCTATCCCGTTTATGACCGTATGGACCATATCCTGTTGCGCAAACGGAACTATGGCCGATGAACATCTGTCTTCGGCGAAATCATTCAGCACGATTTGGCGCACAGTCAGCCGTTTTTTGATTACTCTATCGACGACGCCGGAAATGTCGTACTGATAGATGCTGGGGAACAGCTCATCGAAGCCGAAACCGGCGATCACCAGGCCGGAGTAGGTGTCGGGATAATAACTGTCGCTGTAAACATAATTCCGCACAAGCTTATAAAGATCCGACTTAAATTTGTCATAGAGGTTTAAGCCCAGGAACACCGTATCGAAAAGTTCCTTAAAAACCTCATCCAGTTTCTCCCCGTAACGATCGGCGAAAACTTTGATCGGCGCCTTTTTGGTGATGCTCTTCATTTTTTCGCTTTCTTTCAATAAAGCGGGAATTTTATCCTCGACAGCTTTTTGGTAATCCGCCAGAGTAAAAGTACCAGGAGAAGGTATATACGTCGTATTCTCCAAAATATTGCAGACATTCTCCGCATACCCGATGATAAGCACTTCGGTATAGATCGAGGAGTAGATCTCATCCACACTCTCAAGATAATTGAAAAATTCAGTACAGTAATCCCAGACCGAGTCCAATGGCCGGGCACCTATTTTCTGATGAAAGCCTGTTACGATGATTTCCCATGGAATCCCCATGAATTGTACATTCCCGAACATCATCATGGCAACCGAATGGCTCGGCCCCAACGAAAAAATCTTATTTCCGGAATTGAATATTTTCATTTGTTCGCTGTTCCCCATCGTCAGAGCGGAATCAGCTGCCAGCACTACTCCATTCGCGTTCAATATCCCTACTTCTGCGGTCATGACAGTTCCTCGCTTTCTTTTGTAAACCCATTCCCGAAAAGCGTTTTCTTTCCTTCATTATAGCCTTCCTCGGGCCTTTTCTCAAAACATTAGGATGCCCGCCTGAGGGCAACAAAAAAAGCCAGTCGCTACTATTGGGCAGCGACTGGTCCGGATTGATGCTAGTCAGTGAAAGAGTCCAAGCGTGCGTAGGACTGATAACGGTCTTTTGCAGCCAGGAGGCTCTCATCAAAGATAGCCTGTACATGCTCGGCATCATATTGGTTGTATAAGGAAGAGTAGCGAACCTCTTCCATCAGGAAATCCTGGAAACATTCAAACTGCGGTTCCTTAGAATCCAACTTGAAGGGGTTTTTCCCTTTCAGTTTGTTTTCCGGGTGGAAGCGGTAAAGATGCCAATAGCCAACTTCCACTGCATCTTTTTCGTGCTCTTGCGATACGGTCAACCCGCACTTGATGCCGTGGCTGATGCATGGGGAATACGCGATGACGATGGAAGGCCCATCATAGGCCTCCGCCTCGGAAATGACTTTCAGCGTATGCCTAGGGTTTGCGCCCATCGCAATCTGTGCGACATAGACATACCCGTAATTCATCATCATCATGCCCAAGTCTTTTTTGCGGACGGATTTGCCACCGGAAGCGAACTCGGCGATGGCACCCAGGTTGGACGATTTCGAAACCTGTCCGCCTGTGTTGGAATAGACTTCGGTATCCAGCACGAGGATGTTCACATCTTCCCCGCTTGCGAGAACATGGTCGATTCCGCCGAAGCCGATATCATAGGCCCAACCATCGCCGCCGATCATCCAGGTGGACCGCTTCATCAGATAGTCCTTATAGTCCGTCAGTTCATTGACCAATTGGCGTATTTCCGGATCCGTTGTGTCCGTAGTTTCCAAAGCTTGGATGTAAGCTTCAGCTAATTTGCGGGCGCCATTTTTGGCGTTGAACCCTTCAGTCCAAGCCGTTGCAGCTGATCTGAGCGAATCAGCTATCTGTAAGTTCAAAAGTTTCCCTGTCAATTCAAGTGTGCGTAGGCGCAGCTGTTTTGTCGCATGGTGCATCCCCAAGCCGAATTCCGCATTATCTTCCAAAAGGGAATTTGCCCAAGACGGTCCACAGCCTGCATCATTGGTTGTGTACGGCGTGGAAGGAGCAGAGCCCCCATAGATGGACGTACAACCAGTCGCATTCGCGATCTGCATGCGATCGCCCACCACTTGGGTGACCAGTTTGATGTATGGCGTTTCGCCACAGCCGGCGCAGGCACCGGAAAACTCGAACAACGGTTGTTCAAACTGGCTGCCTTTCACCGTATTGATGCCGACCGGATTTTCCTTGTGCGGCAGGCGGATCATATAATCCCAATTATTGTTTTCTTCAAGATGGTCTTCACGGTTTTTCATCTCGATCGCTTTTTTGCGGGCGGGACAGGTCAGGACGCAGATACCGCAGCCCGTGCAATCGGCAGCGGAAACTTGGATCCGGTATTTATAGTCTTTGTACGGGCGCATCCCGTCCAGGAATTCCACACCTTCAGGGGCATTGGCTGCCTCGTCTTCTGTGGCCAGGAACGGCCGGATGGCGGCATGCGGACAAACAAAGGAGCATTGATTGCACTGGATGCATTCCTCAGGGTTCCAGATCGGTATCTGTACTGCGATTTCGCGTTTCTCGTATTTCGTCGTCCCCTGCGGGAAAGTACCGTCAGCGCGGTCCACAAAGGCGCTGACCGGCAACTGGTCGCCTTCCATCCGTTCCATCATGCTGGCGATGTTGCGGACAAAATCCGGTTCTTCTCTTAATGCTTCCGGCGCATCCTGCGCATCCTTCCAGCTATCCGGAATGCTGATTTTTTGGACTGCTTCCATACCGGCATCAATTGCTTTTTCATTCATGGAAATGATCGCTTCACCTTTATGCCCGTATGATTTACGGGCGGCTTCCTTCATGTGCTTCATTGCCTCTTCGGCAGGTATGACCGGCAGGATTTTGAAGAAGGCCGCTTGACAGATCGTGTTGATCCGCCCGCCCAGCCCGATTTCCTTGGCGAGGTTGATGGCTTCGATCGTATAGAAGTCAATCTTGTTTTGGGCGATGTATCGTTTCATCTTGGCAGGCAAACGCATTTCGAGATCCTCAGCGCGCCAATTGGTATTCAGGAGGAAAGCGCCGCCCGGTTTCAAGTTCTTCAGCATATCATATTTTTTTACGTAGGCATGGTTATGGCAAGCCACAAAATCCGCCTTTTCGATCAGGTACGGCTCATGGATCGGCTCCTTGCCGAAACGCAGATCGGAAATGGTGACGCCGCCCGATTTTTTCGAATCGTAGGAAAAATACGCTTGTACATGCATATCGGTATGATCCCCGATGATTTTGATCGAATTTTTGTTGGCTCCGACAGTACCGTCAGAACCGAAACCCCAGAACTGCGCTTCAAAAGTGCCTTCCTGACGGACATCGATCTGTTCATCGATTGCAAGTGACAGGTGGGTGACGTCATCATTGATGCCGATCGTGAAGGGGTGCTGCGGTTGCTCTTGTTTCAGGTTTTTGAAGACTGCGAAAATTTGCTCAGGCGTTGTATCCTTCGAGCCCAAGCCATAGCGTCCGCCGATGACCATCGGACGCTCAATTCGGTTGTTGAAGGCCGCCACGATATCCAAAAAGAGCGGTTCGCCGATGGAGCCGGCTTCTTTCGTGCGGTCAAGTACCGCAATCCGTTTTACAGTATCCGGTAAAGCCTTCATAAAGTGCCCTACGCTGAAGGGACGATAAAGATGCACATTGAGGACACCAACTTTTTCCCCTAAGCGATTCAGGTAGTCAGCCGTCTCGCAGGCTGTTTCATATACGGAGCCCATGCAGATGATGACCCGCTCGGCATCCACGGCACCATGATAATTAAACAGGCGGTAGTCCCGGCCAGTCAATTTGTTCATTTTTTCCATATAGCCTTCGACAATTTCCGGAACAGCATCGTAATACCTGTTCGCGGCTTCTTTTGTCTGGAAAAAGACGTCGGGATTCTGAGCCGTTCCCCGCAATGTTGGATGGTTCGGGCTGAGACTGCGTTCACGGAACGCTTTCAATGCATCCTGATCCAGCATATCCGCGAGGTCGTCATATGATTGGACCTCGATTTTTTGGATTTCATGCGAAGTCCGG
This sequence comes from Trichococcus flocculiformis, assembly GCF_963662535.1. Classification (NCBI taxonomy): domain Bacteria; kingdom Bacillati; phylum Bacillota; class Bacilli; order Lactobacillales; family Carnobacteriaceae; genus Trichococcus; species Trichococcus flocculiformis. The sequence continues at coordinate 1,904,470 of NZ_OY759718.1, forward strand.
AAGCCGTCGAAGAAATGCAGGAACGGTACGCGCCCTTTAATCGCCGCCAAATGGGCGACCGCGGCCAAATCCGTCGTTTCCTGAACGCTGGAGGAAGCCAACATGGCATAACCGGTCTGTCTGCAGGCCATCACGTCCGAATGGTCGCCGAAGATGGAAAGCGCATGACCACCAACTGCCCGGGCGGCGACATGGATGACGGAGGGTAAAAGTTGCCCAGCCATTTTGTACAGATCGGGGATCATCAATAATAATCCTTGCGAGGATGTGTAGGAACATGCCAAAGCGCCTGCTTGCAGCGCCCCGTGCACAGTACCCGCTGCTCCGGCTTCGGATTGCATCTGAGTTACTTTCACAGTTTGGCCAAAAATATTCTTGCGGCCCTCCTGCGCCCAATGATCGACAGCATCGGCCATCGGGGAAGACGGTGTGATGGGATAGATCCCTGAAAGTTCAGTAAAAGCATAAGATGCATAAGCTGCGGCAGCATTGCCATCGACAGTCATATACATTTTTTCGTTGGACATAAAGGATTCCTTCTCTCAAATCGTATAGTTCACATACAGCGCTGTTCTTTCTGCTGTATTTCGACCAAAAGTCACAAAAAATGACGGACTGGTGCATTCGTGTACTTTCATTATAGCAAAAAAGTAAGTGCTCCGGTACACAAAGACAGGCCTTTATTCCGGAATTCCCAATTTTGAGGATTCTTTTTTAAAGGATCGGGATTTGCCTTCTGACGGATGGGACCCGCTCGAGATCCACCGTTACAATTGCAATACCTTCCTCAAATCCCAGTTGGGCCAAAACACAACCCCATGGATCCACTACAAGCGAATGACCATAAGCATGGTAGCTGAAATCAAGATCGCGTGCAGGGCTGACCCCCACCATGAAAAGCTGGTTGTCGACAGCGCGCGCTCGGAAAAGCAATTCCCAATGCGCCGGTCCGGTAGTCATGTTGAATGCACCAGGCACAATGCAGACGAGTGCTCCTTTTTTTTGGAGCAGCTGCCAATCACTTTGGAATCGGATGTCAAAGCAGATGCCCAGGCCGAAAAGACCGAATTCAGTCTGGAAAACACCCATTCCGACCCCAGGAGTCAGCGTATCGGATTCCCGGAAGGATTGCCCGCCGTCGACCTGAATATCGAACAAGTGGGTTTTGCTGTAGTCGTGGATCTCGTTGCCTTGGCGATCGAACGTGTAACTTGTGTTGTATATCTTGTTGTCCCTGATTTGCGGGATCGAACCACCGACCACATAGACGGCATTTCTTTTCGCCATTTCCGACAGTCTCCGGTAAGTTTCCCCGCCTTTCGGCTCTGCGTATTCTCGGAAAAAGGCACTGGCATAAGGACAATTGAACATTTCCGGCAATACCGCCATATCCGCTCCACCTTGCGCTGCTTTTTTGACCAGTTCCTCTGCTCGGTTTAGGTTTGTTTGCTTATCCGCTGTGACTATCATCTGAAGCAAGGCTATTTTCATTCCCGTCACCTTCCCCTTCGTTTTCATAAGTATAACGTTTTACCGACGCGATGGCACAAAAAAGCAGAACCGATAATACCGGCCCTGCTTTTTGATTCTAATAGACCACAACCGGTGTGCCTACCGGATAACTGTAATACAGTGTCCGAACTGCTTCATATGGCGTATTCACGCAACCATGTGAACCATAGTAGAGATAAATATCGCCGCCATAGCCGTGCGTTTGCCAAGGCGAATCGTGCAAACCGATCATATTGCCGACAAACGGAATCCAGAAGCTGACAGGCGATGCATAATCCGGTCCGATCAGGACGGATGGCGACTGTTTGAATGGCTGGATGTAGAACAAACCCCTTGGCGTAGCATTATTGGCCGATGGTTTACCGGTGATGACCGGAGCGGAAACGAGCCTCGTTTCGCCTTTATAAGCCCAAACACTTTGGTGACTCAAACTTACGATGATATAGCTGTTGCCGATGTAGTAATTGACTCCTGAGTTGCTGCGGAAATAGCCGTTGATTACTGTCCAATCCGGCCCTTTGGCATAGGTAGGCAATCCCGTGAGTGCCGCTTTGTCCACCCAACCGATGTAACTGCCGTTAAGAGAAAGCAGGACGTAATGACCGTCCGCGGATTCCTTGACGGCATCGACTTGTTGACCGACATAGCTGTCCGTGCTTGTCCGCCATTGATAACCTGGATAGCCCCACGGTAAAGTATCAACGGAAAAACCGCCCTTCGCGATTGTTGGAGAGTAGTTCACGGCAATCCCACCGGAAATATTCTGTGCCTGCGCTCGGTAACTGAATTCACCCAATGCTTTCTTGTCGACCCATCCGATTTTTTTACCGTTCAATGAAAGCAACACATACGATCCGTTGGCTGTCTCTTTCACGGCCTCAAACCGTTGTCCGAGGTAATCGGTTGAAGTGGCCATCTGTTGATAACCGGCGTAGCCCCATGGCAGACTGTCGATCGAATAACCAGGTGAGGTGACGGCAGCCGTATAGGCAACAACAATTGCGGAAGCAACATCCTGGACTTTTGGCGGAACTGCGATATCTGCGAGGGCTCGCTTATCGACCCAACCCAAACGGGTCCCGTTGGAAGAAATCAACACGTACAATCCGTTTGGTGACTCTTGTACAGCCTGGATGCGTTCCCCGATAAAGTTACTGGTAGTATCGATTTGCCCGTATCCGGCGTAGCCCCACGGCAGGTTATCGATAGAAAAACCCCCTGCGGCCACAGTGGCTGCGTAATCTACCGTTATTCCTGTGGCGAGTTCCTGTACTTTAAGCTCGACTTGAATATCCGTCAATGCACGTTTATCGATCCAGCCCAGTCTGTTGCCGTTCAAAACGATCAACGCATAGAGGCCGTTTGCGGTCTCTTTGACTGCCCGTACACTTTCATTCAAATAATCCGTACTTGTTGCCATCTGAGCGTAACCGGCGTAGCCCCATGGCAGGCTGTCGATGGAAAACCCGGCTGCCCCGATCCGGGCGGCATAGTCGACCGTCAGAGCTGATGCAACATCCTGCACTTTAGGCTGACTGTAAATGTCTGACAGAGCCCGCTTATCGATCCAGCCCAACTTTTCGCCGTTAAGGGAAATTAGGACATATTGACCATTCGCAGTTTCTTTTTCAGCCTGTATTTTCTGATCCAAATAAGTTGTGCTCGTTCCCATATACATGTAGCCAGCGTAGCCCCATGGCAAACTATCGATAGAATAATCTTTCCCACTGATACGTGCTGTATAATCCACAATACTCGCCGAAGCTAGGTCTTGTACTTTAGGGATGATGACAATATCGGACAAAGCGCGCTTATCGACCCATCCCAGCTTTTCCCCGTTCAGTACAGCCAAAGCGTAAAGACCGTTCTGTGATTCCCTGATAACCTCGATTTTTTGCCCTGTATAATCGTTCGTCATGTACCGGAAAGCGTAGCCAGGATAGCCCCATGGCAAATTATCAAAGGTAAAATCGCCTTTTGCAATGATGGCTGTGTAAGAAACGACTACGTCCGAAGAGCTTTCCTTCACTTCTGGTAATACCGCAGCAACGGGTGCTGACTGAATCGTAGTGTCTTCATCCGGTTCGGGAGCGACATCACCGCTGACGACCGGAATCTCTCCATTTTCTGGAGGAATCTCCTCATTGCTTGCAGGATTTTTTTCTGCGGGAACTTCCGATGAGATGTCCGATGCCGCTTCCTCTGCTACTTCCACTGATTCAGTCGCTTGTTCTTCGGTCAGCACATCATCAGCAGCACTGTTCATATCCTCATCAAAAACGGAGAATCGCTCAATGCTATCAGCGTCTTCTGTTTCGGAGGAATCAACCTCAAGAAGGTGGTTTGTATTTACTCCGCTAGTTACCGCCAAACCAAGGGGAGCCGGTGCTGCCATCATCATGACAGCCGACAATCCACAAACCGTAAGGACACACCATTGAGATTTAACTTTCCGCAATTTTTTCATCACTTACCCCACCAATCCGTTTGATATTGTAAAGATTTTCGAATGTTGCAAAAAATTTTTTTGATGGCGCTTAGCAATTATACTTTATACATCCATTATATCAATATATTATTTATCCGCAATATTTATAATCTTAATATTGACATTTATTCAGAAGTTTTCTACCTGATGTATGAAAAGAGTCGAACAGAGACCATTCCGGTCCATGCTCAACTCTTGTTTTCCAACTTAAACAGGCGCGGAAATCAGCGGAAGACGGGTTCATTCTGAATCGTACTCGTCACTGCTGTAATTGCTGAGCAGATCATGCGCAGTTTGGGCAGCTTCAATACTCTTGCTGTATTTATCCAGCTTCTCTTGGACTTTACGGAAGACACTGCCTTGTGTAAAATTACCGTCTTGTTCTCGTTTTCCGCAATTCAGGCCTGTCAGAAGCTCGAGCCCTTCCGCGACCGTTTTGACGGAATAGATATGGAATTTGGCAGCATTCACTGCCTCGATGATCTCCTCTTTCAGCATGAGATCGTCCACATTCTGTTCCGGAATGATAACCCCTTGTTCTCCGGTCAAACCTTTCGCCCCACAAAGATCGAAAAAGCTTTCGATTTTTTCGGTGGCTCCTCCGATGGGTTGGATTTCACCTTTCTGATTGATGGAACCCGTGACAGCTAGATTCTGCTTCAACGGAACATCGGCAAGGCTGGACAGGAGCGCATAAAGTTCAGCACTGGAAGCACTGTCTCCGTCGACACCACCGTAATTTTGTTCAAAAGTCAATTGGGCGCTCACTGCCAGGGGTTTTTCCTGCGCAAATTGCCAACCCAGAAATCCTGCCAGCGTCAATACACCTTTTGAATGGCTGCTGCCGCTCATTTTTGTTTCGCGCTCGATGTTTGTCACTCCGTTCGAACCGATATAGGTCCGGGCGGTGATCCGAGTAGGATGGCCAAAAGCATATTCCTCGGTCTGGATGACCGAGAGGCCGTTCACTTGGCCTATGACCGAATCTTCTACATCGATCATGATCTTGTTCTTCAATAACATTTCCTGGAATTTTTCTTCAATCATATTGGCCCTGTATTTCCTCTCAGCCAATGCTTTTTGCACGTGCACATCGGAAACGATCGTTGCACCTTCGTATTTCGCGATGGCGCTGGATTCATGTACAATCTCAGTGATTTCGTTGAATTGAGTGGACAATTTGGCCTGATTACCGGCAAGACGTGATCCGTATTCGATTATTTTTCCTAAGCCGGTACGGTCAAAATGGAGGATTCCCATTTCTTCGCAGATTGCGCTTATGAATGAAACATATTTTCTTATGTTCTCTTCGTTCCGTTCCATACTGATATCGAAATCGACTTTTACTTTAAAAAGTTTTCTGAAATCTTCATCATAGGTCAGTACTTTGTAGAATATTGGACTACCGATCAAAATGATTTTGACATTCAATGGAATGGTCTCTGGTTTCAATGTAACGGTCGGAACATAGCGGTACTGCTCGCCGATGTTCTCGATCAGTGCTTGTTGGTGTTTCAACACTTTTTTCAAGGCATCCCACATAAATGGGTCAAAAAGGACATCTTTGGCCTGCAGTACAAGATATCCGCCGTTTGCCTGATGGATGGCGCCGGCTTTCACCATCGTAAAATCAGTCGTCGTGTACATGAATTGATTTTTATATTCGATTTTCCCGAAAATATTGTAATAATTCGTAAAAGGTTCGATGATAGCCGGAGCGCCTTTACTGTTTTCGTTGTTCACAAAGAGGTTGACTTTGTATTTTATGAAGGGATCACCGTCGTTTTCCGGTAGTTGAAACGGATTTTGCGCTTGCGGTGCATCGGCCAAACGGAAAATGATGTTGTTTTCGGTGATGTCCGTCTGCACTTTGTCGAGGTAATCCTGGATTTTTTCCGAATATGCGTATTTTTCTTTTAATCTGGCGATGGGAGGCTCCGTCGCAAACCGGGTAATCTGCCTGTCCAATTCTTTGAGCTGTTTGTCAGCCTCTTTTTCGAGTGCACGAGAACCACGGATAATTTCATCCAGTCGCTTTTCAAGCTTGTAGGTATTTTCATCAATAATTTTACGTTCTTCTGCCGATAAAGCTTTGTATTCTTCCGGGGAAAGTTGCTTGCCGTCTTTGATCGGGATCAAGGCCACGCGTCCAGGTGCTTGCCTTACAATGAATCCCGATTTGAGCGCTTCCTGTTCAATATTTCGAAAAATAGAATCCACCTTTTCTTGGACCACTTGGATGATGGTGCCTTTCTGTTGATCATAATCACTGCTCTCGAACGTTTTCGGAATTAGGCTGCGCATATCCTCTACGAACTCGGTCATGTCATTGCGGAATATTTTGCCTTGCCCTGCAGGCAGAGACACCGCAATCGGTTTGTCCCGATCGGTAAAATTGTAGATATAGCACCAATCATCGGGCGTATTGCCTTTCTCGGCCAAACGGGACACCACGGTCTGGACGTAGGTGCTCTTTCCTGTTCCCGGTGGTCCGGAAACAAAGATATTGTAGCCGGGCACTGCCATTCCCAACCCGAAGTCCATCGATTTCACGGCCCGATCCTGACCGATGATGCCCTGCAAGGGAGGGACATCCCTGGATGATTCGCAAAAATTCAGTTCACCGGTATGCAGATAACTCCAACGCAGCTTCTCGACCGGAATACGGTATTTTTCTTCAAGCGACATGCAAAGGACTCCTTTACTGTTGAATTGCGCGTTTTTTGCCGGCGTAACGTATCTCCGGACACCGGAAAGTAAGCGCTGTCATATCTCAACTCTATTGTATAACAATTTTGCCGAGATGTGGAATTTTTTCTAATTTTTATTCAGTTATGAGCACGGGCCATTATTAAGCAAAATCATCATTATCCACTTTTCAGTTATGGATTGCTGCGCTATACTGATGCAATAGAATGGAGGTACCCCTTGCATGCGTTTTACTTTTGACACCAAATTTTTAGCTTTATCCCTATGGATGGCCGTTATTTTTTTCTTGTCCCACCAAAATGGCCATGATTCGTCCGAAACCAGCGGAATCTTATTGGAATTGCTGAAGTTACTGGGGATTGGACCCGGCAGTTCCGTTCAGGGTGCCCTCAGTTACCTAGTGCGTAAGGCTGGCCATTTCACTGAGTATCTGATTCTGGCTATCTTGTTTCTGCGATTCAGCAAACAACGAGGTTTATCTGGGAAATCAGCTTTCTATGCTGTTCTGTTTGTTTTTCTGTATGCATCCTCAGACGAGTTCCATCAGTCCTTCATTCCGGGAAGAGGGCCGGCCTTTTCCGACGTATTGATCGATACCGCAGGAGGATTTACCGGAGTTTTACTGTATGAATGGAAACAGAAAGTTATGGAGCGGCAAAATCCGCTTTATTGCAAAAAATAAGAAGCCGCCTCATTTTTATTTTGAGGCGGCTTTATCTATGCTGAATACTTAATCGAAAGTATCTTTTGGCTCATTGAAGACATAGACATTCAGATCGACTGAATCATCGTTGACGCTCTTCGCCATGATGTGCAACCCTTCGCAGATTAACGCATCATCTCTGAAGAGGGGGGTTACCCGATAGCGGACTGTTGAGCCTGACTGGATTGCTTCACTGACAATGAACTCTGAGGCAAAATACATGGCTGGATAATTTGCGTTTCGGTACAACGTAACCAGATTGCGCCAGTCCTCACCACTTCCTCCCAGCACATCAGCCAACAGATGCCCGCGGTTCAGCTGTTTAGGATTGGAATCATTCTGATTGCTTTTCGACCAACCAGTCGGCAATATGCTGCTGTCCGCATCGGTTCCCGTCTGGTACATTTCCGGCGTGATCATGGCATCCATCGTTGTGACGCGGTTCAGCTTATCCAAATCTCCGTAATGGATCCAGCCTTCCCCGTCATATTGCAATTCTGAAGAATCAAAGTTACTCTTTCCATCATTGATTTCGATTGTATCTGCACCTGCATATTGAGGTGCATCATTTACTGAAAGGATAACCGAAGTGCTGAAAGTTCCATCCTGATTTGAATTCGGATCTACCTCTTCATGTATTTCGATCCAAGACAGGATGAAAAACCATATAAGCAGCATCAGCAGCCGAGACAATTTACGATTGGCTGAAGTTTTTCTTTTTGCCATTTGTTCCTCCTACTTGTAATAATTAAAAGCATTCCTCTATTCTATCAGCCAACCATGAGTAGAGCAAATAAATTTGGAGCAACAAGTGATCGCAATTCCGTGGTCAGATCTGAACACCTTGTTGAGAACAAAAAACTCCTCTCGCAATTGCAAGAAGAGTCGATAAAGTAAGTTTACCCTGCTGCTGGCCCATTTTTCACACTCGCGCGGATATCAAATTTCGCGATCGGGTCCGGCCCACGCATGACTTCTCGTTTAATCTGCAAGATTCCGTCTTCATTCACGCGTGTTTTCCATCTGACCAATTGGATCTCCCCACCGGTGATTTCAATGGCGGTGATACTTGTCGGATAGATGCAGCAACCCGAATTGAAATAAGGCAAATCTTTGGTTTTCGGATATTTGAAACGGTGGGTATGTCCACATATCAGCATTTTTTCATGCTTCTGGATCCACTTCACATAATTTTTTTCAATTTTATGCCGTTTGTTCATATTTTTTACGGGGCTTGTCGGACTTTTGACTCCGAAAGCGTGCAGGAACCGCCAAAAGTACTTCAAAGAAAGCATGGTTGGATACCACAGTTGGTCGTTGGGCAGATCCCCTTGCATACCATGGACGACAAAAATTTCCTGTTTTGTATTGCGATCCTTCAAAACCAAGGCTTCAATTGGTCGGATTCCAGGAAGAAAATCGTAGAAGAACTCGGTATATTCATCATAGTTCCGAAAGTAATTTTGTTCCACATACCACGCGTTTTTCAGATAAATATTGTGGTTCCCATAAATCATGATCAGACGCTTTTCGTCATAAAAACGTTTCAGAATAGCAAATACCTCAGGGTGAGCATTTTTTATATGCTTGAACTCATGGTGCTCCCACAGTTCATCGCCGTCCCCGTTTTCTACGTATATAAACTCATTTTTGTAATAGTATTCCAGAGCGTACAGAAAAATATTTTTGTTCCTTGCAAATTCATCCGAAAGGCTTCCGTCGCCCCTGTGACAATCGCTCAAAAAAACATAGTTCGAGGTTTCATCGATGTATTCCACCCTCGCTTTTTCGTAAGCTTCCGTCAGTCGTTTATCCGTAAACATGCATAGCACCTCATCTCACTGAATCACACTTACCTCTATTATAGTTCTCCAAGATCGGAAGTGCCACTATTTGAAACGCAGAGGAATAATTCAAGCAAAAAAACCCAACGCTTGCACCGGGTTGGGTCACTATCACTTATGGATGTAAGGCTTAAACCTGAAACACTGGGGTTGAGAGGTATCTTTCACCGTTATCCGGTGCGATCGTCACTACTGACTTGCCTGCACCAAGTTGGCCGGCCAAGGCTATTGCTCCTGCCACTGCCGCACCGCTGGAGATGCCCACAAGAATGCCTTCTTCTTTGGCAAGTCTGCGCGTCATTTCGAAAGCTTCTTCACTTGAGACCTGGAACACGCCATCGAATACCGCTGTGTCCAATACCTGCGGAATGAAGCCGGTACCGATGCCCTGAATCTTATGCGGTCCTTTTTGGCCTCCGCTCAACACTGCGGACTCGGAAGGTTCAAGCGCATAAATGCCGACATCCGGATTCGCTTTTCGCAAGGCTCTGCCTACCCCTGTGATCGTACCGCCTGTTCCGACAGCCGATAAGAAGGCATCGGGGCCGACGCCGTCGAAAGCCGCGATAATTTCCGGACCGGTTGTCGTTTCATGGATAGCCGGATTGGCTAGGTTTTCGAACTGCAAAGGCAGAAAATGGCCGGGTTGAGCCGCAATTTCTCTGGCTTTTGCGATAGCTGTAGGCATCCCCTCGGCCCCGGGAGTCAAAACGAGTTCGGCTCCATAAGCCGAAAGCAACAGACGCCTCTCGATGCTCATCGTATCCGGCATCACAAAGATGGATTTATAGCCTTTAGCTGCTGCCAACATAGCCAATCCGACGCCCGTATTGCCGCTTGTCGGCTCTACGATCGTATCGCCCGGTTTCAAGATGCCTTCTGCTTCTGCTGTCGCGATCATGTTCAAGGCGATGCGATCTTTGATACTGCCACCGACATTGAACGCCTCCAATTTTACATAGACATCGGCGAATCCTGCCGGTACGACTTGATTTAATTTAATGATTGGTGTTTCCCCAATCAATTCTGCTACCGATGATACGATTTTAACCATAATAATTCCCCCAATAAGTTTAATATGTACGACAGTATGTGCCAAAATTCGAGAACGCCCTTACTTCTCGGATCTTGAGTGATGATACTAGTTTAACACGCGAATGCTGCTGTGAAAATCAGACATAAACGAACAAGGGTGATCGGTTATTCCGAACACCCTTACTCAATAAGCATATCGCTCTATTATTCGTGCCCCATCAATTTATCTATCGCTTCCTTCGCTTGCTTGTAGCGCGCGTAGTAACTGAATTCGTCCTTATCGCCGTCCCCTTTCGCGTCAAGCAAGACAACTTTATCCAGATTGCCGCTTTTTGCGATTTCCTCAAGCATCATATCATGGATGGTCCTCAAAAAGACGTTCTCTGAAAATTCCATATTGCGGTAACCGTCGTCGACATATTTCAGAGTCGGTGGTACAACCAAAATCAGATCCCATAATTGTCTAGCAATAAAGGCATTGGCCGATTGCTCGAAAATTGCATATTCATCTTGAGTGATGGCATAATCATCGTCCTTAGCGCCAAGACGTGCATAGACTTTCGTTACCATAACATCCGTATCCAAGATTGCCATCCCTTGGCTAGCTGGATCGGCTATTGTATCCCGGTTCAGCTGGAACTGTCCCGTGACTAACCGCTGATAGTCCATGCCATCCAATTCGAAGTCATTCACATTCGACTCTTCTTGATACTGGCGTGAATATTCAAAACTGAAAGGGCAGGAATACAATTTCGCCAAATCCTTGACCAATGTCGTTTTTCCCCCGCTCGGAGCACCCAAAACCAGTATTTTTTTTGTGAACGCCCTGCGGAAAGGCAAAGCGATGGCATTAAAATAGCGCAAGGCATCGTTTCGTATATTCAGACCGGTTATAGGATACAAGCTGGTATCAACCAGATGGACTTCGTCGCTGGATTCTTTTTCTAATGCATCCGCCTGCATCGTTTTACCGGTGTACCAGATTTTTTCCGCATCGCTGTTCTGTAATGAATCAGCTATCTTGAGCTTGATGACTTGCAACCAAGACTTCCACGCGCTTTCTTTTTGCGGAATACGTTGACCGGCTGCCATCACCACATAAATCTGGTTATCATCCGCAAATAATTCGCGCATATACCGGAATCTCCTGTATACATCCAGACCGAAAGGCTCGCCGAAATCACCATCTTCACCACACACGATCACAACGCAACCGTCATTCTCTTTCTTGGCTTTCAGGATGACTTCCAAATGGCCGATATGGCAAGGTGCGAACGCCCCGAAAACGATACCGATCCGGCTGCCGCTTAATTTGTCTTTGTACAGATTCCCCATCTCAATTCTCCCTTCTGCAGAACGTATTCTCTAGGATACTCATCTTACCTCTTACCTACATTCTACAACTTCTTCGGCGCAGCGTATAGCACGAAGGTCCTATCTAAACATGGTTATCAGAAAAACCTGATTCCATCAAAAAAACAGATGCTCAGATCACACTGATCTTTGCATCTGCTCTAGCATGTTTGTTCCGGATCTCCTGCATTTTTACCGTCTTGTCTTCTCAACAGACGTGCCTCGTACCCGCATTCGTTGATTGCTTTTTCCGTCGTCTTTCCGATTGCATAGAACATTAAGGTCTTTTTGGCTGTCTTTTCATACACAGAAAGAAATCTGTGCCAAGCTGATGGGCTGGCAAAGTAGACAGCGGACAGTTCATCCAAATTGAGCAGCTTCGCCAATTCAGCTTTGCTTTCGTCCGGGAAGACGTTTTGGTAAAGGACAGAACCGGTTACCTCGTTTTGGATACCCAGATGTTCCTCGATGTAGTCATCAGCGAGTTGGCTCTTAGAGTAGAAAATCGAAGTCCCTGATGGAAAACGTTCCTGCCAAGCGGAAACGAGCTGTTCTTTTGTTTCCTGCGGGCTGACGAAAGCCACTTCAAATCCGCATGCTTGGACCATAGCACCGGTTTTCTTGCCGATAACGGCAATCAAAGGGCGATGCCCTTTTTCAACAACGCCCAAGACACTCTTTACAGGCGCTTGACTCGTGAAGAAAAGCCACTCGGCCGCATTGATTTTATTTTTGATGGATTCCGGTATCGGTAACTGTTTGATTTCACATAAAGGTATTTCGTAAAACCTTCCGTATCCTGCCTCACGGAAGCGGACCTGATCTTCGGCATTCATGGCTAGAGGCCTGGTCAACAATACCGTTTTCTTCATGGCAACAATTCGGCAGCAGCCATTTTCGACAACTCAAGCGGATCATCCCCGACATAACGTTTCCTTACCCCAGGTTTGTTGGTCGATTCGGCCAAGAAAGCCAAAAATTCCCATTGGCCATCATCCAATCGATGCGCATAGCCGCCTATCGGCAAGTCGCAGTTGCCATTAGCCCGATGCAGAAAGAAACGTTCTGTACGGCATGCAATTGCTGCAGCTTCATCATTGATTCCGCGCAGCAATGCCATCAGTTCCTTATCGCCCTCACGGCACTGGACAGCCATGATCCCTTGTCCGATCGCCGGCACACACACTTCTGGTTCGAGCATAAGGATATGCAATCCCTTCAGATAATCCATCCTTTCAAGTCCTGCTGCCGCTAGGACAATACCGTCCAATCCTTCTTCCTTCATCTTTCGGAGTCGGGTCTCGATATTACCGCGGATCGGCATAAACGACATGTCCGGAAATGCAGTCTTCAACTGGTTGATCCTGCGTACACTGCTTGTGCCTATCACCATAGGCACAGCTGTACCCGAAAAAGGTTTGTCATCATTCCAGATCAAACAATCGAAAGGATTCGCCCTTTTGGGTGTGGCGACGATGGTCAATCCCTCCGGCAAACGGGCTGGCACATCCTTGAGGCTGTGCACAGCAAAGTCGATTGTCCCGTCCAACAGTTGGGCCTCGACTTCCTTCACAAACACGCCCTTGCCTCCGATTTGCGCCAAGGGCACGTGCACCAGCCTGTCTCCTTTGGTGGTGATGCCGACCACCTCGATATCTACCGAAGGATCCACCCTTTTCAGAGCCTCAATGACCAGTTCGGTTTGTTTCAGGGCCAATGCACTGCTTCGTGTGCCTACTCTTAGTGTCTTCATGCAACGTCCTCCCTTCTGTCACTATTATAGAAGACTTACGCTTGAAATAAAAAGGTTATCTACTTTCTCGCATACCGATTCTGTAAGCCATGAAATAGAGTCCGCCCATGAAGAATCCGCCGCCCACCAGATTTCCGATCCAGACAATGCTGATGTTCAGCATGAATTCCGTCCAAGTCGCCCCTCCGGCGAAAATTCCTGCCGGAATCAGGAACATGTTCGCTACGACATGCTGATAACCGGCAATCACGAAAGCCATGATCGGCAGAAAAGTACCGAAAATTTTCCCGATGAAATCCTTGGCTGCATAGTTCATGTAAACGCCTGTGCAGACCAGGATATTGCAAGCAACCGAAGAAAAGAACAATTGAACGGGTGCCACATCGATACGGCCTCTGGCGACAGCAATCGTCCTATCGATAAACGCTCCTTGCAGCGTGCCGGACAAGTAACCAAAGAAATAGGCTACAAAAAGGGCTCCCATCAAGTTGAAAAGTGTGACGACCGCCATGTTCCTCAACCAGGATTTTCCGGATATTTCTTTTGCGAACAACGCAAGTGATACAGACAACATATTCCCTGTCACCAATTCGCCGCCCACCAACAACAGGCAAATCAGGCCGACCGGGAAGACCATCGCCCCCAACAAGTTTACGAGCGTGCCCCACTCAACTGGCATCGATCCCATAGTGCGGATCATCGCAACACCCGCCAGTCCGATGAAGACACCGGCCATGATTCCCAACGTTGCCATCGTCATGATGCTGTAATCAGCTTTATGTTTGCCTCTTAGAATGGCTTCTTCTAATAATTCTTTCGGGCTCAATGCTCCCATAATGGCTTCACCTTTTCCGCTTCATAGCTATTTTTTGCTGCTTCATCAACAAAGATGATGGTATCGAAATGCCGCTCCGCTAAGTAGTGCTTGTTTACCTCATCAAAACGGTGATCCCGCGTTTCGCCTACTTGCATCCACCAGACATCCGCGCCTTTTTGTGTCTGCTCAAGCAGTGCATACATGTCAGGTCTGTTTGTTGAAATATACAGTATCGATTCGCCTTTTTCCGGCAAGTCCGAAAACCAATCAAAGCGTTCCCCGGCATGGACGACTTCACCCAGGATGATCATGGCCGGATTCTCGATTTTGGTTTCGCTGATTTTTTGCCTGATGTCCGCTAATGTTCCTTGCAACTTTACCTGCCTGCCGTATGTTCCCCATTGGGTGATCAGGATAGGCATTCTCGCTGACATCCCTTGCGCCAAGGCCGCTTCCACAAAACGGTCGAGCGCCTCCACACCCATGTAAAGGCATACAGTCTGGCCGTTCAACAATTGCTGGAAAGTGTTTTTTTCATTATCGACCAGTCTGCCGGTGGTAAAAGTCACCGAAGTGGCCACTCCTCTTTGCGTCAACGAAATCCCGCTGTAGCCGGCAGTGCCGCTGGCGGCAGTGATCCCGGGTGTAATGTCGAAGCGCATACCGGCGTTCTGACAAGCCTCTAATTCTTCCGTCAGACGGCCGAAAATGACAGGATCTCCGCCTTTCAGTCGGACGACCGACTCGTAAGATTCGGCTGTTTCAATCAGTTTTCCATTGATTTCTGCCTGTCTGATCGAGGGCCGATCAGGTGTTTTGCCGACATAGATGAAACGGCAATCCTGCTTGCAATGAAAGAGCAGCAACGGATTGACCAGCCGATCGTAGATGACCGCATCGGCATGCTGCAACAGCCGCACACCTTTTGCAGTCATCAATTCCGGATCTCCCGGTCCTGCCCCTACGAAATGGATCATAGCGAAGCACCCTTCAAGTAAATGTCCCCGTCTTCAAGCAACAGCTCATATACCTTCAATTGGCCTTCATCGGGGTCCTGGATGCGCCCGTCAAGCAAGGATATTTTATAATCCCGCAGCGGTTCATAAAGGTATTCGCCTGATACGGTCCCTTCCAGAACAGGTCCGCCAGTCAATGGGCAAAAATCTTCGATGGCCGTGATACGGCCGTCTGATAGTTGGAAAAGGGCAATCTTTTTGTTCCCGATCGATACGGATCGTCCGATCTGCGGAAACAAAGCATCTGTTGTGGTCAAAAATATTTTTTCTGTCATTTTAATCACCCACCGTTACAAGTTCTCTTCTGTCTATCGAATATAATTTTTCCTGGATATCGCGATCGCCGACGACTTCGTGCCATGGATCTTTCCGTTTCACTGCAGTTGCCACATCCAAAGCCTCGATCAAGTCTTTGCGCTTGGCGGCATCGCCCAGTATATGCTTGACGGCCTCAAACCCTAACCGTTCCATCCATGGAGCGGTTCTCTCGCCGTAAATGCCGGTTTCACGATAGTACTGCAGCAAAGCACCGCAATATTCAATGACTTCTTCTTCCGTTTCCACTGTCGTAAGCAACTGCGCTTCCTTGACTTCAGTACCGCCATTTCCGCCGATATAGATCTGATAGCCGTTCTCGACACAAATGATGCCGAAATCCTTCACGCCGGATTCTACGCAGCTGCGCGGACAAGCTGATACGCCAACTTTGAATTTGTGCGGTGTGTCGATGAACTCAAAGCGTTCTTCCAACTTGATGCCAAGCCCCATTGAATCCTGGGTGCCGAATCTGCAGAAGTTCTTCCCGACGCAAGTTTTAACCGAGCGGAAAGCTTTTGCATAAGCCTGTGCTGAAACCATGTCCAATTCTTTCCAGATGGCCGGAAGGTCTTGCTTCTTGACGCCGTACAGGCCGATTCGTTGGCTTCCTGTGACTTTCACTAATGGCACGCTGTATTTTTCGGCTACTTTGGCGATCTGCAGCAGTTGCTGCGGATTCGTCTGGCCGCCCCTCATTCTCGGAATGACCGAGAACGTTCCGTCTTTTTGGATATTGGCATGCATGCGCTCGTTCACATAGCGTGATTGGCGCTCATCTTTATGTTCAGTCGGGAAGGCAACATTCAAATAGAAATTGACTGCCGGTCTGCATTTCGCGCAGCCTTCAGGATTTGCAAAATGCAGTTCTTTGAATACATCCGTGCTGGTCGTCAGATGCTTCGCATAAATCTGAGTCATGACTTGGTCCCTGTTCAAATCCGTGCAGGAGCAGATGCCGGTTGAAGCTGTGACACCCTCACCGAGTTCGTGCTCCAACAAAGTCTGTACTTGCGGCTTGCATTTTCCGCAACTGGTTCCGGCTTTGGTGACTTTTCCGACTTCAGCTACATTTGTCAAGCCTTTGTCACGGATGCCTCTGATGATGTCGCCTTTCGTGACGCCGTTGCAGCCGCAGACGGTCTCATCGTCATCCCAAGCAACGACATCATCGCTGCCTGCCTCTTCACCTGCGGCCTGCAAAATCGCGATCGATTGCAGATCAGCGATTTCCTGGCCTTTTTTCATCATGTTGTAGTAACGGTTGCCGTCCGCTGTTTCGCCGTAGAGGACGATCCCCTCGATGCGGTTATCCTTGATGAACACTTTTTTGTAGTTCCTGTTGACGCCGTCGAATGCTTCGATGCTCTGCATCCCTTCAGTATCCATGATGTTCCCTGCTGAATACAGATCGCATCCGGAAACTTTCAAGGAAGTGAACGTCTTGGATCCTTGGTATGGTTTGGCTTCGATGCCTGTCAATACATCGGCCAGCACTTTTCCTTGTTCAAACAAGGGGGCAACCAATCCGTAGGTTTTCCCGTCATGTTCCACGCACTCCCCGATTGCATAGATAGCCGGCAAATTGGTTTCCATGAAGTCATTCACGACAATCCCGCGGTTTACTTCCAGACCGACTTCGCGCGCCAATTCGGCAGCTGGTCGGATACCGATCGACATGACGACAAGATCGGTATCGATCGCGGTGCCGTCCTTGAAGCGCAGGCCAGTGACGCGCTCGTCACCCAATATTTCGGTTGTTGCGTGTTCCAGCAGGAATTTCAGTCCCTGTGCCTCGAGATCTCCCTGCAACAATTTGCCTGCTCTCTCATCCAATTGGGTTTCCATCAACCATTTGGCCAAATGGACAACGGTGACGTCCATTCCCTGCAGCTGCAGGCCTTTCGCGGCTTCCAACCCAAGCAGACCGCCGCCGATGACGACAGCTTTCTTGTGCTTGCCTGCGGCTTCCATCATTTCAGCCGTATCATCGATGGTTCGAAAGGCGACTACGCCGTCTTTCTGCGAACCGGGAATCGGTAAAATGAATGGATGGGAACCAGTGGCAAAAACCAATTTATCGAAAGGGATCTTCAGCCCTTTTTCGCTTGTGACAAGCTTATTCGCTGTATCGACTCCGACCGCCGGATCTTCGTTGATCAGCGTGATATTGTTCTCTTCGTACCATGTATATGGATTGGTGATGATTTCATCCACCGTCATTTTATTCTGCAGCACATTGGACAGCATGATACGATTGTAATTCGGGTAGCATTCCTTCCCGATGATCGTGATATCATAGCGTTCCGGATCTCTTTCCAGAATTTCTTCAACCAAACGAACCCCTGCCATACCGTTTCCGATCAAGACCAAATGTTCTCTCATTTGCGCACCCTCTTCTATTCGTTGTTATAAAATTCACAATAAAGTATTTGTGAATCATTTAATATTAGGGAAACGCCTATGTTTTATTGAATGCCATATTTTGGACAAAAACGTTGTGCGCGGATGCAACGGAGAAAGCAATGGAGAACACAACGGAGAATCCGGCTCCGGTCCGAGCTGCCTACCTCCGGCCGGCTTGCCTTTGACCGGAGGTACTGTCGCTTTCAGCATGCTCAGCTCCGATTAAGCAGCCTTCGCCGGAGGACAGCACGTAAAAGCGCCGTTACCTCCGGCGAATGGGCGCTCGTCGGAGGTCCGGTTTCGAACCACTTGGTTTCCCGTGGTCATCCCCGTTCCACAACTTCTTCTGCAACAACAAAAAAACTCAAGCACTAGGCTTGAGTCGGATTTATTTTTTCGGCTATTTCATGAAGTATCTGTTTGGCTTTTCGCGGATCATTCCCGTAAGTGGAGACAGCCACCAGGTAGTCATCCTGGCGCAGCGTCGCAAGATTGATGAAGTCACTGTTGCTTCGGTCGGTCGTGTCGTTCAGGAACTGATGCGGTCCGATTTCCGACCTTGCCGCTTTGTTTGTTGCCAGATCATCCGTGCAGATGAAGATGAAAGTTGCATCTTCAAGATCGCCGGATTTGTATGCCCGCCTGACCAGTAATGCTTTGCCGCTTTCAGCCCACTCCAGGATTTCCTGACTTACGGTAGGAGCGATGACGGTCGGCTGGGCACCGCAACGGATCAATTCCTGCAATTTCCGCGTCGCGATCTTGCCACCGCCGACCACCACTACTTTACGTTTGCTGATGTCAACCATCATCGGATACATCCGGTATCCTCCAACCGTTCCTTAAGGGCTTTATGGACGGCTTCTGCATCGAGCAATTGTTCCAGCAACATATCCTGAGGTCGATTTTTTTCGAACCAGCATCCTATTTTTTGGGCCAAGTATCCATCCGTAAAGAACAGCCGTTGCACGATGTAGGACTGATCTCCGGAAATCGCTTGGTAATGCGGTTCGCCGAGATGGTTTGTAGCGAAGACTTCGCGACCCAAATCCGATCTCAAGGCAGCAGCAATCCTTTCCAGTTGTTCGCCAGGCTCAGGATAATGGGTCGTTCCGTGAGCGACCAACATGATTGGAAATGTCGGGTGTGTCTCTGCAGCTTCCTGCAACCGGCCTTTCAGCCAGTCGTATACAGCTTTCGTTGTCCCCAGTGTCTCGCAGATTTCAAACGGAACTGCAGCGCATGCCTGCATGCGCTGCGGGATATCCTCCCGAGCGTGCGTGGCCGGGAAAAGCAGCACTGGAACGACAATTATTTTGTCCACCTTTTGTTTTTCCAGCTCCTTGACTGCATCCTCCAACATCTGTTGTTGCCCTTCCAGCATACCGATTGCTTGGGGCAGATCCAAGGTGTCGCTGAAATCTTTGACGATATTGGACAGTTTTTGCGGGATACTTGTCTTTCTGCCATGCAGCACGTACATGATTCCGATTTTCATCTTATTCCTCCTAGAAATCGACCAGATGATTTTTCACACTATAACGCAAAAGATCGGCGTAGCTGTCGACCTTCAGTTTTTTTCTGATGTTTGCTTTATGAACCTCTACCGTTTTGACGGAAATGAACAGTTTTTCGGCTATGTCCCTGTTGTTGTAGCCCAAAGCGACGAGCGGCAGGACCTCTTTTTCCCGTTTCGAAAGGCTAGCATAGAGGCTGTCGCCCTGAAAGGTGTCCAGCTCATCCAAGTTGTCACTTGTATATCCGCTGTAATAACGTTGGTTGGCATGGACTTTCCGGATGCCGTCCAGCAAGATGTCGTCGGTTGTGCTTTTGAGGATAAAACCATCTGCTCCTGCATTCAATGCTTCCCTCACGTAGCTTTCCTCGTCATGCATCGTCAATACAATCACTTTGATCTCCGGATGCGTTTCTTTGATCCGGCGCGTCGTATGCAAACCGTTTTCCCCGGGTGGCATACTGATGTCCATCAATACAAGATCCGCCTGCGTATTTTCCAGCTTCATGAAAACTTCGTTGCCGTCAGCGGCGTCACCGACGACCTCCATGTCCGGTTGCGCATTCAACATGAAGGTCAGTGCGTTGCGCACCAGTGCATGATCGTCTGCAATAATGATTTTCATGCTAAGCCCTCCTTATAAGGCACGATCATTGTGATGCGTGTCCCTTTTCCTATACCTGTTTCGACTTCGATTGTCCCGCCTACAGATTGGGCGCGTTCCCGCAAGTTCAGCAATCCGAACCCCAGGTGATAAGGATCGTAGATGAACCCTTTGCCTGCATCCGCAATCGTGACGCGCAGTTCATTTTGGCCAAAATCAAGGGTGATGGACGCTTCATTCTCTCCGGAATATTTCAGAGCATTCGAGATTGCCTCCTGAATACTGCGGTAGATGACGACATTCCCTCGGCTGCTAAGATCAATCCTGTCCCCGTCTACGATAACATGGATGATGAATCCTGTCATTTCCATTGTCTGTTCGACAAACTGATTTATCGCCGGGATAAGCCCGACATCATCCAGAATGCTCGGCCGCAATTCGGTAGCCAAACTCTTGATTTCCAAAAGTACGTCCGCAAAATGCCGATCTATCGCCTGGAGCTTTTGCTGATGTTCCTCAACCGGTGTCCACTTCAGCCCTCTCGTTTCAAGCATCAAGCTGTAGATGCTCTGGGCGATCCCATCATGGAGTTCGCGCGCAATCCTTTTTTGCTCACTCTCGCGGGCTTCGTTCAAGTAGGTCAGCATGCTTTTCCCCTCTGATTCGAAGGGCTTATCGATATAGCGGATCTCCAGCATCCAGTCGTGTTCCCTTTTCACAAGTTTTCCGAAAAATTCATAGGAGACTCCGTCACGGCCCATAAAAGTGATCGGGAACCCATCCGAAGCCGCCCATTTACTCTCGAGCGGGCAGTTTTTGCATGCTGTTTTATCTGTATGGAATGCGCAACAAGTGCCCTTGGCTACCTGTACCGCATATTCCATTGAAATGACATAATCTTTCTCGAACTTTTCTGCCTGTGCATTCTTGTCGATTACAATGTAGTCAGCATCCATGAGCCAAGTCGGTTGGGGCAAAATTTTGGAAATGCGTTCATTTGGATCAGCCATCTTTGTGCCCCTCCTCTTCCAATAGGGCTGCTAAGCCTGGCAAAGATTCGTAGACAACAGTCACATCAGCCAGATGGGACTCTATCGGATGGCGGTATCCAAGCAACAAGACCGCTCGGATGATGCCGTTCTTCATTATCGGAATGCCGATTGTCATGTCGAGCTGCTCGAGCCTTGCAATTGGATACTTCAAAAGATTCTGGCTGTCTGATTGGATTTCAGTGGCACGTTGTTCCCGGCCGGTGCGCCAAACTTCGCCGGCGATGCCTTTACCGATCCGCAAGCGGATCGTTTTGTAGTGATCGCTTGTATTTCCGGCAACATGCGTCCAACGCAGTTCAGTTTGTTGGCAGGCCAGGGCAACATCCTGAGCCAAGCCTAAAAAATCTGCCTGCCATTCTTTTCTTTTCTCCTGCAACCACAAATCTATTTGTGACATTATTCACTACTCCAATTCCCTATATTTTTCGAAATCTGTGGATTTTTGTTGCCCTTTATCCAAAAAGTTACTATGATGATACCAATTGTTGGAAGCAAATTATTAATAAGGAGTTTATTATGAAACCAACCAAAAGTCTATCATTTTTCAATCTGATACTGATCATCGTCATGACCGTATATTCTTTTTCAAGTATGTCGTCCTCATTTTTCATGATGGGTCTGAAATCATTCCCTTGGTTTTTGATCAGCGCTTTTTTTTATTTTATACCCTATGCCCTTATTGTATCAGAATATACACGCAGCTATTCGAATCGCACAGGCGGCATCTATGATTGGCTGAAGGATGCTTTTTCACCGCGTATCGCGTTCATTACCGCCTTCCTGTGGTACTGCAGCTACTTCACGTGGATCATCAGCCTCTTCATGAAATTGTTGATTCCTTTCACGATCATGCTTTTTGGACAGGACTTGACTTCCGCTGAGCAATGGTTCGGCATCGACACGGCCTACTGGATTATGGTTCTCTCACTTGTAGCTGTATTTTGCATGACTTGGGTGATCAACCGCGGTCACCAGGCCGTCTTTTCATTTTTGAAGACGAGCAGCTATGCAATGGTCGGTCTGCTGCTCATTTCTGGAATCGGCAATCTGATGTTGATGGTGAACACTCCGCAACTCATCGCTCAAAATATGCAGCAGAGCCTTGCCGCCCCGAGTTTCTTCAAAGGGACCAATGATTCATTCCTTTCGCAGTTGCCCTTCTTTATTTTTGCCATCACCGCATTCGGCGGATTGGACACGATCGCCAGTCTTGTAGACAAATCCGGCCAACAGCGAAAGAAATTTCCGAAAGCATTGATCATCAGCGCTGTGATCATCGTCGTCCTTTATTTCGGCGGCATTATGCTATGGAGCGGTGCGAATAACCTGAATGTATTGCGGGAAACCGATCAGTTCCATCTCGGCAATCTGATGTACGGTTTGATGGGCAGTCTTGCCAATAACCTCAGCATTGCCTTCGGTCTGTCGGCATCCGCTCAGGCATTCCTATATCAAGCATTCATACGCTATACTGCCTTCACCTTGTTTGTGGCCTATATCGGATTGTTGTCGTCCATCACCTATACACCATTAAAAAGTTTGATCCAGGGCACGCCAAAGGAAATTTGGCCGCAATTTCTGACTAAAATCAACCACAAACAGATGCCACAAACGGCACTTTGGATCCAAGCTTCGGTTGTTTCTTTGTGCATCATCGGCTTATCTTTAAATAGTACCATTTTAGGTACATTATTCAACCAACTGACCTATATGACGAATGTAGCCCGTGCCATTCCGTATTTCGTCGTAGCCGCAAGTTATCCGTTCTATCGTATCAAGAACCCTGGATTGCTGAAGCACTCACTGATTGCTGCGCACTGGCAAGGTTACCTTTGCTCGCTGAGTGTCTGCACAGCTACTTTGATTGCCATCACCTTCCAGGTCTACCAGCCATTCCACACCGGTGAATATGTCCAGGCGTTGTTGCTGATCGTTGGACCGATTCTGTTCGGATTGCTTGGCAGCAGCATTTACCAACGGTTCGAGAAGAAACGAACACAACTATTCCTTGAAGATAATCTGTAGAGCATACGTTATGAATGCAAAAAGGAACCGCTCAGGTGATTTGGCCTGATTGGTTCCTTTTTGGCGTCTGGAAGCCGGTTTCCCCGCTGGCGTTCCTTGTGGATACCGCAAGCCCCAATACACCCTACTTCAGGCCACGCCTCAGTGCATAGAAATATTGCACAATCGGATGCTTCATTCTCACTGATTGTTCCATGTCCATGATTCGTTTCTTGCCGACGCGCCTATCCAACAAGGCCAAGCAATTCAACAGAATGTCTTTACTTGCGAGACTGTCTTCGATGGGTTGGCTCAAAAATACATCAGCGGTTTTGTTGAAATCGGTTTTGCTTAAGGTCACTTGGGCGGCCATCGTTCCCTTCACATAGGCCATCAGTTTGCGGTCGCTCGCGATTACTGCCAACCGTTCTTCAGGTACTTTTCCGCCGGTTTCTTTCCTGATTTGTTCAATTTCGGCTTCGCTGAGCGGAATCATGACTGCAGGATCATTCTTGATGTCCTGTTCCGACAGGTACCACCTTATTCCTGTCGTTCCGTCCTTCATGTTGAAGATTTTTTTATTGTCTACGGCTATGCGACACTGGCCGTTTTTTTCGGGTGAATAGCGGTAGCTGGTGGATAGGTACTCCACTCTGCCCACTAACACAGGCGCGAGGAAGTTCTCCAACTGCGGCTTCATTTTACTCCAAATCATAATATCCTCCATCAGCAGCTTCAGTGCTGTCCATTTAGTCTACTTTACATTATGTCCAAAAATGTCATGGTCGGTCAATCTTTTTTTACAAGCGAACAGGGCTGAATGCTCACAGCACTAAAATCAACCTCTAAACGATTATAACTAACTGGCAGACTCTGAGTCATTCTATTTACACAACTGACCTCTGGGTAGTTAAATATGGGATTTATGCCATATTCTTGACCACAAAGCAAAAAGCCAGCCACAGCGATCGCATGGATCATTGTGGCTGGCTTTTTTGGTCCGCAGATATGCGAGATTCTATTTCTTTTGATCCTCGTGCATTTTGCGGATCAATTCATCAATCTTACTGCCGTACGCTACCGATTCATCACGTTTAAAAAACAATTCCGGGGTCTTGTAAAGTGACAGACGCGTTCCAAGTTCTTTGCGGACAAGACCAGTTGCCTTGTCCAAACCTTGTTGCGTTTTTTCGCGATCGCTGGCAAGTTCCGATAAGGTGCTGTAATAGATGGTTGCTTGTTGCAAGTCACCGGTGATTTCCACATCCGTTATGTTCACATTCGCAACACGCGGATCTTTTACACGCTTAGCCAGGATATCATTCACTTCGCGTTGAATTTCTTGTTTGATTCTTCCTGCTCTGAAATTAGCCATTTCGGTTCACCTCTCACTAGTTCGATTGCTGTCGAGTATTATTTTTTGATTTCAACCATATGGTACGCTTCGATGACGTCATCGATGCGGATATCGTTGTAATCTTCGATCATCACACCACATTCAAAGCCTTTTTTAACTTCTTTGGCATCATCCTTGAATCGCTTCAAGCTGGCAAGTTTGCCGTCGAAAATGACGATGTTGTCTCGGATGATACGGATACTGCTGTTTCTTCCGATATAGCCGTCGGTCACGAACGCGCCACCGATTGTACCGACTTTAGATACTTTATAGGTCTCGCGGATAAGCGCTTGACCGGTTACTTGCTCTTCAAATTCAGGATCCAGCATCCCTTTCATCGCTGTTTCGATTTCATCGATGGCGTTGTAGATGATGCGGTGCAGACGGATGTCCACATTTTCGCTTTCAGCTTGGATCTTCGCTTGAGGAGTCGGGCGGACGTTGAAACCAATCATGATCGCATTGCTGGCTGCAGCCAAAGTAACATCACTTTCGTTGATTGCACCCGCTGCCGAGTGGACGATTTTGACGCGTACACCCTCAACCTCGATCTTTTGCAAGCTTGCTGCCAAGGCTTCAACTGAACCTTGTACGTCAGCTTTAATGATGACATTGACTTCCTTCAGTTCTCCGTCTTTCAAACTGGAGAACAAGTTATCCAAGGTCACGCGGTTTTGCGTTGAACGCTGCTCCATAAGGGCACGTTTCGCACGTTCTTCACCTGCTTGACGTGCAGTCTTCTCGTCTTCAAAGACGACAAAGTGATCACCCGCTTGCGGTGCTGCATTCAAGCCTGTAATTTCGACAGGCATGGCAGGTCCAGCCGTTTTTACGCGTCTGCCTTGATCGTTGGTCATTACACGGACACGTCCGTGTGTATTGCCGACTACAATCGGATCGCCGATTTTCAAAGTACCCGACTGAACCAATACGGTAGCGATCGGGCCTTTTGATTTATCCAAACGAGCTTCGATGACAGAACCGATAGCTAAACGATTCGGATTAGCTTTCAATTCCTGGACTTCAGCGACCAACAGAATCATTTCCAACAATTCATCGATACCTTGTCCGAACTTGGCCGAGATGTTGACGAAAATCGTTTCTCCGCCCCAAGCTTCAGGAACCAGACCTTGATCAGATAACTCCTGCATCACGCGATCTGGGTTTGCTGTCGGTTTATCGATTTTATTGACTGCAACAATGATAGGAACATCTGCCGCTTTTGCATGGTTGATTGCTTCGATAGTTTGCGGCATCACACCGTCGTCAGCTGCGACAACGATGATCGTGATGTCTGTGACATCCGCTCCGCGGGCACGCATTGTCGTAAAGGCAGCATGTCCAGGTGTATCCAAGAAAGTGATCGGTTTTCCGTCGATTTTGACCTGGTAAGCGCCGATATGCTGCGTGATTCCGCCTGCTTCGGTTTGAATTACGTTCGTGTTGCGCAGTGAGTCCAAAAGCGTCGTTTTACCGTGATCGACGTGACCCATGATTGTGACAACAGGTGGTCTTGAAACTAATTCTTCCGGATTCTCTTCCATTTCGAAATAGCTGTTCAAATCGGAAATATCCTGCACGATTTTTTCTTCAGCTTCGATGCCATAATCGGCAGCCAACAATTCCAAAGCGTCTTTTCCTAATGCCTGGTTTTGTGTGACCATGATGCCCATCAGGAATAACTTCTTGATGATTTCAGCCGGTTCGCGATGCAACTTTTTGGCAACTTCCATTACATTCATGCCGTCTGTATAGACGAAAGTTTCCGGTAACTCGCGGAATTTACGTGGCGGTACTGCCGGTCCTTGCTTCGTTGTGCCTTTTTTGAACTTCGACCGTTTATTTTTATTGTAGGGATTGTTGCCTCTCCCTTGATTTCCTTGGCTGCGTGGATTGGAACCGCCGGAATTTTGACCGTATGCTGGACGGTTTGATTTAGCTGGGGCATTAGTAGTGGAAGTAGTGTTTGCAGTTTTCTGCACTGGTTTGTCATTTGATTTGTTTGGCGAAACAGAGTCAACTCGATTCATTTTAGTATTTGGACGATTTTGTCCAGCTTGGCTTGTGGCTTGCGCCGGCCGTTTTGCATTTTTGTCTGTAGTAGTTTTTGCATGTCCTTTATTTTCGGAACCGTTGTTTTGATTCGAAGAAGGATTCGATGGTTTATTTTTCATGTCTGTGTTTTTCCTCAGTTCACTCTTATCAGTAGTTTTATGTATTTTTGTTGCAGGCGCCTTTTTGTTTTCTGCTGGTTGCTTTTTCTGTGTCGCATTGGATTGCTGTGCACTCGGCTTGGCAACCTGATTTTCAGCAGTGGAAGAGATGGATTGGTTCAACTTTTTGATGTCTCCGTCTTCCATGGTTGACATATGGCTATGATAATCGATCCCCAATTGTTTTGCTTTATCCAACACCGTTTTGCTTGATACCTTGTGTTCTTTTGCATATTCGTAGACACGTTTTTTTTCCATGTCATCACCTTCCTTATCTCATTACTTTGTTCCTTTCAGCCGCATGAAACTTTTGGCGAATCCTCTATCAGTCAAGGCGCAAATGGAACGGGACTTGCCTATTGCTTGACTGATTTGTTCCGAAGTGAAATGCACCAGGAACGGGACTTCATAGTAGCGGCATTTGTTTTCTAATTTTTCTTTGGTGTTAGTGCTGCAGTCTGTCGCACAAAGCACAAAGACTGCTTCATTTTTTTGGATGGACTTGATGGTCATTTCTTCACCTGTGATCAACTTGCCGGCGCGCAATGACAAACCCAGCAAATTCAACATCTTGTCTTCAGGTGTCATAGCAGGCTCCTTGCTTTTTGGTGTTCGACATAATCGAACAACTCCTGATAGAACGCATCACTGATCGCGATCTCAAGGTGTTTTTCCAAAATATGCTGTTTCCAGGCCTTCTGTACCAATGCAGGTTCCATAGAGACATAGGCTCCTCGGCCATTCATGCGGCCTGTGGGATCGATGGCTATTTCACCTGCTTGATTTTTTACGATGCGGACTAATTCTTTTTTTGGCTTCATCTCATTGGAGACGACGCATTTCCGCATCGGAATTTTTCTTGTCTTCATAAACTTTCACCTCACTGATTAGTCTTGAAGGTCCTTTGTTAATTCATCATAGCTTTCTTCCGGATCTGTCTCGACTTCCGATATCAATTGCTCGACATCTTCAGGATCAAGGATTTTTTCATCATCTTCGTATTCTTCCGTGTAATCCGTATCTTCCGTTGGGACAGCAATGTCATCAGCAACTTCCTCTGCCGTGAAAATTTTGTCCAAGCCAGCGAAAGAATGAAGCGTGTCAGCATCGTCTTCATCGGATGCAACTTTTTGGGCACCGGATTCCATCAATAACTTATTATACTCCGTTTCGGACTTAATATCGATTTTATAGCCTGTCAATTTAGCCGCTAAGCGTGCATTTTGACCTTTCTTACCGATTGCCAGTGATAGTTGATAATCAGGAACGATCACTGTGCAACTGCCGTCTGCTTGATGGAAATCAACGTTCACGACTTGTGCCGGATTCAACGCATTTCCGATGTAGATCGATGGATCTTCGTTCCACTCAACGATATCCATGTTCTCTCCGCGCAATTCGTTTACGATCGCTTGGACACGCTGGCCTCTTGGTCCTACGCAGGTGCCGACAGGGTCGACGTTTTTATCGCGGGAGCGCACGGCTACTTTTGACCGGTCTCCGGCTTCACGGGCGATCGAGACGATTTCGACTACTCCGTCGAAGATTTCCGGAACTTCTTGTTCGAACAAGCGCTTCAGCAAGTCGGGATGGCTACGACTGACAAAAACCTGTGGCCCTTTTGAAGTGTTCTCGACTTTTGTGACGTAAACTTTGATGCGGTCATGCGGCTGGAACGTTTCATTCGGTATTTGTTCCTGCTTGGATAATACTGCTTCAATTTTTCCAAGGCTCACATAAATATAGCGGCTATCCATTCTTTCGACGACACCCGTCAAAATATCATTTTCATAAGCGATGAATTGATTGTAGACGATGCTGCGCTCCGCCTCACGGATGCGTTGCATGATGACTTGTTTGGCTGTTTGAGCGGCAATCCGTCCAAAATCTTTCGGAGTAACCTCAAAACGGATCTTATCGCCTAGTTCGTAAGCTTTGTTGATCTGCAGAGCATCCTCCAAACTTACTTCCAAAGTCGAATCGAACACCATATCCACTACTTCTTTAACTGCGTAAACATGGATGTCCCCTTTTTTAGTATCAAATTCCACTTCAACGTTTTGGGCTTGTCCGTAATTACGTTTGTAAGCAGACACAAGCGCAGCTTCCAACGCACTGATGACAATCTCTTTTGAAATACCTTTGTCTTTTTCCAACACTTCAAGAGCACTTAACATTTCTTTGCTCATATTACTCGTTCACTCCTATCTCAAAAAATGATTAAAATTGGATAGCCAATCTTGCGTTTGCGATCTGTTTTCTTTCGATTTCGATATCTTTTGTTCTGGTTTTGATTCTGATCGTCAATACAACGGAGTCATCGTTTACTTCCTTCAACGTTCCTTCATAGAATTTCTCGCCATCTATTGCTTGATAGAAGGACAGATGCACGTATTTGCCGATTGCATTCTGCATATCTGCTTCCGTCTTCAATGGACGTTCTGCACCTGGCGAGGACACCTCCAGGAAATATGCCTGAGGGATCGGATCTGGATCAATAGCGTCCAGTGCTTCACTGACTTTTTCGCTGATCAATGCACACTCTTCAATATCGATGCCGCCTGGCTTATCTATATAAATTCTGAGAAACCAGTTTTTCCCTTCCTTCAAAAACTCCATATCCACTAATTCTAAATTCTGTTCATCAACTATTGGTTGAACCACTACACGAACTTCATCTACTACACGACTCACAGAAATCCTCCTTTATCAATCCTACACCACTGTCATACATTGGCTGACTGCGTAAAAAGAGTGAGCGTTTCCGCTCACTCCTTCCGACGACTTATTCTTTTATAATCATACACCATTGTGTCAGTAAATGCAAGGACCTACCAACCTAACGGCTTTGGAATAGCCTTTCCTTAAAAATCAAATAAAGAAAGTTGATTTTCATCGGGTAAGTTTTTCAACACTCCGTTTTCATTCATGTAATCAATGATTGTCTTTGAAACTTTCCCTCTTGTCGCCAAATCTTCTTTGGATAAGAACGGTTGGTTTTCCCTGGCTTGAACAATCTGGTTCGCCACGTTGCCGCCTAGTCCCGGAATAGCCCGGAACGGCGCAATCAGCGTATCCCCCTCGATCACGAAATTATTCGCGTGCGATTTGTCAAGATCGACCATTTTGAAATTGAAGCCGCGCTCCACCATCTCGTTCGCCAATTCCAGTACGGTAAGCAAACTTTTTTCCTTGACTGAAGCTTCCAACCCTTTATCCATGATTTCTTTCATGCGGGTCTTGATCATTTCTTTCCCTTGCGTCATCG
Source organism: Trichococcus flocculiformis (assembly GCF_963662535.1). NCBI lineage: Bacteria > Bacillati > Bacillota > Bacilli > Lactobacillales > Carnobacteriaceae > Trichococcus > Trichococcus flocculiformis. Next base: position 1,934,474 of record NZ_OY759718.1, read on the forward strand.
CGACTAAATCGAAATCCTGCGCGCGCACGGAGAAGAAAGCACAATAATAACGGATCGGTTGGTGCACTTTGAAATAAGCGACGCGCAAAGCCATCAATACATATGCCGCAGCATGGGCTTTCGGGAACATATATTTGATCTTCAGGCACGATTGGATATACCATTCAGGTATTTCTTTTGCCCGCATCTCCGCCTGCCAATCGTCTGGGATCCCTTTCCCTTTCCGGACACTTTCCATGATTTTGAAGGCCAAACCATCATCCATACCGTGATGGATCAGATAGACCATGATGTCATCACGACAACCGATAACATCCGCCAGCGGGATATTGTTCTCGCGGATGAGTGTTTCGGCATTGCCCAAATAAACATCTGTTCCGTGGGAAAGACCGGAAATCTGCAGCAATTCCGCAAATGTGTTCGGACTTGTCTGCTCCAGCATTCCCCGGACAAAGCGCGTCCCGAATTCGGGAATTCCGAGTGTACCGGTTTTACTGAATATTTGTTCAGGCGTGACACCCAATACATCAGTACTGCCGAAAATCTTCATGACATCCGGATCATTGGGTGGGATCGTCTGGGGATCGATTCCGGATAGATCTTGCAGCATCCGGATTACAGTCGGATCGTCGTGTCCCAGTATATCCAATTTCAGCACGTTATCATGGATAGAGTGGAAGTCAAAGTGGGTCGTTTTCCATTCAGAATCTTGGGCATCGGCCGGGAACTGGATAGGTGTAAAATCATAGACATCCATGTAGTCCGGAATGACGATGATACCGCCTGGATGCTGTCCCGTCGTCCTTTTTACTCCCGTGCAGCCTTTTGCCAACCGATCGATTTCCGCTGACGAGAATCTGAAATTGTGATCCCGCTCATAGGCTTTGACATAGCCAAAAGCTGTTTTATCAGCCACTGTACCGATTGTTCCGGCACGGTACACATATTCCTCACCGAAGAGCTCCTTGGTGTAAGCATGGGCGTGGGCTTGATATTCCCCTGAAAAGTTCAAGTCGATATCAGGTACCTTGTCCCCGTAGAATCCAAGGAAGGTTTCAAAAGGGATGTCGTGCCCGTCTCGGTCCATATCCGCTCCGCATTTCGGGCAGTCCTTCTTTTCCAAGTCGTAGCCGGAACCGATCGAGCCATCTTCATAGAAGTAGGAATATTTGCATTCCGGACACCGGTAATGCGGCGGTAAAGGATTGACTTCCGTTATACCGGTCATGGTGGCTACAAAACTTGAGCCAACCGAGCCCCGGGATCCAACCAGATAGCCGTCCTGGTTGCTTTTCAGAACCAGTTTTTGGGAAATCAGATAGATGACCGAGAAGCCGTTTCCGATGATCGAATTCAGTTCTTTTTCCAGCCTTTTTTCGACCAGTTCAGGGAGTTGTTCTCCGTAGAGGCGTTTGGCTTCATCATAGGAGAGCCTTGTGACTTCCTCATTCGCCCCCTCCATGTTCGGCGTGTACAACTGATCCTTGATTGGGATTATTTCATCGATGCTGTCGGCAATTTTTTGGGAATTAGATACAACGATCTCCTTGGCTTTTTCTTTGCCGAGGAAGGAGAAACAATCCAACATCTCGTCTGTCGTCCGGAAATGGGCTTCCGGCAGATGCAGGACTTTTCCTTGATTCACCTTCAAAGACCCAATCAATATTTCCCGGTAGATGGCGTCTTCCTTGTTCAAGTAATGCACATTCCCGGTTGCGACGACCGTCTTGCCCAATTCATCGCCGATGGCAACGATTTGAGAGATGATCTCTTCCAGATCGCTTTCATTCTTGACCAGTTCTCTTGTGATGAGCGGCGCATAGACCTCTTTGGGCATCACTTCGATGTAATCGTAGAACTTGGCTTTCGCCTTTGCAACCTCTGCCCCTTTTTGCATCATCGCCTCAAATATTTCGCCTTCGCTGCAGGCGGAGCCGATCAATAAGTTTTCCCGGGATGCTTGCAGAACGCTGCGCGGCAGACGCGGTGTCCGGTAATAATAATCAATATTAGAAGCAGAAATGATTTTGAAAAGGTCCTTCAGCCCATCCTGGTTTTTTGCCAAAATCGTTGCATGGAACGGCCGCGCTCGTTTGTATGAATCGCCGCCGCCGATGTATTTGTTCAGTTCATCATGAAATAGAATGTTGTGTTCTTCGCGGGCTTCCTTCAGGAATATCCAGCAGAGGGCGCCGGTTGTTTCGGAATCATAAACGGCCCGGTGATGCTGTTCCAAACCGACACCATAGCGTTTCGCCAACGTATTCAAACGATGGGATTTCAATTGCGGGTGCAAGAAACGGGACATCTCCAAGGTATCGATTACAGGTTGTGGCGCTTCGGCCATACCATAGCGTTCATAGCTGTTGTTCAAAAAGCCCATGTCAAAGCTGGCATTGTGGGCTACAAGAATGGTCCCCTCGGCGAATGCAGCGAACTCCTCGAGCACCGTTTTTTCCGGCTTGGAATCGCGGACCATATCATCGGTTATGCCCGTCAATTGGATGGTCGTCTGCGATAACGGATGGCCCGGATTGATGAATTCTTCGAATGTTTCGATGACATTTCCTTTGTACATTTTTACGCCAGCCAGCTCGATGATCGTGTCGTAAACTGCCGATAACCCCGTTGTTTCAACGTCGAATACGACATAGGTCGCTTCACTTAGATCCTCATGGACCGGATTATAGGCTATCGGAACGCCGTCATCGACGACATATGCTTCAATTCCGTACAATATTTTTACGTTATTCGCTTTTCCGGCTGCGTGAGCATCCGGATAGCCTTGCGCAGCAGCATGGTCGGTCAGAGCGATGGCCTTATGTCCCCATTTTGCCGCTTGTTTGACAAAATCACCGATCCCATTGGTGGCATCCATCTGACTCATATTTGAATGCAGGTGCAATTCCACCCTTTTTTCGTCTTCAGGCGCACGATCTTTCCGTTCCGCATGAGCAACTTCGTTCACGTCTCGGCCGTTCACAACCAGATCCCGCATGAAAGTGTCTTCTTGGACACTCCCGCGCACGCGCACCCAGATTCCTTTTTTGACAAGCTCAAAGTTCTGTTCATCCGTTTCATTCGACGAAAACAGTTTTACCGAAAAGGAAGAGGTATAATCCGTCATTTTAAATACGAGCAGTTTCCGCCCGGACCGCAATTCGCGGATTTCACTGTCGAAAATATAGCCTTCAATGACCACCGAACGCTCTTCTTCGGTGATTGAGGCCATCTGCTTGATTTCTTCCTTGCTGGAAATCTGTCTGCCGATCAGCAAGGGGCCGTTATTGCTGCCTTTAGATTGTGAGCCGTCGCTGCGCTGTCTATCCTGCTGATTTTGTTTGATGGCTTCCTCTGCTTGTTTGACCAACATTTCATCCTGTTCTTGTTTTCGGGCCAGATATTGTGCCATTCTGGCTTCGGATGCTGCCTCGTCCACTTCGATTGTGATCTGGAAACTCGGAAATCCCAAGACCAGGTAATTCTGTTGGATAATGGACAAGTAGTTGTCTGCCAAATGATTTTTGGTGATTTCGTTTTCAACACTGATAACGACTTTATTGTCCAAAACAACGGGTGTATGTTTGGCAAAAAGACTCAGAACCAGTGGTGATGATATATTGCTACGTTGGACGACTGTTTCCCAATAGTCCAAGATGCTCTCATTCGTCAAAATCGGTTTCCTGGTTTTGATCTGAAAATCGATTGTGGCGATGGATTGGAATTTTATTTTCATGTGGTTCATCAAAGCAGTGAACACTTCGAAAGGCAGAACGTTATCAAAAACGAACTGAAATGACCATAATTTTGATTTTTTATGCACGATGACTTGTTCGATTTCCCCGTTTTCAAAATACGGTAGATACTCCGGCTGGTGATGCAAATTTATCTGTTCCAACATCTGCTGGAACAATTCATGTTTCGATAACGACATTTGATCTCTCCTTCTCAACTAACAAACAAAAAGATTCAAAGAATGAACGTTCCTTTCTTTGAATCTTCTTATTTTCTTCCTATCATTGGCCAAAGAAAAATCTTTGAATATCATTCCAAGTGACGATGACCATCAGCAGAAGCAACAGCCCCATTCCGATAGCCGTGATGATGCCTTCCTTCTCTGGATCCAACGGCTTGCCTCTGATTCCTTCAACTAGGTTCAGCAGTAGTTTCCCGCCATCCAATGCTGGAATCGGCAATAGATTCACGACTCCCAGATTGATGCTCAAATAGGCCAGAAAACTGAGTACGCTCAGAAAGCCATAATCAACGACTTGCTCGGTAGCCGCATAAATAGCGACAGGCCCGCCGAAGGAATCAGCCTGAAAGCCGGTCCTGAACATGGCAAAGACCAATCCGAAAATGGAAGTGGCAATCACCCAAAATTCTTTGAATCCGTAGCTGATTTTAGCCATCAGCGTGCGATCCATCGGGACAGCGACACCGATCAAACCGTACTCATTGCCTTGTTCATCAGTTTTCGTGTCAGGTGTGACGAGGACATCACGCGCTTCTTCTCCATCAGTCACGACTGTAAGTGTGATTTGGTTGCCCGGATTGGCTTGGATGGACGTAACCAGTTCCGTCCAGTCAGCGGTTGCATCACCATTAACAGCCAATACTTCGTCATTCTCCCGCAATCCGGCTGCTTCCGCCGGGCTGTCAGGTTGGATTTCTCCCAAGCGACTCTCGTTTACTGTAACGCCGCCTTGCACGAACGCAATCGCGATGAATACCGCGATACCCAAAATGAAATTATTCATCGGTCCGGCGAAGTTTGTCAGCATCCGTTTCAGCAAAGGCGCTGATTGGTATTGTACATCGATGGGAGCGATCTGAACTTCTGTTCCGTCGGTCTCGATGATTGTCGCATCGCGTTTTACTGCGTATCTAACGGGTTCTGAACTTCCCGGAATGATTCCTTTTATGAAAAGTGCGTGTTCCAGATCAGCCTCCAGTAATTCTATCGGCACAGCCTGCAAATGCTGTTTGTTGCTCAAATCTATTTGAATGACCTGTTGCTCTTCATCAAGGGTGATGTTAAGCGGCATACCCGGTTTCAACTCGGTGTCCTCATCCCCGATGCCGGCCATCCGCACATAACCACCGATGGGCAGCATCCGGATTGTGTAGGTTGTCCCGTTATTGCGATGAGAGAAGATTTTCGGTCCCATGCCGATTGCGAATTCACGAACCAGAATGCCAGCTTTTTTCGCAAAATAGAAATGGCCGAATTCGTGGATGATCACTAATATGCTGAACACGATGATGAACGTTATGATTGTCTGAAACATATAATCCCTCCCTTTTTGTAGCGTGTCTTCGCTTTGTTAAAAGATGAAATGCAGAAAAATATGGAACACCGGCATCACAAAAAGCGTGCTGTCAAAACGATCAAGCATGCCGCCGTGTCCGGGTAATATCTTCCCGGCATCCTTGACGCCAAAATAACGTTTGAATGCCGATTCTACCAAATCCCCCATCTGGCCACAGACCGAAAGTAAGGCTGCCAGCATGATCTGGAGTCCTAAAGATAACTCCAGCGGATTGTAGTAATGGAAAAATACGATGGCGATCAGCACAGCGGCTATCGAACCGCCGACAGATCCTTCGATTGTTTTATTTGGGCTGATAGCCGGAGCCAACTTGTTCTTGCCAATTTTTCTTCCGATCATGTATGCGCCGATATCCGTTCCCCAAATGATGAACAACACTAAGAGCACCATCCAAAAACCGATGTCCCTTGTCTGCATGAAATAATAAAATCCTCTCCCGACATAAAGGGAGGTCAGGACAGAAGCGGCTGCATCGTCGAAGGTAAAATCATTCCGCGAGAACACAGTAAAAATGAACAGTACCAACGCCTCCAGATAAATTAAAAGCATCGCATCGATGCCATCGGGGATGAACTGCAGATAAGATTCCGGCAACATCAATAATACGGTCGCCAAAGCAGTGATGATACCTTCCACACTGAAGATGGACAGCTTTTTCATCTTCAATAGTTCTTGAACAGCGATCAAACCGATTGCTGTCATGAGCAGTTGCAGCGGCAGTCCCCCAAGCCACAAGAATGGGATGAATACTGCGGCAGCCACTAGGCCTGTGATTACTCTTTCCTTCATAATATCCTCCCTATATGCCGCCGAAACGACGATTGCGATGCTGATATTCTGCTAAAGCCGCCCGCAAGCTGGCTATCGAAAAATCAGGCCAAAATTCTTCCGTAAAGTACATTTCGCTGTACGCTGCCTGCCACAGCAAGAAGTTGCTGAGACGGATTTCTCCACTGGTACGGATCAGCAAGTCAGGATCCTGCCATTCACCAAGACCGCTTGTGAATAGGTAACCAGAGAATACGTCATCAGTGATTGCGTCTGCCGAGAGTTTTCCTGCTGCGACATCGTGCGCAATCATCGTTGTAGCTTGAAGGATTTCAGCCCTGGAACCATAATTCAACGCAAAATTCAAAATAAGACCGGTATTGTCCTTTGTCTTTTCGATTGCATTTTGCACGACTTTAAGCGTCTTCTCGGGCAACTGATCGATCCAGCCGATGGTCGTCACTTTGATGTTGTTCTGCATCAACTCCGGCATAAAGACATCAAAAAAATCGATGGGCAATCCCATCAAAAAATTGACTTCGTCAGTCGGACGTTTCCAGTTTTCAGTCGAAAAGGCATACAGCGTCAATACCTTCACATTAAGGCGGCTTGCCTCTATGGTTATCTTTTTAACCGTATTCATACCCTCTTTGTGTCCGTAAACCCGTGGCATCAGTTTTTTCTTTGCCCAACGGCCGTTCCCATCCATAATGATGGCAACATGAGCTGGAATGATGCCATTTTCGTCAAACTGCAAATCTGTTTTTGGATTCTCACTCTTGAATAGAGCCATGCTTTATCCCTCACTTTTTCATAACTCTTTTTATTTTAACAAAAACCCGCCTGAATTCCTATGATTAACCGGAATTTATATAATTTTTAAAAAGAGCCAGGGCACAAATCATTCGAAATGATTTGTGCCCTGGCTGCTTTCCAACGAATGGAATGTTAAACGTCCAAAATTTCTTTTTCTTTGTCCGCCGTTATTTTGTCGATTTCTTTGGAAGATTTGTCGGTGAACTCTTGTACTTTCTTTTCATAAGTCCGTAACTCGTCTTCTGTGATTTCTTTGTTCTTTTCTGCTTTTTTCAACGCCTCGATGGCATCACGGCGAATATTGCGGATAGAAATCTTAGCTGCCTCGTTTTCTTTGCCCACAGTTTTTGCCAACTCTTTACGACGCTCTGAAGTCAATGCCGGAATCACCAAACGAATAACGTTGCCGTCATTGGCTGGGTTGATGCCCAAGTCGCTTTGGTAAATCGCGCGTTCGATATCACCGATACTGGATTTGTCGTAAGGTGTGACCAACAACATGCGTCCTTCAGGAATCGTGATGGATGCTAATTGATTCACTGGTGTGCTCGTTCCGTAGTATTCAACTTCGATACGATCCAATAAACTCGCATTCGCGCGGCCTGCTCGAATCGAGCCTAGTTCGCGGATCAGTGCAGCTTCCGTTTTTTTCATTCTGTCGATCGCATTATCAAGGATTTCTTTAACCATAATTATTTCCCCCTAACAGTCGTTCCGATATCTTCTCCCATTATAACACGGCGAATATTCCCTTGTCTGTTTAAGTTAAATACAACCAGCGGGATGTCGTTATCCATGCTTAATGAGCTTGCTGTAGTATCCATTACTTGCAATCCTTTGGAAATAACATCCAAATGAGTCAATTCAGAGAATTTAGTTGCATTCAAGTCCTTCATCGGATCGGATGAATAGACCCCATCAACATTGTTCTTAGCCATCAAAATAACATCAGCATTGATTTCAGCGGCACGAAGGGCTGCTGTCGTGTCAGTAGAGAAGTATGGATTGCCGGTACCGGCAGCAAATATCACTACGCGTCCTTTTTCAAGGTGACGGACAGCTCTTCTGCGGATATACGGTTCGGCAATTTGTCTCATTTCGATGGAAGTCTGAACACGGGTAGGAACCCCTTCATTCTCCAAGGCATCCTGAAGAGCCAGAGAATTCATGACAGTCGCAAGCATGCCCATATAGTCGGCTTGCGCTCTCTCCATACCCATTTCAGCGCCTGTCGTGCCGCGCCAAATATTGCCGCCGCCCACAACGATAGCTATCTCCACACCCAAGTCATGTACTTCTTTGATTTCTTTTACGATTTCTTCAATCGTCGGTGGGTTAATTCCGAAACCGGTGTCGCCCGCTAAAGCTTCACCACTTAGTTTTAAAACAACGCGTTTGTATTTTGGTTCACTCATTCTATATTTCCCTCCGTAATTGGCTGACCCCTGATTAATCAGGCTTATGACTATGATAAAAAAGCCCCAATTAAGGGGCAATTTTCATTATTTTTTAACTTGGCTCATTACTTCTTCTGCAAAGTCCACAGAGCGTTTCTCGATACCTTCGCCTACAGCGTAGCGAACGAATGATTTAACAACGCCGCCTTTTGAAGCAGCAAATTGTGAAACTGTTTGATCTGGATCTTTAACGAATGGTTGGTCGTTCAATGAAATTTCGCTCAAGAATTTGTTCAAACGGCCTACGATCATTTTTTCAACGATGTTAGCTGGTTTGCCTTCGTTCAAAGCTTGTTCAGTCAGAACTTTCTTTTCATGCTCAAGTTCTTCTGCGGAAACTTCGTCGCGAGAAACATATTTAGGATTGATGGCAGCGATGTGCATAGAAATATCTTTAGCAGCATCAGCATCCGTAGAGCCTTCCAAAACTGTCAATACAGCGATACGTCCGCCTTGGTGCAGGTATGCGCCGAAAGCATCAGCATCTGTTTTTTCAACGATAGCAAAGCGACGCAAAGTAATTTTTTCGCCGATTACAGTAGTAGCATTCAAGATGACATCGTTCAATGAGCCGTCTGCAGTTTCGATCGCTAAAGCAGCTTCCAACGTTTCTGGTTTGTTTTTAGCGATGATTGCTGTAATATCAGCTACCAAGTTTTGGAATTTGTCATTTTTCGCAACAAAGTCAGTTTCGGCATTGATTTCAGCGATAACAGCTGTATTTCCGTCAACATATACGTTTGCAAGTCCTTCAGCAGCGATACGGTCAGCTTTTTTGGCTGCTTTTGCCATACCATTTTCTCTTAGGTAGTCAACCGCTTTGTCCATGTCGCCATCGACTTCTACTAGAGCTCTTTTAGCATCCATCATGCCTACGCCTGTCATGTCGCGTAATTCTTTAACCATTTTTGCTGTTACTTGTGCCATTTTATGATTCCTCCTGAATATTCTTTTTCATAAAAAAAGCTGCCCCAAAGAGATAGAAAAGATGTCGGCTACCTAATTGGCTATATCTTTCTTCTTTTCTGAGACAGCTCATTGCTTCAAACTAAATAGGAAATATTATTCGTTGTCGCCTTCAACGACTTCAACGATTTCTTCTAATGAAGTTGCTTCGTCAGCTTCAGCCGCAAAAGTTTCTTCAACAGAAATTTCAGCTTGATCATTTCCTTGGTTGCCTTCGATGAAAGCATCAGCCATTTTAGCAGTGATCAATTTAACTGCACGGATAGCATCATCATTTGAAGGGATTACTACGTCGATTTCATCTGGATCACAGTTAGTGTCAACCATAGCGACGATAGGAATGTTCAATTTGTGCGCTTCTTGAACAGCGATTCTTTCTTTTCTTGGGTCAACGATGAACATTACATCCGGGATTCTAGGCATATCTTTGATACCGCCCAAGAATTTTTCCAAACGTTCTTGTTCTTTTTTCAAGATTGAAACTTCTTTTTTAGGAAGTAGTTCGAAAGTGCCGTCTTCAGACATTGCTTCGATTGATTTCAAACGTTTGATACGTTTTTGGATAGTATCCCAGTTAGTCAAAGTACCACCTAACCAACGGTGATTTACGAAGAACTGACCTGAACGGATAGCTTCGTCTTTAATTGAATCTTGCGCTTGTTTTTTAGTCCCTACGAATAAAGCTACGCCGCCTTCTTCAGCAACATTAAGCATATATTTGTATGCTTCGTCTACTAATTTTACGGTTTTTTGCAAGTCGATGATGTAGATACCGTTTCTCTCTGTAAAGATGTATCTCTTCATTTTTGGGTTCCAACGACGAGTCTGGTGACCGAAGTGTACGCCTGCTTCCAATAATTGTTTCATTGAAATTACTGCCATGTTTATTTCCTCCAAGTTTGTTTTTATTTTCCTCCCCCGATTTCTTCTACAGCAGAAACTCATCTTACGATAAGCAACGTCCGCCGTATCGATCAAGGTGTGAAATGTGGTTTTGCACCGTTGATAATTATATCGAATTACGCTGAAAGAAGCAAGCCTTTTTTCTGAAAATGAATAACAGAAACTTTTTTATAGGATATATCAGGATTGTATCCCCAGAATCTGCTTGATATCATCATTCGTCAACCGTTGTCTGTTGAGCGCTTCTTCCCCTTCCGATACGACCAACTGATCAAAGAGCATTTTTTTATCTTGCTGGAGTTGATTGATTTTCTCTTCGATGGTTCCCTCTGCAATGAAACGATACACTTGCACGTTTTTCTTTTGTCCGATGCGATGCGCTCTGCCTGCGGCTTGCTCTTCGACTGCCGGGTTCCACCACAGATCGAAAAGGATGACAGTGTCAGCGCCAGTCAGGTTCAGCCCGGTGCCGCCCGCCTTCAGTGAAATCAAAAAGACGTCCGTATTGCCTTCGTTGAACTGATTTACGAGCGTAATTCTTTCTGCAGGTGGGGTTTTTCCGCTGAGGTACAGATGACTTAAGTTTTCCTTGGCCAATTCCGCTTCAATCAACTTGAGCATGGAAGTGAACTGTGAAAAAACCAAAACATGCTGGTTGTTTTCTTGAGCATTCCTCAATATTTCGACCAGTTGCTCCAATTTTCCGGATCCTCCCTCATAAACCGGATCCACCAAACGGGGATCACAGCAAATTTGACGCAAACGAGTCAACCCGGCCAAGATTTCCATCCGGTTCCGTTGGAAATCCTCACTGTCATAATCAGATACCTTTTCCTGCAGTTGCTGCAGATAAGCCAAATACATGACTTTCTGTTCACGGTTTAGACTGCTGTATATGTCCGCTTCCGATTTCTCCGGCAGGTCGCCCAACACATCCGCCTTCAACCGCCGCAACATAAAGGGTTTGGCTGTTTTCGAAATATCTTCGAGTGGCATTTTTTTGAATTCCTGCAATTTTGGAAATAACCCAGGCAGGATCAATTGGAATATCGCCCAAAACTCCGTTACGCTGTTCTCGATCGGCGTACCGCTCAATGCTATGTTGACTCGGGCGTTCATTTTCGCAATGGCACGGAACGTCTTGGTGTTATAGTTATTGACGTACTGGGATTCATCCAGAATCATCGCATAGAAATCACACTTTTGATAAGATTCGATGTCCTGACGGAAACTTTGATAAGATGTGATTGCGATACCGCTCTCCGGCAGTTGGGACAATTGCTCTTCCCGTTCCTTTTTCACGCCGCTGATGACGCTGATCTGAAGCAAAGGTGCGAATTTCTGGAATTCGTACTTCCAGTTGTATATCAGCGAAGCCGGAGCGATCACGAGAGCAGGTTTATTTTCGTTTTTGCCTTCTTCTACTTCACTGAGCAAGAAGGTGATCAGCTGTAGCGTCTTACCGAGTCCCATTTCATCAGCCAAAATACCACCCAAACCATAGTTGGCAAGGAACTTTAGCCATTTGAAGCCGGTCGCTTGATAGGGACGCAAATCCGCTTGCAACGATTTCGGCAGTTCAGCGGGAAACTCATCCGGGTGCTTGATGAAATGATAAAGTTCATTAAGGAAAGCTTGACTGCCTACCTCAGGGTTCAAGTCATTGATTTCTTTTTCAAGCGTCAGGCTTTTTATCATCGGCATGGACAGAGTCCCCTCACGAACTTGTGACTCATCTTTGATCAACGAAAGGAAGCGATTCATCTCCCTCATTGTTTCCGTCTCCAAAGACAACATTCGCCCGTCCTCCGTCTTGTAATAGGCGTCATTTTTTTTTAAACTGTTCAGTAATTTGTCTATTTCATTATCCGAAATTCCGTCAACATCAAAACGAATATCCAAAAAAGAATCCCTTGTTCTGCGTTGGACTGAAGTTGACACGACTGTGTCCTCGACTACCAGGTTCTGCAGATCCGGACTTAATTCCACTTCAGCATAGCGGCGCAATGTTGGTACTTTTCTGTAAAGAAAGCTGAATAGGTCGATATCTTTTGCAGCCAGGAAAGATATTTGGTTCTCGATGATGTTGAATTCCAAAGCTTCCAACACCTGCAGGATTCTCTCTTCCGCTATTGTGTCTCTGATCAAGAATTGGGAAGCCGTTTTGGCGGCGTGGTTTTGATTGAAGACTGTTTCTCCGTATTTGAATAAAATTTCCCCTTTTATCCTTTTTGCCGGGCCGCGGAAATGGATTGAGACAGTCAATGGTTCATCAATGATGTTACGTTCCAGTTCATCGCTGAAGTGCACTGTTCCTATCTGTTTCAACAACGGGATAACGTAGGTCAGCAAATCCGATACATCGGACTCTTCGACTCCGATCACATCTGAGTCCTCAAAACGTTTCTCAAAAAATGAGAGGTATCCTAACAGTTTATGCTGTTGCGCACTGAGCGGATGGATTTTGTTGGCTTCGATTAACCAGTCGTACTCCAATAGATGAGTAATGTTGTCGCGCTGGATGCGAAGCTCTATTCCTCTGCCTTTTTTTCCCAACAGGAATTGATAACCCGGTTTTTCGGGACTGATCTGTACATCCGGATATGTATCATCACCGTCAATCCATTCCACCCTGCCGGTTTGGATTAAATCTTCCAAAAGGGAGTGCGCTGAACTCGGCGGAATAATCAGATAGGAATCTAATTTTCTGGCCGTGACATTCAACAATTGCTTGTTCAACGCCGCGGGTTGCTCTTCCAACAATTTATGCAGTCGATGGATGATGGCTTGGTCCGATTCTTGTATCTTCACAGACCGAAAGTCGATCGCATCTCCAAGACGGTAATCCCATTTTTCTTGTTTGGTGAATTGTTCCGTAAATTGTTCTATATTTGTAACCATATACGATTTATCAATCCCTGCACGCAAGGAAAGAGCTAATACATGTTCACCTGTGTTTTGCATCAGATTATTTGGTTTCATGCGGAGAATCTGCAGCGTATACTGCACTAAAAAATCAGCTCGGGTCGTCAGGCTCTGGGCACCTTTATTTTCTTGGAAGAAAATCTGCGTCAAGTCATTCACAAATTCCTGACCGGCCGTTTCTGCATCTACCTGAAACTGCTCTGCACTGCTTTCCGTCAAAATTCGGGTGCCGCATTTCTCCTTCAGATATAATTCAACAGCGATCGTATGCTTGCAATACTGATGGTTTTTCCAGTATTTACACTGGCATAGATCCTGTTCTCTGGCTGTACCATCTAAGGTGACATGATACATTTTACTGCCGAGCACTTCACAATGCCAAACCTGAGTGTGGAAATCCGGTTGCACGGATAGCACACGGTCCTCATTCACATATTCGCGTCCCTCTTGTATCAACTTGTCCGGCATACTCCATTTCACGCTATCACTTCCTCTGCTTCTTGCTGTCCACTCTTTATTGTACTGCAATTCCGTCGAAAAATATACCTTCCTCCCCATTGACGCTTGCCGGAGATGAATATTTAGCTTGAAATATTACACAAACTATCACATACTAATTAGCATAATGCTAAAGCAAAAGGAGACCTGTCATGTTTTTTAAAGCAATTGTTAACATTGTGAGATTTCTGGTCTGGATAGTGAACGGCAAGACCGAAATCCAAAACAAAGAGTACATTCCAAAGGATACAGTCTTCATCCTTGCAGCACCCCACAGAAGTCTGCTGGATCCAGTTTTTATTTCTTTTGGTGTTTACCCGCATATCTTTTCCTCAATGGCGAAGCAAGAGCTTTTCAAGGGGAAATTTATCACCTGGGTACTCACTCATATGAACGCGTTCCCTGTCAATCGTGAAAACCCGGGTCCGAGTGCACTGAAACAGCCTGTTTCCATCCTGAAAGAAGGAAAAACCAATCTGCTGATTTTTCCGACCGGATCGAGACATTCCACCGAAATCAAAGGTGGGACTTCATCCATAGCCAAATTGGCCAATGTACCGATCCTCCCAGTTGTCTATCAAGGCCCGCTCACATTCAAAGAACTTATTTTGAAACGCAAAAAAGCGACAGTCCGCTTCGGCAAGCCCATTTACCTGCCGAAGGAAAAGCGGATCTCCAGAGAAGAATTGGCGGCCTACGACGAATTGCTCGGGAGTACTTTCCGTCAGTTGGATCAGGAAATCGATCCGAACTTTGTGTATGTAGCGAAATAAATCAGCTGATGTTTGATGTCAAGTATGCAGCAGCTATCAAAAAAAACAGCACCGGAAAATTTCCGGTGCTGTTTTTTGGCATTGCTGCCGATTCGTTTGGTCAATCGTTCATTGACTGGAGCATGTACATGTCATAATAGGTTCCCCGCTTGGCGATCAGTTCTTCATGTGTGCCTCTTTCGATGACGCGCCCTTTGTCCAGCACTAGGATCAGGTGAGCATCCCTGATGGTCGACAAACGATGTGCGATCGCAATCGTTGTTCGGCCTTCACGCATCTTGCGCATGCTTTCTTGGATCAACAGCTCCGTTTCGGTGTCGATATTGGCTGTTGCCTCATCGAGGATGAGCACTTTTGGATCCCGTAAAATCGTACGGGCAAACGAAATCAATTGCCGCTCGCCGCTTGAATAGCTGGCTCCTCGTTCAATCACTTTTGCGTGGTAACCTCCGGGAAGCGACTCTATGAATGAATCGGCATGCACAAACGCAGCCGCAGCCTCTATATCCCGATCGGTGTAGTCCTTATTCATCAATCGGATATTATGCGAGATATCCCCGTAAAAAAGGAAAGAATCTTGAAGGACCAAACCTATTTTCGAACGAATTTCCTCGATTGGATATGCCTTTATCGATTTCCCATCAATCAAAATATCGCCCTTCTCGAATTCGTAAAAACGCAGCAACACATTGATGATCGAGCTTTTACCGCTGCCGGTATGCCCGACCAACGCTACCGTTTCACCCGGATTGGCTGTAAAGCTGATGCCTTTCAGCACATCCTGTTTCCCGTCATAAGAGAAAGATACATCTTTAAATTCGATTCTGCCCTGACTGATCTCCAATTCCGAATCTGCGGGTTGATTTGGCGCCAATTCGGCGTTATCCAATACACTCAGGACCCTGGAACTGGAGACGATACCGTCCTGAAGGGCGCTGAGGTTGTCCATCATCATTCCCATAGGACGGAAGAAATTTTGGATATAGGTAGTGAATGCATAGATGACCCCCAACTCCACAACGCCGTTCAAAGTCTGGTAGCCAAATAACCAAAGGACAATCGCCAAAGCAATTGCCTGCAATAGGTTGACGACCGGCATCAACATCAAAGCATTCATCTGGACCATCGCTACGCGACCTTTACTGTAATCATCATTGATTGCATCAAATTCTGCGCGCAGACGTTTTTCTTGGCGGAACTGCTGAATGATTGCCATACCGGAAATGGATTCATTTAATTTCGTATTCAGCTGGCTCAGTCTTTCACGCATCGTCCGGTAAACACGTGTGCTGTATTTTTGATAATACCAAATCAGACCTGCCATTATCGGGACAAAAACGATGAAGAGCAAGGAAATCTGCTTGTCCAATGTCCACATGGCGATGAACACGGTAATGATGCTGAAAATCCCTTCTGCCAAAGCCAAAAACACATTCCAGAATTCTTTGATGGTTTCTGTGTCATTGGTGACGCGAGACACAATCGAACCAGCTGGAGTTGTATCATAATAACGCATCCCCAATTGATTGATTTTACGGAAAACAGCATTTCGGATATTCTCGACAGTTTGTTCGGATGCCATGCTGAATATATAACGCTGCAGATAAGTGACTAACATCTTCAGCAGTATGGATCCCAGATAGGCCATCGCAAAAAACAGACTGATATTGGTCGTGACATCGCCCACAGCCAGATAATCATCCATATAAATTTGGATGATTCGCGGGGCCACAACATTCACCAACGATAACGCGATACTGAAAAGCAAGGCGATGAAAAATTGATAACGAAAAGGATGGGCAAATCGGAAAATTCTTTTGATTACCCGTAGCTGTTCCTTCAATGGGATTGTCTTAGACCATGCTGATCCACTCATGCTTCATCCTTCCCTTCCAATTTTGTTTCGAGTTGTTGTTTCTCATACATTCTTCGGTACCACCCGTTCAATTCCATTAACTCATGATGAGTCCCGCGTTCGACGATGCGTCCTTCATCAAGAACGATGATTTCATTCGCATGCATCACACTGCTGATCCGATGGGCTGCGATGATTGTTGTCTGATCGACTCGTTGTTGCTTGAGTCCCGTCAAGATTGCTTCTTCGGTTTTCGCGTCCACAGCAGATAAAGAATCATCCAAAATAAGCAGTTCTGGTTCGGTGACTAAGGCTCGCGCAATCGCTATCCGTTGTTTTTGCCCACCTGACAGAGAAACACCTCTCTCGCCGACCATCGTATCGTATCCAGCGGGGAAGCCAAGGATATCATGATGAATGGCCGTCAAGCGCGCTGCCTCCTCCACCTTTTGCTGGCTGATGGATGGATCAGCGAAACGGATATTTTCCCTGACGTCAGAAGAAAACAGAAAGTTGTCTTGGGGAACGTAACCGATTCCGCTCAGCAATGCATCCAATGAATAATCGCGAATATCGATCCCATTGTAGTTGATGCTGCCTGTATATTGGTCATACTCACGCAACAGCAGACGGAAAATCGTACTTTTGCCCGATCCAGTTCTGCCGACAATCCCTAACGTTTGCCCCCGCTTTAAATGGAAGGTGACATCATGGAGGCTAATTTCTTTGCTGTTTGGATAGTTGAATGAGGATACCTGAAAATCCAAATCGCCTGAAACCACAGTCCGGATGGCATTTTTCTGCTCCTGGATCGTTGATTTTTCCTTCAGAAGCTCATCAATCCTGCTATAACTGGCACTGCCTCGCTCAAGTACATTGAAAAGCCTACCCACTGCCAACATTGGCCACGCCATCATTCCGATGTAACTGATGAACGAAACCAACTGACCGATACTGATGCTGCCTTCCACGACAAAGCGACCTCCGAATATGATTGTCAGCGCAAATGAAAGTCCTAAAATAAGTTGGATAGCTGGATCAAATAAGGCATCAACCAGATAGACAGATTTATTTTTTGCAACGACATCTTTTGTCATTGCTTCGAAATCACGAATATCCTCTTCTTCTTCACCAAAAGTTTTGATGACTTTGACGCCGGATACGCTCTCTTGCGTTTTGTCATTCAAACTCGAGAAAGCGGCCTGTGCTTTGCGGAATCGTTTATGCATCTTTTGTCCGAGGATTCGTGACACCAACGTCAAAGCCGGCAATGGGATCATAGCAATGAGCGTCAAACGCCAATCGATCAAGAAGAACATCGTAAAGAGCGTGATCCCGCCTGAAGAAATTGAATCTGCCAATGTCAGGATACCTGCGCCGGCGACCATGCGGATGGCATTCAAATCATTCGTCGCATGCGCCATCAGATCGCCTGTCCTGTACTTTTGGAAGAAGACAGCATCCATTTCGGTGAAATGCTTGAACAATCTTGACCGAAGTATCTTTTCCAGTTCTGCTGAAGTTCCCCAAATCTTCATCCTCCAAATATAACGGAAGAGGTACTGCAGCACGCCCGCTATCAATATGATCACTGTCCACTTCCACAAAGAAGCCATCGTTAACGTGCCAAGTGCAATTTCATCGATAATGATTCCGACGATGCGCGGCGATACAACCTGAAGTATCGCCACAATGATCAGGAAAAAGACGCCCACAAAATAGGCTTTCCATTCCTGACGAAAAAACCAACTCAATTTTTTGAAAATACTCACGGATATTTCCCCTTTCTTGCGTTTATTCAGACAAAATAAAAATGTGGAACCGTAAAGATCCACATTTTGTATATTATTTCATTAGTCTATTTCTTTTTCTTTGTTGATTGTGCTTTCATCGAAGCCATAATTTGTTTAACTTTTCTTTCGGATGGTTTTTGACCCATCTGCATCATCATAGAACGCAACATTTCTTCATTGATCGGTGGATTTTCTTCAAAATATTTTACCATATAACGTCTTGCAAGGAAAAATCCGCCAACCGCTCCTATTACTATTCCTAAAATAACCATCATTACCCATGCTGTTGTTGACACGTATTCATCCCCCTTTCCAAAGCATTCATTCATTAATTGTACTAAAGATTATGAGAAAAAGAAATAGCAATCACGGATAAATTTAGCGATTTTTGGAAAACGCTTCAACATTTGCTGTATTTGTGGCAATACTAGGCATATTCTAACATAATTTTCAAAGAACATGCGAACATCTGTTTGATTTTTTGAGGGATTAATGGTATCCTAAACGATATAAATATAGGATTACGGAGATGATGATCTCATGGTTAAAAATAAAGATTCACGCCAAATTGAAGTGCTTCAATACATTTATGAAGAAGTCCAGGAAAAGGGCTACCCGCCGACCGTAAGGGAAATCGGAAATGCGGTAAAACTGTCATCTACATCTACGGTTCATGGCCATCTGTCGCGTCTTGAAAAAAATGGTTTTATCCAGCGGGATCCTACAAAACCCCGTGCGATAGAATTGACCCAAGCAGGTCTGGACAAATTGGGGATCCTATCAGATAAAATGCCGTTGTTGGGTACTGTCACAGCCGGAGCGCCCATACTTGCCGTAGAAGAAGCAACCGACTATTTCCCGGTTCCCCCGGATCTGCAATCCAATGCGGGATCTTTATTCATGTTGAAAATCCGCGGAGAAAGCATGATCGATGCCGGCATCTTCGATGGCGACTCCGTCATTGTCAGAAAACAGAACACGGCTGAAAACGGAGATATCGTCATAGCCATGACGGACGATGATGAAGCGACCTGCAAACGTTTCTACAAAGAAAATAACTACTATCGTCTGCAACCTGAAAATTCGAGCATGGATCCGATCATCCTGGATTCTGTCCTCATCCTGGGTAAAGTAGTCGGCCTGTACCGGAACCACATCATTTAAAGAACAGTCCTCCAACTGACGCAAAAAGGCTGCCAACCGGCAGCCTTTTTGCGTGTCTATGCTTATTTAGGATTACTTCTCTTAGTATTCCATCAGCGTGAAGATGTCATACCCTTGGATCAGATCTCTGCCCTTTAAATCCAGCAACTCGATCAAGAACGCCAAGCCCACAACTTCTCCGCCTAATTTTTCAACCAATTCTATAGTCGCGGCTGTAGTGCCGCCAGTAGCCAACAAATCATCACAGACCAGCACTTTATCGCCAGGCAAGATGGCATCTTGATGCAGTTGCAATGTCGCTTTCCCGTATTCCAGCCCGTAGGATACTTCAACTGTTTCGCGGGGCAATTTGCCTTTTTTGCGGGCCATCGCGAATCCGCAGCCTAATTCCACAGCCACAGGGCAACCGACCATGAAGCCACGCGCTTCAGGTCCGACTACTTTATCAACATTCAAGTCTTGAGCATATTTCACGATTTCCTTGATTGAATAACGATAGGCTTCGCCATTTGCCATCAAAGGGGAAATATCGCGGAAAATGATGCCTTGTTCCGGAAAATCTTTTACGTCAGCAATATATTTTTTTAAATCCATTTTTATGTTCCTCCTAATTATTGAACCATCATCTGTTCATTCAACCATTTTGTCAGTTGCGAAAACGGGCTGTAGATGAATATTTTTTCAGCTTCCATTTTCTGCAGGCGATCTTTGTATACTTGTGTATCAGCCAAAGCCCTTTTGACGGGATTCTTGACCTCATTGATGAAACCATTGTCTATTGTAACAAATCCCGCCTCCAAAAACACTTGAATCATGAAAATGGCAAGATTTTTCTTGATTTTTAAATATTCTGCCAAAGCATCTAATCGATTTCTCACGTCGATATCCTTATGCGAACGGATATACTGGTAAAATTTTGCAAACTGGTCTTTAGGAGGAACGCCATCTGCGTATACGCCATTCGATTCATGAGAGACGACATACACATTTTCGAACTGATTACTCTTCAGGAGATTCGCCAAAAGGTTCAGCTTCAAAGGACATTCGAAGAGCACGAGATTCTTGGCGCTGACGGCCTGCAAGGCATCCACTGTATTGTCTGTGAGCAAGGCCGCATTCGAACTGCTTGGAATACGCTCATAAAATTGTTTCATGATGTTGGAAGTCGAAAATAGATACAAGGCATCTTCCACAGCCAATACCGATTCTTGGATGACCGAACTCCTTTTGTCAAAAAACTGAACATGTTTATTTTTAATGTCCCTCAACTGCAGTTGAGGCTTCGCGCTGTCCCGCCAAACATTAATTGAAAGCTCGCCGATTAGGGAAACGACATCCGCCTCATTCAAATGATTGCTGATGCTCCCCTTATTGAAGCCGATCACATCCAGAAAGAGCTCCTTATCCTTAAGCTTGAACTTTAGATGCTTGTTGTCGGCACCGATTTGTCTGATGTCTGTCAAAGGTACATTTTGGAAGCCGAATATCGGCTTCGGATTGTCGGTACCATATGGTTTCAGCAACTCCAATTCCTTCAAAAACGGCAAGGTGACGTCAGCAAGCGGCAAGATGGCGTCTATATAAATGGATTCGCCCAGCACGATTGCATCATGATAGCGAGCAGCATAGTTGTTGATCTTTTCAGAGAAAGCGGCTAAATCAGCAGCAGGAAGACTCATGCCTGCTGCCATTTTGTGCCCACCGAACTTCGTAAGCGAATCCTTTGCATCTGCCAATGCAGCATAAATGTCCAACGCCTCGGTGCTGCGGGCTGACCCTTTCGCGATACCGGTTTTTTCGTCGATATTAAATAATACGGTTGGCCGTCCAAATTCCTCGACCAATTTGCTTGCCACGATTCCGAGAACGCCCTGATGCCAATTCTTGTGGCCTAACACAACAACGTCCGGCAAATTTTCATTCTTCGCCAATTGGATACGGGCTTCTTCATGGATGGACTGAACTATGTTTTGTCTCTCGACGTTTTTTTCCTGAATATAGGCAACCAATTCAGCAATTTTTTCTTCGTCGAATGACAGCATCAATTCAGCGCCCGGACCCGCATCTTCCAATCGACCGACTGCATTCAAACGTGGTCCGATGATGAAACCGATGCTCTCTTCGTCCAAAACAGCCGTATCTATTCCAGCGGCTTCCATCAATGCAGCCAACCCGAGCCGATGCGCTTGTTTCATGACTTGTAGTCCTTGTTTCACGATCCAGCGATTTTCGCCTGTCAAACTAACAAGGTCCGCAACAGTGCCGATAGCAGCCAGGTCAAGTGATTCAAAGGGCATTTCCCCCAGAAGGGCCGCCGCGATTTTTAGGGCGACGCCAGCTCCGGAAAGATCCGGGAAAGGATAGGACCCGGCAGGATGTTTCGGGTGGATGACAGCATATGCATCAGGTAAGACAGCCGGCAATTCATGGTGATCGGAAACAATGACGTCTACCCCCATTTTTTTTGCCATCGCTATTGGTTCGTGACCGGAAACTCCGTTATCGCAAGTCAGGATCAGTTGCGCCCCGTTTTCGATCAGTTTTTTGAATGCGGCGGCATTTGGGCCGTAACCATCCGTGAAGCGATTCGGCAAATAATAACCGACATTGCCTCCCAACACTTCAATGGTTTCCACGAGTATGCAAGTACTTGTGATGCCATCCGCATCGTAATCACCATAAACAACGATTTCTTCCCCTGATTCAATAGCTTCAGTCAAACGATGGACGGCTTTATCCATATCGTGCAGCAAATATGGATCATGGAATTCCATTTGGGTCCCTTCGACGAATGCTGTGATTTGTTCCTTTGTTTCAAGTCCGCGCTGCATGCACAGTAGGACGAACTTTTCTGATAAGCCCGTAGCCTGACTGATTCCCAGGCTTATAGATGCATCAATTTCTGATTTGCGTATTTTCCAATTCATCTTTGACGATAACAATTTACCGACTCCTTACTTTGTAAACTATATAGAAGCACTGCAGCCCCCTTAACCGAAAAAAGACTAGAAGCTAAACCCGT
Organism: Trichococcus flocculiformis; assembly: GCF_963662535.1. Lineage (NCBI taxonomy): Bacteria > Bacillati > Bacillota > Bacilli > Lactobacillales > Carnobacteriaceae > Trichococcus > Trichococcus flocculiformis. Next base: position 1,956,747 of record NZ_OY759718.1, read on the forward strand.
TCTAGTCTTTTCTTTCTAACTTGAAGTAGCCATCAAATGAATCTCCAGCTCTGTTTTTATCAAATTTTGCTCGGTTGATCTGGGTTACCAACAGTCAGCTTTTTTATCAACTCTTCTTCAAGCGAATTGATTTTGCTGTCTTTCTGGGATAACTGCATCCGCAGATCGCTCAGTTGCTGTTCGTATCCGGCTTTTGCAGTATCTACGGCTGTTTGGATCTCTTTGCTTTTTGCGTCGACTTCGGCACGCATCTGTTTGAACTCTTTGTTCTTCTTCGTCGCACTCCCTGTCGCAACCAATAAAGTGATGAGCGAGCCCATCAGAAGTGAAACAAGAATGACGATGATCAGAGGTCCATCCAAGACGGCGAACCCAAAATTGACCGGCACAGAATCAACGTTAAAAACGGCAAACAACACAATGATGATGATCAAAATAATACCTGCTACTAATCTCCATTGATTTTTCATTATAATCGCCCCACTCATTTTGATGTTTACACACTCTTATTATCATCTTTTTGCCGATGCATCGTCAACTTACAACCCTTGAGAACAATAGTGAGTATGTTCTCAAGGGTTCCGGCAATCATTTCATCAGAGCAATGTCGAACTCGTCATAGTCATTGACAAGTTTTGTATTCTGAAAGACTTTACGGGCATCCCGCTGCAGCTGATGCGCATTGCCGTTCAAGTAACGCGCACTGATGTGGGTCAAATAAAGTTGCTTTACGTTTGCTTCTTTTGCTACATTAGCGGCATCGATGCACGTTGAGTGGAAATAATCAGAAGCTATCGCTTGGTCTTCTTTCCCAAAGGTACTCTCATGAACCAACACATCGGCATCTCTGGCTAAAACGACTGTATTTTTCGTTCTTCTTGTGTCGCCTAAAATCGTTACGACGCGTCCTTTAGTTGTTTTTCCAATAAAGTCCAGTCCGTTGATGGTTCTTCCGTCAGGCAAAACAACAGTCTCGCCGTTCTTGAGTTTTCCATAGAGCGGTCCTGCGGGAACATCCATCTCTTTGAGTTTATCGGCCTGCAATTCTCCTGGATAGTCTGCTTCTTCAACACGGTATCCATACGAAATGATACCATGATTCAGCTTTGCACAACTGACGCGAAATTGCTCATCTTCAAACACAACGCCATCTTCCGTTATTTCGTGGAAAAAGATCGGATAGCGCAAGTGCGACTGGGATATACGCAGACTGGTCAAAACAAATTCCTTTATTCCGACAGGGCCATAAATGTTCAAGGGAGTATTGCCGCCTTGAAAAGCCCTACTGCTCAAAAAGCCAGGCAGTCCGAATATATGATCTCCATGCAGATGGGTGATGAAGATTTTTTCCACTTTCCTGGGTCGGATAGTTGTTTTGAGTACACGCTGCTGTGTACCCTCCCCGCAGTCAAAAAGCCAGATGGCATTGCGTTCATCCAACAGCTTCAATGCTATACTGGAAAGATTTCTGCTGGTGGAAGGAACACCTGCTCCTGTGCCTAAAAATTGAATTTTCATAATCAATTGCTCCCATTTTCATCATTTAATTCTTGATAGATTTGCTCTGCCACAAAAAGGGCTAATTGTTGAGCGCCAGTCGGATTCGGATGGACTTGGTCCTCCAGAAGCCAATCGCCATGCCCGCTGCTGTAGGCATTCCAATCCAGAAGATGGACATTGGAATGCGTGCTTTCGGCAAGTTCCAATTGCTCATTCACGCTGTCCTTCCAGATTCTCGGAACATTCGTGGTGAGAAAAAACAAATCCTTGGATGTCCCGATTTCCTCTATGAAGCGTTCTATTTGCGTACGGGTGAAAGTCCCGTTGGAACCAAGAAAGACAACAACCGTATCATGTAATTGCTCCCGTTTTTTTAAATCAGCAATCACCTCAGTAGTTTGGTAAAGCTGTCTGCTGACTGCACCTTCGACAACTGCCCGACCAAAAATTGTAACCAGCTGATCCGAAACCGAGAGCAACACAGAGTCGCCTATGAAGGTAATATCAGCATCATGGGCAAATAAAACTACCTCTCGTTCCAGCCCTTCAATATTGTTGATGGCCCTGCTGCGGGCGGAAGCATCACGATTGATTTCTTCCATCTTACTCTGGCTGGCTGCGATCTGCTCTCGCAATTCCTGCACATCGGCATTTTCGCCGGATTTTGCCTGGACCAAACCAGTCAGTGCAATCAGCAGCAGGCAAACACTGCCGGTTGCAAAGATTTTTTCCGAAAAATACCCGGTGAAACCGAGGGATCCTGAAAGTTTTCTTTTGGAAAAAGTATCCCCAAGACGCCAAGACGGCCCAAACGGTATTTTCCGCCGCTCTTTTTCGAATAGTTGGTAACCTATTTCGGAAAGACAGAGGATGAGTACCAGTTGGATCAAAACATGGCGACCGGGATCAACGCTTGTATCAACTACTTTTGCTTGATAAAGGGAAACGACCGGATAGTACCACAGATACAACAGGAAACTCCGCCTGCCGATCCACTGAAACGGCTTGAACCGCAGTATTTTTGAAATGAAATTTGCCGGATGTGCTGTTAAGACAACCGCAATGCCGATCATGACACTGTTGAGGAACATCCCGCCTCTGTAAGTGAATGCCTGACTATCCAACATGCTGCTGAACATGACGCCGAGAACAGCGTAGCTCAATAATCCGGCGAGCGTCAATCTTCGACCAATCTGCTTCGGCACCGGTTCGTCCAGCCTCTCCAACGGCCAGACAACCGAAAGCGCGCTGCCGATCATAAACGAAAATAAACGCGTATCCGTCCCGTAATAAACGCGTGAAGCGTCCTCTCCAGGTACGTACAACATCCCCATCGCAAGAGCAGAAACCAAAGAAAGTAAGACCGCTGTGTAGAGGATTATCCGTTTATCTTTGTACAACGCCAACAGCAACAACACAACCAGTGGCCAGATGATATAGAATTGGCTTATGACCGAAAGAAACCAGAGATGCATGAACGGTGACTGCACATAGAATTGTTCAAAATAAGAAGCTCCAACAGAAATTTGCCACCAGTTATTGAACATCCCTAATGAAGAAAGGATCCATGGCCGTAAATTCAGTAAGAGTCCTCTTTGGAACAAAGTGATATATGCGGTCACTACTATCATCATCGATAGCAACGGAAAGAAAAGCTTGTGGAACCTTCTGGACAAATAGCTCTTGTAAGCCAGTTTGCCCTTTTCGCTGTATTCTTTGATCACCGACGCTGTAACGAAAAATCCGGTCAGGATGAAAAAAATGTTAACTGCTAAGTAGCCACCGGGCAAAACATGAGGCATCAAATGATAGAAAATGATGGCAATAATCGCAAGCGCCCGCATCCCATCCAATGGAACGGAACGTTTTTGTACTGTCACGATAATTATCCCCCATTTATTGATACTGATGTTACTTTTTAATCGACGAACTCAAAATGGTAAGTCATGATGCGGACCATGTCGCCGTCTTTCGCTCCCTTGGCCCTCAGTTTTTCATCCACACCCATTTGGCGCAGTTGACGCGCGAAACGCATGATGCTTTCGTCATGAGCAAAATTGGTCATGTTGAATAATTTTTCCAGTCTTTCGCCACCCAAAACCCATGTGGAATCAGGATCGCGTCCGATAGTGAATTGTTCTTGATTTTCTTCGAATTTGTAAAGGACGGATGATTCGACTTCTTCTTCGTCGAATAATGGGAACTCCGGCGTTTCTTTCAGAACTTCTGCAGTGTAGTCCAACAATTCGGCTACGCCGGTCGTTGACCAAGCTGAAATCGGGAAAATTCTTGGCGCTTCGTCTTCGCCGAATTTTTCGGCGATTTTCTGTTTGAAGACTTCAAGATTTTCTTCCGCCTCCGCCACGTCCATTTTGTTGGCTACGATGACTGTCGGTCTTTCCAGCAAACGCAATTGGTAACTTTCCAATTCCTTATTGATTTTTTCATAGTCATCGAAAGGATCTCTGCCTTCCGTGCCGCCCATATCAATGACATGCAGAATGACTCTTGTGCGCTCGATGTGGCGCAAAAATTGGATCCCCAGACCTACGCCTTGGGACGCGCCCTCGATCAATCCAGGTAAATCGGCCATGACAAACTCTTCTCCACTGCGGGTTTGTACCATACCTAAATTGGGCACGAGCGTAGTGAAGTGATAAGCTGCGATTTTTGGTTTCGCTTTTGACACAATCGACAGCAATGTCGATTTACCGACTGACGGGAAGCCCACTAAACCGACGTCCGCGATGACTTTCAGCTCAAGCTCCAACTCCAGCTCTTGCCCGGGTTCACCATTTTCGGCGATTTCGGGTGCAGGGTTTCTCGCAGTGGCAAAACGGTTATTCCCGCGTCCGCCACGTCCACCTCTTGCGACTACAGCCTGTTGGCCAGCTTCAGTCAGATCAGCGATGAGTTCTTTTGTTTCCGCATTGCGCACAATCGTACCCGGCGGCACCCTGACTATCGTGTCTTTTGCTCCACGGCCGAACATACTCTTACTCATGCCGTTTTCACCGGGCTTGCCCCTGAAATTGCGGTTATAACGGAAATCCAACAACGTGCGCAGGCCTGGATCCACTTCGAAAATGATGCTTCCCCCACGACCGCCGTCGCCACCTGCAGGCCCCCCATCGGGAACATACTTTTCGCGACGGAAAGCTACCATACCATCGCCGCCTTTACCGGCTTTTACATGCACTTTTGCATGATCTAAAAACATTGACATCTTTTTTCCCCCTTGGAAAACTGTTCGGCACTCTATATGCCGAACAAAATGATTCGATTGGCCCAACATTTCCAAATGCGCTTCCGCAGACAAAAAGTAGGACCGTTATCTTTAACAAATAATTTGCGCTTCTTTTTTCTGAACCGCTCATTCTTCCCTCTTAATTTACCATATTAACCAAAAAACGAAAAGAAAATACAGTATGGGAGGTATTGATCCCGCCAGCGCTCGGCGAAAAACAAAATGATGGAGTCGGGAGTAAACAATGTTAGCCCCGCCTCCATCACTTCACTATTTAAGGATCAATTTTCTGACATCAGCAAACTGCATAATGCTCAACGTCAGGTTTCCGAGCGTGTTCAAACGGTTACTGCGGATCGCAATATCCTCGACCATTACCATGTTTTCATCGAAATAAGCTTCAATGTATGGCGCAATCGCAGCCAAGGCCGCATAATCCGCTTCCGGATCGCCGTGTGAAAGAGCCAAATCGAGATGGTTAATCTGTACGTACAGATTCTTTTCGCTGGCTGTTTCAAGAAGATCTTTCTGAACAGGAATCGATTCATCAGGATTCCCGGAAATGTTTACGACACGCGCAAGAGCTTCCATGATCGCCTTGAACGATGCCTCTTCACTGTGCGCCTGCAATACTTTTGCGTTTGCAAACAAAATGTTGACATCTTGTTCTCCGGATTGCAACACAGCTTCCACTATATCATATCGGATGCCGTAGTTTTGAAGTTTCTGTTGGATACGGGCTTTTGCAAAAACAGCAAGTTCATTCATTGTTTTGGAGAACGATTCTGTATCTTCAACCGCATACACCTCTACCAACAAGCTGGAGAGCAACTCTTCCAATGAAAACGACCATTGGTATTTTTCGATGATCTGAATGACCCCGATCATTTGACGGCGCAAAGCATAAGGATCATTCGATCCCGTCGGAACCATTCCTTGCAAGAAGAAGCTGATGATGCTGTCCAATTTGTCCGCCATCGCCAAAACTGCTCCGACTTGGGTCTCCGGCAATGCACCTTCACTGGACACAGGGAGATAGTGTTCGCGGATTGCGGTCGCTACTGCTGCGGTTTCGCCTTGTTGTAGCGCATAGACTTCACCCATGATCCCTTGCAATTCCGTAAATTCGGAAACCATATTGGTTACCAAATCAAATTTATAGATGGAAGCCGCACGTAACAATTGCGTTTTGTCATCCTCTGCCAAATCAAGCAAATCAGCAAGGTGAGCAGCAATTTTAGCTGTGTTGTCCATCTTATCATGAATGGACCCGATTTTCGAATGGAATGTGACTTTTTTTAATTTTTCGACCGACTGCGCAATAGTGATGCGTTGATCTTCGTTGAAGAAGAATAAGCCATCCTCAAGTCGTGCTGTCAGGACCTTTTCATTTCCTTTCTTAACGTTATCGATGAATGCGCCATTCCCGTTGCGTACGGATATGAAGTACGGCAACAGTTTCCCGGATTTATCCTTCACTTCGAAATAGCGTTGGTGGTCCTTCATCGATGTGATCAATACATCTGCCGGCAACGTCAAATATTTGCTGTCGTATTCCCCGAAAAAGGCAGTCGGGTATTCGACCAATGATGTAACTTCTTCCAACAAGGTTTCATCGTTAGGGATGATCCAGCCGTTTTCAGATTCAATCTGCTGGAATTGGGCACGGATCATGTTTTTTCTTTTGTCCTGGTCGGCGATGACGTGTTGTTCCGCTAATTTTTCTGCGTACTCACTTGCATGCGCAAGCATCACTTCTTTGCCCAAGAAACGATGTCCGCGCGTGGTCCGGCCTGAAACGACATCCAAAACTTGGAATGGGATGATTTCATCGTCAGCAAGGGCCGCAATCCAATGGATCGGTCGGATGTATTTGAAGTGATGGTTGCCCCAGTGCATCGAAACAGGGAAAGTCATCGACTCAACAACTGTGTTCAATTCCTTCAGGACTTCTGAGGAAGCTTGTCCGCTCGTTTCCTTCTTGACGAACACATACTCTACACCATTCAGTTCATCAAAGAAGATATCTTCAGGCGTCAATCCTTGCCCGCGGACAAAACCTAGTGCAGCTTTTGACCAGCTGCCGTCCGCCTGCAAAGCGATTTTTTTTGCGGGTCCTTTGACGATTTCAGCCAAATCCGCCTGTTTATCACTCACTCCGCTGGCGATGACCGCCAATCGTCTCGGTGTTGCATACATTTCGATTGCATCAAAGCTGATGCGGTTATCTTCCAAAAAAGCAATCATCTTTTCTTTCAGTTGGATACTGCTGCTGCGCACATATTTCGCAGGCATTTCTTCCAGTCCGATTTCTAATAATACAGTTTGACTCATCAATTTAGTCCTCCTTCAGGGCAAGTTCTTTTTGATCATCCGAAAGCAAAGGGAAACCCAATTCTTTTCTCTTTTGGACAAAAGCTTTCGCCAATTGGCGTGCCATATTGCGGATCCGCGCGAGATAACCTGCGCGGTCTGTAGCAGAAATGACCCCTCTTGCATCCAACAGATTAAAGGCATGCGAACTCTTCAGGACATAGTCATACGCCGGATGCACAAGACCATTTTCGATCTGTTTTGTCGCTTCTGCTTCAAACGAATCGAACAGTTGGAACAATAAATCAACGTTGCTCTCCTCAAACGAATATTTGGAATGTTCATATTCCGGCTGGCCGAAGATTTCGCCATATTTCACGCCCTCTGTCCATTCAAGATCGTAGACACTGTTCACATCCTGGATATAAGAAGCCAAGCGCTCCAGCCCATAAGTGATTTCGCTCGTGACAGGACTGCATTCCAAACCGCCCACTTGCTGGAAATAGGTGAACTGGGTTACTTCCATCCCGTCCAACCAGACTTCCCAGCCCAAGCCTGCGCAACCCAATGAAGGGTTTTCCCAGTTGTCTTCTACAAAGCGGATATCGTGTTCGATCGGATCGATGCCCAGCACCTTCAGACTTTCCAGATAGAGTTCCTGGATATTATCCGGTGATGGCTTCATGACCACCTGGAATTGGTGATGCTGGTACAGGCGGTTGGGATTCTCACCATAACGGCCGTCAGCAGGACGACGTGAAGGCTCCACGTAAGCGGCATTCCATGGTTCTGGTCCGATTGCGCGCAAGAAAGTGTACGGGCTCATTGTTCCGGCACCCTTCTCCGTATCATAGGACTGCATCAATAGGCAGCCTTGATCTGCCCAAAAATTTTGTAGCGCTTGAATCATTTTTTGCACAGTTAATTTGTTTTCCATCATAATTCTCCTCCACTTGAAATAATACATAAAAAAAGTCCCTATGCATCAAGTTTCCTTGAAACATAGGGACGAATATTTTCGCGGTTCCACCCTAATTCCGGCTGATGCCGGCACTTCGTTACAGGACTCGGATACGCCTTTCCGCAATAGTCTCCCGCTTTGGCTCACACTATCCCAAATTCGCTTTTCGGTACTGACCAGAGGTACTTTTATCTTCAACGTCCAGTATTTAGTTATCCTCAATATTAGCCTTGTTTATGCAGATTGTCAAGAATTACTTGGATCGGACTGTACGCTTTCGTTCGGCTTGTTTGGCTCCGGTTCGGTAGCGGAACGGAACGGGATTTCAACCTTTGTCTCCCAAGCGTACATCTGATCGATGAAGCTCTTGCTTTTCAGGCGGATCCCGACATATTCTTCATATAATTCGTCGATGAAGGCTCTGAGCGCCTGTTTTGTCTCCGGTTTTATTTTTATGTTCCCGACTTGCTTGGGCGTTACCAATTGGAAAATACGGGCAAAATGGACAGCCGCAGGGCTTGCATGTGATCTTCTGGGATCCTCACCGTAATGTTTCTGGCATAGCGCTCCGGAATATTTGACCGAAAAATCGAATGGTTCCTGTTTGCTGTGACAGACAACGCATTCCTGCAGTTGCGGAGCTGCTCCGAAATATTTCAATACCCGCATCTCGAAAATGTTCACTATGACTTCCGCATCCATCCCGTTCTGCATGGCGACCAGAGATTCCTCGAGCAGATCGTAGAGGTCGGCTGCCTTGATGGCATCATTAATGGCCGCATCGGCTAAGTTGTTCAAATAAGTCGCATAGGCATTCAGGTGGATGTCCGTTTGCATGTTGGAAAAATGGGAGATATCGCGACTATCCTGAAGGAAGCTGAGTCCGTCATCTTTGATGCGGCCAAGATAGGTCGCTTTCGTGAATGGCAGCAACGCTGCTTTCAGGGAATGGTTCGGATTTTTGATGTTCTTTACAAAAAACATCCGTTTTCCATGTTCACGCGTAAATATTTTTACCAAAGCATCCTTTTCCCTGTGTTTTCGGATCGATAAGACGATGCCATCAAATTGCTGATATGTCTCCATGTCGCATCCTTTCAAAAACAGAAGAGCCCGGAAGGCAACCTCCCAAACTCTTTCTGATTGCTATACGAGTACCTTTAGCGCACGAGCTGATCAATCGTAATCTTTTTGGCGGTAACCGTAGTCCTGCAGATAACTCTGTTTGTCGCGCCAATCTTTTTGGACTTTCACCCAAAGTTCGAGGTAGATCTTATCACCAAGCATCGCTTCGATATCGCGGCGTGCACGGACACCGATTTCTTTCAACATTTTCCCGCCTTTGCCGATGATGATGCCTTTCTGGCTAGCGCGATCGACGATGATGGTTGCGTGTACGTGCACTTTATCATCTTCATTGCGCAACATCGATTCCACGACGACTGCCACGGAATGCGGCACTTCTTCTTTGGTCAACTGCAGGATCTTTTCGCGGATGAATTCGGACACGACGAAGTATTCCGGATGATCCGTCACTTGATCGTCCGGATAGAATTGCGGTCCTTCCGGCATGTATTTTTTGATGGTGACCATCATTTCATCGACATTGTTCCCTTGAATGGCGGAAATCGGAATCACTTCATTAAATTCATTGTCTGACGTATAGTCCATAATGATTTTAAGCAATTCCTCCGGCTTGACCTGATCGATTTTGTTGATGACCAAGAATTTCGGCGTGCGCAGATTTTTGAGTTTCTCAAGGATAAAATTATCGCCCGCTCCTCTTTTTTCTGCCGCATTCACCATAAAGAGAACCAGGTCCACTTCATTGAACGTACTGTATGCGCTCTTCAGCATAAAATCGTTCAAACGCGTCTGCGGTTTGTGGATTCCGGGAGTGTCGATGAACACAATTTGGGAATCATCCGAAGTGACTACTCCTTGGATTTTGTTCCGTGTAGTTTGCGGGACATCGCTCATGATAGCGACCTTTTGACCGACAATACGGTTCAGTAGGGTAGATTTTCCTACGTTCGGTCTCCCGATGATGGAGACGAACCCAGATTTGAAACCTTCTTTTTTATTCATACAAAACTCCTCAAATTAACTTATAATATAATTCCAAAAACTCGGGCAAAAAAATGATAGCTGCAATAACAATGGTAAAGAGTACTGTAACCAAGACCGCTCCGGCAGCGATATCTTTTGCTTTCTTTGCCAGAGGATGATATTCGTAATCCGTAACCAAATCGACCACATTTTCAAATATCGTATTCAAAAATTCCATGATGATGACCAAAAATATGCAGAAGATGATCACGATCCATTCCGTTGTGCTCGATTCGAAAATCCATGCCAACAGAAGCGGTATCAAGCCCAACAAGGCATGGCTGCGCATATTCTTTTCTTCTTTGAGGATAATGCCGATGCCATCCAAAGCATGCCTAACTGAAGCGAAAAAATTTGGATTCTTGCCAACTTTCCCCATTTTTTCCTTACTCGTCTCTTTTAAGTCCATAAGCATCCAATATCTCTTTCTGAAGACCAAACATTTCCTTTTCGTCTTCCTCCGTCATGTGATCATAACCATTCAAATGCAGGAAACCATGCAAAGCAAGGAAACCCAGTTCTCTTTCGAAACTGTGACCATAGGACTCCGCTTGTTCAAGGGTCTTTTCGGTTGAAATGATGATATCGCCAATGTTGGTGGGGAACAATCCGGATATGCTTTCCATATTGATTGGGAAGTCATCATCCATGTCATCATTCAGCGCAAAGCTGATGACGTCCGTCGCTTGATCTTTGTTGCGGTATTCTCGATTGATCTCCTGGATACGATTGTTGTCCACAAACGTGATCGACAATTCGGTATCCGGTGCCAACTTCAAATACTCCCCCGCAAAGGAAATCAGGGAATGGACCAACTCCGTGTGCTCTTTTTGTACAGATTCGGTTTCATCAAAAATATCTATTTCCATATAATCGCTCACTTTTCTATGTTGTGTTTTGTTTCCTCTTTGACATCATATGCTTTGATGATGTTCGCAACGACCGGATGCCGCACGACATCATAGGTATCAAAGGTGACAAAAGCGATATCCGGGATGCCCTTAAGTTTCTTCTCGGCATCAATCAATCCTGACAGCGCCCCTTTCGGCAAATCGATTTGGGTCTTGTCACCGTTGACGATCATTTTTGAACCGAACCCGAGCCGCGTCAGGAACATCTTCATCTGTGCGACGGTCGTATTTTGAGCCTCATCAAGGATGATGAAGGCATCTTCCAGCGTCCGTCCACGCATATAAGCTAGCGGCGCAATTTCGATGACTCCCCTGTCCATCAAACGTGTGGTGTGCTCAACCCCGTAGATTGCATAAAGCGCATCATAGACCGGACGCAGATACGGGTCAACTTTTTCCTTCAGATCTCCGGGTAAAAATCCCAGATTTTCACCAGCTTCAACAGCTGGACGTGTCAGGATGATTTTTTTTACTTTACCGTTCTTCAGAGCCTCAACAGCCATCACTACGGCCAAGAACGTTTTCCCGGTCCCGGCAGGACCTATTCCGAAAACAACATCTTTATTCTTGACGGCTTGCACATATTGTCTTTGGCCGAAATTTTTTGCCCGGATAGGCTTGCCTGCGTATGATCTGCCTATTTCCTCTTCGTAAAGGTTAATAAAGAAGTCAAGGCTTCCGCGTTCCGACATTTTTATAGCTGTGACGATATCTGTTTGTGAAATAGGGATGCCGCGCGCTGACAGTTCCAATAGTTGCTTAATCAGGGAGCGGGCTCTGTCGACAGCTGGCCCTTCACCACTGATTTCAATTTTCATGCCGCGGCTTGTAATGGTCACATGCAGAGCATCTTCCAGCATCCTCAGATGCTTATCCTGCGATCCAAATAATTGAGGCAAGACGGATGCGTCCGTCACTTCAATTTTCTCTGTTTTATTCACTTTATCGGTCAAACAAGCTACACTCCTCTTTTTGGGGATTTTTTTCACTGCTCATTGCCTACATTATAACATAAAGCGGCAAGGCTTATGAAAGTATTTATCCCTCTTACGTTCAAGGTGATTCTGCAGAACGACAAAAAAATGGAATGATACGGAGATCATCCCATTCTTTATCGATAAGTCTCTAAGAATTTTAGAATGTGAGCATCTGACTGTTAGAATTTACGTTTTCTGGCAGCTTCAGATTTTTTCTTGCGTCTCACACTTGGCTTTTCATAAAATTCATGTTTACGAGCGTCTTGTAGAGTTCCAGTTTTTGAAACAGTACGTTTAAAGCGACGAAGAGCATCATCAAGAGATTCGTTTTTACGAACAACTGTTTTTGACATTAAATATTCCCTCCCTCCGAGCATTAAAAGTAACGTTTCCTTTTGAAAGTAAGTAATCAAAATGAAATTGTTCTTTTGATATTATATCATAGAAGAAAGCAATTGCAACGTTTTATTGTAAAACAACAATAGGATTTCTACCATCAGAATAAACCTGAGTTTTCTGTACTGACTTTCGCGCTATCCGGCAGTCAGACAGTTCTTGCAAACACCAAATATTTCGAAGCGATGCGAAGAAATCTGGCATCCTTCCAACTGTTGCTCGAAGAAATCCATCGGACACATCTGCAAAGCAATCGTCATTCCGCATTGTTGACAAATAAAGTGATGATGATGGTGTCCCTCGTGCAGACAAGTGATCCGGAAAAGTTTTTCGTTGTTCAATTCTGTTTCTTCCAAGATTCCAACTTCAACAAAAGTGTACAGATTGCGGTATATCGTATCATAGCTGAGTGTCGGATATTCCTCCTCCAAAGCCTGTAAAACTGCTTTTGCCGGAAGGTAGCGGTTCTCTTCCACAAAGACAGTAATGATATCTTCTCTTTTTTGAGTGTATTTATAACCGTGCTTTTTTAATCGCTGCAGTGCAATTGTTACGGTATCTACTGGCATCATTTTCCCTCCCGACTCTATCATTTTCAAATTGACTATAGTATATTATTAGTGAGAATGCAATGATTAAGATTCAGGAAGGACGAAATTATATGGAACAACAAGAGCAACAGGACCTACATTTTGTCATTATATCCGATTCAGTGGGAGATACGGCCAGGAAAGTCCTTCAGGCAGTCTTGGCGCAATTCCCATCACTGACAGTTCATATGTATCACTATCCGTTCATCAGAAAAATGAAGGATCTGGAGCCAGTATTGGAAGAGGCCAAAGAGCTGAAAGCATTTGTCATCCATACTTTGGTCGTCGAAAATTTGAGTGAGTTCACAGACGATTTCTGCGAAGCAGAGAATTTGCCTTGCTATAACATACTGAAAGACTTGGTCAAGGATATTTCCAAAGCAACGGGACAACTGCCACTCAAGAGGGCGGGCGCTTTGCACCGTCTGGACGACGAATATTTCAACCGGATCAGCGCTATCGAATTCGCTGTCAAATATGATGACGGGAAAGATCCAAAAGGCTTTTTGGATGCGGATCTCGTCCTGCTGGGCGTTTCGCGTACTTCAAAAACCCCACTTTCCATGTTTTTGGCAAACAAAAACATCAAAGTAGCAAACTTGCCGATTATGCCGGAAGCCTCAGTGCCCGAAGAGATTTGGCAAGTGGATCCGAAGAAAATCGTCGGATTGACCAATGATGCCGAGGTGTTGAATAATTTCCGAAAAGAACGGATGATCGCCTACGGATTATCGCCTGAAACCATCTATTCGGACATGGATCGTATCCGGGCTGAATTGGAATATGCGTATGATTTGTACAACAAATTGGGTTGCATTGTCATCAATGTATCCAAACGTTCTATAGAAGAAACAGCCGCGATCATCATGAGCAGCATCGAAATCTCCGATACAACCATCATTCCGTAAAACCAAAAGAAGAGAACCCGTTGATTCATTCGGGCCCTCTTCTTTTTTCTATTTTGCAGCCGGGCAGTTTGGTCAGAACCCTCTGCTGGATCCACCGCCTCCGGAAGAACCGCCGCCTCCGAAGCCGCCACCACCACCAAATCCACCGCCTCCAAATCCGCCTCCGCCATATCCGCCACGATGATTGTTACCGCGGTAACTGCTCCCGCCGCCTCCACTAAGAAGCAACCACCACAACGGGTTCATTCCACCACCACGTCCACCGCGACCGCCTCTGCCACCAAAAAAGAAGGACAACAGCAAAAGAATAAACAGGAATTGGATAAGGGATGCGAAGAACGACGAATCATCCTCCACATATTGCGTCGTATTGACAGGATAACCGGAGAAAATCACTTCATCATCATATTGATACTCCTGATTGATGACAACTGCCGCCTCCGTAAAGATTTCTTTCAGGCCACCATCGAAATCATTGGCCGAAAGATACTGCAGATGATTATCCAGAATTCTGCCCGTTCTACTGTCCGTCAGGGCACCTTCCAGACCATACCCGATTTCGAAGCGGATTTCCCTTTCTTCCAGAGCCAACAAAATCAGTACACCATTGTCAGCATCCGCTTGACCGATTTTCCATTTTTCAAACAGATCGACAGAATACTCCTCGATTGTCTCGCCTTCCAGTGAATCAACCACTGCCACGACAACCTGAGGTTTCTCCTCGGTCAATTCGTACTGCTCATTCACACTCATGATGAATGTTTTTGTTTCTTCGGAGAGCGTACCGCTTGGATCATAGACATAAAATTCGCTAGTCGGATCTGGTAACTCCTGCGCGTTTTTGGATGGTGCGAACATCATCGAAAAGAAGAATGCTCCCAAAACCAAAAGTAGTTGCCATCGCACCTTTTTTCTCATTTGAAACAAAGCATCCTCAACCCCTCAATTATTCGTCATCTGTATTCAGATCTACACTAGGTGCGGTTTCAGCGCCGCTGACTGCTTCAAAATAAGATTTTTCATCAAATCCGAAAAGTCCGGCCATGAGCGACCCAGGGAAGCGTTTGACTTTGTTGTTGTATTGTTGCACAGATTCGTTGTATCGATCCCTTTCGACAGAAATTCTGTTTTCTGTGCCCGCCAACTCATCCATCAAAGCCGTCACCTGCTCATTCGATTTCAATTCCGGATAGTTCTCGACAATCACCAACAGACGCGATAGTGCAGATTCCATTTCGTTGCTGGCGGCAACCTGTTCTTCGGTCGTTTGGGCACTGCCGATTCTGGCACGGGCATCAGCGATTGCGCCGAACACTTCCTGTTCCTGTTCCATGGCTCCTTTTACTGATTCCACCAAGTTGGGGATCAGATCATAACGTCTTTGGAGCTTGGTTTCCACATTCGCCCATTGCACATCGACATTGCTTTCCTCAGTCACCAAACCATTATAAGAGCTGATCAATGGCACTCCCAACAACAACACTGCAATAAAAACACCAATTAAGCCTTTCAACCAACCTTTCATCTTCCCATCTCCTTCATTCATTTATTTTGTGCTTGTATATAATTATCCCTGATTCCAGACAAAACCGCATCCATCCAAAGATGTATTTCTTACTGGTTCAATATGTCTTCTAATAAGCCCGGATTGAATGTCTGCGACTTCAGCATATCCAATTCGAATCTGTAAGGCGCCTTTTTGTTCTTTTTGTCCTCGCCCACGAACGGCGTTTCCAATATTTTCGGCAAATCCTGCAGTTGCGGATGGTGAACGATTTTATTCAGAGTTTCGAAGCCGATGGTGCCGAACCCGATATTCGCATGTCTGTCTTTGTGGGCCCCTCTCTCGTTTTTTGAGTCGTTGACATGAATCATTTTCAAACGTTCCAGGCCGATGATGCGGTCGAATTCTTCCAACACACCATCGAAGTCCTCTTTGACGTTATAGCCCGCATCATTCGTATGGCACGTATCCAACGTCACCGAAAGTTTGTCGTTATGGACTACCCCATCCATGATGGCAGCCAGCTCTTCAAACGTCCGGCCGATCTCTGTGCCTTTTCCGGCCATCGTTTCCAATGCAATCTGCGCTGTCTGACTAGGCTCCAGCACTTCATTCAAGCCCTTGATGATCTGTTTGATGCCTATCTCAGAACCTGCGCCGACATGCGAACCTGGATGCAACGTGATTTGTTTTGCACCAAGCGCTTGAGCCCGCACGATTTCTTCGCGCAAAAATCCGATCGCAAATTCAAAATGATCCGGTTTCGTTGTATTCGCCAAATTGATGATGTAGGGTGCATGGACGACCAACTCGACCAGACCATGCTTCGCCATATAATCCATTCCTTCCGGAATATTCATCTCATCGACACTTTTTCTCCGGGTATTCTGCGGAGCGCCTGTGTAAATCATAAATACCGAAGAACCGTATGACGCTGCCTCCTCTGCTGAACCCAACAGCATTTTTTTGCCGCCCATAGAAACATGTGAACCTATCTTTAACATATCTTCACCCTTTTATTGTGTATTATCCTAAAAAGCAATTCCGCCTAATCCAAAGCAACAGACGAAAAAAACAGCCTTATGATACGATTATTGTATCATAAGGCCTGTTTTCATTACCATCAGATGCTCTTTTTAGTTCAATCGCTAATCCAAGGTTAGTCCAAAGAGGCGATTTTCAGGCTCAATTCTTTCAACTGAGCTGCGCTTACTTCGCTTGGGGCGTTCGTCATCGGGTCGAAAGCTTTTCCGTTTTTAGGGAACGCAATCACTTCGCGGATGTTCGATTCACCAGCCAACAACATGACCAAACGATCCAACCCTAAAGCGATGCCCCCATGAGGTGGGAACCCGTAATCGAATGCATCCATCAAGAAACCGAACTCCTCTTCAGCCTCTTCTTTACTGAAGCCAAGTGCCGCAAACATCTGCTCCTGTACTTCTCTTGTGTGGATACGCAACGAGCCTCCGCCGATCTCATAACCGTTCAGGACGATATCATAGGCTTGCGCATAAACTTCTTCCGGATGTTCGGCTAATTTGCTAAGATCTTCATCATTCGGACGAGTGAATGGGTGGTGCATTGCAGTGTAACGTTTTGCGTCCGCATCGTACTCAAGCAATGGCCAATCCACAACCCAAACGAAAGCGAATTGGGATTTGTCGATCAGATCAAGATCGCGGCCAAACTTCAGACGCAACTCTCCAAGCGCTTGATAGACGATTTCTTTTTTATCAGCAACAAACACAAGCAAGTCTCCAGGCTCAGCATCCATCAGTCTGATCAATTCATCGCTGTCTTCGGTAAAGAATTTCGCCACGGCGCCTTTCAATCCATCTTCTTCGACTTTCATCCAAGCCATGCCTTTTGCGCCGTATTGTTTGGCGTACTCGATCAGGTTATCCATGTCTTTGCGTGAATAAGCATCGGCTTTACCTTTAACGTTCAAGCCACGGACTTGTCCGCCGCTTTCACTTGTTGCTTTGAATACGTTGAATGAAGAAGTTTTCGCAAATTCGTTCATGTCGATCAGTTCCAACGCGAAACGAGTATCCGGCTTGTCACTGCCGAAACGGTTCATCGCCTCATCATAGGAGATGCGAGGGAATGGAGCCGGAATATCTTTGCCCAGAACGTCCTTCATGACTTTTTGAAGCATGTTTTCGGTAATTTCCTGAATCTCCTCAGCAGAAAGGAAACTTGTTTCGATATCCACTTGCGTAAATTCTGGCTGTCTGTCACCGCGCAAATCTTCATCGCGGAAGCAACGAACGATCTGGTAATAGCGGTCAAATCCAGCGCCCATCAGCATCTGTTTGAACAGTTGCGGCGATTGTGGCAGTGCGTAAAATTCGCCTTGGTGGACACGGGATGGAACGATATAGTCACGCGCACCTTCCGGAGTCGATTTCGTCAAATATGGTGTTTCGATATCCATAAAATTCAAGTCATCCAAATAATTACGGACAGTACGCGTCGTTTGATGGCGAATTTTCATGTTGTTCATCATTTTGTCTCTTCTTAAGTCAATGTAACGGTATTTCATGCGCAGTTCATCCGATACGTTCAGATCGCCTTCGATATAGAACGGCGGTGTTTTTGCTTTCGCCAAAATTTCCACGGATTCCGCTTCAATTTCGATCGTTCCTGTACCGATATTCGGATTAATTTGATTTTCTTCACGTAGGACTACTTTCCCTTTGACTTGCAGGACATATTCTCCACGGATCGTTTCTGCAATACGGAAGGCTTCTTCGCTGAATTCCGTGTTGAAAACGACTTGGACGATGCCTTCACGGTCACGCAGATGGATAAAGATCAATCCACCCAAGTCCCTTCTTTTGTTTACCCAACCATTGGCGACGACAGTCTGCCCAACCGATGCTTCTGTCAATAATCCGCAATACTCTGTTCTTCTTTCCATTTTCACTACCCTCTTCTGTATTTTCTAGTCTTCTTTTCCAAAAAATTCATTAAAAGCCGTCATATCGGCTGTCTGTGTTTTGTACACTTTATCGAAATCAGCATAAATTTCAGCCAATGATAAAGTCTGTTCTTTGCCGGTTGACATCACTTTGAATTGCACCTGTTTGTTATTCAATTCATTCTCGCCGATTGTCAGGACCACTTTGGCTCCATTTTTCGTAGCGGTTTTGAATTGGGCTTTGGCTTTGCGGTCATGGAAGTCTCGATCCGCCGAATACCCTGCTTGGCGCGCATTTTGGACCAATTTCAAGGTTTCGATGTTCGTAGCTTCTCCCAGACCGACCACATAAACATCCAACTCGGATAATTTTGGCACATCGACTTGCTGGTCCTTGATCAAAAGGATCAGCCTTTCCAAGCCCATTCCGAAGCCAAATCCAGGAACCTCCGGCCCGCCGATTTCCTGAACCAAGCCATCATAGCGGCCACCGCCGCAGATGGTCGTTTCGGCTCCGAAGACTGCGGACGAAGTCATAATTTCAAAGATAGTGTCTTGGTAATAGTCGAGTCCGCGGACCATATTGCTGTTGATAGTGAACGGAATTTCCAATGCCTGAAGCATTTCCTGAACCGCCTCAAAATGTTTCCTTGAATCATCCGACAAGAACTCCAAGATGCTTGGTGCCTGGGCAACGATTTCCTTGTCGCGCTTGTCTTTGCTGTCCAACACGCGCAACGGATTCTTATGTAAACGAGTCTGGGAATCTTTGCTCAGTTCATCATGGAACGGTTCTAGGTAGGCGATCAGCGCTTCGCGGTATCTGATCCGGTCTTCAGTTTTCCCCAAAGAATTGATGACCAATTTCAGATCGCTCAATTCCAATTCCTTCAGTATATCCCATGCCAATGCCATTGTTTCGACATCGGTCGCCGGATTCACGCTTCCGAAAACTTCCACACCTAATTGGTGGAATTGTCGCATTCTTCCGCCTTGTGGTCTTTCGTAGCGGAACATCGGGCTGATGTAATAGACTTTCAGCGGTTTTGGATGTTCAGGACCGAACAGTTTGTTCTCAACATAAGCCCTAACCACCGGGGCTGTTCCTTCCGGTTTCAATGCGATATGGCGTTCGCCTTTGTCGAAGAAATCATACATTTCTTTCGATACGATATCGCTCGTATCGCCAACGCCTCTGGAAAACAACTCATAGCTTTCAAACATCGGCGTGCGGATTTCCGAAAATTGATAGTCATGCAATAAGATTCGGGCTGTCTCTTCCACATATTGCCAAATTTCTGCTTCCTGCAAAAATATGTCAGCAGTCCCTTTTGGTTTTTGTATCATTTTTATAACCATTCCTTTCGCTTCATACTGTTTTTTGTCTGAAAAAAAGCAAAAAAATAGCCCTCTTTCCATCATGGAAAAGGACGATTAGTCAGACGTGGTGCCACCTTTATTCGAAAGCATAGCTTTCCTTTAACGAGTAACGTTCGTGGCGTAATAGCTTTTCACTATTAATCCTCCAACCTGTCTTTCAAATAAACGTTTGGGAGTGCTCTCAGCCGCGGCAATCCTCTCTGAATCAAACCAATCTATTCTACTTCGATCTTCACTGGACATTTATAATTTCCTTAACGATACAAGATAAGCTTCGAATTGTCAATACTGTTTTCATCATATTTTCATCTTGATGTACTTCCCCCCTGTCCAGATACAGCACAACTTTATAATTTCTGAAAAGGCTTTGCATTGGATAACGTATCTTTGCTATAATGATAGAAGAATTGAACAATTTTTGTAAATTTTATGCATCCCAAACCAGAAAGGAGACAATCAGTGAAAACTATCGGAAAAAATAGACATCTGTTCTTCTTGATGCTTGTTTTGCTATTTGTTGGATTGGGCTCCTTCGGTACGGTAGCATTAGCCAACTATACTTCGGTCAGCATCTCCGCCAGCATCGTAAACGTCCGGTCCGGTCCGGGCTTATCTTACGATATTATGACGCAAATACAAGGCGGATCCTCTGTCAACGTTTTAGCGGATAAGAACGAATGGTATAAAGTCCGGTTATCGGATGGAAGAATCGGTTGGGTAGCAAGCTGGCTGATCAACAATACCGAAATCGCGGCAACCTCCGAATTGCTGGCAACGGTCCTTGTACCCTCCGCCAATATCCGGCAGGAGAACAATGAAACATCTGAAGTCGTCGGAACGGCTATTGCAGGTGAAAAATTCGCCCTATTATACGAAGAAAACGGTTGGAGCCAAATCCAATACAACAACAAAGTTGCTTGGATTTTGTCTGAGCTGATCGAAATTTCACCAGGCAGCATTCAGTTGGCGCCAGAAACAGTCGATACCACTGCCGTTGTTGCAGACGACACTAATCCGAAAGTGATCATCACGATGGATGGCGTAAATGTCCGCAGCAGTGCTTCGACAGGCAGCGATATCCTGTTCATTGCCGAAAAAGGCGAAGAGTACGAACTGATCAGCGAATCCGGTGATTTCTATAAGATCCTATATGAGGTAAACAAGGAAGGTTACGTCGCCTCCTGGTTGGTGGAAACATCCGAATCACTCGGTGCGCCAGTCACTGCGTCATCGACCACCACGCTTGCAGAAGCGACAATCGTGATTGATCCGGGCCACGGAGGAGAAGATCCGGGTGCGGAAGGTACTTATATTTATGAGAAGGAAGTCACACTCAAAACCGCTCAAGCTGTGGCGGAAAAATTACGCAGTGCCGGAGCCAACGTCATATTGACGCGCACCTCGGACATCTATGTCACTTTGGAAGATCGCGCAGAAATGAGTAATGTCAACAATGCTGATTTATTCATCAGTCTACATTACGACTCCACCGCAAGCGGTACTTCAGCGACTGGCTTTACGACTTATTATTACGCAGATGAGGATATCCCGTTAGCCAATCTGGTCGATAATCACCTGACTGACACCTTGCCGTTGCAGGACAACGGATCCAAGTTCGGAGATTTCCTGGTTACACGCGAAAATGATCAGCCGGCCTTGCTGTTGGAGCTTGGCTATATGAACAACGAATCCGACGTCAAGACCTTCAATTCCGACTACTATCGCTCGCTGGTGGCAGAAAGCATCTACCAAGCATTGACCGAATATTTCCAATAAGAAAGCGGAACGGGTTCGTTCAGCCCTGAGTAAGGAAACACTGTGACCTAATCGGTCAAGTATATCATGCCTCTAAGCGATTGAAATCGCAAGAGTCATGACAATTTAGGAAATCGTGCCGACTGAGCATCGTAGAGCGCAATATGCTAAGAGACTTCCTGCATCAGCAGGTTAGTCGAATAGTATCCTTGGCTCGCAGAGACAAGAGGTTCCTTATTCTTCTTTCCGAAGGGCTAACCCGTGAAGCTAGCCATCAAAATAACAGAGTCTGCAGCTTGAACCGCCAATGGTTCAAGCTGCAGACTCTGTTATTTATTTTTGGAATCGATGATTATGGTTACAGGTCCATCGTTGACCAAAGAAACCGCCATGTGCGCCCCGAACTTACCGGACGCCACTGAGAATCCTTCAGCTCTTAACCGTTCATTGAACTCTTGATAGAGCGCCTCGCCGGTTTCGGGGGCGGCCGCATTGATGAAGCTTGGACGATTGCCTTTTTTGGTATCAGCGAATAAAGTGAACTGGGATATGGAAAGAATGTCTCCACCCACATCCTTCAAAGAACGGTTCATTTTCCCCTCTTCGTCCTCGAAAACCCTGAGATTCGCAACTTTACGAGCAATGTAGCACACATCTTCTTGCGCATCCTCCTTACCGATACCGACCAAAAGCATGAAGCCTTTACCAATTTCTCCTATGATTTCCCCACCGACCAAGACGGCTGCTTCCGTCACTTTCTGCACAACTACACGCATATATTCCCTCTATTCACTTTGATTAATCAGGATATGACCCTTCTGACTGTGTACACATCCGGAATATTTTTTATTTTATCAACGATTTTGTCCAGTTGACTCAAATTCTGAATTCCAATTTTCAACGTAATGACCGCAATCTTATTGCTGTCGACTTTCCCGTTGACGCTGCTGAGATTTTTGGTCATTGTGTTCACCACATGCAGAATTTCATTCAAGAGGCCGGAGCGATTATAGCCTTCTACTGTCAACTCGGTTTCGTAATCGATAGTGGACGTGCCGGTATCCTCCCATTCGACTTCAATCAGCCGATTGCCATGTTCTCCCGATACCTGCACATTCGGGCAATCTTTCCTGTGGACTGAGATGCCGCGCCCTTTTGTGATGTATCCGACAATTTCATCTCCTGGGACCGGATTGCAGCAGTGGCTGATGCGGATGAGCAGATTATCTACACCTTGAATGACTACACCGCCCTCGTGGCGGATCTTCATTTTAGGGTTGTCTTTTTTCGTTTTTTGCTCGATTGTGTCCAACTGTTGTTCCGCTTTGTGTTTGTCCCGCTCCCGGCGTGCTTTCTCGGTCAAACGGTTGGATACAATAAACGCGGACAATTCACCGAACCCGATGGCTGCATACAGATCATCCTCTGAATTGACATTGAAGCGATTCAATAAATCTTTGATTGCTTGTTTCGTCAGGAATTCTTTTGGTGAAAATTCCATTTCCGTCAGTTGTTTTTCCAGCATATCGCGGCCTTTGATGACGTGTTCATCACGGTCCTGCAGCTTGAAGTAGCGTTTGATTTTGTTTTTTGCCTTACTGGTAGAAACCAAGTTGACCCAGTCCCTGCTCGGACCGAATGAGTTCGGTGATGTCATCACTTCGATGATATCGCCATTCTGCAGTTTGTAGTTCAAAGGGACAATCTTGCCATTGACTTTTGCCCCAATGGTTTTATGTCCGATTTCAGTATGGATATTATAGGCGAAATCCAAAGGGCCGGCACCCGATGGCAATTCGACGACATCGCCTTTCGGAGTGAAGACATAAACCTTGTCCTTGAAGATATCCTCCTTGACGCTTTCGACGAACTCACTAGCGTTCTTGGAATCATCCTGCAAGTCGATCAGATCACGGAACCAATCGATCTGATGGGGCATCTTATCGGGATCGATTTTTTTGGTGATACCCTCTTTGTATGCCCAGTGAGCCGCAACCCCGTACTCCGCGACTTGGTGCATTTCGATTGTCCGGATTTGGATTTCGACTGGCGTTCCTTGTGTCCCGATAACTGTCGTATGCAGCGACTGATACATATTCGCCTTAGGCATGGCGATATAGTCTTTGAACCGACCCGGCATCGGTTTCCATTTTGTATGAATAGCACCCAAAACGGCATAACAGTCTTTGATGGAATGGACGATGACGCGGATAGCCAAAAGATCATAGATTTCCGTGAATTGTTTCTTTTGGTCCTTCATTTTCCGATAAATGGAGTTGATATGCTTCGGCCTGCCGTAGATGTCGGCCTCAATCTCTAATTCATCGATTGAGTCTTTGATTTTGTTGATCGTGTCCTTGATGTAGAGCTCCCGTTCATCGCGTTTGCTGTTCATCAAGTGAACAATCCGGTAATATTGCTGTGGATTCAAATACCTGAGCGACGTATCCTCCAATTCCCATTTGATCCGGTTCATCCCCAGGCGGTGGGCCAAGGGTGCATATATCTCCAAAGTCTCATTTGAGATGGTCCGTTGTTTTTCTGGCTTGTGATATTTCAATGTCCGCATATTGTGCAATCTGTCCGCTAGTTTCACCATGATGATCCGTAAATCCTTCGCCATGGCCATCAACATTTTGCGGTGGTTTTCAGCCTGTTGCTCTTCATGCGACTTGTATTCGATTTTCCCTAACTTGGTAACGCCATCCACCAGAATGGCGACGGTTTTGGAGAATTCCCGTTCGATATCATCCAAAGTAAATTCTGTATCTTCCACAACATCATGCAAAAATCCCGTTGCGATCGTTTCTGGATCTAATTTCAAATCTGCCAATATCGCTGCGACTTGAGTCGGATGAACGAAGTATTCCTCACCGGACTTCCGCATCTGTCCGCTATGAGCCTCCCGGGCAAAATCACACGCTTTTTGGACAAATGCCACGTGGGTTTCATTCATATATTCCGCGCATAGCTGCACAACCTCTTCAGGTGAATAGGTTTTGATTTTCGGCATGTTGTCACTCCTGACTCTTTAAGATTATGTATTTCCTTACTGCAGTTCCATTCTCAGACGGAACCAATACCGAACATACGCTGTTCCGTAAATAAAAAAATGAATATTTCCTTTTATTATACTTTAAATCGGAACGATGCGCCATCAACAATTATCCTCGGTTCACGAGCTTTATGCACTATAAAAAACCTTGAAGGACAGCTTCATAAAAAAAGCAGTCATTCAAGGTTCCTTGATCATTTAATTATTCGGATGCAAACGGAGCACCCCATGCATTTATCTGACCGCAAGCCAACCTTCGACGATTTTCTTGCCACTGGAAGTGCCCAAACGAGTCGCGCCGGCTGCAATGAAAGCCAAGGCGTCTTCGTACGTGCGCACTCCACCGCTTGCTTTCACATCCATCACGGGACCGACAGTTTTACGCATCAGTGCGATATCTTCCAAAGTTGCACCACCTGTTGAAAAGCCGGTGGATGTCTTGACAAAGTCGGCACCAGCCTTTTGGGCCAACTGGCAAGCGATGACTTTTTCATCATCGGTCAACAGACAGGTCTCAATGATGACCTTCAGGATCGCTTTGCCTTTTACGGCTTCGACCAAAGCTGCGATTTCATGTTCGACAGTCTGATAATCGCCATCCTTCAA
Source organism: Trichococcus flocculiformis (assembly GCF_963662535.1). Taxonomy (NCBI): domain Bacteria; kingdom Bacillati; phylum Bacillota; class Bacilli; order Lactobacillales; family Carnobacteriaceae; genus Trichococcus; species Trichococcus flocculiformis. The sequence continues at coordinate 1,981,885 of NZ_OY759718.1, forward strand.
AGCGCCAATGTTGATGACCATATCGACTTCATCAGCACCGTTCTGGACCGCCTGTTTCGCTTCGAAAGTCTTCACTTCAGCCGTATTGGCACCATGCGGAAACCCAACAACCGTACAGACAAGCACATCCGAGCCGGTCAGGAAAGCTTCCACCTTTTTGACCCAGTAGGGTTGCACGCAGACAGACTTGAAGTCATATTCCCTCGCCTCTTCGCAAAGGGCTTTGATTTCCTCCTCTGTCGCATCTTGTCTTAATAATGTGTGATCGATATACTTGTTTAATTTTTCAACCATTTTTATCCGCTCCTTTTCTTAATTCCATTTCATAGGATACTGCCGCCAACGCATATAAAGGGGCTGTTTCGGCCCGCAAAATCCTCGGTCCCAAAGCACAGCTCTTATGACCGGCTTGTCTGAACGCCGCCAGTTCTTCCGGCGCTAATCCGCCTTCAGGACCAAATACAAACAACAAAGAATCGCCTGGTTCAAGATTTCCCAGTGTGTTCACCAAGATGCTGCCCTCACCGACCTTTGCATCCTCTTCATAGGCAATCAATACTTTACTGTATTTTTCCGCTTCCGCCAACAACTCTTTGAGGTTGTGCACAGGATGCACAAAAGGCTCTTTTTGGCGGTGCGATTGCTCCGCGGCCTCTCTCGCAATTTTCTGCAGACGCTGCTGTTTTTTTGCGCTTTTGTCCGCTGTCCACTTCACAACCGCATTTTTTGCTGCGAAAGGCAGGAAGGCTGCCGCGCCCAACTCTGTACCCTTCTGTACGATATATTCCAGCTTGTCGCCCTTCGGCAAACCGCAGGCAATCGTAATCTTGACCGGAAGTTCCGTTGAACGGTCTTCATCAGCCACCCATTTCAAACTGACCGTATTTGCGGATATGTCAATGAGCTCCGCAACGAACGAAATGCCTGAATTGTCGGCCAAATATACTTGCTCCCCCTGCTTCATGCGCATCACATGCACCATATGGTGATGGAAATCATCCGACAAAATGATCGGCTGCGTTTGATAATCTCTTGTCAGCGGCGGAATGATGTATCGTTGCATGCTTCAATCCTCCAGGTTTTTAGTGCAGATCAGGCAAACCCAATCTTTCATTTGCTTTTCTTGTTCGATCTCAAAGCCATTGCTGATCAAAGCAGCGATCAGTTCCGCTTTCTTCGATTCGATGATGCCCGAAAGGATGAAATAGCCATCATCCTTAAGATTCTTGTAGGCATCAGGAAGCAACAGCAGAAGAATTTCCGCCAAGATATTCGCAACGATGATGTCCGCTTCTTGATCAGCGATCCCTACCAACAGGTTGTTCTCTTTGACGATGACGTCCGAAGCATAAGCATTATAAGCAATGTTCTCTTTGGAGACGCGTGTTGCGATTTCGTCGATATCGTAGGCATAGACAGTGTCTGCGCCCATTGCCTTGGCTGCGATGCTCAAAACGCCCGATCCGGTACCAACATCGATCACTTTTTCGCCGCCCCGCATCACTGCTTCGAGTGCTTCGATGGACAGACGCGTGGTTGGATGCGTGCCGGTACCGAAGGCCATGCCTGGATCCAATTGAATCAGCATTTCTTTTTCATCTTCAGGTGTGTATTCTTCCCAATAAGGTACAATCGTCAAAAAGCGGGTCAAGCGAATCGGATGGAAATATTCTTTCCAAGAGTTTTCCCAATCCTCTTCCTTCACTTCGTTGATCTGCAGCTCATTCCTCCCGATTTTTAGATCGATCTTTTCCAGTTCCGCCAGCTGTTCTTTGATGAACAACACAGTGTCCTGAAAACCTGCGTTGTTCGGATAATAAGCCATGATATAAACGGCATGCCCTTCTTCAGGCAACGCACGTTCCTCCTTTATTTGCCCGAAACCGTCGTCCTGAAGATTGACGAAGTCCAATTCGTCATCTATGGCGACACCTTTCGCACCAGCTTCCATCAATATATTCGATACAGCCTCAACTGCTTCGGTAGCAGTCACAACCTTCACTTCATTCCATTCCATTTACATTCACCTTTCCTACCATCAAGGATAACGATAATACGTTTCATCAAATCTTCCTAATTCCTTCAGTGTTTCGATTGTCTGCATAAAATTCAGCTCATTCCAATGCAATTCGAAGCTGGACTCACCCTCGTCTTTCAGAAAATCCCTGAGTTTAGTGTTTGCTTCTCCGACCGTCAAGCGAATATTCTTAACGACCGCTTCCGCCAATCCTCCCTGAATCCCTTTTTTCCGATCGAATGGGATACCCGTTAAATACTCCTCCGTTTTGATTTTTGAAGACGCGCGATCATAAAACAAAACAGAATCTTCAAAAATGAACCGATCTTCGTGATTCGAGTGGCCAAATATGTCAGAAATACTATTGTCTGGAGGATAACTGACTTCTAATAATAACACAATTTCGACTGTATGGAACGGTTTATGCCACTCCAATCGCCATTCACAAGGCAAGTGTTGTTCTTCCAGTTCCTCGTGGAGTTTGTCGATCATACTTTTGTTCATTCTCTTCCTCCTCGTGCCCTCATTTCGGCTGATCTTTACTGGCTCTGTGCCGCCTCCGGATGATGCTCTCCATCCATTGTAGCAAATAATGAGAAAAAGATATATTCCGGGCTATGCATCAGCAAATTATTTTAGTGAAAATCAGCCCCGGATTATTGAGGGAACGATTTCTAAAAGATCCGGTTTATGATATATTTAGTCTAGGCAAAAAGTTGGAGGGATATTTCATGACAGAACACTCAGAGATCAGACAATCCATCGATTACTTGGTCGCGCGCATCGCACGTGATTACCAAAAAGAAGAATACAAAGACTGCTTAAAAATCCAGATTCCGTTCGGTCGTAGGGCTGAAATACTTTTGGCTGACGATTACCTCACTCCGGATGAAAAAATCATTTTTGAGGATGGTATCGATCCGGCCATAAAAAGCGAACTCTTCAAAGAGGTCCTGCAAGCTAAAACGGATAAGGTCTTCAAGAGTTTTCTATTGGAGATATTCGGCAAGCAGCCGGTTCTTAATGAAAATTTATCCATCACAACCACTAAATCGGGCGACAAGCAATACATCATCATCAATTTTCAAGGAGCCTTGCCATATTAAGCTTTCCATTTACGCAGAGGCTTTATGATCCGCGGCTGAAGCAAGAAAAAATTAAGTTGAGTTTATGCGAAAAGCCTGATATGATGTTGATTAGAATATTTGCTTATTAATATTACTTTTTTATGCTATACTGTTTAGGTAACAAGGACAACTAACGAGGTGTGCAAATATGGCAGATAAAAATCTAACAACTAAAGATATTCTGCAAAAAGAATTCAAAAGCGCTATGAGAGGCTATAATGTTGCAGAAGTCGATGAATATCTGGATATGATCATAAGAGATTATGAATCTTATCAAAAAGATCTTTCTTATCTTCAAAGCGAAAATGAACGTTTGATGAGCCGTGTGGATGAGTTGACGAAGCAAGCAGTTTTAGCTAAGCCGACCCAATCGAATATATCATCAGTCGGCAGCGGTGTAACGAATTTTGATATTCTGAAACGCCTTTCCAACTTGGAGAAACATGTATTCGGTTCAAAATTGGATGAAACCAACGAAGAAGCAAACTAGCATCAATAGACATTTGTAAATTTCGGGTAATTGCGGTCTCCTTCATGGAGGCTGAGGAAAGTCCATGCTCGCACAAGCTGAGATGCTTGTAGTGTTCGTGCTTAGCGAAACAATAAGCTAAGGCAATCGAGAGATTGACGGCAGAAAAAATGGCTAAGGGCTCTGCCTATGCCTGAGTATTCTTGAAAGTGCCACAGTGACGAAGCAGACGGGGAAACCTTTCTGGTGGAACGCGGTAAACCCCTCGAGCGAGCAACCCAAACTTTGGTAGGGGCACTCTTTCCAAGGAAATGAACGAGGGAAAGAGGCAGAAATGCAGATAGATAATTACCTCCGCCATCAGAGGCCTGGCTCCGATGGCGTGACAGAACATGGCTTACAGAAATTTACAAATCAGGCTTTTTTTCTTCAAAAAGAATACGATCGAGGATGGGACAAGCTAATTTTTGTCCCATTTTTCGTGCATTACCCGGCAATTTCTAAGGCAAAACAATAAGGAGCACTAAATGAAAACTTATCAACTAATGGCTACGGCCGCAAGCGGCATCGAAGCCATCACCGGCAATGAGCTGAAAAAAATGGGCTACAATGTCCAAGTAGAGAACGGCAAGGCCTACTTCACCGGTACGGAAGCGGACATCATCACCACCAACCTGTGGCTGCGCACCGCTGACCGCATCAAAATCGTTTTCGGCAAATTCGAAGCAAAAACCTTCGATGATCTTTTCGAGCAAACGAAAGCTTTGCCGTGGGAACAAATCCTACCGATGGATGCAGAATTCCCTGTTTCCGGCAAATCACAAAAATCGACCTTGTACAGTGTCCCCGATTGCCAAGCGATCGTAAAGAAGGCCATCGTCAACCGTCTGAGCGAATACTATCACCGTCGTACCCGTTTGCCTGAATCCGGCGCACTTTATCCGATTGAAGTGGCCATCAACAAGGATGAAGTGATCCTGACGATTGACACAAGCGGTTCCAGTCTTTTCAAACGCGGTTACCGTTCCGAAAAAGGTGGCGCACCATTGAAGGAAAATATGGCGGCCGCTTTGGTGATGTTGACCAATTGGTTCCCTGATCGCCCCTTCTATGATCCGACTTGCGGTTCCGGCACGATTCCGATTGAAGCAGCTCTTATCGGCTTGAATATCGCGCCTGGTTTGAAGCGCTCATTCCCTTCCGAAGAGTGGAACATTTTCGAAGAAGGTATGTGGGATCGTATCCGCAATGAAGCCAAAGCTGCCGCGAATTTCGATGTGAAGTTGGATATCGGCGGTTCGGACATCGATCCACATGTCATCGCCATCGCGAAGAGCAATGCCGAGAAAGCAGGCGTTGCGGATTATGTCACTTTCAAACAGTTGGCTTTGGCCGACTTCACGACTACCAAGGAATACGGCACAATTGTCTGCAACCCGCCCTACGGTGAGCGTCTTTCCGATCAGGAAGAGATCGAGATACTCTACAAAGAGATGGGCCAAGTTTTCCGCCCATTGAAGACATGGAGCAAGTACATTCTGACGAGCGAATTGCTTTTCGAAGAATTTTACGGCGAAAGAGCTACGAAAAAACGCAAACTCTACAACGGCAGATTGCGTACCGATCTGTTCCAATATTGGGGAACGCGCCCACCTAGAGTCAAAAAAGAACTTGATGCCAGCGAAACCAAAGAAAAATAATTTTTTCAAATAAATAAAGCAGTCCGGACTCCTCGCTGATGCGGGTTCGTCCGGACTGCTTTATTTTTTCATATTCCCGAAAAATCTCAAGCTTGCTCATTTGTTCTTTTTGGTGAGCTGATAGAGTGCTTTTTTTGCGAGATTATCGGCTCCTTTATTTTCCTTTTCCGGAATCCATTCCAAGTAAAAATTCGTGAACGCAGCCAATTCCTGCAAGGTCTCTTCCAGATACAATTTGTGTTCCGTTTTTTTTGTATACTTTTTCCTGATCGACTCGGCAACAAGTTTGCTGTCCGTATAACAAAAAATGAGTTGGTCTTGTTTGTTTTGCGCTTTCAGGTGGCGCAAGCCATGCAGAAGCGCTTCGAATTCAGCCCGATGATTATCCATCCTGCCCTCTAAAGGCAGGCCTATTTGCTCTTGTACACCGTCCTCAACGATCAAAATCCCAATGGCAGCATACCCTTCTTTTCCGGTGGCCGCCCCATCCACAAATAATTTTATCAAATGTTCCACATCCCAAAAAACAAAGGTGAAAGAAAATCCTGAACGGATTCTCCTCACCTCTGCGGTTTACTGTACTTGTTTATGATTCTGCCACGACGATCACATTAGTGGCTTGTGGTCCTCTTACGCCTTCAGCGATATCAAACTGAACGCGTTGCCCTTCTTCAAGTCTTTTGAAGCCTTCTCCAGCTATACCGGTAAAATGTACGAAGATGTCGTCATCCTGTTGGTCGAATTCAATAAAACCATACCCTTTATCATTATTGAACCACTTTACTTTGCCAAATTCCATTGTACATCCTCCTTAAACACTCAATTCTTTGGAACTGCTTTCACAAAGACGGGTTACCCCCATTATAGAGAGGAATCCCTATAGAGTCAATTATTCTGATAGCTTCATTGGCACTTATTCAAAAAAACCAAAAAATTCGGCCAGCTTATTTTCCAATTGATCAATTTCATCGCGGATTTTATTTTCGCTCGGCTCGCCCGTCGATCCGATCCCATTGTAAATGCGGTAGACCACCTCCAACCACTCCGAAACGGACGGTATGGTCCTGGCTTCGAACGGATAAAGAAGGGACAACTGCATGAAAAAGGCATTTTCCATGGCATCTGCCACAGTCGGATTTTTATTGGCGATTTCTTCACGGATATACGCCATTCCTTCTTTGTACGTCTTTGACTCGATCAAGGGGACCAATCCAGCCAGGTCCAATTTTTCTTCGCTTCCGTCCAACCTGACAGCTACCGTCGGATGGAGCCCACGCGCAAGAAATTGATGAATGATCTCTGTTTTGAGCATCCGATGGAGATTATTATTCATGAGTAAGCGTTGCGCTATCTTGCCGAATTGGTCATCCTCCAATTCCTTCAATTGTTGCGCGTATGTCTGCTGCTTGTGGAACGGTTGCGTATCGATGTTTTTTTCAGCTTGGAGGATTTCTGAACTTCTTTTTAGTTTTCTTTCCAAATTCTTCAGTTCAGCTTTCTCGACTTCAGCCTCCAATTGCTCCAAAGCAAATTGATGTTCCATCGAAAGCCCGAAAGTATTTTTGCGTGCTTCGATTTGTTCACGAGCCATGTCGAATGATCCGGAATGCAATAAGCCTTTCAAGTAAAGGAAATCAATATCGTCGACCGAAATGGCGGAAGCAATATCCGGACGCATTTCGGTTATCATCTCCAGGCACTTCTCTGTTTGATTAGTCTCTTGCAACAACATGAGGTACAGCGGGAGCATATCGTCCGTCTTTTTGATGGCAACAGCCTTGCCGATCCATTCTTCCGCAAGCTGCAGATTCCCCTCTTCAAATGCCAATAGTCCCTTTTTCAAGTATCCTTCGTAATTTAATGGAAAAATAATTTTATCTCCCATTTCCATCACCCCAATCTACGCTGATTTTCCTGTTAGGTCATTATAACACAAAAGCGAACGCGAAAAAAACCGCCCCGCACAGCTGCTGCTGTGTGGGCGGTCCATAATCGTTCATTGATCAATAGTTCCGGAATCGTTTCTGGCGTTGCTCGACCAATTCAGCTGGAGTCAGTTGCTTCAGCTCTTTCAGCTTGGCACTTAATTCTTGCTTCAGTTCCAGCATGACATCATCCGATTTACGGGCCACTTTCCTACGGGTTTCCATAATGATTTTGTCGATGACGTCCAATGAAAAGAGATCATCAGGCGTCAACTTCATTACTTTGGCTGCTTCATCGGATCGTGAAGAATCTTTCCACAAAATGGAAGCAAAGCCTTCCGGTGACAGGACAGAATACATGGTATTCTCCAACATCCATACCTCGTTGCCCATTGCCAGCGCCAAGGCTCCGCCGCTGCCTCCCTCACCGATAAAGATGGCGATGAAAGGAACCGTCAATTGGCTCATCACCAAAAGCGACTCAGCGATGGCTTCACCGATGCCTCGATCTTCAGAATCGACATCGCAAAAAGCGCCTGAGGTATTGATGAAAGTAACGATCGGACGATTGAATTTCTCCGCCTGTTTCATCAAACGGATCGCTTTGCGGTAGCCCTCCGGATGCGGGGATCCGAAATTCCGGTAGACATTTTCAGTCACGTCATGGCCTTTTTGGGTTCCGATGACGGTTACCGGCATGTCATCCAACAATGCGATCCCACCGACGATAGCAGGGTCGTCACCGAACTTTCTGTCGCCGTGGAATTCAACAAAGCCTTCACAAATGGCATGGATCATTTCTGTCGCCGTCAGACGGGAGATGCTTCTTGCAGAGGTGATAATTTCTTTGACATCCTTCACTGCACTTCACCCGCCTTTTCTGCAGGAGCATGCAACAGCAATAAATGCTGCAATGCTCTCCTTAAATCTTTTCTGGCTACTATTTTGTCGATAAAGCCGTTTTCCAGCACTTTTTCAGCTGTCTGGAAGCCTTCTGGTAATTTTGCTTTGATTGTCTGTTCGATGACGCGCTTGCCGGCGAAACCGACAGTCGCCCCTGTTTCAGCTAGGATAATATCCCCCTGCATTGCAAAGCTGGCCGTTACGCCCCCAGTTGTCGGATCGGTCAGGACTGTGATGTACAAAAGTCCTGCTTTACTGTGATTGGAGACTGCAACGCTGACTTTAGCCATCTGCATCAAGGACATGATGCCCTCTTGCATTCTGGCACCGCCTGAAGCCGTGAAGACGATGATCGGGAGCTTTTCAACCGTTGCACGTTCAAATGCACGTGTCAATTTCTCGCCGACCACTTTCCCCATGCTTGCCATGATAAAGTTCGAATCCATCACACACAAAGCAACTTTATGCTTATTGATGAATGCCGCGCCTGTTACAACCGCTTCGTCAAGTCCCGTTTTTTCTTTGGCGATCTTCAATTTGTTCTCATACCCGGGAAACGCCAGTGGATTTTCTTCAGGCATGAGCGCATTCCATTCATCAAAAGTACCTTCATCAACGATACTGGAAATGCGTTCGTATGCCGGGATCCTGAAATTGTAGGCACAATGCGGGCATACTTTATCTTTCCCTAAATCCTTGCTGTAGATCGTCTTTTGACAATTCGGGCATTTTTCCCATAGGCCTTCAGGAACGATCGGTTTCTGATCGTCTGCTTTTGAAGCGGGAACTTGAGCTATCGGAATGTAAGGACGCTTACGAAATAATTTCATTTCCTCACCTCTAGTGTGACTTCTTGACTAATTGATTTATACACTTTCCTCTTCTTCAGGCGCCCACGTCTTCAGGAACACATTTTGGAGATATTCTGTATCGTAATCTCCGGAAATGAAGTTTGGATCCTGCAAAATATCTTCTTGGAAGAATTGGTTCGTGTCGACTCCCTCGATGACCAGTTCCTGCAGCGCACGCCTCATTTTGGCGATTGCTTCACTTCTGTTGTCACCTTTTGTGATGATTTTCGCGATCATCGAGTCATAGAACGGCGGAATCATATATCCGCCGTACATGGCGCTTTCCACGCGCAGTCCATTCCCGCCGCTGGGCAGGAACAGGTAGTCGATTTTTCCGGACGAAGGACGGAAGCCCAAAGCCGGATTTTCAGCATTGATACGGCACTCGATCGTATGACCGGTGATAACAACTTCATCTTGCGTAAAGGACAAAGGCTCACCGCTCGCGATGCGCAATTGTTCCTTTACGATATCGATGCCAGTCGCCATTTCGGTTACCGGATGCTCCACTTGGATACGTGTGTTCATTTCCATGAAATAAAACCGTTGTTCCGTATCGACAAGAAACTCGATTGTCCCTGCATTGGTATAGCCGACATGTTTAGCCGCCCGGATGGCGACGTCCCCCATGGCTTTGCGGGTCTCCTCAGAAATAAATGTGGATGGACTTTCTTCCAACACTTTCTGATGATTGCGTTGCAAGGAGCAATCACGCTCGCCCAAATGGACGACATTTCCGAAAGAATCACCTAAAATCTGCACTTCGATATGGCGAGCCGGCGTGATGATCTTTTCAAGGTACATGCTGTCGTCCCCGAAAGCCGCCTTAGCTTCCGCTTTCGCTTGGCTGAAGGCTGCCTCCAGTCCGTTTTCTTGGTAGACTTTCCGCATCCCCTTACCCCCACCACCAGCGGCAGCTTTCAGGATGACGGGATAACCGATTTTCTCAGCTTGTACCACTGCCTCTTCGTATGAAGAGATGTAGCCTTCGCTTCCCGGAGTGACTGGTACGCCTGCTGCAATCATCGTCTTGCGGGCATTTGCTTTATTGCCCATCAGGTCGATGATGGTGGAAGAAGGTCCGATGAATCGGATATTCATTTCTTCACACATTGTGGCGAATGCGCTGTTTTCCGAGAGGAACCCGAAGCCTGGGTGGATAGCTTGTGCCCCTGTAACGACTGCTGCACTCAAGATGCTTGTCATATTCAGATAGGAATCGCTTGCTTTTGCAGGGCCGATACAAATAGCCTGAGTGGCTAGTTGTGTATGCAATGCTTCGCGGTCAGCTTCAGAATAGACCGCAACCGTTTGGATTCCTAACTCATGACAAGCACGAATGATCCTGACAGCAATTTCTCCTCTGTTTGCGATCAATACCTTCGTAAACATATTATCTACCAATGATGAATGTCATTTCAACTTCACAAACTTTTTTGTCACCGACAAAAGCTTGCCCATAACCGACACCTGCAAATTTCTTCAATTTGACGATATCCACTTGGAGGCGAAGAACGTCTCCTGGAACAACTTTTTGACGGAATTTGACTTTATTCAATCCGCCCAAGTAAGCTGTCTGACCCTTGAAATCAGGCAATGTCAACAACGGAATAGATCCTGCTTGAGCCAATGCTTCAACAATCAGTACACCTGGCATTACTGGCTCTCCAGGGAAGTGGCCTTGGAAGAAAGGCTCGTTGATTGTTACGTTTTTGTAGCAGACGATGTGTTCGCCTGGTGTCAATTCTTCAACTTTATCGATGAAGAAAATCGGATAGCGATTCGGGATGATATCCATTACTTCTTGTGCACTCAATAAACTCATTTTATTAGTCTCCTTTTATTAGACGATACGGAACAATGGTTGGTTGTATTCAACGATTTGTTCATTTTCAACCAACACTTCAACGATTTCCCCATCGAATTCGCTTTTGATTTCATTCATAAGTTTCATCGCTTCCACCAAACAGACAACGTCGCCTTTTGCGATGCTCTGGCCTTTAATGGCGTAAGGTTTTGCTTCAGGGGTCGGTGCCAGGTAAACAACACCGACGATCGGGGAAGTGATGATTTTTCCTTCTTTTGCAGTAGCCGCTTCAGAAACAGCCTCCTTGAGGTTTTGGACTGGAGCGATCACTGCTGGACTAGGAACTTCTGCCTGAATGTTGTCGCTTGACTGCTGGTTCGTTTGAACCAACTTGTTCTTCGACAACAGGAGCTGAAAGTCACCTGTCTGATAGTGCAACTCAGTCAAGGTTGAATCATCGATCAAGGAGATCAGGCTTTTTACATCTTCAATATTCATGTATTAAGCCTCCCATTTTTTGAAACATAGTACGGCATTGTGGCCGCCGAAGCCCAGAGAGTTACTCAATGTGTAAGTGACTTCTTTTTCACGTCCTACATTCGGGATGTAGTCTAGATCGCAATTTTCATCAGCCGTTTGGAAGCCGATTGTAGGCGGCATGAAATCATCTTGGATAGTTTTGACACAGGCAACCGCTTCGATACCGCCGGCTGCGCCCAGCAAATGTCCCGTCATACTCTTTGTGCTTGAGATAGCGACATTGTGAGCTTCTTCGCCGAATGCGTACTTGATTGCAGCCGTTTCGCCTGAATCATTTGCAGGCGTACTTGTTCCATGAGCGTTGATGTAATCGACTTGCGCTGGAGTGATGCCTGCTTCTTTCATCGCCAGGATCATCGCTTTGCCAGCACCGCTTCCATCAGCTGATGGAGCCGTCATATGATAGGCATCACAGGTGACGCCATAACCGACAACTTCAGCCAAGATATTTGCGCCTCGTGCCAGTGCGTGATCAAGATTTTCAAGCATCAAAATGCCCGCACCTTCACCCATGACAAAACCATTTCGTTCTTTATCGAAAGGAATGGACGCACGGTCCGGATCGGTGCTAGTGGATAAAGCAGTCAGAGCCGCGAAACCAGCGATACCGATTTCACACACCGTAGCTTCCGATCCACCTGCAAGCATCAAATCGGCATAACCATGCTTGATGCTGCGGAATGCTTCTCCGATTGAATTTGTCGCAGAAGCACAAGCAGTAACGATGTCCATGCTCGGTCCTTTAGCACCGAATTTGATGGCAGTATTTCCTGCCGCCATGTTGCCGATTGCCATCGGAACGAACATAGGTGGGACGCGTTTCGGTCCTTTTTCATGCATTTTGATGATGCCGGATTCCATTGTAATGAAACCGCCGACACCAGAGCCGATGGTAACGCCAAAGCGGTCCGCATCGATTTTTTCCATGTCGATGCCGCTTTGTTCCACGGCTTGAGCAGAGGCAGCTACCGCATATTGCGAAAACAAATCCATACGCTTGTATTCTTTTCGGTCCATATACTTGGTCGCATCAAAGTCTTTCACTTCACCTGCGACGGATATGCCCGTTTCGCTTGCATCAAAATTTGTGATGGCAGCAATACCGTTTTTACCGTTTTTGATGCCGTCCCAAAATTCAGTGACTGTATTTCCTAAAGGGGTGATAGCACCCATACCTGTAATAACAACGCGATTCATATTTATCCTCCTGTCTTACATGTACATGCCGCCATTGACACTGATGGTCTGGCCGGTGATGTAAGTATTCTCACTCAAGAAGACAGCAGTGTTTGCCACTTCTTCGGCTTTTCCAAATCGTTTCAATGGGATTTGCGTCAACATTTGTTCTTGAATCTTTTCCGAAAGAACATCCGTCATTTCCGTTTCGATGAATCCTGGTGCAATGGCATTACACGTAATGCCTCTTGTCGCAGCTTCACGGGCGACAGATTTCGTCAATCCGATGATACCGGCTTTGCTGGCGGCATAGTTGGCCTGCCCTGTATTTCCGGTTTCACCGACTACGCTGGAAATATTGATGATACTGCCGGCTCTTTGTTTCAGCATTAGAGGCAAGGCGTGGCGGATCATATTGAAGGTACCTTTCAAGTTCACTTGATAAGTGGCATCAAAGTCCTCCTCATCCATGCGCATGATCAATTTGTCGCGGGTAATCCCAGCGTTGTTGACCAAAACATCAACAGAACCGAACAGTTCTTTGGCCTGGCTGACGATTTCTTTGGCAGTCTCAAAATCGCTGACATCTCCTAGGAGCGTTTTTACAGTTACACCGTAAGATTCCAGATGCGCAACTTTTTCTTCAGCAATCGGTTTACGTGCATTCAGAACGATATTGGCTCCACGTTTCGCATAAGCTTCAGCGATGGCTTCGCCGATTCCTCTTGAACTACCAGTGACGATGACCGTCTTTCCTTTTAAATCCAAGACTATCCCTCATTTCTTATCTGATCTTCTTATTTTTGTAATGCTTCAAGGGTCTTGGTGAGGGATTTCAAATCCTCCACATTATATACAGCGACCTCTTTGTTGATTTTTTTGATGAATTTGCTTAAAGTCGTGCCTGGGCCGACTTCCACAAAGGTGTCCACTCCCAGTTCAACCAACTTGCGGACGCTGTCTTCCCAAAGTACCGGCGATTCGATCTGACGCACTAAAAGACCCTTGATGGCGTCTCTTGCTACGATGGTCGCTTCGGTATTGCCAACGACCGGTATCTTCGGTTCATCGACAGCCACTTCAGACAAGGCTACTTCCAACTTTTCCGCTGCAGGATGCAACAGAGCCGTATGGAAAGGACCGCTGACTTTCAAAGGGATGATGCGTTTCACGCCTTTGGATTCAAGGATTTCGATGGCTTTATCCACGCCTTCGATTTCTCCGCCGATAACAATCTGCGTCGGCATGTTATAGTTGGCAGGCGCGACATAGGCTGTCTCGCTCGCTTCCCGGCAAGATTCTTCGATGACAGAACGTTCCGCATTCATGACGGCAGCCATTTTCCCACGGCCTGCCGGCACAGCTTCGCTCATGTATTTTCCGCGTTTCGCTACGAGCGAAATAGCCTCATTAAAAGAAAAAGCATTGGCTTTCACCAGTGCTGTATATTCTCCGAGGCTCAATCCTGCAACAAAATCTGGCTGAATTCCCTTTTCAGCTAGTAATTGATCAAGGGCGTAGCTAACCGTTAAGATTGCTGGTTGTGTATATTCAGTTAAATGAAGCTTGTCATTCTCTTGGAAACATAATTCTGCAACATCGTAACCAAGCGTTGCTGAGGCTTCCTCAAAAACAGCGCGCACAACGGCATACTCGTTATAAAGTTCTTGACCCATACCGAAATATTGTGCACCCTGACCACTATAGACAAAAGCTGTTGCCATTATTTCACCTCTATAAATTTGTTACTCAGCCCACAATTTAGCTTGGGCCAAAATAACTTCTTTGCATTCCGTCATATACTCTTGTATGATCTCGTGACACGTTTGTTCCTTCGAAATCAAACCGGCGATTTGTCCGGCCATCATCGAACCGTAGTCTTTATCGCCATCAACAGTCGCTCTTCTCAGAGCGCCTTTGCCCATTTCTTCAAGTTTTGCCAAGTCCGGATTTTCCTTGCTTGTCTCTTCTTTTTCGACTTGCAGATATTCTCTGGTCAACTTATTGCGCAACACACGAACAGGATGTCCGGTAATCTGACCGGTAATGACTGTATCGATGTCTTTTGCCTTGAGGATAGCATTCTTGAAGTTTTGATGTGCATTGGATTCTGTGGCTACTACAAAACGAGTACCTACCTGAACAGCAGATGCGCCCAACATGAAAGCAGCTGCCATCCCACGTCCGTCGCCGATACCACCGGCAGCGATGACTGGAATCGAAACGGCATCGACAACCTGAGGAACCAGGGCAAGTGTCGTTGTTTTCCCGATGTGACCACCGGATTCCATGCCTTCGACTACGACAGCGTGTGCGCCATCTTTCTCCATTCTTCTCGCTAAAGCTACGGAAGCCACTACCGGAATAACGGTAATGCCTGCTTCTTTGAATTGGTTCATATAACGGGCTGGACTTCCGGCGCCGGTTGTGACAACCTTAACGCCGGCAGCGATAACTGCTTCTACGATAGCATCGACATGCGGATTCAAAAGCATGATGTTTACACCGAAAGGCTTATCCGTCAATGCTTTCATTTTCGAAATTTTCTCATTCGCTACATCCACACTATCATGTCCAGTCCCGATAAGACCCAAACCACCAGCATTGGAAACGGCACTTGCCAAATCAGCATCCGCTACCCACGCCATTGCCCCTTGAATGATGGGATATTGAATACCTAATAATTCACATAATTCTGATTTCATACAAGGCCTACTTTCCTGCTACTGCTTATTCTGCTAATTGAGCGTCAACGTATTTAACTAAATCTTCAACAGTGTTGATGCCTTCGTCTGATTCGATTTTGATGTCGAATTCGTCTTCGATGTCGTTGATGATTTGGAATAAGTCTAAGCTGTCCGCATCTAAGTCTTCTCTGAAGTTAGTTGCTAATTGTACTTCTTCTACTTCTTTGTCCAATTGGTCCACGATAATAGCTTGAATTTTTTCGAATGTCATAATAAATTCCTCCAAATATGTTTTTTTTAGTTTAATGATACTACGATGGCTCCCCAAGTGAGGCCGCCACCAAATCCTGTCATCAGCACCTTATCTTTGGTGCCGAGTTGAATTTCCTTGGTTTGAACAAGCTGATCCAACAATATCGGAATGCTTGCTGCTGAAGTGTTGCCCGTTTCCGCAATGTTTGTGGCAAACAGTGAAAATGGCAATTTCACTTTTTTGCTGATTGCCTCCAATAAGCGCACATTTGCTTGATGAGCCAAAATCTTCTTCAGATCGCCATCAGAAAGATTTCCCTTCTCCATCACTTCGCGTATGACGCTTGGCACACTGCGGATTGCAAAATCAAAGATGGCTCTGCCATCCATCGTAAGGAAAGCTTGTTCCTTTTGCGAGGAGTCTCCATACGGATTTTCTACTTTCATCGTGTTCGCCACTAATGCCATATGGCGTCCACCATCAGAATGGATCGCTTCTGCAACGAAGCAATCATCTTCCGTTCGTTCCAACAACAAACCGCCAGCGCCATCCCCAAACAGAACAGCCGTAGAACGGTCTTCCCAGTTGACGACTTTTGACATTGTCTCAGCACCGATGATCATGCCATATTGATAGAGACCGCTCTGCATCATATGGAGACCGGTGGACAATGCGTAGACAAAGCCGGAACAAGCTGCATTGATATCGAAACAGAAAGCATTTACTGCGCCTATCTTTTCTTGCACTAAACAAGCAGTCGATGGGCTGAGAGCATCCGGCGTCATTGTTGCTACGATAATGAAGTCCAGTTGGTCTGCAGTGATCTTACCGTTTTGCAAAATTTTGACGGCCGCTTTGCTTGATAAATCGGAAGTATTTTCATCCTTCGAAATGTGTCGGCTGCGGATGCCTGTCCTTTTGCTGATCCACTCATCACTTGTGTCCATGATTTTAGACAGATCATCGTTTGAGATGACCTGTTCAGGAAGGTAGTGACCTGTTGCGCTAATCTTTGAACCCAATTTCATCAACCCTGTTCCTTGATATTTTGAACTAACCCAAATAAGAAACCGTGAAGATTGTTTAGGCCTTTCAGCAAAACTTTCACTTCCTGATCTTCCATATCGCGAATAGTGTTTTTTACCATCTCTCTATGGAACTTATCATGAAGACGATACAGTAAGCGTCCTTTTTTGGTTAATCCTAGTTTTACGACTCTGCGGTCTTTCTCCATCCGAATGCGTTCGACATACCCCTTTTTTACCAGAGCGTTTATGGCCACCGTCAAAGTTCCCGCAGTAATGTTCAATTTTTTTGCTACTTCAGAAGTTGTATGAGCTTGATACATGCCGATTGCCTCGACTGTATGCATCTCCTTGATGGATAAATCAGAAAATGTACTGACACGCAATGCACGCTCTTCGATATCCAACACTTCACTGAAGACTGCTACGAGATATGAGTTAATTTTATCTATGGAATGATCCAAAGATAGCTCTCCTCCTTTCGATGCCCAATCAAACCACATTCGCTTGAAGGTCAAAATAGTTTGATGTTCAAACCTTTCGACTTTCAAACTATATAAAATTTTATACAACCTGTCAAGCATTTCGATAATAATTTTTCTGTTATATCTTCCGGTGCTGCAAGATTCATTGAGTCCCTACTCTATTTAAAACGGTTACGTTGAACTGCAGGATAACCAGCCTGCTTGGTATGGCCTGCCGCAACAAAAAGAAGCGACGATGAGTGCCGCTTCTTTTGCATATATGTATTAATCAACTTTAACAAATTCTTCAATGTCTTTGAAATTCACGATTGTTTTATCCTCGCAGATGTCTTTCATCGTGCCGGAGGACAAATCCCAGTAGATCTCTACGACGGCGCTATTTGTCAATAATTTCCGGATTACTCCTACCATTTCCTGCTTACGGAAGGTAAATTTTATTTCGTCACCGATTTCAGGTCGTATAGATTCCTTGATGGCTTCGACGACTTCCAAAGCCTGCTCATACGATACGCCAAGCAGATTCGCAATACGTGAGTTGCTCGTGCCCTTACGTAATTCGCTCTCAATCATGGTTTTTGTTTCATCAGTAATATTTCGTACCATTTCCATTATCGCCTCACTTTTAAGAACCAGGAACTACAACACACTTACAAGTAGTAGTATACCACACTTTCCATCATTTAGCCTATTTTTTTCAATTATTGCCTTTAACATCGAAACATATCTTTCATTTTGTTGACTGCTGTCCGCAATTTCATTTTAAATAGGTATTAATTATCTGTTCACTATGAGGTATAATAAGGATGTGAAAATTTTAACATTCTGTTTAGGAGGGATTTATGATGTTGAATGACCTGATTACGATACTGAAATATGAATACACGGTTCACCCAGGAGAATATTTCAATGTCGATACCTACTGGGTAAAAAGCATGTCTGAAGTGAAGACTGTCATCATTGACCAAGATCATGTATTCACGAAAATGGTAAGTTTTTATCCCAAAAATTTTGTCATCTATTTGGAGCAGTTCCCTGACCAAAGCATCTATCGCACCAACTTTCCGCTGAAAAAAATTGATAACAGCGATTCGCATGAGGTTCTTTTCGACGAGACGACAAAAAATATCTTTGAATATCTGGATTGATTTCCGGATATGTTACAATCATTCCCACAGAAAAAGACCGCTGTAAGGATATTAGTCCTTGCAGCGGTCTTTTCAATTATCTTTAGACGTCTCAAGAGAGATTCGAACTCCCGACCGTTCGCTTAGAAGGCGAATGCTCTATCCGGCTGAGCTATTGAGACAAAATGATTATTCGGCCAAACAAATTTGAAGAAGTTTCAAACCAGTGCCACAAGAAATGATTATACAGCAATCCGTTTAAATTGTCACCATAATTTTGACTATTTCCACAAAAAAATTTCACTGCTGCAACAAATAGATAATTATGTTTTGCTATCCATCTTCAGTCCTGAACATCGCTCTGTGCCGAGAAAAAAAGCGTCACACCCGCTTCACAACGGATATAACCCTTTCTCTGACAAGGACATTTGATCCTGAAAACAGATAGGACGTCTCAAGAGAGATTCGAACTCCCGACCGTTCGCTTAGAAGGCGAATGCTCTATCCGGCTGAGCTATTGAGACAAAATTTTGAGTCCTCAAAACGACTCACAACATTTAATATTATAGGCGATGACCAGCTTAAAGTCAATACTATTTCGTAGGAAGGTTTCGAGGTTTTCCTGCAGGTGAGCTCCTTATGTAAAAAATAAAGTGATTTTCAGGCTGAGTACAGATTTGACTCAACCTGAAATCACAAATCATTCTGCGAAGAACGTATCCTTCACGGCTGCAGTGACTGCCAATTTGACATGCTCGTAGGTCAGTCCGCCTTGCACATACAAGAGATAAGGCGGTCTGATCGGCCCGTCTGCCGTCAATTCCAGGCTTGCGCCCTGAATGAAGGTTCCGGCAGCCATGATGACATCATCTTCATAACCGGGCATATAGGCCGGAATCGGTTTGACTGCTGCGTTAACCGGCGAATATTTCTGGATCGTCTGGGCAAAAGCAATCATCGCTTCCTTGCTCGGTAATGCGACCATCTGGATCAAATCAGTGCGGGGGCTGTCCCAAGCAGGGGTAGACGGTACGTTGCACTCCTCCAACAATCCTGCTGTATAGACAGCACCTTTCACCGCTTCGCCGACAACATGGGGCGCCAAAAATAAGCCTTGATACATCTCCAAAAGGCTGTAGAGTGAGGCGCCTGCTTCACGACCGATACCGGGAGTTGTCAGTCGGTATGCACACCGTTCAATCAGGTCCTCTCTGCCCGCGAGGTAACCACCCATCTTCACGATGCCGCCGCCCGGGTTTTTGATGAGGGAACCGGCAATCAGATCCGCTCCGACTTCAATCGGCTCAAGTGTTTCGACGAACTCGCCATAACAGTTGTCGACAAAAAAGACAACTTCCGGACCAACGTGCGGTCGGATTGCCGCAATCATCTCCTTAATTTCGTTTATTGTAAAGGAAGGTCTGGCTGCATAGCCACGTGAGCGTTGTATCGCGATTATTTTTGTTTTTGTATTGATTTTTCTAAGAACACTCGGAATATCCACTTTGCCGTCCGCAAGCAGATCGATATGCTGATAAGCGATGTTGAACTCTTTTAGGGAGCCGATTCCGTTTCCGGTCAAACCAACGATGTCCAACAACGTATCGTATGGCGTTCCGGTTACGTAGATCAATTCATCGCCGGGACGCAAGACTCCGAAGAGCGCAGTCGAAATAGCGTGTGTTCCGGAAATGATTTGCGGCCTGACCAAAGCGGCTTCAGCCTGAAAAATCTCTGCATAGACTTTCTCGAGCGTATCGCGGCCGTCGTCATCATAGCCATAGCCTGTACTAGGATTAAAATGGTAATCGCTGACGCGGTGCTTCCGGAAAGCTTCAAGCACCTTGCCTTGATTAAATAAAGCCTTCTCCTGTATTTCTTTAAACACGGTCTGGATTTTGTTGTCCACTTTAACGACCAGATCCGCCAGTAGTTCTTCTTTATTCGTCACTTGCATCAGTTACTTTGTCTCCTAACCACTTTGAATTCGTTTTAGCATATCCTCTTAAGCGATATGCGTTTGTTTCCTCTATGTACTCAATGGATTCCACAAAGGTCTCTTGTTGCATCTTATTCATCGTCCGGGCTTCAGGGCCGCTTGCATCAATGTCCTTTGTATACGGAACCAACATTTTGGCGATTTCATCCCAGATGAAGTCCTTCAATCGGTTGATGTCGTCATCTTCAAGGGCAGAAATTACGATGTTCGGGAAGAGTCTCGGCTGGAAATCCGGGCTTGCAAGATCCCGTTTGTTGTAGATCGTCAACATAGGTGTCTTATCCATGTCCAAATCCTTCAACAATGCCAAGACGGTCTTCTCATGCTGATCGATGAAGGAAGTCGAAGCATCCACTACATGCAAAAATACATCCATATTGCGGCTCTCCTCCAACGTTGAATGGAAAGCATGGATCAACTGTGTCGGAAGGTCCTGGATAAAACCTACAGTGTCGGTTATAGTTGCCTGGAATTGATTAGGCAATGTCAGTTTCCTTGTCAAAGGATCCAGCGTTGCAAACAATTTATCTTCTTCCAACGTTGCTGCATCAGTCAAGCGGTTAATGATCGTCGATTTGCCTGCATTCGTGTAACCAATCAAGCCGATTTGGAAAACTTCGCTGGCATGTCGCTTTTCTCTTGCCCTTTGACGGTGAAGTTCTGTTTCTTCCAATGTCTTTTTGATTTCCTGCATCTGACTGTGTATGTGTCTACGGTCGGTCTCGAGTTTTGTCTCACCCGGTCCTCTTGTTCCGATTCCACCGCCTAGACGGGATAAATTAACGCCTTGACCCATCAAACGCGGCAATAGATAACTCAACTGCGCCAAGGCAACCTGAAGTTTCCCTTCTTTACTGCGTGCGCGCATTGCAAAGATATCCAATATCAGTTGAACACGATCGATGACTTTGCAGTCGACAGTTTCTTGGATGTTGCGCACTTGCTTGGAAGAAAGCTCCTGTTGGAAAATGACGGTATCTGCTTCTAATTCTGCACACAAATTCACTAGCTCTTCCACTTTCCCTTTGCCGATGACAGTGCGCGAATCCTTACGTTCCCTCTTTTGGGTCAATACGCCGACAACTTCCCCTAATGCGGTTTCGGTCAATTCAGCCAGTTCTCTCAGCTCATATTCAAAGGCTTCATCTGTTTGATTCGTCTGAACGTTAACCAGAATTACTTTTTCTTTCGTATTTTCCATAGAATTTCCAACTTTCTTTATACGTTCTTTATCATCCATCAGGCTAAGAACGCCTCGACTAAATCTTCGATTTTCTGCATATCATGGCTGTTCCGAACCAAATCAAACCAATGGATGCCGCTCATTCTGTTTCGAAACCAGGTCAACTGCCTTTTGGCATAGCGTCTGGAATTTTGCTTCAGCATTTCTGTGGCTTCTTCATATGTGATTTCACCATTGAAAAAACCGAACCATTCTTTGTAGCCGATGCCTCTTGTCGCTTGCGTCTTGACGGGCAGTTTCCTGTCAAAAAGAGCTTTAGCTTCTTCAACCAGACCCTTATCAGTCATCAGATCCACCCGTCTGTTGATGCGATCGTAAAGGATACCGCGATCGGTGTCAAGCCCAATCAGCAAGGCGTCATAATGTGGAGCTGTCTCCCGATCTGCCTGATCCGAAAAACGCTTTCCGCTGAAGTGGATCACTTCCAAAGCGCGGATCACCCTTCTGCTGTTGTTCGGATGGATCTGTTCAGCTGCTTTGGGATCCTTCGCCTGCAATTGCTTCCATATGCACATGGCATCAGTCCGCTCCAACTCAGCCTCCAGTTGTTTCCGGTAGTCAGGATTTTCGGCAGCCACCCCGCCAAACTGCATATCAAACAATAGTCCTTCTATATAAAGTCCCGAACCTCCGACAACGATCGGTAGCTTGCCTCTCGCCAGGATCGCCTCGATTGCTTGTCTGGCGTCCCTTTTGAAATCGGACGCCGTGTAATCCTGCTCCACTGGAATGATATCCAAAAGATGATGCGGGATGCCTTCAGCCTCTTCCTCGGTCACTTTAGCCGTACCGATGTCCAACCCTGCGTACACTTGCATGGAATCGCCATTGATGATTTCACCGTTATATTTTTTTGCCAGTCGGATGCTCAGTGCGGTTTTCCCCACTGCTGTCGGTCCGACAATGACCATGATTTTCTCTAAATTGTTCTTTGTTTCAGACACCTTGAATCACCTTTCTCATCTGCAGTGCGCGTTCCGGATAATCCGTAATCATCGAATCGATTTTTTTGCGCAGACAAACCTGCATTTCGACCTTTCGGTTCACCGTCCAAACACGAAGTGGAATCTTTGATTGTTCGAAAGGGGGCAGACTGCGCAGAATCGAGAATTTCGGATGCCAACCTTCCACAGCAATTCCTTCACCTAGATCCAGTCGTTGCTTGCCTTTCTTGCTGAAAAGCAGGGCAATTTTCGAGTCTTGGCGCAACTCCTTGATTTTTTTCAAGGTTTCGTAATGGAAACTGGAGTAGATGACCGAAAATTGGGCAAGATAAGGCTCTGCCAAAGCAAGCACCTTTTCTTCGATTGCGGAATATTGAAACACATCCGTCTTCAATTCAACATTAAGGACGCCTGAAAAATGATTCTCGGCCAATAGGTCCAATACCTCCTGAAGCGTCGGGATACGGGCGTTGCTGTATTTCGGATCGAACCAGCTGCCGGCATCCAGTTCCTTCAATTGCTTCAGCGTCATGTCTTTTACATAGCCTTTTCCGGATGTCGTGCGGTCCACGGTCTCGTCATGGATGACCACTACCTGACCATCCTTGCTTAAATGGACGTCCAGTTCGATACCGTCGCTGGAAACTTTCAGAGCTTCCTGAAAAGCCTCCAGCGTATTTTCTGGCCGGTTTCCGCGACTGCCTCTATGCGCGATGATTTTAGTGTATGCCAATCTCCTCAACCCTTCCGGTCTGTTCTACTGCGCAGGTCTTCTGTTACGCTTTGTTTTTTTCGGTATTGGCCAACTCAAGCAATTCTTTCGCATGAGCCAGCGAAAGTTCCGTGATATCGGTACCTGCCAACATCCGCGCCACTTCGTTGATGCGTTCAGCACCGAACAGCGACTTGACATGCGTCTTTGTCCGATCGGCAATGATTTCCTTTTCTATATAAAGGTGCTGATCCGCCATCGCCGCCACTTGCGGTAGATGCGTGATGCAAAGCACTTGTGAGTAACCAGCCACCAAGTGGATCTTATTGGCTATCGCCTGCGCTACCCTGCCCGAGACACCCGTATCCACTTCATCAAAGATGATACTGGTGATGCCTTGGGTTTTGGTGAAAATGGCTTTCATCGCCAACATCATCCTTGAAAGTTCGCCACCGCTGGCAACCTTCGCCAATGCTTTTAAAGGTTCGCCGACATTCGTCGCAATATAGAATTCCACCTGATCCAAGCCGTTATCAGTGATTTGAACCTTTCCTGGTTGTTCATGGAACACCGTCTTGAAAAGGACCTTGTCCATGTACAATTCCTTCAGCTGCAGTTGGATCTGTTCTTCCAGAACGGTTGCAGCTTTCTTCCGGATAGTGGTCAATTGTCTGCCGACAGCCAAGATCTCTTCTTTTGCTTTGTTGTAGTCCACATTGAGTTTCTCAAGGTAGCTTTCCCGGTTTTCGATCAGATCCAGCTCTTGGGAAATTTTTTCGTAATGCCCCAGCACTTCACTGATTGTGTTTCCGTATTTCCGCTTCATCTGGCGGATCAATTCCAATCGGTTCTCGATTTCGTTCAAGCGCCCTTCATCGTAGGACAATTGCTCGATCTCCGACAGGATGTCACCTGCGCATTCCTGCAGTTGGTAATACGCTGCCGAGACCGAGGATGCGATTGCCTGGTAGACCGGATTGATGTCCTGCACTTTTTCCAGCGCCGCCATGCCGAGACCGATTTTGTCGATGCCGTTCTCTTCACTGTTCTGCATTGAATCGTACGCACTCGTTAAAGCCTGCATGACTTTTTGGTAGTTGACGAGCAAGTTCCGCTCCTCTTCCAATTTTTCATCCTCTGCAGCATCTTTCAACTGCGCTTGTTCGATTTCCTGGATTTGGAAAGTCAACAAGTCGATTCTTTGGACCGTTTCTTTCTCGTCCGTCTTCAGTTTGATCAGTTGCTTGCGTGTATCCACATATTTGGCATAAGTATTGAGATAGGTCGTTTTGACTTCTCTCAGTTCATTCCCGGCAAACTGATCCAGCAGGTCGATATGTTTTTGCGGATCCATCAATTCTTGATGCTCGTTCTGCCCGTGGATATCGATCAGCGTTTCGCCTACTTCACGCAGAGTCGCAACTGTCACGATTGTACCGTTGACGCGGGAAATGTTTTTGCCGTTTCGGGAAAGTTCCCGCTGCAGCAAAACTTGGTTCCCGTCTGCTTCGATTCCGTATGACTCCAACACGGAAACTGTCTTAGCGTTTTCGGGAATACTGAAAAGCCCTTGGATGACCGTCTTGTTTTCGCCGTATCGAATCAAATCGTTGGATCCTCTTCCGCCTGCCAACAGACCTACGGCATCGATGATGATGGATTTCCCTGCGCCGGTTTCCCCAGTCAGCACGGTCATACCCTCGTCGAAACTCACTTGAAGATTTTCAATTATTGCAAAATTTTTAATGGACAACTCTTGTAACATTCCGTATTCCCCTTCGCAATGGTTCCTTAGTCACCTATTTATCGGAAATCGAGATTGATTTGCTCTTAAGCTGCAGGTAAGCCTCTTTGACGACTTGCTGGCTGTCTATTTCCGGAGAAATGATTCCCGGCGCATGATCATTAGCCTCTAAATGGACCAAAAATTCGATGTTTCCGGTCCCACCTGTGATGGGCGAAAAGCTCAGATTTTTCACATCAAACCCGGTCAGCGAAGCGAACTCCAAGATGTCCCGCAACACTTCATTATGGACTGCCGGATCACTGACGATGCCTTTTTTGCCGATTTTCCCTCTTCCAGCTTCGAATTGCGGTTTGATCAGCGCAACGACGTCTCCGCCGACAGCGATGATTTCCTTCAGGACAGGCAAAATCAGTTTCAACGAAATGAAGGATACATCGATGGAAGCCATCTCGGGCCGTCCTTTTTCAAAATCCTCAAGCTTGCTGTAACGGAAATTCACCCGTTCCATCACCTCGACGCGCTCATCCTGGCGCAACTTCCAATCCAATTGGTTGTAGCCGACATCCAGTGCGTAGCATAATTTCGCTCCATTTTGGAGCGCGACATCCGTAAAACCGCCCGTTGAACTGCCGATATCCAAAAAGATTTTGTCCTTAGGGTTCACTTGGAATAAAGCGATGGCTTTTTCAAGTTTCAATCCGCCACGGCTCACGTATTTCAATGTTTCTCCTTTTATGTGGAGCGTTTTCTCGACGGAAATTTTTTCGCCCGGTTTGTCGTAGCGCTGGTTGTTTTCGTCATAGATTTGCCCGGCCATGATCAATCTTTTGGCTTTTTCACGGGAATCTGTCAAGCCCTGTTGTACTACAAGTAAATCCAATCTTTCTTTTTCCATGGTAATCTCCCGTTATATTCTGACATAATCCAATATTTGGCGGAATACATCTATTTTGTTCTCCGTATCGCCATTGGATAGTACCACTCGATTCAAACAGTCTTCCGCTTGGCGAATGACGTCGTTCAGTTCTTGAATGGCTCCGGCGATACCCAATAAGGATGGGTATGTATTTTTGTTCAATGCGGCATCATGATGGATGGTTTTGCCTGTCTCGGCCTCATCCAACACGACATCCTTCAGATCGTTGTGGATTTGGTATGCCAAACCTAAGTGTCTGGAGTATCTTTCCATCTCGGTTATGAACAGTTCATCCGCATCCGCGATGAGGCATCCCGCCGTGACAGCGTACCTTATCAATGCGCCGGTCTTTTTATCGTGGACTTGCTTCAACTCTTCTATTGTCAGTGCCTTCTTTTCACCCTCAACATCATCCATCTGGCCGGCGATCATGCCGTTCGGACCCGAGGCTTTCGCCAACAAGTCGATCAGTTTGATTCTTTTTTCCGCCGGAATGTCAGAGGATTGTGCAAGGATTTCAAATGCCGCCGTCAACAACGCATCACCGGCAAGGATTGCGGTGGATTCTCCGAATACTTTATGGGAAGTCAAGCGCCCCCGTCTGTAATCATCATCATCCATGGCCGGCAGATCATCATGGATCAAGGAATACGTATGGATATATTCCAAAGCGGCTGCGGCTGCGAAGCCATCCGCAATCTCACCGTCGGCCAACCAAAGCGTCGCCAACACTAAAAGAGGGCGAATTCTTTTTCCGCCCCCCATTAAAGAATACGCCATCGCTTTGTGCAGATTTTCTTGCGAAGGCACACGTGCATCCAATTCCGAGTAGAGGAAAGCATCGAATCGAGGCATCCATTCCGATTGAAATTCACT
Organism: Trichococcus flocculiformis; assembly: GCF_963662535.1. Taxonomy (NCBI): domain Bacteria; kingdom Bacillati; phylum Bacillota; class Bacilli; order Lactobacillales; family Carnobacteriaceae; genus Trichococcus; species Trichococcus flocculiformis. The sequence continues at coordinate 2,008,411 of NZ_OY759718.1, forward strand.
AAGATTCATGCCTGTCATTCTCCTTCGGTTTGGGTTGCCGGCGCTTCAAAATTCGCTTCCGAACCGTCCGGATTAACGATTTTTGTCAACGTTTTTTCAGCATTGTTCAAAGTGTCTTGGCAATATTTGCTGAGATCCATCCCGACCTTGAATTGCTCCAATGCCTCTTCCAAGGGGACATCCCCTGCTTCCAGTCTTGTTACAATAGCTTCTAATTGGTTCATCGCTTCTTCAAAACTTACTTTTTTTTCGGCCTTCATCATTTTTCCTCCACCACTTGTTTTACTTCCGCTTCGGCGAAACCGTCCGAAAAATTCACTTTCAATTTATCGCCGCTTTGCAATTCCTTGACGGATGCGACTACGTTCCCGTCCCTTGTCGTATAAGTGTACCCCCGCGACATGATCTTCAACGGGCTCAACAAGTCCAACGATTGCATAGCCGATGTCATGCGCATTTCCTTTTGTTTCAAGTAGCGGTCCATGGCCCTTTGCAGTTCATCGGTGACCTGCTGTCTGCGATTGCCGGCCAGCTGAACGTCTCTTGCCGGATTGCGGTTTTCAAGACGCAATTGCAGCCGTTGCAACTCATTGGAGCGCAAATGGATCTGCTGTTGCATCTGATTTGCCAGTCGTTGCTGCACCTGGTCGGCTTTGATGGCATAACCTTCATACATCCGCTCCGGTTGTCTGAAGATATACGATTGCATGGCGCGATTCAATCGTTGTTGTTGCATCGTATGCAGATGCCGCATTTTCTGATAGAGCCTGTTGTCGATCTGATGGATATAACGGATGACATCGCTCAACACCGGCACAGACAATTCTGCCGCTGCTGTTGGGGTAGCGGCACGGACATCGGCAACAAAGTCAGCCAATGTCGTATCCGTTTCATGACCTACAGAAGAAATGACCGGGACACTCATAGCCGCTATTTGCCGAACGACCGCTTCCTCGTTAAAGGACCACAGATCCTCGATGGAACCGCCGCCCCTCGCAACAATGACAGTATCAAAATCGCCTTTATCCTCAATCAATTTAAGATTGCTTACGATATTGGCAGCGGAATCCTTCCCTTGGACTATCGTCGGATAAAGCACGAGTTGTACAATCGGATATCTCCTTTTGACGGTCGTCATGATGTCACGGATGACCGCACCGCTTGGACTGGTCACAATGGCTATCCGCTTAGGAAAGACAGGAAGCTTTTTCTTCGGTAGCGAAAACAACCCTTCGCGCGTTAATTTTTCCTTCAGTTCCGAAAAGGCTTGGTACAAAGCACCGATGCCATCCGGTTCCATATGTTCGACCATTATGTTGTAGGTTCCGCCCGATTCGTAGACATTCACCCGTCCAATGAGCAGGACCTTCATCCCTTCCTTGGGCTTGAAGGCTAACTTGTCGAATCTGCCTTTGTACATCACCGCAGAGATGACAGCATGGTCATCCTTCAGGCTAAAGTATTGATGGCCCGGACGCGGACGATAATTGGATATTTCACCAGTAAGGTAGACACGTTCGAGATAAGGATCGGCATCAAATTTTCTTTTGATGTATTTGGTTAAAGCGGTGACGCTGAGATAGACAGGTTCCAACTTTGTGCCTCCTTGACTATTTTGCTTTATCGATTGTTTGTTGCAATAGCATCGTGATGGTCATCGGCCCTACACCGCCGGGCACTGGTGTGATATGGCTTGCGATGCCCATTGCAGCAGCAGTGTCCACGTCGCCGATCAACTTGCCCTCCGCGCTGCGGTTCATCCCGACATCGATGACGACTGCACCCTCTTTGATGAAATCAGCAGTGACGAAATGGCCTCTGCCGATTGCCGCAACCAGAATATCAGCTTCTTTAGCTAATTCTTTCAGATTTTTTGTGCGGGAATGGGCAATCGTGACTGTTGCATTTTCGTTCAGTAACATGATGGACATTGGTTTTCCGACGATATTGCTGCGGCCGATAACCAATGCTTTTTTTCCTTCAAGCGCGATATTGTATTCATCCAAAATTTTCATGATGCCGTATGGTGTGCATGGCAATGCAGATTCGTTGCCTAGGAAGAAATTTCCGACGTTCATCGGATGGAACCCATCCACATCCTTCTCGTAACGGATGGCACGCAGAACTTTTTGTTCATCTATGTGTTTCGGCAATGGTAACTGCACCAAAATACCGTGCATACTGTCGTCTTGGTTCTGCTTTTCAACTTCAGCCAGCAGATCCGCTTCGGAAATGTCTGCCGCAAGGCGAACGACACGCGAATTCATGCCCATTGCTTCGGATTGTTTCTCTTTATTGCGGACATAGACTTGACTTGCCTTATCCTCGCCGACCAAAATGACGCAAAGCCCCGGAGTTTTTCCTTCCGCTGTCAATGCTGCTACTTGTTTTTTCATCTGGTCCTGCATTTTTTTGGCTAAGCCTTTTCCATCCATGATAATCGTTTCCATTAATCAATCTCCTTTTCCTCGGTGTTATCGTTTATTTTACCATAATATCTTTGATTACAGTTAGAAAAGCGGGCCTGGTATATCCGATTTCATCAACTAAAAAAAGAAAACCCTTAAGCCGAAGCATTAAGGATTTTCCGTTTTAGGAATGAGGTTGGACAATACGCCATTGATGAATTTGCTCGATTGTTCATCGCAATATAGCTTTGAAATTTCGATTGCTTCATTCAACGCTACCCTTTGAGGTACCTGTTCCGTATCTCCCAACAGCATCTCATAAGCAGCAATCTGCATGATCAAAGCGTCTGCTTTGGCCAGTCTGCCCACGGTCCAGTTCTTCAGATAAGGTTGAATCGCTTCATCGATCGCCGCTTGATTATCCAATACGCCATGCACCAATGTGATCAAGTAAGGATAATCTTGAATTTCGACATCCTCTTCGCTGTTCCATTCTTCTGAATCGCTCAACAAAGCTTGCTTGATGGCTTCTTCAGGGGTCAATTCTTCGTTTGTCTTCAATTGAAAAAGAGCTTGAAGCGCCTTTTCACGGATTTCTCTTCTTGTTAAACGGGAATTGCTCACGCATTCTCCCCCAATTCTGTATCCAAATCAAGATAAGTACTATCTTCGGATTTTGGTGCAACGAGACCGACCACATGGACGTTCACTTGCGACACTTCAAGATTGCTCATGTAAAGGACTTGTTCTTTCACTTTTTCTTGCATATCCAAAGCGACTTTCGGCACGGAAGCGCCGTATTTGATGTAACAATAGACATCAACCGACAAACCATTCTCATCGACAGTCAAATGTACGCCTTTGTTATGGGTAGTGCGACCCAACAGTTCATTGACGCCAGTCTTGAAAGACCCTTGCATCGCATAAACGCCTTCTACTTCATTCGCTGCAATACCAGCAATTACTTCAATCACTTCAGGAGCAATTTCAATCTCTCCCAGCGGAGCCGGACCGTTTGCTAAAGGAATGTTTGTTTCTTCCATCATCTGTCATTCTCCTTTCTTGAGAAACACTATGCGCGGGATACGTATGAGCCGTCCGTTGTGTTGACGATAAGCATATCATCCGCATTCACGAAGAATGGTACATTGACCATCAATCCAGTCTCCATTTTAGCCGGTTTTGAACCGCCTGAAGCTGTATCGCCCTTGATTCCTGGCTCAGTTTCTTCCACGCGCAGGATTACTGTATTCGGAAGATCGACACCGATTGTTTCTGATTCATACATCAGGATATTGACTTCCATGTTTTCTTTCAGATAGTTCAATTCGTACTCGATTTGGCCTGCGTTCAATTCGATTTGTTCATAGTTTTCTGTGTCCATGAAAACATAAGCACCGGCACTCTCGTAAAGAAACTGCATTTTACGGTTCGCGATGTGCGCTTTTCCGACTTTTTCACCCGCACGGAAAGTTTTTTCCTGTACAGCTCCAGTGCGAAGATTCTTCAATTTTGAACGGACAAAAGCCGCACCTTTACCTGGTTTTACGTGTTGGAAATCGACAACTTTCCATAACCCTCCATCAATTTCGATCGTCAAGCCTGTCTTAAAATCATTTACTGAAATCATTTATAATTCCTCCTGTGGCAGCTCATTTGAACTAAGTTTACCATTATTTTAATGCGGATTCTATTTTTTTATAAAATAATCAACTCTTTTGGAGAATGCGTCAAAATCTCGTTGCCGTTAGCACGGATCACAAGATCATCTTCAATCCGGACACCGCCAAGACCAGCGAGATAGATGCCCGGTTCATTTGTGATGACATTTCCCGGAACAAGCACTTTCCCGGCTTTTTGCGATGTATTCGGCCCCTCATGAATCTCCAAACCGATTCCGTGGCCATTTGAGTGGCCGAACGCATCTCCGTACCCGTGTTCCGTAATGTACTCGCGTGCGACACTGTCTACTTCTATGCCGCTCATGCCAGCTTTTGCCGCTGCATTCACGCGCAATTGGGCAGCCAGCACAATCTCGTAAATCTTCTTCAATTCTGCATGCGGTTGCCCCACTGAAACCGTGCGGGTCATATCCGAAACATAGCCATTGTAATAGCAACCAAAATCCAGCGTCACGAAGTCGCCTTTTTCGATTAATTTCGGACTGGCGACACCGTGCGGCATAGCGGAACGAATGCCACTGGCGACAATCGTTTCGAATGAAACGCCACTCGCACCTAATTCACGCATGTGGAAATCCAAGCGGTTAGCAATTTCTATTTCCGAAACTCCTGGACGGATATGATCAAGGATGAACAGGAAACCGGCGTCCGCAATTTCACAAGCACGGCTGATAGTTCGAATTTCATCTTCGTCTTTGACTTCACGCAACTCTTCAATGATGCCCGAGGCAGGAATCAGGTCACAAGTCACAAGATCCTCTAAATCCTCGACACTTCGGAAAGACAGGATGGCATCTTCGAATCCCATTGATGCTAGACCTTTTTCTTCCGCGATCTTTTTCACTTCATCGAATATTGGTCCTTTATTCTGAATAATCTGAAAACCCTGTGCCTGTGAAGCAGCTTGTTGGGTGTAACGGAAGTCGGTCACAAAAAAAGCTTCCTCTTGAGTGATGACCGCCAAACCGGTCGTACCCGTAAAATTGGAAACATAACGTAAGTTATATTGACTTGTCACCAGCATTGCATCCATCTTCTTCGCTTTGATGGCATCTTGCAATTTTGAGACTCTACTCATTTCACATACTTCCTTCCAAAAAAATCCTGTTTGTTTATGAACATACCTATCAAGTATATCAAAAAAGTGCTCGTATAGATAGGGGGAATTCGTCAATAAGAGCTTTGAGGCCAGTATTAGACCCCAAATCCGATGAAACAGCCAAGAACCGCACAAATAACCCGACGTACCTACGGATTACTTGTGCGGTTCTTTATGCTGTTTACCTCAGGTCTGGTTCTCCATATGACCTTTATGACCTTTTATTTTGCATATCACTCCGGGGACAGGATTTCCAATACCAGCGTTTCGCTGTAGGCATTTTGCAGGGTCACGGTGGCAGTGACTTTGCCGCTCGCATCCGCCACGCAGTGCACGATTCCTTCTTCAAAATACAGGGAAGCCGGTACGATCCGATTTTCCGGACTCGATATTTTGTTATGTTCCTTCAGCCAGTGATCTGTATACGCCAGTAAAGTTTGCGCTTTGTAGTGGTTTTCCGTCAATCTGTACAGATAGAGCTGATTCTCATAAACTCTTATGATTCCGAAAAGCATCATTTGTGAAAGGAATAAGTAAAAAATGGTGATCGGCAAAATCGAGCCGCCCCTGCCTAGTGATCGATCACTGTTTAATGGGGGCTTTCGGCAGGATGAGATGCGCTCTGCGCGTCTGGTCGTCCGAAAGCGTAGCCTGGATAGAAATCCCTTCATTGGTCACCTCGTATTTCAACGCTTTGACTTGCAGCAGCATCGGATGATAGCCTTCTCCGTTTTTGTAACGAAGCACTTTATTGATACGGAACTCATAAGTATAAACAGCAGTATCAGCAGGATTTTTTGATTTGGTGCGGACGGTCGTACTTGTCTTTTGCACCATCAACTCGTCTTCCAACTCATGCTCGAGTTGGATCAGGAAAAGATGCCATTCTGCTTCTTGTCTCTGCTCCAGCTGTACGTTCGCAGTGCGGATTACTCCCATACCTCCAACTATCAGCAGGAGCACCAACGTATTGACAGTCAGCGCAAACGCCGCTTCCAATAAAGTGAATCCGGCTTGCGATTGTTCAGGGTTCTTTTGCATCGATTTCATCGGCATGCACCGTCACCCTTTCTGGCCCATCATCACCGCTCACTATAAGTTCTGAGGTTTCCGGATTCCAAGTAGTGGTGAACACTATACCTCCGGAAGCCTGACTTTCGATTGGGTTTCCTCCTTTGGCGATGACCTGCATCTGGTCCTGCGCGACCCGCCAGTAGGCAACTTCCGCTCCCGCCGCTTTTAAAGTCGTGAAAAATTGAACGGAATGCGGCATCAGCACATAGATTGAGATGCTGACCATGGCCAAAGCGATCAGACTTTCGAAAAGCATATATCCGCTGCTATCGTTTAGCTTTATTGACTTCATAACGACCGCTCCCCAATTGGATTGTGATGGTATAGCGATATCGGGCCGTTTCCATGATGATGGTATTCGGTTGCAGATATCCACTGCCTCCTTTGATGAATCCGGTGTAGCCTTGAATCACTTTTGATCCTTCAGGCAAAAGCAACTTCCGATTGATATAACGGTCCGATCCGGCACCGTCTTTAAAAACAGCATAATGCGTTGCGCCGATTGGTCGCAGGACATCCATATTGACGCCATTCCCTGTGATGACCGCATAACTCTGAGCTGTGTGAAGTTCCGTCAAGAAATCGTCCAAAAACAGATTGAACGCGAGTTCATCCGTTGCGGTTTCCAATTGCGGGGTCAGCAGCAAAATCATGGAGGCGATCATCAGTACCAATAGGCTCTCCAATAATGTGAATCCGCTTTTATACATTATTCAAGCCTTCATTCAAATCACTCGATTATGGAAACATTACCGCCTGCTATTGTGAGCTTGGCGGTTGCTTGGGTCACTTGATTATCGTTTAGATAACCACCAGCCCCAAGGACGGTAAAGCTGGCCGCTTCCGTCCCTGTATCCAATTCATACATGTCAGCCTGTGTCTGCACCACAACCGCCAAAGCATCCGTGCCTTTAGTCTCTACACTAGTTTTCGTGTTCGCCACATTCGGGATGATCATCAGCATCAGCACAGAAATAATGAAAAGGACGAGTACCATTTCCATAAGTGTAAAAGCTTCTTTATTTTTTAATGTTTTTTTTATTGATTTCATCAATACATTCCTCCTAATGAACTTAGCATCGGCATCAACAATATGAGATAGATCGCCATCACGATGACGGCGACCATGAGGAACAAGACAGGCTGCAACCAGCCGATTTTCTGTTCGATGTCCGCTATCAACAGCCGGAAACATTCTTCGCTGTACATGCTCAATTTGATCGGCAATTGGCTGGTTAGCTCGCCGTGATAGATGATCCAGCCCATCTCCTCTTTGAAAACGGGATAACGTTTGATGATTGTCGTCAGGCTATCGCCCTGCATCAACCCTTCCTCCACCAATCCGGATATGTCCTTCATCCAGGCAGTCCCTTCATCGCCTCGCATCAGCGAAACGATCTGGTTCAGCTGCATGCCGTTGCGGAAGAAATAAGCGTATTCCCGGCAGAAAAAAAAGGAATAGTAGAGCTGTACCCATTTGCTGAATAGCGGAATCCGGCAGAAAAGCAAAGATTTTTGGAAAGCTGATTTCTTTTTCAAATAACTTTTTGCCAACAGGACTAAGCTGGCGGCTAAGGCTAGCGTACCCAGTATGATGAGCGGCAGGTTCTCCAGGTAAAGCAGGATGATGCGGACCAGCAAGCCGGAACCCTCTTGCGAGGGCACCAGCATCGTCTCCAAACTGGGCAGTAGGACCTGTCTGATCGCAATCAGCATTACGTTCGCGAACACCAGCAAAAACAAGGGGTAGATCAAGACTTTTCTGAGCTTATGCAGTTGTTTATCCTTTTCAGTCAGGAAATCGGAACAAAACAGCAAGGTTTCCGTCAATTTTCCGTGAAGGAAGGATAAGCGCAGCTGCGATACGACTTGTTCCGAAAATCCGCATCCAGCCAATGCATCCGCAAGATTGATACCTGTTTCCAGTTTGACCAACATGCGCTGGATATCGCCCGAGCGCTTCGGCTGCATCACCTTCAGAAAGGCAAGCCCTTCCGACAACGAAAAACCTTCCTTCAGTAATTCACCTAAGCGCCTCAAAAAATAAGCCTGCTCTTTTGCCAGCCAACGTTTTTCAGACGAGATTCTCCAAGTAATTTTTTTCCGTAATGTATCCACACGCATAGGCTTTTCGCAATTTATCATTCAGTGTGACAAACCGCTTTCCGTCCTCCTTGTTCTGCAGATGGTTCTGCAGTTCCTTACCTGCCAAAATTTCATAGATAGCAGCCGACTTTTCGTTTACATGATAATGGGCGCAGTGAATGGTGCACTTACCGGAGCACAGTGGACAATATTTTGCGATCAAACGTTGGGAAACGACAGCGAGCAACGTCTGCTTTATTTGTTCGGAAGAAATCGCCAATTCCCGCAGCCTTTCCAATACCCCGAATGACTCTTTGGCATGGATTGTCGCAATCACCAAATGCCCCGTCAATGCGCTTCTTACGACCATTTTAGCTGTTTCCTGATCCCGGATTTCGCCTATGACGAGAATATCCGGATGATGACGCAGGCACTGGCGGATGAGCAGGTCGTATGTGATACCTGCCGCTTCATTCACTTCGGCCTGCAGAAACAGCGGCTCCTCAATTTCGACCGGATCCTCCATCGTAATGATCTGCAGCGGTTCATCGGCATATTTCCTGCGCAGCAAGTGATAGATCGTCGTTGTTTTGCCGGATCCGGTAGGGCCAGAGAACAGTACAAGACCGCTCTTGTGGTCCAACAGTTCGAGCAACTCCGCCTCCTGGGCCGGGAAAAATGCGTGCAAACCCGGTTCAAAACCCGGATTGGCATAAAGCAAGCGGATGACAAGCGACTCCTGGTAGCGGAAATTTGCGATGGTGGACAGCCTCAGTTCAATTTTTTTGCCGTTCAGCCTGTACCTGACAGCACCGGATTGCGGTTTCCGCCTTTCACCCACATTCATGTTCGAAAGAAATTTGAAATAAGAAATCAGCCGCTCACCCTTTTCTATTGAATACACCGCTACTTTCGATAATCCGGTACTCACGCGGAAAAAGAGTTCATAATGGTCTTCGTAAGGGAGCAGATGGATGTCGGAAACACCCAGTCGCATCGCATCGGCCAACAAGCTCTCTGCTTTTTCTTCCATATTCATCACCTCATTTCTATTTTGCCGTCACTTATAGCTTCTGCAAAATCCTGGCTTCCGCTCTTTATCCAACGAGAAACTTAGTTAAAAATATGTTATATTGGCATAAACAGCGGTCCTACGCGCGAAAAACAAGCGGGATCACTCAATATAAGGGAGGTGAACTTTTTTGAAAAAGAACGTTGTTGGTTCGATTCTTCTGATTGCAATCGGAACATTTCTGTTCGCGATGGGCATCAATATGTTTTCCGTGGCGAACCATCTTGGCGAAGGCGGTGTCACCGGCATTAGTTTGTTGGCCTTCTATACCTTGGATGTCCCTGTAGCCATCACGAGTTTCGTGTTGAATGGCATCATACTGGTCATCGGATTCCGATTTTTGGAAAAATCGACCATGAGGCTGACGCTTTTGGCCACACTGTTGATGTCGGTGTTTCTCCATCTGACTGCTGCTTGGCGCTATCCGATGGAAACAATCATTCTGGCTCCGCTTTGCTCCGGGTTTTTGGTCGGCACAGGCTTGGGACTCGTGATGCAGGCAGGCGGTTCAACGGCCGGGACCGACATCATCGCCTTGATTTTCAATAAATATCTCGGTTGGAGCACCAGTATCGCACTGGTCGTATTGGACCTGTTCGTCGTCGGACCTTCCATCTTCGTCATCGGCCTGGAGAATGTCGTTTTGACTGTCGTGCATCTCTATGTGCAAACGAAAGTGCTGGATTTCATCCTGGAAGGGTTCAATCCGAAAAAACAAGTCCTGATCATCTCGGAGCGGCATCAGGAAATCGCTGATGCGATCGATAAAAAAATCGGTCGCGGAATGACCTTCTTGGAAGGTGAAGGCTATTACTCCAAAAGCCAGAAGAAAGTTATTTTGATAGTCGTCAACAGACAGCAATTGATGCCGTTAAACCGTATTGTGACAGCCATCGATCCTAAAGCTTTCTTCACTATCAGCGAAGCTCAAAGCGTCATCGGAGAAGGTTTCTCTTATTTGATTTCGGATGAGCAATACCAGCAGAAAATCAACGATTTCATCGATGAACAGTCGCAACAACAATAAAGCAACGACACAACGAAAAAGAACGGCAAAGGACCAGCAAAAATGTCCTTGTCGTTCTTTTTCGTAAGGATGCTGTGATGATCATACAAATAGTTGGACCTTCAGGAAAGCAGAAAAACGACGGTCTTCATGATATCCATTTTCTCCACCGCAGCATTGTAGTTCATTCTGGCAATCTTCAGGTTCTGCTCTTCTTCGCGCAATACGGCGAGATTTTTTTCCGAATCGTTTTTGATCCATTCACCTTTCACATCCGCTAAGGCGATTTCCTGACGCTCCAGTATTTTCTTCGCTTCCTGCAGCTCGAACTTCAACAATCCGAATTTCCTTTCCAGATCTTGTATTTTTATCGGATTCTGTTCCTTCAATAATTCAATTCTAGCTTTCAACTCTTCCATGTACCTTGCCGCCTCCAATTCCTCAAAAACAGCTGTCCTAGCTCTTTATGCCGTCAAAAATTTGCATATTTCCAGTCCGAACTGCCTTGCCTGATCCGGACCGCTCGCAGTGATGATATTGCCGTCGACTGTCAACGCGGACTCAGAATAAATGGCCCCTTTGGCTTCAATAGTTGCGATTTCGGATTCGAAAACAGTCGCATTTTTCTTCTTCAACAAACCAGCATTCGCCAAGACCACCGGCGCGATACAGATTGCAGCAACCATTTTGCCCTGCCCGTTCATCGCCTGTGCCAACATCCAGGCATGCGGATCGTCGAAGAAAACACGGCTCCCCTGACCTCCAACGAACACCACTCCATCAAAACTGGTCGTATCGACATCCTCAACCAAAAGATCCGACTGCGCAATCCCGCCATGCACCCCCATACAAGTTCCGGTCTTGTGGCTTGCGATCCACATCTCATGCCCGCATTTCGCAACCTCTTCCTGGGTCATGAATAATTCTTCATCACGAAAGTCTTCAGGTGCAATCACAAATATTACTTTTGCCATACGGTTGTCCCCCATTCATAGTTTATCCCGATTGGATAATGATCGCTTCGCTTTAAGAGCCGTGATCGAAAATCCCAAGGAGAATCCGACTTTGGCTATCTAAATTATACTACAAGCCTAACAAGAAAGCGATTCCAACCAGGCGGCACTGCCTATTACTAGGCTCCGAGTCGAATCCGAAAAAACGGTTGCCTACCTTGTCCGCAGACAGTGGTAAGCAACCGTTTTTTATTTTATCTGTACTATATTACTCTTCGTCTTCCAGATCGGCGTTGTGGAATACTTCGGAGACGTCATCATCGTCTTCCAGTTTTTCCAACATCGTTCTGAATTGCGTTTCTTTGTCCGCTGCAATAGACGACAAAGTTTGCGGAACCATTGTGACCTCAGCTTCAGCCAGGACATAGCCTTCTGCCTTCAAAGCTTCGGAAACAGCATCAAAATCGGCAGGATCCGTGTAGATTTCGAAAACTTCATCACTCGTCTGCAGCTCTTCTCCACCGGCTTCCAATACGCTCATCAACATTGTATCTTCATCCACATCCAAGTCTTCACGTTCGATTGCGATATAGCCTTTACGGTCGAACATGTAACTAACCGAACCTGATTCACCTAAAGATCCTCCATTTTTATTGAAAGCAACCCGGATATTAGTGGCGGTACGGTTGCGGTTGTCTGTCAAAGCATGGACCAAAACGGCTACACCGTTCGGACCGTATCCTTCGTAAGTGACTTCTTCATAATTTTCGCCTTCTCCAGCAGATGTTGCTTTTTTGATGGCACGCGTGATGTTATCATTCGGCATGTTCGCTGCTTTCGCTTTATCGATCATTAAGCGCAGGCTCGGATTAGATGAGGGATCCGGACCGCTGTTTTTTGCAGCCATATAAATTTCTTTCGATAATCTCTGAAAAATTTTACCTCGTTTTTGATCTGCAGCGCCTTTTGCACCTTTGATTTTACTCCATTTTGAATGTCCTGACATTCAGATCCCTCTTCTCATCTATTAATTTACTCAATCATTTTATCAAAAGTAACCGCTTATGGCAATTCACTTTCTGCCTTTTCTGACTGTAAAGAAGAACCAACCGGTGATTACCGCCAAAACTGCTCCTGCGCCGGCCAAGACCACATCTTCCTTCATCGCAAATGCCGGAGACACCAGCGATTGATGAAATTCATCCGCAGCCGCGTAACTGACGGAAAGCAACAGCGCCACAACAACAGGTGTAACTACATCCCGCATCTTCCCGGAAAGACCGCCATACCAAAGATAAGTCAAGATGAAATAGGAAAGGAACAACCATATCTTGCTGCCGAAGAATCCCAGAAAACCGAAATAGCCCAAAGCCTCCGTGCTGACCATCTGCTCACCGTATCGGAAGGTGAATGTTGCGAATAACCCGGAGAGCGGTTGCGATTGCAGGAAATTCGCGATGATGTTCGGCAAAGCATAAAAATCTTGTCGGAAAGTGGCACGGTAATAGAGATAACCCATGATCAAAACTGCTCCCACTATATATGAATTGCTTCTTTGCTCTTTTTGCATGTAGTATTTTTCCTTTCCTGATGTGAATTCTTTTATTATTTCTGATGTAAAACGGATATAATGTACTTATGGCAATAAATTAGTCAATCAAGACTGAGAGGATGATCAGCATGAAATATAGCCTTACCTGGGATTTGGACTCGTTTTTCGAAGGTGGGAGTTCTTCACCGGACCTACAAGACAAGATAAAATCCATCCAAGACGGATTGAAGGATTTTGAATCCGCAGCAAACAATTGGAACCCTGAACGTGATAAACCGGAATACTCTGATTTGAAGGATTTGCTTCATTACGAGGAACAGTACACAAAAGCCCTGATGCAATGCAACAGTTTCATAACAGGTATCCAATCCGCCGATGTATCGGATTTGAATGCAAGCGCAATCCATGCGCGAATAATTCAATTGTACAGCAAATTAACGATTATTCAAACGACTCTGAAGAAAAAAATAACTGCCATCGAAGAAAACGATTGGACGTTGTTGGTGAAAATGCCTTCCTTTTCAGCTCTTGCATTTGCACTGTCAGAATGGCGCCAACAGGGCAGTCGCCTCCTCTCCGATAAGGAAGAAGCCTTATTGGCAAATTTGCGTGTCGATGGATTCAATGGCTGGAGCGCGCACTATGACACGCTCGTATCCTTCATCAAGATTCCTTTTGAAGAAGCTGACGGAACTTTGAACGAACTATCAGCTGGTCAAGCGATGAACCGGATGTATGCCGATCCCGATCCGAGCGTCCGCAGAAAAATATTCGTCGAGTGGGAAAAAGCTTGGGGATACCTTGCTCCAGCCTTCGCCGATACGCTGAACCACCTACAAGGTTTTCGTTTGGCGGATTTCGAGGCGCATCAGGATGAGGACTTCTTGGTGGAGCCATTGCGTTACAACCGCATCAAACGCGAGACACTGGAAACGATGTGGCAAGCCATCAGTACGAACAAACAGCCCTTCCTTTCATTTTTGGACCGCAAAGCCGCTCTGATGGGCAAAGGCAGGCTGGCTTGGTATGATGTCGATGCCCCTGTGTCGCTCGGCAGTTTCCAGTCAAAAACCTTCAGCTTCGACGAAGCAGTCGATTACATCATCGAACACTTTGCCTCCTTCGGTCCGAAATTGGCAGACTTTTCCTTGGATGCCGTCAAAAACCGCTGGGTAGAAGCCGAGAACCGATCAGGCAAAAGACCTGGTGGCTATTGCGAAGATTACCCGGAATCGAAAGAATCACGGATTTTCATGACCTTTACGGGTTCAGCCAGCGATATGAGTACACTGGCCCATGAATTGGGACATGCCTTCCATTCACACGTGATGCGCGATCTGCCGGATCTGAACACGCGCTACGCCATGAACGTCGCCGAAACGGCATCGACTTTTGCGGAAACCATCATCAGCGCTGCCACAGTCAGGGAAGCGAGCAGCGATGAAGAAAAAATTTCCTTGCTCAACACGAAGCTCGAAAATGCGACGGCCATGTTTCTGAATATACATGCTCGTTATCTTTTCGAGAAGACCTTCTACACCGAAAGGATGAACGGCTTTGTCACTGCAGAACGACTGTCAGTAATGATGGAAGCCGCCCAAAAAGAGGCTTATCAAGATGCCTTGAGTGACTACCATCCCCTATTCTGGGCGAGTAAATTGCACTTTTTCATCGATGATGTGCCCTTCTACAATTTCCCTTACACGTTTGGCTTCCTGTTCAGCCTGGGAATCTATGCGCAATCGTTGCAGCAGACTGAAAATTTTGAAGAAACCTATATTTCGTTACTGCGGGATACTGGTTCGATGACAACTGAAGACCTTGTGCTGAAGCATCTTGGTGCCGATATCACTCAGCCGGACTTCTGGAATCAAGGATTGGAGATCATGGCAGCTGATGTAAAGGAATTCCTGCGCCTGACCGAAAAGTATGTCTAAAGACAAAAGACAAAACACATCCCTGCGACCTGTATTTTGGGTCGTAGGGATGTGTTTTTAAGAGCGTGCCGGTCCATAAACCTTTATAAAGGAAGGTAGTATCGCGATTTCAAGCGGAAATGCAGGGCCTTCATCACCGTCTACATTCGTGATCAGTTTATCGCCATCCGCAATGGCGACAGTAGCGTGTTTGAATGTTCTATAGATGACAGTATCCGAATTTTTGAGTTCACCCATGATAAGCTGAGGCAGGATTTTCAGAGAATCCAACAGACTGAACTCCTTGAAAACGACCATTCGCATTTTCCCGTCATCGACTTCTGCTTGTGGCATGAAACGCTCGAAACTGGCGATTGAATTCGTTAAAGCAATCAGGAGGAGCGGGGATTCCTGAGTAAATGTTTCCTCATCCACTGTTATGCGGAAACGATGCATCGGCTGGTTCGCCAGCGCTTTCCCTCCTTCAATGAAGTAAGCCAGTGGACCTAATTTTGTTTTTTGCTCCAAACTCACTTCTTCCACAGCTTCAGGAATCGCGCCGGCAGCTACATTAGACACAAAATATCGGTCATTAACTTTGCCGATATCCAAATCCAACAAGACCGCAGTTTCAAACATTTCGATAGCCTGCCCGGGGTCCAAAGGGATGCCGAGCGCCCTTGCTAGATCATTGACAGTGCCCAATGGTACGAAACCGAAAGAGACATCTGTTCCGGCAGCCGCCAAGCCGTTGATGGTTTCATTGACTGTGCCATCACCTCCCATGCAAAACACAGCTTCATGGCCGTTCTTTGCAGCTTCATACGCAAACTTCATGGCATCGCCCTGTTTCCCTGTTTCTTTGACTGTCACCTCTTCGAACATGTTTCTCAATTGCGTTTCCATCAATTCCAGATAACTAGAGGCCATTTCGCCCCCTGATGATGGATTGACGATCAATGTACAAATGCCCATTTCATTCCCCCACTTTCATTTTATCTCTAATGTAAGTGTAGCATGCATCACTCACATCCATAAAGTAGAACACCATTTTTCGAATTTTGAGCATATCCTTGGCTTTTCGCTTACAAAATGTGTATAATTTCATAACGTTCGAAGTAAAACAGATTGAATTAGGGGGAGCAGTATGACAAAAGACTATCGTGTCCTACTCTATTATAAATATACACCGATAGAGGATGCAGAAACATTCGCGCAAGAACATCTACGATTCTGCAAAGAAATCGGCTTAAAAGGAAGAATTTTGGTAGCACCGGAAGGCATCAACGGCACGGTCTCCGGAACAATCGATCAAACACAAGCCTACATCGCTCAAATGAATGCAGATCCGCGCTTCAGCGACATCACCTACAAAATCGATGAGACAGACGGTCATGCCTTCAAAAAGATGTTCGTCCGCCCACGCCAGGAAATCGTTTCCTTGCATTTGGGAGGAGACGATCTCGATCCCAACGAAACTACTGGTGAATACTTATCTCCGGAAGCTTTCCGCGAAGCCATTCTAGACGAAAATACTGTCGTCATTGATGCCCGCAACGATTATGAGTACGACCTCGGCCACTTCCGCGGAGCTGTTCGTCCGGATATTGCAAACTTCCGCGAATTGCCGCAATGGATCCGTGAAAACAAAGAACAATTTATGGAAAAACGAGTTGTGACTTATTGCACCGGCGGCATCCGTTGTGAAAAATTCTCAGGTTGGCTCGTCAAAGAAGGTTTTAAAGATGTCGGCCAACTGCATGGCGGGATCGCAACCTACGGCAAAGACGAAACGGTTAAAGGCGATCTTTGGGATGGGAAAATGTATGTCTTCGATGAGCGCATCGGTGTGGATATCAATCGCATCGAACATGTCGTGGTCGGAAAGGACTGGTTCGATGGAACACCATGCGAACGCTACGTGAATTGCGCCAATCCAAGCTGCAACCGGAGAATACTTTGTTCCGAAGAAAACGAGCACAAATACATGCGCAGCTGTTCGCATGAATGTCGCGTCCATCAGCCGAATTATTATGTGCAACGTAATCAATTGACGCAGTCTGACGTTGAGGAACGTTTGGCTGCCATCGGTGAAACATTTGAGAATACTGCTACTACAACAGTATAGCAATAACATTGTCAGCAAGGATAATATTCCTTGCTGATTTTTTGTGTTCCTCTCACTTAGTGATTGTTCACGCTATGTAATAGTCAGGGCAGAGCTTTTTTGTTATACTGATAAGTGACCACCTGAAAAGGAAAGAGGGAATTTATGAAGAATCCAGATGGAAATAATGCGGAAAAATGGCTGAAAAAAATCGGCGAATTTGTTAAACGCCTTGGGCAATCAATAAATAGCCGCCTCCAGCGGATTTTCACGAAAGAAAATGCTGCAAGAACAAAAGATAAAGCTTTGCTGTGGGAACAAAAAACCCACAAGCGTATAAACCAAAGTAAGACTTCATTGCGAAAAATGAAACATAAGTTGGACACCGAAACAAACATGAAACCGCTCCTCTCGAAAGGAGCTTTCGGTCTCAATGTTTTTTTCGGTGTCATCCGGAACATTTTTACCGGAATCATACTTCTGATGGTCTTGTTGGGCATGTTCGGGGGTGGCGCTGGTCTGGGTTATTTCGCTAATTTGATTTCAAAAGAAACTGCCCCTACCTACGAAAGCATGGCTGAAGACATCGGAAATGTCGAACTCGTTTCCACTATGTATTATGCGAACAGTGAGGCCATTTCGGAAATACGCACAGATTTGGTCAGGACAACTGTCGGATCAGAAAACATCTCTCCGCTCATCAAAGAAGCACTCATCGCAACAGAAGATGAAAATTTTTATGAGCATAATGGGATTGTACCTAAGGCCATTTTAAGGGCGTTGGTGACTGAACTGACCGGATTCGGCAGTCAAAGCGGCGGCTCAACATTGACGCAGCAGCTCGTCAAACAACAGATTTTGACGAATGAAGTGACTTTTTCCCGCAAAGCCAATGAGATTTTATTGGCGCTACGGCTTGAAAATTTCTTTACGAAAGATGAAATTCTGACAGCCTACCTGAACGTCTCGCCATTCGGCCGAAACAGCAGTGGTTCCAACATCGCCGGCATAGAGGAAGCGGCGAACGGTATTTTTGGCGTCCATGCTATCGATGTTTCGTTGGCTCAAGCGGCATTTTTAGTGGGTATCCCACAGAATCCATATACTTATACCCCTTTCACCCAATACGGAGAAAGAAAAGAAGATTTGACTGCAGCCCTTAACCGAAAAAATACTGTGCTTTTCCGGATGCTCAGCGAGGGATATATCACCAAGGAAGAATATGATGCTGCAATCGCGTATGACATCACTCAAGATTTCGTACCTGCTAATGCCACACAAGAGGACCGGAACAGTTACCTTTATCAAGCTGTCGAACGTGAAGCAATCCTTGTTCTGATGGAACAGGCCGCAGCCGCAAACGAGCTTACGATGGACGATCTGGAAGCCGATATTGAATTGTACAACGAATATTACGCCAATGCCGACAACACATTGCGCTTGTCCGGCTACAACGTATACAGTACAATCGACAAAGATGTCTACAACGGCATGCAAGAAGTGGCAGCAGATTACGGACAAACTTTGGGCGAAACCTTTGTGGATTCTTATGTCGATGCAAACGGAGTCACGCAGGAAGTGATTGAGCTTGCGCAAACAGGCAGTGTTCTTATCGAAAATCAGACCGGTAGAATCATTGGCTTTATCGGCGGACGAGATTTTTCAGTCAACCAAGTGGACCACGTATTCAGCACGAAACGTTCTCCTGGTTCCACGATTAAACCGTTGTTGGTCTACGCACCGGCGATTGAACAAAATCTGATTTATCCCGCCTCGATGGTGCCTGATACAAAGATAAGCATCAAACAGCCAGACGGCACGTTATGGGAGCCCACTAACTTCGGCGACACCATTTCCAATACTTACGTGACCGCGCGCCAGGCCCTCTACCAATCTAAGAATAATCCGACAATCAAACTCTATGTCGCTATGAACAGCAAAGGAATGAATCCTGGGCAATATTTGGAAAAGATGGGTATCACTTCAATAGACGAATCGGAATACGGCAATCCGTCCCTAGCGATTGGGGCAACGAATGACGGACCGACTGTTTTGGAGCAGACCAGCGCGTTTACGACCTTCGCAACTGGAGGCGAGCATGTATCGCCTTACCTGATCGAAACAATCACGGACAAGCACGGAAATGTTGTTTATCAGCATGAGTCCGAAGCGACAAGAGTGTTCTCGCAGGATACAGCTTATTTGACTTTGGATATTCTGCGCGACGTCATAACTGACGGCACTGGCCGTTCGATCAACAATTATTTGAATTTCAACGCTGACTGGGCCGGAAAGACCGGTACATCGGAAGCTAACCGTGACATTTGGTTCATCGCCAGCACCCCTACCGTTACGCTCAGCTCTTGGATGGGTTACGACAATTACAAGGGGGAACATGTCTTCTATGATCCGAATAATCAAGGACTTCCAACTGGCCGAAATTTGAATTATTGGTCGCAAATCGCCAACAAAATCTACAGCATCAATCCGGGCATTCTCGGGACCGACCAGACGCATCAGCGGCCGGAAGGCATTGTCGAAAAATCAGTTTTGGCCGAAACCGGAACATTGGCAGGAACAGTGTCATTCGCGAACGGCTTATCCGTCACGCTTAATGGTGGAACAAGGACCGACTTATTCAAAGCTGATGCGTTGCCGAAGCAAATTTCCTACTACTTCTCCCCCGGGGCTACCGATAAAGACCTGGAAGACTATTGGGATAGTTATTTGGCTGAAGCAGCAGCAAGACGCAATGCCGCCGCTGCAGCAGCGGCTGCTGCAGCTAGCCAAAACAATGCGGCAAATAATGCCGACGAAGCAGAGAAAGAAGATTCTACAGAAGAAGAAGATGCGGAAACACCTCCTGACACAGAACCAGAAGGTGAAACACCACCCGCTGATGAAACTCCCACAACTGAAGAATAAGCAAAAAGGCTGCCCGTCATGGCAGCCTTTTGTTTTTGGCATTTGTATCTTCGTCAGCAGTGCCGGAAAACATTCCAAATTTCTTGCCCAAAAAGCCCTTCATCCATTCAGGATACAGGGCTTTTTGGTCTTGAGTGTCTCGCGGATGAACACATTATTTTTTAGGTAACGTTGTTCCTCTGTTGACAATTTTGTATGGAAGGATGATTGATTTCTCATCAATTTCTTCCTTGTTCATTATTTTAGTCAGTAAACGCATCGCTACAGCGCCGATATCATACAACGGCAACATGATGGACGTCAATTTTGGGCGAGCCATTTCTGTAATACGCGAATTGTTGCTGGCAGTGACTTCAAATGCTTCAGGAACGCTGACACCTGCATTGATGATACCGTTCAACAGGCCGATTGCAAGTTCATCGCCGGCTACATATGCTGCATCCACTCCTGCTTCAAGTAATTGAGGAGCCAACAGCTCACCATTTTGAAGCGTCGGCTCACATTCGAAGACAAGCGCTTCATCAAAGGGAATATTTGCATTGACCAGAGCGTTTTTGTAACCTTTTAGTCGATACTGTCCATTGATTGGATTGGAAAGTGAAGCTGATACAAAAGCGATATGTTTTTTTCCGTTCGCAATCATGTTCGCTACACCTTCTTCGGTTGCACCGATATAATCGATATTGACGCTTCCGACTTGTTGCTCAGGATCGATTGTTCCAGCCAGCACGACCGGCGTTTTGGATCGGGAAAATTCTGCGCGCAACTCATCCGTAATCTTATTGCCCATGTAGATGATGCCATCCACTTGTTTCGCAAGTAACGTATTCAACACTTGGATTTCTTTCTGGTCATTCTGATCAGAGTTCGCTAAAATGATGTTATACTTGTACATTGTAGCGATATCATCGATTCCGCGTGCTAGAGATGCAAAGAATAAGTTTGTGACATCAGGGACAATAACCCCTACAGTCGTTGTTTTCTTGCTTGCCAAACCACGGGCAACCGCATTCGGTCTGTAATCCAAACGTTCAATGACTTCCAATACCTTTTTTCTTGTGGATGGTTTCACGTTGGGATTACCATTCACTACGCGGGAAACAGTTGCCATGGAGACGTTTGCTTCGCGAGCCACATCGTAAATTGTAATCGTTTGTTTTTCCATTTATGTTGCTCCTTATCTCAATTGTTTTCAATTTTTTATTTTCCATTACTCAACATAATGTTGTAAATATTGATTGTTTTACAAGCTTATAATGAATTTAACATTGTTTCATAAGATATGCAAGCGTTTTATAAAAGTTTTCATGAAAATTTCACATTGCATTATTCAAAAATAGAACCCTCATTATATGCTATAATACTAAAGAAAGGAAGGTGTCATATTAAAAATGCCTTTAAATCTAATTATCAATTTAATGAAAAAACAAGATGTAGATATCGTATTTCTCAATGATCCCAAAAACGTCTTTTATGTTTCCTCATACAGAAGCGATCCGCATGAGAGAGTTTTAGCGGCGGTTCTGTTCAAGGATGCTGCGCCCATCCTGTTTGTCCCTGCATTGGAAGAAAATGATGCGCGGAAGACTGCAGAGGGATTTGATGTGATCAGTTACATGGATACGCAAGATCCTTGGACAGTACTGGCAACCAATATTAAAAAACGTTATTCATCGCTGTCGGGCTGGTCCATCGAAAAGGACTTTTTGACTGTCGAGCGAATGGAGACGTTGCGGAAACATTTCCCGACAGCTACTTTCAACCACAACATAAGTACAGCACTTCAGAACATGCGCCTGATCAAATCCGAAAAAGAAATTACGTTCATGAAACAAGCAGGCTATTGGGCTGATGAAGCACTTAAAATAGGTGCTGGAACGCTGCGCGAGGGCATTACCGAACTTGAAGTCGTTGCCGAAATTGAATATCAGCTGAAAAAAAGAGGCGTAGCCGAAATGAGCTTCACCACTATGGTGTTGTTCGGCGAAAACGCTGCTAGCCCCCATGGTGTTCCAGGCGATACCAAGCTCAAGAAAAACCAGTTTGTGCTGTTCGATTTGGGAACCATGCATGAAGGTTATGCAAGCGACGTGACACGCACGTTCTTCTTTGGTGAAGAACCCTCCGCGCACCAAAAACGAATCTACGAGTTGGTGTTGGCTGCCCATGATGAAGCCATGGCTGCAGTCCATCCCGGAATCAAAGCTGGTGATTTGGATGCTGTAGCGCGGACAATCATTACCGAAGCAGGCTACGGTCGCTACTTCAACCATCGCCTCGGACACGGATTGGGTCAAGGCGTGCATGAGTACCCTTCTATCATGGAAGGCAATGAAATGATCCTTACTGAGAATATGTGTTTTTCTATTGAACCCGGCATTTATATTGAAGGGGATATCGGCGTCAGAGTCGAAGATTGCGGTTATGTGACTGCGGATGGTTTTGAGTCCTTCACCAACACTCCAACCGATATAGGCGCATATTTGAAATTGATCGATTAGTTGATTGAATCAGTATAGCAGCAGCGATCAGCTAAACAGTGTGCAAAAAAAAACAGGCACCCGGCCTGTTTTTTTTTTTGCGCATTCAGATATCTTCCACGCTGTCTTTTATTTCATCGACCTTTTCTTCCACTGCGACCTTTTTTTCTTCCGTTACGGCGGCCGCTTCCTCTTTGCCTTCTTCAGCGATGACAGAAGCAAATTCTTTCACATCAGTAGCTTTTTCTTTGATGTCGTCCTTAGCTTTTTTCAAGTCTTCACCGACATGTTTCGTTGTTTCAGAGAATTGTGTTTTGATTGAAGAAGTGGTGTCCTTCAAGTTAATTTTAATATCTTCGGTGGTTTCTTTGGCGACGTCCATGAACTCATTGCTCTTCTCCACAGCGATATCCGCGTAATCGCGCGCTGTGTCCAGAAGATTATTTACTTCCTCCGTGATGTCATCGCGTAGTTCTTTGCCTGGTTTAGGCGCAAACAGCAAAGCTGTGATGGCTGCTGCAGCCCCGCCGATGATTGCCCCTAATACAAATCCGCCTTTATTTTTTGTCATAATCCTCAATCTCCTTTTTGTTTATTTATTGGTTGACGCTTCAGTAAGTTTTGAACTTTGTATCCTTCGTTTCTTTCTTCGCTTGCCGTTGCCGGGCAATTGCCATCGCTGTCCGCCCAAGCTTTCCGACCGTGGAGGAACCTGATGTGCTTTTGACCCCTTTTCCGCCACCTTTAAGTGATACCGCCAAATTTCTGGTAGATTGGTTCACATCAGAAACCGTCACTCCCAGATCGCCGATTGCAGTGAATAAAGGATCTGTCTTGCTGATTTTGCCGTTCAGGTCATCCACTAACGTATTGGCCTTATTCAGTAAGCCTTCGACTTCAATCGACAAGTGGTCAACATCTTTCGTGATGACGGCCAAGCTTTTGTTCGCTTCCTGGGTCACTTTTTCAACCTCGCCTAAGATGTCAGTGACTTTCCTTAATGCCAAAATGATGAAAACCACCAACACTGCAAAAGCCAACGCAGCAATCAAAGCTGCAATTTCACCATACCCCATTATTTGTACTCACTCCTTCTTGATTCATACGTGCATCTGTCAAAGCATTGTACGAATTTTTATAAGATTTATTTCATTTATAATAAAATGATACCATAGACATTTCCGATATGCTATTGAAAACCCTTTAGATAATGCCGAATCGTCTGGAAAGGAATGGTTCCGATTTGGACATGCTTTCTTCAACAAAATGTAAACCTATCTTCATTTTCATAAGTCGCAGAATTTGATACAATGAAACCAACTGTTCAGAAATGAGGGATTTTATGAATGATATAAGCACGCAAGACAGCGCACTTGCACAAGATTTGATAGAGGAAGTGGTGACGAATCCAAACATTTTCGTAAAATGGTGGAACAGCATCGCATGGGAAGAGATTGTGGGCTTGTTTATTTCAAAAGGCATAACCTTGCTTTTTTTGCTGCTCATCTTTTTTGCTTTAAAAAGTTTATCCAATTACGTATTGCACCGAACTTTCGAAAAACAGATTTTGACCAAGCACATTACCCAGAACCGCGCTACCACCATCTACAAAATAGCCGAGAACGGTTTGCGTTATCTCTTGTTCTTCTTTTTGATTTATGGGATCCTTTCCATCATGGGCGTACCCATCGCTACATTGATTGCCGGTGCGGGTCTAGCAGGTCTGGCTATCGGTCTTGGCGCACAGCAGTTCATCAATGATATCGTCAATGGATTCTTCATTATCCTGGAATCACAATTTGATGTCGGTGATCATGTTGTGATCGGCGGAATCGATGGTACAGTCGTGAACGTTGGCTTGCGGACGACACAGATCAAAAGTTTTGATGGCACGCTGCATTTTTTACCTAATCATACCATCACGACCATCAGCAACCTGTCCCGAAATGATATGCGGGCCATGATCGATATCCTGTTGTATCCGGATACCGATTTTGAAACGGTCAATCAGGTAATTCAGGCCGTCAATGAACGGATTGTGCCGGAACATCCGGAAATCGTCAAAGGCCCTAATGTCATTGGCATCACCGACAAAGGGAATGGCCAGCTTGCCTATCGGGTTGTCTTTTATACATTGAACGGCCAGCAGTACAGCATCCAAAACTTGTTCTTGGGAAGCTACCGTTCCGCACTGTTGGAGGCCGGTATCCAGATTCCTGCTATGCCGTACACCGTGCCGAAAGCATAAACGTCTTACGAAAAAGTGCTTCACCTCCAAGTGTATTTGGAAGTGAAGCACTTTTTGATTTATTGGGTTAGGCTTGAAGCAGAAATCCGCATGCTATCTTTTGGAGGCCACTTCTTCCTTTTCCTCGATTTTCTCTAATTTGTAGATGCGGTGGATGCCATGCACCAGATGATTCACTCTTGTCAGTATCTCTTTGCGCGTGATGATGCCGATAAATTTGCCGTCATCTTCGGTAACGCACAAGAAATTGTGATCGATCAGATAATTCAGGATATCCTCCAGGTCTGTCCATGGGCGGATGGTCTGTACATTCCTGTCCATCACATCTTCCACTTTGAGTGTTTCCATTTTGTCATAGCGGATCGCATCGATTTCCGTGATGGCTTTGATGATCATCGGTATGGAAATCAGTCCTTTGATGCGGGACTTCGAATCCAAAACGGGAATGACGGAATACTTCACTTGGGACAACACGAGAAACGCATGGTTCAGGTTATTCGAACAATGTACATTGGCGACATTTTCGCCGTGGATCATCAGATCTCCGCAGGCATCATTGTCCAGCAATAACGCGGCTACTTCGCTACTAATCATTATTTTTTCCTCCTAAAAGGTATCCATCCGGAATGTGTGCAGCCGGATGCACCTTCTTTGCATGTGATCAAAGCATTTGAAATTGTTTTCTCAGATCGACCACTTCCTGATGGTGATCATTGTAATAGGTAACAGTAGCCGTTTGGTCATCCAACGTGACGATACAATAGGTCTTTTCCATCAGCGTGCCACGTGGTTGGCTGATGCTACCGGGATTTATGAAAAGGATGCCCTCCTCCTGTTCCGCTTTGGCGATATGAGTATGCCCATAAAACACCAGCGAAACATTCGCCTGCTCAGCTTCTCGTTTCAGACCGGCAATCGAGCTCCTTACGGAATGCTGATGCCCGTGGACAACCAGTACATTTTTGCTGCCGGCCTGGAAACGGTATTCGTCGTTCATCTGATAATCATAATCGCAATTTCCCATCACAGTGGACATGATCCCCCAGATCAGATCGGAACTGCTTAATTCAGAATCACCGCAGTGTACGAAATGATCAACCTGATTTGAATAGCGTAAAGCCAGTTCGTTAAGAATATCTTTGTTACCATGGCTGTCACTGACTGCAAGTATTTTTATCATCTAATCCGCTTCCTTTTCCAACCATGCTGCCCAATTTTTCTCAAGATTTTTCAGGGCAATCGCACGGTGGCTGATCTGATTTTTTTCTACATCGCTCAACTCTGCCATCGTCTTTCCCAAGTGTGGCAAATAAAATAACGGATCATATCCGAAACCATAGTCTCCGCTCGGGAATTCCGCTATTTCACCCTCGATATCCCCTTCGACAACCAGACTTTCCCGATCCGGATGGGCCAACACTAAGGTACAATGGAAATGCGCCTTACGGGATGGGTTTTCCTGGGACCCGAGCATCGCCAGCACCTTGGCATTATTGGCGGCATCACTTTTCATTCCGCCAGCAAATCGGGCTGAAAACACACCTGGTTGGCCATCCAAGGCATCGATGCAGATACCGGAATCGTCCGCTAAGACCGTCATGCCTAATAATTCAGCGATTGTCTCAGCTTTCTTCCGTGCATTAGCTTCGAATGTATAGCCCGTTTCCTCAACATCTTCAATCTCCGGATAGTCCAACAAAGTTACGACTTCATAGCCTTTTGGTTCAAATAGGACGGCGAAATCTCTGGCTTTTCCAGGATTTTTGGTTGCTATTACGATTTTCTTTTTTTCAATTGCGTTCATCGTATCCCTCATTTCTCAGTCATTCTCGATCAAATTTAGCAAATCAACCTTTTCAATCGTAAAATTGCTCTGTCCGAGCCAATTTTCTGCAATATCCGAAAACAGTTTAGGCGAACCCGTCGTATAAAATCGGTATTCGGATGCTTGCTTGTTGTGAGAACTCTCCGCCAATCGGAAATAATCCAAGAGTGTGCTCACCTCAGATACCGTTTCAGCCCCGGAATCGATAAGAGTTACACAAGGGCCCATCACATTTTGGATGAGCGGTGTCAAGAGCGGATAATGCGTGCACCCCAGAATGAGAGTATCAACAGATTCTTTCAGTAAAGGTTTCAGCGTTTCCGCAACCACTTTTTTGGCGATTGATCCGTTGTATTGGTTACTCTCCACTAGCGGCACAAATTTTGGGCAGCTCATGCTGATGACTGAAATACCCTTGTCTTTGTCCTTGATGGTTTGTTTATAAACGTCGCTGTTGATGGTGCCTTTTGTACCGATTACGGCAATGCGTTCATTTTTTGAATGTTTGATTGCCGCTCGGCTACCGGGATTGATAACGCCGATCACCGGAATGTCTATGCGCTCGCGGATGACATCCAAGGCGGCTGCGGTCGCTGTGTTGCAAGCAATCACCAGCATTTTGATATCTTTCTTCAGCAGAAACTGTGTCATTTCCCATGTGTATTGAATCACTTCTTCTTTGGGCCTTGGTCCATAGGGGCATCTGGCGGAATCCCCCAGATAATAAATGGATTCATTGGGAAGCTGTTTCATTGCTTGTTTCACGACGGTCAAGCCGCCGACACCAGAGTCAATAAAACCGATTGCTTTTTTACTCATGCAGTAACTTCCTTTATTTGTTTTCGTATCTCTATTTTACCTTAAGATAAAGGATTTTTGTAAAAATGAGGCAAATTTCATTCTGATTTGCTTCACTTTTGTGGTTTAGACTAGATTGCTTTCTCCAATAGGGCTGCCGATTATTGGCAGTCCGAAATTATGTATGCTACAATAGTCTCAATTTAGGGACGGTATTTTTTGTCCTCCAGAAGCTTCCGATACTACGATGGATGCAAACCAATAAAAAGGAGTGGATATTCAAATGAGTTATCAATCGATTGTCACAGTAGTCGATAAGGGATTGGTCGACCGTGTCTTCGAGAGTGCCCGCTGCGAAGAATCCTACTGCGGTACCGTCATCTCAGGCCGCGGATCCGGGATGCACGAGAACAAAAAGTTGTTCAATCTGGCGCTGGAACCGGAAAAGGAAATTCTGCTGGTTTTGACCCAAGAACAGCATTCCGAAAAAATCATCAATCAAATTGAGGAAGCCGTAAACATTACCGCACCCGGTAATGGCATCCTATTTGGAATCAATTTGAAAAGAGTTCATGGCATTGCTGAATAGTAAGAAAAGCTGAACGGGTTCGTTCAGCCCTGAAAGAAATTTAGGAAATCTGTCCACGCAACGTTCCCTACGGTCACCTTGTACTGGGGCTCTAAGGGATGAATCCCTAAGAGTCCCATGCAACTGAGCATCGAAGAGCGCAATATGCTGAGAGACTTACTGCGTCAGCAGGTTAGTCGAATAGTATCCTTGGCTCGCAGAGACAAGGGGTTCCTTGATCATTTCCGAAGGGCTAACCCGTGAAGCTGGACATCATTTTAGGTGCATGAAACATTTTGCAAACTTGTGAAACACCTACGGTGATGCACTTTTCACTCTGGAAAATTTTATAAATTCCTATATGTGAACAAAGGAAACTCGTTATACCGCGACCGGCGGCATAACGAGTTTTCATTTGTTTCCGGATCGGATAGCCCCGTTCAGCTTTTCAGCAAGCGGCGTTGTTCCTCTTCTTTTTTCCAATCCGAAACATATTTGAAGACTGGGATCAACAGCAAGATTAATCCCAAAGTTTTTTTGGCAGTCCACATAAATATCTCCCTTTCTGATTGCAGGTTGAACTTCTTACCCCTATTATGCCTGATGTTGAAAAAAAACGCTATTGATAGGCATCATCAGAAAATAGACTCTATCCACTAATTAAAATACGTGTATAATGAAGTGTAGATTTAAGGGGGGGAAAAATTAATTGAATCCTGAAAACGAAAATGCCCATATTATCGATAACAAACACTTCTCCTATTTATTGATAAGGGATTACCTGCTGGGGAATATTCTAGGCGAACATACTGATGAAATATTGTATTGGGCCGGCAAAGATTTAGCTCGGCAGTTCCCGTTGAAAAGTCAGGAAGACCTATATGAGGCGATGATTTATTGCGGATTCGGTCAGCTCGAACTGCTCAAAAAGGAAAAAAACGCCCAACAATACCGTCTGGAAAGCGATTTAGTCACTGTCCGCACCCAAAACGAACAAGTCTCCTTCCAACTGGAAGCCGGATTTTTAGCGCAGCAGATCCAGATGACGACCGGCCTCCCCTGTGAAGCAAAAGCAGAAATCATAGTCGGAAAAGATAAGAAAAAAGAAGTGCTCATCACCCTGTTCATCGAGTGAATCAAAACGCCCGAGCATACCGGCAATTCGTTGCCGGTATGCTCGGGCGTTTTTTGGGGAATTCTGCGATGTTTGACTGTTCTCCGGCGAAAGCCATCTTGCCCGGAGCTGAGGCCCCGTCCCCCCTGCTGTACTCCGATGAAGGGATTCTCGACGGAGCAGGTACTATTTTAGGGACTTATCTCCGGCCAGTGGCCTACAACCGGAGATAAGCCGCCGGAAACGGTGCTCTCCTCCGGTCCACTAGCTTTCGCCAATAACTTCGCTCGCGCCACAGCACCCAAAACAAAAAGAGTTGCCGGATATCCTGAAACATCAGGACACCGGCAACTCTTTCTTATTATTTAGATATATTTTTCAAGCGTTTCTTCAAGCATCTCTTTTGCGTGATAGCCGACTAATTTTTCTACGACTTGGCCATCTTTTTTGATCAACAACGTCGGAATGCCCATGATGCCGAATTGGCTTGGCGTTTGCGGATTAGCATCCACATCCATTTTAGCGAATGTTACTTTGTCGCCGATTTCTTCATCCAATTCATCGATGATTGGTGATTGCATGCGGCAAGGTCCGCACCAAGTTGCCCAAAAGTCCACCAATACGACCCCATTTTTTGTTTCTGTTTCAAAATTTGCATCTGTTAATATTTTTACCATTGTATTTACTCCCTTCGAAATTCACCTTTATATGTTAATTATAGCAGAGGCTATACTCAGTACCAATCAATCTGCTCAGCCGCGGAACGTTACGATTGTCGCACCGTTTCCCCCAGCATTCACCGGTGCATACTCGTAAGAAAGCACTTGTGGGTGACGCTTCAATAAATCGCCGACCCCTTTGCGGAGTGCACCTGTCCCTTTCCCATGAACGATAGTCACTTGCGGATAGCCCGCTAACAAAGCAGCATCCAAATACTGATCGACTTCCGCCAATGCTTCTTCATAGCGCTGGCCTCTCAGATCGAGCTGGGTCGCGACATGACTGGATGAAGATGATTTGACAGTGGCAATCTGACGTTGTCTTTTTTGTTGCTGCGGCTCTTCTTTGATCAGCCTGAGGTCCGATTCCGGCAACTTCATCTTCATGATGCCCATCTGGACGACCCATTCGGAATTGCCTTTCTTTTCGACGAGCGTCCCCCGCTGGCCATATGTTTCCGTAATGACTTCATCACCCGGCTTGAACATTTTTTTCTCTTTCTCTTTGCGCAGGACTTTATTTTTGGCTAAAGACTCTTCTTGGCGCAAGTCATTGAATTGTCTGCGCAGATCGATCAATTCATGCTCTTTGATACTACCGGATTTCCCCATATTCAGTTGCATCTCACGGATTTCCTGCAACAGGAATTCCGCCTCTTCTTTCGCCGTATCAACCAATTTGTTGGCTTCTTTTTTCGCGTCTTCGATGATTTTTTCCTTGTTTGTTTCCAGTTTTTCGTTGGCTCGCTTCAGGTCCGCCAATAACTTGTCGGATTCTTCCAACTGCGTTTGGAGCTGCAAGGATTCTTTTTCGGTGACGCGTCGCTTCTGTTCCAGATCCGCGATCATCTCGTTCAGGTTTTGGCTGTCCACATCAATGAAACCGCGCGCCTGATCGATGATACTCGGGTTTAGGCCGAGGCGTTTCGAGATATCGAAGGCGTTACTTCGCCCGGGAACGCCGATCTGCAGGCGATAGGTCGGAGCCAAAGTCTCAACGTTGAATTCCATGCTGGCATTGATCGTGCCGGAGCGATTGTATCCGTAGGCTTTCAGTTCAGGATAATGGGTAGTGGCCATGACATAGCTGCCGATGCCACCGATATAGTCTAAAATTGAGATGGCCAGGGACGCGCCCTCTTGGGGATCGGTACCGGAACCCAACTCATCCAAAAGCACGAGACTTTTATCGTCGATCTGATTGAGGATCGAAACGATGTTGGTCATATGCGAAGAGAATGTACTCAGGCTCTGTTCAATTGACTGCTCATCACCGATATCCGCAAAAATTTCTGTGAAAATACCGATTTGACTGTCCTCATCCGCCGGTATCTGAAGGCCTGATTGGCCCATCATTTGGATGATTCCGAGTGTTTTCAGCATGATCGTTTTTCCGCCCGTGTTCGGACCAGTAATAACGATGGCTTGATAGGCTTCGCCGAGGATCAGATCATTCGCGACAACGTCCTTCTGATCGATGAGCGGGTGTCTGGCTTTCCAGATGGCGATATGATTCTCTTTGCTGATGATCGGGCGTGTCGCCTTCAGGGAATCGGCATAACGCGCTTTTGCATTGATGAAATCCAGAGTTGCCAGCACTTCGCTGTTCCCGTACAATTCCTGTGTGAAAGGCTCGATTTCCATCGATAATTCATACAAAATCCGTTCGATTTCCGCTTTCTCCTGTGCAGCCAACTGGCGCAGATGATTATTCAGATCCAGGATGGCTTGCGGTTCAATGTAAAGCGTCTGACCTGTCGAGCTTTGGTCATGGACAATACCGCCGAATTGATTACGGTATTCTACCTTTACCGGAATCACAAAACGGTCATTGCGGATCGTGATGATGGCATCGCTAAGGTAGGATGCCTTATTGCCTCTGATGATGTCATCCAACTTGGTCCGGATATTCTGTTCGCCCTGTTTGATTCCTGTGCGTATCCCTTTCAATGCGGGAGAGGCATCATTCTGGATCGTCCCATCTTCATAGACTGTTGCTTGGATCCTCCTTGTGATTTCCGAAAATACAACCAGCCCAGCAACCAGTTCGTCCAGGACAAAGAAGGAAATCTCGTTGTCTTCGAACCATTGGAAGAACTGGATGATTTCTCTTGTGGTCGACAATACCCGACCGATTTCGGCGATTTCTTTACCATTCAAAGTGCCGCCTATCTCAAGACGCTTCAGATGGCTGCGGATGGATTTTAGCCTTGGCATCGGAATCCCGCCTTTCAGGCGCAATACCTTTCTGCCGTCTTCCGTTTCATTCTGCAAGGCAACGACTTTTTCTTGATCGATTTCAGGCCGCAATGCCTGAATTTTATCTATCCCTTGATCTGTTGCCGCAAAATTCTGGAGTTGTTGTTTTATTTTTTCGAACTCTAACGTTTTGCTTATTTTATTATTCATCTGATTCTCCTAAAAGTGCTTTCTCCAAAAAAGCGGGACGATATAGTAACGCTATACGGTCCCTTTCTGTTTAACCAACTGTCTTTACTGAATGATGCCGATCCACCAGTCGTAGATCAAGCGTGAGAAGTAAGGCGTTTCGGACACCATCCAAGCCGCAAGATCGCTTTCGACATAGAGCTGTTGAATGAAATCCATCGGAATCATGGATGCGAGCGTCAGCAACAGGAAGATTCCGATGTAGTGCATCAGGAATCCAAGGACGCCGCCTCCCAGTTGGTTCAATTGTTTGATGATCGGGAAGAATGCCAATGAGTTCAGCATGCTCCCGACAAATCTCGTGACCAGCCAGCCTGCGAACAACAACAAGATGAACGCCAATCCGTTATAAAACGCCTGATCCAGGACGAACGATACCTCTTCTGTGTAAAAAATCAATTCTTTACCGAACTCGATGGATGGATATGGGACCAGCAGATCGATTTTTGCTGCGATCACGGTATAGTATTCTCTGGCAACCAAGAAAGATATGAAATACCCCACTGTATAGACAATCTGCAGAATAAGACCTCTTCTGACGCCTGTATAGATGCCCCACAGCAACGTAAGCACTATGATAAACGTAAGCATTTTTTCACCTGATTTCTACAGTCTTTTTACTTCTTTTTTCCGTCGTGCTCGTGATTCTTTGTGTATGGCGGGATGGTATTTTCTGCATTTCTGTTGACACCCAAAGCCGAACGTACTTGATTTCTGTGTTGTACCCGTTTCAACGTCGCCTCGGAAGCGGTTGTCGTCTTCGTCAATTTCGAATTGGATTTCCTGGCAGGCAACTCATTTGCTTCGCGGGCCGCTTGCTGCAGTTCACTGATTGTCGCTGGCATAGAAGTCACGAGTTGACTCTTGTCGTCGCGCTTTTTCCGGGAAAATTCAGGCAACGCCTTCTTAGCGGCCGCACTATCGGCCATCTTTTCTGCATTGTGTTCCTTTTCAGGCGTTTCAACCACCGCTGTCTTGGATTCACTTGTTTGTATAGCTACTTTCTCCTCTGCCAGGGGAACAGCCTCAGTTTTTTGCTCAACGTCGGCAATCGTTTCAGGTTTAGGTGTCTCGGCTAAAGTATTCTCCGGCTCAGTCTGTTCTGTTTCCTCAACGGAAGCGGAGTGTGTAACGCTATGGCTTTCCTGCAAAGCCTCCTCTAGCTTCGCCACCTTCAGCAACAGCTCTTCCATCTCAAGTTGTTTCGTGATCTGATCGGAAATGGCGTTCACAGCCACTAGGATGCCGCGCTCCTCCCGGCCAAGCGCCGGTGCTGCTTGTTTGATCTGTTTCAACTGCGCATTGACCAACTCCGATACAGCAGTCAAATGCTCAGGTGCTTTATTTCCCACAATCGTATAGGTCTTTCCTGCTATGATCGTTTTGAATCTTCTCTTGTTTTCCGTCATATTCAAATGCCTCCATTAAAAAACTGTCTAATATATTTTAACATAAATCCGACGAATTGCAGTATAAACCTCTTTATGTTGCCAATCCTGTCCTGCTGTCCTAAAATAGCTGATCCACTCTGCAGCAATTCCCCATGAAGAAGACAACTTCATGTGATAGAATAAGGAATACCATAATAAATAAGCAGTACAGAGAAATTAAATAGAGCAAGGATGAGAGTATGTCGAATGTCGTATTGAAAGTAACGATGGGTCAACTAAAAAATTTGGCCGTCCATTATCAGGATTATGCTGTGAAACCAGTGCCGCACAGCCTTTTCACAGCCAAGAAGAACCAGACCACCATCACCGGTTACAACTCCGGGAAAGTGCTGTTTCAAGGCCAGAACGCCGAAAGCGAAGCAGCGCAGTGGCAAGCATCCGGCGACCAGGTTGTGGCCACTAAATCCCATTCCGCAAAAAACGGACTGAAAAAAGAGATTCCGAACAAAACCGGGCTCCCTGCAGGTTTTTCCGAATGGTCCGTCATCGGCAGCGATGAAGTGGGCAACGGCAGCTATTTCGGACCACTTACGGTCTGTGCCGTCTATGTATCCGCCGACCAATTACCGTTGCTGAAAAAGATGGGCGTTCAAGACTCAAAAGCTTTGACCGATGCCCGCATCATCACCATTGCGAAGCAATTGTTGGAGCATGTTCCGCACAGCGTCATCAACTTGATGCCCGAAAAATACAATGAGGTCCAACCAACGATGTCTCAAGGTAAAATGAAGGCATTGCTGCACAACCAAGTCCTCGATCAGCTGTTGAAGAAAATCGAGCCGGAAAAGCCCAAAGCGATCCTGGTCGATCAGTTTGAATTGCCTTCCACGTATTTCAAACATATCGCCGATCAAAAAGTGCAAGTGAAGGAAAACATTTATTTCCAGACAAAAGGCGAATCCCACCATCTGGCGGTGGCGGCGGCTTCCATCATCGCCCGCTACTACTTCCTGAAGACTTTGGCGGACATGACCGCAGCCTCCGGTTATCCGATCCCTTCAGGCGCCGGCGCCAACGTCGATCTGATCGCTGCGGAAATGTATCGTGAAGGCGGCTTGGAACTGCTGGACAAATACACGAAACTACACTTCGCAAACACCCAAAAAGCCATTAGATTGGCGAACAGATAGCTTGCCGGCGAATCGTACGGGGAATTCCCTTCAGCTGGGTCCGATGCTGAGTAGGTTGTCCGACAATCCGAATGAATCGGACAACTGATTACTAGCCACATCTTAATCTTCGCAAAACAAAGAGTGGACCGTCTCATCCCGAGACGGTCCACTCTTTGTTTGTACATCATTCTTCTAAATTAACGGATGGCAGCTCCACATTCGGTTTCCAAAGCTGCGACTAATTTCGTGAAGGCTTTGTTGATGTCTTCATCGACAAGCGTCGCTTCAGGATTCAGGAATGACATGGAATAAGCAACCGACTTCTTGCCGTCTTCGATGCCTTTGCCTTGATAGATATCGAACAGGTGGACATCCTTCAGGAATTTCCCGCCGTTTTCCTTGATGGTCTTGACGATCTGTTGGTGTGTTACGGTTTCATCCACCAATAAAGCCACATCGCGGGTCACGCCAGGGAATTTAGGGATCGGCTGTTGCGTGATCACTTCCTTCGGTGCGGCGATGATCGCTTCGAAATCGATTTCGAAAGCATACGTTTCCTTCAGGTCATAGGCATTTGCCGTTGCCGGATGGACTTGGCCGACATAACCGATATAGGCATCGCCCAGATAGACGGCAGCCGTTCTGCCTGGATGCATCCATTTCAGGTCTTTGGCAGCTTCAAAACGGATCTGATCGCTCAGGCCCATCGTCTCGAAATACCCATCCAGTACCCCTTTGGCGTGGTAGAAATTGACGGGTTCGGCATCCATTTGCCAATCTTTTTGGTAGGCCATTCCTGTCATCACGCCAGCCAAACGTTCCGCTTCGATCGGCAAAACGCTGTCAGCAGACGGGAAGAACACGCGACCGATTTCGTAAAACTGGATATCCGTGTTCTTGCGGGCAACGTTGTAAGCAGCGTTGTCCAAAAGCGTGCTCAACAAGTTCATCCGCAGCGTGCTGCGATCTTCGCTCATCGGCCAAGCCAAACGGATGCCTTCCTTGTCTTCGACTGCGTATTCCCGCGCTTTTTCGGCGGTAGTCAAGACATAGCTGATGTTCTGAGTAAGTCCCGCACCTTCCATGAATCTTCTGGTGATGCGCATCGTGTGTTGTTTAGGCGTCAATGCAGTCGGCAAAGCCGGTGTGATCGGCAATGTTTCCGGAAGGTTGTCGTATCCGTAGATGCGTGCGACTTCTTCCAGGATATCCGCATAGATGGAGATATCCCATCTTCTCGGTGGAACAGCAACGGTGAATGTTTCGCCATCAAACGTCGAGGCAAAACCCAACTGGTTAAAGATGGCAGTCACTTCACCGCTGGAAATGGCGGTCCCCAACGAACGGTTGATTTTTTCCAAAGTGATGACCACTTCCGTATCCTTCACTTCCACAGTATCGACGGAAGCTGTACCGGCAACGATAGTGCCCCCTGCCAATTCATGGATCAGTTCAGCTGCATGTTCTCCGGCTGTGCGGATTGTTGCGACGTTGATGCCTTTTTCGAAACGGGAACTGGATTCGCTGCGCAAGTTGAACTTCCCAGCTGTTTTGCGGATCAAAACCGGATTGAACAAAGCCGCTTCCAAAGCGACAGTCACGGTTCCATCAGTAATTTCTGAATCCAGACCGCCCATGACACCAGCCAATGCAATCGGTGCAGTACCATTCGTGATGACGATGTTATCTGTGTCGAGCGTTCTTTCGACCCCATCAAGCGTCGTCATTGTTTCATTCTCTTTGGCACGACGGACAATGATTTCCTTGGAACCGATTTGATCATAATCGAAAGCATGCAATGGCTGGCCGTATTCCAACAGGATATAATTCGTGATGTCGACTACGTTGTTGATCGGACGGATACCGCCGTTCATCAGTTTATTCTGCAGCCAAAGCGGACTTTCCGCAATTTTTACGTCTTTGATCACTTGGATATGATAGGCAGGCGCATCGTTCGTGTCCTCAACGGCAACTTTGATGTAATCCGTAACAGAACCTGTTTTTTCAGAAACCGGAGCCTCCGGGAATTTCAATGCTTTGTTGTAGATGGCTGCAACTTCATAGGCGGATCCGCGCATGCTTAAAGCATCGGCACGGTTAGGCGTGATATCGATGTCCAGGATTGCATCATCCAGTTCCAACAAGTCAACGACTTCTGTTCCGGGAACAGCTTCAGCAGGCAGGACAAATATCCCGTCCGCATATTTTTTTGAAACAACGCTTTCCGAGTAGCCCAGTTCAGCCAATGAACAGATCATCCCGTTCGATTCTTGGCCGCGCATCTTACCTTTCTTGATTTTTGCGTTGCCGGTGATCCGCGCGCCATGCAAAGCCACGATGACTTTCTGGCCTGCAGCTACATTCGGTGCACCACAGACAATCTGGATCGGTTCCTCAGCCCCGATATTTACTTGGCAGACATGCAGATGGTCTGAATCAGGATGGTCGACTACGGACAACGTTTCCCCGACGACGATCTTTGACAAACCTTTGCCCGGATAGATGACGTCATCCACTTCAATACCGGTACGCGACATTTTTTCCGCTAATTCATCTGGTGTTACATCTGATAGATCTAAATATTCTTTTAACCATTTATAGGATACTTTCATTATGTTACTCCTTTACATCGAATTGACTTAAGAATCGGATATCATTTTGGTAGAAGTGGCGGATGTCATCAACACCATATTTCAACATCGCTACACGTTCCTGGCCTAGACCAAATGCAAATCCGGAGTATTTCGTAGAGTCAATTCCAGACATTTCCAGAACATTGGGATGGACAATACCTGAACCCAGGATTTCAATCCAGCCGGTTTGTTTGCAGACGTTACAACCGGATCCGCCACACTTGAAGCAGCTGACATCGACTTCCACAGAAGGTTCCGTGAACGGGAAGTAGCTAGGGCGTAAACGGATTTCACGTTCTTCCCCGAACAATTTTTTGGCGAAGACGGCAAGGGTCCCCTTTAGGTCAGCCAAAGTGATGTTCTCTCCGATTACCAATCCTTCAATCTGGTGGAATTGGTGCGAGTGGGTCGCATCATCGCTATCACGGCGATAGACTTTCCCAGGACTGATCATCTTCAACGGACCTTTGGAAAAATCATGCTTCTCCATCGTGCGCGCTTGGACAGGTGACGTATGCGTACGCAACAACAATTCATCGGTGATGTAGAAAGTGTCCTGCATATCGCGGGCCGGATGATCTTTCGGGAGATTCATCTTCTCGAAATTGTAGCTGTCCTGTTCCACTTCTGGGCCGTCCACGATTTTGTAACCCATCCCCAAAAACAGATCTTCGATTTCCTCGTTGATCTGCGTCAATACGTGTGTCGTACCTTGCGCAATCTTCTTGCCCGGTAGGGTGACATCGATCGTTTCAGCCGCAATTTCAGCTTCCATTTTTTTAATTTCAAGTGCATCTTTTTTGGCTTGGATGGCGGCTTCAATATCGTCACGCAATTCATTTGCTAAAGTTCCGATGACCGGGCGTTCTTCAGGACTTAGATCTTTCATCCCTCTCAAAGCCTCCGTGATTGGTCCTTTTTTTCCCAAATAAGAAATACGGACTTGATTCAATGACTGCAGCTCCTCTGCAGATTCGACTTGCTGCAAGGCATCTATACGTAACGTTTGTAATTTCTCTTTTAATTCCATGTTCTGTCCCCTTCTCATAAAAAATGCAAAAAAATCCCGTCCCTGGTAAGGGACGAGATTTTCGTGGTACCACCCTTGTTTCGTTGCAAGCAACGACACTTCATTTGTTTAACGGTAATAAACCGGAACTTTATTCATTGCACAGGGCAAATCCCAAAGTCAGCTCGGGGAGTGAAAAAACACAATCATCTTCTATAAAGGCTCGCAGTCAATGGCCATTATTCCCTGAAAAAAGTTGCAGATTGTGAAGATTCCCTTCAACGCTTTTCGTATTCATTTTACTTACTTTGCCAGTTTAACCGGAAATGCCGTTTCCGTCAAGTTCGGATTCAGACCCACGCATCCGACCAAGTTTGGATTTCCTGCATCACACTGTTCAATGCCTTACCTTTTTCCGACAATCCGTACATCACTTTGATTGCCGCCGCAGGATTTTCGGTTCTTACCACAATTTTTTCATCTTCCAGCTCTTTTAAGCGTTCAACTAATACTCGATCACTGACATTAGGTATCTGTGCGGCCAATTCCTTGAATCGTTTATCTCCGTCCATCAAGACTTCGATGATTAAGCCGGTCCATTTCTTCCCTAAAATAGAGAATGTCTTTTCGAATTTTGGACAAATACATTTTTTTACTTCCAGCATTTCATTCACAGCCTTCACCTCTTTGACCTATTATAAACACCCTCATTTCCCCTGTCAAAGGGAATGTGCCTTTTGTCACAAAATGTTTACAAAAAATAAGCATCCTATCCCGCAAACAGCACTAACTGAATTGGTTCCCCAGATAAATGCCTGCAGGCGCCGAATATTTCCATCAAATTAGGAAAAACTTCACGAAAAATATTCGTGAATATTCGGCAACCAGCTTGCAAGCTGTACAAAAAGTTCATGTCTGTTTCTTATAATAGGATAGGAATTTCACAAAGGCAATACTTTTTCACGTTTAAATGAAAAAATAGCGATTTTTTAAAGATTTCTTCAGCCGACGAAGTGATAAAGCAAGATACCTGCCGCGACCGCAACATTCAAGGACTCGGCTTCGCCAAAAATCGGAATGTACAAATTCTGATCCGTCAACGCCAATATTTTTTCAGAAACGCCATTTCCTTCATTACCCATTACCAATACAACCGTATCGGTCGGAGGAAGAGTGCGGTAATCGACGGCAGCTTCGTTCAGTTCGGTTCCGTAAACGGGCATGCCTTTACTCTTCATTTCAGGTATCAACTCTTGCAAAGCGGCGCGATGAACCGGCAGATGGAAATGACTACCTTGCATAGAACGCAATACTTTATCATTGTACAGATCAACCGATCCCTCACCTAAAAAGACACCAGAATAACCGGCAGCATCCGCCGTCCGGATGATGGTGCCGACATTCCCTGGATCCTGGACCTGATCCAAAAGGATATATTTGCCCTTGTAATCCAAAATCGGAGCCGCTTCAGGAAACTGAACAATCGCGACGACTCCTTGCGGCGTTTCTGTCTGGGCCAGGCTGGCCAGGATTTCCTGGGAAACGATGATGATGTCCCTCTCACCAAGCGGCAGATCCGACTGTTGGTGAAAAGCTTCAGTCATCAAAACTTCCTGGATGCTTGCGTTTGCTTTGATGGCCTCTTTCAAAAGATGCGTCCCCTCGATCAGATAAGCGCCCGCCTCTTTCCGGCCTTTGGTGGTCTGCAGTTTTTTCCATTGTTTTACTTTTTGATTTTTCATCGATGCTATCTTTTCCATTTTGTAACTCCTCAGTTCAACATATCCCCTATTATAACGCATTTATTATTCCCTTTTCATCCAAAGATAGAAAAAAGAGACTGGGGAACTCCCAATCTCTTCGAAATTTTAAGTATATTAGCCACCGATATAATTCAATGGATCAACTAATCCACCATTTTCATGAACTTCAAAATGGAGATGAACACCCGTTGAATCGCCGGTTGTACCCATTATTCCAATTTGTTGACCTTGACTGACTGTTTGTCCCGGTGCGACCAATAACCCTGGTTGCATATGCGCGTAAAGTGTTTCAACGGTCACACCATTGATGGTGCCATGGTTGATTACCACATAGTAGCCAAAGCTAGCGTGATATGTTGCTGTTACTACAGTCCCGGATTGTGCAGCAGAAATAGCTCCACTGCCCGCAATATCTTGCCCTCTATGCAATTCAGAGCCACCTGTGATTGGTGAAAGACGATATCCAAACGGAGATGAGTAGTAGCCACTGGCTGGTTTTATGAAACCACTAGAGTTTACAGTATAACTGCTGGATGCAGTCGTAGTCGGCGCTGCTGATGCAGTCAAATTATTAGCTGCCGTAGCTGCTGCTGCAACTGCCGCCGCTTCAGATGCTGCTTGTTCGGCTGCTGCCCTCTCAGCTGCAATCCTTGTTTCTTCTGCTACCATGTCATTGCTGATGGTTTCAGTTTGTGCAGCCAAGTCAGCTCTGGTTGATTCCAAGCCATTTTTCTCGGCTTCAGTCAATTCGTAGTTCTCAATGACTTGCGCGATTTGGATGTCGATTTCAGTTTTTTGGGCTACGACATTATTTTTTGAAATCAGAATGTCTTGTCTCAATGCTTCAGCAGCAAGTTTTTCTTCTTCAACAGCCACTTTGCTGTCTTCGACTTTTTGCTGATCCGCTTCCTGTTGTTCCACGATGTCCTTGTTGGCAGTCACAATCTTTGAAACGACCGTGATTTTTCCGACTAAGTCAGAAAAATTCTCTGAAGACAACAGCATTGAAGCTATATCCGTAACACCCGCATCCGTTTGGATATAACGAGCCTGTGTATTTAATTTTTCGGTTCTCTGGTCGATGACCACTTGTAATGCTTC
This sequence comes from Trichococcus flocculiformis, assembly GCF_963662535.1. Taxonomy (NCBI): domain Bacteria; kingdom Bacillati; phylum Bacillota; class Bacilli; order Lactobacillales; family Carnobacteriaceae; genus Trichococcus; species Trichococcus flocculiformis. The sequence continues at coordinate 2,049,559 of NZ_OY759718.1, forward strand.
AATTTCAGCTTGCAATTCCAGAATTTTTGATTCGATATCAGCTAATTTTTGCTCTTGAGTCGCTAACCGATTCATCAATTCATCCAATTGCGATTGAAGTTCATTCACTTTTGTTTCCAAGTTTGCTTTTTCGGATTCCAAAGTATTCAATGAATTTGATTTTTCTTCTATCTGCGATTGAATCGTATTCGTTTCTAATTGCAAAGCATCTTTTTGTTGTTGTAATTCTTCTAATGTAGCCGCCTGAGCAGTAAATCCACCTGCAATCGGACTAAGCAATAAGATTGATGAGAACAACGCGATATGTTTTTTTCCCAATTATACTTCTCCTCCTGTTTCTACTACGAGATGAAGTATATCAAAATTAAAATACCATTGCATGATAGAAATATGACAATTGTGTTTCAATTTGTTACGACAGTCGTAAATCGTGAAATATTGTTCATGTTTACACATCGGTTTCCGAACACAGTCTGCATTTGATTGTTCGCGCTTCCAGCGATATACTTAAGCTGTACCAAGTGTTTCCTCCACCATCGCTCTTCAAGAAAGAAAGGGGCAATAACATGAGAATCGATCAAAAAGATTTACACAAACCAGGTACGGACAACCTTCCTCCTGGCGTCTACAAGGAAGTCGGCCCAAGAGGGGGCAAAATTACCGGCAGCAAAGAGGTCCATATCGTTGAAGGGCATAGACTTCCGCCTACCAACAAAGCCGGAAACAAATGGATCAAAAAAGACTGATTGTTCGCTGATAACTGATCATTTGAAAGCTTCGCGGTGGAGAAAACTTGGAAAGGCGTTCAGAAAAGGACCGTGCAGCAAGCGCCGCACAGTCCTTTTCTTATCCGATGCATTATTTTGCCAGAAGTTCCTTGATGATTTTGGATACGAGTGCTTTATCGGCTTTGCCATCCAGCACTTGCATCGAAAATTTCATCGCATCCTTCAATGACATTTCGGCTACACCGTTTTCGGCCAAAAAGAAGCGAACTTCCCGTTCATCCATCATCTTAGGCACATAAGCCTCCAAAATTGCCAACTTTTTCTGATTTTCTTCAATTAGGTCCGTGCGTTCAACTTGCTTTGCAAAAGCGATCGCTTCATTGGTTTTTTTTATGTCCTTCATAAAAACATGGATTTCCTCTGCTTCAGTCATTTCGCGCTTGTTGTCGATAATGAAAGAATCGTATTCCGTTTTGATCAGGCGGAGGACATCTGCCTTCAACGTGTCTTTGTCTTTCCTTGCTTGGATGAAGTCTTTGTTGACTGTTTCTTTCAATGTCATGATTACTGAGCTCCTCTCCGAAATTAGTTATAGACCGCCCCTCATTATGGATTCTTTCCAAGATCAGCGTCCTCCCTTAATTCTAAGGAATAGAATCGGAATTGGCAAATCTGTAACCATTGGCGTCGTTTCATCATTTTCTGAAAAATTTTACTCTATCTTATTTCATCTACTTGAAAACCTATTATCGTGTTAAGGAAGCATCATCAGATGAATTTCACCAAAAACAGAAATGCTGATTTAACAGCATTTCTGTTTTTGGTGGTATGAAACAATCAGACAGTTTGTTTATTTCAGCAATTCGTACATGGCTAATCTTATCAATCACTGATAAATCAAGATTTCTAGCATCAAATAGAAAAATATCCCGGGAAAATCCCGAGTAACAAAAGTCCGGGCAGGGCTTTTTTTCTTCCTATAATATTACTTCTAAAACAGATAAACAAAAATATAGGCAAAGTTCGCTCACATTGATACCATTGACTAAAGGAGGTGCCCGATGATCCCATTGCATTTCACACAAATCTTATTAGTCTTAGAAGTTTTGGATAATGAGGAATTTATCGCTGCGAGAAATAGCATCCAGCTGTAGCTCAATTTTTCGATCAAAATCCGGAGCAATTTAAGAAAGCGGAAATGCTGCGTGTGCTGACTTAAGAAGACCTGAAAAAGTACTTGCAAGGTTAAACTGAATAATAGTCATACAGTCAAGGCAGTTTGATAAAGCTAAAGACTACATACCCCTCTTTTTGCTCATAACTTGTAACATAAGTGATTCGGCATATTATCTTTCTTCCAGTGTAAGTTAGGCTTATATTATTCCATTCATTCAAGATAACGATATCTCCAACTTTAAAATTCCGATCGTTTTTTCTTATTTCAAAAGTTTTTGTACCTAATAATACATGTTCAAAATATTCGTTATCAATTTTTAGATCGTGCATAGCTAGCCCTTCTTATTCTTCAATAATAAATTTTTTCAGATTACCATATTTATTTATATTATCATATACAAATAAAGGTACATGATATGTTTCGCTCAATTTTATCGCACATTCTTCCTCGCATTTTTGAAATTTTTTAATAAATTCTACTTCATATTCCTTGTTGTCTCTTTTCCAGAGATTTCCGACTATTACTTCAGGATTATTCTTAATTAAGATTATTTTATTAAGGTCAGTATCTTTAAAAGTGTCTTGGGGTATTTCGTAAATGTTACCATTTTTATCTAGAAGACAACAATGACCATCTAACAGTAATTGGGCATTATTTTCGACGTTAATATCCAGTAACTGTTTTTTCCATAATTCTTGATTTCCACTAATATTTCCCGTATTTTTTTCACTCGTATCGATATTATTACCTGCGGAACGGATCAAATCACTTACAGAATAAGCACTAAGTTTAATTTCTTTTTGTAACTTCCTAATCAGAGTTGTTTTTCCTACACCATGTATACCCGTCATAAAAATATATCCCATTTTATCAGACTCCAATGTAACAAAATGACTGAGGCGCAACTTTAATATTCTTATCAAATTCTTGAAGCGTCAATGGTTCCTCAAACATTTTGAAACTTTTAATTTTAATAGCAAATGCTTGGTCTCGCCCTTCAAAATACTCATTATAAAAACGTTTTGAGGTTCCAGAATATTTTTTTGTTTTTTCCCATAAAGCTGAAGGAGAGTCAGAAATAATATTATCTATCTCAAATTCACCAACAACCTTACCGTATGGTTTTGTTGCATACACAACAACTGTAGATATATCATCACGCTTGAATATTAATTTACGGTATTCATATTTCTTATTACCATTTACTATTTCTTTAACAAACTCAGGTCTAATTGATAATAAAACTTTCATTTACTTCACCTAATTCTAGTATTTTATTGAATTGCTCTTCACTTAATTTCATAAACCCTGCATATCCGGTATCGATTCCTACTTTTTCCAATAATGCATCTCTTACAATACGTTTTTGTAAAGCTACATTGTATATCATTTTTATTACGTGAGGATAGTCTTTACTTCTCCAAAAAGACTTTAACTCACTTTCTTGAAAAATTGTACCCTTACCAACAAATTTACTGTATTCTTCAAAACTAGAAAATTCGGATATATTCTTATAATCTACAACCGTACATACTGACGTTGCAACAGAACTAAATCTAGCAGCTTTTCCATTCTCTGCAGTTCTATAAATAATTAGCAAATCATTTTTTTTGAGATTTTCAATCCCATACATTTTTGTTAAATAAACTTTTTCAATTGTATTAGTAAATGATAAATCCTGAATAACATGATCTCTTTCCGTGATTAATCTTGATTGAGGAAACAATAAAGTATGGAATTTTGGCCAAATACCCAATAAGTAATAATTTGCGTTCGAAACTTTTAACCGCGGATAGTTTTTAAAAATATCATCATAAACTTGAAGTGACTTTGTATAGACAAGTTCATGATTACTTTTCTCTCCCCACTTTAAAAATCCGAACTTTTCAAATAATCTTATTAGTCCTTCTTGTTTATCAAATAAAGTAACATAAACTTCATCATAATTTCCATAAATCATTTCATTCATAATAATACTCATAAATCGTTCACCAAGAACAGTTCCATGCGAATCAATTTTAAATGTTCCAATTTTTAACCGTCTTTTCTTCTCAAAAGGAGGGGCAATATCATTTGATGCTTCGTCCTCATCTTTTAAATAAAGAAACCCTCTCATTTTACCTTCATTTAAAATATATGCCGATTCTTCACTTTTTCTTATAAACCAATCTTCAAAACCAGGGTAATCATCTTTTAGTGAATCAAAAAAGGAATTACTTAAATCTATTTCTGAGAATTTAACATACTTTATGACATCGTTTTCCAAAAATATTCCCCCTAATTTAAAAGCTTAACTCCGTTTTATACAAAGTATGATCAAAAAATTAGTTTCTTTGTCACACAAATTTATATAATAACAAGAGATTACTCACTTAGTATAACACAAGAACATAGGTTTGCGTATTGATATGTAAAAACTACCTTTCCAGAGAAACTATAGTTATCGTTCAATCAAAATAATTCTTTTTTGAGTATATATTTTATTCGTTACGAAACTAGCCACCCTAGGAGCATTTCCTATGCATTAGATATGAGACTGGCTAACTTGGGGGGGGATAAAAACCAGCCTCACTAATACTATACGTATTTCTTTAAAAGCAATTTTTATTTATGCATATTTTTTCTCAATAAAAGCACCTTTCGACTCATCATAGCGAATCGCCACGTTGTCATTCTCTCAACGTGTTTAGCCCTTCACTCAGAATAACGAGAGCAAAAAATCAGCCTACCCTCATTTGAGAGCAGGCTTTTTAGGTTGAACACTAACCAACGCGGAACTCAATCGCCTCAATACTTAACCCTTTCCCCTTAGTACCTGACCATTCGCCACTGCGGACCCATGGTCTCCATCCTTGGTTCGCAACATGCGCCCTATACTGCACGCCGTTGCCGACGTTTATCAAAACTGCTTCCAGGCGTTTCTCCTCTCCTGCTGTACCAAAAATATTGGTACCGGAATTATACGACACGTCTCCGATATCCTGAATGTGTACAGATCCGTTTATAGGTTGGGCTTTACCGTTGTTTTTTACGACCAAGGAAAAAGCCTCCAATCGTAATCCCTTCCCGACTGTACCAAGAGTATTGTTGATCATCTCGCACCAACCTTTTTGCTGAATGTGTGCCTGACCTCCAAAGGTCACTCCAGCATCAGTTGTTGTGACAGGCGCTGCTACCGTCGTGCTAGGCTGCGCCAATTTTGCGCGGAAGGCATCCATCTGAGCTTTGGTATAACCCGGACAAGATGAGTTGTTATAAACCTCCCAGTGTCCCTTGACCTTGCTTGCTGGCACACTCAAATCACCCATGATTTTGCGTGTCAGCCAATCGCGTGCATCAATTTGCGCTTGTGAGTAATCATTGCCGTTTCCGGCCTCCACGCTAATGTGCACGCAGTACCCGTTGTTATTGTAGACTCCCCAAGTGATTCGCTCGTAGTCATAGTTCTGCCAGATATTCCCGTCCACGTCGATGTAAAAGTGATAGCCGCCACGATCCCAACCGAGCGTGTTTTTCCAGTATTCCTCGTGGCCAGTGATAAATTTGCGCACAGATCTAGTAACTGCAGAATAATGCCATACTATTGTCGTGATTGTAGACCGAGAGCGGTCTTTACTTTGGCCACCAAGCGCTGATGCGCGCCGATCATTAATTGTATAAGCCATTATTATTTTACCTCCTTAAGTGTCTTCGTAGCTACATCCCACATTCCTGAAGCTGAAGCGCCATACAGCAAACCTTCAAAAGCATTGACAAAGATGTCGCCTTTGTAGATAAAGCCGTACAAAGCGCCGAATAGAGCCCCAAAAACTACGGCCACAAATGCCAGGTACTTGCTTTCTAGCCCTGCGCGCTTGGTCATTTCAACAGCAATCATCGTGATCGGTGCGATAAAAATATTAAATTCCATTTTCTTGATCCCCTTTCAGGATGGCGTTCTCGATTTTCAACTCGTCATTTTCTTCCCGCAGAACTTCGACTTCATCTTCCAACTTTTCGACTATTAACTTGTAACCATTGATATCCTTGACGTACTTGTTTTCGATGTCTTTTATTTGTGATTTCAGTTGCCTGACCTCTTCCCCCAACGCATCAACCTGCTCTTTATAAAAAGTAAAAAGCTTGGTGATATTTTCGGTGTATTGCTGCTCAACTGATCCATTTGTCTGTTTATTAGCGACCGAGAAGGTCACCACGCCCGTTACCGCACTTGCGATTATTGCGGATATCCACTCCATTGCCCACGCTCCTTTTTCCATAATAAAAAGGCTGCCCGGGTGAGCAACCTTTTTTGTAGGTACTATTTACCTGTCAGTAACGCAACGAGGATTACTTGCTTATCCTCTAATGATAACTTATCGAAGTCAGTCATATGTCATTCTCCTCTCGGTTTAGTTACCTGTAACCTACCCCTTTACTCGAATCTCTGTCAAGTAGGAATCACAACTAAACGTGAGCCATTACCAAAGTGATCTCTTTCTCTTCCTCAGCGATGCGTCCTTTCCTTACTTCTCTGGAACGGATGAAGAAACATATATTACAAAAAGAGCAACCAAAATGGTTGCTCTTAATTAAATATTCACTTATTTCTTTATTTTTTTAACAAATATTCGATTAAATTTTCTTCTTCTTCGATATATTTATCAACTAAAATCCAAATATCCATTACATTCCGATGCGCAGATTCTAAATAATTATTATTATTCCCCATTATTCGAGATTCTGCAGAACTTGCTAACCACGTTGCGAGGGAAGTGCAATTATCCCTCAATCGTTCTGCAAATTTATTTTTCCGATTAATATTAATCCAAACTCCAACTTTATAACTAAGGCTTTCCAATAGAATAGATGATAATTCATCTTCTGTAATTTTTGAGTAAATGAATTTCTTTTCGATATCTAGTAACCCATTGACATTATCAAATAGCTTTCGTTGTTTTTCTCTTTGGTCTTCTACAGTCACCGAAATGCGCCTATCTATTTTTCTTTGTCTGCTGTTGTAGAAAACCTCATAAACAAGCATTCCAAATGTTCCTATTGAAAGTGATATCTGAACCATTCCAATCCAATCCATTGTTGAGAACCTCCTTCGATATAATATTAAGAATATTATATCACTTTTAGTTCTTTATTAATTTTCAGCCGTATGAGAACGGCCATTTTCATTTCACGGTGTCAACGTTATGGTTCAGCAACTAGTTTCTGAACTTCTCGAAGTATTGTTTGTATGTGATAACTTCCGCTTGACCTGCATCTACATAACCTTTTATTTTATTAAGGATCAATCGGTACTGACTCTCAATGATATTAATGCCGCTAGCATCATCGGTAGGCACAATCTTGTGAGTAAAGATAGCCAACGATCCACCGTTTGCGATTGCAGTATCAATGCCTGTCATGGTGTGAGAATACCAGTTTGTCGTGTTGTCACTCACGTAGATTTTTGTAAGCTGATTTTTACTAAAACTTGTCGGCAACATCGTGCCGCTTGTCCGCAATCGCTCAATGGCAAAGCCGTATTTCTTGAGCGCATTCTCCAAGTTGATTCCGGTTGTGAATTGTCTAGTTGACCAAACGAGTTGATCCTTAAATCCTAGCGCTTCTTGCATGTCAATTGCGCCTTTTACATAGGCATCCACCTTGTCAATATCCGCTTGTACCGCGCTTGAAAATTGCTCGGTTGTCGGAAGATAAGCAGCATCATTAAAGTAGGTTGCCATTTCACACCCTCTGCGAACCAAAGCACGGGCAATGGCTGCGTCTGTCGATACCCCGAAGTTAAATTTAAACGGATAGCCAAATTCATCCAGTACGATTGCAATATTTGCATCCGTCCAAGCCAAAGGAGAGTAGTCAAAATCAAGGATAAAGTAAGATTTTTGTGGTACATTTTCCAACGCTCCTACCCTACCGTCAATAGCCGTCACATCCGTTTCAAGCGTTCCTACTGTTGTTTCAAGGTTTTCAGTCCTTGCGACAATATCAAGGTCTTGTGCAATCACTGTTTTTAATTGCAGATTGCGGATGGTTAGGTGATTTTCGCCTGCAGCAAAAACGTTATAACCAAACAAGGTGATTTTTAACTTGGTTGCGCCTGCCGGCATTGTAATCGCTTGTGATTTACTTGTTGTCCCTGCTGTATACCCAATGTATTTTGTATCTAGCGTATTTGTACCATCCGTAATAATCATGGTAAATATACCAGCAACACTGGCATCGCCTTCGCACGTAAACAGATAGTCTGTCGGAGTCACGTCAAATTCGTTTTCGATTGCAATATAAGGTTTAGATGCTCCACCGAAAGCCGCAGTAGTGGATATTGTATACTCTTTTATTCCATTTACAATTGGTTCAGCATAGGCGGTATTGGCGGCATTACCAAAATAAGAAACAGTTGTCGAATCAGTGTTAAGTATTTCCATTGCGTTCGGGTTCGGGTCAAGTGGGAAAAGCAAGTTTATTTCATTTTCCAAGTCTGTGGATAGCTTGGATTTTGTCACACTATTATCTTGCGGAACAGACAACAAATTAATCGGTCCTCCGGTTCCTGTGACTAACCCAAGCGTTGCGGCGGATAAATCTTCAGGCTCGGCTTTTACTCCCCCACCTATCTTATGCTCCAGCTGCGCACCCAATGAATTTAACTCCTGTGGATATTTCGCTTCCATATTAATAGCTCGTTGGATGAAATCCTGCTCCACCACATCAATCCGCGCATTCCAGCCATTCACTTCCACGAGCGCATTCTCCAATGTGCTAAAACTTGTCTCACCCTGAATTGCCGCTGGATTAATCGCGCTGTTCTTAACAGTAAGCTTGAAATTATTGGATTCTATCGGCCTTCCTTCCCCAGGAGGAACGAGCTGCAGGGATGCATTCAGCGGTCCAATATTCGTGAGCATACCACTTGTATATTCAATCTCAAAAATCCCTTTTGTGATGTCAATATCATCGAAAGCATCCAGTCCAAACTTGGACGGGTCTCTTACGCTGGTCCAACCGAGGTTTAATGTATACCCCGTTAGGTCCTCTATGATGCCGGCATTCACAACTTGCACGCGCATAATCCGGCCGGGTTTCGCTTCTGGATTTTCGAAAAACGTCTTGCCGACCTGGTCCCAAATAATGTCGGCATCAATTATAAATTGTTCTAAGACCAATATGTATCACTCCTTTTTGGTAACTAAAAAAGGGCTACTCAGATGAGCAGTCCTTCTCTTAATTTTCCATTAAAATATTGTGTTTATTTCCATTGGATATCCCTTATACTAAAGATAGAAAGCGAGGTGAAAAAATGGATGAATTAAATTCTTACTACAAAGATCAATTGATTGATCAATTAGAGTCTCTAATTGAGTTATGTGCATCTTACGATTCAGGCAATTTTACACGTGCAAAAGGTATGTCAGCGATCATAAGAACGATGGTGAAAGACCCAATTCCCAGATCTGGTAAAAAATCTGATACAGTTAGTTTACTTAAAACTCTAAACATAAAAGATGACATGAAATTTTATAACACAGCTTATGAAGCTGTTGATCCTGAATTCATGTTCAATTTAGTGGGTTTTGTTACTGTTCCAACTAAAAATGTAAAAGAACATTTTGCACTCGAACATATTTATCTTCCAGTCTTTGAAAATAGTACTCAGGTTGATTGTGAGTGGTTAGATTTTGAGAATTGGTGGACAGCTAAGGTCTTAGTATCAAAATCTGAATCAAAAAACATCATTTTAAGCAGGAAAGACATCGTTTTAAGGTTAGCCGAACAATTTGGTGGAGTTCATGTTGATGAAGTAAAAGCAGGAAATCGAGACTATTTCGATTTAGTTACTTCAAGATATAGTATCTTAACTCATGTTACTAAAGAGCAACAAGAAGCAATTAAGTACTTGCCGTACGCTCTTGTTCGACAAATTGCACATGAAGTAATTGTCAGTTTGAAAAATAAATTAAATCTGACGATCGTTTATAATCCAACAAATAAAAACAATTTACGTGGGATTCCAGAGAGTAACATCCGGCAGCCCGGAATGTTTTCCGAGAGTACTAAAGCATATTCAAAGCACACCAAAAAACCTTTTAGGCTTGCAAAACAAACTGTTATAAAATCCCCTCCCAATGCTGCATATGTCAAATTATTCTTCTGAAGCCTTATAGTGTTTGAGGATGGACAAGTCGTCCATCCTTTTTTAATCTCCGTAATGGGATATGTCGACTATCTGTTCCTTACAAATATTAATTTCATTAACTTTCAAGTTTACATTTTTGGGTTCATCTCTAAATTGCCATTTTTCTATCGCCATCACCAATGCACGTTTGGCTGATGCGGCAACAATTACCATAGACACATCTTCATCAAATTGATAATCTTGTGACTCAATTTTAAATACTTTCATCGTATCCCTCCTCAAACTAAAAAGGACTAACTTATGCTAATCCCAATGATTTTTTTATCGTCGCAATGTCTGTTTTCATCATTGCATTTTCCGTCTCAAGTGCCTCAATCCTAGCCAACAACTCCTGGACTCCCTTTGTGGTCAATGCGATTGCCTTGTACAAATCAATACTCTTTCCACCGCTCCCTGATATGTATGGGCTGTTCTCTGCAATGAAGCCAAGCTGCTTGTTCTCTATTCCAGATTCAACGTTGTAGTTCAAATCGTATTCCACGACTGCTAAACTACTTATTTTATCCAAAGCACTTATTTCTGTACTCATGATGTTCTGTTTAAAGTCCTCACTAGATCCGACCTCAAACGCTGAAGCAGCAATCGGTGCAAATGATAAATCAGAGTCGTGTACAACGTGAACCCGATCAATCGTTTGAAAATACATGATCGCATTTCGCGCCGTGATACGCTGGTGGTTGGAAAGAGTTCCAGTCTCAAAATCTTTGTCCATAAAATCTATATACTTGTCTGATCCGAAGCCTCCACGCAGAATCAGCGAAGTGTTCAGCGATGTGCCTGTATTGCCTTCACCGGGTTCAAAGATGAAACCTTCTTCTGAATATCTTAAACGCCTCACCTTGGTTCCGTTTTGATAATAGATTTCCCCCTGATCAAACACCAAAATGTCGCCCGTCACTGGATTCGTGAACTGCATGATGCCGGTGATGAGGTTTAGCCAGAAGTTGGCGCCGCTCAGTGTTCCCGTAGAAATAGCATTGGCATCGATGTTAATTGCTTGTACCGTGGCAAAATCAACTGTTCCGGCTAAAGCGTCGGCACTGGTCTTTTGCAGGGCCCAAATGATACCGTCCCATCGATACATCTCTACCGCTCCGGACTCGACTGGCTTATACCATAAATCATTAATATTTGACGCAATGGGTTCAGCCACACCGGTGTAAATCTTCGTTTTGCCATCAGCAGCTAAGCGAATTGTATTCAGATTAACTGCTACGGTTTCCAACTTCCCATCAACGGTTGTGTTGATGCTCTGCGCCAAACTTGCCCGCGCCTCACCGACTTCGATTGAATCGTATTGCTGCAGCAAGTCATCCCAAACGGTTTTTATGATTTTCTCGTTTGTTTTGATGCCGTACTCTTCAAAATAGATCGTTACCCAATCGCAGACGTTCACTTCTTCAATCGCTTGCGTCGCTTCATAGTCCAAGGTTTTGGCCAGATCTACATACTTGATTTTAAGATTCACTTTCGGCACACCGATACGATTATTGATGATGTAGGCCTCGGCTTTGGCCCGGAGCTGTTCGACCGTCGTGACATCATTTCCCGAAAAATCAACAGTGAGAATTTTCCTTCTTGCATAATTGCTGACATATTCGCTGTCGAGATAGTATTCCGGCAGCGTCTGAATGATTTCATTCTGATTGTCGTCCGTCACCACCGCATTGGGATAGATGGAGGTATAGGTCTCTGCTATATTCTCTTCTTGTTCGAGATCCGTCAGATTTCGGCCGTATGCAATGAGCGCCCCAGACTGTTTCCCGCGGTTTGCATAAAGTCTGATATCGTAGTTATCAAACATATACTCCCCGCCATACGTGTCCAAAAATGAACCCTCGACACCACCGAGCGCGTCCCTTGCATTCTTGACTTCCTTGATGGACCAGGAGCCGCTGCCCGGCAGCGGAAGGAGAAACTACAATGACAAAAAGAATGAAGACAAATTATCCAAACATATACAAGTACGAAACAAAAAAAGGAACGCGTTACCAGGTTCGGCGCGCGTATGTGATCAATGGCGCTCCTGGTGAATTCGATAAATCAGGATTCAAAACGATGACGGCCGCCCGTGCCAAGTTGCGTGAGATCGAAGAATTCATTGAGAATGAAGAATTCGGGATGATCAGCAATCCCAATATCACCCTGGACGAATACTATCAGAAATATAAAGAAAAACGGATCGCCCGAAAGGAATGGACGGCCGATTCTCTTTCCAGCATCGACAGCCACTACCGGAATCACCTATCGAACCGCTTTGGCCAAACGCCGTTGAAAAAAATCGATCGGCATAGTTATGAGCTGTACCTGAATGAAATGCTGCACGATGAAGGATTGGCTGAAGAATCAGTCAAGACCTATCACCATCTGATGTGCGCCATCTTGAATGATGCCGTACGCAGCGGAGTCCTGGAACGTAACCGGTTATCTTACGTGAAGATCCGCAAGGAAGGCGCCAAGCCAAAATCGAAGAACATCGATCTCGCGAACTATAATCTATTCATGGATAAAGCAAAAGAAATTTTGACAAAACAGAATTATGCGATGCTCTACCTCACTACTTTTGGTCTCAGACGCGGTGAAATCATGGGTCTGACACAAAAGAACGTGGTTTTCCGGCCGGATGGGACGTTCATCAGGGTTTTACTCACTCGAACGCTAAAACGTCCTGAAGGCAAAGGAACGAAGACTCCGAGCAGTGAGCGTATGATTGCTTTGACTGAGGAAGCGGCAGCGCTTCTGGAGTATTGCATCCAGGAAGCACGAGACATCAAAGCGGACTTCGGCCAGATCCTGAACCAGGATGATTTTATCTTCTTGAATCCGAAACGAGGCGTCCCCTACTGCGTTACCCACTTGAACCGTATTATGTCCTATGTCTCGGAAGAAAGCGGCGTGAAGGCCAGCCCACACATGATGCGGCACACCTTCACCACACAAGCATCCCTGGCAGGCGTGAACGGAAGAGCCCTGGCAGATTACCTGGGACACAAAAAAACCTCCATGACGGAGCATTATACTCACGCCACAGAGGAAGGCAGTCAGAAAGTCATTCAGATTGCCAGCACCCGTATGCATGGCTAAAATGGCTACATAGCAACGAAAACGCACTCGGGATTTTTTCCGAAATGGATCAAAAAATCCCGGATAAATCCCGAGTGCGCATATTTTCGCATCGTTTCAAACCGATTTCAAAAAATTGGAAATGTTGATTTAACAGCTTTTCGTTTCATTTTTAAAAATAATTGAAACGTTGAAAAGTCAACATTATTTCAGCAATTCGTACATGGCATCCGCATAAATCGCGGTCGCGCGGAAAAGATCATCCAAAGCGATGAATTCGTTGGCTTGGTGCATCGTGTCGATGCTGTCAGGGAACATCGCCCCATAAGCAACACCGCGCTCCAACAAGCGCCCATAAGTTCCGCCGCCGATGGACTGTTCATGTCCCTTTAAGCCGGTGTGTTTCTCGTAGACAGCCAACAACGTTTTTACCAACGGATCGTCAGCCGGCACGTAATGCGGCAATTTTCCGTGTCCGCCTTTTGCAATCGTCACGCCATAAGTAGCCAAGGCAGCTTCTAACTTAATTTCGATGCCCTCTTCGGAAACGCCTTGCGGATAACGGAAGTTCAACGCCAATTCGCCGCCAGTTGATGGTGTAAAGGTGAAAATGCCGGCATTCATGGTCAATTCGCCCATTACTGAATCCGTGTAAGCCAAATTTAGTTTCTGAGCATCATGCTGCAGATGGATGCGGCCCGCGATCAATTCAAGGAACGTGGCCGCTTGTCCGCCGAAGTTGAACTTGTTCAAGAAAGTGGCAAGATAGGTTCCCGCATTCACGCCGGCAGCCGGATTCATACCATGAGCGGCTTTACCGATCAATTCGATTGTTACTTGTTCTCCAGCTACAGAAATCGTTCCTTTGACTGGATTATTTTCTAGGAAAGCAGCGAATGCCTGTTCAATTTTGTCGGCTTCCGGACTGATGAATACGGCAGTCGCATCCTGAGGGACCATGTTTTCGCGCAGCCCGGCATCAAAACTCAACAACTCGTTCTTTCCGCCTTTGTTGTCGCCTCTGAATTGGACCATGAAAGTCTGCATGCCTTTTTCACCATTGATGATCGGGAACTCTGCATCCGGAGAAAAACCGAAATCAGGTATCCGCTCGTTTTCAAGATAGTGGTCCATGCATTTCCAACCGCTCTCTTCATCCGTACCGATGATGACGCGGACCTTTTTGGAAATCGGTAGCTTCAGGTCGCGGATGATCTTCAATGCATAGTAGGCAGCCATCGTAGGCCCTTTATCATCGCTCGATCCGCGGGCGTAGATGCGGTCATCAATGATCACGGGGACAAAAGGATCCGTATCCCAGCCGGTCCCGGTAGGCACAACATCGACGTGACCGAATACGCCCATCAATTCTTCACCTTCGCCAAATTCGATATGTCCGGCCAGATTGCCGACATTTTTCGTGATGAAACCGTCCCGTTCACCGATAGCCAAGAAAGCTTCCAAAGCTTCTTTAGGGCCTGGTCCGACCGGTGCATCAGGAGTTATTTTCGAATCATCCCTTACACTGTCGATCCGCAATAATGTGAATAAGTCCTCCAACAGTTCCGTTTTTCTGATTTCCACTTCTTTTTTCCAATTGATTTCCATGAACGCACATCCTAACTTAAAATATCATGCTATCATCATATCACTTTTGGCAAAATATCCAAATAAAAGCTTGGTATTTTGGCCCTACCGAAGACAAAATCTTAGCCTTTTTTAATCGACTCCGGCAGATGTTCCCGCAATGCCGCAAGTTCCTCATCGCGCAACGGACGGTAATCACCTTTTGCCAGTTGCTCATCCAAACGAAGAGGCCCCATCGTCAACCGTTTCAGGAAAGTGACCTCTTTTCCGCAGGCCAGCACCATCCGTTTCACCTGATGGAACTTCCCTTCTTTGATCGTTATTTCTACCTCCGAACTGTCCCTTTCTTCATCGTAGCCCAGGATTTCAAGTTTGGCCGGCAAACAACGGTAGCCGTCTTCCAGAATGATCCCTTCTGCGAAGGCCTTTTGGTCCTCTTCCGTCATCCGTCCCGCTGCTTCAGCGAAATAGACCTTGTCCACATGCCGTTTCGGCGACAGCAGGAAGTGTGCTAATTGGCCGTCGTTCGTCAGCAGCAACAGACCTTCCGTATCTTTGTCGAGACGACCGACAGGAAAGAGCTCTTGCTGATGCAGTTCAAATGCCAATAGGTCGATGACCGTTTTTTGATGGTTATCCTCTGTTGCACTGAGGACACCCTGCGGTTTGTTCATCATCAAGTACATGTATTCCTGATAGTTGACCGGTTCACCTCCTACAAGAACAGTGTCCTTTTCGCTGTCCACTTTGGCTTCAGCTTTTGTTTCAACTTTCCCGTTCACCGTCACCCATTTCTTTTTCAATAATACTTTGACTTCTTTTCTGGATCCGAATCCGGAATTCGACAGCAGTTTGTCCAATCGCATGTGTTTTCTCCCTTATAAACCAAAAAGCACCCACTAAGGCTGCTTTTCGGTTTCGTTTATTTTATTTGATACGCATTTTTCTGCGCAGGCTGTTCGCTTTAGCACCCAAAATGTCATCAGCGATGCGCAATTTCAGGGTCAGAAATAAGTAAACGAAGCCTCCGACTGCCGCTACGATGGCGACTACCACCAATGCTGTCAATTTGCGATCGATTGGGATGACCAGCATACTGGTTTTCAAGGCGATGAACGCGCAGGCCGTCATGACCAAGGCCACTGCCAAAATTTTCCCGGTTTTCCGCAATGTATCAACCAGACCGAAATGGGTCAGGTGATAGATTTTCCAACCGCTCAACAGTACAGTCACGATGAAACCGATCGTCGTCGCAACCAAAGCGCCTGCCGTATCGAATAAAGCCAACATCGGATACTGCATGATTGCTTTGACAACAAGCCCTACCAGTAGATAGGAGATCATTGTTTTATGGCGACTCAAAGACTGCAAAATCGATCCGAGCACCGTGAAAAGTCCCAATACAATGCTCATCAGAGCCGATACCGCTAATAGTGTAGGACCTACCGGATGAAGCGGATAGAACACGTTGTAGATCGGTTCTGAAACGACCATCATCCCAAAAGCTGCCGGCAACATGATGAATGCGAAAAGCTGGATGATCTCCCTCACCTGGCTCTGCAGTATACGAAAGTTTCCTTTCGTGAACTCGGCGGCAATCAGAGGCACCGCTGCCGTAGCCATGCCGACCGCCAACGAAACGATGATCATGATCAATTTGTCGGCGTTGAAACTGAACAGTCCGAATAAATCCTCGATTTCTTTGCCGGAGTAGCTCGTCAAGTTCACCATCATCGGTTTGAACGTCACCTGATCGATCAACTTGGCGAAAGTGATGCCTGAACCGATCAGGATGAATGGAATCGATTCCTGCAGCATGCTCTTGATGGCCGCAGTCGTCTGGATGTTGCTTGAAGGTTCACTGTTGGCGATCAACGGTTGATATTCCTCCATCTTCTTTTTGTAATAAAAAAGAAGGATGATGGTTGCAACAATCGCACCCACGAACGCCGCGAAAGTGGAGTGCGCAACCGCTGTGGCGATGTTGCCATCCAGCAGTTGCATCACGATGTAGGTGGCTCCCAAAAGGTACACTACCCTACCAATCTGTTCGAACACTTGTGAAATCGCTGAAGGCACCATATCCTGATAGCCTTGGAAAAAACCGCGCATCAAGCTCATGCCCGGCACCAGCAATAAGGCGGGAGCTAACGCCCGGATCACCAACGCCCCGTCTTCAGGCGAAGCCGCCGGACTGTTCTCAGCGATCATCGGTGCCAATCCGTACATCAAGGCGGCACTGACCGCACCCGTCAAAAGCATGAAGAACATGCTCTTCTTGAAGATGTCGATCCCGGTACGGTATTGATTTTTGGCATTGTACTGGGCTACTTGCTTGGACATCGCTGCCGGGAAGCCTGCTATACCGATTGAAAGGAAAAGCTGATAAGGTGTATAGCCTATCGAATAAAGGGCATTGGCTGTATTGGCCGCATCAGTCGATCCCATCAAAGCATTCCACGGGATGATATAGAGTGCGCCGATCAATCGGGAAAAAATGCTCCCGAAAGTCATCCAAAAAGTCCCCTGTACCATCTTGTTGTTTGTTGTTTCATTTTCTTCTTTGACATTTCTATCTGTTGACATGTGCAACCTGCTTTCTTCCTGATGAATGAAAGAGAATAATAATACCATCACTCAAGTATTTTACCAAATATCCGTTTTTTTTCAATCTATAGTAGACTTATTTTGCAAAATCCTAACAATTTCAGAATAATCCCTGACATTTCCAGGTCGAACATCCCATCGATTTGCATGCGTTTTCATACCATCACCTGAACGTTTATGGTAAAATGTAAGTGTGGAAAAGAACTGAGCCAATCCAGTTTTTGTCAAAATCTCAAATCACCACCACTTGGCTTTCACTTCAACCCTGTCGCTCAGGCTGCAATAGAAAAGAGGAATAAAAATGAACACCTCAAGAAAGGCGTTCAGACGTTTATTCGGAGTCATCCTTTCGCTCCTGCTTCTCCTCACCCTTTCGGCAACCCCTGCTTTGGCCGCTACCTCGCAAATTATTTATCAAGGTTCGACATCCAATAAGGTTGTTGCCTTAACGTTTGATGATGGATCGGACGGATATAACATCCAATCAATTCTGAACGCATTATCAGCCAATAACATAAAAGCCACTTTCTTCCTCACCGGTCAAGGTGCTGAAAATCATCCGCAGGCAATCAAGAACATTGTCTCAGCTGGCCATGACATCGGAAACCACTCCTATAATCATCCGGATTTCACAACCGTAGCAACGACCGAAATGACAAACCAACTCACCCGAACCGAAACGATCATCACGAATCTCACCGGCAAGAGCACAAAACCATTTTTCCGCGCTCCATTCGGATCCTATAACAGTACCGTCCTACAAACTGTCGGAAACGCCGGCTATACTTACACGTTCCAGTGGACTATCGATTCGCTCGACTGGACAGGGAATTCAGCCACTGACATCTACAACCGCGTCATCAATAATATCGTACCTGGAGCCATCGTTCTGATGCACACCGGTTACGGCGCCAACGGGACGACTGCCGCATTGCCGAACATCATCAATCAGTTGCGTGCGATGGGCTACTCGTTTGTGACCCTTTCCCAACTTATGAACACCACAAGCACTCCGGGAACAGGAACGGGAACGAGCTACACAGTCAAAGCCGGGGATACGCTCTATGCCATCGCTTTGCGGTATGGTGTGACTGTCCAAGCGATTGTTAACGCCAATGGCTTGACTAATGCCAACCTGATCCGCGTCGGACAAGTGTTGACGATTCCGGGAACAGGCACACCGACTACCCCTACGACTCCAACAACAGGGACAAGTTACACAGTCAAAGCCGGGGATACGCTCTATGCCATCGCTTTGCGGTATGGTGTGACTGTCCAAACGATCATTAATGCTAATGGCATCACAAACGCCAACCTGATTCGCGTTGGACAAGTGTTGACGATTCCGGGGACAAGCACGCCGACAACACCTACGCCCCCTACAACGCCGACGACTGGCACAACTTACACAGTCAAAGCCGGGGATACGCTCTATGCCATCGCCTTGCGGTATGGGGTGACGGTCCAACAGATCGTTACCGCTAATAACATCACCAACGCCAATCTGATCAGTATCGGTCAAGTATTGACGATACCTGGCACAGGAACGCCGACGACTCCAACTACGCCTACAACCGGCACGTCTTATACGGTCAAAGCCGGAGACACTTTATATGCAATTGCGCTTCGCTACGGTGTAACCATCACCCAGCTCGTTAACGCCAACGGCATAGCCAATCCGAACCTTATCCGGGTCGGTCAGGTGCTGATCATCCCTTAAGCATAACACAGAAAAAAAAGAGAACGCACGCCCCAAAGCTGAAGGTGTGCGTTCTTTTTGATATGTTAAGATTAATTCGCTACAATATTGACCAATTTGCCTGGGATGGCGATTGTTTTCCTTACCGTTTTACCTTCGATGCCTTCTTTGATGATGCTGTTTTCCAATGCCATCGCGATCATGTCATCATTTGAAATATCGGACGGAACCATTTCTTTGGTTTTTACTTTGCCGTTGATCTGGAATACCACTTCGATCTCGGCTTCGACAAGGAAAGCTTCATCATATGTTGGCCATGCAACGTAAGAAATGCCTTCCGGTTTGCCCAGTTTCACCCAAAGTTCTTCACTGAAGTGCGGTGCGATCGGCGCAAGCAACTGAATAAAGCCGGTAACGTATTCGAACGGCAATGCGTCCACTTTGTAGGCTTCATTGATGAAGATCATCATCTGCGAGATTGCCGTATTGAAGTGCAGATTATCGTAATCCTCGGTTACCTTCTTGACTGTCTGATGGTAAACCTTGTCCAATTCATGCGTGTTGATGGTTGTGATGCGGTCCCGCATTTTATCGTTTTCATCCAGAAGTAAGCGCCAAATGCGATCCAGGAACTTACGGCTGCCTTCGATGCCGCCCTCGCTCCATGTCGATGATGCATCCAACGGTCCCATGAACATTTCGTACATGCGGAGCGTGTCTGCGCCATATCTTTCCACGATGTCATCCGGATTGACGACATTTCCTTTTGATTTGGACATTTTTTCATTGTTTTCGCCCAAGATCATGCCTTGGTTGTACAATTTTTGGAACGGCTCTTTCGTTGGAACGATGCCGATATCGTAAAGGAATTTATGCCAGAAGCGCGCATACAACAGATGAAGCACCGCATGCTCGGCTCCGCCTATATAAAGATCGACGTTCTGCCAGTAGTCCAATCTTTCTTTTGAAGCAAGGTCGTTGCGGTTATGCGGATCCATGAAGCGCAGGAAGTACCATGAGCTGCCAGCCCATTGCGGCATTGTGTTGGTTTCACGTCTGCCTTTCATGCCAGTCACCGGATCGACAACATTGACCCACTCATCGATGACGGCAAGCGGAGATTCCCCAGTGCCGCTCGGTTTCACCTGATCGGTCTTCGGCAACAGCAACGGCAATTCATTCTCGGGAACCGTTGTCGATGTGCCATCTTCCCAGTGTATGACAGGGATCGGTTCGCCCCAATATCTCTGTCTCGAGAACAACCAATCACGCAGACGATAGGAAATCACTTTTTCACCCAATCCGTTTTCGGACAGCCAGTCGTTCATCTTCGCGATCGCTGTCGCTTTATCCAATCCGTTCAAGAAGTCGGAGTTGATGTGTAAGCCATCTTCCGTATAGGCTTCCTCTTCGACGTTTCCACCTTCAAGAACCGGAATAATCTCCAAGTCGAATTTTTTGGCAAATTCATAATCACGCGTATCATGGGCAGGGACAGCCATGATGGCGCCGGTTCCGTATGTCGCCAATACATAATCGGCGATCCAGATCGGGATTTCTTTGCCATTGACTGGATTGATTGCATAAGCGCCTGTGAATACGCCGGTCTTTTCTTTTGCAAGCTCCGTACGGTCCAGATCGCTCTTCAGTGAAATGGAATCGATATAAGCTTTGACAACTTCGGCTTGTTGGTTGGACATGATTTCCTTCACCAACGGCAATTCTGGCGCCATGACCGCATAGGTCGCGCCATACAAGGTATCCGGTCTAGTCGTGAAGACCGTAAATTCCTTATCCGAATCTTTGATTTTGAAAATAACGTTCGAACCTTCAGAACGTCCGATCCAGTTCCGTTGCATCTCCTTGATGCTCTCAGGCCAATCCACCAATTCCAGATCATCCAGCAAGCGTTCTGCATAAGCAGTGATTTTCAGCATCCACTGTCTCATCGGTTTACGGTAGACCGGATGACCGCCGCGTTCGCTGACGCCGTCGACAACTTCTTCGTTGGCAAGAACGGTACCCAATGCCGGACACCAGTTGACGGAAACTTCCGCCTCATAGGCCAAACCTTGTTCGTACAATTTTGTGAAGATCCATTGCGTCCATTTGTAGTAGCTTGGGTCCGTCGTATTGATTTCACGGCTCCAGTCATAACTGAACCCTAGCGATTGGATCTGGCGCTTGAAAGTTTTGATGTTAAGCTCGGTAAAATCAGCCGGATCGTTACCAGTATCCAGCGCATATTGCTCAGCCGGCAAACCGAAAGCATCCCACCCCATCGGATGCAATACATTGAAACCTTGTGCGCGTTTTGCACGGGCAACGATATCCGTTGCCGTGTAGCCCTCCGGATGGCCTACATGCAAGCCTTGTCCGGATGGGTAAGGGAACATATCCAATACATAATATTTCGGTTTCCCGCCCGCTTCGGTCGTTTTGAAGGTGCGGTTGTCTGCCCAATATTTCTGCCATTTTTTCTCGATCGTTTTATGCGTATAACCCATTTCCAGCAACATCCTTTTCTTTTCATTCATCCAAACAGGCGATGGCCATAAAAAAAGTCCTATAGGCAACGTCCATCACTGGTTCTGCCTATAGGACGAAATGTTCGCGGTACCACCTATATTGAATGTCTTTGCATTCCTTATCATGCCTGTAACGCAGCGATGCGGTCCCGCTTACTGATGCTTTCGGCGGAACAACTCAAAGGCGAGTTCAAAAGGCTCTTTGTGCATTTTCACCACCCATGCACTCTCTTCAAAAAAGCTGCTCTCTACTATTCCTTCTCTATGTCTGTTTCAGTTATGAATTGATTCATCTGCTATTTTAACAAATAAAACTCATTTCATCAAGACTTGATGCCTTCAAGCGTGATTCAGTTGATTACTTAAAAAGTGATGACTTGTCCGACATAAATGACGTTGGAAGTCATATCATTCGCTTCGATCAAAGCTGCTAAGCTAACACCCTTTTTCTTGGCGATGCTGTACAAAGTGTCGCCTTTTTGGACAGTATAAGTATTGCCGGATGCCTCAGGCTCACTTGTGGTCGGCGCTGTTGTCTGCGTTGAACTCGTCGTTGCAGCCAACTTCAAGGATTGGTTCACAAAAATGATATCCGTGTTCAGGTTGTTCCAAGCCTTCAATTCAGCAACCGAAACACCATTAGCGGAGGCTATTTTATAAAGCGTGTCCCCTTTTTGGACCGTATACATTTTATTCACGACTGTCGGAACAGAAGGCTTCGTCACAGTCGGTGGCGTTACGCCTGTGGAATTATTCCCATTCGTAACTGATTTTGTTACTTTCAAGGATTGACCCGGATAAATATAATCGGAACTCAGATTGTTCAGAGTCTTCAATTCAGCTACACTCAATCCGTTCGCATTCGCGATTTTCCAAAGCGTATCGCCGGATGCCACAGTGATTGTGCTTACAGTCGAAGGCGGTGTCGGCACTGCTGGATTGCTTGGCGGCGTCACACTCGGTGTTGTCGTAGTTTTTTTAACCAATAATGTTTGCCCCGGAACGATGACATCACTCGTCAGGTTGTTCAGAGTCTTCAATTCAGCTACACTCAATCCGTTCGCATTCGCGATTTTCCAAAGCGTATCGCCGGATGCCACAGTGATTGTGCTTACAGTCGAAGGCGGTGTCGGCACTGCTGGATTGCTTGGCGGCGTCACACTCGGTGTTGTCGTAGTTTTTTTAACCAATAATGTTTGCCCCGGAACGATGACATCACTCGTCAGGTTGTTCAGAGTCTTCAATTCAGCTACACTCAATCCGTTCGCATTCGCAATTTTCCAAAGCGTGTCGCCGGATGCCACCGTTATAGAAGTTGTTCCAGGGGTCACTGTCGGCGTGGAAGGTTTGTTTGGCGTATCTGTGCCCGCGCTCTTCAAAATCAGTACTTGACCTGTCATAATAGCGTCACTTGTCAAGTTATTCAATTTTTTTAATTCCGCAACGGTCAATCCGTTCGCATTCGCAATCTTCCACAAAGTATCTCCGGACACGACAACGACACTGTTGCCGTTGGATGGTGTAGTTGGCGTTGTTGCTCCAGGGGTTCCAGTAGTGATGCCGTTGATGTAATTCATTGGGTTGACGACAGCCCCATTTTCCTGCACTTCGAAATGCAGATGGACGCCTGTCGAGCTGCCGGTTGTTCCCATCACGCCGATTTTTTGTCCTTGGCTGACGGTCTGTCCTACGGATACCGATAGACCTGATTGCATATGCGCATACAACGTTTTGATGGTCACGCCGTTAATTTTGCCGTGGTTGATGACGACATAGTTGCCGTAGCTGTAATGATAAGTCGCGACTTCCACTACGCCTGCCTGAGCCGCGGAAATATTACCACTCCCTGCGATATCAACACCTCGATGGAATTCCTGTGCCCCATTTATAGGAGATGTACGGTATCCGAAGGGAGATGAAATGTATCCACTGGCTGGTTTGATGAAAGCACCTGTGATAGTAGTGCCTGTATTCGTTCCAGTAGTTGGTGCTGACGTGCCAACAGTCTTCAAGACTTGACCCGGATAGATTGCATCGGAAGTCAAACTGTTTACGGCTTTGAGTGCGGCAACGGTCATGTTGGTTGCATTCGCGATCGACCACAATGTATCACCCGATTTAACGGTGTATGATTGGGTAGTTGTTTGACCAGCATTGTTGTTTGATTCATTTTCGGTCTTATCGGGAGCAGTCGTTGTTGTTTTAACCAGTAACAATTTTTGGCCAACAAAGATTGTATCACTCGTCAACGCATTCAAACTTTTCAACTCACCAACCGTCAAGCCGTTTGCTGCAGCTATTTTGTAAAGGGTATCGCCAACAACTACCGTATATTCTGAAGTTGGAGTGGTTGGTGCTTTTTCTTCATCCGTATCTTCATCAGGGTTGTTTCCCTCGACTATAACGCTGTCAGGCAACACCAGACGATCTCCCACATAGATCATATTGGAAGTCAGTTTATTCAGCGTCAACAGATCCACTAACGAAATACCATACTTTTTAGCGATTGCATAAAGCGTGTCGCCGGGTTGAACGACATGGAAAGCCTCCCCCGCTTGAACCGGAGCATCCGGTGTATCAACTTCTTCCGAATCTTCTTCAGGTTCACTTGGTTTCTCTTGTTCTCCAGTATCTTCTTCTGAATTCTCGGGCAGGTCGACATTCGGCAGGTCAGGAGTATCAGTAGGCTTTTCAAAATCGACATTGCCTGCATCCGGATTTTCGACTTCTTCGTCATCTACAAGTTGATAGTTATCATATTGATCCAAACCGTATTGTGCAATGATTCTGTTCAACTTGGCACTGTAGGCTGTATCCGTAGCATAGCGACCGGTCAAATAAGCTGTTGCATCCTGGTAAGAGGCTGCATTGCTTTTCCAAGCACCGGCATAATAATTCGGATTCCAACTTGTTCCATTCGCAAGAAGATTTGCATAATCCTGCAAGGATTCGGCATAGGAAGGATATTTTCTGAATTCAGCATTGATTGGGTAGTAATTCTGCCCGCCGCTGTCCTCAAGTGTTCCCATGTTGACAGATTCTCCGTTATAGTTCCCTTTGATCCCGAACAGATTATAGTTGGGAGCCGAAGCTAAAGCGCTGGTACCCCAACCGCTTTCGAGGATGGCTTGAGCCATCATCACAGAGGCATAAAGATCATTTTTGGCAGCGATTATGGTCGCGGAAGGGATGATCTGGTTCAAAAAGGGATTAGTGGAATATACTTGTGTATCCTTTGTTCCGAGCGCAGTCTTCTCTGCTGCCAGAACCATTTCGACTGGCTTCACGACAGTTGTCATGAATAAGGATGTACTCAATACCGCTACGCTGCGTTTCAGTCTTTTATTCGTGGTGATAAAAGAATTGGTCAGTTGTTCTTTTTTCTTTTGGTTGATGCGTTCGTTTCTGGATAACACCAAAATATACCACTCCTTGTATCAAAAATACTGCCTATATGGCAGTGAAAACATCTGGTTTTTTAACAATGATGGAAAGATAATTTAAATTTCTTTTAAGAAATAATCCAACATACCTATTATATGTTTGTTTATCACATTTTTGAATGGCTTTCATAATCATATTCTATATTTAATAATTGAAATAAATCTGTAACAAACCATTCCACGAACAATATGTAACCCCTTTCCCCATTCAACTTCTCCTGAAATCCGGAAAAGCTATCAAATAGACTACAGACAGACCAAAAATCATGATAAAATGGATACTGAGGTGAAAGTATTGACAAATCAATTTTTATACAGTGACACGAATAAACGTTACCATACATGGAATTATCATCTGCAACAACATTTCGGCGAAAAGATTTTCAAAGTAGCCATCGATGGCGGTTTTGATTGCCCAAACCGCGACGGCACTGTCGCACGCGGCGGCTGCACCTTCTGCACCGTTTCCGGATCCGGCGATTTTGCCCAGGACAGGGTCGATCCGCTGCCAGTCCAATTGCGCAAAGGCATTGATATGATGCACAAAAAATGGCCGAATGTTAAAAGCTACATCGCCTATTTCCAGAACTTCACCAATACGCACGCACCGGTTGACATTCTGCGCCACCGCTATGAACAGGTCGTAAACGAGGACGGCGTGGTCGGCATCATGATTGCAACGCGCCCGGACTGCCTGCCGCCGGAAACAATCGCGTACTTAGCTGAACTGAACAAGCGCTATTATATATGGGTGGAATTGGGACTTCAGACCATCCATGAGGAGACAAGCAAAATCATCAACCGCGCGCATTCCTATGATACCTACCTGAAGGCGGTCGATGAACTTCGTGCGCACAATATCCCGGTGTGTACCCATCTCATCAACGGTCTTCCGGGAGAAACTCATGACATGATGATGGAGAGCGTCAAACGTGTTATCCTGGATTCGGACATTCAAGGCATCAAAATCCATTTACTGCATTTGATGAAAAACACTAAAATGCTTCGGGACTACCATCAAGGACGGCTACGTTTGTTAGAGAAAGACGAATATGTTGGGCTTGTCTGCGATCAGCTCGAAGTCATTCCGGAAGAAATCGTCATACACCGGATTACGGGAGATGCTCCGCGTGACACGCTTGTCGGCCCGATGTGGAGCCTCAAAAAATGGGAAGTGCTGAACGCAATCGACCATGAGCTGGAGCGCCGCAGTACCTATCAAGGAATCCACAATATCAGAAATAAGGGTGAGGAACATGTTATTGTCCGCAGTGGACTTCAGTCATAGTTTGCTGAAGGAAACAGTCTGCAAAGGAGATTTAGTCATTGATGCCACTGTCGGAAACGGCAGCGATACCGTCCTTTTGGCTACACTGGTCGGTCCGACAGGCAAAGTGATCGGTTTTGACGTCCAGAAACAAGCCATCGAAAATACTGCACAAAAACTATTGTTGGCAGGACTGACGGATCAGGTTACCCTTCTTCATCAAGGGCATGAAACCCTTGGGGATGTGCTGGCCGACAATGCAAAAATCGGCGGTGCCATCTTCAACTTAGGATACCTGCCAGGATCCGATAAAACGATCATCACCAAAAAAAATACGACCATCCGTGCCATCGAAGCCTTGCTCCCGAAATTGCGGATCGGCAGTTACATTCTCTTAGTCGTGTACAGTGGGCATCCTGGCGGCATGGAAGAGAAGAATGCCCTGCTTGATTACTGCAGTAGCTTGAATCAATCCTTATTCAAGGTACTGCAGTACGGCTTCATCAATCAGATCAATCATCCGCCGTTCTTGATTGCCATCGAAAAAAAGAAAACTCCTTACATGAAATAGAAAAAAGGAAAGCGTTCCGGCAAATGACCGCAACGCTTTCCTTTTTTTGCTTGCTTTTATTTGTTCGCTTGAACATATGAAAGCAAAGCTTCTGTTTTGTCTGTCTTTTCCCAAGTGAAGTCAGCATCTTCACGGCCAAAATGTCCGTAGGCTGCCGTCTTTTTAAAGATAGGACGACGCAGATCCAACATTTGAATGATGCCAGCTGGCGTCAAGTTGAAGTTTTTGCGCACTGCCTCTATCAAAGTGGCTTCGGGATATTCGCTTGTACCGAATGTATCGATCGCAATCGATACTGGTTCAGCAACTCCGATCGCATAGGCCAATTGGATTTCACATTTTGTCGCCAATCCAGCCGCAACAATGTTCTTCGCAATGTAACGGGCCGCATAACTTGCAGAACGATCCACTTTTGTAGCATCCTTACCTGAGAAAGCACCGCCACCATGACGCGCATACCCACCATAAGTATCAACGATGATTTTTCTCCCAGTCAGACCGGAATCGCCTTTAGGTCCTCCAATGACAAAGCGACCAGTAGGATTGATGAAGTATTTCGTATCAGCATCCAACAAGGCATCGTCGATGACCACATGGATGACATGCTCCAAAATATCTTTTTTCAATTGTTCCAACGTGACATTCTCATCATGCTGCGTGCTCAAAACGATTGTGTCCACACGTTTCGGTTTGCCGTCTTCGTCGTATTCCACGGTGACTTGCGTTTTTCCGTCCGGTCTTAAATATTCCAAAGTACCGTCTTTGCGGACTTCAGATAAACGTTTCGCTAATTTATGACTAAGCGAAATAGGTAATGGCATCAGTTCTTCCGTTTCGTTGATGGCAAAACCGAACATCAACCCTTGATCCCCTGCCCCGATTTCATTGTAGTCCGTAGTCACCAGTTCTCTGCGCTCCAGTGATTCGTTGACACCGATTGCGATATCGTCGGATTGTTCGTCCAAGGATACCATAACGGCCAAATTATCCGCATCGAAACCAAATTTACCCCGCGTATAACCAATTTCAGTTACAGTATCGCGGACGATCTGCTGGATATTTACGTATGCGCTTGTCGTGATTTCTCCGAAGACAACCACCAGTCCGGTCGTGACTATCGTTTCGCAAGCAACACGCGCGTTTGGATCAGCAGCCAACAACGTATCCAAAATTGCATCGCTGATCTGATCAGCGATTTTATCCGGATGACCTTCCGTTACTGATTCTGAAGTAAATAATCTTTTTTCTACCATTTTTCATTCCCCCATTTTTTGGTTACAAGGCGTCTTCACATATTGTGAATCCTATCGGGATATTGCAATTAGCCTCTGAAATGCAACATGTCTAATATACGCTATCATCGCTAAAAAAGCAACATAAAATAAGAAGATTTCATCTTTGTATCATAGATGACGCAAACAAATACTGATGTAAATATTTTACGTCAGCTTTTTTCAATCCTGACATCGCTTGACATCGCAAAGACGTTAACCTATGATGAATTTGCGCAATAGATACGAGATGAAACACACTCTATCATTAATAGAGAAGGAAGAGATTATGCTGACAATCCAGAAACAATTCATGAATCTTATGCACAATACCTTTTTGTCGATGCTGACAGCCCCGTTGACGCTGCTTCTTTTCGGGGCATGGAGAGGAACGACTTTCAACGGTCCCAACTATCTGTTACTATTTATACTTTATCTTTTTTTGCTTTTTTCCCATGCCTTGGAACGCCTACTTTCAAAAAGAGAACATTCCAAAAGAAAGCTCCCCTATAAAATGATTTTGGTTTTAGGGTTTCTCTCAATCGTAATGCTGACCATCATATTTTATCTATCGAATATAGTCCTGACTGCGGTTCTTTTCCTGTATTTAATTTACCTGATCTTACAGTTTTATCCTTACAGTATGGCAAATACATTTTACGAAGTAATGCTGCAGCCTTTCTTTAAGGTGCTTATTCTTTCATCAGTATCTTTTTTTTCGCAGGCAAACTTTATTCCGTTACAGCTTCAATACGAAGTACTTCCAATGATCCTGTTCCATATTTTTTGTTTGATACAGGTCCAAATTAAGAATACTACATACAGCAATCAGCCAAATTCTTATTATCAAGAACTACTATTAGAGCATTCAAATTTTCTAAGAATGACCACTTTTCTGCTTCCCTACGCGGCAGGTATTCTCCAGATAGTTAATCTCAACAGCCCACTATGGGCCATAAGCTTATTCGGATTATCTATCCTAATGGTTTTCCCTTTATTCAAGAGAACACTTCAAAACGATCTCAGAATCGAACAATATTTAACTAACTATGCTTTTCTTTTCACACTAAGCTACTCATTATTATTTTTGGTCTAAGAAAAACAGGCATATGCGTCCTTCGACTGATGCATCTACCTGTTTTTTTGCAGGAATAGCTTTGTGGGTTCTTCATTCAGCCCTGAATAAGCAAACACTTATCACTTTTCCGAAGGGCTTACACGTGAAGCTGGCCATAAAATTTGATTGCATGAAACATGTTGTGAATCTGTGAAACACCTACGGTGACGCACTTTTCAATTCGAAAAATTTTATGCTTTCCCAATTATTAAAAAAAAACACTCAGAAGAGTGCTTTTCGATGATGATCCGTACGGGAATCGAACCCGTGTTACCGCCGTGAAAGGGCGGTGTCTTAACCGCTTGACCAACGGACCATAAATATACTAAAAAGAAAATCAGAACCAATTGCGGGGACAGGACTTGAACCTGTGACCTCCGGGTTATGAGCCCGGCGAGCTGCCAACTGCTCCACCCCGCGATAATAATAATAATAATAAAAGGAGGATAAGGGATTCGAACCCTTGCGCGCTTTTACACACCTGACGGTTTTCAAGACCGTTCCCTTCAGCCGGACTTGGGTAATCCTCCAAAGTTTATAATGATCCGTACGGGAATCGAACCCGTGTTACCGCCGTGAAAGGGCGGTGTCTTAACCGCTTGACCAACGGACCATCTTATTTATTTTTCTGATAAAGCTACGGAGAAGGAGGGATTTGAACCCTCGCGCCGCGTTAACGACCTACACCCTTAGCAGGGGCGCCTCTTCAGCCACTTGAGTACTTCCCCATAACAAGAAACGTTCTATTACTGTTTGTGCTTTATCAATGGGCCTAAATGGACTCGAACCATCGACCTCACGCTTATCAGGCGTGCGCTCTAACCAGCTGAGCTATAGGCCCTTCTTAAAAAAAGCGGGTGAGGAGAATCGAACTCCCGACATCAGCTTGGAAGGCTGGGGTTTTACCACTAAACTACACCCGCATGGCGGCTCCGACGGGATTTGAACCCGCGATCTCCTGCGTGACAGGCAGGCATGTTGACCCCTACACCACGGAACCATGCGTTAAACTTTTATGAGGTTACACTGTGGGCTTTCGCCCAAGTGTATCATGCTTGTAAGCTACTGAAGCAGCGACAATCATGACAATTGCGGGGACAGGACTTGAACCTGTGACCTCCGGGTTATGAGCCCGGCGAGCTGCCAACTGCTCCACCCCGCGATAATGAATAATAAGGAAACACTGTGAGATTACGCTCAAGTGTATCATGTCTGTACTGTCGCTAAAGCACCAACAGCCATGACAATGGCCGAAGGCCCCTAAAGGAGGATAAGGGATTCGAACCCTTGCGCGCTTTTACACGCCTGACGGTTTTCAAGACCGTTCCCTTCAGCCGGACTTGGGTAATCCTCCATAAGCTGATACATTTTTTCATGGACCTTGCAGGACTCGAACCTGCGACCGGACGGTTATGAGCCGTCTGCTCTAACCAACTGAGCTAAAGGTCCGAAGCAAGGCATTATAGCGGCGAAGGGGGTCGAACCCATGACCTCCCGGGTATGAACCGGACGCTCTAGCCATCTGAGCTACACCGCCAATAAATAAAAAAAATGGAGCCTAGCGGGATCGAACCGCTGACCTCCTGCGTGCAAGGCAGGCGCTCTCCCAGCTGAGCTAAGGCCCCATAATTTTAGTTATCGGGAAGACAGGATTCGAACCTGCGACCCCTTGGTCCCAAACCAAGTGCTCTACCAAGCTGAGCTACTTCCCGAAGTATTCTGTTAATGCACCCAACAGGAGTCGAACCTGTAACCGCTTGATTCGTAGTCAAGTACTCTATCCAATTGAGCTATGGGTGCCTAAATGCCGAGAATCGGAATCGAACCGATACGGTGATCACTCACCGCAGGATTTTAAGTCCTGTGCGTCTGCCAGTTCCGCCACCCCGGCATGTTACTGTTGTTTCTTTCATAAGGTCTGGCATAGTCCTTATGAAAGCGGAAGACGGGGTTCGAACCCGCGACCCCCACCTTGGCAAGGTGATGTTCTACCACTGAACTACTTCCGCGAATGGTGCCGGCTAAAGGATTCGAACCCTCGACCCTCTGATTACAAATCAGATGCTCTACCAACTGAGCTAAGCCGGCGTATTCAATTATGCGGGTGAAGGGACTTGAACCCCCACGCCTTGCGGCGCTAGATCCTAAATCTAGTGCGTCTGCCAATTCCGCCACACCCGCAAATGAGTTATGCAGGGCTCGAACCTGCGACCCTCTGATTAAAAGTCAGATGCTCTACCAACTGAGCTAATAACTCATGGATGGAGGTTGACGGGATCGAACCGCCGACATCCTGCTTGTAAGGCAGACGCTCTCCCAGCTGAGCTAAACCTCCATGATATAAATATAAATGCGCGGCAACGTCCTAGTCTCACAAAGGGAAACCCTTCACTACAATCGGCGCTAAGAAGCTTAACTTCTGTGTTCGAGATGGGAACAGGTGTGACCTTCTTGCCATCGTCACCGCACATTTTTAATTAGAGAACGTTGTTCTCTCAAAACTGAATCTACAAAAGTAAAGGGATTCCGAAAACACCACTTGAGTTTTCTTCTTTTTAAAAATTGGTTAAGTCCTCGACCGATTAGTATTGGTCCGCTCCATACATCGCTGTACTTCCACTCCCAACCTATCTACCTGATCATCTCTCAGGGGTCTTACTCACTTAAAGTGATGGGAAATCTCATCTTGAGGGGGGCTTCACGCTTAGATGCTTTCAGCGTTTATCCCGTCCACACATAGCTACCCAGCGATGCTCTTGGCAGAACAACTGGTACACCAGCGGTGTGTCCATCCCGGTCCTCTCGTACTAAGGACAGCTCCTCTCAAATTTCCAACGCCCGCGACGGATAGGGACCGAACTGTCTCACGACGTTCTGAACCCAGCTCGCGTACCGCTTTAATGGGCGAACAGCCCAACCCTTGGGACCGACTACAGCCCCAGGATGCGATGAGCCGACATCGAGGTGCCAAACCTCCCCGTCGATGTGAACTCTTGGGGGAGATAAGCCTGTTATCCCCAGGGTAGCTTTTATCCGTTGAGCGATGGCCCTTCCATGCGGAACCACCGGATCACTAAGCCCGACTTTCGTCCCTGCTCGACTTGTAGGTCTCGCAGTCAAGCTCCCTTCTGCCTTTACACTCTACGAATGATTTCCAACCATTCTGAGGGAACCTTTGGGCGCCTCCGTTACATTTTTGGAGGCGACCGCCCCAGTCAAACTGCCCGTCTGACACTGTCTCCCTGCTCGCTAAGAGCAGCGGGTTAGAGTGGTCATATCACAAGGGTAGTATCCCACCGTTGCCTCCTCCGAGACTGGCGTCCCGGTATCTTCGGCTCCTACCTATCCTGTACATGTGATACAAACACGCAATATCAAACTGCAGTAAAGCTCCATGGGGTCTTTCCGTCCTGTCGCGGGTAACCAGCATCTTCACTGGTACTATAATTTCACCGAGTCTCTCGTTGAGACAGTGCCCAAATCGTTACGCCTTTCGTGCGGGTCGGAACTTACCCGACAAGGAATTTCGCTACCTTAGGACCGTTATAGTTACGGCCGCCGTTTACTGGGGCTTCAATTCAAAGCTTCGCTTGCGCTAACCTCTCCTCTTAACCTTCCAGCACCGGGCAGGCGTCAGCCCCTATACGTCATCTTTCGATTTTGCAGAGACCTGTGTTTTTGATAAACAGTCGCTTGGGCCTATTCACTGCGGCTGACCTTGCGGTCAGCACCCCTTCTCCCGAAGTTACGGGGTCATTTTGCCGAGTTCCTTAACGAGAGTTCTCTCGCACACCTTAGGATTCTCTCCTCAACTACCTGTGTCGGTTTGCGGTACGGGCAGTTACTTTCTCACTAGAAGCTTTTCTTGGCAGTGTGACATCAGGAACTTCGCTACTAAATTTCGCTCCCCATCACAGCTTGTCCTTGAGAGAAAAAGCATTTCACTCGTTCTCAGACTTGCTGCTTGGACACACATTTCCGATCGTGTGCATTCCTTAGCCTCCTGCGTCCCTCCATCGCTCAAACAAAAGCAACTGGTACAGGAATATCAACCTGTTGTCCATCGCCTACGCCTATCGGCCTCAGCTTAGGTCCCGACTAACCCTGGGAGGACGAGCCTTCCCCAGGAAACCTTAGTTATTCGGTGGACGGGATTCTCACCCGTCTTGCGCTACTCATACCGGCATTCTCACTTCTAAGCGCTCCACCAGTCCTCACGATCTGGCTTCGATGCCCTTAGAACGCTCTCCTACCACGGAACCCATTGGGTTCCATCCACAGCTTCGGTGATCTGTTTAGCCCCGGTAAATTTTCGGCGCAGGGTCACTCGACTAGTGAGCTATTACGCACTCTTTAAATGATGGCTGCTTCTGAGCCAACATCCTAGTTGTCTATGCAACCCCACATCCTTTTCCACTTAACAGATACTTTGGGACCTTAGCTGGTGGTCTGGGCTGTTTCCCTTTTGACTACGGATCTTATCACTCGCAGTCTGACTCTCGGATCTAAATCAATGGCATTCGGAGTTTATCTGAATTCGGTAACCCGAGAAGGGCCCCTAGTCCAAACAGTGCTCTACCTCCATGATTCGCATATCCGAGGCTAGCCCTAAAGCTATTTCGGAGAGAACCAGCTATCTCCAAGTTCGATTGGAATTTCTCCGCTACCCACACCTCATCCCCGCACTTTTCAACGTGCGTGGGTTCGGTCCTCCAGTGCGTATTACCGCACCTTCAACCTGGACATGGGTAGGTCACTTGGTTTCGGGTCTACGACCTCATACTTATTCGCCCTATTCAGACTCGCTTTCGCTGCGGCTCCGTCTTTTCAACTTAACCTCGCATGAAATCGTAACTCGCCGGTCCATTCTACAAAAGGTACGCCATCACCCATTAACGGGCTTTGACTACTTGTAGGCACACGGTTTCAGGTACTGTTTCACTCCCCTTCCGGGGTGCTTTTCACCTTTCCCTCACGGTACTGGTTCACTATCGGTCACTAGGGAGTATTTAGCCTTGGGAGATGGTCCTCCCGGATTCCGACGGAATTTCTCGTGTTCCGCCGTACTCAGGATACTGGTAGAGCTGATTTGGATTTCGCATACGGGGCTATTACCCTATGTTGCGCAACTTTCCAGTTGGCTTCTGCTATCCATTGCAGTCTCATGTCCCAGTCCTACAACCCCAAAGAGCAAGCTCTTTGGTTTGGGCTTTTCCCGTTTCGCTCGCCGCTACTAAGGGAATCGAATTTTCTTTCTCTTCCTGCAGGTAATGAGATGTTTCAGTTCCCTGCGTGTTCCTCGATACACCTATGTATTCAGTGTAACGTAATATCCTATCAAAGATATTGGGTTGCCCCATTCGGAAATCTCCGGATCAAAGCTTACTTACAGCTCCCCGGAGCATATCGGTGTTAGTCCCGTCCTTCATCGGCTCCTAGTGCCTAGGCATCCACCGTGCGCCCTTATTCACTTAACCTATGGTTAAGCTCGCCATTGCTGGCTTGCTAACTTATTTCGTTAAAAACTCATTTAAGTCAACTTAAAACGCGGTAAAATGTTTAGGTTTCTTACTTTATTTTTGTAGTATTCAGTTTTCAAAGAACAACTTTTTTCTTGCTTGAGAGATTGATCTCTCAAAACTGAACAAAGAATGATTGGACCAAGCAAGGATTCCATTATATTCCTTAGAAAGGAGGTGATCCAGCCGCACCTTCCGATACGGCTACCTTGTTACGACTTCACCCCAATCATCTGTCCCACCTTAGGCGGTTGGCTCCATAAAGGTTACCTCACCGACTTCGGGTGTTACAAACTCTCGTGGTGTGACGGGCGGTGTGTACAAGACCCGGGAACGTATTCACCGCGGCGTGCTGATCCGCGATTACTAGCGATTCCGGCTTCATGCAGGCGAGTTGCAGCCTGCAATCCGAACTGAGAATGGCTTTAAGAGATTCGCTTGACCTCGCGGTCTTGCTGCTCGTTGTACCATCCATTGTAGCACGTGTGTAGCCCAGGTCATAAGGGGCATGATGATTTGACGTCATCCCCACCTTCCTCCGGTTTGTCACCGGCAGTCTCATTAGAGTGCCCAACTGAATGCTGGCAACTAACAATAGGGGTTGCGCTCGTTGCGGGACTTAACCCAACATCTCACGACACGAGCTGACGACAACCATGCACCACCTGTCACTTTGTCCCCGAAGGGAAAGTCCTATCTCTAGGATTGTCAAAGGATGTCAAGACCTGGTAAGGTTCTTCGCGTTGCTTCGAATTAAACCACATGCTCCACCGCTTGTGCGGGTCCCCGTCAATTCCTTTGAGTTTCAGCCTTGCGGCCGTACTCCCCAGGCGGAGTGCTTAATGCGTTAGCTGCAGCACTGAAGGGTGGAAACCCTCCAACACTTAGCACTCATCGTTTACGGCGTGGACTACCAGGGTATCTAATCCTGTTTGCTCCCCACGCTTTCGAGCCTCAGCGTCAGTTACAGACCAGAGAGTCGCCTTCGCCACTGGTGTTCCTCCATATATCTACGCATTTCACCGCTACACATGGAATTCCACTCTCCTCTTCTGCACTCAAGTTCCCCAGTTTCCAATGACCTTCCACGGTTGAGCCGTGGGCTTTCACATCAGACTTAAGGAACCGCCTGCGCTCGCTTTACGCCCAATAAATCCGGACAACGCTTGCCACCTACGTATTACCGCGGCTGCTGGCACGTAGTTAGCCGTGGCTTTCTGGTCAGATACCGTCAAGGCCGGAGCAGTTACTCTCCGACTTGTTCTTCTCTGACAACAGAGTTTTACGATCCGAAAACCTTCTTCACTCACGCGGCGTTGCTCCGTCAGACTTTCGTCCATTGCGGAAGATTCCCTACTGCTGCCTCCCGTAGGAGTTTGGGCCGTGTCTCAGTCCCAATGTGGCCGATCACCCTCTCAGGTCGGCTACGTATCATCGTCTTGGTGAGCCATTACCTCACCAACTAACTAATACGCCGCGGGTCCATCCATAAGCGACAGCACAAAGGCCGTCTTTCCTTTCTCAATCATGCGATCAAGAAAACTATGCGGTATTAGCACCCGT
Source organism: Trichococcus flocculiformis (assembly GCF_963662535.1). NCBI lineage: Bacteria > Bacillati > Bacillota > Bacilli > Lactobacillales > Carnobacteriaceae > Trichococcus > Trichococcus flocculiformis. Next base: position 2,085,890 of record NZ_OY759718.1, read on the forward strand.
TTCCGGATGTTATCCCCCTCTTATGGGCAGGTTACCCACGTGTTACTCACCCGTTCGCCACTATCTTCTCAGTGGAAGCAAGCTTCCATAGAAAAGACCGTTCGACTTGCATGTATTAGGCACGCCGCCAGCGTTCGTCCTGAGCCAGGATCAAACTCTCATGTAATGTGGGTTCTTGTACAGAAACCCTCATGAAAAGCTGAAAAGCTCTTAATTTCTTGCTGACTTTATGTTTGCGATACTACGTATCGCCTTCGTTTGCTTCGACCGAAGTCTAAGCTCCCTGCACATTTGGTTCGTTCATTCTTTGTTCAGTTTTCAAAGGTCAATCGCGCATCACGTATTACGTGATTGCTTATTCATAATATCACGGCCACCGCATCTTGTCAACAACTTTTAAAAAATAAATTCGAGCTATTCGACTGATGAATCAGCAACTTTCATATGATAACATCATTTTATCTTGATGTCAACAATGAATCTTATCTTGCCGTCGCCTTACAAAAGACAACTTCACAATACTATCATCATTTCAAATCCATGTCAAACAGATTTTGAAAAAAATGTATCGGATTACCGAGGAACTAAACTTTACCACAAAAATGTAAGCCTTGTCAACACAAGCGTATCAGCATCCTTATGGATCCGACATCCAATTTTGAATTGTTTAACAACTAACTTTTTTGGTTGTGCTGCTCCAGAGAAGCCCTCCTCTCCGGAAGTCCTGACAAGATCGATTCGAATTCCTCCGCCCTTAGGGTTCTGAACTACTACACAAGAAAAAAAGCGGACAACGAATTGTCCGCTTGAAGTAATTTACATCTTATAATCTGTCGTTTAATTCCTTAGCTAATTCTTCAAATCCAGGTTTGCCAAGAAGTGCAAACATATTCTTTTTGTAAGCTTCTACACCTGGTTGGTCGAATGGATTCACGCCGTTCAGGTAACCGGAGATGCCTACGGCGATTTCAAAGAAGTACACTAGATAACCTAAAGAATAAGCATCCATTTCAGGCATAGTGACTAACAAGTTCGGTACGCCGCCGTCTGTATGAGCCAACAATGTTCCTTGGTAAGCTTTTGTGTTTACGAAATCAACGTCTTTACCTTCAAGATAGCCTAAACCATCTAAATCTTCTGCACTTAAAGGAATATCGATTGTTTTGCGTGGCTTAGCAACTTTAACGACTGTCTCAAAGATATTTCTTTGTCCATCTTGGATAGATTGGCCGATTGAGTGCAAATCTGTCGAGAAGTTCGCACTGGTTGGATAAATTCCTTTTTGGTCTTTACCTTCAGACTCGCCGAATAATTGTTTCCACCATTCTGAAAGGTATTGCATACCTGGCTCATAGTTAGCCAAAATCTCAGTCACTTTGCCTTTACGGTAAAGGATGTTGCGGATAGCCGCGTATTGGTAAGCAACGTTGGTTGTCAAATCAGGATTCATGTATGCTTCACGGGCATCAGCAGCACCTTGCATCAATGCATCGATATCAGCACCGCTGACAGCGATCGGAAGAAGGCCAACTGGTGTCAACACAGTGAAACGTCCGCCGACATCATCAGGAATTACGAAAGTCTCGTATCCTTCCATGTCTGCTTCATGCTTCGCTGCTCCTCTTGCTTTGTCTGTGGTAGAGTAAATGCGTTTTACTGCTTCTTCTTTACCATATTTTTTGATCAACAATTCTTTGAAGACACGGAAAGCGATCGCCGGTTCAGTTGTTGTACCTGATTTTGAAATCATGTTAACTGAGAAATCACGATCTCCGATCACTTCGATCAAGTCAGCTAAATAAGTTGAGCTGATGCTGTTGCCTGCAAAGAAAATTTGTGGTGTTTTGCGGTCTGCAGTTGTCTGAACGTTGTAGAAAGTGTTGTTCAGGAAGTCAATTGCAGCACGGGCGCCTAAATAAGAACCACCGATACCGATAACAACCAAAACTTCTGAATCGGATTGGATTTTTTTCGCTGCCGCTTTGATGCGCGCGAATTCTTCTTTGTCATAATCTTTTGGCAGATCAATCCATCCAGTGAAATCGTTCCCTGGGCCTGTACCTTCACGAAGCGCTTTGTCAGCGGCTGTTACTTGGTACTGGATGTAGTCCAATTCATGTTGTGCAAAAAATTTCAAAGCTTTAGAGTAATCAAATTGAATATGTGACATTTAATATCCTCCTAATTTGTTTTTATAAAATGACTACTGATGGGAAATAAGGCACCTTAATGGTAGATAGGTACACTGTCCAATTCCAAATCAGTAAGTATTTCCGAGATTTCTGAAGATTTTTTCCATGCGAACTTGCCGGGTTCATTCAGCAAGCTGTCCAAATCAGAAGGTTTTTCTAATGAATCGAAAACAAACAAAGGCATGTTTTTGCCATTTCCTCTCATGTTCGTCAAGTCAAGCAATCGCAACGACTCAGATTCAATGCCAATATGCGCCAGTAACACTTCCATTATGGATCCTAAGGGAGATTTTCCACTTTCGGATAAGTTCACATTAGGTAGGCTGTAGGTTCCGTTTTCTGTATTGACCAGAAAGTACGTCTCCTCTGCATCATTTGTGACCATAACAGTCCCTGCCACTATGTTTTCTTTTATCATCATGAATGTCCCCTTTCATCGGAAGTCGTATAGACAGGATTATTTCCCGTCGATTTCCTAACTTTCTCGTCTTCTTTGGCCTCTTCGATCCAGGTCGGCATCATTTCTTTCAATGTCTCAAAACCGATTTGCGGTAAGTATCTTCTTTTTCTTTTCTTTCTTTTTGCCGGATAACACGGTGTGGCCAACTTTTCCATAGCCCTGAGAGACAGGCTGATTTTCCCTGTGTACTCATCAATGTCTATAATTTTGGCTTCTACTTTATCATCGATCTGAATGAATTCGTCCAGGTTGGTCACATATCCATGCCTACACTCGGATATGTGGATCAGGCCTTGCGTATTCTTGTCCAATGAAATAAAGACACCATATGATTGGATACCTGTTACATTGCCTTCAATTATGTCTCCGATTTTATATTCCATTTTCATCCATAATTCCCCTCACAGTACCGAATAATTATACCACGTGCCTAAATGAAAGGATAGAATTTCTGATGCAACTTTAATCAGAAGCAACTCTTAGGCGGCTTTGTGATCCCTACTCTGAAAACACTCCAGCAATGTCAGGAGTGACGGAAATAGGATAATCTCATTCAAGTAGAAAAAGGGGCACTCTTTCAGCCCCTACTATTATAGAATCGTAATGCTCTCGATGACAACGTCTTCGACAGGTTTGTCTTGAGCGCCTTTTTTCACGCCTTCGATAGCGTAGACCGTGTCCATGCCCGCTTCCACTTGTCCGAATACGGTATGTTTTTGATCCAACCAAGGCGTTCCACCGTTTGCAGCATACGCTTCAACGATTTCTTTAGGCCAGCCACCCGCTTCCAATTGGGCTAACATTGTCATCGGCACTTCTTTTGCAGTTACGATGAAAAATTGGCTTCCGTTTGTGTTCGGACCAGCATTAGCCATCGACAATGCACCATTGAGGTTGAACAGATTCATTGAGAATTCATCTTCAAAAGAATCTCCCCAAATGCTTGATCCGCCCATGCCAGTTCCTGTAGGATCGCCACCTTGGATCATGAAGTTGTCAATGACACGGTGGAAAATGATGCCGTCATAATAGCCGCTTTCAGCCAAACCTAAAAAGTTCTCGACTGTTTTCGGCGCCATGTCAGGGAATAAACGGATAGTGATATCCCCTTTATTTGTTTTCATAATGACTTTCTTATCGTTTTCTGTTGGTTGTAATTGTGGAAATAAACTCATTATTCATCCTCCTTTTTTTACATTTTACCACAAGATGCAAAAGATTAGTCCTCTGATTCTCCAAAAATGAAAATTCAATCCGTTTTTTCTTTTTCATTAGGTTGTATCTATCGATTCATGTTATCATAAATGGAAAGTAGATATTTAAGTGAAGGATGAAAAATAATGATGATTTTCGAGAATTTTCCCCTAATTTGTTCCCTGGCAGCTATCATGTTCACCCAAGCTTTAAAATATCCGATTGCAATCTTTTCAAAAGACAAGAAAACTTCTTTGTCGATTGTTACGACTACAGGGGGAATGCCCAGTTCCCACTCGGCGGCCGTCAGTTCGCTGATAACGGCGCTTATTCTGCAATACGGCATCGGCTCCGGTTATGTAGCCATCGCTACAACTTTTGGCGTCATCGTCATGTTCGACTCGATGGGAGTCCGTCGCCAGAGCGGCGAACAAGGGATCGTCCTCATAGATGCCATCAAAGAGTTGACCCGCTTGTCACTCAAGTTCCCGAAAAACGAACAGGAATTAATCGCTGAGGAAGCGGAGGAGAAAATCTACCCTGAAGAAATGGCCGTAAAAAAATACCTTGGGCACAAACCTTCGGAAGTTTTTGTCGGACTGCTGACGGGTATTTTTGTGACATTCATCGTCAGAATGTTCTACGAACAAATCTGATACCGCTCCGGGCGACATTTCGCCTGGAACATAAATAACGGAGGAAGAAAATTGACAGATAAAGAAATATACGACATTACCATTATCGGCGGCGGCCCTGTCGGCATGTTCACGGCATTCTATGCCGGCCTGCGGCAAGCCAAAGTCAAAATCATAGAAGCCCTACCCCAGCTCGGCGGCCAACCCGGCATGCTCTATGCTGAAAAAAATATATACGATATCGCAGGCTATCCCGCTATTTCCGGCGGCGACCTCGTAACGAACCTGAAAGAACAGATGGACCGCTTTGACACAAAGTTGGTTTTCGGTGAAGAAGCGTTTGAACTCGAAAAAAACGCAGATGGTATCTTCGAAATTCAAACGACCAAAAATCGCCACTATTCGAAAGCAGTGATCATATCCGCCGGCAATGGCGCTTTCCGGCCGAGAAAATTGGAAATAGAACATGCTGACAAGTACGAAAATACTAATCTGCACTATTTCGTGAACAACATCGAAAGTTTCCGCGACAAGACGGTTGCCATCTGCGGCGGTGGGGATTCGGCAGTGGATTGGGCCTTAACTTTGGAACCTATCGCTAAAAAAGTCTATCTGATCCATCGTCGGCCGCAATTCCGCGCCCAAGAACACAGCGTTCATCTACTGCAAGAATCGTCCGTTGAGATCATGACACCTTTCGTTCCTATCAGTGTCAACGGAAACGATGCGTTCTTGACGAGCGTAACCCTTCAGGAAGCCCGGAAGGATAATACGTTGGAATTAGACATCGATGACTTTTTGATCAATTATGGCTTTTCGTCTTCTATCGGCGGCATGAAGAAATGGGGATTCGAGGTTCAAGGAAATGCAGTTGTCGTGAACTCGAAGATGGAAACCACCATCCCAGGCGTTTATGCTATCGGAGACATCGGTACCTATTCCGGAAAAGTAAAACTGATCGCCACTGGATTCGGAGAAGCCCCAATAGCCGTCAACAATGCGATGGCCTACATCAATCCGGACACCCGCGTGCAACCGATGCACAGTACCAGTTTATTCTAGATTTTATGGAGGACTGTCTCTTTCAGAGATGATCCTCTTTTTGCTTGTAGGCATGGATAATCGGCCGATATCCATCTTTTTTCGCACCCCAGCATCCGAAAAGGTGAATACTTGGCCTTTATTCATGTTCCGTTCATCACACGTATAACCGACCCAATCCAAGGTGCTTCCATACAGCTTATGTCGCAGTATGCGAACGAATACAACTAAATAAAGCAGCCTCAAAATAAAATGAGAGCACCTTTTTTTTACTTCCTCAGGCAGCCTCTCTTCCAAGTCCACCAGTGTAGTGCAAATAATGAATCAAAAATGCCTCTTCTTTTGTTTTCACTTGTCATTCCTCTATAATAAAAGTATCAAATACGAATTCAGGAGGAATTTATATGGTAAAATCAGGCAGCGAGTTGCATGCACGAGCGGTAGTTTTAATGGAGGAACGAGGTGTGAGCGTCGAAGATATTGCAGACCTCGTTTTGCATCTCCAAAAGTCGTATGTAGAAAACTTGACTATGGATGAATGCATCGAGAACGTTAAGGCCGTGTTCCTGAAACGGGAAGTTCAGAACGCGATCATCACGGGTATCGAAATAGATAAACTCGCCGAATCGGGGGAACTCTCACAGCCATTGGCGGATATTATCCTGAACGACGAAGGGCTCTACGGCATCGATGAGATCCTTGCCCTTTCCATCGTCAACGTATACGGGTCCATCGGCTTTACGAACTACGGATACATCGACAAAGTAAAACCCGGCATCCTGCAGAAACTGAACGACAAATCCGATTCAGAGTGCCACACTTTCCTTGATGACATCGTCGGCGCCATCGCCGCCGCAGCCGCCAGCCGCATCGCCCACGACAACCCAAACAAAAGCGACATAATGAAATAGAGTGTGATGATTCGCGGGAGGGGATGAGCACTAAGAAGCTATTACGAGAACGGCCGCTTTTTGGCCGTGACGTAATAGCAGCTTAGGCGGAATCCCCTGCGAATCAGAACACGTTTTAGAGAGTGTGACAAATCCCGGGGAGAAATCGAGCACTATCCAAAACAATAACGAGCCTGAATTGCCATCATAGTAGATAGCAGTTCAAGCTCGTTTGTTTTATGTTGTTTTCACTTTTCTGCGTACCCAGAAGTACACTAGCACAAGCACCAGTTCAAGCAGCACGAAGACCAGCACAAAGCAGTGCATGAAGAAGTCTTGCGGCAACGCAAGTATGATCGGGTCTGTCCGCGCATCAAATATCCAGGCATCATTATTGAAGAAGACGCCGTGAAAAGCCACAAACAAACGATCAAAGTTCATGAAAATAATTGCCAAAGCCACCAGTGGAGCTGCGATCATCACCCTTAACGGAGTCATCATGCGCCAGTATCCCTGCTCTTTTTTCACCATCCGCAAAAATAAGCCGGTCGCAACAGCCGACACACCCAGTATGGCGTAATCCAGCAAAAACAGCTGTTTAACCTCATAAAAATGGAATAATCCACTTTCGGATGCCGGAAAATCGGGCATCTTCAACTCCGTGATCCAGGGCAAATTCAGATACTGCATCAAGATCCGATAATTATCCAAAATGATGTCTTTCGACAATCCAGTCATTTGCTCTATGTTCAAGTAATCAATATCAAAGCTGTAAAGCGGTGTAAAGTTTATCGTAAAAGCAATACTCGCACTCAATACCAGTAAAAACATGGCTACATAGCCAAAAAAATATTTCAGTTTTTGCCCCATCGCTACACTTCCCACTCGGACAGATCATTCACGATGTAGGTCGGTTGCTCATCCTTGCCTTCAATGTCCACCCGTTGCGAGAATCCGGTCAGGACCATCAATGTGTCGACACCATAATGGACGCCAGCCAGAATGTCTGTATTATAGTTATCCCCGACCATTATGACTTCATCTTTCTCCAACTTCATCCGTTTGATGGCTCCTGCCATGATGGTTGGATAGGGCTTTCCGATGATAAGTGGTTCTTTCTGGGTGCAAGCCTTCAGAAAGGCCGTCAACGCACCTGCACCTGGAATAAAACCTCGTTCTGTCGGCAAATTGGTATCAGGATTCGTCGCAACAAACTTAGCCCCTTGTTGGATCGCCAAACAAGCAGCCTCCAATTGTTGGTAGGTAACCCCCCGATCCAACGCCTGCAGGACAAAATCCGGATGCTCATCCACCATTTCAAACCCAGCTGACTGCACTTCTTGCTTCAATGATGCTTCACCGATGACAAGAACCTTTTTACCGATGTTCCATTCACTCAAGTGATCCAATGCCGCCATTGCACTCGTATAGATGTGGTCTTCCGTCACATCAATCTGGAAGTTTTTCAAAAGGTTCTCTTTTACCTCCGCGGCTGTCTTGGTTGCATTATTTGTGACGAACAGGAACGGAATATTTTTATCCTGAAGTTCTTTGACGAAGATTTCCGCTGTCGGGATACGCTCAGCACCTTTATAGACGGTTCCGTCCAGATCGATTAAATAACCTTTATACTTTTTGATGATATTCTCCTCCTGATCATTGCTCAATCTTTTTGATTTGGAAAGTTTTCTTCTGTCCTTTAGCAGATTTGGTTGTCGTAGCCTTTGGTTTATCCTTTGGTTGTGGATCCTTGTCGTTCACATCTTTGATAACAAATCCTTTTTTCTTCGGTTGAGTTTTCGGTCTTTCGGCATTTTTTATTTCCTTATTTTTGTTCGTTTGGGCCGGAGCATGGTTTGGCTTGGCAGCCGCTTGAGCAGTTGTATCGGCCGGCAGTTCTTCCCTGTTTGCTTCACGATTTTTCCGTTTACGATTGCGCTTGGTTTTTGTGATTTTTTCTTTGTCCGCGCGTGTTTTTTCAATCACGAAATAGGCACAACCAAAATTGCAGTACTCATAGAGATAATCCTCCAAAAAGCTGATTTTCTTATCTTGAGCAACTTTACTGTTGTTGTTTCTGTAAAAGCCCTTCAGACGCAACTGATCATAGCCCCAATCCCCAACGATATAATCGTACTTACTCAAAATGGAGGTATATCTTCCGGCTAACGCTTCAGGATCAAAGCCTTCACGGTGATCAATGCTCAATTCGTATTCTTGGGTACCCACCAACAGACGGTTATCGTCCAATAACTTAACAATTTCTTCTTTGTGGTCGTTCTTTTCCGACCCAGTATCATCAGCAATAGTTTCCAGCAAGGAGTCCACTTGCGTTTTCAATGCCTCATCAACTATTTCTTTTTTATCCACGATAGCACCTCACATTTCTCTCATTATGGGAAATTTATTTTCCAAATGCAGACCGAACACATCCCTTAGGAAATACGGGAACAGCAGTCGGCTGCGGCCTTCGTTTTCAATTGTCGGGAAATAGCTGATGTAACGGAAATGGTCCACCGTCACAAAGGTGATGTCTTCTTCATCGAAAATCTGCTTACCTCCCACTATCACGTGGTTGGTGAGCGGATCAACTTCGAAACCCCGGTAGCAGAGCTCTCCGAAAATTCTTCCCCGGAAACCCATGCCGGTTATTTCCTTCGTCATCAGTTCTTCACGTTGCGATTCCATTTCCTCGATCATAGCTTTAAAATCCCGTCCTGTCAGCGTGCATTCCAGTAAGCGCATCGGATGCGGAAGGATTTGATGCAGATGGTTTTTGGTGATGATCCCTTCCGGTAGATCCTCCAAGAACAGTCCTGAGTTCAGGATAGCAAATGGCGTACCGGCATATTCAGTCACCGCGTCCAAACCCAAAAGTAATAAATCATTGATATGACCTTCATCTGCTTTCAATTTAACTGGATTATCCGCAATCGGAATCGCAGACAGGAGATTCTCTCCGCGTTCTTGCAGTTCCTCGACTTCCGCACGATCGCCAGTTTCTTCCGGAAGAGTAGTTGCTTCAATCAACTCGGCTTTTCGATCCAAAATCCTGTCGGAATCATAACTGACCGTGACATGCCCGATGTATTTCCCGAACTTACCCGCGCCCAACAATAGAGACTCATCCACATGCTTGCCTTCCGGAAGTACATGATGCGTATGCGCTCCAATGATAATCGGAATGGAGCGGTACATTTCGCCGATATGGATATCCTCGATGATGCCGACGTGCGAAAGTAGGATGATCAAATCAACGGACGGCGCTACTTTCAACAATATTTTCGGCAGCACTTCATCCGATTCCTTCGGGTCCCAACCGTTCGGAACATAGCTGAGATAAAGAGGTGCCGTCAAGCCGATGATCCCAACCTTCAGACCGCTGGACAAAGTCTTGATCAGATATGGTTGCGCCCAAGTTGGCAGAGCATCCGTTTCCGGATCGTAGAGATTTGCCAATACAACAGGGAACGCGGCATCATCGTACAATTCGTCCAACTGGCGTTTGTCGTTACCGATCCCTTCATTGTTGCCGATTGTCACGGCGTCGAAGGGAACCTGGTTCAGCAATTCGATGTTTGCTTTGCCGTTGGTGGCCTCCGTTAAAGGGTGCACCCTGTCGCAGGCATCACCTATGTCGAAAAGCAGGACTTCTTCTCCGTTCATTTCATGGAAAGCTTTCTTTTCCAACAAAAAGCGTCGGATCTTCGGCCAATTTTCAAAATGCGAATGCAGATCATTGATATGGTAGATGTGCAAATTCTTCATGATACGTTCTCCTTTTCCGTTGACAAAGAGGAACGTGCTTCATTCATCTTTCTCTTTAGTAATCTCTTCAACTTTGGCGTGCGCTGCTATCATCAGGTCGGCAGGACTGAGCTCAATCTGCGTACCGCGTTTTCCCCCGGATACGAGCACGCTCTTTTCATCAAGGATATGATGCGACAAATAGGTAGGAAAAGCCTTTTTCATCCCGATCGGCGAACAGCCGCCTCGGATATACCCGGTGGTTGCTTCCAGATCCTTCAAAGGCAGCATTTCGATCCGTTTATTGCCGCTGACTTTCGCAAAAGCCTTCAGGTCCAGTTCGTTCTGCGCCGGGATGACCCCAACGACAACACCTGTCTTATCGCCGACCGCTACAATGGTTTTGTAGACCGCGCCGGCATCCTGACTCATTTTTTCAAGAATGGACAGCGCATCGAGGTGGTCCTCCGACCAAGCGTATTCGTGGACTGTATAGGAGCACTTCTGTTTATCCAACATGCGCATCGCATTTGTTTTGGTTATTTTCTTATTTTTCACTGTCATCTTTCCTTTTTGTCTGATAATGCCTATTTTACCATATGTATAGGGATTGCATCCGGAAAAAGTGATGGTTCCTGCATAAAAAAGCGCAAAAAAAGGGACTTCCCAGCGCAATGCTGCGGCAGTCCCTGATATTTTGACGCTGGATTCTGATCAGTGCTCCAAGTTTTCGGCATGGAGCCCTACTCGTTTGGCCAAGTCAATGAACGTTTCTACTTCTTTATCTGAAAGGACAGAAAATATATCTGCGATATACGCAGCATGCAATGGGAAAATGCGGTCCATCAATTTGCGTCCTTCTTCGGTAATGGCTGTAAAAATAACACGGCGGTCAGTTGCACATGGGATGCGTTGCACTAGCCCTTTGCTCTCTAATTTATCGACAACGTACGTCAAACTGCTGCTGGCTAGCAAGACTTTCTTTCCGATATTTTGGATCGGTTGCTCTCCTTTATGATACAACAATTCCATCACGGCAAATTCGGAAAAATTCAAACCTTGCTTCATCATATCTTTCTTCAGTTTGTCCTGTACATGTTGGGATGATTTAAATAACACAGTAAGGGCCTTCAAAGTATCGCGATCTGTTGCAGACATCGTAACACCACCTCCCTTTAATATTTCGATTTCGAAGTAATAATAGCACGAAAGAAAAAGTTTGTCAAAATATACAAACGCTTGCATGATGGGAATAATAGCAGAATGTTTCATAATTGGGGAGCAGAGTCCAAGGCATAAACAGGCTGATTCCAAAAACGGCAAACAGTACACCCAAAATTACATGAGATGTATTTTTAATAATAGCTGCTTCTCGGTGATGAATCAGGAATTCCCTAATACACACGCTCAGCCAAATGTACTATACTATCTGAATAGCATATCACAAACAATCTTCATTACGAGGATATTGTTAACTATAAGCAACAAAAATCATCTGGTTTTTGCCAGACTTGAAGGAGACTATCCATTTGAAAAAATACCTATACATCGGCATGGGTTTCTTGACGTTCGGTCTCGGGACTGTCGGGATGTTCTTGCCGTTCCTGCCTACAACTGTCTTCTATCTGCTGACCGGCTTCTTCTGGGTCCACAGTTCGGACCGTTTGCATAAGCAATTCGTCGAATCGGAAAAATACAAGCAATACATCGAGGAGCCATTAGTGAAGAAAAACATCACGAACCCAGGAATGGTCCGGATGTTCGTGATGATGCTCTTTGTCTTTGCGATCCCTTTTGCACTGACCGACAGCGCGTTGTTGCGCATTGTACTGATAATCGTATACTTGGCCCACCTGATCGGATTGACCTGGCATTTGCGGTTCAGGAAATCGAAAAAAATGTAATACCAGCAATTTACTTCGATAAATATTCAATCGCCTTGCGGTATTTCTCTGCCCGCTCCCTGTCTTTTTGGGTGATCTTCTCCAGACGGCTCAAATCCGAATTGTGCTTCAGATCCGCCAGCTTCACGGCAGTGGCCAACCGGTTCTTTTTAACACCAGCCATATATGCGGCATAGTTTTGGTTATGCTTTTTGGTCAATGCTTCAACAGCTTCTACAACATTGTCCGGCAAACCCTTCGCCAGCAACTCACTTGCCGTCACGTCCGTGTCCTCGATGATATCATGCAGCAACGCGACAGCCTTCTCTTCATCCGTCGTCACCTCCGCAGCCACTTGCAAAGGATGCAGGATATAATCCAGTCCGGCTTTATCCGTCTGTCCGGCATGCGCTGCTTTCGCTATTTCAAACGCCAATTCTTCCAACATGATGGCACCACCTTTCTCATCCATTATAATCGACTTTTCTGCAAAACAAAAAAAGGATTAGCGTGAAGTTTATGTCAGTATCTTAATCAACGTGACAACTGTAAAAATGCGGGACCAAGATTGTCGCATGTTACTTGCGTATTCGACAATTGCAGTGCGATTTAGAAGCAATTTGCCGAATGTTTCTCGACATTCGACAATCTCGTCCCGAAGTGAAAGCAATTTGCCGAATGTTCCTCACCTATTCGGCAATTTCGGCCCATTTTGTTGAGTAGTTTGCTTTCTTGAGAATTTTTTGCTTGTCAGAACTGAAAGAGACAGTGGATACGAGTGAATTTATCTCCCGTTTCCACTGTCTCTTATTTTTAAATACCCTTAAGTTAATGACGCTGAGCGTGCACAGATTCTTTTGTTATTTATACTTCAATTTTGAGATCAAAATGATCAAGGCCAAACAGAAAGTGACGACATTTGCGATGAAAAGCGCCATATCACCAATCCTGTATCCGTGCACCATCCATAAAAAGATACCTATCACTGACATAAGATACATGCCCAGCGAAATGGCCTTTGTGTCCTTTGTCTGTAAAACTTTGATCACCTGCGGCAAAAATGCCAATGTCGTTAATACGCCTGCGATTGATCCAATCATGTTCTTTTCCCCCTGATTTGTATGTTTATTTTAGTTTGTAGAGCAAGTAGTCCAGACAATCGATTGCCTTCTGGTCCTCATGGATCTTATCCAACAAGCCATGCCTATGTTTTTTCAGTATCTCTATCTGTTTTAGTTGCTCGTTCTTTTTCCGATAGTAAAGGAAAGCAGCGATGGTTTCCTTCGTGCAACCGGCATCCTTCAGATTTGTGATCAGCATTTCTTCAGTTATGTCCATTCACCCCACTCCTCTTGAAAATAGAATACCTCTAACCTACAACAACATCAAATACCTATATCAGATACCTTGACATACTTGAAAGGCATAGCAAGGAGCGTTAAAATGGTACTGAAGGAGTGGAAGACATGGAAATAAGAGTGTTGCAGTATTTTTTGACAATCGCAAGGGAACAGAGCATTTCAGGAGCGGCAGAATTTTTGCATATTACGCAACCGACCCTTTCCAGACAAATGAAGGAACTGGAAGAGGAACTCGGTAAGCAGCTTTTCATCAGGGGTAACCGGAAAATCACTTTGACGGATGACGGCATGTTGCTGAGAAAACGGGCTGAGGAAATCATCCAGCTTGTGGAGAAAACCGAGTCGGAAATGAATACGGACACTACTGAATTCAGTGGCGACATTTATATCGGCGGTGGCGAAACCAAAGGCATGCGGATCATTACGCGCGCAATCAGCAAAGCCCAATCGGAGCACCCGCTTCTCAAATTTCATCTGTTCAGTGGTAATGCCGAGGATGTCACGGACCGTTTGGATAAAGGTTTACTGGATTTTGGGGTTCTTGTGGAGCCAACGAACATGTCCAAATATGATTTCATCAAACTGCCGACAAAAGATATCTGGGGTGTCCTGATGAGGAAAGAGAGTCCAATGGCTGTTTTGGAAAGCATCACACCGAAGGATCTGAGGGATAAGCCGGTCATCTGTTCGAACCAGCTTCTGGTCAAAAATGAAATCGCCGGCTGGCTCGGTGGCAATGAACGCAGCCTGAATATCGTCACATCCTATAACCTTCTCTATAATGCCTCCTTGCTCGTGGAGGAAAACAGTCATTATGCGCTGTGCTTGGATGGCATCATCCATACCGGTGAGAGCAGCGATTTGTGCTTCCGTCCGTTGGAACCGCGGCTTGAGGTCGGGCTTCATTTTGTATGGAAGAAATATCAAGTGTTTTCAAAAGCCTCGGACTATTTCTTAAGGTTGGTGCAGGAAGAGGCTCAGAGACAAGTCGACCGTTGATTTTCGGATGATTTGTCTGATTGATTTCGCCAGCTCCGGCGACGAGTATCCTTAGCGTAGGTGAAGGCTGTGATCAATTGGCCAGCTCCCCTCAGCCATCATTCGCCGGAGTTGCATACTTATTTCATGTCTTACCACCGCTGGAGCCTTGCCTCGCCGGTGGTAAAGAACCCCACGCAGCCTATTCGTTCAAAATAAAAAGCCCAAGTCTATCTATTGCGACTTGGGCTTTTTATTTTTTTAGTGAATCAAATGATGGTGGTATCAAAACTGATGCTGGCAGGATTGATCAAGGTATCGCCAACTGGGCAATGTGATTCAACAAACTCTACGAAATGATGGATCTCCTCTTCGGTGTTATCAGCTTTGACGCGGTATGTCGCGTGAATGTCAGTGAAACCGATTTTGACGTTCTCATCACCCAAAAATCCGTCCGTGTTCAGGTTTCCGCTCACTTCAATTTCCAGTTCATGAAGTTTGATGCCGAGCTTTTCGGCAAACATTCTTCCGGCGATGGCTTTACAGCTGCCTAATCCGGCAAGCAATGCCTCCACCGGGCTCAATCCGATGTCAGTACCTCCGAATGCTTCCGGCTCATCCAACACGATGGACTTGCCTCTGGCTTTGTTGATCACCTGGAAATTTTCGTGCAAACTGGTCGATGTGACTTTGTATAGTTGATTTGGCATATCTGCTTCCCCCTTTTAGATTAAAATTTGGTAAGGAAAGAGTACCATCTTCCGGGGCGTTTGGATAACATGCAAATTCGAACACATTTGATAGACAAAATCGAATGAACCCATGCAGAAAATCCAGTCATTGGACTATGTACGGTTTTTATTTCTTTTTTACGCTGAATCAGATATGATTAGAACGGCAGGAACAAACGTTCTCGCTTATTTTGTTTTTGAAAGGATTCAACATGACTGGAAAAACACACCTAGCGGTAGGGACTGCCGCCAGCTTGCTGGTTACGCAACCTTCCACGCTGAAAGAACTATTTATCTGTATCGGCGTCGCGATCGTCGGGTCCGTCATCAGCGACATCGATGTCAGCACCTCGGAATCCCATCAGACACTGGACTGGATACTTGGTTTGATACTGGCGGTATCGGTCCTGTTGGCATTCGCGGAGTCCAGATGGTCACTCGGGATTTTCTCAGCCATCTTGAACGATAGCTCCTACTCTCGGATTTTTTTCGGGACCGTCATTTTCTTGGGTATCTGCATCTTCGGAAAGGAACAGCCGCATCGGTCGTTTCTTCATTCCTTCCTTGGACTGACCTTGCTGAGCATGGCTGTCTATATTCTGTCTTCGCTGTTGGTCCCTTATTTTGCGGTTGCGATGGCATCCCATATTGCGATCGACATGCTGAACCACAAACGCGTGAAGCTATTCTATCCGCTGCCCGGCGGCATCCGCCTCGGCTTGTGCAGCGCGAACGGCATCGTGAACGACTGGTTGTTCAAAATCGGCAGTCTGGTAGTCGTCATCGAAATGGTCCTGCTGATCGGCAGAATGGGATTGGCATTCTTTTCATAGCTCTAAACTAAAAAACACAAGTATTCCGGCAACAGTTTAGCCGGGATGCTTGTGTTTTTGTTCATGACCGGCCGCAGAGTTGCTCCGTACTCCCGTGAGATTAGTCTTGGTCGGAGGTGGAATTCCGGATACCCCCTTCCTCCGGTTAAGCGGTCTTTGCAGGCGTTAAGACGCTTTAACTTTGCTGTTCTTCGGCGAAATCTGCTTTCGTCGGAACTGGAATCCCTCTATGCAGTCCTCTCAAATCCGTTCGAATTGTCTGAACCATTTTCTTTTGTACGTCAGCCGCCCATAATCACCGATGACATACTTGCGGTATACCCCTCTGCCAACACGGAAAGTGATGCGTTCGCCGCCGTCTATTTCGAATGTCAACACGTAGGTTGTTGTCGTAACCATAGAATCACCGTTCATGTGGCTCGCGTTCTCCGTATCTTTCCCAATCAATGTAGCTTTTTCGGTAACCTCAACGGCAGTCAGATTCAAAACCATATTTATGATCAGATATCCAAATACACTGATGATTCCGATACTCACCAGAGTCATTATCAACTCAAAATTCTCACCCATGTTCCATCACACTCCTTGTTAAAATAATAACACTTTTTGATGAAATATTATAACAAATCAGCATCTGATTATTTAGGAATACTTGTGATGTGCTCCCTCCAATCTTACACCAAAAAGACCGGGAAGCTTCCAAATGGAAATCATCTCGGTCTTTTTGTGTTTATTTTTTATTGCAATCACTGATCAATTTCTGATACCAATAGAAACTGTCTTTCTTGTAGCGTTTCAGGTCTTTCAGGTCCTCGTCTGTTCGGTCGACGTAAACCAAACCATAACGTTTCACAAACCCTTCCCTTCCGCTCAGGGAATCGAGGAAGGACCAAGGCGAGTAACCCAATAGCGGGATGCCTTCTTCCACTGCCTGGAAGCATTCGTCAAGATGCTCCTTCAGGTAGCCGATCCTGGTTTCGTCATGGATGTGCCCATCTTCCTCCAGTGTATCGCTGTTAGCATAACCGTTCTCCGTAATCATCAGGGGCAGGTTGTAACGTTGCCACAATTTGTAGATGGAGAGCCTCAACCCGGTAGGATCCGTTCCGAAGATCATCCACTCTGATTTAGCGCCTACCGGATTCGGTACAATCCGGTACTGTTGGGATCGGAAGAACTGCGGCATGTTGCTGTCATCCTTACCCGAGTAGGCCTCGGCGCAAAGACTTGCATAATAGTTGAAGCAAATCCAGTCCGCACTCTCCGACTGCAGCAACTGCACATCTTCCTCACGCGTTTCGGGATAAAGTGCTTGTTTTTTGAGTGTGTGCGCAATGCGAGCCGGGATGCTTCCGCGGACCGAGAGATCCAAAAGAGTGAAACTCAATATTTCCTCCGCTGCCATCGCGGCCTCGACATCAGCCGGGGCTGCAGAAGCCGGGTAAATATTTTGGAAAGCCGAAGCCGGACCAATCATCCCGTCCGAAACCAGTTCATGGCACCATTTGAAGGCCAATTTTTCGGCAAGCGCCATATGGTACATAATCTGATAGTTGGCCCGTTCATAAGCTTTTCCCTCATGGTCGCGGATACCATTGAAATCTTTCGAAAACATCACCATCAAAGGCTCATTAATGCTGATCCAATACTTGACTTTGTCACCGAATGCTTCAAATAAGGTTTTGGCATATTGTTCGTAGGCGTAAATCGTCTCCCTTCCCAGCCATCCGCCATATTGGTCCACTAATTTTTGTGGCAAGTCGAAATGATAGATTGTGACGACCGGCTCAATCTTGTATTCGAGCAAGCGATCAATGATTTTTGTATAGAAATCCAAACCTTCCTGGTTCAATTCGCCTTCGCCATCCGGGAATATCCTCGTCCAGGAAATTGAGAAACGGTAGGCTTTTACCCCTAATTCTCTCAGCAGTTCGATGTCCGCTTCCCAATGGTGGTAGAAATCACTTGCGACACTTGTGTCGGCAATGCCCGGTCTGACAAAACGGGTATCTACGGTCGAAGGTCCTTTGCCGCCTGTTTGGGCAGCGCCTTCGATTTGGAAAGCCGAGCTGGAAACGCCAAACATAAAATTCTTCAAGTCTGAATTTTTCATCATCAAGCTTCCTGGCTTTCTGTATTACTCATACTGAAAACTTCCTGATTTTCTATACTGTCCGCGCTTGCTGAACGTTCATTTGCCAAAGCTTGCTTATCCATCAATTTGAAGAATGGATAATAGATTCCTGCTGATAGTGCAACGGCAAACACTTGGAATACTGCGATTTTCCACCCGCCCTGCATCAAACCAGAGAAAACGATCGGCGTGCTTGCCGGAATAAACATGCCAGTCGGCGCAGGCATTATGCCGATAACAATCGCAGCATATCCTAAAAGAAGAATGATGATAGGTGTGAAAACGAAAGGTACGAAGACCAAAGGGTTTAAAATGATCGGCATACCGAAGATCAACGGTTCATTGATATTGAATAAGCCTGGCAATAACACCAACTTTGAGAACTTCTTGTACTGCTGGCTTTTCGCGAAAAGAGCCATGACAATCACAAAACCCAGAGTCGAACCAGCTCCACCAATCGTGGTTAAATCATAAAGAGCGATGTTGAAGATATGTGGAATCGGCAATCCTGCTTGGTAAGCTGCAATGTTGTCTTGGATATATCCCATCCAAATCGGCATCAGGATTGGCAATATTGTATAAGAACCGTGAATCCCGAAGAACCACAGTAGTTGTGCGACCAAAATTAAAATGACGAAGGCCGGTACAGAACTGGTTAAAGTCTGTAATGGTGTCTGCAGAATAGAGTAGACGAAATCAGTTGCAGAGCCAAAGCTGGTGAAAGAGAAGCCCCAGCGCACCAAAGCGAATAAACTCAAGATAATGAAGGCAGGGATGATATCCAAAAACGCTTTTGCAACTTGCGGCGGCACGTCTTCACCCATCTTGATCGTCCAATTTTTATCGATTACAAGTTGATAGATTTTTGCCACCAACAGACCAGTGATGATTGCAGTGAAAGCACCTCTCGAACCAATATAGGATGTGTTCAAATAAATGATTGGCTGGAATGCACCCTCTTCCATAATTTCTGTTAATGGAATTAGTATCAAAAAACTGACAAGCGCTAATATAGCTGTATTCACAGCACCATCCTTTTTACCATAGATAAGAGAGCCTTGGTATGCAACAAAGAATACCATGTAAAGTCCGATGGCGTTGATCGTCACTCCTGGTACAAAGGCGAAGAGAGCTGACAGTCCTGTAGCAGCCAGAAATTCCTGATAAACAGGAATGTTGATAGTGTTCAATAAAGAAAATATGGCACCTACGATGATGATCGACATCAAGGTCATGCTTCCGCCACTAACTGCCCGGACGACCTTATTATTGGAAATTTTTGTAGCCACTGGAATAAATCTGTTTTCCATAAAATTGATAAAATGTTTCATAATTATAATTCCTCCTGTCTTTTGATAGCTTTATGATAACAAGCGCTTTCACTAAAAATAATCATAAAAAAAAAGAGGAAATTCCTCTTTTCAAAGATTCGTTCGAAATTTCTGTGGAGTCTCGCCATGAAAGTTCTTAAACTTCTTGTAAAAGAACGAAACGGAAGAATATCCTATTTCCGCAACAATCTCTTCAACCGATAAGTTGGTGCTCGAAAGGAACACGGTGGCAACGGCCATCTTTTGGAGCTGAACCAATTCCATATAGCTCTTGCCGGTTTCATTCTTCAAGCGGTTGGAAAGGTAATTCGGATGGTAATTGAAATGCGCCGCCATATTGTTCAGGCTGTCGTGCTGGTAATTTCGTTCTATGTACTGAATGAAATCGATGGTCGTATATTTGTCTGCTGCTTTGTTCTCAGGTTTCGTGACTTTTTCGATAAAATGCCCTCGGATCAATTCGATGAAGAACAATGCCATGTAGGAATCGATGATTTCTTCAGAAAACTCTCGTAGATTATAATATTCCAACAAAATCCGATCCAACAGATTTACCGGTTCGTCCTGCTTTTTGGTCAGGAACATCAGATAGCTCTTCTCAAACTTCTTGTTCTTAATTGACTGTAGCATAAAATGTGTAATCAGGCTGTTCTTGGACAGACGATTCAACAGATGTTTGGTCAAATAATTTTTTTTGATGACCAAATTCAAAATGATATTGCCCTTTTTCACTTCTTCCACGCGATGACAAGTCCTCTTATCAATAATCAAGAGGTTTCCTTCGTTCAAAGAAATCCTTTCATCCATTAGCAACACTTTACAAGAACCTTTGTAAACATACATGATTTCCATATAATCATGGAAATGCCAAGGCACGAACGATCCATAAGGTTGTTGCGAAACATTTAGACTATCATTTGCCTGATCAAGCTTGCGATCCATATTGAAGCGGAAACGGTAAATCTCTATCCCATCGACGACTTCCATGTCATCCAAGGCGATATGCTTGATGTCTTTCCACGAAACCATCTTTTGGCGGTTTTCAAAAAAAGTATCCAGATTCTCAACTTTCATCAGCTGCACTCTCCATTAATTATATGTGTTACTGGAATCATATGGCCTAATGAACCTTTTATAGATTCCGTTTTTATATAGTCGTTTTCCTTATTGTATAACAAAATCAGTGAGTGTCCACTTCGGGTATATGGATTTTAATGTTAGACAAAGAACACCGGCATTCTGATCGGTCCGATTCGGGTCGATCTTGCCGAATATCAGACTAACATTCGACAAGTTCATTCCAGTTTTGGGCGAAATTGTCGAATGCTGCCTAGCATTCGACAAGCTGGCTCCTTTGCAGACCGAGTTTGTCGAATACATAACGTCTCAACTTTCGCAGTTAAAAAATCTGTTTAATCCTTTGATATAACGATGTTCTAAAGACTTAACTATCAAAAATGTACACAAAAAGACACCTCTCTTTGGTAAAATGTAGTTACCACACAACACATACGAAAGAGGGATGTCTTATGGCTACTATTTTACCAGAAAATCAAATCAATCAGGAACTTAATTCTTCCGTTCATCAATTTTTTCGCAATCAGAAACTGGGAACGTTACTGAATCAATCCAATATTCGGAAAGAATCAGGCCTTGCACCAGTAATGCTGGTCCAGTTCATCTTTTCATTGGTCCTTCAAAAGAAAAATTTGTATCGGACATTGGAATCCGGACGGGAGCCAGAGGCTCCTGCCAAGGATGCGGTTTATCGCTTGCTCAACAACGCAACCTATAATTGGCGCAAATTTCTGTTGCTGCTGAGTCAAAATGTCATTACCCAGAACTTGCTCCCGCTTGTCTCAGAAAACCGCGAACGCGTCCTGATTTTGGACGATTCCTTATACAGCCGTGCCCGCAGTAAATCGGTTGAGATGCTTGCGCTAGTTCATGATCATACCACTGGGAAGTTCGTCCGTGGCTTTCGCATGCTGACTTTGGGTTGGTCGGATGGGAACACTTTCGTGCCGCTTGCGTTCTCTTTATTGAGCTCAGAAAAACAATCGAACCGTTTCCAGGAAATCAACCCGACCATAGATAAGCGCACCGTGGGTTACAAGCGTCGGAAGGAAGCCGTCAAAAAGTCAACAGAAGCGCTGTTCGACTTGCTTGATGATATAAATCCGCTCCAACTCTGCGCTCGAACGTTACTTTTCGATAGTTGGTTCGCATTTCCAAAAGTAATCAAGCGCGTGGTTTCGGAGTATCCACTCGAGGTAGTCTGTATGCTGAAACGTATGCACCGCGTCTACTACACGTATGAAGGGCAAAAGTATACACTGACCCAGTTGTATCAAGTTGTGCGCAAAAAACGTGGTCGTGCCAAGATCCTCGCATCTGTTGTCGTCAGCTTGGGACTGGACGATAATGAAAAAGAAATTCAGGCCCGTATTGTCTTCGTGCGTGACCGAAATCGCTCCAAAAATTGGCTTGCAATCTTGTCCACGGATGTCAATCTGCCTGAAGAAGAAATTGTGCGTCTCTATGGCAAACGCTGGGATATCGAGTGTTTCTTCAAGGTGGCAAAGTCACATCTGGCGCTAGGAAAAGAGTTCCAGTGCCGCAGTTACGATGCGATGGTAGCCCACACGACAATTGTCTTCACCCGTTACATCATGCTCGCCCTTCGTACACGCGAAGAGCAAGATCCCAGGACCATCGGTCAGCTGTTCTTCTTGTGTTGTGATGAACTGGAGGACATTCGCTTTGCAGAGGCGATTCTATTGGTATTTGACTGTCTGAAGGCTTCTCTGACGGAAGAACCTGTCCTGTCCGAAGAAATGGTGGAGTCCCTTCTGGATAGAGTTTTCGATAATTTACCAACTTTCTTGAAACGAGCATTCCCACAACCGGAAAAGCAGCTTCCAAGTGCTTTAGCGGTATAATATTATAGCTGGAAATGTTGATGTATCAAGTCTATATGGTCTTTTTTAGTGTGCGAAAGTTGAGATAACGTCTATTCGGCTATTTTGATCCTAAATCCATACCGCCCTCGTATTGGTTCGCGGCGGTTGCACCGCCCCATAGACATGTTTCCGGAAATGCTTTATTCACTGTCATTATCCTCTTTGTCTTTGTGTCTGAACACTTATGTCTCCTTCCATTATTGATTTAGGTTATAATATCAGCATAAACAGTTACGGAGGTTTAATAGATGAGGAAAAATACGGAATTTAATAGTAAAGATTTAAAATGGATAAGGGAACCTAAAAACTATAGTATTACCGAAAACAAAATAGAAATTGTAACAGAGCCTCATACTGACTTATGGCAAAGAACCTATTACAATTTTAGGAATGATAATGCGCCTGTTTTGCAAATTAATACGGATGAAAAATACTTTTCCTTTATAGTAAAAACTGAATTTGAAAGCAATCATCGTTTTGACCAATGTGGAGTTGTTATGTATTTAGATAGCGAAAATTGGTTTAAATGCTCTATTGAATATGAAAATGAAGATTTTCAACATTTAGGAAGTGTTGTTACGAATAGTGGCTATTCTGATTGGGCTACGACAGTTATTGATGCATCGATTAAATCTATGTGGTATAGATTTAGTCGGAGAGAGGATGATTATTGTATAGAATCATCGATCGATGGAATTCATTATAGTCAGATGCGGATATTCCATATGTGGAAAGGTAATGGCGCCATTCAATTTGGTATCTATGCTTGTAGTCCAGAAAATTCATCGTTTAAAGCAACATTTACAAATATGGAGATAACAGATTGCAAATGGCTGGCTCATGATGGGCAAGCCTCAGATGGAAATGTATAGAGAGAAATTTCAATTTGATAATCAGATTATTGTGAATAGTTTGAGGCGCAACAATCGTTCAAAAAGAGAGGCTCTCCCACCAAATGATGGGAGCCTCTCTTTTTGAATATATGCTAACTGGCTGTTTTTTGAAACTGCGCAAATGTCAAAAACGGTTCCACTTTCTTCTTGAAATAGTTGATCAAGGGACCGGTGAAAAAGGCTGTGATGATTGTTCCGATACCGATTTTGGCACCCAAGATCAAGCCAACTGCAACACAACTGAGGTCCGTCATAATCCTGATTTCCCGGTAAGTTAATCGGAGAGGCAATTTTTCCAGCAGAATGATTCCCAAGGCGTCATAAGGAGCAATGCCCATATCGGCAGTCATGTAGACGGCCACCCCGAAACAACACGCGATGAGCCCGATGAGCAATCCCAGCATGCGCATCGTCAGCGTGTCGGGCAGATTCTGCAACATTCCCAACAAAAAGTCCGAAAAATAGCCAACGAAGAAGATTCCCAATACCGTCCCTAAATGGATCAACCTCGGCCGGAACCGAAGCATCACCAACAGAACCGCAATATTTGCCAGCATCTGTATCGTTCCGAAGTCCATTCCAATAAATTCACTGATGCCGATATTCATCGTCACAAACGGATCTGTACCCATTCCGCTGAAACGCATCCAAGCTATGCCACAACTGATGAGACTTGCTCCGAGAAACGTGATGCCACCCCGAAACAGTATGTTGCTCTTTCTTTCTATAGATGGTACGTTCATTGTAATAACCCCTCTCGTTGTCGGTTCGCGCTTAACCCATTTAATTATAGGTTGCTGGAAACGCATCCTATAGATTATAATGTTCTAAAATGCAGTCAAAATGTTAGGAGGTAATGATGGAAACTTCTTATTTCAAATCTTACTTTTTCAACAATCAAAAAGACCTCAAGATTCTTTTCTCCGGAAAAGCGCTCTGCGAGTCGCTTTACAGTTTCGGGCCGGCAGTCCGGCCCAATTACATCATCCATATCGTGACGAAAGGCAAAGGCCGCTATCAGCTGGATAATGAGTCCTATGAAGTGACGGCAGGCCAAGGTTTCATTATTCCGCCGGATACCAGAACTTTTTATCAAGCCGACAAAGAAGACCCATGGAGCTACTATTGGATCGGATTCGAGGGTGATCTCGCCGGGTTCTACCTGGATGCACTGGGGTGTTCGGGCCACCATCCGGTTTTCCAAACCGAAAATACGGAACGCATCATCCAAATCATAGAAGAATCCTTTTCCGAGGATCAAGTTTCTCTTTTTTCCGAATTGATGCTTTCGGCCCGACTGTATGAATTTTTGGCCTTGTTTAAACAGACAACGGAACACTCCATCACCAGAGGTCAGCTAAGGAACCCGCACATCCGGGAAGCGATCGCCTACATCAGGAGCTATTATGCCACACCGATGACCATTCAGAGCCTTGCGGAAGCATTGTGTTTGAACCGTAGCTATCTTTCCAGCATTTTCAAGCAGGAGATGGGTGTGACGCTGCAGCAATATTTGACGGATCATCGTCTGACAAGGGCTGCGGAACTCTTAGGTTTGAAGAATTTTTCGATCGATGAAATCGCAGAATACAGCGGCTATCGCGATACCCTGGTCTTTTCCAAAGCTTTCAAAAGAAAGTACTCAGTCACACCGACCACCTACAGAAAGGCGGAATACGAAAAGCGGGAGCAATACAACGAAAAAACGGCGCATCGTTTCTGACGATGCACCGTGTTTTTATTTTGCTTCGAATATATAAATTTTCGAATCGAAGTCACAAGAGGGTTTTCTTCCATCGAGAACCTGACCGCAGGAAGCATCACTTGTCACCAAGCCAATATGCATCAGTTCATCCCCGTAATAGCCCTTCCCATCGGCAATGTCGACGTACTCGGTCGAAGGATCCAATCCGATCAATTGCAGCCTTCTGAAAGGCGCATTGACCTCATTCAGAACTTTATATTGGCCCACCAGCACCGTCCGTTTATCTTCGGAAACAACCATCCATGCACAATAGTTTCCGTCAAAAGGGCTCATGAGACGGTAGAAAGTGCCGCTATGGATGATTTTTCTATACTTCTTGATGAACGTGATCTGTTCCTTGACGATTGCCCTTTCCTGTTGCGTCAGCTTGTTCATATCCAATTCATACCCGAATGAACCGAATGCCGAAACATTCCCGCGCGTCTCCAATGGTGTGTAACGGTGAAGCTGTTCGTTAGGAGCTGCGGAAACATGTGCTCCCATCGAACTCAAGGGGTAAACAAAAGAAGTGCCGTACTGGATTTTCAATCGCTCAACTGCATCCGTATCATCACTGGTCCACCCTTGCGGAGAATAATAGATCATCCCAGGATCAAAGCGCCCTCCCCCGGAAGCGCAAAATTCAAAAAGAATTTCCGGAAACTCGGATGTCAGACGTTCATACAGGTCATAGACGCCGACCATGTAACGATGGAACACCTCACCCTGTCTCCCGGAAGGAAGGCTAGGTGAATAAGCCTCAGTGATGCAGCGGTTCATATCCCATTTCACATAAGAAATTTTGGCTTGGCGCAATATCTTGGAAATCATGGCGTAAATATGATCGACTACTTCAGAGCGGGTGAAATCAAGGACATATTGGTGGCGCCCGTGGGAAACCGGTCTTCCAGGTGTATGGATGATCCAATCCGGATGGGCCCGGAAAAGATCACTATCCGCGTTCACCATTTCCGGCTCGAACCATAGCCCGAACTGCAAGCCGATCGCTTCAATTTTTTCAGCCAAACCGTCAATCCCCTCCGGCAGCAGTTCCCTGTTGACGAACCAATCTCCCAGCCCAGCTTGTTCATGACGTCGGCCACCGAACCAGCCATCATCCAGAACGAACAGTTCCACCCCGTCTTGATAAGCTGTTTCGGCAAAATCCAGCAATTGCTGTTCCGTGAAATCCATCCCGGTCGCTTCCCAGTTATTGATCAAAATCGGACGTTCCTTATCGCGCCACGTCCCTCTTGCCAACCGTTGGCGGTAGAGGCTGTGGAAAGTTTGGCTCATGCCGTTCAAACCATTCCCGCTGTGCACCATCACGACTTCCGGTGCCTGGAAAGTTTCCCCTGGTTCGAGCAACCAGTCAAAGCCGAACGGATTGATTCCCATACTGACGCGCGCAACATTGTAGGTATCCACTTCCACCTGCGCCAAGAAATTACCGGAATACACGAAACTGAATCCCAGGACCTCTCCGGTTTGTTCAGTGGCATCCGGTCTTTTCAAAGCAATGAACGGATTTTGGTAGTGGCTGGATGATCCTCTTGCACTTTCGACACTTTGGATGCCCGGAACCAATCGACGGAAGTACGGATGGCGTTCCCGTCCCCAAGCGCCCGACAACTGCAGCAATTCGTATTCAGCATCGGGCAGATCCAGGTTCATGCTCAGCAAACGTTCCAGCTGCACATTTTTCTGTCCATCATTCCGCACACACACGGATCTCGTCACGACAGGACGATCTTCATAGAGTGTGTAGCTCAGCACGACGACCACCCCTGCCAAGGAATCCTCCAAAGTGATTTCCAAAGTAGTCGCCTCTTCCGGAGATTCGACATAGGTGGCCGGCAATCCGACAAGCGTTTTCTTACCCGAATGGACCGCGTGTCCTTTCACTTGGAAAGCGGACACGCGGCTGCCGTTCTCGTGCAGCACGCTGATGGCCGGATGGCGGAAATCAGTCGTCCCGTAGACCGGAAATTCCTGGCGTGTATGCTCCCTCGAAAAGGAGTAGTCCTTTTGGCTGGCATAGGCTGTGTTCGGGCGATACGCCGATTCGATCAGATGGCTGAAATCCGTCCTGTCGGCTACCTTTTTTCCGAAATATAGATTCCCCAGACTGCCATCCTCCAGTACCTGTATGATGTAGCTGATTTTCTGATTGGTCAGATGAAATAATTTCCCTTGTTGATGAATATGAATTGGCATGGAATCGCCTCCTTTATGGTGTAACTGGATTGTAACCCCTTTTTCGCAAGAACCGGAGAGGATAGCGTCTGTTTAATCAGTCAAAATGTTGGAAATAAACTGAATTACTGCAAACGCTACCTTATGCCATGCGTTTTCTACATTAAGCATGTTAAAATAGAGTGGAAATAGCATTTGGAATGGATCATGCAGAAAAAGGAGTGTTCAAAACTATGATGCAAGCAAACAAGAATGCTTTCCCGAAGGATTTTCTCTGGGGTAGCGCTTCAGCAGCTTATCAAGTGGAAGGCGCATGGAACGAGGCCGGCAAAGGCCCTTCGATCTGGGATGAATTCGTGAAAGTACCCGGCACCACCTTCAAAAACACAAACGGGGATGTCGCGGTCGACCATTACCATCGCGTGGAGGAAGATATCCGCTTGATGGCGGAAATGGGCCTGAAAACCTATCGTTTCTCCATCGCCTGGGCACGGATTTTCCCGACTTCCATGGAAGAGGTGAACCAAAAGGGTTTGGATTTCTATCACAAGCTGATCGATCTGTGCCTCGAAAACGGCATCGAGCCGATGGTGACGATCTATCACTGGGATCTGCCGCAGTTCCTGCAGGAAAAATACCGCGGTTGGGAAAGTCGGGAAGTCATTACCGACTTCAAGAAATACGCTGTGACTTTGTTCGAGGCGTACGGCAGCAAGGTGAAATATTGGATCACGATCAACGAGCAGAACATCTTCACACGGATGGGCTGGCTGACGGCGCAGCATCCGCCGAAAATGAGCGGCGAAGAAAAACTCTATTACCAGGTCAACCATAACGTGTTCTTGGCGCATGCCGAGGCCGTGCTCGCCTTCCAGGATCTGGTTCCGGACGGCATGATTGGTGCGAGCTTCGCGCTGCATCCGAGCTACGCCATCGACTGCAAGCCGGAAAATGTTGTAGCAAAGATGGATTACGACGATCTGAAAAACTATTGGTGGATGGATGTTTACGCGCATGGGCGCTATCCGAAAGCAGCCATGAAGTATCTCCAGACTAAAGGCGTGGCACCTGAATTAGAGCCGGGCGATGCGAAATTGTTGGCGGAAGCGGCCAAGCACGTCGACTTCATGGGCGTCAACTATTACCGCAGCGATACGGTCGAGTACAACCCGTTGGACGGCGTTGATAGCAGCGGCGTGTTCAACACGACCGGCGAAAAAGGATCGATGACTGTTCCGGGCGTTCCTGGCTTGTACAAAAATCCGCTGAATACGAATCTGCCGACGACCGATTGGGATTGGACCATCGATCCGATCGGCATCCGTGTCGGCTGCCGCGACATCACGAGCCGCTATGACTTGCCGATCATCATTTCCGAAAACGGCCTCGGCGCTTTCGACACACTCGAGGAGGACGGCAGCATCCATGACCCTTACCGGATCGCCTATCTGTCGGAACACCTCAAGGAAATCAAACTGGCGATCGAAGAAGGCTCGGAAGTGCTCGCCTACTGCACATGGTCGTTCACCGATCTGCTCAGCTGGCTGAACGGGTACCAAAAACGCTACGGCTTCGTCTATGTCGACCAGTACGAAGAAGCCGTCGAACCTTCCCTTAAGCGCTACAAGAAGGATAGCTACTTCTGGTACAAGGACGTCATCGCAAGCGACGGAAAAACGCTTTTCGAGTGACAGTCCCTCATTCCAAAAATCATAGAATAGCGCAAAATACCCGATGGAGAGGGTTTCATCGGGTATTTTGCTGTACTTTGTCATCTATTTCCCGGTGAACGGACCCTCACTGGGAATTCCGGTCCGCTTTTTTCGAACAAATCTGTGAGCAAAACGTGATCGTGGATTTCCTCTTATTTTCTTTTTGAACGACATTTTACAATGAAAGCCATGTATCAAAAACTTTATTTGAAATCACCCCTTACAAAAACAGTCAATATTTGGTATAATATGTATACAACGTGTTGTTTTGACGAACGTAAGTCCTGTTGTCAAAAATCTGCACGCTTTTTTTGTTGCTTTTGGAAAAGATATGGAGGAAAAAATGTACAAAGTAAATGATTTGATAGTGTATGGTAACGAAGGGGTCTGCAAAGTCGAAGCGATCGAAGTTATGAATGTCACTGCTGTCGCAAATGATCGTCTATATTATGTTTTGAAGCCACTGTATCGTAACGGAACAGTATTCACACCCGTTGATACGAAAGTATTTATGCGTCCCGTTATATCGGCTGATGACGCGCAAGAAATCATCGAACAAATTCCGTCAATCGAAACGGATGTCTTATACAGCAGCGCAAATCTTCTTTCCGATCATTATGATAAAGCCATGGAACGGCATGATTGCAAGTACCTGATCCAAGTGATCAAAACAGTTTACCTCAAGAACCAGATCGCAGCCACAAAGAATAAAAAAGTCTCCGAAACCGACAGACGCTACATGAAAAAAGCAGAAGATATGCTTTACGGTGAATTCGCGGTCGTGCTTGAGATGCCAAAAAACGACGTAAAAGCTTATGTCGAAGAAAAAGTGGCGGCAATTGAACTAAGCTTAATCAAATAAAACACTTTAAATGAAAAACAGAAATCCGGATAAAGGATTTCTGTTTTTTTCTCTCGCATTCGTCTCTTTGCACACGTACACGCACGTGCCCTATTCCATTTGTTTTTCCCAAAAACGGACCGCCTCATCGATCCAGCCTTCAGCCTTCGTGCCGGTGCCCAGTCCGAAGCCATGCCCCAATCCTGCAACCACATTGAAAGCGACCGGTATCCCTAGCCCTTTCATTTTCTGCGCTCTTCTGCGCATGACTTCCGGGTCGCCAATGTAGTCGTTCGCACCGACGATGCTGAAAGTCGGCGCATCATTTTCCGAATAGCCCGCATGCCCGGTGTAGGCCATAACCACTGCTCGCGGCCTAATGACTGTTCCCCCTCCATAAGCACGCGCACCATTAGCACTGATGTTGGCAACGATGCGGGCTCCGGCTGAACCGCCCCAGAGCGAATAGTTCTGTCTATCGATACCCAACTCGGCTGCATGCCCTTCGATGAAATCGATGGCCGCAGCCATGTCTTCGGTTGCCTTCCGGTTCCCCAGACGGTAGCGGAGCACAAACGCATGATAACCATGCTCGGCGATTTTCGCGGCAAACGGGAAACCTTCATGGACGGACCCGACATAAGCAAAGCCGCCTCCGGGAGCGATCACTGCAAAAGGCGATCCGGCTTTGCCGCGAAAGCAGAACAAGCCGGTCTGCCTTTTTTCAGGATCCTTGGCTTTCTCTTCTTCCGAATAAATATCAAAGAAAATTTGTTCGCCCGCATCCACGGCAGCGATCATCCGATTGAGCGCCTGCACGACTGTATCCACATCCACCTGGCTGTGATACGGCAAAAGCCTGGCGATCCTCGATAACGGCAGATCAAAATCCGCCCTGTCGTTCCACGGCAGCAGCAAGTGGCCGAATCCACGGAAAGCCGGGTTAGCAACCATTGTTCCGAGCGTATCGTTTCTGGTGAGGTATGAAGTTCCTATTGTCATCGCTGGTCATCCTTTCTGCCTTGAAATGTGCTCCCTATTGAACAAGAAAAGCGGCTAAATTGAATCAGCCGCTTCCACATGTGTATGATTTTATGTTTACAACTGGCGTTGCCTTCTGATTTTCTTTTAAACGCCCATTTTTCTTTCCGCCAACCATTTGATGATCTTAGGATCGGCATGCGAGAAGAATTGGCTTTCGCCCTCATCAAGAGTCGCGATCTGCGCTTTGTCTTCATCCGTCAAAGCGAAGTCGAACACATCCAGGTTTTCAGCCATCCGTTCCGGTTTGGTCGATTTTGCCAAGACAACGATGTCCTGCTCCACCAACCAGCGGGTGATGACTTGCGCCACTGATTTGTTGTATTTTTTCCCGATGGCGACCAGCACTTCGTTGTTGAAGATGTCATTTTTGCCTTCCGCAAAAGGAGCCCAAGCTTCAGGCATGATGCCTTCCTCATTCAACGCAGCGATGACCTCGATGCGTTGGTGAAACGGATTGATTTCAATCTGGTTCATCTGCGGTGCGACTTTGTTGAAGGTTGCCAAATCCACCGCACGGTCAACGGCGAAGTTGGAAACACCGATTGCGCGCACTTTGCCTTGTTCCTGCAATTCCTCCATTGCTCTCCAAGCTCCATGGACATCACTGTATGGTTGGTGTATCAAAAGCATATCGACGTAATCCAGCCCCAAACGCTTGAGAGAGCGCTCGAATGAAGCCTTCACACCTTCATAGGAAACATTTTCCACCCAAACTTTGGTCGTCACAAAAAGTTCTTCGCGCGGCACGCCGGAATTTGCGATGCCGCGTCCGACAGCTTCCTCATTCATGTAAGACTGGGCTGTATCGATATGGCGATAGCCCGCTTTGATTGCTGCAATGACGGATTGTTCTGCCTCAACAGGATCGGTGATCTGAAAAGTACCGAAGCCTAAAACTGGAATCTCTACACCGTTGTTTAATTTTACTGTTTGCATATCATAACCTCCAATTGGAATATTTACTACAATGCTCAGTCTAAACTATGGAGTTCACTCCACAGCAAGCGGTATTTCTTGTTTTTTGAAATGCTTCATTGTCCAAAGTTCTTCGACCTCGTCATCACTCAGTTCGCCGGCATTGATTTTAGCGACATGATCATCAAACGTCTCAATTTTGTACTCCAGCAGATCCCTCGCCCGCACCATCTCCTCCAATTTGACATTGATTTCCGTCAACTGATCCTGCAGAATCTTTTTTTGGGCTGCCCGCACATTCTCCTTCGATTGCGCCAAGGTTGCGAACTCGATCAGCGACTCGATCGACAAGCCTGCTTTGCGCAAACTCTTTGCCAGAAAAATCCAATTGAGGTCCCGTTTCGCGTAGATGCGGTAGCCATTTTTGTCGCGCGTTATCGGCGGAATCACACCCACCCGTTCATAATATCTGATCGTATCGATCGGCAGGTCGAACATCAGCGCTACTTCTTTACTGTTCATCATCTTCACTTCTCTCTTGTACTTTGTCTATGCATCCATTATAAACCATGGAGTGCACTTCAGGTCAAATCGCGTGATTGAAGGACCAGCAGGCAACATTCTCAATCCCGCTGCAAATCATTCCAAAAAAAATCCCCGCCTCAAATTGTACACGCATCAAGCGTACAATCAGAAGCAGGGGTTATTTTCACTTTTCAGCCATCAATAAACTTTTTTTAGAACGTATCGTCTTTCTTGTAGCCAAAGAACCAAGTTAATGCGAAGGAGACGCTGAATGCTACCAGATTTACAAGTATATAGTAAGGCAATTGTTCATTCAAATATAGCAAGGTTCCAGGGATGCCAGTCAATGCCATTCCGGTTGCGCGCAGATTCAATAGTGAAGCCAAGAAACCACCCACACCACCACCGATCATCGACATCACAAACGGCCTTACCAATCGCAACGTCACACCGAAAACAGCTGGTTCTGTAATCCCTAGTGCGGCTGAAAAAGCTGAAGGATAAGCAATCTGTTTGATTCTTGGGGAAGTAGTTTTGATCGCTACTGCCAAGACCGCGCCAGCCTGCGCAATATTTCCGCAAGTTCCGATAGGATTAAGCATGTTCCAGCCAGTTTGACTCAACATATTTATTTCCAGAAAATTCAGAATATGATGGATACCGAAAATGCCGAGCAATTGTCCGAAGCTTCCGTATATCAATCCGCCAATTCCGAAAGGTAGTGTCAACAAGGCTTCTACTACATGCAATACACCCAATTCAACTTCATGGAATATCGGGCCAATGAAGAACAGCGCAATAATCAATCCAAGAAGCAACGTCAAAAATGGAGTGAGAATCAAGTCCAAAGAATCCGGAATTTTCCGTTTTAAAGCACGTTCAATTTTTGAACCGATGATGCCCGTGACAAAAGCCGGCAATACGGATCCCTGATAGCCGACAACTTTTATGAAACCGAAAAACACCAGAGGCTCAGCTGCTTGTTGTCCTACCTCATAAGCATTCGGCAGTACGGAACTGACTAACATCAAACCGAGAACGATCCCCAATATGGGCGTTCCGCCGAATATTCTGAACGTCGACCAGGCCACCAAAGCAGGCAGGAAAGCAAAAGCTGTATCCGTCAAAATTTGTGTGAACAATAAAAATTGCTGCGGAATATCGCTTGGGGTTAAGCCGATAAGTCCCAGGATTGCTTCCTGTGTCACTAATCCTCTGAGCCCCATAAATAATCCTGTCGCTACCAATACAGGGAT
Organism: Trichococcus flocculiformis; assembly: GCF_963662535.1. NCBI lineage: Bacteria > Bacillati > Bacillota > Bacilli > Lactobacillales > Carnobacteriaceae > Trichococcus > Trichococcus flocculiformis. Next base: position 2,119,389 of record NZ_OY759718.1, read on the forward strand.
GATCGGCACGAACACATCGCCAAAAATCCGAATAGCGCCTTGAAGAGTCATTTTTTGATCTTCTTGCGAATCAGCTGACGCCTGACTTCCGGTATTTTCAACTAAAGGCGCAAATTCGTCGTAGACCTTGTTCACAAGCCCGGTCCCCAGGATGATCTGATATTGACCCGAATTATAGAAACTGCCTTTGACTTTTTCGAGGGACTCGATCCCTTCTACATCGATTGCCTCTTTGTCGTTTGTTATGATGCGAAGTCTCGTTGCACAATGCTCAACCGACTTCACATTCTTTCTTCCCCCAACAAGTGCCAATATTTTTTCTGCAAGTTCTTTGTTGTTCATTAGACTTCCTCCTGATACGAATAATAATCGATTGAGCCGTTTTCTTGTAGACCCTTATAAGAAATATCGCGCTGTTCTTCTTCACAAAAGTAACGCATGGAGAATACTTTTTCACCTTTATTCATAAAAATTTCCATAGCTGACGTATCGTTGAATATTTGAATTTCAAATAGTTCGGGAACGTGCAATTCCTTTTGTTCACGTTGGCCGGAAACCCAGTTGATGCGACTAATGACCAATTTTGATCTGCCATCATAATGGATGACAGTGTTTCCGTTATTCATGGATACTTCTAAAGGAGTTATTTGATTCACGAGTTGTATATGCAGCTCATAAGCCCCGCTGTCAGAAAGAAGAGCAGCACTGCTTTCGGTTAACCTATTTCGTTTCTTCCTCAGCATTTTTAATTCTTCCAACGGCCGTTGATAAAGACGATCGTTTTCCCAAAATAATTCCCTTGGGATCGTAAGGCAATGCAAGTAATTGAAAGCTGCAGTTGGACAAGCCAGTTCTTCTGCTTCATCCATCCGGGACATCCATCCCACCACAATTCTTCTGTTTTTTTCATCGACAAAAGACTGTGGAGCGTAAAAATCAAACCCATCATCCAACAAAATAATATCGCTCTCTGGACGAAAACGCTTATCTCTTTTTTCAAATGTTCCCACAATATAGCCCGCATAGCTGGAAATATTTTCATTCCCATCTGCTATCGAAGTCCTTTTCTGGGGACAGACCACCAAAATTTCAGCATCGTCCAATTGGAAGTAATCCGGACATTCGCACATTTGATCCAGCGTTTGCGCCGAGTAGAACACCCCTTCATATTCCCATTCGCCTAAATCAGTTGCGCTGAACAAATTGACGGCACCAACTTGATCAATTGTCTGCGCTCCTACAATCATCCACCACTTTCCATCTGATTGCCATACTTTTGGGTCTCTGTGATGCTCTGTAAAACCTTTTGGTGTTTCAATTACCTTTTCGCTCTTGGTGAACGTACAGCCATTTGAGGAGCAGGCCATTCTTTGATAGCTTTTGCGTGTTCCATTGTTCTTTGTGTTGCCAGTATAAAAAACATACAGTTTATTGTCATGTTCAATCGCGCTTCCGGAATAAACGCCCTCGCTATCTTCCTTGCTGTCGGGCAGCAGTGCTGAACCCAAATGCTCCCAGTTATTCAAATTCGATGAAACAAATGCTCCCCATTCCTTGTAGCCGTGATCCAAACCAAACCTATTCCATTGATGGAAAAAATAATATCTCCCTTGAAATTGAACAAGCCCATTCGGATCGTTCAAGAGTCCTCGATCAGGTTCCAGATGAAAGAGATTCCGATATGGATTTTCCTTAATGATAATCACTCCTCTAATCAAATTAACAAACTGAAATTATGCGCTTTCATTCGTCCTTGTTAGATACATAATACCAGAGCTTGTCCCGAATAGAATATGGAAAAAATACAGAGGTATATGGAAAATTCTAATATCAAGATAGCCATCGGGAGAGATGTATGTATAATGAAACCATGGATAAAAATATCAGAGAGTACACCGATAAGTTCACAGATTTTTCAAAAAAGAGCATCTCGGATTTCATTCTTTACAACAGTGGGATTGAATATTGTGAAGCTGGGTACAGCTATGGACCAAAGCGCAGAGATTATCACTTTATTCATTTTGTTAAGGAGGGCAAAGGCTCACTGGAAATCAATGATAAAAAGTTTGAGGTTCATGAGAATCAACTCTTTATTGTCCCTGCAGGCGAAATTTCTACTTATACCGCCGCAATGGATTCGCCATGGAAATATTCCTGGATAGGCTTTTTGGGTATCCAATCGCATAATTATGTCCAAATGCTTTTGCAGTCAACTGAAGAACACTTTGTTTTGGACTGCGCGGATGCTGAATTGTATGAAACCAAAATAATGAAGATCATCGAAATGTCCAGCGATGACAGCACCGCTTCTTTCTTAAAGATCAACGGAATCATGTATGACATCATCGGAACCTTGCTCGAAGAATGCATCAAACATTCAAACACCAGCTACTCCTCATCTGTTTCATCGAAAGCAGTGAGATATATGGATTTACATTATCATGACGATATCCATATTTCTGATATCGCTGCCTTTGCGGGCATTCATCCGAGCTATCTGGCGGGAGTCTTCAAATCCGAAATGGGAATCAGTCCAAAAAAATACCTGACAAATTTAAAGATCAACAAAGCCAAAGAGTTGCTGATAGCTACGGAAGATCCCATCAACATCATCGGCAGCTCCGTAGGTTTCAGCGATGCCCTTTCATTCTCAAAATTCTTCAGAAAAGAAACAAGCCTGTCACCATCCCAATATCGAAAGGATTACAAAAAATGAACAAACAGATGATTTTATACGATAATCAACGACAAGTCTTCCACCTTATGAACGACAATATAAGCTATGTCTTTGAGATCGTTGAGGATACCTACTTGGCGCATCGTCATTGGGGCAAAAGAATTGAATCCTATTCCCTATCGAATAAACCGACATTAAAAAAACGGACGTTTGCAGCGATGACTGTTCCCGAGCGTCCTGAATTTTCCCTTGAATACGTGCCACTGGAAGTGAGTTTCCCTAACCAAGGCGATTATCGTGAACCTTCCGTCCAGATAAGAATGGGCAATGGCTATACCGTCAGCCGATTCGCCTATGAAAAATTCGAAATTTCAGACGGGGCACCTGAATTCACTGCTTTTCCGCATGCAAGAGACATCCCCGAATCACACGCGCAGACACTGACCATCCATTTGGTCGATTCCATTTCAAACATTCGCTTGTTGCTGTTTTATACGATTTTTGAGGATGCAGACATCATCATCCGTTCAAGCAACATCATCAACCAGAGCCGTTCAAGTGTGATGATCGAAAAGCTGTTCAGTGCCTCAATTGATATGCGGTACGATGGTCAGTTGAGCACCACTTTTTATGGGACACACCAAAAAGAATATCAATTGAACCGTCAACAGATCAGCCACGGGAAGTTTTCTGTCGGCAGCAACCGCGGCGCAAGCGGGCCTCAATACCCGCCTTATCTCTCGATTTCTAAGGATGCCACAGAATTTTCCGGTGACGTACACGCACTGACCTTGATCTACAGCGGCAACCATCTAAGTAATCTTGAAAGAGACCAGTACAATCATTTGCGTCTGCAGATCGGTTTGAACCCGGATACGTTCGCATGGCAACTTGGACCCGGTGAATCCTTTCAGAGCCCCCAAGCTGTGTTGAGCTTTAGCGACAAAGGCTACAACGGAAATTCGAATGCATTCCACCAATTTTTCAATAAGCATCTGATCCCACAAACCTGGTCCAAGAAACCGCGGCCTGTCTTGGTGAACAGCTGGGAAATGAGTTATTTCGACGTTTCAGAAAAAATAATGAAGGATCTGATCGACTCAGCTAAGGAAATGGGTTTTGAGACTGTTGTGCTGGACGACGGGTGGTTCGGGGAACGGACCAGCAGCAAGACTTCACTTGGCGACTGGCAAGTAGATGCAAACAAATTCCCGAACGGCATCAAACCACTTGTTGATTATGCAAAGGAACAGTGCCTGCAATTCGGCATCTGGTTCGAGCCGGAAATGATTTCGCCAAACAGCGATTTAGTCAAGAGCCATCCGGATTGGGTCATGCGCACCGCGGAATACGAACCCTTGCTGGGAAGGAGCCAGTACATTCTGGACCTTACAAACGCAGAAGTTCAGACTTTCATTATCGACCTGCTGACACGAAGCATCGAAGATTTCGGTGTCAGTTATATCAAATGGGACATGAACCGCCATATTACTGACCCGGCTTCCAACTTACCGAATCGAACTCACGCGAACGAGTACTCGCACCGTTACATGCTGGGGCTTTACCGCATACTCGATACGATAACGACTCTTTTCCCTGAAGTCCTTTTTGAGAATTGCTCAAGCGGCGGCGGAAGATTGGATCCGGGAATGTTATACTTCATGCCCCAAACTTGGGCCAGCGATAACACCGATGGCTTGGACAGACAGCGGATCCAATACGGCGCTTCCTACCTGTTTCCGCCTTATTCCTTGGCTGGTCATGTCTCATCCGTACCGAATCATCAAACGGGACGCGTGACAGATTTTGAAACGCGGAAGCATCTCGCTTCCTCCACGAATATGGGCTATGAGATGGACATCATGCAGCTCAGCGACCACGAAAAAGCTGTCGTCAAAGCTCATGTCGAAGGCTACAAGGAAGATCGGGACTTCTTGATGGCAAGTGAATTTTATCGATTGGAATCACCCTTCGACACCAACCACTGTACCTGGATGTTCACTGATGAGGCGAGGAATAAAATCATCGTTTACCTCTTCCGCAATACATATGACGTATCAGAGTTGTCTTTTCTGATTAAGATTCCCTTTATTGACCTGAAAGCAAACTACGTCAAGGTCAACAGCCAGACTCAGTATTCCGGATCGGAGCTCGCTAATTGCGGCATTGCATTGGAGAACCCGATCGGCGACCACCTAGCTTTGAGATTGGATTTTGAAAAGTGTTAAGAATACGTTTTAAAAATGAAAATAACCTCCACATAGAGCAGTATTGCTTGCTCGTTGGAGGTTATTTCTATTTTTTTATATTCCAGATTGATTAGTTGTGTCCAATCAGATAGATGGCATTGACAGTTCTTCATCCGCATTCAGCAAAAGCTGATACAGGGCTCCCAACAGGTTTGCATCATTCAGGAAGCGGCAGCTGTCGATTTCGACTTCCGTCAATGTGATTTCCACGAAAGGCAGCCCGGCGCGGATGGCGCGGTATTGTTTGCGGATTTCTTCGGTTACGATTGGTTGCGCGCTGATCCCTCCGCCGATGACGATCTTTTCGAGATCTAGGATGGCTTGGATGTTGCAGATCATATAGGCGATTTCCCTGGCGAAGGCTTCGAAAATCGGATAGACGTTCGGGTCTTTTTGGTTGATCGCTTCGAAAGCAGCTGCCCCGTCCTTCAGATCCTCTGTCCCCAACACCCGATTCACGCTTTTAACTAGCCCGACCGCCGAGCCCGTCTTACCGTACGTATCATCGAAACTAGGCTTATCAGACGGCTTCATCATGAAGCTCAATTCGCCGGCTTGGAAATTCTTGCCTTGATAGAGCTTGCCTTCAAGTATCAGCCCTCCTCCGATGCCGGTCCCGAGCACAAGCGCCAGGCCGTTCTCGATGCCTTTCAGGTTGCCGAGCCACAGTTCGGACAAAGCAGCCGCTTTCCCGTCATTGATAACGGAAACGGGAACTTGGTACTTCTCTTGAAATTCCTCGATGAAGGAAATGCCGTCCAAAAACGGCAAGGCTCCGCCGAAGGAAATCAGGCCCGTATCCGTATCGACTTTCCCAGGGCAACTGAAGGCGATTCCGCGAATCTCATCCTGCACCAATTCGATTTCATTTTCCAATGTCGCGATGAATTCACTGTATTCGTGCGGTGTCCGCACCTGCTTCTTGGACTGGATCTGCCCGGAATGGTCGATCAAGGCCAATTTGATGTTCGTGCCGCCGATGTCGATGCTTAAATAGTTTTTTTTCATGTCAGTCCCGCCTTCGCTCATTTATGAATACATCCGCTCTTCAATACAAAAATCAGGGCGCGGCGAGTTAACCCGCCTCACCCTGAACACTATTATTTTTCCAGTTTTCGTTCATCTAAGTCTTTTATAATATTATCATATTCTTTGTCCAATTTATAGAGGTAGACGAAAATTAACGAAACCGCTGTCAGTGCCAACGGGACGTAAATGTAGGCCACATTTACCGCACTGATGACACTGACAGAGAGCAATTCTCTCGCCGGAGGAGATTAGCCAAAAAATGATTACCTCCGACCATAGCGGCTTCGCCGGAGTACAGTCGCCTCAAATACAACCACCTCCGGCCAACATTCCCTCGTCGGAGGTTGCAAGCTGGCGTACTACTGGTCTCCGATGAGCGCACTTCTCATCGGGGCTGATGGTTTCCTCCGGTTAGCTGTTCTTCTTCCGGAGGAGAACATCCCACAAGATGATTACCTCCGACCCCAGCGGCTTCGCCGGAGTACAGTCGCCTCAAATACAACCACCTCCGGCCAACATTCCCTCGTCGGAGCTGACGGTTTCCTTCGGCGGGCCGACCTTCGAAACAGCAAACACAAAAAGGCCAGGATTTCTCCTGGCCCCACATTTATGCTCTTACGCGTTATCCGCGATGTATTTAACCAATTCTTCTGTATCTTCCCAGCCTAGGCATGGATCAGTAATGGATTGGCCGAAGACTGTTCCGTCGTCTTCTTGACGGCCGCCTACTAGGTAGCTCTCGATCATGAAGCCGCGCGCAAGTTTTTTGATGTCATCGTTCCAAGAACGGTTGAACATCGTTTCTTTGACGATGCGGATTTGTTCCATGTGCTTTTTGCCGGAGTTGTCATGGTTCGTGTCGATCATGATGAACGGGTTTTTGTAATCGCCGCCTTCGTATGCTTTCACGACTTTGACAAGATCTTCGTAATGGTAGTTCGGGATGTTTTCGCCGTAATCGTTCGTGCCGCCGCGCAAGACAACGTGCGCCAACGGATTGGAGCTGGACTGGACTTCCACGCCGTTGTGGATGAATTTTTGTTTTTGTTGGGCAGCGTAAACGGAATTGAACAACACTTTCAGGTTGCCGCTGGTCGGGTTTTTCATGCCGGCCGGGTGATCGATTCCGCTGGCAACGAAACGGTGCTGTTGGTCCTCAACGGAGCGCGCGCCGATTGCGTGGTAGCTGACAAGATCATCAACAAAATCCAGGTTTTCAGGGTACAGCATTTCGTCGGCTGTCGTCAGGCCTGTTTCTGTGATGACGCGGTTGTGCAGGCTGCGCACAGCAGCGATTCCTTGGATCAGGTTGCTCTTGCCGGTAGGATCTTGTTTATGCAACAACCCTTTGTAGCCATCGCCGGTCGTACGCGGTTTGTTTGTGTAGATACGGGGAACCATGAACACTTTGTCTTTGACTTGTTCCTGCAATTTCGCCAAACGACGCACATATTCCATTACCGCCTCTTCATCGTGGGCGGAACAAGGTCCGATGACCAAAAGGATGCGATCGTCTTTGCCTTCAATGATGTCGTGCAACTCTTTATCGCGTGCTGCCTTCATCGCTGCTTGCTCAGGCGTCAGCTTGGATAATTCTTTGACTAATTCAAAATCGATTTTTTCACTCAATGCTTTGAAACTCATAGTAATCCCTCCATTTTCTCTTCAACAAAAAAAGCTTCGTCCATTCCAAATTTTCATTGGAAAGGACGAAGCCGTATAGACTCGTGTTACCACCTTTGTTCATAGACCACTCGCGCAAGTCTACCTCGATAGGTACATTATAATACCCTAGCGAAATAACGAACGCTATCACCCGTCGCAGCCTACTTGATTCAGTGCGAAGTTCAAAGATGAATTCGGCTATCTCGCATGTGTGCCTCGCATCGACCGGCACCTTTCTGGTCAGCTCAATAACGTACTACTTCTTATCATCACTTTTTATGTTGTTTCTCAGAATATACTCATTTTTCAAGGAAATGTCAAATGGTTTTTTGAAAAAAAGTGAATGATAGGGTTTTCTTGTCGTAATTAGTCCAAGTCTCTTGCGATTTCGTCTTTAACAGTCACGCCTTCAGCTTCCAAGCGTTCGATCGTTTCAGCGAATTGCGGCAAGTGTTTTTTGTGTGCGATGAACAATTCGTTCATGATTTTGATTGCCGTTTCGCCTGAACGGATCAACGGGTTGATTGTGAATGCTTGCAATGCTGTACCGTAGTCGCCTGTTACAGCCGCTTCGATCGTCAACAACTCCATCGCTTTCATCACTTGCAACCAGCCTTTTTCAGCAGTCGGCAATTCACCGAAAGCAACGTTACGAGCGCCTTGTGCACCAACGTAAGCTGTTACTTCGACTACGCAGTCAGCTGGCAGGTCAGGAACAGCGCCATTGTTTTTGGTCGATACAACGATTTGCGTGTCTTTGTTGGCGTAGATGGCTGCGATTGTCTCACAGGCAGCATCGGAGTAGTACGCTCCGCCACGTTTTTGCAATTGTTCCGGTTTGTGATCCAAGTTCGGATCTTTGTATAATTCGAACAATTCAGCTTCTGTCTCTTTCACTTGTTGCGCACGCGTGCCTACGCCATTGAACTCTTCCAGACCGTGTTCCAGCATTTCTTCTTCGCGGTAGTAGTAACGGTGGTAGCCGCATGGGATCATGCCCATTTGTTCCAATTGTTCTCTGTAGAACGGAATATCATGGATGTTTTTCGGAAGGCCCGCATCTTTGTCGAACATGGCATCGATCACTTTGTAAGTAACATCATTGCCTTTTTTGTCAGCGACTTTATGCCAGTGGAAGTGGTTCAATCCGGCAAATTTGTAAATCAGATCCTCTTTTTCAACGCCTAATGCTTTCGGCTCAGTCATGGTAGCCATAACCGGAACGTTGCACAAGCCCATTACTCTGTCCCATTTGCCGTAGCGGACGACTGCTTCTGTTACCATGCCGCTCGGATTTGTGAAGTTGACCAACCAAGCATTCGGGCAAAGTTCTTTCATGTCTTCAACAATTTCCAGAATGACAGGGATTGTACGGAACGCTTTGAACATACCGCCAGCGCCGTTCGTTTCTTGCCCCAGCATGCCATAGGAGAAAGGAATGCGCTCATCTTTGACGCGAGCATTCAGTAAACCGACACGGAATTGCGTCGTTACGAAGTCAGCATCCTTCAAAGCTTCTCTGCGGTCCAAAGTCATATGGATCTTCACGTCGTAAGGGGAAGCATCCCACATACGTTGCGCCATTGTACCCACGATTTCTAATTTTTCTTTCCCTGCTTCGATATCCACTAACCAGATTTCGCGGATAGGCAGTTCATCGTAACGTTTAATGAAACCTTCCATTAATTCAGGTGTGTAGCTGCTTCCTCCGCCGATTGTTACAATTTTAACGCCTTTTGTCATATGTATATTCCTCCTCGTTTCGTTTACAAGGTTATTATCCATCATGTAAATACCGATAACAAGGGTTCTGGGTACACTTCAAAACCTTTTTACAAAATTCACGCAAAATCCGCCTAAATATTCAAATCTTTTTCGCTTTTTGACCTTTTTTGAGCATAATATCGTTTACATGTCATTTACATTAATTTATAATTTTTGTAAATAGAAAGAAAGGCTGAACGGGTTCGTTTAGCCCTGATTAAGGAAACACTGTGACCTAATCGGTCAAGTGTATCATGCCTCTAAGCGATTAAAATCGCAAGAGTCATGACAATTTAGGAAATCGGTCCGCAACGCTCCCTACGGTCACCTTGTACTGGGACTCTAAGGGATGAATCCCTAAAAGTCCCATGCAACTGAGCATCGAAGAGCGCAATAGGACCGATTTATCTAATTTCCGAAGGGCTAACCCGTGAAGCTGGACAACTTGTTAGTACAACTATTTTGAAAAGGAGGCTCCCCACTCATGCTGATACGCGAAAAAATGGAAACGATCAAGTTTTCTCCGGCTGAAAAAGAAGTCGTGGACTACCTACTGCGTTATCCGGAAGTGTTGGATGAAAAGACGATGCAGGAGATCGCAGCGGAAACCTATACGCAGCCTTCCACACTGATCCGCATCGCCAAAAAGTTAGGTTTTGCCGGATGGGTGGAATGCAAAAAGGCTTACCAGGAGGAGCACGACTATCTGACCCGCAATTTCGTCGACATCGATGCCAACCTGCCGTTCAAAGTCAACGACTCGATCATGACGATCAGTAAAAAGATGGCCTCTCTCGGACAATCAACTATTGAGGACACGCTCTCGCTGATCCACCACGATACGCTGCAGCAAGCGAAGCAGATGCTGCTGAAGGCAAAGCACATTCAAATCTTCGCCACCAATGCCAATATGCTCATCCCACAGGACTTTGCCTTGAAGATGAACCGGATCAAGCATCACACAGCCGTCTCTACCATCAAAGGCGAAGACGTCTACACAGCCTACAACTGTCCCGAGGGCACCTGCGCCATCTTGATTTCCTATACCGGCGAAAGCAACGCAATGAAGCAGATCGCGAATATATTAAAAGCTGAAGGCATCCCCACGATCGGAATCACGAGCATCGGCGACAACTACCTTTCACGTGCGGTAGACTGCTATCTGCCGATCACGACGCGCGAGAAACTATATTCAAAGATCGGCAACTTCACGGTCAACCTTTCCGTCATTTATCTGCTGGATGTCCTGTATTCGATCGTGTTTGCCGAAAAATACGAGGAGAACCTGGCCCATATCATCCGCTTGGGCAAAATAGCCGACAAAAGGAAGACCAGTTCGGATATCATGCAGGAAGATACTGGCGGGGAAAAGATGTAGCGATTTAGTTGGAGAATTGATAACTATAATATTCCATGTTATAATGGCTTTGCGATATGAAATTAAATCAGTGCAAACAGCACAAAAACCACTCCCTGACTGCGACGAAAGGGAGTGGCTTTTTTTACGTCTACTGCGACAATAGACGTGTAGGTTAGCGACAACTTGCGTGGTTATCCGCTAATCATCTAACCAATGCTCAACTAGCAATAATACTAGTCCCACAAAAAGTGGTGCGATAACCAATGAAATTAAATCAAACACAAACAGCACCCCCTTTCGGGGCAAGTTGCCATTCATGATTATAGCGCAGAATAATTTATAATTGAGCATAAACCATACAAAGGGCCACCCCTTAGTTGAGGTAGCCCTTCATTCCAGTATAATTATTCGTGCACCTCATCAGTGTCATGCAGCTAGTGGTATTTACTGACACAAGTCATCTCCGCAGATATTTTCCATTTTTTCGGTCATTTCGTCCGTCAGCACGTTGCTGACAAAAGCACCGTAGTAGTTTTTCTTCATTTCCATTTCAATTTGCAGATGCTCGCGTTCCTGCAACGTCATTTCGTTTGTATTAAAGTAATTTTTCATAGCATTTCCTCCTTGTATGAAACTTATGTAAAAGGCTGATTGTCAAAGCAACCGCGATTGGCAGACTCCTGATAAGGTGTAGTAAATTTATACAATGATTTGAGCTTCAAGTCAAGAATGATGCTCAGCCAATATTGTTCCAAAATAATATTTTGGTCGATAAAATGCAAAAAAACAGGAAGACAATCCTATTCCAGATGGGATTGTCTTCCTGTTGCATTTGTTGTTCTTTTTGTGTATTTACGAGCAATGTTTGCAGTTTTCGTTATACTTTAATCATACAACTAATCGATGACTTCCAAAATTTCATCCAAAGCTTGTCGTTTCTTCGGCGTGATCGGTTCGTTGCGGTAGCCCAACCCGAGCATATAAGAAACGCCGAATTCTTTCAGGTCGACCAGACCTTTTTCCGCCAGGTATTTCTCAACATTAACTTTATTGAAGCCCTCAATCGGACAGCTGTCGATTCCCAAAAGAGCTGCGGTGGTCATCATGTTGGCCATCGCGATGTATGTCTGCTTGGAGGCCCAATCGTACAAGGTACGCTCGTCCGTCAACTGCTGATTGTTCTTCTGGAAGTTGTCGAAGTACTGGCTACGCGGCGAGTCAATCGCAAATTCCGCGCCGAGCACATCCTCCACAATGTGCCGGACATGATCACTTTCGATCGTCACATTTTTTCTGGCCAGCGCAATAATGAAATGGCTGGCGCCGTTGAGACTGTTGACTGCTCCCGCAGCGATCCCTTTCAAATCATCCTTGATTTCCTGATTGTTGATCAAAAGGAATTTCCACGGCTCATACCCAAAGGAACTCGGCGATAAACGTGCTGATTCGATGATCGTTTCCCAATCTTCCTTGGCAATCTTTTTCGTCGGATCGAAGGATTTTGTGGCATAGCGGCTTTGATGCGCTTCAATGATTTGTGCTCTTAATTCAGGCGTCGACATAAATGGATTTCCTCACTTTATATGATGATATTTGCAATACATTCTATCTACTCAATATACTACTTTGATTCAGCACGAGAGTAATTGGTCATCAAATTCATTTCTTATTTGATGATTTATTGGAGTTCTGAAGTGTTTTGAACAATGTATCGAATTGTCCTTTGAACGACATGGCTTGGTCGAAAATATCTTCACCGTCATTCAACATTTTCACGGTTACCCAACCTAAGGATTCTGTGATAGTGCTGGCAACGGCACCGTTAATTGCGGCACCTGCAACAGTGCCTACTGCAGGAACCAATTTCAGGATATTGCCGACTGCAGCTCTCCCAAAACCAACAACGATCAATTCCCTGGATAGGCTTTTTCCAAGGCTTTCGGACCATGATTGACCGAATATCTTGTGCAGACGAGACATCATGGTTAATTGAACAGGAACCAACAAAAAAGCATCTGAAAACGGGATTGGCGAGCAACCGATTATGGCTGCTGTCAAAGAGGCGGCGTGAACAGTCTTATGACATTTCTTGCGTTTCTCTTCGTCGACACCATTCAAAAATTCGTCGAATATCCCATCAAATTGATTTTTACTTTTGTCGAGGATTTTTTCAGCCTGCTCTTTTGACTTGTCATAAGCGCTTAGGATACTGGTTGATGTCTTTTGCGGCAATTTTTTTAATACTTCAGAGAAGAAGGACTCAAATTCTTTTTCTTCTTGCTTCAGTTCACTGACAGGAAGTTCTGATTCAACCTGTACTTCCGCTAGCTCCTCAATTTCTGGATCTCCTGTTTCACCGATATTCGTCTTTTTTCTGAACATTTTTTTCATGATAATCCCACCTCTTTTAGTTAATCATCATAGTCTCTATTCTAATCATACACCAGAGTGCCAGAATCCCCAAAGAAAAGAAAACCCCACAAAACCGGCGCATTATTTAGCGGCCAATTTTTGTGAGGTCAAGTGTAATTAACCTTTATTGCTTGAAGTACAAAATTATTATGGTGCAGATATACGGCAGGCTCTGATCAGAAATGCGTCTCATCAATATCAAGAGCATCCAAGGCTACGTTGATTTCCTTCAATTCCTCTGGGCTCAACTCGATAGCAGCTCCGCCCAAATTTTCTTCCAAACGGTGCATTTTCGTTGTACCGGGAATCGGAACGATCCACGGTTTTTGTGCCAGTTCCCAAGCCAAAACGATTTGCGCGCTCGTGGCGTTCTTGCCGTCGGCGATTTCCTTCAATAAGGCCAACAGCGCTTGATTTTTTTGCATGACTTCAGGGCTGAATCTGCCCATCTTGTTGCGGAAGTCCCCTTCCGGATATACCGTGTTCGCATCATATTTTCCGCTCAAGAAACCATTTCCGAGTGGGGAATACGCGACAAAGCCGATGCCCAATTCTTCGCATACTTTAAATATTTCGTCTTCCGGCTCTCTGAAAACCATCGAATATTGATTTTCGATGCAGGTAACCGGGCAGACTGCATGGGCCCTTCTCAGATAATCCAAAGGTGCGTTGGACAAGCCCCAATGCTTGATTTTCCCTTCAGCCAGCAATTCCTTCATTACCCCGGCAACCACTTCCGGTTCAACCTCGGGATCGACACGGTGTTGATAATACAGATCGATATAATCAACGCCCAATCGTTCCAAGGACCCTTCCAGCTGTTCCCTGATGGAATCCGGCTTGCTGTTCAGATCATTTTCAGGTTTGCCATCAACCATTTTCTGCCCGTAGATGCCGAATTTGGTGGCGATGATCACGTCTTTGCGGTTGTAGATTTCCAAGGCTTTGCCCAACAACACTTCATTCGCTTCGCCGTAGACAACCGCAGTATCAAAGAAATTACAGCCCAATTCGACAGCGCGTCTGATCAGCTTGATCATTTCTTCCCTGTCAGCCGGCGCACCGTAGGCATGATCCATCCCCATGCAGCCCAGCCCGATTGCCGATACTTCCAACCCTTGTCCCAATACTCTTGTTTTCATCTCTGTTTCCCCCTTCTTACTATTACCTCTTCAGTATAGTAAAAAAGAGACTATTAAGAAGTCTCTCTTGGCTCACAAGTTGCAACCCAAAGGTTAGGACTGGACCTCGTATATCCGACTGATGATTTGCAGGAATTTTTTGACATCCTTGGATGGCGTGTTTGAATGCAGGATCCCCATCGGAATCGTATGCTTCCAGCTGATCGGAATGATTTTCAGCAAAGGATGGACATTTCCCCATTCCTTCACACCGATCAGAACCGCATTGTCATTTTCACATTTGTTGAAGACATTCACATCGAAAAATGAAAAATCTTCAATCTGGATCCTCGGATAGTTTTCTGCCAGATTATCCCTGACTTCATCAAAGGCACTCATGTAGCCGCGTTTGATGAGCATGACCTTTTCATCGAACAGGTCCTCGATCGCTATTTCATCATTTGATGCCAAGCGATGATGGAGCGGGACCGCCGCACAAAGAGGTGTATCATACAATTTCAATGCCGAACAACGCCGCTCGCTCAATATATTATCGCTGTAGATGCCGGCGATCACATCGATGTTCCTGCCGAAATGATTCATGATTTCCCGCGCATTCTCCGGGGTGTTCTCGAATGAGACCAGTTCAAATTTCAGATCCGGATTATGTTGGCGGATCTGGGGCCACAGACTGACCAAAAATTGGACCGGCGTCGTCAATGAGGTCCCGATCCTTAGTACGTGCTTGGGCTCTGCCACCATCTTTTCGGCTCTCGCGACGGAATCTTTGGCACATTGGATGAGATACTTCGCATCCCGGTACAAGGATTCGCCTGCTGGTGTCAAGCGGACGCCCCGATGCGTCCGGACAAACAAGTCAAATCCCAGACTGTTTTCCAGAAGATTGATTTGTTTCATGACAGCATTCGGTGATACATACAGTTCTTCGGACGCCTTATTGAAACTGCCCGCATCGGCGACTTTTATGAATGTATCCAATTGATGATTGTACATTTTATTTCACCTCCAAAACATTTCCGTTCAGTATAACCAGAGCGCAGTCTTCCGGTTACTATCTTACCAAACTATCCTGCGAATCAGGAATTTAATTGTTCCAAATAAAATAGAGCCAAATACCTCTGATGGGAGGCTTTCAGCTCTGAATTTCGTTATCGTCTTCCTATTTCAATATTTGATTCTCAGTTTTGCCAATACAGCCTCGGCTTCAGCGAAAAGCTCTTCGATGATTTGTTTGGCAGGACGGATGTTTCCGATCATCCCGGCGATTTCGCCTGCCATGCATGAACCCGTTTCAATATCCCCATCATGGACGGCGCGAGCCAACGACCCGACCGTCAGTTTCTCCAACTCTTCATGGGGTGTGTTCGCTTCTTCCAAGGCAGCGTATTGCTCCAGCATCGCATTGCGGAGTGACCGCACTGGCTCTTTGGCTTTGCGGCCGGTCACGATCGTCGCTGTGTCGTTTGCGTCCAACAGAAATTGTCTGTATCTGTCCGAAATCGGGCATTCTTCCGCGAACAGGAATAAGGTACCGACTTGTATGCCTTGCGCTCCTAATGCATACATCGCGACAACCGAACGGCCGTCCCCGACTCCGCCTGCCCCCAAAACGGGAATGGCAACGGCATCGACAACCTGGGGCAACAAAGATAATGATGAAGTCTGGCCGATGTGCCCGCCGGCTTCCTGTCCTTCAGCAATGACTGCGTCTGCCCCTGCCGCCTCCATTTTTATGGCATGTTTGACCGAGGCGATGACGGGAATCACCTTGATGCCCGCTTCTTTGAAAATCGGCATATATTTCTTTGGCGACCCGGCTCCTGTCGTTACGACTCCGATCCCTTCTTCGAGGATGACTTGCACAAGTTCATCACAATTTGGCATCTGCAGCATCAGATTTACTCCGAACGGCTTGTTTGTGATAGCGCGCGTCAAGCGTATTTCTTCGCGGAGCTGTTCTGCGGACATGCCGCACGCACCGATGATGCCTAACCCTCCCGCTTCCGAAACGGGGCCTACAAGTTTATGTGTTGAGATGTTCGCCATTGCCCCTTGCAGAATGGGATATGCGATACCCAATAGTTGTTCCACAGTTGTCATTATTCATTGCCCCCGTTTTTTATCATTTCGTAACCCATTGCTGTCCTTGCAAAGAGAACCGGAAAATGCTCCCTCTCCGGTTCCACCTGCTTCAAATACAATATTCGGACCTTTCCGGCCGATGATAGTTCCAAACTTGCTCGCTGTTGATCCCGAATACTGTTCCGGTGGGCGTCTTTGGCGAATCGATCAATTGGATTATCCGCGTTGCAACCTGCTCGCTCGAACCAATCCGCCAATAGTCAGGGAAAGGTTCGCCTTTCCTGGCGCATTCTTCCTCAGCGCGCTTGACGGCCGGAATCGTCATGTCGGTTTTGGCGGCTGGCGAAACAGCATTCACCTGGATGTTGAAGCGTTTGACCTCATCCGCCAAAGCATAGGTAAATCCGATCACAGCGGCTTTACTGGCGCTGTAGTTCGTTTGCCCAAAGACGCCGTACATTCCGGCGGTTGAAGTCATGGAATAAATATAACTGGTTTCCGACTGTTTCATCATCTGCTTCACCACTGGCTGGGTGACATTGTATAAGCTGTTGATATTGGTGTCCGTAACGTGATCCCAATTTTCCCCGCTCATCTTGTAAAATTGTCCGTCTGCGCAAACACCTGCATTGTTGATCAAAATATCGATCCTGCCAAATTCCTGAACAATTTCCTGGACCAACTGTTGGCAGTCCTTGCGGTTGCGGGCATCACAGCGCTTCGCCCAAAGCTGATCCTTGTACTGGACCAAAGCCGCCTCTGCCTGTTCAATGCTCTTCGCAGTCTTCGAGGTGATGACGACCTGGTCTCCCGAACTTAGGAATGCCCTTGACAAGGCAAAGCCAATGCCTCTTGTCCCGCCAGTTATCAATACGATCCTATTTGCCAATACAAACACCCTTCCCGACGCATTCACTCTCCCGCCAAACCTCAAATGTTCCTTCATGAAGAACTTTCACCTGTGCCCGTTCGCCCACAAATAAGGGCTTCAGGAACTTGTACTCATATTTGGTGATGGCTTGATAATCCCAATGGGCTGATAAAATCGCCTCGACTCTGGCCATTATCAAAATGCCGAATACCAAGCCGGTGTCATGAATCGGATTCGCATCCCTTGAAATTTTTTTGTAGGCCTGCAATTCCTCCAGAGAGAAAAGCAAGCAGTTTGCTTTTGATGTCATGTGTGATCCTCCACCAGCAAAGTGGTCGCGCATGTCGCAATCACTGCATTTTCTTCCTTGATGACCAATGTATACGTCCAACAAGCTTTGCCGGGTTTAAAAGGGGCTTTATCGGTAAGGCTTAATGAAATGGCATAAGCTTGATGGAATCCAAGTTCGCGGCACGAGCTGAAAGCTTGCTTCATCAGTATCGGCGTTTGATCGGCTAATTCAGGTAAGTCGAATTCCTGCCATAATGTCGCCAGATAGCTGAGACTTATTTTGCTGCCCAAAGTCGGATCGACGAGCTGATTGTACACACGGATATCCGCTTCCGAAAACTGCATGATTTTACTGTTCACCATCAATTGGTCCTGCCTTTCTGATGAGCATGGCCGCACCTTGACCTCCGCCCACGCACATCGTAACGATGCCGCATCGATTATTTTCTTTCCTATTCAGTTCGGTCAACAGCCTTGTGACCAGGATAGCACCTGTGGCGCCGTACGGGTGTCCGAATGCAGTCGCACCGCCGGAAGGGTTGATCTTCTCGATCGGAAAATTGCCCAGCTTGATGCAAGCCAATGCTTGCACGGCAAAAGCTTCATTCAGCTCAATCACATCGATGGCTTCGAGCGTTAACTCTTGGCACGCCAACAGCTTTTGAACGGCAGGAACGGGACCTAACCCAAAGTCATTTGGATTAACCCCTACAGCAACCGCATCGACAACTTGCGCAATCGGCGTCAGATGATAAAGCCGGCATGCGTGTTCCGATGCCAAAATCGTGAAACTTGCCCCATCATTGACGGGACAACAATTCCCGGCAGTTATGGTGCCGTTTGCCTTAAAGACTGGCTTCAACCGGTTCAAACTTTCCAAACTGTTCCGGCTTCTCAGGCATTCATCCTCACTAAGCAAGAGCTCGTCATTGTTCCGAAAAGGCGTTATTTCTGATTGGAATACTCCAGCTTGTTTGGCGGTTTGGTACTTAAATTGACTTTGAAGTGCGAACGCGTCCTGCTGCTCGCGGGTAATACCATACTTTTCAGCCAGTCCCTCAGCAGCTGCGCCCATATCCGGATCGCCATATTCGTTGGTGGACAGTGGCTGGCGGGTCAATATTTGAGGGGCTTGCATGCCATACAGGGATTTAGGCCGTTCAATCTGCCAAGGTGCGCGGCTGCTGCTTTCCACACCGCCACAAATCATCACTTCGCCGAAGCCTGACATTATTTTCATGTGTCCAACAGCAATGGCTTCAAGCCCGGACGCGCATTGACGGTCAACCGTAACCGCCGGCGTTTCCACAGGCAAACCCGCTTTTAAGGCGACGCGTCTGGCGACATTGCCGCCGCCACCGATTACATTCCCGACAATGACCTCATCAATG
This sequence comes from Trichococcus flocculiformis, assembly GCF_963662535.1. Classification (NCBI taxonomy): domain Bacteria; kingdom Bacillati; phylum Bacillota; class Bacilli; order Lactobacillales; family Carnobacteriaceae; genus Trichococcus; species Trichococcus flocculiformis. The sequence continues at coordinate 2,138,322 of NZ_OY759718.1, forward strand.
TGCTCGTTTAGGCCCGGATGCTTGTCCAGCATGGTTTTCATCAGGAATCCGCCTAGTTCTTCCGGACCAACGTCGCTGTACATCCCGCCGTACTTTCCGATAGGCAGACGTGCTGCATCGACAATATAAACTTTAGATGACACTGGGCACTCGCTCCTTTGCTAACTCATGCAGTAATTGTTTCCTGGATATCTTGCCGTTGTTTTGTTTCGGTATGCCTTGGACAACAAAAATGTGATCGATCTTTGCGAGACGGGACATTTGGGACGATAAATAAGTATTGACCTCGTCCAAGCTCATTGCTTGATTGTGGTCGGACCAAACAATGACTGCTCCGATTTTTTCATTGTAATGTGCGTCCGGGATGCCAAGCACGACGATTTCAGCAACAGCTTCCAATTTTAACAGATGACGCTCAAATTCCAGCGGATAGAATTTCTCGCCGCCTCGATTGATGCAGTCATCTTTTCGGCCATAGTATTCCAGTGAATTCCCTGCCAATTTACCCAGATCACCGGTAGAAACGCATGCGACTGTGGCTACGCGATCCTCGCCTTTGCGATGGTAACCCGCAAAATTCAACGGGCTGCGGACCTGTATTTCACCGATGCCTTCAGCATTCGGCTGATCAATGACTACCTCAACTCCGGGAAACAGTTGCCCGACACTATTATCGGAAGGTATGCCCTGCACGGTTTCCATCGAGATGTAACTTGTTTCCGATGAACCATAGAATTCATATAACTGTACATTTGGGCAATAGTGGTACAGCTTCCTGCGGATATCCACATTCAGCTTAGCGCCTGATGAAATGATCGTGTAGTTTTCCGTCAACACTTCATTTTGAACCTCCAACTTGGAAACGAGCGCGTGAATCATGGTCGGCACAAGATAACAAGTCAATGACTCCGTTTGCTTGACAAGGCCGATCAGCCGTTTTGTGGAAAAATGTGGATTCAGGATGAATGTCTGCCCAAAATAGAGCGTCTGCATCAGCGTGTACAGACTCAAAGAATAGTGCATCGAGCCAAAAACCGTGGTGTTTTGATTGCAGGACTGGCGTATCAACGCATTCGTCCCTTCAAAACTCTTGATCCAGGATTGATGGGTTCTGCGGTATCCCTTCGGTTGCCCGATCGTTCCTGAGGTAAAGCCAATAAAGGCCAAATCACTCGGTGACGCGTACTCAGCAGAATCAAACGGAACGGCAGCTTTTTCGGAAATTGTATGGATATCCGTCAACACCAGCGGATCCTCAAACTGATTCAATATGTCCTGCAGTCCCTGATCCGAATGGCCAGCATTGACAGGCACTGCCACTTTGTTCGCCCGGATCAACGCCAAAAAATTAATCAGTTGATCAAGGGCATTCGACATCGGTGCAAGGATCACTTTTTGAGGAATTCCCGCTAATATCTTCGCCCGTTCCTGAACGCGCTCCTCCAATTGCTTGTAGGTCACCAATTCTTTCCCATCAATTATCGCTGTCTGCATAGCATTTTTTGCATGCCAATCATCAATACGCTTCATCATCGCACCTGCCTAAATCAATTTATGCTAACTTTAAGGAAATCAGACTGTAGCGTTTCTTGAGGCGCAAGGTAATCCAAGCTGCTAAAATCGCTTTAACCGTATCCAGAGGAACAAAGCCCAACGTCATCTTCAATCCGTTTAACCAAGAGTTGCCCATGTAATACGCCATGGAAAAACTGCCGCAAAAATCAATCAGCAAAGTCCCTCCGACGATAAAAATAAGAACGGCTTTAGCAAAAGTAAGGTTTTCCCAATTCTTCTCAAGCAAGTAGCCGATCACAAGTGGCGCCAATACGTATCCAACCAAAAACCCGCCGCTTGCGCTGGCGAATATGGCAATACCGCCCCTTCCGCCGGATAAAACCGGAAAACCTACCGCTACCATCAGAAGAAAAACACTTACTGCAAGAGTGCCGAATTTCTTGCCAAGCAGCCCGCCCGCGAGCATCATCATCATATTTTGCAGCACGATCGGAACCGGCAACCCGGGAAGCGGAATCGTCAACACTCCCGATACAATCATCAAAGCCACCATCATTGTTACCCTAGTCAAAACTTTTGTCTTCATCGCTAAACTCCTCCTGTATATGTCTTTTCGATTGTTACCCATATTATATAATGGGTTTACAAAGAACATGATAACCCATTTATTTTTATCCGGCAACGCTCTTTTTAAAGATTCTTGCATGCATCAATAAAAGAACACACCAAAAACAGCAGCAAGGAAACCATCGTCGTGGTTTCCTTGCTGCTGTTTTTGGTGTAGAGATGAAGGGGAGAATTGAACTCCCTCCTGTCGGTCTTGAGCCCCAATTACGATATTCATGGATGCAGCAAATGAGTGCTTCTAAAGATCAAACCGCTTCTCGGTTGTACTTAAGAAATTATCCAGTGCTTCCTCGCTGTCGATGCCCATCCGGTCTGCCAACACCATCAGCCACCACATGCTCTCGCCGATTTTATGCTCCAAACCGGCTTCATTCGAATCACCGACCGGCCAACGTCCTTGCTGCGCCATGGTCAAGCGCCCAACCAAGCCCGCATCCGTCAAAAACGCCAATGCGTCCTCTTCCACGGACCATTCACTACCGTGGTGCTTCAGTTCCAATGAGCGGTAATGCTCCCGGATTTTTTTTGATCTTTCAGCTGCTTGTTTGATTGTTAGTTCGTCCATAATAAATCTCCTTTTTTATAATTCAGGGTGTTATTACAGCTCCGTATATTTCTCTTTATTCCCTTTGCTTTTGTCCACCGGATACTTGATGTTGTTCTTCTCCAGTTTCGCCTCGACGATCTCATCGATGTCCAGATCAAGATTGCTTGCCAGCATGTGGGAATAGATCAGCACATCGGCAAGCTCCTCCTTGATCCGTTCGATGCTGGTCTCTCTAACTTCCTCGGGAGATTTCCATTGGAAGAGCTCCAGCAGTTCTGCGGCCTCCAACGAAATCGAGATGGCAAGGTCCTTTTCGTTATGGAATTGGCGCCAGTCGCGGTCATCGCGGAATTTATTGATTTTGTCCATTGTGTTCATGTGTGTCATCCCTTTCTGGCATCCTTTAGTGCTTGTTGCAGTTCTTCATCTACCGCAAAGAGGTATAAGCCATTGACGCCCCTAGTCAGTAATACGTTCAGTTCGTTCTTCAGCAACGTGTCGGAGAAATATTCCTTGCTTCCGTCCTTCAGGCTCCTCTTTTGGGTGGCTTTTTTGTTTTTGCTCTCCTGACGGTCAAAGATAATTTTGCCGTTGCGGTATTTTACGGATGGCCCGATGATGACTCCTGCATAGTTCAGGTCAAAGCCTTGGACCGTGAAGGTGGAGCCAACTTCGTCAACCGTTTGCTCCTGTTCAGCCCACGAAAGATGCTTATTTTTGATCGACTGCGTCTTCGAAGCGACCGGCAGCTGCAGATTCCACGGCAATTTCCAGTCACCTACCTTGACGTACCAGTAGTCCTCTCCTTCTGGTTTACGCTTATCTACGTAATCCCAATCGAAGGTAGCCGTCAGTCGGGAAATGCCCGAATCCTGACTTGCTGCCTTTGCTTTGATGGCTGCATGCAGTTCCGCCGGGCTATCGAAAATCTGGATATCGTATTTTTTTGAATCGGCAGGTATTTTCCCTACCTCCTGTTCATCGATCAGGGAACGGATCCAATTGACCGTCGCTTTATCGGAATTGATACGCATCTGGTTCGACAGATACATCAGATTGCCGTTAAGCTGGGCTTCATGTTGAAGGCTCATCAATTCCTCGTATTCCCAATACTGTTGTGTCGAAAGTACCTGATTTTGGTCGAACACCGCCACAACTACTTTGGCGCGTTCCAACAGATCGTACAGTTGATTCTTTCCTTGATAGGACTGTTTCCCCTGCGTCCACAGCAAATGCGCCTCATCGACGATCACCACATCCACTTTCTCCTCCGGCTCATGATTATTGATGAAAGGGGTCGGTTTGGAAACGAGGTCGGGCTGTTTTTTGCTATAGATGCCCAATTTGGTCGCGATTTGCTGATAGACTTTCAGCTGCTGCTCATGGTTCACCAATAGGAAATTCTTTGTATCCTTGAAGATCAGATTTTCCGGATCATCCTTGGATAATTGGTTCAGTTCATAAAACAGACTGCTCATCAATACCGTCTTTCCGGATCCCGCTTCACCGGTCACAAGAATCAGCTGACCCGTTTCCCCTTTCGTCAGAGCTTGCATGATGCGCAAAGTGATGAAGTCCTTCGTGCGAATCTGCTCCTCCGTCAGTTTATGGAACGGAGAAGCCTTAAAAATGGCGGAATCCCTGATGATCTGCTCAACCGGAAAAAGCTCCTTATTTTTCTTCTGCAGCCCTCTCCAGACCTTCGAGAAGATATTGTCCAACTCTTGCGAGGTATAATACTCATTCTGCTGGTTGGTCCGGCGGTTGTAGACCGCATCAACGTTTTCAATGCTGGACATATATAGCATCAACTTGTTTTCGATGTCCAACGTAAGTGACTTATTGAAATGTTCATGGCCGATCACATACATCTTCGATGAATCCGAAATGGCCAGGTTCTCCCAATCGGTCCTTGTTTTCGGATCGACCGTCAGATGCTGTATGGTTCTCTTCTTGATGTCAGAAGTTTCCCCGATGTAAACCGAGAACTGTTTCTCTTTATTCTTGTCATTGACGATATACACTGTCGGATAATGCAAAAGGTACTTCGCATCCTTCCCGACCGTTTCTTGGACTTTTGAATCAAAATCCTTGATACCTGTATCACTGTAATCTACCTCATAGATAATCGGATTAGAAATATCTCCCACGCCAGCACCTCCTTATGATGGGATGTTATAACAATCATACAATTTAACAGGTTTCTTTACTAGATATATTTATACTGTAGTCTAGCCAAGTTAGCTTAAATACTCTGCTTTTTGAAATGCTCATCTTATTGTTTTTCACCTAGAAAGTGTTACATGTCTTTTCCAATTGATCGAGGTAAATGTTTGTGAGATACTAAAATCAAATTGGATCAGGATGTGGTGAAAATGCAAAATGAGAACCTACAAAATTTAATTAAACGTCAAATGGAAATACAAGACGCGATCAAAGAACTAAATGAAGAGTCGTTAGAAATCACACGGCAACTGCTGAACCATCAGATTATTTTAGAAAACAGTAAAAGCCGTCAAAAAGAAGATATTACAAAAAAATTAGAAGCCTTGGGTTTCAAGGTTACTGCTACAACTGAAAACAGGATCAGATTATGGAAACTCTCAAAGAACGACAACCATGTAAACTTAATTTACAAAGAGAGTTCATACCATGAAGGACCATATAATGCATGGTACACATTACAACCTGATATAGAAAAAAAGGTTGATTTTGTTATATTTAACTATACTGATGCTGCTCAACACATTAATTCTTTGGTCATTAATAATGAAACTTTGAAACGGATGCTTGCAAAAATCAAGAAGACTCCTGATGGGAGAGCCAACATTAATATCAAAGCAAATGCAATACAAGCTAAAGAGATACATTCAAATATTAACCTGACATCTTATGTCAATAATTTTGATCAACTCAATTGAGCAATCAAGACTCACATTTCTCTTTAGAGTGTTTTTTTGAGAGATCCCTGTGGTTCTTAATCACGAAGAATTAGGGGTAGTCAGGCAGATATTTAAATGCTATACCAATCATCAGAGTGTTCAAACATTCAGAAAATCCATAAATGACACAGATTATATTCTGTTCCTGAGTTTTCTTAGAGAAACTGATACCTAACAACGGATATTTACACAATTATACAATGAAAATCTGCAGTGAACTTTAGACGATTAAACAATATTTTCTGCTCTTCTTCAGCAAACGGGTACGGATTAGATAAAACGATCGCTAGAAACTGCTTAAAAGAATGACTTGCGGTCGGGCAAAAATAGGCTTATTAGAAAAGATTGTTTAATATCATCTATGATTTACCTTCAAAAAAAGCACAATTGATTATGGGAATATGTATATAGGTATTCACCAAACTTGCTTTAGAAGAAGTTTTCTTAAGCAATACTCTTATCTTTTATTTTTCACTAACCATTCAGACTATTGGAACTAAAAAAACTTGCCCCCTATTCATTACAGGGAGCAAGTTTTTATGTGGATCCGGTCTTATTTATCCGAATTTTGACAAGGTGAGTTCAGAGACGTTTAGACTAATATCAGTACCCATATTATTGATTACAATCTCCTCAATTTCACCGTAATCCATTCTTCTATTATTCGAAATAATATTGTTATATAAATATTCTGAAAGAGTATTTGCTTTAATAATTACTATTTCCTGCCCTTCTATATCATACTTCACACTCGGCACATAACGTGGCGTAACTACTATTGTGTATTGTGCTCCAATCAACTCACGGTGTCTTCTTAACCTACCTGCATTAATACCACTTAGTTTTGTTGAAGTTGATTTAGCATCGACAGCAAATTTTTTATTAATATCTAAGTATAGACATTCAATATCAGTTCTACCTGCACCTGAAAGTTTCTGGGCATCAACGTTTTCAAACATATTAAAGGCATCCTCCAAAACGTCCTCAAATTTATCAGCAGTCCGGTTCTCTGGATTAATCGAATATGCTTCAATTAACTTAGGCAATTCAAGCAACTGCATTTGCATAGGTTCTGGAATTTCCCCAATTACTCTTAGCAACTCGTCTGGATAAAAAGAATAAATTTCCTTGACAACATCTCCTGATTTGCGATTAGTGCTGTCCAGGTTAAGTGGAGTATCATAGATTGAGTGGTTATTTAGTAATTCTATAATTAATGATTTTACCGTTTCTGTGAGTGAAATACTACCATTATTTGCTATTCGTTTTGTTGGTCCCGATTTGCTATTTGGCTTTTGAGGATGGTACAAATCAACTGATTCATCACCATCATCTTTGTGAATCACTTTGATAGCAGCTAAAAGAGGTGAAACATAGTATTGCCATTCGTATACAGATTTTACAATTTCATGTTCATACAGTTTTAAATACTCAAATTTTTTACTAAAACTTTCATTTCGTGAAGCTAATATTTCCGAAATCAATTGCTCATACAATTCTTCTGTCATATTGTCCAAATAAATTAGGAACCTATATACTTCGTAATGATATAAAATTCCGTCTAATTTTGGGTCAATTAGCAACCTAAAAATCAATCTGAAAGGATAAAGACTAAAATCTTCGCTAGGTTTGCTTGACGGATGCGGAAACTGAATCCCTATTAGCATTGTTGCAAATATTTTAGAAAGGGCTTCGGTATCATCAAGGTATTTTAAAAACAAGTTTCCCAGTGGACTAAAGATGAATTTTTTTCTACCATTAAGAGTATCTGAGTACCCAAACATATAGTAGTTCAGTCCATCAAGTTTATGGTTTATCGCATCTAACGGTTCGTCTCTTAGAGATTTTCTTGGATTGTAAAATGGTGTCTCACTAAACTCTTCGTACATACGGTTCTTCTCATCTATAGAAATCCCAGCCTTATTTGATTTCAGATAAAGGGCAACCTCAGTAAACAAGTTCATGTCATTCGTATGTTTTTTAAACACCCAGTGCTTCCGTTCGTAGCTCTGTGCTACCAATTAAATCCTCTCCATTCGGAAAACAAATTTCTTCTAACAATTTTGGAGGGATCGCCTCACCAATAATCGTTCTAATATAATTATCTGAGGAACCCTTTGGAAATTCGATGTCGGTTCTAATTGAGCTTACAATGAACGTTTCCAATAGAGTTAGCACCCGTGGATCTGAATATGTACCATCTGACATCACTCGCCCAGGATGAACATTATTATGTGAACTAATACTGCCGCTATAGGTTGTTCTAGCTGGTGCCGGTTTATCCCAAACCATGCGTTTATAAGTATTATGGAATCCTTTGATTCGTTCACCATTATCTTTTTTAGGATAATATACCTTATTTGAAAATGCGCTTGTACCGGGCTTTGTATGGCGCATTGCTTCAACAATTGCTGGTCTTGCCCCTTTTGCCTCATGCCATTTTATTCCAGATTTTGCTCCAGAATCAAGGGATGGCAAATGTCCGATAGCATCTTTTAACGGTACTTCTGGTTGCTCAAGCGGCCATGGCCATTCAAGTTTTTTCTTAAACATCTTTATAATTGCACGAGGCCTTGACTGGCTTATTCCATAATCTTTTGCATTAAGCACTCGAATGTCTATGACATACTTTCCTTCATACCTAGATTTTAGAATATTTTCAAGCAAATAAAAACCACTGTCATACGGAAAGTACATTTCTAAAAATCTAGGCACATTTTCAATCAGCACATAATCCAAATCCAAATTGTCAATGTAATCAAACACTTCCATTACAAGGAAATTTCTCCTATCCTTAATGAAATGATCTTGATGTTTATTCCGTCCAACAGAACTCAAGCCTTGGCAAGGTGGTGTAGCTAGTAAAAACTTCACATTGTTTTTTTTCGCGAAGTTAATCATTTCAGATTTTAACTCGTCATCAACGATGTCTCCTTGAAACATCTTCACTTCTGGATAAAAAAACTCGTATGTCTCTGCTCGTTTGGCAAGTAATTCATTTGCAGCTACGAAGTTTAGATTTCCTTTGTGAAGGTTCAATTCTCCGATTCCAGCACTGGCGAACAGCGAAATCGCATTAATTTTCATACGTAAACTCCTTTACAATAGATTCAATTAATAATGGGGGAATACATTCTCCCATTATTTGCCGAATCAAAATTTCTGGCGTATCATCCGGAATTGGCCAATCATCGGGCAAGCCAGTCAGTCGCATCAATTCAAGTACTGACAGCACTCGTGCATCTGAGTAAGTTCCATCATGCATAAGTTTACCCGGATGAACATTTCTTTGTGAGCTGATTGCATCATTCCTCATAGTTATAGTTGGAGAAGGTTCATCCCACTTAATTCTTCTATAACTCGATTGATAACCTTTTATAGGTGTACCATCAGTTTTCTGCGGAAAGTATTTTTCATTTTCAAAAGCAGAGTGACCAGTTGGCGTATGCTTCATCCACAATACTTGCCTCTCATCATGATTACGACCAAAATGCCATTTGATATCTGATCTTTGGCCAGCTTCCAATGAAGGCAAATCCCCTATTACTTGTCTCACTGTAACCTTTTTTTCCATTTTCTTTGGCCATTTCCATTCAGTATTTTTCTTATACATACGAATGATCGCTCTCTTACGTATTTGAGGGGTTCCATAATCTGAAGTATCAAGAACGTTGTAGTCAATTTCATAGCTATCGTTAAATTCTTTTTCTAAAATTTCTTCAACAGTTAATAATTCACTTTCAATGAACAACTTTAACTTTAAAAGCGAGGGAACATTTTCTATAATAATATGGTTAGGCATTACTTCATGGATCATTCGTATAACATATGTAATCAAGTAATTTCTCTCATCTTGCGCCATATCTTCAATCTTTCTATTCTTCCCTGCCACGCTAATGCCCTGACAGGGAGGTGAGGCAATCATAAATTCAACTTTATTTTTTTTTGCAATATCGCGGACCTCATTGAAAATCTGCTCGTTTGTAATATCGCCAATTATCATACAATGATTTGGATAAATTTTTCTATAAAGTTCCCCTCTTCGAGGAATTAACTCATTCGCCACGACAATTTCAATTCCAGCTCTTGAAAGAAAAAATTCTCCTATACCAGAACTTGAGAAAAGCGACATGCCTTTAATTTTATTTTCCACTTTCAACAACAACCTTTTCCCGAATTGAGCTCATCACATCTGATACATCGCAATCTAGAACAGTGCAGATTCTATCAATCACATCAACCGTTACGTTTTGGTTTTTGCTCAAACGTGCAAGAGTAGAATTAGATATATCTGCCATATCTCTCAGCTGTGTTCGTGTCATTTTTTTATCTATTAATTTTTTCCATAATGAATCATACGAAATAGTCATTTTTCACCTCCTACAGAATTTTATTCTCTTAAAAGAGAATACCAAATAAATGTTCCCTTGTAAACAATCCTTTAAACTATGATAATATTATTTTTTTCAATAACGTAAAACTATATGAGAGTAACAAAATTAGCAATTACACATCATGCGAATAAAAATTTAACAAAGAGATTCATACAATCGTAAAACAGAATGTTCATTAGCAGCAGAGGTACAAGAAGTATCTTTTTACCTGAATTGCTTAGGAAACTCAAGTTATTTTTTTTGAACATAAAATTCGGAAACAAGGATTTTGACTTTTTAATATTCCTAATCTGAAAAAGCCGTAAAAAAAGCCAAGAATGGTAAGCTATAAATTGAAAAACCGATTGGATTTACAAAACTTATTAGTACAGATTATTACCCAGTTTTACCTTATTAAACAAATCAATATACCCTTCATCATATAATTGTGAATAACGTTGATACGCATGAAATAGATATGTTTGCTCATCACTTTCTATGTAATGCTCATATTGTTCAGATTCCTCGCGCTCATCAATTGCATCAATCAGACTATAGTAGACTTGTCCTTTAAGGATAAAAACAGAGTTAGAAAAAAAATTATCATTGCTTGTCATCCCAATAGGAAGCCGTGTGTTATATGTTTCAACTTCCCACTTATCATTTCCAACGTCACGAATCTCATATATATCCAACATTTGATCCACAATCTTTACCATAAAAACATCACTAAAATCTGAAAAAGTTAATTTATCTTGTCCCATGTTCTTACTCCTTAGATTTTTTCTTCTACACACCCACATAATAGAACATATGTTCTGTTATGTAAAGCGTGAACCCCATTTTACATATACTTATGCAATCCAAGTGGGCAAAAATATAGTATTATTTAAACTAGAGTGCCTATTTCTCAATCTAAATATAGGTAGGTGATATTAATGACGGACAGGATTACGCCTGAGCAAAGAAGTAAATTAATGAGTAAAATCAGAGAAAAATCAAATTTAGAGAATAGGGTGGTCCATGAACTATTTAGAAGAGGTATACGCTATAGAAGGAATAACAGAAAACTCCTCGGAAATCCTGACACTTCTATAGCAAAGTACAAAATAGTCATTTTTATAGATTCATGTTTTTGGCATAGTTGTCCAATCCATGGGTCCCGTCCTAAAAGCAACGTTGAATTTTGGAATAAAAAATTGAATCGAAACATAGAGAAGGACATTGAAGTCAACTCTTTCTATATATCAAATGATTGGAACATTTTAAGAGTATGGGAGCATGATATTCGTAATGATTTTGAAGAAACCATAAATATGATTGTAAATTTCATCAATAATTCAAAATTAAAACAATAAAGGGAAATGAATAATATTCTGAAAGATATCCAAAACATAAATGAACTATCTAGTAAAAAAATCATCCCTCACCCGAATTGCTGTAATTGTAAAAATTTCTCTACTTACTTTGCTTGATATAGCTCCAAAAGCTCTTTTTGTTGGATTTCAATCCCGATTGTATACAACTTTTTTTGAAATTTTTTGTACAGTTGATCAATGAGGTGCACACGTTCATAGTTTACACCATAATGAATACAACTATGACATACAGGGCATAGACATGCTATGTTTTCAACTTCATCAATCCCATATTTAAAGATTCCTTGATAGGCAATCGGAATTATATGGTGTGCCTCAACATAGTTTTTTTGGGTTCTTCTGGAAATAAAAAATTTGTGGAAGGAATCTATCTGACATTCATAATTTGATAATGCAATTGCATCAGCTCCGACTTTAGCATCTCTTGCATAACGAGTTGCGCTACCTTCAATAAGTTTTGCTCGAGGCCGAGGGGAGCTATTATATTCAGGCATGTTTGCCAAACTAGCTAAAGTTTCTTCCACCCTGAACTCATATTTATTATCTTCAAGGGTATTTGAGAAATCTGCTGTTTCAGATTGAAATTTTATATAATTGCTGACAGCAGATGAATACATTCTTCGAGGATCTTTTTCCATCAGTTTTTCCAATTTCCGAACGTCCAGCAATAACTGATTCAATTGCTCTACTGAATTGAGCTCATAAAAGCTGACACCAAGATCCTTAAGAATTCTGTTGTGTGATTGAGAAGCGTATTTGCTGACTGAACTTGGAGAAAGTCCTTTTTCCCGAAGCCAATGCTGAAATTTATCATTATTATCGTTGTATATCATCTGCTTCACCTCTTCATTTTAGGATAGCAGCTTTAGGTAAATATGCAAGAAAAATAAAGCTGGATTATTTTCTCTCAACAGAGCATGAAACAATCGGGAGAAGGTTTGGATATTTTTAAGGGGTCTACAATGTAAGTTCAATGAACAGACAAAAAACAAGCGCAAACGTTTTAGTGTTTGCGCTTGTTTTTGAGGAACAATCCAAATATCATTTAATTTTTTTGTGCACTTCCTGAATCCGTTTCGTTTATCCAATACACTTTGCCAAAGCCTTATAAAACCCATTCTCATCATTCGTATCCGTTACACAATCAGCTGCTTGTTTTACTTCGTCAGGAGCGTTGCCCATTGCGATTCCTTTACCAGCGTGTATGATCATCGGCATATCGTTGAAATTGTCTCCGATCGCTAAGGTATTTGCTAATGCAACGCCATATTTTTCGCATAAAAAGTGGAGTGCACCTAATTTTGATACTTGATTATTGACGATCTCCATATAGGTGTCTTTTGATCGGTAGTAGGAAATGTTTGATAAGTTTGCACCTGCCAGCTCATCCTCCAATTTTTGAATGTCATCCGGATTTCCCATGCACAGTATCTTGTGGACAGGAAAATGCTCGTTCAGGAAATCTTCCATTGCGATTGCTTCCGGATCCATTTTGGTGATGGCCGCTTCCTGCTTGACCCACTCATCTTCTCGTTCAACGTACCACCGCTCGCCGGAATAGATATTGAAGCTTATATCCGGAAAATTTGTGGATATTGTTTGATAGAGTTGTAACGCGTCCAGTCGCTCTAAAGTCAGACTGTACAGATCATCAAATGATCCTTCTTTATATTGGGTGATCAGAGCTCCGTTGAAGCAAACCAGTGGTGAAGACAAGTGAACTTCATCGGCGATTGAAGTCATTGCCCCTGGTGGTCTGGCGGATGCCAGAATGATTTTCGTGCCTTTCTTCACCAAGTCCTGAATGATTTGGCTTGCTTCGGCTGTAACTTCATGCTTAGAATCCAACAACGTGCCGTCTATATCGCTGAATACCAACTCGACCTTTGTCATATCGTTTCCTCCTCAAAGATGATCTCTGTTTGATCTTCGAAATAAGCCTGCTGCTTTGCTGTCGGACCTTTATCTGTAATGAAGCAATCGATGTCCTGGTAATTTGCGCCTTTGTACTGCGCTTCTTTGCTGAATTTCTGATTTTCAGCAACCAGTACCACTTGCCGGCTTTGTTTTACCACTTTCTGCTTGATCAAGGCGTTGTTCGGTTCTTTAAAAAAGATGCCTTCTTTCTCCAAACTTGCGGCGCCGATAAAACAAATATCAAATTTTATCGAATCGATTTCTTCCAAACTCCGGACCGAAAAGAAAAACCTGTCCTCATGATTGTACTCCCCGCCCAAAAGGTGAACCTTTATTTTGGGATTCATTCCCAATGCAAAAGCATTGTCCAGCGAATGCGTATAGACCGTACACTTTTTGTTTAATTTCTGCGCTGCCAACAATAACGTAGTCGAGACATCCAAAAACAGCGTACTGTTTTCTGGTATTTCTTCCAAAACTCTCTCAGCCATTTTTTCTTTTTCGGGTTTATGCATGCCTGTCCGTTCTCCAAAACTGAGTATCTTCGTTCTGTCTTCGGCTAACATAATGCCTCCGTGAGTACGGACAGCCATTCCGGTTTTCAAGAATTCCAGGATATCACGACGCGCAGTGTCAGCTGAAATCTGGAATGCTTCCATTATTTCTTTTTTGGAAAGTCTTTTTTTCTTCTCCAGCAGCTGTTGGATCTGCTGAATGCGCTCTTCTTGGTACATCTTCCCACCACCTTTAATTGAATTATATAAGCAATTATAAGCATTTGCAAGTTTATCTAAGTGTTAAAAATAATTAAAAACCCAGCACAAACGTTTAGTCGTTTGTGCTGGGTTATTTTTAGACATTCAAATTAAGATTTTATTTTTGAACGAAGAGCTATTCTTCAAAATGACTTTTTCTTCAAGTCCGCGGATCAGGCGGCCTTCTTTGTCATAGACATGGCTTCGAGCTTTTTGGATGTCAGCCATCGCAAGGATAAGCCTGTCGCGTATTGGTTCAGGCAATTCATCGAAAAGGAACGATTCTTTGTTAAGATTGTATTTCCCTCGCAGCGATTCCACTTCTCCGGCTTTCTTCAGTCGGTACGTTCGTTTGGGCAAGGCGCCTTCGATTGTGCGTTTTTCGATCCGATAGACATAGTTTTTGTCGTCGTAGACGATTTCGAGAGCACCGCTGTTGGTGCGGTTGTACTGCACATGCTTGTGATTTTCCTTATGCAGTTCCCACCAGGCTTTGATCCCCGCAATCGCTTCTTCCTCAGTTTTATAGCTGCCGTGTTCCTTACGAATGTTGCCGATACGATTCTGCCAATAGTTGGTATACACTGTTTGACTCATACAATCCGCCCTTTCGATAATGTTGTAATCGCTATCATTGTATGACTAATCCGGAAAATTTGCAAGGGATGCAACTTAAGTAAATATTGCTGCTCGTTTCGTTTTGTAAACGCATAATAAAATTTCAAATAATAGCACTTTACGTTTGACTTGGAGTACACTCCAAGGTTTAAAGTAGGCTTATACAAATAAATAGCTGGAGGAAAATCACTATGAAGCAAACGTATATCACATTGAACGATGGAAACAAAATCCCGCAATTCGGACTGGGCGTCTTCCAGATTCCGGGGGACGAAAAGACCAAAGAAGCTTGTTTGGAAGCCTTCAAATTAGGCTATCGCCACATCGATACTGCGCATGCCTATCAAAACGAACGCGGAGTCGGTCAAGCTGTAAAAGAAAGCGGCATTCCGAGAGAAGAAATCTGGATCACGACGAAATTGTGGCCAAGCGAATACGGAGAAGGCAAGACGGCAAAAGCAATCGACAAAATGCTGGAGCGTCTTCAGACGGATTACATCGACCTTCTTCTTTTGCATCAACAGTTCGGGGATTACCTGGGCGCATGGAAAGATATGGAAAAAGCTGTCGCTGAAAGTAAAGTGAAGAGCATCGGCTTGAGCAACTTCGAATCCGAGCGTTTGGAAGAAGTACTCGCTGCCGCAACGATCCATCCATCTGTACTGCAGGTTGAATGCCACCCTTACTATCAACAAAATGATCTGAAGAAACGGATCGCCCCTTATAACACAGTCATCGAAAGTTGGTATCCGCTGGGACATGGCGATGCGACCTTGATCGAAGAGCCTGTTTTCACCAAGTTGGCAGAAAAATATGGAAAAACGAATGCCCAGATCATCCTGCGTTGGCACATTCAGGAAGGCATCATTGTGTTCCCAAAATCATCAAATCCGGTGCACATTAAAGAGAACATCGACATCTTCGATTTCGAATTGACTGAGGAAGAAATGAACGAAATCCGCCAACTGGACAAAGGGTTCCGCTACTACACAATGACGCTTAAAGAACAAGAAGAAGCATTGGGCCAGTTTGTACCGGCTGATTAATTAAAATAAGAACAATTTGAAAATCCTCCAGAAATGCTTACACAAAGCATTTCTGGAGGATTTTAGTTTTTAGTAAACTTTGTAAGTTGCCTTATAGTTGACACTAATTTAAATACGTATTATATTACGTATCAAAGAAGGTCGATGCAGACTCTCGAGAAGGTTACGAATTGATTAAGCGGACCATAATTGATGATTCCCCTCAACATCGCAATGAGAAAGGAAGTATCCTGATGATTTTATATTATGCTATTTTTAATCCCGAAGGCACGCAATTCAATATATCGTTTCCGGATTTACCGGAGTTGTTCACCAGCGGAGATGACATGTCCGATGCCCTGCACATGGCAAAAGATGCTTTGGAAGGCTATCTGCTTTGGCTTGAGGATGAAAAAGAGGCTTTTCCTCCGGCATCCGAATATGATGAAATTTCTCCTTCTAAGGGAGATTTGTTGATTCCGATCGAAGCAAATCTCGAAGTGGCTAGACTCAAGGAAAACACGAAAATGATCAAGAAAACTTTGACGATTCCGAATTACGTCAATGCACTCGCGGAAAAAGAAGGCATCAATTTTTCGCAAACATTGACGGAAGTGTTGAAGGAGAAATTACAGATACATTAAGCAGTTGGATGTTCGTATATAGCAATCCTTGTTGGAGATGAGGTCTCACTTTAATGCCATTTGATATTTACAACCCAAATAAAAATCTGATACACTATTCATGTCGCAAGACAAAAATCCTCCTAAGTCCTGAATATTGGTTGGCGAACCGAATTTATTCTGTGGATTATCGAGGATTTTTTTGTTATAAAATTTCAGTTAGTCCGATGTCCTGGAAGGAGCAAAATATGAAAATTTTATATCCAGCAACATTCGAAAAAGACGGTGGCTATATACTCGTCCAGTTCCCCGATATACCTGAAGCAATGACACAAGGTGCAACTGCCCAAGAAGCAAACGCCAAGGCGAAAGAAGTATTGGGCTTGGCATTAGATGGTAAGCAAGATTTTCCTGAAGCAACTGCGGTGGATGTCTTGGAGAGAAAGTATCCGGATAAAACAGTCACTCTGATTGAGATCGATTTCTGACAGTCGGCTTGAGTTCTTTTGAGGACGTGTAGCAACAGCTGCCGTTCCATTTCAAAGCTTTGTTTTGATTTTCCTCACAGTACTCACCACCTTACTTGATTTATATACAACAAACCATAAATGAAAGCAGTACGAAAGTCATAAACAAGGCTTGAAAGAAATACTCGGGGTATGACCACCCCACTACTAAAAGACACAAAACCCATCATCCTCTTATTTTTCATAAAGGATGATGGGTTTATTTTATTATGTTTATTCCAACTAAAGAATTGCGGAAAAGATTTCCTTCAATAGACTGATTTCTTTGAATGATGTGCAGCAACAGCCGCCGATCCATTTGCATCCTGACTCGTGCCACTTCAAAGCTTCGTTAGAGAATACTTCATCAACCGCATGACTGTGCATCCATACTTTTGTAGTGGCATCGTAGGTCGCTCCCGAGTTTGGATAAGCAACTAATGGCTTTGTCGCAATCTCCTTCAGATATTCCAAGGCCGGCAAAACTAAATCCGGCTGCACGCAATTGACGCCGTAGGCAATGATTTGCTCGGACGACTCTGCCAATAGCTGGAATACACGCAGATCGGTTCCATCGCATAAATGATGGGCGTCTTTCAATGTCACTGTCAGCCAGGCTGTCGCCTTCGGATGTTGGGCCAGCAATTCAATCAGAGCCTGGATTTCCGTTAGGTCCGGAATGGTTTCGATGGCCAGCAAATCAGCCCCTGCTTCCAGCAGCAACTCCAACCTTTCGCGATGGAAATCGACCAACTCGGTTTGCGACAGACCGTAATTGCCACGGTATTCAGAGCCGTCCGCCAAATAGGCACCGTATGGCCCGACAGAAGCTGCCACCCATTTTTCTTGCAGGCCTTGGCTTTTCGTTTGGGCCTGTTTCGCTAGTTCTACCGTTCTTTTGATCAGAGCCCGGCTTTCTTCGGTTGTATGGCCCAAACGCTCGAACCCGGCAACCGTCGCTTGATAGCTCGCTGTGATGGCGATGTTTGCCCCGGCATCGTAATAGTTCTGATGGACTTTTTCAATTTTATCCGGTTCGTTCACTAATGCTTTCGCGGTCCATAACTCATCATTCAGGTCCAAGCCTTGCTCCTCCAGACCTAAGGACATCGAACCATCGATGAGGATCACTTTTTGATTCTTTTGCCACTCTTTAAAATTCATCGGAAAGCTCACCCACTTCTTGATTTTCGATTGCTACAGAAGCCTTTTTGCTGAAGAATAACTGGTAATAAAAGAAGCACAAGATCGTGAATGGGATGCCGATGATCAAGGCAATCCGCTGGTTCGGATCAAACGCGATGCCGATGATCGAAACGGAGCAAAGGATAATGACGAGCCACGGAACGATTGGATAGAATGGTGTTTGGTAAGCCAGTTCATCCAGTTTATGCCCCGATTTCAGATAGTATTTGCGGAAATTCAGTTGTGCCCAAGCGATGCTCAACCAAACCGCCACGACCGCGAATGCGGAGATGGATACCAAAGCCAGGTAAACGGTGTCCGCGGAATAGATGCTGGAAAACAGGGAGAGAAGCCCACCCAAAATGGTCAGCAACAACCCGTAAATCGGCAACCCGCGTTTGGATAATTTGGCGAAACGTTTCGGCAATGTTCCTGCATTGGCCAATGACCACAGCATTCTTGATGCTGCGTAGACCCCAGAGTTTGCGCCGGAAAGGACTACAGTGATCAGGACGAGGTTCATGATGTCTGCTGCGTATGGGATACCCATCAAATTCAGGATGACGGTCACCGGACTTTCATCCAAATTAGCCGCAGAATCCGGAAGCAGCGCACCGATCACAACAATCGTCCCGATGAACAGAACCACGAGAATGATGATTGTCTGCAGGATTGCTTTCGGGATATTTTTCTTGGGATCCGACGTTTCGCCAGCGGCTACGCCGATCAGTTCTGCACCGGAAAAAGCGAAGTTAGCCGACAGGATCGCCAAGAAAACGGAGCCTGCCCCTTTCGGAAACCAACCGTTTTCCGTCAAATGGCTGAAAAGTGCTGCTGATTCATTTCCCTGAATCGGTATAAATCCGAAAATGCCACCCAGACCCAGGATAAGGAAAATTGCCAGTGCGAGCACTTTGATCAACGACATCCAAAATTCGCTGACGGAAAACCAACGCACATCAATAATGTTTGAAAGTACAATAATGCCGATAAAAAAGATGCACCAAAGCCATGCGGGAATGCCGGGGAACCAGCGTTGTGACAAAATCGCCAAGGTGATGAACT
This sequence comes from Trichococcus flocculiformis, assembly GCF_963662535.1. Classification (NCBI taxonomy): domain Bacteria; kingdom Bacillati; phylum Bacillota; class Bacilli; order Lactobacillales; family Carnobacteriaceae; genus Trichococcus; species Trichococcus flocculiformis. The sequence continues at coordinate 2,157,399 of NZ_OY759718.1, forward strand.
GCGAACCCAATGCCACTGTCCACGTCAGCCAATAAAGCCACGCCACCACGAAACCTGCTCCGGGATGGATGTATTTTGAAGCGTAGTTGTGGAACGAACTCGTACTAGGCTCGTGGACCGACAATTCGCCCAAGCACATCATGACCAACGTCACCAAAAATGCTCCGATCAGATACGCGATGATGGTTCCGATCGAACCCGTCGTTTGAATTAAATACCCCGAACTCAAAAAGATTCCGGTTCCTATAACTCCACCCAATGAAAGCATAACTAGATGCTTTGATGTCATTTCCCTTACAAATGATTGCTCCATAAATTTTTCCCTCCAAAAATGTATTAAAATATAAAAAAAAAAGCACTCCCCCTATTGAAAGGGCGAATGCTCGCGTTACCACCTTTGTTCATAATCAAAAAGATTATCTCAGCAAGGGACTGTCATCCCTTCACGCGCTATCGGGCGTACCCGTCATCTGCTAAGTTTCCCTCACATGTGATAACTCAAAGACCATTTTCGCTGATTCCGAAACATCTGCTTTCACCATTCGCAGACTCTCTGTGGTTTCTTTCCCAGCTACTTATCTCATCAAAGTTTCATATATTTTTAATAAATATACAAGAATGATGGATGGTTGTCAATTATTTTGTGATATATTTTGTGCTTACTTTCATTCTTGTTGTTTAGTTGGTGTGAGCTTTGGGGGTGGCCGGAATTGGCTGTCCGTTCTTGCGCTGTCCTCCGGCAAGGCGGGTGTGGCCGGAGCTACGATACCGATCACGTCGCTCTGCTCCGGCGGGGAGACGCTGGACGGAGAACAGAGTCGTTTTTGACGCTCTCCTCCGTCCAAGCATTCTTTCACCGGAGGAGAGTTCCCCCGGTAACATTCGAAAAAAACTATAAAGCAAGCCCGCTGCACCCCTTTCAGTTGGGCGCAGAAGGCTTGCTGTTACTGACTTTTATCACCAAGGTTGAATCGTCGGTCCGATTGTAAATTCGTTGACGTTCGTATCCTCAGGCTGATCGATCGCGAAGGCGACCACATTGGCTACGCGATCCGGGCTGATGCCGTATTGTTTGTAGATGATTCCCATGTCTTTGGCCATTTTATCGTCGCTGATCGTTTCCAGCAATTCAGTGTTGATGGCGGCCGGATAGATCGTGGCTGTTCTGATGTTGGTGCCTTCCATCGCAGATTCCATGCGCAACACTTCCATCAGATCGCGGACTGCCCATTTCGTGGCGCCATAAACCGCTCCGCCCGGATAGGCTTTTAGACCCGCGACGGACGAGGTGGTGATCACGTGACCTGATTTTTGTTTCGTGAATTCCGGAAGAACAGCTTCGATCCCGTTCAGAACTCCTTTGATGTTGACGTCCACCATCAGATGCCAGTCCTTCGTTTTTAACTTCGATAACGGCGAGTTCGGCATCACGCCGGCATTAAGGAAAATGACATCCACTCTTCCGAATTTTTCTTTTGCCAGTTCGACCAACTTGTTGTTATCCTCGATTTTGGTGACATCCGTAACGCGGTAAACAGCTTCCCCGCCGGCCTGAACGATTTCGTCAACCAATTTCCGCAAATGCTCTTCCCTGCGCGCGCCCAAAACCAACTTGGCTCCTTTGCTTGCCAACTGTCGGGCTGTCGCCTCGCCAATTCCTGAAGAAGCTCCCGTGATGATTACTACTTTGTCTTTGATTGCCATTATCTTCATCCTTTCCAATTTGACCGGAGTATCAATAAAGAATCGAAAAACGGTTTTCTGCATCTGACAACTGTTTGTCCATTTTTATTATACCACCGGGTGCTTTTTTAGGCTTATTAGAACCTTACTCCTTAACCTCAAGGTGAAGTCAAGAGACAGAAGCTGGAAAGTTCAAAATGTTTGGCTGACTTCAGAACGGTGATCTCCGGTGAAGGGGCCTTTGCAGGAGATAAGATTTTGTTCGTTTCGCTGCTCTCCTGTTAACCGATCCTCACCGGAGAACAGCCCCGGTATCTCAGCCCTTCTCCGGCCAGCAGCCCTTCACCGGAGGAGAGCCCAAGGATTACTTATTTAAAAATGCTAACACTTCTTTTGTGAATTCTTCATGGTATTGAAAGATTGCGCCATGACCGGCATCTTTATAAATCACAAGTTTACTGTTAGGGAGGCGTTGAACCAGATCATAGGAGTTCTCGGTCGGTACCATCCGGTCAGCTTCACCGTTAACGACTAGAATCGGTTGCTTTATTTTTGAAAGGTCTGCTGGAGTTGATTTCCCCCAACGATTGATTGCTTTTAGTTGTGTATAATATCCCTTTAAGCTGATCATTTTGTCTCGATTTTGCTTTCGTTCCTTGATTCTTGCCAGGAACTCTTTTGCTTTTTTTTTGCCATTTGATGTGCGGGTAAAGAATAAATATGTTTTTACATCTTTTAATGTGAAAATGGCCCGCACTAAATCCTGATTGGAAATCTTCGTAACATTTTCAATCCCCTTCCCACCACGAGGACCCGTTCCGGTCAGAATTACTTTTCTAATCAAAGTTGGTTCCAGTTCTAAGAGTTCTTGAGCGATCATCCCACCCATCGAAAAGGACAGAATATCGATCTGCTTAAATCCTAGTGCCTTGATAAGATCAATCGCATCTTCGGCCATTTCTTTAATCGTACCGGGAACTTGTCCACTGGATAGGCCTACTCCTGTGTTATCGAATGTAATCACCCAATGCTGTTTTGCGATGCCGTCAATTATCCTTGGATCCCAATTGTCGAGATTCGCTGATAAATGCGTGAAGAAAACAATTGGAATCCCTATTTTTTCACCTAATTCACGGTACACATAGGTTATTCCATTAGCCGTTCGGATGCTTTTGTTTGGGGCATGAATATAGGTCTCAGATTCTCGCATACTTATACGTCCTCCTTTCTTTTTTTGTCATTCGGAAACCTTGATGACAACTTTCCCTTTTGGATGTCCACTCGCTACCAGACGCAAGGCTTCATTTACTTGGTCTAGCGTAAATTCAGTCGGATCGACAGCCGGGATAATATTATTTTCTTCAATAATTTTTGAAATTTCTTGCAGCTGCGAACCCTCGGAACGAACAAATATAAAACGATACGCCACACCCTGTTTTTTAGCTTTTTTATCAAATTTCGCCCCTGCCAGAGCGAACAGCAGTTGTTTCCACTTTGGAAATCCATGGTCTTTTGCAAACTGTTTATTTGGACCTGTTCGCAGGCTCAACAGTCTACCTCCAGGTTTGATGATTGATAATTCCCGATCGAATTCAGCAGCCCCGAGTGTGTCAATGACAAAATCCACTCCCTTTAGAATTTCCCAATAATTTTCTTTCGTATAATCAATGTATTGAGTCGCACCGGCAGCGAGTAGCTGTTCACGAGCAGATGGATTCCCCGATACAATGACATTCAGTCCCATGGCTTTAGCTATCGGAACAGCCATTTGTCCGAAACTCCCTGACCCACCAGGAATGAAGACCGTTTGCCCGGCTTTAGCATTTAGTTCTTCATGCAGGCCTTGATACGCAGTCAGGCCAGTCAATGGTGCAGCCGCCCCTGTAACAAAATCAAGATTCTTGGGCAAATGCCAGATTGCTTTAGCATCCACCGCGACATATTCAGCAAAAGCGCCTATTTTGTCCAACGGAAGTCGTGTATAGACCGTATCGCCTTTCTTAAATCCTGAAACAAGTTTTCCGACCTCAGAAATGACCCCTGTCAACTCATTGCCGATCGTTAGAGGCATATCGTAATCTTGAATTAATTTGACGCTACCAGTGATGTTCAGGATTTCCAAATGATTGACCGCCGCTACCTTTACTTTCACTAAAACCTCGTGATCACCAATCTCCGGGATAGGAATTTCTACAACTTCTGTTTCAATTTTTTTCGAGTATTTTTTGATTTGAACTGCTTTCATATTCATTTCTCCTTTATTTATATACTGATGATGACGCCATTCGAGAACGACCATTCTCAAAAGAGTCAAAAAAATGGATGATCGGTGATTACAAATTTATCTGCTTCTACAAAATTTGTAATCACCATCATCATTGATCATTTTTCAATATCGATAGCGTCATATCAATCGTTGAATCGAACTCTTTTGGATCTGCTGTCATTTTCACTAATACCCTGACACCGATAAGCGCATTATGGATATAGCGTGCGAGTTCATTGATGTCAAATGAACTTGCAACTTCCCCTCTTGCTTGTCCTCTGATCAACAAATTCGCTATCAAATTTTCAGTCTGCTTAAAAGCGGACTTTATTCTTTGAGAAATTTCATTATCAAGCAAAGACAACTCAACTGCCGTGTTGACCATCAAGCACCCTTTCGGAGAGGCATTATCAGAGTATACGGCCAGTTCAAATATTTTTCTGATGGATTCGACAGTGGTCATCTCTTCTGTAATCTGATTCCTGATTTGAGCAGCGATCAGCGATTCATAGCGTTCCAAAGTTTGTACAAAAAGAGAATGTTTGTCTCCAAACGTATCGTATAAACTCCGGCGATGAATCCCCATCTGATCCACCAAATCCTGGATCGACGTTTTTTCATATCCTTGTTTCCAAAAGATTTCCATCGCTTTATCCAGGGCCTCTTCTTCATTAAATTCTTTACTTCTAGCCAAATTATTTCCCCCTTTCAAAATCCGATTCCGTTTCTAGAATGAACGTTCTCAATACACAATACCACTTCTCATTTAATCCGTAAAGAAAATCAGCTTACCGAAAACCACAAAAAGGAGTGCTCAACTGGTTGGTGAGCACTCCTCTATTAATTTTTTCGCTGTTCTCCGATTAAGCGGCTTTGGCCGGAGTTGGGAATCCGTACGTTAGACTGTTCTCCGGTTGATCGGTTCACACCGGAGAACAGCCCCGGTATCTTCAATCTCCTCCGGCCAGCAGCTACTCCCCGGAGGAGAGCCATCCACACATCGATACCGAATCTATCCCTTCAACAATCCGCGTTCGCGGTACCACTCATCCGGTGTCCAGACCCACTCGTGGTTTTCTTTTTTCAACAAATCAAATGCTTCTTTTGGTCCCATTGTCCTTGCCGCATACTTCGGAATTTCTTCATTGTCGCTGTCCCACGTTTCGCGGATTGCGTCAATGATTCTCCAGGATTGTGCAACTTCTTCCCAACGCGCAAAGTTGGTTGCATCACCCAAAATAACATCGTAAGTCAGACGTTCATAAGCTTCCGGAGTATTTTCCATCATTTCGCTGTCGTGGCGGTACTCCAATTTGATCGGCTGCGTATTGAATCCCTGACCGATTTCTTTCCGGTTCATGGTCAAAGCAAAGCCTTCCGTTGGTTGGATGTAGATGGTCAGATCGTTCGCCGGGACATCTTTTTCAGCATCAAACGGATTAACGGGAACTTTTTTGAAAACGATATTGACGCGCGTTCCTTTTTCCGTCATCCGTTTGCCGGTGCGCACATAGAAAGGCACACCCTTCCAGCGTGGATTGTCCACCATGAACTTGCCGGCTACAAACGTTTCCGTCCTCGAATCGCTAGCAACATTCGGCTCTTCTTGATAGGCAACAAATCCATCATCACCCAAACGGCCTGCCGCATACTGCGCTCTGACAAAATTTTCCCGGACTTCTTCCGGTGAATAGACACGCACATCATTCAATGCTTTGATTTTGGCTGTTTGGATATTTGCATCCGATACGGAAGCTAATGGTTCCATCGCCAGCAATGACAGTACTTGTAGAATATGGTTTTGGACCATATCTTTCAGAGCGCCGCTGTGGTCATAGTAGCCACCGCGTTCTTCCACGCCCAGTTCTTCGGAAAAAGTGATTTGAACATTTTCGATGTACTCACGATTCCACGCGGGTTCAAGAAACGGATTCGTCAAACGCACGGCCAAAATATTTTGGATCATTTCTTTGCCCAAATAGTGGTCGATTCTGAAAATATCCTCTTCCGGGAACACTTTTGTGATTTCATTGTTCAATTTTTCGGCTGATGCATAATCCATCCCGAATGGCTTTTCGATGACGACGCGGTTGAACCCTTTGTCCGTCACGATTTGTTGCCCTTTCAGATGCGTCACGATCGGTCCGAAAAATTGCGGTGCCATCGCCAAGTAATACATGCGGTTCTGTTCCAAATCGTACTTGTCATCCAATTTGTCAGCCAACTCTTTGAGGTGAACATAATGCTCTACATCGGAAACATCATGCGCACGATAATAAAAGTGGCTTAAAAAGCCAGCTTTTTCCGCTTCTGTCGGCTGGAATGATTGAATCGAATCCGAAACAACATCCCTAAAATGCGCGTCGCTCCATTCTCTTCTTGCCGTCCCGATCACTGCGAAACGTTCTGCCAACGCACCGCTTCGAAACAATCGGAAAAATGAAGGATATAACTTTCTTTGAGCTAAATCACCTGTCGCTCCGAATAAAACAATCAATACTGGATTTGTTTTTACCACTCTATCGCCTCCTGCGTTACTTAATATTTCCATAATACCATGATTAGCAGAAAGTTCCTTTACTCTTGGAGAATTTAAACACCAGAAAAATCGAAAAGTTTACTATTTCTTTCGGATTTTCGGGTTTGATCATTTTTCTCCGGCGAGGAGGACTTCATCGGAGTTGAGGACCCGTATTCTGTTTTGAAAAATATTTGATTCACTTCGAAATATTCACGATACGGTTCTTCTCCGAAAAAATCATAAATGGCAGCAATCAAATTCCAACAGATACTCATTATCTTCAGCGAAGAAAAAATAGTTGAAGGAGACTGCTTTTTTTTTTTCGAGGCAGCCTCCTTCAACTATTTTCTACACTCTTCCACTAGGACATAGCAAGCATATGGTTCTGCTTCATGAAGTCCTTTTTCGAATGTTGTTCCTCGTAATACTTCATACATTTGTTTTTCTAGACTGAAAGAGCTCCTTTCATCTGAAAAGTTAACGATCCAATGCTGCATTTTTTCTCCCTTGCTTTCCCGGATAAAATCCAACACACCCTTAGATGTTTGAACAGACTCTCTTTCAGAATCAACTGATTTGCAGTACTTTTGGATCACAAGTGAGTTGAGGGACTTGCCTTGCTCGTCGACCATATCGGCACCCACGAATACGATTTTCCCCTTGCCGATCTGCCCTTCAAAAATGAAGGATAGGCTTTCCGCTTGCTCACCCTCAGTAATCTTACCAAGCACGCGGTTGTTGTTTGTATTCTTCACAGCCGTCACCATATTTTTCAAACAGACTGTCTTTCCTTCGAAATCAGCTTTGATTTCAGTATTTACTAGTGGAAATTGCATTACGCCTGAGATTCCTAAGAACTTGCCCAAATCGCCTAAGCCGTGTTCAGTGAACCATTGATGTTCCTTCGTACGGTCGCCGGACATCGGACCGACAATCCAAGTCCCACCTTGCTCAACAAAAGCGATTGCTTTCTCCATGAAATCCTCTGAAATATAGTGCATATATGGCGAGCACAATACTTTCAAATCTTTCAGACTATTTTGCTCGTTATATAGGCTACATCGTTTTCCTAACTGCATAAAGTGGTCAAAGTAGGCTGTTAAAACATGACGATAATCCAAATAGCCGCCGTTCTCATGATTCAGAAAAGATTTCGATTGATCTGAATATATTACCGCCACATCCGGATCGACTGCCTTAGACTCTAGCAATAAGTCTTTCGTCTTTTTTAGTAGTTCCCCGATGCGCTTGCTGGCTTCATAGCCAATCGTAGGCTCTCCCCAAGCGCTTATGACCGAACCATGTGGCTGTTCGACTCCTCCTCTTTGCTGTCGGAAAGGCCAGAACAAAAAACCTTTTCCTTCTGAAGCAAAGGTTATAAAACTTTCAGCTTCCACGAAACCTTTTGCATGTAATTTACGGTATTCTTGGATATGTCCGGGATAGGAAGTACTCGTTTCCATTAGTATATGCTCTTTAACACCTTCCTTCATGTTCGGCCAATAGGCACTGTTCATGGCAAAGGCAGTCGGATTGTCCACATACGTATCAAACGAAACAAAATCCAAGTTTTCAAACAGTCCAACATTGTCCAAATCAAAGGCAAAAGAGGAATTATGAGTAACCGGGATTGCTGAAATCTTCTTTATGATATCAGCCTGGTCTTTAGCAAATTGGTTGATTCGTTCATGGGTGAAGACAGAATAAGCCTCCACCAAAGATAGATTATGCAGGAACGCAGTTTTTTTCGGGACTACAACTTGTTCGAATGAACTGTATTCTTGACTCCAAATTTTGGTGTTCCATGCCTCGTTCAGATGAGCGATAGTCCCATATTTGTCTTGCAACCAGATATGCCAGTCTTTTTTGCAACCCTCACAATAGCAAGGACCAACATGTGCTTTGAATTCATTGTCCAACTGAACCGCAATCACGTTATCGTGGCCGTTCAGAAATTCAGCCAACCTCTTTGCATAAACCTCTGCCCGCTCTCGGAAATGAGCATTATTTGAACAGACGTGTTGCCGGGAACCATGTCCGTATTCTAGTCCTTGCTCCGTCACATGGAGCATATTCGGTTGACTTTCCGTCAACCAGAGTGGCGGGGTCATGGTCGGAGTACAAAGAATGGCGGACATTCCCTGTTCCTTTAATTCGGTTAGAGTAGTATCCAAAATTATAAAATCAAACTTATCCATTTGCGGTTCCAATGTTGACCAGGCGAATTCCCCAATCCGTGCAACATTCATTCCAATGCGTTTCATTTCGCAGATGTCTTGTCGGACGACTTCCCATTCCCACAACTCAGGATAAAGTGCTGCTCCGTAATAAATATCCCTAAACAATACCTCACCTCTTCTATTTTGTATTAGGATCTGATCATCTTTTCGATTAAACAATTGGAGATCCATTCCGCAATCAATCGTGATCCGGCTTCGCTAAAATGCGTGTTATCCCGAAAACCATCGGGATAGTTTTCGTGTTCACCTGGTTTTAACCACACAAAATGTTTTCTGTTTTCCAGTTCTCCTTTTTTGCGGTACCAATCTTTCGTTTGTTTATGCAGATCGATGCACAATAAATCTTCCTCTTCGGCAAGCGTACGCACGATTGTTGCCTCTTTTTCAAGAGTAGGAAACAGCTCATTCAGGAAAAAATTATTCCGTTCGGGAGGTGTAATCAGCACAGGAATTCCTCTGTTGGCTTTAACTTCTCTCACCATCCTCTGCAGATTGGCGACGTAATCTTCTGTGTATATTTTTCGTTCAGGCTTTTGATCATTATGCCCGAATTGGATGCACACAATGTCGGATACCTTCATCTGTTTGAGCAACATATCCCACAGCTGATCCGCCCTAAAGGAAGCAGTTGTGGAACCTCCTTTAGCGATATTCACTACCTGGATTTCTTTTGGAATATAGTCCTGCAAAAATTGTCCCCAACCTGCCATCGGTGCTTCATTATCCGGACAAGTCGCCACTGTTGAATCCCCTGCTAATAAAATTTTCATGCACACTCGTCCTTTCGTCCAAATATTCTTTAATCAGCCCTTTACGGAACCACCATAAATACCGGCAATGAATTGTTTCTGGGCGAACAAGAAAAGAATCAAGATAGGCAGCACACTGATGACCGTTCCAGTAAGTACCTGCCCGTATTCAATAACTTGCCCAGGTGCGATCAACATAGAGAGCATGACTGGCAATGTCTGTGCTTCATTGTCTTGAAGGATAATCAGAGGCCACAAATAGTTGCCCCATTGGTTAATAAAATTCAGTATAGCCAAAGAAGCGATGCTTGGGCGCATGGTCGGCAGCACAATCCTATTGAAGATCATGAACTCATTCGCACCATCCACCCTTGCCGCTTCGATCATTTCCGTAGGGACGCTCATCATATTTTGTCTCATGAAGAACACCCCGAAAGCATTAGCCAACGCTGGGAAAATGACCGAGATGGCATTATTTTGTAGATGAAGACCGGTAAAAACTTTGAAGAGCGGAATGAGCGTCACTTGGTTCGGCAACATCATCGTTATCAAAATCATGTAGAATAAAGCATCTTTACCTTTGAACTCGAATTTTGAGAAAGCATATCCTGCCAGTGAACAGAAATAAACGTTCATGACAGTGAAAATTACGGCGATGAAAAGGCTGTTCCATAATCCATTCCAAATGGGAGCGGATTCCATCAGACCTTGCAGATTATTCAGGAAATTAGTTCCGGGCAATAAGCGTGGCGGAAATTGAAAAATCTCACTCGTCGTCAAAGTGGAGCCGATGAACATCCAATAGAACGGATAGACGGATACTAAGCTCACGAAGCTCAGGAATAGGTAAGTAAATATTTTGTTGATTGATATTTTATTTTTAGGCATCAATTTTACCTCCCTTTGTTAATTTCATTTGCAGGAAGCTTAATGCTCCGACAATGATTGTCGTTATGTAGGCAGCCGCAGATGCATAACCATAGTTGAAGCTTTGGAAGCCATATTGGAAAATGTACATCACTGGGGTGTTCGTTGAGTTATTCGGTCCACCGTTCGTCAACAATGAGGGTTCGGTGTACAGGTTTATGGTTCCGATAGTTGAAAGAATAGCGCAGAACAAAAGGATTGGTTTCAGCATCGGCAAAGTAATCTGGAAGAACTGCTGCAGTTTCGTTGCGCCATCCAGATCGGCAGACTCATAAAGAGAATCATCGATTGATTGCATACTGGATAGGATGATTATAGTATTATAGCCCGCCCATCTCCAGGTCACAGCGATAACAATCAACGCTTTTGCCCAAAAAGGATTGGTGAACCAAGCGATCGGTTCCAAATTGATAAGAGTCAGCAAATAATTGATGATCCCGTATTCTTCATTAAATATTATCGAAAACACAATAGAATAAGTAACCAAATCGATCAACACCGGAAGGAAAATCATCAGGCGGAAACCACCCTTGAATTTCAGCCCTTTACGGTTTAGTGCATTCGCTAACACGGTCCCAAGGAACAACATCAGGGGTACTTGAATAATAAGAACTACAAAAACATTCCTTAAAGATTGCCAAAATAATTTATCCAAAAGAACAGACTTAAAGTTTTTAAATCCTACCCAATCAGCTGCCATACTCCCTTGTGCTGAAGTAAACGACAGATAGAGTGAATTGAAAATAGGATAAACCATGAACGCGACAAAGAAAAAGAAGAACGGTGCCAAAAACAGATAAGGCGTCAGTTTCTTTTTATCCCATTTTATCTTTTTTATTTTTTTCTCTTCAACACTGGTTATTGAACTCATTATATCTCCTCCATTTTGTTTGGATCAGTATGCGATGGTGTTGTTCTTCTTTGTTTTCATTATAAAACGCCAAAAATCATTGCATGACTCCATTACTAAAACTGAATACAATTTCCCCTTCACGGATCTTGATAAAATCCGGTGAAGGGGAAACAGCAAATTATAATCAGTATGTTGGTGATTGCGTTTACTTTTGTACTTCCACACCAGTTTTTTCAGAAATATCCTCAGCAGTTTCTTTCAACACGGTCTGTACATCTTCACCTGCCAAAATTCTACTTTGCATGTCCAATAATGGTTTTCCGGCATCCAACATGATCGATCCAAAATGGGCCGGTTTAATTTTATCGGTCTGTCCTGCAAAGAATGAATTGATGTCCATTCCGAAGTATTCATTCACTTCAGCAAAAGTCTCTGTATCGTATATCGGCATCCATGAAGGGAATAACGCGTTTTCAAGCATGATTTCTTGCCCTTCTTGTGTGGCCATCGCGTTTTCTATGAACAGGTATGCGGCTTCTTGATTTTCGCTTTGAGTGGTCACCGCCAAAACGGATCCGCCCGAATTGGCACTTGATTCTTGCCCTTCTTCAAAAGCCGGCAGCGGTGCAACGCTCCATTTACCTGATTGCTGCTCCAGTGCAGTTTGCAATGTACCCGCATACCAAACGGGAGTGAACAGGCTGGCTATTTTATCGTTACTCAAAGCCGTGATTCTGCCATCCCAATTTTGCACAGGAATAGCTACACCTTCGTCAACCATTTCTTTAACCAGTGAGATTGCGGTTTCGGATTCCGGAGATGCCAATCCGATAGTGCCCTCTTCATTTACAAAGCTACCTCCTAGTTGATTCAGGAACAATTTATAGAAAGCTGTACTCTCGTCATAGCCAGTCATTGCTGTGCCAGGAATGGCTTCCTTCAGTTGTTTTCCAGCTGCAATATAATCATCCCAAGTCTTGATGTCTTCAATATTGATGCCGGCTGCATCAAATAAGTCCGTACGATAAAATAATCCGGCAGGTCCAATATCCCAAGGCATCGCATAGATTCCTTCATCATCGGAGACGTTCGCCCATACAAAATCTACAAATTCATCTTTCTTGTCTGCAACGTTTTCTTCTATATTCATGAATTGACCCGGGAATTTTTTCATGAATGCTTGGAAGTCGGATCCGTTCACTTGAATCACATCAGGAGCGCCTGATCCGGCCGCTAAAGAAGGTGTTACTTTTGAATAGTCAGCATCGACTCTGAGTATCTCCACTTTGATGTTTGGGTATTCTTCATTGAAGTCAGGGATAGTCGCTTCCAGCGCATCTGCAGCAACGTTCCAGGCAGCGACTTGAATTGTTACATCTTCCCCATCGTAAACCTGCTGCTCCGCCTCTTCTGCTGCATTTCCGCCTCCGCAAGCTGTTAATACTGCCATACCGCTTAATAGTGCTAATGTTTTTGAGAACAAATGTCTTTTCAAAATAATCTCTCCCTTTGTCTGTTTATGTATAACCCTTCGTAAAGTAAGCCCTTTCAACGCTTTGTTCAAGAATTGCACATGAAAAGCTGTTCCGACTCCACGGAAGACAGCATTTCATATGCATGCATATTATCTTAAGGTTGTTTCCCGATGTAAGCCAGGATCCCGCCATCGACGTACAACACGTGGCCGTTGACGAAGTCCGATGCGTTGGACGCCAGGAAAATCGATGGGCCAGCCAAGTCGACCGGTTCGCCCCAACGCTCGGCTGGTGTGCGGCCGACGATGAATTGGTCAAACGGGTGGCGTTCGCCGTTCTCCTGCAATTCGCGCAATGGCGCTGTTTGCGGCGTCGCGATATAGCCGGGTCCGATGCCATTGCATTGGATGTTATATTGACCGTATTCGGAAGCGATGTTTTTCGTCAGCATTTTCAGTCCGCCTTTGGCGGCTGCGTAGGCGCTGACGGTTTCGCGGCCGAGCTCGCTCATCATCGAACAGATGTTGATGATTTTTCCGCTTCGTTTTTCGATCATGTCCGGAAGCACAGCTTTGGCCATGATGAAGGGTGCCGTCAGGTCGATGTCGATGACTTGGCGGAAGTCCGCCACGGCCATTTCGATCATTGGTGTACGTTTGATGATGCCGGCATTGTTGACCAGGATATCCACGGAGCCGACGTCCTCTTTGATTTGTTTGATCATTGCTTGCACGCCCGGTTCGTCGGTCACGTCGCAGACATAGCCGCGCGCTTCGATACCAACCGCTTTATAGTTGGCGATGCCGTCGTCCACTGATTTTTGGTCCAAATTATTGAAAACGATCGTCGCACCAGCCGCAGCCAATGATTTCGCGATCTCGAAGCCGATTCCATATACCGCACCCGTGATGAGTGCCACTTTTCCGTCCAAACGGAACAGATCCATACTAAAGTCCATGTGTATCCCTCTTTCTTGTTTCGTTTATTTTAATTGGTCCATCGGAACCATATCCATGTCAGTGTAAGTGATGTTTTCGCCGCACATCGCCCAGATGAACGAGTAGTTGCTTGTCCCTACGCCGGAGTGGATGGACCAGCTTGGTGAAATCGCAGCCTGTTCATTGCCCATGACCAAGTGCTTCGTTTCATCCGGTTTGCCCATCATGTGGAAAATGCGCGTGTCTTTTTCCATATCGAAATAGACGTAGGCTTCCATCCTGCGTTCGTGCGTGTGGGTCGGCATCGTGTTCCAAGAGCTGCCCGGTTCCAAAATCGTGTAGCCCATCTGCAATTGGCAGCTTTCGCAAACGTTCGGATGGATGTACTGGTAGATTTTGCGTTGGTTCAGCGTCAACGGCTCGCCGGTTTCCATCGGTTTGATGTTGTCGATGCTGATTTTCACGTTCGGATGTTTGTGGTGCGCCGGCACGGAGCTGACATAGAATTTGGCCGGATTCGCCGCATCTTCTGAAGTGAAGACGACTTGACGCGTCTCTTTGCCGATGTAGTAACCGTCCTGTTTTTTCATTTCTTCTTTTTCACCGTCGATTTCGATGAAGCCCGGTCCGCCGATGTTTATGACACCCATCTCGCGGCGCTCCAGGAAGTAGTCGACGCCCAATTCTTTGTCCAGGACAATCTCCAATGCTTTATCTGTTGGAGTGACGCCGCCGAAGATCATGCGGTCATTGTGTGTGTACGTCAGGCTGATTGCGCCCGGTACGAATACTTTCTCGACCAGAAATTCCTTGCGCAGTTGTTCTGTCGAGTAATGACGGATATCCTCCGGACTGTGTGTATAACGTGTTTCCATGTTTTGCATGTGATGATCCCCTTTGTTTTTGTATTTCGTGTTGCTTGTTTGATAGAAGCTTGTGCTTCACTCTGAACCTTTTTTACTTCCCTTTGATCTCGGCAAACTTATCCGCATACTGCCTGGCCACTTCGGTCACTTTGTCGAAGTCGCCGGTCGCTGCCGGTGCCAACAGATTGCCGCCAACTCCGACCGCGATGACGCCGGCAGCGAACCATTCCTGCATATTCGCCAGGCTGACGCCGCCTGTCGGCATCAGGTTCAGATACGGCATCGGCGCTTTGAAGCTCGACACGATGCTCGGACCGTAGGCGCTGCCCGGGAACAGTTTGATGATGTCGGCGCCGCTTTTCAGCGCTTCCTTCATTTCCGTGATCGTCATACAGCCCGGCAGGTACGGGATTTGGTACAAATTACATAACTCTGCCGTCTCTTTGTCGAAGTTCGGGCTGACGATGAACTCGGCGCCTGCCAAGATCGCCAGACGGGCAGTGATGGCATCCAATACTGTCCCTGCCCCGATAACGACTTCCGGTTGATCCTTGTAGACTGCAGCCAATTCGCGGATGACTTCATCCGCGTTCGGGACCGTGAAGGTCAATTCAATGCCCTTCAACCCGCCCGCGACGATCGCGTGACTGGACTTCAATGCTTCTTCTTTCGTGGCGCCGCGGACGACTGCCACGACCCCCGTTTTCTCCAAACGATTTAATATAGATACGCGTTTCATCCGATTCCCTCTTTCCTTATAATCATATTTTTCTGCCCTAAAATGATGTCCAGCATTCCAAGGCTTTCTCTTTTTTTTATAGTTCGAATACTTGCACCAATTCTTTTGAAACCGGCGAGTCATCCGGATTGGTCTCCATGATGTCGGCCATGTAGTGCCACCATTTCTGGTTGATAGCGGTAGCGGCTGTCTCTTTCCAGCGCTCTTCGTCTTCGATTTCGAGATAGCCAAACAACTTGCTCGTTTCCGGATCAAGGAAGATCGAATACTGGTGGGCGCCGTGTTCCTTCAGCATCTCGCGCATTTCCGGCCAGAGTTCGTCATGGCGCCTCCGGTATTCTTCGTGCTTATCGGGATAAATTTTCATGGCGAAAGCTTTTTTGATCAAGTTTATCCTCCTTTCTGCACCTCAGCCCAACAAGTTCAGGCTTCGAAATGTTCATAGTGGATTTTCTGGTTTTCTTTGTTTTTTGCCAAAAACTCTTTCGGCGTCATGCTGAATTCCTTTTTGAAAGCTTTCAGGAAATGCGGGTACGAAGTGAAGCCGCATTGGTTATAGACGAGGTTTGAACTCTGATAGGTCTTCAGCAATTGCTTCGCGTAAAGCAACTTCTTCTTCATCACGAACTGATGGAATGTGAAGCCCGTATGTTTCTTGAACTCACGTGTGATGTAGTACTTGCTGACGAAAAAGTTCTTTTCCATCTCTTCCAGCGTCAAAGGATTGTTCAAATTCGCGGAAATGTAGTCGATCATTTGCTCAATCCGCTCGTTCTGCACAATCACTTTCGGTTCCTCTTCGTTCTCCTCCGACTGCACTAACTGATTCAAGAACAACAGATACTCGATCAGGTTCTGCTCATACTTGATGTCCGAACCGTAGATCGAAGCATCCGGCTGATGGTCGATGAAGGAAAGCTTTTGCCGTAGCAGATCGGCATCAATTTTCAGGACTTTGCTGCGACGTTCGCCGCCCCCACTGAAACAGTCTTCCAGATTCGTCCATTTCGTGGAACTGCTCTGCAGAAATTCGGGCGTCAAAAAGATATAGACGCGTTCGCAAAAGTCCGTGTTCTGTTTGACGATCCGGTGCAAATCATTGTAATGGATGAGGAGAATCGTCCCCGCTTCGATATCGAACTGTTTACCATCCAAATAGAACGTGGCTTCGCCCGCTAACGTCGCATGAACCTCATAATAGTCATGATAGTGGTAGAGTGTCTTCTCTTGGCTGATGACATCCTTCACGTGATAAACCTCGTATTGATCCGATGTCATTGTGTTCACGTTTGAGGACTTTTTTAGTTGCTTCTCTCTGTTCATGCTTATTCCCCTCACCCATTCTTGCGTGTTTCTTCTATTATATAAATGAAATTATGGTTTGACTTCGCTTGCTTCCAAAAGCTGCAGCGCCTGCCCGATATGGTCATCCTTCGTTTCTTCGAGGACGACATAGGAAAGTGGCTTATACTTTGTAATAATTCCGGAAATCGCCGCGTAATCGATCAGACCTTCCCCAAGGTTGATCGGGATGACCCGATCTTCTTCGATTTTGAAGTCCTTCAGATGCACCGCCACGATTTTGTCTCCGAAGCTTTCAAAGGCCCGTTCGACCAAAGCGACCTGTCCTTGGTAATCTTCGCTCGTGATCAGATTCGTTGGATCAAGGATGATCCCCAAGTAGTCCGACTGCACCGCCGCCAGCAACTGTTCCACCCGCTCGAGACTGTAGAGCGGATGATTCAGGCCGGGCTCAATGCCCACCAACATGGCGGCTTCCTCGCCGGCCTTGACCAAGCGGCGGATGACGCCGACCATATCGGCGAAAGCTTCATCAGTGAAATTGTCTTCTGTATATTGGATTTCCGGCAGCACGCAGCCGGTCTCGGAAGCGACCATCGCCGCACCGAAATAGCGGGCATGGCGCAGATAGCTTTCGAATTTCTGCAACAGCTGTTCACGGATCTCCGGATTGGGATGGATCATGTTGATATAGCAGCTCAAAATACCGACCTGCACATCTTCATTTGCTAGTTCTCTTTTGATCGAAGCTCCCATACCCGGATTCAGGTTAGCGGCGCCGGAGGGCATATCCGGAAAGGACATACCCAGCGCCAGCTGCAGATTGTGGACACCTTGCTTTTTCGTTTGCGCAGCCAGTTCCTTTACCGATGCGATACCGGATAGGTCATGACCGCGGATTGTTATATTCAGCATATTTTATTACCCCGCCATATTCGGCAACCACATCACCAATGCAGGGAAGTACGTGATGAGGAACAGCACAGCCAGGATCGCCAAGTAGAACGGCACGAGCGGCTTGAGCATCTGCTCGGCTTTGACGCCCCCGACACTGGCCCCAACGTACAACCCGGTTCCGACTGGCGGTGTGATCGAGCCGACACATAAGTTCATGATGGAGAACAAACCGAAGTGGACAGGGTCGACGCCAACGCTGGTGATGACCGGCAAGAAGATCGGCGTGAAGATCAGGATGGCAGGACCAACGTCCATGAACATACCTACGATCAACAATACGACGTTGACCAACAACAAGATCAGGAATTTATTCGTAGTCAAGCCCAGAATCGCTGCACTGATTGCTTGCGGGATGCCGGTGAAGGCCATCGCGAATGACATCATGGAAGATGTCGCCAACAGGAATGTGATCGTACCGGTCGTCAAAACAGCTTCCTTCAGCATCGGATAAATGTCTTTGACGGTAACTGTCTTATAGAAGAACATTGCAATCAACAGCGAGTAGGCAACCGCGATTGCAGAAGCTTCGATCGCCGTGAAGATACCGGTCAGGATGCCGCCGATGATGATGACGATCAGCATGACACTGGGGATCGCTTCTTTGATGATCTTGAAAGCTGAACCCATTTCGGAAGCTTTCATCGTTGGATATTTATGTTTCTTGGCGTGGACGTAAGCAACCAACATGATCGCCAAACTCCAGAGAGCCCCTACCAAATATCCGCCCAAGAACAGTGAGGAAATGGATGCGCCGCCTGCGACCAACGAGAACATGATGAATGCGGTACTCGGCGGGATGACCATCCCGGTAGGAGCGGACGCGATATTCACCGCTGTAGCGAATTTGCGGTCATAGCCTGATTTGATCTGTTGCGGAATCAATACCCCGCCGATAGCGGTAGAAGCCGCAATCGCCGAACTGGACATGGAACCGAACAAGGCATTCCCCAAAACATTTGTATGGGCCAAGCCTCCAGGGATGCGTCCCACGAACAGCATCGCGAAGTTGACCAGCTTCTCGGCGATCCCACCATTATTCATGATGATCCCCGAGAGCACGAAAAACGGAATGGCGACGAGCGAGAAGCTGTTCAGACTGGAAACCATTTTCTGCGCGGAAGTGAAAACAGCAATTTCAAACGGGACAACCAACAGCAATGTGGCGATTGAGGAGACCGCGATACTGATCGCAATCGGCATCCCCACTATCAGCAATACTACAAAAACAAAGAATAATATCAAACCTGCCTGTAAAGCCATCTTAAATTTCCCCGCTTTCATCAACATTTTCGATCGCGACTTTTCCTTGGATCAGGTTCAGCAGACTATAAACGAACATGATGAATCCGGAGACCGGAACGGACAGATAGACATAGCCCATCGATAAAGACAACGAAGGAGAAATCTGGCCTGTTGTCACGGATACAGCTTTCCAACCGCCATAGACCATGATCAGAGCCGCAAAAACCAAAAACAATGATTGGATAACGATTTCCAGCAAGCGCTTGTTCGGTCCGCTCAAGTTATCGCTCAACAACGTCACCGCCAAGTGGCTGCGTTTGCCGACGACGTAAGCCATCGCCAACATCGATAACCAAACCAGGCTGAAGCGGACAAATTCTTCCGTTACTGTATTTGGATTGTTCAAAACCGTTCTGGTGAAGATTTGGTATAGCGTCGTCAGGATCATCACGACGAACACCGCCGAACAAAGGATCTCCAACGTCTTATCTAAAAACGTTCTTATTTTTTCCATAGTACTCTCCCCTTACTCTGCATCAGCGTGCGCGCGGATCATGTCGTACAATTCGCTGTAGGTTGCGTTATTTTTGAATTGATCATGCAACGGTTGAACAGCTGCCTGGAACGGTGCGATGTCCACTTCGTTGAACACGATGCCGTATTCCTTGACCGCGATTTCTTTTTCTTTCTCGACAGCTTCCTTGAACACACTCTTCTCGTAAGCAGTAGATTCTTCAGCCGCTTCCAGGACTGCTTCGTACTGATCGTCGTTCAAGCGTTCTTTCACGGCGTCGTTCATGATCACGACATCGGGAACACGCGTATGAGCGTCATAGGAATAGTACTTCGCAACACCACCGTGGCCGGCTGTGTACAATACGAATTCGTTGTTTTCCGCTCCATCGATCAGATTGGACTGGAGGGAGGTGTAGACTTCGCTGCTTCCCATCGGAACAGCTGATCCGCCCAACAGTTCGACCATCTTGATCGCCGTCTCACTCTGCATGACACGGATCTTTTTACCTTTCAGATCTTCGGGCGTATTGATCGGGCCATCCGTCATGTAGAAGCTCCGTTGACCGGAATCGTAATAAGTCAGCCCGACAAAGCCAAGTTCTGCAGTCGAGTTGTAGATGCCGTCCATGATTTCAGGATCTTCCATGACCGAGTAGAAATGCTCCTCACTGTCGAAGATGTAAGGGACCCCGAAAATCGAGTAATCTTTCGAAAAACTTTCCAATGCGGAACCGCTGACTTTTGTGAAGTCGATGCCGCCGGTTTGCGTCAATTCAATCAGTTCGGTTTCGCTGCCGAGCTGGCCATCCGGGAAATACTCAACAACCACTTCCCCGTCGGTCTTCTCTTCGATCAGACGACCGAATTCCTTCATCGAGTCAATAACCGGTTGGCTGTTGCTGGCGTAGGCGTATCGCAAAACGATGGCATCTTCGGCCGACGCCTCGGAGTTACCGCAGCCGGCGAGAACGCCGGTGCCCAGTACGGACATCAAAACAACTGATAATAAATGTTTCTTCTTCATGATCTATCTCCCTTGTTTGTATGATCAGCAGTATGATACGAGTAATTCCGTCAAGCACAGCACTGTCAATGATTGTCCGTATGGCATCGCTGTTTTATCGATGTTCTTGTAGAATTCCAGGCAATCGCCCATGCCGGTTCCGACCGATACATTCTGCACTTCGCCTTTTTCATCGATCTGTTCCAACAGACCGCTGATCGCTTTGTAGGCGACTTCCTTATACTCTTGTGGAAGGTAACGCTTATGAACCGCTTTCAGCAAGCCGTAAGCAAAACCGGCTGTCGCGGATGATTCCACATACGATGTCGGATCATCCAACAACGTGTGCCATAAACCGCATTCATTCTGAAGTTCGGCAATCGCTTTCGCTTGTGCTTCCAATGTTTGAATCAAGAATGCACGGAATCCATCGCCTTCACGCAAGTCCATAATTTCGATGATTTCCGGAATCGCAATCGTCAACCAGCAGTTGCCTCGGGCCCAAAATGCTTCAGCATAGTTGTGGTTGCCTTCGAAAGTCCAGCCGTGGTACCATAGGCCTGTTTTCTTGTCCATCAGGAATTTGATGTGCAGCAAAAACTGGTAACGCGCCTCTTCCAAATACTCGGGACGGTCCAGCAAAACGCCGATTTTAGCGAGCGGCAATACGGTCATCATCAATGTATCATCCCACAATTGGTTTGTGTTCGAGGGTCCGTAGGTTTCGTGCTGTAGTCCGTTTTCATCCGTCCGCGGCATATCCTTCATGACCCATTCGGCCCATTGTTCGAGATATGGAACATAGCGTGTATCTTGTGTGTCTTCGTAGAGATAAGCCATCGTCAGTAGCGGTGCCATTGTGTTCACGTTCTTCGGTGGAGCTCCCTCGGCCATCCGTGCTTCAAACCATTCTTCTACAACCGCTAATGAACGCGGATTTTTTGTATTGCGATAATTTTTATAAATACCATACAATCCGACACCTTGTGGCCAATTCCAGATTGTCCAGCTTTTGTCATCGACTTTTAGCCCATCAAAGTCCAAAAGGAACTCTCCACTGTCATCCTTGATTGTTGTCAGATTTTCGATCAGCAAGTCGATTTTAGACTCCACCAATTCCTTCGTCACAAATAATTGTTCTGTAATCACCATTGCTTTACCACCTTCTCAAAGTTATGAATCGCTTTCATTTGATAATCTAATAATAACAAGCAATCAATCTGAAAAAAATGGCGGTTGTTGAACAAAAACTGTCTAAAGTTGCACACCCATTGTATGCGGATTCAGCTGGAGATGCAACATATAATTCGAATAACAGCCTTACCGGTTTGTTTTCAGAGAGGTTTCATCCTAAAATATCCATTTTCCTCCCCGTAGCTGTTCCGCAATTATGAACACATATAAAAAAATCGACCGGAGCATGTTATCGCGGTCGATTTTTTGGGAGGGACAGGGTGTTCCAGATTCAATTATTGATCGGATTCCCCAGCTTTAGGGAATGCCAGAATGACATAACAGTAGCTGTCGAGCAGATGGTTCCCAGTAGCGTACAGCTTTCCCGTCAGCAGGTCCGTCGTCTCCTGCAGAAGCGTGAATTCCGACTCTGCCCGTGCCATATTGGTCAGATAGAGTTGCACTTGATCAGACGTTTCACGCCGATATTTAACGATTCCTTCACTGACAGAAAGCAAGTGCCGATCCGTTTCGTATGGATCAATCTCATCCGCGATGAAATTTTTCCAGAGCGTACTTCCGTTCAGTTCCTGCGGCAGACCGCCCAGATAAATGATTTCACCGTTCGCCAAGATCTGTTTAGCCGCCAACGTCTCGCCACCCGGACCAGAAATCAATGGCTCCCAATCCTTCGGACAGCGGAAAGTAGTCACCAGTCGATTCATGTTTTCCTGCATGCCCCGATAATTTCCCGGATAAGCAATATTTTTTACTGAGAACTGCCGGACCCCGGAAAATCCCAACCACTCACCGATTCGATCCAGTCCGTTCCGATCCGGCCAGGCCAGTTCCTCCGTGCGGTCGCCGGTCATCGGCCCGAGGATCAGCTTCCCGCCGCCTGCCACAAACGCCTGCAGTTTCTCCAGAACAGTCGCGCTGATCCAACGGACGAAAGGAACGATCAGGACTTCGTAGCCGGTATAATCGCTGTTCTCCTGGATCACCTCGAGCCGGATGCCGGCTTTGATCAAAGAGCTGTAGTAATCCGTGACGAGTCCGCGGTGATCCTGATAGCCTCCGTGATCAATCGTGAAAAAGCGCTTGGCGTTGTCCGAATACATGAAAGCAATCTTCGCCTTCCGGTATTCGCTCACCATCAGATGGGGTTCCATCTCCTTGGCCAATTTGCTGCTCTGAACGACATCATTGTAGCCCATATCTGGTTCTCCCCAGGCCGTCACGACCGCGCTGTGGGGTTGTTCGACACCATGACGGTGACCGCGGAAATGCCAGTAGCTGAACGACTTCAAGTTCCCAGCAAAGCCGATGAACATTTCAGCCGTGATGAAACCGACCGGATGCGGTGTCACATGGTTCTCCAGATGGCCGGTATGGGATGTAGTCGTCTCCAAAAGTAAGGATTCGTTGCTGTGCTTCCGCACATTGCGCCAGCGATCGACATTCAACAGGAAAGCTGGGTAATTATCCGCAGATGGGTACGTGTCAAAGCCCGCAACATCCAGATCCGCAAACAAATGGTCATTCATCAGGTTGAATCCAAAGGCTGAATTATGCGTGATTGGAATGGCTGTCTCCATCCGGACGAAATGACTCAGATCGTGGGCAAATTCATTGAGCGTCAACGCGGTAAATTTTCGGAAAGCGTTCATCAAGGAGGAGTTGTGCAGGAACGGTGTCCGCGTCGGCAGCACGATATCTTCGAAACAATCATATGCCTCACTCCAGACTTGCGTGCCCCATTGTTTATTCAAGTTGTCAACCGTTCCGTAGGCTTCCTCCAAGTGCTGGTGCCAACGTGTCCTGCAGGTATCGCAATAGCAGAGATCGACGTGGCATTTGAACTCATTGTCCAGCTGAATAGCGATGACATTCGGATACTTTACAGCCAAGCTGGCCACCTTGCGCGTCATCCGGTAGGCATAACGGCGGAAGTCCTCGTTATTCGTGCAGACATGCTGCCGCGAGCCATGCACCATCACTGTCCCGTCAGCATTCTTGATAAGAGCATCCGGATATTTGCGCGTGAACCAGCGTGGCGGGGTCGGGGTCGGGATGCACAGGCAGACGTCGATTCCATGTTTCTGAAAGGTCTCAAGCGCACGTTCGAACAAGGAAAGGTCAAAGCGCCCTTCCTCTGGCTCGATAGTCTTCCAGGCGAACTCCCCGAAACGAGCAAAATTCATACCAATCTCCTGCATGTGTACGACATCCTGTTCAAAAATTTCCGAGCTCCAGACTTCCGGATACATGCAGGCACCGTAATAATGCTTTTTGAACAGTGGCTCTTGCCGTAAAAATTCCTGCAGCCGGATTTTCACGTAACGAGCAATTTCATGCGCCCCTTTTTCCCGAAAATGGGTATCATCCACACTGCCCATCGGATAAGTCGCCTGCTCGCCCCGTCCCAGCCACATGAACAATTGCTTCGCCTCTTCAAGGCCGTATTCTCGGTACAGATAAAACGTATAGCGGTTCATGTCGAACAAAGGAATCTCCGCTTCCTCCGCAAGCCTGCGGCAGATCGGCAAAAAAGCCTCTAAAGTCTGCACCGCCCTGCCGTTTCCATCCACCCGGCGTTCAACCGGTGTGCACAGGATCGGCTGTCCTTTCTTCGCCTTCACATCTGCTATCATCCGTTGCAGCCGAAGATAATATTCGTTCAGCTTCACCCCGTTGGCCGGATTCTGGTCATTGTGGCCGAATTGGAACAGAACCAAAGCATCTTCATCGACCTTTTCCAGCAACTGCTCGAACAGCCCTTCCTCCATGAAGGACCGCGTCGTGCTACCGGGCTTAGCAAAATTGATCACCTCAGCTGTATCTCCCAGCTGCGCTGCCAACGCTTCCCCCCACCCCATCATGGGCGCAAATTCCTGGCTATAAGTGGCGACTGTAGAGTCGCCGGCAAGTAAAACTTTCATATCTAAACCTCCGTAATTTCCTACGTACTGTCAAAGTTTAGCTCTGCCAGACGTTCAATTTTGTATTTTTTCGTTGATTTAACGGGGTTAACGACAAAAACAACTTGCCACCCCCCAATTTTTGGTTAATAGTAATGGTAACGACACCGCACTATTTCCCCAAAAGAAAGGAAGATGACAAGTTGCTACCTCTATTATTAACCTATTTAGTTGATATTATCAAGCGTCAACGAATGATTATTCTTGCGTTAATTAACCTAGTAATCCTGTTGACGAAAAATTCCCGTATGCCTCAGTTAACTGCTCCGGATAATTTAAATTACCAGAAGCTCAAAGTCGATGAACTGCCTTTGATTGAAAAAGTTGAAAAGTTGGACTATCAGCTGCTTCTCCAAACTCATTTCGAAAAAACTGGGAAAGTTCTCCAGCCTATTCAACGCCGCAATGGCGTTAAAATCAACCTAGACCTCAATACAACCTGCCCACGCTGCAACGCTCCCTCGGACTACCTCTACGCCAATAATGGCTCCAAAGGCCAATGCAACTGTAAAGTCTGTGACGCCTTATTCAACCCTAAAAACCGTTATTCAAAAGAAGCCATTTTAAAGTGTCCGCATTGCTCACATCCGTTGGAGAAAATCAAAGACCGCAATGGATTCGATGTCTACAAGTGTAAAAGAGCGGACTGTCCTTATTACTTGCGTAGGCTGAAAGAATTGACTCCGGAAGAAAAAGAATTGTTTGAGAAGGATTCCCAACAATTCAAGATGCACTATCTCTTCCGCCAATTCAATATTCCTTTTCATCCGATCTCAAAGGATTCAGTCATTCAACCGAAGGTGAATCTGGCCAATATCCATTGTTCGCCCCATACTCTGGGATTGATACTGACCTACCACGTAAACTACGGTCTTTCGGCCAGAAAAACAGCGGCACTTATGTACGATGTACATAATGTCAGAATCTCAGGTCAAACCATACTCAACTACGCTTCCAGTACATCCGTGGTTCTGAAGCCGTTCCTGGAGAACTATCCTTACGAATTATCCGATCAATTCTGCGGAGATGAGACTTACATCCGCGTTGGCGGTCGCTGGAACTATTTGTTTTTCTTCTTTGATGCCGTCAAAAAAATAATTTTGTCGAACTATGTTTCGCCAAACCGAGATACGGAATCCGCTATTTATGCCTTGCGCGAAGTCTTCAAAAAGATGCCCCAGATACCGGAGGACCTAACTTTCATCGTCGACGGCAACCCCATCTACCTTCTGGCTCAACACTACTATGCCCAACACGGCATCCCCTTTGACGTGAAGCAAGTAATCGGACTTACAAATAATGATCCGGTGTCAAAGGAATACCGACCGTTAAAACAAATCATCGAACGGTTGAACCGAACATTCAAAGGCAATTACAGAGCGACCACCGGATTCGGATCCCAACAGGGATCAGTCTCTTTCGTGACCTTATTCTGTGTGTACTTCAACTTTTTGAGACCGCACGCTGCCTTAGAAAAGAAGGTACCCGTGTTGATTCCTGAGCTGGACAAACTTCCCAACATGCCGGCTAAATGGACAAAATTAATCTCTTTATCCCAAGATTGGCTGATGGACCAAACCCCTTAACTTTTGGCACCGGAGCCCTCTAAAAAAAGAGAGAACCAATAAACTAAACACACGGCGGAGCGTACTCTTTACAATCCGAAAAGCCAATGGTTTAAAATTAGCTAAGCCAAGGGCTACTTTGTGCTGCTCCTTTTGTATACCGTCGCCCTTGACGGCAAAGGAAGAAACCATTGGCTCGGTTGTCAAGAGCGTTTGTTTCACCTAACTTTGAATAGCAGGGCTTGGTTTTTCACATCACCTCGTTATTTGGGGCAGTTTCCATAGAATTTTTGGCACTACCATTTCCTAAGTTTTGGGTACAAGAAAAGGCAAGTTCCCAAAATGCGGCTTGCCTTAAATTTGATGTTCAGCGGACAAAAACCGCTTTTCTAAATTCTGCCTTTGCGGAATTGTCCAGGGGTCATGCCATTTATTTTTTTAAACAACCGATTGAAGTAGCTTGGATTGTAACCGATTCCTTCCGCAATCAGATTGATCTGCTCATCCGTTTCCAGCAACAAACGTTTCGCTTCTGCAATCCGTATGTCGGTCAGATAATCAATGAAATTGACTTTTTTGATGCGCTTGAACTCCTTGCTCAGATAAACCGGATCGATCTTGAATTGGTCGGCGACCGTCTCCAAAGAGATCTGCTCGTTTTGGAATTCTCGCTGCATGTACAAAGCGACATCTTGGATCAGTTCGTTTGCGGAGTCGCTGATTTTTTCCTGCCACAACAGTGTGATGGGCTTGAGGAAATCAGTGAAAAGGAAGCGGCTAATTTCATCCGGATCCAGCATCCGTCGAATCCGTTTGAGGATGACGTCTTTCGACAGATAGTCGCTCGAGGAGACGCCGTTTTCGTTCAGTTGAAATTCGATATGGTCATAGAGCCGCTCAACCGATACGAGAACGGCGAATTGGCGCGGTTGTTCATCCGTGACCTGACGGATAAACAAGCTGATATTTTCCTGTAGTTCCTCAAAATAACAACTCTTGAGCGCGGTGATGAGATTACGTTCGCAGCTAATCGGGTATTTCGGCGGTAACATCCGTCCCGTTTCGAGCGCCAATTGTTGGTTTTCCAGTTTCAGATGTTGGTAATCGGTATTCTTGCGCAACTTTTCCACCAATTCCGGAATCTGACGGAATTGATGTGTGATCGGTGTCGCCACGATTGTCACATAGCGCCCGGCGACCCGATTGATCTGTTCGAACAGATGCTGGATATAGGCATCGCCTTTACTTTGGTCCGAGACCATGGCAAATGTCAGCATCGTCAGGCCGTCGAACGGAATCACGACCCCGTCTTCGAAATGCAGACCAGTTATGTCGTTCACGATATTATCCAACGCAAACAGCGTGAACTCATCTTCGCGTCGATTGTCGGCGGTGTGGATTGGTCCATTGATCTGGATAAAGAACAGCTGATAACCGGCATAATCCAGATTCCAATGTTTCTTGCGGAGTAGGCGCCGGAGTTCTTCTTCCGGCAGATAGCCGTAATACCCTTCCAGAATGCGCCGGACGATCGACCGCTTCTCGGTCAGCGATGAACGCGCCGCAATTTTCTTCAGATTGCCCTGCTCGTCCGTCATCTGTTGCCAACGTTCCGCCAGGAAGGTCAGTTCATCCTGGCCCTCCCAGTTGTCGCCGAACATTTTCTCCATCGTTCTTCCAAACGGTTGGTACTGCTTTTTGGCAAAGAACTGGCTCAAAAAGACCATAACAACAATCAGAATCAGGCTGGCCGCCACCAAGGAACTGGCAAATTTGCTGACGGGCTGCGTGATGGCAGCCAGCGGGACCATGGAATAAAAGATCCAGGTCTGGTTCAAGCGTTCCGACGGGACAGCGGTCACGCTGTATTGATCCCCTCCATGGCTTTCGATCCAGGACCCGCTCTGTTTCTTCTCCTCAGTCAAATATTTAATCATACTGCTGTCGCTGGCGGCCGAGAAACGTCCTTTATCGAAAGAAATCGCAGTCGCGCTATAGTCGATTTTGGTGTCATTGAAGAAATGCAGCAGTTTCTTCTGGTCGATGACTGCTACCATATAGATCGAAGGATTGTTCCGGTCCAGATGACCGATATTCTGGATAAATAAGAGTTCATCATCACTGTTGAATTTCCACTGGTAGTCCTGGTCATTATCGATCTGGTACTTTTCATTGAATTTCTCGGCGTCCTGATCCGTGAACTCAAAGGTACCTCCGCTTTCCAACCCGAATGGCTGGTCTCCGAAGGAATAGACGCCGATATTCTTGACGTAGTTCGAACTATTCGTCAAATAAAACAATTCTTCGGATATTTGGTTGAGCGTCATGTAATCGGTGGTCAGCGAGTAGTTCTCGGTCTGGTAGCGTTCCTGAAAAGATTGGCCCCAGACACTCAGCGATACTTCCAGCTGGGAAAGCTGCTGGTTGATGTTCTCGACGACACCTTCGACTTGCTGGGTGTGCTGATCCTGATAGGCTTTTTGGATTGGCTCTATCAGGTAGAAATGCAGCAGAATCGCGACCAAAAGAATCGGCAATGCCACCCATAGGCTGAGTATTTGCAGGCGGCGTTGATAGCCACCCTTCTTAAAAAAAATCATCATGCAACATCCTTACGCTAGTGTATTTAGCCCAGTATGAAGTTTCTTGATTTCACCATCGATGGTTACCCATATCGGTTGATCGGAAGGATTCAGGACCGTTTCTCCGGAAACGGAAAAGACGAGCCGCTGGGACGCGGACATGTACCTCATGAATTCAATATTCGTGCAGTACCAGATATCCGTCCTGTTTCCCGTTGCTCTGCAGAAGGACTCGATCAGATCCCAGTTGCCATCATTATCGAACTCGTAGCTGTGGCCCCAGACATACATCAGGTGCAGATACTGCTTCTTCGATAGGCCGATGAATGTTTCGCCGTGCTTCAGCAAATCATGGTTATGGTGACAGGTCGCCTGCCACTCATACCAATCATTCGGCAACGAAAAGTTATGGCTGCTGCCGACGATGCGCCCGTATTCGATCCCCAACGCCGGCAACAAGCGCTTGATCTCCTCCGTATAGGAACCGTTAGGGTAGGAAAAGCCTTGCACTGGATACGGGACCAACGCTTCCAACGCGCGGCGGTCCTCCAGTATTTCCTCCGTCACCTTGTCCAATGGGCAACGCGCGATGGTCGGATGCGTATACGTGTGGCAAGCCAGCTCATGGCCGGCATAAAGAGCCGCGACTTCTTCTTCCGGGATGCGTTCCGGATCGGGAAAGAGCCCGCCGTTCAGGTGAAAAGTCCCCTTCATACCGTAACGGTCGAAAATTTCTACTAAGCGTCGATCGCTCTGCTTCCCGTCGTCATAACTGAATGTTAGCGCTTTAAATTTACCTTCCGGATAACATATATAGTACTGTTTCATAAGATCCTCCTGGTCAAAGGCGTCTCCTTCATACTCCAACATCATAAAACAGAAATGAAGGATGCGCCACTATCAATTTTTTCACACACTCAAAAAAGCGATGCTCAACCCTTCACGGAACCTACCAACATGCCCTTTGCGAAGTGTTTCTGCAGGAACGGATAAAAAATCAGAATCGGCAACGTCGCCACGATGATGACCGCAAATTTCATGCCTTGCTCAGGCGGAATGTAGTTCGGGTCCAAGTTGCTCAAGGCACTACTTGCGCTCGAAGACATCGTGATCTGGCGCAGCAGCAATTGGATCGGCCACTTTGAGGAATCATTGATGTACAGCAGTCCGCTCATGAAGTCATTCCAGATTCCGACTGCGTAGAACAAAGTGAAAGTCGCGATTACCGGTTTCGAAAGTGGTAGCATGATTTTCCAAAGGATGCCCAACTCGGTGCAACCATCCATCTTCGCGGACTCCTCCAGCTCGATCGGCATCTCCTGGAAAAAATTCTTGATGATCATCAGGTTGAATGGATTAATTGCAATCGGCAGGATCAAAGCCCAATAGGAGTCGATCAGTCCAAGATTCTTCACGACGATAAAAGTCGGGATCATCCCACCGGAAAACAGCATTGCAAAAATGACCAGGTTCAGTAACACGTTTCTACCTTTCAGATTTCTTCTTGAGAGTGGATATGCGAACGTGAACGTGAAGAAAAGCTGCACGAACGTTCCCACAATCGTTACGCCAGTCGTGACTAACAGACTGCGCATGAATGCCGGCGTTGAAAAAATATATTTATAGGATTCCAGGCTGAAGGTATTCGGCCAAAGAAAGAATGCCCGCGTAGACAATTCGTGTTCGGTAGCGAAGGATCCAGCAACCACGTAAATAAACGGGAGGACCATCAAGATGCCGAGCAGTCCCAAAAAGATTATGTTCAGGACATCGAAGATGCGCCCTCCCTTGGTATTGTGCATATTTTTCATATATTTTTCTCCTTTCGTAGCTTAGTAAAGGCCGCTTTCGCCAAATTTTTTCGCTAATCGATTTGTCGAGAAGACTAGGATGATGCCGATTAGCGATTTGAATAGACCGACTGCCGTCGAATAACTGTAGGCGCCATTCGTAATCCCCATCATGTAGACATAGGTATCAAAAACGTCCGCAACCGGCCGATTCAGCTGATTTGTCATCAAGTAGAACTGATCGAACCCCGTTGAAAGTATCGACCCGACTTTCATAATCAACATAATGACAATCGTAGAACGTATTGCCGGTAAAGTGATGTGCCAAACCCGGCGGAATCGTCCGGCACCATCCATGATAGCCGCTTCGTATTGTTCCTGATCGACCCCAGCCAAGGCGGCAAGATAGATGATTGTACCCCAGCCCATCTCCTTCCAAATCGACTGGAGGATGATCATCGGACGGAACCAAGCAGGATCCGTCAAGAAATCTATCTCTCGTCCTGTCAAACTCAAAACGATTTCTGTGATGGCACCGTGATCGAGATTAAAAAGAATGTGCCATAAGCTGACGACGATTGTCCATGACAAAAAATGCGGCACGTAGACGAAAGTCTGGATTGCGCGCTGATAGACTTTCAGGCGTACTTCATTCAACAGGAGCGCCAAAAGTATCGGTGCGGGAAACGCAAACAGGATGTTCAGGAAAGCGATCGCCAAAGTATTCCAGAAGATCCGGAAAAAATCCGGATTGGCGAAGAAATCTTGGAAATTCTGCAACCCGACCCACTTGCTTTCCGAAATTCCCAGGAAAGGCACGTAATCCTTGAAAGCGATGATGAGTCCATACATCGGGGCGTATTTAAAAATAGCAAAATACAACAAGCCCGGTATCGTCAAAATATAGAGCCATTTATTCTGCCTGATGTGATTGAATGCACTGATTTGTTTTTTCTTCGATATTTCTTTGATTGTTGATTCCATTCCTTTTCCTCCTTCAGCTCCGGTCGGTCAGGTGACCGCCGAT
This sequence comes from Trichococcus flocculiformis, assembly GCF_963662535.1. NCBI lineage: Bacteria > Bacillati > Bacillota > Bacilli > Lactobacillales > Carnobacteriaceae > Trichococcus > Trichococcus flocculiformis. The sequence goes on from NZ_OY759718.1 coordinate 2,188,794, forward strand.
CCATTCCAAGCAACCTATTGTGTTCAGACACCACTGCGACACTACATTGGTGGAAATCCAAGGCATTTCTTCTACCGGCTTCCAGATGTCAGCCTGTTTCAGTGTTTCTTCAACCGGTAGCGGTACACCGGACAGTTCATTCGTGGTGAGGATCTTCCAAGCGTGGTCGGCGATAGCTTGATCATTTCTGACGACTGCCCCGTAAGCCATCATCGTGGTCCCGAACATTGGCCAAGAAAAATGCGGTTCCGACAACTTCTCTTTGGATGCCTGAAGCTTCTCTTCGGGGGAGAGACTATACATCCAACCGAATTCACCGAGCATCTGATTCCATTCGGGATCCTCTATGTTCTGCGCCAATTCCAGCCAGACCTGCGGAGCTCCAAACGAAATGACCATATGATAACCACCTGCATTTCCTGTCCCCATGTATTGGAGTTCCTTCGTTTTTGGGTTGAAGCGATAGGTCGGACCGGAAAGCAACCGGTCCGGCGTTGCTTTGATGCAGGTAATCCCGGTCCTGATTTTTTCGAGGTAGTTTTCGTCGCCTGTCCTCTCCCACTGCGTAAACCAGTTGGAAACAAGCGCCGACCAATCCGGACCGACCCGGATCGGTACCCATTCCTCGGTCCGTTCGTAGAATTCGCGCATCGGCGCCAAGCCTTCGAAGGCGTAAGTTTCATTATCTTTCACCTGCTCCATGATTTCACCGATACGCTCATCCGCCGTTAAATAATAATAATAGCGGTGCAATCCGGCCATCGAAATACGCACTTCTTTGCACTGACAACCCCAATGCAATACGTTGTGACGCGATCCTAGTCCTCTGTATTCCCCGGCATGGTACTGGTCCACCTCGGAGGTATGGCGTGTCATCGCCTCGGCAAAACGGAATACTTCCGGATCGCCCGTGCGTAGGAAGTCGAGCCATAGCCACATGTTCGGCACGAGTTCGGTGTTCTGCCAAGCATAACCACCCAGATCGTAGCGCCACTGATGGCGGTATCGGTCGTAGGTATGCATGACGTCTCCGTAGTTCCAATAGCCGTACCAGCTGCGGTTATCGACTTCCTTCACATAGAATTTCCGTAACGCCAGCATCTGATCTTCAAGTCGCGCCGTTTGCGGATTGGTGCGGTTCGGCAGGCTGAAGGAACCGAATACTTTTGTCTGACGGTAGTCTTCCGGAGTAGCTACGATCAGGGCCGGGTTCCGGTTCTCTAGGGCTAGTTCAAAGAGTTCGGCATTGCTGAGCGGTTCCCCGCAGATGTCCAGCCACAATCGGGTCGTGTTGGCGACACCGACTGCCGTCGAACGGATCTCCTCCATCCCTTCATAGGCGCTCAGCATATGGTCACGCGGTGAATAGTGCGAAAAATCCATCTGCCCGGCCTCCGGACTCCACAGCCAGGCAATCATTTTGGTGCGGTGCCCGGTCAGGTCCCGGACTTCGATCGCGGAAGGCGCTTTTTCCCAGAATTTTTCGATGCTGCAGGCGACGCCGCCTGTTTCCCCGCCGGCATAGATGCTGCCGAGAGAACGGCTGCCATCCCCTATCAGGAGCGGCGCATAGCCCGGTTCAGTCTGTTTCTTCAGCGTATAGGAACGGTGGTTGAGCTGCGTCAGCCAAAAATTGTTCCAGACCGCATTTTCCTTGGCATGGATCAGCATCGGTTTGTCCGCTTCGGTCAGCTGGACGATTTCGCCGACCGCCTGTTTAGCGTATTGCGGATGATTTTCATAAAAACGGCGGGACATCAGCAATTGGCCCGGTTCGGCATAGACGCCACTTTCACCGACGAATTTCACATGGCGGTTCCAACTTTCTCCTGTCAGCGCGGTCTCATACACAATACCGACTCCTTCGATTGGTTTGGAATCAATCACGATTAAGGTATGAACGATCTCCAGACGAGAAACTTCCCTGTAAAATCGGAAACGGACGATGAATTGCTGTAGCTCTGTATTGTCCTGATAGATGTAGCCACTGACCTTCACAACAGCTTTGAGCGGACCATTTTCTTCCAGAATCAAATCAGTAACTTTTGAAGAGAGCGTTCCTTCCGCGTATTTTGCTTCAATCCGCAAATCTGTCAATTTTGCTTCACCGGCAATCTTTACCCAATCCAATAAGTTCTTCCCTTCCCCGTGTTTCGGAAAGAAAGCTTTCAGGGAACCGTTATCGATATAGATGCCGTTATAGCGTGATTCAGCGATATTACCGGAAAGCTGCTTGCCTTGTTGCAAATCGATCAGCGTACTTGTTTTGTCAAAGATACCAACGTGTCCAGTCCATTTGATGCTGCCGTCCGGCCAGAATGCCAGCGCTTTTGTCTGCAGCGGCGTTCCTCCAATCCAGAAATCTTGGGATTGCAAAGCCTCTTTTGTCAATTCCCCCTTTTCCCAGGGGGTTCCCCAGTTGATGCCTCGTTTAATTCCAGGTTGTTTTTCAAGCCATTTCAGTGTCATTTTTCAGTTGTGCTCCTTTCAATTTTTCTTCATTGTCTTCAAAATACTTCAGGTAAAGCCCCATATTTCCATAGACCCACACGCCGATGCTTAGGAACGGCAACAAGCCGGGCAACATATACGAGACTGTGCTGCAGATGCCCAGCCAGAGGAGCGCCAACAAGCAGCCGAATGGATTATAGGTCAAAAATTTCAATGCGGAAGGAAAATAGCTGCGGATCGGCAGCTCGTAAAACTCGTACATCGCGAATAGCGTATTCACAGTCGCCACCATCGCCCCTTGGCTCAGCAGAAAAACAAGCAATGCTGCAGTTCCGAGATGCGGCAAGAAAAGCTGTTGAACCGCCAACATCGGCAAACCGTAGAGAACTACAATTGCCAGAAAAATTCGGTTAGATGAAATGAAGTGCTTACGGTAATAGGAAAAAAAATTTGAATAAAGATTCATACCTTGCTGGCGATGGATTGCTTTCGCCACATGGTGTGCCGCTTGGAGGCTCGGTGCCAATCCGAAGATGCCAAATCCAAGCAGAGTTCCCAATATTACTGCGCTGTTCAAACGTAGACAGTCATAGATTTTTTCCGTCCCATTGTAGAGCTTGTTCCAGTTCATATGCCTTCCTCCTTGATTCCGAAAACTTTCAGGTTGCGGTACTTGGCCATCATCGGTGCCATCTGACGGAATCCAATGTAGCCTTCCTGCAGGACTGGGCCCAGCTCCCCGTCATCCTCCCAGCGGAACAACACGAGATCGTTGATGCTGAAGGTGATCAGTTGTTGCCGCTTTTCGACCGTCAATTTGTAGAAATCAATCGCATCAGCCACTGCCGGGAGCGGATCCGCACCTTGGGCAACTAGATGGAAGCCATGACTTTTCCGAAGGTTGCATGTTTCGAAATAGCGCTCCGAGGCGAATTTTCTCCTGTAATAGGAGATGTGGTAGGCATTGATGTCGCCTGAATGATACTGCGGGTAATAGCCATCGCGTTCCTGAAGCTCCGGGCTGAAGAGCGGTTGCCCCTCCCTGCCGAATGCAGCAAAGAACAACATGCACAACCCTGGCTCACGCAAAGGCTGAAATTCCCATTCGATCTTGATGTCGGCCGGAAAAACCCGATTCAACCACAAAACCCAGTGGGCATAATCGCCCAGTTCTTCCGGATCCGCATTCGCGAGGATGACACCGTTTCCGTCGAATGCGATTTCTGGATTTCCTTCATTCACGAAATCGTTGAGATGCTCCGGCCCCAACAAAGGATTATCATAAAGCAGTCTGTATTCCGTCATATCCTTGTCCTTTCCAACGTTAAAACGTTTTCATGTTTATGCTCTTATCTTATAGTTGCACTGGGTTTCCCTCAATTGACATTTTTTGTTTTTCTCCTCAGAAAAGGCTACAGGGAAAGGGGTTTCTGTAGGTGCTGCAAAAAAGGGCTAGACTGTTTTGGATTTGGAAATTATGCGATTGGCGAGGATTTATGATGCGTAGCTCCGGTGAATGGCTGTTCGGCGGAAGTTGGCGTCCCTTCGCTGGTCTGTCCTACGGTGAAGTTGGTCTGGTCGGAGAAAAGGACTACGGCCTGAGGTTACCTCCGGGGACACACGGCTTCGCCGGAGGAGGGCTGCTCTCCCAGGCCGGCTGCTCCGGCCGAACAGGCTTTCACTTGATAATCAAAAAAACAGCGTCGGACTGTTCCTGAGGAATCAATCCGACGCTATTGTCATTTAGTTTTTGTGCAATTCGTTCGTTTCATCGATCAAATCTTGGCCGCCTTGGTTCTTCCAAAGCTCGATGCTGTCGGCCCAGCCTTGGTCATCGATCTGGCCGGCTACATATTTGACGCGCGCATCGCTGATGATCTGATCCAGCTGTGCCCCTTTAGTGACATAAGTGTCGGTGATGTAGGAGGAAGCCGGATTGTAGACTGCGGATCCCAGATCGGCTGCCATCAAAGAAAGGCGTCTTTCGAATTTCTGCGTCATTTCATCCGTTTCAGGTTTGGCACGGTAGTATAGGATTTCTTCGGTCACGTTCATACCGATCTGCGAATAACTCTTGACATAGTTTGCATATTTTTCGGCTTCGGCATCTTCCTTGATCGCTTGCGACATGCCGTCGACCACATTGAAGTTCACACCTTCCAGGCCGTTCGTCAATAAGATCTGCGCTTCTTCGTCGTTGAGTTGATCCAGGAACGACAACACTTCCTTCAGCTCGTCCTCGGTTTTGACGCTTGTCTTCGGAATAGCCAAGAATCCGGAATACCCATCAGTCGGCAAAGCATTCAGTTCGCCCTCAGCGTTTTCCAGGTTGCCGGTGAAGACGACGATATCCTCACTATCAGGGTTCGCTTGGCGCATTTTGTTACTGATGGAATCTGCTCTGGAATAAGTATCGACAATAATACCGCCTTTGCCGTTCAAGAACGGTTCATCCCATTTGTCGGCAGTCAGCGTCGCAAAGTCTTTATTCACATACCCATTTTCGACCATGCTACGCATAAATTGCATGGATTCCAAATATTCCGGCTGCATGAAGGATGGTTCCAATGCGCCGTCTTTTTCAATCCAAGCATTCCCTGCTCCGAACCAAGTTGCCAAGGTATCGTATGGGCTATTGGTATTGATGGAGGCCGGCCATTGCGGCACGATCAAACCGTATGTATCTGCTTCGCCGTTGCCGTCCGGATCATTTTCCGTGAAAGCTTGGGAGATAGCGTAGAGATCGTCAACTGTTTCCGGCAACTCCAAACCCAGGTTCTCCAGCCAATCTTTTCGGATCATCACGGCGGTCCGCATGCCATCACGCGACCGGTAGATGCCGTAGATTTTCCCGTTCACAGAAGAGTTGCGCAGGACATCCGGATTCGCTTGCGAAAGATTCGGATAGTCCTTCAGGTAATCTGTCAGGTCCCAGAAAGCGCCATTCTCGGCGGATTTGATGAAGCCACCAGACTTTCCTTGGATGACCATGACTTTCGGGATGTTATCGGAAGCAAGGGTAATGTTCATCTTATCCTCATAGGAAGTATTCGGTGCCCAGGTTATTTCGATTTCCTTTCCGGTCAGTTCCTCCAGTTTTTCTACAATTTTATTTTCTCCTTCTGGGGGATCAGTTTCGATAAAAGGAGACATGATTGTGATTGTGTCCGTCGTCGCGCTGGCCGTTTCCCCTTCCTCGTTATTTCCGCAAGCCGCCAGTATAGTGGTAGCTGCCATCGCCACTCCAAATACCGAAAAGATCTTTTTCTTTTGCATCTTTTTTCCTCCTTTAATTTTGAAGCATGTTAGTTAACCGCTTTCATGATTAAATCATAATCAATTACCTGATTTCCGACAATTGACTGTTTTTACTGGAGTCGAAAAACCTTGTCAGCACAGTGTTTATTGGCGCGTTAAGCAGATTATATCAATCTTTTTGTCAAAATGAAGAACAATACTCGCAAAAGAAATCAGATTTCCGCCAAAAATGTCGAGAATCCGCGCTTGTATGTCAAGCCTGCCATAACTACAATGAAAGCATCACCATAAAGGAGACCAAAGTATGAAGAAAAAATTGTTCATCGCCGGCGATTCGACGGCAGCGCAAAAATCCGGCGAAGCGAAGCCGGAAACCGGTTGGGGGGAAAAGTTATCCTGCTTCCTCTCATCTGAAATCGAAGTGCGCAACTATGCCCAAAACGGCCGCTCCACCGAATCGTTCATCACCGAAAAAAGGCTCGATCAGATTATAAAGGAAATCGGACCGGGAGATTTCCTGCTTATCCAGTTCGGGCACAACGACCAGAAGATTGATACTCCGATTGGGACGATGCCTTACGGTGATTATCAAGAGAATCTCGCTCGGTTTGTGGAAGTTGCGCTGGCTAAAAATTCTTTTCCCTTGCTGCTGACGTCCGTCACTAGACGAGATAACTTACCTGATGGTCGACTCAATCCGAAAACACTTGGCGACTACCCTGAAGCAATGATTGCTTTGGGGGAGACGCTGGCCGTTCCCGTCATTGATGTCTATCGCCTGACGCAGGACTACTACGGACGATTGGGTATGGAGGAAACAAAAAAACTGCATCTGCACCTTGCACCTGGGCAACATCCCAACTATCCTGCGGGTGTGACTGACAATACGCATTTCAATGACTATGGCGCACATCAGATTGCGCGGATTATTGCCGCAGCAATACGCGAAACGGAACATCCGTTAAAACGGTATGTTCGCTAGCTTCTCCAGATAGGCTCCGGTCGGTCGGACATGATCATGGAAACGCAACTACGCAAAAAACGATCGAAGGGAATTTCGATCGATTTTTTGCGTATCATTGATTTCACACGGATGCAGAGCAGAATGCTGTCCTCCGGCGAAGCGCTCCTTACCGGAGTTGATGCATAGCTCATTCTGGTTATCTCAGGGGAAGCTTCCCTCGCAAGAGGTGGTGCATCCCTTCCAGTGTTACTTCCTTGGACGCACGGCTTCGCCGGAGCTGCGGGTCCCGCCCCGCAGCGAGCATTCCTAATACCACCTTAGGCCTGTGCTTCCTCCAGTACTGCATCCATGACAATTGCTTGATGTTCGTAGCGATTGGCCAAGGCTTTCTTGCCGAAATTGAGGACGATCAGACCGATTCCGATGGCAAAGCAGCAGACCGCTCCGAAGAGGACTGCACTCTGGCCGGACGCAACGCCCAAACCGGCAAGCACGATTGGGGAAATGATTCCGCCCAGACCGTTCAGGAATTGGAAGATGGACATGGCGATGGCGATCTGGAATGGTTTGGCGATGATGGAGACATAGAACGGGATGGTCGAGTAGATCATAGCCATCGCGATACCGGATATACCGGCGCCCAACACCATCATCACAAAATTCTGCGCGTAGCAGACCAGCAGGTAGGACAGCGCCAGCAGGATGAATCCGGTGGCGATCGATTTGTCTTTCAGGATGCGGTTGATTCGGCTGATCGTGAAGCCGGCGATGAGGCCGCCGATGGTTCCAAGAGCGTTGATGAGTCCGGTGATGGCTGTGCCGCCGAAATTCTTTTCCGCGACAATGAGCGACAGGTTGCTTGGGTAGATGGTATAAAGGAATGAGACCGCGAACGCCAAGAGCGATACCCAGAGCACATACTTGTTCATGTCCTTGATCACGGCAAGCAAGGATGTTTTCGCCTGCGGGCCTTGTGCATGGGTGGTGTGATCCGATTTCGTTTCGACTTTATCCAACGGCAGGAACAGCATCACGACGAAGAAAATCAACAACGCGAGCAGGAACACAAGATAGGTATTTTCCCACTTTGCGGCGCCGAGCGTGCTGCCGATGATCATCATGACCATCAGGCCGATCGAGTTGATGGCCGTCCCGATGCCCATCAAGGAACCGCGCTCTTCGCCTTCGAAATACATCGAAATCAGCATCGGATTGATTGTCCCGATGAAGCCGAGGCCGATTCCCATGATCAGAGCGCAGACGAGTAAAGCGTTTACAGTTGTGTGAAAAGCGAGCGGCAGCAAGCCGCCCAAAGCGACGCAGAGGATGCCGATGAGGGCCAGGGTCTTTTTGGGGATGCGCATCGCCAGAACCCCGACGACCAAAGTGATCAGCATTGAACCCAGACCGGGGATCGTCCCGATCATCTGGATTTTCGAAATCGGTTCTTCCGGAAACGACGCCATGATCGCTCCGAACGCGCTCGTGATTACCAATGCACTCATGTTCAACAAGGTCATGCTCAATATGCCGACCTTCAATTTTGTCTTTTTCATTCTTCTCTTCCCTTTCGTCTTTCAAAATGGTTCCCGATCCCGGACCGCACATGGCGTCCGGGGCGGAAACGGATATTTGCTTGCTTCAGCCAATCGTTGTCGGCTCAACCGCGGATGCATCAGTGGACGGACGCAGCTCAAATGAGTGCGTACCAGCGCCCACTGCAGTCTCTGTCGTTTCGGTCGGAAGCTTGATGTATGCCGTGGTGTTTTCGGGAACCGTGACCGTGAGTTGCCCTTCCGCCAGAACGATTTCGATCAGTCCGTGGGCGGAGCGGTAACTGAATTCAAAAGCCGCGATGCCCAAATCTGGATTCGGCATGATATAAAACTCCTTGAATCCCGGTTCTTTGACCTGCAGTCCGGCTATTTTCCGGACCATCCAGTCGCCTACGCAGCCGAAAGCGTAATGGTTGAATGAGAAATCGCCGACTTTTCCGTTGGGCTGGATCCCTGCCCATGATTCCCAGATGGTGGTCGCACCATGATTCACCTCATACAGCCAGGACGGGCAGGCTTCCTGCAGGAACACCTGCTTCGCCAGGTCGGCATGGCCATGGTCCACCAGCACATCCAGCAGGTAAGGGCCCGCTAGGAAGCCGGTGTCCAGACGCTTGCCGTTCGCTTCGATCAGTTCCACCAACCGCTTGACAGCCTGCTGCACGGCAGTTCCACTCAAGAGCCCAAACGCGACCGCAATCACGTAGCATCCTTGAAGGTCACTGGTCAACCGGCCATTTTGCCAGTAGGCCTCTTCGAAGGCGCGCTTGACCGTTTGCGCATAATTGCGGTACTCCTCAGCTTCGGTCGCATTTCCCAGTATGTCGGCTATTTCCGCCAACAGCGCGCTTGAATGCGCCAGAAATGCCGTACCGAAAATATCCTTCGTCGCTTCCGAAGTCGCGATCGGCCCTTTGAAATCGGGTCCGATCATATAGCTCGGGAACATCCAGTCCCCGAAATGAAATTTTGTGTCCCAAAGATAACGCGCGTTCCCCTCTTTGTCGCCGGCCGCACTTTGCTTGCTGAATGCATGCCATTTGACCATGGCCGCATAGTTTTCGGCCAGGATGTCTGCGTTTCCGTAACGCTGGTAAAGCGTCCAGGGTACCATAATGACTGCATCTCCCCAGCCAGCGGAAGAAAGTGTTCCGGTCAAGGATGGCAGATTGAAGTAATCGCTCGGTGCCGGCGAGTAGTCCAGCACTTCCCCTTCAGCCGTCTGATCCGCCCGGACATTGTCCAACCAACGGCTGATGAAATCCTGGATATCCATGAAGAAAGTCGCTGTCGGCGCAAACACCTGCATGTCACCGGTCCAGCCCACCCGTTCACGTTGCGGGCAATCGGTCGGGATCGATAGCATATTGCCCTTCTGGCTCCACTCGATGTTGTGCAGCAGTTGGTTCACCTTCGGATTGTCCGTCCGGAAGCTGCCCGTCTTCTGCATGTCCGTATGCAGGACGATGGCTTTCACGTCCGCTTTTTCCAAAGCCCCGTCGAAGCCACTCAAGCGGACGTAACGGAATCCGTGGAAAGTGAAATCCGGCTCCAGCAGTTCTTTTTGGCCCCGGCCGATGTAGACATCGCGCTGATCTTTGTTGCGCCCGACGATGTTATTGAAGAAAAGCCCATCCTCGTTCAGTGTCTCGCTGTGTTCCAGCACAATTTCCTGTCCTGCTTCTAAAGTGATTTCCAAACGCACGCGTCCGGCGATCACTTGGCCGAAGTCGATGATGTGGGAATCCCCCTCTTTCCAGATTCCGATTGGCGCAAGCTCTTCTTGGGCTTTGACGTAGGCACCTTTTTGCGGGACGAGATTGTCGAAGGGATAGTCCGCAATCGTCACATTTTCCGCACCGCTGCAGTCGAAGTTGGTTTCCCAGTCATCCGCCTCCAGCCGCAGATCCTGCTTCTCCCCGATAAAAATATCGCTGTAGACGTATTTTCCGATCGTGGAAACAAATTGTTCATCGGTGCCGATCGTTTCGGTTGTCCCGTCAGTATAATTGACCGTGACTTCCCCCAGGATGCCCAGCCTATTGCCGAACTGCGCGCTGCCGCCGTTGACGCTGACGCGGCCACCGTACCACCCATCGGCCAGGACCACCGACCAGACGTTCCGTTCCTGCAGCAACCCGGTTATCTCATATTCCTGCACCTGCAGATACTTGTGATATGCGGTGTAATCCGGAGTGAACAGTGCATCCGTCACATTACGGCCGTTGATTTTGGCTGAATAAATGCCGTGCGCCGTCATCCGCAAGGTTGCTTGCTTCACCTCTTTTTTCGGATCAACCGCAAACGTCCGTTTCAGTAGCTTGACCGGATGCAGCCGTTCCTCCACCGGCCGTTGCGGCAAAATCTTGCCGGAAAACATCTCCTGAAGCGTAAAAACCGGCTCTTTGTTGATGGGCACCTGCACCGGCTCGATCCATTTGCCTTTCCATTCCCGTAATTCTTTTTTCAACACAGCATTTCCTCCTTGAAGTCGCATTAAAAACCTGTTATCATCGGAACGAAATGGAACAAAATATCACATCGCTCTCTGGTAACCTTTACATACATAACTTTAACACCGCGATGTATGCGGTAACAATATCATTCCTTGTCCTCATCATGCGTTTTTTTGTCCTAAGGAGGTTTTCTGATTGAATCAAGTGTTTTTTCAACATTACGATAAAATTTTGATGGATGATTTCATTCCATCAATCGATTTTGAGGGTCTGTGGGCCGACAGCCGGATCACCACCGACAACCAATTGAAGGGCATCGAAGCCGCTGAGCAGCAGGACATCTTCCTGATCGGCCACCGGATGTCGCAGGAAACGCCGCACCACAGCCACAATTTTTATGAAGTGATTTGCATCCTCAACGGTGTCATCGAGAATTGCATGGGCTCCAAATCGTTCTATATGAGCAGCGGCGACATCTGCATCATGAACTTGGCTAGCGCCCATTCCCTCAAAGTAGTCGATCCCGATGCGATCATCTTCAACATCTGCATCAAAGCCGACGAGATGCAGCACGGCACCTTCCGTAATCTTTTCCGCTCCGACACCTTCATCGGAACCTTTTTGCGGGAAAATGACAATCTCGACTATCTTTACTTCCCGAACAACCATAAGCGCAATCTGGCGGGACTGCTTCAGATTATCCTGACGACTTACGCCAGGGAAGGCGCGGCCACTCCCTTTTTGTTGGCCAGCGAAGTGCTGCAGTTGTTCGCCGAATTGCTTGAGCTCAATGAGTACAGCTATTACGGGATCGACGAAAAGGTCCTGGAAATATTGAGCTACATTGAAGCCAACTACCAGACGACTTCCCTTGCCGATGCCTCTGTCCGCTTCAACTACAGCGAAAGCTACCTGTCGCGGTACATCAAGAAACACACAGGCAAACAGATCACAAAGATCATCACCGAAAAGAAAATGGAAAACGCCGGTCTGTTGCTGCAAAACACCGACCTTCCCGTTCACAATATTGCAACTGAAGTAGGTTACCAAAGCTACAGTCATTTCCACAAAATATTCAAAGATTGGTATAGCGAGACCCCGCAGATGTACCGCACGAAATTCGACAATCGGCTGCCGCAGAATAAATAACTGCGTGTCCAGAGGTGGCGCGGTGGCACCCTGTCCTCCTGCGAAGAAGCCCTCGCCGGAGATCCGATCCCGTGTTCCCCGCCATCTCTGGCGAAGCGGGCTTCATCGGAGATGACTGTTGTTTTCGGTATTGTTCTCCTGCCAGCCGGTCGCTCGCCGGAGGTACGGGACCCCCACGCCACACACAAAAAATAAGCAAAAACGCCGGTAATGATTCTCGGCGTTTTTGCTTATTCGTTTACTTGAATCTGAAGGCCACGGGGACCAACATTTGTTGAAAAGACTATATGCGTTTTGGTATCGCCGAAGCGTTGTAGGTCGTTAATGAATTCGTCAAGTTCGATCGTGTTGGAATAGTAGACTTTCAATAACATTGAGTAGTCACCGGTAATGCAGTCGCATTCCACGACATTGGGGATTTCTTCGATGTAACGGTAAAAATCTTTTTTATCCTTTGCCGGGACTGCACAATTCACATATGCCTTGATTAAAAAGCCTAATTTCTGATGGTCCAGAATAGCTTGATAGGTACGAATATATCCAAGACCTTCCAAATTCTGCAAACGCACAGATACGGAAGGCGACGAAATGAAACATTCCTCTGCAATCTGTTTGACAGTAATCCTGCTGTTTTTTTGCATGATATTCAAAATTTTCCGATCTAATGCATCCATAATGACCCCTCCATCCTAACAATTCTCATCATTTTCTTAATTTTAGTAAGAAATGATAAGAGTTGCAAGGCTGGGCTCACAAGATGTGTCATGCTTTATGACATTTGCTTTTTCCTGCCATCAAAAAATAGGTACACAAACAGCGCTGCCAGTCCGAATCCTCCACAGAAGAGGTACATGACTTGAAACCCGAACACACTGGCGATGATGCCCCAAAGCATTGCCCCGCCGCCGTACGCTACATCCAGAGCTGCCGAGAAAATCGCTATCGCGCGTCCGCGTTCTTGGTCTGAAATACTTTGCAAAACAATCGTATTCATGACCGGCAGCAAACTGGCAAAGCCGATTCCATAAAGAGTAGCCGCTAAAAGAAGATGGACAAGATCATCGGCATAAGCAAGTATCCCAAACGCTGCACTGATACTGAGTATGCTGCCGCAAATCAAAAACGTTTGATTGATGCGATTCATCATACGGGGGAAGAGAAAACGAATCAGAACCGTGATGACCGTCATCACCGTAAAGTAGTAGCCGGCTCCGCTTATATTCTTTTCGATTGCAAACTGCGCGATAAATGCAATCACACCTGAATTCGCGAAGCAAATCAGAAACATGATCAGACTCGGAAAGGTAACGCCTCGATTCTTCATGACGGACAATGCTTCAATCGCTCCGCCCTTCGTCTTTTGTGTTCCTCCAAAAAATAGCGTTCTTGGCGACTCCGCACTCAAGAAAAAACTTAAACCAAAAGCGACACTTGTCAACAATAGCGCCACCCGAAACAAGGCCTGGAATCCGTATGTTTCCACCACCGCCAACCCCAGCAAAGGTCCGATTGCGCCAGGGACTGCTTGGGCGATGCTGAAGTAGCCTAAGCCGACGGATAACTGTTCCTTTGGGATCAAATCCGCCGCCATCGTCGCTGCGCTTGTCGCTTGGATGCTGTTGCCGATGCCTTGGATCAATCGCAGACAAAACAGCATCAGGAGCGTCTGCAGCACATTCAATAAGGCGAAATCGATGAAAAGAATGCCTAACCCGATCGTGAGCAACAGTCTGCGACCGTATCGGTCCAACAATATCCCGATCGGCAAGCGGAAAAATAAAGCCGAAATGCCTAAAATACCAACGATGCTTCCGGCAACCGCTTTAGACCCACCCAGGGCAGTCACGTAGAGGGGCAGCGTTCCCATTTGGGTCGTGATTGCCGTCATTGCCAAAAACGTGATGCTGTTGACCAAAAGGAAATCCTTGGTCCAAATCTTGCTTTTTACTTCCGTATATTCCACTTGTCATCCCTCTCAGACTGCTGTTTTGAAACGAACTTGCATCAAAAATTGTTTTGTCCGCTCTTGTTTAGGATCATCAAAAACTTCCGCTGGTGTGCCTGCTTCAACGACTACGCCATCCGCCATGAAAACAACTTTGTCCGCCACCTCTTGTGCGAATTGCATCTCATGGGTGACGATGATCATCGTTTGACCCGTGTCGGCCAATTGTCGCATCACATGCAGCACATCCCCGACAAGTTCTGGATCAAGGGCCGATGTGGGTTCATCGAACAACAGAAGTTCTGGAGATAACGCCATCGCACGGGCAATGCCGACCCGTTGCTGCTGCCCTCCGGATAGTTGACTGGGATACATCCCGGCTTTGTCCGCCATGCCTACCTTTTCCAAGACGGAAGTGGCAATTGTTTCTGCCAGTATCTTGGGGACTTTCCGGGGTGTAACCAATCCTTCCATCACATTTTGCAGAACCGTCATATGGCTAAACAGTTCATAGGATTGAAAAACCATTGCTGTTTTTCTGGCTATTTCGCGGCTCTGATGCGAACCGATACGACTGAGGTCATAACGAAGGTCGCCGAGTTCATACATGCCTGCATCCGGCCTTTCCAAGAGATTCAAACAACGCAAGAAGGTGGTTTTTCCCGATCCGCTCGGTCCGATAATGCAGACAACTTCGCCTTTATTGATGGTCATACCCACGTTTTTCAATATTACGTTCTTTCCGAAACTTTTTTTCAGTCCTGTTATTTGCGCCTGGATCATCGTCATCTCCTCCTTCCTTTTGGTTCTCAAAGTGAAATCGTGTTGCGCGAACTTCCTGCTGTTATGATATCCCGCGCATTGTTCAACGAGGTCTCAACAATTTCTTGCACGGCCAATTCTGTATGGTAGGCAATATGCGGTGTGATCAGCACATTCGGGAAGGCCATCAAGCGGGCATAATACGGGTTCTTTTCCCAACCGCTGGAAAAATATTTCTCCTCGTCCTCCAACGCATCCAAGGCCGCACCCGCCAGTTTTCCGGTTGCCAAAGCTTGGATAAGCACTTCGGTGTCGACGATTTTTCCGCGTGCTGTGTTCACAAGACAACTACCAGGTTTCATTTTTCCAAAAACTTCTTCAGAAAAAAGATGCGTGGACTTATCGGATAAAGGAATGTGGATAGAAAGGACATCCGACTCTTCCAACAGTTCTTCAAAAGAAACATAGCCGACTTTCCCTTTCAAGCGCGGATTTTCTTTTGAGCTTGAGGCGATCACACGACCGCCCAAAGCATGGATCCCTTCCGCGACCACAGAACCGATGCGGCCTGTCCCCAGGATGCCGACCGTCACATCCTGCAGTTCCCGACCGATTGTTGTTTTGCGGAATGGATTTGTTTGCAGCACGGTCGGGATATTCCGCAGCACCATCAAAATGGACATGATCGCAAAATGACCGACTGAAGTGGGGCTGTAGGAAGGAACGTTCGTCACCGTCAAACCGTATTTCTGCGCCCATTCGAAGTTGACGCCATCCACCCCTGTTGATTTGATCGACAATTGGTGGATGCCTTGCTCCCGCAGCTTGCGGTAAAGCAGCTCGCTTTGGCGCATTTCCGGACTCGGATACAGGCAGACCCCATCATGCGGGCCGGCAAAATGGACATTTTCGCTGGATATGCCTTCATTGATGATGGTCACGGGTATTTTGTTGCTGAAACTCCAGCGTTTGATGAATTTTTCTTCGTCAGCGCTGACTCCATAATAAATCAGTCTCATATTTGACCTCCTCAAATCACTTGTTTGTACGATGCGGGTGTCGCTTGTTCCAAAGCTTCACCGATTACTTTGACACCGGCCACGATTTCCGATAGTGTCGGTTTGGTGAAATTCAAGCGGAAATAACGGTCGTAGCCTTCCTGCGCCACGCTCATTATATTTCCCGGGATAACGGCGACTTTGGCTTCGTCCAATGCCGTATAGAATGTCTCCGGATCCAATTCGTCCGACATTTTGCAGCAGATAAAATAGCCGCCGGTCGGTTTGATGAATTGAATTTTGTCTTCAGGCAATGCTTCCAGACCGGCAATCATTGCTTCAAATTTCCCCTTATAATACAGCTTCAACTCCGATACATGTTCTTCAAACTGATGATTCTGCATGAATTCCGCTAACATCACTTGCCAGTAAAAATTGGTGTGGGAATCGGAGACTTGCTTGGCCAAAGCCAGTTTTTCCATGATTGAATCCGGCGCCATAATGAAGCCTAAGCGTGCGCTCGGTGCCAAAATTTTGGAAAACGAACCCGCGTACATGACGCGCCCATCCGTATCCATTTCCTTCAGCTTCATGATCGGATCGCCGTAGTACAGGAGATCTCCGTAAGGGTCATCTTCGAATATCAGCACATCATATTTTCGGGCCAAGCTGTAGATCGCTTGGCGTTTTTCCAGAGGGATCGATGTCCCCAATGGATTTTGGAACGTGGGAATGAGGTAGATGAACTTGATGCGCTGATCAAAACGCAACAGCTCTTCCAGTGCTTCCAAATCGACGGATTCTTCTGAGACGTTCATCGGGATCGGTACAGGAATGGCTCCGTAGCCTTTGATCGCATTCACCGCCCCTGAAAAGGTTTGTTCTTCGCACAACACGACGTCTCCCTCATCACACAGGACTTTCACGGCGATATCCATCGCTTGAGTGGAACCCGATGTAATCAACACCTGTTCTTCGTTATGAAGATTAGCGGTTGCCGCCAACCGTTCTTTGACCAGCTTACGCAATAAGGGATAGCCTTCGGACGCGCCATATTGCAAAAATGTTTCCGGATCGACTTCCGTGTATAATTTTTGCGAAATTTTTTGGAGTGTCTCCATCGGAAAAGCTTCCACCGGCGGAAAGCCGTAAGCAAATGAAATCACATCTTTAAGCTCCATGTTTTTACTTGCATTCTCCCGTAAAGGGGATGATTTCAGTTCCTTCATACGATTTGCGAAACGATATCCCATCTGTTTTCCTCCTCTATCTAGCCATTTGAGTTGTGAAACGGGCCAAAAAGGCTTTGGTCCGCTCTTCTTTTGTTTGTTCAAACACTGCTTTGGGTGACCCTTGTTCAACCACTAGGCCGTTTTCCATAAAGACGATTTTGTCCGAGACTTCATAAGCGAATTTCATCTCATGCGTCACCAGCACCATCGTTGCGCCAGTTTCTGCGATGTCCCGCAGGAGCGTCAGCGTTTGTCCGACCAATTCCGGATCCAACGCTGAGGTCGGTTCATCGAACAAGATCACTTTGGGATTCAGCGCCAAGGCACGCGCAATTCCGATGCGTTGCTGCTGGCCACCGGATAATTGGCTGGGATAAAAATCTTTGCGTTCGGTCAGTCCCACTTGTTCCAACAAGGCATCCGCCACTTCGTACGCTTCCTGCTTGGTTCTCTTTTTCGTCAGCAACAGCGGCATCACGATGTTTTCGCGTGCTGTCTTGTTGTGGAACAACGCATAATTTTGAAAGACCATCGCGGTTTGGCGTTGATGCGTCAAAATCTCTTTTGGATTCGCTTTGTTAACGATCGTTTCGGTCTCTCCCAGGAGAATGCTGCCTTCATCTGCCCGTTCCAAAAAATTCAGACAGCGGAGAAAAGTCGTTTTGCCGGAACCGCTTGGCCCCAGAAGGGTTACAACTTCCCCTTTGGCGACATCCATATCGATGCCTTTGAGGACTTCCTGCTTGCCGAAGCGTTTGTGGATATTGCGTACTTCCATCATAAAATCGCCCTCCTCAATTTACGGGTCATGCGCTGTTCAAGGATTTGCGCACCTTTCTCGATCACCAGACTGATGCCCCAGTAGATAACCGCAACCGCCACATAGGCTTCCAGGAAGCGGTAGTTTTGCTGGGCTGTGATCTTCGCGGCTGCAAAGACATCGACGACACTGACCATCGAGGCTAAGGATGAAGCCTTAATCAAGCTGATCAATAAATTGCTGAACATCGGTAATGAAATCGGGATTGCCTGGGGAAGCAGCACCCGGCGGATTGTCTGCAGGTTGGTCATGCCCATCGATTTGGCGGCATCGAACTGGCCTTTTTTGATAGCCGCGAAGGCCCCGCGGAAAATCTCGCTGCTGTTGATCGTGGCCAACAGACTCAGTGCGGAAATGGCGATCCAAACCATGTTGAAATCTCTGAACCGCAGCGACCAGTTCATGGATTCCGACCAAACATCAAACTGTTTGGAAGCGATCAGGTAAAGCGCGAGAATGATCAATACCATCGGGATGCCTTTCAACAAAGTGACAACCACTTGGAAAAACTGGCTCAGTCCTTTGATGCGATACAGCCGGATCAGCGCTATCCCTAACCCTAAAATAACGCCGATGACGATCGCTGTGATGGCCATGAATAGTGTTGTGCCGATGTATTGGCTTGCTACTTGCAATGATTGGATCATCACCTCAAATTTGAAACTCATGGCCCTCATCCTTTCTTATTCTGGAACGTAATCACCATCTAAGTATTCTTCAGAAAGTTCTTTAATGGTTCCATCTGCTTTTAATTCCTCCAATGCTGTATTCACGGCATCGATGAAGGCTTGGTCGGTTTCTTTGTTGAACAGCAGGTATGCATCTGAGTTGTGGACTGGTTCACTGCCAATCGCTAAATTTTCGCTGAAGGATTTGTTCCAGTTGTCGACTTGATATTTCGGCGCTAAGCTCGCGTCCACTGCTCCGGAAGTGATTGCTTGGACAATCTGCTCATTGTTATATTCGCCATAAACCAATTCAAAAGCATCGGGATTTTCTTCTAAATAGGTTTCAGCCATTGCTGCCTGGTTCGTTGCGGTTGTGGCGTAGACTTTTTTGCCGGCAAGATCGTCGAAGGACTCATAAACCGCTCCTGCATCCGGATCCGAAACGATGTAGGTATCCCATACCACGTAACCGACATCCCCATAGACGAATTTTTCTTGGCGCTCTGCGTTCACTTCATATTCATAGGCCGCCATCTCAACTTTGCCGCTCTCCAGATTCGACAAAGTTGTCGGGAAGTCCGCTCCTTCAAATGTGAACGTGTACTCCGTCAGTTTTTCATCAATGGCTTTCACTACAGCGACATCATAGCCATCGTATTCGCCATTTTCATCCAAATAAGCATAAGGCAGAGCTTCATTCCCGGTTCCTACTTTGATCTCTGTCGCCCCGCTGTCTGCTGTACTATCGGTTTCAGCTGAACCGCTGCCGCATCCAGCCAAGATAACCCCTGCCATCATCAAACTTGCTCCGAATCCCACTGTTGATTTTTTCATAATAATTCCTCCTTCAGGTTAGTCTCGATTTTTTGAACCTTTTTCATTTGAACCTCTTTATTTTTAATAAGGAATAATCTCGGCAGTGGGAACGACGATTTTTTTGCTTCTGTGAAATTCATCCGTTTCTCCAACACGTCAAAGACTCTTTCAAGAATAACGCTCAACGTAATGAACAGAATTGCCGCGCCTACATAGCCTTCCAACGTGTGGTAGGTCACGGCACCAATGGCCCGCGCTTTCCCAACCACATCCACGATCCCGATCGTAAATGCCAACGATGTATCCTGCAACAACGCGACGGTCGTTGTGCCAAACGAGGGTAATGCTACGACAACAACTTGCGGAAGAATGACACGCAGGTACATTTGCGACTTCGTCAATCCACATGCAATGCTTGCTTCTTTCTGCGTGGTCGGTACACTCAAGATTGCGGCTCGAATGGTCTCTGATTGAAACGCTGCGGTATTCAATCCATAGGTAATGTAGATGAAAATAATTTTGTCCCATGATGACACATCAATCTGGATCGCCTGTAAGAGGCTGGGCACACCGTAATAAACGATGTATAGCTGGACAAGAATCGGCGTCCCGCGAATAAAGGAAACAAATACTGCGGCTATTTGATTCAATATCGGAATTTTTTCCACCCGTATGAACGCAATAAAACTTCCTAACACCAAGCCTACAAGAGTCGCAATGCCTACAATCAACAAGGTCACGGGCAACGCACTGAGAATTTTTGGAAAAAACTCCCACACTAGATCCCAACTAAAGAAACTTGACATTTTATTCCCTCCTCTCACATTTCGTTAAATTCATTACTGTCAGAACTTTCTGAACTTCTTGAATTTCCAATAGAATACCTTACTGTCCCGTTCTTCCACAATATGTTGTGCCTTCTTGATACTTTAATTCGTAAATATCGTGCTTTTGATTATGAAAATAAAAAATGAAGCGTAACCATGGTTATTTTATTTTGCGAGAAAACTCTTGAGCGATCGCTTCCCTCGCAGGGAAAACCTCGTGCCAAAGAGTTCTATTTTGATTTCTTTTATTTTGGTAAATAAAGAAATAGCCGAAATACCCGCGAATAAATCGCATGGTATTCGGCTATTTCTGGTGCGAACTAAAGGGTGCGTTTTTTTTATTTTTCTAAACAAGTCATTTCTATTAATGAGCAAATTTTCCATACTTATCATCCTGTTCAACGTAAGTAAATTCATTATTTTCTTTGACAAAATAGTAATGCGAATCATGATACTGATTCAACCCAACTTTATCATAGTAGCATTGCCAAACAATTGTGCAATCGTTTTTTAAACAAAAATCGTCTATGAAATTTTTTTTCCCCAAAAGTACACTTTCTGACTCAATAACTCTACCATCAAAACAAATAATATTATTTTCGTCATCCCTCCAATAATAATCTGAATCCATTTTCAAATTTCCAAACTCTACTAAATGCCTACTAGGCATTAACATAGAAAGTATATTGTTGGGTAAATCTTCTTCTAACGAAGTGAATTGTTGTGATTTTTCCCAACCATAACAATGACTTGAATGTATATAAAACTGACTTGTTTCATTATAATCATCAAGTTCTTCCCAATTCATGTACACATTCGACCAATAGTACTCTCTTAAAAATATATTATGAGTTGATGGAGATGAAACATTACCAATATCACTCATGAATTCTTCATGAAATTTTTTTAATTGAGAATTCCTAACAAATACTGCTCTACCCATTATCGTCAAATTATCATCTTTACCAAGTAAGTAATCCTTAATATCTTCATTTTTCCGGCGTTCATCATGGTAGAACGATAAAGCGTAAAACTTCTCAGAATCAACTTCCGTAGTTAAATAGTACTTAAGATTTTTTATACCTATTTTCTCTAAAATCCATTCATTAGTGAGATAGTCTGGCAAAGAAAATTGGAATAGTTTGTTTTTAGTTACAGGGAGATTCTCATCAATTACAGTTACATCAATGTCCCGTATAGAAGTATCCCAAACTTGCCATTCCCCTTGGTATTTTTTTTCTGTACTTACAATATGCTCTGACTCATCAATGTCCTCTCCATTAAAAACAGCCAAATTTCCATGTTCTAATAAAGAAAACATTTTTTCTCCTTTATCTTTAAGATATTCTTTGTATTCATCATCAAAAATCACTTCAAGTTGATAAGGAATAAAATTATCTGAAATTTTGGCTAACATCTCATGAAAAGCAATCCATTCATATTTTTTTCCAATTCTTTCTTCTTTATACGAGTGTCTATCAAAGTAGCGATTATCCATAGTGTCAAAGTCAGAGAACAATTCTGGTGAATAGCCTAAATCCAAACATCGTTTAACAGCAATATTACTCAAATCTTGCAAATCAAATTGTTCTGCCCAAGGAGAAAGAGCCGATTGGAATGTATATCTTCCAAAGTCCCCATACCCTCCTTGAGCTCTTCCAAAGTTGGTTACCATAGAACGAACTATACTATTAAACCCATGGTGTTCATCATATTGTTTTTCTAATTCTAAAATTTGCTCATCTGATATCGCTTCATAATCCCATACGCCTTCATATGTTGGAAAAACTTTTGAAAAGTCTATTTCTTGTCTGTCCAACGCTCCACAATAAATAGCATAGTTCATTATTTGCCGTCCATAATCTCTAGCTAAAACATGTGGGACAACTTCTTCAACATCAAAAAATTTCTTGTAAACACACTTTGATATTTCGTGTATTTTTTTATTATCAGTTATATTTGTGACTGCACCATATACAGCAGCCATCACTCGTTCCACAACATAGCGATCATTTACATTTACAAACTTTGATAAGAACAATTCAATTAAATCAGAATCTAGACTTAATATTTTAACTATTGCGATAGTTGCTTGATCTCTATAATATCTGTTTGTACTTGAAAGTATCCAACCTAACTGCAACAATATTAATTCAGCTTCTGTTCTATTTCTAATCTTATAAGACTCTCTATACCATTTAGCAAATTGACTAACAAATGTTCTATATGGTTTTGATATATTAATAGTCCAGATCAAATCAATTTCTTGCTGGGTTTTCTTTGAAAGAAATTCATGCAACCACTTAGAATTTACTGGTGAATCACTATTTGTTGATAATTGAAATTGTGAATACACGAAATATTTCATCAAATCTGGAACAGTAGTTATATTTTTTTCAATAAATTTTATAAGTCTATCTGAAACAGATTTAGAATTTCTGAAAGGGAGACTTTCAAAAATAACTTCAAAAATGAGGTTACTATTACCTGCTTTCGGCAAATACGAATTTATTTCTTTTTTCTCATGATTTGCAATTAGTGTAGATAACATAATTAGCATCCCGTAATTATTACGTAATGATAAATCATCTCTAAAATATAAAGCTAACTCTGGGACACTCTCCAAATCATCAATTTCTTCACCTTTAACATACTTCTGATAAACATAATCTGCAATAAAGAAATCACTGAATTTTTCAAATTGAAAATCAAGGAACGACTTGTTTTCACCCATATCAATAACCTGTAATAAACCTTCGTTGATCAACTCTTTGAGCAAGTTTCCAGAACTATCGATAGCTAATTCTCTACCAACTTTTATTAACCTATCATACACCGTGTTGTATTCTAAGAATGACCACTTGCTCTCAATTTTTAACTCTGCAATAGCTAGGATTGATTCTCGAATAACTTCTCTCCGTGAATCAAAATTCATACGATTTTCTGAAGATAATATTAATTCTAAGTTGGATATATAATGTTTCATAATAACTTCTATTGAGAAGTTAGAAGAGAACTTATCTAAATTTGAATCGATAAGTAACTGACAGACCATTTTCAAAAATAATGGATTGTTATACTCCTCATTAAAAGAAGGAACTGTAGGATAAGCTAATTTATAATATTTACAGAACGCTTTAATCGAGTCATTAACAGTCCCCTCTAACCCAGTATGCACTATTTTTTTAAAGTTTAATTTTTCTTCTATATCATCCGGAATGATTAGCTCATCATATTCTGATCTAACAGATAAAACGATTCCAATATTTGGATATTCTTGAATCTCTTTGACTAATCCATTTAGGCGCTCTTTCCAAAATACTCTACCCACACCTTCATTTAAAGCATCTAAGAAAATTATTGATCTTAGACCTGTTTCCACGCTTTTTCTTTCAAGCTGCTCCAAAATGGATTTAAAAGATGAATTAGGCAACCTTAACCACTCCATAATTTGATTACTTGGCTGGGATTCATTGTAAAAATAGGAACCCAAAAACAGAAAAGTAGCATGCCCTCTTTCAGTAAACTTTTTTGCGTAATCAGCTAGCAGATGGCTTTTTCCAATACCCGCATTACCTGTTATTATTAGATACGGTTGATTAATCAATTCGATTTTTGAGACATCTAAAAACTCCGTTAAGAAAGTTAAATCATTTGTAGCAAGTTCAATATAATACCGCAAATGAGATTTTTCTTCCTGACTCAATTGCTCTATCCAGTAAACATCAGGGAGATTTATAGATTCGAGTGTTTTTCTTAAATCTATAAATTCTGATTCAAATGAAATCTCTGTTTCTAATAATTCAAGATATTGCTCTAAAACCGCACTTTTCAATTCTTTAATTGAACTATATCTCTCGCTACTCGTAATTACTTGACAGAGCTTTGAATAGCTACTTGACGCTCTGCATCTATTTTTATTTATCTCTAAAACAAACTCCGTTGATTTCCCTAAACACTCTAGAGACCATCTATTTTGTGTTTTTATATTAAAATCTGAAGTATATCTTCCACCTAAATTATTAATTGTCCGGTTTAATGAATGTGTTAAAAATTCTGTAGAAAGTTGTATTTCACTATTATAATAAAGCTGTGAAAACCTTTTATCTAACAAAGTACTTATAGCACTCAATTGTGTTTTTGACTCTATAGTCATACCAGAGAACATTCTGCCATTCAGCTTGGCAAACAAATCAGCAAAATATTGTTGCAGTAATTTTTCATTAGTAAAAATAGGACGATTGTATTTGGAGTTTTGTTCGTTCATATAACTCATTGCCTGAGTGACAAGTTTGGATACAAAAATTTCTTTCTCGGAAGTAATTACGCTAGAGTATTTCTCATATACAAATCGGTATATTGCAAATCGTATACTGCTTTTTAGCATAAAATCTTGAAAGCTTTTTCTATCTATTTCAGAATCTACAAATTGTATCTGAAAACTTGAGATGGAGTTCATAATTTTTTCATATTCTTTCTTTTCTAGCAAGTTATCTATTTTTTTTGAGATACTTTTTTCCAGAAACATTTCAGATATAAATGTGCAAAACCATGTTAGAATCATTTTACTCCTCCAAAAAATTATTAAAATAGTCATTACTGTTATTTATTCCCCCAAAAATACTCTTCAGATGAAACAAATCTATTTTATTTTTTAAATTCAAACCAATAAATTAAGTATAACAAAGAAGAAATAAACAAACTACATTACCAAATTGTATTTATTTCTTACCTTTAAAACAATGAACTTTAGTAAAAACGAAAAATAATGTTTATTGCTTTAAATTTGGGTCGTACTCCTCAATTAGTTGCGCTCAAATTTCAGTCGTTTCGAGCGGCATATGCATATGCCGCTCTGGTCATTCCTCTATCTACAATGGTGGGCTTGCAATTGAATCCTCAACCATCAACATGACTATGAATATCTACACATGTAACCAAAAAACAGAAGAAAATGCTTATGAACAATTTTCAGAACACTTCAACTTTTACTTTTCCAATCGAATGGAATTCCCTCCGCTATTTTGGGGAAAAAAAATGCTAGAAAAGGCTTGATGCAGCCTTTTCTAGCATTTTTAATGGTTTACCCCACGCTGCCTTCCATCTCATACGCAATCAGTCTGTTCAACTCGACTGCATACTCCATCGGAAGTTCTTTGGTGAATGGCTCTACGAAGCCCATGACGATCATTTCGGTCGCTTGGGACTCGCTGAGGCCCCGGCTCATCAGGTAGTAAAGTTGCTCTTCGGAGATTTTGGAAACTTTCGCTTCGTGCTCCAGGGAGACTCTACCGTTGTGGATTTCGTTGAACGGAATCGTGTCGGAAGTGGAGATGTCGTCCATGATGATCGTGTCGCATTCGATATGCGAGATCGATCCTTCCGATTTCTTGCCGAACTTCACTTGTCCGCGGTAGTTCACTGCCCCGCCGTCTTTGGCGATCGACTTGGAGACGATCGAGCTGGACGTGTTCGGCGCGTTGTGGATCATTTTCGCACCGGTATCCTGCAGTTGGCCTTTGCCGGCGAATGCTACGGAAAGCATCGTTCCTTTGGCGCCACGGCCGTTCAGGAAGATACTTGGGTATTTCATGGTCACTTTGGCACCCAAGTTGCCGTCGATCCATTCCATGGTCGCATTTTCCAGGGCTACTGCACGTTTCGTAACCAAGTTGTAGACGTTTCCGGACCAGTTTTGGATGGTCGTGTAGCGGCAGTAAGCATCCTTCTTCACGATGATCTCAACAACTGCGGCATGCAGGCTGTCGGCCGAATAAGTCGGTGCGGTACAACCTTCAACATAGTGGACGCTGGCGCCTTCGTCGACGACGATCAACGTGCGTTCGAATTGGCCGGAGCCTTCGTTGTTGATACGGAAGTAAGTCTGCAACGGCACATCGCATTTGACACCTTTCGGCACATAAATGAACGTACCTCCGGACCAAACGGCCGAATTCAAGGCTGCTTGGAAGTTATCTGTCGGTGGTACAACAGTGGCGAAATGTTCCTTGAAGATTTCCGGATATTCCTTCAGGGCTGTATCCGTATCGGTAAAGATGATGCCCAATTTCTCGAACTCGTCCTTCATGTTGTGGTAGACGGCTTCCGACTCGTACTGGACCGTTACGCCGGCCAAGTATGCACGTTCGGCTTCAGGAATCCCGATTTTTTCGAAGGTTTCCTTGATTTCGTCCGGCACATCATCCCAAGTCCGGGCAACTTTATCGGTGGCTTTCTGGAAATAGGTGATGTCATCGAATTGGAGAGTGGATAGATCCGGCCCCCATTTCGGCAACCCTGCTTTTCTGTAGGCTTCCAATGATTTCAGACGGAAATCCAGCATCCATTCCGGTTCATCCTTTGATGCGGATACTTCCCGGACGATTTCCTCAGTCAGTCCTTTACCGGTGGAATAGATGATTTTTGCGTCGTCATGAAAGCCAAATTTATAATCGTCAACTACTGGTACTTCACTCATACAATCTCTCCTTCATGCGGGGATTCCGCTTGTTCTTCCCCTTTTTCTTTTTTGTCCTGGATAATTGCTCTTTCCAAAGCCTTCCAAGCCAAAGTGGCGCATTTGATGCGGGCAGGGAATTTCGCGACGCCGTTCAGGACGATCGCTTCGCCAAGGTGTTTTTCATTCGGCTCGATTTTATCCTGGACCAGCAGGAAAAATTCTTCCGCCAGAGCCACTGCTTCTGTCTTTGTTTTGCCGATGACAACGTCGGTCATCATGCTGGCGCTGGCTGTGCTGATGCTGCAGCCATGACCGGAGAATTTCGCGGCCGTGATCGTGTCGCCGTCCATCGCCAATTGAAGTGTGATGACATCGCCGCAGGTCGGGTTGTTCAGTTCGATCTGCTCGTCGGCGTTTTCCAAGGTGCCGTAATTGTGCGGGTGACTGGAGTGGTCAAGAATGACATGGCGGTATAGGTTTTCTAGTTTAGATAAAGCCATCTTTGAAAAACTCCTTTATTTTATGCAAGGAGGCGATGAATTGATCGGCCTCTTCGAAAGTGTTGTAGAAATAGAAACTCGCCCGGGCTGTCGAGGATACGTCCAAATAACGCATCAACGGTTGCGCGCAGTGGTGGCCGGCGCGGACAGCGATGCCTTCCATGTCGAAAGCCGTAGCCAAGTCATGCGGATGGATCCCTTCCAGGTTGAAAGTGATGACGCCCGTGTGCTTTTCCGGATCGGCAGGACCGTAGACAGTGATGCCTTCGATCGCCTGCAGTTTCGGTAGGACGTAGCGCACCATTTCCTTTTCATAGGCTTCGATGGCATCCATGCCGATCGCTTCCAGATAGTCGACTGCAGCCCCAAGGCCGATTCCGCCGGCAATGTTCGGTGTGCCCGCTTCGAATTTCCAAGGCAGGACACTCCAAGTGCTTTCCTGATCATAAACAAAATCGATCATTTCGCCGCCGAATTCGACAGGCTCCATCTTTTCAAGCAAGGCTTCCTTGCCGTAAAGCACGCCTGACCCGGTAGGACCGAGCATCTTGTGGCCGCTGAAGGCGTAGAAATCGGCGTCCAATGCCTGCACATCGACTTTCATATGCGGCGTCGATTGGGCGCCGTCCACGACGATGTAGCCATTGTGCTGGTGGATCAATGCGGCCAGTTCCTTGATCGGGTTGGTTACTCCCAACACGTTCGAGGAATGGCAGACCGACAGAATTTTGCCTTTTGCAGTGATGACTTCAGCCGATTTTTCGACATCGACGAAGCCGTCTTCTGTTAGCGGCAAGTAGACCAATTTGGCCTGCTTGCGTTTCGCCAACTGTTGCCAAGGAACCACGTTGGAGTGGTGTTCCATCGGCGTGATGTAGATTTCATCGCCTTCTTCGACGATCAGATCGCCGAAGCCGACAGCAACCCAGTTCAGGCCGGTTGTCGTGCCACGGGTGAAAAGGACTTCCTTCTCTGAAGCGGCATTGATGAAGCGGCGCAGCTTTTCGCGGGCGGCTTCGTAAGCTGAAGTCGCGCGTTCCGCCAACGTATGCACGCCGCGGTGGATATTGGCGTTGTCATGCTCGTAATAGTGTTGGATGGCTTCCAGCACCTGTTTCGGTTTTTGGGAAGTGGCCGCATTGTCCAGATAAATCAGCGGCTCGTCGTTTACGGTCTGGAAAAGGATCGGGAAGTCTTGTTTGATTTTCTTTGCATCGATCAAAGTTTCATCAACTTCCTTTCGATCATCTCCACCAAACCGTCACGGATTTCTTTGACCGGGATGGCCGCGATGACCGTACCCAGGAATCCGCGGATGACCAGACGTTCTGCTTCTGCCTTAGGGATACCGCGGGAAAGAAGATAGAACATCTCTTCCGGATCGACGCGTCCGACGCTGGCGGCATGGCCGGCTGTGACGTCGTTCTCGTCGATCAACAGGATCGGGTTCGCATCCCCTCTGGCGTTATCGGACAGCATCAGCACGCGGCTTTCTTGTTGAGCATCTGCACCCTTCGCGCCTTTGATGATGTGGCCGATGCCGTTGAAAGTCAAAGTCGAACGGTCCATGATGACCCCGTGCTGCAAAATATGGCCGATTGAATGTTTGCCGTAGTTCGTGACGCGAGTATCGATGCCTTGCACTTGTCTGCCGGTGGAAACGGCCACGACTTTGATTTCACTGTGGGAGCCTTCACCGATCAGATCGGAATCGAAATCGGAGATGACATTGCCATCGTTCATGACGCCGATCGCCCACTCGATGGAGGAATCTTTCAACAGGTGGCCGCGGCGGTTGATGTAGACGGATGTGTTTTCGCCCAGCGTGTCGACTGCCGAAAATTTGACTTGCGCGCCGGTTTTCGTGATGACTTCGACGATGATGTTGGCGCTGTTCTTTTCATTGCCTTCAGTTTCATAGCGCTCCACGTATTTGACGGAGCTGTTCACGTCAGCGACCAAAAGCACGTGTTTGACGAAGCTTTCCTTCACATGGGAGTTTTGGATGAACAGAGCTTCCAACGGCTCTTCGATGACGACGTTCTTCGGCACATAAAGGAAGACGCCGCTGTTCATGAAGGCTGTGTGGAAAGCAGTAAAACGATCTTCTTCCGGTTTCACGGCTGTCGTCATATAGTATTCTTGGACCAGTTCAGGATAATCCTGAGCGGCTGTGTATAAATCGGTGAAAATGACGCCTTGATCGATCAAATGCTGCGGTAATTGCTCCATCAGCGTCACATTTCCGTATTGTACGATTTTCGGTGTGTCGCCCAAATCATATTGGAGACCTTGGCTGTTCACCAATTCCTCGCCGTATGCACCGGCGGAGATGGTCGTTTCAAACAGCGGCCAACGGTGGTAGCTGATGCGTTCCATCAATGGTAAAGCCAGCTCTTCGTATTTTTCAAGCCATTCCAAACGTTTATTGCGCATCCATTCCGATTCTTCCTTTTCAATGGAAAACAGACGAACCGCATCCAACAAGGACGTTTTTTCTTCGTTCAGCATGTGACGTCCTCCTATTCTTCATCCAATTGGATATCTAGACCTAATTCGTCGCGGATGCCGCGGTAGCCTTCCGCTTCCAGACGTTTCGCCAAGCTAGCGTCGCCGGATTTCACGATGCGGCCGTCCATCATGACATGGACGAATGTAGGGTGTACATAATTCAAGAGACGTTGGTAGTGGGTGATGATCAGGACGCCGAAGTCAGGACCGGACATCAGATTGACGCCTTTGGAAACGACTTTCAGAGCATCGATATCCAAACCGGAGTCGATTTCGTCAAGGATCGCGAATTTCGGTTCGATCATCATCAATTGCAGGATTTCGTTGCGTTTCTTTTCTCCGCCTGAAAAGCCTTCGTTCAAATAGCGTTCGGCCATTTCTTCCGGCATATTCAGGATTTCCATTTTTTCGTCCAATTTCTTGATGAAATTCATGACCGAAATTTTGTCGTCTTCCGGGCGGCGGGCATTGATGGCCGCGCGCATGAATTCAGCGTTTGTGATGCCGGCGATTTCGCTCGGATATTGCATCGCCAGGAACAGGCCTGCGCGTGCGCGTTCGTCGACTTCCATTTCCGTAACATCTTCGCCGTCCAAGAGAACTTGGCCTTTTGTGATTGTGTAGCTCGGGTGACCCATGATTGCTTGTGACAGAGTCGATTTACCTGTACCGTTCGGCCCCATGATGGCGTGGATTTCACCGGTGTTCATCACCAGGTTGACGCCCTTCAAAATTTGTTTATCCTCAATGGAGACATGCAGATCTATTATTTCTAAAGTAGACATAAATTAACTCCTCACAATCTATATATTTTAATCGAACCTTCATTATTGACACTACGACTATTTTAACCCAATTGAAAACCTTTCGCAATGGAATCATTATGAAAACCCCATTAATCAACGATACTTCTTTTCAATTTATAATCATTATAAACTATCGACCGATTTTGTCCACTCATAAGAACGATTCTTTCCCATATTCACGATTATGATGTAAAATGATGAAAATCAGCCAAGAAAGAAAGGAAGACATCATAAATGAGACCATTGATCGGCATCACCGGCAACCAATTACTGGAGGCTGTCCCTGCTTTTTCAGGAATTTCCGTCGCCTACACACCCATTGGATTCGTGAAAGGCGTACAGGCCGCGGGAGGTAATCCTTTGATCATTCCGATCGGCGCCCCCGAAACGGCAGCCGACTATATCGCTAAAATCGACGGACTGCTGCTGACTGGGGGACAAGATGTTTCGCCAAATTTTTACGGCGAAGAACCGAGCCTGCACATCGGCGCGACCTTCCCTTTGCGCGACGACTTCGAAATGGCGCTCGTGGAGGAAGCTTTGAAACAGAAGAAACCGATCCTGGCCGTCTGCCGCGGCTTGCAGATCCTGAACGTTCAGAAGGGCGGCAGCTTATATCAGGACCTTGCGCATGAATATCCGGATATGCGCATCCAGCATGTACAAAAGACCGACTTCAAATATGCGACCCACTCCGTCATCGTGATGGAAGGCAGCCACCTCCACGAACTGGTCGGTGAAAAACTGTCGGTGAATTCCTTCCACCATCAAGCGTTGAAAGTTGTTGCCAAAGGTTTGCAGCCGGTCGGATACAGCCCTGATGGTCTTGTTGAAGCCGTTGAAGCGACTGACCCGGAACAAAGCATCCTCGCCATCCAATGGCACCCGGAGACGATGATACCGGAAGCTAAAAACATGCGTCTGTTCTTTGAGGATCTGGTCGCGCGGGCTGCGCGCTAGGAGGATTTCGGTTTTCGGATTCGGGTCTCGGGTTTCGGGTCTCGGGTTTCGGGTTTCGGGTCTCGGGTTTCGGGTCACCAGCTCCGGCGAGGGAACCTTGGCCGGAGTTGGTGGCGGAATAGTTTCGCGTCCTCCGGTGAGGAAACGTTCGCCGGAGGATCGCACAGGATAATCCGTTTTCCTCCGGCTAAATCCCTCTCACAGGAGAAAAGAACAGTTCCTGGCCGGCTCCTCCGGCCGACCCGGCCTTCGCCGGAACACAATTAAAAATCAAAAAGGCAAACACTCGGACACGATGTCCGCATGCTTGCCTTTTCATCTTTTCACATTCTTCTAAAGTCCGGATTCATTCTGCAAACCTACGAAGTCTTCAGTAGATACGTCCGTCAGCTCGACGATCCAGTTCATTGCTGCATCTGTGCTGTTCAGGTTCTCCGGATTGTTTTCCAATGCTTCGTTGACTGCCGTAACCGTACCGGCCAATGGAGAGGCCAAGTCGGTCATCGCTTTAGCGGCTTCGACACCGATCAGCGTGTCGGTCGTTTTGATTGCGCCCGTTTCAGGAAGATCGATGAAGCTGACTTCGCCCAGATCGTCCTGGCCTTTTTCGGATAGGCCGACGATGTATTTGTCCGCTTCCTTTTTGATCCAGAAGCCGTTTTCACTGTATTTCACTGTATTTTCAGTCATGTTTTTCCCTCCTTAGCTTATTTCCAGGTCGTGCTTAATTTTTCTTCGTCGTGGCCGACAGTGATCTGCGTGCCGTCCGTTACGAATGGCCGGCGGATCAGCATGCCGTCCGATTCCAGCAGGTCAAGCGCTTCTTCAAGTTCCATGCTGTCGAGTTTGTCCTTCAGTTGCATTTCCTTGTACAGATTCCCGCTCGTGTTGAACATACGGCGAAGCGTCAAATTGCCGGATGCAATCGCTTGGCGGATGCTTTCACGATCGGGACGCTCTTCACGGATGTCCTTCAATTCGTAGGCGATGCCTTCTTCGTCGAACCAAGCGCGCGTTTTTTTGCAGGTCGAGCATTGGGGATGTTGGTAAATTGTGATCATATAAGTGCCTCCTTGGGTTTAGATTCAGATTCCGAAATGTTCGTCCTCTTCCGAGAACATGTAGCTGCGGTAATGGTAGCGCATCGACATGACCAGTCCGATCCCCAGCATATTGCCGAGTAGCGCCGAGCCACCTTGCGAGATGAACGGCAACGGTATACCGGTGATCGGCAACAACCCGATCGTCATGCCAATATTTTCCAATACGTGGAACAGGATCATCATGATGACGCCTGTCGCCATGTAGGCATAAAATTCATTTTTCGTGTCAAAACAGATGCGGATCATTTGGTAAATCAGCAGAAAATAGATAAAAATGAGAAAACAACCGCCGATGAAACCGAAATTCTCGCCGATAGTGGAAAAGATCATATCGGAGACGCGCACCGGCACGTAGACTTCGGAAACGCCGAGGCCTTTGCCGAACAGTTTGCCTGATCCGATCGCTTTCATGCTTTGGGCCAATTGATAGGCGTCCCCGGTACTGTCCCCAAACGGGTCGAGCCAGGAATCGATCCGGGCGAATTGGTAATTCTGGAAACCGAAATTCAGGAGCACATCGCGGTTGTAGACGACCAAGTAGATAAGCAGCGACCCGATGGCACCGATCGTCCCGAATACGGGCAACAGGATTTTCCAGGATACGCCGGAAAGGAACGTCATGCCGATGATGATCGCCAGAAAAACGAGTGTCGTACCGAGGTCGTTCTGCAGGATGACCAAAAGGAGCGGCGGCGCCGACCACATGGCGATCTTCAGCAGCAGGTTCATGTCGGTTTTTTCGGTCCGGTCATCAATCTGCATATTGTGCTCGGTGATGACCCGCGCCAACATGATGATGAGCGCAACTTTCACGACTTCGGACGGCTGAAAAGTGACACTACCGAAGCGGAACCAACTTTTTGCCCCTTGGAGATAGTAGGTATTGCGGTCATAGAAGATCAGGACCAGGAACAGAAGCAGGATGCCGGCCCCATATGCGATCGGGGCAACTTTCCAAAGTTGTTCGGAATCGAAATGCATCACGATGGCGGCGGCGATGATGCCGATACCATACCAGACGATCTGCATGATGGTCGTACTGATGTCACCATCCGTCTGCAGGACGGTCGTTGAATAAATCGTCAGGACGCTGATGATGGCCAGAAGGAATACGGACAGGATAATGCCGTAATCGATCTTCGAAACATCCGCATTCTGCGTAGTTTGTTGATTTCGCATGATTAAATCCTTTCTTTCAAAAACAATAGGCGTGCTATCCTCTCATTATATAGAAACTTCGCGCAAAAAAAAAGGCGCCGAGGTTTAAAAAAACCTAAACCTCTTTGCCCTGTCTTTCTGGATTCGATCATATGTCTGCTTGTTTGTTCGTTTGGATACGCAGTTTTTTACGGATCAAACGCCGTTTCAGAGATTGCTCGTTGACACTCAGCGCCAATGCGTTCTTCGAATAACGGATTAAGTAGCGGCTCTCTTCCTTCAGCGCGACCGGCAACGGCTGGAAGTAATGGTACAGCATCACATTCAAGAAGCCACCAAGAATCAGCACCGTTCCCATCAGATACAACCACAACAGCAACGTGATCACGACCCCGATCGCACTGTTACCGATGGCCTGATTGCCGGCGACACCGACATACAAGGAGAACAGCTGCGAAATCAAGAGGAAGCCGATCGTTGCGAACGCTGCACCCGGTAGCGAATATTTAAATGACCAGCGCACATTCGGCACCACGTAATAAATGACTGTCATGATAATGGCGATGATCAAAAAGGCAACGATCCAGCGGAAATTTTCGAAGGCTGTGATGAAGTCCAACTGGATGGACAAAAACTCTTCGAAGAAATCCCGGATATACCTGCCGAACATGAACAGGAAAGCGACAAACGCAATCATGGCGACAAGCAGAAAGGCGATCACGAACGAAAAGATTCTGTGGACGATGAAATTTTTCCGCATCTTCGTGTTGTACACTTGATTCAAAACGTTCTGGAAGACATTGAATGCTTTCGACGCCGTCCAGATCGACAGCACTAGTCCGAATGAAACGACCCCACTGCTGCCACTGTTCAAGTATTGTTCCAGTATCGGGGTGAGTGTATTGCTGACTTCAAGCGGTAGGGCCATCTCCACGTAGGAGAGTACCTGCTCCCGCGGCAACGGTAATAACGGGATGATGTTCCCCAGCAACAACAGTGTAGGAAGCAGCGCCAACAAAACATAGTACGCCATCTCAGCCGACTGTCGCCCGATTTCCATCCGGCCCCAATGTTGCTGGAAAAGGACCATGATTTGGCGAATTTTTGGATTCTTGATGTATTTTCTTAATGCGTTCATTTGCTTTTTCCTCCCGCCAAGATCTATAGCTTAATCATAGACAAAAGTGAGATCGATTGCCACAGATATGCATTGTGCATGCTTATTCCAGTGATCTGACCTGGTCCGGGGAAGGTAGTTCTCGCCGGAGATGAAGATCCCGGTAAACTGTCACCTCCGGTTGGCTCGGCTTCGCCGGAGGTCAGCCCTCCGGATAACGCCTGTCCTCCGGCCAACATTCGCTCGCCGGAGTTGGTCGCCGGCACGCTCGCTGTTCTCCGAGGAACGGCCCGCTCACCGGCGCTAGCGTTTTCCGCCGGCGAAGACGGCCCTTGCCGGAGATGAATATCCCGATAAAATGTCACCTCCGGCCTGCTCGGCTTCGCCGGAGGTCGGCCCCCGGATAACGACTCTCCTCCGGCCAACATTCGCTCGCCGGAGCTGGTCGCCGGCACGCACACTGTTCTCCGAGGAGCGACCCGCTCACCGGCGCTAGCGTTTTCCGCCGGCGAAGGCGGCCCTTGCCGGAGCTGACGATCCCAGGAAAATGTCACCTCCGGCCTGCTCGGCTTCGCCGAAGTTCGGCACCCGGAAAACGACTCTCCTCCGGCCAACATTCGCTCACCCGGAGTTGGTCGCTGGCACGCACGCTGTTCTCCGCGGAGCGACCCGCTCACAGGGGCTAGCGTTTTCCGCCGGCGAAGACGGCCCTTGCCGGAGCTGGCGGTCCCAGGGAAATGTCACCTCCGGCCTACGAGGCTTCGCCGAAGTTCGGCCCCCGGATAACGACTCTCCTCCGGCCATCATTCGCTCGCCGGAGCTGGTCGCCGGCACGCACACTGTTCTCCGAGGAGTGACCCGCTCACCGGCGCTAGCGTTTTCCGCCGGCGAAGGCGGCCCTTGCCGGAGCTGACGACCTGTTCCGGCATCCAGAACCAAAAAAACAGCCCTCCGCCAGCATAAAAGCTTTGGGAGAGCTGCATTTCGTTCAATCGGATCAGTCCACTTTCACAATCCAACCTTCCGGCGCTTCGATGTCGCCGAATTGGATGCCGGTCAGTTCTTCATACAATTTGCGCGTCACAGGCCCGACTTCCGTTTCCGAATAGAAGACATGGAAATTTTCCCCATGCTGGATGCCGCCGATTGGTGAGATGACAGCCGCGGTACCGCACGCGCCGGCTTCGCTGAATTCATCCAACTTGTCGATGTAGACATCGCCTTCTTCGACTTGCATGCCCAAGTGGTGCTCGGCCAAGTACAACAAAGAGTACTTGGTGATGCTCGGCAGGATCGAGGGCGATTTCGGTGTCACAAAGCAGTTGTCCTTCGTGATGCCGAAGAAGTTTGCGGAGCCAACTTCTTCGATTTTCGTGTGCGTTGCCGGGTCAAGATAGATGCAGTCGCTGAAGTTGCGATCATGCGCTTCTTTACCGGGCAGCAAGCTGCTTGCGTAGTTACCGCCGACTTTCGCTGCACCCGTACCATGCGGTGCGGCGCGGTCGTAGTCGGACACGATGAAGTTCGTAGGCGTCAAGCCGCCTTTGAAGTAAGGGCCTACCGGCATCGCGAAGATGGAGAAGATGTATTCGGTCGCCGGGCTGACGCCGATGTTGTCGCCGACTCCCATCAGGTATGGACGCAGATAAAGTGTGCTGCCTGTGTTGTACGGCGGAACCCATTTCTCATTCGCCTTTACGACCGCTTTAGCCGCTTCGACAAATTTTTCAACCGGAAACTCTGGCATCAACAGTCGTTGGCAGCTGTTGATCATCCGCTTGGCGTTTTCTTCAGGGCGGAACAGGTTAATGCTGCCATCTTTTGTGCGGTACGCCTTCATCCCCTCGAAGCAGGATTGGCCGTAGTGAAGTACCGGAGAGCCTTCGCTGATGTGGACTTTGTTGTCGGTCGTCATTTCGCCGTCGTCCCATTTGCCGTCTTTCCAATAAGAAATGAAGCGGTAATCCGTCTTGATGTAACTGAATCCTAGATTTTTCCAATCGATGTTCAACGCTTTTTGTTCTTCTGTCTGTGTCATTTCTGTCATCCAAACCACTCCATATCTCTATTATTTACCTGTCATACTGAAAAAAAAGAATGAGCCTATGTGATTAGGCTCATTCTTTATGAGAGCCCAATGAAACGGAAAGAGGACTCTACTTGTAATAAGTAAGAATCCTGGGCTAAATCACTTCTAGAATGACTAGGGCATCGAATGAGAACAACGCTCTCTTTTTGTTCTGTAGTGTGCACATTCCGCAAGTCGCATCCATTCTCATTCTCCCCCTTTTGTTTGTTAGATTATGATGTAATTCTATGCCTGATACTAATGAATGTCAAATGCTTTTTTCATCATTTTGTAATGTAAGCTTTTTGATGAACAGAAAATCACTTCGGCAAGCGGTATGATGCCGGGAAAGCCTGCTGGATCAAAGCAATGTCCGCTGCATCCAGACGGACTTCAGCGGCTTCGAGATTCTCAAGCACTTGCTGCCGGTTGCGCGCGCCAGGAATGACGGCGTCGACGACGTCTTTGGTCAAATAATAGGCCAGAACGATATTCTGCAGACCAGTGTGGTGCTTCACAGCAAGCGGCCGAATCAGGTCCACGCGTTTCAGGATATCCAGATAAGTATCCCCTTGGAACTGCGGACGCTGCTGTTGTTTCTCCGACAGGACCGAAGTTTCCGTATACTTGCCGGCCAATAGCCCGGATGCGAACGGGAAGTACGGGATAAAAGAGATGCCCTGTTCGCGGCAGTAAGGTAACAGCTTCTCTTCAGCCGACTGGTTCAGGAGGTTGTATTCATCCTGGACAACGTCGATATAGCCGTTGGCATTGCCTTCCTTCAGCTGCTCCAGATTGAAATTGGAGACGCCGATGGCACGGATCTTTCCTTGCTCCTTCAGTCGCTGCAGCGCGCCAACAGCTTCGGCTTTGGGTGTCGCTTCATCCGGAAAATGGATGTAGTAAAGATCGATATGATCGGTCTGCAGACGTCTCAGACTGTTTTCGACCTGCTCCGTCAGAAAACCCGGATTGTTGTTCAGGACCATTCCCGCTTCAGTCACCTCGTGTGCACCTTTTGTAGCGATGAACACGTTATTGCGCAGGTTGTGTTCCTTCAATGTCTTGCCGATGATCGTTTCGGAAGTGCCCATTCCATACATAAACGCCGTGTCGATGAAGTTAAGTCCTTTATCGATCGCGCTCAAAAGCACGTCACCGCCGTATTCGGTGTTCGTTTCCGGATCGGCTGCGGCGATTTTGTTCGCACCCAGCCCGATCGGATGGATCAGCAGGTCGGTTCTTCCCAATTTCACAAGTTCTGTCATGTCGTTTCCCCTTTCCTTATCCATTCATTTATTCATTCATTATTTGCCGAGGTGGACGCGCTTGGACCAGAAACCTCCATGGATGTATTTGGGATCGTATGATACCATGAAAGCTTTCGGATCGATTTCCAACACTTTATTTTGCAGGTGGCGTTCGGCCTTACGCGTCAGCAGGATTTCGAGCACAAGGCGCTCGCCGTCTCTTCCGTTGGCTCGGTAGCTGGAAACCCCGTAGCCGAGATCGCGCAGTTGATTCGGCATCGTACTGCCTACATCTTGTGTCATGACCGTAATCATCGTATAACCGAGTGCGAGCCAATCCTCGATTTTAATGCCGATACCGATGCCGGCGCCATAGCCGAGTGCATAGGCCGCCAGGTTGAGCGGATTGTCCAGGCTGTTCATGACCATCGACAGACCCAATACATAAATGACGATCTCCACCATGCTCAAGAGCGGAGCCAAGATGCGGTACCCTTTCATTGTCAGCATGAAGCGGATCGTATTCAGCGTCACATAACTCAAATTGATTGCAAATATTCTTGCCAATAATCCTAAATCGAAAATCATCATCACTCCTTATTATTCTCTACCGTTCGACCCATCAGTATTGTGCAGGATGGCGGACGTATTCGCCGGTGACGATATCCATTTCCAACAATTCCCCGGTTTCGCCGTTATAGCGGTAAAAACCGACGGAACTGGACACTTCGGCCCCATTTTCGCGGACGTTGATGGTGACTTCATTCCCCTCGACTGATTCGACAATGAACAAGTACACTTCGCTTTCGACATAACCTGTCAATTGCGTGATTGTCTGTTTTGCTTCAGTGATCAGCGTAGCCTGCTCAGCGGTTTGGTCAGTGCCAACGCTGGTTGCGGAATCTGCAGTAAGGCTGCTTGCCGATGGTGTTTGAGTCTGGACACTCTCGGATTTTTCCGAAATGCTGGCTCTGGAAGCTGCTTGATCGCTCGCTTCGCTGGCTGCTTGTGTATCGGATTGAACTTGTGAGCTGCTTGTCGCCTTCTCGGTAGCTGATGTATCTGTTGCTGGATTTTGGCAAGCGACAAGCAGCCACGCGGTTGATCCTAAAAGAAATGCGGATAATCTCTTCTTTTGCATAATTCCCCTTCTTTCATACAGTATATGTTTCTATTGTACCTTTTTTGCGGAGAAATTGCTTTTGCGATCCATCAACTTAATCGAACCTTTACAATTTTATTGGATGTGGCGCAATATTGCAGCAGTTCATCAGGGCGGAAAGATAGTGTTGCCGTCCGGAACTCCGGTGAAGAACGCCTTCATCGTAGGACGGCGATGCAAGCTGACCGGTAATACCGGCCACTCCTCCGAGGAGGCTTATGCTAGTCGGAGGAGCACGTCTGAATGCGGTCCTGTCCTCCGGCGACCCCCCCTCGCCGGAGGACGGCAATCATCATCCGCCTCGAAAGCAAAAAGCACCCCAGTGAGGGTGCTTTTTGGTCTTATTATGTGTTCGGTGATTTGCTGTTGGCTTTCAGCCCTTCAGCCCTTCCTTTTCCAGGATCAGGTCGTAACATGCGATCCCTTTCAGCAACACCTTCTCATCGAAGTTGAAGCGGCTGCTGTGGAGCGGATGCGTCCAACCCATGTCGGGACGGCCGGTACCGAGCAGGATGAAGGCGCCGCGGATGCTTTCTTGGTAGAAAGCGAAGTCCTCGGCCAGCATCAATGGTTTGACGACCTCGTAGGCATCGACCGGCAAAGCGTCCATCAAGGTGCCGATCATGTCCGCATCGTTTGTGACTTCCGGATAGAAATCGCGGATATCCAACGTGCAGATGACACCGCTCAAACGCTCGATGCCGGCACAGATGTCGGCAAGGCGTTCCTTGATGGAAGCATAGACCGCCTTGTCGTAACTCCGGATCGTCCCTGTCAATTCAGCCTTTCCGGCCACGATATTGCGGGCTTCCCCGGCATGCAGCGTACCGATGTTCACGACAGCTGGTTGCAGCGGATCGAGATCGCGGGCCAGAATGTTCTGGACCGAAAGCAGGATCTGCGCGGCGGCAATCAAGGCATCCTTGCCGAAGTGCGGCTGCCCGGCATGCGAGCTGACGCCTTCAAGCGTGATGTCGAATTCACCGTTGCGCGCCATCAATGGACCCTTGGCCAAGCCGAGAATACCTTCCGGCAGGCTCGGATACAGGTGGTAACCGTAGATTTTTTCGACCTGCAACTCCTGCAGGATACCAGAATCCATGATCCATTTCGCACCGCCTGGCCCTTCCTCAGCGGGCTGGAAGACCAAAACGACTGATTTTTCCAGCATCGGCAGGGACTTCAGGTATTTCGCGAAACCCAACAACAGGGCCATATGCCCATCGTGTCCGCACGCATGCATTTTTCCAGGGTGAAGGGAAGCGAAATCCGCTCCAGTTTCCTCGGTTACCTCAAGGGCATCCATGTCCGCACGGAAAGCAACCGCTGCCGGGGACTTACCCTCCAGAACTGCTACCCAGCCCGTTTCGGCGGTGCTGATCGGTTCATAACCGAACGCCACCAGCTTCTGGCGGACGTATTCCGAAGTCAGCGGCAGATCGAAACCGATCTCCGGAATCTGATGGAGTTCCCTTCGGATCATTTTCACCGTATCGTATAATTCTGCAATCTGCATGCTGTTCACCTGGTCCCTCCGCGTGTAGTTATTAGTCTCTTAAGTCAGCCAACAATTGAGTTTTTTCGCTTGTCTTTTCGTCCTTCATCTTCACGATTTTTGCAGGGGATCCCGCAACTACCGCGTTAGCCGGTACGTCTTCCAATACGATCGCGCCTGCTGCGACAACAGCGCCTTCGCCGATGTGCACGCCTTCGATGATGACAGCGTTCGCGCCGACCAAAACACCGTCTTCGATGATGACTGGTGATTTCGATGGTGGCTCAAGAACACCTGCAACCACTGCGCCTGCTCCGATGTGGCAGTTTTTGCCGATCGTGCCGCGTGCGCCGACTACTGCGCCCATGTCGATCATTGTGCCTTCGCCGATGACGGCGCCGATGTTGATGACAGCCCCCATCATGATCACAGCGCTCTTGCCGATTGTTACATGATCACGGATGAATGAGCCAGGCTCGATGCGTGCATCGATTTTGGTAGTGTCCAACAGCGGAATCGCAGAATTGCGTCTGTCGTATTCCATGACTTGATCCTTGATCTTGTCTTTGTTTGCTTCCAAGAAAGGATAAATCGCTGAAGCGTCTCCGAAGACTGTGTAGCTGTCTCCGCTTCCGAAGAATTTCAAGCCTTCGTAGGCAGGATTTTCAAAATCCCCCTTGATGTAAAGTTTTATAGGTGTTTGCTTTTCGGCAGCTTTGATGTAAGCAGCGATTTCATAAGCATCTGTCAATAATAGTTCGCTCATTTTATGTTTCCTCCCGATCATTTTTTTCTGTTCCAACATGCCCATTATAGCATGCCAGCCTATTTTTGCCCTATGCGGCGGACGACCGTTTGTTCCTGAAATGCAAAAAAAATAGCGGTAAGCGAGTGCTTACGGCTACGGAGACCTGCATTCGCCCAACCAAGCTAAAGCGCAATCCTTTGTCATCGGGCAACGACAATGGAACAGCCCCACATTTGTTCAACCTGGGTCCAGCATTCGCATGCTTCGGCGACCGTCCCTTTCCCTTGCGGTACTCTTGACCAGCCGCGACCTCTTTTCGCTTGGCGATTCATTTATTTTTCTAATCGTACACTTATCCGGCAATCCTGTCAACCGCTCTGGCACAGAAGCTTCTTTCCGCTTGTCCTTTGCGTGTTTTTGAGGTAATTGTTTGGATACGAACGGGGCTCCGGATCGGAAAGTGCCGGGAAGGATCGGCCGCCCCTATGTGAAAACGCTCATTAAACTCGCGAATTTCTAATTTTCAGCCCGGAGGATACAAATTTGCATAGAAATACGCCTGCAATCGTGTTATGTTATTTTCATGAGTTTGGACGTCAGCAGTCGGTTGGCGCATGTTCGGCTATACATTAGATCAAGGATATTTCATCCGGAGGAGATAATAAATTATGAGTAGAGAAACGAATCGTTTTGTCAAGCAACTGAAAGGATCGCCCATCCGTAACTTTGACGCCGCCATCAGTGATGTGAAGGACCTGATCCGTTTCACGATGGGAGAACCTGATTTCGATACGCCGGATTTCATCAAGGCTGCCGCCACAGAGGCTTTGAACCAGAATCAAACGCACTATGCCCCTTCTGCCGGTGTTCTCGAGACCCGCAAGGAAATCGCAAAATTCATGGAGCGGAAATACGGCTTGCACTACAACCCGGAGACCGACATCGTCCTGACGGTCGGCGCAACGGAAGCGATTACTGCCTCGATGTTCGCGCTGATGAACCCGGGCGATAAGGTGATCATCCAATCGCCTGCTTTTCCGCAGTATGAATACGTTACGCATTTGGCGGGCGGGCACAGCGTCAAGATCGACACTTCGGAGACCGGCTTCCTGATCACACCGGAGGACCTGACGACTACGTTGGATGCGAATCCGGAAACGAAGATGATCGTGCTGACCTATCCCAACAATCCGACCGGCGCGACTTACACAAAAGAAGAAGTCGAAGCATTGGCCGCGGTCATCAGGAAATATGATGTTTTCGTGCTAAGCGATGAGATCTACAGCGAACTGACCTACGACGGTGGTCATACATCCATTGCCGAGTTTATCCCTGAGCAGTCGATCGTGATCAATGGCACTTCGAAAAGCTATGCGATGACCGGCTGGCGCGTCGGCTTTGTCGCTGCCAAAGCAGACTTGATCCGCGAAATTTTGAAATATCACCAAAGTCTGGTCACATGCGGTTCCACGCCTGCACAAATGGCGGCTGGCGTGGCCTTCCGCGACGGCGATGAAGTGACAGCCACGATGAAAGCCGCCTACCGCAAACGCCGGGACATCCTGTTGGAAGGTCTGACTGCTGCTGGTCTGAAGATGAACAATCCGGATGGTGCCTTCTACCTGTTCCCGCGCATTCCCGAGCAATACGGCGACGATGATTGGAACTTCTGCATCGACCTCGCGCGTAAAGCCGGCGTCGGCGTCATCCCTGGATCGGCTTTCGGCGAATCAGGAGTCGGCTATTTCCGCATGAGCTACGCCGCCAGCGATGAGAATGTCATCGAAGGCTGCCGAAGGATCGTTGCCTTCCTGGAAGAATTGAACAAGAAATAAGGGAATAAATGTTGAACCGCACCGCACAATCGGGCGATTGTGCGGTTTTTTTCTGTTGACTTTTCAGCCGGGGATACGGCTAACATTTTCGCTTTTTCGTATTTTTGCTTTTTGCTCCGGCGAGAGCCGGTCTCGCCGGAGGTCCGGCTAACATATCAGTTGTTTCCTCCGGTTAGGGTGGCTTCCCCGGATGTAGTGGCGGTATTTTAATTTATTCTCCGGCTAAAGTCTCCTTCGCCGGAAGAGCAGTCACACCGCCCTCCTCCGCACCAAAAAGAAGTGCGCGCCGGATTAACAGCCGGCGCACACTTCTTTACTTCATTCAATTACTCGGCAGCCATCGCTTCGGCTTCCATCTCGCGGATCGATTCCGCGACCTTCACCATCATCGAGCATTCCACGCGTTTGCGGAACAGGTCGCAACTGAATTCATAATTGCCTTTCAGTGAACCTGTTGCATGCAGGGAGTTTGCAGGACAACCGCCGCTGCAATACAATTTTGCCCAGCAATCTTGGCACTCCGGTTTGGAATAGCAGTTGACTTCCTTGAATTGGCTTTGCAGTTCCGGTTTGGTCACGCCATCCCAGATGTTGCCCAGGCTGAATTCTTCATCGCCGACGAACTGGTGGCAAGGGAACAATTCGCCCCAAGGTGTGACAGCCATATATTCCGTTCCTGATCCGCAGCCGGAGATACGTTTCTGGATGCACGGGCCTTCGGAAAGGTCCAGCATATAGTGGTAAAAAGTGAAATCATTGCCCTCTTCGCCGCGCTTCAGCATTTCCTCCGCCAGGATTTCATACTGTCTGTACAGTGCCGGAAGATGTTTCTCCGTCAAAGCGT
This sequence comes from Trichococcus flocculiformis, assembly GCF_963662535.1. Classification (NCBI taxonomy): domain Bacteria; kingdom Bacillati; phylum Bacillota; class Bacilli; order Lactobacillales; family Carnobacteriaceae; genus Trichococcus; species Trichococcus flocculiformis. The sequence continues at coordinate 2,232,713 of NZ_OY759718.1, forward strand.
AAGGTTCTGAAGGATCACAGATGACCGGTTCCATCGACAGTTTGTCGAATCCAAGATTAGCGACGTGGAAAATATCGTTTGTGAAATCGACATTATTGCCGGTGTAAGTGCCGCGGACGTAGTATTCCTTGTCGCCGCGCCCTTCCACGAATTTCTGGAATTTCGGCAAGATGTAGTCGTAGCTGCCTTTTCCGTTAACAGTACGGCGCAGACGGTCATGGATTTCCTTGCGCCCGTCCAAGCTCAATACGACGTTGTACATTTCTTTATTCAGGAATTCATTGATTTCGTCGTTCAACAGCATGCCGTTCGTTGTGAAAGTGAAACGGAAAGTCTTCCCGGACTCCTCTTCCTTACTGCGCGCATATTCGACGATCTGCTTCACGACGCGCCAAGCCATCAACGGCTCACCGCCGAAGAAGTCGACGTCCAAGTTACGGTGGAATCCGGAATTCTCAAGCAGGAAATCGATTGCTTGCTTGCCGACTTCGAATTTCATGATCGCCCGGTCGCCGTTGTACTTGCCTTGGCTCGCGAAACAGTAATCGCAGGTCAGGTTACACGTGTGCGCCACGTTCAGGCACAGAGCCTTCACGAAGGTTTGGCGGTTCTTCAAGTCGACGGAAAGGTTTTGGTACATGTCTTCCGTGAACAATTCTCCGTTGGCCTTTAATTCTTCAACATCCGACAGCGTATCACGGATTTCTTGTTCGTTGATTTCAGGGTCGTTCGCATATTGTTCCAACATCATCGTGACGATTTCTTCGATTGGCGTTGCTTCATAGAGTGCGATGATGTCGAAGGCAAGATCATCCACGACATGCACAGCACCGCTGTAGGTATCCATTACGATATTATATCCATTCAGTTTATATTGATGAATCATTTCGGTTTCAAACTCCTTTTTGTCCATAAAATTGCCGCCTAACTGAAATCAGTCAGGCGGACTCTTTTTTACTTCGCTGCTTGTTTAGGGTTCACACAGCTCTGATTAGCGATTCCGCAAGAAGTTTTGCATGCGGATTGGCAAGATGTTTGGCATGCGCCGCAGCCGCCGTGTTTGGCAGTATCCTTCAGGTTGCGGGTGCTTAATGTTACGATTCGTTTCATAACGACATCTCCTCTGAAATAGGTTAAGGAAGCATATTGCTTGACAGAAAAACGCTCCCTTTGTGATTAATTTTACCAACAAATTGTTAGCCCGTCAATCTACCGTCCTATCAGCATAGTGACCGTTTTTATCGCTATCGTGATTCATCCAATAACTATCAAAATGCAAGTTAGTGAGCAAGGCTTTCGTGATGCATAATTTGGATAATTTTCCGGAAGCCCATCAGCATCGCTGTAGACCTTTGTTCCCTTTTCCAAAAGCGTATGGACTTGGCGGATAAACCCATTGCTGATCCGTTCCCCAGGCACCAGCAAAGGAATTCCGGGCGGATAAGCCCAGACGTATTCGGCTGCCATTTGCCCTATCGCGTTTTCAATCGGGCAATCTACTTTTTCCGATTCCAAGGCCTGCCAGATTTCGCATTGCTTATCGGGTAAGGAGAATAGCAACGTTCCGTTGTACAGAGTGTGCTCGCCAGACTTAGAGTCGAGCGTGCCGTCGATGGCCAATAGCGCATCGGCCAAAGCATCCATAGCGACGTCAGTATCGCAGACGCTGGTCATCGCCAACGCATGATCGCCGAAAACCATCTCCATTTCAATATGGTATTCGCTCCGTAACATTTCGGAAAGTTTCTGTCCGGTCAATCCGGTTCCTTGCGTCGAAATCAAAATTTTGCCTTTGTCGAAGGCGAAAAAGGTTGGGTGCAGCGCCGGCCTATCGTTCCCGTGGCAAAGCACCTTGAGATGCTGTAGCTGTTCCATTTTTTCCGAGAAGCCGGCTAACCTTTGATTGTAGTTTTCGAATAGCTGCTCTCCCTCGTCCCGCAGCAAGCGGAAACAGCGGTCGATCGAAGCCATCAATACATAGGACGGTGAACTGCTTTCGAAGATGGCGAGTTGCCGTGCCACTTCTTCCGGTCTGATCAGGTCGCCAGTAAGATGGGCCAAAGACGTCATGGTCAACGATGGCAACGTCTTATGCAGACTCTGAATTACGATGTCAGCGCCCAGTGCGGTCGCGCTGGACGGAAAATGTTCCGAGTGATTGAAATGCGAGCCGTGCGCCTCATCGACCAACAATGGGATGCCGTATGCATGGCAGATTTCCGCAATCGCCGCGATATCACTGACAACGCCTTCGTACGTCGGCGAAGTCAATACGACCAACTGCGTATCCGGATGCGTTTTTAGCGTATCTGCGATGCTCGCAGTCGCAATACCACCATAGATTCCAAACGCTTCGTCCATCTCAGGCATCAGATAGACGGCTTCCAATCCAAAAAGCTCGATCGCATGGTAGACTGACTTGTGGCAATTCCGGGCGATGGCAATCTTGCCACCGCGTTTCATCGCGGCGCGGATTCCCGCCAAGATTCCGCAGGTACTGCCGTTCACGAGGTAGAATGAGCGCTCGGTGCCGTAGAAGTCTGCGATTTCTTCCATATATTCATTGAGGATGCCGCTCGCGCCGTGCAGATTGTCGAATCCGTCTATTTCCGTGATGTCGATGTTGTAAGGAAGATCTGTGCCGAGCAGCGCGGTGTTCCGCTTATGCCCCGGCATGTGCATCGGAATGCTGTTGGATGCCGCATGTGCTTTCAGTCTGTCCGACAAAGAAGGTTTATTTGTATGTTTATCCATTTGTTTTTCCTTTTCTGGGTGATAGTTGTCTGCCTTCATTATAGCAGAGGAAAAAAGAACCGAGACAAACAAAATACCCATCCTCACGCTTTTTCGTGAGGACGGGTATTTCCAGCGTTTACTATTTCGGTTGTTCTGTGCTTTCGATCAATTGGACAAAAGCATCCACAATTGATTGGAAATATTCTTTCGTCGTTTCTTCCTTAACGGAACCGTCTTCGTTCAACAATTTGTGGACATTTCCGATATAGGCTTCCGGCTGCTGCAAAGGCACCATATTAAGGAAAACAAGCACTTGCCTTAAGTGATGATTTGCACCGAATGCCCCTAGCGCACCCGGGGATTGGCTGATGACCGCGACCGGCTTACCGTCCCAAAGGTTGGCACCATAAGGCCGCGAACCGACATCCAAGGCATTCTTCAAAGCCGCCGGATAGGAACGATTGTATTCAGGGGTCACAAGCACAAAGGCATCATAGCTTTTGATTTCTTCACGGAACGGGGTGTATGCATCAGGAAGCATGCCCGCCACATCGTCGAAATCCTGATTATACAAAGGTAAATGGCCAATTTCCATCAACTCAGTTTCATACCCGTCCGGGAACAGTTCCGCAAACGCCAAGGCTACTTTTTTGCTGTAGGCCTCTTCGCGCAGACTGCCAACCAAGAATCCGATCTTCTTCACCATAAAAATCATCGCCTCTCTTATTTTTGAATTGCTTCACACTCTTATTATAGTGAAACAAAATTACCTTTTCCAATGATTTGATTTACCAGAGAAGCCTCTTCTAAGACAACTTCACGCGGAACAATCCGCCAGCCAACGGCTCTTGCGTTTCGCCATCCTTTGCGGTCGTTATATACAGATACTCCAAATTTTCCCCACCCAGACAGCAGGACGTCACATTCTTAACCGGCATCCGGATTTCCTCAAGCTTTCCGCCGCTCTCCGGGTCCCACCTGCAGACTTTTTCGCCGCCGTATTGCGCCACCCAGATCATACCTTCCAGGTCCACACACATGCCGTCCGGATTGCTACCATCAGTAATTTCAATCACATATTTTTCAAATATCGCTTCACCTGTTTCAGGATCATAAGCATAGCTGCCCACTTTTTTGGTCGGCGTGTCAATGAAATACAGCGTCTTTCCATCCGGTGACCAGCCCATCCCGTTGGCTAAAGTGAGGCCATCCAAAACTGTTCGGACCGTACCGTCCTTTTCGATGGCGTATAAAGCGGCTTCCCCTTCATAGGTATCGTCATAGCCCATCGTCCCGACAAGCAGACGGCCTTTCGGGTCCAGCTTCCCGTCGTTGTAGCGCATCCGTTCATCGTCGTGTGCCTTTGCCACTAGTTGCTTTTCTTTCGTCCGCGGATCGATCCGGAAAATACCGCTTTTTTCAGCCTCCAGAATCATGCCCTTCTGATCGAGAACGGCGCATCCGACTGGCCCCTCAGTTAAGTAGGTCCCCACCTCCCCAGTTTCAGGATCGATGGCGTAGATCATGTTGTCTTCGATGGAAACACAATAAATCAGATTGTTCTGCGCATCCCAGTGCGGTCCTTCCAACAATGTCGATCCAGCATAGAAAACCAGTTCCGGTTTTCTCACCTTATCCTTTTCGGATTTCTTTTCCATATTTCTTCACCTCATATTCCTGTGTCATGCTTACACACAGTATATACCAATAAAAAATGCTTTCCAATTGATATGATTTTATGGATAGTTTTTGACATCCGGTGCTTGCGATTTTTTGTTCCGCTCCGAAAAATGCTATACTTTATGTGACTGTCCAAATGGAAAGATACTTTTGTACACATCTCGTTTAAAGGAGAATGGCCATGGAAGAACGCAATACGCTTTTGATCAATCAGAGCACCATCAAGGAATTATTGGATATTGCAGATTTCAACAATCTCGTGCATCAGACTTTCCAAGGACTCGGCGACGGTACGGTCATCAACCCGACAAAATTGACGCTGGATCTGGGCGAAACTGGCGGTTATCCGCCTTACGAAGGATTCATGAACGCAATGCCGGCCTACATCGGCTCGCAGGATATCGCCGGCTTGAAATGGGTCGGCGGATTTTTAGGCGAACGCAAAACTGCCGGACTGCCTTATATCACAGGGATGATTTTGCTGATCAATCCGCATCTCGGTACTTTCACCGCTGCACTTGAAGGCGCTTATATCACCAATATGCGCACCGGAGCCCAGACCGCAAACGCATTGCGGTATTTGCTTAAGAAACCGACCGTCACGATCGGCCTTTACGGAGCAGGGATGCAAGCGAGCACCAACATCCGGGCAATCGCGGATCTGTTCGACATCACCGAATTGACCGTCTGGAACCACAGACGCAGCACCGCGGAAGCATTTGCCGAAAATATGCAGGAACACGTCAAAGGCGCCATCCGGGTCGTCGATGATCCCCAAGAAGCCAGTCAGGCTGAGGTCCTCATCACCGTCACGTCAGCGCAGACTCCCCTCATCAAAGCAGAGTGGATCAAACAAGGCACCATCATTTTTCCGTTGGGATCTTTCCAGGAAATCGAGGATGAACTCATCCTGAAGGCGGACAAGATCATCGTTGACCATGTGGACCAAGCTCTCCATCGCGGTGCTTTAAAAAAACTGACAGGTGAAGGACAATTATCCGAAAATAATATTTTTGCTACGTTGGGCGAATTAGCGGTCGGAAAGAAAGATGCCGACGACCTTTCACAGGGCATCACCCTCTGCATCCCGATCGGCACCGGAGCGATGGATGTTGCGATCGCCGGAGAAGTTTACCGAAGAGCACTCGAAAAAGGAATGGGTTACGCCTTTGATTTTGAAGCATAAAAACAGGAACGAGTAGGAGGGATTTTTATGAATACCAACAACATCGAAAAACAAAACAGCCACTTGAACTTGCAGGGTCAAGCGGTGCAGGATATTTTCTTGCTCTATCAGGATTATCCGGAAGTGCCTTACATCTCCGAAAAACGCGACAAGGAAGGTTGGCTCAATGCCGTCCGGATCGGGTCAGAACAGCTTGTCCCAAAACGCAATATAATCCGTTTTGAAGAAGATATCCTACCTGGACACTTGATCTTGTTGTGGCGCATTCAGTTTGGCACCTTCACGAACGAGAGCGTTTATCCGAAATATTTCGAATACAATTACGGTATCAATGGCCGTCAAGCTTTGGATGAAGTGATCGAAAAAGGCTATGCGGTGGAACAGTCAGCGACCGATTCGCTGGACCACCTGAACGCAGCCGGCCTGAAAGCCATCCTGAAACACTACGCAGTAACCGGGTATTCTAAGATGAAGAAGCCGGAATTGATGAAGCTCGCTAAACAGGAATTGAGCGAAGATCAGCTCGCCTCCCAATTCCCACTGAGGGGCTACCGCATCACTCCGGCAGGCGAAGCGATCCTGGCAAAATATCCGGAAGTCGTCGACCGCCATCCCAAGAAGAAATACTGAAAAAAATAGCAAAAGCCTCAGGAATCCGAAGCAGCATCGGATTCCTGAGGCTTATTTATCTATATTTCGATCCACTTCTCCAGTGAAGAAGTGTTTCCTCGGAGGAAGATTGATCCATTTGATGCCAAAAAAAGAACCTAATCCGAAGACTAGGTTCCTATAAGTTTAATTTTGAATTAAGCTTTGTTTACGTTTGTTGCTTGAGGTCCACGGTTACCTTCTTCTACGCTGAAAGTTACTGCTTGGCCTTCTTCTAAAGATTTGAAACCTTCAGATTGGATAGCTGAGAAATGTACGAATACATCGTCTCCGCTTTCGCGTTCGATGAAGCCAAAACCTTTGTCTGCGTTAAACCATTTTACTGTACCTTGTTCCATAATTGAAAATCCTCCTCGTGCTGTTGCACTTTATCATACATTGTTGCTAACGCTACGGATCGGAATTTTCGTAATGCAATTCTTTTCTCTAACCCAACAAAATGTTAAATTCATTGTATCATGCTTTATTCAATAATGCAAATCGAAATGGCAAACAATCTGAAAAACGACAACTTTATTGATAAAAGCCACAACTGACAGGCTGTTTCTCTATTTTTTTCGTGAATCCACTTCCAGTCAAATCTCTTTTGCTTCTTCAGCTCTCTTTTCTGATTTTATTTCCTCCAAGATATAGCTACCGGCAAAGCCCAGCAAGAATAAAATAGCTACGATGACGGCGCTCATACCGGCAAAAATCCCGAATGCATCGGATAAAGCCCCTGTGACCATCGGCATGATGATGGAACCCAAACCACCAATGACCAACAAAGTGCCCAAAGCCATGGGATAGGTCTGCAAGGTTTTCCCGACAGCGGCGATGATCGTCGGATAAATGCCGGCCATCGAGAAACCTACACCAAAAATCGCAAATGTTATCAAACGGACATTTGTTGTGGACAGCAGCAACAAATAGAAAACTGTCGTCCCGGAACAAGTCAACAGCAAAAGGGTTCCCTTCTTAAAGAAGTCACCGTAGAAGGCTGTAAGCAGTCTGCCGGCCAGCATCGCCACCCAAAGGAGCGAAGCCAGGACTTGCGCGTATTCCGTCGTCATCAGATTTGAATCCACAAAATATTTGACCATCCACCCGTTGATGCACGCTTCCGCACACAGATAAAAGAAGAGAATGCCTGCCCCGACCCAAAAGCTTTTCAATTTCAAAAAAGTATAGGAGGTCGCATTCTTATTTTTCACCGCACTATCGCTGAGTTTCATTCTCGAAAAAAGGACCATAGACACGAGGGCCAAGACAATGATAATGCCCGCAGCAACCTTCCAGCCCGAAAGTCCGAACAATCGCGTTGAAAAAATGACCAAAAAAGGTGCGCTCAATGCCCCTACTGCGAAGATACTGTGCAAAAAACTCAGGGCAGCAGGACTGCTGTCCGACACCTCGTTGACTACACTATTGTTGAAATTGGAGATACTTCCCCGGCTGATGCCGGTAAACAGGAAGCCCAATATCAACAGGACTGGATTTCCGGTCATTATCATGATGGCAAAGCCCACCACGACGAAACTGCACAGAAAGATGATTGCTTTTTTTCTGCCTAGATATACAGGAAGAATCCCCGCCAGAAATCCGGCAGTGAGATTCCCAAGTGAATGGGCGGACAGTAACGTACCACTTACGGTATTGCTTAGGCCATACTCATCACTTATCAACGGTAGCATTGAGCCCAAAATCATTCCGTATAAGCCATTCACCGCAAATACAAAGAAGCAACAAAGCAAGATGTACCTCTCTTGTTTGTCCAATCTGGAATAAAATGTTTCTTTTGCCAATCCTCAAACACACTCCTCAATCATTTTTTTGCACGTAATAATAATTCCTATATGCGCTTACTGCAATCATATCATAAATCTTCATAACCGGATAAGGCTCTGTACCCATCGAACAAATGCAAAAAAAAGAACCTGATCCGAAGATCAGATTCCTAAAAGTTTAATTTGAATTAAGCTTTAACAACGTTAGTTGCTTGAGGTCCACGGTTACCTTCTTCTACGCTGAAAGTTACTGCTTGGCCTTCTTCTAAAGATTTGAAACCTTCAGATTGGATAGCTGAGAAATGTACGAATACATCGTCTCCGTTTTCGCGTTCGATAAAACCAAAACCTTTTTCTGCGTTAAACCATTTTACTGTACCTTGTTCCATAATTGAAAATCCTCCTCGTGCGTCTTGCACTTTATGATACATTGTTGCTAACGTTACGAATCGGAATGTTTTGAAACAATTCTTTTCTGCGCTTCACAAAATGTTAAAGTCATTGTACCATGTATTTTTGGATTGTGCAAGCCCTATCTTGTATTCGTATGATAACTAATTGCAGAAAAAGAGAAGCAATCACTGCTGGATTGCTTCTCTCATAGATTATTTATTTTCTTTATCGAGAATTTCGGATATTTTTCTGTCGACATAATTTAAGCCCATGCTCATGAAATATTCAGCCAGCTCTTCATCGCTGATATTTTTCACTTCGTAGCCGCCCTGTTTTCTTTTTGCGGCATAGCCTTTTCTCATTTTTTCCAGCATATCTTCGGGTAGCTCCACTTGAAATTTCTTCATTGTCATCGCAACCGCCTCCTATGTCATTGTCAGCCTGAACGATCGGATAAGATACTGGTTCTTCCGCATTGATCAGGTAACGCTTTCATTATACCCTTCTTTTCAAAATATATACAGAATTTTGTGCAAGAAGCAGCAATATAATCGATGACTGTTATTCTAATATAGAAAAACCTTGAAAGAAAAGGTATAAATCCAATCCCTTCAAGGGTTCCCCCTTTGGTTTTCTATTCAAATAAGAAAAGATATTACTTCAGCCAGTTATTTTTCCGGACTGTTGATGATCAGTGCTCCGTTCTCGGTATTTCTCTGGTAATCCTGGAAGAAGTCCCAGATGAATGCCGCTTCCGGTTTGTAGTTCCAATGCGCCAGATCTTTTACGGCCGCCAACTTCATCATGACGCCGCTCTGATTCGACAACGTACCTGTCAGCATCTGTTTTTCGCCGAGTGTCGTCCATTCCTGATTGTCCAACGCCACACCGTAGAATTCGTTCAACGACATGTCGTACTGCGGCGCTGCCTCAAGCTTGTTGATTTTTTGGTAAGCTTGGATGAACGGGAACATGTCGACGTTCGGGTCATTTTGGAAAATGCCCGGTGTGCCGAATTGGCCGGAACCGTCCACAGGGATCATCTGGAAATTATCGTGATTGCCGCAGATGTAAAGATACGGCACTTCAGGCCCAGCATAGGTTTCCGCGATTGCGGTGAGTTCCTGTTTATCGACGCCCGGTGCCGATACAGCTGCCACAGCCGCGAAAACGCCCGGATATTTGACGCCCATCAGGGTAGCTTTGGAGCCGCCTGCCGACAAGCCGGTCAGGTAGATCCGCGAAGGGTCGATCTGCGGATATTTTTCTTTCAGATTCTCGACCAGATTCAGGACACCCTCTTCACCCAAACCTTCAACGCCACCGAAATTCACTTCTTTGTCTTGCCATTCCGGGGAAACGACGATCAGATTTTCTTCCACAGCCAACTCGGTCAGACCGCTGGCATCACCCTGCAGTCTTGGATCGTTCGCAAATCCGTGGAGCGTCACGATCAACGGCACGGTTTTTTCATCCTGCCCCATTGTTGCTTCAGGAATGTATTCGTACCAGTTATACGCACCCTCCCCGTTGACAGGCTCAGCTATCATCTGATTATAGGTGATTCCAAGTTCCTCAAAGTCGGGAACCCCAACAAACGGGTAAGGCTCTGTGTATTTGCTGACGTCAGCCATGTAAAACTCAGTCAGTTCGTTATGCATCCGGTAATTTTTCGAGAAGACATGCTCCCAAGCGTTGGCATACGCTTCCTGAACGGTTTCTTCTTCCGCATTCACGACGACTTGCTGGAACTCATTATCCTGATTTTGGTAAATGGCCAGATCATCCTCTTCCAGCTGCTCTTCGGCTGCATTGGCCGAGATGTAGAAGTCCGTTACAGCTTCTCCGGCATTGCTGAGGTATACGGGAACTGGCGTCGTCGAGGTGCTGTCAGCTTCGACATCCCCGCCGTACAGCATCATCCCTGCGATCGGATAGCTTTTCTTCGCCAGATAGTTATTGGCGAAGGTCGCACCTTCATCCAGCGCGATCACTTTGACGTTCTTCACCGGCGCTTTCGCCAACAATTTGATGAAGGCTTCCGCATCCTCCGCTTGATACCCCTCCATATCCAGAGGATTGATCACGTAGGCCTGCCCTGCCCATTGCTGGACATCCGGCAACAATCCGATTTCGGCCAACAGTTCTTCTGCTTCCTCCTCAGTCTTTTGGCCTGCGTAGATGTAGAAGGTCGGCGTCAGCACATCCGAGCGTGAACTTGCGAAGCCATCCTTCATGGCATCGTACGTAAAATAATGCAGTTGTGAAGCTTCATCCGTTTCCGTCTCTTCTAACGTGATGCCTGTTACCGGTGAACTTGCGACTGATTCCGCTGTTTCGGAGGGAGCCGCGCAGGCCCCAAGGTTCAGCAAGGCCAGCATCATTGCCGCTTGACCGATTTTTTTGATATTCATAATTTTGCCTCCATTATTTTGAAATGGTTGTTCAAGCATTTCCCCATCTTACGGCTTCGATCGGATCAGCAATCTGGAGCGACAGCTTGATTGTTTCGCGACCGTCTCCAGAAGCAGTTATCTCTTTGTTGATGATTCGATACGCGTACCCTAATCGGAAATCGTAGTCCATTGATTCAGGCAGCGTCACGCTGTACATAAAACTATTAGCATCGGTCCGTACCCACTGCGCTTCAATTTCCCCTTGCGCAGTGAGGAGTGAACCATTCATTTCCGTCAGATCTGTTGCGAAATAAGGCGCCAATTGAATACTGCAATCTTTTTTGACGGAGATGCCGACCAGCTTTTCCATCATCCAAACCGTGTATGAGGAGAACATCGCATGGTTCAAGGAACCTTGCACCTTGTTCGTGCCGCTCTGCAGCGGGAAATACTCACTCAAGGTCTGGTTGCCGTTCGTCAGCATGCTAAGATAATTCGGTTCCTGGCGGCGGGACAGCCAATTGCAGATCAAATCGTCCTCACCGAGCTCGGAAAGGATGGTGTATGCCCATGACATCCCGAAAATGCCGAAGCGAAAAACGCCATCTTCTTTCTGAATTCGTTCGATCAGGTTCCTTTCAAGCTGATGCTTTTCAGCTTCATTTCTATGCAATCCCGCCTTCAAAGCGAAGATTGTGCTTGATTGCGTACCTGAGGAAAAACTGCCGTCCTCATTGCGGAACAGATCGATGATTGCACTTCTGGCTTCCACGATGCGCAATTCCAAGGTTTCCATCATCGTTTCAGAAACATTGTGTGCAGCAAACAACGCTTTGTATTCCTCCAAAAGGATCAGATACATGCTGGCCGAACAGAATTCCTGATCCGGCGATACGATGCGCCTATTCTGGATGGCGGCATCGACGGACCCCCAATCGCCCAAACAGCAGTAACGGATATAGTCGAAATCAAAAGCCAGCAGATATTCCAGATGCTTCAACAATTCAGGCAGATGTTCTTGCACAAAGGCAGTATCTTGATAATACTGCCCGATTCTAGAGGCAAGCACCGGGAAAACCAGCTGCCAGCCCAAGGAGCCAGCCCCGTTGGAAGTCCCGTTCGTCATGATGCCGACGTAAGGGGCTGTCTGCGGAATCCCGCCTTCCGGTGTCTGATCATGAGCGAAATCCATAAAGACTTTCTTCAGCAGCTTGTGCATATCGTGGCTGTAGAGCTGCGAATCGATCAGGGCGACGATATCCCCGCCATAACCGAAACGTTCCCTTGTGCAATCTTCGAAGTAGGAATGGATATTGTTCAAGCGGGTATTCTGCGCCGCTTCCCACAAACGGTTCAACTCATCCGAAGATGAATGGAACTTGCTCACAGAAGCAAGGTCTGTGTGCAGGCTGTAAGCCCGGACGTTCGAAAGCAACTCCTCAAACGAGCCTGTGTCCGGTTCTGTCTTCACTAGAACATAGCGGAAGGAGTGATAGCAGAACTGATTTTCATATTGGAAGATTTCTTGTTCAGTTTTTTTGATGACGTCTTTCTGGATGATCGGATCGCCCGCGTTTATGCCATGCGCCTCATCCGTCACGCCGTAGGTTCCACTGATGCTGGAATCAAAACTAAGGGTGCCATCAGCGTTCAGTTCCTCGGCGTACAGGAACGTAACCTGACCCAGATAATCGGCGGCGATATCGCAAAGGAAATGCCCGGACAGGATCGTCCCGAAATCGATCAGGATGCCTTCATTTGCAGAATGGTTCGCGACCACGGCAGGAAGGTACTGTTTCTGCCTCTTGATCTTGGGAATGAAACTGGGTGTCAAATTCCCGCCCGGTCCAGCGATTTTTACAGTCTTCTGTCGAGTGGCTGCCCCCGTGATGTCATCCGTCACCGTTTCACCGATATAGAGATTATTGAACAGATAGTTGCCTGGCTTGCTTTCCCAGCTCGAATCCGATTCGATCACGATTTTTTCATCTGAAGCAGTCGTGATCGTCAGTTGACTGATCAGGCAAGGCTTGCCGACAGCGAGCTGCTTGCGCACATTGTATTTCCCCAAAATCGTGATGGGAGCCGCATTGTACCAACCATTCGCCAGTTCCACCGACAGCTTGTTGCTGCCCTGTTTCAAATAATTTCTGATGTCATAGGTGTCATAATAGACCGTTTTGTCGTAATTCGTCACATCGTTGTTCAAGTAGGCATCAGAAATCCGCTGCCCATTGACGTACAAGGTGTAATAACCCAAGCCGCATATATCAATCAGGGCTTCTGTGATTTCATCTGGGATGTCGAACGTCTTTTCAAGAATGATGTTAGGCCGTTCATTCAGAAATTCTGCTTCTTTTTCAAGCGGATTGTCCAACCGTGTAATCCAGCTGGCCTGACCCAAACTGGCGCTCAATGGTTGGACCCTTCCGTTTAACGTTAGTTGATCCGTTGCGGTCATTTAACGGATTCCTTCAGCTTCCTGTACAGCCGCATCCGAACCTGTGCTGTCCATTTCTTTTTCCTCTTTGTACAGTTCTTTGTCTGCCATCCGTACGAAAGGAATCCAAACAATTGTTGTGATTGCGATCAGGGCAATCTGCAGAAGTGACCCTCTGATGCTGCCGGTCACGAAGTATCCGCTGATGATCGGTGGCGTTGTCCATGGAATCTGCGCCAAACCTGTCGGAAGCGGCACTAAGCCTAGCGCGAAAACGACATAAGCGATGACAGTCGAAATGGCATTCGAGAAGATGAACGGGATGAAGTACAAGAAATTCAGCATCAATGGGATACCGAACAACGCTGGTTCGCCGATATTGAACATGTAAGGTACGCTTGAGATTTTTCCGACTTCTTTGTATTGTCTGCTCTTCGCCACAATAAGGATCGCGATGACGGCGCCGACGACACCGATAGATGCAAAATGACTTCGGAAGCTCATACTGATAATGTTCGGCGGGATTGCCCCTGCCAATGAAGCCACTTTGTTTTGATCTTCTAAAACTTGGTGGATCGGATCCATTACAGCTTGGATGATCGAGCCACCGTGCAAGCCAAAGAACCACAGGAATTGTTCGAAAATTTTGACGACGACCAAGCCGCCGATCGAGCCGCCTAGGTAAGTCAATGGTTTGCCTAATGTGCCGTTGATCAATGTCAAGGCATCACTCTTCAGCAGCAGCTCGATGATCAAACGGATGATGAAGAAGGTAGTGACCACGATAAAGGATGGAATGACCGATTCGAATGGTCCAGCTACTGCGGGCGGTACGGATTCCGGCAATTTGATTTTGATTCCCTTTTCTTCGATTTTTTTGTAGATGATGGTGCTGAACATGCCGACCAAGATGGACAGGAACATGGATTGTGCACTGATCTTTGTGATGTTCAGAAAATCGATGCCTTCGATGTTATCCAGCGGCGTCAGCAAAAGGAAGGAAACGACTGCTGTAATGATGCATTGCAGCACGTTGGTTTCCAGCTTATCCGCCAAGGATTTCGCCATGGAAATCACGACAATCAAGCCGCCTACCGCCAATGTTGCGTTGTTCACATACAATAACTTCGACTGCCATACGAATGCATTTTCTGTTCCTAACACCATCGTAATAAAGTCAGTAACCTGAGTAATCGGGAAAAAGGCAATAATCAAAAAGATCGATGCGATAAAAGTAAAGGGCATGTATGCCAGCATAGCGTCCCTGACGGAAGTCAGGTAAATGTTGTTGTTCACCTTGGTGGCGAAAGGTCCAACTGTGTTTTGAATCTTGTCGCTGAGGGACATTTTTTCAGTATTCATGAATTTTCCTCCTATATTTGATGCTTCTGTGCAAAGTACTATGTCGGGCGAATCATATTGACTAAATTTATCATCCGGATTATCATTATGATATCGCTAACAAGTACATCTTAACGGATAGAACGTAATTTATTAATATCATATTCTTACGACATGATTAACCATTTCTTACCTGAAGGAGATTCCATGGATAAAGCACAGATTCGTGAAAAACTATTCACCCATACAAAAACGGAGACACATTTGCTGCAGAAAAAAAGCGAACCCCAGTCCAATTTCGTTGAAAAATTTGATTTCTATTTGAACGATGATGGCGAACGGATCTATCGCTATACATTCGAAAAGCATCTGGAAAGCGCAAGGGAAAAACAAAATGAACGCGCTGCTTTTATCGAAGGCAGCCAGCTGCTGATTCTGAAGCACGCGCGCTTTTCCTATACCCCGTTGCACGTCCATGATTTCATCGAAATGAACTACGTCTATTCAGGCAATATAGATATTATAATCGATGGGACAGAAGTTTCATTAAAGGAAGGTGATTTTTGCATTTTGGACACCGGCGTTTGCCATCGGATCCTGGAAACGGGCGAAAATGATATTTTGATCAACTTCTTGATGAGGAAGGAGTACTTCTCTACCCACATGTTGAGCCGGCTGGCCTCAAACAGCATCATCACCCAGTTTGCCGTCAATGCCCTTTCAAAAACACAGAAGCATGACCGCTATCTTCTTTTCAACACAACGAACAGCGAATTTTTGATCGATGCCATCGAGGGCATGCTCGCCAATTATTACGAGCCGTCATCCTATTCAAAAGATGTGACCGATGCTTACATGATCATCCTCTTTTCCGAGCTGTTGAAGGCATTTCAACAGAAACAATCCAGCGATCATCGCAAAGCGGATCATTCCTACATCGGCGATATCCTGCTATTCATCGAAAAGAATTATCAGGACTGTAGCCTGCAGCTGATCGCGGATACCTTTAAGTTCAATCCGAGTTACCTGAGCCGATTCATTAAGAGCCAGACCGGAAAATCCTATGTTGCCTTGGTTCAGGAACTGCGCCTTAACAATGCCTGCATCCTGCTGAAGAATACCGATATGCCGATAGAAAGCATCAGCGAACAGATAGGCTACAGGAATGTCACTTTCTTTTATCAAAAATTCAAACAAGCCTACGCTATGACGCCGCACGAATACAGGATGAACGTGAATTGAGCGAGCATTTTTGCACTAAACAAAAAATGACCGCTTTCCGGTTAAGGAAACGATCATTTTTATTGTTGGTTTATTTTCTTTTTTTGAACAGATCCCAAATCGAGAACGTGGCTTTTTTATATATTCGGTTGTAGGCCGTCCTTTTGGCGTCGCGGATCAGGCCCATTCCTTGTTTGCCATAGAACGGATTGGTTTTCCGTTTGAACGCACGCTTCATCTTCCCGGTTGTCCTAGCCTTCAATGCGCGTTTCAGACTCGGTTTGCGCATACCGAATTTCATTACGACCCTTCCTTTCTTAGAGGCAGGAATATTTCTGGATGTTCGAATGTTAGTCACGGCGCTTCAACTGGTGCAAGTTCCTGTTCGATCACCCACTTGTGATTTTTGATCGTTTCCCCAGTGACAGTATCTGTATAATCCACCATATAGACTGTGGTCATTTCAGCGGCATCAATAGTCGCAGTGGCGCCGTTCATGCCTTCCATGTGCTCAGCTCCCAACATCACTTCGCTGCCGACGCCGAATGGATCCGTTCCGGCGTCCATGATTTCTTCCTGGATCACCCATTGATGGTTCTCCACTCTCGGGTCTCCATTGGTTGGATCATAGGAAACTTCATAGGCAACCGTGTCGAAGGCTCCAACGATTGTCGCTTCCGCACCTTTCATGCCTTCCATATGCCCCGCCTGCATGAGGACGGAATCGCCAACTTTATAACTAGGATTCTGCGCTTCCATCAACCCTTCCGGAATTACACCGGAATCGTCATGGACCATATCTCCCATGCCTTCCGAACTACTGGTGGAAGACTCCTCAGACATGCTTTCCATCGAAACGCTTTCAGATCCCACAGAAGCTTCCTCCGTAGTGGTGTCCGTTGAACAAGCTGCCAATAATACAGTAGCCGATAGACTGAACAAACTCAATACTATTTTTCTTCGTATCATCTCTATCCATCCTTTCTTAATGGGAGTGCTTGTCGCTTAGTTACAGTGTACTGAAAGTGACTACGCAATTCAAAGGATAGCCCTTTCAGAAAAAATGCCGCGCTAAGCATTAAGCTTAAGAACACCTTCGCTCCGGTTCTGAACAACTTTGCAATTCCTTATTTGCTTGCGGCACGCTGCAAAAATATTTTGTGCATAATCCTTGCTTTTTGGTATGGATGACGTATAATATGAAATGCAAGATAACTCTGTGCATTCCCATTAAGGGGACGTTACGGATTCGACAGGTATAGGTCGAGCTTTTGATGCGCTCCGTAGGTTACGTCTACGCTAAAACGTTACAGTTAAATACAACTGACAAAACACAAAACAACACTTTAGCTTTCGCTGCTTAATTGTAGCTAGCTAAGATCCTCCTGGTATCGCCCATGTACTCAGATCAGGGTCTCAATGATGTGGGATACGCTGTGACCTTCCATCTGGAGGAATCAGAAGAGATCAATCAGATTAGCCAACAATAATGCCTGTTAAACGGCTAGTTCAAGGCGAATTCCAAATAGTTTAACTATGAGCGTAGATTTGGAAGTGCCGATATGCTTGGACACGGGTTCGACTCCCGTCGTCTCCATACTAGTATGAGGCAAACACCCCACAGACATGCCGACATGAAGCGATTCATTCGACAGTCTACGGGGTGTTTTTTTGTCGTTGTGCGGATTTTTTGGTTTGCCTGACCGATTGGGTAGACTGTCGGGTGTTCGGATCACCGCGCTGCGCTGACAACCGACAGTTCGTCTCTGTCTCGGGTGTTCGGATCACCGTCCTGGTCTAACGACCGACACAAACAAAACAAAGAAAAGAGAAGCGGCCGCCTCCAATGAGGTACCCGCTTCTCTTTTCTGCTTTATAGCTTATTTACTCATATCTTCCAATTGGAAATGGATGGTTTCCATTGCTTGCAGCAAAGCTTCTGCTGTATCCAATGAAGTCAAACATGGGATGTTGTTTTCGACTGCTTCACGGCGGATCAGGAATCCGTCGGTCTCGCTTGTCTTACCTTCCGTCATTGTATTGATGACCAGATTGATACGACCATCACGGATAGCGTCAAGAATGTCGTTGCTGTTCTCATTGATTTTTTCAATGACGTCGACTTTGATTCCTTCCGCTTCCAAAGCTTTACCGGTACCTGTCGTAGCAACGATATGGTAGCCTAACGAAATCAAACGTTTCGCCAATGGAATGACTTCTGCTTTGTCTTTATCCGATACCGTCATCAACGCTGTGCCGTAGTCAGGTA
Source organism: Trichococcus flocculiformis (assembly GCF_963662535.1). Taxonomy (NCBI): domain Bacteria; kingdom Bacillati; phylum Bacillota; class Bacilli; order Lactobacillales; family Carnobacteriaceae; genus Trichococcus; species Trichococcus flocculiformis. Next base: position 2,250,810 of record NZ_OY759718.1, read on the forward strand.
CGTGCACGCCGGATGCGATGAAGCCTTTATACAAAGCTTTAGGCAAGTTGACATCTTTACCGATGATTTCTCCGGTAGACTTCATTTCAGGTCCCAGAACCGTGTCGACTTTCTTCAGTTTGCTGAAACTGAAGACTGGCATCTTCACGTATACGCCGGATTTCGACGGAACCAGACCTGTCTTGTAACCCATATCCTTCAGTTTCAGTCCCAGAATTCCTTTTGTGGCTAACTTCGCCATCGGAATGCCGGTTACTTTGCTCAAGAACGGGATTGTCCGGCTCGCGCGCGGATTCACTTCGATAATGTAGACGACACCGTTGCTGATGACGAACTGGATGTTCACCAAACCGATGGTGTTCAGCCCTTGCGCCACGCGGATTGTGTAATCTTCAATCGTTTGGATCAGTTCAGCCGACAGATTCTGCGGCGGGTAAACAGCGATCGAGTCGCCCGAGTGGACGCCGGCGCGTTCGATGTGTTCCATGATGCCCGGGATCAGGACGGTTTCGCCGTCGCAGATCGCATCGACTTCCAGCTCTTGTCCGATCAGGTAATGATCGACCAGGACCGGCCGTTCGGGACTGGCCACGACCGCTTCGCGCATGTATTTCTCCAAATCGTCTTGGTTGTAGACGATCTGCATCGCCCGGCCGCCCAATACGTAGGACGGACGCACCAGGACCGGATAGCCGATTTCGTCGGCAACTGCGACCGCTTCTTCAACGGTCACGGCTGTTTTGCCGGGTGCCTGCGGGATATCCAAGTCGCGCAACAACTGTTCGAACAGTTTACGGTCTTCGGCACGGTCCAGATCTTCCAGGCTCGTGCCCAGGATCTTCACGCCGTGTTTGACCAATTTGTCGGCCAGATTGATGGCCGTTTGGCCACCGAACTGCACAACGACGCCCAACGGTTGTTCCAGGTCGATGATCGCCATCACGTCTTCTTCGGTCAGCGGTTCGAAATACAGCTTGTCGGAGATCGAGAAGTCTGTCGAAACGGTTTCCGGGTTGTTGTTGACGACGATCGCTTCATAGCCGGCTTCCTGGATTGCCCAGACCGCATGCACAGTCGCGTAGTCGAACTCGACCCCTTGGCCGATACGAATCGGACCGGAACCCAAGACGATGACTTTTTCGCGGTCGCTCGGGAATGATTCCTGTTCCATCTCATACGTGCTGTAGAAGTAAGGTGTGAAGGATTCGAATTCACCCGCACACGTATCCACCATCTTGAAGACAGGAACGATGCCGTTGGCTTTGCGCAACGCGTAGATGTCTTCCGAAGCCATGCCCCACAATTCCGCGATGATTTCATCGCTGAAGCCGTATTTCTTCGCTTCGCGCAGGATCTCAAGGTCTTTCGGTTCGGCTGCCGCCACTTCCTTCTCCAAGTCGATGATGTGCTTGAATTTGTAAAGGAAGAAGTAGTCGATTTCGCTCCATTCGTGGATCGTTTCCGGTGTCACGCCGCGGCGCAACGCTTCTCCCAGATAGAAAAGACGTTCGTCGCAAGCAACGCGGATATTCTGTTCGATTTCTTCCATCGTCACAGTCTGGCCTTGGTCTTTCGGCAATGCCAGATGGTTGACGCCGTATTCCAAAGAACGGACGGCTTTCAGCATCGATTCCTCGAACGTATGGCCCATGGCCATAACTTCGCCTGTAGCTTTCATCTGTGTTCCGAGGGTACGGTCGCCCTTTTCGAATTTATCGAACGGGAAACGCGGGATTTTGGATACGATGTAATCCAAAGCCGGTTCGAAAGCCGCGTAAGACGTGCCGGTTACCGGGTTCTTCATTTCATCCAAGGTCAAGCCGACAGCGATCTTCGCCGCCATCTTCGCGATCGGATAACCGGTCGCTTTACTCGCCAAAGCCGAAGAACGGCTGACGCGCGGGTTCACTTCGATGATGTAGTAGTCGAACGAGTACGGATCCAATGCCAACTGGACATTGCAGCCGCCTTCGATTTTCAAGGCGCGGATGATCTGCAGGGAGACATCGCGCAGCATTTGGTATTCTTTGTCAGACAAGGTCTGGGAAGGCGCCACGACGATGGAATCGCCTGTGTGGACGCCGACCGGATCGATGTTTTCCATGTTGCAGACGACGATGGCGTTGTCGTTGCTGTCGCGCATTACTTCATATTCGATTTCCTTGAAACCGGCAATCGATTTCTCCAACAGACATTGTGTCACTGGTGAGTAGCGCAAGCCGTTGGCCACGATTTCGCGCAGATCGGCTTCATTATGACAGATGCCGCCGCCGGTGCCGCCCATTGTGAAGGCTGGACGGACGATCAACGGATAACCGATTTCCGCTGCGAAAGCCAGAGCTTCCGCCACCGTGTGGATGATATCACTCTCAGGAACCGGCTGATTCAATTCTGCCATCAATTGACGGAACAGATCACGGTCTTCAGCTTGTTGGATGGAACTCAATTTTGTTCCCAACAACTCGACATTGAATTCTTCCAATACGCCTGCTTTATCCAATTCCACAGCCATATTCAAGCCGGTCTGGCCGCCCAAAGTCGGCAATAAGGCATCCGGGCGCTCTTTGCGGATGATGTTCGTGATGAATTCTACAGAGAGTGGCTCCATGTAGACTTTATCGGCGATCTCAACGTCCGTCATGATTGTAGCAGGATTGGAGTTGACCAAAATGACTTTGTATCCTTCTTCTCTTAAAGCCAAGCATGCTTGCGTTCCGGCATAGTCAAATTCTGCGGCTTGACCGATGATGATGGGGCCAGAGCCGATCACTAAGATGGATTGAATGTCGGTACGTTTAGGCATGTTGTTTTCCTCCTTGGACTGCTTTCATCATATCTACAAAATGATCGAACAAGTAATTGGCATCGTGCGGTCCGGGCGCTGCTTCCGGATGGTATTGAACCGAGAAGACTGGTTTGGTTTTGTGTTTGACGCCTTCGTTCGTGCCGTCGTTCAGGGCGCGGTGGGTTGCGACCAAGTCGGTTTGGCTCAGGCTTTCTTCATTCACGGCATAGCCATGATTTTGGCTCGTCAAGCTGATTTTGCCGGTTGCAAGATCCTTCACCGGATGATTTGCGCCGCGGTGACCGAATTTCATTTTGTAGGTTGTCGCACCACCAGCCAATGAGATCAACTGGTGGCCTAAGCAGATACCGAACATCGGCAGGTTTTCCTGCGCGATCAATTGCTTGATCGTTTCGATTGCTTCAGGAACGGATGTCGGATCTCCAGGTCCGTTGCTCAACATAATGCCGTCCGGATTGTAGGCCAGGATTTCGTCTGCGCTTGTGTTCCAAGGCGCCAGAATGACTTCGCAGCCTCTTTTCAATAATTCTGCAAGGATGTTGTCTTTGAAGCCGAAGTCTAGCAAGACGACACGCGGACCTTCTCCTGCATATTTTTTGATTTCTTTTGTCGAATTCATTTGGATTTCGTCAACCGGTAATTCGTAGGCTTTCAACGATGCGACAATCTCATCCAAGTTGTCCGCATTATTTACCATTGTGCCGCGCATTACGCCGGCATTGCGGATTTTTTTGGTGATGCTGCGTGTGTCCACGCCGTAGATTCCTGGTACATCAAAGCCCTTCAAAGCTTCATCCAATGTTTTGGTGGAACGGAAGTTGCTTGGATGTTCCGCCACTTCATGCACGACCATCCCTTTCAAGCCTGGGTGCACACCTTCATAGTCGTCTACGTTGATGCCATAGTTACCGATCAACGGATACGTGAAAGTGATGATCTGGCCTGTGTAGGAAGGGTCGGACAAAGTTTCTTGGTAACCTGTCATCCCTGTGTTGAATACGATCTCCCCGATTGCATCCTTTTCTGATCCGAAAGCATATCCTGGATAGCAGCTGCCATCTTCTAAAACTAAAAATCTACGTTGTTTCATGTTCTTCCTCCTGATTTCTGATTGACAAGGTTCATACCTCACGCTTGCATGAAAAATAGGAAAATGTAAAAAAAACACACCTATTATTGGGCGTGTTTCAACGGTTGTTTACATTAATCGTTTCACATGCCTTGTTAGCCTCTCTGTGCTAATTTAAAGACGTTCTAGCCACGCTGTATCCCGTACAGTATTGTGGATTACGTTAATTTTAGACTATCCGGACGGAATTTTCAATTGATATTTCCAAAAAATGAAAAAAAGATGTGATTTTTAATTGTTTTTGTCTTTTAGCTACAGAAAAACCCTTGGAAACAAAGGGTTTTGTTCCAAGGGCACTGTGTATTATTTATTTGACGTCCTCTTCAACTTTATCGGCAGGTGTCACTTTATGGACTTCCGGTTCCTGCTCATCGCCAGGTGTGAAGTCATCGACAAAATGATCGGTGCCGTTATATAGATCCAAGTGATAAAAGCCATCCTCATAGCGGACGACCGAAATGCTGGCATTATCCAGATGGCGGTCAATCGAGAAATCAGGAATGACAGCGTGGATCATGTTGCGGATCGTCATCCCGTGGGAAACAATCAGTATGTTTCTTTCGGAATCACGGTGCTCGCTGATCAGTTTGATCAAGCCGCGCTCGACGCGTAGCCAGAAAGTCATATAATCTTCCGCTTCATGATACGGATCCATTTCTTTCAATCCGTTCAGCTCTTCGATGACGGAGCGGTGGGCTTCATAATTCGGTTGACCATCTGCGCTTCCCAGGAATTTATTCAGGTTCCCCCAGGTTTCGCTCGCATCCAGCCCTTCAAAAGAGCCAAAGAATATCTCCCTGAACTCAGGCATAGCCACTACTTTCAAATGATCGGCATGCTGATTTTCTTTCAAAATGATCTGTGCTGTTTCAAATGTCCGTCTCAAGTCGCTGCAGTAGACCGCATCGAACTTGACATCGCCCAAGCCTGCTCCGCTTCTCATGACATCGCGTCTGCCTCTGGGCGTCAGTGGGGTATCGGACCAGCCTTGCATCCGATTGTATTTATTAAGATACGTTTCTCCGTGTCGCATAAAATAAAACGTTACTCCCTTTTTCAAGGTTAACCCGCCTCTCTTAAGCTATTTTCGCTTTTGGATACTTGCTTTCCTTCTCTTATCTTAACAATTCCGGCGGCCGATTGCATCTATTTCGTGCAACTATTTGTCGCTGAGCAGATCTTCCACGATTTCACCGGATTTATAGGCGCGCAACAGCTGGTGCAGGTCAGTGACTTGCTGGGTCAGCTTCTTGCCGACATCCGTCTGCCTTACCGTCTTGCGTTCCAATTCCTTGTCGACGATGCGTCGGGTTGAAACGATGTCCTTTTCGTTCTCGATGGCATCCTGACGGGAAGTGAACGGCTGATGCGAAACCAGCTGCATCCCAAAAGAGTTGTACAATAATGTATAACCGGCCAACCCCGTCGTGTTCTGGTAGGCTTTCGAAAAGCCACCGTCGATGACGATCAGCTTGCCATCCGCCTTCAGCGGATTCTCACCGATTTTTTCTTTGACCGGTGTGTGCCCGTTGATGATATGGCCTTTATTTGGATCCAGTCCGAATTCCTTCAGTATTTTGTGTGATAGTTCCACATTGTCGCGTTGCTCGTAATACAGGTTCTTCTTCTCGATATGCGTTTCTTTTTCCGCGACATAAAGACGCTCGAAAGTCGTCATCTTATCCTTGCCGAACAAGGACGATGCTTTTCCTTCCCATAGATACCAAATCAAATCCAGAATACGCACATTATGTTTCTTTCCTTCGCGGTTCAAATAGCCTTTGCGCAATACTTCTTCGTACTTGTCCAGGAGGGCTTTGCCGCTGTACTTGACGTTCGCGATCGGCAACTCCATGAAGCTGCCGTCCGGATTCAGCGGCACACACCCATGGAACAAAAGATTATCATTGTATCTCAAATACATGCTGCCTTTGCTGAAAAGGAATTGGACGTGCTTCTGCAGTCTTTCCGAATTCAAGAAGCCAGTCATGAGTCTTTCTACAACTAATCTTTCCTCTTCGGTCAAGCGGTAGGGATCAGCTGGATCGACTGTCGGAAAATAATCGCACAGCATCGGATATTCTTTCCCATCCAATTTCACCGTTCCTGTTTCGTAATTGATGAAATCCAGCACCATCCGATCGGCCATATCGAATTCCGGATGGCGTTTGATGATTTCCCCTTCAAGCTTGAATTGGATGATTGAAATCGCCTGGTTCATTTTAGCGATTTGGCGGAGTTCTTCCGGGAAAATTTTACTTTCGTCTTCGGTGTTGATTTTCGGCATGAACGGTTCGTAGCGGTCCTCTTTGTAAACCATTTCCGCAAACGTGATCAGCGGACGCAAAGAAATTCCGTAGGCATCCTCGATGATCTCAAGGTTGTTGTAGCGGGCACAGATGCGGATGACATTAGCCATACAGGCTGCTGACCCGCTAGCGGCACCCATCCAGAGGACATCATGGTTGCCCCATTGGATATCCAGTTCGTGGCCATCCATGAAGGTATCGATGATTTTGTCAGGGAATGGACCACGGTCGTAGATGTCCCCGACAACATGCAGGTGATCGACGACCAGGCGCTGGATGACATGTGAGATGGCCGCGATCAGTTCGGGCGCGCGGTCCAAAGAGATAACGGTCTTGATGATTTTTTCGTAATAATCCTCTTTATTTGTCATGATCGTATCTTTGAACAGCAGCTCTTCGATGATGTAGGCATAGTCGGCCGGAATCGCCTTTCTGACTTTTGAGCGCGTGTATTTCGAAACGGTGAAAGCGCAAAGTTCCGTGATACGCAACAAGGTCAACGAATAAAACTCATTGATCTCTTCCTCGGACTCCAAGCTGTCCACGATCATATCGATTTTGTCTTCCGGATAGTAGACGATCGTTGCGAGCTGGTTCATCTCACGGGTGCTCAATCTCCCCTGAAAAATCTCGCGGATCTTTTCTTTGACGTTTCCGGATCCATTCCTGAGCACATGCTGCACGGCATCATACTCCCCGTGCAAGTCGCTGATGAAATGCTCGGTTGCTTTCGGCAAGTTCATGATGGCTTCCAAGTTGATGATTTCGGTTACTGTTTTTGCTGCTGTCGGATATTCTTTTGCCAGCAATCGGAGATACTTGTCTTTCGTTATCATTACAATTACACCCCTACTTTTTTCATTTCACTCAGAACGGAACCCCGCAAGACAAACATTGCTTACAGGATTATCTTTATTTTTGGTGACAAGATGATTACTTCTATCATAGCTTGAATTAAAAAAAAATGATAGACAAGATACAAAAATTACACAATTGGTCACAATTTCGACAGTATACCTGTCCGATGGTTGCTGTAGTCCAAACCGGAGTGCGCCAGCTCCGGTGAGGATTGCCTCATCGGAGTTGGCGACGACAACATGATCCGCTTCTCCGGCGAAGCCTGCTTCGCCGGAGCTGGATGCGGATTCTAAATTCTCCTCCGACGCAAGACGGCTTCGCCGGAGCTGACAGTAATTTACCACTCATACCGAAAAAACGCGCCTGCACTCCATCAGGAATGCGGGCGCGTTCGTTATTCACATTTATGCTTATCTTTCCTTCATTGCTCTGTCGATTTCACGTTTCATATCTTTTTGTTTCAATGCATCGCGCTTATCGTAGCTCTTTTTCCCTTTTGCCAGCCCGATGAGCACTTTCGCAACTCCATTTTTGAGATAGACTTTCAACGGCACCAACGTGACGCCCGTCGTCTTGGTCTCTTCAATCAAATATTTGATTTGTTTTTTATGCAGCAGTAATTTCCTGGTACGCAGCGGGTCGTGGTTAAAGATATTGCCCTGTTCGAATGGGCTGATATGCACATTCTGGAGAAATACTTCCCCGTTCCGGATACTTGCATAGCCATCCTTCAAGTTTATTTTCGCTTTGCGGACGGATTTGATTTCCGTTCCTGTCAGCACCATCCCGGCTTCTATCGTATCCAGGATGATGTAATCATGACTGGCTTTTCTGTTCTGCGCTAAAACTTTTCCTTCGCCTTTTGGCATACTTCGACACCTTCATTTCGTTAGCTTACTTCTTTTTGCCTCTGTCCTTTTTCCCTTTGGTTTTTTTGCCTGTACGGGAATAGAATGGCTCTTTTCCTTTTGCGGTCTTTTTGCGCGGCCCGCTGTCGCGATCGGATTGGCCCGGTTTCCGTTTTTTGCCCTTCGGAATCTTCGAGCGGATCTGTTTGACCAGATCCTGATCGCTCTGGCTCTGAGTCTTATCCTTATCGATGACCAATGAGAAATCGATGGCGCGCGTGACAGGATCAGAATTTTCTACTTTGATTTTGACTTTTTGGCCAATGCGGTACATGACCCCGGTGCGTTCACCCATCAAAAGCATATGACTTTCGATGTAGTTAAAGTAATCTTCCGCCATTTTCGAGATATGCACGAGGCCTTCCACGGTGTTAGGCAACTGCACAAAAATACCAAATTTTGTAACGGAACTGATGACGCCTTCGAACTCTTGTCCAATTTTGTCCATCATGAATTCTGCCTTCTTAAGCGACTCGGTTTCGCGTTCCGCATCTACGGAGCGGCGTTCCATCTGCGAACTCTGAACAGCGATATCCGGCAATTGCCCCTTCCATTTCTCAACCACCTTCGGATCGACGATACCTTTTCCATACGTGCGGATCAACCGGTGAACGATCAGATCGGGATACCTTCTGATCGGTGAAGTGAAGTGAGTATAATCTTTTGCAGCCAGACCGTAGTGGCCCACGGGAACTGCATCATATTTCGCTTGCTGCATGCTGCGCAACAGCGTGGTCGAAACAACGGCTTCGTAGGGCTCGTCCTTGACTTTCGCCAAGACAGCCTGCAGTTGCTTCGGTTTTACGTTTTCATGCGTACCGCTCACAAGAATGCCGAAGGTCGTCACAAATTCCAGGAAGCGCATCATTTTGGTCGGGTCCGGTTGCTCGTGGATCCGGTAGATGAAAGGCAGATTTGCCTTCGTGAAATGATGGGCGATCGTTTCATTCGCACTCAACATGAAAGATTCGATGAGGCGCTCGCCGACACCGCGGTCTTGCACATAGATGTCCAGCGGGCGGCCGTTTTCGTCCACGATGATTTTCGCTTCATCGGATTCGAAATCGATGGCCCCGCGTTTTTGACGTTTTTTCAAAAGGGTTTCATGGAGTATTGCCATATCTTCGAACATCGACACAAAATCGCTGTATTTATCACGTAGTTTTTTGTCGTGATCCATCAAGATTGCGTTGACGTCGGAGTAGGTCATCCGTTGTTTCGACTCGATGACACTCGGGAAAATATCATAAGCAACCACTTCCCCATCCGCATCCAATTCCATCTCACAGGATAATGTCAAACGATCTTCATGCGGCAGCAAGGAACAGATACCATTCGATAATTTTTGGGGAAGCATCGGAACGACCCGATCCGTCAGATAGACACTGGTTCCGCGTTCATAAGCTTCGCGATCGATTGGAGAATTTTCCGTCACGTAATAGGAAACATCCGCGATATGTACACCCAACAGATAATTGCCATTTTCCAGTCGTTTCAGGGAAATCGCATCATCCAGGTCTTTTGCATCAGCGCCATCAATCGTGACGATCTGTTCCGAACGCAAATCCCGTCTGCCTTCCAACGCCTCGGCCGGAATCTCCAAAGGAATATTTTCGGCCTGGGCCAACACCTCCTCCGGAAATTCGGAAGGGATGCCGAACTTATACAAGATGGCCAGAATGTCCACACCAGGCGCATCCTTATGGCCGATTTCTTTCGTGACCAGCCCCTCCATTTTGATGGGATTCTGCGGTGTCGGATAGCTGGTGATTTCAACCAGACAGACACTGCCCTCCACAGGATGAAGGCCTTCTGGCTTGATGTAGACAACAATGCTGTTGATTTTAGTATCTTGTGGGATGACAAACCCCAAAAACCCAGTTTCTTCACGACGGTCCGAATCGTAAGGAACAAACTCACCGACGACCTGATTCGACTTGCGCGTCAAAACAGCAGTTACCTCGGCTTCGACACCTCTGTCATTCCAAGGCTCGGCCTCACGGGTGATTTTAACTTCGACCGTGTCCCCTTCCATCGCGCTGCCGGTTTTGCCGCGCGGGATGAAGAGATCACTCTCATTCGGATCGATCGTCACAAAGCCGAAACCACGATCGTTGCTTCTGAAAGTACCTGTCATTGTGGCACTTTGCGTTTTAAGACGGAATTGTCCGGTTTTGTTCAGCACCAGAATCCCTCTTTCTTCCAACTGAGCAAAGACTTTTACTAGTGCTTTGAATTCATCGGATTCCGTGTAACCCAACGCTTCACTTACTTGCTTCAAGGTCATGCTCTTTGCGGCATGCTCTTGAAAATAGGCTAGAACGTCAATTTGGATCTGATCTATCTTTCTCATACTTATCCCTCATTCCAATATAGTCGGTTCAAAAATGCCAAAACTGTTTCCTCAAATACGTTTCTGTCTTTCCCGACAGTAATAACATGCGTTGCTTCAGAGAAGAAATGATAATCCACTTCTGCATTTACGAGGCGATCCGCCAACAATTTCCCGCAGTCGGCGCTGATCATTTCATCCTTGCCGGATTGTGCGATGTAATAGGGAACTGTGATGTCGGCAAGATTCGCCTTGATCAGTTCCGTAAACTCATCCAATTGGGCAAGCTGGGCATTCAATTTTGGCTTCATCAGCGCCAGTTCGTGCTCGATTTCCAGATTCGCCATACCGAGTTTCTTTTTCGACAGCTTGGCGAAATGCATAAAACTGATCGGCACGCGGGAATCCTCAAAACTGATGATTGGTGAATTGAAAGATCCGCCACCGATAAATCCGCCTGTTTCGATGGCTCTTGTTGCCATAATGCCACCCATCGACAGTCCGAAAACGGCAAGCTGATCGTATCCCTTTTCCATCAGTTCTGCTTTTGCACGCATGGCATCAGCGAACCAGATATCAGGGCCGCCTAAATCGAGGATATCCTCAAATCGGTCGGTTGCATGCCCCGTAAAATTCGGTGCATATACAGTATACCCATTCCGTTCCAAAAACCGTCCCAACAAACGCACATCATTTGCACTGCCGGTGTAGGCATGCAGCAAAAGGACGGCGCGCGGGCCTGCTTCGAAGAAAAAGGGTTCTGGTAAATGGATTGCTTTCATAATATTCCTCCCAACTCGTTCATCTTCATTTTACTGTATTTACAGCTTTTTTCCTAATATATCCAATCTGACTATAAATAATTTTGACCGTTTGTCCATTGGGAAAATATTTTGCTCGATGTCGATCCCGCTCTGGAAATTCTCGGTGAACTGCTCCTCGCCGGGAATTTTGGTCTGTTTGCGTGCCTTAACTAAAAAAAGCAGAAACCGGATAGTGGGTCTCTGCCTGCAATAGTTAATTTGAGGATAGATAGGTCAAAGCCAGGGCGATCAGGATGAACAGCGCTCCGAGAACGACTGTGATCTGACGCAATACCGCTTCAAAACCTCTTGCCTTTTGTTTTCCGAATAATTGCTCTGCTCCACCTGTAAGTGTACTGGCTGCATTTGTTTTTGACGGTTGCATCAGCACAACAATGATCAACAGCACAGAAACAACCAACAGGGCCGTTAATAGTACATCGTATAATGACAAAGGATGGACCTCCCTATAATAATTTTCTACTACTAACTTTAGCACAAATTATAGGGTTTTGCTAGCAATTTCAGAAAAGAAAAGCGCCCGGACCTGCCGCCTCCAACGAAGGGAACTGTCCGGACACTTTTGCCGTTCTTTTTTAGGGGGATGTCCCACGTTTAAAACGGAGATCCATCACGCTCTTCTTGAAACGCGAATCATCACACTCTCTTTGAAATGTGTTCTGATTCGCAGACACCACTACCGTTTCGAAACCAGCTGTCGTTCACAAAAGAGGTGAACGACAGCTGGTTTCTCCAACGTACGGGTGTCTAAACGCGAATCATCACACTCTCTTATCTTCTGATGACGCGGACGTTTACGATGCCGTCGATTTTTTTGAAATTCTCGACAACTTCATCCAGTACTGCTTGGTCAGTTTCGGCGATATCGATGACAGTGTAGGCATAGTTGCCGCGGCTGCGGTTCAGGATATCTTCGATGTTGATGAAGTATTTAGCCAAACCGGATGAAATCTGTCCGACCATGTTCGGGATGTTCTTGTTGATGACCGTTATGCGGATAGGAGAATGCATCGCGATATCGACTCCCGGGAAGTTCACGGAATTCACGATGTTCCCTGTTTCCAGGAAGTATTTTAATGTTTGGGCTGCCATGATTGCGCAGTTCACCTCAGCTTCTTCAGTAGAAGCGCCCAAGTGAGGCATTACAATGATGTCATCATTATGAAGCAAAGCTTCGTCAGCGAAATCTGTAACATATTTGCGGATGCTCTTTTCTTTCAATGCTGCCAGCATATCAGCTGTGTTGACCAATTCGCCACGGGCAAAATTCAAAAGAACAGCATTGTCTTTCATTTGAGCCAGGAAAGCTGCATCAACCATACCTTTTGTTTCGGCATTGACGGGCACATGGATGGAAATGTAATCAGCTTTAGCCAATACTTCAGCGATTGAAGCTGCCTTTTGGACACGACGGTTGATGTTCCATGCTGTTTCCACTGAAACATATGGGTCATAACCAATGACTTCCATGCCTAAACGGAATGCATCGTTGGCCAACATCGCGCCGATAGCACCAAGGCCGATGACACCCAATGTTTTACCGGAGATTTCCGTCCCCGCAAATTGGCTTTTGCCTTTTTCAACTTGCTTCTCAACATCGTCACCACTTAATGTTTGGACCCAATCCAGTCCTTCTTTGATTGGACGGGCAGCCATGATCATAGCTGCCAACACAAGCTCTTTGACCGCATTGGCATTCGCGCCTGGTGTGTTGAAGACAACGACGCCTGCTTCGGAACATTCTTCAACGGGTACGTTGTTGACGCCGGCGCCGGCACGGGCAATGGCTTTCAAGCTCTCAGGGAATTCCATGCCATGCAGTTTTTCACTGCGGAGGATGATGCCGTCAGGATTTGCGCCTGAATTAAGGACAAATTGATCTGCATTCAGTAAATTTAAACCTTCTGGGGCAATCGCGTTGTAAGTTTTAATCTCGAACATTATTTGAATTTCCCTTCCTTAGCTTCAAAAGCTTTCATAAATTCTGTTAATTCTTTGACACCTTCGTACGGGAATGCGTTGTAGATACTTGCGCGCATACCGCCGACAGAACGGTGGCCTTTCAGGTTAAGGAAGCCTAACGCTGTAGCTTCTTTGACGAATTTCGCATCCAATTCTTTATCTCCGGTAACGAATGGGATATTCGTCAATGATCGGGAATTGACAGCAACTGGAGAAGAGAATAAATCTGATTCTTCAATCGTACGGTACAGTAAGCCAGCTTTTTCTTCGTTCATTTTTACCATAGCTTCCACGCCGCCCAAATCCTTCAACCATTCGAAGACTAATTTAGCTACATAGATAGAGAAACTTGGTGGTGTATTGTATAGAGAATCGTTTTTGATGTGTGTACGGTAATCAAGCATGCTTGGTAATGCATTCTCGGTTTGGATCAGGTCTTCTTTCACGATCACAATCGTCAATCCTGCAGGCCCGATATTTTTTTGTGCTCCAGCGTAGATCAATCCGAAGTCGTTGACATCGTAACGATTGGATAAAATGTTGGAAGACATATCGGCAACGATCGGTGCATTCACGAAACGAGGGATTGTTTGGAATGCTGTTCCTTCGATTGTGTTGTTGGTTGTGATATGGATGTAGTCATATGCTTCGTCTGTTTCCGGAATTTCAGGAATGTAAGTGAAATTATCCGCTTCGGAACTTGCCAATACTTCAATATTGGGCACTTTTAAAATCTTAGCTTCAGAGATGGCTTTCTTAGCCCATGATCCGGAGTTGATGTAACCGACTTTGCCGCCTTTTCCAAGATTCATCGGAATCATGGAGAACTGCAGACTTGCACCACCTTGCAGGAACAAAACTTTGTATCCATCCGGAATATTCATTAATTCCCTTAATAATTGTTCTGCATCCTGAATGATTTCTTCGAACAAGGAGGAGCGGTGACTCATCTCCATAACTGACATGCCACTATCTTTGTAGGATAGCATTTCACTCTGTACTTTCTCTAAGACTGATTCTGGTAATATTGCTGGACCAGCGGAAAAATTTCTTGCTCTTTTCATCCTTTTGTCTCCCCCTTATCAATTGTCCTCATTATTTATTAATAATAATTTAATCTTATTATAGCAGATTATGCGACGAATGAAAGCGGAAATAGCTAATTTTCAAAAAAATTTACATGCAGATGTTAGGAACGGCAATTAAAAATATGATCATATTGGAGTTTGAGTCAATTTTATTGCCTAAAATCCGAACAATGCAGGCAGAAACAACAAAAAAAGTCCGGCGTTCCAAGCGCCGGACTTAATCTCGTGTCTGGTCATCCCAGACTGTTTTTATGTGAAGGCAGTGTTCCAAGCAACTGACTTCCTGTTAGTGAATAAAAATTATTTGTTTTTTAAGTTGTAGAAAGATTTCAAGCCATCGTATACAGCCAATTCGCCTAATTGATCTTCGATGCGTAACAATTGGTTGTATTTAGCGATACGGTCAGTACGGCTCAATGAACCAGTTTTGATTTGTCCAGCGTTAGTTGCAACAGCGATGTCAGCGATTGTAGCATCTTCTGTTTCGCCTGAACGGTGAGAAATAACTGCAGTGTAACCAGCTTTTTTAGCCATTTCGATAGCTTCGAAAGTTTCAGTCAATGAACCGATTTGGTTAACTTTGATCAGGATTGAGTTACCGATTCCTTTTTCGATACCGTTAGACAAGATTTCAGTGTTAGTTACGAACAAGTCGTCACCAACTAATTGAACGCGTTCGCCCAAACGTTCTGTCAAAAGTTTCCAGCCATCCCAGTCATTTTCATCCATACCGTCTTCAATTGAGATGATTGGGTATTTGTTGACTAATTCTTCCAAGTAATCTACTTGTTCTGCAGCAGTGCGTTTCGCTCCGCCTTCACCTTCGAATTTAGCATAGTTGTAAACGCCGTTTTCGTAGAATTCAGATGATGCACAGTCGAATCCTAGGTATACATCTTTGCCTGGTTCCAAACCAACTGATTTGATTGCTTCCAAAATAGTTTCTACGCCATCTTCAGTTCCTTTGAAGCGAGGAGCAAATCCGCCTTCATCCCCAACAGAAGTTTCCAATCCGCGTTTTTTCAGGATTGATTTCAATTCGTGGAAGATTTCAGCACCCCAACGCAATGCTTCTTTGAAAGAAGGCGCGCCGACTGGCAAGATCATGAACTCTTGGAAAGCGATAGGAGCATCTGAGTGAGATCCGCCGTTGATGATGTTCATCATTGGTGTTGGTAAAGTTTTAGCGTTGAATCCGCCTAGGTATTGGTATAAAGGAATATCCAAGTAATCTGCTGCAGCGTGAGCTACTGCGATAGATACTGCCAAGATTGCGTTAGCGCCCAATTTTTCTTTGTTAGGAGTGCCATCTAAGTCGATCATTGTTTTGTCGATAGCTAATTGGTCACGTACGTCGAAACCTAAGATAGCATCAGCAATGATGTCGTTTACGTTCGCTACAGCTTTCAAAACACCTTTTCCAAGGTAACGCGTTTTGTCTTCATCACGTAATTCGATTGCTTCGTGTTCGCCAGTAGAAGCTCCTGATGGAACCATTCCGCGTCCGAAAGCGCCGCTCTCTGTGTAAACTTCAACTTCGATAGTTGGGTTTCCGCGTGAATCTAATACTTCTCTAGCTAAAATATCTGTAATGTATGGCATGGTTTTCTCTCCTTTTAGTTGGCTGAATTACTTGTGTTACCAAGTATCATTTTAGACAATTATCTTACTTTATGCAATAGCTGAAGCGTTTTGCTTACGCTTTAACGATCAGCGATTCGCCTGTCATTTCTGCTGGTTTTTCTACGTTCAACAAATCAAGCATAGTTGGAGCAACGTCGGCCAATTTGCCGTCGGTGCGCAACGTAACGCCTTCTTTGGTTACGATCACAGGAACCGGTACGGTTGTGTGCGCAGTATGCGGTTGTCCGTCTTCAGTGGACATAGTATCCGCGTTACCGTGGTCAGCGAAGATGATGGCATAGCCACCTTTTGCATGGATAGCGTCAACGACAGCACCCAAGTTCTCATCCACTGCTTCAATCGCTTTGATTGTAGGTTCCAACATACCTGAATGGCCTACCATGTCAGGGTTCGCAAAGTTAAGGATGATGGCGTCGTATTTGTCGTCATTGATCTCTTTCACTAATGCTTCGCCCACTTCATAAGCACTCATTTCAGGTTTCAAATCATAGGTTGCAACTTTCGGTGAAGGGATCAGGATGCGTCCTTCGCCTTCGAAAGGCTCGTGACGTCCGCCGTTCATGAAGAAAGTTACATGCGGATATTTTTCAGTTTCCGCGATACGCAGTTGTGAAAGGTTGTGTTTTGCCAACACTTCACCCAGCACATTCGTCATCGGGATCGGCTTGAAGGCGATATCCGCAATAACTGTGTCTTGGTAAGAAGTCATTGTCACAAATTTCACGTTTGTTGCGCGCTCTTTGCGATCGAAATTCGTCCACTCTTCGTTAGTGAAGGCATTCGACAATTGAATCGCGCGGTCCGGACGGAAGTTGAAGAAAATGATCGCATCATTGTCTTGCAGCGGTCCTACTGGCTTGCCGTCTTTAACGATGACAGTCGGCAGTACGAACTCATCCGTTTTACCGTCTGCATAGCTTGCTTTTACGACATCTTGTGCAGACTCAAACTTCTCGCCTTCGCCGTGTGCGATGGCGTTGTATGCCAATTCAACACGTTCCCAACGGTTGTCACGGTCCATTGCGTAGTAGCGACCGGAAACAGTCGCAATTTCGCCCAGTCCGATCTCTTCCATCGCATTTTCCACTGTTTCGATGTAGCCTGGTGCAGCGTGAGGATCCACGTCGCGGCCATCAAGGAAAGCATGCAGATACAGTTTTTTGACACCTTTTTCTTTAGCGCTCTTGATCAAAGCGATGACATGATTGATGTGACTGTGCACACCACCGTCGGAAAGCAGACCGAAAAGATGCAAAGCAGAATCATTTTCAGTCGTGTGATCGTAAGCACCGACAAGCGCTTCGTTCGTCAAGAATTCACCATCGATGATGGCTTTATCAATTCTGGTCAAACTTTGGTAGACAACGCGTCCGGCACCAATGTTTGTATGCCCTACTTCGGAATTACCCATTTGGCCTTCAGGAAGTCCTACAGCCAATCCGGAAGCCAGCATCGTTGCATGCGGAAAATTGTTCCAATAACGGTCAAAGTTCGGTTTCTTTGCTAGCTTAACCGCATTGCCCATCATTTCGTTTCTCCAGCCGAAGCCGTCCAAAATAATTATCGCTACCGGTTTTTTACTCATTATTTAATAGCCTCCAATAATGCTAAGAATGAATCAGAAACCAAACTCGCACCACCGACCAAAGCGCCATCGATATGTTCTTCAGCCATGTATTCTGCAATGTTCTCAGGTTTAACGCTGCCGCCGTATTGAACGCGGACTTTGTCAGCCACTTCTTGGCCGAAGATTGAAGCTACAGTTGCGCGTACTACGCCGCAAGTGTCGTTCGCATCTTTTGCAGTAGAAGATTTCCCTGTACCGATTGCCCAGATTGGCTCATAAGCGATAACCAGGTTAGCTACTTGGTCTGCAGTCAAATCTTTCAAGGCTGCTGTAATTTGTCCTGAAACCCACTCGTTTGTTACGCCTGATTCGCGTTGTTCCAACGTTTCGCCGCAGCAAACGATCGGTGTCATACCATTGCGAAGAATAGCGTGCGCTTTTTTGTTGATATCTTCATCTGTTTCGTGGAAGTACTCACGTCTTTCAGAGTGTCCGATAATGACGTAGTCGACGCCTAAGTCGCCTAAAGCTTTCGGGCTGATTTCACCTGTGAAGGCACCCTCTTCTTCAAAGTAACAGTTTTGCGCGGCAACTTTCAAATCAGTTCCCTCTGTAGCTGCTACCATGTTTTCTAAAAATAAAGCCGGTGATCCAATAACAGCTTCTACTTTATCAAAAGCAGGAACCTTAGTTTTTACAGCCTCGATGAATGCTTGTGCTTCCTTAGCTGTTTTGTTCATTTTCCAGTTACCGGCAATAATCGGTTTACGCAATATACTCACTCCTTAAGATAGGTTGCTTATTTGTCAGAAATTGATGCTACACCCGGAAGTTCTTTACCTTCAAGGTATTCCAATGATGCTCCGCCACCAGTTGAGATGTGCGTGAAGTCATCCGCAAAGCCTAATTGCATAGCAGCTGCAGCTGAGTCTCCGCCGCCGATGATTGTTACAGCATCGTTCAATTTAGCGATTGCTTCGCAAACACCGATTGTTCCTTGCGCAAAGTTAGATAATTCGAACACACCCATAGGTCCGTTCCATACGACAGTTTTCGCGCCTTCAAGCTCTTTAGTGAACAATTCGACGGAAGCAGGTCCGATATCCAATGCCATTTGGTCAGCAGGGAATGCATCGTTTTCAGCGATTGTGATTTCTCCATCGTTGCCGAACTCATGAACCATTTTAGCATCGATAGGCAAGACCAATTTATCGCCAGCGCTCTCCAACAATTCTTTCGCCAATTCGACTTTATCAGCTTCCAATAAGGATTTACCGATTTCCAAGCCTTGTGCTTTCATGAATGTGTAAGCCATTCCGCCGCCGATAAGTACTTTGTCGGCTTTGTTCAATAAGTGTTTGATGACGCCGATTTTGTCGCTTACTTTAGCTCCGCCCAGGATAGCTACGAATGGACGAACAGGCTCGTCAACAGCGCCGCCGATGAACTTGATTTCTTTCTCCATCAAGAATCCAGCTGCGCTTTCAAGGTTAGAAGCGATTCCGACGTTGGAAGCATGTGCACGGTGAGCCGTACCGAATGCATCGTTTACGAACAGGTCGCCTAGGCTAGCCCAGTATTTGCCCAATTCAGCATCGTTTTTGCTTTCTTTTTTACCGTCAACATCTTCGAAACGAGTGTTTTCGAATACCAAAACATCTCCGTCTTTCAATGCTGCGATAGCAGTTTCCAAAGCTTCTCCGCGTGTTTCAGGAACGAAAGTGACTTCTTTGCCCAATAATTCAGCCAAACGATCAGCTACAGGCTTCAAGCTCAACTTCGCTTTGTCTTCTTCAGTTTTTACTTTTCCTAAGTGAGAGAAAAGAATGACTTTTGCGTTATTTTCGATCAAGTAGTTGATTGTAGGAAGAGCCTGAACGATACGGTTGTCGTTAGTGATTGCTCCATCTTTCATAGGAACATTGAAATCAGCACGAACCAATACTTTTTTTCCAGCTACATCTAAATCTGTTACAACTTTCTTTGTCATTACGTCGCCTCCTGATATGTGTATCTACATAAGAAAAGCGAGGAAGCGCGTTGCCTCCCCGCTTTTGATATCTTCTACGATTCAGCTTTCATTAGATGAAAGATGAGATCTTATAAGCTAGCAAATTCTACTAAAGTACGAACTAATTGTGAAGCGTAAGACATTTCATTGTCGTACCAAGCAACAGTTTTAACCAATTGTTTGTCTCCAACTGTCATTACTTTAGTTTGTGTTGCATCGAATAAAGAACCGAAGTTCATGCCTACGATATCGCTTGAAACCAATTGGTCTTCAGTGTAGCCGTAAGATTCGTTAGAAGCAGCTTTCATAGCAGCGTTAATTTCTTCTACAGTTACAGTTTTTTCCAATACAGTAACTAATTCAGTCAATGAACCAGTTGCAACAGGAACACGTTGAGCAGCTCCGTCCAATTTGCCTTTCAATTCAGGCAATACGTCACCGATAGCTTTAGCAGCACCAGTCGTGTTAGGAACGATGTTTTCTGCAGCAGCACGTGCACGACGGAAGTCACCTTTAGGATGTGGAGCATCCAAAGTGTTTTGGTCGCCAGTGTAAGCGTGGATTGTAGTCATTAAGCCTTCAACGATTCCGTATTGATCGTTCAATACTTGAGCCATTGGAGCTAAACAGTTAGTTGTACAAGATGCGCCTGAAACGATAACATCGTCAGCATCCAAAATGTTGTGGTTAACGTTATAAACGATTGTTTTAACGTCGCTGCCTGCTGGAGCAGACAATAGAACACGTTTAGCACCTGCATCAACGTGAGCTTGAGCGCCTGATTTGCTCATGAAGAAACCAGTACATTCCAATACGAACTCTACGCCAAGTTCTGCCCATGGAAGATCCGCTGGGTTACGTTGTGATAACACTTTGATGTCTTTTCCGTTTACAGTGAAGAATCCGTCATTAACTTCTACATCACCATTGAATCTGCCTTGAGTTGTATCATATTTCAATAAGTGAGCCAACATTTTAGCGTCAGTCAAGTCATTGATTGCTACAACTTCGATTCCTTCTACTTCTTGAATACGGCGGAATGCTAAACGTCCAATACGTCCAAAACCGTTAATACCAACTTTTACTGTCATACTGAGATTTCCTCCTTAGGATAAGTCAAAATTTTTATTTTAAAGGGTTACCCCTTTTAAAATCAGATTAGCTGCGCCCTCATCTGTAATCAGCCATGTTTGATGCGGGGCATATTTCATGAATGCTTTAATTGCCTTGGCTTTCGTGCTTCCCCCTGCAATGGCCATTGCGTACGGGATCTTTTCGATTTCTTCAATCTGAAGCCCGAAGCGGGACAATCGATAGACGATTTCTCCATTTTCATTGAAGTAACAACCAAAGGCTTCACCTACCGCATTATGCGCTTCTAGGGACGAAATCAACCCATGCGACATCCTGCGTCTTTCCATCATTACTTTAGCATTACCGATGCTATATAACAAGCAGTTTGCCTTTTTCATGACGGATAAAGTATGTTTGATCGATGGCTCGGATTTCATTGATGCATAAGCTTTTTCGCTCAAGTTATCTGGAACGAAAAGCGCCATGTTCTCACCGCCGACCAATTGCGCCATACGATCGCTGACACTGTTGGCTTGTATCGACATCGATTCGCCTAAACCACCTCGTGTCGGAACAAAAATAAAATTCCTGTTCTGGGACAATTCAGGTGAAAAATGTTCGGCAGCCCGTGCCATTGTACTCCCACCAGCCACAGCAACGATAAATTCGCCTGCCGGCAATAACGCATGCAGTTCTTTGGCGGCCGTTTTTCCGATTTCATCCAGAATGGATGCATCTTCATCGCTGTCACCAGGAACAATCCTACAAAACTGAATGTTCAAATAATCCGCTAAGGCCTTCTCTTTCGCATTCATATTCAGCAATAACCGCATGAATTTTTCCAGGTGACGGAAAACATTTTCGCCTTCCTCGGTCAACTCCATTCCGTTCTTGGAACTCGATAGGAGACCTTGTTTCCGCAAAAAATCTGTCTCAGTCCGCAAAGTCCTTTCTGATAAGGAAACTTTATCGGCCAGGACGCGTCTTCCGACTGGAGCGTACATTTGGATATTACGCATG
The DNA here is from genome assembly GCF_963662535.1 of Trichococcus flocculiformis. Lineage (NCBI taxonomy): Bacteria > Bacillati > Bacillota > Bacilli > Lactobacillales > Carnobacteriaceae > Trichococcus > Trichococcus flocculiformis. The sequence goes on from NZ_OY759718.1 coordinate 2,272,342, forward strand.
ATATGGTAACGATTTTGAAGGACTGACATAATATCCGGGACTATTTGCTGCAAGACTGAAATAGACTCTTCCATAACAACCCTCTTCATTTGCACGTGGACGCTTTTCGCCCCGCTGCAATCTCAGGCGGTCCTCGTTTATTTCATATCAGGAGAGATGGAATAAGACTGTAAATATTTTTTTACTTCCGTCTATTCTCCCTCGTCTTTACTTCATTATTTTAACAGTAAACACTAGACGTTTCAAGAGTTTTGATAAATTAATTCAAATTCCTTCAAAAAGGATTCGTTCAATATATCACGAGTAGCGTATAATCCGATTGCCTTTCGGATGTACGCTTTCAAAAAACCTTGATACAACAACCATTCAAAAAGGGTCGTTTTATGTCCCGTCATTGTTTAGCGCTTCGCATCTTTTTACTTATCTTAACCGCTTTTCGTGGCTATTCACCGCATAATTGGTGCAACAAAAATGTCCCACGGTCCGTTTCAATCATTTTCTCCAATATTTCTTCGCGCATCACAGTGACCGGAACCGCCAAATCTTCAGCCAAGCGAGTCACATCGAGCGGCCCCAGTTCTCGGCCTTCCAGGAAAAAGCCTTTCTGCAAGGAACAGATCAATTCTCCCACCGCAAGCAACATTTCTTTTCTGAATGCCAGCGCCGACCGCAGTTGCTCCCCTTCCGTTTTCTTCGCTGCCAAAAATTGTTGTACGTCTTCATCATCATGCTGCAGCATCTCTTCATAATATTCTTTTTGAAAAACAACAAATGGAGAAGCCCACTCATTGTATTTCACAGTCAGGTGCCCATCCAGCAGTTGCAGATAAAGATCCGGTCTCGGCAAAAATAGATTGTCATCGCCGAATGCGGATCCCGGTGTCGGGTCCAACGATTGGACATACTCGAATACACTTTTCACGTCAGCCAGATCAACCGCCATTTCATCCGCTATTTCTTGCCAGTTTTTATCACTGAAAGCAGTGAAGAAATTTTCCAAGACATAATAGGCGATTTCCGGCGCGTATTCATCCCGCTCCGTCTGCAGCATCAGACATTCCTGCAGATTCCGGGCACCCACACCTGGGGGATCCAATTGGTGCAGAAGCGTCAATGCATCCAACATCTCAATCGGTTCGACGCCCTTCTGTTCCGCAGCTTCATTCAGATTGATGATGACGTACCCCTCCGGATTGATGAACGCCACCAAGAATAACACCAAATCGCGCAAGGGTGTATCCCGCATATTTGCATAGATTTGTTCCAATAAAAAAGTATCCAACGCCGGCACTTCTTCAGACACTTGATCCATTGCGGAAGCAGTGTCCATAGGGTCGTCCTTATCCGGCTTGTATACAACCGTTTTTTCTTTTACAGCGCGTTCGTCGAACTCTTTATTTATTTTCACTTCGATTAAAGGATTGCCCAACGCTTTTTGTTGAAGATAAGCGAACAACTCCTCGTTGTCGTATCCCACAAGCTTCAGCGATTCCTCTAAGCTTTCCTTATCCATATGCACACTTGATATAACTAACACATCAACCCCTCCTCCCCTTTTTAGAATCATTTTATCACACACAAGCATTTATTGAAATCGTTTTCAGTTAAAGGGATTGGATTTCAATCGCAGCAGGATTGGTGATTCTGTAGTTTAAAGGACGTTCTTCCGACTTAAAGAGACGTCCCAGACAACTCTGGAATTTGAAATTGAATTTCCCCCTTGCCATCTTTCACGCTATAGGTTATAATTTTAATGTTGCTTGTCTCCTTAGTGTAATGGATATCACGTAAGATTCCGGTTCTTGAGATGGGGGTTCGATTCCCTCAGGAGACGTATTATTTTATTGATGCATCAACGTTCCCAGCATTTGGATGCAAAGCAAATGCAAAAAATCTCCTTTCCCCCGCGGAAGAGGAGATTTTTTTATTCGATTTTTTATTCACCCTGAATACAATCCGCATTTCTGCTATCTATTTTTGGACATTTGCTGACTGAAACGATATGATTGACTAAGGTATATTTCACCAGAAATCGTCAGACTTATGGACAAACATTACAATTGACCTTTCCTGACCAATGAGTTAAAATAAACCATGTAAAGAAAAACTGTTCATTCAAAACGAACGAGGAGGAAACATATATGAACTTAATCCCTACAGTAATCGAACAATCATCCCGTGGTGAACGTGCATATGATATTTATTCCCGTCTTCTGAAGGACCGCATCATCATGTTGAGCGGCCCTATCGACGATAATACGGCGAACTCAGTCATCGCGCAATTGCTATTCTTGGATGCCCAAGATTCCGAAAAAGATATCTATATCTACATCAACTCTCCAGGCGGTAGCGTGTCTGCCGGACTGGCCATCTACGATACAATGAACTTCATCAAGGCGGACGTTCAAACAATCGCAATGGGTATGGCAGCTTCGATGGGCAGCTTCTTGTTGACTGCCGGCGAGAAGGGCAAACGTTTTGCATTACCGAATGCAGAGATTATGATCCATCAACCGCTTGGCGGTGCACAAGGTCAAGCAACCGAAATTGAAATCGCAGCCCGCCATATCCTGCAGACACGCGAACGCCTGAATAAAATTTTGGCTGAACGCACAGGACAACCGATGGAAGTCATCGAACGCGATACCGACCGCGATAACTACATGACTGCTCAGCAAGCGAAAGATTACGGCTTGATTGACGAAGTCATGGTCAACTCAAAATCATTGAAATAAAAATATGCGACAAAAGCGAGGATGACCAGCAGAAGGATGCTGGCCGTCCTCGTTTTTATATGGCTGATTTTGTGGAGCATGGGTAGAAAGATTTGACCTTTTTCATTGGCACAACAGCGGATACGAGTTCGCAGCTCCGGTGAGGCGACCGCTTACCGGCGGAGACCGATTGATACCGGTGCAAACTCCAGCGAGGCCATCCTCGCAGGAGTTCGCTCATCTAATTGCGTCTGTGCTCCGGCGAAGCCTTCGCTCACCGGAGCAAAGCAAATGAAGGACAAAGAAATAATCCGAAACCCCACCCGCTCGCACCTATTCAGGAAAAAAATCAAAAAAGGGCAGACGGAACGCAATCGTTCCTGTCTGCCCTTCTTATTTCCTTAACGGATATAATCAAAGATATGTTCCCAGGTCTGCTTGCTGAAGACAAGGGCTGGATTGCCGCCACCCAGAACACCGTATCCGACCATCAACCCGGCTCCGAAGAGAATGAAAGCCATCAACATGAATATCAAAACCCACATCACCGTTGACAGTACAGGTTTGAAATCAAATTTCAAAGCGATCACCTATCTTCCTTTTTTTATTTTTGTTTTTTGGATCAGTCGCGCCAACAAACCGAAAAGTCCGCTGGACGGACGATTCTTTTGATCGATGTTGTTCAGTAGGATACCCGTTCCCAAAGCAACTGCATCCAATGGTTTTTCAGCAGCAAATACCGGAACTTTCAACTCGCTCGAGAAGAGTTTCTCGATTCCGCTGATCAAAGCACCCCCACCTGTCAACACGATTCCGGTATTGATGATGTCGGCAGCCAGCTCAGGAGGCGTCATTTCCAAAACTTCCTTCGCTTGCTCCACGACCAGAACCAAAGTCTCGTGCATCGCTTCATATACTTCTTTCGAAGTGATGTAAATAGTGCGCGGCAGTCCCGTCACCATGTCACGGCCACGGATTTCCATCTTCTCTTCCTTCTCAGGCTCCAAAGCGGTTCCGATCGTTATTTTGATTTTTTCAGCAGTCCGTTCACCGATCAATAATTTGTGTTCTCTTTTGACGAAATTCATGATGTCGGCATCCAGTTTATCACCGGCTGTTTTGATCGAGCTGCTCGTTACGATACCGCCCAAAGACAATACTGCGATATCACTCGTTCCGCCACCCATATCGATGACCATATTACCGTTCGGCTGAAAAATATCAAGCCCTGCTCCGACAGCAGCAACTTTCGGTTCTTCCTCCAGATACACATTCTTGCCGCCGCTCTTTTCTGCGGCTTGGATGATCGCTTTTTGTTCAATCGTTGTGATGTTCGTCGGACAACAGATCAAAATGTTCGGCTTAGTCAAAAAACCCTTCACATTCAAGCGATCAATAAAGTGGGTCAGCATTGCTTCTGTGATGTCAAAGTCTGCGATAACGCCGCCTTTCAGCGGACGGATGACTCTGATGTTTGCCGGCGTACGCCCAACCATCATATAGGCTTCTTCCCCAACTGCTAAAACTTTTCCGGTTTTTGTGTCTACTGCGACAACGGAAGGCTCGTTCAAGACGATACCTTTCCCCTTAACGTGAATCAGTACGTTTGCTGTACCTAAATCGATTCCTATATCTCTGGCCACGTTGTTCCCCTCTCAAACATTCATCATTTAGCGATAGCTATCTTCCGGACGACAGTTGTCCGACTTATTTTACGAAAAGTGCTTCAACTTCCGCATCGCTGAAAACATTTTTTTCATCTTCGGTTACACGTTCAACATCAGCACCCAAAGCCTGCAGCTTTTTATCGAATTCATAATAACCACGGTCCAAATGCGACAGATTCGTGACGCGTGTATAGCCTTTGGAAACAAGGCCAGCGATAATCAAAGCAGCTGCCGCTCGCAGATCCGATGCGGCTACTTCAGCGCCTTGCAGATCAGTATTGCCATGAATCAGGACCGTCTGCCCTTCGACTTTGAAATCAGCATTCATACGGCGCATCTCTTCCAAATGCATAAAACGGTTTTCGAATACCGTTTCGGTCATCGTGCTGGTTCCTTGGGATACTAATTGCGCAATCGTCATTTGTGCCTGCATGTCGGTAGGAAACCCTGGATGTGGCATCGTTTTGACATCGGTCGCTTTCAAAGAACGTGGACCGATGACACGCAGACCATTTTCTTCTTCCTGGAAAGCAACGTGCATTTCCTTCAGTTTCGAAATCAGCGGCTTGTTATGATCGGCAATCGCATCTTCGATAAAAACATTCCCGTTCGTGACTGCTGCTGCAATCATGAATGTTCCTGCTTCAATTCGGTCCGGGATGATCGAATGTTCTGTTGCCTTCATGGACGAAACGCCTTCGATACGGATTGTTTCTGTTCCGGCTCCGACCACTTTCGCGCCCATACGGTTCAGGAAATTAGCCAAATCGACGATTTCAGGTTCGCGTGCGACGTTTTCGATGATGGTGGTCCCTTCCGCCAAAGTAGCGCCCATCATGATGTTCTGAGTAGCACCGACACTCGGGAAGTCCAAATAGATGCGTGCACCGACCAATCTGTCGACTTTCGCTTCAACAAAACCGTTCTCGATTTTGATGTCAGCTCCCATTGCTTCGAAACCTTTCAAGTGAAGGTCGATAGGTCGTGTTCCGATGGCACAGCCACCAGGTAAAGCGATACGCGCGTGACCCAGACGTGCTAATAGCGGACCCATAACGACGATTGACGCACGCATTTTGCTGACATAAGCAAAGGGCGCTTCAAAATTGATGTCGTTTGATGCATCCGCTAAGATGGTGTTGTTTTTTTCTTGAAATTCAACGCCGACATTCAGATGTTTCAGAACATTATTCATTGTGAAAACATCAGACAGTATCGGAACGTTCGTCAATACAGATTGCCCTTCGCTTGCCAAAAGTGTAGCAGCCAAAATCGGCAAAACTGCGTTTTTTGCGCCTTCAACTTTAACTGTTCCTTCAAGACGGTTACCGCCGCGAACAATTATTTTTTCCATTAAAAATCCCTCCGAAAGTCAATTGTGATCTCATTTGTATATTTGTATTGCAACTATTGTAAAAATGGAACTCTGATCTGCCTTTACAGGCACATTCTATTGTGCAACTGTGAGCGGGATCATGAGAACAGTAAGTAACTGATATTACGCGAGGTTGTCACCAACTCAAGCAGAAACGTACTTACCGTAAAGCCTAAAGCAATCGACAGAAAGAAATAGAGCACCCTTGCTTCGCGTATGTGTCCCTTTCTGATCCATTTCTCCAGTCTGATGGCTTTTAACGACCAAAAAGAAATGAAAATGAATATCATATGGGATAGCAATACTATTATACCGTTAAACAGCGTTAAGTCCAAGTGACGCACTCCTCCCATATTCTCAAACTATACTAACATAAATATTTTGAAAAAAAAACCAACAAGCTGTTTTTTGTCAGACTATCGCCTAAGAATTTACTAAGAAAATCGTTTACATTCATATTCTTTATCAGGTATAATAATATGTTACAATACATCGAAATGAAATTGCGGGCCATTTCTGCAGATAATCTATGCATATTATCCGCTTCACTAATTAAATGTCAGGAAATAAACGGAATCAAAAAAAGAGGCCAACGATGGCCTCTTTTTTTCAATTGGATCTATTTTTCGAAACACCGATACGGTTGATCGCTTTCGATAACGAAATCTTCGCGCGCTGGAATTCTTTTTCATTTTTGAAATCACGCGCTTCTGCCATCCGTTTTTCGGCGCGTTCTTTCGCGACTTCCGCACGGTCGATATCGATGTCGCGTGCGCGTTCCGCGCTGTTGGCAATGATGTTCACCACATTATCACGCACTTCCATGATGCCGCCATTGACGGCAATATGGTTCTGCGCCAATTCATCGGTCACACGCGTTACAATCAGGTCAGCGATCGCCAGAGGAACAATGATCGGGGTATGGTTTGGCATGATCGTAATGCCGCCATCCGTTGTCGTTGCGGTCACCGCCTTAGCACGATGCTGAAAAGCGATACCATCAGGCGTCACCACATTCACTTGCAGGTATGCCATCTCATTCCCCTCCTTTGTAGCCTAGTTCTTTCGCTTTTTTCAGAACTTCTTCTATTGTACCGACGTTGCGGAAAGCTTCTTCCGGCACTCCGTCGTATTTACCTTCAACAATCCCTTTGAAGCCACGGACAGTTTCCGCTACAGGGACGTACGATCCCGGTACTCCGGTAAACGCTTCGGCTACGTGGAAGTTTTGGGACAAGAAGAATTGGATTCGTCTTGCGCGGTTAACAGTAATTTTTTCAGAATCGGACAGTTCATCCATCCCAAGGATAGCGATGATATCCTGCAGTTCACGATAACGTTGCAGAATGCGTTGTACTTTGGTGGCCACTTCGTAATGTTCATCTCCGACGATTTCCGGAGATAACGCGCTGGAAGAGGAAGCCAATGGATCAACGGCAGGATAAATCCCTTGTTCCGTCAGTTTACGCTCCAAGTTCGTTGTTGCATCCAAATGGGCAAATGTTGTTGCAGGAGCCGGATCGGTATAGTCATCCGCTGGCACATAGATCGCTTGAATCGAAGTGATTGAACCATCTTTAGTGGAACTGATTCGTTCCTGCAGTTGGCCCATCTCAGTTGCTAACGTCGGCTGATAGCCTACTGCTGAAGGCATCCGGCCCAATAGTGCGGAAACTTCTGAACCAGCTTGAGTAAACCGGTAGATGTTATCGATGAACAACAGCACATCCTGTTTTTCTTCATCACGGAAATGTTCTGCCATCGTCAAACCGGACAAGGCGACGCGCATACGTGCACCTGGTGGCTCGTTCATCTGACCGAATACCATGGCTGTCTTTTTGCCGACTCCAGATTCTTGCATTTCGTGATAGAGGTCGTTTCCTTCACGCGTACGCTCGCCGACACCCGTGAAGACAGATATGCCGCCATGCTGTTCCGCTACGTTGTGGATCAATTCTTGAATCAGGACCGTCTTTCCGACACCGGCCCCACCGAAAAGCCCGATTTTTCCGCCTTTCAGATAAGGAGCCAGCAAATCGATGACCTTGATGCCTGTTTCCAGGATTTCAAAATTACTGCTCAACTGATCAAACGTCGGTGCTTTTCTATGAATGGACTCACGACGGAAATCATCAGGAACAGCTCCCTTCAAATCGATGGCTTCACCCAAAACATTGAACACACGGCCAAGGGTGCCTAAACCAACTGGTACTTTGATGGGCGCACCGGTATCAACAACAGTCAAGCCCCTTTGCAGGCCATCTGTCGATTCCATCGCGATTGCGCGAACCACACCATTTCCCAATTCAAGTGAAACCTCCAAAACGATGGTTTCCCCTTCTTCATTACTTCCAGCTGCGGCTGCCTTATGCACAATAAGCGCATTACGGATGTCCGGCACACCTTCTTCCAATGGGAAGCCAACGTCGACTACCGGCCCGATTACTTGTACAATATGACCTTTTTTCATGCCTTTTCCTCCCATTTTCTAATCTTCCAGAGCAGAAGCTCCACCGACGATTTCGGTGATTTCTTGCGTGATTGCAGTCTGTCTCACTCGGTTGTACTGAATCGTCATATCATTGATCATATTGGTCGCATTATCAGTAGCACTCTTCATGGCCGTCATGCGGGAAGCATGCTCGGATGATTTAGCATCGATAATGGCACCGTAAATCAAACTTTCCGCATATTGCGGCAGTAATATTTCTAATATTTCTTCTTTGTTCGGTTCAAATAGATAATCGACTTCGTAACCAACCGCTTCTTGGGAATCCAAGTCCGTCAACGGCAGCATTTTTTCAGCTCGATATTCTGAAATCAGAGCGTTGACATGATGTTTGTAACAAACGTACAACTCATCAAAAACCCCATCACGATAAAGTTGGATTGCCTTAACTACGATATCGCTGACTTCCGTGAAACTTGGTTGGTCATTCAGGTCCCTGATTTCGAATGCGACTTCGATCCCACTTTTTCTGAGATCATCAGCCACAGCTCCACCGACCGACAGCACAACAAACTCATCGTTCGAAGCGTGGTCGACCGCAAGCATATCTTTTGTCGCTTTCAGGATCGAACTGTTGTATCCTCCGGCTAAGCCTTTATCTGAGGAAATGATCAGATAGCCCGTTTTGCGGACCGGCCGTTCGATCAGCATATCGTGAAAATCGACAAGAACTTGATCGCTCGCCGACACATGACCATGCTCTTCAAGCAAAGATAATTGCGTGCTGGCAATATGTGTTACGATTTCGCGTATTTTTGCTGCATAAAGCTGATATCCCCGCACCTTTTGTTCGGCGCGGATCAGTTTGGAGGCAGATACCATTTGCATGGCGCTTGTTATTTGACTTGTCTTCTTTGTGGAAGCAATGCGTTTCCGGATGTCTATTAAAGACTCTGCCATATTATCACCTCAATATTATCTGTTCATGCTGACCCTTCTACTCGACGTGCGGAATGAAGATTCCCGCGAATGCTTTCAGCGCTTCATCCAAGTCTTCCGTAGGCGGTAAGTCTTTTGTCTCCTTGATGATGGAGAACAGATTCGGATAAGACATTTTGACGAATTTGAACAGTTCAGACTCGTATCGTTCGATATCCTGCACCGGAATCGAATCAATAAATCCGTGGGTCAATGCATAGAGAATGAGAACTTGTTTTTCGACATCCAAGGTCTTGTGCAAGTCCTGCTTCAGTATTTCCACGGTTCTGCGGCCGCGGCTAAGACGTTTTTGCGTGGAAACATCCAAGTCCGAACCGAACTGGGTGAATGCTTCCAGCTCGCGATAGCTGGCTAAATCGATACGTAATGTACCGGATACTTTTTTCATGGCTTTGATTTGAGCAGATCCTCCGACACGGGAAACGGAGAGACCCGCAGATAGAGCCGGACGGATTCCTGAGAAGAACAGATCGCTTTCCAGGAAAATCTGACCATCCGTGATGGAGATGACGTTCGTCGGAATATAAGCGGAGATATCCCCGGCTTGTGTTTCAACAATCGGCAAGGAGGTGATGGAGCCACCGCCCAATTCATCGTTCAATTTTGCTGAACGTTCCAACAAACGGGAATGCAAGTAGAAGACATCCCCTGGATACGCCTCGCGGCCTGGCGGACGACGCAAAAGCAAGGACATTTCACGGTAAGCAGCCGCCTGTTTGGAAAGATCATCATAAACGATAAGAACGTGCTTGCCGTTGTGCATGAACTCTTCCGCCATTGCGGTAGCGGCGTAAGGTGCGATATAGAGCATCGGCGCAGATTGTGAAGCACTTGCGGTCACGACAATCGTATAGTCCATTGCATGATGCTTCTTCAACGTTTCCGTCATATTGCGGACTGTCGATTCCTTTTGCCCGATGGCGACATAGATACAGATAACATCTTTTCCGCGTTGATTCAGAATTGCATCGATTGCAATACTGGTTTTCCCGGTTTTGCGGTCACCGATGATCAGCTCGCGTTGGCCTCGACCGATCGGAACCAAAGCATCCAATGCTTTTAGACCGGTCTGAAGAGGTTGTCTGACGGATTGACGATCCATAACGCCTGGTGCTGCATTTTCAACGGGTCTTGTGCCGGTGGTTTCGATGCTGCCTAAGCCATCCACCGGGCTGCCTAATGCATCCACAACGCGCCCGATCAAAGCATCACCGACCGGTACTTCCATGATTTTGCCTGTACGTTTGACGATATCGCCCTCATGGATATTTTCATAAGTTCCAAAAATGATGATACCGACATCGGTCATCTCCAGGTTTTGGGCCATTCCGATGGAACCGTTGGAGAATTCCAGCAATTCACCGGACATTACGTTCTCCAAACCTTTCGCGCGGGCGATTCCATCACCGATGTAGGTAACTTTTCCAATTTCTTCAAACTCTGATACAGATTGAAAAGTGTTGATCCTATTTTTGATCAATGAACTCAAATCTTCGTTTTCAGTAGCCATATTATTCACCTCTTCAACCCTATTAATCTGTTAGGATATGTCTCTTCATTTCTTTCAACTTCGTAGCGATGGTATTGTCGAAATAATGGTTTTCCGACTCCAACCGGACGCCGCCAATCACAGTGGGATCGACCACTTCTTTCACAAAGAAGGTCGCTTCCCCGATTCTTTTTTCCATTTTGTTCATGATGCGCATTTTTTGTTCCGCTGTTAAAGGAACCGCAGAAGTCAACTTCACATTCACGAGTACTTTTTTATTTTCATACAGCTCATTGAACGCTTTGATGGAAGCCAAGATACCTTCGTTATCAAGATTATCTTGGAGTCCCTCTAGAAACCGAAGCGTATCAGGAGCAAGATACTTCACAGCCAAATCAAGATTTGGCTGCTCTCCTGCATCTGAATCTGCATGATTGAAGGCTTCTTTCAACTGCGAAAGATCAAGATAGAGTCTGTCCGCAGTCTTCGAGTCAGTCAGGCGGTTATAGTAGGCTTGTACATAGGCTTCTACAGTTGTGATTGCTTTGCCGTCCTTAACCATATCAATCATCCAGCCCTTCAATGAAAGCTTCAATCAATGTTTGTTGGTCTGCTTGCTTGATTTCCTTGCCGAGGATCTTTTCAGCGATTTCTACTGATATGACTCCGATTTCGGCACGCAAACCTTCAAGAGCCTGTTTTCTTTCGAGTTCCAGCTCTTTTTGGGTCACTTGTTTGATCCGTAATGCATCTTCTTTTGCTTCTTTAATGATGTTCTTTTGTATTTCATTGCCTTCCGCTTGAGCCCTGTTCAAAATATCGCTCGCTGTAGTTCTGACTTCTATCAATTGCGCATCGACTTCCGCATGTTTCTTCTCGGCATTCTCACGCGCAGCTGCCGCTTTATCAATATTTGCATGTATCATTTCTTCACGATCCGTTAAGATCTTCATCAAAGGCTGCCATGCGAATTTTTTGATAAGAGCCATCAATATCAGAAATGACAGTAGCGTAACAATCGTATCACCTAATGCGGTAATCTCTCCCAATACGAGATTGGCTGTCATTCTCATCCCTCCTGTAGTTATCGGTCTTGCTGGTCCCTATTATTGGAAAATCAGTAAGAAAGCTATAACTACCGCCATGATGGGAACAGCTTCGATCAAACCGACACCAATGAACATCAAAGTCTGTAATCTGCTTTGCAATTCTGGTTGTCTTGCGATCGCTTCGATTGTAGTAGAAATAACCTTTCCATTTCCTAATGATGCTCCGATGGCCGCGCCGGCAACCGCAATAGCAGCTCCTATAAAGTTCATAATAATAATCTCCTTTTTCTCATATATTAATACATACTTATTAAGCTCATGGATCAGCAGTTTTATTCCGCTTCGATCTTATGGGCGAGGTAAACCATAGTCAACGTAGTGAAGACGAAAGCTTGGATGGATCCGATGAAGATGGAAAATCCTTGCCAAACCATTTGGAGAGGAATCCCAACCACCCAAGTCAATAAGCCATATGAATTCGCTAATGAAGCAATCAACCCCAACAAAATTTCACCAGCATAAATATTTCCGTAAAGACGCAACGCCAATGTCAATGTATTCGTGAATTCCTCCAAAAGTTTGATCGGCATGAGCGGTGCGACCGGACGAATATAACTGTTCATGAAATATTCCTTGAACCCATTTTCTTTAATACCGAAATAATGCGTCAGCAAAATCACCATTAACGCTAAGCCTAATGTGACGATCGGACTGGCTGTCGGACTCTTCCAATAGGAATGGCCATCGATGTTCAAAATGAACACAAGTCCTAACATATTGGCAACCCATACAAATAGGAACAAAGTGAATCCCAACAAGTGGAATTGTTGCCCAACTTTCCAATGAAGCGAGCTGGAAATCATGTTCCGGATAAAGTCAACCAAATATTCAATAGCCAATTGGCTTTTGGATGTTGGCCTCACCGCCAGTTTCCGGGTAGCAATAAAACAAAATAAAAAAACAATGATGCATGTCGCCAATACACTTATGATGATATTCAAACTGAAACCCAATCCCATAAAATGGATGACTTTAGATTCAGCTTCCAATATTTTCACCTCTTTTCAATACAAATAAAAAAAACAGCTATGCCAAACCTAGTCCACGCTACATTATTTTAAAAGACATTCGTAAAAGTAGACAACTAATTCAGCTGGACCTCCCATACTCTAGTCACAATAAGTGGCTATTTCATAAGTTTCTTTGCACATCTGTTCAACATCGCTAATCATAACACCAAGTTTATCGAAATTCAAAGCAAATCTACATATTATAAGTATATTTTCGGTTTTTTTATGAAAATGATGAAAAGATACCGCCTTCACAACCAAAGATACTCGAAGTGTAAATATAATTATAGGATTCTGAAAATCCGAAAATTAACGCTAAAGTGATTTTATAGGGGAAATAAAAGCAACTTTATTGCTCCTAACGCTATGTTTGAAAACCTTCGATACTGTAGCCTTATCCAATTAAAGTATAACAAACTTAACTTGAACAATAAAAATGAGCCAGAAACCCTCTTTGGATTTCTGGCTCAGCTCTTTGTTTTCATTTTTCAATATGATGTAAATCGGAAGGACGTTATCATTATAATATTGATGTTTTGACATTTACGGACACATTTGCCTGAACGTCTTTTTGAACCATTATTTTGTGCCGAACAGTCGGTCACCAGCATCTCCCAAACCAGGAAGGATGTAGCTGTTTTCGTCCAATCTTTCGTCCAACGAAGCTGCATAGATATCCACATCCGGATAAGCTGCATGCAACGCGTCCACTCCTTCAGGAGCTGCCACAAGACAAATGAATTTCATGGCTGATGGCGATGCGCCTCTCTTTTCCAAAGCTTCAATAGCTGCGATAGCTGATCCGCCTGTAGCCAGCATTGGATCAACGATGAATAATTGACGTTCCTGGATATCAGTCGGCAATTTGACGAAATACTCAACCGGTTCCAAGGTTTCGTGGTCACGGTACATTCCGATATGACCAACTTTTGCTGCCGGCAACATCGCCAAGAAACCATCGACCATCCCTAATCCTGCACGCAAAATTGGAATGATGGCAACTTTTTTACCTGACAATGTTTTTTGAGTCGTTTTTACCAATGGCGTTTCGATCTCGATGTCTTCCAAAGGCATGTCCCTTGTTACTTCATAAGCCATCAACATGGCGATTTCACTTACTACTTCACGAAATACTTTTGTTCCGCACTCTTTCTCGCGGATAATTGTTAATTTGTGTTGAATCAACGGATGATTCATTACATGGAATTCTCCCATATACTTTTGCCCCACTTTCGTTTTTTTGCTCAGTCTATTGTAATTGAAAACCGATACAAATACCAGAAATAAAACAATGAGAAAAACCTAAAAGAGCTGCCTCATTGGGAGACAGCTCTTAATAATCTATTTAAGCTTCCGTTGAAACTAGTTTTTTGTGCAATGGGAACGCTTTTGTGATGGCATGGACCGCCGCACGGATTTCATCCAATTTTGCTTCATCCGTGTGGTTTTGGATCGTTTCCACAATCAATTCAGCAATCTTACGAGCTTCCGCTTCCTTAAGGCCTCTAGTTGTGATGGCAGGAGTGCCGATACGGATGCCGCTGGCTTTGTTTGCGCCCAGCGTTTCAAAAGGAATCGTGTTTTTATTGACAGTGATTTCAACGGTATCCAACAGTTTTTCTACTTGTTTTCCGTTCAAACCGCTGCTGGTAACATCCAACAGCAACAAGTGGTTATCGGTTCCGCCGCTGATGACGCGCAAGTCGGATGCATTAAAAACATCAGCCATTGCTTGGGCATTTTTGATGACTTGCCCGATGTATTCAGTGTACTCTGGTGTTGCAGCTTCAAAGAAGGATACCGCTTTAGCAGCGACAACGTGCTCAAGAGGTCCGCCTTGGATTCCAGGGAAGACAGCACTGTTCAACTTTTTGCCGAATTCTTCTTTTGCCAAGATGACGCCTCCACGAGGACCGCGAAGTGTTTTATGTGTCGTCGTAGTTACGATGTGGGCATATTCAACCGGATTTTGGTGATGTCCTGTTGCACAAAGTCCTGCGATATGAGCCATATCCACCATCAGATAAGCACCGACTTCATCGGCGATTTCTCTAAAACGTTTGAAATCGATTGCGCGCGGATAAGCGCTGGCACCGGCAACAATCAATTTTGGTTGTTCTTTCAAAGCGATCTCTCTGACTGTGTCATAGTTGATCGTTTCGGATTCTTTTTCTACGCCGTAAGCCACGAACTCATAAGTCTGACCGCTGAAATTCACAGACGCACCATGAGTCAAATGTCCCCCGTGACTCAAGTCCATCCCCAAAATCTTATCGCCGGGCTGGACCAAAACACGATAAGCAGCCATGTTCGCTTGTGAACCGGAATGTGGTTGTACATTGGCATATTCCGCACCGAAGATTGCTTTGATGCGATCGATGGCCAAGTTTTCGATGACATCGATAAATTCGCAACCGCCATAATAACGACGACCAGGGTAGCCTTCAGCATATTTATTTGTCAAGATGCTGCCTTGCGCTCTCATAACATCTTCAGATACAAAGTTTTCGGAAGCAATCAGTTCGATCCCGTTCTCTTGTCTTTCGCGTTCTTTATCAATTGCTGCAAATAATTCTTTATCCATGTTTGCACCCTTCCATCACATTATTCCAAAATTTAAATCAATTAAAAAATGTAAGTTGAGTATAGCATAAATTTTCAGGAAATAAAGCATATAAGCTCCTGGAATTGAATATTTTTTACAAAAAGTAAGCTAAAGACGGATAATAGGCGATAATTCTGGCTATTTTTTCGGATATTTCGCTGAAGCCGCTTTTTCCATACGATTCATGAATGCCTTGCCGAGGCCATTCGGATCGTAGGCTTCTGCCAAAATCACATCGACAGGCTGCTCATCAAGATACCTCAGCCCCGCATATAGGCGTTGCGATGCCACCGTCACATCCGCCTTCGGTCCTAATGAGAAAGTAGCGCGCGCTGCTTCCTTATGCGCAGTCAGCTTTTCTTCGGAAGCCAAAATACCGATTTCTTTGCCTTGATCGTGACACTCCTCGATGGCGGCTTTCCAATCGGCAGTCGTTCCATCAATCAGGATGACCGGTTGAGTAGGAGAATAGTGTTGGTACTTCATTCCTGGCGCTTTCGGAGCCTCTGTCTCGTTTGCTGTCCCGGCATTTGCTGCCAGTTTGCCGATGACCGGCTCCAACTGCGCTTCCGTGATGGCACCCGGACGCAAAATGATGGGTCCGACTGCGTTAGTCAAATCCAAAACGGTTGATTCCAAACCAATTTGCGTCTCTCCTCCATCGAGGATGCCGGCAATTTTGCCTGAAAGATCGTGCAGCACATGTTGGGCAGTCGTCGGACTCGGTTTGCCTGAAGTATTCGCGCTCGGTCCAACCAAGGGAAAACCGGTTTTTCTGATCAATTCCAGCGTCTGTTCTTGGTCCGGCATCCGCAGCGCGACTGTATTGTGCCCTGCAGTGACGGTCGGTGCAAATATCCCTTCCTTCATCGGAAAAATCAAAGTCAGAGGACCTGGCCAAAAAGCCTCCATCAAAATTTCTGCCTGTTGCGGAACAAAGGCCACATATTTCGCAATCTCGCGATCGGATACATGAACGATCAAGGGGTTATCACTGGGTCTTCCTTTCACTTTGTATACATTTTTTACGGCTTCATCATTTGATGCAATGGCGCCTAGGCCGTAGACAGTCTCGGTCGGGAAAGCAATCAAGTCTCCGGCTTTCAACAGCTCGGCTGCCTCATCGATTGTTGAGGCGTCGTATATTTTTGTTTCCATAATACTGTATGCTCCTTTCTCAATGTTTTGGCTGGCGAAGACGCTGATCAGGTAAAAAAATAGCCGGGGCAATTGCCCGCAGCCATTTTTTGCCCATGGATATCAGGCGACTCTTTTCATCTTATACACAATAAACCTGATGGCTAGCTTCACGGTTCATCCCTTCGGAAAGAACAAAGAAACCTGTTCAGCTTTTCTTATTTTACTATCAGCATGCGGTCGAGACCGGACAGATCCTTTTCGATCGTGACGGTTTTATCCGGGAAAGCTTTTTTGTAGAGTTCCAACAATTTTTCACCTTGGTTGAAGCCGATTTCCATGAATAGGCATCCGTCCGTTTTCAAATGGAACGGCATCGTGAAGGCCATCTTTTGGTATAGATCCAATCCGTCATGATCAGCAAACAACGCCGAATGTGGTTCGTACTCCAAAACAGAACTGTCCATCAGGCTAATTTCATCTTCGCTGATGTAGGGAGGATTGCTGAGGATGCAGTCGAACGTTTCCAGTTGTACCGGCTCCAGCAGATCCCCTTGCAGGAAGCGGATCTGCGCATCCAGTTGATTCGCGTTCTCCTCAGCAACGACCAGGGCTTCTTGAGAAAGATCAGTGGCGGTCACTTCATCCTGCGGACGTTTCTTTTTCATCGCAATGGCGATAGCTCCGGATCCCGTCCCGATGTCCAGGACCTTCTGGGGACCTTTCCCCTCCAGGCATTTCAAAGCCCGCTGCACAAGCTCCTCCGTTTCCGGACGTGGAATCAATGTAGCTTCCGTGACTTTCAAAGGGTATCCGTAAAACCATTCGACACCTACGATATATTGTATCGGTTTGCCCGAAACATACTCTTTGATATCACTGAAATACTGCTTGTATTCCTGATCCGTGATCGGGTCGGCAAAACGCATCAACAGATCCGTCTTTGTCCAGCCTAAACGATCCAAAAGTAATCTTTCAGCGGCCAACGGACTTTTTTCATGCTGTTCCAAAAAAAGCGCACCATTCTGCAAAGCTTGCTGGTAACTGAGCTCGTTAGATTGATCCATTGTTCAGGGACTCCAATTTTTGCGTCTGATCGGCCATTATCAACGCATCGATGACTTCGTCCAGCTTTCCGCTCAAAATCGTATCCAATTTTTGCAGGGTCAAGCCGATCCGGTGATCCGTAACGCGGTTTTGCGGAAAGTTGTAGGTACGGATCCGTTCAGAACGATCACCCGTCCCGACTGCGGATTTACGCGTTGCATCATATTCGGATTGTGCTTCCGAAGAGATTTTGTCATATACACGCGTACGCAAAATTTTCATCGCTTTCTCGCGGTTTTTGATTTGGGAACGTTCGTCCTGCATCGCAACGGCAATGCCTGTCGGTAAGTGGGTCAAACGGACAGCCGATGCAGTCTTGTTGACATGCTGCCCGCCGGCTCCGCTGGCATGGTAGATATCTGTGCGGATATCTTTATCTTCGATGTTCAATTCAACATCTTCCGCTTCCGGCATGACGACTACGGTAGCAGTTGACGTATGCACACGCCCTTGTGATTCTGTTTCCGGAACACGTTGGACACGGTGCGCGCCACTCTCATATTTCAGTTTGGAGTAAGCTCCTTGGCCGCTGATCATCAGGATGATTTCTTTGTAACCACCGATGCCGGTGATATTCGCGTCCATGACCTCGACTCTCCACCCTTGGCTTTCTGCAAATTTGCTGTACATCGTGAATAACGTACCCGCGAACAGTGCAGCTTCATCCCCTCCGGCAGCCCCTCGGATTTCCATGATGATGTTTTTGTCATCGTTCGGATCGCTAGGCAACAACAAGACTTTAATGCGCTCCTCAAGTTCCGTTTTTTCTTTCTTCAAGTCGCTCAATTCTTCTTTAGCCATAGCCGCCATATCATCGTCCAAATTTTCCGACAACATCTCTTCGGTATCGGCTATTTCGCCTTCCACTTCTTTGTAACGCTTGAAGGTTGCAACTTTCTCCCTCAGCCCTGCTTCTTCTTTAGTTAATTCCAGGAATCGTTTTGTATCGGAAAGAACTTCCGGATCGCTCAACAATTCGGAAAGTTCTTCATAACGGATAATGAATGCATCTAATTGATCATACATAACTTTTTCAAACCCCTCTTTTTTGTTTCTGATTATTTGTTTTAGGCCAATGGCGGATGATGGTAATGATTGCGACAGACGGGAAGATAGGATTCATTTCCGCCGATCTGGATTTGTTCACCTGCATATACTGGTTTTCCATCCACGACACGCATATTCATGATTGCTTTTTTATGACAATACCAGCAGATGGTTTTTATCTCTTCTATCTTATCCGCGTAAAGCAACAGATATTTCGAGCCTGCAAACAATTCGTTCTGAAAATCATTCTTCAATCCGAACGCCATCACCGGAATCGCCAGTTCGTCGACGATGCGCGCCAGTTGGATGACATGCGCCTTGGACAGGAATTGGGATTCATCTATCAAGATACAAGCGGGTCTTTTCGGATTTTTGGCGACTTCCAAGAATACATCCATATCATCTGCAATCGGGATAGCTTCGCGCTTCAATCCGATCCGACTAGAAACATATCCGATACCATCACGATCATCAAGCGCGCTTGTGAAAATCATTACCGACTTGTTCTGCTCTTCATAATTATAGGCGACCTTCAGGATCTCGATCGATTTCCCGCTGTTCATCGCCCCGTATTTAAAAAATAACTGTGCCATCATGTCCACCTTTCAAACAGCCTCTTGCCTACTTTTCATCCATCGATCGGAATTCCTTGCAAAAAGAAAGGATGCACTTATGTCATCCTGCTTCCGACCCCGCTATTATCTCACCTTCATCATTCCGCTCCGATCAAGATTACCGGAGCGGAAAAAACTGAATAACATCCCGTATAATGATAGTAGGAAATGGCTGCAAAGTCAATAAAATTCACGATTACCGACTGTCCTTCAGCAATCGAAAGCCCCGTTTCTGACACGAGGCGTAATCTAAAAATATTCATTCCCGGCAAATTCTGCTATACTAACGCTATCGAAAAAAGCCTTGTTATATGCTATGATGGCAAGAGAAATATAAGTAAGGAGCGAATTTATTTGACTATCCGCGGTTCACTAGCAATCAATATCGGCAAGATCGCCCAGTGGGGTCTTCAGACATTCACCAAAGGCGGAACAAGTCTGCCCGGCAAACTGGCCGTCAAATTGGATCCCGACGTATTACAACATCTTTCCGAAAATTTTGATGTTGTCATCATCACCGGCACGAACGGCAAAACGTTGACGACATCTTTGACTTATCATGTTCTACAGCAAAAATATCCGCATATTTTGACGAATCCAACGGGGGCCAACATGGAGCAAGGCATCATTTCCTCGTTCCTGGAAGGCTATTCGCGCAAAGTCAAAAAGGAAAGAGCCTTTGCTGTCCTTGAGGTCGACGAAGCCAGCCTCGTTAAGGTTACGAAGTTCATCAAGCCGAAAGTCATCGTCAATACGAATGTTTTCCGCGATCAGATGGACCGATTCGGAGAAATCTATACAATCTACCAGAAGATGGTCGATGGCGCTGCATTGGCACCTGATGCCGTCATTCTCGCGAATGGGGACAGCCCGATCTTCAACTCAAAAGAGTTGGTCAATAAACAAATCTATTTCGGCTTCAATCATGAACCGGATGGAGACACCTTGGCGCATTACAACACGGACGGCGTGCTTTGTCCGAAATGCCAACACATTTTGCGCTATAAATTCAATACCTACAGCAACCTTGGGAAATACTACTGCCTGCATTGCGATTTCAAACGGCCAGAATTGACTTATGCTGTCACCAAAGTCGATAAGCTGACGCACAAAAGCTCTTCTTTTGAGATCGATGGTCATCCGTTCCAGACAAATGTTGCGGGACTCTACAATGTCTACAATGCCTTGGCTGCTTATTCGGTCGGCAAGCATTTCGGATTGACGCCCGAAGAGATCCAGGCCGGTTTCTCGGCGGCACAACAAAAATTTGGACGTCAAGAAACGATCACCGTGAACGACAAGGAAATCATCCTGAATCTGATCAAAAATCCAGTCGGCCTGAATCAGGTAATCGATCTCTTGCACTACGAAGAGGAACCATTCAGCGTCGTGTCGATCCTGAATGACCGCCCGGCAGACGGAACCGATGTCAGCTGGATCTGGGACGGAAATTACGAGAAATTCTTGGATTTTGATATCCCGAAAGTGACCGTCAGCGGCATCCGCCAAAAAGAGCTGACCCTACGGATGAAGGTTGCCGGCATTCCGGAAGATAAGCTGGAAGTGGTTCCGGAAATCTCCGATGTCATCAAAACTTTCAAAAATGCTCCAACGAAAAAAATCTATGTGATGGCAACTTATACCGCTGTGCTGCAACTCCGTAAAGAGCTGGCAAACCAGGGCTATATAGCGGAAAGGATGAAATAAATGCGACTACGTATTTGCCACTTGTACGGCAACCTACTGAACACATACGGCGATAATGGCAATCTTTTGATGCTCCAGTACTGCGCCCGGGAAAAAGGCGTCGATTTCGAAACCGAAATCATCAGCTTGGACCAACCGTTCGATCCCAATAAGTATGATCTCGTCTTTTTTGGGGGAGGTCAGGATTACGAACAGTTCATCGTCTCCAAAGACATTCAGGCTAAAGCAGCAGGAATCAAAGCATACATCGAAAACGATGGCGTTCTGCTGGCCATCTGTGGCGGCTACCAATTATTGGGACACTATTACATGGATGCGTCCGGCAATAAAATATCCGGCATCAGCGCGCTGGACCATTATACCCTGAGCCAGGACAATAACCGGTTCATCGGCGACATCACCATCCGCAGCGAAGAATTCAACGAGACCTACGAAGGATTCGAAAATCATAACGGACGCACCTTCCTTGGCGAAAACATGCGTCCGCTCGGAAAAGTCGAAAAAGGCATGGGCAACAATGGAGAAGACAAAACCGAGGGCGCCCGCTATAAAAATGTCTTCTGCTCCTATTTCCATGGTCCCCTGTTGGTCCGCAACATCCACTTGGCTAACCGCATCGTTGATATGGCCATAGCCCAGCATAACAAAAAGCTTGAAAAATAAATCGAAAAACAGAGGTCGGGACAAATGTCCTGGCCTCTGTTTTTGTCTATGCTTACTGTTATTCCATCATGAACGAAAGCACGATCGTCAGCACTACGAATGCCAACAGGCCGGCGATGAACAACCAGGCTTGCCATCTGGCCATATTCAACGTGCTGCCGATGCCGAAACGTTTTTCGACAAATAGCGACGGATCTTCCGGATTGTAATACAATACGCCCCATTTCCAGAAGCGCTCTTCGTCCGTCTCCGTCACTTCATCCGGTAATTCGCCCGCTTCATTCAGAAACAATTTTTCGCCTCCTTGGCCGTATTTCCAGGTCAGATAGACGCTGTACCCAACGATGATGACCACGAACGGAATGGTCATACCGATGATCCACTGGGCTCCCTTGTCTGCGAAGAACAAGGAGAAGAAATGAATGCCGCTCAGCAAAAGTTGCGTCAGCACCGTCACGATCAGGAAGTAATACGACCAAGCTTGGCGGAATAATTTACTCTGTTTACTGGAAAGATCAGATAGATAAGGGGAAATCTTCTGTTTCGATTTGATGAAGGAATAATGACTGAAAAACATCATCGGAATCATCAACAATTGTATCGCAGGCAGCATGAATACATTCACATACGTTTTATCAACGATCCGATCCGGTTCATTCGAACTGTTCCAGTGAACGGGGAATCGCTCGGGTATCAGGTCATAGAAATAGAGCGTGACCGCTACTGTCACCAACAAGATGAACAATTGAGCCGAAACGAAAACCGAATGGGAGACTACCTTCAGATCTTTCTGATAGGCGGTATCGATGACGATTTTGGCTTTTTTAGGTTCAATTTTGATATCGTTGGCTATTTTCCAACTACGGATCTGTTTCCGTTTCTGCAGGTACAGCAGGAAGGAAAGGAAGATGAAGGCAAACATCGCGACCGTAACATAGATGCTGGTGACCATCTCCACTTTCTCTCCATCTTCCCAGAAAAGAAAGAAAAATATTGGCGCAGCAAGCAGGATGCTCCCAATCACATTTTGGTAAAAATAGGCTTTTTTCAGCTTCAAAACATAAGGGTCTTTCTGATGCGAGGTCGGAACCGTCACTCCAAACGGTGTACCTAACCTACTATAATAGGGCGTAATGCCGTTGACGACCCCAATAATCAAAAATAGTATCACCATAAACCAACTAAAGATCAGCATGTGTCTTCCCCTCTCCTTTCAACGCTTTCTCGATTTCATTCAGCCATTCACGGAATGTTTCGTCAGTGACCTCAAAAATCTGTTTATCGATCAAGATCTCCTTGAGCTTATCCTGCATCGCCGCTTTCGTGGCCTCATTGGAAGCTATCATTGCACGCTCACTGACAAAATAGCCTTTCTGATTTTTAACCAGGACGCCTTCGTCCGCCAACAGATTGTATGCCTTATTTACGGTGTGCATGTTGATGCCCAATTCACTGGCCAAACTCCGCACGCTCGGCAATCCATCGCCAAATGACCATTCCCTTTTAAGGATGCCTATTTTGATCTGGTACATCAATTGCGTGTAGATCGGCGTATCGCTGTTCGGAAGAATTTCGATGAACATATTTACCCCTCCTGTCCGTTATATAACAAGTATAACAAATATGGCGGAATTTGCAAGCCGGAATAGGTGTGCTGCCGTCTTTTCCGGTTAAGGCAGTCTGCCCCGGAGGAGTCGGTAAGATGGATAGGTATCCTCCGATGAGCAGGTCCTAACCGGAGGACATTCTGCGGTTTACCGCTCTACTCCGGCGAACGACGGCGTCGCCGGAGTTCCACATTATTATACGGCCCCAAACACAACACAAAAAACGGCATGCGACCGATAAAAACCGGTCGCATGCCGTTTTTCCACATTTGTTCTCTCTACTAGTAACTTTCTTGCAACGCACGGACACTGTTTTCCGTCACGACCGAAGTATCGCAAAGCAAATCGATCGGATGTTGTTTTTTGCTTTGGAAAGCAGCGACCAGATAGATCACTGCCACAGTTTTGCCAATGTAGCGGCCAACGCCTTCGCGGATCAAGACGGTCTGCCAACTGAGGTTTTCTTCCTTGAAGCAGACGACACGGATGCCGAAAATCATTTTCCCAACTGTTTGGCCGTTTGTATATTTCGTCGTCAGCATGAAATATCCGACAAGGATCAACAACTGAAGAAATCCGAATAAGGTCAAGGGATTGTTCCCTAGCATACTGATGCCGCCCAAAGCGAAAATCGGCTTGATCAAAATCCCTACCAATGCCTGCACAATCAGCAAGTCGACGAGGTAGGCAAACAACCTGATCCAAAAACCGGCGAATACGTAATCCGGATAGCGGTGAAACGGGCGTTCCTGCTGGTCGGAATAGCGTTCGGCTTCCTCCCAGGCTATTTTCTTTTTGCGGATTTCTTCCAAACGTTCTTCATGCGTAGTGGTTTGCTCTTCCATCATCACTCACCTCCGTAGAGATAAAGCAATCTCGGCGCGGCGGTTGTCCCGAAAGTGTCGCGTAACAACTGCAGTTCAGAAAGCGTCTGATTTTCCTGGCTCGTCAGTTTGGCAGCCGCTTGAGCGAACAACCAAGAAAAATCGGAAAACAGGCCAGGTGTCGAAGTATAGTCGAATACTTCCGCATCCTCGAGGCCATAAGCGGTTTTCATCGCTTTCAGTGCATCATCCGTGTAGGCTATCTCATCCACCAATCCAAGTGCTTGAGCCTGTGTGCCGGAATAAATCATGCCATTCGCAACAGCGCGGACCTCTTCTTCCGGCATGTCCCTTCCCGTTGAAACGACAGTTACGAAACGCTGATAAGCCTCATCGACGTAGGCTTGCAGCAACGCGCGTTCTTCCTCTGTCATATCCCGATCCGGCGACCCGATGTCCTTGAGGCTGCCCGACTTGATTGTGTTGTATTCGATACCCAGCTTTTCAAGCAGCCCTGAGTATTCGATCGCCTGCATGATGACGCCGATCGAACCGGTAGTCGTTTCAGCAGTGGCATAAATCTTGTCCGCACCAGCGGAAATGTAGTAGCCCCCACTTGCAGCAGTTCCTTGCATGGATGCATAGACCGGAAGTTCCTTTTCAGCAGCAATGCGGTACAATTTATCGTGCGCCTCCGCACTTTCATAGACCCCGCCGCCCGGGCTGTCGACTATCAAGAAGATCCCTTTGATTGTGTCATCCTCTTCGATGGCTTTCAACTGCTCCAAAAAAAGGTCATGATCGTAACTGGAGCCGTCCGTCAGCACACTGCCCGCACCTGATTGAATCGTCCCTTCGATATGCAGAACCGCAATCCGATTGCTGGCATCGCCACTTTCCATAACGTTTTCCTGCAAGCTCGTTCCTGGTATCAGATTGCCGGTAAGCTGGCTGAGGGAGTCTTCCGTTTGGTCAGCCAACCGGGTCGACAGAAATTGTGAACCAAGCGATGCCACGAAAAGAATCAGCGCGATTGCTACCGCAATCCATCTCTTTTTGTTCATCAAGCATTCCCCTTTTCATTTCGATTATTCTTGAAGATAATCCTCCTCAGGCTCTTCTTCGATTTCAGGTTCATCCAAATACAATCCGGATATTTCCTTGTACCATTCAAAAATATGCATGAACAGCACTTTAAGAACAGCATAGCCGGGAATACCCAAGATAAAACCGGTCAGACCGAACAGTTTTCCTGCCGTAAGCAATACAAAGATGATCGTGACGGGATGGACCTCGAGATTGCTGCCGAGTATCTGCGGTGAAATGACGCGTCCTTCAATGAATTGCTCGATTGAGAAAACCAGCAGCACTTTTGCCAGCATCAGCGGAGAATCCACTATCGCAACAATCACCGCGGGCACCATCGCAATGAAGGAACCCATATAAGGAATGATGTTCAGGAATCCGGCGAATATCCCAAGCACGATTCCGAATTTCATTCCGATGATGGCATAACCGATGACGAACATCAACCCGACAAAGAACGCGACCGTAATCTGACCGCGCACATACTGGCTGATCTGCGTGTTGACTTTCTTCAGCAAGTCCCCGATCGACTCCCGTAGGTTTGTAGGAAATAATTGCAGAAAAGTCAGTGGCAATTTATCTCCTTCCTTCAGTAGATAATACAAGATGATAGGCATCGTGACGATTCCTACAAACGCATTCGTCAAAAGTCCCACAACGCTGCCTAATCCGCTGACCGTGTTCGACAACACCTCGTTCAGCTTCTCGGAGACGCTATTGAAGATATCTGCATTGATTTCGCTGATCTGTTCCTGCAAGGAAGTGAACCAATCATAGTTGATCAATTCAATCGTCATGCTCTCGATTGCCTGCCAATAAGTAGGAAATTCGCGGACTATCCCTATCGTCTGATCGCGGATGATCGGAATCAGGATTGCAAAACCCCAAATCATCATCAACAGCACCAGCACGAAGGCAATCCAAATACCTACGAATCGTTTTATCCCTCTCTTCTCCAACAGCGTTACAAAAGGGTTCAGCATGTAAAAGAAAATACCCGCCATTACCAGCGGAAAGCCGATGACACTGAAGAAGCTGCCGATTGGCCCTAAAAGATAAGAGATTTTTGAAAATACCAAAACAATCAGAAGAATGAGCAGAGTAATCAATAGAACAGTCACGAACTTGTTGTTCAGAAACCATTTTTCGAACCACGACAAACGATTCCTAGACGTTCCTTTACGTGGGGCTCTTTCCATTGGACTCACCTTCAATCTTTCTTCCTATAGGAAATGATCGTGCCATCCGTTATTGTCGGTAAAATGTGAGGGGTTAAATAAATGCTTGTTTCCAGGCGTTCTTCATCCCAATTTTTGAAAATCATGGTGGTGTGACCGATTGACTGTAAATTTCTGAGGACATGGTTACCGATATAGGATATGCGGTATTCCTGTTCATCAAACAAAATCCGGTCTCCGTCCGCCAGTTCGAACCATTCCTGGGGTTCGATGAAACGATGGATGACGGAAACTTGCTGCAAGGGCTCCGTTGCGCTGTCATCGAACAGAATGATCATTGGTTCTTTTATATCTATTGCTTTTTTTCCAATTTGAATTACTTTGCTTTGCATGTACATTTCCCCTTTTCAGACACTTTTTACAATTTCTATTCTATCACAGTTTTTTTGGCAAACCATCGATTATGCCGTTGAATCTAACTTTATTTACTTCGCAAGGTTTTTTCCCTGTCATTGTGGAGGGCATTTGTTATAATGGAATTATCATAATATTTAGGAGGTCTTTGGATGGAACAAGTTTTATATCTTGGCTCTTACACAAAAAGAGAGAGTAAAGGGGTTCATCAAATCATTTTGGACACCGATAAAAAAGAATTACGTGATTATCGCTTGATTGCGGAAGTCGACAGCCCTACTTATCTGGACTTATCTGCGGACAAAGAAACGCTGTACGCGATTTCCAAAACGGATGAAGGTGGTGGCATCACTTCTTTCAAGAAAAATGAAAACGGAAGCTATGACAAGGTGGCTGAAATTTCTGCTGAAGGATCTGCGCCTTGCTATATCTACTTCGACGAAGACAAAAAATTGATCTTCACTGCCAATTACCACGGTGGTTACTTGACTGTCTACAAAGAGAACGCTGATGGTTCATTCACAATGACGGACCGCGCACAACATGAGGGTTCGAGCATCCATGAAAATCAAACAATTCCGCATGTGCATTACAGCGCACTATCTCCAGACAAGAAATTCTTGTTGGCTTGCGATTTGGGTACCGACGAAGTTTACACCTACACGGTTTCTGATGAAGGCAAACTGGCGGAAGTTGCCCGTTATAAAGCGACTCCAGGGACAGGCCCGCGTCACTTGGTTTTCCATCCAAACGGTAAAGTGGCTTACATGTTCGGTGAGTTGAGCAGCGATGTTGAGGTGTTGGCTTATGATGCAACAACAGGCACGTTCTCATTATTGCAAGTCATCACGACCATCCCTGAAGAGCATACCGGTTTCAACGGTGGCGCGGCTATCCGCATTTCCGCAGATGGAAAATTCGTTTATGCGTCCAACCGTGGTCATGACTCATTGGTCGTCTATGCGGTATCCGAAGACGGCGAAACATTGTCGTTAGTGGAATATGTCCCTACCGAAGGAAACATCCCCCGTGACTTCAACCTGGATCCGAGCGGCCATTTCGTGATTGTAGCTCATCAGGATTCCGATAACCTGACTTTGTTCGAGCGCGATGCAGAAACAGGTAAATTGACGTTGCTGCAAAAGGACGTCTACGCGCCTGAGTGCGTTTGCGTGTTCTACTAGACTTCATACATTTCCCTCCACGTTCGGATGAACTTGGGGGGTTTTTGGTTATTGGCACAGCTGAGCAAAATAGTTACCTCGCTGAGGCGCTCTCCTGTATACTCGTTATATGTATCTTTTGAACGGAGGTTGGAGCTTATATGATTACCGGTTTTCACCATCTCACCGCCATCACCAAAGATGCGGAGAAGAACAAAACCTTTTACAACGATACCCTAGGTTTGCGTCTCGTCAAACAGACGGTCAATCAGGAAAACTTGACCGATCCTCACTTTTTTTATGGGGACTACAAGGGAACTCCTGGTACGATTTTGACTTTTTTCGAGCTGCCCAGAGTCGGCCAACGCCACGAAGAAGACAGCTTCATCCATGAAGTGCTGCTGAAAATCCCCCAAGGCAGTCTGCCGTTCTGGAAAAAACGACTTACGTCAAAGGCTGTTCGTTTGATTGCAAACGATGAAGTAAGCTGTTCTTTCTTGGACCCGGACGACATGAAAATCACTCTGGTTGAAGCAGCTGAAGTGATAGCACCCGAGCAGGCGACACGCCACAGCGACGTCCCCGCCCAATACCAGATCATCGGTATACTGGGCATCCATTACACTGTGGCCGACCTCGGAACAACGGAGGCTTTTTTTCGTGACGTGCTCGGCATGAGCCTGTTGGATCATGTTGCTCGCCCGATTTCTGCATTGGATGGGGAAAGTCGGCTGATCCAGTCCACTAGACTGAGGCGTTCCCGTTTAGGCAAAGGCGCCATCGACCACATCGCCTACAGCGTGCCTGAACGCAAAGACCTTGATTTGATTCTGGATAAGGCAAAATACAGGCAGATCACCGTTGAAAAAATCATCGACCGCGGTTATTTCCAAAGTCTTTACTTACGGGAACCAAACGGATTACGCATCGAAATAGCGACCGATTATCCAGGCTTCACACTTGACGAACCTTTGGAAAAACTCGGGGAAACGTTCGCTCTCCCTGATTTTCTGGAACCAAAGCGAAAGGCAATCGAAGCCAATATCCTTAAAAGAAAGAAGTGAGCATATGCAGCATTTCAATACTAAAGAACTCAACACAAAACAAATGTACAAATTTTTGACGGGGAGCATCATTCCCCGCCCGATTGCTTGGATCACTACCCAGAATCCGGAAACCCAGGTCGTCAATGCAGCGCCATTCAGCTTTTTCAGCGTCGCTTCGAACGTGCTGCCGCTGATCAGCGTGGCCATTCTGAGGAATGACGGGAAAATCAAGGATTCCGCCAGAAACCTGCTGGCTTCCCGACAAGGAGTCGTCCACATCGTCAGCGAAGACTTGGTGGAGGAGATGAACAGGACGGCCGCTCAGCTACCGGACACAGAGAGCGAAATCGATCTGACGGAATTGACGTTGACCGCCAGCCACACTGTCACTGTACCCGCGATCAAAGAAGCGAAAATCCGCATGGAAACCACGGTGCATCAATATGTGCCTCTGACGGATGCTGATGGCAAAGTGCTGACGGATCTGTTCATCTTGCGCGTCGAAGATTTCCTTTTCGATGAAACGGTCTTCGATCACGAGAAACAATACGTTTGGGCCGACAAATTGGCGCCTGTCGCAAGGCTGGCCGGCAACGACTACACAAAGCTCGGAGAGATTTTTTCGTTGGAACGTCCTTAACGGGCTGCGCTCCATTTAGCCAAGGCCAAAGCATAGGGAGGCGATAGCGAAGCAAAAAGCTCCATCCGGCTAGCCGGATGAAGCTTTTTTTAAATTCATTCTGTTATTCTTTCGGCAGGACGCTTCCGATTTCTGCTTTTACGGCAGCCTCTCCGGTCACATCCAGGCTGAAACTTTTGACTTTATCCATATTTGTGATCACAACGACCATCGCAGAATCTTTGCCCGCTTCTTGCAGTTGTGCCAGATCAACTTTAGCAATGAGTGTATCGGCAGTCAAAGCCTGGCCTTCTTTCACAAAGACTTCGAATGGTTTCCCGTTTAACTCAACCGTGTCCAAACCCATATGCAACAAAAGTTCCAATCCGCTGTCCAACAGGATGCCTACCGCATGCTTTGTCGGGAATACGCTCAATACTTTTCCTTTTGCTGGAGAATAAATGTTTCCGTCAGTAGGAATGACCGCAAACCCGTCACCCATCATTTTTTGGGAAAAGACCGGATCTGCAACATCCGAAACTGGAACCACAATACCATTTGCTGGTGAATATAAGAGTTCTTTCTCAACCGGTAGTGTTTCCTTCTTATCACCCTTCTTAAAAAAGCCAAACATGCTATCGCCTCTTTCTTATTTAAATGAGCTTATGTTAAAATTAGTACACTTCATTTTAACATAAATCGTTCGGTAATGTGAATTTTTTTGAGCACCGCTTACATCGAAAAAGAAATAAACATCGTTAAGCAGAATACTTGAAAATAGTTGGCTAATCTTTTTCATTTCGCTATACTAGATGATGGAGCATCAAAATATTGGGCAACAGAAAGGATATTATATGGAATTTATGGAAATACTGAAAGCAATCATCCTCGGAATCGTCGAGGGAATAACCGAATGGCTGCCCATCAGCAGCACGGGTCATATGATCCTTGTAGAAGAATTCATCCAGTTGAACCTCTCGCAGGCATTCAAAGAGATGTTCTTCTATGTGATCCAATTAGGAGCTATCTTGGCTGTGGTCGTCATTTATTTCCACAAACTGAATCCCTTCTCTCCAAGCAAAACGAAGGCAGAGAAGAACCAGACTTGGGATATCTGGAAAAAAGTGATCATCGGTTGTATCCCAGCAGGCGTAATCGGGTTACCTTTGAACGATTGGGCGGATGAAAATCTTTTGAACGCGACGGTCGTAGCTTTGGCACTGATCATCTACGGGATCTTGTTCATCGTGATCGAAAACAGGCACAAGGATCGCGAACCGAGCATTACCGATTTCAGCCAATTAACTTATATGAAGGCATTCCAGATTGGTCTGTTCCAAGCCCTCTCGATCATTCCGGGTACATCGCGCTCCGGTTCTTCCATCCTGGGGAGCATCGTATTGGGTACTTCACGCTTCATCGCGACAGAATTCTCCTTCTTCATGAGCATTCCGATCATGTTCGGAATCAGTTTTTTGAAGATCATCAAATTCGGCTTCAACTTTACCGGACTTGAATTCGCCGTTCTTTTATCAGGCATGCTTACCGCTTTCCTCGTTTCGATCGTTGCCATCAAGTTCTTGATCGGTTATCTGAAACGCAATGACTTCAAGGCATTCGGTTGGTATCGGATTGTCCTTGGTGCCATCGTCCTGATCTATTTTATGTTTGTCTGAAAAATGAGTTTCGCCATCCTTTTTGGGATGGCTTTTTATTTTGTCATCCAAAACATCTATAGTCCTTATTAACAATTATTATAATCTGTATTTTTTTGTTAACCTTCTGGTTTTATTGCTGTGCGTAATTTTCTGCCGCTTCAAATTGTGTCTGATATATGGACATTGAGAATGAGATTCATTTCCGTTTGATTATAATGATTATAATCTGGATTTCTTTAGTGCTATCATGAAGGCATATAGGAAGGAGTGTCAAATCATGAAAGATTTATTCAAGAATAAAGCGATGATCGCAACCACGATCAGTGGCATTCTCATCATTCTTGGCAATGTGTTGCAATGGCAAAACTTTGATACAGCTGCAGCCATCATTTTCGTGTTATCGTTCATCATAGGCGGCTATAAACAAGCAAAAGAAGGATTCATCGATACAGTTGAAAATAAACACCTGAACGTCGACATATTGATGGTGCTTGCAGCAGTTGGCGCCTCTTTGATCGGCTACTGGATGGAAGGCGCATTGCTCATCTTTATCTTCTCGTTATCCGGTTCACTGGAGGAATACGCGACCGATAAAAGTACCCAAGCGATCACAGCGTTGATGAACATTGTCCCTGAAATCGCAAAACGCATCAACCCGGATGGCTCGATCAAAGACGTTGCAGTCAAGGATCTGAAAGTCGGCGATACATTGATGGTCCCTAAAGGCGCCAGCATCCCCATCGACGGCACGATCGCGTCGGGTCTAGGCCTGATCGATGAAGCCGCCATTTCCGGTGAATCCGTCCCTGTCGAAAAGACGGTCGGCGATGATATCTTCGGCAGCACGATCAACTTGAGTGAAGCTCTGACCATGACCGTCTCGAAAGAATCCAAAGATACTTTGTTCGCCAAAATCATCCGCATGGTGGAAGAAGCGCAAAAGACCCCTTCGAAGACAGCGAGCTTCATCAACCGCATTGAAAATACCTATGTTAAGATCGTCCTTGTTTTTGTGCCGGTCATGATTGCCGTTTTTTATTTCCTCCTGGATTGGGGTTGGAATGAATCATTCTATCGCGGCATGGTGCTGTTGACGGTCGCTTCCCCTTGCGCCTTGGTGGCATCGGCCACTCCTGCTGTCCTTTCCGCCATTTCCAATGCAGCCAAACGCGGTATCCTCTTCAAAGGTGGCATCGCGATCGAGAACTTTTCGGCCATGGATTGCATCGCCTTCGACAAAACAGGCACGCTGACGGAAGGCAAACCGGTAGTGACGGAAGCCAATTATCTGGCAGGCACGGATGAAAAACATATCATGTCCGTCGTCTATGCGTTGGAGCACTCATCGACCCATCCGATTGCTTCCGCGTTGGTACAACATCTCGAAACAAAAGAATATGTGAAGAACCAGATGGATTCAATCCAGGACCTTACCGGTTTCGGGTTGGCAGGTGAAGCGTTCGGAAGCAAATGGAAAATCGGCAAAAAGACCTTCGTCGTAACCGATGAACTGAACGAGCCGTCGTTCGTAAAGGAAGCTTTCGCACTCCAGAACGAAGGAAAAACCGTCATCTATGTTTCCCAGGATGATAAAGTCGTAGCCTATTATGCTCTATTGGATACACCCAAATCAGAGGCAAAAGACATGATCGCCTTTTTCAAAGCCAATGGCGTCCATACGATCATGATCACAGGCGACAATGAAGCTACCGGACAGACTATCGGCAAACAATTGGGTGTGGATGAGATCCGCGCAAATTGTCTTCCCGAGGACAAAGCCACCATCCTGAAAGAACTTCAGGCGAAATACAAATTGGTCGGGATGGTTGGAGACGGCGTGAATGATGCACCCGCATTGGCGAACGCCGATATCGGCATCGCTATGGGGGAAGGGACTGACATCGCCATGGAAACGGCGGATGTGGTATTGATGAAGAGCGAATTGGACAAATTGGAATATTGTTATGGTTTGTCGAAGAAACTGAAAAAAATCACCATGCAAAATATCATCTTCTCAATCACGGTCATCTTAATTCTGATCCTTTCCAACCTGTTCCAACTCATCAACCTTCCACTCGGTGTGGTCGGACACGAAGGCAGCACGATACTGGTCATCTTGAACAGTTTGAGACTGTTGGCGAATATACCCACCCATCACTTTCAAGGCACTGCCAAATCGAATGGGACGACTTCGAACACAGGACTTGCACACGAAAAATGAATACAAAAAGGAAAGCGTTCGGAGTCATAAACCCGAACGCTTTCCTTTTTCTATCGCTTGCACCGTGGACGAGAACAGCCACAGCTTATTCATTGCAGTCAGTCTTTTTGCGGGAAAAATGCATCGTAAAGCACTTTGACTGCTCTGGCTTCATCCTTTTCATCAATCCCGAACATGATGCTGACTTCTGATGAACCTTGGTTGATCATTTCCAGGTTGATATCCGCTTCAGCCAATGCGGTACAAGCTTTCGCCACCGTACCTACGGAATTGACCATGCCCTCGCCGACGATCATCAGCAAGCAGATGCCACCCTTGACTTGAACGTCGTCCGCTTCCAATTCGTTCTTCAGACGGTACAGCAACTCTTGTTCCTGCTGCATAGTCATCTGATTGGCGCGCAGGATAATCGACAAATCATCGATACCAGAAGGCATATGTTCAAAGTTCAGATTGAAATCTTCGAAAATCTGCAACACTCTACGACCGAATCCAACTTCTCGGTTCATCAGGTATTTACCTATGTAGATGCTCATGAAGCCTGTCGAACTTGCAATACCGGAAACGATTTGTTTATTTTCAGGTTTCGTTCTAGTGATGCTGGTCCCTGGAGCCGACGGATTGTTGGTGTTTTTGACGACCACCGGGATTCCGGCACTGAAAGCCGGCTGCAAAGCTTCGTCATGGAAAACCGAAAATCCACTATAGGATAATTCACGCATCTCACGATAGGTCAATTGTTTGATTTTTTTAGGATGTTTGACCATCTTAGGGTTTGCAACATAGATGGCATCAACGTCCGTAAAGTTCTCATACAAGCTGGCTTTGACACCATTGGCGACGATTGCGCCGGAGATGTCTGATCCCCCTCTTGAGAAGGTAAGCAATTGTCCATCCTTGGTGTAACCGAAGAAGCCCGGGAATACGATGACTTCTTTCGAGTCACGCAAAGCATACAGATTCTTGAAGGATTCCGACAATACACGCGCGTTGCCTGGATTGTCAGTGACCAATAGGCCTGCGTCCTTCGGGTTGACGTATTTGGCAGGGATACCCTCTTGATTGAAAAATGCAGCCACTAGGATGGCGCTATTGTCTTCACCGCTGGCTTTGTAAGCATCCAGCGCATACAATTCGTTGTAAAATTTCGTCTGGATCAATTTCACATAGTTGTTGGAAATGATGTCCATAACGCTCGGATCGATCTCCAATTCATCGACGATATCCTGATATCTTTTCAGGATTGTCTTTAAGGTTTCTTGGTGATCTTCTTTGTTTTTCACCTCATCAGCCAGCTTGATCAACAGATCCGTAACTTTTTCGTCCGAGTCATTGCGCTTCCCTGGTGCTGAAACGACCACGATTCTCCTGTCTGCATCATCTTTTACAATCTGCAATACTTTTTTCAATTGAGTCCCATTCGCAAGGGAACTCCCGCCAAATTTAATAACCTTCAAACCGAACACTTCCTCGCTTGATTTCTTTAATGAATTTTTAATTTTGTAATTGTATTTTCATTTATGCTTTAGAATAGCATCATATCACGCCTATGGCAATTACCTTTTCAAACTTTACATCATTTGTAACATATTTGTATTGTTAATACTATGGCCATTTGCAAAAAAAGGAATATACTATGAGTTAACTTAATGTGGGAGGTTTCAAATCAGTGAAAAAAAATAATCCTTGGAGGATCGTCGTCGGATTGTCCGTAATCGCAAGCATCAGCTCTGCTTTGTTCAAGTCAAATCGCAATGCCGCTAAAAGCCCATCAACAACGTATACCCCTTACATCGGCACCTGGAAAAACGACGCACAGTCCTTGAAGGTTGAAATTACTGATAATCTGGAAATTCTCCTGAACAACAAAAAATTAAAGGCGACTCTCGAAGAAGCCAAGCCCAATGAATTGGTCTTCCGCGACCATTTCGGCTATTATTTGATTCTTAAAAAAGACACATCCCCTACACTAACCATCTATGATGAGGCGGAAGAACAAGAATTCTACTTCAAACGTGAAATGGATAAATAACGAATCGTTGACGCAACACCACGCCCCTGATCAGGGCTTTTTTTGTCGGGAATTACACCGCTAAACCACAAGCAAGGGCTACCCCATTTTTCGGGGCAGCCCTTGCTTTTAGTTAATGTTTGATCAGGACTGCGGTTTGATCTTCCAGATTTCGTCTGCGTAACGCAGAATCGTGTAATCCGATGAAAACGGCCCTGAGCTTGCAATATTCATCAGTGCCATGCTGTTCCATCTATCTCGGTCAGAAAACGCCTTATCCGCCTCATATTGCGCTTGCAGGTAGCTGTCAAAATCCTTCAGCAGGAAATACTCATCGTTGTACATGACCAACGAATCGAAGATATCCCGAGCTTCGGTCTCAACGCCTGGAATCGTCCCATCAATGAGCACATTCAGGACCCGCTTCAATCGCGGATTTTTTTCATAGATTTCCCTTGAATTGTATATGCCATTTCTGTAATATTCCTGCACTTCCTCGCTCGTGAGACCGAATATGAAGATGTTGTCTTCCCCAACATTGTCTCTGATTTCAACGTTGGCACCGTCCAATGTCGCCATTGTGATGGCACCATTCGACATCAGCTTCATATTGCTTGTACCGGAAGCTTCTTTGCCGGCAAGAGAAATTTGTTCGCTGATATCAGCTGCAGGTATGATCAATTCCGCCAAAGAAACTCCATAGTTCTCGACGAAAACAATTTTGATTTTATCATTGATGGTCGGGTCATTGTTGATCATATCCGCAATCGCATTGATCAACTTAATGATCTGTTTTGCGTAATAATAGCTAGGTGCAGCTTTTGCTCCGAATATGAAGACACGTTTCTGCAGATTGATTTTCGGATTATCCTTCAGTTGCAGATATCTGTCCAAAATATGCAGAACATTCAACAACTGACGTTTATAGGCATGCAATCGTTTGATCTGCACGTCGAACAAAGCCGTCGGGTCGATTTCGAGGTTCATTTCTTTTAGCGCATAGTCCGCAAAGCGTTTCTTATTGATCAGTTTGACTTGCTCCAAATTGTCCAAGACAGTTTTATTGTCGCGGTGCGCCTTCAGAATCTTTATTTCTTCCGGGTTACACTTCCACTCCGTACCAATTGTATCATCAAGCATCGCAGTCAGTTTTTCATTTGCGATCTGAACCCAGCGCCTTTGCGTGATCCCATTCGTTTTGTTGTTGAATTTTTGCGGATACATCACGTAGAAGTCATGCAGCGTGTCCGCCATGAGTATATCCGTATGCAGTTTGGCGACGCCGTTTACGCTATGGCTGCCGATGATGGCGAGATTGGCCATCTTGATCTGGCCATTTGCGATGATGGCGGTGCGCTGGGTTAATTCTTCACCGTACAATGGCATCTTTTTGTCGATATGGCGGCGGTTGATTTCCTGGATAATTTGGTGGATTCGCGGCAACAGATCCGCAATCATCGTTTCCGGCCAACGCTCCATAGCTTCCTGCAGGATCGTGTGGTTGGTGTAGCTGACTGTTTTCTTCGTGATTTCCCACGCTTGATCCCAAGTCAACCCTTCCTCGTCCAACAAAATCCGCATCAACTCCGGGATTGCCAAAGTCGGGTGGGTATCATTGATATGGATTGCGATTTTATCCGGGAAAAGGTTCCAGTCCAGCTTCAGCCGTTTGAAATAACGGATGATGCTCTGGACACCGGCAGATGAAAAGAAGTATTCCTGCTGGACACGCAAAAGTCGTCCCGCATAGTTGGAATCGTCCGGGTACAACACTTCGGTGATGCGTTTGACTTCTTCCCGTTGTTCTTCCGTGGAAAAATGCGCCTCATCCCCGTAAGGGATCTCGGCGGACCAAAGCCGCAGATTGTTGACGATGCCGTTGTTATAGCCAACCTGCGCCGTGTCATAAGGAACCGCAAGAATATCCCGGGTGTTGACATGGTTCACGCGCAACTTCCCGTCCCCATCCTGGGTGAAGCTGACATCCCCGCCGAAACGGACGATGACTGCCTTGTTCTCTTTGCGGACTTCCCAGACGTTCCGGTTGCGCAACCAATTTTCAGGCAATTCGATCTGATAGCCGTTGATGAATTTTTGTTTGAAAAGACCGTAACGGTAGCGGATACCGTTGCCGTTGCCGGCAAGGCCGGTTGACGCGATCGAATCCATGAAACAGGAGGCCAACCGTCCAAGGCCGCCGTTACCCAGAGCCGGATCGACTTCGGCACGCGCCACCTCATCCAAGTCCAGGCCCATCTCTTCCATGCCTTTTTTGACGCAGTCCAATATGCCCATATTCAGGAGGTTGCTTTTCAGCATTCTTCCGGGCAGAAACTCCATCGAAAAGTAATAAATTTGTTTTTCCTTGTTCTTGTTATAATTCGTTCTCGTTTGCATCCAGTCCTCGGAATAACGCCCACGGACTAAGTCTCCCAATGCTATAAACTGCTCTGTTTTTGAACCGTCCTCATACCCATAAGCGAATAATTCCTCGAATGTCTTTTCGTATTCTTTTTTGAACTCTTGAACGTCAAATGCCATATGTGCTTTCAACTCCTCTTATTTGTTGACTAATGACTGATAAACGTCCAAATAATCTTTGGCTGGTTCTTTCCAGCTGAAATCGCTGCTCATCGCTGCCCGCACCATTTCCGTCCAAGCTTTTGGCTGGTTCTCATATACATCCAAAGCACGGTAGATAGTCCCGAGTAACGTATAACCACTGAAATCCATGAAAGTGAACCCGGTGCCCTCACCCGTATAGGAATTATAAGGGACCACGGTATCTTTCAAACCGCCAGTTTCGTGCACAATCGGCAGCGTCCCGTAGCGTAAAGAAATCATCTGGGACAGGCCACAAGGTTCGAATGCGGAAGGCATCAGGAACAGATCTGCGCCTGCGTACATCTGCTGCGCCAAGCTGATGTCAAAATCGATGACAGCCGCGAAACGATCAGGATATTTGGCAGCAAAATACCGGAAGGAATTCTCGTATTCCGCTTCACCGGTGCCAAGTATCGCAATCTGGACATCACGCGCATTCAACAATTCTTCAGCCTTTTCCTGCACAAGCTGATAACCTTTTTGATCCGTCAAGCGACCGACGCTTGTGATCAACGGGATATCAGGATTCACTTCCAATCCCAATCGCTCCTGAAGGGCTGCTTTATTTTTCGCTTTTCCTGTCAAATCATCGGCTGTGAAATGATATTCCAGTTTCGGGTCAGTTTCCGGATCATTGACATCGTAATCGATCCCGTTGATGATTCCTTTGATTTTCCAACTGTTGTAGCCCAAAGTGCCTTCCAATCCTTCGCCGAATTCCGGTGTCTGGATTTCATTTGCATAGGACGGACTGACTGTCGTGACGACATCAGAAAAATTGATGCCGCCTTTCATGAAGTTGACGTTGTCATAATACTTGACGCCAGCTTCATGGTAGATGTTCATGCCTGTCCCGAAAATGCTGGTCAGAATGGACGGATCATAGACGCCTTGGAAACGGATATTGTGGATCGTGATGACTTTGCGGATGCTTTGATACGCTTCGATCCAGTGGTATTTATCCACAAGCAGGACCGGCACCATAGCCGTATGCCAATCATTTACATGGATGACATCCGGGATGAAATCAATTTTTTCCATCATTTCGCAGATTGCCAAAGAGAAGAAACCGAATCTCTCGGCATCATCCATTTGACCGTAAAGGGATGGACGATTGAAATAGGCTTGATTATCGATGAAATAATACGTCACGCCTTCCAATTCCAATGTTTTTACACCGCAGTACATGCTTTTCCAACCGACTTGTACGCGGAAATGCAACAATTCTTTGATGTCTTCTTTGTATTTTGCAGGCATGGTTGAATAATAAGGAAGGACAACCCGGATATCCACGCCTTGTTTGACTAACTCCTTTGGCAATGCGTATGCGACATCGCCGAGACCACCTGTTTTGAAAAAAGGAGCAGCCTCACTTGCGGCAAATAAAATTTTCATCGTGCGCATCCCGCTTTCTAAACTGTTAGTGTTTTATTTTTTTCGATCACTACAAGATTATCTTTCGTGCCTTTTAAAGTGACACCAGGTCCGACAGTCACGTTTTTGTCAAGAATACAGTATTCCAGAATCGCGCCTTCACCGATCTGTGAGCCCTGCATAATGATGGAATTGCGCACTTCGGCATCCTTAGCGATGGTAACTTTCCGGAAAACCGAGGAGTCTTCGACTGTCCCTTCAATGACGCAACCAGTAGCGAACTGGGCATTTTTCACATGAGCCCCTTTAGCATAATAGGTCGGTGCTCCGTTCTTCACTTTCGTGATAACGTGTTGGCTGCCGTGGAACAAAGCTGAAAACTTATTCTTTTCCAACATTTCCATATTAGCACTAAAGTAGGCATCGATTGAATCGATGTTCGCCATATAGCCGGTATATTCGTAAGTATTGACTTGGTAATCCGGCAAGTAGTGTTCAATCAGTTTGTCCGAATCAAGTTGCACGTTTTCCAATTCAGCTCGCTGGATCAATTCCAACATTTTGTCCGCTCTCATGAAATACATGTTCATGCTCATCGCAAAGCGTTCAAGATCCGAAGGCGCATCCTGCACGTCGGTCAGATGCAACAAATACTCATCGCGATCGATTCTCAATACTTTTTCATGCGGTCTGTTTTCCAAGGCGCCTTTCGGGAGGCTCTTATAGACTACAGTGATGTCGCCTTCCTTCGCCAAATGGTGTTGCATAATGGCTTTGATGTCGACATTGGCCAAGATTTTGCTGCCCATAACGATGACATATTCGCCTTTGGAACGGGTGATGAACTCTTTGTGGTTCATATAAAAATCTGGAGCATCGCCATTTTGTTCTTGGATAGCTTTCAGCAACTGTTGAGAATAGGTGAAAATCCCGCCGGCCAAACCGGACTCAAGGTCCCATATGGATCCGCTGCGGATGTGATCATAGATCGAACGGCCGCTTCCGGCAATGAACATGCCCACTGATTTGATTTCAGCATGGCTGATGCTCGAAAGATTGAAATCGACCAAACGATAACGGCTAGCGAACGGTAAAGAGGCGATCGGGCGGACACGCGTTAATGGGTACAACGCTGTCTCGTCCTCGGTCAAATTTAAAATGGCACAAATACTATTCATCTTCATCTTTCAGTCCTCCTATAACTTCAGCATATCCAACAACTTCGATTTCACCATTCTTACCGATGACATTTGCATTGTCGGCGATTTTTGCATTTTCCCCAATGATGGCATGCTCGATTGTAACATTTTCACCGATCGTAGCATTTGCCATAACCAGGCTATCGCGTACGACTGATCCGTTGCCGACACGAACGTTCTGGGACAGGATCGAATGCGTGATTTCACCTGCAACATAGCATCCGTCGACGATCATGGAGTCCGTTACGTTGGATGACTCTGTCAAGAACTGCGGAGGGGAAACCGGATTTTTCGAATAGATGCGCCATTCTTCGTCACGGATATTCAAGGAATGATCCGGATCTAGGAATTCCATATTCGCTTCCCAAAGACTTTCGATGGTACCAACGTCTTTCCAATAGCCATCAAACGCATAAGCAAAACAGTTTTCGCCGTTCTCAAGATAGGTCGGGATGACGTTTTTGCCAAAATCTTCCATTTCGCGTTGTTTGGCTTGATCTTCCACCAAGTATTTACGAAGCGTCTTCCAATTGAAGATGTAGATTCCCATCGATGCCAAATTGCTTTTCGGTTCTTTTGGTTTTTCATCAAATTCGATGATGCGGTTGGTTTGATCCGTATTCATGATCCCGAAGCGTGGCGCTTCTTCCATCGGAACAGGGATGACGCCGACAGTCAAGCTCGCATGGTTCGCAACATGGAAGTCCAACATGTGGGAGTAGTCCATCTTGTAGATATGGTCACCGGACAACACCAGCACGTATTCCGGATTGTATCTGTCGATATAGGCGATATTCTGGTAGATGGCATGCGCAGTTCCCTTGAACCACTTTTCGCCATCTGCACTCGAATACGGTTGCAGAATAGTTACGCCACCGTCTCGGCCGGTCAGTCCCCACGACTCTCCATTGCCGATGTGTTCATTCAATTCCAATGGTTGATACTGCGTCACTACCCCAACTTTATTGATGCCTGAATTCGCACAGTTGCTTAAAGCAAAATCGATTATCCGATATTTCCCGCCGAACGGGACAGCCGGTTTGGCTGTTTCGCGCGTCAATTTTCCTAGCCGAGTTCCTTGCCCTCCGGCTAATATCATTGCTACCATTTGATTTTTCATAGTATCAGGAAGAATGCCTCTTCCCTTCCCCTCCTTCTCATCGTATCTATCTATTTATTAACACCAAAAACGCGTTTTGGTTTGATGAACAAAACTCCTAATGCGGGTAATGTGAATTCGATCGAGAAAGGCTGACGGTTCATACCGTCCAGGCTGGTGATCATCTCTGGAAGATTTTTTGTCCAGGTACCGCCGAATTCCTGCATTTCAGTATTCAGCAATACTTCGTAGTGGCCTTCGTACGGCACGCCTACCTGGAATTTGCGTCGCTCGACAGGCGTGAAGTTGCACACGACAATCAGAAAATCGCGTGGTTTATCACCAGTTCTTATGAAAGAAAGGACTGACTCCTGGCTATTATCCGCGTCAAGAATCTCCAGACCCGTATTTGCATCATCGACTTCATGCAAAGCTTTCGTATCTTTGTAAAGATGGTTCAAGGTTTTGATGTAATGCTGGAACTCCGGATTGAACTCGTTGTTCAGGACACCCCATTCGATTTGATCGTAGAAGCGCCATTCCAGGAATTGACCGATTTCATTCCCCATGAAGTTCAATTTTTTGCCTGGGTGAGCCATCATATAGGCTTGCAGCGTCCGTAAGCCCGCAAATTGCTTATAGCGGTCTCCCGGCATTTTGGCCAAAAGGGATTGTTTCCCGTGGACCACTTCATCATGAGAAATAGGCAGTATAAAGTTCTCATTGAAAGCATACATAAACGAAAAGGTGATCAGGTTGAAATTGTCTTTTCGGAACAAAGGATCCATTTCGAAGAAGCGCAAGGTATCATTCATCCACCCCATATTCCATTTATAGTTGAACCCAAGCCCACCTGCCTCGATCGGTTTCGTGACGTTGGCCCAAGCAGTACTCTCTTCCGCGATCATGTATGTGTCCGGCTGGCGTTCGAATACTTTTGTGTTCATCTTCTTGAGGAATTCGATTCCTTGGCGATTGTGATTGCTGCCATCCTCATTCGGTGTCCATGGACCTTCATCATAGTCAAGATAAAGCATATTCGAAACGGCATCGACACGGATTCCATCAAAATGGAACTCTTGCAGCCAGAAAATGGCGTTCGAAATCAAGAAGCTGTGCACTTGTGCTTTTCCCAAGTCAAAATTCAATGTCCCCCAACGGTTGTTGATGGCGCGATTCGGATCGGCATATTCAAAAGTCGGTGTACCATCAAAATAGGACAACGCATAATCATTTTTGCAGAAATGGCCGGGAACCCAATCCATGATGACGCCGATTCCTTCTTTATGCGCTTCTTCCACAAAATCCCTCAGCTCAAGCAAATTCCCGTAACGCGCAGCCACCGCGAAGTACCCGGTGATTTGATAGCCCCAAGAAGCTTCCAACGGATGTTCCATCAAAGGCATGAATTCGATGTGCGTGTAGCCCATTTCCTTCACATATGGAATCAAGGTTTCAGTAAGATCTTTAAAGGAATACCAGCTGCCATCATCATGCTTTTTCCATGAACTGAAATGCACTTCATAAATGTTAAGCGGTTTTTGATAAATGGACTTTCTTTTTTTGTTTGCCGCCCATCTGCCGTCTTTCCATTTTTTCTCAGGCATGTCAAACACAACTGACGCGTCTTTTGGAGGAACTTCATACGCGAAAGAATAAGGATCGATTTTATATTTTTTCTTGCCGTTTTTGTCTTCGATATAATATTTGTAACAGTCTCCTTGCGCAGCAGCCCCCGTAAAATGCGACCACCCTCCGGTCTTGCCGATTTTTTGCATTTCTACGGGTTTCCATTCAGTAAAATCCCCGACCAAGGAAACAGTTTTTGCATGGGGTGCCCAGACTGTGAAACGCCATCCTTCAATCCCATTTTCGGTCCGTTGTTTACTTCCTAAAAAGCGGTAACTTTCAAGATGTTCCCCGATGTTGAACAAATACATCTCTTTTTCCAACTCTTTAAGTATGTTCATTTTTGCACTCATCCAGACACTTCCCTTACAATTATATTGCTGTAACAAAACGATCCAATAATGATTTATTAAATCATGCCAGGCCCTTTCATTAATATATATCCATAATACCATT
The DNA here is from genome assembly GCF_963662535.1 of Trichococcus flocculiformis. Taxonomy (NCBI): domain Bacteria; kingdom Bacillati; phylum Bacillota; class Bacilli; order Lactobacillales; family Carnobacteriaceae; genus Trichococcus; species Trichococcus flocculiformis. The sequence continues at coordinate 2,316,222 of NZ_OY759718.1, forward strand.
TTAAAGATGATTTTGCCATAATTCATAATAAATATATTGAAACTCAACGTGTTTTATAACAGTAATAATCTATCAGCCATAATCGATTTTTTATACAAACACAACATTGTAAACGCTATACTAACGTAAGCTATAAATATCACTTTGTAGACTTCCACTGACTCCTAAAAAATGAGTAAAAAGTTAGATAATGATGAGAAACGGATCAAAAAAGCTTGTTGCAGCAACACTCTGATAATCTCCCTTTATAAACAGAAACAAGAAAACATACAGAAAAAGTTTGTTTTATATTTCCCATTTAATAATTTGAGAATCTCCAAAATTGTTGCCGCTTACATATACAAGGAAGAAAAAAACTGTTTTGCGAAGATTGTGGCATAATTTTTACAATTCAGGATTATTTTTACTTGATATTTACAAACGTTGAAACAGTGGGCTTTGACTTAAGGCACAACTTCCGGTGCACCCCCAATTTAATCGGAATCTTAAGAGGATTGAATGCTACTGATTACAGAAATATTTTGTTGATGATCCTGCCATCAGTAGCCTCCGGAAATTTCAATCCGATTGCATGCAACAAGGTCGGCCCTTCATCTATCAGCCTGCCCTTTTCCACAACTGCATCTTTGTCGATGCCGGGTCCGGAAACCATCAGCGTCGTGGCATATTTTTTCTTTTTTGGACTGAAGCCGTGCGTTGCGCTGTGTAATTTTCTGTCGGGAAGATTTTTGGCGGTACTTTCCATGAAAGGATAGAGCACATCGCTTTCGAAATAATAACCCGGCTTTGCTTCCAGAATGAAGAGACAATTCTCATCCGCTCCCATTTTTCTGGCTTCTGCAGCCGAATAAATGGTCTCGACCCTGTCTTCGATACCTTTCAATGCATCCAGGATCATTTTATTGGTGACACTGAGATCTTTCCGGTAAATATAGCAAGCCCCATCTGCGGCTTTTGCCAGCACTTTCCAGTCCTTGATATTCCTTTTGCGATCAATCGTCTGCCACCCTTTATCCAAAAATAAGTAATTTGGGCGAATGACTGTGTGCGTATCGATCTGGTAATGATCGCCCATCACTGCCAACACGGTATCTTCATAAATGTTCATTTCCTTCATTGCATCAATGATCTGTCCGAGATGGCGATCCATCCTGATAACAGCTTCTTTTGCTTGATCGCTCAAAACGCCATACTCATGGCGCATGCTGTCCAGATCCACCAGATGGACAGCCAACAGATCCGGCTGCTTCGTCTTGATTGTATCGACCGCTATCGCAGTCACAAATTCATCCAATTCCGGCTGGGCTATCCCGTTCCGCAATGAACCATATTTTTTATTCATCTCCAGCGCATATTTTGTGCTGGAGGCAAAAGCAGAAACCATCACCTGGTTTTGCCAAGACCTATTCGGAAAAATTTCAGCTAGATTGTAATCGATGGAAGGGCTTTTCCCCGTGACCGGCCAAAGCAAAGTGCAGATTGTGTATCCCGCCTGCTTGGCGACATCAAACATCGTTGCCTTCTTTATTTCTTTGGCGTACCAATACCAGTCGGGTGACTGCCTTTCCGGTTGCCGATGGGTATTATGGATGATTCCATGACGGTTTGGATTCATCCCTGTTGCAATTGAAGTATGCGCTACGTATGTCAAAGATGGATAGACCGACTCCACTTCTTTGACGCGTGCGCTTCTGTTAAAAATTTCCTGGAAATGGGGCAGCGTCTTGGCAAATTCTAAGTCACTGGCACCAAATGCATCTAATGAAATGATATACAGTTTTCTTTTTACCATAATATATACCCTCCTATCCTACTATTTTACCATATATCAGAACCCGCATGGATACCGCAAAAGATTTAATTTCAGTATTCTTGCGAATGTGACAGCATTCATTTCGGAAGCGTCTTTCAAAAACGAAAACAGTAGTCTATTGTTCACTGCTTTTCTTTCAAAAAAAGCTATTCTAATTTTGTTCAGGAAGGAGTAGAATGTATATTGTTCATCATCTAACAATAAGATAGCGGACTCACCAAGCTTGCTGCCTCTGCCCAATAAGGAATCCGGCTGTACTTTGCAGCCTTCCGAAATGAAAGCGGATGGTTTCATTTAATTGAGAACGCTACGAAGAAAGCGTGGAAGTGCAATCTATGACAATTACATTTTCGGATTTTATCGACAGCATCCAGACGAACCCTATTCTTTTGATCATAGTGGTATTGACTTTGGGTGTGATTTTAGTGAACGGTTGGACCGATGCTCCGAACGCAATCGCAACGTGTGTATCCACCCGATCCATCGCTCCAAAAAAAGCCATTCTTATGGCTGCCGTATTCAACTTTCTGGGCGTGTTCGTGATGACATCCATCAACGCGACAGTTGCCCAAACAATCGCAAATATGGTCGATTTCGGGAACGACCCAAAACTTTCGATTATCGCTCTCTGTGCTGCTCTTTTCGCAATCGTGCTTTGGGCAACGGCAGCCTGGTATTTCGGAATTCCGACCAGCGAAAGCCATGCGCTCATTGCAGGCATTTCAGGGGCTGCGATTGCACTTCAAGGTGGGTTCGGCGCCATCAACGGATCAGAGTGGATCAAAGTCATCTACGGTCTGTTCCTCTCCACCATCTTGGGCTTCGGCTTCGGATTTGCCGTATCGAAGATCACCACCACAATCTGCAAAAATAAGCTGCGGCAAAAAACGGGGCCTTTTTTCCAAAAGGGACAGGTCTTAGGAGGAGCGGCGATGGCCTTTATGCACGGCGCTCAAGATGGTCAAAAATTTATGGGGATTTTCATGCTGGGAATTTTCCTTGGCCAAGGAAATAGCGATACAACGCAATTCATCATCCCACTTTGGCTCATGATTCTCTGTTCATTCGTGATGGCCTTAGGTACGTCCATCGGCGGCTATAAAATTATCAAAACCGTGGGCATGAACATGGTTAAGTTGGAAGGTTACCAAGGCTTCAGCGCGGACGTCGGCGCGGCAGCCTGTCTTTTACTCTCTTCCATCTGGGGATTACCGGTCAGTACCACACATACAAAAACAACTGCCATCATGGGCGTTGGGGCTGCCAAAAGACTATCATCGGTAAATTGGATCACGGTTAAAGAAATGGTGTGGGCTTGGGTACTGACTTTCCCGGGCTGTGGTCTGGTCGGCTATCTGATGGCGCTAATATTCATGAATATATTCTGAGGAGATTGCAATTATGCTTAAGAGAAAAAAAACAAAAGAATACAGTTACTATCAAGAATTTATCGAAGTTTCCGCAATGGGCGTTGCCGCAGCCAAGCTGATGACCAGTATTTTGAATGACTATAATCTTGAGACTCTGGAAGCACGGCTGAAGGAACTGCACGAGATCGAACATGCAGCGGATCAGAAGAAACATGAGATGATGAGCTACCTGTACAGTGATTTCCTGCCTCCACTCGAACGTGAGGATATCATCAACTTGGCTGGTGAATTGGACACAACCATCGACACAATCGAAGATACGCTCATCCACATCGATATTTATCAGATCAAAGAAATCACGCCGGAAATGCTGAAATTTATGGACATCATCGAAAAAAGCGCATTGAGTCTTGACGAAGCCATCAACGACCTGAAAAATTTCAAGAAATCAAAAGTGATCAAGGATGCCATCATCGCAATTAATCGCCTTGAAAAACGGGGAGATTCCCTGTATACTCGTTCGGTCAAAAAATTATTTGTCGAACAGAAAGATGCACTGGCGACAATGGCGACGACGAACATTTACGACCGGTTCGAACGGGCTACCGATTCCTTTGAGGCTGCGGCCAATGTCATCGAAACGATCGTCCTGAAAAATTCATAATATTTTTTTGATTATGCAATCCGCATAGCCAAAAATAAAGAAGCAGCTACCGAATCCGCTGAGATTCGATGGCTGCTTCTTCTGTTTCATAGGCGTGCTTGCTGAATTTAAGGTTCCAATGGGTCTTCCTTATCGCCTTCTTCAGTCGCATTTCCCTTTGTGTCTTCATTTTTTGCTGTCGGAGTTTCCGGAATGGGTGGCACGACATCTGTCGGCGATGCCGGCGGTGTCACTGTGGTCTTGGATGCAACAGTTGTTCCTCCCGGTTTTCTTGGGTGGGTCCGGTCAAACCGTTCTTTCCGGCGCGCTTCGATCCGTTTTCTTTCCAGAAGCTGCTTTTCAGCTCTTTGTTTGCCCCAAATCGTTTTACCGAACAGTTTTTTGATTACCCATAAAAGCAACAACAACAATAGAACGGCTACAAAGAAGGGCAGTGCATAGATGAACCAGATTGCGGCATCCTGCAACCAATAGTAGAAGGAATAAAGCGAATCGGTGAACGCATCCTTGACGCGACCCCAGAAAGGCGTCGATCCGCCTTGGTTATTCGAGATGCGCGAACGCTCGGAAACGGTCAGATACAAAGCCGTATAGTCGATCAAGTCATCGATGTTGTTCAACTCAGCCTGAAGTACTTCCCTTTCGGATATGGCAGCACTGAGACTGTCTTCGATAGCCAGGATCTCCTCGACTGTTTCTGCTTGATCGAGCAGCGCCAACAAACGCTCTTCTTTCCTTTGCAGTACGCTGATGCGCGTTGTTGTGTCCTCGTAATATTGCGTCACGTCCTCATTGCCCTGCTGCTCGCTGACTTTTGTGCCCAAGCCGCCCTCCAGATCATACAAGAAGGCCGTCACGGAATCTTTCGGGATTCTTATCGTATAACTGCCTTGGCGATAGCTTTGGCTCAATGAAGAGGTAGTATAGAACATGTCGCCGCCGCTGGATTCGTAGGAGTACTCAACATAGGCCCCGTACTTACCGACAATTTCCTTCAGATAAGCGATGGAATCATCATATTTCAACGTTTCATAGGAAAGGTGGACGGTGGTCACTACCTTTTCGCCGATAAGCAAACCCGCTCCTACTTCTCCATCCATTTTGGATATTTCGGTCGTCACGTTGTCTACTCCGACAGCGTCCTGTTGCGAAACACTCGTTTTTTCCGTCGTTATGAATGAACAACCCACCAGCGAGAATGACAGCAGCGATAGTATCAATAATTTCAGTTTTTTCAATTGAGGCGCCTCCAATCTTTCCTGAATTTCCTACTTAGATTATACCGCAATGAGGCCGCACCGCCTAATAAAGCCCTTGCAGGTTTGGGGTCCGGCTGTGGTTGATTTAGTTGGCTTGGCTGGAGAACATCTGAAGAAACCGAAGGACCGAGCGCTTCTCCGGTGAAGCGGCCTTTATCGGAGGTGGTAAGACTTTGACGTTCCCTCTTCCGGCGAAGCGATCTTCGCAGAAGGAGCGGTTCTTTGGCGGTCGTCAGCTCCGGTGAACCACTCCTCGCCGGAGCTGACGGCCCCCGCCCCACTACTGAAACCACAAAAAGAAAGGGCCGGAAAGGCAAACACCTAAGTGTTCATCTTTCCGACCCTTTCTTCTGATACGGCATGGGTAAACCCATGGATGGGACTGTTCACAGCAGTCACCATCAAACATCCACATCCTGTGGTTGTGCAAGCACGTATGTCCCGTTTGATTTGCAATCACTTCGCCGCTTGCGCGGAATGGGCGAACCCACCTGATTGCTCGTCGCCTCATCGCATGTAAAACATCTTATCATGCAGAAACCAAGAAAGCAAGTCTTTTCTTTTAGTTGCATACACCTGACGAACTGGCCCTTACTTTTTGCCCCCCTGGTCAAATTGCTTCAGCCAAGCATCGGCGATGAGCTGGTGGCCTTTTTTGGTCGGATGGACGCCGTCATTCGATAATGTTTCATAGCCATCGATAGCACCAATTGCATTCAGATAAGCATCCAACCCAATCCATTCAGCATCGAATTCTTCGGCTAGGCGTTTGACGATTTCCTGTTTCGGATCCAAATCAACCCGCCAAGTTTTGCGGTCTTCCGGATAAGGGAAGACAAAGGGCTCCATCAGAATGAGCCGTGCATCCGACTTTTTCCGCAAGGAGGCCAGCAAGTGGCGGTAATGCATCTCGAACTGCTCAGCCCCCGCCTCGGTCGCGAACACCGTTTCATCGCCGACATTGTGCCACGTATCATTAATGCCAATCAACAAAGTGACGACATCGGGTTCGAGCGAAACACAGTCTGCGTGCCATCTTTCCGCTATGTCCAAGATTCGGTTCCCGCTGATGCCGCGGTTGATCAGCTGGTAGCGTTCGGAATCATCCCTGTCCGCAAGAGCCTTCGCTATCAAAGCTACATAGCCTTTTCCCAACGAATCAGGATTGTTTCGGTTGCGGCCGACGTCGGTGATGCTGTCGCCGATGAAAAGCAATTTCCGCTTGGTCGTTTTCTCCATAAGGCCCTCCTAATTGTTCTGGATGACTTCGACCTTATAGCCATCCGGATCGGTGATGAAGTAATATCTTACTGAAGAATCAGGCAAACCTTTATAGTCGGTCACATTGAATCCGGCTGCCACCTGTTTGTCATGAAGGGCTTCAAATTCGTCCACCCCGATTGCGATATGTCCATAACCGTCACCGATGTTGTAAGGTTCGTGATCGTAATTGTAGGTCAGCTCCAACTCATAATCATCGCCTTCCAAGCCTAAATAGACGATAGAAAATTTGTGCTCAGGGTAATCCAGCTTCTTTTTCTCGCGGAAATCAAAAGCCTCTTTGTAGAATGCAATCGATTTGTCCAAGTGCTGCACGCGAATGCAAGTATGTAACATTTTCATTATGCTGTCATTCCTCTCATTTATACTGTCTTTATCATACCGAATTATTGCCTCCAATACAAAATGTTTGTCGGAAAAATAACCTTGCTATATCCAACAAACTGAATTATTCTAGAAGTTAGTTACTAGCGAGAAGGAGAAAATCCAATGAAGATATGTATCTATTGCCATAATCGCATCCCGAAAGAAGCTTTAATCTGTCCCATGTGCGGGTCGGATGTTTCTGGTTCGGAAGCGATCCCTCAAGATGCGTTTTATCAGTCCACTTTGTTCGAGGAGTCTACAGAACATATTTTAGATGTTACGGCTGATGATGAAGCATACTCAGAAGCGACTTCGCGCGCTGAAAAACAATCCTTCACTTTTAATGATGCCAAACATAAAGCCACCCGCTACATCCGTTTTCTGTGGAAAAAAATGAAAGACCCCGCGGAGACCAGAAAATCACGCAGAGAAAGTCACAACCTTTACGGTTACTTCACCTTCGTCCTTTCAGCATTGCTTTCGGCCGGATTAGTGACGCGCATTGCAGTCGCATTGACAAAACAATATGACCTGCTTTCGCAGATTTCCTTGTTGCCGTCCGTCACTTTTCAAATCGAACCAGTTGTTTGGTTCATGAAGAATTTCCTGCTGTTCCTGACATTCTATTATCTCTATCCCCTATTGGCGTATCTGATCAAAACATTCTTTTTGCACAGACGTCATGCCTTACACAACTGGATGACGCAATATGCGGGAATGAACGCTTTTGGCTTGTTGCTGTTAAGCGCTGCGTTTGTGATTAGCCTGATTGCCCCAATTTTGATGGCGATACCGGTGCTTTTACTGTTTTTGGTTCATCTATCCAGCTATCTGGTGACATTCATCGCAAGCCTGTACCAAACAATCAATGAAACCAAACGGGATACCCTTTACCTTTGCCTCGGCGGCATCAGCGCTCATTTGCTGCTGGTGATGACGTTCGCCTACTTGCTGTTTCTGAAAATGTAGGATCACAAAACGACGCATCCGCTCCAAAACAAAACAACTGCTGCCCACCTTGGACTGGTGGGCAGCAGTTGTTTTTACATATTTAATTCTGTAAAGGCATACGGAACCAGTTCTTTGATCGTCAGATCCTTGATTTTCCCGTGCTTGTTGGATAGATAGACTGGTGTTTCATAGCCGCACAACTCCACCATCACCTGTCGGCAGATGCTGCAGGGCGGGAGGAATGTATCTGTGTCGCCCGCTATGGCGATGGCAGCTACATCCTCTTTACGGTAGCCTCGTGTCACACCTGTGAATAAGGCAGTCCGTTCTGCGCAGTTGGTGGCGCCGAAGGAAACATTTTCCACATTTACGCCTTCAATCACTGCCCCGTCCTTGTAGAGGACTGCCGCCCCTACCGGAAAATGCGAATAAGGGCTGTATGCATGCTGCATGGCGACTCTTGCTCTGGACACTAATTCTTCACTGTTCATCGACGTTCCCTCGCTTATCATATATGGGTATTTTTCTGACGGTAAATGTTCGTGTTTACAGTATACCGATTATTTCAGAATTTGCCAAATCGAAAAGACCAGCAACCCGGTTAGAACAGTGGACGTTCGAATACTGAGCGCTTGGATCAAAGTTTCGGCAAATTCGCCATGTACTTATCAAGTGCTTGAATTGCTTCCGCCATCAAAACGGCAGTGACTTCATACGGCAGGCCGTGCACCGGTGCTTCAGGTTTGGTCGACAGACGGGCGATTTCCATGATGTCTTCTGCATCCAGTCTGTCCAAATGCAGATCAGAAAGGCTCTTCGGAATATCTAGATGTTCATAGAACGGGATAAGATTGTCGATTTCCGCCCATTTCTTCTCATAAGCCAATTGCACCATGATGCCATAGGCTACTTTATGGCCGTGCAGGAAATGATGCGATTCGGGGAAATTAGTGATGGCATCGTGGATTTCATGGGCGATTGTCGTACGCGCAAAAGCGTCACCCATCCCCCCGACCATTCCGCTTATGGAAGTGATCACTTCCGTCAGTTTCACAAAAGCTTCCGTCACTTCGCCTGCTTCCAGGCTCGCGATCGCCAATTCAGCGTGATCCAAAATGCTTTGTCTGCAGATAGAAGCTGCTTGGCGCGCCATCATCAGCATCGGCTGCTGCGCATTCTCAGGCAGCGAAAGGATTTCATCCGATTCGTACCATTTGGCCAGCGTATCCGCCAATCCGGCCACAAAGAAATCCTTCGGCGAATCGATGATCAAGCGCGGTTCCAACAACAAAAGCGAAGCTTGTTGCTGCAGGAAATCATAGCGGATAAATACGCCTTCCTCAGTGTACATGACACTCAACGGCGTCCAAGGCGCGCAATTGCTCGCCAATGTGGGAATCATCACACTCAGGATGCAACCCGCTTTCGCGGCAGCGTATTTCACGGCATCCATGATTTTTCCGCCACCGACACCGATGATTGCATCGCAATCGTTTTGTGAAGCCAAGCGGACAATGCGATCGACTTCTTCATAACTGCATTCTCCCGAAAAAGCCACTTCAGAAATCGAAAAGTCAGTTTTGTAGAGAGCTTCAAGGTACGGGCGGGCTTTTTGCCAAGATACGGCTCCATGCACAATCAAAATATTTTTTACGAAGCGTTCTTCCAAACGTTTCGGTAAAGTCGACAGAACACCCTCTCTGCATTCGTATTCTTGCGGTCCTGTTCTTACGATCAATTCTTTAGTCATTGCAGATTCTCCTTTCTCGTTATCTAGACTGTGCGCGTGAAAGGGTCGCGGCTGATACCGGCTGCCAACACTTGCTTCGCGTATTCTTGTGCGCCGAACAAGGAATGATCGCGGTAATTTCCGCATTCCTTTGCGGTCGTTGCCGGAACGACTGTCGTTTCCAATACAATCTGCAGCACTTTTTCCAAAGCAGAAGCGATTTCTTCCGGAGTATGTTCACCCCAACAGATCATGTAAAACCCGGTACGGCAACCCATCGGTGACAAATCGATGACGCCATCCACATAATCACGGATATTGATCGCCAAAAGGTGTTCCAAGGTGTGCAGAGCCCCTGTCGGTAAAGCATCCTGGTTGGGTTGCACAAAACGCAGATCGAATTTTGTGACGATCGCTCCCGTTTGGTGCACTTCATAGCCTGCTTGGCGGACATACGGAGCCTTCACCAAATCGTGGTCCAATTCAAAACTCTCTACTTTAGCCATTTATATTTCTCCATTCCTCAGCTCAACTCGCTGTTGTTTGTTTTACGATGCATACCAGTACATTATACTAGACATTTATGAGATTTTCCTTAAAATTATATCACGTGGTGTGTTATCATGTTAGGAAAAGAAAAAAGACTGAACCTAAGTTCTCGTAGACGAAAGGAGTGCCGCACCACTTTGATAAGCATCGTTTTTCAACAATTGCTGACCATGTTCAGCATCATGTTCTTTGGTTTTCTTCTGATCCGATCAAATGTCATCAACAGCGAGGGTACGCGTCAGATATCGACCATTCTTTCCCTGTTTGTGATGCCTGCGACTATGATCACCTCGTTTAACGCCGATTTTGACGCAAAGCGGTTGAAGCTGTTGTTATGGGCGACTTTAGCGGCTTTTCTGACGATTTCCATCCGCGCAGCCATTGCCCATGTGCTGCTGAAAAAAGAGGATCGCATCGATAAATATGCCACAATTTTCCCGAATGCTGGCTTCGTCGGTATACCATTGGTACTCGCGACGGTGGGCTATGAGGGCGTCTTTTTCATGTCCGGCTACATCATGGCAAACAACGTCACCCAGTGGACTTATGGCCAATATCTGATATCCGGCGACAAAAAAGCGATGACGCTGCGGCAAACCATCCTTAATCCCGGCATGATCGGGGCTGCCATCGGTTTGTGCATCTACATTAGTCGCCTGCCGGTACCTGAGTTTCTCTGGAAGTCAGTCGACAGCTTGGCAGCGTTGAATACACCACTGGCCATGATCATTCTTGGTAGCTACATCGCCAACAGTAATTTTTCGGAATTATTGGCGTTCCCGAAAGCGTATTGGACTACTTTCCTCCGTTTGATCGTCACCGCCCTCATCTCGATTGGCATCATTTATTTGCTGCCAATCGATGACTATATGGTGGAAATCGTCCTGACTATCGCTTCCTGTGCACCGGCTGCAACGAATACCGCCATTCTTGGCCGGCTGTTCGGCGGCGACTACGAATATGGAGCGCGTCTCGTAGTATTGACCACTTTATTGTCCTTATTCACCATCCCGATCATCGTGCAATTCGCACAAGTGTTGTTCGGATAATTATTTCAGAAAGAAGGTATGAGCTTGGATAAGTTATTAAAAGGTATCGTCAATTTCAGGAGGAGGGATTTTGAATCTCATCGTGAGTTGTTCAAAGGATTAAAAAGTTCCCAAAAACCTCATACCCTCTTCATTTCCTGTTCCGATTCACGCATCGATCCGAACATGATTACCGGAACGTTGCCAGGCGAATTGTTCATCATCCGCAACATCGCCAACATCGCTCCGCCTTACCGGGTCTCTTCGGAATATTTGGCGACGACATCCGCCATCGAGTACGCTGTGCTCGCACTTGGCGTTGAGAATATCATCATCTGCGGCCATTCGAACTGCGGCGGCTGTGCTGCTTGCCTGTATCCCGAGGGTAAACTGGATGATTTGCCGCATACGCGCAAGTGGCTGGAACTCATTCACCCCGTCCGCGATCGTGTACTGAAAGAAATTCCGGAATCCGAACCCGAGGCGCGTGCCTGGATGATGGAACAAGGGAATGTCTTGGAGCAGCTGAAACATTTGATTAGCCATCCTTACATCGCCGAAAGGATGGAGGCCGACAAGCTACAGATAAGCGGTTGGCACTATATCATAGAGACTGGCGAAATTTTCATCTATGATCCCAACTTATGCGAATTTTTGCTTGCGAATGGTTAAGGTTTGCTAAAGCTTGCATGGCACGCATCAGGGAGGCTGAATGATTGGCTGTCGGTTATCTGGCTGGCTGTGGACACGGAACAGTCGACAGATGGCTGCTTTCTCGGCTGTTCGCGATGAATCATGCTCAGAATGCCCGACAGCCATGGCGGCAGCTGTTGTACTCTTCAGACACCCCAATAATAAAAGGACGCATCCGGTACTTGAAGCCGGATGCGTCCTTTTTATTTCATTCATTTTCCGATCTACACCGAACGTACAGGCAGGGCTTTTTTCCCGACTGTTTTCCAGACGACTTGGGCCAACCAGTAATCGACCATGCTGTGGATGACGGTTCCTACGCCTACCAACAGCATGACGGAAGAAATCAGACCTTTATCATAGTACGCTTCCGTAAGGTTTCCTGCAAAGTAGAACAGGCTTACGACAATGACCTCACAGCCAGCATGCAATACACCAAGAACGAAGCTGAACAGCAATGATTTTTTGATGTCATGAGCCATTTCCGGATGCTCTTGGATATATTTTGCGCCGACATAAGAAAAGATCATATGCGTTGCCGCACGCAGAACTACGACCAACGGAAAGCCTCCTAACATGAAGCCGACAGCTGTTCCGAAGGCAACCGCAACCGCAATGCCTGGCGAGAGGAACATAGCAATCATCGTTGCCACATGGCTAGCCAAGGTGAAGGATGCCGGTTCCAGAATAATTTTCAAAGGGGAAATCATCGGTATCAGAATCCCTATCGCAATCAGTAGAGCAGCTATCGTAATGTGTTTCGTTTGTGTACGTGTATTCATTCGGCCAATCCCTCCAAAGATGTTTACAACTGTCTTGACAGTTGTAATATATTATATAATCTTTTCAGGAGTTGTCAAGCTTATTCTCAGGTAGCTTACCCGGAATACAGGATTCCCGCTTCCTGCAGTTCCATTTTGATGCGCAGGAAGGTTTCTTCATCGTTACAAGCAAGTGTATGCAGATGCACGCCACCTGTCAGCGAAGACAGCATCGCCGCTTCGTTTGAGGCAATTCTTTTCATAAAATCGATGACATCGTGGCGCGATCGAATATGCAGTTCTCCTGTCAATGTGCCATAGACAGGATGCTCGACTTGAACGTCAACGACCTCGCCACCGTTGTCTACGATAATGTTCAGTTCAGTGACTGTATCGGATTGCGAATGCTGACAGGCAATTTTCCCCGTGAACAGGCTGCCTTCACCTGTAAAGGCACTCGCGGATAGATAGCCTCGCGGTGTTGCCAGGATTTCAATCCCTTTGGCACGGATCAATGCGATATCCCCCACGATGACCTGACGGCTGACCGATAATCTTTCAGCCAGTTGGGTGGCGTTCACCGGTTGATCGCTGGCTTCCAATAATTTGATGATTTCATTCCGTCTCTCTGCTGCTTTCAATAAACTCACCCTTCCCTAACGCTTTCTCTTCTTAATAGTACCCATTTTTGATCTGGACTGCAAGATTCGAAAAACAAAAAGCCAGCAACGCACCGCACAAGGCAGGTATTGCTGGCTTTTCTTATTTATTTTCCGTTGCGGCGATGTAGCAGCCCAATAAACGGAAATAGACGCTGCTTCGATGGATGAAGCGCAGGGCTTCGTGGACGTTTTCATCGGAGATGTTGCCTTCAAAATCCAGGTACAGCAGGTATTCCCACTTTTCCCCTTCGACCGGGCGGGATTCGATTTTGATCAGATTGATATGATACCTCGCGAAATGACGCAGCAGCTTGAAAAGCGTGCCGGCCTGATTGTCCAAGGAAAATACTACACTGACTTTATTGCAGCGCGGATTCGACTCAAGATCTTTGCCGACGATGATGAAGCGCGTTGTATTTTCACTTTGATTCTGGATGCTCTCCGCCAAAATGGAGAGCCCGTGGATCGCTGCGGCTCTTCTGCTGGCGATGGCACCCTTGTGCACATCGCCGGAATCCTTCACCATTTTGGCGCTGTCGGATGTGCTGTGGAATGGAATCTGACGCCACTGTTCATGGTCCTTGAAATAATCGGTTGATTGCTGGAAGCCTTGTGGGTGCGAATAGACTTCCTCTATCTGATCAAGGCTGGTCTCTTCCAGGCCGATCAGATGCTGTTCGATTTTGACGTATTGCTCGCCCACTATGGAAAGTCCATATTTGTACAACAGGTCGAGCACTTGTGAAATCGCACCAGTAGAGGAATTTTCCACAGGCAGAACACCATAATCGATTTCTCCGTTCTGGATACCTATAAATAATGATTCGAAGGTATGGTAGTTTTTCGGATCCACAGGCGCTTCTTTAAAATAAGCCAGCATCGCTTCTTCGCAGAAGGATCCCGTTTCCCCGAAATAACCGATCTGCGCCTGCTGCTTTGGTTCGTGGATTGCAAAAATCTGCTCATAATCGTTCGCGGCTGCCCGGATATCCTTCTGGACCTCCTTCGAAAGATCCATGATCGTATCCAGGAAATGATGGGTCTGCACCGCAAACTCCTCACTCTTCAGATGGGTAAGATTCTGTTCCACTACACGCTGCTCCCGGCTTTCATCAAAAATGGGCAAATCGTGGGCCCGCTTGTAATTACCGATAGCCTGGGAAAGCTGCATCCGTTTCTCGAACAGCGCCACTAGCTCCCGGTCAAGAGCATCCAACTCTTTACGATAGTCTTCTAAATCCGTCATACTCGCCTTCCACTCCGTTCATCCTAGTCGTATTTGTAGAATTTTGAATCCAACAGCAGATCCAGGATTGCGATCGCCGTCACGGCCTCCAATACAGGGATGGCGCGCGGTACGATGATTGGATCGTGTCTGCCCTCAACCGATAATTCAGCAGCCGTTTTGTCTTCGATATTGATGGTTTGCTGCACCTTTGTGATGGATGCTGGCGGCTTGATGGCAACTTTGTAGATGATCGGCATGCCGTCCGTGATGCCCCCCAAAATACCACCGTTATGGTTCGTACGGGTCTTGATCTGATCGCCGTCATAGTAGTAGGAATCATTCGCTTCCGATCCCAGCATCTCTGCGATACCGAAGCCGCTTCCGAACTCCAATCCTTTGATGGCAGGCACGGAGAATAGAATGTGCGCCAGAACGGACTCAACGGAATCAAAGAATGGGTTGCCGACTCCGGCTGGGATGCCCAATACGCAGATTTCCGCAGTACCGCCGACGGAATCGCCGCTGGCTTTCGCTTCGCGGATCAGATTACGCATCTCTTCTTCAAGCGACTCGTTCAATAAAGGCAGTTCTTTACCGGCAAAGCTCTTCAGCATTTCAGGTGTGACTTCCGTATTAAGGAAGCTGTCGTCCTGGATTTTGGCAACGCTCTTGACGTGGCCGCCGATGGTGATGCCTTGTTTTTCAAGCAATTGCTTCGCAATCGCACCAGCAAATACTAACGGTGCCGTGATTCGGCCCGAGAAATGGCCGCTGCCGCGGTAATCATTGAAGCCGTCGTAACGGACATATCCTGGATAGTCGGCCTGTCCGGGACGCATCAACTTCTTCATCTGGCTGTAGTCCTTGGAGCGCGTATCGCTGTTGCGGATGATCGCCGCAAGCGGGCTACCTGTCGTCATGTCGTTGAAGTAACCGCTCAAGATTTCAGGCTGATCTTTTTCTTTCCTTGGCGTCGTCAAAGCTCCTTGGCCTGGCGCTCTCCGTTTCATTTCTTCCAGAACTTTATCCATATCTATTTCATGGCCTGGCGGCAGACCGTCGATGGTGACACCGATTGCGGACCCATGTGATTCTCCGAAAATGGATACCTTTAATTTATTCCCAAATACACCACTCATTGTATCTTGCCTCCTATTGCTTTATAGTCTTCCCAAAAATCCGGATACGATTTTGAAACGCACTCGGCATCCGTGATCGTGATCGGCTGTTCGCACACTGTCGCAGCGATCGCCAACATCATGGCGATGCGATGGTCTTTGTAGCTCCAGACCGTCTCTTTGCCCTTCAGCGATTTAACGCCATGGATCAGCAGGCCTTCCGGCAACTCTTCGATGTCAGCGCCCAGTTTCTTCAATTCGCTGGCTGTTGCTTGCAGACGATCACATTCTTTGATGCGCAGTCTGCCGGCATTGATGATTTCCGTTTTGCCTTCGCTCAGACATGCTGTCAACGCGACGACCGGAATGATGTCGGGGCATTGCGACGCATCGATCAGCGTACCGTGCAGCCCATTTGTCGCGGTGCCGATCAGGCCATTGCTTTGCTTTTCGAAAGAAACGCCCATCGCTTCCAGAATGGAGACGACAGCGCGATCGCCCTGCAGCGAATCCATCGAGAGATCGTCCACCAACAAGTCGTTGCCCAATGCATCAGCGCAAAGGAAGAAGGCCGCTTGGGAATAATCCCCTTCGACGCGGTAATCCGTCGCTTTGTAGGACTGTCCTCCCGAAATCCGGAAGAGTTGATGGCCAACGTTTTCGATGGTCACACCGAAAGCACTCATGACCTCCAGCGTTAAATCGATATAGCCGATTGATTCAAGCGGCGTCGTGATTTTGATGACCGAGTCTCCATCCAACAACGGTAAGGTGAACAAGAGACCCGTTATGAATTGTGAGCTGACATTCCCAGGAAATGAGAAATGACCCGGTTTCAGGTTGCCGTCCACTACCAAATCAAGTTCGCCTTCAGTCGGTTTGTAAGTGATACCTTGTTCCTCGAAAATATCGTAGAAGATCGTCAATGGACGTTTGCCCAGATTCCCTCTGCCGACGAAGCGGCTCGCGCCTTGGAAAAGTGTCGAAATCGGCACAACAAAACGCAGCGTCGAACCGGATTCATTGCAGTCGATCAGGTGCTCAGCGGTCGTTGCGCTCTCAGCAACTTTTGCTTCTGTGACGTATTGGCCCGCGCCGGTGATCGTCAAGGCGCTGCCTTCCTGCTCAATGATTGCCCCGAATGCCTTCATGGCCTCTATAGTTGCGATGATGTCATCCGAAAGCGCGATGTTGTCGATTTTGCAGGTGCCGTCGGAAAGTGCGGCACAGATGACAGCTCGGTGCGCCAAACTCTTTGAAGGCGGGACAGTCACTGTTCCCGATAGCTTATGTGGCTGTATCGTCAAATCCATGGTAATCCTCCTGTTGTTTCGATTTTATTTCTGCTGTTTCTTCTATAGTATTCGTTCTACATGTTCTCCAGACCATCAAAGAAGGCGATGGTTTCGTTCTGTACGTAGCTGTTTCCGATTTCCTTCAACAGGATCACTTTCAGATGGTTGTCCAAATTCTTTTTGTCCAATGTCATGATCGCCAACAAGCTGTCCAAGTCGAATTCCCCTATGTTGAGCTCCGTAGGCAATCCGACTTGTTTCGCCAATGCTTTGATGGCAGCTGCCGTTCCCGGTTTGGTGAAGCCTTTTTTCTCGGAAAGACGTGTGATGGCGACCATGCCGATCGCGACCGCTTCTCCGTGCGAGTATTTCGAATAATGGGTGTACGTTTCCAAAGCATGGGCAATTGTGTGGCCAAAGTTCAGCAGCATCCGTTCGCCGGTATCCTTTTCGTCCTCTTCCACGACTCTGCGCTTGATGTCGCAGCACGTGTAGAGGATTTTTTCGATGTGCGCCATCAACTCTTCACGGGTATGCAGTGTCTGCAAGAAACTGAAGAATTCAGCGTCCTTGATGCAGCCGTACTTGATGACTTCGCCTAGACCGTCACGGAAAAAGTGATCCGACAACGTGTTCAGCATTTCCGGATCGATGAATACTTTCTTCGGTTGATAGAAAGCTCCGACCAGATTCTTACCTCTTGCCAAGTCTACGCCGACCTTGCCTCCGATGCTGCTGTCCACTTGAGCCAATAAGGAAGTCGGAATCTGGATGAATGGGACACCGCGCAGGAAACTTGCAGCTGCAAATCCCGCAAGATCCCCGATGACGCCGCCACCCAAGGCAATAATCAGTTCACTCCGATTCAGTTGAAAATCCAATAATTGGTCATAAATCTGCGGCAGCATCTGAAAGTCCTTCGTCTGCTCACCAGCTGGCAAGACAACCACAAGCGTCTCGTAACCGGCAGCTTGAAGCCCTTCTTCCAACTGTGCTCCGTAATGCGCATTGACGTTGTGATCCGTGATGACGGCAATCTTCTTACCGCTGTATATCTTCTTGATTTCTTGCGGAAGACGGTGACGCAAGCCATTCTCAATCAAGATCGTATAGCTGCTTTTGCCGAGTCCTACATGTAATTCAGCCATTGAATCACTCCTTATTCAGATTAGGTTAAAAGAAAAACGGAACGGGTTCTTTCCAGGCTTACCCGTGAAGCTAGCCAACGCATTGAAATGCGCCGAAAGTGTTTCCTTTATTTTACCGCATCCAAATGCTTTCCTTCAATGGCAATCAACTGTTTTACGACAGCCATCAACTCATCGAACTCATTCGGGTTCAGACACTGTTGGCCATCACTCCATGCGTTCTCAGGATCGTGATGGATTTCGACCATCAGGCCGTTCGCGCCGGACATGACCGCCGATTTGGACATGGATGGCACGAGGTAAGCAGAGCCGCCCGCGTGGCTTGGATCGATGACGATCGGCAAGTGGGATAATTTCTGGATGACCGGAACGGCTTGGATATCCAAGGTATTGCGTGTTTCCGTTTCAAATGTGCGGATGCCGCGTTCGCAAAGGATGACGTTTTCGTTCCCTTCGGACATGATGTATTCAGCAGACATCAACCATTCTTCGTAAGTTGCGGACAGACCGCGCTTCAACAGGACAGGCGTCTTTGTTTTGCCGACTTCCTTCAACAGATCGAAATTCTGCATGTTGCGGGCCCCGATTTGGATAAGGTCGACATCCGCTTCGAATTCATCAACGAATTTCGTGGACATCAATTCGGTAACGATCGGCAAGCCAGTCGCTTCCTTAGCCAATTTCAACAAACGCAAGCCTTCCAATTCCAATCCTTGGAAGCTGTATGGGGATGTGCGCGGCTTGAAGGCTCCACCGCGGAGGAAGTTAGCACCTGCTGCTTTTGCGCGTTGCGCGATGCTGATGATTTGTTCTTCACCTTCAACGGAACAAGGCCCTGCGATCACTCCAAAGTATCCATTACCGATACGCTGTTCGTCAATTTCGACGACTGTATCGTCCGGATGGAATTTACGGTTTGCTTTTTTGTAAGGCTCTTGAACTTTCAACACGCGTTCGACGATATGATGTTGCTGGATGGTGTCCATCGATACTTTCGAAGTGTCCCCTACCAAACCCAATATCGTCATTGTTTCGCCGACTACCGGACTCACGATGACCCCTTTGTCTGTTAAGCGTTTTGTCAGTTCGTCGATTTCCTCTTTTTTGGCCGTTTTCTTCAAAATGATGATCATGTCTTGTTCCTCCTAGTATGTTTTTGCTTTAAAAAAATAAAAAGCGGTACCCATATGATATGAGCACCGCGTTAAGCTTCGTTATCCAAAAATGCTGTTGCCTGACGATTCGTCCTGCAAACTATTTTCCGCATCCCCTGATGTTTCTCATATTCGCTCTATGCAATTTTTTCCAAACAAAATATCCAGCGCTAAAATAGAAGCCCCAGAATGTAAAGTATGTAAAGTAAAAGTTTGTTTGTAAAAGATTGATAGCATGCGTGGAACCCATCGGATGACCTCTTCTCTTGTGTATCATTTAACCAGCTGAACTCATAATGAAAACGACTGATTTCCATCATTATAACAAACGCTCTAATCATTGCAAGAGTTTTTTAATTTTTTTTTAATTTAATCTTGGTATTGAAATTTAGATGGCGATAATCTACACTTTCCTAAAAGGAGTGAAACCTGATGCAATTTTTCGGACTATTCGGCGAACATTTGAGCCACAGCTATTCAGAAAGGATCCATTCGACTTTTTTTGATCTGATCGGAATGAATGCCGGTTATAAACATATTGAATTATCCCCTATCGAACTCGAAGCAGCGATAGAAGGAATCCGCGTGCTTCAGTTCGTCGGAGTCAACGTGACGATTCCCTACAAACAGACGGTGATGCCTTACTTGGATGAGATTACCCCCGAAGCGACGCGCATCGGTGCTGTCAACACGATCAAGGTAAAAGAAGGTAAACTGTACGGTGCTAATACCGATTATTATGGATTCGGAACTATGTTGGCTTCGCACAGCATCGCAGTCGAAAACCAGACGGCAATGGTATTGGGTTTCGGAGGTTCGGCAAAAGCTGTCGTTCTATACTTATTGGATAATGGCATCAATAACATTATCATCGTTTCACGGAAAAAAGGCGCTCTCACCGATATTCCGGACGATCCGCGCATCTCCTTGATGAGTTATGATGAGATAACGGACATCTCAGGCGATCTGATCATCAACACGACACCGCTCGGCATGTTCCCTGACAAAATCGGCATCAGTGCGGTACCATTGGAAGTGATCTGTCATTTCAGTGCGGCAGTAGATCTGATCTACAACCCACAGGAAACCGAATTCCTCCGTTTGGCAAAAACAGCCGGCCTGAAGACCTGCAATGGATTGGAAATGTTGGTGCACCAGGGAATCAAATCCCAGGAAATCTGGCTGGAACGGCCTTTCGAACTTGCAGTGAACCAAGAAATCTATGACAAAATCACACAATAACGGGAATAGGTGAAGGATTTGGGAAAAAATATCATCCTGATCGGAATGCCTGGTGCAGGCAAGACGACTTTAGGTAAATTATTAAGCAATATAACCGGTTTCCGTTTCATCGACTCGGATGCCTTCATTGAGGAGAAGACCGGTGAGAGCATCACCGACCTCTTCCAGATTGGAGAGGACTATTTCCGTAATATCGAATCGGATGCCTATAAGGAAATTGCCGATTCCGAAGATACGATCGTGAGCACAGGCGGCGGTGTCGTCAAACGCAGTGAAAATATCGTGGCTTTGAAAAAGAGCGGAACAGTCTATTATATCGACCGCGCAGTCGAAGACATCACGCATGACATCGAAGTTTCTCATCGTCCACTCTTAAAGGACGGCCTGGAAAGGCTCCATGCGCTGAAGGCCGAACGCGAGGCCTTGTATCAAGACGCTGCGGATTTCGTCGTCAAGAACGACAAACCGTTGGAAGAGATCGCCGCTGAAATTGTTGCGTGCCACTTTGGAGCAGGAAAGGAAGGATCAGCCCATGACAACCCTCAATAAGGAACTAAACATCACGATCGTCGGTCTGGGCGTAATCGGCGGATCTTTCGCGATGGCCCTTCACGATGCCGGCTACCGCAATCTTTACGGGGTCGACATCGACCAAGCGACGCTGGACAAGGCCAAAGCGCAGCGACTCATCAAGGAGGGCTATCAGGATGGCAAAGACATCCTACCGCAATCGGATTTGGTGATTTTTTCGCTCTATCCCCGTCTGGTGCACGACTTCATCGTTACCCATAAGCAGTACTTCAAGCCGGGCTCGATTCTAACGGATGCGACGGGTGTCAAAAAGTTCTTCATCGAAGATATCCTGTCGGTTTTACCTGACTCAATCGACTTTGTCTTCGGTCATCCGATGGCCGGACGTGAAAAAAAAGGCATCGATTTCGCCAGTAGTTCCGTCTACAAAAATGCGAATTACATCTTGACACCGCTCCCTTCCAACAAAGAGGAGAACCTTGCTTTCATGGAAGCTTTGATCATGGAGATGGGCTTCGGGAGGGTCACGCGTATCTCTGCCGATTACCATGATGAAATGATTGCTTTCACCAGCCAATTGCCGCACGCGATCGCCGTAGCTTTGGTCAACAGCGATGTCGAAGGCCGCGAAACGGAGAAATTCACTGGTGATAGTTACCGCGAGTTGACTCGGATCGCTAAAATCAACGAAGAACTGTGGAGTGAACTTTTTCTTGAGAACAAAGAGTATTTGCTGAAGAGCATCCAGACCTTCGAGGACCAGCTTGACTTGATCAAAGCGGCTATCAAGAACGACGACAGTGTTGCCCTGAAGCAGCTTTTCATCAAGTCCACCAAGCGTCGGGAAAGGTTTGACAGATGAACTTCGTGCCAAATTGAATATATGCCTGATCTGAACAGATGTCCTTGCGATGTCTGTTTTTTTATGATTTTTAGGTTCGATGATCACACGTAAGTTGCGCATCTTTCTGATGTCGTCTAAAATGATAACTACGAGTTCAAAAAGAAAGAGGTGTCAAATATGATACAGATACGGAACCTTTCAATAGATAATATCGAAGCCGCGCTTGCATTATCAGTCGATGATTGGCAGCGCAAATACGTCCGGCCGAATGCGGAAATGATTGCGCTGGCCTATGTCGAACCGCAAAAAATGTTCCCGATTGCCCTGTATGCGGATGAAGAAATGATCGGCTTGGCATTCGTCAAAAAAGAGCAAAAGGCTGCTATCATGACGCTCGAACAGATTATGATCGGCCACCCTTTCCAATCCAAAAGTTTTGGTTCCGAAAGCCTCCGGGAAATCGCAAAATGGATTGAAACGCAATTCAGCTGCTCGCTGCTGCAGGCATCCGTCCAGATCGGCAACCAATGGGGGCGCGGGGCACTTGAAAACGCTGGATTCATGAAGCGCGGCACGGATCTCGAAAAACGCGAAATCGAAATGATCTATATCATCAAATAAAAACAATGGGGGATACAAAATGAAACCTGGACAATACGAAGCATACATCAAATGGCGCGACAGCATGGTCGATTTTTCGGAGGACCTCGGCGAGGATGAGGCGGCGCATACACTCATATGGGCTGCCTCAGATCCGGAAGCCCGCGATGACTTCAATCTGTTGTTGGCTTCCATGACGCTCGACCAAGTGAGCTACCATGAAATGAAGCAGATGGAGCTGCAATACGACAGCGAATTCATCTGATTTCGAAAGCAGCCCTACTATGTAGCCGAAAGAAAAAGACAAAAGGCAAGCATCCGGTTTTTTGACCCGAACGCTTGCCTTTTTGATATCCATTTTTTTATCTTTTGATCGCACCAGACTCCGAATTCTTGAAGTCTTCCACTTCTTCCGCGGAAAACTGGTTGCAGTCTCCGTGGATCGTGTGTTTCATGCTGGATGCAGCAATCGCGAAATCGACGGTATGCTCGGCTGTATATCCGGAAAGAATCCCGTGCAGAATCCCTGCCGCATATGCATCACCGCCGCCGACCCGGTCAACGATCGGTGTGATCGTGTGCACGTTCGAAAAAGTGGTTTCCCCGTTACGCCACATCGTCCCTTGGAGTACATTGTGGCTGGCGGAATGGACCTGACGGATAGTGGAGTAGAAGACTTTGATGTTCGGATATTTTTCCGCCATCTTCTCATAATAATACGTCACATCTTCCTGCTCGCTCGTATTTTCCGGAATCCCCATCAGATACAAAGCATCCAATTTACCCGCGGAAAGATAGTCGGTCAACGGTAAGACCTGCTCCAGGAAAGCCCCGCATTCGGCCTGCGTCCATAGTTTGGCACGGTAATTGATGTCGAAACTGACTTTAATGCCGCGTCTATTCGCTTCACGCACCAACTCGACCGACCACACTGCCCAATTTTTGGTGAGCGCAGCCGTCACGCCGGAAATATGGAACAGGTTGACATCCTCGAACAGCTCATCGAAATCCCATTCCAAAGCTTCCATGCTGGAAAAACTTGAATGGGCACGGTCGTAGACGACGGAAGCCGCACGTTCCCCTACGCCGCTTTCCAAATAATAGGTACCGAGGCGTTCGCCGCCCTTTTTCAGCAAGGCCGTACAGATTCCGTAACTCTTCAGATGCTTGCGGACCGCAACACCAAGCGGATTGGCCGGCACTTTGCTTGCGAAAGCCACTTCATGCCCGAAATTCGCCAGACTGATGCCGACGTTCGCTTCCCCGCCGCCGTAATGCCCTGTGAAATTTGTGGAATAGGTCATCAATGTTCCTGGATCTGTAGATAGGCGCAACATGATTTCACCCAATGTCAAAATTTTACTCATCTTTTCGCACGCTCCCGATTATATTATTAGTTTTCATGAACGCGGTTACATTCTTCTTTCCGGTATGATGCAACCGACCTGAAATGCAGGACATAAAACCCGCGTAGTTTCCATATAGGAAATACTGTTTTCTTTTAGGAAATACTTTGGTTTCATTATACGGTTTCCTTTTGGTTATTTCAACACCTATGTGAGCGAATTTCTATTTTATTGACATTCGAACTGCAGACCGTCACCTACAAACGCGAACACCAAATCAAAAATCATACCATCCTAAACCAAAAAAACTGCCTCGCTTGAGACAGCTCCGTCCTTCTTCAATTGTCAGCCAAAAGTTTTTGTCTTGCTCAATTCGGCCAGCAGGTTCTTTTTCGTTTCCAGCACTTTCGCGATGGTCTTCTCGCGATCGAAACGGTATTTCGGTGTGCTGACACTGAACGCGCCATAGAGTTTGTTATCGACCACAAGCGCAGCCCCGATGCAGATGACATCCAGATCGTTTTCTTCATCATCGGTCGCAAAACCGGCCATCCTAACGTTCCTGATTTCCTCTTTCAAAACAGCGCGATCCGTTATGGTGTTCGGCGTGTCCGCAATCAGTTCGACTCGCCCCAGATAGGCCTCCAACTCCTCTTCACTGAACATAGCCAGCATCGCCTTGCCCATGGCCGAACTGTAGAGATGGTTGGTGTTGCCGATCCGGGAATTGATGTTCGCGATCGCTTTCTGTGTCTCCAACTTGTTGACGTAGAGGACCTCATCCTTGTCCAGGATACCTAAGTGAACCGTTTCATCCAGCCCGGCCTGCAGATTCCGCAGATAAGGATCGGTGATTTTGATGATGTCCAGCTTCGCCAGCCGGTTATTCGCATGGCGGATCAGCGCGCTGCCCAAGGTAAAACGCTTCGTCTGCTCATCTTTTTCCACGTATCCGATCAAAAGCAATGTGTCCAGAATTTTCAATGCCGTCGGACTGGATAGACTCGTGTTGGCTGCAATGGCGGCTAGGCTCTGGGCTTCTTTGCTGTTTGATAGATGATCGATGATCTTAGCGGCTTTCAGCAAAACTGTTCCGTAAGGTTTTTTCTCTTCTTCCATTTTTTGACACCCCTCAACTGTTTCCTATTTAGAAACAGTTTACCCCAAAACGAACATTTCGTACAGAATCATTTCCAAATAAGCAACACCAAAAAAGACGCCCTGTAAAAAAGAGCGCCTTCGTGTGTTGATCAATTGTTCGGTATTTCGTTCAGCTCTTCCACAAGCGTAACTTGCCAGCCTTCGCCGTCGACCCATTTGAGTTGGACGCGCGCGATTTTCTCTTTCTGTGTATCCGAGACTGTGGCAGTGACTTGCTGGTCGCCGGCATTGCCGATCCACCATTCAATCATATTATCGGCGCTGATGCCCGTTGCAACGGCAACAGCTTGCTTAATTTCGATGCGGTCAGCAGATCCGTCGGTGTAATCGGTAGCGCTGTGCTCACCGGTTTGGGACGTGCCGATCGGTTCCCAATCGCCGGTGTATGCTTTTGCGACGTTCTCATCGGTTGACGGCACTTCTTTTGTTTCCGTTTCGGTTTCTTCTTTCTCTTTTTCATCTTTTTCCTCTTTATTCTCTTTTTCCGAAGATGCTCCAGCCGAAGAGGATGTTTCGCTGGAATCAGCCGATTCGGTGATGATCATGTTTTGTGAATTCGTTTGATTATTGGCCGCTATGGATGGTGTTTCATCATTCCCGTAAAAAATGTTATAGAGCAGCACGAGCCCCAAAAATGCGGCTGCGATGATTCCTACAACGACAAGCAGGTTATTGCGTTTATGATTTCGGTGTAATTCTTGTCTGGTCGGTTTTTGATTGTTCTCTGACATGCAGTTGCCTCCTTCTGAATGATACAAGTTTATCATGTTTGCGATACGGAAACGTTAAATCCAGTTTACAACTCTGTGTCACAAAACCTATTTGATCGGACTGTTCTTCTTGGATGCCTTTATCCTGGCCACGAGCCCGAAAAGGCTGTCAACAATGAAGATCGCCAGCGCGATGGCACCCGATATCTGCAGCGTGAGGACCAGATGCTGCTGCGCCAATGCATACTCTTTGTTGATGAAGGAATAGACCGATTGATAAACGCCTGCTCCGGGAACCAAGGTAATGAAGGCCGGGATAAAATAGATCGTCACCGGCGTCTTCAGGTAACGCGCGAACAAGTGCGCAATCCAAGCGATGAACAGACTGGCCATAAAAGTGGCTGCGACGATGTCCATGAACAATAGTCCGACAAGGTAGACACCCCAGCCTAACCCGCCTGCCATGGCACCATAACGCAAAGTCCGTTTTGGTGCTTCCAAAGTCACGGCGATAAAGAAAACGGCCACGAAAGCAACAACCATTTCCAAAAGAATTTGCAGAAACGTCACCGGATCACCTCCCCACCGACGACCAAGCCGGCACCGATGCCGATCGCAATGAATATCGCGATCACAAAGGCTTCCAATATTTTTGCAGCTCCCGACATGTAATCCCCGCGGAAAGTATCACGGATGCCGTTCGTCAATACCGTTCCCGGCAACAATGGCATGATGGCACTGATGATGATCGTATCCGGTTGAATCGGAAAGGTCAACAGCTCGGACAAAATGGCCGTCATCACAGCAATTACGAAACTGGAGACCAGGTTTTGGATGAATGGGCGGATTTTCCATTTGACCGCGGTGTGCAGTACAAACGAAACTGCGGCGCTGACCGGAAGCATCGCCAAAAAGTCGTAGAAGGTGCCGCCCATCAGAAAAATGAAAAGCTGGATGAAGCCGATCAGCGCGAAGCTTTTCTGGCGCCCGCTGTATTGGATTTCATCGATGTTCTGCAGCGCATCATAAGCCTCCTGGATGGTCAATTTGTCTTCAACAAAATTCCGCGAAACGGCATTGACGCGGGACACCCTATTCAGATTCGTCGTGCGCTCCGTAATCCTTTTGACGACCGTGATCGCGTGCATGTTCGGATTGTCGAGCGTGGCCACAAGTCCAGTCGTCAAAGCCAGGGCATCCGTCATCTGCAGTCCGGTCTTGTTCAGGATGCGTGTCACTGTTTCCTCAACACGGTAAGTTTCCGCATTGCTTTCCAGCATGATTTTCCCGGCCAGTACAGCCGTGTCCATGTATAATTCAAAATCCATTTCGGGATTAGATGTAACCGTCATCAAGATTCTCCTTCTCCTTCAATCTGTTTTCAGTTCAGGCGCAACCTATATTTCCAGCAACTGCATCAGTTCTTCTTTCGTCAAGGAGGTGACCGATTGGCCGCCTGCCTGGATGACGGAATCGATCATTTCGCGCTTCTGTTCCTGCAGTTCGTTGATGCGTTCCTCGATCGTGCCGGTCGCAATCATACGGATGACCTGGACGACTTTTTTCTGGCCGAAACGGTGCACACGGTCGGTAGCCTGGCTTTCGACGGCTGGGTTCCACCAAGAGTCGTAGAGGATAACCGTATCTCCGCCAGTCAAATTCAATCCGGTCCCCCCAGCTTTCAGGGAAATCAGGAAAAGATCCTTCTCGCCCTCGTTGAAGCGAGTCGTCAGGCTCAGACGATCCTGATTCGGGGTCTGGCCATCGAGGTAAAAATAAGCTTCGCCTGCCGCATCCAGCTTCTCACGGATGATGGCCAGCATCTGCGTGAACTGGGAGAACAGGACAACGCGTCTGCCGTTCTCTTTGGACTCCGCCAGATACTCCATCAGCCGGTCCAGTTTGCCCGAACCGCCTTTGTAATCGGCCATGACCAAGGCCGGATCGCAACAGATCTGGCGCAGGCGCGTCAGTCCTGCCAATATTTTGATCCGGTTCTCGTTCAGCGTATCCGCGTCCAGCATCGCTTTGGTTTCCTGGCGCATCAACTGCAGCTGGGACAAGTACGCTGTCTTTTGTTTTTCGGTCATTTCGATGTAGGAGATCGATTCGATCTTCGGCGGCAGATCCTTCAGTACATCCGCCTTCAGCCGGCGCAGGATGAACGGTTTTACTTTTTTGGCGATCTGTGCCGGTTCCATTTTCTTAAAATCCGTTCTCGTCCCGAAAAGGCCGGGCTGTGCGATGCTGAAAATGGTGTACAATTCGGACAAAGCATTTTCGATCGGCGTTCCGCTCAAAGCGATTTTGTTGTTGGCAGTGAGCGCAGAAGCGGCTTTTGTCGTCTTCGCTGTGGCGTTCTTGACACTCTGGGCTTCATCCAGGATGACGGTCCGGAAAGCCAGCCCTCCATAGAGATCCTCATCACGCTGCAACAACGGATAGGAGGTGATCCAGACCGGAATATTTTCGGCGATTGCAGCGTTTACGCAGTCACTTCTTTCACTCTTCGTCCCGGTGATGAGCTGCGTTTGGATACCTGGCGCGAACTGTTTGAATTCCTTTTGCCAATTGTAGAGCACGCTGGAAGGACAGATGACCAAATACGGTTTGGTGTCGCCTTCCCCGAGCGAACCGGCGATGAAACTGATGACCTGCAGCGTTTTGCCGAGACCCATGTCGTCCGCAAGGATGCCGCCGAAGCCGTAGTGATCCAGCCCCTTCAGCCACTTGTATCCCGTCTCCTGGTAAGGGCGCAGAGTCGCTTTCAAATCCTCCGGCAAGTCGAAGTCGATCTTTTCGGGCTTCTCCATCCGATTGATGAGCGTCATGAAATCCTCATCCTGATGGACGATCCCCGCATCGGTGTCGACACCGAAAGCCTTATAGAGCGGCAAAGTCATCTCTGCTTTAAGGTCCTTCAAAGGCACGTCCAGCTGCAAGACCGCATCGGTCAGCTCCTTGATTTCCTTTTGGCGCAGATTGACGATTTTGCCGTTGGACAGGCGGTGATACGACTTGTTCGCCGCGATTTGTCTGACCATCTGCTTCAGATCGTCGATATTGATTTCATCAGTGCTGAAGGTCACATCCAAAAGCCGCGACTGGTTGTTGACTTCGATGGCGACTTTCGGCGGCCGGACCGGTTGGTAAAGCAGGTTCTCGACAGCCGCGGTCGTGAATATTTCGCAGTGCGGAGCGAGTTTCTCAAGGCCTTCATAAAGGAATGACATGATGTGGTCCAAGTCCTCCAAATAGAGACATTCATCAAAAATGAACGCATCATGGCCAGAATTGATGAACTTTTGGACTACGATACCCTCAGCGATCCGATCCCTGACGATATTATCCGGAGTCAAATCTCTATCGGCTGCGGCTTCTTTAGCAGCATCTATTTTCGTTTCCCCGTAATTGAAAAATAATTCCGTGATCAATTTATCCTGTTTCCAATCAAGATAGAGCTCAGCTTGCAAAGGATAACTTTGATAGGTCGACTGCACAGTATCGGCCAGCGAAATGGCCGCAAACTTCTGCAACGCCGGAACAGCGATCGCCAAGAAATCACTCGCGGATTCAGGCGGGATATGCAAGCCGTTATGCTCGGACTGGGAAATGGCTGCATAAATACCGGTCAAGCGTTCTTTCATGCTGGTATTCAAATAATAGAAATTCCCATCAAGCAGGAAGATGTCCGCTTGGTTGAAAAAAATGTTTTCGGCTGCAGTTTCTGTTGTTTCTTCAAAAAGAAGGCCTCCTTGCGGCAATTCACTCAACGAAAAACTGACCGGAAGTTGATCAAAGTCCTTCACAATTTGTTCAGGGATCAACGTTTTCCCTCGGGTTTGATAAGCATTTGTTTTGATGTAGACAAGCGGACACTGCGCCAGCTTTTCCAGTAATTCCTTCACCATGCTCGCCGGTACGGTGACATCTTTACGGTCTTCGCTCGATCGATAATCGCGGCCGGATGCCGCCCCAGCATCGAGGATTTGTTTTAAGAATAGAAAAACCGCGCGATCTTCCTCGCACAATTCATGTTGGTCCGCTGAATAAGTGAATTTTTTCCCGAACGGAAGCTGCCTACCGGCCAGAATGCCCTTGATGACATAATCGCAGTCCTTCACCATATATAATTGCCCGGATCCTACCCTTAGCTTCAGGCTGAAGTGTTGTCCATAGCGCAAATCGGACATGACCAACGTATATTCCACTTGGATCGGCACTCTGTCGAAGAGGTCGTTTTCCTCCAGCAATTCGAATTGAAGCACATCCAACAAACGGTTCGTCTGCTCGACGTCATAGCGTTTCTGCGGCGCTCTGCTGGCCAGGCTGCCCGTCGATGCTTTTTGGCTCAAAGATTTCCGATCATCACGGGAATCCGAGGAAGAATTGAGGATCGCCAAGAGGAAGGCAACCACATGCTTGCAAGGACCCGGATAGGCTTCAAAAGCCGGACACGTGCAAAAATAATCCTCGATTTCCCTCTCTTCATCCAGATAAACTTCCGCGTCATATTTTTTAGTCCCTTTGACCTCTCCATAGAACGAAAGCCCGGCTTTGTCCCTGGAGAAATCCGGAATTGCTCCGCGTTCAAACAACTGCAGTCCTTTCTGGAAGGTCGCATCACTGTATGTTAAATCCTTGATATCCACTATGCCGTAACCCACTGTATACATTTTCGGTCCTCACCCTCATTCGCTTAGTCTTCATAAGTTTACCATAGACCGTTGTTGATCAGGCTACAAAAATGGCTCCTGGATTGTCGGACGGGACAGAATGTCCGATATATCCCAGCAAAAAGATGTCACTTTTTGTTGACAACACTTTCAATGTGACATACTATATATTCATTAACACATCACATTAAGAATTGAGGTGGAAAAATGGAACTTACCGATAGGCAAAAACAAATCATCGAAATCGTCAAGAAACAGCAGCCGATTTCCGGTGAAAAGATTGCCTCCATACTGGGATTTGCGCGGGCGACGCTGCGGCCCGATTTTTCGCTGCTGACAATGAGCGGCATCCTACAGGCCAAACCGAAAGTCGGTTACCTGATCAACGAGGAGCACACCAACTCCGTTCTCGTCGAACAGATCGCCAAGCAAAAAGTCGAAAAAGTGATGGCCATCTCGGTCAACCTCACCAAAGAAACGAGCATCCAGGATGCCATCATCCAGCTTTTCCTTGAGGATTGCGGTTCCCTTTATGTCACCGACAACCGAGAAATACTGGGGATCGTTTCCCGCAAAGATCTGCTCAAAAGCGCCTTGGGCGACTCCGATCTGAATGCCATCCCGGTCGGAATGGTGATGACGAAGATGCCGAATCTTTATACCGTCTTCAGCGACACACTCGTTGTCGATGCCACGAAACTGCTCGTCACCCATCGCGTCGACAGTTTGCCGGTGCTTTCCCGTTCTGTGTATGAGGAGACCAGCAAAAAAGAGGTCATCGGAAAATTTTCGAAATCGACCGCCAGCAGATTGTTGCTTGATATATTCAACAAAGACCTTTAGGAGGACAGTGTGCAAATGGACCTTTACGCGATTTACTTAGTATCCGATTCCGTCGGCGAGACGGCCGATGTGGTGATCCGATCCGCCCTCTACCAATTCGAGACGGAAAATTACCAACTGAAGAAATATTCCTACGTGCAAACGACCGAGGAAATCGACGACATCTGCGCAAAAGCTTCCGAGGAAGGGAAGGCAATGATCTTTTACACCTTCGTGAAAAAGGAAATGGCCGATCACATGAAGGGACAGATCGAAAAGTCCGGTCTTATCGGCGTCGACATCTACAGTCCGATCTTGACTGGTTTGGGGCAACTGTTCCAGCTTCCGGCCAAGGAGAAGCCGGGCATCAACCGCCAACTCAACGAGGACTATTTCAACCGTGTCGAGGCCATCGAGTTTTCCGTCAAATATGATGACGGCCGCGATCCGCGCGGCATCGAAAAAGCGGACATCGTGCTGGTCGGCGTGTCCCGCACATCCAAGACACCATTGTCGATCTATCTGGCGAACAAGAACGTGAAAGTCGCGAACATTCCGCTCTTTCCGGAATCGAAACCGCCGAAAGAAATCTTCACGATTGCCCCGGAGCGGATCATCGGTCTTGTGAATTCGCCAAAAAAACTCAATGAAGTCCGCAAAGAGCGCCTGAAGACACTGGGGCTGCCGCCCTCAGCCAGTTATGCCGGCATGGAGCGCATCCTTGAGGAACTCGAATACGCAGACGAGATCATGAAACAGATCGGCTGCGAAATCGTCGACGTTTCGAACAAAGCGATCGAAGAAACCGCAGACCACATCCTGCACTACATGGATATGATGAATATCAGCCGCAAACACCTATAACCTAGAAACAGCCACAAGGAGGAAACGCATATGACGAAGCAATGGGTTTACCGTTTTTCAGAAGGCAAAAAAGAACAAAAGATGTTATTGGGAGGCAAAGGCGCCAACCTAGCCGAGATGACCAATCTCGGCCTGCCCATCCCTCCAGGATTCACGATCACGACGGAATCCTGCATCCATTATTTCGATGAAGGCCGAACACTTTGGGCTGCGCTCAAGCAGCAGATCGATTCCGCCCTCATCGACCTGGAAAACGCGGTCGGAAAATCTTTCCATAACCCTGCCAACCCGTTGCTGGTGTCGGTCCGTTCCGGTGCCGCCTTCTCGATGCCGGGCATGATGGACACAATCCTGAATTTGGGGCTGAACGATGCATCTGTCGCTGGTCTGGCTGAACAGACGCAGAACCCGACTTTCGCTTTCGACAGCTACCGCCGTTTCATCCAGATGTTCGCCGATGTCGTGAAATCCGTTCCGCGCATTCATTTCGAAGCGATCCTGGATACAGTCAAAAATGAGAACGGTTACGAGTTCGACAACCAATTGACTTTGGAAGACCTGATCGAGCTGGTCGCGCAATACAAAGCCGTCTACCAACGCGAAACCGGCGAAACTTTCCCGCAGGAACCGTTGGATCAATTGCACCAAGCAGTCCAGGCTGTCTTCTCTTCATGGAATAATGAAAGGGCTATTCTGTACCGCGATATTCACAACATTTCGCATAACCTCGGCACAGCCGTCACCGTCCAAAGCATGGTGTTCGGCAACCGCGGCAACGATTCTGGTACCGGTGTGGCCTTCACGCGCAACCCGGCGACCGGCGCGAAAAAACTGTTCGGCGAATTCCTGATGAATGCGCAAGGCGAGGATGTCGTGGCCGGTATCCGCACGCCATTGGACATCGATACACTGGAGCAAGTGATGCCTGCCGTCTACAGCGAATTCAAGGTCATCGCCGAAAAACTGGAGGACCACTACGCCGATATGCAGGACATCGAGTTCACGATCGAAAAAGGGAAACTATACTTGCTGCAGACACGCAACGGGAAACGGACAGCGGCCGCAGCCGTCGCAGTGGCCGTGGATTTGGCCGACGAAGGCCTGATCACGAAAGAGGAAGCCGTGATGCGCATCGAAACCGGCCAACTGGACCAGTTGCTCCATCCTACTTTCGATACGAAAGCTTTGGCTGAAGCTCCCTTGTTGGCGACCGGGCTCGGCGCTTCACCTGGAGCGGCATCCGGACATATCTACTTCTCCACAGCCGCTGCCGAAGCAGCAAAAAAGGACGGCCTGCCAGTCATCCTGGTCCGCCGCGAAACATCGCCTGAGGATTTGGCCGGTATGATGAGTTCGGAAGGCATCCTGACGGCACGCGGCGGCATGACTTCGCACGCGGCAGTCGTCGCCCGCGGTTTGGGAAAATGCTGCGTGGCCGGCTGTACCGCAGCCGTCATCGATGAAGAAAACAAAACAGTTGTCATCGATGACGTCACCCTGCACCAAGGCGACCTGCTTTCGATCGATGGCGCAACCGGCAGAGTCTACGCCGGCAAAGTCGCCAAGCAGAACCCGACTTTGGGCGGCAAATTCAGCACCTTCATGGACTGGGTCAACGAAATGAAAGTGCTGCAGGTCAAAGCCAATGCGGATTCCCCGACCGACGTCAGACAAGCCTTGTCCCTGGGCGCGGAAGGTGTCGGACTTTGCCGGACCGAGCACATGTTCTTCCATAAGGATCGGATACCGGCCGTCCGCCAGATGATCCTTTCCCGCACACTGGACGAACGCAAAAAGTACCTGGCAGAGCTGTTGGAAATGCAGCGCCAGGATTTCCAGGAAATGTTCGCCCTGCTACAGGAGCGGCCGATGACCGTCCGCTTACTGGACCCGCCATTGCATGAATTCCTACCGACTGCGCATGCGGATAAGCTTGCCTTGGCGGAATCAATGGGAACCAGTTTGGCTGGTTTGGAAGCGCACATCGATTCCTTGCATGAAGTCAATCCGATGCTCGGTCACCGCGGTTGCCGTTTGGCCGTCACTTACCCGGAAATCTACCGGATGCAGGCGCGCGCCATCATCGAGGGGGCCTTCGCCGCTTCCGAAGAAACCGGCAGCACAATCACACCGGAAATCATGATTCCGTTGGTCTGCGACGTCGACGAGCTGCGCTACGTCAAAGCGGAAATCGTGGCGGAGATTGAGGAAGTATTCTCTGAGAAGGCTGCGACCATCCCCTACCTGATCGGGACGATGATCGAAATCCCGCGCGCCGCGGTCACTTCCGACGAAATCGCGCAGGCGGCCGACTTCTTCAGCTTCGGCACGAACGATATGACGCAGATGGGCTTCGGCTTCTCCCGCGACGACGCCGGCAAGTTCCTGCAGGAATACGAAGACAAAGGCTTGCTGAAGCCAAATCCGTTCCACTCATTGGACGTGAAAGGCATCGGCAAACTCGTCAAATTATCCGCCAAATTAGGCCGCGAAACCAACCCTGACTTAAGTCTGGGCGTCTGCGGCGAACACGGCGGCGATCCGGAATCGATCGCCTTCTTCTCAAGCATCGGCTTGGATTACGTTTCCTGCTCGCCTTTCCGCGTGCCGATCGCCCGCTTGGCTTCCGCACAGGTAGCGATTAAAGAGAGCAGAGCGAAAATGTCTGTACAGAAGGATGTTGTGTTGAGCAGCATCTGATCGAAAAGGCCCGGATCGATGACTTCGATCCGGACCTTTTTGGAATGTCATAATGCGCTTGCGCTCTAGTTGTCCGATTCCACATGGTTATCGGACAACCTCAGTCAACAACACATATAGAGCCTTCCCGATCCGTTATCTTTCTTCTTATTGGTTATTATTCTTATATTGTCTATTTTCTATTGTCAACAAGGCGAAAATATGGCAGTATAGAAGCATCTTCCGCCTTGGATAAAAGGCCGGAAATGGAAAATAAAAAGACAGTTAATCAAAACAACGGAGGAATAAAAATCATGATGGAATTACCGAATTGCCCGAAATGCGGCTCCCCTTACACTTACGAAGACGGCACAATGCTGGTCTGCCCCGAGTGCGCACACGAATGGAGCGCGGATGCCGCTGAAGCAACTAATGAAGATCAATTGATCGTCAAGGACGCGAACGGCAACCTGCTGCAGGACGGCGACACTGTTACGGTCATCAAGGACCTGAAAGTCAAAGGCAGCTCGAGCGCATTGAAAGTCGGAACAAAAGTCAAAGGCATCCGTTTGATCGAAGGTGACCACAACATCGACTGCAAAATCGATGGCTTCGGCGCGATGAAACTGAAGTCCGAATTCGTCAAAAAAGCGTAATCCCGATTCAAAAAAACTGGCGAGGCACCCGAAAGGGAACCTCGCCAGTTTTTCTATTTTCACATTTTATCGGGTGATACGTTACCATGCTATCCGGCCTCACGCCTTTCATCGGTACGATGGCTGTCACACCTGACAGCTAGGAGATATGCGTCGGATCACCGTTCCTTTCCGTTTTGACTTGTTTTGAGAAAGTAGTATGATCATCACCCCCGTTTGATGCTCGGCATTATGATGATAAGCCCCGCTGGTACCTTTCAGGATCAACAAAAAAACACATGCGAAAGCACGTGCTCTGTCGGGCAATAGAATGAATGGGAAGATTGTTGCACAACAGATCCGCACTGACCTTGAAAAGCGCGCATTTGCAAATTCAACAAGTCCATCCGACTCACCCCTTCGTTTTCGATTGAAAAGTGTCTTGCCCTTGCCTATCATCTTACCCCTATTATACAGGGATAACGCCCGTGTCTCAATTAATTTACCTACATTTTACTCAAATATAACATTCCCTTTTCGTCCGACGAATCGCCGTTTTTGTAAGGGCTATCCTTTGACATTTTCCGGTGGCTTGCATACAGTTAAACCAAAGACGTTCACGATAGCAACTGTAAAAAAAACAAGGGGGTATTTCGACAATGACCACAATCATGATCACCGGCGCAAGCGGTAATATAGGAAGAATTTTGGCGGATCATCTGAAGGAGAGCTACGAACTGACTTTGGTGGATATCCATTTCCATAACGTCGATCCGGCCCTTTTGGAGGGCACCATCGTCAAAGAGTTGGACCTGACTGTCGCCGGCAACTGGGACGGGCTGCTGGAAGGGATCGATTACGTTATCCATCTGGCCGGCAATCCTTCACCAGATGCTATTTTTGACGATGAGCTGATCGATTTGAACTACAAGATGCCCTTCTACCTGTTCAAGGAATCCTCCAAGTACGAAAACTTCGTCAAACGTATCATCTTCGCCAGTTCCATCCACGCCGTCAGCGCCTATCCGAAAAATGTGCAGGTTCACGTCGATGAACCTGTCCGCCCGGGCGATATTTACGGCGTTTCGAAAGTCTATCTGGAAGGATTGGCCAGCCACTTCGCCTTTACGGAAGGCCAAGAATCCATCGGCATCCGCATCGGCAACTTTGATGAAAACCTCGATGACCCGATCGTCGACGAAGCGGGCTTGGCTGAATACCTGTCTCCACGGGACCTTTGCCATTTAGTCGACTGCGCCCTGAAAGCCAAACTGGTTGAGCCGTTCCTGTTGGTGAACGGCCTTTCCGATAATCGTTTCCCGCGCTTGGACATCTCACAGGCCAAAACTGCCCTCGGTTATCGGCCGAGCGATGATGCTTTTGTGCTGAAGGGCTATTTCCAGGATGACAACGGCGACCCGGTCGAACTGTCCGAAGAAGATCAATGATCCTCCGATTTGGGAAGAATTCCTCCATTTGTACGATTCCGCGTATATCCGCCAGCGAGTTCTATTGAAGAGCCGGAAATGAACTGATATGATGTTCATTGGAGACAATACAAGTGTCAGATAGACGGAAGGAAGTACACGAAATGGCGAAAAAGAACAAAGGCAACCAGATCCAACGCAGAAATGTGAAACCAACAATACCGGAACTGCATAAAAACAATACTGGCGCGGTAACCAATAAAAAACTGCCGGTCGACGAAGATCCGAAATTGCAGAATTCATTCAATTTTACGATGTACGGCATGCTGATCGGGGCTTCAATCGGTTATTTCGCGGGCAACCTGACTTATGGCTTCGGTATCGGCATGCTGACCGGTGGCATAATCGATTCCTACCTGAATACGCAGAAGAAAAAGAAGCGCGAAGCCATCCTGAAGGCCCAGGCCGAAAAAGAGCAGAAATAGGTCATTCCGCACAAGTGTTTAGCCATTCTGGCATAGTCCGGGATGCGGCTTTGTGCACCGTGCAACTTGCATAAAAAAATCAACTGTAGTAAAGTGTAACTTAACTGAATAAACCGTTTCACAAAGGGGGGCCGTCCGCGGCTGAGATTGAACATAGATTCTGACCCTTCGAACCTGTTCGTTAGCACGAGCGTAGGGATTGTGATTGAGAATTGAATTTTATTCTCCTCCTTTGTCGATGGTATATTATGCCCAAAAAAAGGAGGAGTTTTTTTTATGTCAAAAAATCTGAACATCTGGATCGAAGGAACCATCATTGCTGCTTTAGCAACCGTTTTATCCCTGATCCCTTTCAATATCGGCCCAAGTTTTTCCGTCACGGTGGGAGCACCGGTCATGCTGCTTTACTGCCTGCGCCGCGGTTTGGTCCCCGGTTTCTTCGCCAGTTTCCTGTGGGGCGTGCTGCACATCCTGATCGGGACTGCCTATATCCTGACCCCGCTGCAAGGATTCATCGAGTACTTCATCGCCTTTGGTTTCACCGGCTTGGCGGGTCTTTTCACGCCGAAAGTGCAACAGGCGATTGCGGATCAAAATAAAAAAATGCTTTTGTGGAATGTCTTTATAGGTACCGTAGTCGGGACTATCGGCCGCTACTTCTGGCACACGATTGCCGGCTACTACTTCTGGGGATCCTACGCCCCTGAAGGCTGGAGCGCATGGCTCTACTCCATCACGCTGAATGGCGCCAGCGCTTTGGCGACCGGAGCGTTCACGATCATGGTGCTGGCTGTCATCGCCAAGACGAACCCACAATTGTACGTTCCGAAAAAAGCCGTCCGCGGATACTGATTTCGTGCCGGAACAACCGTTGTTCATGAGCTATATCGGCTGTTTGCGTCTGCGTTCGGCTGGAACAGCCGACACTTCGCGGTTCTCTCGGTTGTTTGCATCTGCGTCCGGCCGGAACAGCCGACACTTCGCGGTTCTCTCGGTTGTTTGCTTCCGCGTTCGTCTGGAACAACCGACACTCCGCGGATCTCACGGCTGTTTGCATCCGCGTTCGTCCGGAACGACCGACACTTCGCGGTTCTCTCGGTTGTTTGCTTCCGCGTTCGGCTGGAACAGCCGACACTTCGCGGAGAGCTCGGTTGTTTGCGTCCGCATCCGGCCGGAACAGCCGACGCTTCGTGGATCTCTCGGCTGTTTGCGTCTACGTTCGGCTGGAACAGCCGACACTTCGCGGATCTCTCGGTTGTTTACGTCGGTGTTCAGACAGATCAGCCAACACTTCGTGGATCTCTCGGTTGTTTGCGTATGAACGCAAAGAGAACAGCCGACAATCCATGACTTGATCGCCCAATTTGGACCGGTTACCCGGTCATGAAACATCCACTTTTAATTACAGAAAAACTGAGGCGTGATCCGAATCTCGGATCACGCCTCAGTTTTTTGATTCTATTCGACTAATCCGGACTGTCGCTCCAACGTGAAGCCCTTCCCTGCGACCTCATGGACCTGTCCGATGATCACGAAAGCAAATGGATCGATATCGTTGACCAAGGCATTGATGGCGGACAGTTTACGCTGCTCGATGACGCAAAGCACCGCTTGCTGCTGCGCCCCCTCAAAAGCCGTTTCGATGTTCACCAGCGTCAGACCCACATCCTGCACATACAGCAACGCCTCTTTGATTTCCTCAAATTTTTTAGAAATGATGAAAAGCTGCATCTTGTTTGTTCCGGTGACCATGACTTTGTTGATGACGATGGACGTCAGGAACACCATGATGAGCCCGTAAAGGATCTGTTCCATGCTGGAAAAGAACGCCTGGACCAGTAGGAAAATAACGTCGAATGTATACATTCCCGCTGCAACCGGTATGCGGAAATGCTTGTTCAAAAGCAACGGCGGAATGTCCATTCCCCCCGTGGAAGCACCGACCTTGAACACCAGTCCCACACCCAATCCGCAGAGGATCCCAGCATAAATGGCCGATAGCAGAATGTCATCCGTCATATCCTGCAAAGCGGGTATTGTTCGGAAAAAAGTCAAAAAAGTAGGAAATATAATCGTGCTCAGAATCGTCGTCAAGGCGAACTTCCTTCCCAACAACGCGGCTCCGATGAAAAACATGAGACCATTGAAAATCAGCACGACCAAAGAAATGTTCAACCCGAAGAAATGATTCAAAATGATGGCAAGCCCCGTCGATCCACCGGCAATCAGATTTTTCGGCAAAATAAACGCCGCTATCGCAAATGCGACAATAATATTCCCGGCAATGACTGCAACTATCGGTTTTAATGTATGTAAAAGTTTCAAATAAGCCCCTCCTTTATTTAGGATAACCTACAGCAAAAAAGATATCCACGCCATTATAACAGATAAATAAAGGATAGAAAGAGTAGCATCAAACTTTTTGAATCAAAAACGGACTGACAGCTATACAACACAAGAATGTCAAATATCAAACAGGTTATTTCTATCCTCGTACAAATAAAATATTTTATTTTGTGTGCAATATTTGTCGATTTATGAAGTATAATTATATTAACGTGAGCAGATGATACTGATGGAATTGAAGAAGTTATTTAATATCCAAATTACAGACCACAATCTCCTGATCGATACTCTTAAAAAACAAAAACAGACCGCCCTGATTATAGGTGGTTCGTAAAACCGCGTTATTTTTCTTGGTTTGTGATATTCACCGCATCTGCGGTTGATATAAAAAAACTAATTGGAGGAATCATCATGAAAAATTACTTATTATTGTTTGGTAGTGCATTAATTTTGGCTGCCTGCGGAACGAACAGTGATGTTGAAGTTTCAGAAGAAGCATCATCAGCTGCAATGGCCGCCTCAGAATCAGTGCCAGAATCAATTCCAACAGTCAGCGAAGAAATAGTAATTGCTCCTGTCGAAGAGTCCGCTCCACAGCCGGATGTTTCAAGGGAGTTCAGAAATGCACTCGGCAGCGCAGAGGATTACCTCAATTATTCAAGTTTTTCTAAGCAAGGATTATACGATCAACTCTTATACGAAGGGTTCCCCGAAGATGCAGCACAATACGCGATTGATAGTGTCTCAACCGATTGGAATCAGAACGCGCTCCAAACAGCCATCGACTATTTGGATTATTCTTCTTTCTCTTATCCAGGCTTATATGATCAATTGGTTTACGAGGGTTACACTGCTGAACAAGCACAGTATGCACTTGATAATGTGTCAACGGATTGGAATCAGAATGCGCTTCAAACAGCCATTGATTATTTAGAATACTCCTCTTTTTCCGATCAGGGTTTATATGACCAATTGATTTACGAAGGGTACACTGCTGAACAAGCACAATATGCAATGAATAACTTACCCCAGTAATATATGATCAGCAGTGCCATTTGGACTGTTCATGTTTATCATTTAGGCAAAAAAATAGGGTTCCGACATCAGTAAGATGCCAGGAACCCTATTTTTTATTATGCGGCCAAGAAGACTCGAACTTCCACGGGAGTAACTCCCACCAGCCCCTCAAGCTGGCGCGTCTGCCATTCCGCCATGACCGCAAAACTAACTATTTCATTATACTTTTGAAGTGCATTTCTGTCAATGTCTGCTTACTAATTTTCTTTATATTAATAAGGCCTTGATTATTTAATAATATACGCAAATATGAAACATTACAGTATACTAACACTATAAACATTTATTTGGAAGGACAAGCAATTGGCAAAATTTGGATTTGGAAATATCATGCAAGGTATTTTAGACAATATGACCACGCAAAACAAAGGTAGACTTAGAGCAAGAATATGGAAAATATCTTTTTGAGGGTGAATCTATCGAAACAGGCTATTAATTGATTCGAGACGCTATTGTATTCACCAATGAACGTATATTGTTTGTGGATAACCAAGGTACGACATGCAAAAAGACATCCTTCAAATCAATTTATCTTATGAATATCGTTGATGTAGAAATGGAAACTGCCGGCTTTGGATTTGATGATAGCGAGATCACAATCACCTACCTGATGAATATCACAAGAAAGGCACATGCATAAAGTCTTGAAATGCGGAAATTTGAATTTCCAAAAACAATTGATATCCTCCCCCTTTATAAATACTTGGGAACG
This sequence comes from Trichococcus flocculiformis, assembly GCF_963662535.1. Taxonomy (NCBI): domain Bacteria; kingdom Bacillati; phylum Bacillota; class Bacilli; order Lactobacillales; family Carnobacteriaceae; genus Trichococcus; species Trichococcus flocculiformis. Next base: position 2,357,448 of record NZ_OY759718.1, read on the forward strand.
TTGGCTTTGAATAACCGCAAAGAGATTAATGTTGAGGAATGATTCTTAATTGAAGCATACATACTTAAATCTTATGTCTTGCCAGCTGCTCAAAAAGCGTCGACTGTCCCATGAAAAGGGTAACTTGATGCTTTTTTCATACCCATTCAACTTTTGCACTCAGAAATTTAAGATGGCTCATTGCTTCATCTAGCTCATCAAGCTTTTTCCAGAATTGATGGATGCGATTGTGGCATGGGGGTTAGCTATGAAATTTCAATAAAATCATAAGATGAGTAGTAAAATTCCACTATAGTGGTCTTACACTACTCATCTTAGTGTGTTTTAAAAAAATTTGTCTTTTTCACATTCAGTTCTAAATATTCCAATTTAGCACCTACCTAATGGCCCGCATACAAAATTTATCTCGAGATGCACGCTATTCAGTAAGCCTCACGTTACGTAAGCCAGAATCAGTATATGTACCAGCAACACTACTCGCAGCAACATCATATTCAAACGTGCCCACAATTACGCCTTTTTTGACTGTTTTGCCATCAATTTCTGTTGTTTCTTCGGAATAATTCTTAACTTTAAATGCAGCAAACCCAACAATCGTAACCTCTTTTTTCCCTTTGACATCCATACTATCAACTATCGGTATGAAAGCTATTTTGTCTTTTGTAAAACTTTTGCCAGTCATAGCCCCAGTTTCAGTTTTTACCTTCTCGTTTACATAAATGGGTTGATCATACCCTTTTGTAATCAGGTTCTGGAATAAGCTAGCTCCTCCCCCTTTAAAAGCACTGTTTTTAAAACTTGTTAACGTCCCAAAATCCAATCCCCCAAAATTTCCGTTTGCCCCGTCTCCTCCACCTTCTTTTAAAGTATATTCCTGTCCAATGTTGAATTTTTGTTGCACTACACCTACGGGTATTACACCAGTGACACCATCTGCTGGAGTAATAGTTGCGGTGGCACTGGCAGTAACATTTGCGTAATTCAACCCAATGATTTGTGCAAATACATAATCCACCTGCTTTGTTGCAGTTACGCTTACACTATCAGCATCAGGAGCAATTATGGGAACAACATCTGCATACCCATTTGAATCAAAATATACGTCTGCATTGCCAGTAGCATTAGTTTCATTGGGTAAATCATACGCACCAGCTAAAGCCGCAGCATCAACCGCGTTTTGCAATTTCGCTTTCTCTACATATACGTTGCCTACGTCCACAACAAAAGCCATAACAGCCAGCAGTATCGCAAATATTCCGACAAAAAAAACTAGAGCCTGGCCGTGTTCTTCTTTCTTCAGTCTTTTTAATTTCTTCAGCATTGCCACCCCTCCTTTTTAAAAGGATTCTCTCTATAAGCTGTTTCCCTTCCATTAATAACTCAGATGGATTCGCTAACAGAAATCTCGTCACCAATCCTTAATTTTTCGCTCAATGTGTGCGCATTACTCTCAATCACATATGTCGCTTTCCTAACAATCGGAGAAATTCTTCCTGGTTTCATCGCGGGCATAATATGGACGACCCTATCATCGGAATCCACAAAGATGACATCTATAGGGAATCTCATGAAAAAACAATGCACACTACTGCATGGTTTTATGATCAGACCTGCCTCTTCTGGCAAATCCTTTTTCCCCATCAAGCCCAAGAATCGGCTGATGAAGTTATCTGCGACCTTGGCATTCTCTAAAATGACCTCATTCGTCTCTCTCCTCACTAGTTTGCCCATATCACATCTTACCTTCCAGCACATTTTTTGCTTTTTCTTGTTGCTTGAGACTTTTTACTTCCGTTCTGTACACAAATGTATATCCCCCAGTTTCAAACGTATCCTGATCAAATATTTCCCTATGTGTCAGAACTTCCCCATCAATCATGAATATACCTGGAGCTTCCGCATTCAACAGTAGGTGAAATGGTTTGTAGCCTTTTGATAACGATTTATATCCTTCAACCCATTTCATCCCCTTGTTATTTTTCACCACGGCAAGGTTCAGGTCATATTTGTATCGGGTTTCCACGATGCTTACATCAGCATTTTTATTATGTCCCCCAAAAGAAATAGATATTTTTGAGACATTCTTCGGCAACTGGAATTTCATCACAGAATCGGTGGAGCCTTTTTTGTTGTACTCCAAATATCCCAAGTTGCTCAGTTTCTTCTTGACTAAGACGAAATACAACAATCGGCCAATCGTAACAAATGTAATCATAAGCGCAGCAATCAGAATTATGATTCCCTGATTATTTTGGAGTGTGTCTTTTAAGTTTATCAGCAATAGGTCTGTTCCGGACACTACAGAAACGGCGGCCCACAGATCCGTCGTCACCACTGTCAAAGGATCCAAAGCTGTTAAACTTAACTGAACGTTATGATCATCCAAATTGATGCCATCGGACAGTTTCACCGCAACAACACCGTCCAGTATTTCACCTGATTCCAACAAAATTGGGGTTGATTGGACAGTACCGATTGCAGGGTCGACTTCGACTGTTATCGTTTCATTCCTACCGGAATAATTTTCCAAATGAATTGGGACGCTGATCTCTCCCCCGGCTTTTCCGGTCAAATCAGCCTTCGGAATCGCACCCACGACCTCTCCCGAAGAGACGACCTTGTAATCTCCCAAATCCTCTTCCAACTGGAACATGTCGCCTTGATAAACTCCTTGAACAACCAAATACGCGGAAAATTCACCTTCTTGGTCAAATGGCATAATCGCTGAATAGATTCCATCTCCACCAACTAAGTCCCCGTTGAATTCATCCGGGTTGTCCGTTAACGCCTGAATTTCTTGTCTGCCATCAGCATAGTTCTTCACCAAGTTAAAGCTGGTGATTTCTATACCCTGTTGACTATTGACCTCATTATCACGCATCTCGAGGTATCCGGTAATTGTTTTGTTTTCTGATACCTTATAGGTATTGTTGCCTTTTTCGTATCCATCCGTTTTCAGAGTAGGTAATTCCTGCACTTTTATCGTGGTCAGGCTATTCGTCACCAAAACATCACCATCTTTTACATGTGTCTCTAAGGAATAGTCCCCTTGTTGGTCCACCTCATTGTAAGTGCCCACATAATAGCCGTCTTTTAAGGCTAACTGAACACTGCTCGTTTCGGGTATGCCGTTCTTTGAAACCAGGACGTCAACCGTCATCTGCGGGGATAGTTCCCCAAGCACAGCAACGGAGATATTCAGTGTTTCGTTTATTGGATGTTGCATATTTGCTTGCGGTTCCACCATCCAAGATTTGAAGAACATGTCCTTATCGCCGAACAGTTGTACGTTTCCAGTACCATTCAAAACTAATTGCCATTCGCCGGTCAATTCCTTTTCTTTCTGATTCAATGTGATGATGGAATAATTGTCGTTCTTTTGTACCCCTAAATTTTGGGGTACCGTTTGTCCATCTGACGACACGACAGACACATCCACCCCAACATTTTCATTTGCCAATACCATCGTCACTTGGGAAGTATAGGGATCAACGGAAAAGGGAATGGCGTGCTCTCCCTGGATGTACAAGCTTTCGTTGAAGACGGTCTGACGATTCTTCAGCATCCGAAGAACCTCAAAAAAATTGGTTGCAATTGCACCGGGACTTTCAATGAATTTCGCTTCACCACGGGTATCAGATGCAATCCGTTGCAGAATGCTTTGATCGGAATTCCCGAAACCTAAGGTATATATCGGATAATCCTTCAATCCGATATTTGCCGTCGTTGCCCAAATACTGTCCATATATCCTGACATAAAATCCGGATTATCTCCTTGAGCTGGATTTGGATCAGGAACCCCATCTGTCAGGAAAATGATTACCTTTCGGACATCTTGTTCAGCAAAACTATCAAGTTGATACTCTGCGGCTTGTAAAGCTTTTAAATAATCTGTATCTCCCAACGTCGTTATGGCAGGGGCAAGTGTAGCTTTCAAATTTTCTTTGTTTTCCATGCTTGCTACCTGTTGCATGGGGATTGCTTCCACAGCATCAGTAGAAAACATGACGACACCGAGATAGTCATCAGGGCTCAGCAGATCAATAAAGATTTCCGACGCTGTCTTTCTCAAGTTATTCGGGTCCGTTTCGGCCATACTCCCAGAGGTGTCAATCACCAGGGAAACAGCAATTTTTTCCGAAGTAGTTGTTTCTTCCGCACATACAGAGGATACATTTTTCAAAAATAACAGGACGAAGAGCAAACAGAATACGAATGTTTTCTTAATAAACATGCTGAGCGTCTCCTTTCTGCTAGTGTTATTTCAGAAAATTGTTCATGATACTTATAATGGAAGGACCGACAGCCACTATCAACATTGCAGGCAATAGACATAGTGTCATGGGAAGCGTCATTTTCACTGGAATTTTTGCAGCTTGAGTTTCTAATCGCTGGCGCTTTGCGGTCCGGATTGTTTCCGCCTGAATCCGAAGGACGTTCCCAATGTTTGAACCAAGTTCCTCAGCCTGAATGATTGAAGTGACGAATGTAGCCAGATCTTCAACCTGTGTGCGTTTCACCAAATCACGAAACGCCTCAGATCGGTCTCGGCCTTTATTCATTTCATTCATAGTGAATAATAATTCATCACTCAACGGTCCTTTCAGTTTGCTGATTGTGCGATAAATAGACATATCAAAAGATAATCCTGCTTCTACGGTGACATGCAACAAGTCCAGAAAATTCGGTAAAGCATGCTGAATTCTTTGTCTGCGCTCCTCTGATTTGGATTTTAAGACCGAGTACGGAAACAAAAATCCTATTAGCACAGCCAAAAACATAAAAGTGGCATTAATTGGATTACCCAATCTTCTGGATATCACGAAATTCAACAAAACCAACAAACTTGCCAGAAGGAGTTGAATCGCTAGGATATTGTAGTACTTCATTTTTCCCAATAATCCGGCACTGGCGAGCAAGGCATTGTACTTATCGCGAATCGAAGAAGGGGCAACTTTCCCCAAATTTGTTACTATTTTTTCATATGCTGGATTGATGACCCGTTGCGTGAAAGGCTCATGCATCTCATCAGATAGAGCCTCCCGCGTATCGATAATGACCTTCACATTATCCAAACGTTCTTTTACTAACGCTTTCGGCTCGAGAAATTGTTCGTAGATTAAGTAGAGAACTCCCATACTGGTGAGAAAAACAGAACCATAAACCAGAATTTCCATTTTTATCTCCCCTTTATACTTTTATGTTTACGATTCTGATCAACGCGACAACGCCGATGACCATCAATACTGCTGCTGCAATGGCCATTATCATTCCAATTGGATTGTTGATGAAAGCGAACGCTTGATCTGGACTCGCTTTATACGTCAGTAATGCTAAAGCGAATGGCATGATGCCGACTACCCAAGCTGACATGCGGTTCTGCGCAGTAAGCGTTCTGATTTCCCCTCTTAATTTGACGCGCTCACGGATTGTTGATGAAATTGTATCCAAAATTTCTGCTAAATCGCCTCCGACATTCATTTGAATCAAGAGGGTGGTAATGAACATGTCCAAATCTTCGTCATCTGTCCGCTTAGAAAAGTCCACCAAAGCAGCTTCCATCGGCTTCCCGTAAGCGTTCTCGCGCAAGACTTTTCCGAACTCGTCAGCGATAGGAGCTTCCATTTCTTTCATGATGACCGCCATCGCCTGCGGAAAACTGTAACCTGCCCGTAAACCATTAGCAAGCAGTCCTAAGGCTTGCGGCAGCTGCGAGTTCAACTTGCGTACTCTCTTTTTCCTGACTATTTCCAAAATGACTTCCGGAACTTTATATCCCACAAAAAATCCGATGGAGAAAAATAACAGGCTGCCAGAAATAAAATAGAGCGATAAACTTGTCGTCAAGCCCACTGCAAGGGAAATTTCGAAAAATTCAAGCGGTTTCATTTTGATGTAGGCTTGAAGTAATTTTGACTGTACATTCAAATAGTATTTCGATGTTTCCAAATCTTTATTGAATTTTTTTAACCATAAAGAAAGCTTGTTCCCTTTTTCAGCCTCGACTTCCTCATTCGAAGCTACCACACCGGATTGCCTAGTTTGTATCAGTCTTTCCTTCACGGAATGTCTGCGTTCAAAGAAAACCAAGTAAAAGCCATACAATCCAGACAGGACGGTAATAAAAATGGAAATCAACATAATCGGCAGCATATCAATTCCCCTTTCTGTACATGTCCGAGCGGAAATTTGATGGTTTGAAAAGGCTTGCTGATACACTTTCGCCATGAGCTTTCAATTTCGGCAGGAAACTTGGTGTTACGCCTGTTGCTTGGTGCCTTCCTCTGACTTTTCCCTTCTCATCAATTCCTTCTTGATTGAAAATGAAGATGTCCTGTAAGGTAACGGTTTCTCCCTCCATACCAACAATCTCACTAACTTTCGAGATTTTACGGGTCCCATCCAACATTCTTTCGATTTGGACAACCAAATTTATGGCTGAAGATACTTGTTCTCGAATCGCGCGGGACGGCAATTCGATTCCAGACATCATGACCATTGTCTCCAACCGTGACAAGCTATCACGAGGTGTGTTGGCATGCACGGTCGTTAACGACCCATCGTGCCCTGTATTCATCGCCTGCAGCATATCCAAAGCCTCTCCGCCACGAACTTCACCAACAATAATGCGGTCTGGGCGCATACGCAAAGAGTTGACTACTAGATCCCTGATAGTTATTTTCCCTTTCCCTTCAATATTGGCCGGCCTTGATTCCAAAGTCACTACGTGCGGTTGCTGTAACTGTACTTCCGCAGCATCTTCAATAGTGATGATCCGTTCATCATCCGGGATGTAGCCTGATAGGATGTTCAATAAGGTGGTTTTACCGCTTCCGGTCCCTCCAGAAACCAATACATTTGTACGACCTCTAACACAGTGCCGTAAGAATTGGGCAATATCAGCACTTAGTGTTCCGAAAGAAATCAAATCATCAGCGGTGAAAGGATCTTTCGCAAATTTTCTGATTGTTATGGAAGGCCCTTTAACAGCCAACGGGGGAATAATGACATTGACACGAGATCCGTCAGGCAAGCGTGCATCGACTAACGGAGAACTCTCATCAACACGTCTACCCAACGGCGAAATGATCCTATCAATAATATGCATGACATGCTTGTCGTCACGAAATTCATTATCCGTCTGCTGTATTTTCCCTTCTCGCTCTACGAATATTTTTTTAGGACCATTTACCATTACTTCCGAAACCGTAGTGTCATTCAGTAAATCCGTAATCGGGCCATAATGATACACTTCATTCATTACGGTCATATTCACACGCTTTTTGTCCGCGAAGGAAAGATGACGTTTTTGTTCAAAAATGATGCTATTGATCACATCATTTATCTTCTCTTGCGTTCTCTTGTGATGTGCAGAGAGATCGTCCCCTGCTTTTGATTCGGGAATTTGATCAATGACGATCTGCAAAACCTCATAGGACAATTCATCCAAATCACTGCGTCTTTTAGCAATAATATTCTGCCCTTCACGATTTTCACCCAGTTCTTTGCTTTCAGAGGAACCGAAATTACCATATGCCTCGATATTCATCATTTTCTCACCCTCTTTTGATAGATTGCTTTAATTAATCTTTAGGCTTTTAATGGTTCATCTTGTACAATCCTAAGACAAAGTTTTTCAATGTTCTTTGAAACGACATTTTTTGGATACTCCGATACCAAGGGAATTCCTCTATTTAAAGAAGACAGAACCTTTTGATAATCAAATCCGATTGCAGCGTCCACTTTTTTGTTCAGTGTGAGTTCGATGTCTTTCTGCTTGATGTCTCCTCGGATCTGCTCTTTGTTCAAAATGATCTTTACTTTTGATTGCGGGAAATTCAAATCCATCAACGTAGCCAACAATGCCTTCACGTTCCGCACAGAAGAAATTTCCGGTGTCGTGACAACCAAAAGAGTATCTGCCAAAGCCAATGCAGGCATCACCTTGTCCACGAAACGGGCAGGCATATCAACGACGATGTAATCGAATGATTCCCGCAATGATTCCAAAATGATGCGGATATGTTCTGCATTCATGTAATCGTTCATTTGTTGCTGCAGATTTGCCGGCAATACTTTAATTCCGGATTCATGTGGCATTAGATAGCTTTCAATCAGATCACTGTCAATATTGCGGATATCATCAACTACGTCAGAAATGGTGAATTTTGGAAAAAGATTCAAGGCTAATGCGGCATTGCCAAAATCGAGATCCAAATCGAGCAACACCACCCGAGCATCTTGTTTCTTCGCCAGAGAAGCTGCCAAGTTTATGGAAACAAAAGTCTTACCTACGCCGCCTTTGGTACTGAATACGGTATACACTTGACCCAAATCTCTTTTCCGGACTTTCTTATTTACAGCGTTATTTTGCAGAGCCGCTTTCCTTTCACTCAGTTGATGGATACGGTAGATAGCACTTGCCACTTTTTCTGGTTCCAGTGGTTTCACGAGCACATCCTTTGCCCCTGAAAAAAGGGCATTATGCATGGTCTCTTCAAGTAATTCACTTTCCAGCATAATAATGCCGAGTTCAGGATGAATGGCAGAAATTCTTTCTGCAAAAGCATAACCTTCTCCGTTCACTCCGGCACCGAGTAACATAATTTCAGCTGAAGACCTTTCCAGACTATCCCATGCCGCGTCTTCATCAGTGTAATCTCCAATCACATTCACGTAATCGATATTTTTCAATATTCCCATGATGTTCTGGCGATCGGACTCTGTATCAGCCAACAGCATTAGTTTCATTTTGTTCATTTTCATTCACCGCGCTTTCCCTGAATTCATGTTTATTCCAGTATATTCGCGTCCACTGGATTTCGTAATGTAAAGTAAAGATTACCATTAAGCGATGCATTGGCAATGACGTCTGCTTGTCCGGGCGAAACTAGAATGGTTATTGATGTAGGTACCCCTGTCTGCTCTCCTTCTGTATCCACTGCATAGGGACCTTTTTCCAAAACTTCTATATTCTGGATTTTTTCAACTACTGGCACATCCTCAGCAGAAGGGTAACGAGCCAAAATATCAATTTTGTCTCCTGGCATGATATAGCCTCCGATACTGTCCACCTCTGTGGTCGGGACGGTGATTGCTCGCATATTTTCCGGCACCCGATAAGCTAAAGGTCCTACTCCGGTATCCAAAACAATACGTTCACTTAATATCTGTTCACCCGCCACTAAATCGGTGGTTGTTATTCCGCCGACAACATCGTCCATTGACTTCAGTGCATCCGGATGAACCGCATCTTCTGCTATTTCTTTTGTTTCCAGCATTTCAGCGGTGACTCTAACATGTCCTGGGATTGTCGTCAACGCTACTACAACCGTTTCTGTTTTTACTTTATTAGCTTCACTCGCTGCTTCCACTTGGTTGAGATAAACATAGACTAATCCTGTTGTGAACAAAGCCAAAAAAGCCGTTATGATCCATACTCTTTTTTTGTTCTTCATTTTCTGTTCACCCCTAACAATTATAATTTGATCTTAAAAAATGATGCGTGTTGTTCTACTTTCTATCCTGATTATTCAATTCTCATGATAACCGTTGACTCCAATTGCAGCGGACTCGGTAATCCAGGGATAAAACTGGGTATATAATTATAAATGACCGTCACCGATAACGAGTCACTCGAAAGTATTGTGGCATCAGTCGAATAGCCGGAAGAATTACCGATATTCGCCATGTATGCTGCGACATTACTTTCTGCCTCACCAACATAATCCGATCCCTTGGGCAGTATCACGCTTGATCTAGCACCTTCCCTTGCAGCTTGTGTAGCTGTTATTTTGGCGTTCAGGATCATTCCGGTTTCAGCCATGCCGAACACTAGCAGCAACAAGAACGGCAACACAAAGATAAATTCCACCATTCCTTGCCCTTTTTCACTCCTTCGCAGTTCCACTATTTTTTTCAAGAACATCACCCTCTTCTTTTTAAAAAAATTGTATGCCTTGGCTATATGCTAGTAAGACCAGCACCGCTCCGCCGGCAATCGCTACTCCGTAAGGAATATATATTTTTTTATACTCCCGACCGTTCCTATAGAAGGTTTGTTCAGCTTTCATAAGCGTCTCACTGTACCCTCTTTTTTGAATAATGCGATTTAAAAGTTGGACAAGAGCCAATAGCAGCCCGCTCAGTATCTCACGCATTTTTCTAGTGTAAATCAAGAATACAAGCACCATCATTCCACCCACCAGCGCAGAATAAATGGCGGTTTCCAATGAAAAGCGCCACCCCATCAGAGCTCCTATGGCACCCATCAATTTCACATCACCAGCGCCCATCCCACCAACAGCAAAAGGAATGAAAAAAATAGCGATTCCTGCCAACAATCCCAAAAAGCTGTTAAGTAGTCCCATCCATCCTCCACCAATTAAATTGAATAACAATCCAACAACAATGCCCATAAAAGTAATTTTGTTGGGTATCCGCCGTTCTTTAGCGTCAAACGCCGCGGATAGCGAGACTAGCATCAAAAGCAGTATATTGCTTGCGGTCGCCATCTTTCTCAACTCCTTTTTTAATTTCGTTTATGATTTTTATCATACGGATATTCAAAATCGGAAATTTTTAGACAAAAAGCCCGCCAAATTTAGCGGGCTTTTTATCTATGGAGATAAGTAAAATTATGGTGTAGTTGCACCATTGATTAAATTCGTTAATCTTGTCTCAATTTTATTTCCCAAGCCAGTACCACTTACTGCCAAAGCGATAGCAACAACAACTGCTACAATCATCACGTACTCAACCAAACCTTGTCCTTCTTCTTCACGAACCAATCTTTTCATGATTTCCATGATAATTTCCTCCTCTTTCTATCCGCTTATTTAATGTTGTTGTTGTTTATGAGGCGACTTCCCGCTTATTGAAATCGCTTCATTTAGCAACAACTCCATTTGTCAATGGGCTGGACTTTCAGGATCCTGTCCACTCAAAAATAGAGTTTCTGCTCGCAGCATCTGTTATTTCGTTGGCAAGAATCAATGTACAAATCATTAAAAAAACATTATAATCTAATCAATACGAATTATTTTTTAAGCATATGTTTGGTTTTTATCCTATAGAAAATAAACTGATAGTTGGTAAGTAGGTATCCTTCACTTACTAAGGTGCACTTATTCTTGGAATTGTGGTGAGATGAATTTTAGGAGTTGTTTACGGATTCGTTGAATTGCATAGAAGATAAACTAATTGATGAAGGTAGAGATGCTTTCAAGATGTTTGGATTAATCTAAAATTTAGGGGTCTGAATTGAGAAATGTATGAAGACCGTTGGTGGTCATTGTTGGATGATAATAAGGATGATGGTTTCAAGCTGATTGAGTTTCCAGCTTGGTTGTGGTGTGTTTTATTTATGTCTTTATTTTAAATCATTTGGCTGGCAAAACAATCCACAATTTCAATAGCTTTGTCCATAAAAACGACACCGCTTACATAATTGTCGGGTTTTTCGACAAAATTGCATAATCTATCGTGTTTAGGAGGTTTTATTCCATGTTAAATGAATCAAACAGCAAGAGTGCCCGCAGAACGAAGCACTTATTCAAGGATGCATTGATGCGGTTGTTGGAAACGGAAAGTTTCGCTTGCATCTCCGTAAAAGACATAGTGGAAACCGCCGATTATAACCGAACGACTTTCTATAATCATTATTATGATAAGTTCGATCTGCTCGATGATATAACCCAAGAACTGTTGGATGGATTCACTGAATCAGTAAGAAACAGTTTCAAAGGCTATCCTCTGACTCAAAGAAAATCAATGAACGCCTCTGATATAACTATTTTCGATTATGTCTATCAAAATCGAAAGGCCATTTCGTTATGCTTGCAAAATGACGTTCAAAAAAGACTCATTCTCAAAATTTTGGATACGATCCATCAGACTCTTTTAGAGACCTGGACTCCAATCGTTCATTTAACAGAGAAACAAATTTCTGCCGATGCGCGGATATTCACTTACACCTTGGCTGGTACGATTCAAGGTTGGATGGAAGAAAAGTTCGTGACTCCTCCAGATGAAGTTAGAGCAGCATTCGTAATCTATCATAATCAAAAATTATGATGCCGCATAAGCCCTTATTCAACCAAATTTATAAATGAATTAGCCCCGGGAATCTCAGAACGCAGATTCCCGGGGCTTTTAGAATGGATGTATTTTTTATTCAATCTTCAATCGCAGTTTTCCCTTGCATTTCCCACAGACATATTTTTTCAGATCAATCCTTCTTTTCCTCGGATACATCTGTCCGCAGGCACTGCAACTGTAAAGCCATTTTGGCGGCGTAACTATTCCAGCCTGGCGCAGGTCCTTTACGAACCGGCTCCCCCCGCTCGCCTTCAGCAAGTTCCGGAAATCAGCATCCCGATGCTGGTAGCCCCGGCCTTCCAGATGCAAGTGGTAATGGCAGAGTTCGTGCTTCACAACTTTTTCCAGTTCTTCTGGTCCGTGCAGTTCCAGCACCAAGGGGTTGAAATCCAAATCGTGGCTTCCCAGGTGGTAGCGTCCGCCTGTCGTCTTGAGGCGGCGGTTAAAACTGGCGCGGTGGCGGAACGGTTTCTGGAAAACGGTAATCGAAATGTGTTCCACCAACCGTTGCAGTTCTTGTTCGTTCATCTATTTGTTCCTCATTATTTTTGCGGCAACATCGTCAGGGCAACGCGGCCTTTGTTCGTGTCGACATGATCGACCCAAACGGTCACGATATCGCCGACCGCGACCACATCGGAAGGGTGCTTGACGAAGCGGTTGCTGAGTTTGGAGATATGGACCATGCCGTCTTGTTTGACGCCGATATCAACGAAAGCGCCGAAGTCAACGACGTTGCGTACGGTCCCTTGCAGTTCCATACCTGGCTTCAAGTCCTCCATTGAGAGCACATCTTGGCGCAGCAATGGTTGGGCGATGTCGTCACGCGGGTCACGGCCCGGTTTCGTTAGACCGGCGATGATATCCTGCAACGTTTCCTTACCGAGTCCGGTCGCTTCGCGCGCTTTGGTGCGATCCAACGCTCCCAGCGCTTCGCGGGCTTGTTCGGTTCCGATGTCCTTCAGGCTAAGCCCAGCCAGTGCCAGCACTTCTTTGGCGGCCGGATAGGATTCGGGATGAATATCGGTGTTGTCAAGGATGTTCTTGCCCCCGGCGATGCGCATGAAGCCGACCGATTGTTCGAAAGCTTTCGGGCCGAGACGCGGCACTTTCTTCAATTGTTGGCGGCTGTCGAAAGCCCCATTCTCTTCGCGGAAAGTGACAATGTTGTTGGCGATGGTTTTGTTCAGACCGGCAACGTGCTGCAGCAATGGCGCACTGGCCGTGTTCAGGTTGACGCCGACTTGGTTCACGGCGGTTTCGACGACGAAGTCCAAGCGTTCGCCCAACTGTTTCTGGGAAACGTCATGCTGATACTGGCCGACACCAACCGATTTCGGATCGATCTTCACCAATTCGGCAAGCGGATCCTGCAGACGGCGCGCGATGCTGACGGCACTGCGTTCTTCGACTTGGAAATCAGGGAATTCCTCACGGGCGATATCGCTGGCGGAATAAACCGAAGCTCCCGCTTCATTGACGATAGCGTAGTAGACCGTATTCAGCACTTGCTTGATCTGCTCGGATACGAATAGCTCGGACTCGCGGCTAGCGGTTCCGTTCCCGATGGCAACCATTTCGACTTTGTAGTCCTGAAGCATTTTGCGGAAAGCCGGACCGGCAGCAGCGCGTTTTTCCTGGTTGGCTGGTTTGTGCGGATAAATAACGCTCTTCGCCAATACTTTACCGGTCGCATCGACGATCGCCAACTTGCAGCCGGTACGGTAAGCCGGATCCAAACCAAGCACCACTTTGCCTTTCAAAGGCGGCTGCAGCAACAGGTTGCGCAGGTTGTCCCCGAATACATCGATCGCTTGCGCATCGGCGGCTTCGGTCAGTTCATTGCGCAGTTCGCGTTCGATCGCCGGTCCAATGAAACGGCGGTAGCTGTCTTCATAGGCGGCCTTCACGTACGGCGCAGCGATACTGTTCGGATTCTTCAGAACTTTCTTCGACAAATACGCGAAGATTTTCTCCTCATCGACCGCGATCGCAACCTTCAGGATGCCGGTTTTTTCGCCGCGGTTCATAGCCAGGATGCGGTGCGGTACGGCCGTGGCCACACCTTGGGAAAAATCGTAGTACATCTCGAAGACGCCCTTTTCGTCGCTCTCGGCATCCTTCACCGTGCTGACGACCTGGCCGTTTTTGCGCGTGAACTCGCGGATATGTTCGCGGTAAGCCGGTTCATCGCTGACGATTTCGGCGATGATTTCATGGGCCCCAGCCAAAACGTCTTCTATAGTAGAAAGTTCCATTTCCTCATTCAGGAATTCCTTGGCCTTCGCCTCTACTGATAAGGATCCGCTCGTCGGTCCGTTCATCAGCCACTCGGCAAACGGAGCCAAGCCTTTTTCGCGGGCGATTGCGGCTTTCGTGCGGCGTTTTTGTTTATAAGGGCGGTATAGGTCTTCAACGCGTTGCATCTTTTCGGCGCGTTCGATATCCGCTTTGAGCTTCGGCGTCAGTTTGCCTTGCTCTTCGATGATGCGGATGACTTCTTCCTTGCGCTTGTGCAGGTTCGTCGCGTATTGGTGGCGCTCTTCTATTTCGCGGATCTCGACCTCATCGAGCGATCCGGTAGCTTCCTTCCGGTAGCGCGCGATGAAAGGGACGGTATTACCCTCTTCCAATAGCTGCAGTACTTTTTCGATTTGTGCGGGTCTGAATTGACTTAGCTCTGCTTTCACCAAGTCCATAACGATTTGTTGAGCTGTTTCTGTCATAGTGTTATTTATTCCTGCCTTTCAAAACAAAAATGCCGTTTCGGCACCTTCATCATTTCTGTATTATATGGTCCGCTTTCAGACCGGTTTTGTCAAATACGACGCCGTGCAGCGATCCGCCGTAGACGGCTCCGCCATCGATACCGATCTTATCGTCCGAGATCCAAAGGTCCGATCGATCGTTGTCGCCGTGGAGATAAAAAGTTGGAGTATGCCCGAACACGATTGTTTTGCCGCTGCGGTTCTTCTTTTTGTGGAACGGTTCGCGGATCCAGAGGAAGTCCTCTTCGGAGCTGTCGTGCCAATCTTTCTTGCCCAAATCTACACCGGCATGGACGAACACGTATTGTTCCCATTCATAGTACAAAGGAAGCTCAGCCAAAAAAGCGAGCAGATCCTTGTAGTAATGTTTCATCATCAGGGCGATTTCAGTAGGCGAATACTCTTCATCGATGCGCTCATGCAGAAAACTTTCCAAGGAACCCAAACCGCCGTTCAGAAAATAATTGCCTGCGTATTCCTCCGGCTTCGCGATGAAATTCAGCAGGATAGCCTCATGGTTGCCCTTCAGATAAATAGCACCGTACTTCTCCACCAGTTCCTTCGCCAGCAGAAAACAGGCTTTCGAATTTTCGCCGCGGTCCCCTAGATCGCCGATAAAAATCAGCTGCTGCTTCTCGCGGTCCCACTTTTCCAATAATTTCTTCAGTAAGGTGATTTCCCCATGGACATCGCCCACCACAAATACTTCTTCTTTCATGCTCTGCACCTTCTTTCGTCCAGACTGCTTCGGTACTTCTCATTTTAGCATATCACCCGCTTTCCTGCTCAGGCATATTTACCGAAAAAGATCCTATTTTCCTGAAATGCTAACGTTAAGAAGTAATAGCAGCGTTTTTGAACCGCTTTCATTACTGGATCAGGAAAATCACGAACATTAAACTAACAAATTGATTAAATCATTCACTTATTTATTGCAAGCCTTAGGGTGATTGGTTATAATAGTCGAGTGGCAAGCAAGGAATGCATTTGAAATCATTTATTGTATCTGTTTCCTGTCGCTGCCGAAAAAAATTCAGATGGGAGATCTTTTCAAAATGGAAAATTTCTTTAAACTCAAAGAGCACGGAACAACAGTTTCCAAAGAAGTCGTTGCCGGAATCACAACTTTCTTCGCAATGTCTTATATTATCTTCGTCAATCCAGCAATCCTTTCTTTATCAGGAATGCCTAGCCAAGCAGTATTTTTGGCAACAATCATTTCCGCTGCTGTCAGCACATTGGTGATGGGCCTTTTCGCTAACGTACCTTATGCTTTGGCACCGGGTATGGGCCTGAACGCCTTCTTCACTTTCACTGTCGTTTTCTCGCTTGGCTTCACCTGGCAACAAGCTTTGGCCATGGTATTCATCTGTGGGATGGTCAACGTTCTGATCACTGTAACCAAAATCAGAAAAATGATCATCAAATCGATCCCTGAAAGCCTGCAGCACGCAATCAGCGGCGGGATCGGCATCTTCATCGCTTATATCGGAATCAAAAACGCCGGCTTCCTTGAATTCACTTCCGACGCTGGCTCCATCACAGCGATCAATGGCGCTCCTTACGATGCAACGGCTGAAACGTTCACTGGCGGTGTAGGCACAGTCATTACTGGCGGCGGCATCGTCCCTGCTTTGGTTAATTTCACGCAAATGCCAGCATTATTGGCTTTGATCGGTTTGATCCTTACAGCTGTATTGATGGTCAAAAATGTCCGTGGCGCAATCCTTATCGGTATCGTTGCGACCACTTTGTTGGGTATCCCGATGGGTGTTGTTGATATTTCAACAGCAAGCCTGCAAGCAAACTCGCTTGCAACAGCTATTTCCGAACTAGGTGTAACATTCGGTGCTGCATTCGGTTCAGAAGGTCTTTTGTCCTTGTTCTCCGATGTTTCCCAATTGCCTTTAGTATTGATGACCATCTTCGCATTCAGCCTTTCCGATACTTTCGACACAATCGGTACATTCATCGGAACTGGTCGTCGTACTGGTATTTTCTCTGCAGAAGATGAAAAAGCGCTTGAAGAAGGATCCGGATTCAGTTCGAAGATGGATAAAGCTTTGTTCGCCGATTCAGTCGGTACGGTAATCGGTTCGATCTTCGGTACTTCAAATACGACTACTTACGTTGAAAGTGCTGCCGGTATCGGTGCTGGCGGACGTACTGGTTTGACTGCAGTTGTTGTTGCCGGCATGTTCATCATCAGCGCATTCTTCGCACCGCTGATTGGTGTTGTTCCCGCTGCTGCAACAGCTCCGGCTTTGATTCTTGTAGGTATTCTGATGATGGGATCATTCACGGAAATCAACTGGCATGATCTCGAAGATGCAATCCCTGCTTTCTTCGCATCCATCTTCATGGGTCTTTCTTACAGCATTTCCTACGGTATCGCAGCCGGCTTCTTCTTCTACTGCATCGTGAAAGTCGTAAAAGGAAAGTCGTACGAAATCCACCCGATCGTTTGGTTCTCTTCGGCTTTATTCTTGGCAAACTTCATCATTTTGGCATTGCTTTAATATGACTGGGCGCATTTCCGAAAAATACGGAAATGTGTCTTTTTTTTTAAATGTTTTCGTTTTCGGTAATAAATTGTTGCGATTCCTTGCTTTTGTCGATATAATTAATCCGAGTGTTAAACTGAATATCTCCATAGGGGAGTAACTAGCAGTACAAGGCTGTGGTAATGTCAACAATAAGTAGAGTAATCCTATCTGCTGGTGTTACCTTAAATAGTGAGACTTATGCATACAGTGTTGTCTGATGGACAATTTTATGCATAGGTCTCTTTTCATTTTAACACTACTACATTCAGGTTAAGAGAGGGGAAATACTGTGTCAAAAGAACAACTGAATAAAGCGTTCTTCGCGCAAACGGAAGAGGAAGTCTTAGCTGAACTTAACTCGACTAGAGATGGCCTTACCAAAGAGGAAGCCGCGAAGAGATTGGCTGAGTATGGAGAGAACGTACTAGAAGCAGGTGAAAAACGCACCACTTTGCAAAAATTCTTGGACCAATTCAAGGATTTCATGATTCTCGTTCTATTAGCTGCAGCAATCATTTCTGGTACTATCGGTCATGAAATCGCTGATGCCATCATCATCTTAGCTGTTGTTATCATAAACGCATTCTTAGGTGTATTCCAAGAGAACAAAGCCGAAGAAGCAATCGAAGCTTTGAAGAAAATGGCTTCACCGCTTGCCAACGTAAAACGTGGCGGAGAAGTTGTCCAAGTCAAGTCAGAATTGCTTGTGCCTGGTGACATCATCGTTTTGGAAGCCGGAGATGTTGTTCCTGCAGATATCCGCCTTTACGATGTCAATTCCCTTAAAGTCGAAGAAGCTGCTTTGACTGGTGAGTCTGTACCGGTCGAAAAAGACTTGCGTGACGTTGAAACCGACGCTGCTTTAGGTGACCGCAAGAACATGGCGTTCTCAAGCACAAACGTTACTTATGGCCGTGCGGAAGGTGTCGTCGTCCTTACAGGGATGAACACCGAAGTTGGACATATCGCGAACATGCTGCAGAACGCTGAAGAGAAGAAAACCCCTCTACAGATCAACCAAGATCAAATGGGTAAATCTTTGACGATTCTGATTTTGGTAATCGCTGTATTGATGTTCATCATCGGATTCGGATTCAATGGCCGTCCTTGGTTGGATATGTTGATGGTTTCGATTTCCGTAGCCGTTGCGGCTATTCCTGAAGGTTTGCCTGCCATCACGACGATCATCCTGGCGTTGGGTACGCAAAAAATGGCGAGCAGAAATGCACTTGTCCGTAAATTGCCTGCTGTTGAAACATTGGGTGGTACTGAAGTCATCTGTTCCGACAAAACCGGTACATTGACTCAAAACAAAATGACGATCGAAAAAGTATACTACGACGGCCAAGTCCACGATGCCGATGAAAACATCGATTTGGAATTGCCTGTCATGAAGATCATGAACTTGGCGAATGACACAAAAATCGCCAACGACAAATCATTGATCGGTGACCCTACCGAAACAGCAATGGTTCAATACGGTTTGGAAAAAGGTTTCGACCTTTCCGCTAAATTGGTTGACATGCCGCGTGTTGCTGAGGTTCCTTTTGAATCAGACCGTAAATTGATGTCCACGATCCACCCGGAAGGCAACCAATTCTTGGTCGCTACCAAAGGGGCTCCTGATGAGTTGTTGAAACGCTGCACGCACATCATCAAGGCTGGCGTCATTTCTCCAATCACAGACGCTGACAGAAAAGAAATCCTGGACACAAACCACAGCTTGGCTATCCAAGCATTGCGTGTATTGGCGATGGCATTCAAAAACGTCGCTGCTGTACCTGCTAAAATGACGACTGAAGCAGTCGAAACGGACTTGGTGTTTGCAGGTCTTATCGGTATGATCGACCCTGAGCGTCCGGAAGCGAAACAAGCGATCGCTCAAGCACAAAAAGCTGGTATCCGTACAGTCATGATCACAGGTGACCATAGAGATACTGCTTCTGCAATCGCAACGCGTTTAGGTATTTTGGATGAAAACACTTCTGCTGGCTCAGTCATTACCGGCGCCGAATTGAATGATATCTCTGATGATGATTTCTTGCGCACGGTTCAAAACTATTCAGTTTATGCCCGTGTTTCTCCTGAACATAAAGTACGTATCGTTAAAGCTTGGCAAGATAACGGCAAAGTGGTCGCCATGACTGGTGACGGCGTGAACGATGCCCCTTCATTGAAACAAGCTGACATCGGTATCGGTATGGGTATCACAGGTACGGAAGTTTCTAAAGGTGCTTCCGACATGGTATTGGCTGATGATAACTTTGCAACAATCGTTCACGCGGTTGAAGAAGGACGTAAGGTTTTCGCAAACATTCAAAAAGCGGTTCAATACTTGCTTTCCGCTAACTTGGGTGAAGTATTGACCTTGTTCATCGCTACTGTTTTGGGCTGGCAGATCCTTGAACCAATCCACTTGCTGTGGATCAACTTGGTTACGGACGTATTCCCTGCTATTGCTTTAGGTTTGGAAGAAGCTGAGAAAGATGTTATGGAACAAGCGCCTCGTGGTCGTTCTTCCAACTTCTTCTCGAACGGCGTATTCACCAGCATGATCTACCAAGGTATCTACGAAGGTGGTATCACCTTGTTCGTATTCTGGTTGGCGACTATCTACTACGGATATGAACTGCACATTGGTGAAGCAATGGCCTTCTTAACCTTAGGATTTATCCAGTTGTCGCATGCCTTCAACTGTAAATCCGTCTTCAAATCATTGTTCTCTGTCAACCCGTTCGGCAACAAAATGTTCAACTACGCAGTCTTGCTGTCGTTGTCATTGATGCTGATGGTGGCATTCGTTCCAGGATTAAACACAATCTTCGGAATCTATGACATGACTGGTCAACAATGGATGATCGTTATTGCAGCTGCTTTGTCGGTAATCCCATTCGTAGAGATCATGAAAGCTATCTTGCGCGGTATCGGATACGACAAAAAAGTGAACCAGATCAAAGAATAAAACTAGATTAATTTCGGCTCCCCGCTCGCGGGGAGCTTTTTTTATAGTGTTATGTACTAATATTGCTTGTGTCCGGTCTTTTGCGGTTTTCGGTGAGCATTCTGTCGACAGATCGGCTTTACATCGGCTCTTCGGAAATATATAGTACTATCATAAAACAAAAAAAGAGGCAGTATGCCAGATAACAAATCGTTATCCGGCATACTGCCTCTTAGCGTTCTACCGCATAGTCACAAACTCTTCCGCGCCAGTGGGATGGATGGCTACGGTATTATCGAAGTCGGCTTTGGTGGCGCCCATTTTGATGGCTACTGCGAAGCCTTGGATCATTTCATCGACGCCGTAGCCGATGCCGTGGAGACCAACGACTTGCTCGTTCTCTCCTGCGCAGACCAGTTTCATTTTGACTAGCTGTCGATGAGCCGTAACGGCTGTGTACATCGACGCAAAGCTAGACTTGTACACTTTTACCTGATCCGCGCCAAACTTCGCTACGGCGTCTTTTTCGCTCAATCCGATGCTGCCGATTGGCGGGTGACTGAAGATTACAGTCGGGATGTTGTCGTAGTCCAGTTTTTCATTCGGTTTGTTGTTAAACAGGCGTTCCGACAATCTGCGCCCGGCTGCAATCGCAACAGGCGTCAGCATGTTCTTGCCGGTTACGTCTCCGACTGCGTAGATGCCGTCGACGGAACTGTTCTCGTATTCGTCGACGATGATGAATTTTTTGTCGCTGACTTTCACATCGGTCGCTTCGATGTTTAGACCGTCAATGTTGGCGGTCCGTCCGATCGCCCAGATGATTTTGTCGAAGACTTCCGATCTGCCGTCCTCTAGGTGCAGCGTCAAAGTGCCGTCTGCATTCTTTTCGACAGCTTTCGATACGGCATGCGTATGTAATGTCGGACCATCCTTTTCGATTTCCTCCATCAGTCCTTCGATGATGCTGTCATCGTATTTGCGCAACGGCTTATCATAGCGGACATAAAGATGCGTATCCACTCCCAAATTGTGCAGCACGCCGGCCAATTCGATGGCGATGTAGCCGGCTCCCACGACTGCGACTTTCTCGGGCAGTTCGGTCCATTCGAAGAATGTATCGGAAACGTCGCCTAGCTTTGCGCCAGGAATCCGTGGACGGATCGGTTTTGCACCAGTCGCGATCAAGATATGTTTGGAACGGATCAGCTCGCCGTTCACCTCAACAGTATGGTTATCGACGAATTTGGCAAAGCCTTCAATCACATCGACATTGCGGCGTTCGAAGCCCGCTTGATAGGAGTTGCGGGAACGCTCTACATAGGCGTCCCGGTTCTTCAGCAAGGTCGGGAAGTCGATTTTGTGTGCACCTGTATCAAACCCATAATCTGGTCCGTATTTGTGGATTGCTTCCGATATTTGGGATGCATACCACATGATTTTTTTCGGTACGCACCCGATGTTCACGCACGTTCCACCCAATAAATTCCCTTCGATAACAGCAGTTTTAGCACCGTATTCTGACGCACGGTTCATCGTCGCAATGCCGCCGCTGCCACCTCCGATGGCGATAAAATCATATTCCCTCATTTTGTTCCTCCGTTACTATCTATAGTATTCTCAATTATTTTTTCTTTCTTCCAACCAAACACAACCAATCGTCTGCGATGCCGGCAAAATGGCCTGGTAGCGGCCGTGGTTATCATACGCTTTATAGAAAAGCTTGCCATCCTCGTTGTAGCCATAAGCATAGACGACTACCCAATGGTTTTTGTACTTACTGTTGAAAAGCCGCGTGGTTCCGACGATGACCGGTACCGGATTCGGACGGTCCAACAAGGCCGGCACGATTTTTTCCGTGATGAGTCCCGATTTTACGGACCAATCCGGAATGTCCTTAAGCAAAGCCTTCAGTCCGTGCTGCACGTCCCAGAAGAAAGTCCCCTTGTAGGGCAGAAATTCATCAACGACCGTCAGCAAGCCCGCCAACAGTGTATCTTTATCCAAAGACTTTTTGTATTTCTGCAGAACCGCATCATGCACCATCACAGCGCTGCAATAAGTGCCACAGATGCCTGGGGTGCCGCTGTTGATCCAGCTGCGGTATTTCGCGAAACGCGCAGGCTTCAACCCCTGCCACTTTTTCGGCATATTCTTTTTTGCTTGAATCTCTTTAGCTGCCTGATTTGACATCATGACAAGTTCCTTTCTTGACGAAGTGAATGTGCTATTCTTTTATTATACACCCAATCAGCTGATTAAATGGAAAAGGATGCTTACGGCACCAGAAACAAGTATCAGCCAAATAGAATCGATTTTTGTAGTCCGGAGCGCATACAATGCCGCAATAAAGATTCCAACCGCAAGGAAATTGACGGTAATTCCGCCGATTAGCGTTCCGCCGGTTTGGAACAGAGCAGCCACAAAAAGCGCCAATCCTGCCGCGGCAATCAGAGCTACGACTGCCGGTCGCAGCCCACCAAGGATGCCTTGCATGATTTTGATATCGCGGTACTTATAGTAAGCCCATGCCAAAATCAATGAGAGGATGATTGAAGGCGTGATTGTACCAAGAGTCGCAACAATTGCCCCTGCAAAACCGCCCACTTTGGTTCCGACGAAGGTAGCCGAATTGATGGCGATCGGTCCCGGCGTGATCTGCGAAATCGTGATGATGTCCGTGTATTCCTGCATTGTTAGCCAGCCATGATTCACGACGATTTCATTCCGGATCAGCGGTAAGGACGCGTAGCCACCGCCAATCGTGAACAGACCGATTTGGAAGAAGGACCAAAATAATTGCAAATAAATCATTTGATCGCCCCTTTCTTCTCTTGATAGCTCAGATTGACAAAACCGATCAATCCCGCCAAGAAAATGATCAGGACGACGTGAACATCAAAGAAATAGGAAGCGATGAACGCCACCAACAGCAATAGAATATTCACAATGTCGCGCTGCTTGACGACCCCGCTGACCATGCCGATGACGACATTGACGATGACTGCAGCCACACCCGCTTGCATCCCGATCATCAAAGCATCCACAATCGGATTTTCACGAAAATTCATGTAAAAATAGGAAACAATCGTGATGATGATAAGCGGGGGCGCAACCGTACCGAATACAGTCACCAAAGCTCCCAGAAAACCCGCCACACGATAGCCGACCAGAATGGATGTATTGACGGCAATCGCACCAGGCGCGGACTGCCCCAAAGCAACCAAATCCAACATTTCATCTGAATCAATCCATTTCAGTTGTTCCACGAATTTTTTTTGCATCAACGGTACGATCACATAGCCTCCACCAAAAGTGAATGCACTCAGCACAAAAGTTGATTTGAACAATAGCCAAAACAACCGAACTGACTTTTCTTGATTTGCCAAAGAATCTCCCCACCTCTTCATTATTTTAAACTCATATATCTTTGATTCTACCAAAGTTGGTTAGTGATGTAAAAAGAACGATCTACCAGAGGGCAGTAGCAAAAGATTGCAGAAGTGTTATTGACATTTTTCCAGTTATAGGATTTTCTTAAGAATGTTCAAAATAAATCGAAAATCTTCTTCCACCGATCCCTTCTGAAGTCATCCTGACTTTCGGCGGAAGAGGGCTTTTCTTGTTTTTTGATGGATATATCGTATACTTATAGTAAGAAAGTAAAGTTGGATAGGCAGTTTCCCCGCCTGGTCATTTGCAGTTACTTTGTATGGAAAGAAAGGGATTAAATCATGAAACTCACTTTTACCGATTCCGCCATTACGGAAATCCAAAAACGTTACGAACTCAAGGACATCAGCCTCTTCTATGCGGTCGGCGATGATTGCGGCTGCCCGAGCACCGGCATCTTCATGTTGAAGGCGCATGATGCCGGAATGGCTGAATACGATGCCGTGATCGAAACGAACATCGGACCTGTTCCTGCGCAAAAATGGGCGCTGGTTTTTCTCGACAGCGACAACGTCATCGATTTCAATGCCGGTCAGCATGCCTTCCAATTGAAAAGCGAACGCGGTTTCCTGAACATGAACCTCTTGCTGGAGCAGACTGTCGCACAGTAAAGTCAAATACACAAAAAGAACAGCCCCCACTTTTCCATTAAAACGGATTGTCGGGAGCTGTTCTTTTTATGGCATCAAATCAGTATTTCACTTTGATCACTCTGGCGGCACGCACTTCATCCAGTCGTCTGACCGATGTATGAAGCGGTGCTTGTGTGACGGTTTCCGGCGTTTCTGCTGCTTCGCGGGCGATTGCGATCAGCGCGTCCGCGAAGTCGTCGAGCGTTTCTTTGCTTTCGGTTTCCGTCGGTTCGATCATCAAAGCTTCCTCGACAATCAACGGAAAATAGACAGTCGGCGCGTAATAGCCGTAATCCAGCAAGCGCTTGGCCATGTCCAAAGTCCGCACACCGCCCTTCTTCTGACGGTTGCCGGAAAGGACGAATTCGTGCTTGCAGATGACCGGATACGGCGTGTCGAAATCATTTTCGAGAAGCTTACGCAGATAATTGGCATGCAGCACGGCGCTCTCCGATACTTTGCGCAAACCGACTGGTCCCATTGTGCGGATGTAGGTGTAGGCCCGGACAAGGACGCCGAAGTTCCCGTAATAACCTTTGACCGGACCGATTGAAGCGGGATGATCGCTGTTCAGCACATAGCCTTCTTCTGTCTTCTCCACTCGCGGAATCGGCAGAAACTCTTTCAGATTTGCCTTTACGCCTACTGGACCGGCTCCCGGTCCGCCGCCGCCATGCGGCGTACTGAATGTCTTGTGCAGGTTCAAATGAACGATATCGAAGCCCATCGTGCCTGGCGTCGTTTTGCTGAGGATGGCGTTCAGGTTCGCACCGTCGTAATAAAGCAATCCGCCGGCACCGTGGATGATTTCGGCAATCTGCACGATATCGCGCTCAAACAGCCCCAGCGTATTCGGATTCGTCAGCATCAAAGCGGCAGTCTGGTCATCGACTGCCTTGCGCAAAGCTTCGAGGTCGACCAAACCTTCAGCGGTCGACGGGATGCTTACGACATCGAAGCCGGCGATATGGGCACTCGATGGATTGGTTCCATGGGCGCTGTCCGGCACGAAAACCTTCGTGCGCTGAAGATCGCCATTCTTTTCATGGTAGGCTCGCACCATCATCAACCCGGTCCATTCGCCGTGCGCTCCGGCTGCCGGCTGCAAAGAAACACCGTCCATGCCGGTGATGACTTCCAAGTCTTCCTGCAGTTCATGCATCAACTGCAGCGCGCCTTGGACGGTTTCCACTGGTTGATAGGGGTGGATATTGGCGAAGCCGTCCAAACGGGCGGTCACCTCGTTGATTTTCGGGTTGTATTTCATTGTGCAGGACCCCAGCGGATAAAAGCCGTTTTCTATGCCAAAGTTGTCCTGGGAAAGGTTGGTGTAATGGCGCATCAACTGCAGCTCGCTGATTTCCGGCAATTCGGCCGGCTGTTTGCGGACAAGATGCTCCGGCAGTTTGGCCTTGAAATCCGCTTTTGGGACATCACTCTTTGGAAGGCTGTAGCCGACGCGCCCTGAACGGCTTAATTCAAAAATCACCTTTTTTGTTTTACGCATGCTTCATTCCCTCCAATACCGCAATGAATCGGTCGATTTCTTCCTTCGTGCGTTTTTCGGTGGCACAAACCAGCAACTGATTCGGCTTTTTATAGGTTTCGGCCAAGCTGTAACCGCCGATGATGCCCGCCTCCAGCAAAGCCTTATTCGCTTCTTCAGCAGGGAAAGGCAGATCGATGACGAACTCATTAAAGAACGGCGAGTGATTCAGGATCGCGAAGCCTTTATCCTGCAAAGCTTGGGCAAAATAAGATGCTTTGTCGACGTTCAGCTGCGCCATTTCCTGAACGCCCTGTTTACCGAGGGCCGCCATGCAGACCGCTGAAGCCAACGCGTTCAAGGCTTGGTTCGAACTCATGTAGGAAGTCGCTTTTTCGCGGCGGATATGCTGCTCTCGGCTTTGGAGCGTCAGCACAAAAGCGCGTTCTCCCTCGGCATCCACAGTTTCCCCGACGATCCGTCCGGGAACTTTGCGGATATGCTTTTGATTCACGGAGAAGTAACCGCAATGCGGACCGCCGAATGACATCGGCAAACCGAACGGCTGCGTGTCTCCGACAACGATATCCGCCCCCAATTTACCGGGCGCTTCCAATATTCCAAGCGCCAACGGATTGGCCATCACGATCAACAGCGCCCCTTTATCTTCCGCAATCTTTTTTACGACAGCCAAATCTTCGACCGAGCCGAAGAAATTCGGGTACTGGACTACGATTGCGGCGGTATCCGGTGTGGTCAGGCATCGCGTGACACCGAAGTTGGTGACGTCTTTTTCCATCAACACTTCGATGACTTCGAGGCCACGCCCTTTTGCGGCAGTGTGGACGACGGCACGAGCATTCGGATGGACCGCTTGTGAAAGAACGATTTCCTTGCGTTTCGTAACGGCCGCTGCCAAACCAACAGCTTCGCTCAAGGAAGCAAAACCATCATATAAGGAAGAGTTTGTGGCTTCCATCCCGGTCAATTCGCTGATCATCGATTGAAACTCAAAAATCGCCTGCAGCTCTCCTTGACTGGCTTCCGCCTGATAAGGGGTATAGGCTGTATAGAATTCAGAGCGCGAAATCACCGCATCCACAACGCTCGGAATATAATGATCATACGTACCGGCGCCCATGAAAATCGGCATCTGTCCGGCACTGACGTTTTTCTCGGCCAAGTCTTTCATTTGTTTCAATAGTTCCGATTCGGAAACGGCAGCCGGAATCGCCAACGCTTCCTTCAAACGGATTTCGTCAGGGATATCCGTGAACAGGTCCTCCATGCTTTCGACCCCGATGACAGCCAACATTTCTTTTTCGTCTTCGGCCGTATCCGGTAAATAACGGAATCGCTCCTCAGTCATTTTACGCTTCCTCCTCGGCCACGAATGCTGCATATTCATCGTAGCTCAACAATTCATCCAATTCATTGATATCGCTCAGGCTCATTTCGTACATCCAGCCGCCTGCAAACGGTTCTGCATTGACGACTTCAGGGGAATCAGCTAAAGCTTCGTTTTGTTTCGTCACTGTTCCAGAGACAGGCGCATACACTTCCGAGACGGATTTTACGGATTCTACCGTCACAGACTCGTCCCCCTTAGCCAATTCAGCATCCAGATCAGCCACGAAATCCACGAACACGATATCGCCAAGTTGTTCTGCTGCATGCTCTGTGATGCCGATGCGTACCGTTTCATCTGTGATCTTTTCTACCCATTCGTGCTCTTTTGTGTAATAAAAATTCTTGTGGTCTGCCATTTTGATCATCCTTCCGCGCACGGCGCTGGTTTATTTTTGTTTTCATTAGTACACGTGCCAAAAATTATTTTTTTCTTTTGTAGAATGGTTTCGGAACAATCCGAGCTTGGATACGTTTGTTGCGTATTTCAATTTGGATCTCTGTTCCGAGGGTGGCTGCTTCCGACTTCACTAAGGCCATTCCGATACTTTTCTTCAAAGTCGGCGACTGCGTACCGGATGTGACGACCCCAATCTCCGCTCCGTCCGAGGAAAAGACTTTATAGCCTTCGCGTGGAATCCCTCTTTCGATGGCTTCGAAACCGACGATCTTTTCTTTTGGTCCGTCTTCGCGAATTGCCGTCAAGGATGCTTTACCGATAAAATCACTCGCTTTTTTCGTCTTGACTGCAAATCCCAACCCAGCAGCCAGTGGGGTGATTTCCTCAGATAATTCATGTCCATACAGTGGCATCCCGGACTCCAATCGAAGCGTGTCCCGCGAACCGAGTCCACAAGGCAAAGCACCATAGGCTTCTCCGACTGCCAGCAGTTTTTCCCACAGCAACGCGGTCTGCTCACCCGTCAGATATAATTCAAACCCGTCTTCACCGGTATAACCCGTCCTCGAAATCAAGACATGCGGAATGCCCGCCACTTCCTGTTCCGCGATGAAATGGTAATTTCCGATGGCATCCAGATCAGCGTCCGTCAGTTCCTTCAGAATTTTGATGGCGGCCGGTCCTTGCAGAGCGAGCAGACCGATACTGTCGGAAATATTGCTGATACTCGCTTCTAACTTTTTGTTCTCCTGCATCCATGCAAATACTTTATCCGTGTTGGATGCATTGCAGACCAGCAGGTAGCGCTCTTCGTTCATTTTGAAAAGGATGACGTCATCGACTGCCCCGCCATCCGGGTAACACATAATATTGTATTGAGCCTGGCCGATCGTCATCACGCTGGTATCATTCGTCAGCAGTCCATTCAGGTAGTCTTCTGCTTTATCGCCGGATATTTCGATCTCTCCCATATGCGAACAATCGAACAGTCCCGCGCGTTCACGAACGGCCTCATGTTCGGAAAGAATGCCGGAAAATTGGATCGGCATCTCCCAGCCCCCGAAATCAATCAGCTTCACGTCATTCGCTTTATAATATTCAAATAATGGCGTGTGTTTGCCTATTGTTGGTTCACTCACGTATAAATCCCCCTTTTCTTTACTGGATTCCCCATTTTTGCAACTATTTTTCGATTACCGTCGCATTAACGTGTAACCGTTTCACTTCCCTTTGTTATCTATTTTAGCACAGAAAATGAGCAAAACCCTCTCACGAAAGATTGTTCGCATTAGTTGCAAAATCAATCTCATAATAGCACGTACTATTTCCAATTACGAAAAATAAGCTTATGTTATTGATATTATTTTGAATAATCGTTCGTATTTTGTTCAAAAACAGCATTTCCGCCAATTATTAATGGATTCTTAAAAAGGTAGTTGTAAACAAGCTAAATAATGTGTAAAATGAATAATTAAAAAGATATAATTGATTTCTCTCGCCAAATTTTCATATTCGGCAGAAATCACGAATCATTTTTAATCATTGTATAAGAAATTTTCCTGAATTTTAATAAATTAGCGAGGTGGAAATATTGAAAAAAGTTTTAGTTGCAAATCGTGGCGAAATCGCGATACGTGTATTTCGTGCACTGACTGAACTGGGAATCCCTACTGTGGGCGTATATGCGCAAGAGGATGAAGGTTCTGTGCACCGTTTTAAAGCAGATGAAGCCTATTTGGTCGGAAAGGGCAAAAAGCCTATCGACGCCTATCTGGACATCGAAGACCTGATCCGCATCGCTAAAGATTCCGGTGCAGACGGCATTCATCCTGGATATGGTTTCTTATCTGAAAATATCGACTTCGCTAGACGCTGCCAAGAAGAAGGCATCAAATTCATCGGTCCTTCTTTGGAGCATTTGGACATTTTTGGCGATAAAATCAAAGCAAAAGTTGCCGCTGTGGAAGCCGGCATCCAATCAATCCCTGGATCTGACGGTCCTGTAGCGAACATCGATGAAGTCATTGCGTTTGCGGAAGCCTACAACTACCCGATCATGATCAAAGCGGCTTTAGGCGGCGGCGGACGCGGTATGCGTATGGCCTTCAATGAACAAGAAGCCCGTGAAGGTTTCGAAAGAGCCCGCAGTGAAGCGTTGGCCGCGTTCGGCAACGATGAAATTTATGTTGAAAAGTACATCCAAGATCCTAAACATATCGAAATTCAAATTTTAGGGGATGAGCACGGTAACATTGTTCACCTCTACGAGCGTGACTGCTCTGTGCAACGTCGTCATCAAAAAGTAGTCGAAGTGGCACCTTGCGTTTCCATGTCGGATGAAGTTCGTCACGAAATCTGTAACGCTGCTCTTCAATTGATGAAACACGTTGGCTATGTAAATGCCGGAACCGTTGAATTCCTTTTGGAAGGCGATCAATTCTACTTCATCGAAGTGAATCCGCGTGTCCAAGTGGAGCACACAATCACAGAATTGATTACAGGAATCGATATCGTCCAATCACAGATCCTGATCGCTCAAGGACAAGATCTGCATAAAGAAATCGGTATCCCGCAACAGGAAAATATCCCGTTGATCGGTGCTGCTATCCAGTGCCGGATCACGACGGAAGATCCGTTGAATAACTTCTTCCCTGATACCGGAAAAATCAATACGTACCGTTCTCCAGGCGGTTTCGGTATCCGATTGGATGCTGGTAACGGATTCCAAGGTACGGTCGTTACACCGTTCTTTGACTCTTTACTAGTTAAATTATGCGTACATGCTTCGACATTCGATCAAGCTGTCCGCAAAACGGAGCGTTCGCTGATCGAATTCCGAATCCGTGGCGTAAAAACGAACATTCCATTCATGTTCAACGTCATCACGCACCCGATCTTTGTATCAGGCGATGCGAAAACGACATTCATCGATACGACGCCAGAATTGTTCGAATTCCCTAAAACGCGTGACCGTGGTAACAAAACGATGCAGTACATCGGAAACATTACCGTTAATGGCTTCCCAGGTATCCAAAAAGGCCACAAGAAATTCTATGATAAGCCTCGGATTCCGACTGACATCGTCGTTCCGGAACAAAAAATCATCACTGCCAAAAATATTTTGGATGAAAAAGGCCCTACAGCAGTGAGCGAATGGATCAAAGACCAAAACCGCGTTCTCTTGACGGATACAACTTTCCGTGATGCGCACCAAAGTTTGCTGGCTACCCGTATCCGCACAAATGAGATGCAAGCCATCGCAGCCGAAACGCAAGCGGCCATTCCGCAATTGTTCTCTTCGGAAATGTGGGGAGGAGCTACCTTCGATGTTGCCTACCGCTTCTTGAGCGAAGATCCTTGGAAACGATTGAAGAAACTGCGCTCGCAAATGCCGGATACTTTATTGCAGATGCTTTTCCGTGGATCCAATGCCGTCGGATACCAAAACTATCCGGACAACGGTTTAGAAGAGTTCATCAGACTTGCCGCTAAAAACGGAATCGATGTTTTCCGTATCTTCGACAGTTTGAACTGGACGAAACAAATGGAAAAGAGCATCCAGTATGTGCGCGACAATGATAAGATTTCTGAAGCAGCCATCTGCTACACTGGCGATATCAATGATCCGACACAAACAAAATACACCATCCAATACTACAAAGAGATGGCCAAAGAGCTTGAATCACTGGGTGCACACATCATCGCAATCAAGGATATGGCTGGTCTTTTGAAACCGCAAGCGGCTTACCGTCTGATCAGCGAATTGAAAGATACCGTCAATCTGCCGATCCATCTGCATACACATGACACAAGCGGAAACGGCATCTACACATACTCAGAAGCAATCAAAGCTGGCGTAGACATCGTAGATGTGGCCATGAGTGCCATGAGCGGCACGACCAGCCAACCAAGCATCAGCAGCTTGTACTATGCCCTGGAAGGTTCTGAACACGCGCCGGAAATCAATATCCATAACGTACATAAAATCAACCGTTATTGGGAAGATATCCGTGATTACTATGAAGAATTCGAAGGCGGCATCCAGACGACTTCAACAGAAGTATACAATCACCAAATGCCGGGCGGACAATACACGAACCTGCAACAACAGGCGAATGCAGTCGGCTTGAACGATGAGTGGGATAAAGTCAAAGAAATGTATGCTGACGTGAATAAAATGTTCGGCGATATCGTTAAAGTGACCCCTTCCTCAAAAGTTGTCGGCGACATGGCTCTCTTCATGGTCCAAAACAAATTGAATGAAGAAGATATCTACGCTAAAGGCGATACCATCGACTTCCCTGAATCCGTCATCAGCTTCTTCAAAGGTGACTTGGGCCAACCGACAGGCGGATTCCCCGATAGATTGCAGGAAATCATCCTGAAAGGCAAAAAAGCCATCACAGAACGACCAGGCAGCCTGCGTGAGCCGATCGACTTCGTGGCTTTAAAAGCCGAACTGGAGGAAAAAATCCAGCGTACAGCCAGCGATGAGGATGTCATCAGCTACCTGATGTATCCGCAAATCTTCCTGGATTACGTGGCCGTCTACGATAAGTTCGGCGATGTCACTAAACTTGACACCCCTACTTTCTTCCACGGCATGCGTATGGGCGAACAGATCGAAGTTCAGATCGAAAAAGGTAAAACTTTAATCATTAAATTGAACTCGATCGGTGAACCGGATTCGGACGGAATGCGTATCCTTTACTTCGACCTGAATGGCCAGGGCCGTGAGATTGAAGTCAAAGATATGTCCATCACCAGCACGAAAGCGATCCGCAAAAAAGCGGAACCTACCAACAAAGAACACGTCGGCGCAACAATGCCGGGTTCTGTATTGGAAGTTCTCGTCAAACGCGGCGACCGCGTTTCTCAAGGCGATCCAGTCGTGATCACTGAAGCGATGAAGATGGAAACGATGATCCGTTCAACAATCAGCGGTGTCGTCGATCAGATCTATGTTATCGACGGCGATCAGATCGAAGCCGGAGATCTGCTAATCGAGATTGAAGCAAAATAAAAGACACAAGAAGGGGAGGCTCCAAAGGAGACCTCCCTTTCTTGCCGCTTTCCCTAGAGCCACATCTGTAAATGTCCGATAACTGTAGTGAATCGGACATTCAGCATCCACATGCTTCGGCGGTTGTCCGATAACTGCGCTGTATCGGACAACGCGTAACCTACCAGCAAGAAAAAAGGCAGTTCATTAGGGATAAGTCTTTCATATCCCTAATGAACTGCCGCAAGGAGGAACTTTTTTGAAAAATGAATTGAAACCCTACATCCACGTCGCCCAATACTATGAAACAGATCAGATGAAAATCATCCACCATTCGAATTACATCCGTTGGTTCGAGGAAGCCCGCATCGACTTCCTTGATCAGGTCGGTGCAAATTACGCGAAACTCGAAGCGAACGGCATCGTCAGCCCAGTACTGACAGTCGAGGCCCAATATAAGTCGATGGTCCGCTATGGCGATTCCGTCTACGTCCTGCCTGAAATCGAGTCGTACAACGGCGTCAAATTGAGTCTTGCCTATCGCGTCATCGATGTCGCGACCGGCGAGCTGCGCACGACCGGAAAAAGCCAGCATTGCTTCCTGAACGAGGCTGGACGCCCTGTTTCGTTGAAGAAAGTCCAACCAAGCGTGCATGAAAGCTTCGAAAAATATCGCGCACATATTTTCAACATCTGATGTACCCCTACTTATTTATTACCCAATTAATATCTTACTTTCGGCTTTAAGCACGGCCAATAATGCCGAAAAGTCAACAGTTCAGACCACTTTGGGGTGATCGGTATACTGTCCTGGGCGTTCACCCGAAAGAGGAGCATTCTGTCGGGTGTTTTGCGGTTTTCGGTGATCATTCTGTCGAGAGATTCGCGCACTCTCGGTTCTTCGGTATACCGTCTTGGACTGATGCCCGACAAACGGGCGATCCTTCCGGTATTTAGTAGTTTCCGGTAGTTATTCACCTGACCGAAGTTTTAACTCTCGACTATCCGCACCGGCAGAGCACCGAGAATACAGATAACTGCAAATTATGCGCCAAGCATGAAGAGGCCGGCTTTTAGCGAGCCGGCCTCTTCATGCTTATTTTGATGATTGCTCATTTTGTTCCAGTATGTTGACGAAGCGGTCGGTGAGGTTCGCGGTATATCCCCACAGTCGATGATGCTCAAGATGGTAGAAAGGCACACAGTGGACACCGACCTTAAATTTGTAGTCTTTCCCGTTTGGAATCAGTTCAAACGGAAAATCATCGGGATGCTCCAGCCGGACCGTCGAAGAATAATAGGTAGGCCGATTGTCCATGAAATACTGAAGCGGCACCGTGAAGATTTCCTGGACCTCTTTATTGAAATGGATATCATCCTTTTCAACACCGGTGATTTCCCCGACGAAGCAATGAATGATTGCGCGATCATTCATGATATAGTCCATCTCCCCCAAAATTTTTATGTTTTCGCTCTTTAGGTTCAACTCTTCCATGGTTTCCCGGATCGCCGCCGCTTCAAAGCTTTCTCCCGGCTCCACTGCACCACCCGGGAAGGAAGTATCCCCAGGTTGGGATATATGCGCTCCCCGTACTTCATAAAGAACATGAAGCGCTCCGTCCACTCTTATCAAAGGGATCAGAACGGAAAAATTGCGCTGTTCCCCGATCGGCTCCGGCTTGTGTTCCGCAATTATTTTTTTGATATCCTCCAGCATTGTGCATTCACCTACCGCTTGTTTTAATTTCATTATACAGGTTTTTATCTCGAATTCGAAACAACATGCTCAAGCTGCACATCAAACATTTATCCAGCGATGATCTTCACGTGAAATTTACGGTTACGCGGTCCATCATAGTCCCAGAAATAGATGCTTTGCCAAGTCCCCAACAGCATCCGTCCTTCCGTCACAATGATCGTTTCGCTGACACCCGTCAAAGAGGATTTGATGTGGGCATCGGAGTTGCCTTCGCTATGTCTGTAGCTTCCCTTATTCGGAAAGGTGTCCGTATAGCCCCAATTCATGTCCTTCTGCACATCCGGATCAGCGTTCTCATTGATCGTGATGGCAGCTGTCGTATGCGGACAGAAGACAACCAAGATGCCGTCCTTCACGCCGCTTTTCGTCATTGCGTCCTCGAGATAGACATCAATGTTCGTCAATGATTGCTTTCCGCTCGTCTGGATACGGTAAGTGAACAAATTTTGACTCATTTCCTTTCCCTCCCACTCTTTCAAATGTTCAACGTACTACTTCGATGCCGGAAACATTTCCGACATCGTGGTAAATTTTTCCAGTTTTCTGATCGGTGAAATCGACTGTAACGATGCCGGAAAGCCCTTCTTTGATCAACTTGTCCATACCCTGCCTGGTCGGCGCCATCAACGCCCCGCCGTGGAGCACCTCCGCACAAATAGTGAGGGATGCGGATGCATGTGAAACTTCGATCTCGATGCGATCATCGGTCAACAAACCTAAAGTGAATTTGCTGCGGTTATAGGTCGCAAAACGATATTCGATCCCATCCACGATAAAGTTGCAAATGAACCCTTCAAACGAGGATCCCCGATAAGGAATTTTCGCCACCGAGAAGAAGAGGCTCGTCCCCTCATCCCGGAAATGGTTGCACTGGATCCAGACATACTCCTCCGGGAAAGACGTTCCCCAGTCCTTTTCAAGGTAGCCTTTTCCGCCTGTAAAATCACAAGCTTTGGTCCCGAAAGCCACTGTTCCGTCAACGGCATGATTCATGCTGATAACGCCGTGATAGCATTCCATGTTCGGGATATAGGCAAAGAAACCCATAATGGATGGCGATAGCGGTGTCCGTTTGATTGCCTGGAACGGCCCTAATTTCAGGATGCCTTCCATCCGGAAATCGTCCTCTTCCAGATGGACGCTGACGAGCGTTTCCGAAAAGACGCTATTTCCAACTTTAAGCACAAATGGCGTTTGGTTGTATTGAAACGCAGACAAGAGGTAGCGGATGTAGCCGGTCCGCAACTCTTTTCCGGGCGCTTCTCCGACGTGGACATAGGAATATTGGATGAAACAATGTGGATCTTCAGCGGTAAGGGATATTCCCGGAATCAGACTGAGGACGGTTTTTTCATCAGCCGAAACACTCTTGAAATACCACCCTTCAAAATAGGGTCCTTGCTTTTTCAGATCGCCTTGAAACAGTATTGGATGGGTCACTTTGTTTGCCATAGCGCAGCGCTTCCTTTCGCATGCATTCTTATCTTTACTATGCAACAACAGCCCTTGTTCCGTCAATTTTTTGCATTTCCGGCACAACAAAAAAGAGCCCACATTCAAACGAGGCAGACCCTTCTTCCAATTTGTTATTGTTTGATGATGGATACGACGCGGGCGCCGTCTACTTCTATTGTCACGCTGTCGCCGGCTTTGATGAACGGCAACTGCTTGTCGATGGATACTTTAGCTATATAGATGGTTTCTGCATCGCCCTCCAGCGTGAAGTAATAGGTCGTTTCGCCGTCGATGACGACTGATTCCATTGCAGTGATGGCACCGCTGATGGTTTCCGTCTCGACGACCTCTTCCGATTCCTCATCCGCGTCGTCCGGTGCGCTCACGACGCCACCGGTAAAGGCGCTCCATGCGGCAGCCAACGAATTACCGGTCCCGACTTTCTGGTAGTTCGTCGCATTCACGAAGGCGTACATTTTGATCAAACCGGCATCATCCTTCAAGGACAATTGATAGACCGGCTTGTTTTCCATGTTGAACAGAAGCGGGAATGTGCTGATGTAGCCTTTTTCCTGCACCGATCCCTGGGCGCTCTCCATGGCACTCCATTCGGTCGCAGTGCTGATGTTGTAGCGTTTCGATTCCTTGGTCCTGGAATTGACCAGCACAAAACCGATATTTGATTCATCCGCCGCTACGGAAGTCAAACCGGTGTACAAGTACAGATCGTCATTGAGCACGATGTAATTGTAGCCATCCGCATTCTGGATGACACCCTTCTTGCTGATGACGCTGTTCAGGAAACCGCCTTGGTATTGCCCGTTGTAATTGATCTGCGTCATCACCATATTCGCCGGGAACACGCGATCGACCCAATCCGGCACATCTGCGACGCTGTAGCGCGTGATGTCACCAGAGGAAGCATCCACGACGAACACGCCGACGACTTCTTTGGGCCCCATGAAGCTGAATTTCTTTTCAACGATGGGCGCGATGTAATACGGGTTGCCCTCTTCATCCAATTCAAAGACCGGGTTTTCGAACATCACGGTCGGATAGTTGAAAAAGATATGTCGGGTGATGTCATCCCCGAAAAAGCCTGAATGGGAATAATGGATGGTCTTTTCCAGATCCACCAAATCAGAATCTCCCGTCACCATATCGACGGTCACATAATGTGGAATGCCGTCTGCGCGGTTGTTCAACCAACGGAAAAAACTGACATATTCCAATGGCGAAACACGGACCGAATCGCCTTTATAAGCGATCTGTGTGTATTCCGTGCTGACGTCGAATTGCGAAACCAAGTTGAGGACTTCGCCAAGCTTACGGCTTCCCAGACGCTCCGCCATATCGCGGTCGATCGTCGGGATCTGCGAAGGATCCGTGATGGTCAGGTCCTCCTCAAAATTGCCATCCGTATGCGTAATCAGGCTGGCGTAATCTTTGGCCCTGAAAATTTGGGAACCAAAAAGCATCCCGCCAATGATGAAAACAACGCTGATTCCGATGATGGCTCCAGAAATTTTATTGACTTTATCGGCTTTCGACCGATCCAAGACGTTCATCAATGCTGCACTTGCGACCAAATACAAAAACATATTCGTCCAAAACTCCGGCGACTGGATCGACACCGGGGTCAACGCCGAATACCAATATCCTAGAAGAACGACTGCGGGTAGGCCATAGGCAATCGCCACATTTTTCCAATTTTTCACAACTTGACACCCTTTCTTTTCCTGCAAATTTTTCCCTCTTAGATTACTTAAGGATTTGTTGTTATTATACCATTTTTTTGAGTTATATTTCGGAATTCAATATATGGAATTATGCGGGCCGCCCCAACAGTTTTAGGCTCCTGTTCGAGTTTGCGTTCGAATGTGGCTTCGCCGGAGGACAGCACTCCGGGAAGGCGTCAACTCCTGCAAGCGTTGGCTGGCCGGAGTTGACGGCATTATTCTTGGTCTTTCTCCGGCGAAGGCGGGTTCGCCGGAGTTGGCAACTATTTTTCTTTTTTCATCTCCGGGTACAGCACCCTCGCCGGAGCAAGGCACACAACTCTCCCGCTGTACCAAATCCGCAAAAAAACCGAAGCAACGATTCCCCGTTGCTTCGGTTTTTCCAACTAATATCAATAGATGGCTGTGTCGCCTGACAAGAAACGGTCCACTTCGCCTGCGGCTAGTTTCCCTTCTTGCAAAGCCCAGACAACTAAGCTTTGTCCTCGGCGCATGTCACCACATGTAAAGACTTTTTCCACGTTCGTTTTGTAGTCGGTCTCTGCTGCTTGGATATTGCTGCGCAGATCGCGTTTCAAAGTCAACTCATCCGGAATCGTATCTTCAGGACCGGTGAAGCCCATCGCCAACAAGACTAAGTCCGCTTTCCAGACTTTTTCCGTTCCTTCGACGGGTACTGGATTCATTCTGCCTAACGCATCACGTTTCCATTCGATCTGGACAGTATGGACAGCCGTAACTTCTCCGGCTTCATTCTTTTCGATTTTGGTCGTATTGATCTCATAGTTGCGCGGATCGGAGCCGGTCAAATAGATTGCTTCTTCTTGGCCGTAATCTGTTTTCAGCTTTTTAGGCCATTCTGGCCATGGGTTCGTGTTTGCATCACGTTTGTCCGGAGCTTGAGGCATAATTTCGAATTGATGCACGCTCTTCGCGCCGTGACGGATGGAAGTACCGACACAGTCGGTCCCGGTATCCCCGCCACCGATAACGATGACGTGTTTGTCTTTGGCGGTGATTTTGCTTTCCTGCGGTTCGCCTGCAAGGATATTTTGTGTGTTCGCGGTCAGGAAGTCCATGGCCATGTGTACGCCTTTTGCATCATTGCCTTCGACATTGATGCCGCGCGCGCGGGTTGCACCGCCGCAAAGAACGACTGCATCATACGTATCAACCAATTCCTGAGCTGCGATGTCTTTGCCGATTTCAGTGTTGCAGATAAACGTAACGCCAGCTTCTTCCAGGATGTCCAATCTTCTTTGGATGATATCCTTGTCCAATTTCATGTTCGGGATACCGTACATCAGCAAACCACCCGGACGGTCGCTTCTTTCGAAGACAGTGACCGCATGGCCGACTGAAGTCAAATAGTGCGCAGTCGCAAGGCCGGCAGGACCTGAGCCGACAACCGCAACGCGTTTGCCGGTAGCCGGAGCTTTAGCCGGTTTTACCCAACCATTCTGGAAAGCATGTTCGATGATTTCGTATTCGATGCTGCTGATCGTGACGGGTTCACCGATTAGCCCGACTGTACAAGATCCTTCGCAAGGAGCAGGACAGACACGTCCTGTAAATTCCGGAAATGGATTGGTCAAGGATAAACGTTCGTAAGCTTCTTGCCATTGACCGCGATACACCATGTCATTCCACTCGGGGATGAGATTGTGCAGCGGGCAACCGGAAGCACCGTTCGGCAGCATGATGCCTGCCGAACAGAAGGGAATGCCACAACTCATACAACGGGCCGCTTGTGTGCGAATTTTTTCTTCGGATGTTTCTTCACGCATTTCGCCCCAATTTTTGATACGGACTTCCGGAGAAATCTTTTCATAATTGGAACGGCTATATTCCTTAAATCCAGTAATTTTTCCCATCTTATCCCTCCTCCTTAGTTTGTCGTCACTGGTTTATAGCGCTCATCAAAGGCATAACGCATTGCGTCTTCACCGGTGATGCCCATCTGGTTGGCTATTTCGATGTTCTCCAGGATGAACTTGTAGTCGTTGGAGATGACCTTCGTGAAGCGGGATTTCATTTGATCCCAGTTAGCCAAAATATTTTGGGCTTTAGGACTTCCCGTAAAGATCATATGCTCCTGCAGCATGCGCTTGATTGTGTCATGCTCTGTATCATTCAAATCTGTCGTTGCGCTGACCATTTCCATATTCAGGTTGTTTTCATCGAAATCAAGGATATAAGCTACCCCGCCGGACATTCCGGCAGCGAAGTTGCGTCCGGTTTTACCGATGATCAGAACCGTTCCGCCGGTCATGTATTCACACCCGTGGTCGCCGATCCCTTCAACGACTGCATCCACTCCGCTGTTCCGGACACAGAACCGTTCTCCAGCAATGCCGTTGATGTATGCTTTACCGCTGGTTGCGCCATAGAAAGCAACGTTACCAGTGATGATGTTCTCTTCAGGTGCGTAGGTAGCCTCATTCGGTACGCGTACGATGATTTTACCACCGGATAAGCCTTTACCGATATAGTCGTTCGAATCGCCTTCCAGCGTCAATGTCATCCCTTTCGGAATGAATGCGCCGAAACTTTGTCCTGCCGATCCCACGAATGTCAATTGGATCGTATCTTCCGGTAAGCCTTCAGCACCGTATTTTTTCGATATTTCGCTGCCGATGATGGTTCCGACAACACGGTCGATATTTTTGATGGCTGATTTCGCAACGATGCGTTTCTTAGCATCAATTGCCGGTTTCACGATTCTCAACAGGCGGCGCATATCCAGTGTTTTCTCCAGCTCATGGTCTTGCTCCGTCATGTTGTATCTGCCGACATTCGGTGCTGCATAGGGCTGGTACAATATGCTGGACAGATCGACTGTTTTCGCTTTCCAATGCTTGACATTTTCTTTCATCTTCAGCTTGTCGCTGCGTCCAACCATTTCATTGATCGTACGGAAGCCTAATTTCGCCATGATTTCACGCAATTCTTCGGCAACGAACATCATGAAATTCACGACGTATTCCGGTTTGCCTTGGAAGTTTTTGCGCAATGTTTCATCCTGCGTTGCGATACCCACTGGACATGTATTCAGGTGGCAGACGCGCATCATGATGCAGCCGATAGCCACTAGCGGTGTCGTTGCAAAGCCGAATTCTTCGGCACCCAACATACACGCGATCGCAACATCGCGACCAGTCAATAATTTACCATCCGTTTCGACGCGGACACGGTCACGCAACTTGTTCAATACCAATGTTTGGTGCGCTTCAGCCAAGCCCAGTTCCCACGGCAAGCCGGTATTACGGATGCTGGTTCTTGGTGCTGCACCTGTACCGCCATCATACCCGCTGATCAGGATCGTATCGGCATTTGCTTTCGCAACACCTGCAGCGATCGTACCGACGCCGGCTTCAGAAACCAATTTCACATTGATGCGCGCATCACGATTGGCATTTTTCAAGTCAAAAATCAATTCTTTCAAGTCTTCGATAGAGTAGATATCATGATGCGGAGGCGGTGAAATCAAGCCTACACCTGCGATGGAACCACGTGTTTTGGCGATTTCAGGATATACTTTCGGTCCTGGCAATTGTCCGCCTTCACCCGGTTTTGCACCTTGGGCCATCTTGATTTGGATTTCCTTCGCATTCACCAAGTAGTGGCTCGTAACGCCGAAACGTCCGGAAGCAACTTGCTTGATGGCACTGTTGCGGGAATCTCCGTTTTCATCCAATTCGAAACGGCGCGGATCTTCTCCACCCTCACCAGAATTGCTCATCCCGCCGAGACGATTCATAGCGATCGCTAAGGTTTGGTGCGCTTCGATACTGATCGAACCGTAAGACATCGCTCCGGTCTTGAAGCGTTTCACGATGCTTTCAGCCGATTCGACTTCTTCGATCGGAATCGCATCTTGAGCATTCGGCTTGAATTGCATCAGTTGACGCAGCGTGTAGGCGTTCGTGTCCGCATTGATTTCGCGGGAGAACTCTTTGTATTGCTCATAGTCTCCTTGACGAGTCGCCTGCTGCAGACGGTAGATTGTGCTCGGATTGTACAAGTGTTCTTCACCCATGGCCGAGTATTGGAAATGACCGCCCACTCCCAACGTTTCGCTGTAAGGCGCTGTAGCTTTATAAGCACTGTCATGACGCATTCTGTTTTCAGTGGCGATTTCCTGCAGTCCGATACCTTCAATACGGGTCGGCGTGCCTGTGAAATATTTAGCGACAACTTCACTGTTGACTCCCAGTGCTTCAAAAATTTGTGCACCGTGATAACTGCGCATTGTTGAAATACCCATTTTCGTCAGTACTTTGGACATACCGTGGACAGCCGCGTGGATGTAATTCGCTTCCGCTGCTTCAGCATCCAGTCCGTCCAGCAGATCTTCTTCAGCAAGATCGCGGATGGTCGCGTAAGTCAAGTACGGATTGACCGCATTACAGCCGTATCCGACCAATGTACAGAAGTGATGCACTTCTCTTGGTTCTCCGGACTCCAGCACAAGGCCGACGTTCGTGCGTGTCTCTTCGCGTACCAAATGATGATGCAGGCCGGAAACAGCCAATAAAGCCGGAATGGCAGCCCATTCAGCGTTCACACCACGGTCGGAAAGGACCAGAATGTTGGCGCCGGAAGCAATGGCTTTGTCCGCTGCACTGAACAGACGTTCCAAAGCTTTTTCCATCCCCTTCGCATCGTCTTCGACACGATATAAAAGAGAAAGCGTGACAGTTTTGAATTTATCGTCCTGCAGCGCTTTGATTTTCGCCAGTTCGGAGTCCGTCAAAATCGGGCTATCCAAGTAGATGGCATGCGTGTCTGCATTATCCGGATCCAATAAATTCCCGCAATTTCCGACAAGCATGGTGTCGGAAGTAACGATTTCCTCACGGATACCGTCAATCGGAGGATTCGTAACTTGCGCAAATAACTGTTTGAAGTACAGATACAGCATCTGCGGTCTGTCCGATAAGACTGCCAACGGAGAATCGATCCCCATGGCGCCGACTGAATCAGTTCCCGTAACAGCCATCGGTTTGATCAATAATTGGATATCCTCAAACGTATAACCGAAAGCTTTCTGCTGGTGCAGCAATTCTTCAGGCTCAACAATTTCGTTCAATGGAGCAGGCGCAAGGTCCTTCATTTTGGAAATGTGCTTTTCAGCCCATTCTCCATAAGGTTGTTTAGCCGCGACCGTTTCTTTGATTTCCTCATCCGAGATGATGCGTTTCTGCTTCGTATCGATCAACAGCATCTTACCTGGTTCCAGACGGCCCTTATAGGCGACATCTTCCGGACGCACATCTACGACACCCACTTCGGATGAAAGGATGACGCGATCATCTTTCGTCACATAGTAACGGGACGGACGCAAACCGTTTCTGTCCAATACCGCTCCGACGATTTCCCCATCCGTGAAGCCCATTGCTGCAGGTCCATCCCATGGTTCCATCAAAAAGTTGTTGAATTTATAAAAATCTTTTTTGGATTTAGACATTGTTTTGTTCTT
Source organism: Trichococcus flocculiformis (assembly GCF_963662535.1). NCBI lineage: Bacteria > Bacillati > Bacillota > Bacilli > Lactobacillales > Carnobacteriaceae > Trichococcus > Trichococcus flocculiformis. The sequence goes on from NZ_OY759718.1 coordinate 2,400,617, forward strand.
TTCCCAAGGCTCAGGAACCATCATCATGACGGCTTCCGGCAATGAGCGGCCGTTCAGATACAAGAATTCCAGATTGTTGTCGAATTGGGAAGAATCACTCCCTGTTTCATCAACGATCGGGTAGATTTTTTCACTGGCATCCAGCAAATCCTGGGACATGCTGCCTTGACGGGCACGCATCCAGTTTATGTTGCCGCGGATTGTGTTGATTTCGCCATTATGGATCAAGTACCGGTTGGGATGGGCTCTTTCCCAGCTCGGAAAGGTATTCGTACTGAAACGGGAATGGACCATCGCCAAAGCGGATGTGAAGTCCAGATCCGTAAGATCAAGATAGAAACTGCGTAATTGTTCTGCAGTCAACATCCCTTTGTAGACGATCGTTTTCGAAGATAAACTGGCAAAATAGAACGATCCGCCTCTTTTTTCGCTCATCGGAACGATTTGTTTTTCGGATAGTTTGCGGATGACGAATAATTTGCGTTCGAAATCCATTTCCGTCATTTGAGGTTCTCCTTTACCGATGAAGACCTGGATAAACCTCGGAATGGCAGCTTTAGCAGTCGCACCGATTTCCGAACTGTCGATCGGAACCTCACGCCAGCCAAGCACTTTTTGGCCTTCGGAAGTAATGATCTCTTCCACCATTCTCATTTGTTCGTGACGCAAATCTTCATACTTATGGGCAAAGAGCATCCCTACACCATAGTCGCCTTTTTTAGGCAAATGGATTCCGAGGACGTCGCACTCCCTGCTGAAAAAATGATGTGGAATCTGCACCATGATACCTGCTCCGTCACCTGTTTTGGCATCAGCGCCGGAAGCACCTCTATGCTCCATGTTTTCCAATAAATCCAACGCGTCAGAGACTAATTTATAAGAACCCTTACCATTGATGTCAACGACAAATCCCATACCACATGCATCATGCTCGTAGGCGGGATCATACATTCCTTGCTTTTTTGGAGGAGTGTAACTATTCATTTCGGCGTCCCTACTTTCTATTTTGTTATTCTGATATTATAATCAAACTCTCATTTAATTACAATCCATTTTCATTCATTTTTTCACAATTAGTTGCATATTTTTTTTGATAGTAACAATATTAACTTCTAGAAAAACATTCGCTATAACAGGATTTCACTAGCATGAGGATATGAAAAGTTAGTGATACTTTTCCTTACATGCCTACGTGAGATTCGGGAATTTTCATTACAATTTAATGTAAATATTTTCATTCGGAAATCAGGGCAAAAAAAAGACCTTGGTTATGTCCAAGGTCCAATAATCGATTCTTTTATTTAGTAAGCGTCAAAAGCATTTCTCTGACAGTCTTGCAGGCCATAGCAGTAGAAGCGCCTGAAGGATCGTATTGCGGTGAAAGTTCGACGACGTCGGCTGCAACGATCTGATTCAAGTCCTGCAAAGTAGCGATACCCGCCAACAATTCCTTGTAGGTGATGCCGCCTGGCTCAGGTGTGCCGGTTCCCGGGAAAGTACCAGGATCCAAAACGTCCAGATCGATTGTCACATAAACGGGAACATCCTTCAATTGCTGCACGATCTGCGGCAACGTATCGATGGTGAATTTCTCCATATAAGTATGCTCTTTCGCCCATTCGAACTCTTCCTTCAAACCGGAGCGGATACCGAATTGGAAAATGCGGCCGTCTCCCAGGAAATCGAAGCAACGGCGGATGACCGAAGCATGCGACAACGGTTCGCCCATGTAGTCTTCACGCAGATCTGTATGGGCATCGATATGGATGACATGCAGATCCGGATATTTTTCATAGGCAGCCTCGATGGTGGGCAGGCTCACGAGGTGCTCGCCGCCGACCATCAAAAATTTCTTGCCATTATCCAATACTTCTTTTGTGTAGGTTGCGATATCACTCAAGACGCGCTCTGTGTTGCCGAAAGGTAGATCCAGATCTCCGCCATCATGGATGGCTTCTTCTTCAAGATCGCGATCCAAATAAGGAGAATAACTTTCCAAGCCAAATGAATCTTGGCGGATCGCCTGCATCGCAAAGCGCGTGCCTGGCCTGAAACTGGTCGTTCCATCGAATGGAATCCCGAATAATACGGTGGATGCTTCTTCAAAAGAAGATTCGCAGCCGATAAAAGTCTGGATGTTCATATTATTTCTCACTGTCTGCCGTCCTCCAACTGTATGCTATTTGATGGTTGATTTGATTGTTTAATCTTTCAGGACTTTGATCTGATGAGGCATTTTTTCCTCGGTCAGAACGTTGCCCAGTGTCTCATTATAGTAGTGGTAGTGTTGCACGACCGCTTCGGAGATTACTTCACCAGGAATGATCAACGGAATTCCTGGCGGGTAGATCATGATCGAGTCGGCACTGATGCGGCCGACTGCTTCGTCGATGCCCACCACTTCATTGTCGGCATAAAAGGCATCACGCGGACTGCATGCCAATTCGTTGATACTGCACGTCATCACGTGGGCATCGAAATGTTGACTGGCTTTTTTATAGCGCCTGCGGATGTCCATCAAGGCATCAACCAGACGTCCGATTGATTCCCGCGTATCGGCCGTGCTGATGACAGCCATCACGACATAGCCTTCAGCCAACTCCATTTGGATGCCGTACTCTTGCTTCAAGATCGTGTAGACTTCAAAGCCCGTCAGGCCGATGTCATTGACACGGATCACCAATTTGGTCCAGTCATACGTTTGGTCGAATTTGTCTTTGATGTAGTCGGATTTCAATACTTCATAGTCGCCGAATGCTTCGATTGCTTCAATCGCTTCACTGACGATCGGACGCAGTTTTTTGTAGCGATCTTTTCCGTACATCGCCAATTCGCTGCGTGCGGCATCGATGGAACTCATCAACAAGTAGTTCGCGCTGGTCGATTGCAGCATGTTCAGCACTTTTTGTAATTTTGTTGCGGAAATGCGGTCCCCTTGCATCACCATTAAGGAACTCTGCGTCAAGGATCCGCCAGTTTTATGCATGGAATACGTCACCGCATCGGCTCCGGCTTTAATTGGATCCTTCATTTTTCCGGGCATGAACGGCAAATGCGCCCCGTGCGCACTGTCGACGATGACAACGACACCGCGTTCATGCGCGATATCACAGATCGTCTGCAAATCGTTCAACGATCCGAAATAAGTCGGATAAGTGACTAAAAGAGCTTTCGCTTTGGGATTATCATCCAAACCTTTGATGATGCGTTCCACGGAGATGCCGTGAGAAATACCGAAAGCCAAATCCATTTCAGGCTGAATGAAGATCGGCTTTGCACCGCTCAGGATCAACCCACTCATCACAGACTTATGGCAGTTGCGCGGAACCAAGATGGAATCGTTCGGCCCAACAACGCTCATGATCATCGCTTGGATGCCTACAGTCGTACCGTTCACCAAGAAAAAGGCCTGATCGGCATTGTATGCTTTTGCAGCCAGTTCCTGTGCTTCTTTTATGACGAATTGCGGATGACTCAACAAGTCCAATTCTTTCATGGAGTTGACATCCATCTGCATCGTCATATCACCGACCGCCATCTTGAATGGCGTCATCTGCGCACCCATTTTATGTCCAGGGACATCGAAAGGTGTAACGTCCTGTTTCGCATATTTAACAAGCGCTTCGAAAAGCGGCATTTTGATATGTGTAATATTTTTTGCTTTAACGTTAGAAATTTGGTAAGTAATTTTGTCGGAATGACCGTCCAAATAAGTGTCTGAATTGAATAAAACCTTTTCAGCCAAATAGATTTCCCCCTTTGATATAAAAAATGGGCATAAAAAAAGCTCTCCAACCAAAGGAAAGCTTCGATATCTATCAGCTGCTTTTCCTCTTATTGCTCATAGGACTTGGATAATCCTACGCTCAGGTTGGGCACCCAATATCAATCCTTGAAAATAAAATTAGATTGATTGGTTTGCCACCGTATCTTCGACCCCTCGTCTCAACGGCTATTAATAAGAGATATTCAATTTATGCAAGCTAAATTCTATACAAATACAACGTATATGTCAATGATTTTGGAAAGAAAACTAAATTTTTTTTCAGTTGGCATTTCCGAACAATGATTTGACAGTTGTTCACGATCATCCACAAAAAAGCTGAAATTCTTCAGATCCAGAGTTTAGTTTATTCGGATAGGTTGAAATTAAGATTACATCCCCTTCTCCGGTGAACGGGTGCTTAGTCGGAGTTCAGGATGAATTTGCCGTCACGCTCCGGCGAGGGCCAGCTTGCCGGAGTTGCGTTAACATTTCGCGCTGTCCTCCGCTGAACATCCGGTTCACCGGAGGACAGGCTTGAATATTGGGTCATGCCTTCGCCCGATAGTCAAGCGCATCAAAAAAAACAATCCAAAATGGATTGTTTTTTGAAATACATAGGAATTTATCAAAATTTCCAGAGTGAAAAGTGCATCACCGTAGGTGTTTCACAAGTTTGCAAAATGTTTCATGCACCTAAAATAATGTCCAGCTTCACGGGTTAGCCCTTCGGAAATTAGATAAATCTGTCCTATTGCGCTCTTCGATGCTCAGTTGCATGGGACTCTTAGGGATTCATCCCTTAGAGCCCCAGTACAAGGTGACCGTAGGGAACGTTGCGTGGACAGATTTCCTAAATTTCTTTCAGGGCTGAACGAACCCGTTCAGCTTTTCTTATGCTTAGCATATGTTTTAGGCTTTCGACTGGCTTTTCACCATTTCGAACTCCTCTTCCATCGCAGCGGACGGTTTTTCACCGATCAAGGAGAAAATCACGATCGCCACACAAGAAAGGATGAATGCCGGCAACAGTTCATAGATGCCGAATACGCCGCCGATAGGCTTGATCAGAAGTTTCCAGATGAAAACAGCAATTCCACCTGTCAACATCCCGGCGATAGCGCCTTGACGTGTTGTTTTTTTCCAGAACAAGGAGAACAGCATCAGCGGTCCGAATGTCGCACCGAAGCCCGCCCAGGCGAAGGATACGATCGTGAAGATGACGGAGTTCTCATCCAAAGCGATGATGATTCCTACGATCGCCAATACGATCAAAATCATCCGCGTCATTGCCATGATTTGCTGATCGGATGCATCCTTGCGCAATACGCCTTTGTAGATATTTTTTGAAAAAGCACTTGCGGCAATCAGCAGATATGAATCCGCGGAACTGATAGTAGCTGCCAAAATGCCCGACATGACGATTCCGGCCAATAACGGTGGGAACAACAGTGTCGCCATTTCGATGAAAATCGTTTCCGAAGTTGCTGCTGTCGTCAACGCCATCGGGAACATCGCGCGCCCGATCAAACCGATCAGGACGGATGCAGTCAGTGAAAGTGTCGTCCAAATGATGCCGATGCGGCGTGATTGTTTGATATCTTCAGCCGAACGGATAGCCATAAAGCGCAACAGCACTTGCGGCATACCAAAATAACCGAGACCCCAAGCCATGCTGGATGCGATTGTGATCAGCCCATATTTCCCGGCTGGACCAAAGGCAGCCATCGCCCCGTCAGCCTGTTGCACGCCATCAATCAATGTCGGTGTTGCGATACCAAAGAAATCCAAAAAGCCAGGGATACCTCTCAGGTTATCGATAACCGCTCCGGGCCCCCCCGCATGCAGGACACCTCCGACCAAAACTACAGCCAAAGCCGCAATCATGATGATGCCTTGCATGAAGTCGGAGACACTCTCCGCCAAAAATCCGCCGATGAACGTGTAGAACACGACGAACACCGCTCCGGCAATCATCACAGGGATGTAAGGCACTTCGAACAAGGTTGCGAAGAGCTTGCCTACCGTCACAAAACAGCTGGCTGCATAGACGGAAAAGAAGACGAAAATGAACGTCGATGATACCGTCAAAATAACGCGCTTGTCCTCATGGAATCGATTGCTGAAGAATTCCGGCAACGTGATTGCTTCTGCTGATTCGGAATAATGACGCAACCGTTTTGAGACGATGATCCAGTTCAACGCTGTCCCAGCCGCCAAACCGATGGCTGTCCAGAATGCATCGGACAAACCTGACCAATAAGCCACACCCGGAAGCCCCATCAAGAGCCAACCGCTCATGTCCGAAGCTCCCGCACTGATTGCGGCGACCCAAGGACCCAGACTGCGTCCCCCCAGGAAGAAATTATCCGAGCTTTCGTTCGATCGCTTGTAGTAATAGAAGCCGATGCCGATGATGATCGACATGTAGCCGGCCATCGCCATAAAAATTAATGCTTTATCCATAGTTACCCTCCAAAATAAATAATGAACTGTTTCTCCATCCAAATTTAATTTAATTAAAATTTAATGAATGCACTCAGCCATCATAGCACATGAACAAAATTGTAAGCAACCTTATTTTCAGGATAAGCAGTAACAATACTTTTATAGCGAAAACAAAAAATACTTAAGCTAATTTTTCCAGTTCGGTTATTTTCTTTGTGCATGTCCTGACTTGCTTCAGGAAAATAAAGGCAATCAATGTCAAAAGCAAAGACAAAAAGATGCGTGTCGGCTCCTTTGTTTGGATTGCATTGTACCAGTTCGGGAGCGAGAGAATGAATTCCATAAGTGCCAAGCGGAGAAATATCGTCCGGATGCGTCTGAATTGTTTGATCTGGCTTTCCGGATCGGTGTAGAGTTCAAAGTTGCCTTTTTTCCGGAAAATAGCCCAAATGCCCCAAGTCTGCACGAGTTCCCCACCGGAGTCACGTATCAGATCGTACAGTTCATTGCGCTGCTCGACCGTATTATCGCTGATCAGATCCACCCGGTAGGTATATTCCCCCGGCTGGCATTTTTCGAAAGTATACATCCCCAGGAAGAAACGTTTCATGGCATGGCCTTTTGCGGACATGTCGTTCAAAAATGCTTCTTCCTTATCTTTGTCGTAGTACAGCTTAAATTTTTTCATCATTTCTCATCGCCTTTCTGCCGTTTTCGAGAAGTTCGCCCAGTCTGGCGATTTCCTCATTCAGAACTTCTTTTCCGAGTGTCGTGACCAGATATTCCTTCTTTTTGCGGGACAGATCGTCCTGACTATGCAGCATGATCCATTTCTTCTCCAATAAAGAGTTCAACGCACCATACAGCGTACCTGCTCCCAGAGTTACCCTGCCCTTCGTACGCTCCTCAACTTCTTGCATGATGCCGTAACCGTGGTTCGGCTGCAGCACAGAAAGGAGGATGTAAAACATCGATTCCGTTAGTGGTGCTCCCATCACATATCTCCCCTTCCGATATATCGTGTATCGTTATATATAATATATCGGAAGGCGATATATTTGTCAACAGAGAACCCTACATAAGAAAAGCTGAACGGGTTCGTTCAGCCCTGAAAGAAATTTAGGAAATCTGTCCACGCAACGTTCCCTACGGTCACCTTGTACTGGGGCTCTAAGGGATGAATCCCTAAGAGTCCCATGCAACTGAGCATCGAAGAGCGCAATAGGACAGATTTATCTAATTTCCGAAGGGCTAACCCGTGAAGCTGGACATCATTTTAGATGCATGAAACATTTTCCAAACTTGTGAAACACCTACGGTGATGCACTTTTGAGTTGAACAAATTTTATAAATTCCTACATGCTAAAAAAGCCTACCTGATTTCTCCGTTTTCGCGAAAAATCAGGTAAGCTTAAAATTTTTATTCCAATCAAAGAGATTCCAAACGAGCAAAAATCCACTCAATTATATCTTGTGTCACTTCCCCTTTATTCGTCTCGTTCAGGAGTTCATGACGGGCACCCTCATATAGTTTATAGCTCACGTCCTGAAGGCCAACCTGTTGGTAAGCCCTGCATGTCTGGACGATGCCTTTTCCGCCCTTTCCCCCGACTGGATCGGCGGTGCCGGAAATGAAGTGCAGCGGCAGGTCTTTCGGTATTGATTGGATATTCGCGGCATCGTTCATGGCCAGCAAACCGCAGAAGAAATCATGGAAATAACCGGCCGAACCGATCTTTCCGCGTAACGGATCCTTCAGAAATTTATCCACTTCTGCCTCGTCCCGACTGAGCCAGTCCAAATCCGTCCGGGCGGGTTTGAAACCCCGGTTGAAGTTTTGGAAGACCAGTTTATCCAGCAACAGACTTGGATGAGCACGACCATTCCTTTTGATTTCCGACGCTGCCACGACGGTGCCGAGCTTCAGCAATCCATTCGAAAAGACACCGGAACCGGACAGAACTGCGCCAACAAGGTCGTCCCCGTACAGCTGGATGTAGCGTCTCGTCAACATAGAGCCCATGCTGTGACCAAACAGGAACAGCGGAATGCCGGGATTTTCTGATTGGATGTTTTCAGTCAGCGCGCGCATATCCGCGACGACCTTGTCGAATCCAGCCTCATCCGTAAAGCAGATCGCTTCGCCGGCATTCCCGTTCGTTTTGCCATGGCCACGATGATCGTTTCCGTAGACGACAATCCCCGCTTCCGCCAGTTTGCGTGCAAAAACATCATAGCGTCCGATATGTTCTGCGTAACCATGCGCAATCTGAACGGCCGCTTTCGGTTTCTGCTGGTCTTCGGGAGACCATTTCATCGCGAAGATTTCCTTGCCATCACTTGATTTGAAAGTGAATGATACTACCGTCATGAGTGGACCCCTCTTCTGGTATCAGGTTATACCTATGGTTCATAAGCCTGGATACCGCTATACTTTTCTCCAATTTAACGAGACCGGTTCAAAATGTCAAGCACCACAACAGTAGGTAACGAATCGCTGTTATTGGCTCAATCCTTCATGAATCTTTTCTACATTCCATTTCATCATATCGTAATAGCTGTCGCCGTCTTCCCCTTCTTCCGCAACGGAATCCGTGAACAGATTGCTGTAAACGGGAAGATCCACCTCATTTGCTAATCGTTCCATGCTTCGGGGATCTACGCTTGTCTCCACAAAGAGAACCGGAACTTCAGAATCCCGGACTTTTTCAATGATTTGCTTCATCTGATCAGGCGTGCCTTGACTCTCGGTATTGATTTCCCAAATATAGGCGGCTTGCAGTCCGTAAGCTTGGGAGAAATATTTGAAAGCTCCTTCGCTGGTCACCAACAGTTTCTTTTGCTCAGGGATATCCGCGAATTCTTTTTTCGCTTTGCTGTCCAGTTCCGTCAAGTCGGCAATGTAAGCATCCGCGTTTTTTTCATAAGCTGTTTTATTTTCAGGATCTTTCTCGCTCATGACGCGCGTGATTTCGGTGATGTACCGGATGCCATTTGAAATATCCAGCCAGGCATGCGGATCTTGTTGCGAACTGTTTCCCGACAAATACAGCGGTTCGACATTTTTACTGACAACGAAGTAATCCTCATCTTCCGCCTTACCAGCAGTTTCCATCAATTTGTCAAACCAGCCATTGCCGGTTTCCAAATTCAATCCGTTGTAGAACACGACATCGGCTTCGCTGGCTTTTCGAATGTCTTCCGGCAAGGGTTCGTATTCGTGCGGATCGGTCCCGACAGGCACGATACTGTGCGCATCGATCAAATCCCCTCCAACTTTTTCTACCATGTCGCCAATAATGGAATTGGTGGAGACAACTTTAAGCTTAGTTTCTGCTACATCCGTACTTCCTTTATCATCATCCGGGGAATTTCCGCAACCTCCCAAAGCACCTACAAAAAGCACTGCAGCAAGCAGAAATAGTTTATTCTTCATATCGTAAATTCTCCTTTCTTAATTGACCGATAAGGCCTTTTTTCGGTGCAAATATAAATGCCACAATGAAAAATACAGCTGCTGCCATGACGATCGTCGCCCCGGACGGCAAGTTGTAACTGTAGCTGAAGTAAAGCCCCACGATCGAACTGAGCGTTCCAAATACTGTCGAGAGGACAATCATAACGAGCAATTTATCGGTCAGTTGGTAGGCTGTCGCAGCTGGGGTGATCAGCATTGCGATCACCAGAATCGTCCCGACTGTCTGCAGCGAAGTCACCGCCACAAGTGTCAGCAAAAACATCAAGCCATAGTTGATGGCACTGATGTTCCAACCGTATGATTTTGCAATCGTCGGCGCAAAGGAAGTCAGTTTGAGTTGTTTATAGAATAGCGGAACTGCTATCAAGACGATGACAAGCACAGCGGCTGTCAAAAACATATCCGAATCCCGAACTGCCAGCACATTCCCGAAGAGGATGTGATACAAATCCGTGGAACTTCTGGCAAAGGAAATCAAGATGATCCCTAGAGCAAAAAAGGCGCTGAAGACGATTCCGATCGCCGTATCGTTTTTCAAACGACTGTGTTTCGTGACAAAACCAATGAGAGCGGCCGACGCCATCCCAAAAATCGTGGCCCCGATGATATAGCTGCTCCCCAGCATGTAAGAAAGCGCCACTCCCGGCAATACTGCGTGCGAGATGGCATCCCCCATCAAAGACATCCCTCGCAAGATGATGAAGGAACCGATGATTCCGGCAGATATCCCGACCATGACGGAAGTAATCAAAGCGTTCTGCAGGAATTGGAAATCCAAGAGTCCTTGAATGAATTCATTTAACATTTGTTCCACCTCCTAGACTGATCATTTCGGAAATCGCTTCCCCATAAGCCCTTCCCATATTATTGGCAGTAAATACCTCGGAAACTGTACCAAAGGCAACCACTTCTTTATTGATCAGGACAATATCATCAAAATACGACTGTACTTTATGCAAATCATGATGCACGATCACGATTGATTTGCCTTCATCGCGAAGTTGTTTCAACAGCTCAATGATGATTTTCTCACTGGTGGCATCAATCCCGGCAAAAGGTTCGTCAAGCAATAACCATTCCGCTTCCTGTGCCAACGCTCGCGCAATGAACACGCGCTGCAGCTGTCCACCGGATAATTCACTGATGTGCCGATCTTTAAAAGCTGCCATACCGACTTTCTCTAAAGCCTTCAATGCCAAATCCTTTTCTTTTTGTTTTGGTCTCTGGAAAAAACCTAATTTGGCGTAGGTGCCAAATAGCACGGTTCCGAAAACATCTATCGGAAATGAGAGGTCGATTTCTTGTCTTTGTTCGACATAAGCTATCTTGTTTATCATGTCTTTCAGCGGTTTGCCGTAAAGACTTACGGCTCCAGTATTTAACGGCGTCAAGCCCATGATCCCTTTCAATAAGGTTGATTTCCCGGCTCCATTAGGTCCTACAATCCCTGTTAATTTGTTCGGCTCAAACGCAAGCGTTGCATTCTTGATTGCAGATTGCCCTTGATAGGCTATGTTCATATTCTGGATTATTAAATTTTCCATGATGTGTTGTTCCTTTCTCGTTTTTATATTTTCTGGGAACCGAATTTGTATCGCGCCCGACTATGCATACGGTTTAATTAAACATATTATTAGGCATGCCTAATTTTTTATTTAAGTTTAACTTATTACAGGTAAATGAGCAAGTATTTCACATTTTCCGCATACCTGTTCTTAAGCTCCTTTCGTATGAATGCAAAAAAATCACCTTTTTAGGTCATATACATGAATGGAGTTCATTCATGTTACAACTTAAAAAGATGATTTATAATTTATTACACCATACAGCCCGTTAAATGAATATTTTCAGGGTTCTATATGTGAAAGTTTATTCCCACTCGATGGTCGATGGTGGCTTGCTCGTAATATCGTACACTATGCGGTTAACGTGCTTCACTTCATTTACGATGCGTCGGGAAATTTTGTCCAGAACATCGTAAGGGATGCGTGCCCAGTCGGACGTCATGCCATCGATGGATGTCACGGCGCGGATACCGATTGTGTAGTCATACGTACGGCCATCGCCCATTACGCCTACGCTGCGGAAGCCTGGCAGGACTGTAAAATATTGCCATACATCGCGGTCCAAACCAGCATTCGCGATTTCTTCGCGCAGGATGTAGTCAGATTCGCGGACGATTTCTAATTTTTCTTCGGTGATTTCGCCGATGACGCGGATACCCAAACCAGGGCCTGGGAAAGGTTGGCGCCAAACGATGCTGTCAGGCATGCCAAGCTGTGTTCCCAATTCGCGGACTTCATCTTTGAACAATGTGTTCAATGGTTCGATCAATTTGAATTGCATATCTTCAGGCAGTCCGCCTACGTTGTGGTGGGACTTGATTGTTTGGGCAGTCTCGGTTCCACTTTCGATCACGTCTGTGTAAAGCGTTCCTTGCGCCAAGAAGTCGATGCCTTGCAATTTCGTCGCTTCATCGTCGAAGACGTAAACGAATTCGTTACCGATGATTTTACGTTTTTGTTCCGGATCGCTGACGCCTGCCAGTTTGTCCATGAAACGTTTTTTCGCATCAACGCGGATGATGTTCAAGCCGAATTTGCCTACAAGGCTTTCCATAACTTGATCGCCTTCGCCTTTGCGCAACAAGCCGTGGTCAACAAAAATACAAGTCAATTGCGAGCCGATTGCTTTGTGCAGCAATACGCCGACTACGCTTGAATCAACCCCGCCGGAAAGTCCCAACAAAACTTTTTTGTCGCCGACAGTTTCTCTGATTTTTTTTGTTTCGATTTCGATGAAGTTGGCGATCGACCAGTCTCCTGAGCAACCGCAGACTCCGAAGGCGAAGTTCTTCAACATTTCGTTTCCGTGTACAGAGTGCTGTACTTCCGGGTGAAATTGAACGCCATAGAATTTTTCTGCTGCATTAGCGAAAGCTGCGACCGGACAAGTGTCGTTTTTGGCAATCACTTTGAATCCGGCAGGGATTTCCGTGATTTTGTCACCATGACTCATCCAGACAGACTCGATATCTGCAAGGCCTTTGAACATCGGCGAATCCAAATCAAGGATTTGGATGTCGGAACGTCCGTATTCTCTTTCATCGGCAGGAATGACTTTTCCACCGAAATGATCGGTCATCAGTTGCATGCCGTAGCAAATGCCCAATACCGGAATGCCCATGTCGAAAATGGCCGGATCGACTTTAAAAGCATCTTCTTCATAGACGCTGTTCGGGCCGCCAGAGAAAATGACCCCTTTGACGTTCCCCATCGCTTTGATATCCTCAGCAGTTGTCCGGTGTGAAACCAATTCTGAGAATACGCCGAATTCACGGATGCGTCGGGTAATCAATTGGTTGTATTGACTGCCGAAATCCAGTACGACGATTTTTTCCAACTCGGTAAATTGCTCTATCATCTAATAATCTCTCCAATTTCCTTAATATTTTTTTATGTACAATTCATCAATAAAGTGATTTGTCGTTTTGTGAATCACTAAATTTGCCCGTGTGATTGTGGGATAGATATACTCCCGAAGATTCTTGAGGTTGACTCTTTTCCAGACGCCTCTGGCCATCTCGATTGCGTCTTCCCTTTTGCCGATCGCATAGTTGTAATAATAATTGTCCGGCTGATCGATCGCCAGGTCCATCAGCATTTCGAAACGTTCGATGTACCATTTTTCGATCATTTCTTCTTCAGCATCCACATAAATGGAGAAGTCAAAGAAGTCACTGACATAAATCTGTTGATTGCTGGGCAGCTGCAGCACGTTGATCCCTTCCACAATCAGGATGTCCGGATGATTCACTTCTTCATACTCACCAGCAACAATGTCATAAATACGGTGGGAATAGACTGGAAACCGGACATTCGGCTTGCCTGTCTTCACATCCAACAGGAATTGCACCAAATTCTCCATATCGTAGCTTTCCGGAAATCCTTTGCGATCCATGATGTTGCGTTCCCTCAGTATCCGGTTCGGATACAGAAAACCGTCTGTTGTCATCAATTCGACAGCTTTTGTGGGATAAGCTCGCTTCAAAAGGTTCTGCAGAACACGCGCTGTCGTGCTTTTACCGACTGCAACGCTGCCCGTTACGCCGATAATAAGCGGGGACGGTTCATAGGATCTGCCAAGAAATCTGCTTTTATCCCGCTGAAGATTCCGGTACTGTTGCAAGTAAATATCGAACATATGCACCAATGGCACATAGACATCCTTAACATCTTCCAATGAGAGCCTATCATTCAATGATGTCAATTCCTTCAGTTCCTCTTCCGTGATTGTCGGAATGGAATCTTGATGAAAAGTTTGCCATTCTTCACGATGGATTTCGTAGTAATTTCTATCTTCTATCATAGCTTTTCCCTTCTGGAAATAATCAAACTTTTGGTAATTGTATCATACTTTTCTGAAAATTTAACCCCCATCAAATACGAACATTTATTTTTAATCGAAACCTAATCTTTGTATTCTGCAAAGCGATAGCTTTTTAAGTTTCCATAAAATCCCGAATAATTGATTTACTTTATAATTTTGCTCCGATACAATGAAAACGATGATAGAAAATAGCGAAAAATATGTGCTGAATTTGTCGTTATTACACATGCGGCACCTTCACAAATCCAAAAGTTTCGACTAAATAATGGCGATTTGCCAAATTCATGTACAGCAAGCATAATAGAAGACGCGTAAGAATCAGTAAAGGACGATACTCTATGACAAATACACGTTGCTCAACCGGCACATCGCACGGCAAAATTATCCTGATGGGTGAACACGCTGTCGTACACGGAGAGCCTTCCATCGCACTACCCTTTCCGGCAGTCGAAATGACCGCGACCGTATGCGAAGCGAAAGGTCCCTTGACCATTGATTGTTCCTATTATAACGGCATCGCTGCAGAAATGCCTGAAATCCTGGAAAGCATGCGGACAGCTATCCACTCGGCATTGGCCGAACTGCAGGTTTCGGATGAAAACCTAGCGATTTCGCTCGCGAGCACCATCCCGGCTGAAAGAGGCATGGGTTCCAGCGCTGCCGTGTCAGTGGCCTTGACCCGCGCCCTTTTCGCCTACTTCGATAAGCCGTTGGATGAAGCGACCCTGCTCCGGCTCGTCAATATATCCGAAAAAGTCGCACACGGAAACCCCAGCGGTCTGGATGCCGCCACGGCAAGCGGCGACGCACCGCTCTTTTACATAAAAGGTCAGCCTTTCGAAGCTTTCCCTCTGAACCTGAAGGCTTATTTGATAGTCGGCGATACCGGTGTGACCGGCCAAACAAAGGAAGCAGTATCCAGCATCGCAGCGAAACTGAATGGAAAAAATCCGCAACCATACCGGGACGCCATCTCCCGGTTGGGTACTTTTGCTCTAACAGCAAAATCCGCGATCGAAGCAAATGATCCGTCACAATTGGGGGAA
Source organism: Trichococcus flocculiformis (assembly GCF_963662535.1). Lineage (NCBI taxonomy): Bacteria > Bacillati > Bacillota > Bacilli > Lactobacillales > Carnobacteriaceae > Trichococcus > Trichococcus flocculiformis. Next base: position 2,415,741 of record NZ_OY759718.1, read on the forward strand.
TTGATGAACCAGGCTCATGCAGTCTTGTCTTTTCTGGACGTATCCAGCCCTGATCTGGACAGACTCGTTTCAGCAGCCAGATTTGCAGGAGCGTTAGGCGCCAAATTAACTGGCGGCGGCCGCGGCGGTTGCATGATCGCTTTGGCCAGAACCCGCTCCGAAGCGGAAAAAATTGAAGAAGCTATCCGTCAAGCCGGTGCGATCCGGACTTGGATCTATCAAATGGGAGGAACTGAAGATGTCTAATCAAGCTTATGTCCGAGCGCATACTAACATCGCGTTGATCAAATATTGGGGAAAGCGGGACGAAATCGATTTTTTGCCTATGAACAGCAGCCTTTCCATGACCTTGGACAAACTATACACGGATACGATGGTTGTCTTCGATGATTCGTTCGCGCAGGATTCCTTCTATCTGAACGGCGAGAAACAAGGCGAAAAAGAAACCAAAAAAATCTCCAAATTCCTTGATCTGTTCCGTGAAGAAAAAAAGACAGCCATGCGTGCGCGCGTAGAGAGCATCAACCATGTCCCTACCGCAGCCGGCTTGGCATCCTCCGCGTCCGCCTTCGCTGCTTTGGCAGGAGCTGCCAACTTAGCTTTGGGACTTGATCTGGATCCCCAACCCCTCTCGACTTTCGCAAGACGCGGCAGCGGCAGTGCGACCCGCAGCATCTACGGCGGTTTTGTGGAATGGGACATGGGGACTTGTTCCGACGATTCCTTCGCAGTCCCGGTCGACGATGCCAGCTGGGATATCGGCATGGTCATTGTGGCGGTCAACCAGAAAGCGAAAGAAGTCTCCAGCCGCATCGGCATGAAACGTACGGTCGAAACTTCTCCCTTCTATCCGGCTTGGGTCGAATCGGCGAAAAAAGATATCCAGGACATCAAAGCAGCCATCGCTGCGAAAGATTTCATCCGCTTAGGCGAAATCACCGAAGCGAACGGCATGAAAATGCATGGAACCATGTTGGGGGCAGAACCGCCATTTTCCTATTGGGAACCTGATAGCATCGTCGCCATCAAGACAGCACAAACTTTGCGCAAACAAGGCATCCCTTGCTATGTCACGATGGATGCCGGTCCGAATGTGAAAGTGCTGTGCCGCCTTTCGCAAGCCGAAACGATAAAACAAGCGTTGCTGGAACATTTCACAGAAGATAAATTGATCATCACCAAGCCCGGCAAAGGCATCCGGGAATTGACTGCAGCCGAACGCGCTGTCTACAATTGGAACGACTAACAGAAACAGAGAGGGTTGAATTCATGACTGTAACAGAAGCAAGTGCTCCGGGTAAATTGTTCATTGCCGGAGAATATGCGGTAGTGACGCCGGGCCACCCATCGATTTTGGTCGCTTTGGATCAGTTCATTACGGTTTCTTTGGAGGAAGCCGATACGACCGGGACGATCAGGTCGGCACAATACGGCGGGTTGCCGATACCTTGGACCCGTGAAGAAGACCAGTTGGTCATCGACCAGCGCGAAAATCCGTTCCTCTACATTACCGAGGCGGTCAAGGTGACGGAACGCTTCATCAAAGAATCCGGGATTCCGTTATCTTACTTCCATCTCTCTGTGAAGAGCGAATTGGACAACGCCAGTGGTAAAAAATACGGACTTGGATCGAGCGGCGCAGTGACGGTCGCGACCATCAAAGCATTGCTGAAATTTTATGCGATCGACCCGGAATTCGAATTGGTCTACAAGCTGGCATCCTTGGCGCATTTGTCCGTCAAGAGTAACGGTTCCTTCGGCGACATCGCGGCAAGTACCTACGGCGGCTGGATTGCCTACGCTTGTTTCGACAGGGAATGGGTAATGGAAAAGGCAACCGAGCTGACGTTAACCGAGTTGTTGAAGACAGAATGGCCGCAGTTGATGATCCGGCCATTGACACCACCAGCCAATCTGCGGTTGGTGATCGGCTGGACCGGCTCGCCGGCTTCCACAACCCACCTTGTCGATCGCGTCAACGATGTCCGCGGCGGCATTGACGATTTTTACAAAACATTCCTGGGTGCCAGTAAAACGTGCGTGAACGCTATGATCGCAGCTTTCGAACAGGGCGATCTGCAGGCGATTCAGGCAGGCATCCGGGAGAACCGCCTGCTGCTGAAGCAGTTGACTGCGCACACCGGCGTCGTCATTGAGACACCCCCATTGACGCAATTATGCGATTTGGCCGAGAAAAACCTGGGTGCGGCAAAATCATCCGGTGCCGGTGGCGGTGACTGCGGTATCGTCATCATCGACAGACAATCGGGCATCATCCCTTTGATTTCGGAATGGGAAAAAGTCGGAATCATGAACTTGCCGCTGCATGTATTCAAGTACGTACGCGCCGCTGCACCCATCGAATGGAAAGGAGCATCCGAATGACGCTTGATTCAAACAGAAAAGACCAGCACGTCGATCTGGCCGAAAAACAATATCAACCAGCCGATCTTTCCGATTTCGGGAAGATGCGCTTCGTTCATCACTCTATGCCCAATCTGAAAGTGGCGGATATCTCCCTTCAGACCGAGATGGCCGGTATGAGCCTGGCTGCGCCCTTCTACATCAACGGCATGACCGGCGGCAGCGAACGGACAAAACAGATCAATGCCGATCTGGCCGCGGTCGCAAAAATGACCGGCTTGGCGATGGCTTCCGGGTCCGTCAGCGCAGCCTTGAAGGATCCCAGCGTAAGCGACAGCTTTTCGGTCATCCGCAAGGTAAATCCGAACGGACAGATATTCGCGAATATCGGCGCCCACCATTCGCTCGAAAATGCCAAGCGCGCCGTCGATATTCTGGAAGCCGATGCTTTGCAGATCCACATCAATGCACCGCAGGAAATGATCATGCCGGAAGGCGACCGCGATTTCACGATGTGGCTGCGCCAGATCGAGGAAATCAGCGCCCATGTCGGTGTCCCCGTCATCGTGAAGGAAGTCGGTTTCGGTATGAGCCGGGAAACGATCGGACAGCTGATTGACGTTGGTGTCCATACCATTGATGTCTCCGGCAAAGGCGGCACGAACTTTGCAGCGATTGAAAACGCAAGACGTACAGCGATTACCTATGACGATTTGGAAAATTGGGGCCAGTCGACTGTTATTTCGTTGCTGGAAGCCTCTTCGCATCGAGGGAAAGCGGAATTTCTCGCATCCGGCGGCATCAAAACACCGTTGGATATCGTCAAAGCGCTGAGCTTGGGTGCAAAAGCAGCTGGACTTTCCGGTCAGTTCCTGCATATGGTACTGAGCGAAGGTCCGGAGAAGACTGCCGAAACGATCGAAGCTTGGAAGCAACAGATCACGACAGTGATGGCCATGCTGGGCAAAACGTCGGTTGCCGATCTGGCTCGGACAGACCTTATTTTCCAACGGGATATCCTAGACTGGTGCGACATGCGCGGGATCGACTACCGACAGTACGCCAATCGTTCAGTGCAACAATAATTGAAAATAAAAGAAACGCGCCAGTGACCGGTAGAAAGATACCGTTCACTGGCGCGTTTTTATTTTATTTGTATAGCCGATTTTCTGGACAGAATCCTTATAATGTCAGGTGTTACGTAAGCATTGGGGAACGTTAAGTCGACAGTTTGACCACCCGTCAGGTGTACGACCTGCATTTCAGTTCTGAAACCCGACAGATGGCACTTCTGTCGGGCGTACGCCCGGGATGGGTTTCCAAACTATCGAGAGATTCCGCATCTGTCGACAAAATGATTACCAGAAATCACAAAAAACCCGACTGATAAGGCCCATCCGCAGTTGGATGAGCCTTTCCCCTAAACAATTATTATTCAGCCAATTCCACAAACACCGCATCGGCCTTGGTTTCTTCCGGAATCGTCAAGCCCAGTTCGTCGACTTTAGCCTGGTTGATGTAAACGGAATTCTCTTTGACCAGTTGGACCGGATAAGTCGCCGGATCCGCGCCTTTCAGGATGTCGATCGCGATTTGGCCGATTTGCGTACCCATGCCGTATTGGCTAGGTGCAAAGGTTGCAACGCCGCCATCTTTCACCATCGTGTCAGCTGCTGGGAAAACCGGGATACCGAACGCATCGGCCGCGTCCACCAAGGTCGCCATTCCACTCGCGATAACATTATCATTCGGTACATAGATCGCGTCCACTTCTTTGGCCAGACTTTCCGCCGCTTGGGCGATATCGTTCGTGGTAGTGATCGTTCTCGTGACGACCTCGAAGCCTAAGTCCGCTGCCGCTTGCTCGGCGCGCTGGCCGGAGATGATCGCATTGTCTTCGGCGGTCGTGTACATGACGCCGATCGTTGTGGCATCCGGCAGGAATTGCTTGATCAATGCCATCTGTTCGTTGGATGGTGTCCGGTTAGACAGCCCCGTTGCATTGCTGCCGGGAACTTCCAACGATTCAACCAATCCGGCGCCGACCGGATCCTGTACTGCGCCAAGGATCACCGGAATCTCATCTGATGCGTTCTTCAATGCTTGCGCGGCAGGTGTCGCAACACCGATCATGATATCCGCGTCATGGCTGACGAAGCTTTCGGCGATCGATTTCATGTTCGCTTGATCGCCTTGCGCATTCTGGAAATCGATGGTGGCATTCTCGCCGTCGACATAGCCGGCAGCCGCCAACTCATCCAGGATGCCTTCCGTAATCTGATCCAAGGCTGGATGCGTCGTCAGCTGCAGGATGCCGATATAGACCTGTTCCTGTTCGCTTTCATTTGTAGCCGCTGAAGAATCATTTTCCGACACTGTGTTTCCGCAAGCAGCCAACAACCCGATCGCCATTACCGAGCTCAATCGCAACATGTTTTTTATCCCATTTCTCATCATCAAAACTCCTCCATTTTTTGAAATTTGATTTTCCGCACATATCCCAATCTGGATCGGCAACGCATTGTTGGACACAAAAAAACCGCAGAGACCCTAATAGTCTTTGCGGTGTTGGTTTCCTGAATCAGTAAAAGAAGGAAAAATCCGCATAGACGCTAATCCAGACTGAATCTGAGGTTGCATCTATGGACAGCCCTGTCACACGATCAACCTACACTATGCGGCTTTGCCAGCTTATTCCGTTCGTTGCTGTAACACGCGTGATCGTTTGCATTGCGACTGCCTCCTTTTCCCTTGGGTATACACTTATCATAATCAACAAACAAAAGTATGTCAACATAATAATGAGAAAACGATGGCGAATACATTAAAAATAAACAATGAAAAATCAGAGTACCCACACCATCAGGCTGATGCCCACGATGCCGACGATGACGGAAAGGATCATATTTTTCGAATAATAAGCCACCACCGCAGTCACAAGCGACGGCAACAGCTTGGCATTATCCAATATATTCAAGGAAACATTTCCCTCCCAGAAAAAGATATCCGAAGCGATCAATGCCGAAAAGATGGAAACCGGCAGAAAGCTCATCCATTTCTGGAACCAGATCGGAATCCGCGCGTTCTTCAAAGCAACGATAGGGAGCCATCTGGGCAAAAAAGTCACCAATCCGCCACCCAAAATGAGCCACAATGTTTGGTCATCCACGCAAAATCCCCTCCTTATCGTCTTTTTTGTTCTGCAGATAGAGCCCGAACCCAGAAGCCAATATCGAAGTCAGGACGATGGCGATGTTATGGCGCAGCAAGTTCATCAGCACGACCGCCGTGATGCCGGAAAATACCGCCGTCCAGAACACGATACGGTTCTCGATTTGGGAAATGAGCAGAAAGATGAACATCGCAATCAGGATGTAGTTCATCACAACCGGCGACAAAGCGATGCTCTTTCCGGCCATCGCGCCTATTCCCGTGCTAATAATCCAAGTTGAATAGGCCGTCACATTCGCGGCCATTGCTTTCGTCGGATTCCACATGCCATCGGTTTTGAAATACAACGTGTTGACGGCGAACGATTCATCAGTGATCGTCTGCGCAAAGAATATGCTGAAAGCCGTGCTCTTCTCGCGGATCCGGTGAGCCAGGCTGGAACTCATCAACAAGTGCCTCAGATTGATGAAAAAGATCATGATCACCATTTCCAGTAGCCCTGCCCCCGCCACAGTCATCGAAGCGATCATGAACTGGGAAGCGCCCCCGTAGATGATCAGGCTCATCAGCATGACCGCCAGCCAATGATAGCCGGCTTGCTGCAGCAAAACTCCGCAAGCCAGGCCCATCGGAATGTAGCCGAAACAAACCGGATAGATGGCTCTCATGCCAGCCAGCCATTCTTTTTTCGACATATTGTCCCTCCTCTAATCAAAAATTCATGTTATGTTTCATTTTATCACATGATGAAGCAATATTCGGCGTGATTCTGCACATTTTCAGAAAATCGTCATTTCCTTTTACAGAATACACCGCATCCTTTAAAATGGAGGAAATATACTATTTTGAAAGGGGGGAATTACGGTGTACACAATCAGCACATTGGAAATCACATTGCGCTTGCTTGCGGCGGTCTTTGTCGGCGGCGTCATCGGCTATGAACGCGAAGAGAACCGCCAAGCTGCAGGTCTGCGGACGAACATCATCGTGTCCGTGTCCGCCTGCCTCATCACTTTGATCCAGCTCGAAATTGGTTATTACAGCCTGAACTTGGCTATCGCCAATCCGGATATCGCGTCCAGCATCACCGTCGACTTCACCCGCATCATCGCCCAGATTGTCAGCGGAATCGGGTTTCTCGGCGCCGGAACGATCCTCATCACCAAACGGGATACGGTTACCGGCCTTACTTCAGCGGCAACCATCTGGACGGTCGCGGGACTCGGGATTGCTGTCGGAATGGGCTACTATTTTCTTTCTGTCATAGGCTGTCTGATACTGTATATAGTCCTGCACATCATCAAGAAAATCAGGACTTCCATAGTTGGGCTGCATGTGGAGGTCCATTACCGGCACCAGGATTTGAAAAAAGTGATTGAATTGTTCCTTTCCGAAAACAATATTGAGACTTCGGACATGAAGTTTCTGATTGAGAATCCGGAGTCCGAGCACCCGAACTACATCGTCATCTATGGGATTGATTTGCCGCATTACTACAAGAAGAAGGATCTGGTGAATGATCTGTTGAATATGAGTAAAGACATCACAAACGTGACTTTCGACCAATAGTGAATGGCAAATATCATCCGGCATCTCAGCCGGAACAGCAAAAGAAGCAACCGGAGCGCGAGTTTCGGTTGCTTCTTTTCATTTATGTTGAAACTTTTTATGGAACTGCCCTGCTCCGGTTAACGCAGGTTTCGCCGGATTTCACCCCACATTCTGCTTGTGTCCTCCGGTGGGGCAGGCTTTGTCGAAGCTGAAGCTGAACATTACCAACTAATTCCGGCGGATGGCCCGTTCACCGGAGCTGGACACGGTCACAGGCGCCCTCCTCCGTCCAGAAGGCCATCCCTTGTTTTGGGACAGCCCTCTCATCAGTCTGTGATGATGCCGTGGATCAAAGTGATTTCTTTTCTTTCGGAGCCGATGGAATAAGCTTCCTGAATCAGCTTTTCGGCCGGGCCAAAATCTGCTTTATTGGCGAACATTCTGACGATTGCTTCACCTTTTTGGACCGGATCGCCGACTTTCTTCAGGATCTTCAACCCGGCTGCCAGATCGATCATGCTTTCTTTCGTGGCACGCCCTGCGCCCAGCAGCATCGCTGCCACGCCGATACCATCCGCAACAATCTCCGTCACATATCCGGATGCTTCGGCCAAAACATCCTGCTGGCGCGAGGCTTGCGGCATCAAGGAATAATCATCCACTACTGCCGGATTCCCTCCTTGAGAGGCGACAAAAACTTTGAATTTCTCCAACGCTTTGCCGTTGCGGAGGTTCTCGGTTACCAATTCGCGGGCTTCAGCCAAATCAGCCGATTTTCCGCCCAGATAGACCATCTGGCTTCCCAATTCGATGCAGAGCGCCTCCAAATCTTTCGGCCCGTTGCCCTTCAATGTTTCGATAGCCACTTCGACTTCCAAGGCGTTCCCGACCGCTACACCCAGCGGCTGGCTCATGTCGGAAATGATCGCCATCGTTTTGCGACCGGCCAAATTGCCGATTTTGACCATGGCGTGGGCAAGTGCCTTAGCATCTTCTTCCGTCTTCATGAACGCGCCGGCTCCCGTTTTCACATCCAGCACAATCGCATCCGCCCCGGCTGCGATTTTTTTGCACATGATCGAACTTGCAATCAGCGGTAACGAGTTAACGGTTCCGGTCACATCCCGGAGCGCATACAATTTCTTGTCCGCTGGGCAAAGATTGCCGGATTGTCCGATAACGGCGACCTTATTTTCATTCACGATGGCAGCAAATTCCTTTTCATCAATTTCAATGTGGAAACCGGGGATCGATTCCAGTTTATCCAGCGTTCCACCTGTATGCCCGAGTCCGCGTCCGCTCATTTTCGCTACCGGCACACCGCAACTGGCCACCAATGGAGCCAAAACCAGCGTCGTCGTATCGCCGACACCGCCCGTTGAATGCTTATCGACTTTGATGCCTTCAATAGCGGAAAGATCGATCTGGTCTCCGGATTCAGCCATAGCCATCGTCAATTCCATCCGTTCCTCATCCGTCATATCCTGAAAAAAGACAGCCATCGCCCATGCGCTCATCTGATAATCAGGGATCGATCCATCTGTGTAGCCAGCGATGATGAAACGGATTTCTTCTTTCGTCAAGGCTTTGCCTTCTTGTTTCTTGATAATTAAATCTACCATTCTCATAGACTTTTCCTCCATCTGAATCTGACTTTTCGAATATCAAACGCAACGCAAATCGTTTTTTTATAGCCTTAAACTGAAGCTTATCTATTTGCCTCGATGACTTTCACGCCGTCTTTTGTCCCGACCAAAACGGTATCCACACAGTCAAGGAACAACCCATGTTCCACGACACCGGTCAGATGGATCAAGTCTTCGGCAAGCGCTCTCGGATCCAGAATTTCGCCCAGATGGAGATCAATGATATTGTTTTTCTCATCAGTCAAATAATTCTCCCCGGTTGCAGTCTTGCGGAATTCCGGATTGTAGCCCTTCTCAGTGAATTTATTGAACAGTTGGATCGATCCGTAGCGGACGACTTCCACCGGCAGGGGAAATGCGCCAAGATGTTTCACCATTTTGCTTTCATCGACGATCCAAATGACTTCTTTTGAATTGTCGGCAACGATTTTTTCGAATAATAAGGCTCCGCCGCCACCCTTGATTCCTTGGAAATCTTCGCTGATTTCATCAGCTCCGTCCACTGTGATGTCGATGTGGGTCACTTCATCCACACTTTTTAATGGAATCCCTAACGATTCAGCCAATTCCTTCGTTTGGATTGAAGTCGTCACCCCGGTGATTGCCAGTCCTTCTTCGTTTACACGTCTACCGATTTCTTTGACAAAATAATAAGCAGTCGAGCCCGTTCCCAGACCTACTGTCATACCGTCTTTGATGTATTCTGCAGCTTTTAATCCAACCAGTTCTTTTAGTTCCATTTTCTCACGCGTTCCTTTCAGGATGATGCCATCATTATATCATACGGAAAGGAAGCGTTACTATCTTAGCCAGCGGAAACTCCGTTAGAAAGCCATTAGAATCCGCTAAAAAAGCGAAGCGGTGTTCTGTCATTCCGACAGCCTTTTCGCTATAATGAGAAGCAAGCTTTTATCAACCGATAACGAGGAGGAGATCGTCATGAGCCATACATTCAGAAGCATTTTCGATATCATCGGTCCGGTCATGGTCGGTCCTTCCAGTTCGCATACTGCAGGTGCCCTGGCCTTGGGAAAAGCGGCAGCGCAACTGTTCGAGGTCAAACCGAAAAAAGTCACGATCCATTATTACGAATCGTTTGCGGATACCCATCTCGGTCACGGCACTGATTTTGCGATCCTCGGCGGTATTCTTGGTTTTGCGGCGGATGATCCGATGATTCCGCAATCCCTGAAGATGGCCGAATCCCAAAAGATAGCCGTGACCTTCATCGAAGAAATCGGTGACTCTCCTGTTGGCCACCCGAACACAGCCACAATGGTGTTGGAGCGGGACAAGAAAAAAATTTCCGTCACGGGCAGTTCCATCGGAGGCGGCTCGATTGTTCTGAACCATGTCGCCATGGATAACTTTTCGATGCGTCTGGATGCGCATCTGCCTATCTATTTCATCCATCAGAATACGCTCCAATATCATCTTTACAGCGAAGCGGAATGGCAGAATTATTTCGCATTCAAAGGCTATCCACTGAACGATATCCGCATCTTTAGGGAGAGTGATACCGAATGGGTCGTCCTCTATCTGGATACGATCCCCACCAAAGAAATGATCTACGAAATCAACGAACTGCCTTTCATCGAAAAGGCGATACTGATCAGTTAGGAAAGAAGGAATAGCGCTTTGTATAATAAGATTGCAGAATTGGTGAAGGCCGCAGAGGAAAGCGGTAAGCCGATTTCCGAATTGATGCTGCTGCAGGAAATGGCCAAGAGCCACCGGACGCGCGAGGATATTTGGGAACAGATGCGCAACAATTACCACGTCATGAAAGCCGCAGTCGAAAAAGGTTTGGCTGGTGATGGCGTATTTTCTCCCACTGGGTTGACAGGCGGTGAAGCCGTAAAGCTGCGGAACTACCGTCAACGCGGCAACACGCTTTCAGGAGATGATCTGCTTATTGCAGTAGAAAGCGCCATCGCCACCAACGAAGTCAATGCTTCATTGGGAATCATCTGCGCCACCCCTACCGCTGGTTCATCAGGGACTTTGCCCGGTGTGATGTTCGCCATCAAGGACAAACTGGGTCTGACGGAAGAGCAGATGGTCCAGATGCTGTTCTGTGCCAGCGGTTTTGGCATGGTGATCGCAAACAATGCCATGATTGCCGGTGCTGCCGGAGGGTGCCAGGCCGAAGTCGGGAGCGCATCCGGGATGGCTGCCGCTGCGGCCGTCGAAATCGCAGGTGGCACGCCGGAGCAGGCATCGGAAGCGATGGCGATGGCTATCAGCAATCTGCTCGGCCTCGTCTGCGATCCGGTTGCCGGACTGGTCGAGATTCCCTGCGTCAAGCGCAATGCAATCGGTGCGGTCAATGCCCTGATCAGCGCCGATATGGCCTTGGCCGGACTGACGAACAAAATCCCGGCTGACGATGTCATCGAAGCGATGCGCAAAGTCGGAAAAAACCTTCCCGCCTCCCTGCGCGAAACCGGCTTGGGCGGCCTCGCAGCCACCCGCGAAGGCGTCCGCCTCAAAATGATGATCTTCGGCCAGCAACTGGAAATCAAGCCGGAATGGGTCGATGACCAGCCACCGATCAAGGCCAATCCGTTTGAATAGCAGACGTTTCTTTTCTAATTGATTGAGCTGCGATTAACCGTGCTGTATCCGCATAAAAACCAGGAATGTCCAATAACATGAAAGAATCGGACATCCAGAACACAATCCTATCAAATAAAAGAAGAACGGCTATCTCACTCGGAGATAGCCGTTCTTCTTTATTAGTGTTAGTCTTTTGCTGCGATGGCTTCGATTTCGATGACGGCATCTTTCGGTAATGCGGCAACCTGCACCAAAGAACGGGCTGGTTTATGTTCGCCGAAAAATGCAGTGTACGCACCGTTGATGGCGTCGAAATCATTGATGTCCTTCACGAACACATTCACTTTCACGATCGATTCCAACGAGCCACCACCCGCTTTGACGATCGTCAATACATTGTTCAAACTAGCTGTTGTCGCTGCGGCAGGGTCGGTTACAAGTTCTTTCGTTTCCATATCGATCGGCAATTGTCCGGATGAAAAAATAAAGCCATTTTTTCTGGTTCCTTGCGAATAAGGTCCGATCGCTGCAGGCGCTTTATCGGTACTGATGAATTTAGTCAAGAGATTCCCTTCTTTCTTTTAATCTTATTTTAATGATAGCACAACCTTGCGCAGATTGTGAAGCGGAATTTCTTCAACTGACAGTTTGAAAATCGTCTGAGTACGACTACCAAATCAATACATACCTACTTATTTCAATCAGAAATTTTGGTAACAGATATTTCCCCTGTCAATTCTTTGATATGTTCTCCCCCTGACATAGCGGTTCCCAAATCATACAATCCCCGATAACGCCCAAAGCTGCCATAATACATGACGATATTCCCCCATGGTTCGAAATAGGCAAGTGTGCCAGCAGGCCCTTCTGCACTTGGAGTGTTACTGATATTCAGTTTTGTTGGCGGATAAAATATTTTTTCGTTGTTCCCATAATTCTCCACCATTATTTTCAAGGGAAGCTGATTATAGAGCGATGCTGCCGCTACACTATTATTTAGCATAAATACAACAGTATGCGCGTTATCTTGAACTTGTATCTGCATTTTAACCCCTCCTGTCTCTGTTACTTTATAACCTTACCTCTTAACCTTAAGATGAAGTCAACCGTTTTCTCCAATAAGGGGCTGCATCAAACTAGAAAATACCACTCTAATTTTGATACAGCCCCTTTCATTTGGATTTGAATTTAAGCTCAAAAATACCCCGCCAAACCCATTTTTGGCGGGGTGAATCAGTTCAAGTCACAATCAAATACTCCGTCGTGAATTCATGTTATTTCCACTATTGTATACAAAAGTGTATGTATCATTTCCGAAACATTTTGACTTCCAGAAACAAATCGTTATACGTCCCTAGGGTTTTGGCTCCCAGATTTTCGTAGACTTCGAGTTTGTCCATGATTTCGTCGGACGGGTAGAATTGCTCGTCGCTGGTAATTTCGGGATCCATCAGCTCGATGGCATTTTGGTTCGGTGTGGCGTAGCCGACATATTCCGCGTTGATGGCCGCATTTTCAGGTTCCAGCATGAAATTGATGAAAGCGTACGCCCCTTCGATATTTTTGGCGGTCTTGGGGATGACGATGTTGTCGAACCAGAGATTGGAGCCTTCCTCAGGGATTACGTAATGAAGATTTTCATTTTCCCAAAGCATCTCGCTGGCCTCACCAGAGAAAGTCACGGCGATGGCCGCTTCCTCCTGGATCATATACATTTTTATTTCATCGGCAACGATCGCTTTGACATTCGGGGTGATACCTTTTAGTTTCTCAGCGATTTCTCCCAAAATGATCGGGTCTGTCTCGTTCAATGAGTAGCCTTCACTTTGGAGGCCCAGCCCCATCACTTCTCGCGCTCCATCGATCAAAAGCAGACTGTTCGCATAGCCCGGATCCCAAAGATCCGACCAGGAAGTGATTTCTTCCGTCACCATTTTGTCATTATAGATGATGCCCAAGGTTCCCCAGAAATAAGGGATGGAGTACTTATTGCCTTCATCGAACGGCAAATCCAGGAAACGCGGGTCAATGTTTTCCAGACCTTCGATCTTCGCGTGGTCCAGCGCAATCAGAAGGTCTTCTTCAGCCATCTTGTCGATCATGTACTCTGAAGGGATACTCAGATCGTAGGCCGTTCCACCTTGTTTTACTTTTGTGTACATCGCCTCGTTCGAATCGAACGTTTCATAAGAAACTTTATAACCTGTCTCCTCCTCGAATTTCGTGATCAGTTCCGGTTCGATATAATCACCCCAGTTGTAGATCGTCAGCGTATTCCCGTCCGAAAAGCCTTGCGCTCTGTTCAAAGCGTTTATCCCGAAAGCGATTGCCGCACAAGCAAACAAGATAACAGCCGCCATTCCCATTAATTTTTTCATCCTCTTTTCACCATCCGTTCCGAATCGGCGCTTTTTCCGATCGCCTTCATTTGCTGCGCATGCTTATTGTGCCCGTACTGTTGAATGAAATAGTAGCCCAGGACCAAAAGCAGCGTAAACAGGAACATCAGCGCACTGAGGGCATTGATTTCCAGGCTGACTCCACGGCGCGCCCGCGAATAGATTTCCACCGCTAAAGTGGTGAAGCCATTCCCCGTCACGAAAAAAGTCACCGCAAAATCATCCAAGGAATAGGTAAAGGCCATAAAGAAGCCGCTAAGGATCCCCGGAGTGATACTAGGGATCAGGATTCTGCTGAAAACCTGACCGCTGCTGGCACCCAGATCCTGAGCCGCGCTGATCATCGAATCATTCATCTCATAAAGTTTCGGCAGTACCATCAGCACGACGATCGGGATCGAAAACGCGATATGCGAGAGCAGTACAGAAGAAAATCCCAACGAAAAGCCGAGCATCGTGAACAAGATCAGTAGGCTGGCACCGATGATGACGTCCGGAGAAACCATCAGCACGTTGTTCAGACTCAAGAGCGTATTCTTTATATTACGCTTTTTCGTGTAGTATATGAAGATTGCACCCATCGTACCGATTGCAGTCGCGATAAGGGCCGACAGCAAGGCCACTAAAAAGGTATTCAAAACGATGCCGATCAAACGCGTATCCTCAAATACGGCCTGGTAATGTTCCCAGGTGAAGCCCGTGAAATCGTTCATGGTCCCGCCGGCATTGAACGAATAAAAAATCAGATAAAAGATCGGCAGATACAGAATCGTAAAAACGAGTCCAAGAAAGGCATTGTTCCACTTCGTGTTGGCTGTTCCCTTCATTTAGATCCCCTGCCCTTCTTCTTTTTGTCGCTCGTCAGGGACATGATGGCGATCATGCTGATGATCAGGATGACGCCGATTGTGGAGCCCATCCCCCAGTTCTGGGTAACCAGGAAATGCTGTTCCACAGCTGTTCCCAGCGTAATTACCCGGTTTCCCCCGATCAGCCGCGTCAGCATGAACAACGACAGCGACGGAATGAAGACGGCCTGAAAGCCGCTGCGCACACCGCTCAGCGTCAACGGAAAGATGACGCGCGTCAAAGTCTGCATCCTTGTCGCACCCAAGTCTTCGCTGGCTACGATAAGTGACGGCTTCAGTTCTTCGATCGAATTGAAGATCGGCAGGATCATGAACGGCAGCTCGATATAAGCCGCCACAAAAATGAAACTGAAGTCTGTGAACAGGATCTGTTGCGGACTTATCCCCATGAAGCCAAGGAATTGATTGACCGTCCCGCTCTGACTGAACAAACCGATGAAGGCATAGGCCTTCAGCAGCAGATTGATCCAGGTAGGCAGAATGATCAGGGACAGCCAAAGTTGCTTGTGCTTCGTCCGACTCAGGAACAACGCGGTCGGATAACTGACCAGGAACGTAACGAGTGTGATGATGAACGCATAAAGGAACGAATTCAAGGTCATCCGCAAATAATTTCCCGAAGTGAAATAATTTGCGTAGTTGGAAAAAGTGAAAGCCCCGGTGATATCGAAAAAGGACTGGTACAGGATCAACAACATCGGTGAAATAACAAACAGCCCCAACCAAAGTACGTAAGGAACAGAATAGAACGCTCTAGAATTTTTCGTCATGTCTCTTCCCCCTACTCTTCATAGCTTTCGAGACGGGCATCGAACTCTTCTTCGGATTCGCCCAGACGCATGACGTGGATGTCTTGTGGCCCGAATTGAAGCCCGACATCTTTGCCGATCTCTGCGCTCTTGGTGGAATGGATCATCCACTCGTTTCCATCCTTGTCATAACCGATAATCTCGTAGTGGACGCCGCGGAACAATTGTGTATCAATATTCACGACCAGTTTACCATTTTCGACAGTCGTCAGTTCCAGATCTTCCGGACGTATGACAATTTCGATTTTTTCGCCCGGCGTGATGCCGGCGTCGGAACATTCGAACTCTTTGCCCACGAAGCGGACTTTATAATCCTCAACCATCGTACCCGGAACGATATTGCTTTCACCGATGAAATCTGCCACGAATCGGTCGATCGGCTCGTCGTAAATGTCAACAGGCGTTCCGCTCTGGACAATTGCGCCCTTATTCATTACAAAAATCCAATCGCTCATGGCCAACGCTTCTTCCTGATCATGCGTGACAAAAATGAAAGTGATGCCAAGACGTTGCTGCAATTCCCTCAGTTCGTACTGCATGTCCGTGCGCAGCTTCAAGTCCAACGCCGACAAGGGTTCATCCAGGAGCAACACATCCGGTTCGTTGACTATAGCTCTGGCGATTGCAACCCGCTGTTGTTGGCCACCCGACATTTCACTGATTTCACGATTTTCATAGCCTTCAAGTTGGACCATTTTCAAGGCTTCTTTCACTTTTTGTATGATTTGGTCCTTAGGCATTTTCTTGATCGTCAATCCGAATGCAATGTTATCGAAAACATTCATGTGGGGAAACAAGGCATAGTCCTGGAAAACGGTATTGACTTTACGTCGGTTCGCTGGAATGTCATTTACGGTTTCGCCATTTATTTTTATGACGCCTTCGGTAGCATCCGCGAATCCGGCTATCAAACGCAGGATTGTTGTTTTTCCACAGCCGGAGGGGCCCAATAAGGTATAGAATTTGCCCTTTTCAAGTTCAAAGTTAATATCGTGCAACACAGTTTCATCATCGTACACTTTTTTTACATTCTCCAAAGTGATGATCGGTTTATCAGTCATTCTCTCACACCTTTTCCATTTAATTTAAGGAAGCTTAAAACGGCAGCCTTCCAGTATCTTCTCGCACTTTCCAACGGCATTCAGTGCTTTCATGTTAACATATAACACTATCATTATATAAGAAGTAGGCTCATTTACAATGAAACCTGAACAAAAAACGCCAGAAATGATCATTCTGACGTTTGGGACTAATATGAATTTTATTAGAACAGACGCGCAGCCCGATCGTAGTAGACGAATTTTTCCGTAAAGGAGTAAGGATCCGTCATACCGATTTGATTCGCGAAGGTGAACAATGTGGTCTCTTTCAGTGAAGCTACTTGAATCAGCCTTGGATTGATGAGGACAAAAGCGGAACTCGTATCAGCCACAATTTTCCCTTTGGCCATAACGACCGCTCTGCGGGTGTATTCGAGCATCAGATGCATATCATGCGTTACAATGACGACGGTCACGCCGTTCTGGTGGATCTGTTGGAGGAAGTGCATGATGTCTTTATAGTGACTGAAATCTTGTCCGGCGGCCGGCTCATCCAGGATGATCAGCTCAGGGTCAAGCGCCAATACGGCTGCAATCGACACCCGTTTCAGTTGGCCGAAACTCAGCATGGATAACGGTAAGTCTTTTATGTATTGCAATCCGCAGACTTTCGCAACTTCATCAACTTTCTTTTCGATCGCTTCCTCGTCCATGTTGCGCTGTCTCAGTGTTAAGGCAATTTCTGCATATACGGTTTCCTGTGACAAACTGTCTTTCGGATTCTGCGGGACATAACCTACGTAATTTTCAGCCTCATCCGCATCAATGTCGCTGATTTCATGGCCTTTCCAATAGATCCGGCCACTTTGTGGTTTTTCTTCTCCGGTCATCAAACGGGAAAGCGTCGATTTTCCGGCGCCGTTCGCACCGACAAGGCTGAGCATTTCCCCTTTGTAAATTCGGAGGAAGGCTCCATCGACGATGTCCTCGTCATTCCAAGGATATTTGAACGATAAACCATCCAGTTCCAAAAGCACTTCATCATAGTCGGCATAACGGAATTGCGGCAAATAATTCAGCCAACTCTCCATCTGTTCCTTTAATTGCGGTCCGTTCACTTTCTTTACATTCGCCAGCTCCCTGACATTGTCCAGATCGACTCCGGCATAGCGCATCGCCGTGATGTACAGCGGCTCCCTGATGCCGATATCGCTCAAAATTTCGGTACGGAGTATCTCTTCCGGCGTTGCGTCAGCGATGATCCGTCCACCGGAAAACAACAGGATGCGGTCGATTGGTTGTGCCAAAACATCTTCAAGCCTATGTTCGATGATGAGGACCGTCGTATCGCTGACGCGATGCAGATCGTCGATGAATTTCATGGCCAAATCCCCGGAACTCGGGTCCAGATTCGCTAATGGCTCATCAAATAAAATCAATGGTTTGCCATCCAAGGAGATACCCGCCATTGTGATGTCACCCAATTGCTGTTCCGACAATTTCATGAAACTGCGCTTCAGATAAGGCCGTTTCTGCAAAAATTCGTGCCAATTCTCCAGTTTTTTCAAATCTTCAGCGGAACGGAATGGAATTTGTTGTTTCACTCCAAATTTTCCCATCTGATCTGCGTGGGGAATCATGCTATTCTTTATCAGCTTCATTTCATTCGGAAGAAAATCTTCAAAAGGGGCTACTGTTTGGTCAACCTGATGGTGAAAGAGGATATTTCCACTCACATCGCCGTTCTCTTCACTCGGCAATACGCCTGTAAGGCAGCGGGCAAAGGTCGTTTTCCCCGATCCGCTAGGGCCGAGCACAAGTATTTTTTCCCCTTCGTAGATAGTGACATTCAGTTCTTCCAAAGTCGGTTCGTTTTGATCTGAATAAGTGAAACTAAAGTTCTGAAAAGATATCAGTGGTCTTCGCATGGCTATCCTCCTTCATTAGTATATTCAAAAAATAATTAAGTGCTATCCAAAAAAGAGCTGAATGTTCACACCCAGCCTTCTTTTCACCTATACGCTTCCCACTTTATCTTCTCCGATGATCCGGACTTCCGTTTCCAATGGCACGCCATAATGCTCCATTATGACTTTTTTGATATGCGCTATCAGTTCAATGTAGTCGGTTGCTGTAGCTTGATTGATGTTCACGATGAAACCTGCATGCTTCATCGAAACCTGCGCCCCGCCCCACGTCAATCCCTGAAGACCCGCTTCTTGAATCAATTTACCTGTGAAATATCCGGTTGGCCGTTTGAAGACACTCCCACATGAGGGATATTCCAACGGCTGCTTCGACTCGCGCAAGG
This sequence comes from Trichococcus flocculiformis, assembly GCF_963662535.1. NCBI lineage: Bacteria > Bacillati > Bacillota > Bacilli > Lactobacillales > Carnobacteriaceae > Trichococcus > Trichococcus flocculiformis. The sequence continues at coordinate 2,434,460 of NZ_OY759718.1, forward strand.
CAGTCAATTCATCCATTCGGGCTTTGATCGCTTCGTGCTTGCCTTTTTCCAGATCGAAGACAACTTCGAGAACGATTTCGTTCGTTTCCTGAAGTTTACTATGGCGATAGGAAAACTCAAGTTCATCCTTCGAGTAGGTTTTTATTTTGCCTTCGCGGGTGATCACCACGACGGATTCGATGACTTCTTCAACTTCACCATCGTATGCTCCAGCATTCATATAGACCGCTCCGCCGACGCTACCAGGAATGCCGCATGCGAATTCCAAGCCGCTCAACCGCTCCGCTAAAGCCATTCGGGAAGCATCGATCAAACGTGCGCCGCTCTGGACAGTCAACCGATGGCGTTTCACTTCCATGTGGTCCATTTCCGTCAGGATCATAACGATACCGCGGACGCCGCCATCCTTGATGATGACATTACTGGAGTTGCCCAATACCGTCAAAGGAACTTGTTTCTCGTTCACCCAAGAGACAACAGCCGCAACCTCATCTTTGGACTTTGGAAAGACAAGCACATCTGCTGGGCCGCCTGTTTTTGTATATGTATAGTGTGACAATTTTTCATTCTCTTTAACGATCATTTCAGGAAACTGTTGTTTTATTTCCTTTCCCAACATTCATTTCACCCACTAAATTTATTTATGTAGTCCATTTTAACATCACTTAATACCGATTTGTATCAAATTAGTAAGCGGCAGCAATTAATTATAGGCTTTTAACCTTTAATTAACCTAATTTTAATAAAAATCAATTATGCACCTATTCATGCTATTCTAACACAAGTTTATGAAATAATTTACAATTTAATCAATTTGAAACAGCATTGTTAGATAACGGGAATCCATTTTCGTCTTTGAACGTTTCTTTCAGCCCTCTTCTTTGCGATTAGAACGTGCAGGTATGGTAAAATAGGATAGATAATAGATAAAGGAGGCTGCTCTATGCAACCGAAACAAATCAGAAACGGGATCACTTTTACACTCTTGTCGATCCTATATCCGCTTTACCTTTTTACCACCAAAGATCCTGATTCAGTATCCACTACATCATTAGCGTTGGCGCTGTTTTTGCCGCTAGTTGGAACGATTTTTGCGCTGAACATCCCGGAACCGAAAATGAAATGGTCTTTGGCTGTCCTCAACCTGATCATTTTCATCCTGTTCCTTTATTATACGTTTGCGTTACGTTAAGGTAGGTGGACAAAATGGAACTGAAATTTGTCTCATGGAACGTCAATGGCTTGCGGGCAATCGTAAACAAGAACTTTGCGGATATTTTTTCGGACTTCGATGCTGATTTCTTCTGTCTGCAGGAAACAAAACTGCAGGAAGGACAGATCGAGCTAGCATTTCCCGGATATGAATCCTACTGGAATTATGCCGATCGCAAAGGCTATTCAGGAACCGCGATATACACGAAACATACCCCGCTCTCTGTCCGATTAGGCATCAGCGTTGCCGAACATGATTCGGAAGGACGCGTCATCACCTTGGAGTATGGCGATTTCTTCCTGGTCAACGTCTACACCCCGAATTCACAGGAGCAGCTGAAGCGGTTGGACTACCGGATGCATTGGGAAACGGCCTTTCTGGCTTATCTGAAGGGCCTGGAGACAGAAAAACCGGTCATTGTCTGCGGTGACCTCAACGTTGCCCACGAAAACATCGATCTGAAGAATTGGAAAACGAACCGCAAAAACGCGGGCTTTTCGGACGAGGAACGCGCCAAGTTCAGCGAAATGATGGCGAACGGATTCATCGATACTTTCCGCTACTTCCATCCGGATGCGGAAGGCAGATATTCCTGGTGGAGTTACCGCTTCAACGCCCGCAAAAACAATGCAGGTTGGCGGATCGACTACTTCCTGGTATCGGAAGCTTTGAAGGATGCCCTGGTCGACGCGGATATCCATGAAAATATCTTCGGAAGCGACCATTGCCCGGTATCGCTGAAGCTTTCGCTGTAGTAACGAAATATCAGAAGCATCAATCAGTCGGGAGGAATGGAATATGGATTTTCAAAATCGTGTAGTCGTGGTGACTGGCGGAGCAAACGGCATCGGCCGAGCCACGGTGGAATCATTTTTGGCTGCGGGGGCCGCTGTCGCATTCGTGGACACGGATAAGGAAGCCGGCCAAAAGATCGTTTCCCGTTTCGCAACGAACGATGTCTATTTCCATCACGGAGACATCGCTGAGGAGGCTGCCCTTCACGCTTTTGCGGAAGCCGTCAAGCAACGCTTCGGCAAAGTCGATTATCTGGTGAACAACGCCTGCATCAGCAAAAAAGGAATCCTGTCGGCGTGTTCCTTTCAGGACTTCAATTATGTCCTGGCATTGGGCATCACAGCTCCATACCTGTTGACGAGCTTATTTTTACCGGTGTTCACAGCTGGCGCCTCGGTCGTGAACATCGCATCAAGCCGCGGTTTCATGTCGCAAAAGGACACCGAAAGTTACTCGGCGGCTAAAGGCGGCATCCTCGCGTTGACGCACGCCCTCAGTATCTCATTGGCCGGGAAAGCCCGGGTCAATTCCATCAGCCCGGGTTGGATCGACACGGGTTCCTTCCATAAAGAGGAAAACTATCAACCGGACTATGAAGCCGCGGATCTCCTGCAGCATCCCGTCGGCCGTGTCGGTGTGCCGGATGATATCGTACAGATGATCCGTTTCCTCTGCAGCGACGCAGCCGGCTTCATCACCGGACAGAATTTCACTGTCGATGGCGGGATGTCCAAGCTCATGATCTACCACAACGACCATGGCTGGACCTATAATCCCGAAGCTGAATGATCGGCCAGGTTGGGTGAACGCGCATGCTGAACTACCCACAAAAATAAGCAGGACGACCTTCATATGAAAGGTATCCTGCTTATTTTTGTTATCCGGCCCGAATCAATTCGGTCGGCCTTATTTTCCCGGAAACTGCTTCACGAACCATTGTGCAGCCAACTCGGCAACCTGTTCCAGTGTCCCGGCTTCTTCGAACAGGTGGGTGGCTCCCGGAATAAGGGTCATTTCTTTTTCGCAGTTCAGTAATGCGTAGGCCTGCTCATTCAGCTCGATTACGCCGTCATCATAGCCACCCACCAACAACAACGTCGGGGCTGTGACTTTGGCCAAATATGCTTTCGCCAAATCCGGACGTCCGCCTCGCGAAACAACGGCCTTGATTTCATCGCCTAACGCAGCTGCCGATTGCAGAGCAGCTGCCGCTCCCGTACTGGATCCGAAATACCCGATCGGCAACTGTTTCGTTTCATCCTGCTGCTTGGCCCAATTCTCGGCAAGCGTCAACCGCTGAGCCAACAGATCGATATCAAAACGCTTGTCGGTCCACTCGCTTTCTGCTTCCGTCAACAAATCCAACAACAAAGTGGACAAGCCATGTGCCCGCAGTACGCTGGCCACGTATTTGTTGCGCACACTGTGTCGGCTGCTGCCGCTACCGTGGGCAAAAATGACAAGGCCTTTCGGGTCTCTGTGCAGGACCAAATCACCCATCAAGGTGACGCCCGCACCGGTTATCCTGACTGCCGTTTCTGGATCACTCATCTGCCTTCTCCTCCTTCACATGCATACTTCGGAGTAAGGCGACGACCTCATTGTCGTCAAGCTGATCGAAGCGGACATAGTAGGCCCCCACCGCTCCGAGATAGTCATCCGTCCGCTCCAAGGCAACGACTGCATCCACCATCTGGTCCATCTTTTTCGCGGTATCCTCCGGTGTGACCGGAACCGCCACGACGATGCGTTTCGGATTCCGCTTTTTGAGGGCCGCTATCGAGGCGAACATCGTGAATCCGGTCGCGATGCCGTCATCCACGATGATGGCCGTTTTTCCTCCGAGGGACTGGATGTTCGCTGCTCCGACATATGTTTCCCTGCGCCGTTTGATTTCCTGACGAAGCCGCTTCAGCTCCCATTCCAACCAATGCTTGTCCAGCACCCCATGCTCGCCCGGATTGAAGATCGGATCCGCACCCTCTGTGATGGCCCCGATGGCATATTCAGGATTGAATGGGTGTCCGATTTTTTTGGTAATGAGCAAATCCAACGGTGCCGCCAATTTCTTGGCGATCTCCACGCCCAAAGGCACTCCCCCTCGAGGCAAAGCAAATACGACGATATCTTCTCCGCGGTACTTCTCCAAAGCTTCCGCCAGCAGCATGCCGGCCTCTTTACGATCGTTAAAAAGCATAACGTTCCCTCCTTGTCCGACAATATCTTCCCATTGACTGAAACAAGTGCATGTTGTTCGACTGTTTTCCGATTTTCACTGCAATTTTTTTCTGCAGTTTTTTCTCAACCAAATCATAGCACGCAAAGGTCCCAAGGAGGAGCAATAACACTTCTGGATCAGTTGATATTTTTCTTCAATGCCTCAAGATTATCCAGCATGACCGAAAGATAATCCGAACCCTTTTTCTGGTCCTCTTCGGTGATCCCTTCGAGAGGACTCAATACCGCCAGTTCGACGCCGACCTCTTCCGCAAGCGTCTCCGCGGTCTGTGAAGAAGCATTGTTCTCAAAATAAATATGCGAAATATTGTTGGCTTTCACGTAATCGGAAAGTGTGGCCAAAGCTGCCGCGCTCGGTTCAACCTCGGCATTCAGACCCGTTACGGAAATCTGATTAAGATCATAGCGGGCCGCCAAATAAGCGAAAGCCGCATGCTGCGTCACGAAAGTACGGTTTTCTGTTCCTTCAAATGCAGCTCGGTAGGCTTCATCCAATTCATTCAGTTTCCCGTTATAAATTCCGGCATTTTCCAGATAATCCTCAGCATTGTCTGGATCCGCTTCAGCTAATCCTTCCGCAATCGTCGATACCTCTGTCTGCGCAAGCACAGGGTCCAACCAAACATGCGGATCGACAGTATGCGAATGACCAGCATTCGCCCCTTCCTCCTCAGACTCATGATCGTGCGCGTGAGCCTCGCCTTCATACTCCAACAGCATGATTGCGTCGCTCGCACAAATGACCACCATATCCGAAGTATCGATGGACGCCAGCACACCCGGCACCCATGTCTCCATCTCGGGACTGTTGTAGATGAAAACATCGGCATCTTGGATTTCGGCGATCATCTGGCTCGAAGGTTCAAAGGAATGCACCTCCATTCCGGCTTCCAAAAGCATGCTCACCTCGGCATCGTCCTGCGCAACCTGTTTCGTAAAATCGTACATCGGATAAAAGGTCGTGACAACCTGCAGCTTGTCCGACTCCGTATTTTCTGTTGTGCTCCCGGCTGCTCCGCAACCAGCCAATAGTGCAGTTGCCCCTACTAGCGACAAAGCCCACTTCATGCTCTTTTTTTGTTTCATTTTGCTCTTCCTCCGTCTTCTCTTTATGGACTATCCAAAATCGGATAATGATTCTCACTCGACAAATCGTAACGATTACGTTTTAAAGGATAACTGAAAGATTATGCAGATGCAAGCATTTTGTATCAAATAATTTAATCCTTCATATGTATAAATTTTTATACTTATCGAAAGCAACCCACTCCTGTCCTTACTACAACGCAAAAAAAAGGAAGTGCTCCAACTTTCGGAACACTTCCTCCTAAATCAGTAGTCTCATCCTCGCTTCATTGATTGTTCAATCTTAATGATCTACGAACTTTTCAATACTGGTTACGCTTGGTTTTCAGGCAAGTCATCTAAGCTTTCGCTTCCAGTTGCTTGAATGAAATCTACTGTTTATTGATCTTAGAATGGATCAAGTTTTCATGGCTTAGAAAATTATCTAGGACACAAATTCCGAACCATCTAAGATTTTGCATTAACAGCTTGACTGAAAAGCTGTTAACCGGAAAATCTTTTTGAAGGATTTCCCTGAAAGAGTGGCATACTCTTTTTTGTTTCTTAGTCTTACTTAGTATGTCTCTCTTTGTATAGTTATAATAACATGTAAGCGTTATCAAGTCAAGCAGAAAATGACGATTTAAATAAAAAAATTTCCCAAATTTTTCACCTAAACCGTCACGCTGCTTTTGTATATTAATCGATCATCAGACTCATCATGACGCCATCGATAAATTCCCCGTCAATCAACATGGCACGCGGCATCACCGCTTCTCGTTGGTACCCCATTTTTTCATAAAGATGGATGGCGCGTTCGTTTTCGCCATGGACTGTCAGCTCCAAGCGGCGGATCACGCCGCTCTCGATTGCCCAAGTCTCGATTTCTTCCATAAGGACCGATCCGATTCCGAATCCCCAATACTCCTTCTCGACCGTAATGCCGACTTCACCGACATGTCTAAGTTTGGGTTTATCCGTTGCCCCGACAGACGCCAAACCAATCAATTGCTTGTTATTTATCGTCGCGATCAGCATGACATTGTTGTCTTTCTCCATCAAGTCTTCCAGATAAAGTTCCTCGAAAGCTTCGGACAATTCCAACCCTTCAGCTCCATATGCCAAATACGGTGTCTCAGCGCCAGTCTTTTTGCTGAAAGCGATGATGTCTTTTGCATCGGCCGGAATGGCTTCCCGGATCATGATTTCGACTTTTTCTCTCTTGCGCATATTATTGTCCTTCTTTCTTGAGTATTCCCTGTAGTGTTTCGACCAAAGCATCATAGCGTTCGCCGGTCGGGATAAATGTGACTTCCCGGTTTTCATAAAATTCCCCGGTAGGGACCAATTGGATCGTCAAATATGCATCCGGCAATTCCTCTTCGATGAAGGTAGCCCATTCAATCACCGAAACCCCATTCCCATACAGATATTCCTCCAAGCCCATATCATCGCCTCCGACATCCTCCAGACGATAAACATCCATATGGTACAGCGGCAACCTGCCTTTCGTGTACTCTCTGATCAAAGTATACGTGGGGCTCTTTATGACAGTATCAATACCTAAGCCCTTCGCCAACCCTTTTGTAAAGGTTGTTTTCCCGGCACCTAGATCTCCCTCAAGGAGTATGACGTCTTTCGGTTCCAATAGTTGCGCCAATTGCGCAGCTATCCACTTTGTTTCTTCTTCATTCTTTGCTGTTAAGGTGAACATTCTGTTTCTGCCCCCATCTTCACCAATTTATTTTGTTCCATTCCTTATTATAGAAATATTCACTCCGGAATGCACCTTTTTTCTGAGCATAGTCCAATTTGGCTTGCAAAAAAAAATGGAAAGCCGGATTTGATCCATGCTTTCCATTCTCTTATTAATCAAGTAATGTTTGGTTTGCTGTGATGATGGCTGTTTTATAGACATCTTCTTCGTTACATCCGCGCGACAAATCGGAGATCGGTTTGTTCAAACCTTGCAGGATTGGGCCTACTGCTTCGAAACCACCGAAACGTTGTGCAATTTTGTAGCCGATATTTCCTGATTGGATTTCAGGGAATATAAAGACTTTGGCTTGACCGGCTACAGTTGAGCCAGGTGCTTTTTGTTTAGCGACTACTTCAGAGAAAGCTGCATCGAATTGCAGTTCACCGTCAATGTTGTATTGAGGAGCCAATTCTTTTGCGATTCTTGTAGCTTCCACTACTTTGTCAACTTCTGGTGATGCCGCTGAACCTTTTGTTGAGAAGCTCATCAAAGCAACATTTGGTTGGATTTCGAACATTTCAGCTGTCTTAGCACTTTCAACAGCGATTTCAGCCAATTCTTGAGCGCCAGGATTGATGTTGATTGCACAGTCAGCGAAAAGGAATCTTTCAGTACCACGGATCATGATGAAAGCACCACTTGTGCGGCTTACGCCTGGTTTTGTTTTGATGATTTGAAGTGCTGGACGGACAGTATCACCTGTAGAGTGAACGGCACCGCTCACTAAGCCATCTGCCAAACCCATGTGTACTAGCATTGTTCCGAAATAATTCTCATCCAACAATAATTTTTTTGCTTGTTCTTCATTGACTTTTCCGTTACGGCGAGCGACAAATGACGCAACCATTTCATCGAGTTCAGCATAATCAGTTGGATCGATGATTTGGATACCATTTAGTCTGAATCCGCGGCCTTTTGCAGCTTCTTTAACTGCATCCACATTTCCGATAACGATTGGTTCCACTAAGTCTTCCGCTTTAAGACGTACGACTGCACCTAAGATTCTTGGTTCTAAGCCTTCCGGGAAAACGATTTTTATTTTTTTTCCTACGATTTTTTGGCTTAAGCCTTCAAACATGTCCAAAAAAAATCCCTCCAGATTCGATTTATAATACTCAACTATCATACAGCAAATACGAAAAAAAAAACAGACATTTATGGAATTTACTGTTACAATTTCATCATTTCTCATGAAACTGTCATATCTCCTTCACTTTTTTGCGGGCCTTATCTTTTGCAATCCTTTACATTGTTGTTTATACTATGTTTTAGCATTTAAAAGTAGCATAATAAAAGGAGTCCTTCAATATGTCCATTTATGAATATTCAGCAACTAAAACAGATCAGTCATCTGTATCATTGGAACAGTATAAAGGAAAAGTCATCTGCATCGTCAACACAGCTTCGAAGTGCGGTTTGGTGGGGCAATTGGATGAACTGGAGGAGCTTTACGAAAAATACAAAGACAAGGATTTCATCATTTTGGGATTTCCATCGAATCAGTTCAATAACCAAGAACCTTTGAATGGAGTCGAAGCTGCTGAATTCTGCCGACTCAATTATGGCGTCACTTTTCCGATTTTCGATAAAATCGAAGTGAACGGTGAGAATGCAGATCCTCTTTACAAATATCTGGTCGAACAGACCGGAGGCGGTGCGATCAAGTGGAATTTCACGAAATTTCTCATCGGCCGCGACGGCGAAATCATCAAGCGTTTTGCCCCGATCACGGCACCGAAGAAAATGACGAAGCTGATCGAAAGCGCACTGGAACAACCAAACCCTCTTTGAGTGCACAAAAAGGCAAGGCCACTGAGTTTCACTCAGTTGCCTTGCCTTTGTTTATTGGTTCTATTTCATTGTTCTGTATAAAATTCCTGCAAGAGCCTGCTCATCTGCTGGTAACGCGGGAACATCGCCGCATAGACGGACTTGCTGTCTTCGTTCGGTTGATGTTCGATTGAAGCACCCATCAACTTTTCTGCGTCATCCACGGATTCCACCAAGCCCAAGCTCTTCAGCGTGATCAAAGCGGCACCCGTACAGGAACTTTCAAAAGTTTCCGGGAATTCGATCGGCATACCGATGATATCCGTCAAGATTTGGCGCCAAGCCAGCGAGCGCGAAAAGCCCCCGCTGGCCATGATTTTTGTTGGTTCGCCGTTCATAGAGATGACCGTTGCCAGCACATCCTTCAGATTCAGGCAGATCCCCTCCAAAACGGAGCGCAAAAAATGTTCTTTCGTATGCAGCATGTTGATGCCGCTGAAATTCCCTCTGGCATCCGCATTCCACAAAGGCGCCCGTTCTCCGTTCAGATAGGGATGAAAAACCAACCCATCAGCGCCAGGTGCGACGTTCGCAATCATCTCCATCGCTTTGTCGTAGAGATCCTCATCAGCAACATTGGCCGGCAAAAATTGTTTGATGGCCCAATCAAAGATGTTTCCGCCATTGTTGACGGCGCCGCCGTTCACATAATGGTTTTCATCCAGGATATAACTGAATGTACGTCCTTCCGGGCTTACATAAGGTTTTTCACTCGTCATCCGGACCGCACCACTCGTACCGATCGTGATTGTTGCCGTACCGGCGCGAATCGCTCCCATACCCAAGTTGGCTAAGCAGCCGTCATTCCCTCCAACTATGAAGGGCGTATCCGCAGCCAGCCCCAGCAACTCAGCCACTTCCTCCGAGAGGCCGCTCAGTTGTTTACCAGGATTTACCGGCAACGGCAGCATTTGACTCGTGATGCCACAGAATTCCAGAATTTCCTCATCCCAGCGGAATTCCCGGATATTGAACAATCCGGTAGCCGAGGCAACGGAATAGTCCACGACGAATTCACCGAACAGCCGCCAGAGAATGTATTCCTTGATGCCGATGAACCAACGCGCTGCTTGGAACACTTCGGGCTTTTCTGCTTTCAGCCAAAGAATCTTGCTTATCGGGGACATCGGATGCAGCGGTGTGCCTGTTTTTTCGTAAAAACGCTGGCCCATTCCGGAATGCTTCAGCATGCTTGCGTATTTTTTTGAACGATTATCGGCCCAGGTGATGCTCCGAGTCAACGGCGTTCCTTCCGCGTCCATGAGGATCAAGCTGTGCATGGCGCTCGAAAAGCCGATCCCGGCAATATCCGTCGGGCCCAGTTCAGCTTTCTGTATGACTGCTTTTATTGTTTTCAATACGGCTGAAAAGATCTCATCCAAGTCTTGTTCCGCCATTTCGGGATTCTCTTTAATTAATGGATAATGTGCGTACGCTGATTCATAAGCTGAGCCGTCCGTTTCGTACAGTACGGCTTTTGTGCTTGTGGTACCGACATCCACTCCCATGACATATCGTGCTGCCAAATAAAAAACCACCAATCCAAAAAATTTATCTTATTTTTCCACGACCTTAATCATTATAGCAAAATTCCACAAGCATTGGCGCAAATTTTTTGATAATGTTTAATATTCTGGCTTCGATGGTTTACATTTTCTTAACGGAATCTTTTCTGGAAATCCATCGCTGTCTGCTATACTGGTGACATCCATGCACAAGGAGGAATAATTTTGGGTTACTACGATCAACATATGCATACGCATTTTTCGCCCGATTCTGCGGAATCATTTGAAAATTATCTCGAGCAAACAGACGGACTGCTCGTTACAACGGAGCACCTGGATTTCCACGATGCCTACAACGGCGGCGTGGACACTGTCTTGGATTATGCCACCTACAGGGATAAAATAGACGCACTGAACACAATCCACGATGGACGCATCCGCTGTGGCATCGAGGTCGGCTATACGCCTGAGTCCCACGCGCAAATTACAGCTTATCTGGAAGGCAAAGCCTTTGATGTCATCCTGCTGAGTGTTCACCAAAACGGGCGCTATGATTACTTGCAGCCAATCATCGATGAGATGGACCCCAAAGCGGTCATGAAGGAATATTTCGAGCTCTGTACGCAAGCTGTCCGGCAAGTCGATGGCGCAAATGTTTTCGCGCACTTTGATTACGGAATCCGTCGCTTGCCCGTCACGGTAGACGATCTTCGGGAATTCGAGCCTTTGCTGAAGGGGCTGCTCGATGAAATCGTGGCGAAAGAAATGGCACTGGAATTGAACACGCGCAGCATGTATGAATACAACAACGCCGACTTGTACCGCTATATGATCGGCCTCTATCTGGAAATGGGCGGTACCCGATTCAGTCTTGGTTCAGATGCGCACAGCATCCAGAAATACCGCTATCACTTCGACGATGCCATCGCGTTGTTAAAGGATTTGGGTGTGCACGAATTGACCCTTTTCAAAAATCAAGTTGGCTATACCGAACCCATCTGAATCGGCTGTAAACTATATCTTTGATGGAGGAACCTCATGACCAATACCAAAGAAATCTACAAGGAAATTTGCTTTGTTTTTGCCCGACTGGGTCTTTTCGCTTTTGGGGGTCCAGCCGCACACATCGCCATGATGGAGGACGAATTGGTGACGAAGCGGGAATGGCTTAAAAAGACGGAATTCATGGATCTGCTCGGATTCACGAATCTGATTCCCGGTCCGAACTCTACGGAACTGGCTATCGCGTTGGGCTACAAGCGCGGCGGGAAAATCGGATTGTTTTTGGCGGGCATTTGTTTCATCTTTCCGGCCATGACAATCTTGTTGCTGCTGGCTATGTTCTATAAACAGTACGGCGAAGTGCCGCTCATCGAAGCGCTTTTCAGCGGCATCAAACCGGTCATCCTTGCAGTCATCATCCAGGCCCTTTTTCGGCTGGGACAGACGACCATCAAGGACAGCAAATCGTTGCTTTTGTTCTTGGCGGCCTATCTGCTGTCGCTGATGGGCGTCGGCGAAATCACGATCCTCATCCTGACCGGACTGACGATGCTGCTGATGCAGCAATTATCCAAATGGCGCTCGCATCATCTGGCGATCGAACCGATGTCGCTGATGCTGCTGTTCCTGACTTTCTTGAAAATCGGATCGGTCCTTTACGGGAGCGGCTATGTGCTATTGGCTTTTTTACAGGCTGAATTCATCGAGCGCTATGCTGCGCTGACCAGCACACAGTTGCTGGATGCCGTTGCGATCGGCCAGTTCACCCCAGGCCCGGTCTTCACGACGGCGACTTTTGTTGGCTATCTGATTCAGGGCGTCCCGGGTGCCATCTTGGCGACTGTCGGCATCTTTTTGCCTTCCTTCCTGCTGATTCTTTTGTTGCATCCGCTGTTCAACCGACTACGATCATCCGAAATCTTCTCCGTTATTTTGGACGGAATCACGATTGCTTCGCTGGCATTGATGGCATCCGTATCTTGGCAATTGGGGATGGCCACCTTCGTCTCTTGGGTCAGTGTCGTCATTTTTGCCGCCAGTTTTATCGGCCTCACTCGATTCAAGGTGAATTCTTCCTATCTGATCATCATGGGTGGATTCATCGGTTGGCTGGTCACGATGTTTTGAATGTATCATCCAGACAAAAAGCCCCTCATCACTTGCCTTATTCCGGCGGTGATGAGGGGCTCTTTTTAAAACTCCAAAATATTTCGCTTCTCTACTTTCATAAAAACGAGCTCGCCTTTATCAAGCAGATTGAAGGTGCGGTACAGATGATCCGCTCGCAGCGCAACGCCCTGCTCGGTTTCGATCACGTATGACAAAATATTCCCGCTGATCGTTTCATCGATGACTTTCCCTTTGAAATACAGGTGTTCATCCGTCTCAGGCTGCGGTTCCTTGAAATACTCGATGGCCTCCGGACGGATGGCGATTTGGCTAGCCTGCGTTTTTATCCGGGTCAGCTTTTCAAACTCCGAACCGCTCAACAAATTGTAGTTGCCGATGAACGAAGCTACGAAATGCGTTTTGGGATGCGTATATATTTCCGTCGGTGTGCCGGACTGCTCGATTTTTCCGGCAGCCATGACATGAATGACATCCGACATCAGCATCGCTTCATCTTGATCATGTGTCACAAAAATCGTCGTGATATGCAAAGCCTTCTGGATGCGACGGATCTGCTTTTGGAGATTCTTCCGCAACAACGCATCAATAGCAGACAGCGGCTCATCCAGCAACAATACTTTCGGTTCAGTCACGATGGCGCGTGCCAAAGCTACCCGTTGCTTCTGGCCGCCGGACAATTGCGTCGGATAATGGTTCTCTTTACCGGACAAGCCAACGAGCTCGATCATGCGGGCGACTTTTTCTTTGATCAGACCCGGATCCATTTTCTGCATCTTCAAACCGAATGCGATGTTCTCCGCTACATTCATGTTGGGGAACAGCGAGTATTGTTGAAAGACCATTCCGATATTCCGTTTCCCCGGCGGTAACTCCGTCACATCCTGACCGTTGATGTGGATGCTCCCCCCATCGATACTTTCAAAACCGGCAAGCGAACGCAACAAAGTTGATTTTCCGCAACCGGATGGGCCCAACAACGTGACCAAGTCGCCTTCATTCACCTGCAGATCAAGATTTTTCAACACTAAATTTTCACCGTCATATGATTTTCGAATGTTTCTGAATTCTATATAAGCCATTATTTCTCCTCTATACGTAACAAAACGTGAAGCTATAACTCCATTTTTGTATTTGTTTTTGCTTTTTTGGTCTCTTTCGATCCCAGATAACCCGCCAAATTCGTCAAAATCAGCATGATGCAGAAGATGACTACTGAAATAGCGCTGGCTGCATGTCCCGATACACTTCTGGTCTTATCCAGGAAAATGCTGGTTGTTTCATAGTAACTTCCAGCAATGATGTTCACCAATACGAAATCGCTGAACAAAATGCCTATCGAGAGCAAAATCGTCGCAACCAGTCCCTTCAACACGCTAGGTACGATGATCCGGAAATAGGCATAAAGCCTACTGGCGCCCAACGTTTCCGCGGCTTCCAGAATCGGCATGACTTCCAGTGTGGTCAAAGCATTTTTGATGCCTTGGTACATGTAGGGAAGAATGACGATTCCGTAGGCACAGCTCAATAAAAAAATGCGATTCGACAGAAAGGTGCTGGAAGAGGCATAGAGCGAAATGATTGATACCGCAAGGATGACCCCTTGGATGCCGTAAGGGATTTTTGACAATAGGTCCAAATACTTATCCCATTTCGGGTAATGAATCTGCACGACATACATCGCCAACAAAAGCAGCAGCAATAGAACCAACGTCGGAATGATCGCGATCAGCAAAGACCTGCCTATCGCGCCCGCCATCCCGCCTGACTCCACAAAAATTCCGCTATAAAATTCAAAAGTGAACCCTTCCGGGATGATGTTGCTCAAATCCCTGAACAAAGAATTCAACAGCGTCACAAACAGCGGCAGCAGTAAAACCACGGACAGGATGACGATGATGAATGACGAAAAGGGCGTGCTTCGTTTCTTCATTTTTTACACACCCTTTCTGAATTTCTTTAACAGGCTGTTGCTTAAAACCGTCATCGTGCTCATCAATACGAGCATCACGATCGACAAGGCACTTCCCAACTCCACTTGTTGGACGACATCACCTGTGAACATGGATGAAATCCGGATCGGCAATAAGGCATAATTGTTCCCGAGCAGAGCATACGGTGTCGCATAGGCTGCCAGCGCATTGGAGAAGAGGACGGAAAAGGTTCCGAAAATGCTGGGGAGCACCAACGGGAGGCCGATTTTTGTCCAGAATTGCCATGCCGTCGCATTCATCAGGCTCGCCGCTTCCTTGTATTCGGTTTTGATGCCGTCAAACGAAGGATAAAGCAACAAGGTCGCCAGAGGAATCTGGAAATAAATGAAGGTGATGAGGATCCCTGAGGTTGTGTACAGGTCGTAGTTGTTCAATACAGCCAAGTTCCATTTCTCACCCAATGTCGTCAGTATCCCTGAATTCCCCAACAACAGGATGAACGCAAACGCCAATACGATTCCTTGGAAGTTTGAAGTCATGTTCAAAGTGGTGATGTAGAACTTTTTCATCCTGTCGCCCGCTGTATGGATGGCATAGGCACCCAGGAGCGCCAACGCGATCCCGATGAATGCGGAAAGCAAGGAAACGAACAGGCTGTTCTTGATCGACATCAAGTAGTATTCGCTCGTAAACAAGGTCGTGAAATTGGCGAACGTAACGCTGCCTGTTGCCGAATTCCTGAAGCTGTTGATGAAGATGTTGGCTAACGGCATCAATTCGAACAGGAGGATGAGCAGCGCGAACGGCAGCAGCAATATGAGATACTTGCGTTTTTCATTCTGCAGCATCGCCAGACCCTCTTTTCATAAGGATTCCCTGAACCGCCTGCATGCGATCTCCGGCCGGAATGCCCAGCAAATTGCATAAAAATGGCGCAATCTCGAGCTGCGGGACGACTGCCTCTTCTTTGCGGAAGTCTTTGACGATTACCTTATCAGAAAACAAATAGAGCGGAACCAACCGATCTTCGTCAGAAATACCGTTATGTGTATGGTAGTCATTCATGCCATGATCGGAAGTGACCACGATCTGATAGCCTTCGCTCATCCATCTCCAGATGTACTGAGAAAGTTCAGCATCAACGCGGACGGCCGCCTGTACATATTCCTTGCTGTCGGCGCCGAATTTATGGCCGGCATCATCGATGTTCATCGAATGGATCAGCGTATAATCCGTCGCTTTCTTCCGGATCAAGTAATCGCCATCCGCAATCAGATGACTGTCCGGGTAATGATCTTCATGATAAAAAATGCCATGCTCGATGAGAGCATTCGTATCCAGTTGAATGCGATCCTCCATCATTTGAAAGGGTGCCCGATTATACAGCTCGCTTACCCAGAAGTAAGCGGCCGCCCC
The DNA here is from genome assembly GCF_963662535.1 of Trichococcus flocculiformis. Classification (NCBI taxonomy): domain Bacteria; kingdom Bacillati; phylum Bacillota; class Bacilli; order Lactobacillales; family Carnobacteriaceae; genus Trichococcus; species Trichococcus flocculiformis. The sequence goes on from NZ_OY759718.1 coordinate 2,450,345, forward strand.
CGTCTTGAGTCCGTTGTCCTTGGCGATTTCAAAAACACTCTGTTCTTTGGAACGACGGACTGTGCGATTCGAGGTGATGCCGTTTTCGGCAGCCGGCACACCAGTCTGCAGAACTTCATACAAGGGCCTTGATTGTGCGGGCATTTCTGATGTGATGGTGTAAGCCGCCATGATTCCTTTTTCGACCAGATGTTCCAAGAAGCCCATATGGTTATGGGCTGTCTTGGCATTCAATCCGTCCAACACTACAAAAATTACTTTATCCACTCTATTCAACCTCGATTATTTTACTTTTGTCAGTACTTCTTCTTGCCATCTTTGGCCCAGGCCGGCTGCAGCCTCTTCCCATGCATCAAAGTCAGAGACCGGTTGCGCCTTCACGTATTGCTCTTCCGGAAGCAAGATATCCTGCACTTCTTGCGGCAATTCGACATTATCACGGATAGGACGTGCGTAGCCTTTCGCCAAGTTGATCTGGCCTTCATCAGAAAGGATATATTCGCGGGCTAAGGCTGCAGCATGCGGATTGGGAGACGTCGAATTGATGACTGTTGCATATCCGCTTTGGATCGTTCCATCCAACGGAACAGTCACTTCAAAACTGGCATTCGGATTTGTTTCGGAAACTTGGTTCGCATAATTCAATGCGTTGAAGTCCCAGAACAAGCCGACTTCGATTTCGCCTGATTCTAAACGGGCCAATGAAGTGTCGCCCAGGTCCAATCTGCCTTGTTCAGCCAGTTGCGCAAAAAAGGCAATGCCTGGATCCAAGTTGGTTTCATCTCCGCCATTTGCGATGGCTGCAGCCAGTACCGCATTTTGTGCTTGGGTTGCGGCATTTACATCACCGATCGTAACTTTATAATCGCCTTCCAAAATATCCGCGAAGCTGGTCGGGATATCCGTTACTTTTTCAGAATTAGTGATGAACGCTAATGTTCCGTAATAACCGACGATCCAATCGCCATCATCATCCTTCGCCCACTCCGGAATATCATCCCAGTAAGATGTTTTGTAGGCCAATGTCAGGCCGTCCGCTTCGGCAACAGGTCCGAAAGATTGGCCGACATCGCCGATATCCTTCGTCGGATTTTTCTGTTCCGCTTTGAACAAAGCCAATTCTTCAGCTGAACTCATATCCGTGTCCGCATGCGTCAAGTTGTAAGTTGTTTCGAGTTCGTCCCAAGTCTCGCCCCAGTTGGCCCATGTATCCGGCATCCCTACCGATTCCACATGGCCCTCTTCTTTGGCTTGTGTTTCAATTTCACTCAATGTCAAGGCGTTCAGATCGACTTCCGCCTCAGCAGTTGTCGCTGCTCCCGTTCCACATGCGCTCAAAACAAGCATGCTGCTCAATGCCAAACCGGCAAACAATCTTTTGTTGGACAATCTCATTTTATTCTCTCCTTATTTATGAATGAATTTTTCATTCTTTTTCGTTACGTATTTGACTACAAATAAATACTAACAGTCGGATGTAAAGAACAGTTGGATTCGTTGTTAACCTTTTGTAAACGGCAATGAAACCATGCGGTTGCAGCATTCCTTTCGAAAAAATTGGATAGCACTAGCTTCTGTTCATTCAGACGCAATGACGAGCTAAAACATGAATAATAGAAAGTTATCCATGGTTCCGGAACCTGCCTCAGCAAGCAACACTAAAATTGTCGAGGCACATATGCAAAAAAAGCAAGGAGAGCGGCGAATCGATCCGCTGCTCTCCTTGCTTTTCAGTTTAGTCTATCCATTTGACGTAATCTTCGTCTTCCATCGCCTCGACGGCACCCAACAGGTAGCCATTCCCGACTTGCGAGAAGAAGTCGTGGTTGCTGGTGCCGGTCGAGATACCGTTCATGACGATCGGATTCACATCGTCGGCCGTGTCCGGGAACAACGGATCGAAGCCCAGGTTCTGCAGGGCTTTGTTTGCATTGTAGCGAATGAAAACTTTGACGCGCTCCGTCCAGCCCAACTCGTCGTAGATGTATTGCGTGTATTTCACTTCATTATTGTAGAGTTCATACGTCAGCATATAGACCCAGTTCTTGACTTCTTCCTGCTCCGTTTCGGACAGTTGGTTGTAAGCGATCTGGAATTTATAGCCGATATACGTGCCGTGGACCGATTCGTCGCGCAGGATCAGTTTGATGATCTCCGCGACGTTCGGCAATTTGTTGTTGCCGAGGTACCAAAGCGGTGCATAAAATCCGGAATAGAACAAGAAAGATTCCAACAGCACGCTGGCAGCTTTCTTTTCCAACTGATTGCCGGATTTGTAGATATCGTTGATCAGACTGGCTTTGCGTTGGATAAATTCGTTGCTGTTGGTCCAGTTGAAGATGTCCTCGATTTCAGCCTTCGTATTCAAGGTGCTGAAGATCGAGGAATAACTTTTCGCGTGCACCGATTCCATGAATTGGATATTGTTCAATACCGCTTCCTCGTGTTGCGTGCGCATATCTTCCTTCATAGCGGCGATGCCGTCCTGCGATTGCAGCGTGTCCAAAAGCGTCAATCCTCCAAACACTTTCCCCAACATATCCTGCTCCGCTTTGCTGAGCGTGCGCCAGTCGTCCAAATCATTGGACAACGGGATCCGCGTATCCAGCCAAAATTGTTCCGTCAGTTTTTCCCATGTCAACTTGTCCAGCATATCTTCGATGCTGTTCCAGTTGATTGCTATATAAGGCTTGTTTGCCATCCTTCATTCCTCCGTTAGACTTTTGCGATTATTGCATGACGGGTAATCAAATACAGTGCGTTGAATCATCAGATGGTGCATGATTCACAAGCGTTCGCTCCGATTTCGTCATTGTTTTCCGTAAAAGTACGCACATAGTAAATCGATTTTGCTCCTTTTTTCCAGGCATAATTGCGCAGGATGTTCAGGTCGCGAGTCGTCATTTTGTTTGTGCGCCCTTCTTTCCATTCATACATACCTTCCGGCAATTCTGAGCGCATGAACAACGTCAGGCTCATGCCTTGGTCGATGTGCTTTTGAGCAGCGACATAAATATCGATGACACGGCGCATATCGATATCGTAGGCCGAACGATAATACGGCATTGTTTCGTTGGAAAGCTGCGGAGCCGGATAATAAGTCTTACCGGTTTTCTTCTCTTGACGTTCTTCAATCAGACGCGTGATCGGGTGCAGACTTGCACTCGTTTCATTTACATAACTGATCGAACCGGTCGGCGCAATCGCCAAACGGTTTTGGTGATACAAGCCGGATTCATGGATTGCTTGTTTCAACTGCAACCAATCTTCTTTCGTCGGAACCTTGATCCCTTCAAAGATTTGTTTGACTTTTTCGGATTGGAAAACGACATCAGTATCAGTATAGGCATCAAAATATTCGCCCGTATAATATTTGGACTTCTCGAAATTGACGAATGATTGTCCGCGTTCCTTGGCGATTTTGTTGCTGGCTGCCAAAGTGTAATAGTTCAAAAGCATAAAGTAGATGTCCGTGAATTCGATGGATTCAGGCGAACCGTAATGCATCTGATTCGTTGCGAACATCGTATGCAAGCCCATGCCGCCCAAACCGATTGTGTGCGCTAGGTCGTTCCCGTTCTTGACTGTCGGGACCGCATCGATGCTCGAGTGGTCGGTTACATAAGTCAGGGCACGGACCATCGTTTCGACCGATTTTCCGAAATCAGGCGATTGCATCAGGTTAGGGATATTCGTCGAACCCAAGTTACAGCTGATATCGGTTCCAAGCACTTCATACTCCTGCTTGTCATTCAGCAAGGAAGGTTGTTGCACCTGCAAAATCTCGGAGCACAGATTGCTCATGACGATCGTTCCGTCTACCGGATTGGTGCGGTTTGCCGTATCGATGTTGATGATGTACGGATAGCCGGATTCCTGCTGCAGTTTGCTGATCTCGTTCTCAAGGTCGCGGGCACGGATCTTCGATTTTGAAATTTCCGGATTGTTGACCAAATTTTCGTATTCCGCGGTGATATCGACATAGGAGAACGGTTTGCCGTAGATCCGCTCCACATCATATGGGCTGAACAGATACATCTGATCGTCCTTCGCCGCCAGCTCATAGAATTTGTCCGGAATGACGAGACCCAACGACAAAGTCTTCACGCGGATTTTTTCATCCGCATTCTCTTTTTTAGTGGAAAGAAAGGCCACGATATCCGGGTGGAATACGCTCAGGTACACCGCACCGGCTCCATTGCGCTGGCCCAACTGGTTGGAGTAGCTGAAGCTGTCCTCGAGAAGCTTCATGATCGGCACGACGCCGCTCGATGCGTTCTCGATTTTTTTGATCGGATCCCCGGCTGCCCGGACGTTAGACAGGTTGACCCCGACGCCTCCGCCGATGCGGGATAACTGCAGCGCGCTGTTGATCGTGCGGCCGATGCTGTTCATGTCATCCGTCGTTTGGATCAGGAAGCACGACACCAATTCCCCGCGGCGTTTTCTGCCTGCATTCAAAAAGGTAGGCGTCGCTGGTTGGTAGCGTTGATGGATCATCTCTTCCGCCAGATCGACAGCCAATTGCTGGTCCCCGTCAGCCAAAAAGAGTGCATTGAAGACGATCCGGTCTTCATAACGCTCCAAATAACGTTTGCCGTCGTTCGTCTTCAGCGCGTACTGGGTATAGAACTTGTAGGCCGCCATGAAAGACTTGAAACGGAATTTTTTGTTGTACGTATCCTGCATCAACTTTTTGATGAAATCAAGCGGGTATTTCTCCAGGAATTCTTTTTCGATGTAATCGTGCTCGATCAAATAATTCAGTTTTTCATCCAACGTATAGAAGAATACCGTGTTCGGATTCACATGCTCCAGGAAATAAGCTCGTACGGCTTCCTTATCCTTATGCAAAGGGATGGCATTATCAATCGGACGATTGATTTCATTGTTCAATTTATAATAGGTTACATCATCTGTTTTGGTTACTAATTTTGGACTATCCAAGTTCCGTCACCTTCTCTTTCAAAATCTGAATATCTTTCTCATTGCCTTGAAACTCAAACAAGTGCAGCAGCGGGACGCCATAATCGTGTGCCAAATCTTTCGCGGTAAAGCCGAAAAGCTTGCCGAAATTCAGGTTTCCACCACCCGCCACACCCTTGAAGTAAGCACGGTTTTGATCCGTCTCAATGAAATCGGTCAAAATATCCGTCACTTCTTTATCATAGGTCGGGGTAACGATGATGAATGGCTCCTCCATTTTTTGGAACGGATTACCGGCTGTTAATTCCATCGTTTCAAAGCCCAGTTTATTCACGAACTTCCTTGTTTGGCCGGTCAACGACATAAATACTACTTTCATCTTGCATCACCCTTTTCCAAACGTTCTTCATCCATTATACGTTTGTAAGAAGCGAATTACAACAAAAAGACACAACATGTAGTGTGCGCACACGGAAATCACACAACATATCGTGCCTTTGCTTGTATTTTCACTATAACCGGCCAAAACTGGCACCGCACTGAATGGTTGCCACCGGCGACATTTCAGAGTTTCATTCTAACATAATTCTCCGGGTGCACCTCGTGATACGCTCCAAAATTCACAAATTTGAATAGAATTTTTTCGCGAGCTGTTCCAGCACTTTCGGATCATCCACGAAAAAGCTATGACTGCCTCCAGGCACGATGTATTTCTGTGACCCGGGAATCAAGCGGTGCATCGCCTCTGTTTGGTCGTCGCGGATCAGATCGTATTCACCCGCCAGCAGCAAGGTTGGTGCTTGAATACGGCTCAGGTCTGCGGCAGAAAGATCCAATTCCTCCAGCATCAGCTTATGGACGCACAGTAGCTGCGTTTTTTCCGGGTCGGAATCCGGCAAAGCCAACAGTTCCTCGTAGCGTCCTAAGGTTTCTTCATAGCAATCATCGGTCAGGCCATCCGCTTCATAATTAGCACCCATAGCAATCAAAGAAGCGATCCGTTCTGGATGATGGGCCGCTAAATATAAACCCAAATTGCCGCCATCACTGAACCCGAGCACATGGATCCGTTGAATCCCTTCCTTGTCGAGCAACGCCAGGATATCCTGTGCAATCTGCTTGAATGTCAACCGTTTTACGCCAAGCTCCGATCGGCCATGACCGCGTGTATCAAGTGCATAGACTGTGAAGTATTTCGTAAAAAAAGGAAACTGCTGAGCGAAGATGTCTGAGCTCTCTCCGTTGCCATGCAACAGCAGCAAGGCATCACCGGAACCCCCTACCTGATAGAAGAGTTTTGCTTTTCCGTTCTTCATTGTCTTTCCTCTCATAGGCGACATTCCTTTCTTTTTTTATTCCGGCAAGCGCCAGTCGATCGGCTCCACGCCGAAAGATTTGAGTGCTTCGTTCGTTTTTGAAAAAGGCTTCGATCCGAAGAAACCTCTATAGGATGATAACGGACTTGGATGCGGCGATGTGATCACGACATGCTTGGTTGTGTCGATGAACACTTTTTTTGCTATCGATGCATTTCCCCAAAGAATGAAGACGACTGGTTCTTGCCGCTCGTTCAACGCTCGGATGACAGCGTCGGTCAATAATTCCCACCCTTTTCCGCGATGGGAGTTGGCTTCTCCGTCGCGCACCGTAAGGACTGTGTTCAGCAAGAAAACTCCTTGCTTCGCCCAGGCTGTCAAATTGCCATGTCTCGCTGGTTCTATTCCCAGATCATCCTGTAGTTCCTTGTAGATATTGACCAAGGAAGGCGGTAACTTGATACCTCTTTGGACCGAAAAACTCAATCCATGCGCTTGATTGGGGCCGTGATAAGGATCTTGCCCGAGTATGACCACTTTCACCTTGTTGTAAGGCGTCAATTCGAAGGCTTCCCAGATATGCTGCATTCCGGGATAGACCGTCTCGTTCAGATACTCCTCCTTCAGGAAGGCGCGCAACTGTTGGTAATACGGCGCTTGGAACTCCTTTTCCAGCTTTTCTTGCCACTCGTTATGGATAATTGCTTTCATGTTTTCACACCACTATCTGTCATATTTTTCGATTCCGATTGCAACTATCTTACCATATTAGGCGGACCTTTTTCAGTCATTCCGCCTACTGGCATATTGTTTATGCAGTTCTTGAAACTAATTTTTAACCAAAAGTGAAAAGCGTGGTAGAATATAAGTGTGAATATACTGCAATTACCGAACAGGAGGATGAATATATGATTGAACTGATCGTCTCGGATATGGACGGCACCTTATTGAACGATAAGATGGAGGTCTCCGCATCGAACGTGAGCGCCATCAACGAAGCAAATAGATTAGGCATCAAATTTATGGTCGCTACCGGCAGAGGATATGCTGAAGCTGTTCCGGCCCTCAAGGAAGTTGGCATCGACTGCCCTATGATCACGCTTAACGGCGGGCAAGTTTTTGATGAAGATGGACAGTTGGTCGAAAATTTGGGAATCGATAAAACAACCACACGCCGTATTTTGGAAGATGTTAAAAAATATGGTCTTTACTGCGAAATCATGACATCAAAAGGGATCTTTTCGGATGACAAAGTGCGCCGGATCGAGTCAATGACTTCCTTGCTGCACGAGACAAACCCTGACACAACATTCAAAATGGCGCTTGTCTTGGCGGTCGCCCGTTTGGAAGTGATGCACGTCAACTATGTCGACGACTTCAAAGACGTTCTGGATGACAATACCCAACAAGTATTGAAAATCCTTGTATTCAGCGATTCCGGACAAAGCGAATTGGAGCCGATCCGGACAAAGTTGGCAGAGGACAGCCGGTTGGTTGTGACCTCCTCCTTCCGAAACAACATCGAAATCAACCATGTGGAAGCACAAAAAGGGATTGCTTTGGAAAAGTTCGCCAAAAAAAGAGGGATTCCCTTGGAGAATGTCATGGCAATCGGAGACAACTTCAATGATGTCTCGATGTTGAAAGTAGCCGGCGCCAGCTTCGCAGTGGCCAATGCTGAAGATGGCGTCAAAGTATTTGCAAAGCACCTCACTTCCAAAAACTCAGAAAACGGCGTTGCCGAAGCCATCATGCGCTGCATCAACGAAAATCTGTGATACCGAAAACGGAACACTGACAGTTACACTTCCCTCCTCACCTTCGTCTTTATGGATGTAGGAAAGGAGGGAACAGGAATGGATGCGAACGTGGATGTGTTGGCATATATGGAACTGATCAGCAATACCGGGTTTCCGATCGTAATCGCGATGTACCTATTGCACCGGATGGAAAAAAAGCTCGATGCACTTGTCGGCGCGATTGAAGAACTGAGTCGGGCTTTCAAATGATCACAACAATGCCTCAAAAAGTATAGAAAGAGCCCTGACATGACAGCTTTTATGCCATCATGCCAGAGCTTTTTGCTGCGTTTTTTACGAACGTTCCCAAATAAGCCGAACCGTTTGACACTCCTATGTCAGCGTTTTTATGTCATCTGGTTTTCATGTCACATTTCCTAACATGTTCACGTCGCTATAAGATTGTGCTTTCTGTGAATTTAAAATATAATCTCGATGTGGTATTATATGAATATTCAAGCAGAGGCTTCATCGTAATCTCATGGTTATTCGGAAGAAATGCTGTTTTATAAGGAGGAAAAAATATGTTAAGCAAGAAACTGCGACTCAAGTTGCCGATGCTCTTCATGGCTTTGGGCTTTTTTATTTTTGGATCAGCCCAGCATCAAGTAGTGGAGGCAACAGAAACACAAAAGTTTGTCATCGCGACAGACACCACATTTGCACCATTTGAATTCCAGGATGCGAACGGCGATTTTGTCGGCATCGATATGGAACTCATCCAAGCGATTGCGGAAGATCAAGGGTTTGAAGTGGAGATTCGTCCACTGGGCTTCAATGCAGCGCTGCAGGCCTTGGAGACCAAGCAAGTTGACGGCGTCATCGCCGGCATGAGCATCACGGACGAACGGAAACAAACCTTCGACTTTTCGGAGCCGTACTTTGAAAGTGGCGTGGTCATGGCAGTTGCCGATGACAGCGACATCTCAAGCTACGAAGATCTGAAAGGACAGAACGTAGCCGTCAAAACCGGAACGGAAGGCGCAACCTTCGCCGAATCCATCAAGGATGAATATGGCTTCACGACCACTGTTTTCGAAGATTCCGCCAATATGTACCAGGACGTCCTGTCCGGCAATTCCGTTGCGGCATTCGAGGACTATCCGGTAATGGCCTACGCCATTGAGGACCAAGGTTTGGCTCTGAAATTGGCTACTGAAAAAGAAGCCGGCAGTTCATACGGTTTTGCAGTAGCTAAGGATTCAAATCCTGAATTGTTGGCAATGTTCAACGCGGGCTTGGCTAATCTGAAAGAGAATGGCACTTATCAAACCATCCAAGAAAAATACCTCGGTGCTTCCGTTGATACGAGCCTGGATGTCCCGGCACAGAACGGAAAAACTTTTATCATCGCAACCGACACAACTTTCGCCCCATTTGAATTCCAGGACGCTAACGGTAACTATGTCGGTATCGACATGGATCTGATCCGTGCAATCGCGAAAGATCAAGGTTTCGGAATCGAAATCCGGCCATTGGGATTCAATGCGGCTCTTCAAGCGTTGGAAGCTAAACAAGTGGATGCTGTCATCGCCGGCATGAGCATCACCGATGAACGCAAACAGACCTTTGATTTCTCGGAACCGTACTTCGAAAGTGGTGTGGTTATGGCTGTTGCCGCCGATAGCGATATCGACAGCTATGAAGACTTGGAAGGCCTGACCGTGGCCGTCAAAACCGGAACGGAAGGCGCAACCTTCGCCGAATCGATCAAAGATGAATATGGCTTCACATTATCGACCTTCGATGATTCAGCAAACATGTACCAAGACGTCATCGCCGGCAATTCCGTTGCGGCGTTCGAAGATTATCCGGTTATGGCCTATGCCATCGAAGGTCAAGGCATCGCCTTGAAATTGGCTACTGAAAAAGAAGCAGGCGGTTCTTATGGGATCGCAGTTGCGAAAGATACGAATGCCGAACTGTTGAACATGATCAACACAGGCTTAGCGAACTTACAGTCCAACGGAACCTATGAAGAAATTCTCAACGACTATCTCGGCTCCGACACAGAAGCAAGCAACACTTCCTTCTTCGGACTGATCCAGGAAAACTGGAAAACATTATTGCAAGGATTGGGCAGAACGATCCTGATCACTTTTGCATCCATCGTGATCGCATTGGCATTGGGTATCTTCATCGGCTTGTTCAGCGTCTCCCCTAACAAAGCATTGAACTGGATCGCAACCATCTACGTCGACATCATGCGCGGTGTGCCGTTGATCGTCTTGGCATTCTTCGTCTACTTCTCGGTTCCACAATTGATGGGGATCCGGATGAGTTCGACGGTTGCAGGGATCATCACCTTGAGTTTGAATGCGGCAGCTTATCTGGCAGAGATCTTCCGTGGCGGTATCAAAGCGGTTGATGTCGGGCAGATGGAAGCCGGACGCAGCTTAGGTCTGACTTATCAAACGACAATGAACAAAATCATTTTGCCGCAAGCAATCCGAATCATGATTCCTTCATTCATCAATCAATTCGTCATTACTTTGAAAGACACTTCCATTTTATCCATCATCGGCCTTGTCGAGTTGACACAGACCGGTAAAATCATCATCGCCAGAACTTACGCTTCCGGTAACATGTGGTTGATCATCGGCTTGATGTACATCATCGTCATCACGATCCTTACGAAGATTTCGAAAAACCTTGAAGGGAGATTAAAGAATGGCTAACGCAAAAATAAATGTCTCGAACCTGAAGAAAAGCTTCGGCAGCAATGAGGTTTTGAAAGGGATCGATCTTGAAGTCGCTGAAGGAGAAGTTGTCTGCATCATCGGCCCATCCGGTTCAGGAAAAAGCACCCTGTTGCGCTGTCTGAACAAACTTGAAGAAGTCACTGACGGACACGTGCTGATCGACGGACAGGACATCACCGAAAAAACGACGGACATCAATAAAGTCCGCGAAGAAATCGGGATGGTTTTCCAACACTTCAACCTTTTTCCGCACCTTTCGGTCATGGACAATATCACACTGGCTCCGGTTGAACTGAAACGGGAAAATAAGGAAACCGCAAAAGCAAGAGCACTCGAATTGCTGGAAACAGTCGGTCTGTCCGAAAAAGCTGACGCTTTCCCTAGTTCCTTATCCGGCGGTCAAAAGCAAAGGGTCGCCATCGCACGTGCGTTGGCAATGAATCCGGAAATCATGCTTTTCGATGAACCAACATCCGCGCTTGATCCCGAAATGGTCGGCGACGTTCTTGAAGTCATGAAAAAACTGGCAAAACAAGGAATGACCATGGTTGTTGTTACGCATGAAATGGGCTTTGCAAGAGAAGTCGGACATCGCGTCATCTTTATGGATGGCGGATATATCGTTGAAGAAGGCACGCCTACCGAAGTATTCGGTAACCCTCAAAACCCACGTACGCAGGATTTCCTTAACAAAGTATTGTAATCACGTCAAACAAAGGTTGCCACCTAAGAAAGTGGCAACCTTTGTTTTTTTTGAGAAATACGGAAAACGAGAAGCTTTTTTCTGTGGGAGTCTGCCCCCGAACAGCCCGCAGCTCCGGGGAGCTTTGGCTTTGCCGGAGCTGACAGGATAAGGGTGACGCTACCTCCGGCGAAGACAGTCTCACCGGAGGAGCGCTTGCTAACCTCCCCTCACCTTCGGCCAAGCATCGCTTTATCGGAGTTCGGGAAATTATTGACAGGCTGGTGACGCGCTGCCCACTCAAAAACAAAAAGAATCGGACCCTTTCGCATAATTGAAAAGGATCCGATTCTTTATTTTTATTGCAGGATGGTGATCGTCAACGTCTGTCTGCCGAAGGCAAGCGCAGCGTTCAAGTCTTCCATGTGCAAGTCGATTTTGTTGCCGACGATCGCTCCACCGGTGTCTCCGGCGATCGCTATGCCATAGCCCGGCACGCTGACGATACTTCCCAATGGAATCACGGAAGGATCCACCGCGATGACCATCGGATTGATCGAAAGGTCGATGCCTGTGGCGGTAAAGTTGGATAATCCAGCTTCGTGGCGCGAGTAGGCTGTTGCTGAAACAGTCACTGTTTTGCCTTGGGAAGCAGGTGGCTCTGTCACAGTCGGCGCGGTTACGACCGGCGCTGTTTCAACAGCGGCAACCGAACTGTCGGTAATTTGGCTTTCGGGTTCTTGTGTGGCAACTGTTCCCTCTTGCAGGGAAGGCGCTGTAGATTCAGCAACCGTAACGTGTTCCTCCGCCGCGTTCGCTGCAGCTTGGGCCGCTTCGGCATCGGCTTTGGCTTGAGCAGCTTCGGCAGCCAAACGGTCTGCTTCAGTTGCATACTCAGTTTGCACTTGCGACAGCACTATTTGGTTTTCGGACAGGATGTCCTTCAATGTGCTTAATTCTTCCGCCAGCGCAGAGGATTCAGATTTCAGACGGCCTTCAGCAACCTTGACTGTTTCGATTTCATCAGCCAACTGTTCTTCCAATGCCATCAGTTTCTCCTCTTCCGAAATGGCAGATTCGATCTGCTCATTATCGGCAGCCTGCAATTGACCGACGACATAGGCTCTGCTGATGAAATCGGCAAAATTTTCGGAATCCAGCAACATCAAAATCTGATTCGTCATTGCATCAGAAGTCTGCAAAGCAACGAGCCGTGTTTTCAGTTGTTCTTTGCGTGAAGTGATTACTTCTTTTTGAGCTTCGATTGCAGTTTTTGTCTCGCTTTGACTTTCTTCTGCAGCAACAATCTGCGCCTCCAGGTCATCAATCTCCATTTGCTTCAGGTTGATCGAGGCCAGTGTTTCGCCGATTGTAACTTCTACTGAAGCGATTCGAGCTTCTGTCTGTTTTTCTTCTTGAGTTAAAGTATCTAAGGTGGAACCTTGAACAGGTGTAATGGAAAGGGTCAGACTTGCTGCCAAGCCGGCCAACATCAGTTTCCCCATACGCTTTTTGTGATTCAAAATCTCACGCCTCTCTTTTGAAAATGCTCCTTTATTATATCGAAATTCTCTTATGGGAGGGTTGCATTCATTTTACTGTTTCGTATCAAATGATTCACCTGGTGCTCTCATTGCCTTATTAGGAACCTTTTCGTAATCCATTCGTAACATAAGATTCTTTCCCGTAACATTTCTCCCCTGTTTCACTAGCTCACTAAGAGAAAACTATGACAAAAACGATAAATTCCAGTAAAATGGAAAGTGAGGAATCTTGGAAGACCCGGGATTCAGAAGGAGACGCTCATGCTACTAGAGAGAATAGGTTTGATCGATATTGGATCCAATACCATCCGTTTGGTCATCTTTGAAATCGATGAACACTTTACAATGTTTCAAGTCCAGAACATCAAGACCCCTGCACGTCTTTTTCAGTATTTGGACAAGAAGAAAAAGATGTCCCAAGCAGGTATCGATGTACTCATCAAAGTTCTGAAAAGTTTCAAATCTGTTGCTGATCAGTATCAAGTCAGCGTTTTGATGCCGGTAGCGACGGCTGCTATCCGTCAGTCCACCAACCGCGACGATATCATCAAACAAGTACGCAAAGCTACCAAAATCGAAATGATGCTGTTGCCGGAAGAGAAGGAAGCTTTTTATGGGAATTATGCTGTTCTGCATACGACCCAATTCCTAAACGGCGTCACGATCGACATCGGTGGTGGCAGTACGGAAGTCACCTACTATGAAAATAAAGAACTTCAGCAATACCACAGTTTTCCTTTTGGGGTCGTGACCTTAAAACAGATGTTCTTTGACGGCAAAGAGCACAATGACCCAAAGGCGATCAAGAAGATGCAGGAATTTGTGAAGGACCAGTTCAAATCGATCAAGTGGCTGAGCAAGAAGCAAGTGCCCATCGTTGCAATGGGCGGTTCTGCCCGAAGCATCGCGAATGTCCACCAACGTAAAATCGATTATCGGTTAGCGGGCGTGCATGGTTACCGTATGTACAAAAATGATCTCCAAATGACCTTGGATTTGTTCCAGTCATTGAGCATCCCGCAGTTGCAGAATCTGGATGGGCTTAGCCGGGACCGGACCGATCTGATCATACCGGCTAATGTGGTATTCAATACCCTCTTCGATGAAGTGAAAGCCCCCGTGTTTTTGTTCAGCAATAAAGGGTTGCGTGAAGGTATCGTGATGGAATTCCTGAACGATAAATATGAGAATAAACCCTTCAGTGTTTACAACATCGCTGCCCAATCGGTCAGCAGGCTTGCCGCCAGCTACCACACGTTGGCGCATGTTGCGCAGCAAAGGGTGAAGCTGGTCGATATGCTGTATGAAGAGTTGTGTCGACTGGGTATCTTTGACAAAAATCCGGAAATGGAGAAACTCTTGCATTTCGGAAGTTACCTTTATTACCTTGGCCAATTCGTCGAAACCGGCGCCAGTTCGCAGCATACCTTCTACATCATCTCCAATAGCGACCTTGATGGCATCAGCCATAAGGAACGGGTAAGCACCGCTTTATTGGCCAGCTTCAAAAACCGTTCACTCTTCAACCAATACTTAACCGGATTTACGGACTGGTACACAGTGACCCTAATCGATCAGCTGCAGTCATTCGGAGGCATCATCAAATTCGCTGACGCCCTTAACGATTCTCATATGGAAGTTATCCGGGACATCAAAATCATTAAGATAAAAAATGGGTACGATCTGGTACTTTCTTATAAAGGTGACATCCTTGCGGAAGAATATCGCGCAGAACGTCAACGCAAACATATCGAGCGTCTGCTGAGCGGTAAACTTAACATTATTTTTACAGAATGTTAACGAAATTATGCTATAAATAAACCTTATAAATCGAATGAATGGATGTGTCGTATGATGGAATCAGATAGTAAACCCAATCTTGCTCATGCGGATTATTATTTCAATCGAGAACTGAGTTGGTTGGACTTCAACAAACGCGTCATTGAGGAGGCGCAAGATCCTCAGAATCCTTTGCTTGAACAGCTGAACTTTTTATCCATAGCAAGTTCCAATCTTGACGAGTTCTATATGGTTCGAGTAGCCGGTTTGCAGGATCAGTTCAAACTCGGCTACCATATCACGGACAGCAAAACCGATAGGACCCCCGTTGAACAGTTGTCTGCCATCTCCAAGAAAAATAGCGAAAATATCGCGCTGCAATACAAGTCCTATTATGAACTTTTGAACCAATTGGCCGAAAAAAATATTCGCATCAAAAAAATCAGCGCTCTTTCAAAAAGTGAATTTTCAATCATTGAAGAAACTTTCCATGAACAAATTTTTCCCGCGTTGACACCATTAGGGATCGATGCTTACCGTCCTTTCCCGAACTTGAACAATAAACTGATCCATATTTTCGTTAACTTGCAAAAGGAGGACACGACCCGCGTTGCGATCGTGCCGGTTCCTGCCCCGCTACAACGGTTCATTTTGTTGGACGAGAACAAAAATGACATCGGCATCGTTCTACTCGAAGACGTCGTGCGCCATTTCATCCACACCTTATTCAAAGGCTTCACTGTCACGAATAGTTTCAGTTGTCGCATCACCCGCAATGCGGATTTGGAATTGCATGAAGATGGTGCGGATGATTTGCTGGTGGTCATCCAGGATTACCTGAAGAAGCGCAAAAATGGTATGGCTGTCCGCCTTGAAATTGACACGCGCGATACGATCGCGTCCCTACACGGAGACGTGCGCTTTTTGCAGACCGAACTGGATCTCGAGGATCGTGATGTTTATATGATCGATGGACCATTGGATCTTACTTTCCTCAGTAAATTGACCCGCTATCTGGCGATTGCTTCTCCAGAAGACGTATACCCTAGCTTTTCTCCGGTAACGCCAAGCGATCTGTCCGGAAAAAATATTTTTGACGTGGTCGAAAAGAAGGATGTTTTTTTGCATCATCCCTATGACTCGTTCGATCCGGTCGTCGATTTCATCAAGAGTGCCGCTGAGGATGAAGACACAATCGCCATCAAGCAGACTCTTTACCGGGTCAGCAAAGATTCACCGATCATCGAAGGGTTGAAGGCTGCAGCAGAATCGGGCAAACAAGTCACTGTACTGGTCGAGCTGAAAGCCCGTTTCGACGAAGAGAACAATGTGCAATGGGCGAAGGAATTGGAAGAAGCCGGTGCGCATGTGCTCTATGGCATGACCCACTTGAAGACTCACAGCAAAATCACGATGGTGGTCAAAAAGCAAAACAACAGCATCGTCCGTTATGTCCATCTGGCTACCGGCAATTACAATGATAAGACTGCCAGACTTTATACGGACATGGCCATCTTCACGGCTAACAAGGAAATCGGCGAGGATGCGACAAACTTCTTTAACTATTTGAGCGGCTATTCCGATCAGCCTGAGTACAATCACTTGCATGTGTCACCTTTCGAAATCCGTGATTCATTCATTGAATATATCGACGACGAAATCGCGGCGCATAAACAATCCGGGAATGGGCATATCATCGCAAAAATGAATTCCTTGACGGACAAACGCGTCATCATGAAACTATACGAAGCCAGTCAAGCAGGCATACGGGTGGATTTGATCATCCGCGGCATCTGCTGCCTGAAGCCCCAAGTTCCTGGCGTCAGTGATAATATCCATGTCCGCAGCATTGTCGGCCGTTTCCTGGAGCATAGCCGGATCTACTATTTCCATCATAACGGCGATGAGAATCTTTTCCTTTCTTCCGCAGACATGATGACCCGTAACATGATCAAACGGATCGAAATAGAATTTCCGATTCTGGACAAAGCCATCAAGAAAGAGATCCTTTCGTTGATGGACGTCTATCTTGCCGACAACACGAAAGCACGCGAACTGTATCCGGACGGCACTTACCACCATGTCCGAAATGATAGGCCTGCTGTGGATGCACAAAAGTATTTCATGGAACTGGCGAATAAGGAAAAAGAGATTCCCATTCTTGCCGAAAAGGATTCCTGGTTCAAAAAAATCCAACGAAGACTCAAAAAATAACGAAGAATGCGGAAAAGAACGGGGCTGTCTCAATCTGAGACAGCCCCGTTCTTTCATTTTAAGTTAATTGATTTTTTATTTTTTGAAATCGCCAAGCCGATCGCAAAACCGAGCAGCGACGGAATCAGCCAACCCATTCCGATATCGGATAACGGGATCGCTGCATCTGTCCAAGAGATGAAACCATCCAGGCCGACAGCATCCTTGATTCCTTGCGGCAAAACTTTCAGAAAATCAACAATTGCGAATGGCAAGGTGAACAAGGTCGTCATTTGGTAGACAATCGTCCGGTCATTGAACAGGCTGCTTGTGATCGACAGGAAGATCAAGGTAATTGCCAAGGGGTACAGGAACATCAATACCGGAATCGAGAAGGCGATAATCTGACTCAAACCCAGATTCGCCAAACCAAAGGAAATAGCAGTGAAAAGATAGACGTATTGTTTATAGTCTAACGAATTCGGAAACATGTGCACAAACGTTTCGCTGATGGCAGTTATCAGCCCGATTGCCGTTTTCAGACAGGCAACGGTGATGATGACAGCAAACAGAACCGCTCCGAAGATGCCGAAGTACTCGTTCGAGATTTGTGCCAAGGCGATGCCGCCGTTGTCGCTGATTTCAAATATGCCGCGACTCGTTGCACCCAAATAAACCAAGGAACCATAAATGACAGCCATCAACAACATGCTGATCGCTCCGGATTTTATCGTGTCCTTCGCGATGGTTGTTGTCTTGGTGACGCCCAAACCTTGGATCGCCGTGACGACGATGATCCCGAAAGCCAGGGAGGCCAGTGCGTCCATTGTGTTGTACCCTTCCAAAAAGCCTTTGAAGAATGCACCAGTCTGATAGCTTGCGTCTACTGGTATCTCACTCGCTGCGCCTAACGGAGCGAAAAATCCGAAGAGAATCAAAACCGAAAGAAATACCAGAAAAATCGGATTCAGAACCTTACCTACCCATTTCAATATTTCCGAGGGCTTCAGGGAGAACCATAAGACAGCTATGAAGAAAAGCAACGAGAACAGAAACAGCGCCATTTTTGTCATTGAGGGTTCCAAGTACGGAGCAAAGGCTGCTTCGAAGGAGACAGTAGCGGTACGCGGCGTCGCAAAGAATGGGCCAATCGTAAGGTAGAGTGCCGCTGTAAAAAAAACACCGTATTTAGGATTGATTTTGCTCGCCATCTCCAGCAGGCTTTCTTTACCGGACAGCCCCATCGCCACGATGCCCAAAAACGGCAACCCCACTGCAGTCATGATAAACCCTAATATTGCCGGTAATAAATTTTGCCCAGCCAATTGTCCCATATGAACCGGAAAAATCAGGTTGCCAGCACCAAAAAATAAGCCGAAGAGCATGGAGCCAATGTATATATATTCTTTATTCGATAATTTCTTATCCATTCATTTTCAGCCAACTTTCTTTTTCAATTTTTTTAATTCTATCATGGCGTTTCTCCTGTTACTAGAATGGGGGGCGTTAATCAAATAAAACTTATCATTTTCTCATTTGCGCGGCTTTTACTTACTCCATGTCCGCACCCAAAAATGATGGCAACATTACGACAAAACCGAACAAACGATTGCCATAAAAGAAACGGTCCTACTCGTTTTTTGTAAACACTGTGTTAAAATCCTTTTATTTTTTCTGGAATATGCTAGAATTAATTGACTATAAACAAGAATTGAGGAATGTAAAAAAATGATTACCGTATCAAATGTCAGCTTACAATTTTCCGATCGCAAGTTGTTTGACAATGTTAACTTAAAGTTCACCCCTGGTAACTGCTATGGCGTCATCGGTGCAAACGGAGCTGGAAAATCCACTTTCCTGAAGATTTTATCAGGTGTTATCCAACCCACAACCGGCGACATCATTTTGGATCCAAATGAACGTCTGGCTGTATTGAACCAGAACCACTATGGTTTCGAAGAACATCAAGTATTGGACACTGTCATCATGGGGCATAAACGCCTTTATGAAATTATGGCCGAGAAGAACGCTATCTATGCAAAAACTGACTTCACTGAAGAAGACGGCATCAGAGCCGGCGAACTTGAAGGCGAATTTGCTGAATTGGACGGTTGGGAAGCCGAATCCGATGCTGCAAGTCTTTTGCAAGGTTTAGGAATCGGCGAAGATTTGCACTACAAGCAGATGAGCGACCTATTGGAGCCACAAAAAGTTAAAGTTTTGCTAGCGCAAGCCCTATTCGGCAAACCGGACGTACTGCTTTTGGACGAGCCGACAAACGGTTTGGACAAAGAATCAATCGAGTGGTTGTCCGAGTTCCTGATCAACTTCCCGAATACCGTCATCGTTGTTTCCCATGACCGTCACTTCCTGAATACGGTTTGTACGCACATGTGTGACGTTGACTTCGGAAAAATCAAATTGTATGTCGGAAACTACGACTTCTGGATGCAATCCAGTCAATTAGCTGCTAAATTGGCCGCTGATTCCAATGCGAAAAAAGAAGAACAAATCAAAGAGTTGCAGGACTTCATTGCGCGCTTCAGTGCAAATGCATCGAAATCCAAACAAGCGACATCCCGTAAAAAGACATTGGATAAAATCACCTTGGATGATATTCAACCATCATCCCGTAAATATCCTTTCGTCGGCTTCACTCCGGAACGCGAAATCGGAAATGACTTGTTGATGGTTTCAAACATCTCCAAAACAATCGATGGCGTCAAAATTTTGGACAACATCAGCTTTGCTTTGAACAAAAACGATAAAGTCGCTTTCACAAGCCGCAAAGATATCGCTACTTCTACCCTCTTCAAGATTTTGATGGGCGAAATGGAAGCTGATGGCGGTACTTTCAAATGGGGCGTCACAACTTCAAGAAGCTATTTGCCGAAGGATCACACGAACGAATTCCCGGTTGCCGATATCACCATTTTGGAATGGTTGCGCCAGTTTGCAGGCAAAGAAGAGGACGACAACACTTTCTTGCGCAGCTTCTTGGGCCGCATGCTGTTCTCAGGTGAAGATGTCATGAAGAAAGTTTCTGTCCTATCCGGGGGAGAAAAAGTACGTATCATCCTATCGAAAATGATGCTTTCAAAAGCAAACGTTTTGGTGCTGGATGACCCGACAAATCACTTGGATCTTGAATCCATCACGGCGTTGAATGACGGCATGATCGCTTTCAAAGGCGCATTGTTGTTCACTTCACACGATTACGAGTTCATCAACACTACTGCGAACCGTATCATCGAATTGACTCCAAACGGCGTTGTTGACAGAATGGAAACAACCTACGAAGACTTCTTGGCAGATAAAGACGTGCAAGCAAGAATCAACGCACTTTATAAAGAACAAGCATAAAACCAGCATGAAAAAGAGGAACAACCCAAGCGTTCGGGTCGTTCCTCTTTTTTAATAACATATTTCAATTCCAAAAGTGCATCACCTCTGGTGTTTCACAAGGTTGCAAAATATTCCATGCATCCCAAAACGGTGGCTAGCTTCACGGGTAAGCCCTTCGGAAAAGGGATTAGGAACCTCTTGGCTCTGCGAGCCAAGACATACTGTTCGTCTAACCTGCTGACGCAGGAAGTCTCTCAGCAATTGCGCTCTACGATGCTCATTTGCATGGGACTCTTAGGGATTCATCCCTTAGAGCACCAGTATAAGGTGACCGTAGGGAACGTTGCGAGGCCAGATTTCCTAAATTGTCATGACTCTTGCGATTTCAATCGCTTAGTCCTGTCATCAGGCCATCCAACTGGTCTCGTAGTGAGGCCCTCTGATGTCGCACTGTGACATCAGAGTACTTGACCGATTAGGTCACAGTGTTTCCTTACTCAGGGCTGAACGAACCCGTTCCGCTTTTCTATACTTTTTTCCAGATCATGTGGGCTTCGCAGGCTAGGTCTTCGCCGTTCATGATGCGGTGCGCGGTGATGATTTCGCCGTTCTCAGCTTCTTTTGTCGACATGACACTGGTGATGCTGTTGCCGTATTCGACTTCTTTTTCATACTTGATCGTAACGGCAGCCATCTGATGATCCATGATGAATTTCGGGTCGATTGTGTTGATGATCCAATCGAAATATTTCGCGTTGTTGACATGGCGATTGTAGTCGATATCCAGGTATCTGACGCGGAACTCCTGCTCCTTGCGGTTTTCCGGCTCCAGCTGGATCGGTTTCTGCATGCGCACCATCGTCCGGATTTCATCAGCCTGGTAAACGGTCAGCAAGTCTTTTTGGATCTGGACCATCTTACGGGTTTCGATGTCCATCATGACGAAGTTCGTCATCACTTCCACACACAATTGTTCCCTTTCATCATAAGCCCGGAAGCGGCGATAGGTGAAGAAGCGGTTATAACTCATCGCTTCCGTTTCCAGAATGATTTCTTCGCCTTGGTGCGGCATGCGTTCGATCTGCATGTCGTACTGCACGATGATCCAACTGAGTCCTCTTTCGGACATCTGGTCATTCGTGTTCCCGAGTGAATCGCTTTGTTGTCCCGACAAGTCCATCATCAAGTTTACGAGCGCTGGCAAGGTGATTTCACCGGTGATGTCGCATTCATAGCCTTTGATGCGATGGGTTCTGCGATAGATTAATCCGCTCAATGTTTTCCCTCCAAAATCAATTTTATAATAGAAAGGATACCATACTTTTCAGCACGGACCAACCGAAATACCATTCAAAATCAGACCCGCAATTGCTGTCTGTCGTTGTAGAATTCGCGGTATGCTAGGAAAGAGGCGATATAAGACGAGATGCTTGTCGCCGCCACCAGCATGAAAGTCACCATGATCTGATACATGATCGCCGTCATCGGTACGGTGCCGGCAAACATCAAACCCGACATCATGCCCGGCAAGGAAACGATACCCACTGTTTTGGCGGAATCCAAAGATGGCTGCATGCCTGATTTGATCGTTTCCCGCAAGATTGTGCGCGAAGCTTGATTCGGATTCGCACCGAGAGACAGTTTTTCCAGAATCTGTTGGCGCTGATCGCGGAACAAGGAATTCAGGTTACGATAGCACAAGCCGATGGTCGTCATCGCATTCCCGGCTATCATTCCAGTGATCGGCACAATCTGTGAAGGGATGAATTTAACGGACCCGGACAGGACCAAAATGGCTAACGTCAAAATCGCTGAAGCGGAGATGGCGATGAGCGAAATCTTCAAAGAATTCGGGATACTGCTGCTGCGTTTGTGGGCATTCCATGACGCATTGAAGACGATGACCGCAACCATCGCCAGAGTGACGATTGTGTTGTTCACATTGAACAGATAGGTCAATACGTATCCGACCGCGATCAACTGTACAATGGCTCGGGTAATGCTGTACAAGATATCTTTGGCCGTTCCTAATTTTTCCTTGTACGAGATGTAGACTCCCACCATTACCAACGAAAAGCTCAACATGAGCGTGATTGGACTGACTTGTAGATCCATATTATTTTGCCTCCTCTTTCTCGATTTTCCCTGCAACGATATGGATGTTCTTATCCGCCAAGCTGGACTCTTCCTCGTTATGACTGACCATAATGATCGTCATATCGGAATGATTCCGCATTTCCTGGAGCCATTTCCAGATGATCTGGCGATTCGCTTCATCCAAGGCGCTCGTGACTTCATCAAGGAGGAGGATTTTCGGTTGAAAAAGGACGTTACGTATCAAGGCGACACGCTGTTTTTCTCCACCCGACAAGGTGTTGATCTCTTTATTCAGATATTCCTTCGGCAGCCCGACCGATTCCAAATATGCGACTGCTTTCTTTTCATCGAATTCCTTTTTGCGGATTTCGTAAGGAAAAGCCAAATTGTCGCGGACGGTTTTTCCGAACAAAACAGGTGTCTGGAATGTGTAGGAAACCTCCTTGCGGTATTCGGTAGGTTCATATTGATCCAGCGATTTCCCTTGGTAGCGTATTTCCCCTTCGGTACGCGAAAGGATCGTCGCAATGATCTTCAAAAGTGTGCTCTTGCCGCTTCCGGACGGGCCGGTTATCGAGAGAAACTCGCCCTCTTCCAGCGAATAGCTGATGTCATCCAGAATGACTTTGCCGTCCGACACAAAACTCAGATGTTCCATTTCCAATAATGCCATTTTTTAGATTGCTCCTTTATCATTCAAATTGCATCCAAACCCGATGCAAACTCCAAAAACCGCTGTTCAGGTTGGTAATGCTTCATTCTTCTATTCTATCACTGATTCCCTATTTTTTGTTAATGATAATGATTATAATTTAGCAACAAATACAAAATGATACTATTGGACTAAAATATGCTGATCAGAGGAGCAACCCAGTTTACTCAGTTTCTTCCTGTAGCTCCGGTGAGGCCGGTCTCATCGGAGCACACAAGCCCGAATGCAGTCTGAACTCCGGTCAAGCCTTCATTCGCCGGAGAACGGCAAAGGCTGTCTCGAAAAACGAGACAGCCTTTGTTATTTCTTATCGTATTACTCTCCCAATTCCGCATACGAAATCAACTGGATTGCCTCATCCTCACGGATGCGATCCGCAAAATCTGAATGCATCAAGAATTCGGCCATATAGGCTCGATCCTTCTGCAGGCTACTGACGCGTTCCAGACTGGCATCGACATAACCCGGATGGACGATCAATTCGACCGAGGTGTCCGGCTTTTCCAGGACGGCCATAATATCATCCAACTTCTCCATCACACTCATTCCCAATTCGGCCTGCGGTTTTTCAGCAGCGAAGCCGAGGTCGAATTGGCGGTCCGTATGCAGCACCCCATGGCTACCCTCGAAATGATCCCGGATCGGCAGCTCGTACTGGATCGCCAAAGACAGGATGACTTTGTTGAGCGGCTCCAACATATGCACATGGTGGTGCGAATCCAAATGCGTTGGTTTGATGCCCGCCTTGCGAACTTTTTCGATTTGCGCATGCCACTCCGCATAGACCTCATCCAGATCCAGTGAAGCTGCATGCTGCTGCACGTATTCTCTGGTGTGGAAACGCCCATCGGCACTGATGGTGGATGCGTCAGGCAATAGGGGCTTTGCGAGCGTCAGATTCAGATGAACTCCGATTTCCAGCTCCGGATGATCGGATGCCAATGCCACAGCATGATCGAATGCCGCTCCGTTCGCCAGCAGGGTCGTCGAGGTGGTGATGCCGTACAAAAAACTATCGATGATGCCGTAGTTCACGCCATTTGTGAGACCAAAATCGTCTGCGTTGATGATTACTTGTCCCATATTTCATTCTCCTGTCTGTTTCGGATGGCGGTTCGGCTTCAAATCGCTTTGACTGCCCCGCCATCCACATATAGTGTACTGCCGGTGATGTATGTATTCGCTTCGGAAAGAAGGAAAACAACAGCTTTTGCGAATTCTTCCGGTGTACCGTAACGTCCTAAAGGAATGCCTGCGATAGCAGCCTTGTCGACTTCCGCAACTGTCAATTCTCTCGCTTTAGCGTTCGCCTCATTCAGATATTTCAAGCGATCGGTTTCGATTTTTCCCGGCGCAACGACGTTCACGAGGATATTGTCGGGCGCCAATTCATCGGCCAGCGTTTTGCTTAGGCCGACGATGCCGTTTCGGAACGTATTGGAAAGCACCAGATTCGGTAAAGGTGTCTTCACCGAAATCGAGGCGATGTTGACGATGCGTCCGCCCTCTTTACGCAAATCAGGCAGTACTTCGCGGATGATCCGGATGTAGCTCAGCAAGTTCAATTCGAAGGCCTGCTGCCATACTTCATCGGAAAAGGAATCGAATTTCCCGCTTGGCGGACCGCCTGCGTTGTTCAGCAAGATATCGATTTTCCCGAATACTGTATGGGTCCGTGCCACCAGTTTCTGGATGTCCTCAACTTTAGTGATGTCGCAAGGGAAATACGCGACCTTTCCGGCATGCATGGCTTCCAGCTCTTCTTTCACCTCAGCCAATTTGTCCTCGCTTCTGCTGGTGAGCATAACGTGCGCGCCTTCTTTGACGAGTTCCTTCGCCACCGCTTTGCCCAACCCTTGACTCGAAGCAACGACCAATGCCACTTTATTCTTTAGCCCCAGATCCATTTTGGTTCCTCCTTCAACTGCTTAATTCGTCCGACCTCTTATACATACTATAGCTCAAAAGCGTCCACATCACTAGCATTTCACTCGGTCGGCCATAATTGCCTCTGCTGGCTTCCGGTGTAGTCTGGTATAATGGAAAATGAATGTATTTACTTAAAAAATACTAACCAATGGACAGGAGCCTTTCCCATGAGAATACTGCATACAGCTGATTGGCATCTCGGTAAAATCGTCAATGATTTTTCCATGCTGGAAGATCAGCGTTATTACTTGACGAACCTGATCGAGCTACTCAAAGATAAAGAAATCGATGCGGTCATTATGGCCGGAGACCTCTACGACCGTGCGTTGCCTCCGAAAGAAGCGGTAGCGTTGGCCAATCGGACACTGACCCGGATGGTGAAGGAATTGGGCGTGCCTGTGTTCGTCATCGCCGGCAACCACGACAGCAACGAGCGGATCGAATATGCCGCCGATCTGTTGGCCGACAGCCGCCTGTATATAGAAGGAACCATGAAAGATACCATCCGAAAAGTTGCTTTCGAGGGAACCAATTTCTATCTGCTGCCTTTTGCGGATCATGTCTATGTCCGGGAGAAGCTTCAGGACGACACAATCAAAAATATGGAGGATGCCATTCGTGCGCAGTTGGCGACCGTAAAAGCAACCATGAACCCAAATGAAGTCAACATCCTGATTGCGCACGGCTATGTGATCCAGACCGGAAACGACACGAGCGAACCATCCGATTCCGAACGTCCGCTCAGTATCGGTACTTCCGAATACGTGGATGTGTCGCTGTTTGAGGACTTTGATTATGTCGCTCTGGGCCATCTGCACAAGGCCCAGAAAGTCAAAGACGACAAAGTCCGCTATAGTGGCTCAATCCTGAAGTATTCCAAATCAGAAACCCCGCATCAAAAGCAGACGAGCATCGTGACGATAGAAAAAGACAAACTGGAGATCGAACCGCTCCGGATCAAGCCTTTGCGCGATATGCGCACAATCCGGAGTACATTCTCAGAACTGATGAAGGGGCAATCCGAGGACTACCTGTTCTTCGAACTGGAGGATACGGAATACGTACTGGATGCGATGAACCAACTGCGCCGTCGCTATCCACACGCAATGGGGCTCGAATACGTCAGCCGAAGAGAAACCGAATCGGTGGCCTTGCAGCATAACCGGGAGGATCTCCAACAGTTGTCCTATCCGGATTTGTTCAAGGATTTTTATGAGCAATACCGCGCCATTGAAATGGAAGAATCCGGTCAAAAAATCGTTGCGGATATCTTTTCCGCTTTGGGAAGGAAAGATTAGATGAGACCCTTAAAATTAGAGATGAATGCCTTTGGTCCCTACAAAGAAAAGATCGTATTGGACTTCACGCAATTCCAGAACCAAACATTGTTCCTGGTTAGCGGGCCTACCGGTGCCGGCAAAACCACAATTTTTGATGCCATCGCCTATGCCCTTTACGATGTCGCCAGCGGCAGCAGCCGGGAAAAGGACACCTTCAAGTCGCAGTTCGCAACGGAAGAGTCGATCTGTTACGTCGATCTGACGTTCGAATACAACGGGAAATCTTACCGCGTCAGACGCTCCCCTGCCCAGACAGGTCCTGGGAAAAGCGGAAAAATCATCGATTTGAAAGCTGATGTCGCCTTTTATCACGACGACACCGTGACGACGAAAGCGCGCGACGCCAATGCGGAAATAGAGCAATTGCTTTCTTTGAACTACGAGCAGTTCAAACAGATCGTCATGCTGCCGCAAGGGGAATTCAAAAAACTACTGGAATCGAACAGCAATGACAAAGAGACTATTTTCCGGAACATCTTCGGGACCGAGATTTTGAAAAGATTCCAGGAGGAACTGAAGGAGCGGGCCAAATCATTACAGAGCCAGGCGACTTCCGCCCATGATTCGCTACAGACCGCTTATTCCTTTGCCTCGGGAATCAAAGATGAAGCCTTGCAAGAAGCGCTCCGCTTGCAGGACACCGAGCAGATCCTGGTTCGGATCGCAGAACTGTTGGCGGCGCTCGAAGAAGAACGTGAAGTCAAAGAACTGCAGCTAACTTCTTTGCGTTCACAAAGTCAAGCCGTTTCCGATACCATCAAATTGCTGGAAGATATCGCACAGTTGGAGGTACGGCTGAAAGTTCTGGAGGAAGAAGAAGCTTCAGTCCTAGGATGGAAGCAGCAATTGGAGCGCCATGAACAAGCCGTTAAAGCCGAGGAAAAAAGGTCGCTGTACATTGCAGCATCCACAAACAGGAATGCAAAACAGGAACAATCCAAACAAAATGACGCTCTCTTGGACCAATTGAATCAGGCTTCACGCGATAAGCAATCGGCATTCGAGGTGGCTGAACTTGCCTTTTCCCTGATCCCAGGCTTGCGTGAAAAGACCGGCACCGTGAAGGAACAGGAAAAACAGCTTATCGCCTTGGCGAAGAAGCAGAAAGAACTGGCAGGTTACCAGAAAGCAGGCAACGATGCCACGAAAGAACTGCAGAAACATGCAAATCTTAAACAAGCGCAAAAAGAAAAACAGGAGCAGTGCCAGCAGAGGCTTGCGGGGCTGAAACAAGCCCAAAAAGAAGCTGCCAGTATCAAAGACAAATTGAGTGCTTGCCGAATGAACGTGCAGCAATCCGATCAGATCCACAAGAGGATTGTCCAAACCGAAAAATTGTTGGCTGAAAAACTTGCAAAAGGTGCACGATTCCTGATTCTGGAAAAAGAATTCATGGCAATCGATCAACAGTTCAAGGACGAAATCCTGCTCTACAACCGCAACATCGCAGGCATTTTAGCAGAACAGCTGATCAGCGGAGAAGCTTGTCTTGTCTGCGGTTCAACAGACCATCCCGCACCCGCTCAAAAAACGGCAGAGACCCTCTCCGATCAGGACCGGGAGCAGCTGGAGAAAAAACGGAATCAGGCATATGCGGATTACCAGCAGGGGACTGCCGAACTTTCCGGAATCCGAAAACAACTGGCTGATCTCTTCGATGAGTTCGCTATCCCGGCTGAAACTTTCGAAACTTACAAACAGGAACAGAAAGCAAAACGCGATAGCGAAATCGCGTCAGAAAAAACGCTGCTGTCGGAGATGATAGCTCTGCAGAAGATTCTTGACGAAGAAGAGACCCTCGTCAAGCAGCAAAACAACATCGAAACAAATCTGCAGGAGATCGACCAGAACTGTCTTACGCTTCAGAAAACATTGCACTTGAACGAAATTCTTTCCAGGGACCTGCTGGCCGATATCGAACAGGAACAGCAAATTTTGGGCGACAAAGACCTCGCAACTGTGCAAAATGAAATCCTGCAGCTCAACGAAACCATTGAGACCAGCACAAATGACTACAACAGGCTGAACAGCGAGCTGACGGACCTCGAGAAACGGATTGCCGTCTGCCATGCCAACAGGACCACCTACGCGGCCCAAGTTGAGGAAGCAACACATGCTTTGTTGGATGCGGAAACAACCTACAAAACCGTACTGGCTGATACAGGACTGGAAGAACCTTTCGACCATCTAATATTGGATAAGGCATTGTCTCTGGAAATCCAGAAACGAATCCGCAGTCATGAAGACGACCTGAATGTCACCGTGACCCGTTTGCAAGATGTAAGAAAGAGCGCTGCAGTATTGGATCAGGATCAAACCGTCGTCTCCTGCACCGATCAAAAAATGCTTCTGGACAATACAATCCGCGCATCGGAAGAGCAAAAAGATCAGCTTGCAGGCGATATCCAAATGCTAAAAAAAGCGGCGCAAGAAATCGCTGTGATCTACAAAAAGCAACAGCAGATCATTTCCGATTACCAAAAATACAAGACTTTGTCGGACATCGCCAACGGAACCAAAGAAACTGATTATATCTCATTCGAACGCTATGTGCTGGCGATCTATTATGAGGAAATCATCGAAGCTGCCAATCTTCGCTTCCAACAGATGACGAACAACCGCTATCTGTTGTTGCGCAAGGAAGACAAAGGCAAAGGTGCCGGAGCTAAGGGACTGGATCTCGATGTATTCGACCATTACACCGGTCAAACCCGCAGCGTCAAAACGTTGTCGGGCGGTGAAGGCTTCAAGGCTTCCCTTGCGCTTGCCCTTGGTCTAAGCGACGTGATGCAGAGCCGCAGCGGAGGAATCCAGATCGATACACTGTTCATTGATGAAGGTTTCGGTTCGCTGGATCCAGAGTCTTTGGATACCGCAATCGAGGCGCTATTCTCCCTGAACAGTTGTGGCCGTTTAGTCGGTATCATTTCGCACGTTGAGGAATTGAAGACGCGCATACCCGTCCATATCAAAGTCGACCGCACCACCGAAGGAAGTACCGCAAAAATTATCCTCTAGATAAAGGAAAGTCCAGCTACATTTAAGTAACTGGACTTTTTTTGCGTCTCCTGATTCGTTGGTTCAAAAGCGTCTGATCAATTTTTCCTTACGATTAATACATCACATGGCGCATGTTTGATGACATGATTCGTCACCGATCCGACCACCAGTTTTGCGATAGTGCCCTTACCTGTAGCACCCATTACAATCAAATCACACTTCCATTCTTCCACAAGCGTTTTCGCAATCATTTCCTTAGGACTGCCGGTGCGCATTTCCTTGTGCACTGCCACCCCGTTTGCACGCGCATATCTGTCCAATTCATCGAACAACGAGTCTTTATCCTTCTGCAGCTGCGCAGCTTCTTCGGCGTTATCTTTTTTATCCAGAATCGCAACCAGATACAGCGCGGCATTGTTCCTTTCAGCGATATGTACCGCCTGTTTGAACGCCTTGATCGAAGCCTCCGATCCGTCCACTGGAATCAAGATGTTTTTATACTGAACCATTCAAACCCACTCCTTTGGAATAATCAACCAGAAAACGCTTTCCTTACTCTTATTTTACTATACTTACGATATAAACAAAAGATTAGCCGTCTTACGATTGATAAATTTACAAACCAAAAAGAGCCTGGGTGACAGGCTCTTTTTGGTAACTGCGCTACGCAGATTGGAAGCGTAGTGAAGTGTTTATTTTTTTGAATGTAACGGGCTTCTCCAGCTAAATTTCTCTGCTTTCCAACTTGCCGATTTCTTTGACGTCCTTGCGCAATACCGCCTGGGATAAATTCGGGCGAACTTTGTAGGCTGATTTTGATGACATGACTGCATTCACTAAGCCCGTTTGAATCATTTCTGAAATATCGTCAGTCCTCAAATAGGAGTAAACGATTCCGGCACAAAGCGCTTCGTTCGTTCCCCAGATGTAGGTTTCGCTGTCCTCGTCGCTGTTCTTCAGGTCATAGACATGCATGCCGTAATTTTCGCTGGCATAGCCGACGCTCTGACTGTTTTTTGTGATGATGACATGCTGCACCCCTTTATCCAGCCACAGCTGTAGGGCTTCCCGCATAGAAGCATCATCATTGATTGTGATGCCGAAGTGCTTTTCGGTTTCGTCATGCTTCGTGATCAGCAACTTCAATCCCTTCAAGTTTTCAGGAATATTATATAATTTAAGGACGGATGCGCAAATCAGGACCGTTGGAATATTGTATTTCGCCCCGATTTCAAGTAAGTGCTCCACGCTTTCTTTCGGGCAATTCGAATCGATGATGATGGTTTTAGCCCGCTTGAGCGTCGCCAAGTGCTTCAGCAACCATTTCGGCTGCATATACTCAAAGATATCCATTTCCGCCAATCCGATGATCATTTTACCCGCTTCATCGATGACTTCCATAAAGGTTCCTGTCGAAAAACCAGGAATCATTTCCACTTCGGAGGTCTTCATCAACGGACGCATAGATTCTTCGATCGTATGCCATTCCGCATCATCCCCGACCAAAGATAACATAACGACGTCTTCCTGCAGTCTGCCCAGATTCTCAGCGATACTGAGAGCAACCCCGCCGATTGACGTCTGGGAGGTGACATTATTCGATTGTCCATGAATAAGACCCCCTTCCACAAAATAGCGGCGATCGATACAGGCCGCGCCGATACAAACAATCGGTCGCGTATCATTGATGACATAGGCTTTCCCCAAAAGGTATCCCCGTCTCACCAAGCCGGAAATGATGTTCGCCACTGCGGGACGTGACAGGCCAATCTTTGTAGCTAAATCTTGCTGCGAAATGAAAGGATTTTCCTTGATGTAGCTCAGTATTTTTGATTCTTTCTCGTTTAAAGCCATGTTTCAATTCCCCTTACTCTATAAAAACTCGGCAATGCCGAACTCATTCTTTTAGCAACATTTTCTGCTCCTAAATGTATAGTATATATCCAATGACTGCTGTTGCCAAACAAACACGGTATATTGTAACCTTTTCTTAATTCCTTTGCATCATTCAGGGCGATTTTGTTACTAAACATTACTATGCTATAATAACAAGAAATATTTCAAGGGAGTTGCGCATATGATTCATACATTTATTTTTGATGTCGACGGTACAATCGTTGATACTGAAGATTCCATTTTCAGAGGTCTGGACGATATCCTTCAGGAACACGCCGGCAGACCTGCCACACAAGAAGACATGCGTACAATATTCGGCATACCGGGGATGGAAGGTTTGCAGCATTTGGGCTTCACACCCGAACAAGCTGCGGATCTGCATCCGAAGTGGAGTGCGCAGTCGAAAACTTATGCGGACAGCGTGAGTATCTTTGCCGGGATGGAAGATACGCTGCGCTATTTAAAGGAAAACAATCATCTCCTGGGCATTGTCACTTCAAAGACAAAAGAGAGTTACGAGCTGAACATCACACCATACGGTTTGGATGACTATTTTGACGTCATCATCACATCAAGCGATACTGAAGAACACAAGCCTTCCGGACAACCTTTGACGGAATGTTTGCGCAGATTAGGCGTTTCCGAAAATGAAGCCATCTACATCGGGGATTCCATTTACGACAACCAATGCGCACGCAATGCCGCTGTTGCATTCGGATTGGCAGAATGGGGATCGCATACGGCAGAAGGATTCGATGCTGATCACATCTTCCAGACACCATCGGATATCTTATCGATTCTATAGAAAAGGCAAGCAACCTGGAGATAGGTTGCTTTTTTCGACATATAGGAATTTATAAAATTTTCCAGAGTGAAAAGTGCATCACCGTAGGTGTTTCACAAGTTTGTAAAATGTTTCATGCATCTAAAATGATGTCCAGCTTCACGGGTTAGCCCTTCGGAAATTAGATAAATCTGACCCATTGCGCTCTACGATGCTCATTCAGGGCCAGATTTCCTAAATTTCTTTCAGGGCTGAACGAACCCGTTCAGCTTTTCTTATTATAAGAATGGGTAGGAACAATCAAAATTGACATCTTACGCTATTCACCCTCTGTCTTCAAGACGCTTCAGCCTTGCCAACAATTCATCTGCCGCTTCTTCATTTTTATTTTTCATGTATAAGGCATGGCTTTCCAGATAAGAATCTCTGGCCCTTTCCAATTCATTGAGGGTGAAATGATAATCACCCAGTCCGCGCATGATGCCAGCTTGACATTCCTCGTCTTCGGATTTATCAGCGTACTGTTTCGCCTTATCAAGATTCATTTTGCCTTTCATCGGATTCCGCTGCAACAAAGACAGCATAGCCGCCTCATAGTAACTGCGGGCCAACCCACTGTAATCATCGGGAAAATGCGTCAATCGGAAAGTGATTTCTTCTTCACACATCAATGCTGCCAAATCGTATTCTTTCATGCACCGGGTATTCACCGCCAAGGCATGCAGATACTCTGATTCTTTCTTCAGATCTTTATTTTTTTTAGCGTAAAACAATAGCTCTTCAAGACACTCTTTGGCTCCAGCAAAATTTTTCTGGGCGGCATAGCACTTCGCCAGCTTGTTTACGACTTTTTGATATTCTTCCGATTTAGGATTATCCATTAAATATAAGGCGTTGATGTACTTTTTTTCAGCATGAGCATAATCGTTCGCCTCCATCGCAAATTCAGCGATTTCAATCAGTTGATTAATTTTCTTGTCCATCGCGCATCCCCCTTGCTTCACGAAAAAATGTTATCGTTTTCATCACCATCTTAACACCATTTGGGTGGTTTCACAAAGGATAACGATAGCAACACTATTAGATGTGCCTCCCTTCAGAAATACGCATCACCTAACTCAGTGAATGAAAATGGCGCCCTATTCCAGAGCGCCATCATCAATACCTCAAAAGTTTTTTAAATTCTTTCATGCGTTACATTCGTTCGAAAAATATGCTTCATTATCCTTTCCTCTTATTTTTCACAATCAATCCGATACTGACAGCAATACTCAATAAGCCTGCAATGATAATCAAACGATTTATCCATTTATGATTGCGGGCGGTTGTTGAAATGTCTGTTTCGGACTGTAAAAGTTGAACAGAAACATTTTCTGATGAAGACACGGAAGTCTCCTCGTTACTTGGCTGTGTTTCATCCTTGTCCCCTGTTAAAACAGTGTTCTCTTCAATGGCTTCATCGCTATCCCGGTTTTCTACAACCTCCGTATTGTCCTCGGCATAGGATGTTTGTTCATCTAAAACTTGCCCCTGCGCATCAGGGTACGCCGAGCCAATTTCCGCATCTTCCGTATTGGTTTTACCGATTAGTGGGTCTTCTGAGGCGCTTGCATACTCAACAGTTCCTCCCTCATCATATACCCTCGATCCATAGATAAGCAGTCTATATCGGTCTGTCGGATAAGGCGTGCATGTCAGTAAAGTTACTAAGTCCTCTGTTTCGACAATACCTAGCGAAGAGGTATCGTCAGGTTCGATTATAGCCTGTCCTGTCACTTCGTATGCTAGTACCTTATTCAATACATGTATATAAAACAAATCCCCAATTTCCATTTGATCGATATATCTGAAAAATGTTGCACCATAATATCCTCGATGACCGGCAATGACCGAGTGCGTGCCGGATCCGCCCGTCGGCAACGATGACTCTGTTACTTGAGCAACGCCTTTTGCAAGATTTTTAGGAGTGGCTCCTAGAAAAATAGGCAACATCTCACCAATTTTTGGTATTTCGATGAAAGCAAAAACATCATCTTCAGCAATCAAACTAGGTTGATTCCCGCCGGAAGTCATCTGGTTGGTAAATGGATCGCTCAGCGTATCATGATTACTCACGGTTTTGGTGCTGTCTGCAGAAATTTCCAGGAGTTCGGAATCATTTTCATTATCCAGATTATCAGCAATGGTGTTGTTGTTGATCGAGGCTGCCTCACTAAAAAACTGTTGTATCTGCTCTTCATTCAAGTCAGTGATTGTTTCTTGGTATAGATCTATTTGATGTTGTTGGCCTAAATTATTGTAAAAGATGACTATTTGCGGTACCAAAATGATGGATACGCCCAAAATGAAGAGCAGTAGGTATCTGTTCTTCTTTTTATTTTTCATTTTGATCACCTTCTTTTATGCGCCTTCTTCTGTATAGGATAATGCAAATAAGGAGAAGAATGGACGCTAACACTGCAATCAGGTAAATGTTGTTGTATTCATCTTGTGTCTTCAAGACTTTGGAAGAATCCGCTTCTTGGGGTTCATCCACAATTTCTTGAACCGCTTCATAAGCAACCCTATGACCCGACACTAACAGACGATGTGTATTAATCATGTAAGGCGTACAGGTAATCAAAGTGACCAGATCCTCACCCTCAACAATCTTCAATGACTCGGTTTCGTCCGGCAATACCGTATTGATTGTATCCACTTCGTAGGCGAGGGTACCATTGATGGAGTGAATAAAAAAAATATCTCCAACAGCTAATTTGTGCAGATCTGTAAATAATTTTGCACTCGGCAGTCCATTGTGTCCTGTCAAGGTCGCATGAGTACTGGCTCCTCCTACTGGTAAAGAGCTCCCTTCAAGTAAACCAACCCCTTCTTGAAGTACTTTTTCACTGGTACCAAAATAGATTGGAATATCAATATCCATTTTTGGGATTTCGATATGCCCGAGCGCTTCACCCACGGAACCTGCTAAGGCATCATAAATCACAGCTTCCTCATCTGCAGAAGTAGCAACTTCGCTATCAATTGTACTGCTTTCGGATTCGATTTTTTTATCGTCATCATCCAAAATGCCTTCAAAAGGATCCTCATATTCAATACCGGACTGATTCAGGTTATCGTTGTATGCCATCATTTCTGCCAGTTTTTGTCTCTTTTCCTGTTCTGTCATTTGATCAACTTTATCTTGATAAGAATCGATTACCTGATTTTGAAAATACTCCACATATACATTACTCAGAATTGGATACAAAAAAATGCCTAACCCTACAGCAAAAATGGCTGCCAGTAGAATTTTCTGCATTTTCTTTGAAATAGTTATTTTCAATACAAACACCCACTTTTCTGATCAAGTAAAGTGCAGAAGACGATGAACATCTGCTACCTCTTTTGAATTGCACTTTCTGTTCATCAAAGAGGCTTTCATAGGAAAGCCTCTTTGATGAACAGGCGATAATATCGCCTGTCCAAATCAGGTTTTAATATTTAGTTCTTATTATTCTTCCACGCCGTCTTTCTTATACAATTTCACTGCACCCAGCATCAGCACTGATCCGATTACTGAAAAGACTATTGTACCCATACCACCTGTTGATGGCAGAGTCAGTGTAGGGGCATTGGTGATTGTTGCAGTGCTTGCGTCAGCGTAGCTTCCGAGTCCGACCGTGAAGTTGACATCCGCTCTCAAGTTATAGCCTGTTGGGGCTTTCGTTTCTTCTAAAGTGTAGTTGCCATAAGCCAATCCAGTCACTTCGAACTTACCATCAGCTCCTGATGTGAAGACGCGAGCTGTTGCCTTGCTGCCCCAAGACCAGTCTGTTTGAAGATATTCTGTTGTTCCAGCTTTGAAAATTTTGAATTCTGCTCCGGACAAAGCAGCCGAATCCGTTGTTTTGCCGACTTTCACGAATTTCTTACCGCCTGTGTGCACTTCCGGTAATTCAGGGACATCCTCTTCGTAAGGTGTACCATCCAAAGTACCTGTTACGGTTGCGTTGTTTTCGATTTCGTCATCCATCGTTACTGTATTGTTGACGGATGTTTTGAATTCAATGGTGACTTTCTGCCCTTCATATCCGACCAATGCATCAGGATCGATAGAGATTGTCAGTACCGGTCCAGCAGTCCCGACCGCTGGAGCAGCGAATGTGTAGTCTGTCCCTAAAGTCAGTACATCTGCCCCGGCTTTTACTGTCAGCGCGTTTTCATAATCCAGGAAGGATTCCAGATCGTCTGTAACAACATAACTTTCATAATCTCCGATGTCTCCAGGAATGGTTGCTTGGATGAACCAAGTATTCAGTTCATTGATGTTCGCTGTCTCCGTTTTGTTGCCGATTGTAGTGATAAATTTGTCGACCGTTGGGTAAAAGAAGTTATCGTCTGTGACATACTTGGTCACGTCATGATCATTTATGGTGATACTGAATAATACTGGGGTTTTATTTAGACCATATCCAGCAGGGGCAACTGTTTCTATGAAGTAATAATCTCCAACTGTCAGATTTTCGACATTGATTTTTCCGGTTGTTGCGTTAGTAGCATATGAACCGATTAATGTATCATCGGCAGTCCCATCAGCGGCATCCCCTTTGTAAAGTGCAAAAGTAGCCACAGGATAAGGCGTTACTGCATCTCCTTCGAACGACTTCGTTAATTCCGCTTTGCCTAGAACCAACTGGTTTTTTGGATACACATGCACGTTTTCGTTCCATGTTACATTGTCGGGATTCATCATCGGAACGTCAACCAAAAAGTTAGGTGTGAATGATTCGATCCCGGATGGCGTTCCAGCCGCCGTGATGTCTTCAACTACTAAATAGCGTCCCGCTGCTAATCCGGTAAATTCGGCAAGCCCTGCCGCATTCGTCACGAGTGATACAGGCGTCACACTCACAGGTATTGTAGTTGCTGTTGCATCATCCGCGACTTTGTAGACTTTAAATGTCACTCCTGCTAAGGCCGATGTCCCTGCAGGAAGTGCCGGTAAAGCCAAACCATCATTATCGATGACCGGAGCCGTTTCGGTATGATATTGTAACTTGTGGATACTCAATGTACCGGTGGTTGGCCGCTCCGTAGCCGCATATGCTGCGCTTGGAAGTAGAACACCAAACAAAACCATTACTGACAATAATGCGGTTAAAAATCCTTTTACCTTTTTACTCATCTTTTTCTCCTCCTTTAGACTCAGTTGTTACGCAAATTATAACTATTTCTTTTTCTTATAGACAAATCCGGAACCAATCATAATAGCCAATCCAACTAAAGTGAACACCGTTGTTCCCATTCCACCAGTAGCAGGAAGTTCTTTAACGGGTACATTTTCAATTGTCTTAGAAACATCGGTATGGTCGGCATCTATGACAACTTCGATATCTTCATCCAACAGATTAAATCCATCGGGCGCTTGGATTTCCACTAATTTATACGTACCATAAGGGATGTTCGCCCAGGTAATCAGCCCATCGGAATCGGTCGTGCCCCTAACTTCATTACCATTGATATCTTTGACAATGCTGTCATCAGCTTTTCGGAGTTCAAAAATTGCGCCAGCCAGATTTTTGGTAGGATCAGATTTGTCAACTTTCAGTATAGCGAGTGAACCGACATTCAATGTGTTGGTGATCGTAAAGCCATTATCTGAAGGGGTTACCACTGCCGTATATTTATCGACACCCACCTCTTCGATTGTATAGATATACAACTCATTCAGGCTCTCAAATTTCGGAAGATCTTCAAAAACCCCATTCCACACGCCGTTTAAATCAGGTGTAATGACAATCGTGTCGTAAGGTGAATCCCCTTCTTGGTAATTCTGGTAAATATTCACAGTAATGCTTGATGGCCTCGTTTGCAGCAAATTATTATTGTCATTCCAAGTCTTCGTGACCGGAATATCAATTTTATCCATTGCATTTTGTATTACCAATGGATTACTTGAAACAGTGGTTGGGTTGGGTGTTCCAGGTTTAGTCACGGTAACCACTACTGCGCCGACTGTACTTAATCCCACAGTCACTGTGTATATTGTCGGATCTGCTATATACCCTGTCGGGGCGACTGTTTCTTTTAATGTATACGTTCCTCTTGTAAGACCGGTAAATTCTGCAAATCCATTCGCAGCCGTCACCTGCGTTGTTGTAGTGCTATTTTTTGTCAGAGTGAAGGTGGCAGGATTGTCAGTAATCACTGTACCTGATTCATTTTCCTTCCTGATTGTCAGACTGCCTGTTTTGACTCTAACCCACATATAAGCGATGGCCTTACAACCGCTGGAGTCTGTAACGATAAGCTTATATTTCGTATCTACGGTAGGTGAAACAGATGGATTTTCCGCTGTTGAAATAACTGTATCGGAGCCATCCACATACCAAGCGTAGGTATAGGTACCATTACCATCACCGCCAGTTATTGGGCTCATATAGTTTTGAGAAGCAGGATCGTTCCCTATTGCCAATTGAATAGAATCACCCAATAGAATAGTGGCATCAGTTAAACTCACGCTTAGTCTAGTAGGAACATTCACTTGAGGTTTTGGGAATGTTTTCGTCTGATTAGCAACTCCATTCACGTTCGTGTAATTAAGAGTTGCCGATTCATTTGTGTAGGCTAATCCACCTTCAAATTCCGGCTTGGCTTGAACCGTGTATTTCAACTGCGAATTTGTGATGATTGTTCCTGGGCTCCAGGTAATAGTTCTGTTCATAGGATTGTAAACAGCTCCAGCCGGGAGACTACTCTCAATTAGGTTGAAATTATTTCCAACCACATCCGTTACAACAGCATTTAGCGCAGAATAATTTAACTGTTGTGAAATAGATGCGAAAATTGTTTGTAAATCTTGTGCAGATGGTGCTTCATAAAATCCTGCATTTTGAGCTTTGGTCAAGGTATCTACAGCTAAAGCATGAACTGCGGTAGGCATATTTTGCAGTAACCCAATAGTGAATACACGGGCGGAGCTATGCAAGGCCTGACCTGCAGTATACGCAGCAATTGTATGCGCGTTATGCGCAGTAGGCTCGTTAGGCCCGGAAGGTAATGTCCCATTGCTCGCTGTAGGCATACCGTCGGTGAACATGATGATCACCTTATTTGAATTAGCATTCGCTCCAGCTAATGTCGCTCCGGCTTGAATGAATCCAGCTTGAGTGTTGGTACCTCCACTCGCACTAAGTCCGTTTATCGCATTGGTCACGGTTTGTAGATTTTGGGAAAAACCTAAATTTTGTGTTGCGTTACTCGGTGTACCAGCAACATTAGTTGTTGGCGGGCCATTAAAACTTACAATTGCAACTCTACTTCCCGGAATTGCATTTGGGCCAGATAAAACTAATCCCGCAAAATTTATAGCTGCTAGTTTTGCATAGTGTAAACGTGAAAACTGCCCAGCTGAATCATTCATACTGTTTGATCTATCCAGAACCAAAACAACATCCACAGGTTTTAATGGCGGTACCCCAGTGATATTCAAAGTTACTTCGTAAGTTCTACAACCCAAATTCCGCAAAGCCGTCTTGTTGACTTGGATTGTATCTGTGTAGGAAGTAGCAGAAAGAGCAACACTTCCCTCCAAAGTTACTCCCGATGTTGATTTCCCAAATAGACTTACCACTGTTGACGGTACAGGGATGATTGGATCATTCCAACTTACATCCGAGGAAATAGGTTCAAGTATTGCCTCCGCTGATTGTGGCTCTGCAATTGTGTTTGGAGTACCTGATAATTCTGTGGCTGATTCAATTTTTTTTGTAAGATTTCCCTCTAAATTGGTCTCTGCCTGGGCTGCCACTTCCGCCTGGGCTGCTTCTTCCGCTTCCGCCTGGGCTGCTGCTTCCGCTTCCGCTTGGGCTGCTGCTTCCGCTTCCGCTTGGGCTGCTGCTTCCGCTTCCGCTTGGGCTGCTGCTTCCGCTTCTGCCTGGGCTGCTGCTTCCGCTTCTGCCTGGGCTGCTGCTTCAGCTTCTGCCCGAGCTGCTGCTTCCGCTTCTGCCCGAGCTGCTGCTTCCGCTTCTGCCTGGGCTGCTGCTTCCGCTTCCGCTTGGGCGATCGGATTGACGAGAGACAATGTTCTTGTATTACCAGAATCAAAGATGCTTACGGTCCCGGATTCATCTTCGCTGAGAGTGCCTGCGAGCATTTTGATGGAAACTGTTTCAGCATAATGGTCTGTAATATCAGTAGTGAAAGACATGGTGAGTGTTTCTGCGGCGGTGCTGTATGTGTATCCTTTTAAGACTGTCACCGCACCGATATCCGTACGATTGATTTGTTGAACATTCGTACTAATATTATACGGCGTGCCTAGGCCGCTGCTGTATTCAAGTTCCAGTTTCGGAACCCGTTCGTCCTCAGAATCAAATTTCGTTACGGTCACAACCCAATCAACAGCGGTTCCTGATCCGTTGACTGTTCCGGTTGCGCTCGCAGTCCCATCATCCATAGGTAAGGCCATCTGGACTGTTCCGATTTCTGCGGCTAATACATCGATTGCGGTATAGGCTGACAAAAAGGATGGCATCACTGTCATCAATGTTATCAGCCAAAAAACAATTCTGTTGAGCAGTAAAAAACACTTTTTTCTCATATTCCTCCATCTCCTCTTTATTTCGAAAGTGACGGTACAAGTGGCTGACGCATTGGCTTGAAGCTGCTGTGAATCACGCAAGTCAACAAATCCAAGAGCTGCGAAGGACCGATACAATGAAAAACGACAAACGCTTTTACTCAAAACGGATCTATCGAGAACAGAGAATAATCAAAGGGTGGGATACAAACGTGGGATTTTCGGAGAATGCATCAGAGAAAAACGGATAGCTTAAACATTGCTGGTAGCCGAGCATTCAAATACATACATCAAAATAAAGATTTTGGCATGCTAAATCAGTTTGTTGAAAAAACTTACCTATTATTAGTTCAACTGCGATTCAAGCATTCAACCACCTGTATGTTCAAAGGTTTATCGGCGTTCAAAATAAGCTGATTACTCCGTGTTATTTTCCATAGGATCTATTATAAAAATGGGTAAGCGAAGAATAAGATCGGGTATGTTTTGCTGGATGATTTTTGAGAGGATGTCAAAAAAAGAACGTAAGTTTACTTGAATTACTTTTGTTTAAATCGAGGAAATCTAGTTGTGAAAGTATTTGGGTGGTTTGCTCATTTGTTTGAGCGGAGGGTGTATTTTTGGTGGTACACAGAGATGATCACTGATATTTCAATCGGGAGTTTTTCTGAGGTGGATAGAATTTCGCGATAGGATTTTCCATCTGCCTACAATATAGTATAAATAAGCGGTTTCGTCAATCATTAGTAAGCAATTTTCGGAAGGCTTCGGTTTCATGTTTGTTTCTTTTCAAGAAACGCTTGCTGTACCGCTGATTACCGATGCCTTCAAAAAAATGCATTATTGTATTTTTTCCGTTACTCCAACATTTCTGCAGGAATGACGTTCTTCACGAGGGAAAGATAATTATTCGGCGTTATTTCCAGGTCCTCATAACCGTTCAACCCATGCTCCAAGGCTAACTCTTCCGAGTAATTTTCCAACTTGTAAATTTTAAAATCCCGCCGTGAGTTCTCAACATTTCCCGGATCTGCCACATAGTGCGAAACAGTAGGCTCGAATTGGACGTTTTCGATACTCATCGTCTCATCATCAGTAATGACAAAATCAAAAGTCACCATGCCTCCGAGCGTATTATAATCCGTTAGCGAGTGGGCAATAAAATTCCCCAGAGAATAGACCACAAGGGTTTTATTTTGATTTACGCCGGTCACCCACTCAATCGGTTGCAGAATGTGTGGGTGGGTGCCGATGACGGCATCGACCTCCAGATCGGCGAATAATTGTGCATAAGTACGTTGCATCTCGTTGACTTCCTGCGTGTTTTCGTCACCCCAGTGCGCCGAAACGATGACAGCATCGCTGACGCTTTTGGCATTGGCAACATCCTGGCGAATCTGTTCTTCGTCAAAATAAGCTACCCGATAAGAGGTGTCCGGCTCAATACCGTTCGTGCCGTAAGTATAGGTCAAAAAAGCGAACGTGACGCCTTCTCTTTCGATTGTCCGGATTTCATCCCGATCCGCTTGACTCTCATAAATACCTGTGTAGATGACATCCTCCACTTCATTCCATACTGCCAGGGAATTGAGGGCGCCTGGGTAATCATAATCCAAGGCATGGTTCGTTGCGCCGTTGACCAAATCAAAGCCTAGGTCTTTCATATCCTGGGCGATTTCGTGCGGCGTATTGAACGCTGGGTAGCCCGAATAAGGATAATCTCCCCCCGCGCTGATCGTTTCTTGATTCAGAAAAGCGATATCCGCCTCTTCAATATCCTCTGCCACATTTTCGTAGATGAACTTGAAGTCATAGGTTCCGTCCGGCAATTCCGCATCCCGGAAAATGGAATCATGGATCAGATTATCCCCGACTCCGATGAAGGAAATGACTTTTTCCTCCTCGTTTTCGGAAACTGTATCATTTTGTTCAGAAGCGGTGTCCACGGATGCAACTTCAGGAACCGTATCCGCTTCATCCGCGCACCCCCATAATCCCAGCACAGCCAACGACATCACAAACGTTTCTTTTCTCATTTTGTTCCCCTTTTCCGAAGGATTTTTCGCAATATTCGACAATTTGATTATACCGGACCCTATCGTCTTTGTCACTTGAGGCAAATTTTTCTTATTCCTATTTTTTTTATGGATATGCATATTTTCGCTGGAAAACTACAGTGCAAAATGTCCCGTTCCTCCGGCGAGGCTTCTTTCGCCGGAGCAGAATGGTAATATTTGGTCTCTTTTCCGAGGAGGCTTCTGCCCACAGGAGGAGACCATCAGAATGTAGTCCTCAACTCCGGCCAAGCGCCCCACGCCGGAGAACAGCAAAAAAAGCTGTCTCATCAGAGACAGCTCCCATTTAATAACTACAGTCGTGATTTGAAATCTTCGTATCCGAAGGTCTTGATGACTTTCGTGCCGTCTTTGACCGTATGGGCTGCGATGGCCGGCAGTTGGATGCCGTTGAAAGTCGTGTTCTTAACCATCGAATAGATAGCCATATCCGTGAAGATCAGGCGATCGCCGGGCTGAAGTGGCTCATCGAAGGAATAGTCCCCAATGACGTCCCCTGCCAGGCAAGTCTGCCCACCCAAA
This sequence comes from Trichococcus flocculiformis, assembly GCF_963662535.1. Lineage (NCBI taxonomy): Bacteria > Bacillati > Bacillota > Bacilli > Lactobacillales > Carnobacteriaceae > Trichococcus > Trichococcus flocculiformis. The sequence continues at coordinate 2,493,549 of NZ_OY759718.1, forward strand.
CGGTACGTGTGCGCCTTCTCACCGGCTTCACCGGAACCGATGATGAACGGACGGTATGGCATTTCCAATACGTCCGGCATGTGGCAAGTCGCAGATGTATCCAAGATGGCCAGGTTCATCTGGTTGTAGGTCGTCTCGAGCACGCTCGCAACAAGGAATCCCGCATTCAGCGCGATTGCTTCACCAGGCTCAAGATAGACCTGCACAGCATATTTTTCTTTGATGTAGTTGACGATTTTTACCAATTTGGCGATATCGTAACCCTCTTTGGTGATATGGTGTCCACCGCCGAAGTTCACCCATTTCATTCCGTGCAGATATTTCCCGAATTTTTCCTCGAATGCGACCAAAGTTGCTTCCAAGGCATCGGACCCTTGTTCGCAAAGGGTATGGAAATGCAGACCGTCCAACAATTCGACTTGGCTCTCGTCAAAATTGACGGCTGTCGTACCCAAACGGGAAAACGGACTGGCTGGGTCATAGAGTGCATGGTCCTGCGTTGAAAGCTCCGGATTGACGCGCAAGCCGATTTCGATCGGACGCGGGCTGTTCTTCACCATTTCGGCGTACAACTTCACTTGGTTAGGGGAATTGAAGACGATATGATCCACGATCGGGAGCAACGCCTCCATTTCTTCCTTCTTGAAAGCCGGCGCAAAGACATGCGTCTCTTTGCCGAATTCCTCAAAACCCAGTTGTGCCTCATGGACGGAGCTGGCGGTCGTGCCGTCCAGATACTCGGCGATTAAAGGGTAGAAATGATACATTGAAAAAGCCTTTTGAGCCAACAAGATCTTGCAACCTGTCTGATCCTTGACCGATTTCAGGATTTCCAGATTGCGGCGCAATAAAGTTTCATCCACCACATAGCTGGGTGTCGGCAAGGATTGAAAATCGATTGTTGTGTTCATCCGTACCTCCTAGTCGACCAATGTAGGATTGAAGTCCTCTTGCCAAGGCAAGCCATAGACGTTCAATGCTTCCATAAATGGATCCGGATTGAATTCTTCGATGTTGTATACACCTGGTTTCTTCCATTGTCCAGTCAATACCATAGCTGCCCCGATCATCGCAGGGACGCCGGTTGTATAGGAAACAGCTTGAGAGCCGACCTCTTTGTAGCACTCTTCATGGTCGCAGACATTGTAGATGTAGTATGTCTTTTCCTTGCCGTCCTTGATACCGGTAAAGATGTTTCCGATGTTCGTTTTGCCTTTGGTGCGCGGTCCCAATGATGCTGGATCAGGCAATACGGCTTTCAGGAATTGCAGCGGCACGATTTGTTTGCCTTCGAATTCGATTGGCTCGATGGAAGTCATGCCCACATTCTCCAACACTTTCAAATGCGTCAGGTAGCTTTCGCCGAATGTCATGAAGAAACGGATGCGTTTGATGCCTTTGATGTTCAAAGCCAACGATTCAATTTCTTCGTGGTGAAGCAAATACATGTCCTTCTTGCCGACCTGATCGAAATTGTATTCGCGTTTGATTTCCATCGGTTCTGTTTCGATCCATTCGCCGTTTTCCCAATAGCTTCCGTTTGCCGTAACTTCGCGGATGTTGATCTCCGGATTGAAGTTGGTTGCGAAAGGATAACCATGATCGCCGCCGTTGCAGTCCAGGATATCGATCGTATGGATTTCATCGAAATGATGTTTTTGGGCATAGGCAGAGAATACGCTTGTTACGCCCGGGTCAAAGCCTGATCCCAACAACGCGGTGATGCCGGCTTTTTCGAAACGCTCGCGGTAATCCCATTGCCATTTGTATTCAAATTTAGCTGTATCTTCCGGTTCATAGTTCGCTGTGTCGACATAATCAGTTTTTGTTTCAAGACAGGCATCCATGATGGTCAAGTCTTGGTATGGCAAAGCCACATTAATCACGATATCCGGTTTGTATTCATTGATCAGCGCCACTAATTCAGGAACATTGTTCGCATCCACTTGGGCAGTCGTTATTTTTGAACGCCCAGCATAAATGCCGCTTTCGATCCGATCTTTGATTTCATCGCATTTTGACTTGGTACGACTGGCAATCATAAATTCTTCGAACACTTCTGAATTTTGGGCACATTTATGGCATACGACGTTGGAAACGCCACCGGCACCAATAATTAAAGCTCTACTCATCTTATTCATTCCTCCTGTAGGGAAATATAATTCATCCATCCTGCGGCCTTTTTCTGCAGACATTCCTCAAATAGGGGCTTAGCGATAGACAAGATATTATAACATAAAGCAGTATCGGATAATGATTTTTTAGCTACAACGACAACATATCGTCATATTTGATAGTACTTGATGCAACTCCATCTTACCTTAAATAAAAAAAACAAGCGAGGAATCCCCTCCAATTGAAGGAAATTTCTCGCTTATCCTATTAAAATTTTTAAAAATTTAAAATGCATCACCCTAGGTGTTTGAAGTACTCCCAAAGTGTTCCCCGCACCAATAATGATGGCTAGTTCCACGGATTAGCCCTTCGGAAATTAGATAAATCGGGCCTATTGCGCTCTACGATGCTCAGTCGGTCCGATTTCCTAAATTTCTTTCAGGGCTGAACGAATCCGTTTCACTTTTCTATCTATGCGTATATATTGTCCCATTTTGCTTCGTACGCATCAATCTCATCTTTGAACGCCATTGTTTCAGTGATGTCGTCGATGCCGTTTTCCAATTTATGCTTCCAAGTCGGATCGATGGCGAACGGATACTCGGCTGTGTTGGTTCTGACCACTTGATTCGGCAAGTCGATCTGGATGGTTTCATCCGCTGGTAATTGCGCCAACGCATCACGTTGCTCTTGCGGCAACTCGATCAGCAATAGACCATTCTTCAAGGAATTCATATAGAAGATATCGCTGTAACTGCCGGCGATGATGACTCGGAAGCGGTAATCCTTCAATGCCCATGCGGCATGTTCACGGGAAGAGCCACAGCCGAAATTATCTCCCGTTACGAGGATTGTCGCTTCTTGGCGGTCGGCATCGTTCAAAGGGAACTCCGGATTCGGATCGCCATTTTTCAGGAAACGCCATTCATCAAAAACGAAAGCGCCGAAACCTGTTTTTTCGATCCGTTTCAGGAATACTTTCGGAATGATTTGGTCGGTATCGATGTTGTTGTTCATCAAAGCAACGGTCTTACCGTTATGTACTTTAATTGGCTCCATAAGTCACTGCTTCCTTTCTGATATCCACAAATTTACCATTCACTGCGGCAGCGCCTGCCATTGCCGGGCTGACCAAGTGCGTCCGCGAGCCTTTGCCTTGGCGACCTTCAAAGTTACGGTTGGAAGTCGAAGCACAGTGTACGCCTGCAGGCACTTTATCCGGGTTCATCCCCAAACAAGCCGAGCAGCCTGGCTCGCGCCATTCAAATCCCGCATCGATAAAGATTTTGTCCAATCCCAACTCCGCAGCTGCATCGCGGACGGTCCGGCTGCCCGGAACGACCATAGCCTGGATGTGATCCGGCACTTTTCCGCCTTTGACATACTTCGCCGCTTCGATCAGATCGGACAGGCGGGCATTCGTACAAGAGCCGATGAAGACAAAGCCCAATGGAATATCTTCCGCCGTTTGACCAGGTTTCAGATCCATGTAGTTATAGGCACGCTCATCATTTTTGTCCTGGATTTCCGGGAATTTTTCTCCGAATTGCACACCCATACCTGGATTGGTTCCCCAAGTTACATAAGGAGCCAAGTCGGAAACATCGATAGCGATGTCAGTGTCATAGACAGCATCCGGATCGCTCTTCAGCGTCTCCCAGTCGGCAATGGCCTTCTCCATATTTTCCGGTGCATAACGGCGGCCGCGCAAGTAATCGTAAGTAGTCTGGTCCGGTGCCATCATACCGATTTTAGCACCGAACTCGATGGACATATTACAGATTGTCATCCGTTCTTCCATCGTCAAGGCTTCCACTGTATCTCCGTAGAATTCAATCGCATAACCACTTCCGAAGGCTGCTCCGTAAGTCGCAATCAAATGTAGGATGATATCTTTCGCGTAGACGCCCGCAGGCAATTTGCCGGTGATTTTTACGCCCATCGATTTCGGTTTTTTCTGCCAGATTGATTGCGTTGCAAAAACATGCTCCACTTCCGAGCTGCCGATACCGAATGCCATCGCTCCGAAGGCCCCATGCGTAGCCGTATGTGAATCTCCGCAGACGACAATCTTACCAGGTTGGGTTGCACCCAATTCCGGTCCTACCATGTGCACAATCCCTTGATTGGCTGTTCCGATATCCATTAATGGAATGTTGAATTCTGCGCAATTCTTTTGCAGCGCTTCAATCTGTTTCTTAGAAATCAGGTCTTTAATATTGTAGATGTCTTCCGTCGGCACATTATGGTCGACCGTTGCGATCGTTTTGTCAGGACGTCGGACTGGGCGGTTGGTTTCGCGCAAGCCATCAAAGCCTTGTGGCGAAGTGACTTCATGGATCAGGTGCAGGTCCACGTACAACAATTGTGGTTCACCTTCTGGTCCTGTAATGACGTGTCTGTCCCATAGTTTATCAAAAAGCGTTCTGCTCATACTATCTACTCCCCTTCACTTTTCCAAAATGGCTTTCACTTGTTCAGTAAATGCTGTCGTTGTCGTCGTGCCGCCCAGATCGGCCGTCAGGAACCCGGCATCCATCACCTCGGAGGCCGCTTTTTCAAGCGCAGCAGCCTCTTCATGCAGCTGGAAGCTTTGGCGCAGCATCATGGCTACGGATAGGATCATCGACATCGGGTTGGCGATGTTTTTACCGGCGATATCCGGTGCGGATCCATGGATCGGTTCATATAACGAAGGACCGGATACCGCATGGCTTCCGGAAGGCAACATCCCCAGTGAGCCTGTGATGACGGATGCTTCGTCGCTCAGGATGTCCCCGAACATGTTTTCCGTCACGATGACATCGAATGAGGTCGGATCTTGGATAATTTTCATCGAAGCCGCATCGACATACAAGTGATCCACGGTCACTTCCGGATATTCTGTCGCGATTTCATTCACGGTTTTGCGCCATAATTTGCTGCTGGCCAATACGTTGGCTTTATCGACGGAAGTCAGTTTTTTGCCGCGCGTCATCGCGATGTCAAACGCTTGGCGGACGATTCGATCGATTTCGCTCTTCTTATAGAATAAAGTATCTGTCGCTTCCTCATCGTTCCAATGCTTCGGCTGGCCGAAGTACAGGCCGCCTGTCAATTCGCGGACAACGATGAAGTCAGTGCCTTTTACCCGTTCCGTCTTCAACGGGGAGAGGTGGGCGATGCTGTCGCTGACTGCGATCGGGCGGATGTTCGAGAAAAGTCCCAATGTCTTACGCAATTGCAAAAGGCCATCTTCCGGTGTTTTCTCGGCTTTTTCCCATTTCGGTCCGCCGATTGCGGCCAAAAGGATCGCATCAGCTTCCGAACAGCCTTTGATTGTTTGTGGCGGAATCGGATCGCCGGTTTCATCGATGCCGGCTCCTCCGAATGGGTATACCGTCACGTTGAATTCATGCTGAAATTTTTTGCCGAGCGTTTCCAGCAAGGTCAAGCCGCTTTCCATTATTTCTGGTCCAATGCCATCTCCGGGCAATGCTGCAATCGTATAATTCATCTTACTTTTTCCCCCTCATCAGAAATGTGCTGATACTTTTTCTATTGTCTGTTTATTTTTTGCTTTTCCGCTGGCTTGGATGTACGCTTTCGCGGATGCCGTCAGAACGTCGAAGTCGATACCTGTTCCGTTATAGCTCTTGCCGTCCTCATCCTCCACGACCACGTGCACTTCTGCTTGCGCATCTTTCCCGCCTGTGATGGCTTCGATGTTGTATTCCTTCAGAATGATTTCTTGCTCCATAATGCGGTTGATGGTATTGTAGATCGCTTCGATGCTTCCCGATCCGGTTGCGGAATCCTGCATCTTCGCTTCTTTATTGCCCTTATCCTGGATGCCGACGATCGCCGCTTGGATGCCATCTTTCACAAACTGCACTTGCAGTCGTTTCAACTCGTAAGCCGATTCATCTTCGATCGACTTACCGACCATCAGCGCATGGATGTCGTCTTCGGTCACGTTCTTCTTCTTGTCAGCCAGTTCTTTGAAGCGGGCGAACAATATTTTGATTTCAGCGGGATCGCTGATTTCATAGCCCATTTGCGCAATCCGATCCACAAAGGCGTGACGGCCGGACAGCTTGCCAAGCGGCAATGAGTTATGCTCCACACCGACCAATTGCGGTGTGATGATTTCGTAGGTTTCCGGGTTCTTCAGCACACCATCCTGATGGATACCGGACTCGTGTGCGTAGGCATTGCCGCCGATGACGGCTTTGTTGCGCGGAATCGGCATGCCGGAAAGGCGGCTGACCAAATCGCTCGTGCGCTTCGTTTCCTTCAGTACCATACCCGTTTCCTTTTCATAATAGTTTTTGCGGATGTGAAGAGCAACTGCAACTTCCTCAAGTGCCGTATTTCCTGCGCGCTCTCCGATGCCGTTGATGGTGCCTTCTACCCGAAGAGCGCCATTTTCGACTGCAGCCAACGCGTTTGCCGTTGCCATGCCCAAATCGTCGTGGCAATGTGAGGAGAAGATGACGTCATCAAAGCGGGTTACATTTTGCTTCAGGTATTTGAACAGATTTCCGAATTCAGTCGGATTGGTATAGCCAACGGTATCAGGAATGTTGATGACCGTTGCGCCCTTTTCGATAGCCAGATTGACGACTTCAACCAAGAAATCCCAATCGCTTCTGGTCGCATCCTCAGGAGAGAACTGGACTTTCTCGAATTTTGATTTGGCGTATGCCACATGGTGTGCAACAGACGCCAACACTTCTTCTTTGCTCATCTTCAGCTTGAATTCCATATGGACAGGGCTCGTTGCAATAAAAATATGGATTTGTGGATCCGCCGCATCCTTCAAGGCTTCATAAGCTGTATCGATGTCCTTTTCGTTGCAACGCGCAAGTCCTGCTACTGTCATGTTTTTGACAGCGCCGGCGATCGCTTTTACGGCCTCGAAGTCGCCTTCTGAAGAAATCGGGAAGCCTGCCTCGATAACATCGATCCCCCATTTTTCCATCTGCAAGGCAATCTGTACTTTTTCCTTCGTATTGAAGTTCACACCAGGTGTCTGTTCCCCATCGCGCAGAGTCGTATCAAAGAATTGAATGTACTGTTTTTCGGTCATGGTCTTTTCCTCCGGTTCATTTTTCGTTTATTGGTTTCATTAAAGATTCATAAGAGTAAATTTCGAAAAAAAATGCATCCACAAATAATGGATGCATTTCGAAGGTCAATAAATAATCGCTTCAGCCCCATTATTTGTCAATGCCAAGCAGGGCTCAAACGACTGATATTCCAGTGTCCAAGCCCTGCTATAATAATAAGCCATTGAAAGAAGGGGTAGTCCCCATGATTACGTTAGCTGATACGTTTGCATCTTCCATGACGATCCCCTCCTTCCCTTTTTTGTAGCCTTCTAATTTTTCGTTAAGTTTTATTATCGTATTCTCATTTTATGCAATGTACCTTCTTTTGTCAACCCTTTTTGCTGTTTCCTTACAAAATCGTGTAACACGTCGCTCAAGCCAGCGTGGAAACGCAGAAGAATGTGTCCTCAACTCCGGTGATGGCCTTCTCACCGGAGTTCGCCGGTAACTTTCTTTCTCTCCTCCGATAAGTGAGGCCTTATCGGAGGAGACAACTCTAATTGTTAGACCAACTCCGGCGAGGCCTCCGTCGCCGGAGCAGAACAATATACGCTCGGGTACACCACAAAAAAACGAGGCTGCCACACTTTAGTGGGGCAACCTCGTTTTCAAATGGATAACTTATTCTGGCATTTTGATGCTGTCTGGATCAATTCCCAATGCCTCAGCCATCTCTTCATTGATGACCAATTGCAGCGTTTCAGGGAATTGTACCGGCAGTTCGGAAGGAAGTTTACCTTCTTCCAAAATTTGCAAGGCCATTTCGCCTGTCTGACGTCCTAATTCCTTGAAGTCGATTCCGTAAGTTGCCAATCCGCCAACTTCCACCATATCAGTGGCGCCAGGAATGACAGGGATTTTGGCTTCCATCGCGATTTGGCCAACGGTAGCCATTGTGCTGGATAAGGTATTGTCTGTCGGAATATAGATCGCGTCCACTTTTTGTACCAACGATTCCATCACTTGTTGGACATCGTTTGTCGAAGTAACGGTCATGATTTCGACGTTCACGCCTGCTGCTTCCAGCAAGGCTTTCGCTTGCTCACTTTGGACAACGGAATTCATTTCACTGGAGTTAAAGATGATCCCTACCGTTTCTGCAGTAGGTACAATCGACAACAACAGTTCAATCTGCTTGTCCATTGGTGCTTGGTCGCTTGTTCCGGTGATGTTCGCTCCCGGTTCTTCCGCGCTTGCCACCAGTCCGGCATCGATTGGATCGGTTACGGCAGTGAACAAAACTGCATTTTCTTTTTCTGCGTTTGCTATCGCTTGTGAAGCCGGGGTCGATATCGATAAAATGAGGTCATTATTGCCTGCTAAGCGCTCAGCCATACTCTGCAGGTTGGCTTGGTCACCCTGGGCATTCTGGTAATCTACGACCAGATTGTCGCCTTCGACGTACCCAGCTTCCTCCAGCACTTCCAAGAACCCTGTGCGGGCAGCCGATAAGGACTCGTGCTCAAGAATCTGCAGAATACCGATATGCACAGCATCTTCTGAAACTGTCGAACTTGCTGCGGAAGAATCCGTTGCTTCTTCTGTACCGCCGGCGCATGCACCAAGCAATAAAGCAGAAGTCAGTGCCAATGTTGTCGCTACTTTCTTTTTCCAATCCATTCCAATCATTTCATTTCCCCCTATTTTTAGTTTGTGCGAGAACTGCTTAGGCAATCAACCGCTTATCCCTAGTACGAAAAAACCCATTCAGATAGAATTATCCAAATGGGCTTTTCTGATGATGGGACTGCGGCACCTTTGTTTGCGTTTGCATTGATCCTTCTAGCACATTAGTTATTTGCCTTCAGTTTATAAGAATCAGATAAGGATGTCAACGATTAAATTAAATTAAGATGAGTGTATTCTCATTTATAAACAATTAACGATTACTCATTCGATCAGCAGACGCTGTTCTGTAGGTTTCAGCAACTTCCAAACCAATTTCGGATCAGCCTTCTGATCTAGATAGAAGGCTTCATCTTCAGGTTCCAGTATCACAGGCATGCGATCGTGGATAGCACGCATCTGATCATTGGCGGCCGTGGTGATGATGGAGAAAACAGTAAAAGGATTTCCGTTTTCATCCTGATAAGTCTTGAGGATACCGGCCATCGAAAAAATCGGGATATCTGCTACGGCAATTTTTCGTTTCAACTTTTCATCGCCGACTTTCTCCCATTCAAAAAATGCAGTCGCCGGCACGAGACAACGCGCTGTCCGAAAGGGTTGGCTGAATGTCGGCTTTTCGAGTATTGTCTCTGCTCGGGCATTGATCAGAGGACGCTTAGCGAAAGGCTCAACAAACCCCCATTTGTGGTGAACAAGCTCGTTGCCCGGCATTATCAGTGGTGTGTAGTTGGTCGGAAATATTTCCGCGCGCTCTTCGACATCCTCTTTCATTTCCCCCAAAAGGTACCTTTCCCATAATTCCCTCTTTGTCGCTTCCAGCGCATAACGTCCGCACATAGTTCTGTCCCCTTTTCGCTGACTTTCTTTGCTACCGATTATAACGGCAACGGAGTCGTTAATCAAAAAAGACGTCCGCTGGGGATCGTCTTCTTTCTGTCGTTACATAAAATATCCGAAAAGGATAGGAAAAAAAACAGCAGGCGCATAATTCATAATTTTCAGATTCGTCAATTTCAGCATGTTCAAAGCCAGACCAACAATCAGCAATGAGCCGACACAGGTCATTTCGTTGATTACAGAATCAGTCAAAAGCGGCGCTAGGACATTCGCAAAGAGTGTAATTCCGCCTTCATAAACGAGGATCAGACCTGCTGAAAGCAGTACCCCAATCCCTAGACTGGATGCCATCACGATGGCCGCGATGCCATCAATCAGTGACTTCGCAAATAACGTGTCATGATTTCCGGTCAAACCGCTCTGCAGAGCTCCGACAATCGCCATCGCGCCGACACAGAACAATAGACTTGCTGTGACGAACCCATTAGAAACAGAATGTTCCTTATTTTCAGAAGATACCCGGCTTTCTATTTCATCGCCCAACTGATTGATTTTTTTATCCAGATCGATCCATTCGCCGACCAAAGTCCCAAACACCATCGATAGGATGGTGATCAAAATATTTTCGCCCTTCAAGATGCCACTCACGCCTATGTAAAGGACACATAACGCCAAAGCGTTCATCACTGCGCTGGCAATCCTATCCGATAAACCTTTCTTCAAAGCCAGACCGATACTGCCTCCCAAAATAATGGCCGCACTGTTGACCAAACTTCCCAACAAAACCACTTAATCCCCTCCGATTGTTTTCCCATGTATGCTGATCACTTGATTCGAATGCTTGCTTGCAAACTCAGTACGTTTCAGTATAGGTGTTCACTTTCAGAAAATCAATGTAGAAAATATAAAAGGATCCTGTCTTCGAAAAGAAATGATCGCCAGGACTCCCTGACGATCACAATCATCTATTCATTTCAATATTTACCGCTCATTAACGGATAGTTTTCAAAGCTCCGGACCATTTGATCAATTCATCGAACATTGCGGTTGCATTGCTTGCGTGATAATCGTTCGGCACAAAATTGCTCATGTTTTCGAAATCAGTCATCAATGAGAAATTTACTGTTGTGTGCACAGTTGCTACGCTCAACTCGCCAAGGATGACGCGCATATTTTCGTGTGCGCGGGCCCCGCCCAAACTTCCGTATCCAACAAATCCGGCTGCTTTATCCGCAACTTCAGGTTTCAGGAAATCCAATGCATTTTTCAAAGCGCCACCGACTGCATGGTTGTATTCAGGTGTCACAAATACATATCCATCAAATGAAGCCATTTTTTCTGACCAAGCTTGAATTGCTGCCCCTGCTGCCGCTTGACGGTCTTCTGGTAATTTAGCGCCCAACAAAGGCAAGTCATAGTCTGCTAAAGCTACGATTTCGTATTCGATGCCGCCATCATTGCGTTTTTTGGCAAATTCATGGATCCATTCCGATACTGCCGCTGAGTTTCTTCCTTCACGTACGCTTCCAGAGATAATTCCGATTTTCATAATTGTTTTCCCCTTTTCATCTGTTGTTTTTGTATTTTTATTTCCAAATAAAACATTACTAATACGAGATATTATAGATGTGTTTCCCAATTATTTTCCTCCATGCACTTGTTTTTCAATGAAGGGCTCACCCTCACCTCTCTTACATTTCGTAAGCTTGATATCATTATGCCACATCCTGGAATGTATTTCAAGTTATATATTCACGAATTCGAGATATTTTTCAAAATAAAAGCATCCAACCCCTTCCTACACCGGTCTGGATGCTTTATCTTGAATTATTTATGTTTTCAAAATCTAAATTCAGTGTTGGAAGGCACGAACATGCCCTTTTAAACGATCCGCCAGAATGATCGCCAATACAGCTTTAGCGATATCCCCCGGAATGAAAAGCAACATGCCCATCTGGAAAATCGCAGCCAAGTCGAATTGATTGCCCATGACAACATTCAGGATCATCGCCATGTAAGGCAAACCGATTGCGTACATGACGATTGTGCCGGCAACGGCTGCAATGCCATAATTCAAAAAGCTTCCTTCTTTATTATGCACGAGATAGGAAATCAAAGTAGCAGCTGCAATAAATCCAAACACAAACCCAAAACTAGGAGTCAAAAAGGCTTGGAATCCGCCAAGCAATAATTTCAATAGCAAAGGCAGCAGCTGCGCAAAAAAGGCAGCTTTTGGACGCAGGAAGAAGCCGGTCAGCAGTACCATGAGTGTCTGCAAAGTGATCGGAACGGGGCCGACAGGGATGCTCAGGAAACCACTGACGAATGTCAAAGCCGCGAATATGCTGATTTGAGTCAAATCTCTTGTTGATAATTTCATATTATTTTCCTTCTCTCTTTTTGATTTTGATGCTGATTTCGCCAAAGGTCAGGGTTTTCGTTTCCCCATTCGGCAATGCCACCACAAGCCCGCCGTCATTGTCGATTGCAATCGCTTTGGCTTCGATTGTTTCGTTTCCTTGCGGGAAAGTCACCTGTTCGCCCAAGACGAAACAACGTTTGCGGTACTCATCCAGATAGGAACGTTTAGCCAAATCAGGATAAAGTAGATAAAAGCGATTGAGGATTTCGGCGACCATTTGATTCCGGGTCACCGCGGCATTTTTTTTATCGAACAACGTGCCGGCGATCGACTGGATCTCATCGGGAAAATCCGTTTCAGGATCCCGGAAGTTCAAGCCGATTCCCAAAATGATCGTTCCGATTGTCCGCGATTCCATATCCATGATTCCTTCCGTCAGGATGCCGCAGACTTTCCTGCCATCCAGAAAGATGTCGTTCACCCATTTTATCTGCGGTTTTTTTCCTGTCAGCGTTTCGATCGCTTGGCAAACGGCGACAGCTGCGGCTGTTGTGATCAAGGTGGCGTTATCAAGATCAGCAACCGGCTTCAAAACCAAACTCATGTACAGGCCTGATTCGCTCGGTGAGTAGAAAACTCTTCCCAAACGGCCTCTGCCCTTTGTCTGTTCTTCCGATAAAATCACACCTTCGAAAGTCGGATCTTCGTTGACGATCCGTTTGGCCTCAAGGTTTGTCGAATCGATTGTTTTATGTGCAATGACTCGGTGGCCTTTCAGCGCTTCCGACAGCAACGGCACAATGGCCGCCTCAGACAACAAATCGGTATCGATGGATAACTGATACCCTTTATTCGTAGTTGCTTCTATTTGATAACCTTCTTTTTTCAGGCCATTGATCGCTTTCCACACGGATGTTCTGGAAACTTCCAATTTATCAGCCAAGTCTTGGCCGGAAATGCTTTCGCCTTTATGCTGCTCCAAATATTGTAATACTTTCTCTTTTGTGGACATCCTTTACCCCCGTTCTCTTACTTAGAAGATTAAAAAACCACCGCTTGAACCGAAGCGATGGTCTCAATGCTGTATTCAGTTTAAACGCAGGCTGTCTGTTTGTCAACCTTTTTCATAATGTGGTTAACAATGTTTTTTTAGTGTTTATTTTCTTCTTTATACATCCTGACCAGTTCGGCATAATCTGCCATGATTGCCTGCACAACTGGATTCTCCATCGTAGGAATCAAATGATCTCCGATTTTGGATATCGGCAACACATTATTGCCGGTGCCGGAAACGAAAGCACCTTCAGCTTCCTTGACCCACTCCACCGGAATTGCCGTTTCATTGATCGGTATTTGTCGTTTTGCACAGATTTCGAACACTTTCTTACGGACGATTCCCAGCAATACCGCTTGTGCCGGAGGCGTATACAGTTCGTTACCCTTCACAAAAAAGACATTCGTGCGGCTGCCTTCGGTGATCTGCTCATTTCCATCAACCAGCAAAAGTTCATAAACCCCTTTGTCGGCACGCTCCTGCAGTACCGCTTTCTGGTAATCAGATCGGACAAGCTTGATGTTCGGATCCAATCTTTCGATTCGGAAGAGGCTCGTCGCGATGCCCTCTTCATAATATTTTTTTGAAGGATAAATGCTCTGGGTGAAAAAAATCCACAACACACTCTCGCCTTCTGACGTTTTACCAAGGATAAACTTAAGGTTCTGCTCCTCAACCTGATTGGCAGCTATCAGGCGATAGACGCGGTCCTCGATGGACTCTGCCGTAGCAGGCAGTGGCAGGTCCAGATAAGCTGCGGACCGGAAAAAACGTTCCAGATGATCCTCCAAAAAAATCGCAATCCCATCCTGGACACGGATGAATTCATATACGGTCCGTCCTTCGAATTCCGGATGTTTTCTGTCGTCCTCATTTTTGATGATGTCATCATTCAATAGGTAAAAAGGTCCTTCCACTTTCTCCACATTCATCGCCCCTTCCTGATCTTATATTCCCTATTCTACTCCGGAATCCCAAAAAGTACACGCCCATTCTCAAAAACGCGGATGTGACAGCAAAATGACAAACATTTTAAAAATTGGTAAAAGTGAAGAAAAACACAACGAGTCTCTTCCTTTTTTTCTGCTGTGGGTGTATAGTATGGGCATCATGAAAAATACAAATACAACTACTTACATAAAGGATGATAGAATAAGCATGCAGATGCAACAATCCCATTGGAAAAATGATGCTGAATATGTCGCTTTGGTCGAAGATCTGATCTATCACGAAGAATTATTGCATATGGAGACCATTACCCACCACCACTTCACCAATCGTTTGGAGCATTCGATTCGCGTATCCTATAAAAGTTACCAACTTGCAAAAAAATGGAAGCTGGATGCTCGAGCTACTGCACGTGCCGGTTTGCTGCATGACTTCTTCCATGAAGACCGCGATGCTGTCGCCCAGCTGAATCTCGGTTCCCATGCCGATGCTCATCCAAAAATTGCTTGTGAAAATGCTTGCCGTATCACTGAAATCAGCTCCTTGGAGCGCGACATCATTCTTAAGCATATGTTTTTGGTAAGCCGTTGTGGCCTGCCGCGCTACAAAGAAAGTTTTGTCGTAACTTACGTGGACAAATATGTCGCGATCAGAGAGGTCGTCGAGCCTATCAAAGAACTCGCAGGCGCTCGCCTACGCGGTCTTGTTTCGAAATTGAGCCCAGTGAACCTGAACATCAACATTTAATTGTGCATTTTATAAAGAAACGACCGTATCGGAAGAGACGGTCGTTTTTGTATATAGTTTCCAGGATGTCCGATTCTTTCCCGGTATCGGACAACCTGCAATCCTACCGGACGGATCCGCTCGCACCAAAAAAGCTGAACCCGAAATGGGTCCAGCTTTTTGCTTTGTACTATCGGTGCTATTTGTATTTTTTAGAAGAACACGTTTGTTACGCCATCGCCTGAAGCGCGGAAGCTTTGTGCCGATGTTGAACGGTAACCATTCAATACTTCGTTAACTGCTTGGATTGTTTCAGCAGAAGGCACTTGTGCTGCAGCAGCTCCGTTAGCAACTACTGAGAACTGACCTGATGCATATAACACGGCATCGATTGTCGTACCACCCCAGATTCCGGAATCGACACGGTTCATGATAACAGAAGCAACGTTCAATTTTTCTTGGTAGCTTGGGCCTGCTTCAGCTTGGACTACTTGATACAAGAAGTAGCTTGCTTGGTAAGTCGTTGATGGTGCTTGAGCTACTGGAGTTTGCTCAACATATGTTTCTTCAGCTGGTGCAGCTGCCTGCACTTCTTCAACTGCTTCAACTGGTGTTTCGACTTCAACTGCTTCTTCGGAGCTGATATCGTAGCTCTTCACTTCTGAGTCTTGTTCAACAGTCACGATTTTATGATCAGCTGACAATACAATCGCGTTACCGGCGATAATCATATCTGCATTTCCGATGCTGTTGACATCAACCAAGGCATTCACTGATACGTCAGTAGCTACAGCAATTGCTGATAAAGTGTCGCCCCATTGGAAAGTATATTTGCTGCCGCTTTCCAAGTTTTGGATATCCGCTTTGATTTGATCTGCCGTACGTGCTGTCCAAGTGGATGAAGTATATTCTGTTGCGTTTGCTTGTATAGGGTTCGCTGTTGCCATAAAACCAATGGCTGCTAAAGTTGCGCTCGTTACGAATAATCTAGATTTGAAGTTTTTCATGTGTGTTTTTTCCCTTTCTTCTCTTCGCAATGTTTTCGTATTGCAATTTATACTCTTCATGACCTTTTTTATTTGATAAATGAAGTATTTATCCAGGTCTCGATCGGAGTTCTTTCAACAGAGACAATCCTATCATGAATCAAACCGACAAAGTTAAAAATACATTCTTTGTTATTCCGTCTTAACGTGACTGTCTCAAACAACTATTTATCTTACAAACATAAGTCAATTATTACGCTGTCGTAATATATAAAATCAATTTGTAACAATCAGCTTCATTGCTGTCTTTTTTCACAAACTTCATACAAAAAGCAACAAAAACATTTGATTTAACAACTTTTCTATCTGTAACATTTGTTTTATCTCTGTCATTTATCAAGCGCAGTCGACCCATTTGACTTTTAGTGGCTAAAAATTATTACAAAACATTTGCTTAGTGTAAACATAAATCAAAACCACCCGTGTGAACGGGTGGTTTGCTCTGCGGCTGAAAGCCTTTGTTACTAACCAACCCCTAAAGGGGCTCTGAATGGTTCGCCAATTGTACTACTGTCACGGGCTAGACCTAAAGGTCTGGCTCTTATTTTTTCTTTTTACTTTTACGAACTTCTTCGCCTGTAAATGGATCCGTGTACTCTAATAGGCTTAATTGTTCTGCCACTATATCATCTTGAATTTGGTTGCGTATATATTCTTGAATTGCCTTCTTGTTTCTCCCGACTGTATCGACATAATATCCTGTACACCAGAACTTGCGATTCCCATAGCGATATTTCAAGTTGGAGTGCCTATCAAATATCATGAGACTACTTTTCCCTTTTAGATAGCCGACAAACGATGAGACACTTATCTTGGGAGGTATGCTTACCAACATGTGTATATGATCCACACACGCAGTGGCTTCGATTATTTCTACACCTTTTCTTTCGCATAACTGCCTTAGTATGACTCCTATATCTTGTTTTATCTTTCCGTAGATTGCTTGCCTCCGGTATTTGGGCGCAAAAACTATGTGATACTTACAATTCCAAGTGGTATGTGCTAAACTATTTTTGTCTTGAGACATATAAAGAATCCTCCTAAGTCATGAATATTGGTTGGCGAACCAAATATATTCTAGCACTTAGCGAGGATTTTTTAATACACCGCTGGAAGCTCTCCGGAACCATGGGCCTAGCCCATGGTTTTCATTTATCCAATAAAAAAACCTTACCGACTTCATCGGTAAGGTTAAAATGCATGCATTATCAGAAAGCGGGCGACGGGAATCGGACCCGCGACATGACCTTGGGAAGGTCGCATTTTACCACTAAACTACGCCCGCAGATTGGTCTGTTCGACCGGACTGCATGTATTATTTTACTCCTAAATTGTGTGCACGACAATAGCCAAACAGAAAAAAGGTACAAATTTATGCGAAAAAAGCTCCCTCAGCAATCATAGAGGGAGCCTGTGCCATTATTTTTTGCTTATTTGCTGCCGGTTACTTTAAACTTCGTGCCGGACAACGCTTCATTGAAAGTCGTTTCGGAAATGTCTTGGTTCATTTTGACCGTTGCTGTTTTTCCTTCAAGATCAACGATTACCTCTTCCACACCTGCAATCGCAGAGAATTTCTCTTTGACCGTCGCTACGCAACCATCGCATTTCATTCCTTCAAGTAGTAATTCTTTTTTCATCATTATTTCCTCTTTTCTTCTATTTATTGATCCTTTACCGTTTTGAGACGGAAGGTTTGAATCCTTTCAGACGTAATGCATTCAACACAACCGACACCGAGCTGAAACTCATCGCTGCTCCGGCGATCATCGGATTCAACAAGGGTCCCCCGAAGACGTGCAGGATTCCCATCGCGACAGGAATGCCCAGGACATTATAGGCGAATGCCCAGAACAGATTCTCTTTGATGTTTTTGATGGTCGCTTTGCTGAGTTCGACGGCTGTGGCTACTGCCATCAAATCGCTCTTCATAAGCACGATGTCCGCTGACTCGATGGCGACGTCCGTCCCTGATCCGATGGCGATGCCGATGTCGGCTTGGGCCAATGCCGGTGCGTCATTGACGCCGTCTCCAACCATGGCGACTTTGCGGCCGCCCTGTTGCAGCTTCTTGACTTCTTCCGCTTTGTCTTCAGGCAATACTTCACTCAAGACCCGGTCGATGCCCACCTGGTTGGCGATGGCTTGCGCCGTACGTTTATTGTCACCGGTGATCATCGCGATTTCGATGCCCATATCACGGAGTTTTTTGATTGCGGTCGCACTGCTTGCTTTCACCGTATCGGCAACGGCGATGATGCCGGCCAATTCCCCATCCATTGCAATGTACATCGGTGTTTTGCCTTGTTCCGCCAGCGTGTGGGAGGTTTCGGCAAATGAACCGAGTCCGATTGCATGGTTCAGCATCAACTTTTCATTTCCCAACAGAAGCTCTTTCCCATCGATTGTAACAGCGATACCGAAGCCAGGCAACGCATTGAAGGCGGATGGTTTCAAGAAAGACAGCTGTTTCTCCTCGGCATCGCGGACGATGGCTTCCCCGAGCGGATGCTCTGACCCTTTTTCGGCCGATGCTGCCAACAGCAACAGTTCATTCGGATCCAGCCCTTCACGGACCAGAACATCCGTCACTTTCGGCTTACCTTCCGTGATCGTCCCCGTCTTGTCGAAAACGATAGTCTGAATTTTATGCGTTACCTCCAGAGCCGTCCCGCTTTTGATCAGCACACCGTTCTCGGCGCCCTTACCGGTACCCACCATGATGGCGGTCGGAGTCGCCAAGCCCAACGCGCAAGGACAAGCGATGACCAATACGGAAATCGTGATGGTCAGTGCAAAAATCCAGGATTCTTGTCCCATGAAGTACCACGCCAGCCCGGCCAGAACAGCGAGCACGATGACGATCGGAACGAAGTAGCCCGAAATCGTATCGGCCAGTTTTGCGATCGGTGCTTTTGAACCTTGGGCATCTTCCACCAACTTGATGATCTGCGCAAGCGCCGTATCTTTCCCGACTTTTTCGGCACGGTATTGGATCGTTCCGTTTTTATTGATGCTGCCGCCGATGATGGCATCGCCCGCTTTTTTCTCCACCGGCATACTCTCGCCTGTCAGCATCGATTCATCGACGGATGTCAGGCCTTCCGTGACTTTCCCATCGACAGCCATTTTTTCGCCGGGACGGACAACCAGAATGTCCCCAACCATAACGGCATCCAGCTTAATTTCCTGCTCATTGCCGTCACGGATGACGCGGGCTGTCTTAGGCGCCAAGCCCATCAGTTTTTTGATGGCCTCCGACGTCTTGCCTTTTGAAACGGCCTCGAAGTACTTGCCGAGCGTAATCAGCGTCAAAATGACGGCTGCTGATTCGTAGTACAAGTTCATGACAAGCTCGTTGTTCCCACCGATTGCCGCAACTGTGCCATACAGGCTATACAGAAAGGCTGCGCTTGTTCCCAAAGCCACGAGCGAATCCATATTCGGGTGGCCTTTGAACAAGGACTTGAAGCCGACTGTGAAAAATTTCGTCCCGAGCAGCATCACCGGGATCGTCAACACGAGCTGTGTGAGCGCGAATGTGACGGGATGCATATCCGGATGGAGGCTCATCGGCAACGGCAATCCCAACATGTGACCCATCGCGAGATACAGAAGTGGAATCGTAAATACCGCCGAGATCCAAAAGCGCCGCCACATATTTTTGATGTGTTGTTCTTTCTTCGCTTGATTTTGATCGCTTTCTTCTATAGTACTGCTCTCTTCAATCGCCTTATAGCCCGCTTCGGCCACAACTCTTTCGATATCCCCTGGATGAAGCATTGTCGGATCATAAGAGACGAACATTTTTTCGGTAGCCAAGTTCACGGACGCATCCGACACGCCAGCCACTGCCCGGGTCACTTTTTCCACGGTTTGGGAGCACGAGGCGCAACTCATGCCTTCGATCAGAAACGTCTTTTCTTTCTTGTTTGCCACCAACACATAACCTGCTGCATCGACTGCATTCTTCAGAAGATTTTCGGAAAACTGGCTCTCATCGACAGTAACCGTCAATTTCTCGGTCGCCAAATTGACGGTGGCTTCCTTTACGCCTGCGACTTTAGCTGCCGCTTTTTCCACGGCTTGGGAGCACGATGCACAACTCATGCCTTCTATATCATAACTTTTATTTTCCATCTGGTGATTCCTCCTTGTGTACGCAACCGGTTTGTTTGCAGTTGCATTGTCCTGGCGTGCACATACACTTTACTTCATCGACTGCCGTCCGTTTTTTGATGGCGATCGCCTTTTCCAATATCGCCACATCTGCGTGACTCAATGTTGCTCTATCAATCAGTTCCGCTATCGTGCGGCCGACTTTTTTCGTGCAGACGTGTGCCAAAAGGTCTTCGGTAGCACCGCCGACGCTTTCCTGCTCGGATACGTTTGCGCTGTAGATGAATTTATTTCCGATAGGTTCCGTTGCCAACAAGCCTTTGTCGACGAGTCTTCCGATCAACGTTTTGATGGTGGCTTGTTTCCAATCCATTTTTTCCTGCAGAACCGAAATGATTTCCCGGCTGGTTGCTTTTCCGTTCGTCCAGACAACGCGCATGACTTCCCATTCAGCGTCGGTGATTTTCTTCTGTGCCAGTTCGGTCATTTTTTTCACCCTTCTGTTGTTTATTCTTACTTATGAATTCAAGTTTACACTTGTAAACGATTTGTGTCAAATGATTTCATCGGAAAATAAAAAAACAGCTGGTTACCATTGATCGGTCAGCCTGCTGTTTAGCTCTACATTTTTTTATTTGTGCTGTAACTCTTCAGGAGTGTTGGTCTGTGTCAAGCTTACGCGCACGTTTACGGTATTCTGTCGGAGCCACGCCTTCCTTTTCCTTGAATTTGCGGGAAAAATCCGCTGCGGCGGGCATCCCAACCAGCTCAGCTATTTGCTTGATGAAGAGTCTCGAGTGAATCAGCAAGTAGCGTGCTTGATCCATCCGGACACGGTCGAGATAGTCCAGCAACGAAACGCCGTATATCCGGATGAAAATCTGCTGCAGTTCCGACGAGGGCCCATGACAAGCTTCGGCAATCCGATTCACGCTCAACGGGTTTGGATAATGGCTGTGGATGAAGCGTTCAGCTTGACCGGCCCATTCCAGATCCGTAACGGCCTTCCCGTTCGGCCTGCATTTGCGGCAAGGACTGTAGCCGTGCGCCTCGGCAGCCTCCACCGAGGAAAAGATGCAAACATGGTTGAATTTCGGAATCTGGGTAGAACAGGACGGCTTGCAGTACAGTTGTGTATTCCTGTCCGCGTAATAGAATTCTCCATCAAAATGCCCATCCCGTTCATTGATTGCCTGCCATTGTTCCACATTCACCGCTTGTTCTGCCTTATCCGCCGCCATCATCTGGTTCCATCCTCTTCAACTGTCATTTATGTCTGTTTCCTAATTATAGTATATAAACCACGGATATGCTTCAGTCCGTCGCGAAAAATTTAGGCCTACTCACCAAAAAAACAGCAGTCGCACCGAATGGCACTGCTGCTGTTTGATGACGACCTGAACGGATCTGTCACTTATACGATATTGCTTCCGGCACAAGTCAATTCGACCTCTTCGCTGCGGACTTCCAAGAGAGCATTTTCGATGATGCTCATGACCTTCTCTTCATCGCCGCTGTTGTTGACGATATCGAATGTGTCGATGTTGATTTTGATTTTGGGACTTTGATCGTATTCCTGATACCATTGCTCATAATTTTTGAAAAGTAATTCATAGTAGGATAATAACTCGGAATCGTCCTCGATCTGCTCAAATTCACGGCCGCGCTTGCGGATGTGATCCAAAATCGTCTCGAATGAACCATCCAGATAGATCAGCAAATCCGGCGCTTTTTTGGGCATGCCTTCCAGTTCTTCCATCATATTGGCCAACAGGTCGTTGTAGATATCCATCTCTTCTTGGGAGATGTTGCCTTGCAAATGATTGACCCTCGTGAACAGCGCGTCTTCATATATGGAACGGTCCAAGACATTATTGTCATCAGTCAAAGCAGCTTTGATGCTGCGGAACCGCGTATTCAAGAAATATATTTGAAGGCTGAATGCCCATTTTTGCGGATTATCATAAAATTTGTCCAAGATCGGGTTGTAATCGACGCTTTCGAAAAAGGCCTCCGTACCCAATCTTCTTGAAATCATTTCAGTATAAGTCGACTTCCCAGCACCTATCATTCCTGCCATTACCAGCACGCTCAATCATATCCCTTCCTTTGGTGTTATCTGATTATTTCCGTAATTTAATGTAATTTCCGATCCGCTGGTTCGCGGAACAACATCTAGTATCATACCATGCCAGCAAAACGAGATATAGTATTTTTTTGATTAGAAAATCCACTTCCAGACCGAAAAAGACGCACTCTTACTGTATCCGAAAACACTGGTCAATCGAACTGAAATGCACTATGCTAGAAATATAGGAGGGAAGCCCATGACATTGAGCCACCGCACCATCAAAATCGCATTTGCGACTGTAATTGCGATTCTGATTGCGCAATTTCTAAATTTGAATTATTCCGTTTCAGCTGGGATCATCGCGATCCTTAGTGTGCTGGACACCAAAAAATCATCCGTTCTGACAGCCTTGCAGCGGATTGCCTCCACAGTGCTGGCGTTGACGATCGCGATGGTCCTGTTCCGGATTTTTGGATTCCACATCATCGTGTTCGGAGTTTATCTGCTTTTCTATGTACCATTGGCCTACCGCTTCACTCTTCAATCCGGGATCGCGCCTTGTTCGGTGCTTGTGATGCATCTATTACTGGAAAAGCAAACAAGCCTTCCTTGGATTCTGAACGAATTAGCCTTGATGATGATCGGAGCCGGCGTAGCGATTCTGTTCAATCTCTATATGCCATCCAAAGCGAGCCAGATCATCTTGCTTCGCGAACAAGTCGAGACGCAGATGAAGGAAGTGCTGCACAGTTTCAGCGTCACCCTTCGTGAGGGAGATGACCGCAATCAAAAGCGGTTGTTGAATGAGTTGGATGATCAATTGGAAAAATACAGGCAAGTTGTCTATGCCGAATTCGATAATCAGTTGCTGGACCAATCGACCTATAATATCCGCTACTTCGATATGCGCAGCGAGCAGGTCACCATCCTGAAATATATGGCCACCAATCTCGGCTTGTGCGCGCTGCCGACAAGCGAAAACAAGATTTTGGCCGGGCTGTTCTTCCTGACTGCCGCTCAGCTGCACGAACAGAACACCGGAATCTATCTGATGGAGGACATCGATTCATTGCTGCAAGCATTCCGTGAGAGCGAGTTGCCGGCCACCCGGGCGGAGTTCGAAAATCGCGCCATTTTGTTTCAGTTGCTGAACGACTTCAGACGGTTCATCCAGACTAAAAAAATATTCTACGAGGAATACGCAGCGGAAATCAAAACAAGTAAATGAATTTATCGTGAGAAAACATTTGACACTTACTAATCATATTGTTATTATATATATAAATTCAAACAAACTCACGGTGAAAAGAAGAGTATGGATAACGGAAATGCACAGAGAACCTCGGCAGCTGAGAAGAGGACAGGAAAGTCATCCAGAAAATGGTCTTAGAGTGATTGGTTTGTGAACGCCATCCGGCCTCAGCGAGCCACGTCCGCATACGTTACAATGCCGCAGTATAACAAGACTATCGATCGTCTTGCGTACTGACTGAGGGGGCATGCGTGAGCGTACCCCGAACCAAGGTGGTATCACGATGAGCAATCATACGTCCTTGCACAGCAATGTGCAGGGACGTATTTTTTTTACTGCATTATCTTGTTTGATAAAAAAATAATAACGGAAAGAAGGAAAATAATATGACAACAGCACAAAAAACAACAACTTTACCATTCAGAGCCGATCACGTAGGGAGCTTTTTACGCACGGAACCATTGAAGGACGCGCGCTTGAAATTTGCAGCCGGTGAAATCGATGCTGCTGCTTTGGACCAAATCGAAACGGAAGAAATCACGAAACTGGTCAAAGATCAAAAGGAAAACGGATTGAAGGGATTCACGGATGGCGAATTCCGTCGCTCATGGTGGCATATCGATTTCATCGAAAACCTGAACGGATTTGAAGGCTATGTGCCGGAACACGGTTATGATTTCGGGGATGTGGAAGTCCGCAAGTACGCTTTCCGCAACGTCGGCAAAATCTCCTTCAATCCGAACCACCCTTTCCTGGCTGCTTTCAAATCATTAAATGAAATCGTCGGAGACCAAGGCGTAGCGAAGTTCACAATCCCTAGCCCGAACGAAGTTTTCTACCCAGGCTATCGCAACGAAGAAATCTACCCTTCGGTTGAAGCGTACCAAGCAGACGTGCAACAAGCCTACATCGACACTGTCCAAGCTTTATACAACTTGGGCTGTCGCTATCTGCAATTGGACGATGTACACTGGGGCTTCCTTTGCAACTTCGCGGATGATTCGGAAGAATACAAAGCTTCCAAACGCGTTGCAGCTGAGAACGTTCAAGCCATCATCGAAGCAAAACCTGCTGATCTTGTCTTGACGACACATGTCTGTCGCGGCAACTATAAATCTCACCACTCATTGGAAGGCGCTTATGATCCGATCGCAGAAGAGCTTTTCGGACAAACAAGCTTCGACGGTTATTTCCTGGAGTATGATACCGATCGTTCCGGCGGTTTCGAACCACTTGCCTACTTCAAAGGCAAAGGCCGTATCGTATTGGGCCTGGTTACTTCGAAAACGGCGGAGCTGGAAGACAAAGAAGAAATCAAAGCCCGCATAAAAGAAGCCAGTAAATATGTTCCTTTGGATCAATTGGCGTTGAGCACGCAATGCGGATTCGCCTCCACAGAAGAAGGCAACTTGCTGACGGAAGAGGAACAATGGGCGAAAGTACGCCACGTTGTAGAAATCTCCAAAGAAGTTTGGCCGGAAAACTAAGCATTATATGCAAAACCGCACAATCATCAGCTGATTGTGCGGTTTTTTTATTGTAGCGTCAGCTGCAAGGCTGACCTCCGGTGAGACGCTGTTCGCCGGAGGTCAGGCTGTTTTTCATGCGTTTTCTCCGATGAGACGTTGTTCACCGGAGTTCAGGAGCTCTCACTATCCTGAACTCCGATAAGAGCTCTCTCGCCGGAGTTGCGGTCTTTCTTCGGGCTGGCTACGCATCTAATCTGTATTTCGATGATTTTCCAACAGGCTATAGTCGATCGGATTATTCCGCAACATCTCATTGGCGATTGCGATGACATCCTGACCGGCACCCACTTTAAAGACAAGCTGCGGTTCAATCGGGAAGTTCACCTGGATATCTGCCTGTTTCGTCAATTGACGATCCATCTGCCGGATCAGGATATCCAAACTTTGGATCGCAACATTAAAAGGTGACCCCAGTTGACGGTCAACCGCATCATAAATCATCGACACAGACATGAGCACACTGAAACGTGAACGATCAAAAAGAGGGATAGGCAAATTCATCATCACCCCACCATCGACTAACTGTCTACCGTCTAAGGTTGCAGTGGAGAAAATCATCGGGAACGCACAGGACGCCGCCACGGCAATGCCCAATTCGATATCATGTGGATAGATGAGCCAATCTCCCGTCGGACTTGTGAAAAAATCGGGTTCATTGGTGAAAACAATCAATTCACTTGTATGGATATCAACAGTCGTGATCGCGATAGGCAAACGACAATCGGACAGCATCCGGCAACCTATTTTATCAAATAACTGACAGGCCATCTGCTGCAGATTTTGCAGTTCAACGAAACCGTTATTGTGTTCCCGAACATGCTGAAGAAGCAGATAGGCAGGCCTGCTGAAGACACCACGATCGGCAAATTCCCTTTCCGCATCCAATAACGTTTTCTCGATTTCCGTTGCAGTCAACCCACAGGCCACCAAAGCCGCTATGACAGCTCCCATAGAAGTTCCTGCTGCGGCATCGATTTTGACATGATTCTTTTCGAGATCATGTAGGACCGCAAGCTGCGCAAAGGACTTCAGGCCTCCTCCAGCCAAACTGATTCCAAACAGCCCCTTGCCCTTTTCCGATTTTTCCGGCGATTCCATATAAGTTCCCTTCCTTCAAAAGTAGTTCTCTACTATAATTATCGCTTATTTCAGCAGAAACTACAAAAAAGAAGCGTGTTATAGAGCGCCACCTCCTGCAAACGTGCCCTTCGCAGGAGGTGACGGGTATATCCAGGTGGTTTCTCCGGCCAGATTACCGCTCCCCGTTGTTGAAGCCCAATCCTTATCCCGTTCTCCGACAAAGCCACCGCCCGCCGGAGGAGACGAGACTCCCTTTACCCCGTGGTGTAGAACCCCGCCCACAAGTAGAGCGCCACAACGCAAAAAAGCGGCATTCAGCCGCTTTTTGCATAAATCTATTCAAACCCCAGAATGAAGATCCCTACCATAATCATTGCAATAACCGCGTATTGTTTTGCGGTCAGTTTTTCTTTCAGGAAAATCCGTGAAAGGATGACGGATACCATACTATAGGAAGAAATCAGCGGCGCCACGATAACTGCATTCGCACTGATCGCAAACACATAGAAGAACTGGCCCAACGTTTCAAATATGGCTGCCAAACCGCGGTCTTTCTGATCGCGCAAGGCGAATGTCTCCTTCTTGATCCAGACAAGGTAAACCCAGGCCAGAACGGCAACAATCAGCCATGTCAATTCATAGGAGATGTTCGCCTGCATTTCATCCATTCCTCTGTCGAATACCCACGCGTCCGCGAACGTCCCAAGTGAATCGATCAATGCATATCCCAATGGGAACAGCAAAGCGATCGCGCCGTATTTATATTTGCGGTCCACCATTTCTTTGTTCTCTTTTCGTTCGGCCTCGGCAAATCGTTGCTCAAAAACCGACAGCAGGATAACACCAACTGTGATTAGCCCTACTGCAAAAAATTGGATTCCTGTCATGGATTGCCCCAGGAAAATAAAAGTCAACAAACCCGATATCGCTCCTGACGAGTTCTGTACAGGTGAAGAGATAGACAGTTCCAGAAACCGCAGACCTGCATAGCCGACCGCCATCGATAAAATGTACAACGCCGATACTGGAAGATAAGTAATCATGTTGCGCGGTTCGTAGACCACGCCCGAAGTCAGCAGGACATACATAGCATGAATCCCCATGACCGCTCCAACCATTATGACAATCTTCAGGTAACTGTATTTGTCTTTCGGATCGCTTCCTTTTTTATAAAATAAATCCGCTGTACCCCAGGCCAACACGGACACAATCGCAAATAAAAACCACATGCTCCATCCATCCTTTATAAAATAATTTCAAAAACTAACTTACTAATTATACTAGACGGATGGTGTTTGCAATAACAATAACGCAATGTTAACAACATATTTACAGATTTATCGTAAGTCACACGCAATATAATCGTTGGAAAAAATCAGCCGCGGACTCTTTTGCCCATGTAGACGAGATCGCGCTCGATGCCGTCGAGTTCGGCCACTCTCGGCAAGTAGCCCCATTGTTCGAAGCCAAATTTTTTCATCAGCCCGATGCTCGGTGCATTGTGGCCGAAGATGAGACAAACAAGATTCGTGATATCCAACTCGTCGCAAGCAGCCAATACTGTTTCCATAATCTGTGTGCCCATTTTTTTACCGCGGTAGCCTTCATGGATATAAATGCTCAATTCTGCTGTCTTATCGTAGGCGGCACGCTCGTGGAAAGCTTGAAAGCTCACCCAAGCACAGATTTTCCCATCCTCTTCAAAAACCCAGATTGGTCTGTAGCTGGGCGAATGGTCCAGGAACCAGCCCATTTTTTGTTTGACGGTCACCGGTTCCAGATCGGCCGTCACCATCCGGCTGGGGATTGTCTGATTGTAGATAGCGACGATGTCTTCCACATCGTCCAAAGTTGCATTTCTATGTGTAAGGGTCATTTTTATTCCTCCAAAAATCAAAAATTCACAGCCCAACTTCTTGAAGGACTATACGCTATTTTACCAGTTTGTCGCAGTG
Source organism: Trichococcus flocculiformis (assembly GCF_963662535.1). Lineage (NCBI taxonomy): Bacteria > Bacillati > Bacillota > Bacilli > Lactobacillales > Carnobacteriaceae > Trichococcus > Trichococcus flocculiformis. The sequence goes on from NZ_OY759718.1 coordinate 2,521,365, forward strand.
ATATGCCATCTATTTTCAGAGGAGTTTTTAAATAGCAATTGTCTGACTCCGATTTCTGCAGGATTGCCGCAGTTTTTCGTAATTTTCCCATTGAAAATCGGTTATACTGGATACAAGAATGGGGTGGATAACATTATGAATGAAGAAATATATATCGCAGAAGATGAAGATGGCATCCGTTTGACCGTGAAGACGTTTCTGGAGAGCGAGGGCTATGTCGTCTCCGACTTTCCGAATGGCGACCTGCTCTACGATGCTTTCCTGAATAAACAGCCGGACTTGGTCATACTGGATGTGATGATGCCCGGTTCGAGCGGCTTCGAAATCACAAAAAAAATCCGCAACATCAGTTCGGTACCGATCATCATCCTGACCGCAAAAGACAGCGATATGGATTATGCGACGGGCATCAACCTTGGGAGTGATGATTATTTCACGAAACCGTTCAGTGCCATCGCCCTGAACATGCGTGTGAAAGCGATGCTGCGCCGCATCAAGATGGATCAGGAACGTTTACCGGCCCGTCAGGAAGAAGCTATATTGCAGATCGGTGATATCGAAATCGATCTGGCTGCCATGTCCGTCAAACAAAATGGGGCCTCCCTCAACCTGACACCGAATGAATACAATGTGTTCGTTTATCTTATAGAAAATAAAAACCGCGCTGTTTCAAGGGACGAACTTTTGGATTCGATTTGGGGCTATGGCAAGGACATCGAGACGCGTGCTTGCGACGATACAGTCCGGCGGCTGCGCAAAAAACTGGCCGGTTCCACTGTCGAGATAGAGACCGTTTGGGGATTCGGCTTCACCGTGAAGGAGTCGTCTGAAGGATGAGGATGAAGACATCGAAAAAAAGTTTGAAGATCCGGCTTCTGACGACCGTTACCTTGTTGTTGGCGGCCATCTTTACCTTGATTTATCTGGTGTTCAATTTTTTCTTTACCCAGTACATCGAAACAGCCGCGACCTCTCTGCTTTCCGAAGCGAGACAAGATTACATCGAGCGTCCCTTCGCCGAGGACAAAAAATTGGAACCGGAGCCCGCAGCATCGGATGGGACCCTTGTGGATGAGCCAAGGGACAAGAATAAAGAACCTCACACAGCCTTCGCATCCAGCGTCCAAAAGACGATCATTTCCGAAGATTTCGAAATCCTCTTCCCGCAGATTCAGGACACAGGGTTCAGTGATGACGATTCGTTGACGAATTTCGTTTCCGGGCTGGAAAATTCCGACATCACGCTGGCATTGACAGCCGATGGGAAATTGGAATTGGAGGATAATCTCTACTACTATTCCATCGCCCCCAACGTCGAAGAGGAAGGGACCTACGCGGTGTTCTTCCTTAATATGTCCGACCTGTTCGTCTTCGAGCAGAACCTGAATCAGATTCTTTTGATCATCATGCTGATTGGGCTGGTGACCATAGCCACCATCACCTACCTGCTCGTTTCAAGGATCACGAAACCGTTGCAGACGCTGGCATTGTTCGCGAAAGAGATCGGTGAAGGGAACTATCAGACGATTGATGAGGAATTCGTCGACTTGGAACTCCATGAACTGAAGACGACCATGAACGAGACCACAAAAAAACTCAAGCTGTACGACGCAGATCAGCGCACATTCTTCCAGAACGCTTCCCATGAATTGCGGACACCGTTGCAGATCATCAAGACAAACGCGGAAGGCATCGAAATCGGCATCATCGACGACAAAAAAGGCGCCATCGCAATCAAAAACGAGACCGACAAACTGGGCACGCTTGTTGAGGATATCCTTTACCTGTCGCGACTGGAAACCCGTTCATCGGATCGGTTGACCGCCACCAACGATATCCGCGAAACATTGGCCTATACCGCCGAACGCTACGCCAGCGTCAGCGATCAAAAAAATCTGCAAGTGTTGTTCGACTTCCAGAGGGATCCTGTCCTGTTCCATTATGATGAACGGGATTTTGAACGGGCCTTCCAGAATCTTATCTCCAACGCCCTGCGTTACGCAAAAGGCATCATCCGTCTGGGCTGCAAAGAGATAGACAACCGGATCATGATTACCATCTACAATGATGGCGAACCGATTTCCAAGGCAGACCTGCCGCATATTTTCGACCGCTTCTACAAAGGCAATAAAGGCGTGCATGGCATCGGACTCTCCATCGTTCAATCGATCGTTCAGACTTACGGCGGACGCATTGAAGTCATGTCATCCGCAAAAGGAACAACTTTCACGATCATCCTGCCGCAACAAAACAAATAGGAAGAAAAGCGGAACGGGTTCGTTCAGCCCTGAAAGAATTTTAGGAAATCGTGCCGACTGAGCATCGCAGAGCGCAATAGGTACGATTTATCTAAATTCCGAAGGGCTAACCCGTGAAGCTAGCCAACTATTTTGGTAGCATAAAACATTTCACAAATGTAATAAACACCCCTAATGATGTGCTTATTATTTAAAAAATTCACTTAGTTCCTACATTTTTAGAACCCGGACCGAAACGCTGACCGCCCCCATAGGCTAGCGTTTCGGCCCTTTTTTTTGCATTGAGATTCGGCGCTCTTTCAACTTTACGCATCTTTCCGCTCAATTTGCTCCATTTTTGCAACAACTCTCTGCCCTGTTTACGGAGAATTGTGACCCAAATCGGCATAGAATAAGGACATCAAGAGAAACAAGAAACGAGGTCGAGCGTTATGAGCGAAATATGCTACCGAAACGAATTCAAACACGAGATTTCCCAAAAAAACAAAGTCATCCTCACAAGTCGGCTGAGAAAGGTCCTGAAACATGACGAGAATTCAGTAGGGAACAGCTACAGCATCAGGAGTCTCTATTTTGACACGATTTATGATGATGCTTATTGGGACAAAGAGGATGGCCGCAGTTATCGCGAGAAGTTCCGGATCCGTTATTACAACAATGACGCTTCCTTTATCCGCCTAGAAAAAAAAGTCAAGGACGGAGCAGTCGGTTACAAACAGAGCGCCTGCATCACGAAAGACATGGCCGACCAGCTTATCCAAAAAAAATATGCCTGCCTTGCCGATGCGAACCATCCACTGCTCCAGGAATTCTACGCCAAGTGCAAAAGCCAATGCATGGAGCCGAAAGTGATCATCACCTACGAACGGGAAGCCTTCGCCTATGGACCCGGGAACACCCGCATCACGCTGGATTTTGATATGCACGCCAGCACACAAGTAGCTTCTTTCTTCCATGATGGCCGGATCGGAATAAGGGAACCCGAGATCGACTGCGTACTGGAAGTAAAATTCGACAATTACCTACCGGATTGGATCCAGAGTCTGGTGCAGACAGAAGAAATAACCAGCACCTCGCACTCAAAATACGTCATCGGAAGACACCTAAACCAAATATAAGAAAAGCGGAACGGGTTCGTTCAGCCCTGAAACTGGCCATCATTTTACAAACCAATAAATAACTATTTAACCATCCAGGAGGAATATTCACATGACAACATTTACAGACATCATTAAAAAAAGTTTTTTGGAGGCTTCATCCGACTTTTCCATCGCGGCGGCTTCCGTATCCCTTCTATCGGCGCTCTTCATCGGCCTGTTCATCTTCTTCATCTATAAAAAGACCTACGCCGGTGTCATGTATTCGAAACCCTTCAACACATCGCTGGTCCTATTATCTGTCTTGACCACTTTCGTCATCTTGGCCGTAACCTCCAACGTTGTTCTTTCCTTAGGGATGGTCGGTGCCCTTTCCATCGTCCGCTTCCGTACCGCCATCAAGGAACCGCTTGACCTGGTCTTCCTTTTCTGGTCGATCAGCGTCGGCATCATCCTCGGAGCTGGGTTGTATTCTCTGGCTTTTCTCGGATCTGCATTCATTACGGTTATCCTGCTCGTTTTGACAGGAAAAGTCGATTCTTCAGCCCCTTACATTTTGATGCTGCAGCTGGAGAATGAGAATGCTGAATTACAGGCGACCGAAATCATCAAAAACCGTTTCGGAAAAATCATCGTAAAATCCAAGAGCATCATGGACGGTCAACCGGAATTGATCTATGAAGTAAAAGTAAAGAACAACGAGACAAGCTTCATGAATGAATTGAGCGCCATAGAAGGCGTTCAGAGCGCCACTTTGGTCAGCTACAACGGCAATCAAGCAGGATAAAAAACAAACCAGAACAGGAGATTTAACCCATGAAAAGCACTATACTGAGCTTAAAGAACAGACCACTTACACAAATCCTCACACTGACAAGCACCCTTGCCTTACTGACAGCCTGCTCTACTGAAGCGAGCACCACGACAGCATCGAGCGAGGCATCTGTTTCATCCTCCCTTGCATCAGACTCCAGCTATTCAGCAAGCAACAGCACAGCCATCAATTTTTCCGATCAGTTGATCACAGTCGATGGATCCGGAGCCGCTGCTGACGGTTCGATCCTGACAATCACGCAACCAGGTACGTATATTCTCAGCGGAACCCTGAGCGAAGGCCAAGTCCGTGTCGAAACAGTCGATGAGGCCGATGTCCAGATCGTCCTCGACGGGGCTACCATCACGAATTCCACAGGAGCTGCCATCTATGTGAAAAGCGCCAACTCCGCGACCATCACTTTGGCTGAAGGCACGACCAATACTTTAAGCGACGGAGAAATTTATACCTTTGAAGACAGTGAAGACGAGCCGGACGCGACTTTGTTCAGCAAATCCGATCTGATCCTGAACGGAACGGGAACGTTGGTCATCGATGCCAACTATGCTCATGCCATCAAAGGGAAGGATGATGTGACCATCGCAGAAGGAACCTATGACATCACTTCTGTCGGCGACGCCATTAAAGGACGCGATTCGCTCTTCATCAGCTCCGGTACTTTCACGATCGATGCTGGCGGCGACGGACTGCAGTCGACTAACGAGGAAGAAGAAGGCAAAGGAATTTTGACGATCGAATCAGGCACCTTTACGATCACTGCAGCCGCGGACGGCATCCAAGCCGCAACCAATCTGCAGATACTTGGTGGCGACTTTACGATCACAACCGGCGGTGGCAGCGCGAACAGCAGCACAACAAGCGAAGCATGGGGAACATGGGGAGCACCTGCTGCAGAAGCGACCACCACTACCACCGAGGAAACAACCAGTGCCAAAGGTTTGAAAGCGACAGGGTCGTTAGCGATTTCCGGCGGTACATTCGTATTGGACACATCCGATGATGCACTCCATACCAATGATACGATCCAAATCACAGGCGGAGACTTCACGATTGCTTCCGGGGATGATGGTATCCATGCCGATAACACCTTGACAATCGATGACGGAACGATTAATATCAATCAAAGTTACGAAGGTATCGAAGCGACCAAAATCATTCTGAATGGCGGAAAAATCACCTTAACAGCAACAGATGATGGCATCAACGCAGCAGGCGGGAACGATGCATCAGCCGTCAGCGGACGCCCTGGCGAAAATACGTTCACCTCGACTGCAGAAGGAGCAGGACTCTTGACCATCAACGGCGGAACGCTTGTGGTGAACGCTAGCGGCGATGGACTTGACAGCAACGGCAGCATCGAAATGAACGATGGTACCGTGGTCGTCAACGGCCCAACCGACAGCATGAACGGTACCTTGGATTACGACAGCACGTTCAACATGAATGGTGGTACCCTGATTGGGGTCGGCAGCTCCGGCATGACGCAGAGCCCTTCTTCGACCTCAGCACAAAGCTTCCTGTTCACATCCTCAATCCCATTGGCTGCGGATGAAGCCATCCAAATCACCGGTCCGGATGGAGAAGTCATCTTGACCTTTGAAGCTTCAAAAACAGGACAGTCACTTGTATTCTCCAGTCCTGAACTGGTCAATGGCTCTGCGTACACAATCACAACCGGCGGAAAAGTATCCGGTGACTCCCCTACCGGCATCTATGAAGATACGTCCTTCAGCGGCGGTTCAGCCACTGTTGATGTCAGCGCGACAACCGAAGCGAGCGGCGGACAAATGGGCGGTATAGGTGGCAATTTCATGCCTGGATCCGGTGCATCCGTGAATTAATCACTCTGCACCTACCGATTAATCCGGAAATGAGGCTAACCACCCGCTCTTTCCGGTCAATGCCAGAAATTAGACCAAGATGAGGGAACTGATATGAAAAAAAGAAAAAAACTAAAGAAAAAATATGCACTTTTCCTATCCACCGTGTTTCTTCTGGGCAGCGTCACAATCCTACTGTGGGACCTGAAAAAATCCCAAGAAGGGGAGAATTCCGTATCAGCCCATACCCTGATGACCGATGTGGCGTATGAGGCTGATGAAATGCAGGAGGCGGATGAGACCAGCATTGCGGAAGCGAATGCTATTCTCCAGAGCAGCACCATTTTATCCGCTTCAGGCGAGGATTTAGCAGCAGAATTGGATGAGTTGAATGCAGCTTATCCTGATCAGCTTGGTTTTGTCCTCATCAATGAGCAGTCGGGAGAAGTTATTACGACCAACGAATCCCGCATCTTCACAAGCGCGAGCCTCTACAAATTATTTCTGACATACGCCATCCTGGAACAAGTCGATACCGGATTGCTTTCCTTGCAGGACCAGATGGCAGACGGGGCGACAATCGATGATTATCTGACCAGTACCATCACAGTTTCAGCAAATGAACCCGCAAAAGAACTTGCACACCTGATTGGCTGGGAGAACATCGAAACCTTCATCCATGAGCAAGGATTCGTTTCCACAAGTTTTAACCCTTACCTGGAGTATGACGGCATTTATTACAACGGGGACCTAGAAACAACTCCAGCCGAAGTAGCCTTCCTGTTGGAGCGCCTTTTGGAAGGTGAATTGCTTTCAGAAGCCAGCACTAAATATTTTCTTGGACTCTTGGGCAACCAACAACTCGTCTACGCACTGAACACTGGTCTTAGCTCGGATGTGACTTTTGCACACAAAACCGGCTTGTTGGATGACGTATCCCACGATGCAGGCATCCTGTCAATGGACGGCCAGAATTATATCGCAGCCGTCCTGACAGATGGTTGGCTAAACGCGACCGATGACGCAACTCCAGTATTTGAGGAAATCGGATCGGCCGTAATGACTTACTTGTATGCACAATAGTCATAAAAACTGATAAAGTTTGTCTGTCCGGAAATCATCTCCGTACATACAAACTTTCTCTATATAGCAACGTTTTCGAGGGATGAGTCCTTACGTGATGAACCACGGTCCGGACAAGTCATAAGGCTTATCGTTAGCTATCTCAGTGGATTTGCGGTAAGGTATAGAAGTACTATCTATTTGCTGACGTTATATTTTTTATAGCCAGCTCAAATCCAAGCCAGTACAGGTATACTTCCAGGAGGAAAACATATGAAATTACAAGTAGAGAAACGCGAAAAGGTTGGCTCATCTGCAGCAAAGCGTGCACGATCGGACAAGAAACTCACTGCAGTCATCTATGGTAAAGATGTTGAAGCCACTCCAGTATTACTTGATGCAAAAGAATTTGACGAAGTGCTCAAGCAATTAGGTAAAAATGCGATCTTCGAAGTCAGTATGTCTGATGGAAAAACGATGCAAGTCATCGTGAAGGATATCCAACAAGCTGCCCTCAAGAACCAAATCCAAAACGTTGCACTACAGGCTCTTACAAAAGGTCAAAAATTGACGATGACCGTTGCGATCCATTTAGTCGGCAGCGAAGACCTCAAAGAAGGCGTCCTGACCCAAACTTTGAACGAATTGGAGATTGAAACGGACGCTGCCCATGTCCCTACCGAATTCCAAATCGCTGTTAATGAAATGAACATCGGCGATACCCTGACGGTTGCCGATATCAAAGTCGATGCCGGTGTTTCGGTCCTTACAGATCCAGAAGCAGCAGTCGCCATCTTAGCAGCGCCTGCCACAGAAACAGTAGACGAGGACGAAGCTTCAGCAGAAGCAACTGAAAAAGTCGCTGAATAATCACCAAATCAAAATTTACCTTTAGACAAAAAAAGTTTCGGTTTTGACATTCAAAACCGAAACTTTTTTTGTCTATACCAAATTAATTTCTGAACAATGCTGCTTAGGAATCCTTCAAAACAGTACACGGCTCCAGCCCGTGGCTTTTTTCCAAATAGTTTTCCAGGAAGCGCTGAGCCAAACTGCCTTTTTTGATGTTGGCTTTTGCAGCTTCGATGGAAAACCATTCCGCCTGATCCACTTCATCCGTCATGCCATCGAGGCGTTCGCTCGCGACGATACAGGAAAAATTCAGCATCAGTGTGTTGTTTTTTTCAAAATATTCGCTATTGTTGTAGCGCAATCCGACCGTTTGCAGTCCGAGTTCTTCGGCGATTTCACGAGCCGCTGCCTGCTCCGCATCTTCGCCCTTATTGACGTATCCCGCACAGAGAATATAATCTGCCCCACCGTACTGCTTGATCAACAAAATTTTATTCTGTTCCTTGTTCAAAATGACCATGCTGACAGTCGTGTTGAACACAGGGAATCGATATCCCTCGCAACTGTTGCAATAAGGGATGTTCCCTTCATTTTCCAGATGTTTCGCTTCCAGTTCTGTTCCGCATTCCATGCAATAATTCATCTATTTTGTACGCCCTTTCCGATTCCGTTCGTTTCCTCATGAAGCCTTTATCCACAACAAAAAGCTTAGGACAATATGGAATATTATAACATGCCATCTTTTTGATTGAAATCTGTTGATGGAGGATGAGATTCCACTCTTTTCTCCAGATAAAAAGTCGGTGACCCAATCAAAAACGATTGAGCCACCGACTTTTTTTGCTGTTCATTTATATTATTTGATGATTTGGGATGTTGGGCAGTGTTTTTCTGTCGGCGCGCTCTCTTTCACAACACCAAATTGTGCCATCATTGTGGTGCCGGCAATGCAATCCGCCTCCGATTCTACCGGAGCAGCAGGTTCATTCATCGGACAAACCGTTACCGTGCAGGCGTTGCATTTCTTTCTGCCGCTCGCGATCAAACGGATTTGACGGAATAAAATGTACCCCATCAAGGTCATAAACAACAACAAAACGATCCAAGATTGAACATTCATCACTTACGCCTCCTCTTTCTATTTGATCATCGGTTTCGCTAAGCTTCCCCACATTGGTGAAGCTTTTTTAGGCGCGGGTCTGACGACCAAGAACACCAATATTGCCGTTGCTGCAGCCGCTATGCTGGCTCCCGCCCCAAAAGGTGCACCCAACACGATGACGGATCCGAGCTGATTGATGATGAAGGCCAAGACATAAGCCAAAGTAGTTTGATACAAGACGCCGAAAAGCGTCCATTTAGCGCTGCCGAATTCGGTGCGCATCGCTCCGACAGCCGCGAAACAAGGCATGCAGATCATATTGAACACAAGGAAGGCTACTGCGCTCACCGGGTTGAACAGTGTGCTGAATGCGGCAGCTACCTCCGCCTCCGAACCGGTTGTGTTCATCAATACACCAAATGTACCGACAACATTTTCCTTCGCGATTAATCCTTGGATGGTCGCCACCGTCGCTTGCCAAGAGCCGAAGCCCAACGGCGCGAAGAATATAGCTACTGCACTGCCGATTTTGGCCAGGATGCTTTGGTCACTTTCAACCGTCATTCGAAGCTGCCAGTTGAAGGAAGATAAAAACCAAATGAAGCTGGAGCTGAGGAAGATGACAGTTCCCGCATTTTTGACGAAAGCCAAACAACGGGCTCCTACCGCGCGGAAAATGCTTTTCCACTGTGGCCAGTGGTACATCGGCAACTCCATGACGAATGGCGATGCCTCCCCGGAAAAGATCGCTGTCTTACGCAGCAGCACACCGGAGAAGATGACAGTCGCGATCCCCAGCAGGTACATCGACAAGGCAACCCAGGATGCGCCGCCGAAGATGGCGTTGGCGATCAGGGCGATGACCGGAAGTTTCGCGCCACAGGGAATGAAGGAAGTTGTCAGGATCGTCATACGGCGGTCCTGTAGATTTTCGATTGTGCGGGAAGCCTGGATGCCCGGAACCGAGCAACCGGAACCGATCAGCAAGGGAATGAACGATTTACCCGAAAGCCCGAAGCCGCGGAAAACCCTGTCCATCACGAAGGCGACGCGGGCCATATACCCGCTGTCCTCCAGCAAGGTCAAGCAGAGGAACAAGGCGGCCATCTGCGGCAGGAAGCCAAGAACTGCACCCACCCCTCCGATGGCGCCGTCGATCACAAGGCTGCTGACTGCGGGATGGATGGCGATGCTGTCGAAGAACGTTTGCACAGCCTCGGGAACGATGCTTCCGAACAACACATCGTTTACCCAGTCAGTCCCCCACGTCCCCACAGTTGTGATGGCGAAGTAGTAGACCGCATACATAATCAGGACGAAAATAGGCAACCCAAGCCAGCGGTTCGTTACGATATGATCGATCACGACTGAGAAGGAGGCTTTTTCGCTATTTTTCACGAGCACTTGGCGCGTAATTTTCGTCACAAATTTATAGCGTTCGTTAATCAGGATTGCTTCGGAGTCGTCGTCCAATTCCTTTTCATAACGGCTGAGCAGACCTTCCATGACAGCTTGGCCTTCTTCGGGAATCGTAAGTTTTCCAGCAGTTTGTCTGTCCCTTTCGAAAAGCTTAATGCTGTAGTAGCAACGTAATTTTTTCGGAACCAATGGCGCAAGAATTTCTTCGATCGTATCAAGGATGCTTTCCACAACGATACTGTATGTAATCGGTTCTGCTACTGATATAGGTTCAGCGATGGCCTTGAACAACTCTTCCAATCCGCTTTCCTTCAGTGCCGAAATCGTTACGAACGGCAATCCGAATGCGCGCGACAAACCGGCGACGTCGAGCTGATCGCCCCGTTTCTCGACGATGTCCATCATATTGAGAACAACGACAATCGGGAGATGCAATTCCATCAATTGGGTAGTCAGGTAAAGATTCCGCTCCAGATTGGAGGCATCGACGATATTGATGATCAGATCCGGTGCATCCAGCGTCAGATAATCGCGCGTGACGATTTCCTCGATTGTGTACGGGGAAAGCGAATAGATGCCCGGCAGATCGATGACCTGCGTTTCGCCGTCATGCAACAAGGTGCCAGATTTCTGTTCGACCGTCACCCCCGGCCAGTTGCCGACGCGTTGGGTGGAACCTGTCAAATGGTTGAATAAGGTCGTTTTCCCGCTATTAGGATTTCCGACCAACGCTATGGTTTTCCCCATCATTTTTCCTCCCCGAACGTAACTTCGATCATCTCGGCATCTTTTTTGCGTATCGACAATTCATATCCGCGCACCATCACTTGGATCGGATCGCCTAATGGAGCGACTTTTCTGACATAAATGCCAGTGCCCTTCGTGATCCCCATATCCATCAATCTTCTGCGGGTAGCGCCTTGTCCTGTTATCTTGTTCACAATCGCAGTCACGCCAATCGGCAAGTCTTTTAGATTCGTCAAAATCGTCCCCTCCATTTCTTCAGCAATAGTAATTTCTCTGCACTAATTGAGAACCATTCTCATTAAGTCATAGCTTAAGGCATAGACCCCTTCAGGTCAAGATAATTCGTGCCTCTTTGCTTATTTTTTTTCGTCAGAAAGGCGGGGATAGGTCCAGTCTGCAAGGGCGCGAAAAAATAAAAAGGCACGGAAGAAGTCAACTTCTCCCGCGCTTGTGAAATGTTGTCTCTTTTCAGCGACGATGTTTATCATAATTGTTTCGGCTGACACTCGAAACTTCCAAAATGGCTTTGATCACGACCGCGACCACTGCACCCAGAACGGCTCCGATTGGCCCGAACAACAGAATGCAGATGACGGTCGCCAAAAATGTGTACAGCGGCCGGATACCGAGTTCCTTGCCGGTAATGAACGGCTCCGCAATCTGACGGACGACCACAAGGATGATGTACAGCAGTCCGATTTGCCAAGCCAACGTTGTGTTCCCGAGCAGCAGATGGATCACCGCCCAAGGGATCATCACCATCCCACTCCCCAGAATCGGGATAAGATCGAAAACCGCGATTCCCAGCGCCTTCAGGAACCAAAAGTCGATGCCGAAGTACAGAAATCCGATGCACAGCAGAACAAAGCTGATGGCAGCCAATTTGATGGCGGATATGAGATACCCCTTCAAGCCTTTTCCGGTTGCGTTAATGATTTCTTTGATATAATAGCTGATCGTATCCAATGCGATCCCTCGCTTTCTCTTTATACATTCAGTATACACGCCCGTGCACCAGCCAAGCATCGGCCATTGGTCGGATTCTTTCCCGTTGGAGGCGAGTCGCTTGAAGGCTGATGCCATCAGGATGGTTCTATGATAAGATTATAGGAAACAGACACCGATTACACGCAAAAACACTCGGGAAAAGGAGCAGCATAAAATGGAATCCAAACATCTTCAGAAATTTTACGATAAAACCCCAGCCGAAAGGATCACTGCCTTACACGCGGCCGGCCTCCTGAATGAAGAAGCGACAGCCAAGCTTCATGAAGGATTAAGCTTGCCCCAGGAAATCGCCGACAACATGATCGAAAATCAATTGAGCACCTATGATTTACCTTACGGTGTCGCCTTGAACTTTTTGATTGACGGAAAAGACTATGCCGTCCCGATGGCCATTGAAGAGCCTTCCGTCATCGCTGCAGCCAGCGCGGGCGCGAAAATCATCGCCAAGGCGGGCGGATTCCGGACGACAATCCAGAAACGGGTCATGATCGGCCAGGTTGCCTTAAAAAATGTCCCCGCCAGTGATGCTGCTGAACAACTTATCCTTTCGCATCAGGATGAAATCCTGGAGACGGCCAATGCTGCCCATCCTTCCATCGTGAAACGTGGTGGCGGTGCCCGTCGCGTCAGCGTAAGGTGTTTGGCCGCCGTTCCCGATGAAGGGATTCCGGCGTTTCTTGTCGTCCATCTCCATGTCGAGACGTTGGAGGCGATGGGGGCCAACATCATCAATACGATGATGGAAGGCGTCATCCCTTACTTGGAGCGTTTGACCGGCGGCGAAGCTTTGATGGGAATCCTGACCAATTACGCGACCGACTGCTTGGCGACCGCCGAATGCCGGATACCTTCAAGTCTCTTGGGCAGAGGGAGCCTTTCCGGTGATGAAGTGCGCGACCGACTGATTGAAGCCTATCAGTTTGCCTACGTCGATCCTTATCGCGCCGTCACCAATAACAAAGGCATCATGAACGGTATCGACGCCATTGTGCTGGCATCCGGAAACGACTGGCGCGCCATTTCTGCGGGAGCACATGCCTATGCCTCTCGCAGCGGACAGTATCGTTCGCTGACAACCTGGAAAAAAGCCGAAAACGGGGATCTGATTGGAAGTCTGACGTTGCCGTTGCCGATCGGAGCTGTGGGCGGATCCATCAACTTCCACCCTGCTGCGAAAATGACGAAAGAAATTCTCGGCTACCGTTCGGCATCCGAACTGGAGTCCATCATCGCATCGGTCGGACTGGCGCAAAATTTCTCCGCCATCAAAGCGCTCGTGACGGAAGGCATCCAAAAAGGACATATGGGTCTGCATTCGCGTTCCTTGGCAATCAGCGCTGGCGCGGTCGGTAAAGAAATCGAACAGCTTTCAGAGCGGCTTAAAGGCGAAAAAAATATGAACCTGGCGACGGCGCAAGCACTTTTGACGCAAATCCGCGGTGCGGATGCAGTCGATTGAGTCACAACAAGATCGATGGCGGAGGGTTCCAGAGCGAGCTGCCGGGCTGGATTCCCGTTTTTCCTCCGGTGAGGCTCGCCTCGCCGGAGTAGAGGTACCGGATTTTGTTTTATTCTCCGGTCACGGCGGCCTCACCGGAATACAAGGCCGAAATTCGTTTCTCCTCCGGCCAAGGCCGGCTTGGCCGGAGGTGCCGGCCGCCAGAACCATTAAAAATCAAAAACAGCACACCGTCCACCAGTTATCTGGCTGACGGTGTGCTGTCCTCATTTATGCGATCATCTGCTTTTGTTCTGATAAATGCGTTTGTTGTTTTCCATTCCTTCAATACAGATAGTCGCAGGATCTGCATCCACATCTAATTCGATGCTTGAACCATCAATCGGCAAAACACGAGAAAAGATCTCTTCATATTCTTTGACGCTCACTTCTGTCCGTCCCGCGAACATTTTCCCGTGCTCAGCCGCGGTCAAAACCGCTTTGAACCCTTCTTGAAGCGTGGCCGAGAAGAACTCACCGACCGCTCCGGAGCCGTAACTGAAGAGTCCGATTTTATCGCCCGCCTTCAGGTCATCGGAAAGTTCCAGCAGGGACAGCAGACTCAGATACAAGGATCCCGTATAAATATTTCCGACGATTTTGTTGTAGACAGTGCTTGTCCGGTAATGCGCTGAAAGACGATCACGGTCTTCTTCGGAACCTTGATCCAGCACTTCGCGCAGAGCTTTCATGCCCATTTTCGTGTAAGGCAGATGGAAACAGATGGCTTCGAAGTCAGCCAATGTGGCGCCGTATTTCGCTTTGAAGTCTTCCCAAACGTTCACGAAGAACGAAATGTACTGCTCATTTGAATATTTACCGTCGACAAAAGCCGTTTCCGAGTAGATGGGTCTCCAAAAATCCATCACATCGGCGGTCAGATAGCTGCTTTCGTTCTCCAGCGCGAGGATGCGCGGTTCCGCGCTGATGATCATGGCGACTGCACCAGCACCTTGCGTCACTTCGCCAGCCTTACCGATTCCATAGCGGGAAATGTCCGAACCGAGCACCAATACACGGCTTTCCGGATTCAAAGCGATATGCCCTTTTGCCAGTTGGATGCCGGCAGTCGCTCCGTAGCACGCCTGCTTCAATTCGATGCAACGGGCATGTTCCTGAATTCCAAGCAGATCATGGACGTAGACGGCACCTGATTTCGAATTGTCGATGCCCGATTCCGTTCCGAAAATGACCAAGTCGATTTTCTCCAGATCCTCTTTATCAATGATACGCAATGCGGCATTAGCGGCTAACGTAACGGCATCCTGCGTGATGGGCGCGACAGCCATCTTTTCTTGCCCGATGCCGATCGTGTACTTGGCCGGATCGACCCCCCTGGCCTCCGCCAATTTTTCCATATCCACAAAGAAGTGCGGCGCATAAAAGCCAATCTTATCTATCCCAATCTTCACATCAATTACCCCTTATTGTTCATATATATAACATTTTTGATGCCTCTCATCCCAAATGATAGACCAGACCGCACAAAAAAACAACCTCGGGCCATCCAAATTAAGGATATCTTAGAAATCTGATATTTGAAAATTGCGTTCTGTTTGTAATTCTTTACTAATTCTTATATGCTAAAGTGCACTGATTATCGTAAAATAAGAGATACACCGTGTGGAGGAACAGCTTTCCACATCAATGAACGCAAAAAGGAGACATTCAATGGAAGAAGTCGTAATTGTCAGTGCTGCCAGAACCCCCATCGGTTCATTCGGAGGCAGCCTCAAAAATTGTAACGCAGTGGAGCTGGGGAAAACGGCCACAGAAGCTGCGTTGAATCGCGCCGGCTTATCCCCCGATGAAGTGGATTCCGTCATTTTCGGGAACGTCCTGCAGGCAGGCATCGGCCAGAACACGGCACGGCAAATCGCTGTTGCTGCCGGGATCCCCTATGAAAAAACAGCCATGACGATAAACGAAGTCTGCGGCTCCGGATTGAAAGCAATCATCCTGGCGAGCCAAGCTATCCGTCTCGGCGATGCCAGAACTGTAGTCGTTGGAGGCACCGAAAGCATGTCGCAAGCACCTTATCTCTTGCCGAACCAACGTTGGGGAAGCAAACTCGGCGATATCAATGCCATCGACAGTCTCGTGCACGACGGCCTGACGGATGCGTTCGATCAGCAGCATATGGGCATCACCGCCGAAACGGTGGCGGAAAGATTCCAAGTGAGCCGTGAAGAGCAGGACGCTTTCGCGCTGCATTCGCAACAAAAAGCGGCCGCTGCTCAAGCAGCCGGCTACTTCAATCAAGAGATTGCGCCTATCATCCTCATAGACCGCAAGAACCAGCAGAAGGTCTTTGCCGAGGATGAATACCTCCGCAAAGACGCTACTATCGAAAGCTTGGGCAAATTAAGGCCGGCCTTCCAAAAGAACGGTACGGTAACTGCCGGAAACGCATCCGGAATCAATGACGGAGCGGCAGCCTTGGTGCTGATGCCGAAGTCGGAGGCCGAAGCGAAAGGCATCCCCTATCTGGCCACAATCAAAGGTTATGCCGAAACAGGGATCGATCCTGCCATCATGGGATACGCGCCTTATTATGCCATCAAGCAAGTATTGTCCAAAACCGGATTGCTTGCAGATGACATCGACCTTTTCGAATTGAACGAAGCGTTCGCCTCCCAGAGCATCGCCGTAATCAGGGATTTGGGCTTGCCTGAGGAAAAAATCAATATCAGCGGCGGCGCCATCGCCTTGGGACATCCCATCGGCGCATCCGGATCTCGCATTCTGGTGACTCTGCTGCATGCGTTGGAACGGACTGATACGAAGCTCGGACTCGCCTCCCTTTGCATCGGTGGCGGAATGGGCATCGCCATGATCGTTGAGCGCCCTTGAACTGTTTTTGACCGCACACAATCACTCCCCGTCATTTGATTTTGACAGGGGAGTTTTTTCATAAAAAAGAGCGTCAGAAAAACGCGCATTTCGATATGTTATTGAGTTTTCAACAAAAATGTGGCATACTCTTTATGAGAAATTTTTAATTTAAAAATGAGAATAATGTAGAGGAGACTGAATCCGTGACGACCTATCATAGCACACGAAATGCAGAAAAAACACTGACGGCTTCACAAGCAATATTACAAGGGATAGCGCCAGACGGCGGATTGTACGTGCCCGATCACATTCCGGCTTTGGACATCGCATTGGATCGCCTGCCCGACATGACTTATCAAGAATTAGCTTACGATGTGATGAAGAAATTCTTCGACGACTTCACTGAGGAAGAATTGAAACATTGCGTCAATGCAGCCTACGACGACAAATTTGATGACTCCAGCATCGTTCCGTTAGTGAAAGCCGGCGGAAACCACTATCTGGAATTGTTCCACGGACCGACCATCGCCTTCAAAGACATGGCCCTTTCGATCCTGCCTTACTTGATGACGACTTCCGCCAAAAAGAACGGCAGCACGAAAGAAATCGTGATCCTGACGGCGACTTCTGGTGACACCGGAAAAGCGGCGCTTGACGGATTCGCTGATGTGCCGAACACACGCATCATCGTGTTCTATCCTAAGAACGGCGTCAGCGCCATCCAGGAAAAACAGATGGTGACACAAAAAGGCGCCAACACCTTTGTTGTGGCCATCGACGGAAACTTCGATGACGCACAGACGAACGTCAAAAACATGTTCGGAAACGCAGACTTGGCGGCACGTTTGGACGCAGCAGGATTCCAATTCTCTTCTGCGAACTCCATCAACATTGGCCGTCTGATTCCGCAAGTGGTCTATTACGTCTACGCTTACGGCCAAATGGTGAAACAAGGTGCCATCGCTGCCGGAGAGCCGATGAACGTCGTAGTTCCTACCGGCAACTTCGGGAACATCTTGGCTGCCTACTTCGCTAAGCAAATGGGCTTGCCGATCCAAAAACTGATCATCGCTTCAAACGAGAACAAAGTCTTGGTCGATTTCTTCGATACCGGCGCATATGATCGCAACCGCGACTTCATTTTGACGACTTCCCCATCCATGGATATCCTGGTCTCCAGCAACTTGGAGCGTCTGTTGTACCTGATGGCCGACGAAAGTACGGAAGCAGTCCAAACTTTCATGGATCAATTGAAGGAAATCGGTCGCTACGAAGTGACGGAAGCAATGAAAGAAAAAGCGAAGGATTTCTATGCGGACTACGCGACTGAAGAAGAAGTGGCGGCACAGATTGCTGCACTTTATCATGCTGATGGCTATGTCATCGACCCGCATACAGCTGTGGCGGCGCATGTCGCAAACACTTATGTAGCCGAAACCGATGATCACACACCGATCATCATCGCATCGACTGCCAGCCCGTATAAATTCCCGCAAGCCGTCCTGACTGCCATCGACCCTGAGTTTTCGGATGATTCCATGGAAGAAATGTTGGACCGTCTGAGAGAATTGAGCGGCGTCGCTTTCCCAGCAGCCATCGAAGAATTATTGCATGCGGAAGTTCGCCACAACACGGTTGTCGCTTCCAACGACATGCAGAAGAGCGTCGAGTCCATCCTGGGCTTGAACTGATTCAAGAATGTTTGAAAGCCTAGCCGGCGGTCCGGAATATTTCCGGGCTGCCGGTTTTTTTGCGCGCTCGGTTGGCGTTGGTTCTGTCCTCCGGTGAGACAAGTCTTCGTCGTAGCTGAGGATGCAAAGGTTTCCCCTCCTCCGGCCAGCCCCCACTAATCGGAGCTGGCCGCCATATTTTACCCTTAAGTCCGGTAAACAGCGCTTGGCCGGAGTTGCCGGTAACATTTCTTTCAATTTTACGACCAGACACACACATCATAGCGAATTCCGCGCCGTTTTTTGGTAAAATGGAATCAGAAAGAAACAGAATCGAGGCGCCATATGAATATACTAATCGACGGGGATGCTTGTCCCGTAAAAGACATCATCATCGAAGAAGCCATCAAACGCGACATACCGGTCACAATCGTCACCAGCTTTGCCCACTTTTCCAATGCGCCTCAACCGTCCGGAGTGAAGACGGTCTACGTCGATTCCGGTGCGGACGCAGCCGACTTCAAAATCATCCAGCTCGCAAAAAGAGGCGATCTGCTGGTAACGCAGGACTACGGTTTGGCCTCCCTTGCTTTGCCGAAGGGGCTCATCGTCCTCCATCACAAGGGGTTCGCCTACGACAACAGCAATATGGAACGGCTGCTTGAGGACCGCTATATGAGCGCCATGGTCCGCAAAAGCGGCAAACGCACAAAAGGTCCGAAACCATTCACGGATGCGGATCGGCACAAATTCCGGAAACTGCTCATTTCAAAACTGTAAGAAACCTAATGGAATCCCAACAGAATCAAGAAAGAGGTGCTTCAAGATGCGCAATGAAATCATTATCGAAGATGTGAAACACATCGTCGCGGACAAGCTGAGGAACGAAGCAACGGGGCATGATTGGTGGCATACGTTGCGGGTCTACAACACATCCATAGACATCGCCGAATCGGAAGGCAAAGGTGATCGCCTCATCATCGGCTTGGCGGCCCTTTTGCATGATGTCGCCGACCATAAATTCGGCTATACCGATTCCGACCGCGAAGCTATCATCACCGACATCCTCACACCTTTCGAGCTGAGCGACTCCGTCATCGAGCAGGTCATCTACATCGTGAACAACCTTTCCTTCAAGCAAGGGAAAAACAAGCACGTGCTGGAAACGATCGAAGGCCGGATCGTGCAGGATGCTGATCGCCTGGATGCGATCGGCGCAATCGGCATCGCCCGCGCTTTTGCATATGGCGGGCACAAAGACCGGCCCCTCTATGATCCCGATCACAGTGAGGATCCGAACAGCGATACGATTGGCCACTTCCACGAAAAACTACTCCTGCTGAAGGATGGCATGCACACGGAAGCCGGCAAGCAAAAGGCACTCTCCCGCCATGAGCGGATGGAACAGTTCCTCAAGGATTTCCATTCCGAATGGGATGGCCACCAGTAACAACACAAATAAGAGTGGCTCCAAATCAGTTCGAATGATTTGGAGCCACTCTTTTCCATTAAAATGGCATTTCTAATCTGAAAATAAAGCAAGTTATTAATTATTACTCGCATGAGCCACTGCTAAATAACAGGCCCCGATAATTCCAGCATCGTTCCCCAATTCTGCAAGCTTCAATTTAGTCGATTGCTGTACATTCGGGAAAGCAAATCCCAAATAGTATTTATTGACTTTTTCAAGCAAGAATTCCCCTGCAGCAGAAACGCCGCCACCGATGATGATGGAAGCCGGATTCAACAGATTACCGATATGGCTGCATGCCAGACCTAAGAAATAGGCAAAGCGATCCACAACGATAACCGCTAATCCATCGTCATCTTTAGCGAAATCGAAAATCATTTTTGAAGTGATTTCCTGGCCATCGTCGATCAGATTTTTTAAGGTTGAATCTCCGGCATATTCTTCTGCATGTTTGCGCGCTAGCTTAACGACCCCGGTAGCGCTGGCAACGGTCTCCAAACAGCCCCTTTTCCCGCAAGTGCAGTCAAAACCATCAGGATCAACCGTCATATGCCCGATTTCTCCGCCCGAGCCGGCTGTTCCGTGGATCAGTTGGCCCTCAGCAATGATCCCTCCGCCGACGCCTGTCCCTAAGGTGATAAAAACGACATCCTGATTGTCCTCGCCCGCACCACGCCATTTTTCTCCCAGCGCAGCTACATTGGCATCATTGTCGATGATAAATGGTATGCCCGTTTCTTGTTCCATTGTCTCCCTTACCGGTTGCACATCTCTCCAATTCAGGTTAAATGCTCCCGTAACGGTCCCTTCGCTTCTGTTGACTGCACCAGGAGAACCCATGCCTATGCCCAAAAAGTCTTCAGAAGTGAGTCGGTATAAGTCCAAATGATGTTTGATGGATTCGATAATTCCCGGCACAATTTTAACCCCGCCGTCACTGTTGTCTGTCGGGATACTCCATTTTTGGAGCACTTCCCCTTCTTTGGATAGTATGGCCAACTTCACTGAAGTTCCACCCAAATCTATTCCCAATACTTTTTTCTGCATCTCGTAGTGCCTCCAAATCAAAACTTTTTCACCGTTTACGATGCTTAATTGCTCACATTTTCAAAATATGAATGCAACGGTCCAGCTGTTTTTAACGGCTGTAGCTGTGTTCCCGTACGTCAATAACTTGTCCTGTCTCCGCTGCCTCAAAAATGGATTCAATGATTTTCATCAATTGAAGAACTTCTTCATTTTTGACGATAGGTTCCGACTCGCCTCTGACGACTTTAGCGAAATTCGTATAGAACGGATCCATTTGAGTTGACACTTTTTCAAATTTTTCTTTTATGATCGCCTCTTCGGAAGGCGGAGCCATCGTTTTGGTCAGCCCTTGGCCAGCTTTTATCGGTTTGGGTGCTGCCACAAGTTCAATTCCACTCTGCTTCACGATTTTTCCTTTTAGATCCCAATCTTCTATCACCGCTGATCCTTTTGTCCCTTTTATGTACCAACGCGGGAGTTTGATATAATTGGTCGTCCCGACTTCTACAAGGGCGGTTACGCCATTTTCGAAAGTCAGATAGCTGATGAAGCCGTCGTCCACTTCATCGCCCAATATGTAACTCAAATCTGCAGCAACTTTCGCCAACGGGCTGTCGATCATATACAAAAGCTGATCCAACAAATGAACCCCCCAATCCAAGAGCATGCCGCCACCGTGCGCTTTCAGATGGCGCCAGTCACCCGGTATACCATTGGCTCCCTGAACACGGGATTCGATGTGGAAGACCTCTCCGATTTTTCGGTTCTCGTACAAAGCCTTGACCATCTGAAAATCACTGTCCCAACGGCGATTTTGATGGACCATAAACACGCGCTCGTGTTCCTTTGCGGTATGCATTATTTCCGACAGCTCTTCGCTGTTCAGTGTCACGGGCTTTTCACAAATGACATGTTTTCCTGCCTCCAAAGCCTGGACAGCGATCTCTTTGTGTACATCATTCGGAGTTGCGATCAATATGGCATCCACCGTTTCATCATCCAAAGCCTCTTCAAGACTGACATAGGCACTATAGCCATCCGCTTCACCAGCCTGTTGCCGACTTTCCAAAATATCGAATATCCCATGCACTTCTACTTCCGGATTTGCCTGAATCAGCTTAGCGTGAAAGCTGCCCATGCCTCCGTAACCAATGATCGTGACTTTTAATTTCTTCATCGTTAATCCTCTTTTCTACGCCCACCACATAGCGTGTGGGGTCTCTTTAATCAATACAGATTGCAGATTCGTAACAGCTCTGTTCAATCCTTCATCGATGGACATCAAAGGGTCTTCATGTTCAATGCTGACCACGTAGTCATAACCATACATCCGCAACGCACTCATCATATCTGACCATACTTTTAGATCGTGACCGCAGCCAACCGATCGGAACGTCCATGCTCTCGTTTTGACCTCTCCATACGGTTGCATATCCAACAGACCATACATATTGATGTTGTCCTGATCGAGATAGGTGTCTTTCGCATGGAAATGATGGATCGCTCCGGCTTCACCCAGAATCTTAATGGCGCCGACCGGATCAATCCCTTGCCACCACAAATGGCTGGGATCGAGGTTCACGCCGATTGCATCACAGGTATTTTCGCGCAATTTCAAAAGCGTATACGGTGTGTGGCATAGGAAACCGCCGTGCAATTCGATGCCAATCTTGACGCCATATTCGCTGGCCATTTCTCCGATTTCTTTCCAGTAAGGAATAAGCTTATTTTCCCATTGCCATTTATAAATATCGGTGTAGACTTCCGGCCACGGAATGACCGGCCAATTCGGTGCTGTTGCCTCTTCACTGTCGCCTGCCGTTCCGGAAAAAGTATTGACGACTGGTACCCCCATCAACGCAGCCAATCTGATGGTTTTTCTTAGTATTTCATCGCTCGCCTTTGCCTCTACAGGATCTGGTGAAATCGGGTTGCTGTGGCAGCTGAATGCACTGATTGTTAAGTTCCTTTTTTTCAGTTCATCCAAGTACGCTGCTCGCTTCTCTTCACTTTCCAATAGTTCATCTGTGGGACAGTGATGGTTCCCGGGATTCCCACCGGTTCCGATCTCCACTGCGTTCAAACCTGCTCGCTGGACTTTATCCAGCATGTCTTCAAAACTTAAATTTGCAAATAAGGGGGTGAATACACCTAGTTTCATATCGATTCCTCGCTCTCTTCATTTCATGATTTGTCAGCATTGATCCTCTTGTTTATACGGGTTGCTGCCCATTTTTAATTTCTTCCAACGCTTGGCTGTTTCCATAAGCAGGATAAGCCCGCTTTGACGTTCTACACCAATCGATCCCGTTTATGATGACTTGTTGGATATCTTTATTGTAGTAAGTCGGGTACGTCTCATGCCCCGGCTGAAAATAAAAAATCTTCCCGTTACCGCGTCTGTAAGTCATCCCGCTGCGGAAAACATTTCCGCCTTCATACCATCCGACAAAAATCAATTCATCCGGTGTCGGAACATCAAAGTGCTCGCCGTACATCTCTTCTTTTTCGAGTTCGATGTATTCGCCGATCCCCTCAGCGATTGGATGGCTTGGATTCACTACCCAAATCCGTTCCTTTTCTTCGGCTTCACGCCACTTCAGGTCGCAGCTTGTGCCCATCAATTTCATAAAAATTTTGGACATATGCGCCGAGTGCAAAACAACCAGCCCCATTCCTTTCAGGACATGTTCATGGACGCGGTTGACTACTTCATCCGTTACTTCGTTATGGGCAATGTGTCCCCACCAGACAAGCACATCGGTTTCTGCTAAGACAGCTTCCGTCAACCCATGCTCCGGTTCGTCCAGTGTAGCTGTCTTTACATTAAAACCTGATTCCTTCAAAAAACTTTCGATTTGCCCGTGTATTCCCTTGGGGTAGACTTTTGCTACAGCCTCATCCGTTTTTTCATGCCGATATTCGTTCCATACCGTTACTTTCATTCGATTATCCCCTCTTTAAACCAGTATTTTTCCCAACTCTTCTTTATGTTGATTGATGTACACTGGCGCTCCGGTCTTGGCAGATTGATAAATGGCTTCCAGTATTTGAGTCACTACCAATGCCTGTTCAGGTGACACAACCGGTTCTGTATCGTTTTGGATGCTTTCAATCCATTGCTTCGCTTCCAGATAGGCCGGATCATCTCCCGATCCGTCGTAGAAGTCTACTCCACCTGGCTCCAGCACCATTGTTTTATCGTACATCATGCCATCAGCTTCGCCGTTGATGCGTAAGCCATCCTTCATGTCTGCTCCTCCGTTGGTACCGTGCAGAGTCGTTTGAGCTTCCCCTACATCCAAAGAATTCAAGGCCCAACTGGATTCCAGATAAATAGTTGCTCCGTTCTCCATTACGATAAAGCCGAAAGCGGAATCCTCTACGGTAAATTCAGCTGGATTCCAAGGACCGAAAGCATTTGCGGCATTCTCCGTCTGTGCCAATTTATGATACGTATTCCCCACAACATACTTTGGTTTATAGTTATTCATCATCCACAACGTTAAATCAAGCGCGTGCGTTCCGATATCAATCAAAGGGCCGCCGCCTTGCGCTTCCTCGTCAAGAAATACGCCCCAAGTAGGAACCGCCCGTCTCCTGATCGCATGCGCTTTAGCGTTATAAATCTCTCCCAATTCTCCCTTTTGACAGATTTTATGCAAATAAGAAGAATCTTTTCTGAATCGATTTTGATAACCGATCGTCAGCTTTTTCCCGGTCCGATTCATCGCGGCTATCATAGCTTCTGCTTCTTCCGAAGTTTTAGCCATCGGTTTTTCACACATCACATGTTTACCGGATTCCATCGCCGCGATTGAGATTTCAGCATGAGAAATATTTGGTGTGCAGACATGAATGACATCAATTTCATCATTTTTTAAAAGCTCCATATAATCCGTATAGACATTTGCAGCATCTGTCCCAAATTCCTCTCTCGCCTTGCTTGCCCGTTCCTCGATAATGTCACAGAACGCCACCATTTCTGCAGCCTCTACTTTAGCCAAAGCTGGCATATGTTTGTTGTTTGCAATTCCTCCGCAACCGATAATTCCAATTTTGATCATATCATTAACTCTCCTTCTATTATTCTCATATTAACGGGATAGACCCGTCCTTTTTGATAGGATTGGTGATAATACATTCGTGTCATCCAATACACACACGCATCATCATTTCTTCGCAACGTAAACGTTTACGTTGATACTAAAAAACAACACGCTTCGCTACGTAAACGTTTACGTTACGGTCAAAAACTAAATTTCCCGTGTCGTTCCAGGTAAACTTTTACGTCAATCGGGAAATTTGTTACTTTATATTTTTCACACTTTCTCTTTCAATGATTTGATATGGCATTATAATCGAATGCACATCGCTATCCTTATTATTTATGATTTTGAACAATATTTCAGTTGCCTTTTCAGCCATTTTCACTAACGGCTGAGCAGTTGTTGTCAGCGGCGGTACTGACATCTCAGATATTTTCAAATTATCATAACCCATAATAGAGACATCTTCCGGTATGCTTATACCTAATTTATACGCAGCAGAGATTGCTCCGATAGCCATTTCATCGCTCGCACAAAATATCGCTGTCAAATCAGGAAATTGTTTCATTAATTGAATGAAGTTATCTCTTCCGTCATCGAATCCGAACCCGTTTCCCGATACAATTTGTCTCTCTTCAACAACCTGGTTAAGATTTTCTAGTATTGCTTTTTTGTAACCGTCTATTCGTGGATTCCCCGCAATTGGGTCTGCAGAGCTTCCACTGATTAAACCAATTTTTTTATGCCCCATCTCGATCAAATAATTGGTGGCTGCATATGAGGCGTCATAATCATCAACTTTTACATATGGGATACTCGCATATTCAGCTGATTCCGTAGACAGCAATACACAAGGAATATTATTTCTTTTTATATATGCATAGTATTCCTTTCGCAGGATTTCACTGACGAATATGATGCCATCCACTCTCTTCTCATGGAGCATCTTTAGATTCTCTTCTGTGCTTACAATATTCGATTTCGTATAGGTGACAATCAAGTTTGAATTCTCTTGCTTGGCTATAGCATCAATTCCATTGATAAATTCTGAACTCAACAGACTTGAAATCTCAGGTATGATAACACCTATCGTATTCGTTTTTTTATTTATTAGGCTTCTGGCGACTTCGTTTGGTTCATAACCCAATTCTTGAGCTATTCTCATAACTTTTTTTCTTGTTTCTTCTGAACAGCCAGGCTGATTATTTAAGGCTCTGGAGACTGTAGCGATAGAAACTTTTGCTTTTTCGGCAACATCTAGTATTGTACTCACAAAGCATCCCCTATTTCGTAAACGTTTACGTGGAATAATATATCATGTGTTATTTGTTTTGTAAACGTATTTTTTTTATTAAATAAACTGCGCAACAGATTTCCTTTCCGACTCATATCTTTTCATCCCGCTCCGAAAAATGGCCAAAACTAAACCGGACAGCATTTTTTTGGTCGCCGAATTGGATGCCTTCCTTCACCACCACTTTATCTTCCAACAATTCCTGAAGCAGTTCATCCATCTCAGCATCGGTTTTATTGGCGAAGCGACAATAAAGATGGTAGCCGCCTTTTACCGGCTCAAAACTTATTTCCGGCCCATATTTGGTTCTTAGCCACATCTGCAATTTGTCGGCGCGCTCTTTCAAAGTCGTAACGATGATCGGAAGATGTTCAGTGATCTCGCTCGCCAAATAATGTTCGGCCAACAGCTGCGGCAAGAAACTCAATCCGGAGTCGATCTGATCGCGGATGTCGGCCAATTCCCGGACAATGGCGGCTGGTCCAACCATCCAGCCAATCCGGATGTGCTGGCCGGCAAATTTGGACAAGGAACCCAGATACAGCACTTGTTGCCTTATATCCAAGCTTTTCAACGGACGGTTATCAACGGATTCATCAAAAACAAAGCTTCCGTATGCATCATCCTCCACGATCGGGATGCGCTTCAGCAAACAATAATCAAGGATGGCCTGTTTCCGCTCCGGACTCATAACCGTACCTGTCGGATTCTGGAAAATCGGGTTCAGAAAAATCATCTTGAGAGGATACTGCAAAGAAGCTTCCCGGAGACCCTTGATGGTCATTCCCTCGTCGTCCATCGGAATCGGAATGATCCGCAGACCGGCAGCCTGAAAAAGCCGCAAAGAATAGAAATAGGAAGGAGCCTCGATGCCGATCGCATCGCCTGGCTTCAACAGCCCTTGCGTAATCAAAAATAAGGATTGCTGGGTTCCCGAAGTGATGAAGATTTCCTCCAGCGGGACAGTCATCCCGTACGCAGTCTGCAGGTGTTTTTGGACGCTTTCTCTCGTTGCCTTGATGCCGCGGTTTTCCTTGGTGAAGGTCGCTTCCCCGTGCAACATTTCCCCCAGCGAAATATCCGGGATCTTCAGTTCCGGCAAGAGGTCCTTCGGCAAATCCCCATTCCCCAAATCCAGAATTTCGCGCGATCGGTGCTGCGCCAACAGCTGCTTGACGTTCCTTTGATAAGGGGTGTCCACCGAAAGATTATCAGGCGTCAAGGAAGTCCGCCAATTGATGGTTGGCCTTGTCTGCATCCCCCATTTATTCGGATTCACGAACGTCCCGCTGCCTCTTTTGCGGATAAGGATCCCTTGCGTCGTCAGCTCTTCCAGTGCCCGGATGACGGTCGACCGGTTGACCTGCAGTTCCTCCGCCAGCTTGCGTTCCGCCGGCAAGGCCCGGCCGGGGACCAAATCGCCGGCTTTTATCTTCTCTTCGATCAGCTGCATAAGCTGTTGATAGAGCGGCATGCCCTTATCCTGATCCAGTCTCCACTCCGCCATTCCTTCACTCTCCCTAGTTTTAACTCATTATACACCAAATTGGTTGGTTCGAAAACAGTCCAATTGGATGTAGGTGTTTCCGGAAAAAGGGATTATGATTTAGGCATTCTTTCATCATTTTATCATTTAAACCAAGGAGGATCATTTATGACAACAAAAATCATCGGTTCAGAAAAAGTAAAACGCGGGATGGCCCAAATGCAAAAAGGCGGCGTCATCATGGATGTCGTGAACGCGGAGCAGGCAAGGATCGCCGAGGCTGCTGGTGCCGTAGCGGTCATGGCTTTGGAGCGCGTGCCCTCGGATATCCGCGCAGCCGGTGGGGTTGCACGGATGGCGGATCCCACCATCGTCGAGGAAGTGATGAACGCCGTCAGCATTCCCGTCATGGCGAAAGCCCGCATCGGCCACATCACCGAAGCCCGCATCCTTGAGGCGATGAGCGTCGACTACATCGACGAGAGCGAAGTGCTGACCCCTGCCGATGAGGAATTCCACCTTTTGAAATCCGACTATACCGTTCCTTTCGTCTGCGGTTGCCGTGACTTGGGTGAAGCCTTGCGCCGCATTGGTGAAGGAGCTTCAATGCTGCGTACGAAAGGCGAGCCAGGGACCGGCAATATCGTGGAAGCCGTACGCCATATGCGCAAAGTCAACGGCCAAATCCGCCAGTTGATCACAAAATCGGACGATGAACTGATGACGTTCGCCAAGGAAATCGGTGCTCCTTACGAACTGGTCAAGGAAATCAAATTGCTCGGGAAACTTCCTGTAGTGAACTTCGCTGCCGGCGGTGTCGCAACACCTGCTGACGCGGCCTTGATGATGAGTTTGGGCGCAGATGGCGTCTTCGTCGGATCCGGCATCTTCAAAGCCGAAAATCCCGAAAAATTCGCCCGTGCCATCGTCCGTGCGACAACCCATTACGAAGACTATGCCTTGTTAGCCGAACTGTCCAAAGGTTTGGGCGAACCGATGAAAGGGATCGACATCAGCACGCTTCACGCCTCCGAACGCATGCAAGAAAGAGGCTGGTAAGCATGACGAAAAAAATCGGTGTATTGGCCTTACAGGGTGCCGTCACAGAGCACCTGCAAGCTCTGAATAAATTGGGTATCACCGCATCTGCCGTCAAGCTGCCCGCCGATCTGGACGGCTTGGATGGGCTGATTATCCCTGGCGGCGAATCGACCGCCATCGGCCGTTTGATCCGCGAACAGCATCTCGAGGAACCGTTGCGGGCGTTTTACGCAGCCGGCACCGCGATTTTCGGTACTTGTGCGGGCCTGATCCTTTGCAGCACGGACAGCGATCATGTTCCAGAAGAATTGCGGCTCGGCTTCATCGACATCGCGGTAGAACGGAACGGCTTCGGGCGCCAAGTCGATAGTTTCGAAGCCCTGCTGCCTTTTGAAGGCATAGCAGAGCCGGTGGAAGCCGTCTTCATCCGCGCCCCTTACATCCGCTCCGTCGGAAAGGAAGTCCGCGTGCTTGCAAGCATCGACGGCAAAATCGTCGCGGCCGAAAACGACCGTGTGTTGATTACTGCTTTCCATCCGGAATTGACGGAGGACTTGTCGGTATTGGAGTATTTTTTGAAGAAAATCGGATAAGTCGGGTTTATCGGACAATTCTATCCTTATCGTGGCCCAACTTGTCCGATACCTTTAAGGAATCCGACAAGTTCGACCCTTACTGGAAGCAAGTTGTCGGATTCCCCTAAAGAATCCGACAATCGCGCCCATCAATCATATAAAGTTGTCCGATAAACAAGCGTTATCGGACAACTCCCGGCTGGACAGCACTAAAAAAATCCCCTGCCACCACGCTCTTGCGTGGTACAGGGGATTTTTAATGTTTTAATCCAAATCTTCGCCATTGCTGGCGATGGCTTTTTGGTACCAGTAGAAGGAATCCTTCTTCAAGCGATCCAAGCTGCCTGAACCGTCGTTGTTGCGGTCCACGTAGATGTAACCGTAGCGTTTCGCCATCTCGCCCGTACCCGCTGAAACCAGGTCGATGCAGCCCCAAGAGGTGTAGGCGACAAGATCCACGCCGTCCAGCACGATTGCATCACGCATCGCTTTGACGTGGTCGCGGAGATAGGAGATGCGGTAGTCGTCATGGATTTTGCCATCGACGATTTCATCCACAGCGCCCAAACCGTTTTCGACCACCATCAGCGGCAACTGGTAACGGGCATGGAACGTATTCAGAGCAACGCGCAGTCCCAATGGATCGACTTGCCAACCCCATTCCGATTCCGCCAAGTATGGATTCTTTTCGCCCATCAAAGCATTGCCTTCACCCGGCACGCCGGATTGCGCAAAGCTGGCTGCGCTGGAAGCATAGTAGCTGAAGGAAATGAAATCGACTGTATGTGCGGCCAAGATTTCCTCGTCGCCTTGTTTGAACGTAACGTTGATGCCTTTGGTGGCGAAGTAAGCCAATTTGCTCGGCGGATAATACCCGCGGGCATGGACATCTGAGAAGAACAGTTTTTCTTCTTCTTTTCGTTGCGCTGACCAAACGTCTTCCGGTTTTGCCGACAACGGATAGACCGGTGCATAGGCGATCATGCAGCCGATGCGGTTCTCGGGATCGATTGCCCGCGCCGCTTTCGTCGCCAAAGCGCTGGCGACAAATTGGTGATGCAAAGCTTGATACATGACTTCTTCCTGGTTTTCGCCCGCTTCGGCTTTCGAACCGATCGAGATCTGCGGCAGGAACGTCGCCATGTTGATTTCGTTGAAGGTGAGCCAATAGTTGACTTTCCCCTGATAACGCTCAAACAAGGTGGTTGCGTATCTTTCAAAGAAGCCGATCAGCTTGCGGTTTTTCCAGCCGCCGTAGTGGTCGACCAGATATTGCGGCATTTCGAAATGCGAGATCGTCACCAATGGTTCGATGCCGTATTTCGCCAATTCATCGAAGACGGCATCGTAAAAGGCCAAGCCAGCTTCGTTCGGTTCCAGCTCATCGCCTTTCGGGAAAATCCGCGTCCAAGCGATCGACATCCGGAACATCCGGAAACCCATTTCGGCAAACAAAGCGATATCTTCCTTGTAGCGGTGATAAAAATCGATACCGATGTGCGAAGGGTGATAATCGCCCACTCCGGCGAAGCGCTCAGCGAAGTCACGCGAGCAGGTCAGTTGGTCGATGACCGACGGACCTTTCCCATCAGCGCCCCAACCTCCTTCAAATTGATTGGCGGCTGTAGCGCCGCCCCAGAAGAAACCTTCCGGAAATCCTTTACCTGCTGACATGACAATTCCCCCTATTTCTTCACCAAAGCTGCGCCATTTGTAGCGATGACTTCTTTGTACCAGTTGAATGATTTTTTCTTGTAACGGTTCAAAGTACCGGATCCGTCATCGTGGCGATCGACATAAATGAAGCCATAGCGTTTTTTCAATTCTGCAGTCGATGCGCTGACCAAGTCGATGCAGCCCCAGGTTGTGTAGCCCATCACTTCGACGCCATCCTCGATCGCTTCAGCAACTTGCACCAAGTGATCATTCAGGTATTTGATGCGATAATCATCGTTGACAGTCATTTGTCCGTCTTCGCCTTCAACCAGCTGATCGACTGCGCCCAAACCGTTTTCGACGATGAACAATGGTTTTTGGTAACGATCCCAGAAGTCGTTCAAGACGATGCGCAGGCCTTTCGGATCAATCTGCCAGCCCCATTCGGAAGCCTCCAGATACGGATTCATTACTCCGCCGAGGATATTCCCTGCCCCTTTGACTTTCTTAGACTCGTCTGCTGTTTGTGTCGAGCTCATATAGTAGCTGAAAGAGATGAAATCGACTGTGTGCTTGAGGATTTCTTCGTCTTCCGGTGTGATATCCAGAACAATATCGTTCTCGCGGAAATAGCGTTTCATGTAACCTGGGTAGGCGCCGCGTACATGCACATCCGAGAAGAAATAGTTTTGACGTTCCGCTTCCATCGCGGCGATGACATCGTCCGGATGAGCAGTCAGCGGATAGGTCGGCATCGCCAAGACCATGCAGCCGATCTGGAAGTCGGGGTTGATCTCATGGCCGATTTTTGTCGCCAAAGCGCTGGCGACCAATTCATGGTGGACAGCTTGATACAGATCAGACTTGGACAACTTATCTGGAGCTGTGGCGATCCCGCCGCTCATGAATGGCGCGTGGATGATCGAATTGATTTCGTTGAACGTCAACCAGTATTTGACTTTGTCTTTGTAGCGTGTGAATACCGTGCGCACGTAGTTTTCGTAGAAGTCGATCATTTTGCGGTTTACCCAGCCGTCGTATTCCCGGGCTAGGTGCAGCGGCGTTTCGTAATGTGACAGTGTGATCAGCGGCTCGATGCCGTATTTCGCCAATTCGTCGAACAGATCATCGTAGAACTGCAGCCCTGCTTCGTTCGGTTCCGTTTCGTCGCCGTTCGGGAAGATGCGCGTCCAAGCGATTGACGTACGGTAGGTTTTGAAGCCCATTTCCGCAAACAAAGCGATATCTTCTTTATAACGGTGATAGAAGTCGATCCCTTCCAATTTCATATTGTCCGGTGTAGGGCCATCCGTGATCGGTCCGAATCCGCCTTGAGGGGTTACGTCCTGAACGGACAATCCTTTCCCGTCAACATTATAAGCACCTTCGTATTGGTTGGCGGCTGTTGCGCCACCCCATAAAAATCCTTTTGGAAATACTGTTTGCATATGATCGCTCCTGTTCTTCTGTTGTATCTTTAATTTATGGGTCTGTCTCTTTAGGTGACAGCCCTGAATGATCCTAATTCATCCCAAATAGGTTCGGGCGCCTGAGACCACAAACCTAATTTCCGAATATCTGGTTATTATTCGAGAACTTGGCTTGCGGTCTAGGTTTTTTTCCCGGATATCTGGTTTTTATCCGGGAATATTGCTTGTGTTAAACGTAGATTTCCCGAATACTTTTCGTTTATGCGATGACCGTCATCAGGTAATCGCCGTCAGTCAAAGTTGCTTCTTTTGTTGTGATGACATCAAGATAATCATTGCTGTTCGTCACGATGATCGGTGTAATGATTTCATAGCCTGCTTTTTGAATGAAATCGATATCGAATTCCAACAACAATTGGCCAGCGACTACTTTATCCCCTTGTTGCACATGGCTCGTGAAACCTTCTCCATTCAGTTGGACCGTATCCATTCCGACGTGGATGAGGATTTCCGTTCCATTTTCAGTCGTCAGACCGATCGCATGTTGTGTCGGGAACAAGAGCGTTACCGTTGCGTTTGCAGGAGCGTAGACTTCACCGACAGTCGGACGGATTGCGATCCCTTTACCAAGTGCGCCAGTCGCAAAAGCTTCGTCCGGCACATCCGACAAGACAACCATTTCCCCGATCATTGGGCTAGCGACCAAATCTTTTTCAGCAGCTGCGCTCAAATCTTTTTTCATTGCTTCAACAACTACAGAATTTGTGTTCATCGTTGTTGCTGCAGTTGTTGCAGTTGCAGTTTCAGTTTCTCCGTAAAGAACCGGAATTTTTGAGAAGAAAACAAGCAGGAATCCTGCAGCAAGACCTACACCGCTGACGATGAGTGAAGCCCAGAAGTTGAAACTCATTGCTCCGTTTGCTTCCAAATAGCTAGGGAATGAGAAGACGCCCAAGCCTCCCATGCGGTAGCTTGTCAATTTGAAGATACCCGCCACGACACCGGAGATGGCACCGGCGATACAGCTCAATTGGAACGGACGTTTCATCGGCAAAGTGATTCCGTAGATAGCTGGCTCAGTTACCCCGAACAAGCCGGAAATGAAAGCCGGAATACTCAATTGTTTCACTTTTGCTTCTTTCGTTTTCAACATAATAGCCAATACTGCACCTGTCTGTGCAAATGAAACACCCAAAACAGTAGCCAGCAATTGATCATAGCCTTGTGTAGCCAAGTTGTTGATGGCGATCGGAACCAAGCCCCAATGCAGCCCGAACATGACGAATACTTGCCAGCCGCCACCCAGAACAGCGCCTGCGACGATTGGGCTCAAATTGTAGACCCATGATACGCCCGCTCCCAGCAGTGTTGCAGCCCATGTGGAGAGTGGTCCGACAAACAAGATAGTCAAGGGAACAACGACCAACAAAGTCAAGAAAGGAACCATAAACAATTTCACAACATCCGGAACGACTTTTTTCAGGAATGCTTCAACTTTTGACCCCAAGAAAACGGCCAAAAGAATCGGCACAACCGATGAAGCGTAGCTCATCATGATGACCGGCAAACCCAAGAAGGTCATGAAGATCGGCGATTCAAAAATGGTACCAGCGAATAAAGTGTACAATGGATCCAGCCCTGCAGGATTGACCATCCCCGGATAGACCATTGCAGCTGCGACCGCCATCGCTGTAAAGCTGTTCATCTTGAAGTGTTTGCTGGCAGTATACGCCAAGAAAATCGGCAGGAAGTTGAAGAATCCGTCACCTGCTGCTTGGATCAGCACATAGGCCCCATCCGTAGTCGACATCCCCGCGGCCACCAAAAGCGCTGCCACACCTTTCAGCATCCCAGTTGCTGCCAACGGTCCCAGAATCGGTTGGAAAATTTTCGAGATCATGTCGATGAACTGATTGAAAATGCTGCCTTTTGGACCTTCGTCTTCAGCTTCCACTTCTCCGCCGCCATTCAAGCCACCGACTGCATTGACTGCTGCGTACACGTCCGGCACGTGATTGCCGATGACGACTTGATACTGCCCGCCGCTTTGGATGACCGTAACGATGCCTTCGCGTTTCTTCAGGTATTCCGTGTCCGCTTTGCTTTCGTCAACCAATTTGAACCGCAAACGGGTGATGCAATGTGCCAGGCTGCGGACGTTTTCTTTGCCGCCGATATGAGCCAAAATGTCTTTTGCTAATTCTTCATACTTCATGTTGTATCCCTCTTTTTCTGTATTTTTTAATAAAAAAAACCTAAATAGAGAGCATAGGAATTTCTTCCCTGCTGTCTACTTAGGTTTTGCCTGCTTTACCAGTAACAATCCTCTTGAGAGCATTTTAGGTATTTACTTTTGCTGTACGACCCGATGGATATGGATCGTGAGGTAAACAATTTCGTCGGTCCCGACTTGGAAATGATGGGCGCTTCCGACATAGGTCGAGATTTTGTTGGCACATTTGTAGGCAGCCGGATAGTTTGCCTTCACTTGTTCCAACAGGAAGGTGTCCGGAGCCGTCTGGAAAACTTCCCCCAATACGACCCGCTGTGCAAAATACTGTAGATGCGTGTAGAACCGGTTATAGGAAATCGAATCTTCATCAAAGGCGACTCCGAAATGCAAGCGGACGATGTTCAGGATGTCCTGAACGATCCGAGTCACTTTCATCGTCTCCTCAATCAATTGTCCTTCCTTCTGCGCATTTACGAAATGAAGCGCGATCGAAGTCGCCTCATCCGGCGCCATCATGACACCAGTGTGTTCCGCGATGAGTTCCAACCCGATTTTTCCGAGCTCGTATTCCCTTCGATAGAACTTCTTCACTTCGAAGGCCAAAGGATTGGTCAAGTCGATCCCTTCCTTGGTCCGCTGGATGGCATAATGGATATGGTCGGCAAGTGTCAGGTAGACGTTTGCCTGGAAGATGTGATCCAGCCTCGTCTCGGCCTCTTGAATGATCTTAAAAATGGCATCTGATTCTTCTTGCGGTAAATCCTGATAAATGGCCTTTAATTGATCGGCTGAATCATTTTCTTGGATGACGAAAGTCTTCTCAATCAAAGACTTGTCGATCGCATCTCCCGTTCTTTTCTGGAATCCGATCCCTTTCCCCATCACAATGACTTCGGATGCGTCTCCGGCCTCTGCCAAGACCACGTTGTTGTTATAGACTTTTCCGATTTTCATCTTTTCTCCCCATTCCCCCTTCCATTAAAAAAAACCTAAACTAACACCAAATGATGTGCACATCATCTCGTATCAATTTAGGTTTTGCCTGCACAACCAGTAACAATCCTATGAACAACATGTTAGCACTTCCAATAAAAAGATGCAAGCCCTTTCCTTAAATAAATGTCATTTTCATTTAGCGTGTTGTTGGAACAGCATTTTTTTGAGAACAGATGTTATTCGCTTTATGACTAGTGCGTTGCGGAGCAGCATTCTGCGGCACAAAGATGGATTCTTTGCGTTTATTCATGTTTTTGACCACATTTCGCGCCAAAAAGATGAATTCAGTATAGTAATTCATCTTTCTGGCCGTATTTCGCATCGAAAAGATGGATTCTTTGTTTTTATTCATCTTTGTGGCCGACATTCTGACTTCTGATGACAAAAGTGGCTGCCTCGCTAGGAGGCAGCCTCGGCGTTACGCGCGTTCTTTGATTGTCATCATTTTCTGAAAAACGAAGCGGCTGTTCAATCGGTTTGCGAAATGCTGCGTCACCGTACCGGTGAACAGCATGGCGAACACGGTCCCAAGCCCGACTCCGGCGATTCCTTCCAGGAACAGCAATGAAAATACCACGCTCAATCCGACGCAAGCGGCGTCGAATCCCGTCTTCATCTGCTTGACTGTCAGTCCGAAATGCTCGGCCATCTCACGAACGAATAAGTCGAACGGAAGCGCCGGCAAGCGGCAATTCAGCATCAGACTGATCCCGAGCGACAACATAAAAAATCCGGTGAAAAAGAACACAATCCGCAACAGTAAGGTTGTGTCGATGCCTGCGAAAAGCAATTCGAAGAAATCCAAGAGATAGCCGAACAGCAGCGCGAGTGCGATCGAAAAGACATATCCCAAAAACTTCCGCGTGATCAGAGCCATCACCAGCACAAGGACCACTTGGAAGAGAAAGTTCCAGCTGCCGATCGTCACGTTCGCAAACATTTCGTTCAACACAACCGGAACGGATGAAATCGTCGACACCCCTAATTCGCTCTTGATCATCAACGACACAGCAATGGCGTTGCAGAGCACGCCAATCGCCAAGGCAAGTTCACTTGCCAACACTTTTTTCTCCATATCTTCCTCCTTCATCTGTCTTTCGCATTTTTTACTTTTTTATGACCAATCCGAGCATCACAACGAATGCCAGCGCCTGTTCTTCGCTGACGACTGCGCCTTTGAGATCCTCAAGCGTAACGCTGATGCGTTCGAATCGGCAACTGCTGATGTCGATTGCCTTCAAAGGGGTTCCAGTGAAGTTGATTCCGGACAGCTCGCACTCCGAAAAATCGACTTTCTTCAGTTTGCATGTATAAAAATCGGCCTCATTCAAGCGGCAATTCTCGTAACGGACATTCTTCTGCTTGCTGAAACCCAGAGCCGCCATTTGCAGATTGCATTCCCGGAAGAGCACGTCCTCGAAGACCCCTTCTGTCATTGAGGTACCGATAAGCCGGCAATTCAGGAAGCGGACGCGTTTCATCGTCACTTCACCCAACTGCACATTGGCGAAATCGCAGCTTTCGAAGATGACATCCCGCAAATACAATTGCGGAACTGTCGCTTCGCTGAAAGTCACATTCTGAAATCTGACTTCGGTGAACTCCACTCCTCGTCTGTCGCCAAGATCAATGGCAGTATCTTTGAAGAGGGCATGCTCTATGTAAGGTTCATCCGGATCGAAGCAGTCGGCGAAATTTTTTTCAGGCAAATCTTTTGGCAAAACGGGTTCCATGATTTTGGCGGGCACTTGCTTCATTCCTTCCTAGTTTTTCTCTTTCTTTAAGTATACCTGAATAATCGCCGCTTAGATATCTAAGCTTGCGCGAGCCACCCTTTCGTCTGCAGTGATATAATGGAGACAAGGAAACAGGACATGGGGGAATTAGCATGGATTACTCATTTGACAAAGTGTTTCGGGGGACGGCTTTCACGAGTAGGTCGCCGCAGAAAGTGAAAGTGTTGGAGGATTGCCTGTTTTGTCTGGATGCAGAAGGCGTGATCCGGCGCATTCTG
Source organism: Trichococcus flocculiformis (assembly GCF_963662535.1). NCBI lineage: Bacteria > Bacillati > Bacillota > Bacilli > Lactobacillales > Carnobacteriaceae > Trichococcus > Trichococcus flocculiformis. Next base: position 2,558,842 of record NZ_OY759718.1, read on the forward strand.
AAGCCGCAAGATCCTGAATATGCAAAGCTCTTAGCTGCCTACAGCGAAACGGAAAAATTCCACGAGCTTTCTGACGGACAATATTTTCTGCCGGGCTTCATCGATCTTCACATCCACGCTCCGCAATGGGCGCAAGCCGGCACAGCCATGGACATCCCTTTGCATGATTGGCTGGACACCTATACTTTCCCGCTGGAATCGAAATTCTCCGACTTGGATTTCGCACGCAAAGTATACCAGGATCTCGTCACGACCTTGTTGGCTAACGGTACGACGACTGCGCTCTATTTCGCGACCATCCACAAGGAAGCAAGCTTTCTGTTGGCCCAGATCTGCGCCGACAAAGGCCAACGCGGTTTGGTCGGGAAAGTGGTCATGGATGATTGGGAGCAGAATCCGGCGTATTACCGGGACGAAAGCACCGAAGCCGCATTGGCGGATACGGAAAGCTTCATCCAGCAGGTCCTGGAATTGAACAAGACGACCAAACAAGGTGTCTATCCGGTCGTGACGCCCCGATTCATTCCGAGCTGCACGGACGAAGCGTTGGCGGGACTCGGCGAGTTAGCTAAAAAGTATGATACACATATTCAATCGCATTGCAGCGAAAGCGATTGGGAGCATCACTTTGTCCATGAGCGGATGCATAAGAGTGATGCATATGCGCTCCATGAGATGGGTCTTCTGCAGGACAAAGCGGTCATGGCGCATGCCGTCTTCCTATCGGATGAGGATGCCGGATTGTTCGCCGAAACCGGCACCGCAATCGCGCATTGCCCGATTTCCAATGTCTTTTTCTCGAACGGTGTCCTGCCGGTTGCACGTTTCACTCAAAACGGGATAGACATCGGCTTGGGCACGGATATTTCCGGCGGCTTCTCCCCTAGCCTATACGACAACATCCGCCAGGCTGTCATCTCCTCGAGAATGCTGGAGGAAGGCGTCGATCCGTCGCTACCCTCTGCAGAACGCGGACTGCCGCAAACACGCATTTCCGCTAATGAAGCGTTCTACTATGCGACTGCTGGCGGAGGGCAGGGTTTAAGCTTGCCGATCGGACGCTTGGAAGAAAAATACATCTGGGATATCCAAGTGATCGACGTCAACGCGCCTAACGCCAAATTGCCTTTGTTCGATGAAGGGATTTCCATGGAAAATCTGTTGCACAAGATTCTCTTTTTGAGCCGTCCGGGAAATATCCGCGAGGTCTGGGTCCAGGGCGAATGCGTGCATAAACGGACATAGGCAAAGCTGTATGAAAACCCGGATTTGATGATTATCCGGGTTTATTTGTGCTCGGTTACTCCGGTTGTCGGATTCTTTCGGGTTATCCGACAACTGCCCCATCATTTGTGATCCGGTTGTCGGATTCTTTCGGGTTATCCGACAAGCTCCGTATCGCTTATCGCTGCGTTTTTTAAATCAGTAGTTATGATACGGGTCTCTCAACTCCTTAAGTAAGCTCTGCCTCGGGCGAATAAAATGCCTATATAACCTATTCATGTTAGAATGAAAATATGAAACTATTGGAGGATGATATATATATGAACCAAAAACTCATTGAGATTTGCCTGCGTGTCAGAGACATTGATGCTACTTTAGACTTCTATACAAATCTATTTGATTTTGAGGTTGCCAGCCACAGAAAATTCCCTGAAAATAAGTTTGATTTAATTTATCTGAATTCTCCCGGTTCTTCTGTGCAAATTGAACTCACTTACAATTACGATGCCGAGCCATATAACGTAGGAAATGGCTTCAGTCATTTAGGTGTGACTGTCAGTGATTTAGAAAAAATGCATGAAGTTTGTAAAGCTTCTGCTTATGAAACAGGTGAGTTAAAAGGACTTTCAGGCGGCACACCGACTTATTTCTTTGTGACAGACCCTGATGGCTATCGAATTGAAGTAAAGCGCGAAAAATAATTTTTCGAATACTCTAAAAATAAACAGTACAAAAAGAAACACGCAAGCAGCCAAGCGGATGCTTACGTGTTTCTTTTCATTCAAGCTGCTTAAGAAACCTATCTTTAAGCCTTTTCTTTCAAAATGATGTTCAATACCAACGCAACGATTGTTCCTGCGGAGATACCGGAAGAGAACAATCCGCTCAAGATGCCTGGCAATTGCGCTACGGTATCCGGCACAAAGGAAACACCAAGGCCGATACCCAATGCAGAAGCAACGATGATCATGTTGCGGTTGTTGAATTCGACGCGTGAAAGTGATTGCACACCAGCAGCAGCAACCGTACCAAACATCAAGATACCGGCACCACCTAATACAGGTAGTGGCATGATTGAAATCAGCGTAGCAAATTTAGGAAACAGACTCATCACAATCATGATGATACCACCCATGATGGCTACTTTACGGGAAGCATTGCGGGTCAACGGAATCAATCCGGCATTTTGACTGAAGGTTGCGGCAGGACCGGAACCGATGAAAGGTGCGATGAACGAGCCGAAACCATCCGCACGGACTCCAGCAGCGATTCTTTCATCCGACAATTTCGTTTCCGTAACGGCACCCAATGTCTGCATAACGCCGACTGTTTCAATGACGGTCACGAGATACCCGGATACAAAAGGAATCGCGTATTCAAGTTGGAAAGCAGGTACTCCAAATTTGAAGATTTGCGGAAGTGCGAACCATTCAGCGGCAACGACTTGCCCAAAATCTACCAGCCCTAGCGGAATACATACTACATAACCGATTGCGGCACCGATCAGAACAGCGGCCGGCGCGATTCTGCTTGGACCGTAATGATTGATCAAAGCGATGGCAAGGAACACAAGCACTGCGATACCGATATTCATTGGACTACCGAAATCTTCAGACCCGAAACCGCCACCTGCCCAACCCATCGCAACGGACATCAGCGTCATCCCCATCAAGGAGATAACCGATCCAGTTACAACCGGCGGGAAAAATTTCAATAACGGTTTTACGAAATAACTCAAACCAACTTCCAATAAAGCACCCAACATCGTACCACCGAAATAGGCAGTGATACCGCCCGCTCCGATGACGGAAGCAGCCGGTGACACAAAGGCAAAGTCAGTTCCCATGATTGTCGGTAAGCCTGCTCCGACGCGGAACCATTTCGGACCGAAACCTTTTGATTGGATGATGGAAACGATACCCGAAGCCAAAAGCGCTGCGCTGACCATATAAGCCGTATCCTCAACCCCGAAGCCGGCGATTCCGGCAATGATAAGCGGTACTGCCACTAACCCCCCGAAAGCGGTGATGACGTTCTGAAATCCTAAAACGATTGTCGTGCCTAAATCGGGTTTGTCCTCAACCCCGTAAGTCAGGCCTGTATGTACTTTCTCTTCCATGTTTATCCTCCTGATAACGAACATTAATGATTTCAAAACAATTTATAATTCGTTTATTAAATGACAAATAAAATTATATCGAGTTCACAAACAATTGTAAAGTGCAATTACCGAATTATAAGGGCTTTCATTATGAGAATGTTCACATTTTTTAACGTTTCAGGAGTTAAAAGCGAACATTCCACATTTTTTCCGGCATTTGTATTGAATATAACGAATTACGGTTTTTAGATCATTGTCAGATATGCGTGCGACGTAGTCTTATTTTTTGCTATACTGTATGAAGCGAAACGAATGGATGGGGCATAAGCCATTAAACCAAACCAGGCAGTTATTGCCGAAAAATAAGGAGTGAAATTTTGACAAAACTAATAATAGATTCAACATGTGACCTTAACGAAGCGATGCGCAAGCATCCTAAACTGGAGTATCTGCCTTTGAACATCATAATCGATGAGAAAAGCTACAAAGATGGCATCGACATCGACTTGGAACGTGTCTACGAAGTGATGCGCAAGGGAGAGATGCCCCAGACATCACAAATTGACATCGCCAGCCTATTGGAAATATTGGACCGTAACCGCCAGGCCAAAGAAGATCTGATTTATTTGTCTTTCTCGAGCGCGATGTCAGGAACACATGCGGTGGCGCATCAAGTATTTGAGATGTACCGCGAAGAATACCCAGACATGAAGCTGACCTTGATTGACTCGCAAGGCGGTTGCGGCGGTGCTAGTTTAGCTGCCATCCAAGCCCTGAACTTGTTGGATCAAGGCTATTCCCATGATGAAGTCGCTCAAACCATCCAAGAAATCGTTAGACATACTTCCTATTCTTTCACAATCGCCAATCTGGAATGGCTCCAGAAAGGTGGCCGCATCAATAAAGTAGCGAGCGTCATCGGTGACAATCTGAACGTCAAGCCTTTGTTGACTGTTAAGGCAGGTAATATCGTGATGGACCAACTACTACGTGGACATAAGCGTGTCTACAACCGTATCATCAAAAAAACAGTCGACCATATCGGTCCCTATCAAGAGCAATTGATCGTCATCAGCCATGTGGGCGATCCAGAAATCGCACAAACACTCAAAGAAATGCTGAGTGCAGTCTTGCCGCAAGCTTCCTTTGTCCTATTAAGGGTAAGTGCGGTTCTGGGCGTTCACCTCGGTATCGGTGGTGTCGGTGTCTTCGCCTTATCCCAATTACCGGAAAGATATGATAAACGCCCTGCGTTTTTGGAAAAGTAAAATGAAATAAACGAATGGAGCATCAACTATGAAATCAGAAAAATCATGTGGAGCCATTGTGCTCTCCCCCGATAACACAAACCGAAAAGTATTATTGATCAAGCATGAAAACGGCGGCCATTGGGCATTTCCAAAAGGCCATGTCGAAAACGACGAAACGGAAGTCGAAACAGCCTTGCGGGAAATCAAAGAAGAAACCGGCCTGAACGCTGACCTCAGCACCGCTTTCCGAAAATCGGTCAGCTACTCACCGGCTCCCGGGGTGATCAAAGAAGTCGTCTACTTCATCGCCTTCGCCCACACGGAAACGATCGAAAAACAGGATGCAGAAGTCACCGACTTCGCTTGGATGCCGTTCAACGAAGCTCTGCAGGCTATCACTTATGAAAACGACAAAAGCATCCTGCAATCCGCCATCGATTTCATCGAAGGCATGAAAAATTAAGAAAAGCTGAACGGGTTCGATCAGCCCTGAAAGAAATTTAGGAAATCTGTCCAACTGAGCATCGAAGAGCGCAATAGGACAGATTTATCTAATTTCCGAAGGGCTAACCCGTGAAGCTGGACATCATTTTAGATGCATGAAACATTTTGCAAACTTGTGAAACACCTACGGTGATGCACTTTTCACTCTGGAAATTTTTATAAATTCCTATATATTTAAGAAAAGCGTAGAAGGATCGCCCATAAAAATAGGGTGGTCCTTCTACGCTTAAATTATTTCGGCATCCTGCTCCGGCAAGCAATAATCTCAACGGAGTTCAACTCATCAATCAATGGAATCGGAACAGATACTACGACTCCTGCAAACCTTCCGTCTGCCGAAAGTGCGCAACAGCGCCGATAAGGTTGGCGTCATTTCGGAAAGTACAGACTTGTATGTCCGTATCGACGGATTCCGCGCCATGCACATTCAAGTAATAGGCTGTCCGCTCCCGGATGCGCGCGATCAGATCCTCACGGACGGAAACGCCGCCACCAATGATGATCCGTTGTGGATTGAAGCTGACTGAAAGGTTATAAAGACCCCGCGCCAATGCATCAATCATGCCGTCCACGTACTCAACAGCTACGGTTTCGCCTTCTTGGGCTTTTTCGAACAGATACTTTCCATCGACCACTCCATCAGTCAATCCAATCGCCTTTGCGTAGCGTTCGGCGACTTGGACAGGGCTACCTAATCTACTCAGCGTATTAACCCCATCCAGCAACATAAATCCGAACTCACCGCCGAAAAGATTTTTCCCTTTGAACAATTGCCTGTTCACGATCACCGCACCGCCGATCCCGGACCCGATGACGATGAACAATGCATGTTGCACATCCTTGGCCGCGCCCAGCCACACTTCGGCCAAAGCCGCGCAGTTCGCGTCATTCTCAATGGAAACTGGGACGCCGAACAAACCTTCCCATTCTGCTTTGATCGGGAAATGATGGATGTACGGCACCGCACTGATGCCGCCAACGATTCCTGCAATGCTGTCGACTGCGCCCGGCGAACTGATTGCGACACCCTCAATCGAATCGGTTGCCGCAAAGCCATCAAATACTGACTTCATCTCAGCTTTCATTGCACCCCAGCTTTTCGGCGTCTCAAAAGAGCCTTTCCTGCTTAATGCTTCATCTTGCCATAACCCATATTTCACGGCGGAACCGCCGATATCAAACACAACTATCCTCATACACACACGCTCCGTTCACTCAGCTTGCTTTTTGTTCAATTACTTGTAAGAACAAACTCCGCAGAAAAATTATCATAGCGATGAACAGATGTAGAGAATTCAAATGCGCTACCAGTATCCAGATAACCTACTTGTTCCGCCACCGCTACCGGATCGCCTTTTTCCATACCCAGTTCCTCAACTTCAAAATCTGTCGCTTTGCGGACAGAAATCGTTCGATGGGCGCTTTGAATGTTCAGATGTAGCTCTTCCTTGATATAGCCGTAAATGGATCCCTTGATATTTTTTTCCTTTAAATTCGGAATGAGGTCAATCGGCATATATATCTTCTCCATCACAGTCGGATTATCATCCACATAGCGAACCCGGTGGATGTCATAAACGAAACTGTCGGATGCGATATTCAGCTTATTGGCAGCCAGTTCCGGAACCTTTTCAATGGAGAAATTCAAAACTTTGCTATAAACCTTTTTATCTGGGTACAGAGAAGTCGTTCCGCGGAATTGGTTCGCCAAAGTGATGCGGTTGATGGCATCCGCACTCAGATCCTTGACGAAGGTACCGGAACCGCGCCTTTTGATGATTAAACCTTCCGACACCAACATATCCAAGGCTTTTTTTACCGTCATTTTACTCGCATTATAATGGACACACAAATCCTTTTCAAAAGGGATTTGCTGATTCGCTACATATTCGCCATTCAAAATTTTATTTCTGATATCATTTGAAATGATGACATATTTTTGCATACTTTTTTTACCCCTCTCGTTGACAGCTTTCGTGAGAAACGCCAAAAAAAGCAGCTGCCTCAACTAAAAGTCTATATTTTTAGTATATCGAAAATATGCCCCACTGGCAATGATCTCAATCTCATATAACGATTTCCATCGGTTCTTTACTCACCTGTTCTGTCCATTTAGCAACGATTGTATCCGGAACTTCCAGCTGATTCTCCTCTACTACCTTACGGAACCAACGGCCGGACTTTTTGATTGTCTTCACTTGAGTATGGATATTGTTAGAGATGAAACCATAGCGATTGCGGTAAGCATTCATCCAAGACCAGCAGTCGATTGGAGTCCATAAATGGAAACCAAAACAGTTTGAGCCTTCTGCCATTCCCTTAGCCAACCAGTATAGGTGCTCTTGGATAAATTGGATCCGGTAGTCATCCTGGATAATGCCTTCCTCGTTCAAGTATCGCTCTTCCTTGGAAACGCCCATCCCGTTTTCCGACACGAACCAAGGGATATTCCCGTAATTATCACGGATATTCAAAGCGATATCATACAGAGCTTGCGGATATATCTCCCATCCCTTGTCCACATTCATGCGGCGCCCCGGCATTGCGAAACCATCGAAATACTTGGTTGGCAGCCAGTCGACCGCCAAACTGTCGGCTGAAATATCCGGACGTTGGACCCGATTCGGATGATAGAAATTCACACCGAGCAAATCGATCGTGTTCTCCGCAATCAGACAAAGTTCAGCCTCAGACGCATCCCACAAGACACCATCCTTCTGGAACGTATCAGTCAACTCCTTAGGGAACTGTCCCTTGACAGCTGCATCCAAAAACATTTCGTTCATCCATAGATCAGCAAATCTTGCAGCAGACAAGTCCGCTGGATCATCCGAAGCCGGATAAGAAGGTGTCAGATTCAAAATGATGCCGATTTTTCCGTCAACATGTGTATTTATCTTTCTGTATGCTTTGACTGCTTTTGCGGAAGCCAAAGCGATATTGTACGCCACTTGAACGGCCTTTCTGCCGTCCACAAGTTTTGGATAATGGAACTGATACAAGTACGCGCCGTCAACAATGACAAGTGGCTCATTGAAAGTGAACCATTCGGTCACCCGATCACCGAAAAGTTGGAAACATTTGGATGCGAACTTCACGTAAAGATCAACTACGTGTTTCGATTCCCAACCGCCATAGTTTTCCTGCAACGCTATCGGCATATCAAAATGGAAAAGATTGATGACAGGCCGGATGCCTTGGAGTAAACATTCATCAATGACCGCATTGTAGAAACGAACGGCATCTTCATTGACAGTCGCTTCCTCGAAATCATCGATCAGACGCGTCCATTGGATCGAAGTCCGAAACGAATTCATTCCGATTTCTTTCATCAAGGCAATATCTTCCTTATAGCTGTTATAGAAGTTTGAAGCCACATCCGGTCCGACCTGGTCGAAGAAGGCATCCGGTTCTACCTCAAACCAATAATCAAACACATTGGCGTGTTTCTTGTTGAAACGGCCTTCGCTCTGCGGACCAGATGTTGCTGCACCCCACCAGAATTGCTCTGGAAAATCTATTTTCATTACTTTTCATCCTCACTGTTGGTTATTTTTTGCAAATGATACAGGCGACTTGAAAAATCTCCTGGCATTTCCCGGCTCCAGTAATCCTGAGCGCGTCCGATATAGTTCCCACCTGAGAGAAGTCCAATTTGCATCAGATCATCTCCGTAGCGGTGTGCATCCTCTCCCGCTATCCGATAAAGTGCATGGGCATCAAGTCCCTCCAACAGAACGCGTTCATATGCCGGATTTGGTTTCGCCAATACGTGGTACACACCTACCAACGCTTCGGACTTGTCTTTCGAAACAACCATCCAAGCTGTGGTGTTGCAATCAAACGGACTCATCAGGCGATAGAAATCCCCTTTGTGAATCAGTGTCTGCCATGCTTTCACCTGAACAATTTGCTCCCAGATGATTGCTTTATCTGCTTCTGATAGTTTCGTGCTGTCCAGTTCATAACCAAATGTACCAAAAGTAGCCACATCTCCGCGCATCTTCAATGAAGTGACACGTCCCACTTGATGGTTGGGCACTTCCGAAACATGGCTACCAATCGAAGCCAACGGATACACAAGGGAAGTTCCGTATTGAATTTTCAGGCGCTCCACTGCATCCGTATCGTCGCTCGCCCAGGTTTGAGGGGCATAATACAACAATCCTGGATCAAAACGACCGCCTCCACCCGCGCAAGACTCAATCAGCAAATCAGGATAACTGGCAAGAAGTTTTTCGTAAAGGTCATAGACGCCCAGAATATAGCGGTGCAACACTTCCCCTTGTTTGCTTGCCGGCAGGGCTTGCGAAAAAGCTTCGGAAATATAGCGGTTCATGTCCCATTTAACATAATCTATCAACCCGCATGAAAGAATTTCATCCATCTGGACAAAAATATTATCCACAACTTCCGGACGCGAAAAATCAAGAACGTACTGATTGCGTCCATGCGAAATATTCTTGTTCGGATGGCCTATCTTCCAGTCCGGATGCGCTTGGTCAATCGGAGTACTCTCCGAAACCATTTCCGGTTCGAACCAGAGCCCAAATTGCAGTCCCATTTCGCGTATCTTTTCAGCCAATCCAGCCACACCATTCGGTAACTTGGCCTTATCCTCCGTCCAGTCCCCCAAGGAACTAGCATCGTTGTCCCGCTTACCGAACCATCCGTCATCCAATACAAACAATTCGATTCCTAAATTTTTCGCATCGGCAGCCAGTTCCAGAATCTTTTCTTCATCGAATTCAAAGTAAGTAGCTTCCCAGTTATTGATCAGGATTGGCCGTTTACTTCCGGACCATTTAGGGCTGATCAGATGTTCCCGGTACAGATTGTGGAATGTGTGACTCATCCCATTCAGTCCGTGTTCACTGTAGACCATCACCGCTTCCGGCGCTGTAAAGGTCGTTCCTGGGGTCAGTTCCCACTCGAATTGATGCGGATTGATTCCAAGCATCGCACGTGTGACATGATAAGCATCCACTTCTACTTGTGCAAGAAAATTCCCGCTATAGAGTAGACTGAAACCAAATGCCTCACCCTGCTTCTCGGTAGTAGTTTCCTTAGCTATAGCGAAAAATGGATTGTGCACATGACTGCTGGCTCCACGTGTACTCGACACCTGCTGCACGCCGGTCAAGAGCGGTTTTCTTTCGATTTGCGCTTCTCTGGCCCAAGCACCGTGCAAGTGAATGAAGTCATATCCATCCGTCGGCAGATCAAGGTTCAGGCTCATCAGACGTTCCAGAGCATAAGTTTCTTCTCCGCGGTTTTCAATGACAGCATGTCGTGTCATGGCTGCATGTTCATGGAATATCGTATAAACAAGTGTCAAATACAATTCCGAGTAGCGGTCCTTTAAAATGATCTCCAGTGTCGTAGCTTCTGCCGATCCGGCAAAAGTAGTCGGCATTCCCGACAACTTGCGTTTTCCCTCCTCGATACGGAAATATTGGTATTCGAACTGACTGATGCGATCACCTTCCGGATAACGTACTTCCAAGGCAGGATAGCGGAAATCGGTTGTACCAAACACCGGCATTTCTTGTTTGACATGTTCAAGAGAAGTTGTATGGTCCCCAGTAACTTGATTATTTGAGGGGCGTATTTCGCGTTCAATCAGATAACTGAATGCTTCCCGATGTCGGATGGCCTTTCCAACGTATAATTGTTCCATTACATTCGTTTGTTCCATCACTCGGAAAATATAGCTGATTTTCCCGTTCGTAAGATGAAATTCATTCATTTCTTTATTAACATAAACATATTTATTCACAGGGCACCTCTATTATAATTTTCTGGCGATTTCTTAATGTCCGGATACTTTGTGCAGATTTTTAGCCATACGGATCTTGATTTTCGAAACGGTCCAAACGCTGGATATCCCTAAGATACCTGGTGCAAAACCGAAGAGGAATATACCGTTCTGTAGACTGAACCAGAGAACCAAAAGAACTCCCATTGACAACAGGATTGTCCAGCCCATGCCTTTTACCAGCATGTAGACCTGTAAAGGTATCGACCATTCCAAATTGCTGAACGCTCTTTTAAAAGATTCGCGGGTAAACAACATCAGGAATGTCCCTCCCTCCATAAATAAGGCTAGATAGGTGATTCCTTGCCACAGCGTTTCTTCAATCAATTTTGGCGCCGGCAGAAAGGGAATGATGAACAGATACAACATAAGAAAAAAGAGAAAAACAGAAAGAAATCTTCGTCGATCATTATTCTTGTAATTACGTTTAAAATTTTCAAAAGTGTGTTTTCGTTCATTTACCAAAACATCGAAACTTACTGCAAGTAAAGTATCAACAGCTGCATACACTGTAAAAATACCAGCGCCTTTGATCAAATATAGCCAGAAAAAGAAGCTATTTTTGATCACTTCATAAAGGAAGTCGGTCAACAAGTAAATCCTATGCACGAAAACATCCATTTTGTTCGCATTTTGTTGCATGATGATTCCTCCTTTCAGAAATGATGTAAAAAGACTGAAAGCACATCGGCGCTTCCAGTCTCCCAAACAATCCGGATAAATCCGCGCTTAATCCAATTTGAATTCCTTGCGCAAATCTTCAGCAAGTTTTTTCAGTGGCTGTTCCACAGGCGTATTGTTCAAATTCAATGTTTCGATCAGAGCAGTTATTTTTGATTCAACTTCCGATACAGCCGGATGGTAAGGTGTGTTCAAAATAATGCTTCCGTCACTCAGTTGGTTCACAAGTGATTGCGCATTGTCAGGTGCACCAGCAAGAGACAATACGTCATCGGCAGCTCTGTTTACAACTGGCACAGCTGATGCGATTTCTGCTTGGATGTCTTGTCCACCGCCGTAAGTCAAGAATTCAAGCAATTCCCAAGCTTCTTCCGGATATTCCGTATCAGCATTGATACTGATTGGCAGATAAGCTGCAGAAGATTGCGTTCCTTTATCGCTTCCTACAGGCAATGGTACAACATCGAATTCAAAGTCCGCATTTTTTTCATACTCAATCCAATCCCATGGTCCCGTCATCCGCATCGCGGCAACTCCAGAAAGGAACAAGTTCGAAAGCCCTTCTTGTTGTGCTCCAGTAGGCTGTACATTATACTCATTGACTAATGATTGGCTGAAGGCGATTGCTTCAATGGTTTGTGGATCGTCCAATTTTACAGCAGCAGTCACTGGATCGAGCATGCTTGTGCCGTATGCAGTCAACAACTCCTTCAGATAGAAGTTCTCTATGCCGAATTGTACAGTCCGTTCACCCTCTTTGACCGTCAGTTTTTTTGAAATCTCAAGGAACTCATCCATTGTCCAATCATCTTCCGGATAAGGAATTCCAGCTTCATCAAACATATCTTTGTTGTAACCGATTTGGACAGTAGAGCGATCACGCGTCATTGCATATTGTGCACCATCAACTTGTCCCAACTCCAATACACCCGGCTGAAATTCTTCCGTATCCAATGCAGCAACTTTATCAGTCAAGTCCGTTAATAACCCATTTTCAACAAAACCGCCGAATCCAGAGGGCTGAACCCAAAGCAAGTCCGGGAGATTCCCGCCCGCAGCCATTGTCAATACTCGTTCGTTGTACTCAGCATATGTGGCGGATATTTGTTCGATTTTTACATTCGGATGTTCTTTCGTGAAGGCATCAAGAATTTCTTGTTCTTTCTTTGTTCCTTCCGGGTTGTTGTTCCATGTCATGATTTTTAACGTAATCGTGTCTTCTCCATTGGCATTTTGACCAGAAGAATCCGTTGCAGCTCCGCTACCGCACGCAGCCAATAACGTCGCACCAATAACTGCCATCGAATATAATGCTTTTTTCCCAAATTTCATCTTTATTTCCCTCCTATAATTATCCTTTATTTCCTTGCGTCGCAATACCTTGTACAAAATATTTTTGTCCAGTAAAGAAAATGATGATCAAGGGTACCAACATCAACGTACTTGCAGCCATCATCGGTCCCCAGTACACTGTTAGTGCTCCTTGGAATTGCATGACTCCAATCGCCAACGTGTATTTTTCCATGCTGTGCAGATAAATCAGTGGCGTCATGAAATCATTCCAAAATCCCATGAAGCTCAACAAAGTGACTGTTATGATAGAAGCACGCGACATTGGAAGGATCAGCTTCCAATAAATCTGAAACGTGTTGGCCCCATCCAGGTAAGCCGACTCTTCGACCTCTTTTGGGATTGTACGGAAAAACTGCCGCAACAAGAAAATATAATAGGAATTACCCAGAAAAGCCGGCAATACCAACGGCACTAGCGTATCCACAAAGCCCAACTTGGACCAAATCACGTACACCGGAATCATTGTTACTTGAGGCGGTAACATCAACGTGGATAAAAGTAAAGCGAACCAAATCCCTTTCCCTTTGGCTTTTATGCGGGCAAATCCGTAGGCTACCAGTGAACTGGAAACCACCGTACCGAATGTTCCTAGCCCCGCAACCAACAAGGAGTTTTTATAAAATGTTGCGAATGGAACGACTTCGAATACTTCCTTATAATTATCCCAATCCCAAATTTTAGGAAGTAAGCTTGGCGGAAACGCCATCGCTTCATTTTCCGGTTTGAATGCTGTGAAAATCATCCAAAGGAACGGGAATATAAACAATAATGAAAGTGAGATTAAGAGCGAATATATCAGCAGTCTGTTCAATTTATTAGCTTTTTTCTTGCTTCTCAATTTCTTGTTTGTCTTTAATGCTTCTTGCGGTATCTCCATTTCAAATTCTCCTTTCTTTTATTATTAGTCCCCTGCTTCGTAATAAACTTGCTTACCGACAAATTTGAAAATGAACACTGTCAGTACAAGGACGATAACGAACAGAACCCATGCCAGTGCAGATCCGTAACCTTGATTGAAGAAACGGAATCCCTGTTGGTACAAATAAAACACGTAGAACATCGACTGGTAATTAGGGCCGCCTGTACCGCTGCTGACAACGTAAGCTTGGGTAAATACTTGAAGCGATCCGATCAGGCCCATGATCAGTTGGAAGAATATAACTGGTGAAGTGATTGGAACTGTAATGTTCCAGAATTTATTCCAAGTACTCGCGCCATCCAATTCGGCCGCTTCATAAAGCGTAACAGGCACTTCTTGTAGGCTGGCCAAGTAAATGACCATCCCCCCGCCGATTCCCCATAGACTCATGATCACCAAAGTAGGCTTGACCATCTGTTCGCTCAACAACCACATCGAAGTAGGCAGGCCAAAGAAATCTAAGATAGCGTTTGCAATTCCGAAGTTAGGTTGGAAGATAAGCGTCCAAAGCAGTGACGTAGCAACTGTCGGAACAATCGAAGGTAGATAGAAAATTGTCCGGAAAATACCGATCATCTTGACCTTCGCGTTCAACAACACCGCTAACAAATAGCCGGTCACCAGACTCAATGGTACGCTCAGCAGCGTGTAGAACAAGGTGTTCCCCATAGATTTCCAAAACAGAGGATCCTCCGTGAACATTTTTTGATAATTCTCCAAGCCGGTCCATTGCGGAGATCCAAAACCGGTAGAGTCGGTAAAGGAAAGATAAAGCGAATACAGCATAGGCCCCGCTGTCAGCAGGATGAAGCCTGCAATCCATGGGAAAGTAAACATGTAAAATAATTTCGTTCTATTTTTGCTTAACATTCTATACTCCTTTCTCACTCGCTGAAGAATGCTATCCACCGTAAATACTGCGGCTTTTTACGATTGCATACATAACATCCTATAAATGATACCCTTTACAATTCGGTTGATTGCTAAATTGTATTTTTTCATGAAAACATATCTTTATTGCTCATTGCATTCGATACTGATGGTCGAATCTTATCTCCGCTCCTCTCCTTAAATATTCCTTCCGCTCATGCATGGTAAGCTGTCGCCGCAGCCTGTCTTTCATTTGATCTCAACCACAAATAAATTTTAACATATATACTTTTAAAAGTAAACGTATAATCATATCTTTTTTTAGTTATGTATTGACATGATTTTCATAATGTATATATTTATATGTATGCGGTATCATTATTATTCCCTATAAGATGCTCTTTGTTAAGCAATGATGTGTCCAAAATTTCTGTACATGTACTAAACGATTGCAAAAATAAGAAACGAGGAGAAATACGAATGAAATATTCTGATTGGAAAAGCTATTCAGGAAGTGGGATACGCCCACAGGATTTCGACACTTTTTGGGAAGATGGATTGCAGGAAATGAAGAGTTTGCCGCTTGCGTACAAATTGGAGATAGAGGCTATCCCCTCACAAATCGCAAGCTTCTATCATCTGACGTTCATCGGTGTCGGTGGCGCTGAAGTGCACTGCCAGCTTGTGACACCGAAATTTACGGCAGGTAAAAAATTAAAGGGCATGCTGCAATTCCACGGATACCATGGCGATTCGGGAGATTTCCAGGACAAAGTCGGTTGGGTGGCGGAAGGCTTTGTCGTATTGGCGATGGATGCCAGGGGTCAAGGCGGTCTTTCCGAGGACTGCACAAAAACAAAAGGAGGCGTCATGAAGGGGCTGATCATCCGCGGCTTGGAAGAAGGCAAAGAAAATCTCTATTATCGACAAGTTTTTCTGGATACCGCTCACGCTGCTCGAATTCTTAAATCTCTTGATTTTGTAGATAAGACCAAAATTTATGCGCAAGGCGCTTCCCAAGGCGGCGGCCTGACGATTGCCTGCGCCGGATTGGTTCCGGATCTTTACCGGATCTACGTTACCTACCCGTTCCTTTCCGATTACCGCAAAGCCTATGCGCTCGGCGCCCAGACTTCCGCCTTCGAAGAAATTCCGTACTGGTTCCAATTCCGCGATCCACTGCATAAGCGTGAAAAGGATGTCTTCGATACGCTGGAATACATCGATATCCAGCATTTCGCGCCGCGCATCCAAGCGGAAGTCTGCTGGGTTGTCGGGTTGCAGGATGCTGTCGTTCCACCAATCACGCAGATGGCTACCTACAACAAAATCACTGCAAGAAAACAACTGGTTGAGCTACCGGAATACGGACATGAGTACCTGCCGAAAGTCAGCGATGAGCTGCGCGGGTATTTTGTGGAGTAAGGAATTGATAATAATTGGGCAATGATGACCGCTTAACGGAGGAGATCCTTTGAAATCAGTGCCCTGCTCCGGCGAAGCGAAGTTCACCGGAGCAAGACAAAAACCCGCCAGACCCGATCGCTCGGATTCTGGCGGGTTTCTTTGTGATTTGTTTGGGAGGCCCGGATTTTCAATATGAAAAGAAAACCAAAAAAAAGGTTTCAGAATATATTTCAGTATATTTTTGAAGAGGAATAGATGTTGAAATTTACAAGAAACTTATGGATAGTTTTATTTCGATGATCCACTATCTTGAAAAATACGCATAATGCGTATATACTAAAAAATAGGAATAGGAGTTGCAGTAATGCCGCAAACAGCGAGACAAGTTTTGAAGTTGCTCAAAGAGCATGGATTTATTGAGATTCGCATTATCGGTGACCATCATCGTTATGAAGACGCCAAGGGTCATAAAGTGACAATACCTTACAGCAGCCTCAAAGATGAAATAGCTCCTGGCACATTCAACAGCATCCTAAAGCAAGCCGGGTTAAAATAATAACCTTGCGATATTTATATAGAGGGGGAAATCATAATGGTACATACACGCTACGTTGCTTATCCAGCTATCCTCGATGACAAAGGAAACGATCCAGGAACATACACAGTTACCTTTCCAGATGTCCCGGGCGCAATTTCTCAAGGAACCGGAATTCCAGAAGCATTGGCAAATGGTGCTGAAGCGTTGGAACTAATGCTTTACGACGCGAAAGAACTTCCTGCAGCAACCAAATTATCTGACGTCAAAACCGTTAACCCGGAAGCAATCGTGAGCTATATAATGGTTGATCTGATTGCAGCTGCCAAAAAAGTGAAATTACCGGTCGTCAGAAAAAATACCACGATTCCGGTGGACCTGGCCGAAAAAGCGGAAGAAGCCGGTATCAATTTCTCCGCGACCCTAACTGAAGCTTTAAAAGTAAAATTGGGAGTCTAGCTTGCTGGACTCTTTTTCCCGTTCTCCGAATTTGAATTCATCTGATTAAGTGTCTGAAATATCGCTAAAGTCAAATGCGAGCCGAACTCCGGCTAAGCCTCCGTTCGCCGGAACACAGCGGATTCTCAGCAACACAGAATCCATCTGTCCACTTTCCACAAACATCCCATTCAAACCGAAAAAAAGTTGTTCAGGATCCACTTGATCCTCAAGCTTTTGGGAACCAAATGCATGAATTTTTGGTGGACCGTCAATTCTTCGATGGCCTTCTCGTTTCTATCCAGATAGGCCGCAACGGTATCCAAAGAAACATCCTCATCAGTCAGCCTTTGCATGATTCTTTTCAGGTCGGGACCGGTAATCAAGGAATGCTTATCGTGCAATTGATACTTCTCCCCCTCACCCACAATACTCTTGATGAGCAGCAGCAAGGCGATATTGAATTTGGTGCCTTTGAACGTCACGATGCCGATATTGGTCTGATTGTCCTCAAACCAATAATTGCCTGCATCAAAGTAGAGTGCACTTTTCAGAAAGTCAAAGTCCCGCGTAATCTTATCGTTGTTCAGATTCAGGTACTCTCCCATCCGCAGTAACTTTTCCATATTTTCCCGTACTTCATTGGAAACGAAACCTTCGTTGCTGATGAATTTCGGCGGTTTTCCCTCTTTTGTTCTTTCCACCTGGATACGTTTTGCCTTAACATCGATATCTTTCACGATCCATACCCGGCCCGCCAACAGAATTTTGCTTTCGATTTGGATATCGGGTGTAAACGGCAGACTGCCGATGCGCTCATGCTGATAGTGCACAGAAAAATCGCTGGTCGTGAAAAACAGTGCATAGAAATCCCTTGAGCGCAGCAGACGTTCTCCCTCCAAGCCGACGATGGCTTCGTCATCCATGATTTCGATGAAATCTTTTTCAATCATATAGTCAATCAACAGCGCCAAATCTTCATCCGGAATCGTTCTCCAGACTGAAAAATTCTTGTTCAGCTGCAACAATTGTGTCATCGGTACACTGACCTTTTGGAAGAGGATCGCCATCACCTGGTGCGCTAAGGCATTGTAGGGCGTCTCGATCATTTCCGTCGCATCCAGTTCGCCCTGCTCGAGCAAATCCAGTGCGGCATAGGTTTGCAACATTTCCCAGGAGTCGTCTTCCACAATGTGCAGGATGCTTTGATGGGTTCTCCGTCCGCTTCGACCCAGTCTTTGGCTCAGCGAGGAAGTGGATGGCGGAGAGCCATACTGCACCACGCTATCCACAGAGCCGATGTCTATCCCCAATTCCAAAGTGGAAGTGCAGGTGATTGTGAACAGCTGCTCCTCGTTGTTTTTGGCAAAAAATTCAACTTCTTCGCGCAACAGTTTGTCGACTGACGAATGATGCGCAAAATAGCGGATCGGTGCGTTCTCCTTTTTTGCCATCTTGTCCAACTTATGGGTGATTTCTTCCACCCGGTTGCGCGAATTCGGAAAAATCAGCATCGTTTCGGTTTTGGAATACTGGTAGATTGCTTCTAAGGATTCCCTGGCGACGAATGGCCCAGACTCCCCGCTCGTATAATCAATTGTGATGAGCAGGTCGTTCTTAACCCGGTCCACGAGGATATCCGTATGGCGCGGGCTGCCGAAGAAGGCTTTCGCATAGCCAAAATCTTTTTTATTTAGGGTTGCGCTCATCGCAATGAACCGCGGTGCTTGCATGAATCGGCTGATTCGCTGCAGCAACGACTGCAGGTGAATGCCCCGTTCCGTCCCCAGAAAACTATGGAGTTCATCGATGATGATCCATTCCACTCCTTTAAAGAGGTGCTCCGCTTCGCCCGGCCGGTTCACCAGCATCCCCTCGATCGATTCCGGCGTAATCAATAGAATACCTTTCGGTTGATTGACAACCTTTCTTTTCTGCGTTTGGGACACTTCGCCATGCCAACGCGTAATCGGAATATCCAAATATTCACTGAGCTCGCTGATGCGCTGAAATTGATCATTAATCAAAGCTTTCAAAGGGGAAACGTACAGCACCTTCAGCCCTGTTTCCCAATCTTCGACACTGTTCAACGCCGGAATGAATGCCGCCTCCGTTTTCCCCGATGCCGTCGGAGCGGACAAAATCAGGTTATGATCGGTATTGGCAACCTGTTTGATGGCCGCACTTTGAATATTCGTTAAGCTTGGCCAGCCTTTATCATAAATGTACTGTTGGATATCTCGACTGAGACTGTCGAATGCCTGCATCAGTAGACCTCTATTTCATCGTGATCATCTGCATCCTTCACAACGGCGGAAGCTTTTCTGCCGAATCGATCGGCAAGGATATCGGAAAAAGCATGATTCGGATTCTGGCGTTGCAAGGACAGAATTTCGATATAGTCCTTGATGACGGACCGTGGCGTCAAGAAGGCAGCAGCTCCCGGACGGTTCAGCTGGTCTTCCATATATTGCTGAATTTCACAGTCCCTAACAGACAGCTTCGTTTGGTAGGCCGTATTGTATATTTCCAATAACTTGGTCAAAAGGATAAAGATTTCTTCCGGTGTCAATGGCTTCAGATCGATGACGGTGCTGTTGACATTGACGTAGTCTTTATTTTTCATCAATTCGTTCCCGAAGCGCGTCTTTAAAGCGCCATAGCTGGCCAATCCTCTTCGTTCGTCATAAACCGTGTTCTTCGTAGCGCCAAAATTGATGAACAAGCCTTTTGCTTCGTTTGTTTTGGTTTCATTGTACAGGTTGAGGATCATTTCATAATTTTTTTCACGGGTCAGTGCACGCGGTAATTTGTACAGATTGACGGATTCATCAAAATTGATGACGAATCCTTTATAACCGATTTTCAAAAATAATTCTGCGAGATTTTTCAAGGCAATGAGATAGTTCGAGTCGTTGATGACGTTCTTGATGCCCAATTCTTTGGATGCTTCTGTTTTCGTCGTGATATCCCCGCGGATCCAACGAATCGCCTCGATCTGCAAGGACATATTGTCGCCCGCGATCCCTTCAAAATATTTCATCAATGCTTGCCCGAATTCGTAGGAAAGCCCCGATGAATAGAAGGAATTCGTCGTCTTCAGGATGGCATTCTCAACCAATTTCCAATGGGCCTTTTCCATCAATTCATGAACGGTGAGGCCGTTTTCCGCGGCAAGCTGCTCGAGCAGCACCTGAATCCATTGCTGAACGATCGTCTCGATGGCATTGCCGTCGCGGTTATTCTTGATGACGATCTTGTTGACGACTTCGTTGTAAAGCGCCAAGGCTTTCCCCGAGGAATCATAAAAACGGCGCGTCGGGGTCAAATCGATCGTAGAGACTACAAAATTCTTTTGCAGCGCCAAAGATTCGATCGTCCGCAAAACAAAACTTTTCCCCGACCCGAAATCGCCTACCCAAAACCGCAGATCACTATTGCCGTCTTCCAAGTTTTGTAAGGTATCGATGATTTCCTTTACTTCGTTGCTTCTGCCCACCAATACGTGTTGGACCCCTTTTACCGGTACGACCCCTGCCTCAAGCGAGGCGATAATCGTTTGGGCATCCTTCTTTCTCAACTTACTTTCAGCCATATAGCCACTCCCTCATTTCTTCCATAAAATCCTCTTCGATGATGACCTGCTGCTGGCTGATC
The DNA here is from genome assembly GCF_963662535.1 of Trichococcus flocculiformis. Taxonomy (NCBI): domain Bacteria; kingdom Bacillati; phylum Bacillota; class Bacilli; order Lactobacillales; family Carnobacteriaceae; genus Trichococcus; species Trichococcus flocculiformis. The sequence goes on from NZ_OY759718.1 coordinate 2,579,599, forward strand.
ACCAGGACTTGATCATCAAACACTTCATACAGCACCTCATTCAATTCCGTCAGGTATGCCTGATGGAGTTTGCCATTATTTTTTGCATGTTCCTTAAAATCATCCAGAGAGATTCCATCTCTCGCGATCAAATGTTTCAAGAATGCCCGGTGCCCAGAATCCTGCTCATTTTCCAGTTCACTGGTTGCTGTTACTTCGGATTCTTCAATAGTAGCGGCGGAACTCTCCGATTGTTTTGCCTCTACCTCCGACGACAGATTGATCTTGTCGACAAGATCCGGCTCGATGGTTTCCTCTTCATCCAAATAAGTGTCAACCATATCAATGATGGTATCCAGCGCAGCGTGCGAGGCGCTGATCAAGGCTGTGTCCAGTTTGATTTCTCTGCGAAGCGGTTGTGTGCACTCCCGCAAAAGCCCCGGCAAATTTTCGAAAGCCAGATCGGCATCAAGCACTAACTGCTGATAATCGGCCTGTCTGGTCGGATGAATGAAGCCATCACGCTCTTTTTGCAACGCTTTTGAAATCGGCAACTCCATACGTTCCATCAGGCAAATAAACAGCATGCGCTTGTCCGGCTCTTCGCTCTGTTTGATCACCTTCGCGGCTACCTTTTTCAAGTCCGGATCCTCTGCCACTTCACAAAGCAAAGAGCCCACTTGCTCGACCGATTGACGGATAAACAAGTTTGCAGCCTCATGCCAAATAGTCTTGTTCACGTTGCGCAAGGCTGAGATGGTCGGATAATCCAGCTCTAAATCAATTTTTTGATTCAGACAATTTTGCAGCTTTCGGAACGTTTCATCCGGAAAATACTGTTTAAGATTCTGCAAATATTCCTCCTCGGGCAGTACACGCAGCCCTTCTACCTCGCGGCGGACCGTGTTCTCTGCCAAGATGTACAGGTCCGTCGGCAGCCGGAACGTTTCCGCCCAGATACGGCCATCATCCTGCGGCAACCAGAAAAATTTCCGGAAATAATTATTGGGTTTGATTTTCCATTTGATGGAGTCATCCTCCAGATCACGCACTACGAGCTGCAAAAGCGCCAGGTATTTCGACAAGCACAGGCTCATGACAGCCGGTATTTCCGTAAACCGCGTCACACGTTTTGACAATTGATTGAAATAATCCATTTCATTGCTGTCGAAGAGTTGTTTGTCCCGAAGCACTCCTGATGGATCCCACCAGACGATTTTGGTTCCGAACGTTGTCAACCCGAACCGTCTTCTGGTCTCCTCATCCGGAGCAGACATATACTTGCGGTACTCCTCAACCTCGCGGATAAGGATTTTTTGGATATCCCTGGACAACATGGCTTGTAGATCATAGGAAAAATAGATATCCGGGTGCATATTATCCTGTCGATAAAATGAGAAAACCACTTCTCTGGCCAGCCGATGAATTTCGTCAAAGATGGTGACACAGTAATAGTAGCGTTCATATTTCACATGTTTGATATTTTTGCGTTTCTTTCTCAATTCGACATCAGCAACTGTGCATAGGATTTCAAATAAGGCCTCAACCGTTGCCTCCAATTGTCCTGTCAAATTGTCATTCATTCTTACTTGAGGTGAAACATAGCTGATCCATGATTCCTTCACAACTTTTGTTTCAGCTTTTTTTAGAACGCACTGCTCTGCGATGAGATCTCTTGGATTGATGAAGGACTCCTCGTTCTTCACCAACTCGATGATCGATAATTTTTTCTCTTCGGTCATTTGCTTGTTTTTGAATATTTTATTTACAAATTCAAACATCTTGGACGTTCCCCCTTTCCAAGTCAGCGTAAAGATACGTCCTAAGTATACGTCTATTGGGACACATATTCAAGAACGCGTGTTCTATTCAGATCAGATTAAGAGCACATCTCTTTGGCTTCAAATAAAATGGGAAAATATGAGGCGAACTAAGTTGCCGAAATGCCACAAATAGCCCGACAAGTTTTAGAGTTATTGAAGAAACATGAATTTATGGAAGTTCGCATCATCGATACGAAGACAAATGAACAAGAAGTCACCTCCTTGACTAGGGTACAATGTGGATAAGCATTTCTATTATTTTAGCCGCAACGCATAATATAAACGCTTGTATAAAAGCTTACAATAGTATCATTAGGTATAAAAGGGTTTGCAATTTTGAAGAAAATGAATTTATTAACCCAAATCGTCATCATGACTATTATGGGTGTCGTGGTCGGATCGCTTTTCGGTGAAAACGTCGGCTTTTTAAGCATCATCGGGACCTTGTTCCTACGTCTCATTCAAATGTCCATTGTGTTGTTGGTAATAGGACAGATTATTGAGGCAGTTGGCGAATTGAATCCAAAAACACTGGGAACGATGGGGGTTAAAACATTTACTATCTTTTTGATATCCTCCGTTTTAGCTGGCGGGATGGGTGTACTGTTCGGTGTGTTGTTCCAACCAGGTTCAGGTATCGACAGTGCTTCTATTTCCGGAGAAGGTTTCAAAATGGCTGAAGTAGCAGCAATGTCATTTGGAGAAACAATCTTGAATTTCTTCCCTACGAATATCATGCAAACTTTGGCTGAAGGAAATATTGTTCATGTCATTGTATTCTCAATTTTATTCGGTTTGGCTTTGAGCTATGTGAGAGTAGAGGATGAAGAGAACACGATTTTAGACATTGTTAAACGTTTCAATAAAATCATTTTGCGTTTGATCAGCATGGTTATGATTATTGCTCCGATCGGTATATTTGCTCTTATCGCTTCGACAATTGCAAATATGGGATTGCAAGTTATCTTGCCATTGTTAAAATACTTAGGCGTTTATGCTTTGGGAACTTTAGTTTATCTCGTTGTATGCTTCTTATTAACATCATTCTTCTGCCGGGTCAGCTTTTTCCGTCTGATATACAACATGACGCAAATCGCAATCATGGCACTCGTTACAACATCTTCAGCGGTTACGTTGCCGACTGAATTGAAGGATGCCCGTGAAAAATTGGGAATTGAAGAGCGGGTATCAAAACTGGTATTGCCTTTAGGTATGACCCTTAACAGTAACGGTTCTGCCATGCATATGGCGATCACCGTCATCACAATCTCTCAAATTTATGGTGTGGAATATTCAATGACGAACTACATCTACATTGCATTCTTGGCTGCGCTTGCTTCTTTGGCAAATGCCGTTGTTCCAGGAGCTGGCCTAGTATCTTTGGCTATCGTAGTTCCGCAAATGAACTTGCCGATTGAAAGTATCGCCCTTTTTGCCGGTGTAGAATGGTTTGTGGGAATGTTGAGAACGATTCTGAATGTAACAGCTGATACAACTACAGCGCTGATTGTCGCTAAAACTGAAGATGCAATCGATTATGATATTTTCAACCATGGGATCATTCAAGAAGTATGACAAAGTAAAAGCCGCCTTGCATATCATTATGTGCAAGGCGGTTTTTTGAGCTGCTTTATCGTTTTCGATTATATTCACTCTGCTCATATAATTTCCCCAGCCCCTCTAAAAGTGCTACACTTTAGTTGATATAAAAGCAATCATCAGTTTTAATTATGAACGGTCCACGAGGCATTCACAAAAACCTCCAATTCACGCGCCATCATCAGAAAAGAGGATGAACTATGGATACAATCAGCAATTATGTAGATTCCGTCTTTGCGAATCTGCCAAAGACACCAGAAGTATTGGACCAAAAGAACGCAATGCTAACAAAAATGCAGGAAAAGTACCAACAACTGAAATCAGCAGGCAAAATCGAACACGAAGCAATCAGCGGCGCCATCGCAGCATACGGCAACCTTGATGATTTCATCTCATCAAGCATATCAACTGCACCTTCGGAAAATCCTGGAAATGAAGTTTTCCTCACTTCAGAACAAGTAGACGAATACATCGATCATCGCCATCGCTTTGCGTGGGCGATGGCAACTGGCGTTTTCCTCTGCATCATGGGCCCGACCAGCCTGTTCCTCGGCCAGTACCTTACCGGCGATCGAAATGCTCATGGAGGCCGTACGAGTGAACTGTTGGATATCCTGACGCTTGTGCCGCTGTTCCTTTTTGTCGCAGCCGGCGTCGCATTGTTTATCCTATATGGGATGAAGGAACAGCAATTTGAACTGGAGCAGAAACGAATCAAGCTCGACTCCTCCACCTATGCCCGTCTGAAAGCTGAACACAAAGCCTTCCGGCCGCGGTTGGCCGTCGCAGTCGCAATCGGGGTCGCACTCTGCATTTTAGCTCCCGTTTCCTTGTTGCTTTCCGTCGTCCTGATCGGGGAGGATAACAGTCTGTCACTTGTTTTCCTGCTCAGCTTCATCGCAATCGGCGTCTTCCTGTTTATTTTCTACGGCATCCAGGACGAAACTTACGAGAAACTGCTGTCGATCGGCGATTTCTCAAAGGATAAGGCCGAGAAAAATAAATTAGTCGGTATCGTCGCTGGTGTCGTCTTCCCGTTGGCAGCCGCCATCTATTTGATTGCCGGTTTCGTCTACTATGCTTGGGCGAGCGCCTGGATCATCTTTCCGATCACCGGCATCCTCTTCGGGATTTTCGCGACTGTCTATAATGGGTATATGGATCTGAAGAAGAAAAAATAAAATGGCATTCCTCTATCGACAGCAACTTCCGAAAATAATTAAAGAGAAGGAACAATCACCTCCGCGGGTGGCTGTTCCTTCTCTTCTTAACGCTTCATGCGAACTTGTCGGCATAGCTGCCCAACACTGAAAGGCTTCGTTTTGGATACCGCTTTTGCGTTTGTCTATCCACTGCAATCAAACCGAACGTCATTGAGTAGCCTTTCTGCCATTCAAAATTGTCCAATAAACTCCAGTGCATATAACCATGCACAGGAATACCATCAGCGATACAATTTTTGACTCCGGCAAGTGCCGTATCAATAAATTGAACGCGACGCTCATCGTCTGCAGTTCCGATTCCATTTTCTGTTACCAGTAATTCTCCTTTAAATGATTCGGCAACTTTACGTATGACATTTTCCAACGCTTCCGGATAATACTCATAATTCATTTGAGTCAATTCAGCATTTTCTGGCGCTTTTTGAATGCCATCCACTCCGATAATCTCCCGCGTATAATTTTGGATCCCCAAGAAATCATCTTTTTCGATGTATGGCGTATAGTGCAAAAATTCTTCCTGCCATTCTTTTTCCACATTTTTAATCGTTTCTGGCGTATCATCAGCAGCTTGCAAATCATGCAGACTGAGAGAAAGACCGACTTTTAGATGAGGACAAACAGCTTTCATGGCATCCCGTGCTGCTTCATGAGCCCGCATAATCAATTCATCCCCAAAAGATGTTCTTTGTGACAAGAAAGTATGTGCATTTTCACCAGTACTCAAGTCAAAGGCCCTCGTAGTCTCATTCATTTGTAGCTCATAGTCCTTCATCACCGGCATATTTATCCCAACTTGTATATTGGATTCCATTTGTTTCGTGATACGCTTAATGATGGCTGCCAGTTGGATTCCCATGTTCGCTTCATTGATTGTGCATACGTACGTGAACAGTTCGCCAAGATTCTCCGCAACGTATTGGCAATAATTCTTAAAATATGCGACAGTATGCTCAGATTCCCAACCGCCTTCAGTAATCAACCACTTTGGACTCGAAAAATGATGCATGGTAACAATCGGCTCGATGCCGTTCTCATGACAACTTTCTAAGACCTTTCGATAATGAGCAATTTCATTCTCGTCGAATTTGCCCATTTCAGGTTCAATACGCGCCCACTCAATTGAAAAACGGTAAGCATTCAGACCTGCTTCCTTCATTAATCGGATATCTTCTTCAAAGCGATTGTAGTGATCACAAGCATCCAGTGAGGGTTCCACAAAAATAGTGTGTTCCATGTTTTCCTGAATCCAAAAATCACTGTGCGTATTATTTCCTTCCACTTGATGTGCAGCTGTTGCCGTTCCCAGTAAAAATGTCATCTAACTCGCTCCTTGTTATTTAAATTTTGTTCTTACAACTTTCACTTCTAATCATCCATCACCTTATGAATACAGAATATCATAATAAAAAAGCGCATTCTTTCTCTTTACAAAGAAATATTATACTATTCAAATATATCAAAAAAAAAAGCCCCGAAGCAACTCCGCTTAATTGAGTCATTTCGGGACCGATTCAGATAATCAAATTTCTTTTATACTTTAAGAAGTCCCTTGGTTCCTGAAGCGATGCATCCACCATCGCAAAGAATATCGATGCCAGTAAGATAGCCAGCTTTCTCATTTGATAAAACTTTAAATAGATAAGCGATTTCTTCCACCCTACCGTAGCGTTTGATTGCACATTTTTCTACAAATCCTTGGCTTAGCTCTCTTTCTGCGTCAGCCATAGGAGTTTCAAAAAGCCCCGGCGAAATCGAGAATACTCTGATTCCTCTTTCAGCAAATTTTTCCGCATGCATTTGAGCGTACCAAATCACAAAATTTTTGGATATGCTGTATGAAACTCCGGATTGATGTTTCTTTGGAAAAAGGGAAACTCTATTCATCATTTTCTTCAAAAATAATTCTGTATTTGTTGTCGATAAAGAATACTTTTTTGAAGGCATGACCATCTTTGGAACGAGATGACCCGACATGGATGAGACGTTGATGATACAGCCATTCTGGATTACTTTTCCGTAAAAAACCTCATTAACGTTGACGGTTCCGACAGCATTGATCCGCATGATTGTTTCCGCAGATCCCATATTTGGCGACAGCCCCGCTGCATGTATAACCACCTTGATATTTCCCATATTTGACGCATATTCAGCTAATCTTTCAACCGCTCTGCGGTCAGAGACATCACAAGGAAATCCTTCTGCTTCTATCCCCTTCATTTTCAAGTCTTCCACCGCTGCTTGCAACTTCTCGATTGTTCGGCCGGTAATCAGAATTTGATACTCGTCACCCAACTCTTTAGCAGCTGCCAGTCCCATGCCGCTGCCTCCGCCAGTTATCACACATATCTCTTTCATCTTGCACCTCTTTACCTTTCTAGTTCACTCGCAATACTTTTCCGATAAGCTTTATTGCCAACTTAGGGCTAACTTTATACAAAACATTCATAAGCTTGGCATCTTTCCCGATAAACATGCGGAACTTATTCTTTTCTACACTTGAAATAATCAGTCTGGCCGCTTCTTTAGGCGTTAAGAGAAATTTAGTGGTTTTTACATTAACATCCTCAACATTGATTCCTAAATCTGAATTTTTCATTATATTAGTTGCTATACCACCAGGGATTACGACAGAGACACCCATATTCGTGCCCGCCATTTCGGCGTAAAGCCCTTCCGTCAAAAGTTTTACAGCCGCTTTGGAAGCGCCATAAATACTTTGACCAGGGACCGGGAAAAAACCTCCCATACTCGAAATATTTGTCAGATGAGCCTCAGGTCGTTTTTTTAGCTCAGGTAAAAAAACTCGAACCATATTCAGAGTCCCATGCAGATTCACATTGATAATTTGATCAATCTTCTCTTTTCCGATTTCATCTACATTAAGAAAAGGCTGAATGATACCAGCATTATTTATGAGAACATCTACTTGACCATGCTCAACCAGGACATCCTGAAGTAAAGCTTCCACTTGTTCAAGCTCAGCGATATCCGTAATATGTATGGACATGTTTTGATTTTTTCCAGAAATTGTAAATGTTTCTCTCAGTCCAATTTCGTCGATATCAACAGCTGCCACCTTTGCTCCTTTGCTTAATAATGTCAGTACCAACTCCCTACCCACACCATTTGCTCCACCAGTTACCACGACTACCTTATTTTTTACTTCCATGAAATCGCCTCTCCTTATCGTATTGCTCTTCTGCTTAATTTTATTATAAGAGCATTGAGATAAAGTTGATATTGTACCTTTGGGAAGTTTTCACATATTTGAAACGATTATTATTTTCTTAACCAGGGCCATCGCAACCGCTTCAGTTCTGGAATTTACGCCTAACTTCCTGTAAATATTTGTCAAATGCGCCTTGACAGTTCGCTCGGTGATGCCCATGTCCATCGCTATTTCTTTGCTCATTTCACCCCTGACGACATGAGTCAAAATCAACCTTTCTCTTTGAGTCAAATCCGTTCCTAAAGAGTGCTCCGGAATGATCTGCTTATGCGCATCCCTTTCAAGCAATTCTGTTATTTCCTTCGGAAAGAATGCTCTATTTTCCAGACTTTTGTTAATAACTTCCAACATTTCCTTTCGCGAAGAATCTTTTATGATGAAGCTTTTTACGCCATAGTCAATTGTTTTCCGAATAACGACTGCATCATCTGACATGGTCAAAACTATTACCGGCACATTACACCCTAGTTTCCTTTTTTCTTCCAAAAATTCTAACCCTCCCATGACAGGCATTTGAATATCCAAAAGAATCAAGTCGTACTGAACGATCTCCAGCATTTCCAACGCTTCTTTCCCATTTTTGGCTTCATCAATATCCGAAAATTCTTCTTCCGCATCAAAAATAAGTCTAAGACCTTCTCTGACAATAGTGTGATCATCTACTAATAAGATTTTAGTGGGTTTCGTTCTCAAAGTTCTCCACCCCTCATAACTTGACAATCAGAGTTATACAGGTTCCGCACTGTTTTTCACTTTCAATGATCAGCTTTCCATTAATTGCTTTTGCTCTTTCTTGCATACCAAGAATCCCATAATGTCCATATATGCTGTGAAAGTGTTGATAGTCAAAACCAATCCCGTTGTCTTCCACACGAATGATTACTTGCTCATACTCCAATGAAACAATAATGTTAACTTGAGTAGCTTTTGCGTGCTTGGTGATATTCGTAAGAATTTCTCTGAATATATATGCGATATTTTTTTCAAATACGATAGAACTATAGCTGTTTCCTGTTTTATTGAGTTTAATTTTAACAGCCGCTTGTCGCCTGAATATTTCTATTTCTCTTTCAATTGCTTCCCCTAGGTCATTTCTGTTTGCGTGATGCAATCGTAACCCTTGAATAATCTCTCTGGACTCTTTCAGTGACTCGCGTGTATGATCTGCAATTTTTTTTGCGATCATTTGACTTTTTTCCATATTGCCGTTTGCAAGATGAATGTCTAAAGCTTCCATTTTCATCAAGATACCTGCCATTCCCTGTAATAAAGTGTCATGAATATCCCTCGCTATTTTTTGTCGCTCACTCTCTCTTGCCATTTCTTCTAATTTGTCATTGGCAGTTTCAAGTTCTACAAGTAACCGTTGCGTTTTTTCAAATGCTCTGACCTGATTTGAATAGAGCTGTCCGTATACTAATATTGAGAATGATATGAGTATTAATAATGAAATTGAATGCAATAGCTCCGTATATCCATTATTAAAGATGATCGTTGCGCAATAGATAAGATAAAAGTAGGAAGCAGAATAGAATGATTTCCGGATATCATTCCATAATTGGATGCTCTGGGCGATGATCATAGGAATCAAGCCCAGATAGGCAGCTTGATAATTTCCCTTAATGACAACAGAAAGTGAAAATATGATTATTCCTTGCAGGAAAAGATATAAGGCTGTCTTTTCTTTGAAAATTTGTTCTCGAAATAAGTACATTACTGCATGCAAAGAAATCAGTAATGAGAAACTAAGTATAGATTTTACATTCCAATTCTGCTCACTTTGAAAGAAAACAGTTGCTGTATAAACCAAGAGAATTCCTCCAATGACAGGAAATTCCATAGAGAGTGCTTCTCTTTTTTTATTTTGTCTAATTATCATAATGACTCCTTCTCTCAAAAATACCTTTATGATAGTCATTCTGAATTGTAATAAAATAGAAAAAAGTTTGGGAGTCCCAAACTTTTTCCTGTGTTTTATACGGCTAAATCAACTTTGTCGTGTCTGCTCCATTTCTTTTTCTGCTTCTCTTTTAGAAATTTCTTCTTTCATGAAAGGGATTTGTTTTTCCAATTTATTGAATCTGATCATGGCTAACAGCAACAGCATAAACATAAAGCCTGGAATCAACGAATTGCCCGCGCGTATAGTATTTAAAACAGCAGAACTTTGATCGGCCAAGGCGCCATCATAACCGATTGCTCCCAGAATGATTCCCATCAAGCCGGCACCTACACCACCGCCTATTTTATTCAAAAAATTTGGCATTGCAGCTACCGTGGCTTCCATGGATTTGCCGCCTTTATAGACGTTGTATACAGCTACGTCCATAGCCATCATATTCAGAAAACTGCTGATTGGGATAATCGGCAGCGCCGTGAAAGCGGCACCAATAATCAACAGAGTTATATTATCTTTTGCAAACCAATTGATGATGTAACCAACAATTGCAAAAAGCGTACATCCAATGATAATTTCTGAAATTGTAAACTTTTTCAATAATGCAGGGACAAGAATCATGACAATAATTCCAAGCAGCGAAGCTATCGACAAAATCCCTAACAACGCAACATTACCCACAATATATTTAAAGTAATATGTTCCCATTCCGAGGTTGGCAACTAATCCTTTCAATAGAAAAATTACAGCCAGGACCCAAACATATCCATTCTCTTTAAGCATTTTCAGCATATCTACTACTTTGACACGCTCTTGATTATCATCATCTACTTGCGGATAAATTTCCTTTACAAAAATAAAACGCATAAAACCTATCAGGGATAATGGAATCGCAAATATCAACAACAAGCGCGTCCATCCAGCGCCATTAATTGCAATACTTGCCATTAACACAGGAAATAGTATAGATACCACAATTCCACCTATAGCGGAAAATATTGCTACCAAACTGGACACTTTACCCATTGCTTGAGTATTGGGAAAAGCACGCATCATATATGGGGTTTCAGAGGCTGCACCCAAAGTCCCGAAAATCGATTGGACAAATATATACATCACAAACACCCATGCTGCTTTGACGGGTAGGCTGAATGATTCCGGCGTGCTGAACAGCAACACCGTAGAAATCCACATACCGATAATCGCAAATTCATAAGGTCTACCTTTTCCGAAACGCGTTTGCGTGTTATCGACAATGTATCCCGCAATGAGATCGGTCACCCCATCAAATATTTTACTGACAAGCAGGATCCCCCCCACCAGGGAAATAGGAAGACCCAGGGTATCCGTACAATAAATGGATAAAAAACTAATAATTGTAAAAACGGAAGCTGTACCTAACGACCGACTTGCCCATGCTAAAGATTTCCCGAGGCCTACTTTTTCTAAATTTGACTCTACTTTCTGCTCAACATTGATCATTGTCAATTCTCCTCACTTTCATCAGGCATTATGCTTTTCCGATTTTGATTAATTCCTTGTTCAAATCTATTACCATATCTTGCGTAACCGATCCTCCTGATTGTTTCGCTAATTCAAGAACGGTCATCCGATCCATTATTTTTTCAATTTCAGGACCAAGTTGTACATTTTTGGCAACATCACCTCTGGCTTCAATAGCCTTTGCCATCATTCTGCCAAGCAAGAGTTTACCTTTGGGATGCTCTTTGATGTCTGCCATCGTATCTTGAACGGAATAGTATCCGGGTATAAATCCGAGGTTTTCATCCTCAAACCAGTTCTGAATCATGGAACTTTCCAGATAATAATCCGGATTAGCATGATCAACTCTGCATACGCTGATTTTTTCTGAGAGCTTGCCAGATCTGGCTTCAAAAATATGTTCTCCCTCAATTTCCGCTTCAAATGTAAAAATATGGGAGCTTGTTTTTTCTTCTAGAAGTACGCCATCTTTATATAGGGCGATTCGATTTAGATTACTGTATACCTTTATCTCTGTTATATCTTCAGTACGGTCCACATAACGACTACTGCAGATATGAAGAAATGGTTCTTTAGACCACCAAGCTTTGTAAATATAATAGGCGTCCTTCTTAATTTTACGGTCAAAGCTTACCAGGCCTTTATGATTCACGCCGTTGTCATCAGCTTCGTCTCTTCCATCAGCGCCAAAGTCAAACATATTCCAAGCATAGGTGGACCACAGATAAGGTCTTTCTGAGAACATTTTCAGCATGTGTTCATGGTAAATGCTCTGATATTGTTCAGAATAATCACCTTTGTGCGGTTTTGCCGCTTGCAGTTTATATACTGCATCAGCGCCATATTCAGATAAACCAATCACTTTTTTTGGATACTTTTCATGGAATTCATCAAAAAAGCGATCATTGTCTTCTAAATCACCGATATACCATCCGTAGTAAAGGTTATACGACATAATATCAGGAATATCAACCAAAGGATGGTCCGTGTCCAACATAAATACATTTGCCATTACCGTTACCCTCGATGGATCCAAACGATGAACCAGATCGTTTAATTCCCTATGATTATCCACTATATCATTCGTTACACCTGCAGCTGTTATTTCATTTGAGAGTGCCCAGCAAATGATTGATGCGTGGTTATAATTTTGAACAATCAACTCGGTCATCTGGGTGATTGTATTCTCTCTGGCCTCAGGAACATGTTCCGAAATATAAGGAATTTCTGCCCAAACAATGATGCCTTTCTCATCACAAAGATCATAAAAATACTGATCGTGTTGGTAGTGCGCCAATCTGATTGAATTCGCTCCCATATCAAGAATGATCGTCATATCCTCATCATGCATCTCTTGCGTTAGGGCATTTCCGACACCTTTACGATCCTGATGCCGCGATACTCCATGCAGAGGGTATGGATTCCCGTTCAAGAAAAATCCTTTTTCTGGATCGAAAGCGTAGCTTCGGCACCCAAATTTTGTTGAGATTTCATCGACACACTCGCCATCAATCATCATTTCTGCTTTAACACTGTATAGATAGGGATCTTCGATGCCATTCCATAAATGAGCCTGAGGAATTGTGAGGATTCCTTCAGCCTGTTTTTCATCAGGAATGATGTCAATCGAACCCACACCTTCTATCGAGAATTTTACATAATCGCATACACCCTTTGTATAAGCTTTGATGTTTACGCTTGCATTTCTGTCTTGAATATCGGGTGTCACCTGAATGCCTGGAGTCCCAAAGTAGTCCATTTCAAAGTGATTTTTTGGAACACCGATCAGATAGACATCTCTATAGATTCCGCCATAAAAGGTGAAATCCGCTTTTTGGGGATAAACTTCTATGTTAGCTGAATTATCCACCAAAACTTCAATCTTATTCTGATTCCCATCTCTTTTGAGAGCATCTGTAATGTTAACCCGGAAAGTCGAGTATCCACCATCATGTTTCCCACAAAGTTTTCCGTTAACTTTTACTTCGGCTGAAGCGTTAACACCTCTGAATTCAAGATATATCTCATCCTCATCCATAAAATTGCTTGGGTAAGGAATCATTTTCGTATATACACAAACACCTCTGTAATAGTCGTTGCCTCCATCTTGTCCGTCCTGCGCGTTCCACGTATGCGGAAGGGTGACTGTCTCTTCCGTATTATCCTTTTTGAATTGCCAATTTTGATTGATACACATCTTTTTTCTCATTATTTACTCCTTTCCCGATGATCGATGAACACGCTAATCTAGCGACAAATACTAAACGGTTTCATTCCCATCCACTTTGATTATTTGACCTTCCGTTATTCCTGATTCATTAAAAGTATCTATTCTTAAATAAACAGGTTCCCCTTTTATTAATGCGCCAATTTTTTGTTTTATTTTTCCGAAGACCATATAACTATGGTATAACTTTTCAGGAGCATTCCCCCAGAGGATGTTCACACCTGTCGCATCATTTTCCCCCCAGCTTACGACTAAATCAAGATCGCTTTCTTTGATGACTTTTATCTCGGTTGCCGGCTCTGGTTTATTCCCGGCACCTGAACCAAAAACTCTCAACCCGGAAACATGTGCGTTCTGTTGGTAAGGGAGTGCATTCACTGTTAATTTTACATATCTGCAACCAAATCCGTTTTCTCTGACAATCAGATCATGTGGTAGATCCGTCAAGGCGTTTGTTTTATCTTCGATCGTAAAATAAGTATCACCATCAAGGGAGCCTTCCAACTTCCAGCAAGTTCGTTGATGGATTTGATCAATGTACCTTTTACTCCCCGTTTCCCCTTGAAGTTCAGCTCCTTCAGGTAAAGGCAAGTGCAGTTGATCATCCGCAAAATTCACTTGAATCGCATGGACATCATAACTTTCGCCCAGATCAATTTCTATCCACTCTCCTGCTTGATTGCTTTCGGCGCTCCACCAAGTACAAACATCTTCATCAACAACTGCTTCCGATTTCCTTCCGGAGGAGGCTCTCACAGATTTTCCGTAGGATAAAAGGAACCATTCTGGTTTCTCCCAAGGTTCTTGTTCCAATCCAATCGGCCAATCTCCAAATCGTTGGTCACAATACAACTCGCCGTCGTCATCAAAGCCCGCTTTCCATAATCCGAGTCTACGTTCAAAAGGATGATTTTTACTGATTTTCATCGTGGAAATATGCCACCACTCATCACGATGATCTTGGATTGTTGATCCGTGGCCTGCCCCTGTAATAAAGCCACCCGGTTTGTATGAAAATGGATTATTTTTCGCTAAACGGAAAGGCCCTAATGGCTGTTCCGCAACATAAACACCGTCTCCGTATACATTATATTGCGTGCCCGGGAAGGCATATTGCAGATAGTAACTTCCTTTGTATTTTGTAACCCACGCACCCTCGATATAGGGAGCATTGCCTGCATATGCAAGCAAGGTTTCTTGCATCGCTTTCGGTAATTGGTCAATATCTGTTACTCCTGGGAAATTGCTAAGCATATTCTTAACGGATGCCGCAATCATCTCCGGCGTTTTTGCTGGGACATGGTCCTCTCCGTTCCGCTCGAATCCCAGCTCTTCAACACGACTGGAAATCAATCCTACTGCTTCTCCGATCGGAATCATTGTTTCAGGACTCACTTCTACTCCGTATAGTGGTGCATTATTGGAACATCCCCAATAAAAATAAATCTTACCATCATCATCTTGAAATAGATGAGGATCCCAAAACGAGAAGGTACCTTTGATTTCTTCAAAGCCATTCTGCATAGGATTCTGCGATCGATAGTAGGGGCAGTTCTTGTCCCTTTTCGAAGCGCAAAAATACAGATAATCATCGATCACCCGAACATCGGGAGCGTAGTCGTATATCGGCATGTCCTCTTTGAAGGCATGGAACTCCCAATCACCCATATCTGAGCTGGTGTAGAATCCCGCTGTCATTGAGGGAAAGAGATAATAGAGTCCTCGGTAATGGACGAGTGAGGGGTCTGCAGCTTCCCTAGAGGCGATTATTTTCCCATCGGTACTGTTCAGTTGGTATTTATAAGGTAAATTTAAGGGATTACAAAAATATTTCATCTGACACCATCCTGTTCTTTCTAGTTGTAGGAGTATACCTTCATTCTTAATAATGTCGGCTTTTCGTAACGCATAATGGCAACTTCATCCCCATTCAGACGTCTGTGTGCTTTCCATACACCATCTTCGTAGCTTCCTTCTTCCAACGAGAGAATTCCGGAATATGGCTTTTCTTTGCTCAGCGAGAACGGATGGATAATACACCCATTTGCTATCAGATAAAATTCATCTTCGGCAATTTTAAGAGCTAAGCAGACTCCGTCCCGTCTCGAAATCATTTGTGATTCCGTCATAACCTTGATACCATATTCGCCGAACAGCATGATGTCGTCATCTTTTCTTTCACAACTGATCGCCTGCAAATCCGTAGTGCCATATTTTGTCAGCAACAGCGGACTCAAATCATCCAATGTCTTCGTGATCCAATGATATTCGTGGACGTCTTGCGGTACTTCAAATAAAGGATCCGCTGTTTCCACTCCGAACAAGTAACTATCGATTGCCGAGAATTCCTCGCCCATCCCCTCGAACCCAAAAGGAGCATAACCAAGAGCATGATAGTGACCTACAACATATAACTGCCTAGGTCCTGCATAAGCATGAGTGACCGTTTCTGGAATGAAGAGTGGATTATTCAATTTGATGTAATCATCGCAAACATCCATAAAGTTAGGCACATAAATGTCTGGAGCGATTACATCAATTTCGGGAGCACAAAATTTCCAAACTTCCATCATCCTTGAAACGGGGCCGCCGCTCGGATACAATCCAGGTTTCTGACCTTTGTCAAGCCAACAATTCACTGCCAAAGGTAAGGCATACTCCTTCTTTCCTTCTGATGCGACTGTATTGATGTAAGTCGCCACATGATAAGCACTGAAGACTTCTTCCGCAACCGCACCGAATACCTCACTCCAATTCCCATCATATGCGCCAAACTTGACTGCTTTCTTCACATCTTCAGCCATGGAATCGGAATTGGACTTCATGAATGCCACAAATTCTTGAGGCACTTCAGATTTGAAGATTTCATCGGCATGATCAGAATTTTCACGCGCTGCACCTTGCAATCCCGGCTCGTTCTCCACTTGCATCATAATTACAGTATTTTCTTCTCCGTCGAAGTCTTTGATGTGCTTCATCAGTTCCTTGAATGCTCGGGCATCGGATTTCTTGGTTTCTTCGCAAAGATAGGATAAGGTTGTGTACGGCATTCCGTAAAAATCCTCCAAATTTGTAAAATTGTGGCCTTTTTTTACTTCAGCTCGTCTAAATCGTGTGACATCCTTTTTTACCCATGATGGCGCATAATAGCATTGTGCATTTTTCCAGGCGCCGAACCATAGGAAAACAATTTTTTTATTGTACTTTCTGGCTTGCTCGATTAATTGATCGACAAGAGTAAAATCAAAAATACCTTCTTCCGGTTCTATGTTTTCCCATGTTACGGGCAACAACAAACTGTTCATTCCCAGACTGATCGCTTTTTCCCAAGCGGCTTCCATACATTCAATCGAGGATGAAGCAGAATTATGTACTTCCCCCGCCAACACCAGGAACGGCTTGTCATGGACACTCAATACTTTCTTTCCATTTATTTCTTTCAAATAAGGCATTCTCATTCTGTTTCCTCCGTCATCACTCTTCTTGCTATTCCAAAATTTCCGGGTGTCGCCACATGCTTACATTTTTTGCGCCAGCTGATAGCGCACCGTCGACCGGGATTGCAGCTCCGTTGATATAGCGAGCCATGTCAGATGCCAAAAACAAGGCTAAGTAGGCACATTCTTCCGGTTGCCCCATTCTTCCGCTTGGGCAATCATTGATGAAAAATTGCCTTGCCTGTTCCGGAGTGCCATCAAAAATCGGTGTTTCTGTATATCCCGGACAGATAGCATTGACCGTCACATTATAAGGTGCATAATCCAAAGCGGCTGATTTGGTCATACCCACGACGCCGAACTTCGTTGCTGTATAAAGTGATTGGCCGCGTTGAGGCATCAAGCCCGCGATCGAAGCAACATTAATGATGAAACCGTTCTCTGCTTTGCTTTTGAAGATTGCCTCTGCTGCATACTTCATACCCGCAAATACGCCTTTTAAGTTCAAATCAAAGATCTTATCGGCGTCTTCAACAGAATATTCATGCAAGGGCGTTCCACCCATGCCAATTCCGGCATCATTCACTATCCCATCCAAACGCCCATAATGCTTGACGGCAAAGGCTACTAAAGCTTTAATCTCTTCACTATTGCTGCAATCTGTTTGACAGAATACTGCTTCACCGCCAGCATTTCTGATTGTTTCCACTGCTTTCGTTCCTTGTTCTGCATTTCGATTTGCACACACAACCTTCATTCCATGTTGAGCGTAACAGGTCGCAATGGCTTGTCCGATTCCTTTACTCGCTCCAGTGACGATGACAACTTTTCCTTTTACACTTGCAAAATCTACCATTTATCCTTATCCCCTTACTCAGAACTTATATTTTAATTGTTTTCGATCTGATAAATATGAATGCCTTTTTCTACTTCATGCTTGCTGCCGTCAGGAAGTTCAATGACTGCCGCAACCGGGGTCTCAAAGCTGAATGTGATTTGATTCCCTTGATATTCCCATGCAGACTTAATGGTTCCTGTCCGGGCTGCAAAGGAACCGGTGACTTTTCCTAACCTTGGATCTGTATATGGTTTCAATTGAATTTTTTTATAACCCGGAAGGAGCGGTTTAATTCCTAAGATATACTGATAGTAAAATTCACCGACACTACCGAAGGCATAATGATTGAAGGAAACCATATTCCCAGCATCACCCACTTTGGTATCGTTGACCGTTCCATCTTCTTTCAGCGCATCCCAACGTTCCCAAATCGTTGTTGCACCATTCAGCACTTGATACATCCAGCCTGGACACGCTTCATCCAATAAAGTATCGAAGGCTAATTTCGTTCGGCCGGATTCGATGAGGAGCGGCAATAAAAACTCGGTTGCAAAGAAACCCGTGTTCAAGCCATTTTTTTCGACGTCCTTAATAAAATTGGCCATCACTTTTTCATAAAGATCTCCTTTGGGTAAAACATAGCGCAAAGCCATGATGTACGCCCCTTGGTAATCACCTTCCACAACACCGTCGCAACTGATATATTTTTCAATATAGGCATTTCTCGTTTTTTCTAATTGTTCCGTGTAGCGTTTTTCGTCTTCAGGCTTCCTTAACTTGCCGGCTAATTTGCTTAAAATTGTCAGATCGTTCACTATGAAAGAGTTGGAGACGGGTCCGTTATTCATAGCCATCCATTGGATATCTTTACCAGGCATCAGCCAATCCCCCAGATTCGCTCCTAACCAAAGATGATTTTCGCCCATTTGACGAATCTCCAATTCTACAAATTTCTTGATGCTGTCGTATTGCCGGATCAAGTGATCCAATGAACCGTACTGCCAGTACAACATATCTGGGATTATCGTGACTGCATTCCCCCAACCTAGCATACTCAGAAAACCGACACCGGCAGGCCCGGAAGCCGGTACTGTGGGAGCAACATAACCTTCTGAATTATCCATCTGACTATAGCGAATATCTTTCAGAAACTTTTCAAAGAAGCGCTCCGTATCGAAGTTGTAGCTGCCAGTCCATGCGTAAGCTTGTCCGTCACCGGTGTATCCCATCCGCTCGTCACGTTGTGGACAGTCGGTTGGAACTTCAACATAATTGGATTTCTGCCCCCAAAGTTGATTTTCATAGAGACGTTCAACTAATTTATTGTCACAACTGAACTTGCCGGTCCGTTCCATGTCGTTATAGAGGGCTTTCGCTTGTATCAAACCTTCGACATAATCAACCCCGCTCAGTTCAACATAGCGGAAACCCATATAAGTAAAGCGTGGCCTATATAATTTTGACGCAGATCCACGTTGATAAATGATTTCCGCTTTGGCGGCCCTCAAATTATCTGTATACAAAGTGGCTCCGTCCAACAGAATCTCACCATGACGAAGCTTTACTATGGCGTTTTCCGGTAAAAGATTGGGATCTATTTCAACTATCCCCGCAAAATTTTGTCCGAAATCCAATATTGTCGCCTGTTCTGTCCGAATGATTTCTTTAACCGGCATCGTCTCCTGCAGGATTACTTTGCTGATTGTTTCTGATAAATGATCCGGGACTTTACCTTCAAAGTTGCTGGCTTTTCCGATTACCTCATCTTTTTCTGCCACATCTGCATCGAATATTTCACCATCGTAGAAGCCGGCATACTGATAAGGCGAACGCAACTCAGTGACACCCTGAATTGACTTGAATGTTTCAATTTCATGATCCACATACTCGATTTCCAGAATCCAGGATACGGCGCTTTGATCCCCATATATCTGCGTTTTATTTTCATGCGTAAAACGCCCCGAATACCAGCCTTGACCTAAATATACTTTCAGTGTATTCTCACCTCTGTGTATCTGATCTGTCACTGTATAAGACTGATAAAATAAGTCTCTCGGATAGTAAGTGTAGCCAGGAGCAAATACCTGATCTCCAACCTTTTCCGAATTCAGTTCCGCTTCATAGATGCCCAAAGCGGTGATATACAAGTTGGCTGAAAGGACCTCTTTTTCAACTACAATTTTCTGCTGAAACAAATTTACCTTTCCCTCTACATATTCCCTATCAGTAGAGCTGATAAAACACTGTTTTAAATCTTCCATACTGCAAACACATCCTTTTCTAAACGTATTTATTCATAAACTCCGCGCTGAGTTGCAGCGACTTGATGGCTGATTTTCCAGCCCAATTTTGATGACTTTCCAAAATAATGGATTCAACACCATAACTCTTGGCAATGTCCACCAGATTTACTAAGTTGATGTTTCCATAACCCAACTCGATGCTGTCCGATTTTAGTATAGAATTTGTGGGACCTTCAATTCTTGTGCCACGATCGTTGATATGATAGAGTTTCATTCGTGACCCCAATTGATGCATCAACCAGGGAACATCGCACCCTGCTTCGGTTGCCCAATAGGAGTCAAACTCAAAATTTACGTAGCGCGGATCTGTCGCTTCGATCAAAAGTTCAAAGGCAGTTTGGCCGGTAGCTAGTCTGCGAAATTCACAATTATGATTGTGATATAAAAGATTCAAGCCTGATTCAGCTATTGTTTCTCCAGCACGATTCAGTTTTTTGGCTAATGCCAGTACTTCACCTTCAACGGAATAATTAAACTTCCGCATACCTGTAATGACGATATTTTTTGTTCCAAATGCTTTTGCTTCTTCGATGATTGGCTGCGGTTTCTTCAATAGTCCATCCAAATATTCATGCAGGCTGACTACTTTCAAATCCATTTCAGACACCAAGCGATGCCAATCCAACGTCCCACTGGATCCTATCGGCATCCCCGCCATTCTGCACAACATCCGCACTCCAAAAGACATTTTATGAATCATAAAGCTATTCAGCTCAATACCTTCGTAACCTGCATCTTTCATAGCCTGCAATGCTTTTTTCGCTTTTGCTTCTGTACCAAGCTCTTGCCGCAACTGAAATTGTTGAACTGCTCTAATTGTCATAATGGTCCCTCTTTTTTCTAGTAAATTCATTGGTTCTTAGTATGAGGACTGAATGATACCCCTTTAGGAAGTATAATTAATCGTGAATAACCCTCAACATGTATTAAAGAATATCACAACAAGAAAGCGCATTCTTGCTATTTTCGGACATTTATTATAAAATCCAATGATAAATATATCTTCGGAGGAAAAAATATGGATTTAGAATTGCTTCTGCATTTTTGTGAATTGGAAGCGGAAACCTATCAGGTACCGTATACCGTTTATGACCACAGTGAAAAAATATACTGTAGTTCACCAATATTAGTAAACATCGATCTACTCACACCTAATTTAACGATTTTCAATAAACTTGAATCCAACGTAAACTATTTCATTACTGAGAATTTTTTGATTTTTGGTTACATAAGAAGCAAATGTGATGACAAATTGCTGTTTATCGGACCAAGTGTTATAGGAGTCATTTCTGATAATGATATCAAGAGGATTATCAGCAGGACCGAATCGAAGATGACGCCAGAACAAAAAAAAGAGTTGCAGGAGTATCTAAGAACCTGTTCCATCATCCCGATGGGAAAATTCCTTAACGCACTCAGTGTAGCAAGCTGTATGCTCAACCAAGAAATCGTATCGACTCAACAACTTTTGACAAAAGGAATTGAGGAAAAAAATATACTGAAAAAAGCACAACAACAACTCATTCATATTAGTGAAGAAGAAATTTACCTTAATGAAATAACTTCCCATCAATCACTTACAAATTATGAAGAGCAAATTTCATACTTAATTAAAACTGGCGCGGTTGATCAACTAAATAAGATGCTGACGGATTTTTCCTACAATTTCGGTAAACTAGGGCCTGATTCTTTAAGGCACTTCAAAAATTCATCCATAATATTAAATTCTCTGGCACTCAGGGCAGCTATTGCCGGCAACCTAAATCCTGGCACGTGTTACAAACTGGGTCGATTCTATGTACAACAACTAGAATTATGCACGAATATAGATAGTTTAAGCACTCTGACGCTTTCGATGGTAAAGGACTACTGTATGCGCGTTAAAAATGAACAAGCTTTTAAAACGGGTGAAGATGTAATCAATAAGAGCATCGATTATATTACGGAAAATTGCCACACTAAAATTACGGTTACGATGATTGCCGAAGAAGTCGGCCTTTCTCCAGAATATCTATCCTCAAAATTCAAAAAAGTCACGGGAATCAATCTTCCCAACTTTATCAATCAAAAAAAAATTCAAGAAGCTCAAAAACTCCTTGCCTTTACCTCTATGTCCCTTTCAGATATTTCTGAATCTTTGGCTTTTTCGAACCAAAGCTATTTTCAGGCAATTTTTAAAAAAGTTACAGGAATAACCCCCTTAGCATACAGAAAAGAAAAAAATTTCTGACAGACTGCACCATTGTTCTTTAATAAAATAGAATAGAAATTTCCTGTCAAAAGCATCTTCCGACAATAATTAAAGTGAAGGAACAATCACCTCCGCAGCTGACTGTTCCTTCTCTTGTTAATGGGGTCTGTTCATTGCGTTAAATGAACAGACCCCATTTTTATTTCGTGCCTAAAATAGATTGGTGTCGGGTATTGTGACGGTTTCGACCGCTGAACAGTCGACAGTTGCGGGATCTCTCGGCTGTTCGCTTTGCAATCGATCCAGATCAACCGACACTTCGACTATCTCTCGACTCTTCACGACACAATCGATCCAGATCAACCGACAGTCGCATGATCTCTCGGCTGTTCGCGACGCAATCGATCCAGATCAACCGACACTTCAGCTATCTCTCGACTGTTCGCTAAGCAATCGATCCAGATCAACCGACATTGCGGCTATCTCTCGGGTTTTCACACCGCAATATGCCGAAGCGCTAGACAAAGGGCCACCTCGAAAATCGAGATGGCCCTTCATGCATGTATTTAACTATTCCACGGTATTCTCATCCATGATTTCGATATTCGTACGCATCAATTCCTCGATCTGTCCGCTTTCTTTCATCTCATCCAAAATGTCGTTCACCGCATCCAGAAAGTCTTTGTTATCTTTCGCGACGGCGATAGCTGACTCGTTTGGCGTACTGGCAACGTCAAAGCCCGCGATCTCAAGACCTTCATTTTGCTCGACATATTGCTTCGCAACCGTTTCGACCATCAGCACAGCATCAACCTTTCCGGTCACCAAGGATAGGATGGCCGTGTTCCATTTCGGTACGGACTGCAGCGCAGCATCCGGGAAGTTTTCCAGCAGGTACGTTTCCTGGATCGTTGCCTTTTGTGTCGCCAGGCTGGCTTTCTTCAGGTCATTTTCCGATTGGATATTTTCCGCATCTTCTGATTTGATCACCAGAGCGTCCTTCTGCGTATAGTAGATGTCCGTGAAATCAACACTCTGTTTTCTTTCATCAGTCGGGTTCATGCCGGCGATGATCATATCGATTTTGCCTGTCGACAACGCCGGAATCAAGCCGTCGAAATCCATGTCTTTGATTTCCAACTCAACGCCCAGTTCATCCGCAATGGCTTGCGCGATATCGATGTCAAAGCCGATGATTTCATCTTTCCCATCTTTTATCAGGTGCCATTCGTATGGGGGATAATCCGCACAAGTTCCGATTACCAGTTTGCCGCTGTCCTTGATTTCCTGCAAGGCGCTGCTTCCAGCCGTCGCAGCGCTGTCCGCTGACTCACTCGTGTTTCCACATGCCGCCAAAGCCAAGACACTCATCGTTCCCAAAACCATTTTCATAAACGTTTTTTTCAATCTTAATTCCTCCATATTCATTCATTTTCTCAAAAAAAAGATGCCCTTTTCAGAGCATCCTTGCACTTTTATTGGTATGTTAATTTTTATTCTGCTGTATTGTCTGTTACGATTTGATCGTTAAGTTGGTATAACTCTTCGATTTTACCGCTTTCTTTCATTTCATTTACGATATTGTTGACTGTTTCCAGGAATTCTCCGCCGTTTTTCGCAACTGCGATAGCTGCTGCATTTGGCGTGCTGTTGATATCAAAGTTGGCAACCATCAAATCATCATTTTGTGCAATGAATTGTTTCGCAACGGTATCCACCATCATGACGGCATCCACTTTTCCTGTCGTCAAGGACATGATTGCTGTGTTCCATTTCGGTACGGATTGGATTTCAGCGTCTGGGAAAGCTTCCAGTAGATACGTTTCTTGAACTGTAGCTTTTTGCGTAGCCAATTTAGCTGTCTTCAAGCTGTCTTCTGAAGTGAACTTATCAGCATCTTCTTTTCTGATCACGACAATGTCTGTTTGCGTATAGTAGACATCCGTGAAATCAACGCTTTGTTTTCTTTCTTCAGTGGCGTTCATTCCAGCGATGATTATATCGATTTTACCGGTCGTCAACGCTGGGATCAGTCCGTCGAAGTCCATATCTTTGACTTCCAACTCAACGCCTAATTCATCAGCGATTGCTTGGGCGATGTCGATGTCGAATCCGATGATTTCATCTTTTCCGTCTTTAATCAGGTGCCACTCGTATGGAGGATAATCCGCAGATGTACCCATTACCAATTTGCCGCTGTCCTTGATTTCCTGCAATTTATCAGTTGTTGTTGTAGCTGCTGAATCTATTGCGGAGCTGTCCGATGTCTCGCTTGTATTTCCGCATGCCGCTAAAGCAAGAATGCTCATTGCACCCAAAGCTAATTTCAATAATCCTTTTTTCATCCTAACCCCTCCAAATATGTTTTTTATTTTATAGGACTTTCGATAAGAAATCCTTTGTCCGCTCACTTTTTGGATGATTGAAAATCTCATCCGGTGTTCCTTGTTCCATCACCTGACCGTCATCCATGAAAAGGATGCGATCGCCTACTTCTTTCGCAAAGCCCATTTCGTGGGTCACGACTACCATCGTCATGCCTTCCATCGCAAGGTCTTTCATTACCTGCAATACTTCGCCGACCATTTCCGGGTCAAGCGCGGATGTCGGTTCATCGAACAGCATCATATCCGGTTCCATCGCCAAAGCGCGCGCGATCGCAATCCGTTGTTTCTGTCCGCCCGACAAGGATTGTGGATAGACATCGGCTTTTTCGGACATGCCCATGCGCGTCAACAGTTTTCTGGCGATCGCTTCGGCTTTATCTTTTGGTACTTTCTTGACTTGTTGCGGTCCGATCATGATGTTGTCCAATACCGTCAGATGCGGAAAAAGATTGAAACCTTGGAAAACCATACCCATTTTGGTGCGGATGGAATCGATGTCCACACCTTTTTTGTTGATTTCCTGGCCTTCGAAGATCACTTTCCCGGATGTCGGTTCTTCCAACAGATTCATGCAACGCAGAAACGTGCTTTTGCCGGATCCGGACGGACCGATGATAACGACCACTTCACCCGAGTTGATTTGTTCATCTATGCCTTTCAGGACTTGTTTGTCCCCGAAAGATTTCGTAAGTTTTTCTGTTTTAATCACTTTGTTTCAACCTCATTTCCAGAATGTCCACTAATTTAGAGACGATTGATGTCATGATGAAGTACATCACGGCAGCGACCACTAGCGGGCCGAATGGCAAGAATGTCGCACCGCGGACCGTATTGGCGGCGAACATCAAGTCGCGTAAGCCCAACACAGAAACGATGGATGTTTCTTTAATCAGCGTCACGAATTCGTTACCCAAAGCAGGAAGGATATTCTTGATGGCTTGTGGATAAATGATTTTTTGCATCGCCATTGATTTGCTCATCCCGATCGAACGGGCGGCTTCCATCTGGCCTTTATCGACTGCTTGGATTCCGGAACGGATGATTTCGGCGATGTAGGCTGCCGAGTTCAATGATACCGCGATGACACCGGACAAGAAGTCAGGCAATTCGATATTGATGACGTACAGGCCGTAATAAATGATGAATAATTGCACCAAAAGTGGTGTGCCCCGCACAATTTGGATGTACCCATTCGCTAATATGCTGAGGAACTTGTTGGGCGACATTTTCATCAATGCCAATCCCGTCCCCAAGATGACGCCCAGTACAATCGCACTGATCGAAAGGCCAATCGTGTAACCCGCGCCTTGGAAATAGATCGGCAGATAGGTCTCAAAGAAAGTCAAATCCATTTGTATATAATCCCCTTTTTTATGTTTTTGCTGGTAGTGCTTTGGGTACTAAAAAACCGCCCCTTGTATTGCTACAAGAGACGGGTCAATGTTTGATTCCGCGGTACCACTCTAGTTGATCTGTTGTAAACAACAAATCCACCTCGATTAAATTAACGCATAAAGTGCGTAAAAGGCTACTCAACGTTCACCTTTTCGTCATCCGAAGTGCGCTTCAATTTGATATTTTACTGCTGGGCTTCCACTCTGTCCCGGCTCGCTGGAGAAAATATTCAAATCTACTCTCTTCATCACTGACTTTGTTCTATTCAGTTGTGGTATGAAAACATAATATAAGATTTGAAAAGAACTGTCAACAAAAAAACTATCATTGGATTTTCATCTGACCCTTTTTTTCTGTGAAAAGACGCGACAACTCGATTCTTTTCTCATTTTTTAGCTACAATTTATGCCTCGTCGACAATCTGCTGCACGCGTCCGACTTGGTCGCCTTCAACCAGCATAACTTTGATGCCGTGCGGATGCTTGGGGCTGTTCGTCAACAGCCGTTTCACATGCCCTCTTGTCAATTTCCCGGTGCGTTGGTCTTTCTTCAAGACGATATCGACCAAAGCTCCGATTTTGATGTTTTTTCTGAGTTTTCCGTCCATAAATTCCTCTTTCTTAAGCAAGCTCTTTGCTCAGTGTGATGATGTGATCGACCGCTTCGTCCAAATAGTGGATCGTGTCCTGCAGCGCCTGATCTGTTTTGATGTCCACGCCTGCCAACGCTGCGGCTTCTGCGGCTTCCAATTTGTCCCCTAGAGCCAGGAATTCCAACCAATCGGCCACCGCGCCCTCTTCTTCTGCTTTGACACGCAGGAAGGCTTGCGTCGCGATCGTCAGGCCGGCTGAATAGGTATAGGAATACAGGCCCATGTAGTAATGGATCTGGCGCATCCATGTCAGCTCGGCTCCGGCGTTGATTTCCACAGCATCACCCCAGAAACGTTTCAGCACGCTGCGTTTGATTTCGCTCAATTTGCCGGCATCGAAGCTCTTGCCCGCGTCGATCAAGTTGTAGACTTCCCTTTGATAGGCCGCCTCCAGCAAGTGCGTGACAAAATTGTGGAAATAAGTGTCGGAAAGCATCTTCGTCAAAGCGAAGCACTGCATGCGCGCATCCGTGCTCTTGCGTGCCAATGATTCCGTCAAAAGCAGTTCATTGAATGTGGATGGGCCTTCGATCAGGTACAACGATGGCTCCGAACCGAGGATGCTGTTGTTTTCGTTCGACAAGATCATCTGTCCGGCATGGCCCAATTCATGGATCAGCGTATAGACGTCCGAAAGTTGGTTCGCCCATGACATCAGGATGTAAGGGTGCGTGCCATATGGGCTGGTGCAGAATCCGCCTGTTGATTTGCCGATGTTCTGCGCAAAATCGATCCAACGCTCCGGATAGGCTTGCATGATTCGGTCGGTATAGTCCTTGCCCAATACGGCTATGGCGTCCTCCACCATCACTTGCGATTCTTCAATCGACACTTGCGGCGAATATTCCGGATCGAGCGCAATCTTCAGGTCGGCGTAGGTCATTTTGTCCAGTCCGCGGATTTCTTTCAGATGGGTGATGTATTTCTGCATGACCGGCGCTAGGTCGTTCATGATTGTGTCGATTTGGCGATCGTACAGGTCGCGCGTCACTTCCTGCCCATAGAGCAGATAGTCGATCACGGAATCGAAACCGCGCATCGTCGCCAGCGTCTTTTCCTTCTGCAGCTGGGTATAATAGGCAGTCGCGACCACGTTCTCGTAATCGCTGAGGACAGCCGAGAATTTGTCGAAAGCGGCACGACGGATTGCCGTATCGTCATGGTACATGTAGTAATCTTCATAGAGCACGAAGCTCAGCGGATATTCCTTTCCGTCGGCCGTAAAAGTGCCGAAGTCCATATCGCCAAGGCGGGCCTGCTCATAGATGGCGCTAGGTGCATCCAAGGTCGGCGCCAACTGGGCCAATGCCTTTTCGACTTCGGGCGCCAGCTGGATGCTTTTGTTTTTCTTGATGTGGCGGATATAGGAAGCGAAACGCGCTTCTTCCGAAACGACCTGATCTAGGACAGCGGCGGCGCAGCCGATCAGTTCCGATTCGAAGAATGTCAGCTGAGCGCTGATGTCCGCCATCGCATTCGCAGTTTGGCGAGACAATTCAACGTTATCCGAATCGGTCAAGTCTGTCGCTTCCGGCATCATCGCATAGTGATCCGCCAATGTCGCGGTTTCGATGAGCCTTTCGTATTCCTTCATTGCAGCAAGGATCGTTTTGGCATCCGTGAGTTTGCCTTCATACGTCGTTGCGAAGGCTGCGGTCGCTGCCTTAAGGCCATTCAAAGCTGCCTCGAAGTCTGCTCTTGTTTTATAGAGTGCAGTCACATCCCAAGTCAATGCCTCAGGGACGTCCGCGCGGTTTTTCAGTTGTTCTTGTGTCATGATTTTGGCTCCTTTAATCGTGCTATTCGACGAATGTCGAATGGAATGCTTCTATTATATCAAAAAAATGCTGCCGGCGTCGGGTATCGAGCTTGCCCTCAACTTTCCTCCGGTGAGTGCCCATCTCATCGGAGGTGGGGTTCCGGTAATCTGCTCTGCTCCTGTGAGCGAATGCTGGCCGGAGCTGGGTGTGAAATCGCAGGCTGTCCTCCGTCGAGCGATGGTTCGTCGGAGGTGCAAACTTGGCGCTCGCCTCAGCTCCGGCGAGGAGGACCCCGCCGGAGAACTGGTGGTGGCGCCCTTTCCTCCGGTGAGTGCCCATCTCATCGGAGGTGGGGTTCCGATAATTTGCTCTGCTCCTGTGAGCGAATGTTGGCCGGAGCTGGACGCAAAATCACAGGATGTCCTCCTTCGAGCGACGGTTCGTCGGAGGTGCAGACTTTGCGCTCGCCTCAGCTCCGGCGAGGAAAGCCCCACCGGGGTTGGACTCGCTCAAAATATCCGGCGCTGCATGAACCTTCCGCGGCCAAGCAAAAGCCCCCGCTAGCGAGGGCTTGATGCCTTCGCCCGCGAAGGCCGCTAATCCGTTCTCTTAGTATGTTGCTTCGATGGCTTGGACCTGGTCGTAAAGGTATTGGTTCGTCGGAGCAGGCAATCCGTATTTTTTTGCTCTTTTCAGTATGGTGCCTGCAAACAACTCGACCTCTGAAGGCCGTTTCGCAATGCCATCCTGTCGCATCGATGGCATTCCCAACGGTGTCAGTCCGTCGATGATCGTCAAATCGTTCTCCAGATCGGTTTCCGTCAGGTTGACACCTTCCTTCTGGGCGATCGGCAAGACTTCGCGCATGGCGGCGATCATCAGGTCGCGGATTGGTCCCTCTTTGTGGATGTCGCGGAAAGTGCCTTCCTTCACCATCAGCACTTGATTCACGCCGACATTCAGCATGAATTTCGCCCACATGCGGTGGAGGATATCCGCTTCAACAACGTGCGGCAAACCTGTTTCTTCGAAGAACGCTGCCACCGCATCCAAACGCGTCTGTTTTTCGGGAGCATCGATGCCGATGCGCAGTTCGCCGATATGGACAGACTTCACATCGTTGCCGGTGCGCAGTGCGTCCATCCCTTGGGCTACGCAGTGGACGATCTTCTCACCGCCAAAAGCCGCGCCGATGACTTCTTCGCTGGAAATGCCGTTCAGGACCGAAATGATCGTCGTATCCGGACCGACTTGGTTGCGGGCTGTTTCGATCGCGTCATCCAATTGGGTTCCTTTTACGGCTAAAATGACAAGGTCTGCAGGTTCCAGACTGGCATCTTTTTCGTCGACGTATTGGAAATCACAGGGCTCCCCGTTGAAGGAAATGCCTTGTTCCTGATAGCGCGCCATCCGCTCTTTGTTGACGACGATGCGCACGCGATCCTTTCCGATGGCTTTCGTGAAATGGTTTCCGTATAGGATTCCTAAAGCGCCCAATCCGATGATGGCTACAGTTTCAATCTTCATTCTCTCACGCCTCTTTCAGAAAAAAATCTTAAAAAAATTTCTCTATTCAGCTGGTTTGTATTTGCGCAGCTGTTCGATCAGATACGGCAAGTCCGTCTCGAATTGGACGCCATAGTGCAGTTCGCGTCCGCTTTTCAACGTGCGCTCGATCACCTTGTTGTTGTAGTGGACGGCCGTTTCGGTGGCTACGGTCAGTGGGAGGTTTTGGAAAAGCAAACCGCCAACCACACTTGTGAACAAGTCTCCTGCGCCGTCATAGTGGCCGGGAAAATGTTTCGCGAAGGTATACTGCGCTTCAGGTTCGTCTTGGCTGATGCAGACGGCCCCTACTTTTTCCATTTCGAGGGAGACCCCCGTCAAGATGACGCTCTTCGGATTCAGCACCCGCAAATCAGCCAATAATTCCGCAACATCGGCTTCCTTATATGGCTTCTTCAACATTTGGCGTTTGGTCAAAAAGCAGGCTTCGGTCACGTTTGGCGTGATCACGGTCGCTTCATTGCAGAGTGCCGCCATTTCATCCACATATTCCAGCGTGAATCCCGGATAGAGCACGCCTTGATCGCCCATCGCCGGATCAAGAATGATGTGGGCATCTTCGGCCGCAAATGTATGAATAATATCGCGTACGATGTTGATTTGCTGGCGCGAACCCAGATAGCCGATCAGGATGCCATCAAACTTGATGCCCAAAGACTGCCAATGCTGCAGGATGCCTCCCATTTCCTGGGTCAGATCCAAAAAGGTATAGTCTTCAAATTCTTTACCCGTATGGGTGGACAACAGTGCTGTCGGCAGGATGCTCACCCAATTGTCCAGACAGCTCACTACAGGCACCGCCACGTTCATCGAAATGCGACAACTGGCGGAAATATCTTGGATAATCAATACCCTCGGTTGACTCAAATGCTTCACCCCTTCACTTTAAAAACTCAATTATTCCCATTCTATCATCTTTTCATTGGATTTTCTGATTTTTCCATCATTTTGGAAATTATTGTGAAAACGATGAGAAAAAGAGTGCAAACTTCTGCATAAGGGCTATAATAAAAAATAATGCTTGGAGGCGAGTTGTATGAAAACTGAAAAAAGCAGTACTTACAGATTGGTTATTTTGGCCTTATTTATAGCGTTTACCGTCGTCATGACCTTATTGTTCCGCATTTCGATCCCTTTTGGCTACGTTAACTTGGGAGACATGGTGCTCCTGTTGGCCGGTCTGTCCTTCGGAAGCAGCGCGGGCTTTATCGTCGGTTCACTCGGCAGCATGTTGGCTGACCTGTTCGCCGGTTATGCCTTCTATGCGCCGATTACCTTTGTCGTGAAAGGTTTGGAAGGATTCTTTGCCGGCTGGTTGTTCCAGAAAATGGATCACAAGAAGCCGTTGGTTGCCACGGTGATCGCCGGTGTGTGGATGGCGATCGGATACGCCATCGGGGACACGATCCTATTCAGTTTTGGTGCCGCGATTGCTTCCTTCCCGTTGAACATCGCGCAGGGCCTCGTGGGGGCATTTCTGTCCACACTCTTGTACCGTTGGTTGAATCCTTACATCACGAAGAACTTGAAATAACGAATGTACGCCCACTCCGTATGGTTAGCGGAGTGGGCGTTCTTTGTGCATCTATGCTGCTCAAAACAGCAGCGCAGCCAACAGCGGGATCGTGAACACCGACAGCAACGTCGAAATGAAGACGTAGCGCGTTGAAAAGGCTGTGTTGCCACCGTACTGCATCGACAATGCCACAGCCATCGCCGGGCCAGGCATGGCCGAAATGATGACG
Organism: Trichococcus flocculiformis; assembly: GCF_963662535.1. Lineage (NCBI taxonomy): Bacteria > Bacillati > Bacillota > Bacilli > Lactobacillales > Carnobacteriaceae > Trichococcus > Trichococcus flocculiformis. Next base: position 2,611,353 of record NZ_OY759718.1, read on the forward strand.
AGAATCCCCAGCATAGTCGGATTCGTCAGGATGCCCTTCGTAGCCCACCAGAGAAACAACGGAATCACGATCATGCGGTAGAACGCAAACAGATAGATTTTCCATTCCTTGAAGGCACCTAGGATATCGATGTCGGCCAATGACGCGCCGATGATGATCATCGCCAATGGGGACGTGATATTCCCGATGCTGGTGGCGGTGTCCATCACCGACGCCGGCAATTTAACGTCGAACAGGAACACGAACACCGCGAACAGCGAAGCGAGGTTGCCGGGATTCAGGAGAATCGCTTTCAAGCTCGCCCGCGACTTTTTCGAGCCTTTCGCAATCAGGAAGACTCCCAAAGAGTAGATCAACAGGTTGTTCGGGATGCCGTAGAGCGAGGCATAAAAAAGGGCGCCGGTGCCGAAAATAGCCTGCACGACCGGCAATCCCATGAAACCATTGTTCGTGAAGATGGTCAGGAACTCGATGATCCCTTCCGTTTCCTTATCCGCGCGGAACAGTTTCGGACTGAACTTGGCCAATCCGACCGTGAAAAGATACATCAGGGTAGCGGTCAACAAGACGAAGAGCGTGTCCGACTTCGTACCTACCTCGCCTGCACCTTCCACCGATGCAATCACAAGCGCCGGCACCGTGACATAGGTGATCAACGCTGCAAAATTGGCGTTCGCGTGCTTGTCGAAAACTTTCATGACCGTCGCGAGATAGCCTACAAACATGATCATCACCAGCATGATCATCCTACTAAATACAACACTAACATCCAAAATTCTTGTTCCTCCTCTGCCGACCATCCATTTATATATCCAAATTCTAACACAGTTCTGCGTTGAAATTTTATTTTCCATTACGTTTCAGGATTCTTCCTGTGCCGTACAGGGCATAACAATCGGTATCTGCCGCACAGAATGTTAGAATAGAAGCAACCATATAACGAATGCTTCTGTCACATTTCGTCCTGAAAGGTGGATTACTATGCAAAAAAAATTGACGATCCTTCAGATCAACGACACCCACAGCTACTTGGAGTTGCACAACGAACTGTTCTATGAAAAAGACAAATTAGCGTTCCGCAAGGCTGGGGGGTATGCTCGTCTCCAAAGCCTGATCAAAGATTTCCGCAGCAAAAATCCGACACTCGTTTTCGATAACGGCGACACGATCCATGGCACCTACGAAGCGATCGCTACGAAAGGCTGGCACATGCTGCCCGTCCTGAACGAAGTCGGCTTTGATGCCATGACATTCCACTGGGACACCGGCTTCGGTCCGGCCAATCTGAAAAAAATCGGCGAACAACTTCACTACCCGATTCTCGCGATCAATGCCTATGAAAAGGAAAGCGGCAAGTTGGCGTTCGCTCCTTACAAAATCCTGTCCGTCGGCGAAATTTCGATCGGTGTGATCGGCATCGCCTGCAATATTATCGATAAAACGATGCCGCCCCATTTCAGCGAAGGACTTTCTTTCACTTTGGGGCGCGAGGAACTGCCGGGTTATGTAGCGGAACTGAAGGAAAAAGATGTCAATCTGATTATCGTCCTGTCCCATCTCGGTTTCCCGCAGGATCTGAAATTGATGAGCGAGGTCGAAGGCGTGGCGATCTGTCTGAGCGGTCACACTCATAATCGGCAGGAGCACATCGTCCATGTCGGCGAAACGGCAGTCATCCAATCCGGCTCGCACGGATCTTTCCTTGGTGCACTCGAAATGACTCTTGAAGACGGAGTGATTCAATCCATCGAGCACCAACTTATTCCGGTGACGGAGGATATCCCGGAAGACTCCGAAATGAAATTGTTGGTCGAGGATGCCCTCTCCCCATATCGCGAGAAATTGGAGCTGAAAGTCGGTGAGACCAAAAAAGTGCTGCACCGCGGCTGGAGCGTCGAAACAACGATGGACAACTTCCTCTTGGATGCGATCCTTTTCCACACGAAAACAGATCTGGCCTTCTCCAACGGCTGGCGCTACGGGGTTCCAATCCTGAAAGGCCCGGTAACGCTGAGGGAATTGTATCAGATCATTCCGATGGATCCGCCGATTTCAACTGCTATCCTGACTGGTTCGGAAATAGTCGCTCTGCTGGAAGAAAACCTTGAGAGCACCTACGCAGCGGACCCATTTAATCAGATGGGCGGCTACCTGAAGCGGGCGATGGGCTTGCATGCTTACCTGAAACTGGAAAATCCAAAAGGAACCCGTGTCCAAAAACTTTTCATCGCCGGCGAAGAAGTCATCCCGGATAAAGAGTACAACGTCAGCTATGTGACCAATCAGGGTGTGCCGAAGAAATTCGGAAAAGAACACAAGAATCTGGAAAAGCATGCAGTCGAAGCGATGATGGATTACTTGGCCGAAATGGGCCCCTATGAAAAAGACTTGCGCGGAACTTATCAGATCGTCTGATCCGCCACCACAACAAAAAATAGCTCCGATGGAATCTGTTTATGGACTGCAGACTCCGCCGGGGCTATTCAGGTTTCACATTTTTCTTACGTCATAATAATCCGGATCCACGCGTTCCACCAGTCCAGCTTCCTTCTCGGAAACAGTCAGATAGAGCTCGTGCATCGCTCGGGTGCAGATTGTGTAGAGGATCTGCATTTCGTTCTGGGCAGCTTTTGCCGGATAGTGGCAAATCGCAAAAACGACATCGAATTCCAGACCTTTAGCCAAACGGGCCGGCATGATCAATACCGGATGATGGCTGTTGTCGGTATCCTGCTGCACGAGTTTAAAGTCAATACCAGCAGCCGACAGTTCCTGGCTGATGCGTTCCGCATCTTCCGCATTGCGGCTGATGAAAGCCAGGCGCATGCCGGCAGCGACGCTCGCATCCACATTCTGTTTGATGTAGTCCATATCGAGCCCGCCATCGTCGGTCAGCAGCACTTCCGGTTTCTTGCCGGAACGGATATAGGTCCCTTCCGGTTTTTCACCTTCGATGAAGCTTTCCGAGAAACGGACGATTTCATTCGTCGAACGGTAACTGGTCAGCAAACGGTAAGAACGGAACGTACTTTCGGAAAAAATGGTCCGGAGATCATCAAAGGAAAGACGTCTGTTCAGGATATTCTGATTCAAGTCGCCGCTCAGGATGAAGCGTGCGCTCGGGTAGGCATGCTGCAGCATCTGCAGTTGGAAAGGTGAAAAATCCTGCACCTCATCCAGGCAGATGTATTGATATTTCATGTCGCTGGATGGTCCCTTCAGCAACAAACGCAGACTATAGTAGGCATCCAGATCTTCAAGCAGCACGCTCTTCTCTGCCATGTGTGCCGCAACCACAGCGATGTGGGTGCGCCATTCATCCTCATCCAAGCCGAAAGCATCCAATGAAAGCAATTTAGGAACGGCTCTCAGGAAATGGATGTATTGGTTCTTATAACGGATAAAGGCCAGCGCTTCGATCCTCGCGACGATCGGTTCGAAAGCGTCCTCCAGGATATCAGCCGTCATGGCCTCTTCCATCGCTTTTTGGTTGTGGGTCTCTTTCTCGTAACGGTACAGATCCAGATCGGACATGGCAATCATTTCTTTTTCGACCCATGGCTTGCCTTTTTGCGATTGTTGGATGCGTTCCACGCGCTGCAGCAAATGTCTTTTGAGAATATCCAATTTGCTGGCCAATGAACCTTGGCTTTCGATGCTATAGAAAGCCGACTCGATCTCCTTCTCCGAAAGGATGATGTCACCGCGGAAACGAATATCCGAGAATTTCAGGTAGCGTTTCTTCAGGAGCGCGCCGTATTTCTGCAACGCTTCATAAAAAGCCAAGCTGCCCTTCAGTACCGTGACCTTGGCTAAGCTGTCCTCTTGATCGGCGCGCAAAGAAAATCCGGTCACCTTCCGCTCCATGAATTCGCTGAAGGTTGTATTTCCGACATTCAGTTCACCCAATGCAGGCAACACTTGGGAAACATATTCCTGGAATATTTTGTTCGGGGAAAACAGGACGACTTCTTCCGACTTCAATTGGTCTCGGAAAGCATACAGCAGATAGGCGATTTTCTGCATCAGGACAACTGTTTTTCCTGATCCGGCAACCCCTTCTATCAGCGTGACGGCCGCTTTGGTTTCCCTGACAATCTGGTTCTGTTCTTTCTGCAAAGTGGATACGACCGTGCCCATCTGATAGGATGAAGGTCCTTCCAACACTTCCAGCAAATAAGGATCGCCCATGACATTGTCCGTGTCCATCATGCGGATGATTTCCGCCTGTCTGATCAAAAATTGTCGTTTCAGGTCAACGCCGTATGTCATCGGTTGATCCGCTATCATCAGCTTCACTTTTTCGCCTTTGCTGCCTTCATAATAAAGCGATGCAATGGGTGACCGCCAGTCGACGATCAGGTTCTCATCTTTTTCGAACAAAGATCCGATCCCGATATAGATGGTTTCATTGCCGTACTCATCGTGATAGTCGATACGACCAAAGTAAGGCTCATCCTGCATTTTTTCCAATACTGCGACACGCTCATTGCTGTTCTGTAATTCATTGTTGCGAATCATCAGTTCCTGTTCGAAGGCCCGCAGTTCCGCCGACGATTCCCAGACGCTCTCTGAGGATCCTTGGCTGATTTTGATCTCTTTGGATTCCTTTAATTGCTGTCTTTGCTTTTCACTTTTTTCTTCTACTTGCTCGGCCAATCGCGTTTTTTCGTCGTTGATGACTTTAATGACGCGATGGACACGTTCCTGTTCTTTCGTTAGATCTTTATGCAACCAACCGACACCTCTTTCTTAAAAAAACTCATGGACTATTCGGTCTACTTCACTAAATGCGACATTTAGTAGTATACCATCGTACAGGGATTCTGGCTATTTATTCCCCGCGTCTTGATAGAAACGATTTAAATCAAAAAGCAGCCGGAAGGAAGGGCCTTTTGCAGCTCTTCCTTCCGGCTCATTTTGTTGTGCTGATTACCTTTTTGCAGGTCCTCGCGCATTTGTGTCTATCCATTGAGGCTGTTTTCGATCGCAGTGTATCCTCCCAGGATATTGATGATTTTTTTGAATCCTCGCTCCTCCAAGGCGCCGATGGCAACTGCCGAACGGACACCTGATTGACAATGGACGTAAAGAGGTTCATCCCTTTTAAAAGGCAACGGGGCCTCCAAAAGTTTTCCGAGGAGCACGCGTTTGGCGTCGGAAAGATGCCCTTCATTCCATTCGCTCTGCGAGCGCACATCCAATATCTGCAGATCCTTTTCTTGGCGCAAAGCGATGAAGGCTGCTGCGGTGATCGTTTCAGTCATCTCACCGCCAGCGATTTGCCCGGCATCCAGATAGCCTCTGACTTGGTCGAACCCGATCAGCTGCAGTTGACGGGTAGCTGTTTCAGCATCTTCTTTGGTTCCGATGAGCGTCACTTGCCCGTCGTAATCCAGGAACCACCCCACATAAGTCAAAAACTTTTTGTTCAACGGAATATTCAGCGTTCTTTCGATATGGCCGGCTTGATATATCTCTTTCGCGCGCAGATCGATCATCCTATCATTCGGCCCAGCCTGTTGCAGCGGGAAAATCGGATACGGTACATAGGCGCCGCTGTCCCGTTTGTTGATTTTCTTCATTTGTGCAAAGTAGCTGGGCGGCTCAGGCTGGTCCTGCGTCAACGCCTCGATAAAGCTCGTTTCTTCATCATATTGGAAAGCCCAGTTGTTGTATTTTTCGTAGCCCAAAGTGGTCATCGGAACGGCTCCCAGCGACTTTCCGCAGGCGCTGCCGGCGCCATGTCCCGGCCAAATCTGCAGATGGTCCGGATAGTCAGCCATTTTCTGCAGGGAACGGAACATCGCTTTTGCTCCGATTTCAGTGGTCCCTTGCATATGCGCAGCTTCTTCCAGCAAGTCCGGCCGTCCAACGTCGCCCACAAAGATGAAGTCGCCGGTGAACACTCCCATTGGAATGTCCGAACCGCCGCCGATGTCCGTCAATACAAATGACACGCTCTCTGGCGTATGTCCCGGCGTGTGCAACACTTCCAGTTTGACTTTCCCTACAGAAATGATGTCCCCATCCTGCAGCAGCACACTACCTTCAGGCAAATTCTGATAGCGCCAGTCATCCCCGCCCAAGTCCGATACATACAGTTTGGCACCTAAGCGCCTTCCGCTTTCCTGAAGACCGGATGCATAATCGGCATGGATATGCGTTTCCGTGGCTGCAGTGATGACCAATCCTTCATCCTCGGCTGCCTGGATATAATCATCCAAGGCCCGCAGGGGGTCGATAATAATGGCTTCTCCCGTTTTTTGACACCCCACTAAATAGGAAAATTGCGCTATGTGCGGATCAAAAAATGATTTAAAAAACATGCATAAACTCCTCCTTCATCTGCTCAAACTAGCGACAAAATTGATGGTCGTGGCAATGATGGCTGTCCCGAAAATGAAGGACAACAGGGCGTGCCCCAGCGCAGCCTTACGAAATTCCGGTGTCGTAAAAGTAGTGTCGGAGACCTGATAAGTCATCCCGATTGTGAACGCCAGATAAGCGAAATCCCAAAAATTAGGTTTCTCGGTCCCTTCAAAAACCACGCCGCCGTTCACATCGCGATAATACAGTTCCGCATACCGTAACATATAGAGTCCATGCACCGTCGTCCAGGAGAGTACGATGCTGAACAGGCCAAATCCGATTGTCTCGAAACTGCGTTCTTGGGTGGTCAACATCAACGCGACAGCCCCGATACTGATCAAACATGCCAACAGGACAAAAAAATCGATCGTCGAATATTGGATATCCTCTTCTTGCGCAATCCGTTCCGTTTCCGTCCCATCATGAGGATGAAAATCCTTCCACAGCAAATACAATAAAATGATTGCGGCACTGTCCCAACCGATCAAAGGGGTCAATTCCCAACGTAACAGGAAACCGGCTGTCAAGCCGATACTGGTACCGATCGCTCCAGCAATCAGAAAGCGCGTCCTCTTTTTGCGCATATCCCTTCCTGCTTTCGTTTGATCGGCAAATAGATGGTTTCTTTTCATCATGGCAGCCCCCCTGATTTTCGGCCTCATAGTTCTTTCAGATGGTGATTTCGATTACATTCTTTTCTGGATCAAGGAACATGCTTTCGTAGTAGCCATCCCCCGTCACGCGCGGTTGGCTTTTGCATGTGTACCCCGCTTTGATGAGCCTGTCGGTGAAAAAGTCGACGTTCTGCTTGCTGCCGACGGAGACAGCCAGATGCGCCCAGCCCAGCATATCAAAAGGATAGCGTTCCGTGACATTCATCCTCTTCATAAGTTCCAAACGGGCTCCTTCACGGAAGGTAATGAAGTAAGATTGGAAGTCTTTTTCAGGATTCCGATATAATTTATTAGCCTTTCCGTCAAAAAAACGAACATAAAAATCGCGCATCAGCTCCAAATCATCCACCCAGACTGCAACATGTTCTATCTTCATCAGTTTTCACGTCCTCTCAAATTCTTGCCGGTGCGCTGGAGACAAACTCTGCGCGGATGGCCTGCAACAAAACATCCCGGAATCCCTTTCTGGACTTCCCTCGAAAGCGTTCCCTCAACCTGATTTTATCACATTGCTGGCGCATATGCTTTCCCGGAGCATCCGGATGCACTGTCACCGAATGTGTCTTTTTTGCCATTTTTTTCAAAGCATTTTCTCAGCATCCACTCAGAATATGATTGACAGACTGATTTGTATTTGATAGTGTGGAGTTAACAAAATACGATTCGATGTGATGAAGAGGTCGCGGTTAACAATCAGTAAGGGGTTCCCTGAAAGGTGTTGCTGCCGAAATACTCTGTATTGGGGCCAAGGTTGAATAAATCTGGCACTGTCGGACAAAGCCGCCCAGCTTTGTTCGGTGAGCTTCTCACGTTGGGGCAAATTGGTGGAATTCACTATCTGGATGCAATGTTTCAGCTTAAGCAGCCTGTTTTGAACGACTATGAGACCATTTGCTCATAGTCGTTTTTTGTCTATTCATAAATAAAACACAGAATTCAGGAGGAAGATAAGCATGGCTATTTTTGAAGGCTCAGGCGTCGCTATTGTTACGCCGTTTAAAGATACGGAGAACCAAGAAATCAACTACGAGGTATTGGAAGAACTGATCGAGTTCCAGATTGCGAACGGAACCGACTCGATCATTATCGCAGGAACAACCGGAGAGGCTTCCACGCTGACGGATGAGGAACAGCTGGATCTGATCCGCTTCACTGTCGAAAAAGTCAATGGCCGCGTACCCGTCATCGGCGGTGCCGGAAGCAACGATACGCGCCACGGCGTCGGATTGACGCGCGCTGTCGAAGCAACGGGTGTGGATGCAATCCTCAGCGTCACCCCTTACTACAACAAAACATCGCAAAAAGGCTTGATTGAACATTACAAAGCTATCGCCAACAGCGTGAAAGTGCCGATCGTCCTTTACAATGTGCCTGGCCGTACCGGTCAGAATATTACCCCAGAATCTTTGGTGGAGTTGGCGAAAATCGACAACATCGTTTCGTTGAAGGATGCTACCGGCAACTTCGGCCAGGCAGTGGACAACCTGCGTCTTTTGGGCGATCGTTTGGACATCTACTCGGGTAACGATGACACGATCATCCCGCTGATGAGCTTGGGCGCAAAAGGCGTCATCTCCGTCCTTGCCAATATCGCACCGAAAGCTACAGCCGAAATGACCCACGCTTGGCTAGATGGCGACATCAAAAAAGCTGCAGCAATGCAGGCCGAGTACAAAGAACTGATCGACTGCCTGTTCGTGGAGCCGAATCCGATTCCAGTCAAAGCAGGAATGCAATTGTTGGGCTTCAATGTCGGACCGATGCGTCTGCCTTTGACGGATGCCGATCAAGCAGTCATCGACCGTTTGGCCGCAGCCATGAAAAAAGTTGGTTTGATCTAGAACAACCCAAAAACCCCTTCCGGAATAATTTTTATTTCCGAAAGGGGTTTTGTATTTGTCAGAAAAGATGCAGCAGATATTTATTTACCAATAAAATAATCAGTACAAGAAGCATAACAATGACAAAACCGATGGCTCGCTTCACATAGAACTCCCTCAACTTCATGGAAATCCCCTTCCATGACCGCTCTGGAAAAATCTTTTATTTTATGACTACAAGCTTTTTGAAATGGGCCTTCGGAAAGGCACTGATGCCGATGCCGTTCGCATCCCCCAGCTTGATTGTGCCTCCGGTGAACAGCGGACCGCCCTCATAGGATTCGATTTTGTAGAACGACGGCCCAATGAGGTCGACCATCGTGATGCAGTTTTTAGCGGCTGCCAGATGGGCCGCTGCACTGACCGAAATCTTGCTTTCCAGCATGCAACCGATCATACAATCCACCCCGTAGGTTTCCGCCACGGTGCAGATTTTGAGGGCCTCGTGAATGCCTCCGGTTTTCATCAGTTTGATGTTGATGAGGTCGGCTGATTGTGTCTGGATTATATGGAGGGCATCCTTCATGGAAAAAATACTCTCGTCGGCCACTATCGGTGTTTGGACATGTTGCTTCACAAATTTCAGGCCGGCCAGATCGTGCGCCTTCACCGGCTGTTCCACCAGCTCGGTCTGCATGTCCTTATCCTCCAGCAGACTGATGATGCGGATCGCATCCTGGGGGCTCCAGCCTTGATTTGCCTCGACCCGGATACGGATGCCCGGTCCGACGGCCTTGCGGATAGCCAGCAAACTATCCACATCTTTGAGCCTTTGCTTACCGACATTCACATTCAGGATGCTGAAGCCGTCCTGAACGGCCTGCATACTGTCGCGCAGCATCTCATCGATGGGATTGTCGCTGATGGTGTAGGCAGTCTCGATTTTCCGTTTCGCTCCGCCCAGTACTTTGTACAAAGGTTGGCCGAGCGTTTTGGCATATAAGTCGTAGACAGCCATGTCAACGGCAGCTTTAGCTGATGTGTTGTTGACGATGCTGGCATGCAGCCTTTGCATGATGGTATCCAGGTCGAAAATTTCCATCCCGATGATGCTCGGAGCGATATATTGCATGATGGCCTCGCGGATGGAAGCCTTTGTTTCGCCGGTGATCAAGGCTGTCGGTGGTGCCTCCCCATAGCCTGCAGTACCGCTGTCCGTCACGATGCGGATCAGGATGTTATTCACGGCATCAACCGTGCGCGACGCTGTTTTGAATGGCGTCCGCAGCGGGATGGCCACTTCCCCAATTTCAATTCTGTCGATTTTCATCATCAAACCCCCTCTCTTCACCGGCACGCTTTCTAATCCGGGATAAGGCAGCGGCTTTTTCAGCTGATTTTGTTCGACCACCCGTTTGTATCTATTTTACCAAGAAAACGCTTAGGCACCAAACGGGAGGCCGTAGTCTGCTGGCTTCTCGATGAAGCACGATAAGATAAATAACGTCCAAGCGGCCAGCAGCGTTACACTGGTCGCTTGGACGTTATTTTTTTCTGCTTACAGGGCTACGGCGGAAATTCGGCTATCATTTTTGCTCGTGTTCTCCGGCCAAGAGGAGCTTCGCCGGAGGAAAACTTGGTTTCGGGTTGCCTCCTCAGGTGAAGATTGCTTCACCTGAGTTCAGGAGCCCCATTTAAGCGTCTCCTCCGGCCGCATCAGAACTCACCGGAGAAAAACAGCTGAATCCAGTTCGGTTTCTTTCGGCCAGCTTCGCTTGCGCCAGCTGGCCTCCCGCATTCATTATCCTTGTTTTTTCTTTTGCTGCCTGCTCGTCAGGCGCACGACCAAGTTGCGCGGCGCCAGCTTCGACGAGAAGAGCGCTCCCTTCAGCAACATCGTCGGAACGATGATTTTCTTGCGTTTATACATTTTATCCAAGGCATAATTGACGCAGTATTCAGAAGTGATGCCCTTCAGATTGAACTTCACATCAGCTACTTTATTGAACTCTGTGTCTACCGGCCCCGGACATAACGAACCGACGTAAACGTTGCTCTTCTTCTCTTCCAATTCTTCAGCGATTGCAGAGGTGAAACTTGTTACGTAGGCTTTGGTTGCGTAATAAGTTGCCATGTAAGGCCCCGCTGGCATCAGTCCGGCAACCGAAGCAACATTCAGAATATAACCTTCATTTTTTGCGATCATATCCGGCAGAAATTTCTTGGTCAGAATATGAACCGCCTTGATGTTGACATCGATCATCTCCAGTTCCTTGTCCAGGCTGGTCGTCGTGAACGCGCCGAAATCGCCGAAACCGGCACAATTAATCAGCATGGAAATATTTTTGCCCTTCGTTTCTTCGTACAGACGGTAGCATTCCTCCGCCTTAGCCAAGTCCGCTGTGATGATTTCACTTTTGGTCGACAAGTGTTTGGCGATTTCCAAAAGTCGATCCTCACGCCTCGCAACCAGAATCAGATCGTACCCTTGTTGGCTCAGCTTCTTAGCGAACTCCTGACCGATACCGGAGCTTGCGCCAGTGATGAGCGCTAGTTTATTTGTCATTATTTGTCCCTCGCGTTTCGTCAAAATGATAGTTGTATTTAGCGTATCGTATTTGCTTCATCAGAGCAATATTTAAGTGCATCTGCTAAATGTTTTCACTATATTGATAGAAACTATTTGAAACGAATACCGTAATATATAGGCAAATAGAAATGAAGGAGTGGTATTTTGCACCATCATAACGATTCTTATTTCACCGGAACACTGTTGGAGTATTTGGGCATTATGCTTGTCAGTTTTCTCGCGGGCTTTTTCACTCTCGGACTGGCTGCACCTTGGGCTTTCTGCCACCGGGAAAGATGGGTCGCCAGGCATACCTACATCGAAGGTCGCCAATTGCATTTTGTCGGAAAATCCTTTGATCTGTGGCTTTTCTTGCTGAAATGGACTCTTTTTTCAGTCCTGACTTTGGGCCTCTACTCTTTTGTTGTGCCGATACGTTTCCAACAATGGCGCATCAAAAATACTTATGTTTACGGCTATTGGGACGAATACTACGCGACGGAATAACAACTTCATCCAAACAAAAAACCCCAAACACGGGGTTTTTTCGTTATCTTAAACATGCATCCGTTTTTCCAACTCGCGCCAAATCTCGCCGCCGTGGTAGAGCAGGATGATGACCAAGGTGACTGCGCTCATCATGACCGACAGGCTTGAAGGCAATGATGTCGTGACCCAATCCAAGGTCAGGAAAAGCGCCGGCAGCAGCCCCAGCAAGGCGGCTGTCAAAAGGTAAAGCACATAGTCCCTCACGCCCAAGTTGACAAGTCGCACTGCGATATATAGGGATATGATGGCAAAACTGCAGATGATCGGTACGGCATACGTGGTCGACCACCCGCTCCATCCTGACAAATAATCCAAATAAATGCACAGGAGCGACAGCGAGACGATCAGATAAACGATGCCCTTTGCGATGTTCCGCCTTTTCCGGATCAGGATCAAGACGGAAAGCCACATGCTCATGATCCCGAACAGGGCGAGCTGAAGATTCTCCATCCGTCCGATCCAGATCAATTCGATCAGCAGAAAGGCGATGATCAGAACGAAGGAAATCAAGGTCAAATATTTCCAGACTATTTCCTTATTGAACCGCAGCGGAATCTTCGGATAGGGATCCGGCAGCACCGGATCGGCGGCTTCATCCAATGTCGTTTGGCACAAGGGGCATTGATCCCATTCTCCCTTGATGGTCGCGTTGCAGTGATGGCAATATCTCATTCTAACTCACCTTCCAAATCTTTACTTGTGACCTTATTCGCTGCGACAGTTACGTCTATGCCTGCGTGGGTCAAAATCCGGACAAATTGCTCCTCGATCGTGGATTCGACAAATGGTGAGGTGAAACTGACGGTCAGCTGGTCTCCATGGCTGATGGCGCAAAATTGCGGACGGACCGCTGAAGTGTGGAAATACATTTTTTCGATGTAGCCGTCGATCGGATCAGGAAACGTGACCTTTCCTAGATTAGAGATCGCAATCGTCAAATTCCGGTTGCTGACGTAATTGACCAGCTTCAGAACAAGGTCTTTGATAGGTCGGAAGACCACCCGCGTGAAGGGGCTGTACTCGAAGGCAATCAATGTCCTCAGCTTGTCCTCCAAGCTTTCCGGTGTAATCTGTTGCTGGAACTGCTCCTTCAGGGTTTGGGCTATTGCGCCAATATCATCCGTATTGTCCTGTTCATTTGTGGTATAGATCAGGCGAGTTGTGCTGAAAAAATTCCTGGCAGAATTGGACGGGAAGAACTGCCTTAAATTGACCGGAACAGAAACAGCCATAGCCGATCCGGGTTTAAAATCGGGACTGGCTCTGCGTACAGCCAGCATAAATACTGCAGTCAGATACAAGGTCAGCGATGTTTGCTGTTCCCGGGCCAAGGCAAGCACCCCCTTGACCGGCATCTCCAATTCGACGACATGTGGCCGGTTGTCAGGCGTCTTTTTGCCGCGGAACTGGTGCACCTGCCGATTCTGCTTATTTTCCTCAGGCAAGGCACTCTTTTGCGATGGACTCTTTCCAGCCAATTGACTGACTTTCGCGAAGGAACGGATGGCGGATTGTGCCGCGTCAGTAAAGTTCTGTTTCTTATTCTTGCGGAAATAGTGCGCAAAACTGTCCTCCAGTTGATGGTTCAAGCGGTCATGCGCCGCGGCACTCAGGCCTTCAAAAGCCTCGGGATGCCGCAGCATGATATACGCCTTCAACAGATCCTCGAAAAACCAGAGCGCACCGGTTCCGTCCGACAAGGCATGGAACAATTCCAAATGAACCCGGTTTTGGTTGTAGAAGACTCGAAATAACAGTTCCTTCCGATCAAAATGATAAATTTGCGCGCAAGGAGGTAACGTGTCGGCTGTCACTTTTGGCTTCAAATCGCTTTCTTCCAGATAATACCAGAAAAAGCCACGCCTTAGCACGCTATGATACAGCACATAATTTTCATAGACTTCATCGAGCGCCCGCTGAAGCAGGATCGGATCCACGGAATCGGTCAATTCCGCACTCATGCGGAAGACCTTCGTATCGCTGTTCGTCATGGCCGCTAAAAATATGTTGGAGGCATTATCCAAACGTACCCACTTTTTTCGGTTCACTGCTGCCCCTCCTTTCTTCCTTCTTTTCTATAGAACGAGCTTCTTGGCTTATGCATTAAGAAACGCATTGATGACTTCGTAGGCTTCTTCAACCGATTCGGCCGTCTTCGGATAGGTGATGAAGCCATGGACGATACCGTTCACGCGATGAACCTGCACCTTGTTGCCGGCTTTCTGCAACGCTTCCGCGTAGGCTTCGCCCTCATCCCGCAACGGATCGAATTCGGCTGTGATCACCAACGTTTCCGGCTGATTTGACAAATTTTCAGCCATTAAAGGTGCGACATACTCATTTTTACGAAGTTCAGGATCAGGCTGGTATAGCGCCATATATTCTTCCATTTTTTTGGCAGTCAGTCCGTAATCCTGTCCATTCGTACGGATCGATTCGAAAGGGGAAGCTTCCGAATGATCCCAATAGGTGACCGGATACAACAAAATCTGTTTGATTGGCGTCGCTTTACCTCTATCACGGAGCAGCAAAGACACGGATGCGGCCAAATTCCCACCGGCTGAATCGCCGATCAGAATCAAATCTTTTTCATCCGATAAGCCGCTCATTTCCAGATGCTTCAGCAATACTTCCGCTACCCGGTAACAATCATAGAGGCCTGCCGGATACGGATGCTCCGGCGCCAAACGATAATCGACAGAATAGACCGTTCTACCGGTCAGATCCGCCATGTTGATGCAGGCATTCGTATAGGTTTCGATGTCACCGATGACCCACCCGCCGCCATGGAAAAAGAGCAAGGGTTCTTTATACAGATGCTCTTTCGGATAGAAGACACGCACGGGAATATCATGGGAACGGTCCTCCGAATAGATTTTGTGATCCATGATGATATAGCCCTTTTTTGGTTTGGGAGCCAAAATCTGCTGCACTTTGCGGACGCGGGCATAATCTTCCTGCATGTTGATTTTTGGTGACGACATCAACTTGAGCATCAATTTAAACAATGGATTCATTCAATTTTCCTTCCTCTGACAGCGTTGGCTGTTCTGGTATCTTTGCTTTATTATAGCACAGGATGA
Source organism: Trichococcus flocculiformis (assembly GCF_963662535.1). Taxonomy (NCBI): domain Bacteria; kingdom Bacillati; phylum Bacillota; class Bacilli; order Lactobacillales; family Carnobacteriaceae; genus Trichococcus; species Trichococcus flocculiformis. The sequence continues at coordinate 2,626,420 of NZ_OY759718.1, forward strand.
GCTAGTCCCATCACAGTTGGACCCTTCGTGAAGGCTACATGTGTGATGGATATGCCACTCTTTCGGCTTGCAAATTCCGCCTATAGTGTTATACTTGTTATATAACGAACGATCACGGGAGTGGTTTTGTTGAACCCAATCGTAAACCTAACCTGGAGATATAAAACTAAGCGAAAAAAAAGAAAGAAGGCGAGTTTTTATGTCAGCTGATTTGCAGCCATACTTCCCTATCCTGATCCCTTTAGTCGTGATCCAGATCATCCTGTTGATCACGGCCCTGCTCCACCTGAACAAGCATCCCCATGTAAAAATAGGCAATAAAAATCTTTGGATCTTCGTCATCATTTTCCTGAACATCATCGGTCCGGTCCTGTATTTTTTGATTGGAAGGGGCGATGAGTGATGGACATCCTCACGATTGCCGGATTGGGGAAAGCCTTCGGGAGCCAAAGCGTGCTCGATGACCTGTCCTTCTCCGTCCCTGAAGGCTCGATCTACGGTTTCATCGGCAAGAACGGCTCCGGAAAGACGACCACCATGAAGATCGTTTTGGGCTTGCTGTCGGCAGATACCGGCGAAATTTCTGTTTGCGGCGAAAAAGTGCATTACGGTGACACCCGGACGAACCGCTTCATCGGCTACCTGCCGGATGTACCCGAATTCTACGGTTTCATGACCGCAAAGGAATATCTGCGGCTGTGCGGCGACGTCACAGGCATGCCGTCCGCGCTTATTCAAACCAAATCCGAGGAACTGTTGGAACTGGTCGGGCTGGCGGATGTGAAAAAACGCATCGCCACGTTTTCCCGCGGCATGAAACAGCGCTTGGGGATTGCCCAGGCTTTGCTGAACGAACCCAGGCTCTTGATTTGTGACGAACCGACTTCCGCCCTGGATCCGATTGGCCGTAGGGAAATATTGGATATCCTGCTGAAAGTGAAAAAACGGACAACCGTCATCTTTTCGACCCATGTCCTGAACGATGTGGAAGCAATCTGCGATCAGGTAGGCATCCTTGACGGAGGAAAAATTGTCCTGACAGGCTCGGTATCCGAACTGAAAAACACTTACTCCAGACATTCCTGCACGGTGACCTTCCGGACACAGGCGGATGCTGATTTATTCCGGACAAGTGCACGGATTAACGTCGTAGGGAGCCTCGTTTCTGAAAAACATGCTTCTGTCACCATCCAATCTGAAGATCCGGAACAGACCATGGCGTTGATCATACGGATTTTGAGCGAAACTGGGTTGGTTCCGCTCCGAGTGGAAACGGTCGAACCCAAACTAGAAGATATCTTCCTGGAGGTGATCCGATGAGAGCGTACCTTGCCTTCACAAAAAAGGAACTGATTGAATATACACGAAACTTTAAGATGTTCCTTGCGATTACCTTGTTTGCGTTGTTGGGCATCATGAACCCGTTGACGGCCAAATTTATGCCCGAACTGTTGGGAAATTTCATGCCAGAAGGGATTACGATCCTCATTACGGAACCGACCAACCTTGATTCCTGGATCCAATTCTTCAAAAACGGCACCCAGATTGGCCTGTTCATCATCGTCATCCTTTTGAGCGGTATGATGGCAAAAGAATACGAAAAAGGCACGCTCATCAATATGGTCACGAAAGGACTGCCGCGCTGGACCATCCTGTTTTCAAAATTTACAGGCGCCTTGTTGCTTTGGACCATAAGCTACTGGCTCTGCTTTTTCATCACTTTGGGATACACGCTGTATTACTTTCCTGAAGGTACCACCGAAAACTTGACACTTTCGGTCATCAGCCTCTACCTGTTCGGTATATTGCTTATTGCTGTTTTGCTGCTGGGGTCTGTCCTGTTCAAAAATGCCTATGGACCGCTGTTGTTGACCGGGGCGTTCCTGTTGGTGCTGTTCTTGTGGAATCTGTTTCCGGAAGCAGCCACGTGGAACCCGTTGGTGTTGGTCTCGCGCAACATGGATATGCTGCAAGGGACACTGCTGCTTGAGGACCTTCTGAATCCGCTGCTGATTACGGGATTGATAATTGCTTCAAGCCTCTTTACCGCAGGGAAACTTTTCAGTAAGACTACTTTATGAAAGTAAAAAAACGCGCCATCCAGCCCTTTTCCGGCTGATGGCGCGTTTTTTGATGTTTTCCGTATCCGATCAGTCGACAGATGTTTTAACTCTCGGGTATTTCCGTCACCGGCCTGGGCTCTCGCCCGACAGCGGACCGATCCTCAGCGCATTTTCCCCAACAGCAAATACAGGAAATAAGGCGCTCCGATCAAGGAAACGACGATACCCGTCGGAAAAGCGGTATCCATCACTGTGCGGCCGATCGCATCGGCAATCAACAGGATGCTGCTCCCGACCAAGAGCGCAATCCAGCTGAAGCGTTCATGCTGTTTGCCGACCAGCTTTTTGGCAATGTGCGGGGACATCAGGCCGATGAAGCCGATGTTGCCGGTCAACGAGATTGCCGCTGAGGCGATGGCGACCGCACAAAGCAGCAGAATCAATTTATCGTTCCGGAGTTTCAATCCCAATGCAGCAGCGGTCTCCTCGCCCAGCGCCAAAATATTCAGCGTCGGGGCTTTCAGGAAGAGGATTCCCACCGCCAACAGCCAACCGGGCAGGATCGTGAATACGAACGGCCAGGTCGATCCCCAGATGTTTCCCGACATCCAAGCGGCGATGAAGCTGACGTCGGTCCGGTCAGAAGCGGACATCAGCAGGACGATCAAACCCGAAAAGGCGGAGGAAATCCCCGCTCCGATGACCACCAGCTGCATCGCATGCTGTTTATGGCTACGGCTGTAACTGAGCAGGTAAACCGCGGAGGCAGCCACCAGCGCGCTGATGAAAGCGACAAGCGGCAGGACCGCCGAAAACTGCAGCATGCCTTCGCCCGCAAACAGATAGAAGATCGTCACGCCGAGACCGGCACCGGAATTGATGCCCAGGAGACCCGAATCGGCCAGGTCGTTGTTGCTCAAGGTCTGCAGGATGATGCCGGCGCCTGCCAGGCAGGCGCCGGCCATCGTCAATACCAAAGCCCGGGGCAAGCGGATCTGGTAAAAGACGTAGTTTTCTTTAAAAACCCCGTTCCCTGACAGCACCTGCAGGATGCGGTCCAACGGAAGCGAAGAATAACCCATGGACAAGGCAGCGAGGAAAGTCGCCACGAACAAAAAGAGGAATAGCCATAATTTTTTTCGATAAGTCAGATTCCATTCGTTAAACAGCTCGGATTCCCCCTTTTCTGGCGATTGTCACGTAGAAAGGCACGCCGATCACGGAAACGATCGCCACAACGGGAATTTCGAAAGGACTGACGACCGTGCGGCCGATATAATCAGCCAGGATCATGAAAGTCCCGCCGACCGTGATGCACAACGGAATGATCTTGCGGTAATCCTGCCCGACCATCTTGCGCACGACATGTGGAATCATCAAGCCGATCAGAGCGAGATTGCCGGCGATGGCAACCGCGCTGCCCGCAAGCAAAGTGATCAAAAGAATCAGGACGGTCCGGATCAGATTGGTCCGTTGTCCCATGCTGATCGCTGTTTCCTCGCCCAAGCTCAGCACCGTCAACTGGCCGCTGAACACCAGGCTCAACAACAGCGCCAGTCCGATGACCGGGGTGATGCTCAAAATATTCCAATCGACACCCATCAGGCCGCCGGAAGTCCACATCGAGACGTCTTTCGAGATGCGGAACCAGATTGCGATCCCGTCCGCGATGGCCTGGAAAAAGAACGAGACGGCTGCTCCAATCAGGATCAGGTTCAAGGGTGATTGTCCGCTCCTCGTCGCATTACTGAGACCGTACACGAACAGCATCGCCAAACCCGCACCCACGAAACAGGCAATGGAAACGAGCAGGTAGGAACTCTGCGGAGCAAAGGCATAGACCAAGGCCACCGCGATGTTCGCTCCGGAAGTCAGCCCCAAAAGCCCAGGATCGGCCAACGGATTCCGCGTCAGCGCCTGCATGATCGCTCCGGCAACTGCCAAGGAACTTCCCACGAAGAAGGCACCCAGGATGCGCGGGAAGCGGATGCCCCGCAGGACAAGATAATAATCGCCGCCGCCTTTCCCGATGAGCGCTTCGAACAGGTCCGACCAATCCGTATCCGCCGCTCCTGTGTAAAGCGCTAGGACCGCTGCCACGATCAGCAACAAGACAGTCACTGCCAGATAGATTCCGAAGGCCTTTCGTTTCCGTTTAATCACTGCAATCGTCCCCTCTTATTCCGCTAAAAAGGATTCCTCGAAGAAGTCCAGTTGGTAATCCAAAGATAGCGAATCATTGAAATAAAATGTCTCGGCATCCGCCACAAACACTTGGTTATTCTGCACGGCCGGTATGTTCTGGAACCATTCAGCATCCAAGAAGCTCGTTTCCGGATCGGTTGCGGCCAAGCTCAAGATCAGGTAGTCGCCGATGTAATCGCCGAGCACCTCTTCGGAAATGGCATAATAACCTGCATCCAAGGCGTTCTCTTTGACCGTTTCCGGCATATTCAGGCCCATTTCCTGATAAAGGATTTCCGTGCCGCGTGCCCAGTTATCGCCGAAAATGTACATCTGTTTTTCGAAGTTCTCGGCAACTGTTACTGTTGCTTCTTCGCCGATTGCTGCCTTGATTTCTTCTCCAACAGCCTGCGCTTCTGTCTGGAATTCCTCCACCCACGCGACAGCTTCCTCTTCCTTGTTGACTACTTTCCCGATTTCCACGATCTGATCCAGGTAAGAAAGGTCGCCGTATGTGAACAGGACGGTCGGCGCGATTTCCGACAATTGATCGGCATTTTCGATATTGTCCAAGCCGATGATCAAATCCGGTTCCAATTCGAGAATTTTTTCGACGTCGGCATTCGAAACGACTGCGACGCCTGAAAGACCTTCGCTGAAATTCGGGTTACCGGCTGACCAAGCATCCACGCCGACGATGTTGATGTCGAAGTTGATGAGATCCCCAGCATAGGACGACAGCACCACTACCCGTTCCGGGTTTGCGGGAACCGCGATTTCTTCGCCGTCGACCGTTGTGTACGTCACCGTTTCGGTTGCTGCGCTTTCGCTAGATTCATCGGCTGTGTCCGTAGCGGAGCAGGCTCCCAAAATCAATCCGGCACTCAATAACATTGTCAGTGATAGTTTGTTTATTTTTTTCATGTTCATTCTCCTCTATTTATCAATTCGTATCCGATGATGACGGGTTTATTTGTCTTTGCGTCCGGCTGGATGGTCGGACGGATGTTGAAGATGGACGCGATATTCGCGGCGGTGATCACTTTATCCGCCGCACCTTGACAGACGACTTTGCCGTCCGCTAGCGCCACGATATGGTCGGAATAGAGCGAAGCCTGATTGATGTCGTGCAGCACCATCACGATCGTATAACCTTCCTCTTCATTCAGTTTCTTGAGCAGTTCCAAAATTTCCAGTTGGTAACTGATGTCCAGATAGGTCGTCGGTTCATCCAAAAAGATGATGTCGGTTTTTTGCGCCAACGCCATCGCCAGCCAGACCCGTTGCCGCTGCCCGCCTGACAGTTCATCGATATAGCGGTGACGCAGCTCGTCGATTTGCGTCTTCTTGATGGCCCAGTCGATGATTTCCTTGTCCTCGCTGCCCAATCCCCTCAAGCCTTTCCGGTGCGGGAACCTGCCGTACGAAACGATCTCTTCAACCGTAATGCCGGAAAGGTTTTCCTGACGCTGCAGCAGGATTGCGATCCGTTTCGCCAACCGTTTCGTATCCATCGTAAAAATCGAAACACCGTCCAGCAGAATGTCGCCGCTCGAGCAAGTCAGGATACGCGACATCGCCTTCAATAAGGTCGATTTTCCGCAACCGTTCGGTCCGATGATTGTTGTGATTTTCTGTGGTGCGATAGTGACTGAGATATTTTTCACAATGATCTGCTTGTCGTACTTGATTTGCACCTCCTCAACTTTCAGGCTGCACATGCCTTCATTCCCCTTTCTTTATCCTTGCAGAAGCGATTCATTTCCGGATCGTTCTTGACATTTTCGAATAAAAATTATTTAATTGATAATGAGAATCATTCTCATTTATAATTTATTCTATTATCATTCATAACATCCAATTAGTCAACAGAAAATGAGGTGGTCTTTTGAACGAAGTATTTGACGTAACGATAATCGGTGGCGGGCCTTCGGGTCTGTACAGTGCTTTCTACAGCGGTTTGCGCAATCTGAAGACGAAGCTGATCGAATCCCAGCCCGTCCTTGGCGGCAAAGTCAACCTGTACCCAGACAAAATCTTATGGGATGTGGGCGGTCTGACACCGATCACCGGCAAACAGTTCCTTTCCAATTGCATCACGCAAGGCCTGACGTTCCATCCGACCGTATGTCTGAATACGGAAGTCAGCCTGATCACCAAAGTCGCGGGCGTTTTCGATATCCGCGCCAGCAATGGTGCCCATCATTATTCGAAAGCAGTGATCCTTGCATACGGCAGCGGCATCATCACGCCGAACAAGTTGGAGGTGGACGGTGCAGAGCAGTTCGAAAGGACCAATCTGCATTACATTCCGAGCAGCCTGGATGCATTCCGCAACAAGGAAGTTTTTCTTTCAGGGGGCGGAAACACAGCAATCGAGCAGGCGAACGAATTGCTGTCCATCGCAAACGGCGTGACATTGGCTTACCGCAGTAATGAACTGCGTGCCCATGAACACAGCGTAGAAAGCTTCTGCAACAACGGCGGCACATTGCTTCTGGAAACGCAGATTCGCTCCTTACATTCTAATCGCCAAGGCGAAATCGAAGCCGTTTCCCTCTCGGTCGGCGGTGAGCATCGGACAGTAGTTTCCAACGCAGTGATCGTCAACCACGGCTTCGCCAGCAAACAGGCGATTACTTTTGGGGATGTAGTGGAGCTCACGTTCAACGAAAACAATTTTATCGAAGGCAGTCCCGACAGCACGATCGGCCATCCCGGCATCTTCGCGGCAGGCGACGCGATTGCCTACACGGGCAAAGTCAATCTGCTCGTCGGCACCTTCCAGGATGCCGTGAATGCCGTGAACAGTGTCAAACAATACCTGAACCCCACCGCTGAAAAGCACGCGATGGTGTCCTCGCACAACGAAGCCTTCGTTGAAAAAAACAAACAGTTTAGTTTGTAGATTTGTAGATTTGTAGATTTGTAGATTTGTAGATTTGTAGATTTGTAGATTTGTAGATTTGTAGATTTGTAGAAAAGCAGCCGAGGGGAGTCCCCTTGGCTGCTTTTGCGTTTCTGGCACCTTTCGTCGGCTGTTCAGCATTCGTTCCTTACAGATCAGCCGACGAAGTGAGTACCTGTTGACTATTCATCATTCATTCTTCCCACAACAGTCGACGCCTGAACCGTTTGTCGGCTGTTCCGCATTTATTCTTCCCTAAACAGTCGACAACCCAAAAATAAAACAAACGCAAGCCAAGTCTCATTCCAAGAATGATCCCTGCCCTGCGCCACTTTTCCTCTGTCAGATTTCGTATTCGACAGCCCGTTTGGCTGCGTCCTCGGTTGCTTCTTTGTACATTTTGCGGGTTTTCTTCTTGCCGACGCCTTCCACCCACCATTGCCAGAAATCGTCGTCCTTGTGATGGGAAATTCCGCCCATCAGTATGCCCCTTTTATAGACATTATATTCGGTATACTCTTTATTTGTTTTGTCCGATGTCAGCCAAATGATCATCTGCACGCCTTCTTTCGTTCGATTTTGTTGATATGCTCTTTATAAGTGCTTGAAAAATCCCATAAAGCAACTCTACTCCAAAAACAAAAAGGTTTCAATAAAAAATAATTTCCATATCAATTCTAGAGCTGCGTACCATCAAAATGTACAGGGCATTTCACTCAAAAATGCATAACATTAGTGCTATACTGACCTTAGAGATCCTGATTCCACGAAAAAGCAGGGCCGGATTCGGATTTCGGAAATCTGAAAATCAAAGGGGTTTGAATCATGAACAAAGAGCAATTCGATATCATGAAAAATCGCAAAGGTTTCATTGCAGCGTTGGACCAAAGTGGCGGCAGCACTCCCAAGGCACTGGCTTTGTACGGTATTTCGGAAGATAGCTATAACGGCGAAGAAGAGATGTTCACGCTAGTCCATGAGATGCGCTCGCGCATCGTCACCTCGCCGGCTTTCAGTTCGGAACACATCTTGGGAGCCATCCTGTTCGAACAAACGATGGACCGCAAAATCGATGACCTCTATACCGCCGACTACCTATGGGAAAAGAAACGTATCGTACCCTTCCTGAAAGTCGATAAAGGGCTTGATGCGGAAGCTGATGGCGTCCAGTTGATGAAACCGAATCCGGATTTGGGCGCCCTGCTTGCGCGCGCAAACGAGCGCCACATCTTCGGCACCAAAATGCGTTCCGTCATCAAATCTGCCAATCGTGAAGGCATCAAAAAAGTCGTCGCCCAGCAATTCGAAGTCGGCAAGCAGATCATTGCTGCGGGACTGATCCCGATCATCGAACCGGAAGTCGACATCCATAGTGCAGACAAAGCTGAATCGGAAACGATCCTCAAGGAAGAATTGTTGTTGGCGCTGGATACGTTGAATCCGAACCAATTTGTGATGCTGAAACTCTCGATTCCGAGCGTCGATGATTTCTACAAAGAACTGATCGCTCATCCGCAAGTCGTGCGGGTCGTGGCACTATCAGGCGGCTATTCGCGTGAAGAAGCCAACGAAAAATTGACCCACAATCCCGGATTGATCGCGAGCTTCTCGCGGGCGTTGTCCGAAGGTCTGAGCGCCGGTCTGACCGAGGATGAATTCCGGAACACCTTGGCCGAATCGATCCAATCCATCTACGACGCGTCGATTGTTTGATGGGTTATGCAAAGATAAATGCCTTTTTGTGCCTTCCGGTAGATTGAAAAACTGAATAATTTTTGCTTATCCGACACCTTGCGCAACGTTTACTCTCCGGTTCTCGGATTCTTCTGGGTTATCCGACAACGAGCACGACGATTCCTCTCCGGTTGTAGGATTCTTCTGGGTTATCCGACAAATCACAGAATGCTTGCTCTCAGGTTGTCGGATTCTTCCGGGTTATCCGGCAACCGGAATAGAAACTGTTTACAATAAATTCATTCGCACGTTCTTGCGTATAGTCACTATAGTAGTACTAATAATAATTGAGGTGATTGTTATTAGTACAAAGAACGGATTAAACCCGAGCATCTACGAATTTTAGAAATATTACTTACTCGCACGAAAATATCAAGAGATGATTACTATTATTTCCTCAATCTGAAAAAGGGTTTCGAAGGGGAGCTCGTATTTGATGCGTACACCAAGCAATTCAAATTAGATCATTTCTTTTTGAATGATCTTCAGTTAGAAATAAGGCGTGCTCCTTTCCAAGTAGATGCTCTAATGATTCGCACCAATCTGCTTATCCTGTATGAAATCAAGAATTTTGAAGGAATCTATAAATGGGGAGCGGAGAAATTCACAAAAACAACCGGAACAGAGTTGGAGAATCCATCCTTGCAGCTGCAGAAAACGAAAGTACGTCTGGAACTTTTACTCCAGGAAAAAGGATATTCGTTAAAGGTTGACACCTATGTCATCTTTGTCAATCCGGAATTCACATTGTTGGGGACGCCAAATGACTCCAATTTTATACTTCCTAGCCAGATTCCTGGTCATTTTCGTAACATCCAGGCAGCCCCTGAGCTGAATGCCGAGCAAATAAAATTGGCTGAAACACTGATGAATCTCCATGATTCCAGCTATCCAAGAAAAAAGACGCAATATACTTATTCAGATTTAAAAAAAGGCATCACGTGCCCAGAATGCGGAACTTTAGCGGAGAAATTTAGCGGATATTCCCAAGTTTGTACCAAATGCGGAAACAAAATGAACGTCAATAAGGCCATACGATCAAGCATCGAGGACTTTCACACACTGTTCCCGGAAATTAAATTGACATCCCGCCGTATGATGGATTGGTGTGGTTGCGGCAACGACATGCGCGTGTATAGAGTTCTCAAGAAAAATTATCGAATGATAGGCAAAAATCGCGGTCGATACTACATTTGAAACAAATCCAGGCGTGGGTTTCTTCAGTTTACAACTGAAACTTTTTTAGAATTAAATACTACTCAAATGCCATACTTTATCCGACATCACACAGAGCGTTAGTATTCCGGTTGTCGGATTCTTTGCGATTATCCGACAACTCGCAGAACGTTTGCTCTCCGGTTGTCGGATTCTTCTAGGTTATCCGACAACTCGCAGAGCGTTTGCTCTCCGGTTGTCGGATTCTTCCGGGTTATCCGACAACTCACAGAGCGTTTGCTCTCTGGTTGTCGGATTCTTTGTGGTTATCCGACAACTCACAGAGCGTTTGCTCTCCGGTTGTCGGATTCTTCCGGGTTATCCGACAACTCACAGAATGTTTGCTCTCAGGTTGTCGGATTCTTCGTGGTTATCCGACAACTCACAGAATGTTTGCTCTCAGGTTGTCGGATTTTTCCGGGTTATCCGACAGCCCAAAGGAAACCACCTGTACAGAACTTTTTCAATCAAACAAAAAGCTCCCGAATTACAGCATAATACATCGCTGTAATTCGGGAGCTTTTCAAATTTTAAGCATTCTGCGCATTGCGCTTGTGCCAGCTTCGGACGACTGCCGAAAGCGTAAAGCAGATGATGAAATACACCAACGCCAGGAAGGCATAAATCATGAACACTTCCTGTGTTTTCGTCACTTTTCCGAGGATAACTTGCCCACTTCTTGTGAATTCCATGATCCCCAGACCAGCCAAGAAAGAAGTATCCTTGATGGTAGTGATCACTTGCGACAGCAGTGAAGGGACAATCTTCTTGAATGCTTGCGGCAAAACAATGTACCACAAAGACTGCATGAAGGAAAAACCTTGAGAATGGGCAGCTTCGAATTGCCCTTTCGGTATCGAATTCAATCCTCCGCGCACGATTTCGGCTACAACGGCCGATGTGTACAGGAACAAGGCAAAAGATCCTTTCAAGGTTATTGTGCTGCCAGGTATCAAGAAAGAACACGAAAGCATCCACAAAAGTAACGGTGTATTCCGGAAAAGCTCGATGTAGGCACCAGCCAGTTTTCCGAATACTTTTTTCTCATAATTACGCAACAGGCCCAATACCGTACCGAAGATGATCGAAAGGATGACGACACCGACAGAAATCAGCAATGCCAGTTTCAATCCTTCCATCATGAACGACACATTCGCTGGTGTGAAGACTGTTCTGATCGATTCCATCATTCCATCACCTCCGGAATATCTACGCCAACGTTGACAATAACCGTATCATTGTCTTTCAGTTTTTGCTCGTATTTCCGCGCAAATGTTGCAAGCGGGAAGCATAGCAGGAAGTAAAGCAATCCGGCAACCGCATAAGCAGGTCCGTAGTTCAAACTGTAGGAAGCATAAGAATCAGCTACATACATGAGGTCCGCTCCGGCGATGATCGCCAATACGGAAGTATTCTTGATCAAGTTGACCGCTTGATTGGTCAAAGGCGGCAAAATGATTTTGACCATCTGCGGCAAGATGACGTAACGCATTGTTTGGATATAGTTGAAGCCCTCTGAGTAAGCTGCCTCTTCTTGGCCTTTCGGAACAGCGAGGATACCTGCACGAACGACTTCAGCGATGTAGGCACCGTGATACATCCCTACACCGACTACCCCGATCGTAAATTCGCTCAGCACCAAGCCTGCCATCGCAAGCCCGTTGTACATGAAGAAGATTTGGATGACCAACGGGATATTCTGAAACATTTCCACGTATATTCTGGCAACAGCACGAGGCAATCGGCCTTTTGCCGTGGACATGGTCCCCACGACAACCCCGATGACCAAAGCCAGCAACAACGCCAACACAGCGACTTGGAGTGTCCGGATAAATCCGGCTCCAATGTCGCTGCTGTTTTCAAGAAGGCTTTCCCAACGCCAGAGAGCGAATGGATTGGTACTTCTCATTACTCGCCCAATCCCCACTCAGTAATCATTGCATCAAGGGTGCCGTCTTCTCCCCATGCAGTGATTAAGTCATTAACAGTCGTTGCCAATTCTGTGTTTGATTTCTTGATCGCAACACCATAATCTTGTGTAGCGAAGCGGTCTTTCAGGATTACAGTCGAATCATCCAAGTAGCCAGCCAAGATGGATCTGTCCACGCTGAATGCATCCACACGGCCGGAATCCAAAGCAGCTTTGATTTCTGGATAAGTAGCATATTCTGAGTAGCTCAAGGAAATGCCGTATTGCTCAGCTTCAGCGTTGATTGCATCAGCAGTTGTTGAACTTTGGGCAACCCCGATTGTAGCACCGTCCATGTCAGCCAGACCAGTGTATCCTTTGTCTTTCTTGACCAACAGGCCGACTGCATCCACATAATAAGCATCAGAGAAGTTATAGGTTTCTTTACGTTCTTCTGTAACTGTGAATGTTGCGATGACCATATCCACTTCGCCGTTATCCAATAATGGACCACGCGTTTTTGCAGTTACCGGAACCAATTCAATCGCTTCAGCATCGCCTAAGATTTCTTCAGCGATTTTTTTTGCGATGTCGATTTCAAAACCTTCGATTTCGTTTGTTTCAGTGTTTCTTAATCCAAAATTCGGCACATCTTCTTTAACGCCGACTTTCAATACGCCTGCTTCTTTGATTGTTTCTGCGGTCACTTGACCGGAAGCATCTGTTGCGGAACCAGCCGCAGAATCTGCTGTATCCGTAGCATCACTACCGCAAGCACCCAAGAACAATGCAGCCGATAAACATAACGAAACCCATAGATTTTTCTTTTTCATACCCAATTCCTCCTATAATGTTGTATTCCGAAAAGATCGGTTATCTTAAAATTTTACCCAAGAAGGCTTTCGTCCGCTCGTTTGTCGGATTGTCGAAAAAGTGCTCCGGAGTGCCTTCTTCAACAATCATGCCGTCAGCCATGAAGATTACCCGATCGGCAACTTGTCTCGCAAAACCCATTTCGTGCGTCACCACAACCATCGTGATGTTCATGCTGGAAAGTTTGATCATGACATCCAATACTTCCTGAACCGTTTCAGGGTCCAATGCCGAAGTGGGTTCATCAAAAAGAATGATCTTTCGCTGTGAACAAAGTGCTCTTGCGATTGCTACTCTTTGTTGTTGTCCGCCTGAGAGTGTTGAAGGATAGACGTTCGCCTTTTCTCGCAATCCGACGATATCCAAATATTCGTAAGCCATCTCTTCCGCTTCTTTTTTGGTTTTCCCTTGCAGCTTCATAGGGCCGATTGTCAGGTTGCCTAACACGGTCATATGCGGATACAAATTAAATTGTTGAAAAACCATTGCAGAGGAATGACGGACAATGTCCAACTTGTTCTTAGGTGTGACTTCTGTGCCGTCTATAAAAACTTTTCCGTCTGTAGGCTCTTCGAGGAAATTCATACAACGGACTGTCGTACTTTTACCTGAACCGGAAGGCCCGATAATAACCACTTTTTCCCCTTCGGCAACTTCAAGGTTGATATCCTTCAACACATGGTTGGCGCCGAAATACTTGTTTACGTGCTCTAACTTAATCAATTTTGCCTCAACCCCTTTTATGCTCGCCATCACGCTGCTTTAATTTCAAGAGCATGGATTGGATCCTTGTCAAGAAAGGACCTCTTCTTATATTTATACCGTTAAGCAAAATTATAATGAAAGCATGATTAAAAATCAATTAAATTCTTCCGCGAGAATGTTAGATTTTCTAACACGAATTTCCCGTATTCTTACTTAATTGTTAAAAACCGCCTATTTTATGCCTGTTTTATGAGAAAGCCTTCCACGATTCTCGCTTTTATATAAATCTTTCTGCTTTAATGTAGCATCCTGAGGCAAAAAGCTTCATTTAAAATAAATAACCGACATAGAAACTTATCGATAATTCTCATTTCATTTCAATGTTCTTGTTTGATTGAACTAAAGGAGCACATTTCAGTATATCTTTCAGCCGTTTTTTGATAAAATGACTGCGTATGAAAATTCCATGATAAAGGGGTACTTACTTTGCCAGAAAAACATAATAAAATTCTTTCTTCCAAAAACTGGGCACCACATACACACCAAGCGCTGAATGCTGTCATCTCTTCTTACGGGAACCAAAGCAGTTCATTCGATCCGGCTGCCCCTCCTTATGTTGTCTTTGATTTCGACAACACTTCCGCCATCATGGATATAGAAGATACTTTGATGCTTTATATGTTGCTGCATTTGGATTACCGTTTGACGCCTGATCAGTTCCATGCGATTTTGACGGATGGCCTCGAGAATGTCGGCGCAACAGTGGACACGCTCCTCGATAAGACCAATCCGCTTGCTACGATCGGCAATATCGCTGACGATATCAAAGTAGCCTATGCTTGGTTGTACAAGCAATATGAAGGTTTTATGCAAGGCGGGACCCTCTCGTTGGAAGAAGCAAAAAAGTCTTCTTATTATGAAGAATTCGCCGCAAAAATTCGTTTGTTCTACACGGTCATCAACGGTGACTTCAAAAGAAAAGCCGGCTATCCTTGGATGACTTACCTTTTTGCGCAACGCAGCAGCGAAGAGTTACGCCAGTTGGCTTACCAATCGATTTCTTATTGGTTGCAGTACGGAAAATTCGAACGCGTGACCTTGACGAGCCCGGCTGATTTGACGAGCAAAGCCGGCGTCATCGTATCGCATTACGATACTGGTTTAGCCTTCCCGAATGAGTTGAAGGAACTCTATCATGTTCTGCAGGCAAACGGCATCGTCGTCTATGTCATTTCGGCTTCACCTGTAGATGTCGTCCAAGTCGCCGCAACGCATCCGGACTTCGGTTACGGATTGGACAACGAACACGTCATCGGCATGTATTACAACAAGGATGAAAACGGCCTGATCCAGCCAAGCATGCAACCAGGCAAAAATATTACGAAAGGTCCCGGTAAAACAGCCGTCATCACAGAACAGCTGATGCCGAAGCACAACGAAAAACAACCGCTGATGCTCTTCGGAGACAGCACCGGCGACTACGATATGATGATGGAACTGAAGGACACCAAACTCTGCGTTCTCTTCAACCGTTACATGAACGATGACACTCAAAAATTGGCGCGCGAAGCTTTCCGCACAATTGAGGACGAAAATCCGCGCATCGTTCTGCAGGGTCGTGACGAAAATAAAGGCAGCCTGCGCCCTTCCGAGAAGACGATCCTTTTGGGAACCCAAGAAGAAGTACTCATCCACGAAGCGTAAACAAAAGAAGCCTACGCACAATTTTTTATTGTGTGGGGCTTCTTTTTTGAGTATTTTGTGCTTTTTCGTATAGGCCGATATGCTTGCTTGCTACTTGTCCGATTCTTCGTGGTTATCGGACATCCCACAGTTGCCCCAAAGGCAAACCATAATAAAAATGGGCATCCTCGATCAGGATACCCACCTCTTTTGATTATAAAATGATACGGGATTCGAATTTTTGATGGCAGGTCGGACATTTCACTGTCTTCTTGCCGCGCTTGACAGGCAAACGCAAAGTCGTTTTGCAATTCGGGCACTTGCGGAAACGGGCCACCTTGATTTCCTTGAATCTTCTGAAAAATAGTTTAAGCTTTTTCTGGTTCGGCTGCCACCACTTTAGGAATTTGCGATTTTCCTCCGCGCGTTTATAGATTTGTTTCGAATAGACTCGGAACAGCGCCCAGAAAATCAGGAGTTGCGCCACTATAACCAACACACCCAAGTCCGTCATTGCACCCAAAAAGTACAGCACCATACCGGAAATGATCAACGCGTTGTAAAGCTGATCGGCACCGTATCTGCCGCGCATGAAAGTCATCAGTTTTCTTTTCAATTTTTCCAATCGGATATCCCCTTACTTCTTCGTCTGCCTACTCCTGGAGCCGAAAAAAGGCTGCAGGAATAAGCGCTATTGTCCCATTATAGCACAGCACATCCTTATTAAAGGTTAAGAATAGTTGAAAATGAGCGGAGCGAGAAAACTCTGTGATACAATAGAAGGAAACGTTATAAACAAACGGAGGTGTATCATGGGTATACTAGATTTTTTCAAAAAAGGATCCAAAGAAAAGGTTCAGCCTGTTTCCGACACTTCAGAACAAGGAAACAACGGCGTCGGCCGAATACTATTCCAGACACGCTGGAAAGGTAGCGCATTATTCGCGGAAAATAGTCTTATCCAAAAAGTTGCAGAGCGCATCATTCAGGAAGATCCGTTCTGTAAACCGTTCGGAAGTCTTGATGATGAAGCGATTGCTCGGACTAAGCGGCGGATCTATGAATACGAACAAGTCACAACGGTGAATGTTGCCATCAAAGACGGCAATCTGATGATTGAAGGTATGTCCTTGGGAAAACTTCCTGCAGAACAGTGGAACGAAATAAACCCTTATTATGGAAAAAATGATTTCACCGCATTCGTATATGTCACCGGAGGACGCTACAAAGCTTATTCGGATGATTCAAAAACAGTCGAAACCGCTTATACACCTTATGATCTGGACATTTTTGTCCAGTTTGAATGAAGTAAAAACAAGGGGCTCTCTCATTTGAGGGATCCCCTTGTTTGTTTTGTGTTATTGAGCAGGCTGGGACCGAAGCACAGGATGCGATCGGGATACTCCTTCTCCGGCGAAGGCTGGTTTGGCCGGAGAAGCGCACAGGATCAGAGCCCCAGCTCCGGCAAGCCGATGTTCGCCGAAGCTGGGAATGAAATAGTTTCAGCTTCTCCGGCAAGCGTTAGCTTGGTCGGAGCTGGGGCTCGGACATTCCATAAATGACAGCAAAAAAAGAGGCACCACCCTGACCCAACAGGATGGCGCCCCTTTAACGAGCTAACTTATTATTTTGCTGCTTTACGGCGTTCTGACAAGATCGCTACGTTTTCTGCAACTTTTTCTTTGGTCAATGGATAGATGAACCATAGGCATAGCGCAACGCAAGTGTAACCGATAGCCGGTACGATCGTAGCTACATCGTAAATACTGTCAAGAACAGCTTGGTCTTGGGTTGCAGCCGCTGAAGCATAACCGATAGCAGCCAAAGCGAAACCGCCCAAACCGCCGGCCAAGGCTTGACCAAGTTTTCTGGAGAAAGAATAGACGGCGTATACTGTACCGCTATCTGCAGTGCCTGTTTTAACTTCTTGATAATCGATAATGTCTGTGATGAAAGCCCAGATGACTACGTTGAAGTAGTTCATTCCCAGACTTGCGAGGAACGCCATCGGCAAGAAGACCATAACATTGTCTGTATGAATGAAGTACAGAACTGCATATACGGCCGCTGAAAAGAATAGCGCAACTGTTGCTGATTCTTTTTTACCGAAACGGGAAGCAATTTTGTTTGCGAAAGGCGCAAGCATAAGGGTGCCAATAGTACCGAGGATACCGGCGACAGCCAATGTCTTGGAGCTCTTGAAGTAATCGGCGTAAAGATAAGCATTCATCGTGTTCACCAACAGCATGGACAACAACAGGAAGATTGCAGCTGCGATGATACCTCCAAGTGCGCGGTTTGTTGACAAACCTTTGAAAAGGACAGCCATTTCTTTACCGAAAGATTGTTTTTCAGTTTCCGGTTTTTGTGGGATCTGAACACGTTCGATCGTGAAGTGATAGCAGAACTGATACAGTGCGAAAGCAAGAACTGCAAAGATTGCAGCAAGGATTGTGAAGCGTTCAGGAATAACGATTTGTGCACCGTTTACATCAGTCTTGTAGACGAATAACGGAACAAAGAAGGAAATGAAGATGCTGGCAAGGCTGGCTCCCATGCTGCGGAATACAGAAAGGGAAGCACGGTCTTCAGGCTTCTCGCTGATTACGGATGCCATCGATCCATAAGGGATGTTGATTGCTGTGTAGCAGATGCTGCCCCAGAAAAGGTACGTTACAAAGATGTAGACGATTTTTGCAGTCATGGACCAGTTTTGAACGACTGATAAGAACATCAGGAACCCGGCGATAACAGCGAAGGGTGCTACACGCTTGATCCAAACCCGGAAACGACCGTCTTTTGAAGGCTTCAAAGTATCAACAAGTCGGCCCATTCCCATATCCGTAAAAGCATCGACAACCCGTGCCGACAAGAACAACGTACCAACAACTGCTCCACTGATGCCCAATACTTTTGTATAGAACAACATCAAGAAAGAACTCGAGAAAATGAAGAACAAATCATTTGCGATGTCCCCCGCCATATAAGCTAATTTATCCAGTAATCCGAATTCCCTTACATTTTTCTTGTCATCGGTTACATTTTCTACTTTATTTGCGCTTGCGTGTTGCATTTCATGACCCCTTTTCTTTTATTGAATAAAACGACGCTGAACCAATTGATAAAATAAGTAAAATTAATTTCATAATGCGATATTCGGTTGCCATTAAAAAACAATAAACGTTTTCAAATGAGACGTCGTAACATTTACACACAGAATATACCACGCATTTTTTGCTCATACAACAGATTAATTATTAACAATTTGTGAACGTTTTTCACGAAATCTGTCATATCCTTGCTCCACCAATGATGTAATCGATGACAAAAAGACCAACTATCCACATAGTAAGGCGGATAGTTGGTCTGAAAATTAACGCTTTATTTTGACCTTCGTCACAATTGTTTCATTCCTGATCGGTTAGCTTTTTCTCTAACGAGCTATGGTGTCTGCTGGATGTCTCCAGTGTTAGCACAAGAATGAGTGAAAATTATTTTTTCTGAACAACATTTCCAGTATTGTCCGATCGATGATTCAGAAATCACAAATCGATTACATCGCCGCCGGTCACGCCATAGATTTGGGCGGTCACGTAGCTGGCGTTGTTGGATGCCAGGAAGACATAGACATGCGCCAATTCGACCGGCTGCCCTGCCCTACCCAGCAAGGTTTTCTGCCCGAATTCCGGCAAGGCGCCGTCGGGTTGTCCGTGATCCAATTGCAACGGCGTCCAGATTGGTCCCGGTGCTACTCCATTCACGCGGATGCCTTTCTTGGCGAACTGTTTCGCCAAACTGATCGTGAAGCTGGCTATTGCGGATTTGGTTGCGGCATAATCCATCAGATGACCGCTCGGATCATAAGCCTGGATCGAGGTTGTCGTAATGATGGCGCCTCCCGCCGGCAGATGCGGCTCAGCAGCCTGCACCAGCCCAAACATCGAAATGATGTTGACTGTGAACGTATCTTTGACTTGTTCCAACGGCAATTCCGAAATGGACTCACGCGCAATCTGTTGGGCGGCATTCAATACAAGCGTATCCAGACCACCCAATGCCTCGACGGTCTTATCGATTATTTCTTGGTATTTGCTTTCATTCCGAAGGTCGTATGGAAGCAATACAGCCTTCCTGCCCGCCTTCTCTATATATTCAGCGACTTCTTTTGCATCGCGTTCTTCACCGGGGAAAAATTGAATCGCTACATCGGCGCCTTCTCTGGCATAAGCTATCGCTGCAGCCCGTCCGATTCCGGAATCGCCACCAGTAATCAATACCCGGCGATTCTCCAGCAAATGATTGCCCACATAGCTTTCCTCCCCGCAATCGGGTTCAGGTAGCATCTTATCTTGCAAAGCTGGGGTGTGTTGATCCTGATCTGCAAATTTTCCAGTGTGATACAACTCGCGTGGATCCTTCAAAATAGGTTCAGTCATCTTATTCACTCCTTTGTCTTTGTATGAATAGTCTAATATATTTACTTACAATTTGGAAATGATAAGCCTTTTCAGGAGACGGGGTGCATCTTCCAATCGTCATTTTATATATTTTTTTATATATTCTATTGACCCTTATATTCAGTAAGCGTATAATCACTCATATAAGCAATGTGAAATTAAATACAAAACGAATCCGAATCTTCGTCGTCGCCATCCGAGCCACATGGATGATTAGGGAGGTAAATATGAACATCGAACGATTTATTGAAGCCCGCAAAGCATTAGCCCTCTCGCAGATGGAACTGGCAGAGGGGATCTGTACCCAAGCTACATTGAGCCGCTTCGAGAACAACGGGCAAGTCCCGAATCTTAAAATTCTGATTAAACTGTGCAATCGCTTGAACCTTCCCTTAGGAGAGTTGTTCCCTAAAGTAGGCGTCAAGTATACAGAAGCGACAGAAAAAATGAATAAAGCAGAATTCTTTTTGATCACAAGTGAATACGACCAGGCTTCGGACTTGCTGCGAAGCATCGCTTTGAGCGAAATCGAAGAAAACAGCCTCGCTCTGCGCTTCCATTATTTGAACGGGTTCGTCATGATTGCGCAGCAGATTTCAGTGACAGATATTTTGTTCACTTTCGATCAAATTTTGCTGGCCGATGATAGGTCAGAGACTGAAATCTTTCGCTTGCTGGCTTATACAGGTATCGGCATGGTTTACAGCCGTGAAAAAAGTCCGGATAAGGCAGAGTTCTACTTCAGCAAAGTGCTCGAAAAAATTTATGCTTACCCGATCAAAACGACAGAAGACATTTGGCGTGTACTGAATATTGTATTCCAAAGCGGCACTTTCTTCTCCCAAATCGATGAGATCGAACTGAGCAATGCGTTGCTATCTTATGCTGTTTCTATTTGTTCAGACAATCACGTGACCTACTATCTTGCCCGTGCAGCCATCCAGTTGGCCAAAAATGCCATCATCCAGGGGAAGCCGCAGCAAGAAGTGCTGGAATTGATCCATGATGCCAGAGCCTATTCAAAAATCAACAAAAACACGATTGCGCTGAAAGAATTGGCGCAGTTGGAAAGCGCGATCCTTTCGGGGAATCCCGCAACAGAATGACACGGTTATCCTGAAGGTGGTGGAAAATATGGAACAAAAAAAAGCAACGGTCCGTCTGATGGGAACAATCATCGATCTGCTTGTGACGCACACGCACCCGGACGCTATTTTGGAGGAGGCGATCCGACGCCTACGAATATACGAACAACGTTTCAGCGCCAATGATCCAAAGTCGGAGCTGATGCAGATCAACCATTTGGCAGGCAAAGCTCCTCTTGCTGTCCATCCTGATTTGTTCCACTTGATCAAGGTGGGTAAATACCATAGCTTAGCCCCCAACAGTCGTCTGAATATCGCCATCGGACCGCTGGTGCAGACTTGGCGGATCGGTTTCGGTGATGCCAAAGTCCCGGATGCCGAAGAGATTCAGCGGCTTCTTGAAATCACCGATCCCAATAAAATCCTCTTGTCCGAGAAGGATCAGACCGTTTTCCTTCAGCAAGAAGGTATGTCCATAGACTTGGGGGCTTTGGCAAAAGGCTATATTGCCGATCTCCTGACGGACTACTTCAAGAAAGCCGGTGTAGCCTCAGCTCTCATCAATTTGGGTGGAAATGTCGTTGTGTTCGGACCATCCCAAAACAATGAAGATCCCTATTGGCGCATCGGCATCCAAAATCCGATGCTTCCCCGCGCGCATTATAGCGCGGTATTGAAAATCCAGAACCAATCAGCGGTTACCTCTGGTGTGTATGAACGGCAGCTGGAAGCCCAAGGCAAGCACTATCACCATATTCTGGACCCACAGACCGGCTATCCGGCAGAAACGGATGTCATCAGCTTGACTGTGGTTGCCGATGATTCTGTCGATGGGGAAATCTGGACGACGCGTTTATTCGGCCAACCTGCCGACGTGATCCTAGCCGCATTAGATCACTCGGAAGCCATCGACGGCATCCTGATCACGAAAGACGGTAGCCTCTACTGCTCCAAAGGCTTGGAAAACCGGCTGCAACGCAAACAACTTTCTCAATCACGTGTTTAAATGATTCATAAAAAATTTACAAATTGGAAGGAAGTATTCACATGAATAAATTAATCGGCCTCGTCGGCACAAACTCGGACCACTCCACTAACCGCATGCTGTTGCAATACATCCAAAAGCATTTTGCGGATAAGGCAGACATCGAAATCGTCGAAATCAAGGACCTGCCGATCTTCAACAAACCGGCAGACATGCAGATCCCGGCTGAGGCGAAAGCCTTGGCGGAAAAGATCGAAGCAGCTGACGGCGTCATCATCAGCACACCAGAATACGATCACGCAGTTCCTGCTTCCCTGATGAGCGCTTTGAGCTGGTTATCCTACGGCATCTACCCCTTCGTCGACAAGCCCGTCATGATCACAGGGGCTTCCTATGGCGTACTGGGTTCGTCACGGGCGCAAGCGCATTTACGTCAGATCTTGGATGCGCCGGAATTGAAAGCCCGCATCATGCCAAGTTCTGAGTTCCTGCTTAGCCATTCTTTGCAGGCTTTCGACGCAGACAACAACCTGAAAAATCCAGAACAGATCCAGGAGCTGGAAGGCTTATTCGAGGACTTCCAAATGTTCATCAACATCATGAAACAACTATCGCACACCCACGCTGCACACGTAAAAGCAGCTGAAAACTTTTCTTGGGAAAATAACTAGAGATCGGAGACAAACATTATGAAATTAGTCGGTATAGTAGGTTCCAACGCGGAAGTATCATATAACCGTATCTTGTTGAAATACATCAAAAAGCAGTTCAGCCACTTGTTCGACCTGGAGATTTTGGAAATTAAGGACATCCCTTTGTTCAATCAGAGTGATGACCAAACAAACAGCGCCCCTGTCCAAAAACTGACCCAAAAAATCCTGCAGGCGGATGGCGTCATCATTGCCACTCCTGAACATAACCATACAATTCCTGCCAGCTTGAAGAGTGTACTGGAATGGTTGTCCTTCAAAATCCATCCATTGGAAAACAAACCGGTCATGATTGTGGGAGCTTCCTACTATGATCAAGGATCTTCTCGGGCCCAACTGCACCTGCGTCAAATTCTCGATGCACCAGGCGTCAATGCCATCGTCCTTCCGGGTAATGAATTTTTGCTGGGAAAAGTCAAAGAAGCCTTCGATGAACAGGAAAATCTGAAAGACAAGCGCACCATCGATTTTCTGGGCACTTGTCTGGATAAATTCACTCAGTTCATCACGTTGGTCTCTGCTGTTGAAGGACCGAAAAAACCGGTGCTCGAACCGGAAGACCTATACGCTACCGGAAAAATCGCAACAACGATTGAAGGCGTCGATAAGGAAGCCGATGACTGGTTGGAACAAGCGGCTGAGCTTGTGGGCGCTGTGGAAGGCAATACCTACGTCAAACTGGAACGCGGCTTGTTGACTGTTGATCAGCTGAATTACTTCCTGGCGTCGATGCCGATGGAATTGACGTATGCAGACAGCAACAACCAATTCCTTTACTACAACCATACGAAACCTGCCGAAGAAATGCTCGCTGCGCGTGTACCTGGCCAAGTCGGCAACCCGCTTTCCAAATGCCACCCGGAAAGAGTGCATAAAGGAGTGGAATGGGTACTTCAACAATTGCGTTCCGGCACAATGGATGCCTTCCGTGTCAACGTTCCGACGCATGGACCGGACAAGTATGTCGTGCATAATTATCAAGCGCTGCATGACAAAGACGGCAACTATGCCGGCGTCAACGAATATATTCTGGACTTCAAACCGATCATTGACTGGTATCTGGCCCAAACCGGCCAAAAACTGATTGGCGATGTCGATGCCGTTTCCAGCGCTTCCGTCAAAGACCACCACAGCGATGATGTGGATGCTGGTACAAGCGCGTCGGTTAAGGCATAAGCACTGCGCAGAGATGCTTTTCATCTCCAAAAGCAAAACCTATATCAAAAAGACCTCATACTATAAAGTAATGAGGTCTTTTTGGATAGAGTTTAGTATAACTATTTTAACGGAACGATATTTTATTACTCTTTTACAAAACTAACCGTTATTTTAGGTGCATCGCGACTATAATCCGGAACTTTCTTAGCGAAGTTTTGCAAATGAGACGTTGCATTATGTAACTCAATTGCTTGTTGATTTTCCCATTTTTCAACCATTACAAAATTATTTTCATCTGTAACTGCTTCGTAAAGTTGATAAGACAAGCAACCTTCTTCTTTTCTGGATGCCTGAATTAATTCCGAAATTTCATTTAAAAATTGTTTTTTTTGCTCAGGTACAATATAAAATTCTGCATTGATTACTATCATTTCTCCACCTACTTAAAATTAGTGATTTTCTCTGGCGCAAACCGTACGGATTCATAGCCTTCTTCCATTGCTTTACCGATTGACAAGATCATAACCGGCACATACCGTTCCTTGTCGAGATCGAACGCATCCGCCAACTGATCTGCTTCAAAGCCGCCGATAGGGTTGGTGTCATAGCCATGGGCGCGGGCAACCAGCATGAATTGCATCGCTGCCAAACTAGAATCGATTTTGACAACATCATTCATCTGCTCTTTAGAAAAGTTCTTGTAGTAAGGAATGATTGCGGCTAATTGTTGGTCTCGGACTTCGGCGGACATTTTGCCTTGTGCAACAGCTGCATCGTAGATTTCTTCTCCGTACTCGTAGCATTGCATATCGCCGAATATCAGAACCATTGCTGACGAAGTATCATTTTGTCTGGTATTGAAACGGATCAGCGGTTTCAATTTGGCTTTTGCTTCTTCACTCTCAACAACCACAAAACGCCAAGGTTGCATATTCACGGATGAAGGTGTAGTCGTAGCTTCCTGAATCATTTCCAACATTTCTGCTTGACTGATTTTAAAATTTTCATCATAAAGACGGATCGATTTTCTTCCGAATGCGATATCCGAAAAATCGTTATTGATAAATTTATTGGTCATGTTTATAGCCTCTTCCTTTTTAACTTTGTAAGTATAGTTTATTCAGCAAAATGGATAATTGCTCTGCTTCCTCGTGGCTTAATGACAGTGATAAGGAAAATTTCCCCTGATCATGTTCTTTTCCGCACGCCTCCAAATCTTGGATTGCCCTGTCGGATAATTGAACAAAGACCTCTCGGTTGTTCTCAGCATTCCGTTCCCGGATGACATAGCCCTTTTGTTCCAATATTTTCAGATGGCGTGTAATAGCCGCGCTGTCTATCTTCAGTTCTGTCTGAATCTGATTTTGGGAACACGTCCCCTTGTCTTTCAGGAACATCAGCATCTCATAGCGCGTCAAGCTGAAACCTGTTTCTTTTTCGAACAGCGTATTGATCTCCTGATTTGTGAGCTTAATCTGATAAAGCAATCTGCTGATTTCTCTCAAGTTCATACCAATTCACCTCGATTTTGCGGATTATCCTGACTGATCAAACAATTGACTTGTCAACTGTTGACCTGTCAATCATAACGCAGGAACTAACTTTTGTAAAGTAACTTGCTTAAAATTACCCGCTATCCAAAAAGAGCCTCGTCTTTGGGACAAGGCCTTGCAATGAAAATAGATGGACTGATCAATCGATTTCTAATTTGAACCGTTACAGCTATTAATTGATGTTTCGAACTTGCTGAGAAGTAATCAATTCAAAGGTTTCAAGTTTACTTCCGTCCAAATCTGCACGATTCAAATAGACTGCACTGATTTGATTGTTACTGTAAGTTTTGTAATAATAAATGCCTTTTTGCGTATTCATGCATGCCGAATAGATCGTTAGTTCTTCTCTGCCATCTTCGTTGACGGCACACCCTTTTGTAAAGGCCACAGCATCCAAAATATGGAAAAATTGAGCCACCTCTGAGCCTTCATCTGTTTCTTCCGTCGCATTCGCTTTCGTAAAAGCAGCACGCACAAATCGCGATGGAGAAGAAAGATCTCCTGGTAAGCCGATACTGCCCATACCGATGCTAGATACCGACAAATCCACTTTTCCGGAGAATCGATTGTTCGGAGGGGCTGATGTAAGATTCAGGTAATTATTCAGATTCGTCAAATGATAATCAAACGTTGGGTTATTCGTCAGGACACCCACTGGATTATCAAATATCTTCAATCCATGCGACATAGGTTCCACAACAATCGAGCGCTTCTGATCTGAGATGATCCAATGCAGCGGTGCCAAGGGCAGAAAATCATTGAATGATTCATTTATCAGAATCGTATTTTTCAATACAGCCACGGCTTCTTCCACACTGCTGCAGTTGCCGAGAATAAAGGGAATGAATTCGAAAGGAGCAATATTTTCCATTCCTTCTTTTCTGGACAAATAACAGGCATTCCCAGGAAAATTTAGTCCCGCCATGCATAACCCTTTTTCATTCATTGCATCATAATACAGCGGATAATTATCGATTACCGCAGCCATCCCGATCATCGCCCAGTGAGACTTGATTGCTGCTTCATTCCTGAACCGAAATTCAAACTGCCGTGGAGTAATCGTTACTTTCTCGTTGAACGAAACATCTAAGTCCAGATTTCTGCCAAAATAAAAATTCATCCCTTCATATGTCACTGCCGTACACAAAAAAAATTCCTCCAGTCCTTTGCAGAATACAGGCTATTCTTTTGTATTGTTTCCCTTACTATATTCCTACATTTGGTGAGGTGCAATCACAAAGCTCTCGAGAGTGTTTTCTCTTTTTCAAATGATCTTACACTTAATTCTGACTCCAAACAAAAAGACCGCACTCTTTCGAATGAGATCTCCAGATTTGAGATATGCTAGCGATCAGAACTTGTTCATTCATACAACGCTAATTACTTGTACAGTATTTCAGTTTTTCATTGCCCCAAAGTTTTATAAGCCAGCTTACTTATTAAAAATTTTTGGACCTTTACGCATGTTCTTGATATCATTTTTCGGCGTGTCGATTTGCTTGGATTTTCCGCCGCCTTGTTTATTCTTGATTATCTCTAACATTTTCTCTTTTGGACTCACTGTTTACACCGCCTTTGTTGATGGAATGCTCCATACTTTCATTTTATTGAATTTATGCCATAAAAAAAGCACCAGCAAGATGCCGATGCTTTAAGGTTGTTAATTGATTTTTCAGAACGTTGATACAATAAATGTTAACGTTTAGAGAATTGTGAAGCTTTACGCGCTTTTTTCAAACCTGGTTTCTTACGTTCAACCATACGTGGGTCACGTGTTAACAGACCAGCTGCTTTTAATGGTGCGCGGAAGTCAGGATCTACTTCTAGCAATGCACGAGAGATACCGTGACGAGCTGCTCCAGCTTGTCCAGTGAATCCGCCGCCGTTTACGTTAACGAAGATATCGTAGCTACCTAAAGTACCTGTAAGGTTTAAAGGTTGTTTGATTACTTCATATAAGTAAGCGAATGGGATGTATTCTTCCATGTCTTTTTTGTTGAAAATGATTTTACCTGTTCCTGGTAATAAACGTACGCGTGCAGTCGAATTCTTACGACGACCAGTTGCGATATATTGTGCTTGTGCCAATGAATTTCCCTCCTTAAATTAGGTTAGTGATGTCTAAAACTTCTGGTTGTTGAGCTTCGTGTGGGTGAACTGCTTCACCGTATACGTGTAACTTAGTGAATTGTTTAGCGCCTAAAGAGTTCTTTGGCAACATGCCTTTAACAGACAATTCAACTAATTTTCTTGAGTTCTTAGCACGTAATTCACCAGCTGAAATTTGTTTTAGCCCACCTGGATAACCTGAATGACGGGAATAAATTTTGTCAGATGCTTTTTTACCTGTTAATGTAACTTTGTCTGCATTGATAACAATCACATAATCACCAGTATCTACGTGTGGTGTGAAAGTTGGTTTGTTTTTACCGCGTAAAATAGTTGCAACTTGTGTTGATAAACGTCCCAATGGGATGTCAGTTGCGTCGATTACGAACCATTTACGGTCCATTTCGCTTGCTTTAGCCATGTATGTTGTACGCACGTTTGTTTCCTCCATATTCTTCTCTGTCTGTTTGATCCAATTGAGTTTCCGGGGCTCATCGTGGGGCAAACAATACCGTCTTATATGATACGACATTCCAAAAGGATTGTCAATGATTCAAATGAAATAATTTGTCCTTTTCATCCCCAAAAAAAAGTCTCCACATACCACATAGCTGCGATTGTGAAGGCTTCTCTGATTATTTCTTCAGATGTAAATATAATTGCTCGATGACCTCGGCCGGCACAAACGGATAGGCCCCTTTTCCGGATGTCTTGTAGGGTTTGAATGCTTCGATAATAGCATGGTCTTTCACGATGTCTTCCACCGCAACGAACGCGCCTTTTTTTGTGAGCGTCACTTCAAAAGCTTCATATTCTTCAACCGGGACATTCTTTTTCGGGGTCGAGTAATGCGCCATGCTGGCCTGCACGGAAAGGATCACATCGTTCGGACAACCGATTGCTTCATAAAATTGGGGCATAGCAGCAGCCACAAAATCCGGCACATCGCCGCGTGGGATCCGCTTGAGTTCCTTTGTGAACGTTACCATTCTTACACACTCCTTCATTCGTTCTTATACTTCCATTATACGCGAGTTTCAGTATTTTAACACCATTCGAGAGAAATAACCGTTCAAGCATGATCGATTATTCATCTCACCATCACTGACTTAAAATACATAAAAATATTGACCACTTCAAACCCTCGTGCTACCATTGCACTAACATAAATTTTAAATGATAAAAGGATGGCAATATACTTGTGTATGTCATTTCGCATAAAGGAGAATCGACGATGGAAAGTATCAGCATTCAAAGCTATCTTGCACAATTAGGCAACAGAAAAGATCCGCATACCGGCGCCGTCAGTGCACCGATTTATTTGTCCACAGCTTATGGACATCCTGGTCTGGGCCAATCAACCGGCTATGACTACACACGCACCGCCAATCCGACTAGGGACATCCTTCAGGAAGGTTTGGCTGTTCTTGAAAATGGCGTTCAAGGGTTTGCTACCAGCTCCGGCATGAGCGCCATCCAGCTTGCTTTCAGCATTTTTCCGGCCAACAGCCATTTTGTTGCATCCAGGGATCTTTACGGCGGCAGCTTCCGCTATTTCCAGGATATGGAGAAAAAAGGCTTCTATTCCTTCACTTATGTCGATGACCCGATTGATATCACGTCCGCCATCCAGGATAATACGGCCGCAGTCTACATCGAAACGCCGACGAATCCGTTGATGAAGGAAACGGATATCGCCGCGGTGGCTGAGATCGCCAAAAAACACGGTCTGCTGGTGATTGTGGATAACACCTTCTACACACCTCTGTTGCAGCGTCCTTTGGATTTGGGCGCTGATATCGTCGTCCACAGCGCCACCAA
Organism: Trichococcus flocculiformis; assembly: GCF_963662535.1. Classification (NCBI taxonomy): domain Bacteria; kingdom Bacillati; phylum Bacillota; class Bacilli; order Lactobacillales; family Carnobacteriaceae; genus Trichococcus; species Trichococcus flocculiformis. Next base: position 2,655,572 of record NZ_OY759718.1, read on the forward strand.
GTACCTCGGCGGCCATAATGACCTGTTGGCTGGGGCTGTCGTAACGAACAATAAAGCACTCGGTGAACAGTTGGCTTTCCAGCTGAATACGGCCGGCGGTACTTTGGATGCCTTCGACTGTTGGCTCTTAGTCCGCGGAATGAAGACATTGCCGTTGCGCATGAAGCAGCATCAAGCGAATGCACAGGCAGTCGTTGCTTATCTCGAATCGGAAAAACTGATCAAATCGGTCTATTATCCGGGTAAAGGCGGCATGCTCAGTTTCACGCTGCATGATAAAGCAACTATCCCTGTCGTCTTGGATGCCCTGAATATTTTCACTTTCGCTGAAAGCTTGGGTGGCGTCGAAAGTCTGATTACCTATCCGACCACCCAGACCCATGCCGACATTCCGATTGAAGTCCGTGAATCTTATGGTTTGACCGACGATCTGCTGCGCATCTCGACTGGAATCGAAGATGCGGATGATTTGATCGCCGATCTGCGCCAGGCCTTTGCGAAGGCTGCTGTAACAGCCATAGTCTGAGAAGATAGATCGAAAAATAAAAGTTGCTCAAGCGCACAAAAAGCGGCTGCGGAAAAGATTTCGTCTTTTCCGCAGCCGCTTTTTCAGCATACTTTTTTATTCTTCGTTCTGTTTGGTTTCAAATGCCTTTGTGATTGTCATCAAGGAGCGGAAGAGGTCTTCCACGCTGTCTTCGTAGGCTTTGTTCTCGGTCAGACGGCGCACTTTATCCAACACCTTATCTTCCCTGGATTGGTCAAGAATCGGCAGCTTATGCTCTTTCTTGATCCGCGCGATCTCCGTCACTGCATCCATCCGGCGTTCGAACAGTTTTACCAACTCCCGGTCGATTATATCGATCTCCGCTCTTTCTTTTTCAAACATCGCTTTTCCCCCTAACCGTTCCTTAATTTTTCTTCATCATAGTAGACTTCCACGAGATACAATCCCTGCGACGGGGCTGTCGGTCCGGCTTTGCGGCGGTCTTTCACTTCCAAAAGGCGGTCGATTTCCTCGACCTTTTTCAGGCCGTCTGCGATCTGCAAAAGTGTCCCCACGAAAATTCTGATCATATTATAGAGAAAGCCGTTACCCCTGAAAGTGAAGACCAGCTCGTTATTCACTTCGTCTTTCCTGACGCTGGCTTCATAGACGGTGCGGACCAGATCGGTTTTATCCGTCTTTGTCGAGCAAAAACTGGTGAAGTCGTGTTCGCCTTCCAGTTTTTTGATGGCCTGCTCCAAATTCTCCATATTGAAGCGGTAAGGATGGTGCGTCGTGTAGAGTCGTTTGAAGGGATTCGGGAAGCGATCAAGATCGACCCGGTAAATATATTTTTTCCCTAGCGCGTGGTAGCGCGAATGGAAATCCTCTGCAGCGTGTTCCACCGATTTGATTAAAATGTCATCGGGCAGCAGGCTGTTCAGCGCCCGCAGCAGATGATCCGGCTTAATCGCAGCCGGGTAATCGAAATGGATAACCTGTCCAAGCGCATGGACGCCCGAATCGGTCCTTCCGGAAGCTTGGATCGGAATGATCTGCCCGTTTGACATTTTTTTCAACGCCTTTTCGATTTCCGTCTGGACACTGTTGCCGTTAGGTTGGACCTGATAGCCCACATAACTTGTTCCGTCATATTGCACGATGCATTTGTACCGTTGTGCAGTCATTGTTGGCGTATGCCCCTTTCTTATTTTGCTGATGTATGTGGTAGTTTTTCCATTTTAAAAGGGACCGGAATTGCTACCCGGTCCCCAGACTCGTTCTCTAGCGGCTTAATCAGCCCGTATGCGCTCATGAGCGGAAGAACAATAACAACCCTGTCAATGCGACAAACGCCAGCATACTCAACGTATCGCGCTTCTGCCAATCAAGGATGCGGTACTTCGTCCGGCCTTCTCCGCCTTGATAGCCACGTGCCTCCATGGCATTTGCCAATTCATCAGCCCGGTTGAAGGAGCTGACGAAGAGCGGCACCAAAATCGGTGTGACGGCCTTCATCTGCTTGACGATATTGCCTTCGCCGAATTCGACACCGCGAGCCCGTTGTGCATTCATGATCTTTGAAGCCTCATCCATCAGCGTCGGCACAAAACGCAACGCGATGGAAAGCATCAGCGCAATTTCATGGACAGGAACTTTAAATCGTTTCAATGGTCCCAACAGCTTTTCAATCGCATCGGTCAACGACAACGGCATCGTCGTGAGCGTCAGCAACGTCGAAATGAAGATGATGAGAACGAAACGCATGAAGATGAAGGCACCATTGATGACCCCGAATGAGGTGATGCTGATCGGTCCCAGCACTAAGTACGTTTCCCCTCCCCTTGTGAAGAGGATCTGCAGCAATACCGTGAACAAGATCAACCAAATCAGCGGTTTCACGCCGTTCAGAAAAACTGACAGTTTAATATCAGACAGAATAACGCACAAGAAAGTGAACAACGTCATGATCAAATAAGTCTGCCAGTTGTTGGCCAGGAAGATGACGATGATGAAATAGAAAGCCCCGATCAGCTTTGCGCGCGGATCCAGTCTATGGACCAACGAGCTGCCTTGGATATAGCGCCCGAACAGTAATTTATCCAACATGATTGCCACCCTCTTCCTTAGCGGCATTTTTGGAGCCTTTATTTTCGTTGATTTTAGCGATCAACACAGCCGCCAGCTGTTCGGTACGAAGCGGTCTTTCGTCGCCGAAGTCTACTCCGGTCCGTTTACTCAACCTATCCAGAAATGCTAGCGCATCCGGTAAGCCCAACTGCTTTTCTTGCAGCCATTGGGCATCCTGGAAAATCTCATCGGGCTGTCCCATTTTGACGACTGTCCCTTTTTCGAGAATGACAACATGATCCGCATAAGTCGCGACATCATTCATCTGATGCGTGACCAATACAATCGTCAGACCTTTGTCGATATGGAGTTGATTGAACATATTCATGATTTCCCGTCTGCCCGCAGGATCCAATCCTGCCGTTGGTTCATCCAGAACCAGCACTTCCGGTTCCATGGCCAATACGCCGGCTATCGCTACGCGTCTCATTTGACCCCCTGAGAGGTCGAATGGGGAACGATCCATGAAGGATTCATCCAAGCCAACCAAAGGCAATACGCGCTTCACAATCGCCATTGCATCCTCTTCACTGACGCCGAAGTTCATCGGTCCGAAAGCGATATCCTTAGCGATCGTCTCCTCGAACAGTTGCGACTCCGGAAACTGGAACACAATCCCTACCTTTTTCCGGAGGTCCTTCAGATTTTTGTTGTTCGATTTGTTCGTTATGATGCGGTCTCCGATCGTCACACTGCCTTCAGTGGGTTTCAATAAAGCATTCAGATGTTGCGTGACTGTTGATTTTCCGCTGCCGGTATGCCCGATCAATGCCGTATAGCTGCCGTCCGGGATATTCAGGTTCACATCATAAAGAGCCCGGCTTTCGAAAGGCGTTCCGGCTGAATACGAGTAGCCTACTTTTTCGAAAGTAATGTCCATAACCAGTTCACCATCCCTTCCTCAGTCAAATAGTTTTCAGGAACTTCCAGTCCCTGTCTCTTCAATTGGTATTTCAGTTTTTCTGGGAACGGTATATCCAAACCGATATCGATGATTTCCTTGCCCAAACTGAATATTTCTTCCGGCGTGCCGATCCGTGTCAATTGCCCAGCCTCCATCACAAAGATGCGATTCGCTTTTGCAGCCTCATCAATGTCATGGGTGATCGAGATCACCGTCAGATTTTCTTTTTCTTTTATTTCCTGGATGGTCTCGATGACTTCATGACGGCCTTCCGGATCCAGCATGGTCGTTGCCTCATCGAGGATGATGATATCAGGAGACAAAGCCACGATTCCAGCAATCGCCACCCGTTGCTTCTGCCCACCCGAAAGTCTTGCCGGTTCCTTGTCCATGAAGTTGGTCATATTGACAGCCGCAACCGCATCGGCTACCCGCTTGACCATTTCCTCACGGAGAATGCCGACATTCTCCAAGCCGAAAGCAACGTCGTCCTGCACTGTTGAACCGACAAACTGATTGTCCGGATTCTGGAATACCATTCCGATTTTCTTACGGACATCCCAAACCGTCTCTGCATTCAGAGCTACTCCTTCGATGATGACTTCTCCGGAGTTCGCTTCTATCAGGCCATTGATCGTTTTGGCCAAAGTTGACTTGCCTGAACCATTAGGCCCGATGATGGCAATCCATTCACCTTGCTGGATTGTCAACGAAACGTTGTTCAATGCCGGTCTTGCATCTTCCTCTGAATAGGAAAAAGTCACATTGCGCAACTCGATAATTTCATTCATGATTGCAGTCCTACTTTCTCTTTTATTGAATCTATAAGGCCGTATCCGATCATCCGCCCGCAGACAAGCGGGTATAAAAAAAGATGAAAAATACGGCAAGGAAATGTCTACTTTAGTAAGTATAAACTACTCTCCCGTATTTTTCATCCACTGTCTTGACACAGCAAGGAAATAAAACGCTTTTATTTATATATCAAAAGAAACTAGAAAATATATTGGCATTTTCTAGTTTCTTTTGATAAAAAAAGGCACTTTTTTTGATGAAAAAATGCCCTTCCGAAAATCATGCGATCTTCGGAAGAACCTTGAGCTAGACTAGGGAAGCAATAAGCAGACCCATCATCATAACACTCTATTTCATCTAAAAGTGAACGTTTCATCTTTATGCGATTGAATTATACTAATTCAATGATAACCATTTGTGCTGCATCGCCACGGCGAGGTTCAGTCTTCAAGATACGAGTGTATCCGCCTTGACGTTCTGCATAGCGAGGTGCGATATCAGAGAATAATTTTTGTAACGCTGATTGAACAACGATTTTATCATCTTCTTCACGAACATCTGCTACTTCGTTACGAACGTATGCTGCAGCCAAACGACGAGCAGCTAAATCTCCACGTTTGCCTAAAGTAATCATTTTTTCAGTAGTTGAACGAATTTCTTTAGCACGTGCTTCAGTTGTAACGATGCGTTCGTTGATGATTAAATCAGTAGTCAAATCACGAAGCATTGCTTTTCTTTGAGCGCTTGTGCGTCCTAATTTACGGTAAGCCATCCTAGGTTTTCCTCCTTTGTGCAGTACTAGTCGTCTTGACGCAAGCCTAGATTAAGATCATTCAGCTTGTTCTTCACTTCTTCAAGTGATTTGCGTCCCAGATTACGTACTTTGATCATCTCTGCTTCAGACTTGTCTGTCAATTCTTGAACTGTATTGATGCCTGCGCGTTTCAAACAGTTATAAGAACGTACGGATAAATCCAATTCTTCGATAGTCATTTCCAGCATTTTCTCTTTATGTGTTTCTTCTTTTTCAACCATTATCTCGGCCTTGCGGGCTTCATCGGTCAGATTAACAAAAATATTCAAATGTTCCGTTAAAATTTTGGCAGCCAAGCTGACTGCTTCTTCTGGGCTGATGGAACCATCTGTCCAGACATCCAACGTTAATTTATCGTAAATATTTTTTTGTCCGATGCGAGTATTTTCAACCTGATAATTCACCTTGCTGATTGGAGTATAAATGGAGTCGACTGGCAAAACACCGATCGGCATATCTTCCGTTTTGTTATATTCGGAACGAACATAGCCACGGCCATTTTTTACATCCAAACGAACATGAAAATGTGCTCCCTCTGAAACTGTACATATATATAAATCAGGGTTTAAGATTTCCACATCGCTGTCATGGGTAATATCCGCTGCAGTCACGACTGCTGGACCTTTTACGTCAATCTCGATTGTTTTGTCTTCGTCCGTATACAATTTCAAAGCTAATTTTTTGATGTTCAGAATGATTTGGGTAACATCCTCGACAACACCATCAATCGTTGAAAATTCATGTAGAACACCATCGATTTGGATAGTTGTTACAGCTGTACCAGGAAGTGAAGATAATAGAATTCGACGTAATGAGTTCCCAAGTGTTGTTCCATAACCGCGTTCTAGTGGTTCTACAACGAATTTACCGAATTTGGCATCTTCGCTGATCTCAATCGTTTCAATTCTTGGTTTTTCAATTTCGATCATTTATCAATTTACCCCTTTCAAAACGTGAAGTTCATGTTAGTGAGTCCATTGCGTTTCGTTACATAACAGTACAATTCTCAATTAAACACGACGACGTTTTGGTGGACGGCATCCATTATGAGGAACGGGCGTTACATCGCGGATTGCGGTAACTTCCAATCCTGCAGCTTGTAATGAACGAATGGCAGCTTCACGTCCAGAACCAGGACCTTTAACAGCTACTTCGACTGTTTTCATGCCATGTTCCATAGAAACTTTAGCTGCTGCTTCTGCAGCCATTTGTGCAGCATAAGGAGTAGATTTACGAGAACCTCTGAATCCTAATGAACCTGCTGACGACCATGAAATAGCATTTCCATGAACATCTGTAATCATAACAATAGTATTATTAAAAGTTGAGCGGATATGTGCTACACCAGCTTCAACATTCTTTTTTACGCGGCGTTTGCGAGCTACTTTTTTAGCCATGAAGTTTTGACCTCCTTCACTTAATTATTATTTTTTCTTACCAGCGATTGATTTAGCTGGGCCTTTACGAGTACGTGCATTGTTCTTTGTGTTTTGTCCGCGAACAGGCAAACCACGACGGTGACGCATTCCTCTGTAAGATCCGATTTCGATCAATCGTTTAATATTTAGGTTTACTTCACGACGAAGATCACCTTCAACCTTTAATTTATCCACTTCAATACGGATACGGTCTAATTCATCATTCGTTAAATCACGAACACGAGTATCTTCTGAAACCTCAGCTGCTGCTAAAACTTTTTGAGCTGTGTTTAATCCGATACCAAAAATATAAGTTAATGAAATAACTACACGTTTGTCACGCGGAACATCTACTCCTGCGATACGAGCCATTTATAGGCACCTCCTTGTTATTATCCTTGGCGTTGTTTGTGTTTGGGATTTTCGCAAATCACCATAACACGACCATTGCGGCGAATGACTTTGCATTTTTCGCAAATGGGTTTTACTGATGCTCTAACTTTCATTTAAATTCCCTCCTATTTAGTGATGGAGTGCAATTATTTAAAGCGGTAAGTAATGCGTCCACGAGTAAGATCGTACGGAGATAATTCTACCGTAACTTTATCGCCTGGCAAAATGCGGATGTAATGCATTCTAATTTTACCAGATACGTGAGCTAATACTATGTGACCATTTTCAAGTTCGACTTTAAACATTGCATTGGGCAAAGTTTCAACGACAACTCCTTCGATCTCAATGACATCGTCTTTCGCCACGCCTGCTAACCTCCTAACATTCTGTTGAGCTGATTAATCTCATGTCTTGGCAATTTTTACTCTAACTGCTAGATTATACCATAGCAAGTATCTATTGAAAAGAAATTTACGATTAACTTCAAATGACATTTGCAACTATTCTATAATCTTTTGGATTTCAGTAAACAACTTGTCGATGCCGATTTCGCCATCCACATTGTGCAACAATCCTTTTTCGCTGTAAAATGCAATGATTGGTTGAGACTGTTCAAGATTAATCTGAATGCGATTTTCTACGGTTTCAGGTTTATCATCTTCGCGTTGATAGAATTCGTGTCCGCCACAACGATCGCACGTTCCTTCTACTTTAGGAGGATTGTTTGTTTTGTGGTAAGTCGCTCCGCAAGAGCGGCAAATGATTCTACCCGTTAGACGTTGCATCAAAACCTCAGGGTTCACATCAATGTTAATAACAGCATCGATTTTTTTGTCGAGTTCATTCATGATAGCTTCAAGTGCTTTTGCTTGTACGAGGGTTCTTGGAAAACCATCCAACAAAAAGCCTTTTTCAGTATCAGATTCTGCTAATCTCTCTTTAACGATTCCGTTTGTAACTTCATCTGGAACAAGTTCGCCTTTATCCATATATGATTTTGCTTCCAGGCCCAAGGCTGTCTCATTTTTCATAGCAGCTCGGAACATGTCCCCTGTAGAGATATGCGGAATATTGTATTTCGCGATGATCTTTTCAGCCTGTGTTCCTTTTCCAGCACCGGGAAGACCCATAATAATTAGGTTCATCATTTTACTGCCTCCTAAAGATGTAAGCATATGTGACGAGGAAATCACTTTCCCCCTCACAAACTTACTATTGAATAAATCCTTGGTAATTACGTTTAACCATTCGACCTTCAATTTGTCTTGCCGTTTCCAATGCAGTACCAACTACAATCAGAAGACTTGTACCGCCAAGGGCGAGCGAGTCCGGCAAATCCCACAAACCTGAGGCAATGATTGGCAATAGCGCAATCAGTCCAAGAAATAGCGCGCCGACCGTACTTAATCGCATAATCATACCGGAAATGTAATCTTCTGTCCCTTTACCCGGGCGTACACTTGGAATATAGCCGCCTTGCTTTTGCAAGTTCTCTGCCATTTTTTCAGGGTTAATCTGAATGAAGGCATAGAAGTAAGTGAAGACAACGATCAATACCGTATAGATTGTTGCACCGATGGGTTCACGGTAATTAAAGATGGTTGACAAAATTTGATACCAGCTGGCTTCACTTTGACTTGCCGCGAAAAATCCAAGGATCGTCTGCGGTGTCATCATGAAAGAACTGGCAAAGATTACTGGAATGACTCCAGCTGAATTGATTTTCAAAGGCAAATGCGCGGATTGATTCGAACCGGAAGCACGCTTGGAATATTGAATGGGGATTTTACGTTCAGCTTGTTGAACGTACACAACGAGTATGACCACCAATAATATTGCTATCAATAGCGCGACCGAGAACAAAATATTGTTCATCAAATCGGATCCTGCATCCACAAAACGATCATTATAGTAAGTGTAAAGATCTGAAGGGATTCTTGCGATGATACCAGAGAAAATGATCAATGAGGTTCCGTTTCCGATCCCATGCATTGAAATCGATTCTCCGATAAAAACAACAAGCATCGAACCTGCCGTCATCACTAACGCGATGATCATATAAGTTGTCGTCCCCGGATCATTTACCAGCCCAAATGCTGAGAGTTGGTTGAAACCGATCGATAGACCGACAGATTGTACAAATGCTAAAATGACTGTCAAATATCTTGTTACTTGATTTAATTTTCTTCTACCTACTTCACCCTGTTTAGACCATTCCACGAATTTGGGAACAATATCCATTTGTAACAATTGAACAACAATAGAAGAAGTGATGTATGGCGAGACACCCATAGCGAAAATGGAATACTGACTCAGTGCTCCACCTCCGAATGTGTCCAACAGACTGAACAAGCCCGTCGATGCCAAGTTTGCGATGGCACCCGCATCAACACCCGGTACAGTAATATGTGTTCCGAGACGGAACACAATCAGCATACCTAGAGTAAAAAAGATTCTATTTCTAATGTCTTTCGCCTGAAATGCATTTTTCAGAAGAGCAAACATTAGATCACCTCAACAGTCCCACCTGCAGCTTCGATAGCTTTTTGTGCTGCTTCGGAGAATTTATTAGCTTTAACTGTCAGTTTTTTCTCAACGCTTCCGTTGCCTAAAACTTTGATGCCTGATTTTTCATCTTTGACAATACCAGTTTCAACTAATAAAGCTGGAGTAACTTCTGTACCATCTTCGAAACGGTTTAAGATTTCTAAGTTGATGACAGCATATTCCTTACGGTTGATGTTCGTGAATCCACGTTTTGGAAGACGACGGAACAATGGAGTTTGTCCACCCTCGAATCCAAGTCTCACACCGCCGCCTGAACGGGCTTTTTGGCCTTTATGTCCACGACCGGATGTTTTACCATTACCGGATGAAGATCCGCGACCGACACGGTTACGTTCTTTACGTGAGCCTTCAGCAGGTTTTAATTCATGAAGTTTCATAGTAACTTGGCACCTCCTTCAATCTGATATTTATTATTTAACTTCTTCTGATGTTACTAAGTGGCTTACTGTGTTAATCATGCCCAAGATAGCTGGGTTAGCTGGTTTCACAACAGTTTTGCCGATTTTGGACAATCCCAAAGCCTTGCAAGTATCTTTTTGGTTTTGAGGACGTCCGATCAAGCTGCGTGTTAAAGTGATCTTTACTTCTGCCATGATGTAGTCCTCCTTATCCTAGTAATTCTTCAACTGATTTGCCGCGTAATTTCGCAACATCTTCAGCATTTTTCAATTGTTTCAAGCCATCGATTGTAGCACGTACCATATTGATAGGTGTGTTAGAACCAAGGGACTTGCTTGTGATATCAGCGATACCAGCTAATTCAACAACGGCACGGACTGGTCCGCCTGCGGATACTCCGGAACCGGATTTAGCAGGTTTCAACATTACGTTACCGCCACAGAAAGTTCCGATAACTTGGTGTGGGATTGTTGATTCAGACATTGGAACTTCAATAAGGCTCTTTTTAGCAGATTCGATAGCTTTACGAATAGCTTCTGGAACCTCGGCTGCTTTACCAGTACCGAATCCTACATGTCCGTTTCTGTCTCCTACAACAACTAAAGCAGCAAAGCGCAGACGACGTCCACCTTTAACAACTTTTGTTACACGATTGATTGCAACAACGCGATCTTCTAATTCAATATGAGCTGGGTCAACATAAACCATGTGTGGTTATCCTCCTTTTCCTAGAAATCTAGTCCATTTTCGCGGGCAGCTTCAGCCAAAGCCTGCACACGACCATGGTACAGATAGCCACCACGGTCAAAGACTACTTTTTTGATACCTTTAGCAACAGAACGTTCAGCAATTAGTTTTCCAACTGCAGCAGCAGCTTCAGTTTTAGTACCGCTTGCGATTTCTGATTCTTTTGTAGAGGCACTTGCTAGCGTCACACCCGCTACGTCATCAATTAATTGAGCGTAGATGTTTTTGTTGGAACGAAAAACGTTCAAGCGTGGGCACTCTGCAGTACCAGAGATTTTTCTTCTTACGCGTGCGTGTCTAGCTTGGCGCACTTTGTTTTTATCTGGTTTAGTAATCACAATTGTCACCTCTTTAATTTAATTTTGTTGGGTCGTTCAGGAAGCAAGTAATAATAGCGGACTATTATTTACCTGTCTTACCTTCTTTACGACGGATAATTTCGTTAACGTATTTGATCCCTTTGCCTTTGTAAGGCTCTGGTGGGCGTACGCCGCGGATGTTGGCTGCCAAAGCGCCAACTTTAGCTTTATCGTAACCTTTAACGATGATTTTAGTGTTAGTTGGTACTTCCACTTCAATACCGTCTTCAGGTGTGAATTCCACTGGATGAGAATATCCTACGTTCAATACAAGTTTTTTACCTTGCAATTGAGCACGGTACCCAACCCCTACTAAGTCCAATTCTTTCGCAAATCCTTCAGATACACCTACAACCATGTTGTTCAACAACGCGCGTGTAGTACCGTGAATGGATTTAGTGAATTTCTCTTCGTTAGGACGAGTGAAAGTAACAGTGTTTCCTTCGATATTGATACCGATCATTTCATTAAATGTGCTAGTTAATTCGCCTTTAGGGCCTTTAACCGTAACAGTGTTACCTTGTTGAGTAACGGTTACGCCAGCTGGGATTTCGATTGCTTTATTACCAATACGACTCACAGGGCTGCACCTCCTTATTTTCTCTTATTTTTTTAAATTACCAAATGTAAGCTAATACTTCGCCGCCGATGTTTTTCGCTCTTGCTTCTTTGTCGGTGATAACACCTTCAGAAGTAGACACGATTGCGATTCCTAAACCATTCAATACTTTAGGGATGTCGCCAGTTTTAGCGTATACACGCAAACCTGGTTTTGAAATACGTTTCAAACCAGTGATGACGCGTTCGTTGTTTGGACCATATTTTAAGAATACACGGATAACACCTTGTTTGTCGTCTGAAGTGTAATCAAAGTTTTTGATGAAACCTTCAGCCTTAAGAATGTTAGCGATCTCTAATTTTGTCTTTGATGCAGGCACTTCTAAAGATTCGTGACGTACCATGTTGGCATTACGAATACGAGTTAAGAAATCTGCGATTGGATCTGTCATGACCATTTACATTATACCTCCTTTTGCGAGTATGGTTAAATTACCAGCTAGCCTTTTTCACGCCGGGAATTTGTCCTTTATAGGCAAGTTCACGGAAGCAAATACGGCAAAGTTTGAATTTGCGATAAACTGAATGTGGACGTCCGCAACGTTCACAACGAGAGTAAGCTTGAGTAGAATGTTTTGCGGGACGCTTGTTTTTAGCAATCATGGATTTTTTAGCCAATTATTATTCGCCTCCTTAGCTTATTTTTGGAATGGCATTCCAAGTTGAGTCAATAATTCTCTTGATTCTTCGTCAGTGTTAGCTGTAGTTACGATAACGATATCCATACCACGCACTTTGTCGACTCTATCATAGTCAACTTCTGGGAAAATCAATTGTTCTTTGATACCTAAAGTATAGTTTCCACGACCATCAAAAGATTTTTTGCTGATCCCACGGAAGTCACGTACACGTGGTAATGAAACTGTTACTAGTTTATCCAAGAAGTCGTACATTCTTTCGCCACGTAGAGTAACTTTAGTGCCGATAGGCATACCTTCACGTAGACGGAATGCTGCGATTGATTTTTTAGCTAACGTGATGACTGGTTTTTGACCAGAGATCAAAGTTAATTCTTCAACTGCTTTATCCAAGTTTTTTGTATTTGAAACAGCATCACCCACACCCATGTTGATGACAATTTTGTCAATTTTTGGTGCTTGCATGATTGAAGTGTATTCAAATTTTTCCATCAATGATGGAACGATTTCTTTTGTATATCTTTCTTTTAAACGGTTCATTTAGAATATCCTCCTTCCTCTAATAATTAATCAATGATTTCGCCGGTTTTTTTGGAAACGCGGACTTTTTTGCCATCTACGACTTTAGATCCTACGCGAGTAGGTTCGCCAGTTTTAGCATCAATTAACATAATGTTAGAAACATGGATAGGTGCTGCTTCTTCAAGAATTCCACCTGTTGGGTTTGTTTGGGAAGCTTTGCGATGTTTCTTGACAATATTAATGCCTTCGACAATAACACGATCTTTTTTAGGGAAAGTTTTAAGGATGACTCCTTCTTTACCTTTATCTTTTCCAGTAATGACTTTAACTTTATCACCAGTTTTTACGTGCATGCTTTGTTGCACCTCCTTCATTTATGACAGTTGATTACAATACTTCTGGAGCTAGGGAAACGATCTTCATGTAGTTGTTGTCACGCAATTCACGTGCAACTGGTCCAAAGATACGTGTTCCACGAGGGCTCTTGTCGTCACGAATGATTACACAAGCATTTTCGTCAAATTTGATGTAAGAACCATCTTTACGGTGTGCGCCGTGTTTCGTACGAACGATAACAGCTTTAACTACATCACCTTTTTTGACAACACCACCGGGTGTAGCTTGTTTTACTGTGCAGACGATTGTATCACCAATTCCTGCGAATTTGCGGTTTGAACCACCTAAAACTTTGATAGTTAACACTTCTTTAGCGCCTGAATTGTCGGCAACTCTTAAGCGGGATTCTGTTTGTATCACGTCAGTATCCTCCTTCCGGATATAAAAATATTTATTTGTCTGATTAGATGATTACTGATTCTTCAACAACTTCCAGTAAACGGAAGTTTTTAGTAGCAGATAGAGGACGAGTCTCCATAATTCTAACTACATCTCCCATTTTTGCTTGGTTGTTTTCATCATGTGCTTTGTACTTTTTAGAGTACTTAACGCGTTTGCCGTAAGTTGGATGTGTTTTTGTTGTAGATACTTCTACAACGATTGTTTTATCCATTTTATCGGAAACAACAACACCTTGGTAGACTTTACGTTGGTTACGTTGTTCAGTCATTTCGTTGTGACCTCCTTTGCTGATCTACTATTTTTGCAATTCTTGTTGTCGCAATACAGTTTTAATACGTGCAATTGATTTGCGTACTTCTTTCAAGCGGGCAGTATTTTCTAACTGGCCGGTTGCAAGTTGGAATCGTAGATTGAATAATTCATCTTTGAATTGTTTTTCTTTTTCAATCATTTCAGCAGTGGATAACTCTTTAAGTTCATTAGCCTTCATTCGATTCACCACCAATTTCTTTACGTTTTACAATTTTTGTTTTAACTGGCAATTTGTGAGATGCAAGACGTAGAGCTTCGCGTGCCACTTCTTCAGGAACACCTGCTACTTCGAACATGATTTTGCCGCGTTTAACTGGAGATACCCAACCTTCAGGAGCCCCTTTACCAGAACCCATACGGACTCCGATAGCTTTGGATGTATATGATTTGTGAGGGAATATTTTGATCCAAACTTTCCCACCACGTTTCATGTAACGAGTCATAGCGATACGAGCTGCTTCGATCTGACGGTTTGTGATCCAATGAGAGTCAACAGCTTGCAAACCATATTCACCGAATACTACTTCTTTTCCGCCTTTAGCTTCTCCGCGCATTTTTCCACGGAACTCACGACGGTGTTTTACACGTTTAGGTACTAACATTGGTTATTTCCCTCCTTTCTCAGTTGTTTTTTTTGCTGGTAAAACTTCACCACGGTAAATCCAAACTTTAACACCTAATTTACCATAAGTTGTATCTGCTTCTTCCCAAGCGTAGTCAATGTCCGCACGCAATGTATGCAATGGAACAGTTCCTTCAGAATGAGTTTCAGCACGAGCGATATCTGCACCATTCAAACGACCAGAAACCATAGTTTTGATCCCTTTAGCGCCAGATCTCATTGTACGTTGGATAGCTTGTTTTTGAGCACGACGGAAAGCTACACGGTTTTCCAACTGTTTAGCGATACCTTCAGCAACCAATTTAGCGTCCAAATCTGGTCTTTTGATTTCCACGATGTTGATGTGTACTTTTTTACCAGTCAGTTCATTTAACTCTTTACGAGTTTTTTCAACTTCAGAACCGCCTTTACCGATTACCATACCAGGTTTGGCAGTATGAATAGAAACGTTTACGCGGTTAGCGCCACGTTCGATTTCGATTTTAGAAACAGAAGCTTCGCTTAAGTTCTTTTCGATATATTTACGGATACGTAAATCTTCATGTAAGAAAGCTGCGAAATCTTTTTCAGCGTACCATTTAGCATCCCAATCACGGATGATGCCGACACGCAATCCTAATGGATGAATTTTTTGACCCACAGATTATCCCTCCTTCTTTTCTGATACCACGATTGTGATGTGGCTAGTACGTTTCAAGATTGGTGAAGCTGAACCTTTTGCACGTGGACGGAAACGTTTCATCGTTGGTCCTTCGTTAACATAAGCCTCGCTTACTACCAAGTTTTCGATATCTAAATCATAATTATGTTCTGCATTGGCAATTGCTGACATCAACACTTTTTCTACAACGGGCGAAGCGCCACGCGGTGTGAATTTCAGAATGGAGATTGCTTCTCCGATGCTCTTGCCTCTGATAAGATCCACTACTAAACGAACCTTACGAGCGGCAATGCGAACAGTTTGTGCAGATGCTTTTGCAGCTGTGATTTGTTCTGGCATGTTATTTCCTCCCCTCGTAATTAACGGCGACCTGTTTTCTTGTCGTCTGCGGCATGGCCACGGTATGTTCTTGTTGGAGCGAATTCTCCTAATTTGTGTCCTACCATGTCTTCTTGAATGTAAACTGGAACGTGTTTTCTTCCATCATAAACTGCAATCGTTTGACCGATGAATTGTGGGAAAATTGTAGAGCGGCGAGACCAAGTTTTGATTACTTGTTTCTTTTCGCTAGCTAGAGCAGCTTCAACTTTCTTAATTAAATGTTCATCGACAAAAGGTCCTTTTTTCAAACTACGACCCATGGTGAAGCCTCCTTTCGATTATGTGTTGCTTCAGTCAATTATTGTTGTGATAATTATTTTTTGCGTCCGCGAACGATCAGCTTGCTAGATTTAGCTTTCTTGCTACGAGTTTTGTAACCAAGAGCTGGTTTACCCCAAGGAGTAACTGGCGCTTTGCGTCCGATTGGAGATTTACCTTCACCACCACCGTGTGGGTGATCGTTCGGGTTCATTACAGAACCGCGGACTGTAGGGCGTTTACCCAACCAACGGTTACGTCCTGCTTTACCGATGTTGATCAATTCGTGTTGTTCGTTACCTACTGAACCGATTGTTGCACGGCAAGTTGAAAGGATTAAACGTACTTCGCTTGAGTTCAAACGAACTAATGTATATTTACCTTCTTGTCCAAGTACTTGAGCACTTGTACCGGCTGAACGGATCAATTGACCGCCTTTGCCTGGTTTTGTTTCGATGTTGTGGATAACAGTACCGACTGGGATGTTTGCCAATGGCATTGCGTTTCCGATTTTGATATCAGATCCTACTCCAGATTCGATTTGTTGGCCTACTTCGATGCCTTTAGGGGCAATAATGTAAGTTTTGATTCCATCAACATATTGGATCAATGCGATGTTTGCGGTGCGGTTTGGATCGTACTCAACAGCTTTGACGATACCAATAACTCCATCTTTATTACGTTTGAAGTCGATCACACGGTAAGCACGTTTGTGTCCACCAGCTTGATGACGAACGGTAATTTTACCTTGGTTGTTACGACCGGCTTTTCTTTTGATTGGTTCGATCAAAGATTTCTCAGGTGTTGTTTTTGTGATCTCTGCGAAATCAGAACCAGTCATATTACGACGGCCGTTTGTGGTAGGTTTGTATTTCTTAATCGCCACGTTTTTTCCCCTCCTATTTGATTATTTCAAAAGATTAATTTTCGAATAATTCGATTGTTTTAGAATTTTCAGTCAAAGTGATGATTGCTTTACGGCGTTTTTTTGTATAGCCTTTGTATTTACCCATACGTTTAAGTTTGCCGCGAACATTCATGATGTTTACGTTTTTAACATCTACACCGAACAATGATTCGATAGATTGTTTAACCAATGTTTTGTTAGCACGTACATCTACTTCAAAGGTATATTTCTTTTCATCCATTGCAAGCATAGAAGCTTCCGTGATGATTGGGCGTTTGATAACGTCTGTTGCTTCCATTATATAAGAGCCTCCTCTACCTTAGAAAGAGCAGCTTGTGTCAAGACTAATTTGTTGTTTGAAACAACATCCAATACGTTGATTCCTGTTTCGTTAACGACTGTTACACCAGGAAGGTTACGTGCTGATAATGCTGCAAAATCGTTGTCGTTTTCTACAACAACCAATACTTTCGTATCAACGTTAAGGTTTTTCAACACATTTGCAAATTCTTTTGTTTTTGGTGCATCGAAGTTCAATGTTTCAACTACGATCAAGTCTCCTTCAGCAACTTTCGTTGAAAGAACTGATTTGATAGCTAAGCGACGAACTTTCTTGTTTAATTTATAGCTGTAAGAACGAGGTGTTGGTCCAAAGACAACTCCGCCGCCAACCCATTGTGGTGAACGGATTGAACCTTGACGTGCACGGCCTGTTCCTTTTTGTTTCCATGGTTTACGACCACCACCGCTGACAGCGCTGCGGTTTTTCACTGCGTGAGTTCCTTGTCTTAATGAAGCGCGTTGCATGATGATTGCATCGTATACAACGTTTTCGTTAGGCTCGATCCCAAAGATTTCTTCATTCAAAGTTACTTCACCGTTTTGTGTTCCATCTTGTTTAAATAAGGCTACGTTTGGCATTTTTCTCGTTCCTCCTCTCTTTTATATTATTTGTTTGCAGCTTTGCGGGCTACTTTGATTTCGATTAATGATTTTTTAGAACCAGGTACGTTCCCTTTGATCAGGATTACGTTTTTCTCAACGTCAACCATAACGACTTCAAGGTTTTGGATAGTAACGCGATCGTTACCCATACGTCCTGCTAATTTTTTGCCTTTGAATACGCGGGATGGGAATGAAGCAGCACCCATTGAACCCGGACGACGATGGTAACGAGAACCGTGGGCCATTGGTCCGCGGCTTTGTCCGTGACGTTTGATTACGCCTTGGAAGCCATGTCCTTTAGTGGTACCAGTAACATCAACAATGTCGCCGGCTGCAAAGATATCAACTTTGATTTCTTTTCCTACTTCGTATTCTCCTAGCTCAACATTGTTAAATTCACGAATGAAGCGCTTAGGAGCAGTTTTTGCTTTTGCTGCATGACCCTTAGCAGGTTTGTTTGACAATACTTCACGCATTTCTTGGTAGCCTAGTTGTACCGCTTCGTAGCCGTCTGTTTCGTTAGTTTTAACTTGTAAAACAACGTTTGGAGTAGCTTCGATAACTGTAACTGGTACTAACTCACCGTTTGCAGTAAAGAATTGAGTCATTCCTACTTTTTTGCCTAAGATTCCTTTGGTCATGGTAACACCTCCGTTTGTTTTTTATATGATAGGTTTGATTATAATTTGATTTCGATGTCTACGCCGCTTGGTAAATCAAGCTTCATCAAAGCGTCAACAGTTTTTGTTGTTGGGTTGATGATGTCGATCAGACGTTTGTGTGTAAGCATTTCGAACTGCTCACGAGAATCTTTGTACTTGTGAGTAGCACGGATCACTGTGTATAGTGATCTTTCAGTCGGCAATGGAATCGGACCAGAAACGGTAGCTCCCGTTCTTTTTGCTGTTTCCACGATTTTATCCGCTGATTGATCAAGAGCACGGTGTTCATATGCTTTTAAACGAATACGTATTTTTTGTTTTGCCATGTTGTTCCCTCCTTCGTCAGATGTAATTCATAAGACTAGCTCCACGAAAATTCCCCGGCACACCCGCCGTGACAAAGCGACCGGGTGTGTCGCAACCTCTCGTCTCTTAGCTGCGGTTCCCGATTGTACGGTAACCAATACATTATTCATAACCATGAATGCCGTACCAATATATTATACATAATCGCATTAAGCAAAGCAAGTCTTTTCTGAAAATAATAATAAAATTAGTGCCGATTTTTTCAAAATCTTCTGCTCTTGCTCTCAGAATACTTTTTTGCCCTTTCACTATTATACAGAAACCGATCGGGATAGCAAACAATTTGAATTTCTGCCCCGCAACTATTACCGCGCCTTTTTTTATCGCGGACTGCTTTTCTCGGATTATCAGAGCCCTTTATATTTATATAGAAGAAACACAATTTTTTCGGGAGGCTCATGCAAGAATAATATTTTGTTGCAGCAGCTAGTTCATGTCAGTTTGCTTTTTCGCCACTTACATCTTTTTTACTTTTTTCATGCAGCTACAGCCCTTATCCGATGAGAGTCCGCACACCAATTGCGAAACAGAGATACATTCTTTTTCATAAAGCATTTCGGTACCTTCCCGTGTCAATTAATATCACAATGCCCGTCATCATTTAGATGATTTTCTTTTGTTCAGCGTGTACAGTTAACAACATCACAAGCAGCTGGTCACTCGTCAGATGCCAGCAGAAGGAGATTATCAATGGAGAATATAAATTACGCTGACACAACTTTCGTATTCCTTGCAACAATCTTGGTTTTATTAATGACACCAGCGCTTTCCCTTTTTTATGGAGGGATGGTACGGAAAAAAAATATCCTCAGCACAACGATGCATAGCTATGCAGCCATTGCCGTAGTATCTATCCAATGGATTCTCTTCGGTTATTCATTTGTTTTCGGTGGTTACGGACCGTTGATCGGTGATGGTTCTTTCGCCCTACTCAACAACGTTAGTTTTGCACCGATCGACTATGCACCCACGATTCCCCACCAACTATTCTTGATGTTCCAATTGGCATTTGCTGTCATCACGCCGGCTTTGATATCTGGAAGTATCGCGGAACGCATGAAGTTCCCAGCCTTCTTAGCGTTCATCCTGTTATGGACGACATTCGTCTATGATCCTATCGCTCATTGGATCTGGGGAAATGGCGGTTGGATCCGCGAATTGGATGCACTTGATTTTGCAGGCGGCAGTGTCATACACATTAGTTCAGGCGTATCGGCTTTGGTGGCAGCCATCTACATCGGCAAACGAAGCAACCATGATTCGATCAAGCCACATAATATTCCGATGACAATGATTGGTGCCGGTCTTCTTCTATTCGGTTGGTACGGTTTCAACGCTGGAAGCGCACTGGCAATCAACGACATCGCCTTGAATGCCTTCATCGCAACGAACACTTCCGCAGCAGCTGCAGGTCTAAGTTGGATGTTCTGCGAATGGTTGATCCACAAGAAGCCGACAGCGCTCGGATTTGTCAGCGGAATTGTAGCAGGGCTCGTTTCCATCACTCCTGGTGCAGGTTTCGTCAGTCCGTTCGCTTCCCTTATGATCGGATTGATCGGCGGTATCGTTTGTTTCTACGGTGTCACCGTTCTGAAGAAAAAATTTGCTTATGATGATGCGCTTGATGCATTCGGTTGCCACGGTATCGGCGGAATCTGGGGCGGGATTGCGACAGGAATCTTCGCAACAAGTTCAATCAACCCTGCTATCGAAGGCGGCTTATTGGACGGAAATATTAGACTTTTGGTTGCAGAAGTAATCAGCATCCTTGCGGTAGTTGCCTACGCCGGTATTGTATCTTATCTCTTATTAAAACTGATCAGCCAATTCATGCAACTGCGCGTCTCTGCACAAGAGGAAGAAATCGGATTGGACTATGCCATACACGGAGAAACTGCTTACGGCAGCATCGCTGTAGCATTAAGTGAACCGAACCATTCGAATTCCGATGGATCTGTCGTACTGGGCGAATTGAGAACGGCCTTCCAAAAATTTCAGGAGCGCTCTTTCACGGGTAACGGCCCCGAACTGGCTTTCGCAAACTCGAATCCAGAAGACTTGAATCAATC
Source organism: Trichococcus flocculiformis (assembly GCF_963662535.1). Taxonomy (NCBI): domain Bacteria; kingdom Bacillati; phylum Bacillota; class Bacilli; order Lactobacillales; family Carnobacteriaceae; genus Trichococcus; species Trichococcus flocculiformis. The sequence goes on from NZ_OY759718.1 coordinate 2,676,345, forward strand.
GGTAGTTGTGGAGTACCAAGCATCTGGAACTACAACAGCCAGCAGCGGCGCGAATAATAAAATCACCAAAATTGAAATCATCACGAACGAAAGCAAATTCGAAGGTCTGAAAAAAGCCCTCAATAACATCGGCATCACTGGCATGACAGTTTTCGACGTATTCGGCTATGGTATGCAAAAAGGCCATTCAACTTATTACCGAGGCGTCGAGACCGAAGCCGATCTGCTGCCGAAAATTCGTGTCGAAGTTGTCGTCAGCACCGTGCCAGTCCACGAGGTAGTAGCTGCTGCCAGAAAAGCATTGTACACAGGCAACATCGGAGATGGGAAAATATTCATCTATAATGTAGAAAATGTCATCCGAGTCAGCACAGGCGACGAGGGCAAGAAAGCTTTGGAATATCCAACCGAATAAGTCCAAATAAAAGAAGATCATCCGGAGTCGCATCCGATGATCTTCTTTTGTCTTGTATCAGTCCCGGTTCACGTCAATATCCATTTGTCTGAATCAAAAAAAATCCCAAGAGCAGAAGCTCTCGGGATTTTTTTAATCACATTAAATTTTATTTTGAAATAAAATTATTTAGAGATTGAAGCTACAACGCCAGCCCCTACAGTACGGCCGCCTTCACGAATAGAGAACTTAGTTCCTTCTTCGATAGCGATTGGGTGGATCAGTTCAACTTCCATAGTAACGTTATCGCCAGGCATTACCATTTCAACGCCTTCTGGTAAGTTACATACGCCTGTAACGTCAGTTGTACGGAAGTAGAATTGTGGACGGTAGTTTGTGAAGAATGGAGTGTGACGTCCGCCTTCTTCTTTTGAAAGTACATAAACTTCAGCAGAGAAAGTTGTATGTGGAGTGATTGAACCTGGTTTAGCCAATACTTGACCACGTTGGATTTGATCACGTGTAACACCACGCAACAAAGCTCCTACGTTATCGCCAGCTTCAGCGTAATCCAATAATTTACGGAACATTTCAACACCGGTAACAACTGTTTTCTTAGTTTCTTCAGCAATACCGACGATTTCTACTTCGTCACCAACGCGGACTTGTCCACGTTCAACACGGCCTGTAGCAACAGTACCACGTCCAGTGATTGAGAATACGTCCTCGACAGGCATCATGAATGGTTTGTCAGTGTCACGAGTTGGAGTTGGGATATACTCGTCAACAGCAGCCATCAATTCCAAGATTTTTTCTTCGTAAGACTCGTCGCCTTCCAAAGCTCTCAAAGCTGAACCAGCGATTACAGGAACATCGTCGCCAGGGAAATCGTATTCTGTCAACAGATCACGAACTTCCATTTCAACTAGTTCTAATAATTCTTCGTCGTCAACCATGTCGACTTTGTTCAAGAATACTACGATGTAAGGAACACCAACTTGACGAGACAACAGGATGTGCTCGCGAGTTTGTGGCATTGGGCCATCAGCAGCAGAAACTACTAAGATAGCGCCGTCCATTTGTGCAGCACCAGTGATCATGTTTTTAACATAGTCCGCGTGGCCTGGGCAGTCTACGTGAGCGTAGTGGCGAGTTTCAGTTTGGTATTCAACGTGAGAAGTGTTGATTGTGATACCACGTTCTCTTTCTTCTGGAGCGTTGTCGATTGCAGCATAGTTGGATGCTTCAGCGAAACCTTTTTTAGCTAAAACTGTAGTGATAGCTGCTGTTAAAGTTGTTTTACCATGGTCAACGTGTCCGATTGTACCAACGTTAACATGGGGTTTTGAACGGTCGAATTTTTCTTTTGCCATTTTAAATCATTTCCTCCTCATATTGAGTGCTTATAATTTGATTTAGACTGATATTGTCTATCGTATAAAGTATACCGATTTGAATCCTAAAAAGCAATATACAAGCTAAGCAACAGCGAGATTACTCTTCGCTATTTTTTCCGCTCTTCTTGATGATTTCTTCTTGAACAGCTTTAGGAACAGCTTCGTAATGATCGAATGTCATTGAGAATGTTCCGCGGCCTTGTGTAGAAGAACGTAAAGTTGTAGCATATCCAAACATTTCTGATAATGGAATGCTGCTCTTAACGATTTGTGCATTTCCGCGTGCTTCAGTACCTTCGATACGTCCACGACGAGAACTTACGTGTCCCATTACATCTCCTAGATAATCATCAGGAACTGTAATTTCTACAGCCATCATTGGCTCAAGGATTGCAGGGTCAGCTTTTTTAGCTGCGTTACGCAAAGCAAGTGAAGCAGCAACTTTAAATGCTGTTTCAGATGAATCGACATCATGGTAAGAACCATCATACAATTTAGCTTTAACGTCAACTAAAGGATAACCAGCCAATACACCATTTTCCATTGCGTCTTTCAAACCAGCTTCAACTGCAGGGATGTATTCACGAGGAACAACCCCACCGACGATAGCATTTTCGAACTCAAAGCCTTTTCCTTCTTCATTAGGAGTAAATTCAACCCATACGTGACCGAATTGACCTTTACCACCTGATTGGCGAACGAATTTACCTTCAGCTTGAACGGACTGACGGAATGTTTCACGGTAAGATACTTGAGGAGCACCTACTGTAGCTTCAACTTTGAACTCACGTTTCATACGGTCAACGATGATGTCCAAGTGCAACTCGCCCATACCAGCGATGATCGTTTGACCAGTCTCTGGGTTAGTGGAAGCACGGAAAGTAGGATCTTCTTCAGAAAGTTTCTGTAACGCGATACCCATTTTATCTTGGTCAGCTTTTGATTTAGGTTCAATCGCAACTTCGATAACTGGTTCCGGGAAGTTCATGGATTCAAGGATAACATGTATCTTTTCATCACACAAAGTATCTCCAGTAGTTGTATCTTTCAAACCAACCGCTGCAGCGATATCTCCAGCAAATACTTCTGGGATTTCGTTACGATGGTTAGCATGCATCTGCAGGATACGGCCTACACGTTCGCGTTTGCCTTTAGTAGCATTCTGAACGTAAGAACCACTTTGTAAAGTACCAGCGTATACGCGGAAGAATGTCAGACGGCCCACGAACGGGTCAGTCATAACTTTAAATGCTAGAGCTGCAAATGGCGCTTCGTCGCTTGCAGGGACACTTATTTCTTCACCGTCATCGTCAGTACCTGTGATAGCCGGAACATCCAATGGTGATGGAAGGTAGTCGATAACTGCATCAAGCAATAATTGAACACCTTTATTTTTGAAAGCAGAACCGCAAAGCATCGGGAAAAATTCTACATTACATGTAGCAGTACGAATACCTTTTTTCAATTCTTCTTTCGTAATTTCTTCACCATCAAGATATTTTTCCATCAAAGCTTCATCAGTTTCAGCAACAGCTTCAACCAATTTAGTACGCCACTCTTCAGCTGCTTCAAGATATTCCGCTGGAATTTCTTCTTCATGGTATTCAGTACCTTCATCGTTGTCATAGATTTCAGCCTTCATTTCGACTAAATCGATAATTCCTTTGAATGTATCTTCAGAACCAATCGGCAATTGAATCGGATGCGCGTTAGCTTGTAGACGATCGTGGAGAGTGCCTAAAGAGTATAAGAAATCTGCTCCTAATTTGTCCATTTTGTTTGCGAAGATGATACGAGGTACACCATAAGTTGTAGCTTGACGCCAAACCGTTTCAGTTTGAGGTTCTACACCTGATTGTGAATCAAGTAAAGCAACAGCTCCATCCAAAACACGCAGAGAACGTTCAACTTCGATAGTGAAGTCAACGTGACCAGGAGTATCGATGATATTTACGCGATACCCTTTCCATTGTGCAGTAGTGGCAGCTGAAGTGATGGTAATCCCACGTTCTTGTTCTTGTTCCATCCAGTCCATTTGTGAAGCCCCTTCGTGGGTTTCACCGATTTTATGGATTTTACCGGTATAGTACAATACACGCTCAGTCGTCGTTGTTTTACCTGCGTCGATATGAGCCATGATACCGATATTTCTCGTGTTTTCTAGAGAAAATTCTCTTTGTGCCATCTTATTTCAACACCTCTCTCTTTTAAAAGTAATTGCAAGTCCATTTTATTGGAAAAATGGTGACTTACGCAACCATAAAGCAAATTTCTTGCAAGAAAAAATTCTTGCAAGAAAATTTTACCAACGGTAGTGAGCGAAAGCTTTGTTAGCTTCTGCCATTTTATGTGTATCTTCACGTTTCTTGACTGAAGCACCAGAGTTGTTGGCAGCGTCCATAATTTCTTTAGCCAGACGCTCTTCCATGGTATCTTCACCGCGTAGACGAGAGTAGTTTACCAACCAACGTAATCCTAAAGCCATACGACGATCTGGACGTACTTCGATAGGAACTTGGTAGTTAGAACCCCCTACACGACGTGCTTTTACTTCTAAAACAGGCATGATGTTTTTCATAGCTTGTTCGAAAACTTCCAACGGGTCGTTTCCTGTAGATTCTTTAATCATTTCAAATGCGTTATATAAGATGGTAGCAGCTTTACCACGTTTTCCATCAACCATGATACGGTTGATCAAACGAGTCACCAATTTAGAATTGTAAATCGGATCTGGCATTACTTCACGTTTTGTAACTGGACCTTTACGAGGCATTCAAATTCCTCCTTCCTTAACTTTTCTATTTATAGGTTTGATGTTTAATTATTTTTTCTTAGGTCTCTTAGCACCGTATTTAGAACGGCTTTGCATACGGTTGTTTACACCGGCTGTATCAAGAGCTCCACGAACGATATGATAACGTACCCCTGGCAAGTCTTTTACACGTCCGCCACGGATCAGCACCACGCTGTGTTCTTGTAGGTTATGTCCGATACCAGGAATGTAAGCTGTAACTTCTAACAAGTTAGACAAACGTACACGAGCGTACTTACGTAACGCTGAGTTAGGTTTTTTCGGAGTCATTGTACCCACACGCGTACAAACACCACGTTTTTGAGGTGAGTTTGTATTTGTTTGTGATTTTTTGAAGCTATTGTAACCTTTTCCTAAAGCAGGAGATTTTGATTTTTCAATAGCAGATTGGCGCGGTTTACGCACTAGTTGATTAATTGTAGGCATTGATTTTCCTCCTTCCTCGATGGGATAGCTAGGTCCACACATCCAGGTGGTTCCTTTTTAGTTAAAAAAATAAATAAATCGAAATTTTCGACTTACTATTCTTTCTGTGACTATCATACACCAGTCAGCACGACTGAAAGATATGTTCAGGGATCTGTGTACAAAAATCACCTTTTGAATCATACCACGTATATTTCTGACCGTCAACAGTTTGTCTTGTTTTATTTTCAATATTTCCCGTTTTTTTTCATTTAAAAGGGCTGCCGCAAATTGCGGCAGCCCCTCACATTCAAGTTAAATTTCTAGATTTCTCATCGTAGGGAACAGCAGAACGTCACGGATTGATTGACTATCCGTCAACATCATCACGAATCTGTCGATGCCGATACCCAAGCCGCCTGTCGGAGGCATACCGTATTCCAAAGCCTCTATGAAGTCTTCATCCACACCATGTGCTTCGTCATTTCCTTGCTCTTTCTCCATCGCTTGCGCTTCGAAACGTTCTCTTTGATCGATCGGATCCGTAAGCTCGGTAAAGGCGTTTCCGTATTCCTTGCCCATAATGAAGATTTCAAAACGGTCCGTAAAGCGCGGATCTTCTTCATTTTTGCGTGCCAATGGCGAAATCGCCAACGGGTGTCCATAGATGAATGTCGGCTGAACCAATGTATCTTCCACAAACGCTTCGAAAAATTCATTGATGATATGCCCTACCGTCATGTTCTTAGTGAAAGGCACATTGTGTTTTTCCGCCAAAGCTTGCGCTTCTGCATCCGTCATCGGTGCCCAGAAATCGACGCCTGTAACGGCTTTGACTGCGTCAACCATGTGGATGCGCGGGTATGGGCCGGCCAAGTTGATTTCGGTGCCGTCATAGACTACGGTTGAAGAGCCTTTGACTTTTGTTGTAACCGTCTCGAAGATGCCTTCGACCACTTCCATCACATCGTGGAAGTCCGTATAGGCTGTATACATTTCCAACATCGTGAATTCCGGATTGTGGGTTGTATCGATTCCTTCGTTACGGAATACACGACCGATTTCATAAACCTTTTCCATGCCGCCGATCACAAGGCGCTTCAGATGCAACTCCAACGCGATGCGCATGTACAATTCCATGTCCAATGCATTATGGTGCGTGATGAACGGTCTTGCGGTAGCCCCACCTGCCATGTTATGCAATGTCGGTGTTTCGACTTCCAAATAACCCAGCCCGTTCAAGTAAGTTCTGATTTCGCTGATGATCTGGCTACGTTGCACGAACTTATTGAAGCTCTCTTTGTTGCTGATCAAGTCAAGATAACGTTGACGATATTTCTGTTCAACATTCGTCAAGCCGTGATATTTGTCAGGCAACGGACGCAATGCTTTCGTCAAATGCACAAGTTGCGTCGGTTTGATGGTGACTTCACCGGCATCAGTTTTCATGATCGGGCCAGTTACGCCAATGATGTCCCCAAGATCCGCTTGCTTAAAGATCGCATAATCCTCTTCCCCAACCACATCTTTGCGCACGTAAATCTGAATTTGGCCTTTACTGTCCTGCAAGTGAGCAAAGCCAACCTTCCCTTTTCCGCGTTTTGTCATGATTCTGCCGGCTACTGAAACGATGGTCTCATCTCTTGCTTCGATTTCCTCTTTCGTAAAAGCATCGAACTCTTGATGGATTGTTGCAGATAAATGTGTTCTTACAAAACCATTTTGAAAGGGTTCAATTCCTTCTTCGCGTAAAGCCTGCATCTTTTCACGGCGAATCAGCAACTGGTCATTCATTTCTTCTGAATGTTTTTCTTGACTCAATGAGGTCACTCCGTTCTTAAATCTTCTTGATTCATAATCTTCTTAATATTGCCAATAAAAGAGTGAAAAATCAAGCCGTCTTAGCTATTTATTTCGATTTTTTCGAATGTACGCGCTTCTTTTGAAGCTTCGCGTTCCTCTACTTCGAAAATGAAGCGATCCAACAAGTCAACTACTTCTTGTTGTCTGGATGCTGATGTGACTGCAGCTTTTGTTTTTGAAGCACGCGGAATGCCTTTCAAGTAATAAGCCGCGATGCTACGGAACTCTTTGACAGCTACGGTTTCGCCCTTAAGATCGGTCAATCTGTCCAAATGCAGTTTTGCAATTTCCAATTTCTCGCGCGGGGTCGATTGCGGCAACATTTCTCCAGTTTCCAGATAATGGACTGTCTGTTTGATCATCCAAGGGTTGCTCAAGGCAGCGCGGCCTATCATAACACCATCCACGCCCGTTTCATCCATCATCCGTTTCGCATCCTCAGGTGACTTCACATCTCCGTTCCCCAATAACGGGATACGCTTCAAAGCCTGTTTAACGTCCTTGAAGATGTTCCAGTCGGCGTGTCCTTCATACATCTGTACACGCGTGCGTCCATGCATCGCAACCGCGGCTGCACCAGCGCGTTCTGCCGCCAAAGCATTCTCCACTGCAAAAAGATGATCGGAATCCCAACCCGTCCGCATTTTTACGGTAACCGGCTTATCCACGGCATCCACGACAGCGGAAACCATTTCATAGACTTTGCCCGGATCCAACAACCACTTGGCTCCTGCTTCCGCCTTGATCACTTTGCTGACGGGACAGCCCATGTTGATGTCGATGATGGCCGCTTCCGTGTTTTCCGCCACGTATTTTGCCGCTTCAACCAGGGTATCCTTATTGCCACCCATGATTTGGACACTCAGCGGATATTCGTTAGGCTCGATGTGTAGCATCCGTAAGGTCTTCTCATTGCGGAATTGAATCCCTTTGTCGCTTATCATCTCGCAGACAACCAAGCCCGCGCCCATTTCTTTAACCGTGACACGGAAGGCCGCGTTGCTGATCCCGGCCATAGGTGCCACTGCAACGGGGTTATTGATTTCAATATTACCGATTTTATACATTTTTTACTCCCTTATTTATTTATTTATTTATTTATGTTGATTCCATCCATTTTTTGGATGCTAAAAAACTCTTGGACCATTCTATCATCTTACAATCCGTAAGAAAAGAAAAATATCTTATCCAATTATGTATGGTGACTCGCCGATAAGAAAAAAGAACAAGCCATCCGATCGGCCTGCCCTTCTTTTTCCATCTATTATTCTACGCTGAACAGAGGCGTGGACAGGTAGCGTTCTCCGTTATCCGGTGCCACCGTCACGACAGATTTGCCTTTGCCTAAACGGATGGCCACTTCAATCGCACCAGCGATGGCAGCCCCACCTGAAATGCCCACCAGAACGCCTTCTTCCCGCGCAACACGGCGAGCCATTTCGAAGGCTTGTTCATTGGAGACTTGGACAATACCGTTGTACAGTGTCGTATCCAATACAGACGGGATGAATCCGGCTCCGATACCTTGTATTTTATGCGGGCCTTTCGGCTTTCCGCTCAACACAGCCGATTCGGTCGGCTCCAGTGCATATATTTCCACATTCGGATTGGCTTTGCGCAAAGCCTTGCCGACTCCTGTAACGGTTCCTCCCGTTCCCACTCCGGCAATAAAAGCATCCGGCGTCTTGCCTTCGAAGGCTTCGATGATTTCCGGCCCGGTGATGGCTTCATGCACAGCAGGGTTGGCAGGGTTGTCGAATTGCATCGGCATAAAGTGTTCCGGTTGCGCTGCGATTTCCCTTGCTCTTGCAATCGAACCATTCATTCCTTCCGCTCCTGGCGTCAGAACCAATTCTGCGCCGTATGCTGCCAACAGTAAACGTCTTTCCATGCTCATCGTATCCGGCATCACAAAAATGGCTTTGTAGCCTTTCGCAGCAGCCAACATGGCCAAACCCACTCCTGTATTTCCGCTTGTCGGCTCAACGATTGTATAACCGGGTTTCAGAAGTCCTTCTTCTTCAGCCACTTCAATCATATTCAGAGCGATGCGATCTTTCACGCTTCCGCCCGCGTTGAAAGACTCCAACTTGACGTAAACATCAGCCACACCCTCAGGCACAACTTTATTCAGTTTGATTATCGGTGTTTCCCCTATCAAACTCGCAATTGAAGAGACTATTTTTACCATGTCGATTCCTCCAGCTAAGCTAAATTTTACTGATCACTTCCATCAAACGAACAGATTAGTTTCATTGTAGGTTACGCGAAACCGCATTACAAGTGAAACGCTGGCTAATTTAGATGTTGGCGGCACGCTTCTCATCAATGGCCGTAACCAATTCCTGAAGATCAGCTTCCGAATAATGGTATTTTTCGCCACAGAAATGGCAGACCACTTCAGCCCCGTGATCCTCAACAATCATCTCATGAAGTTCATCTTTACCGATTGAACTCAAACCACCAGCGAAACGTTCTCTTGAACAATCGCAGTGGAAACGAACCGGCATCTTTTCCAGGACTTCCACATTTTCTTCGCCCAATATACGCGCCAAGATCTGTTCAGGCGTTTCACCGTTTTCCATCAATCTGGATACTAAGGGAATAGCTGCGATATTTTGTTCCACTTTTGTGATGGCTTCATCGCTGGCATCAGGCATCACTTGAATCATGAATCCACCAGCCGCTTTGATCGAATCATCCGTATCAACCAGTACGCTTAACCCGATAGCTGAAGGGATTTGCTCAGAATTTGCCATATAGTAGGTGAAATCCTCGCCCAATTCGCCGCTGACCAGAGAAACTTGTCCCGTGAACGGTTCCTTCATACCCAGATCTTTGATGACGGTCAAAGTACCTTCAGTCCCCACAACTGCGCGTACATCCAGTTTGCCATCACCGTTCAATGCAAGGTTGACATTCGGGTTAGAAATATAGGCTTTGATATCGCCTTTTCCGTTCGCATCAGCGAGTATACGGCCCCCCAAGCCATCTCCGTTCACGATCACGGTCATTTTTTCCTCATTCTTCAATCCAGCCGCAGCCAGCAACAAAGTCCCCACCATTGTGCGGCCCAAAGCTGCAGAAGAGGCACTCCATGTATCATGCCTTTTTTGAGCCTCAGCAACCGCTTCTGTAGCGTCGATCGCATAGGCCCGGAATTGTCCTTCATAGGCTAACGCCTTAATTAAATAACTACTCATGTATAATCCTCCATTGCATTCTTAATTTGTTTCTCTATCATTCTACTATAGGTCAAGCTGAAAGCAACCACACTTTGCTCACTTGGTACTGTGAAACCACGCGGTGATGACAAAAAGTCCGGGATTTTCGTCCCAGACTTTTCGCAAAATTCTATTTGTTTTATTTTTCTTCAGTATCTGTGTCTTGATTTTCCGATTCATTTTCTGCTTTTCCATCGGCAGCAGGTAATGAATCTTGGGATTCATCATCAGCAAGCATCTGCTCTTCCTGATGAATTTTTTCAGCTTCTTTCTTTTCAAGGGCCCGTTTGGCCTCTTCAAAAGACTGTGCTTTTTCGCTTGGATATTCCTCTGTATTTGAGTCCGAAGGCATTTGGCCGGTTTCGAACAGGCTGCGGATTGTTTTCTCATCCAATGTTTCCAGTTCCAACAATTTCTCAGCGATCAAATTCAGTTGTTCACGGTGTTCTTCGATGATTTGACGCGCTCTGATATGCGCATCATTCATCATACGACGGACTTCCGAGTCGATTTGGTAAGCAATATCTTCAGAGTATGCTTTGGTTTGACCGTAGTCACGACCGACGAATACTTGATGATTTCCTTCATACTGTACAGTACCCAACTTATCACTCATACCGTATTCGGTAACCATGCTTCTGATCAAGCCCGTAGCCTGTTCGAAGTCGTTGCTGGCGCCCGTAGTTTGGACGTTGAAGACAACTTCCTCCGCTACACGTCCACCAAGCAATCCGACAACTTGTTCCAACAACTCATCCTTCGTCATGAGGAATCGATCTTCTTTCGGAAGCATGATTGCATATCCACCCGCGCGACCGCGTGGAACGATCGTAACTTTGTGGACAATGCGCGCATCGCTCAGTACCATACCGACAATCGTGTGGCCGGCTTCATGGTAGGCAACCATTTCGCGTTCGCGCTTGCTGATGACACGATCCCGCTTGGCAGGGCCGGCGATGACACGGTCATGCGCCTCATCCACATCAAGGGCATCAATTTTTGTTTTGTTCCGTCTGGCTGCAACCAACGCAGCTTCGTTCAACAGGTTTTCCAGATCTGCTCCAGAGAAGCCTGGTGTTTGTTGCGCGACAACTTTCAGATCGACATTGCTTGCCAACGGTTTGTTGCGGGAATGTACTTTCAATATCGCTTCACGGCCTTTTACATCCGGTCTTCCCACCAAAATCTGGCGGTCAAAACGGCCTGGACGAAGCAATGCCGGATCGAGTACATCGGAACGGTTTGTTGCGGCAATTACGATGATGCCTTCATTACCTGAGAAACCGTCCATCTCAACTAACAGTTGATTCAGTGTTTGTTCGCGTTCATCATGGCCGCCACCCATACCGGCGCCACGTTGACGCCCAACTGCATCGATTTCATCGATGAAGATGATTGCAGGAGCAGCTTTTTTGGCTTGATCGAACAAGTCACGCACACGGCTGGCACCGACACCGACAAACATTTCTACGAATTCAGAACCGGAAATCGAGAAGAAAGGCACACCAGCCTCACCAGCGACAGCTTTGGCCAATAAGGTCTTACCTGTACCTGGAGGTCCTTCAAGCAAAACGCCTGCCGGAATTCTTGCGCCAAGTGCAGTGAAACGACGTGGATCCTTCAAAAATTCAACTACTTCAACAAGCTCTTGTTTCTCTTCTTCTGCACCAGCAACGTCAGAAAAACGAACTTTGATAGGCTTTTTGGTGGCATCTTCAGACTTCGTTTTGCCGAAGTTCATCACATTGCGGTTACCGCCTTGTCCGCCTCCAGCTTGACCCATCATCATGTACATGAAGAATATGAAGATGACGATCGGTAATACGCTGAACAGGATACTGATCCATGCACCGGACTGATCTTCTTCCAACGACACCATTTGTGTTTCCGTCGTTTCAGCGCTTTCCGTGATTTGTTTCAGTGTTTCGTCATTCGGTAAAACTCTGGTTGTAAAATTCTTTGTTGTTGTACTGGTCGAATCATCAAACAATAGTAAATCGCTTGACGAATCAGCCACTTCCAGTTCTTGTTCGCTGCGGTACTCACCGCTGATTTCATAAACGCCTGCACCCGGTTGGATCGTAAAATTATCCACCTCTTCCGAGTTCAATGCATCCATAAATTCGCTTGATGAAATTTCTTGGCTCGTCTCTGTTTCCATGCCGCCTGTAATCATCGAAACCACTGCAATGATCGCAAGGAAGATCAGAACATAAAAGCCGCTGCTTTTAAGAAAATTATTTTTTTTCATTAGAACCTCCTCGTCAGATATCGTTCTTCGCAGACTTTATCTTACGTCTCATCTTTTTTGTGTGCTCAATATACTAGTATCCCATTAATCATATCATATCTGACCAATTTTAACGAATGATTTTACTCATAAACTTCGGTTTTTAGAATACCGATATAAGGGAGATTGCGGTACTTTTCGTTGAAGTCCAATCCGTATCCAACAACGAACTCATTCGGAACGTTGATACCAATGTAATCCGCTTCCAAATCCACTACGCGGCGTTCTTTTTTATCCATCAACGTGACTACTTTTATGGATTTGGCTTTACGGTATTTGAATATTTCAATCAAGTAGCTTAAAGTCCGCCCAGTATCAATGATGTCCTCCACAATCAACAGATCGCGTCCGTCCACGGTCGTATCCAAATCTTTCAGGATTTTCACATCGCCGCTTGATTCCATTCCCGCTCCATAGCTGGAAACGTCCATGAAATCCAGCTCCAGGTCGCAGTCCATAGCACGCGATAAGTCGGTCATGAACATGACGGCTCCTTTCAGTACACCGATCACTAATGGATTTTTCCCTTCATATTCTTTCGTCAATTGCGCGCCCAAGTCTTTGACTACTGCGCTGATTTCTTCTTCACTGTATAATACTTCCTCGATATCAGGATGCAACATTTCTTTCACCTCAAAAAATTATTTTATGTAGATCAATCTGTAACACGTTTGTTCGTTGTCATTCTCGGACAACCAGACGGACTGGGCATAGCCCGGCACCCATAAGATACGTCCCTCGCCATCAGTGACGATACAGGCTTTTCGTCTTTCTTCATCCGGAATTTTTTTATCCACAAAAAGCCGGCTCACTTTTTTTGTGAATGGCTGGTCTTTGTTCAAAACGATCTTATCCCCCGAACGCCGGGAACGCACAGTAATAGGCATATATGCCGTTTCGTCCTTGATGACGACGCTTAGAGCATTCTTCGGAAGTTCTTTTGAAAACGCATTATCGCTATGAAATAATCCTATTCTACCATGATATGGCAAGGTTACCCATTTATTTAGCTCCAATTCTTCAGAAAAAGCAGAAAAAGCGGTTCTGGCCGAATCAGGGGATAAGAAAATAAGTTTATCATACCTTTTTCTGGCCTGCCACCCTCCCACCAAAGATATTTGCTTTTGCGGAGATTGGTTCTTGGCAAGATCCATCACAGCAGTCAGTTGGCTCCTCCGGAAGTCATATCCTGCCGGTATCAGCTGTTCCGTCACAAAATAGCTGAGCACAAGCCGCTGCAAGGAAATGTCACAGGCCTGCCACCCGACCAGATCCAAAACCCAATCCGCATCATCTCTGGTGAACAACGAGCGAAAAGAATCCGCTACAATTGGCTGAACGACCTTCAACACATCCTGGAGATCTTCCGAAAAATCGCCGAAATGCCTGGATGCCTGTTGGTTTTCCAACTGCAGCAACGGGATGATGCTGTTCCGGTATCTGTTCCGCGAAAACGTCAGTTCCGAATTGGTGCTGTCTTCCAGATAAGGGATTCCGGCCATCCCGCAGATCCGGTAGAGATCGTCTTTTTGGAACGACAGCAACGGACGAACGAGTTGCCCTCGGCCAAAAGCGCGTGAAAAAGCGATGCCTGATATGCCCTTCAACGTGCTTCCCCTCACCAAACGCATCAGAATCGTCTCCAGCTGATCATCCGCATGATGCGCTGTCACCAAGTGGGTCGCTGGCCATTTTTGCATCATGTCGGCAAAGAAGGCATAGCGGAATTCCCTTGCTGCCATTTCCAGGTTTGACTTCGGATGTTTTTCTTCTGACCAATGTTCGGCGAAAAAAGCTATTCCTTGATTCCTGCAGTAGTCTTTAATCATCCGGAATTCATCATCTGATTCTTCCCTGAGATGATGGTGGACATGCACCACTGCGAACTGTGGTTGCCATTCCCGCGGCAATTGTTGGATTAGCCCCAATAATGCCATGGAATCTACGCCGCCGGATACCGCTACAAGCAAGCGGCTTTCTTTTTCCCATAGTCGGTGACGTTCCACTTCTTTGCATAGACGCAGAATATATTCCTGCATAGCACCCCTGCTTTCTTTCTTCGTAAAGCAAAAAAGAGGGTGTGACAATCGGTTTCCCTTTTGCCCATCCTCTAGAAATTACTGTTTTCTATCCACGTCTGCCGCCACGGCCTCCGCGTTTGCCTTCCGTATTGCGTTTGATGGAAGTCAAACGGTCTTCGCTATCCTTCAAGAAGCTGCTCATCAACGAGTCAAAGTCGTTTTTAAGACCTTTATCCTGATGGGCTGAGAAATCTTTTCTGCCTTTAGAAAAAGAGCCTTCCGGGCGAGGAGTTGTACTTTTTTGATACGGTCTGCTTTCTCGTTGAGGTCTGGAAACTTCCCCTGCTGGCTTGTCCACAGCTTTACGGATGGATAAACCGATCTTCCCATCATCCGCAATGGACATCACCTTAACGGTCACTTCATCGCCAACCTTCAAAACGTCCTTTATTTCCTTTACGAAAGTATCAGAAATTTCACTAATATGAACTAGTCCTGTCTTACCGCCACCTAAATCAATGAATGCACCAAAATTTGTAATCCCTGTAACTTTTCCTGATACTTTGTTACCAACTTCTATTGACATAAAAAAAAAGTTCCTCCTTCATTTTTGCTCAACTAATTATACCATGGATTATGCAGAAAAAAATAGAATCTTTATCCATCGATGTATTCATGAATCCAAATCTTCCGCATTCTCTTGTTTCTCGGCCATTTTTGTCTGATTATCCTCTGGCAAACTAAAGATGATCTCGCCGTCTCTGCTCAAATAATATTTACCGCGTGCCAATTTGGCGATGTATTCGTCATCCTGCAACAGTTTGACTTCATAAGTCAATTGCGTATTTTCGTCCTCAGCCTGTTTTTTATCAGTTTGGGCCAAAACGATTGCAGCATCCAACTTACGGATTTCCAGCCAGTTTCCGACTGTTTTCCACAGGCACGGCACAATCAGGGCAGCGCCGACGACAAAAATCAGGGATAATCTTCTCATATGGGCTTTCTTTTCCCTCTGAAATATACGTTTCTGACTGTGCTGCGCCTTCGTAAAATCATTTTGCATCACGGTTACGTTGTCAGCTGTCTTTTTTTCCGTCTTTTCCTTCACCCTGATCGCCTCCTTGAAAACTTCCACAATCCCGTTATCTCTGAATAGTTTTACTCATGTAAAAGTATAGAAGAAACGGCGCGGATTGTCCATGGCCTTTCGCATCATCAGAAGCGATTTTCTTCCGTTCTGGGTGCGACCGTTTCGCTGACGAGGGTATACATTTCCTGCGCTTCATCCTTTTTAGTCGTTTCCACAATTTTGTCGATGCGAACGACGACGGTTTTGTTTCCGAACTGCAGCGTCATTTCATCTCCGACTTTGACAGTCGAACTCGATTTTGCTTGCTTTCCGTTGATCAGGATGCGCCCTTTGTCCGCCACTTCTTTGGCGACCGATCTGCGTTTGATCAAGCGGGATACTTTCAAAAATTTATCTAGTCTCATCGGAATTCCCCTTTTCTTTTGCTTTTATCGCTTGCCACATCTTATCGATTTCCTCGATCGTATCAGCCTTCACTCCGTCAAAAACATGCGGATGGCGTCTGCGTAACTTTTTGTTCAAGGTTTCCAGGATATCCTCCATCGTGAAAAACCCTTCACGCTCGCTGAATGAGGCGTGATAGAAAACCTGGAGCAGAATATCGCCCAACTCTTCGATCAGGTTATCGATATCATCGTTCTGGATCGCTTCGGCAACTTCTTCGCATTCTTCCTTCAGATAGGGCAATAAGCTTTCGTGCGTCTGCGATTGCACCCAAACATCTTTTTCTACGATGGCATCCATGTAAGCTTGGGTCAACTCAAAGCTTTTCGTTCGCTCATCTTTCTCAAGCGGTGGAACATACAAGGAGAGCAAGTTGTGCACGCCCTCTAGCCTGTCCATCTCGTACAACGGGCACCAAGTCACTTTCTGCATCTTTGTCCCTGCCGCATCGACCAATGCCACTTGGTGTTCATCCGGATATTTCTCCATCAGCTTCAATTTTACATCACTGGCCACAAATTCATTGAAAACTTGCATGATGATCAGGTGATTGCCTAAGCTCAGCTGGTCCTGGTGGAAGGTCAACCCATCCACCAATTGGAAACCCTCGATCGGATCGATGGCTACCGCCTGAAAGAAATCGTCGATGAAACTCTTCCCCCCGACGATTTCCACTTCGATCCCCGCCTCGTTCTCCAGCAGATGCTTGACGGAATCCTCCGCAACCAACGGGTGTCCCGGTACTGCATAAATCAGATCCTGCGTTTTTGCCTTTTCCAATAACTGATCTGCGATCTGACGGTATACGTCATCAAAATTATCCTTCGATTCATATATGTCATCAAGACTTTCAAACTGCACGCCTGCAGCCTTCAGATTTTCAACGACCGGGTGCTCTTTGGTCCGCAGATGGACGAAGTCAGCTGCCAGCAAGCGACTGTGTACGCCATAAGGCAGTTGTTCCAAATCTCCGGCTCCAAGCCCCATTATTTCAATTTTACCCATATAATTCTCCTTCTGGAAAGCTTTCCTATTTTAAATCGCTCGTTTTATCCGGCAATTTGCGCAGCAGTTTTTTCCCGAACGGAATACTTACCCACTCCCGCAAAGTTAAAAGCCTCACCTTTAAAATATACCATAAGAATACGCCCACACCAGCACAAACTGTCACCACAGCTATCACGGAATCCGTCAGCCGGCCTCCATCAGTGAAGAGATACCTTTCCAGACCGACCCGCAACGCCCATACCGTAACAAAAAGGACAAGGCATCCAGCCAGCAGTTTGCGGACAAAGTGATCCGTGAACCAGACATCCCGCAAGGCGCGTTCACTGTTCATCCAAAGCACCAACACCATGGCAGCCAAACCGGCTATCAAAGCAATGCTTGCTCCCATCGTCCCCAGCGGTTCCACCAACAGCAAATTGCCGAAGAATTTGACCGTAAGCCCCGCTGCCAGTGCAACCAAAGAAATCTTGTACTGACCCAAACTTTGTAGGATGGAATGATAGGCTGTCATGATCGAAGCCGCAAAAATGGCCAAAATGTATACGGACAGAACGGCAATTCCTTCCCGGTCCCCAAAAAGCATGTTGTTGACATTCGGCAAAATAGCCAACAATCCCGTTACCGCAGCTGCTGAAAAAACGCTTGTCATCCGCAGCAACGACACAGCTGATCGGGTGAATTCGTTTTGGCGATTTTGTGCGTGCGCTTGGCTCATCATCGGAATGAAGCTGGCCGAAAAACCAGTCCCCACCACCATGCCCAACTGCACAAGCGGCTGCCCACGGTCATAGATTCCCTTGACATTTTTGGCCAAGTCGCTGGCTTTACCGCCGTCCAACAAGCCGTTGTAGAGTGTAAACGAATCAATGAGCTGGAACAGGACCAAGATAGCGCTCAACAGGCAAATCGTCGCCCCTTCAGTCGCGTAACGGCGGATCAGACGTCCCCATTGGGCATCCGACGATTCCTGTTTCAGAAGTCGCCCATCCAGCACCAGCGTATCATCATTCTGCCTTTCTTTGTGATAGGCGACCAACAGGATAAGACTGCCAAGGATCGCACCGATAGTCGCACCGCTCATGGCATTTGCGCCCATCGCATAGAGATCCCCTTTTGTTTGTGTGTACAGATACGCCGCAAAAAGAATCGCACCGACACGCACGAGCTGCTCCGCTACTTGCGAAACAGCTGTCGGCTCCATGCGGTAATTGCCTTGGAAATACCCCCGCAATGTTGCCAATATCGGCATCCACAAAAACATCCAGGATACCGATTGCAAAATCGGCTTCAGCTCCGGATCTCCCATCAGTAGCGCCAGTCGACCTGAAAAGCCATAAATCCCCATGAACAGGATGAATCCGAAGACGCCAAGTATGACCAGGCTGCGTTTCAATATCATCCTGCGGGTCCCGCTATCCGGCGTTTCCGCAATCATCTTCGAAAGAAATACCGGAAAACCCGATAGAGCGAACGTCATACCGATACCATAGATAGGATAAACTTGCTGATAGACATAAAAGCCTGTGTTTCCCACCATATTCTGGAACGGCACACGATACACCGCACTGAGTATTTTGCTGATGAAAGCGGCTAAAGACAGCAACAGCGCACCTTTCATCATCTGCTTCAAGCGATTATTTTCCATCTGTTCCATCCGTTTCAGCTACGCAAGCTTTGATGAAAGCATTCAAATGATTCAGCCATTGGCGGTTCGGTAATTTCCCAATAACCACACTGACAACCAATTTGGCATTATTCAGATTAATCTGCGCCTTCAATGGTATGTTGCTGAGGGCTTCAAACACTGCAGGCCCCTGCAAGCGGACAGTCGCTTCTTGAGAAAAGGTGATGACGACCGTTTCGCCTTGGCGCTTGATTGTTTCGATTTGACTCTTTTCTGCGTAATTTTTTATCAGACCAACCTCCAACAAATCGGAAACCTCTTGCGGATAATCACCGAAGCGGTCAATCAGATCTGCATCGATTTCATCATGATCGGCGACACTTTCGATACGCTGGATCCGTTTGTAGAAGTCGATTTTCTGCCGTTCATCCTCTATATAATCGGCTGGTATATAAGCATCTATACTCAAATCAATTTCGACGATCGAACGCTTCGATTTCGCTTTCAATCCACGTTTGGCCGCAACTGCTTCTCCCAGCATCTCCGAGTAGAGGTCGAATCCAACCGAGTCGATGAAGCCGTGCTGTTGCGCACCCAATAGGTTCCCAGCTCCACGTATCGACAAGTCACGCATAGCAATCTTGAAGCCCGCGCCCAGTTCCGTGAATTCTTTGATCGCCTGCAGTCTTTTTTCACTGACTTCAGTCAGCATCTTGTTCGGCTGATACATCAGATAGGCATAGGCAATCCGATTTGTCCTACCGACACGTCCGCGCAATTGATACAGTTGCGACAAGCCCATCCGATCGGCATTTTCGATGAAGAGCGTATTGACATTCGGGATGTCTACACCTGTTTCTATAATGGTTGTGGTGACCAGCACATCGTAGCGGCCTTCGATGAAATCCATGATGACATTTTCGAGTTGGACTTCCGTCATCTGGCCATGCGCCACTGCGACACGGACATCGGGGACGAGTTCGCGGATCTCTTGGGCTTTCTTCTCGATGGTTTCCACCCGATTGTAGAGGTAGAAAGCCTGACCTCCGCGGGCCAACTCTCTTTCGATCGCATCCCGGACGGCTCCGTTATTCTGTTCCATGACATATGTCTGAACCGGATAGCGGTTTGCCGGCGGCGTTTCGATGACGGAGAGATCTCTGACCCCTAGCATCGACATATGCAGAGTACGCGGAATCGGTGTTGCCGTCAACGTCAATACATCCACAGAAGCTTTCAGTTGTTTCAAGCGCTCTTTATGTTTCACACCAAATCGTTGTTCTTCGTCGACCACCAATAATCCCAAATCAGCGAAAACAACGTCCTTCGATAAGATCCGGTGCGTGCCGATAACGATATCAACTGTTCCTTTCCGGATGCCGGCAAGTGTTTCATCTTGCTGTTTCTTCGTGCGGAAGCGGCTCAACAAACCGATTTCAAATGGGTACTCTTCAAATCGTTGGGTCAACGATTCATAGTGCTGTTGCGCCAAAATGGTCGTAGGGACAAGGAAAGCAGCTTGTTTTCCTTCCTGCACTGCCTTAAAGATGGCCCGCATCGCAACTTCCGTTTTTCCGTAACCTACATCACCGACAAGCAAGCGATCCATCGGCTTGATGCTCTCCATGTCCGCCTTGATTTCAGCAGTACTACGCAGTTGGTCATCCGTTTCGGTGTAAGGGAAGGCGTTCTCGAATTCGAGTTGCTCCGGCGTATCCGGTTGATAGGCGTACCCTTTTTCTGATTCGCGATTGGCGTACAGTTCGATCAATTCATCAGCGATATCTTCGATTTTCGAAGCAACTTTCTTTTTCGTTTTCGCCCATTCCGTCCCACCCAATTTGTGCATTTTGGGCGTTTTGGCATCGGAGGAGACATATTTTTGGATCAAATGGATTTGCGTCACAGGAATGAATAATTTGGCTCCCTCCTGGTATGCGATCG
This sequence comes from Trichococcus flocculiformis, assembly GCF_963662535.1. Taxonomy (NCBI): domain Bacteria; kingdom Bacillati; phylum Bacillota; class Bacilli; order Lactobacillales; family Carnobacteriaceae; genus Trichococcus; species Trichococcus flocculiformis. The sequence continues at coordinate 2,696,861 of NZ_OY759718.1, forward strand.
ACATGTAGTCTTGGTGGACACCTCCAACTTCAATCGTTTCCATGCCCGTGTAGAGTCCTATCCCGTGATTTACGTGAACGACATAATCACCGGGATTCAGTTCCGTGTAACTCTTCAGTCTCTCGGCATTCGTCATTTTTTGGCGATGCGGCTGTTTCTTAGTGACTTTATTGAAAAGTTCCTTTTCAGTGACGAATACCACTTTTTCCTGCGGCAATTCGAATCCGTTCGCCATTCCGCCGACCAGGATATTCACCTTATTCTCGATAAACGGATCGTTGCCTTTGATGTAGCTATGGACGCCGAAATCCGCGAATATCCGCTGCACCTTTTCAGCGCGTTCGAAAGACGGGACCATGACAAAAACCGTCATATGCTGCTTAAGCCAACGTTCCATTTCCAGCTTGACTTGCGGCATCTGACTGAAGAAGTTGTTCAGCGTTCGGTATTGGAAAGGATAGACTCCGTGGAAGCGCATATTTCCGAAGCCCCTATGGAACAGTGCGTAATAGATGCGATGCTGTTTGGATTTTTTGATCACCTCGCGGATATCCGCGCTGAAATCCTGTGAAGGCAAGCATACGCCTTCCGACACTTTGGACATTTTCCATTCCGATGATTCGCTTTCTATTGTCCTTTCAACCTCAAGTATGCGGCTGTAATCGTCCACGATCAGCAGCGCATCTTCGGAGATATAGTCCAAAATCGTAGGCTGTTCCGGATAGACTAAGCTTGTGTAGAGCTGCGGATCCTTAGACAGTTCGCCACGTTTCATATTATCCGTCAGTTCGGAGAATACACGAGTCATACTTTCTTTGACTTCTTGATTCTTGATACCTTTGATGGCCTTCTCAGCCTTTTTCTCTACCGCACTGGCCTGCTTGACTATCTCCGCTTTCGTGAAAATTGTGTCCTGCGCCGGCAAAATTCGGACAGTTTCGATAGAGTCGACGGATTTTTGGGTGTAGGCATCGAAATAACGCAATGTGTCGATTTCGGTATCGAACAGTTCCATTCGCAAGGGGTTCTCTTCGTTCAGGGCATAGATGTCGATGATGCCTCCGCGAATGCTGAACTCACCTGGGCTGGCAACCATCCGTTCTCGTGAATATCCCATTGCAACCAATTTCTCAGGCAAGCTGTCCATATCCAACTCCATGCCAACGGAAAAATCTAGACAATGCGTTTCCCAGATTGAATCTGGAGAGAGGATTTTTTTGAATCCGGCAGCTGGGGTCACAACGATCCCTTTTTTGCCGCTATTCAGAAAATCCAACGTTTCAACCCGTTGACTGCGGTATTCGGGTGATGAAAACGCCAGTTCCGCCGCAGTCGATTCCTCAACCGGGAAGATATACAAAGGAACCTCCGGCGCCATTTGACTAATGTCTTCGTACACTTGGGTCGCTTGGAGCAAATTCGGGGTCAAGACAACAATCGTCTTCTGCAATTCTTCGAACAGGATATTCGTCAGCAGATTGCGGCCTGATCCGGAAAGCCCTGCTACCAACTGCGGTAGTTCTGAATTGATTTCAGACAATAACGTCTGTATATTTACTGTTTCCTTTAAATATTTTTCTATATCTTTCATTGATATTCTCCTCATTAATCATATGTTCTGCAGAAGAAAAGGTTATCGCTTTCATCTCGATTCATTATTGCAGATTGTACAGCAGACACAAAAGAGGTCCAGCTAAAGCTGAACCTAACCTCTTTTATTGAATTGATTCATTGTTTCCAAAAAATTGTTCCCTTTGATGAAGTGGTCGATTGCATCCACACTTTCTTTTACGGAGTGCAACATTTCGGCGTGTTCATCTTTTGGAAAAGGACTCAAAACGTGCTGAACGACCGTCATATTGTGTTGAGGTCTTCCGACCCCGATGCGGATTCGGTTGAAATCCTGAGTACCTAGGTGCTGGATCAAGCTTTTGATGCCATTATGCCCGCCAGCTCCACCTTTTTGTCGAAGCCTTATTTTCCCTACAGGCATATCCATATCATCGTATACGACAACCAGATCTTCGATTGCAATGTTGTAGTAGTCCATCAATGGTCTCACCGCTCTTCCCGAATCATTCATGAATGTCAGCGGCTTGACGAATAAAACTTTTGAACCGTCTACGGTGGTCTCTATGTATAACGCTTCAAATTTATTTTTATTGTATTTCTCTTTATTCTGAAAGGCCCACTCGTCTAAAGTAATAAAGCCGACATTATGCTTCGTATCGGTATACTTAGGACCTGGGTTCCCCAATCCAACGATCATTTTCATTTATATTCCCCTATTTTTCCAGTTGTTGTTCACTCCGTCTGGGAACAAGTACCTTCTTCCCTTTACGCCAAAAAAGGCCGCACGAATTTCCTCCGCACAGTTTACATGCACTTAGTATACCATACTCCTCGCATATTCGTAAGAAATCGGATTGGCATGGGCAAAAAATATTATGAATGTTGTGAACAAACTCGCAAACCCCCATTGTAAATAGAAGTGTTTTATTTTATAATATATTTATATATCATTTCACAGGTTGTTCACTTTCTATCACTGTCGCGCAATCATCGTTGGTTCTGAAAATCTTTGCCGATCGGGATAGGCCCAAAGAGTAATCACCTTTGTTTAGTGTTATAATAGAACCAGCAAATAGCGAGAGGAGCATTATAATGGCAGAATTGAGTGGAAATACGGGACAAAAAATTATTTTAGTCGGTGACGGCGCTGTTGGATCAAGCTATGCGTTTGCATTGGTTACTCAAAACATCGGTCATGAGTTGGGTATCATCGATATCAACAAAGCAAAAACAGAGGGAGATGCGATCGATCTTTCTCACGCTTTAGCTTATACTTCACCGAAGAAAATTTACGCAGCATCGTACGCAGATTGTCACGACGCTGATATCGTAGTATTGACTGCGGGAGCTGCCCAAAAACCTGGCGAAACCCGTCTCGATCTAGTAAGCAAAAACTTGCGCATATTCAAATCAATCATCGGAGAGATCATGGCTAGTGGATTCGACGGCATTTTCTTGGTCGCATCCAATCCAGTGGATATCCTTACTTATGCAACTTGGAAATTTTCAGGACTTCCCGCTAACCGTGTCATCGGTTCAGGCACTTCCCTGGACAGCGCTCGATTCCGCCAAAGCATCGCTGCACTTGTAGGCGTAGATACCCGTAATGTTCACGCCTATATCTTAGGGGAACACGGCGACACCGAATTCCCCGTGTGGTCCCACGCTAACGTTGGCGGCCTGCAAATTTACGAATGGGTGAAACAAACTTCTGCTGTCGATGAAAAAGCTTTAGTCGACGTCTTCTTCAAAGTACGCGACGCTGCGTATGAAATCATCGAGAAAAAAGGAGCGACTTTCTACGGAATCGCTGTAGCCTTAGCCCGTATCACAAAAGCAATCCTGAATGACGAAAACGCGATTATGCCTTTATCCGTCTATTTGGATGGAGAATACAACCACAAAGATGTCTTCATCGGCGTTCCGGCAGTCATCAACCGTTCCGGTATCCGCAATATCATCGAAATTCCTTTATCTGATGCAGAACAGGAAAAAATGGATCTATCCGCTACAACACTGAAAAAAGTGTTGGAAGAAGGATTCGCCAGCCTCGAAGCGGACGCAAAATAATCGTTTCCAATCCAAAACACCCGCCCTCCTATAGGAGAATGCGGGTGTTTATTTGTTTTTTGTGGTTTTCGGTGATGTGGGGTTTGATTTTTGGGGTTGGGGGCTGTTAGGGGGATCGGAAACATGGATTCTTTTTAGTTATTCATCTTTTCCAGCACCACTATCTACACCTGCCTACGCCTGCTCTCTCCACATAACTCCTAACCAACGGACAACCGCACCTTCAAACAAAAAAGCCCTCCCAAGGGAGGACTTTTTTCAACAATCGCATTCTTAGTCGATGATTACAAATTTTTCTTGGAACAATGGGCTTACTGAGCGGTTTTCGTGGATACGTTTGATTGCTTCAGCGATTAATTGTGAAACGGATACCTGTACGATTTTTTCGCTGACTTTTTCAGCAGGGATATTGATCGAATCAGTAACAATCAATTCTTTGATTACGGAGTTGTTGATGCGGTCCATGGCTGGACCTGACAATACAGCATGTGTGCAGCAAGCATAGACATCCAACGCGCCTGCATCCTGCAGTGCTTGGGCTGCCAATGTGATTGTACCTGCAGTATCGATCATGTCGTCAATCAGGATACATTTTTTGCCTTCGACATTGCCGATGATGTTCATGACTTCGGCGACATTCGCTTTCGGTCTTCTCTTGTCGATGATAGCGATCGGCGCTTTGATGAATTCAGCCAGTTTGCGGGCTCTTGTCACACCGCCGTGATCTGGGGAAACAACGACAACGTCATGGTGCAAGACTTCATGATCCAGGAAGTAGCTAGCCAATAACGGAGCTCCCAACAAATGATCGACCGGGATATCGAAGAAACCTTGGATTTGAGGAGCATGCATATCAAGTGTCAACAGTCTGTCAGCGCCGGCTTGCGTGATCATGTTCGCCACTAATTTTGCTGTGATCGGTTCGCGTGATTGCGCTTTGCGGTCTTGGCGTGCATAGCCGTAATACGGCAACACGATGTTGATCGTTTTGGCGCTCGCGCGCTTCAATGCATCGATCATGATCAAAAGTTCCATCAAGTGGTCATTTACCGGAGAACTTGTCGATTGGATGACGTAAACGTGGCAACCGCGGATACTTTCGTCGATGTTGATCTTGATTTCACCGTCGCTGAATTGAGATGAGGAAAGGGTTCCTAACTCCACACCAACGTCAGCCGCAATTTTCTCAGCCAAAGGGCGATTTGAACTTAAGGAAAAAATCTTAAGTTTTGGATCTTTGTAATGTTCTGTCATGATAATCCTCCGTTAATCTTTTGTTTTTACCAAATTTAACACATGCTGATATTGTAATTTCAAAATTATTCTACCATACATGCATAAGGTTTTGCTTTATTTTTTGGCTGGCGGCAATTTCTCCCAGTAGCCGGGCTTGTTCTCTTGGCGGCTGCGGGCGATGCCCATCGCGCCTTCAGGCACATCTTTTGTGATGGTCGAACCTGCAGCCAGGAATGTATTGGCTTCGACATTGACAGGCGCCACAATGTTCACGTTGCAGCCGATGAACGTATTGTCCCCGATGCTGGAACGGTGTTTGTTTTTTCCGTCATAGTTCACGAAGACAGTGCCGCAACCGACGTTGATGTTTTTACCGAGATCAGCATCTCCCACATATGTCAAATGTCCAACTTTTGTGTCTTCGTTCAAAATCGCATTCTTCACTTCCACAAAATTTCCGATGTGGACGCGTTTTCCAATGTGGCTGTTCGGTCGCAAGTGGCTGAATGGACCGATGTTGCTGTCCGATTCCATCACGGAGTCTTCCAAGTTTGAACTTCTGACTTGTACGCGGTCACCGATTGTTGTGTTGCTCAGTTCTGAGCCCGATCCGATGAAGCAATCTTCCCCGATGATCGTTTTCCCTTTCAGGAATACATTCGGTTCAATAACTGTGTCGCTTCCGATGACCACATCCGACTCGATGTAGGTATTATCCGGATCGATCAAGGTAACGCCGTTGCGCATGTGTTTTTCATTGATGCGTCTCTTCATGTAGACGGAGGCTTCAGCCAACGCCACACGATCGTTCACTCCCAAAGCTTCGCCCATGTCGCTCATCTGGTAAGCTGTCACGATTTCACCTTGGTTCTTCAGGATTTCGATGACATCCGGCAAGTAATACTCGCCTTGCGCATTGTTGTTGTCTACTGATTGCAGCGCGGCAAACAAAAACTTGTTATCGAACGCATATGTGCCGGTATTGATTTCTTGCACGAGCACTTCTTCCGGAGAAGCATCTTTTTGTTCCACAATTTTTTCTACATTATCTGACGCATTTCTGATGATGCGGCCATAACCGTTCGGATCAGCAGCATGCGCAGTCAGGATAGTTGCTTTTGCTTTTTTCTCTTCATGGTATTGCAACAAGGATTCCAAAGTTTCAGCCGTCAGGAGCGGTGTATCTCCGCAGATGACCAACGTAGTGCCTTCTTCGTTCTCCAGCACAGCTTGCGCTTGCAGGACAGCGTGCCCTGTTCCCAATTGTTGCGCCTGCAATACATATTCCGAACGATCCCCCAAGCATCCTTTAACAGTATCCGCACCGTGCCCTACAATTGTCACTACCTTTTCAATGCCAGCAGCCTCTACTTGATCCACGACGTGCTCTACCATTGGTTTTCCGCAAACTGCATGCAGTACTTTGTAAAGCTTACTTTTCATGCGCGTTCCTTGACCAGCAGCAAGTATGATTGCAAAACGATTAGCCATAAGCAACTCCTATCTTTTCATTTTATTCCTTCAACTAAATTATCTTAGCGTAAAATCTTGCTTTTTTCAATATGATGCCGTATATAAATACAGACTTCTTTTCATTTTCTAATGGAAATACGAAGAATGCGTATACATTATTTTTTATTGACCGGTTTTTTGTTTATAATGATGAACAGAAAGATACATTGAAAGGATTGGTTCCAATGACAAAACCGACTGCATCATTCTGGATACACGAGTTGTTGCTTCAACCGCACGCGGAAGGTGGCTATTTTCGCGAAACCGGCCATTCTCCTGAACTGATCGTCACCGACGACCGGAGAGAACGCTACCTATACAGTAATATACTTTTTTTGCTGACTGCAGATAACCCATCCCATTTTCACCGTTTGAAGGCCGATGAGGTCTGGTATTTCCATGAGGGCAGCGCCTTGACGATCCACCTGTTGCATCCCGATGGCCGTTATGAAGCGGTCAGTATGGGGCGCCATCCAGAAAAAGGTGAACTCTTCCAATTCACAGTTCCGAAAGGGGTCATCTTCGGAAGCAGCGTAGAAGGCTCGTCCGGAGACTATGCTCTTGTGAGCTGTATGGTTTCCCCAGGATTCGATTATAATGATTTTGAATTATTGACTTATGATGCATTAATCAAAACCTATCCTGATTACGGGAGCATTCTGGAAAAATTAGCCTACAAAAAAATTCCGGAGACTTCTTTCCGGAAAGATCATGTGTGATTTCTTCCGAAATTTAACTCGGTGAATAGCGCTGTTTTGCCAATCCGCAACAAAGAGCCGACCCTTGATGCGTTCAAGGAGCCAGCTCTTTTTTTAACATATAGGAATTTATAAATTTTTTTCAACTCAGAAGTGCATCACCGTAGGTGTTTCACAAGATTGCAACATATTTCATGCATCTAAAATGATGTCCAGCTTCACGGGTTAGCCCTTCGGAAATTAGATAAATCTGTCCTATTGCGCTCTTCGATGCTCAGTCGGACAGATTTCCTAAATTTCTTTCAGGGCTGAACGAACCCGTTCAGCTTTTCTTATCGTTATTTTCAATCGGTGCTTGGATCGAAATAATTGCCCAAGCCCACACTGATGGAATGGTCTTTCAAATCAATATTGTTTACGCGGATAAGCGATGTATAATCGAATACTTCACGTTTGGAATTGTAGCCCGCTTCTGCGAATACGGTTACGCCGACTGTTTCCGACTCAAATTCGGAAATCATGCTGCGCATACCATTGATGGTGCCTCCACCTTTGAGGAAATCATCGACGATCAGAACTTTGGAACCGCGGGGCAGACTGCGTTTGGACAGTTCCATTTTTTCTACTCGATCTGATGAACCTGAGACATAATTGATGCTCACAGTTGAGCCTTCTGTAATTTTCGAATCACGACGAACAATGACGAACGGCACATTTAGATACGTAGCGACTGCTTGCGCAATCGGAACCCCTTTGGTGGCGACAGTCATGACAGCATCCACTTTTTTGTCAACATATTGAGCCGCGATGACACGTCCGATTTTCTGGAGAATTTCCGGATTGCCCAACATATCAGAAAGATAAACGTATCCTCCCGGTAACAGACGATCTTTACTGTTCATGATTTCGCACATTTCTTCTATAATTTCGCGGGCATTTTCTTTGTTGATTGTCGGAATATACTTGACGCCTCCTGCTGCACCCGGCAGCGTTTCAACAATCCCCGTTCCACGGTCTTCAAATGTTTTTTTGATGATGGATAGATCTTCACTGATGGAAGATTTCGCTGATTCATATCGTTTAGCGAAATAGGTCAATGAAATCAACCGATGCGGTCTTTCTAGTAAGTAACGGGTCATATCAACTAACCGTTCACTGCGCTTTATTTTCACTCCAAATCTCTCCTCATATTGCGTTCTTTCCTCTATTATATAGTTAATTGCTGAAAAATAAAAGCTTTTAATTGTTTATCGTTCGTTTTTAATCGAATTTTAGCAAAAAAAACAAGAGCAATGTTCTGCTCTTGTCCATATATCTTATTGTTAAGATTCTACTTCTTTTCGACTAGGACCTTGTAGATACTGGTCAAAATGAACATGGCCACGAAAACCAGGGTGATTGTGGCTCCCGGAGGCGTCCCGTACTGATAGGATGCGAACAATCCCCCGTACATTCCCGTCAAACCGATGCCTATCCCAAGCAGGATGACCCCGTTGAAGGTATGCACTAACCTCATCGAGATGGCTGCAGGCAGAATCATGATCGAAGAAACCAACAATGATCCGGTAATCGGCATCACCACGCTGATGGCAACCCCTGTTATTACAGACACCAACAGAGACATCATGCGGACCGGCAAGCCCGCTGTATGGGCCGTGTCTTCATCAAACGTCAATACGTACAATGGCTTGCGGAAAATCAGATACAATAAAACGACTATGATTGCCAAAGCCAACAAGATAAGAATCTGGTCATCATTTATCGTGATGATCGATCCGAACAGGAACTGTTCGACACTAGCGTTCTGTTTCCCTGACACGAAGCTCATCAACACCAAAGCGACTGCCATCCCCGTAGCCATCAGAATCGCAACCGATATTTCCGAATACCCTTTGAAGATGACGCGCAAATATTCGATTCCGATTGCCGCCAAAATAACGATGCCTAAAGTGGTGAGCGTCGGATTGATGTTCAGAAGCATTCCTAAAGCGACTCCCGCTAAGGATACATGGGATAATGTGTCCGCCATCAGGGACTGCCGTCGTAAAATCAGCAGCAAGCCCAAAACGGGCGCCATGATTGCGATTAATGTTGATGCTTGGAAGGCTCTTTGCATAAATCCATAGAGAAACATCTCCAAGGCGAATCCTCCTTTCTGACCAGTTGGATATGAGTATCCACAAATTCTTTGATATCTTCGTGCTCATGCGTAACCATGATGATCGCTTTGTTGTGTACCTGCGAATTGTGCTTCAGCAAACGGTAGAAACGCTCACGCGATTCTTTGTCCATTCCAGTTGTCGGCTCATCGAGCACAAACAAATCCGGATCGGTTGCGAAAATACGTGCCAAGGCAATGCGTTGTTTTTGCCCACCGGAAAGCTCCCCGATTTTTTTGTTGCGCATCTCCCACATACCCACGGATTCCAAAGCTTTTTTTACATGGGTATGATCTTCTTCGTCCAATTTTTTGAACCATCTACCTTTTTGGTATCTGCCGGATTCCACAAACTCCAAGACTCTGCTTGGAAAGCCGATATTGAACGACGAAATTTGCTGCGGGGCATAACCAATCGTAAGCTTTTCTCCGCGATAGTTCACTTTAGAAATTGTCGCGCTGCCTTCCCGAGGGTTCAGCAGTCCCAGGATGCTCTTCAATAAAGTAGATTTCGCAGCACCGTTTTCGCCTGTAAGAATGACGAACTCCCCTTCGTGCACTTGGAAGGTTATATCCTGCAGGACAGGTTCATCATCGTAATAGAACGAAAGATGCTGTACATCGATGTAATCCATTCGAATTCCTCTCTTCTGTTACTGGATCACTTTTTTCAAAGCTTCCAAATTTTCCTCCATCACACTCAAGTAATCTTTACCCGCTTCTTGGTCTTCATCGGTTATCCCTTCAAGCGGACTCAACACTTCCAGAGCGGCACCTGTTGCTTCAGCCAAGGTTTGTGCTGTTTTTGAGGAGGCACTGTCCGAGTAATAAACGGAAGTGATTTGATTATCGATCATAAACCGCTGTAGTTCAGCCAGTTTGGCAGGATTCGGTTCCGCATCGGATGACACATCCGACACCGCCACCTCAGTCAGTTCGTAGCGACGGGCAATGTAGCCGAAAGCTGCATGCTGGACGACGAATGTGCGGTTTTCGGCAGTTTCAAAAGCAGTCTGATAAGATGCATCCAGTTTCGCCAATTTTTCGTTAAAAACAGCAGCATTTGCTTCGTAACTCTCTTTGTTGGCTTCATCAGCCTCAAGTACTCCGGATAAAATGGCATCGACTTCCTCTTGTGCGTACACCGGATCCAACCAGACATGCGGATCGACATTGTGTGCATCTTCGCCTGCTTCATGTCCCTCTTCTTCATCGTGTTCTTCTTCGGCAGCCGCATCCTCTACCATTTCAAATAACGCGATATTCTCTGCAGCTTCCACAACGATCACATCGCTCGATTCAATCGATTCCAAGACGCTGGGCACCCACGTTTCCATTTCATCACTGTTATAGATGAACACATCGGCCTCAGCAATAGCCGCAATATCCTGCGGTGTCGGCTCATAACCATGCGATTCTTGACCAGCATCCAGCAGAACGGAAACTTCGCCATTGTCTCCTACTACATTTTTCGCAAAATCATACATCGGATAAAAGGTTGTGACTACCTTAATACCGTCCTCAGAAATGCCTGTTTCGCTGCTTTCATTTGCTCCGCATCCAACTAAAAAGAACGCTGCCGCAGATAAAATACCTGTCATTTTTAATCTATTAAGCATCATTTATTATCCCTCCAAAACGTAATGATTCCTGTTTAAGGTCCGATAGACACTTTATCACACCTGCACGCAACGCGTCAACCATTTCGCTTCCGTTTCACAAGCAAAAACCGCGAACATCCTAAGGAGTTCCGCGGTTGAGGCAGAGCGGTCTTACACTGCATTTCTGATTATTCTTCATTGAGCAGTCGGACCATGTATACTTCTTCGCAGAATCCGCGCAGACTGTTGTAGGCACGTTTGATGCGCGATGTATTCCTGCTGAAGCCGATGATGGTCGGGCCACTGCCGCTCATCGTCACACCGTCCAGGCCGTACTTCTCCATCCGGTCCTTCAATTTGCGCAGTTCCGGATGTTTATTGAAGGTCACTTGTTCCAAAGCATTTCCTACATTCTGGCACATCCGTTCGTAATCGCCCTCTTCGATGGCTTGCGCCACGATGCGGGAAGTCGGCTTGTGTTGCAGTTCCTCGACAGCCAGCAGACGGAAAATCGTCTTCGTCGAGACGCTCAGGCGCGGTTTCGCCAAAATCACCCAACAGGATGGCATCGGCCGCAATTTCCGGACGATTTCCCCCCGGCCCGATACGAAAGCAGTGCCGCCCACTATGCTGTAGGGAACATCCGAACCTACTTGGTTGCCGATCGCAATGAGTTCTTCAACAGAAAGCTGCAGATCCCAGATCTTGTTCAGCGCGCGCAGAGCTGCGGCGGCATCCGTGCTGCCGCCGCCCAATCCGGCTGCAACAGGGATTTTCTTGTCGATTTCAATTTTGATTCCCTTCTTTATCCCACAACGGTCTTTAAGAAGCCTCACTGCTTGATAGACATGATTACGCGTATCCACGGGCAGAAACACTTTATTTGTGTAGATCCTGATTTCATCTTCTTCGAGAGGAGTAAAAGTAAGATGGTCCGCGAGGTCGACTGAAGCCATCACCATTTCGAGTTCATGATAATAGTCATCCCGCTTATACAGTACATCTAACGCCAAATTTATTTTTGCCGGCGCACGTTCAATCCATTCCATCGCTCCACGCTCCTCTCCACTGTTCTTATAATACAATACTAGCGTAAGCGTGCCCTTTTTAAAAGAAATATATGTCAACAAACAAGAATTAGTTTCTGAATGCACAATATCTCATGGCTCAGTGCCCGGAACCGGTTTGTTCCTCACACGCTTCCGCATGCATCAAGCGATTTTTCGATAAAAAAAAACAGACATTTCGATGTCTGTTTGATTTATTTGGAATAAGTTCTTACATAATTTAAGCGTACTGGCATTTTTCTTCATCGTAAAATAAGATCTCTACAGCTTCGGTTAAAACATCTGCATAACTGTATGATACACGTTCAAATGCATTTTCGTTTTGGTCTAGATCAACTACAAATACAGCATGATACGTTTCCCGTAAAATACCTTTTCGTTCCGTCTTGCGTTTGCGTCCTGCTTGCGCAGTCAGCATAACTTTTTGCCCTAAGTGACATTCCAGTTGTTCTTTAATCTGACTCAAATTATCCGGCATTCTGTTTCACCTCACTGATTTACAGTATAACACAGATAAATTAAAATAACAAGTATATCACAGAGGACGTATGCACGCAACTATGAAACGAATAAATTTTTAAAGAAATCTTATCAACTTTTTTCGCAGTTTTTAGTAAACTTCCGACAGAAAATCAGCACAACCTCCCCTTCACCTTTAATTTGAAAGGGGGGCTGCGAGGTGGGGCTGTCTTCTCGACGGGGTCTCCGGAAACTCTAATATCAAGCAAGCACTTGGTCGCTTATTTAACATCCAAATACTTGACCAAGGCGTTGGCAAGATCCGCAAATTGTTCGATGCTCAGGGCTTCTGCCCGTTTTGAGGGTTCGATGCCCGCTTCTTCAAGTCCGGCTGTCAAAGCAGCCTTGACCTCTTCCGTTTTGCCGTAGCGCGACTGCAGATTGTTCCAGAGCGTTTTTCTGCGTTGGTTGAAACCGGCGCGGACCAAATCAAAGAAGAACTTCTCATCCGTAACCTTCACTTTGGGTTCCGCTCTGCGTTGCAGCTTCAGGATTGCCGAATCGACATTCGGTTGCGGCACAAAAACGGTTTTCGGAACGATGAAGGCAATCTCGGCTTCCGTATAGTAGTCGATCGCAATCGTCAATGAACCGAATGCTTTCGTTCCGGGCTTGGCGGTCATGCGTTGTGCGACTTCCTTTTGCATCATCATCACAAACGTATCGATCGGCAAATCCGTCTCGATGAAATTCATGATAATCGGCGTCGTGATGTAGTAAGGCAGATTCGCCGCTACCACCAATCGTTCAGCCGGTTCAAAATGCTCCTCGATGACCTGCGGAACATTCGCCTGCAGAATATCCTGAAAAATGATTTCGATATTATCGTATTCCGCAAGTTCTGTCTTCAAAATAGGCGCCAGTCGTCTGTCCACTTCAAACGCCACTACTTTTTTGGCTTCTCTGGCAAGGCGCTCCGTCAAGGCTCCGATACCGGGACCGATCTCGATCGCATTGGTGTTTTTGTCGATACCGGCTGCAGCCACCATCTTCGTCAATATATTCGGTTCCACCAAAAAGTTTTGCCCTAGGCTTTTCTTCATGGTCAGATGGTATTTCTTTAAGATGGCGTTCGTTCTGCTTGGTGTCGCTATATCCTTCTGGTGTTCTAATGCACTCATCTGTTTTCCTCCTCCTGCCGCTGAGCGGTCAGGCTATCCTTTTCATCCAGTTCTTTTAAAATGGCTGTCATCGCTGCATCAACATCTACTCTTTCCAGTTGAAACATGCGCAGGCGTTTCAATAACTGTTTTCCGTTTGTATGGCCGATTCCGAGCACATCCCCCAGCAATTCACGATAGCGCCCTGAATCGGCGTGTCCGATCAAGTGCCATTCATCCAGGAATTTCCTGTCGATATCGCTCGTTTCAACCTGTCTTTGCGTATAAACATTCTTCAGCGCTGCCCTTATGTTCTCCGGGGAGGCATGTTCGACTCCTAGACTTCCCCCTTTCGGAGATTGCGCATCATCCTTGCGCAGGAATGCATGCTTGACGCCGGGTATCCGTTCCACGATTGTTGCCCGGATTTTGCCGCCCGGATAATCCGGATCGGTGAAGACGATGACGCCACGTGTCGCTTGCGCATGGGCAATCAGCTGCAACGTTGCTTCATTGATTGCCGAACCGTTCGTTTCGATCGTATCAGCTTCAACCGCTTCCTTGATCCGTTTGGTGTCGTCTTTCCCCTCAACCACTATAATTTCTTCTATTTTCATTTGTCTTCCAACCCAAATAATTTATTCGCGTTTTTGGTTGTCTGCAACGCGATTTCTCCGAAGGTTTGCTCGCGTAATTCAGCAATCTTTTCGGCTACATAGCGTACATAAGCCGGCTCGTTCCGCTTTCCACGGAAAGGGACTGGTGCCAGATACGGCGCATCGGTTTCGACCAGAAGCTTCTCAATCGGAACAACTTTGGCCACTTCATGCAATTCCGTCGCTTTTTTGAAAGTGACGACGCCACTGATTGAAATGTGCATGCCCAAATCCAAAAACTTTTTCATATAGTCCACATCGCCGCTAAAGCTGTGCATGATGCCTCCGATGTCGCGCACATCCTCTTCCTTCAGAATGCGGTACGTATCTTCGATGGCATCACGCATGTGGATGCTGATCGGCAGTTCCAATTCTTTGGCGATCGCGATTTGTCTTCTGAATATTTTCGACTGGACGTCATGCGGCGCTGTGTCCCAGTGATAGTCCAGACCCATTTCCCCCATGGCAACAACCTTCTTTTCTTCAAGCAACGCCATCAGGCTGTCTTCCACTGCCGCAGTGTAAGTCGCTGCTTCTGTAGGATGCCAACCGATGATGCTGTAGATTTCGGGATATTTTGCGCTCAATTCAAGCGATTTTTTTATTGTGTCCGCATCGAAGCCAACTACCGCAAATCTGCCGACACCGGCTTCGTGAGCCCTTGTGATGGCCGCTGCAGCATCATCCGCAAAAGCATCCACGTTCAGATGCGTATGTGTATCAAATAATAATTTATCCATAGATTCCTTTCCGGTTCCTGCGGGAAGGCTAAGCCTCCCCTGATTCTTCTGCATCTAAAATGGACAAAGGAGTCCGGGACAACTGTCCCAGGCTCCTTGAATCACAAAAACCTTTATGCCACTGTTGAACCATTTACTGCCGATTCAGGTGCGAGTATCACTTGCAGTACGCCATCCTTTTCAGCAGAAAGGATCATCCCTTGGCTGATTTCACCCTTCATTTTGCGCGCTTTCAGGTTAGCGACGATGATGACTTTCTTGCCGATGAAATACGCAGGATCCGGATACCATTGTGCAATGCCCGACAGGATTTGGCGATGCCCTTCATCCCCCGCATCCAGACGGAATTTCAGCAACTTGTCCGCGCCTTCGACTTTCTGGCAATCGATGACTTCAGCAACCTTCAACTCGACTTTATCGAAGTCCTCATATTTGATCTGCTTTTCTTTTTCAGAAGTCAGCACGGTAGTCGTTGGATCCCACTCTGCAGCAACTGTTTCCTCTTCTGCGGGGATGGTTCCGCCGCCCATTTGTTCCTTGATGTAGGCGACTTCCTCTTCTGTAACGAGACGCGGGAAGATTGGCGTGCCTTTTTCAACTACCTTCACATCCGCCGGGAACGTTCCGAAAGCTACGTTTTCCCAAGCGCCTTGTTTTTCGAAGTCCAATCCAAGTTGTTCATACATTCTGAACGGCGCTTGCGTCATGAATGGAGACAGTAGGATGCCGACGACGCGCAAGGTTTCAGCCAAATGCGCCATAACGCTTCCCAACTCCGCTTGCTTGGACTCGTCCTTCGCCAAGACCCATGGAGCGGTCTCATCGATGTATTTGTTCGCGCGGGAAATGAGGCGCCATGTTTCGGACAAGGCCGAACTGAACTGCATGTTGTCCATTTCCTTCTGGTAATTCTCGGTCACTTCCGCTGCCATCGCTTTGAGTTCCGCATCGAAAGCCGTTTCCGCTGCTAGTGCCGCAGGGATGTTACCCCCGAAATATTTGTTGATCATGGCGATCGTTCTGTTCAGCAAGTTGCCCAGATCATTGGCCAAATCATAATTGATGCGGTTCACGTAATCCTCAGGTGTGAAGATGCCGTCGCTGCCGAAGGTCACTTCGCGCATCAGGTAGTAGCGCAAAGCATCCAACCCGAAGCGCTCCACCAACATATCCGGATACACAACGTTGCCTTTTGATTTGGACATTTTGCCTTCCTTCATCAAAAGCCACCCGTGTCCAAAGATTTTTTTCGGAAGCGGCAGATCCAGTGCCATCAGCATGATCGGCCAATAGATGGTGTGGAAGCGGACGATTTCTTTTCCGACCATGTGCACATCAGCCGGCCAATATTTTTGGTAAAGCGAGTCATCAGCCGAACCATAACCTAAGGCAGTGATGTAGTTCGCCAATGCATCGATCCAAACATAGACCACGTGTTTCGGATTGCTTTTAACAGGAATCCCCCAAGTAAAGGTCGTCCGTGATACAGCCAAATCCTCAAGTCCTGGTTTGATGAAATTGTTGACCATCTCGTTTTTGCGCGATTCCGGTTGGATAAAATCAGGGTGCGCATCGTAATACGCCAAAAGACGATCCGCGTATTTGCTCATGCGGAAGAAGTAGGACTCCTCTTTCACCAATTCGACTTCATGGCCGCTTGGCGCAACTCCGCCGATGATGTTTCCGTCGGCATCGCGGTACACTTCAGCCAATTGGGTTTCCGTGAAGAACTCTTCGTCGGAAACAGAATACCAGCCTTCGTATTCGCCAAGATAGATGTCGCCTTGTTCCAATAATTGTTCAAAAATCTGCTGAACGGCTTGGACATGATCATCATCAGTGGTGCGGATGAACTTGTTGTTGGAAATGTCCAGACGTTTCCATAGATCCTGCATATCCTGGGCCATGCCGTCCACATATTCTTTCGGTGTGATGCCCAATTCTGCAGCTTTGTTCTCGATTTTTTGTCCGTGCTCATCTGAACCGGTCAGGTAGAACACATCGAATCCCATCAGTTTTTTATAGCGCGCCATTACATCGCATGCGATAGTAGAATACGCATTTCCGATGTGGAGCTTTCCGCTCGGATAATAGATTGGAGTAGTGATATAAAATGTATTTTTGTCTTTAGCCACGAATGAGTGCGCCTCCCTGAATTCTAAGTTCTTTGCGAATGTACGCAACTTACCGTACCATTCTACCACAAAAGTCAAGGGTTTGGGGGCGAAATTCGAAACATGCGGCAACCTCTTGCCAACGCCTGCACCTCCGGATCCATGCACAAAAAAGCCGAAAGCAAATTACAGCTCCCGGCCTCTACAGCATCATCCAGCATTTGTCACTTATCCGTATAGTTGTGGATCGCATCCCGCAAAAATGCAGCGGCCCCTTTGCCTGATGCTTTGTCGTAGTATGCCGTGAACCTTTCGTCGTCGACATACATCTGGGCCAGTCCACGATGCGCTTCCGGAGAGTAGCTCGGCCAAGTATAGCTCAGCCATTGTTTATGCAGCGCAGCAACCGCCAAGGCAGCCTCTCCGCCGGCATCCCCCGTAGCCATCGCTTCCGTCAGCATCTCCTGCAGGCGTGCGGCCATCTCCTGCATTGCGTCAAAATCCGCTTCGCTCATTCCTGCGAACTTATTGTTCGAAGCCGCTACGGTCTTTTCTCCGTATTTTTCGCGGATTTCCTGCCCGTAGCGGATTTCGTTCTCGTCGAGCTGTTCCTTCTTCAAGCCTTCAAATTTCTTCTTGTCGTCCATTTTTCTGCCTCCTCTTTTTTCTTCAAGCGTAGCATCCACCGTTTTGATCAGCAATTCGATTTCCTTCTTTTTCTCCAACAGCGCCTGTTTATGTGCGACCAATGATTGTTCCGCATCATATGCCGGATCATCCATCGCGGCTTTGATCTTATCAAGCGAAAAAGACAACTGTTTGAAGAACAGGATCTGCTGCAGCCTGTCCACCTCTGTCTCACCATAGATGCGGTAGCCAGAGGAACTGGTGCGTTTGGGCTTCAGCAGGCCGATTTCGTCATAGAAGCGCAGCGTCCTCGTGCTGACGCCGGCCAATCGGCTCAATTTTTGGATTGTATATTCCATTCTATCCCCTCCGATGATCCTATCTTACACCTTCACGCTGCGTTAAGGTCAACAGCTTCTCTTCATACTACGCAAAAATCAAAAAAAGACAGCCCCGGAGGACTGTCGTGAATTTTGGATTATCTTGCAACACGTACGGCAAATGATGCGCCGGAAAGGTTGTAAGAAGAATAAGTAACCGTTTGGCCTGGTGCCGGAGCGTGGATGTATTGTCCGCCGCCTACGTAGATCGCAACGTGATAAGTCGCGCCTCTTGAACCCCAGAAGATCAAATCTCCCGCTTGTGCGGATGATACAGCAATCTGTGTACCTGAGTTTTCTTGAGGAACTGTGTAGCCACCGATTTCGATGCCGTATGCTTCTCTGAAGACATAAGACGTGAAGCCAGAGCAGTCAAAGCCTGACGGTGTTTTTCCGCCCCATACATAAGGAACGCCGATGTATTTTGCGGCAATGGAAACAACATCGCCTGTTGGTGCCGATAATGTTGGTGCAGTCACGACTGGCGCAGACACAACTGGTGCGCTGACGACTGGTGCAGCTGCTGCAGGAGCAGACACAACTGGTGCACTTTCAACAACTGGTGCAGCGGCAACTGTTTGAGCAGGAGCAGCTGACTCGGAACTTGCAACTGTGCTTGATGCAATATCAACGGATGAAGCAGCGGTTGAAGATTCTTCTGAGCTTGCTTGTGCGACTGTTGCAGCTACAGTTGCTGCGGCAGCTTCAGCAGCGGCAATGGCAGCAGCTTCTGCGGCGGCTCTTTGGTCAGCTTCTTCTTTTTGCGCTAAGAACATTTGACGGTCGGATTCAGCCGTTGCTTTTTCAGCAGCCAAAGCGGCAATTGCGCTTTCCTGTTCGATTTTCTTCACTTGCAAATCGCCTTTAAGTTGTTCCAACTCCATAGCCATTGCATTAATTTTGCTTAAGTTTTCTTCAGTTTTACTTTTCTTATCTTCAACAGCTTTTTGATCCGCAATTTGCTGCTCAACCAATTCTTTATTGGCTGATACCATTTTTGAAACAACATCGATGCGGGATACTAAATCTGTGAAAGATTCGGATGCTACGATAAAGTTCAAGTAGTTTTCGTTTGAACCGTTCACTTGAACAGATCTTGCTTGTTCATCCAGTTGCTCTTCGCGTTGTGCGATGACAACTTGCAATTCGGCAATATCTTCTTGCAAAGTAGCAATTTCATCTTGCGTCTTTACGCGGTTTGCCAATAAAGTCTCCGCTCTTTTTTCAGCTGCATCAACTTCTGCAGTGATTACAGATAAGGTTTCCTCTACAGTGCTTTGTTTGCTGTCCAATTCAGAAATTTTCGTTTCTTGTTGTTGGATTTTTGTTAAGATTTCATCTGCTTGTGCTGTAAAAGGCGTTACTATACTTGTTGCAAGGATCGTACCTGCTAATGCGATAGCCACTAATTTCTTCTTCAAGTCTAATTCCTCCACTTACATTCGATTGTCGTTAGTTATAATTCTTATATATCTTTTAACTTTTTATAGTTTTTCTTAAGATTCATCAACATAATGAATCATAACATAGTTTTTTTTCCTTTAGCTTGGTTTCGTCAAGTTGTATCCTAACTGTAACAATTCTGTAAAAAGACGCGTCTAATGTATCTGAATCCGCATAATTAGTAATATTTGCAGCCTTATTCTGCTTTGTAACATTTATGTAACATTGCTTTTTTTATTGTCATGGTTGACATCTGAAGTTTTGCTGCGCTATACTAACGGCAATTAACCAATACAATAAAAAGCGATGAAAAAGACAGTAGAATCGGGATTTTGTCCTATAGAGAGTCAGCGGTTGGTGGAAGCTGATGCAAGCCTGGATTCGAATTACACTTTGGAGCTTTCTTATGCGCATAAGCGTCCGGCATACGATACATGTCAGAGTGGCAAAGTCTTTCCGATTCGGATGACTCTGCAAGCTGGGTGGTAACACGGTAACTATCGTCCCTGTTCAAACAAGAATTTTCTTGTCTGGACAGGGATTTTTTTGCATATAAATTTATGAGAAAAGGAATGAAGCACATGAATATCATCGACGAGTTAGAATGGCGCGGTGCCATCAATCAACAAACAGACGCGGAAGGCTTACGCAAATTAACGGAGGATGAGCAGATCGGCCTTTACTGCGGCGTCGATCCGACAGGCGACAGCCTGCATATCGGACATCTGATCCCTTTCATCGTATTGAAGAGATTCCAATTGGCAGGACACAGACCCGTCATCCTGATCGGCGGCGCGACCGGATCGATCGGCGACCCAAGCGGAAAGAGCGAGGAACGGGTTCTGCAATCGATGGATCAAGTCGTCGAGAATGCAAATGCTCTGACTGCTCAAATGAAGAAACTGTTCCTGTCCGACAGCTCGGCCGACATCCGCCTCGTCAACAACTATGACTGGACCAAAGATTTGACACTGTTGGATTTCCTGCGCGACTTCGGCAAAAATTTCAACATCAACACGATGCTGGCTAAAGATATCGTAGCCAGCCGCTTGGACACCGGTATTTCCTTCACGGAATTCACTTACCAAATTCTGCAGTCCATGGACTTCCTGCACCTTTTCCAGAATGAGGGCGTCAACCTGCAGATCGGCGGTCAGGATCAATGGGGCAACATCACTGCCGGTTTGGACCTGATCCGCAAAAAAGAAGGTACAGAAGCAAAAGCTTTCGGTTTGACGATTCCATTGATGCTGAAAGCGGACGGCACAAAATTCGGTAAGACTGCCGGCGGTGCGGTCTGGTTGGATCCGAAAAAAACAACTCCTTACGAGTTCTACCAATTCTGGGTGAACCAGGACGACCGCGATGTCATCAAATACTTGAAATACTTCACTTTCCTTTCAAAGGAAGAGATCGATGCTTTGGCCGAAAAAGTGGAAACTGAGCCGCACAAACGCGAAGCCCAAAAAGTATTGGCAGCTGAAATGACGCGCTTCGTCCACAGCGAACAAGCCTTGGCGGATGCGTTGAAGATCACTGAAGCTCTGTTTACCGGCGAAGTGAAGGAATTGACTGCCGATGAAATCGCCGAAGGCTTCAAAAATATGCCGACTTTTGAGTCCGACCTGAAGGAACAGGAATTGGTCACTTGGTTGGTCGATCTGGGAATCGAACCGTCACGCCGCCAGTCACGCGAAGACATCCAAAACGGCGCCATTTCCATCAACGGCGAAAAAGTCACGGATTTGGAATTCGTCATCACTGCCGAAAACTCTTTCGAAGGCCGCTTCATCCTCGTGCGCCGCGGCAAAAAGAAATATTTCCTGGTAAAGTTGGTGTCTTGATATGACGACCCCGCAGCTGTTTTCCCGCGAAACGTCACTCCGGCTGGAACCTGTCGAAAGCATGGAGCAGATCAACGAGCTGTCCCGCTTGGCTGACATCATCTGGCATGAATACTATCTGCCGATTCTAGGTCCGGAACAAGTAACCTATATGTTGGAGAACATCCAGTCCAAAGCGCATATGGAAGCAGATATCGAAACAGGAAAATTGGATTATTTCCTCATCAAAAGCGAGGGGCAATCCGCCGGTTACCTGGCTATCCAATTGCAGGACGACAAGCTGTTCATCAGTAAACTTTATTTGCTGAAGGAAGCCCGTGGGCGAGGCTACGCCTATCAAATCATGCAAAAAATGGTCGATTTGGCTATCAAGGAACAGAAAAAAGTTCTGGAGCTCACCGTCAACAAATACAACGAAGGTTCGATCGCATTCTACGAAAAATACGGTTTTGTGCGAACGGAATCCATCGTCTCCCCCATCGGAGGCGGCTTCGTGATGGACGATTACGTCTACCAATTGCCAATCAAATAAAAACAAAAAAGATAGACACTACCCATAAAAAGGTGAAGTGTCTATCTTTTTTATCCCTAAAGAGCGCGGCCAGCTGCCGCTGACCGGGTGAGCGAAACGGAATATGCGTATGCAGCTCCGTCCAGACTTCTACTCGCCGGAGTACATCGATAACTTCCACCCCCAACTACGACGAAGCTACGCTTGCCGGAGAATAACTCAGAATATCGTCTGAACTCCGGTGAAGCCCCCGTTTCCCGGAGCTGACAGTCGAAGTAAGGTCAAGTCGATGCCGCAATCTAATCCGACCACTCTTTCGGGCTCCAGATCCGCCCGTCCAATTCGCCCTCCATTTGTTCGATCCGTTGATACTGCTCTTGGAAAAGCTTCTTCGTTTCCTGGAAAAGTGCTTTTTGCCGGTAATCTTTACTTGCTGCCATTAAGTGATTCAGTTGTTCCTGCACCCAATTTTCAGTCTCCATTTTCGTCCCCCGCTTTACTTTTATCCAAACTGATTGCCTTCCATCTGTGCCAATGTCCACGCCAAGTCATCCAATTGCTCACGGTTGTCCTCCAAAATGGCAAGCAGATGCTCCACCAGTTGCTGGTCATCTTCGGAAAGTCCCACTTGCCCAAGCGACTGCAGTTGGCGTTTGAACCAGTTTTCTGAAGCCTTGAGGCTGGCATCATTGTCTTTGGTAAGGTATTGCTGGTAAGCGATCAGCAACTCTTTCTTCTTGCTGTCGTTCAGGTAATCGAATTTAGAAACGGTGAGCGTCGGCAGGTACACCATGCCGCATTTTTTCGCCAACGCCTGGTAAGGACGGGTCAGTTCGGAAATCGTGAAGCCTTCCCTACCTCCGGCTTGGTATTCGCGTTCATTCACACCGAGTGCCAAAACGAGGCCGAATTCTTTTCCCGACAACCTGCCTCCGTCAGTTCCGTAGGCAAAGTCATCTGTCAAAACGACATCCTGCCATTGCTTCAATAGAGCTGGCGAGCTGTACCAATAGAACGGAAATTGGAAGATGATGCGGTCATACTGGAGCAATTGCTGTTGTTCGGCTTCCCGATCGACCTGTCCATCCGGATAAACCGACTCGAGATGATGCCACGTCACTCCTTCAGCCGGAAGACTTTCCCACAGAAACCTTTGCAGATTCGAATCAGCCAGCGTCGGATGGCTGACGATGATCAATGTTTGCATCCTTTCACCTCATTCTCAATAATTCTTCTTCCGCATCATAACAAGCTGTCGGCCATAGTTCAAGTCGCATGCTCATCCAACCCGAAACCAACAAAAACCCTTCCTTCGCCATCCGGATCACCCAGCAGCAAAGAAAGGGAAAACTTTTTTATAGACTTGCAGCAGTGATGTTCAGTGCCTGTTCCTGCGCTTTCAGGCATAATTCCTGCGCCTTGAAGATATGTTCCTGTGTCATCGCATTTTCGGTGCGGTTGATGCAGTCCAAGATCATTTCTCCGAAGAACGGGAACCCGACTTCGCCTGTCAAGGAGTAGTGCTCCTCGCCATCCTTCGTCACCAAGAAGAGGTGATCGCCGGTCTGCTCCGTCGCTACGTTGATGTATTTGCGGATTTCGATCGTTCCTTCTGTTCCGGTGATGAACGTGCGGCCATCGCCCCACGTTCCGAGTCCGTCCGGTGTGAACCAGTCCACTTTGAAGATGAAGGTTGCGCCATTGTCCCCGATCAGCGTAGCGTCACCGTAGTCCTCCAATTCTGGTGTATCCGGATTGTTGTAGTTTCCGACTTTGCTGTGCAGCACTTTGGCATCGGTATTTCCCGTATAGTAAAGGAATTGCTCAATCTGATGACTGCCGATATCGGCCAAAATGCCGCCGTATTGTTCTTTCATGAAGAACCAATCCGGACGTTTCTCTTTATCCAATCGATGCGGCCCGAAACCGGTCACTTGGATGACACGGCCGATTCTGCCGTCTTCGATCAACTGGCCGGCAAATACAGCACCTTCCACATGCAGTCTTTCGCTGAAATAGACCCAATATTTTTTACCGGTCTCTGCAACTACTTTTTTGGTCTCTTCGAGTTGTTCCAGTGTCGTGAAGCCGGTCTTGTCCGTGAAATAGTCTTTCCCTGCCCGCATGACTCGATTTCCCAACGCACTGCGCAAGTTAGGCACAGCAGCAGCGGCAACCAACTGGATTTCCGGATCTTCCAAAATTTTTTCCAAAGACTCCGCAACGGTAACATCCGGGAATGATTCCAGATAATTCGCTACCTTTTCCGCATCCGGATCGTAGACATATTTGATTGTAGCGCCGGCTTCAATCAACCCGTTCGTCATGCCGTTGATATGTCCGTGGTCCAGTGCCGTAACGCCCACGTTGAACGCTCCCGGTTCCACTACTCTGTTTATTTTCCCTTTCGGAGCATAATTCATTCCATCTTTATTTCCCAATCGTATGACCTCCTTCATTATTATAGGAAGAAGTCCGAAGAGAATCCTCTCCGAACTTCTTCATCGCTTTTATCAGAACAGGTTTCCGTAGCCCAATTCCAATAGGTGTTCACGGGATATTTTCAAGCTTTCGAACGGATCCACTCCATACGTGTCATCCTGCTCCACTAATAGGTAGCGAGCACCTGATGAGATGCTTTCCTCGATGATTTCTTTCAAAGGTAGGCTGCCTGTTCCCAATTCAGCGAATTGGATTGTATTTGTGAAGTAATCCATAAATTTGGCAAGATCCCCACTATATAAAGCATCGAAGCCATCTTGTGGGATTTCAGCAATACGGTAGTCCTTCAAATGGATCAATTCCACTTTGCCTTTGTAGTCTTTGATGACTTCCAGTGGGTTTGCACCACCGCGTTGCACCCAGTGAACATCCAACTCAAAGCCCAACAATGGCGCTTTTTCGCGAATGATGTCCAGCAGGAATTTACCGTCATATTTGCGGAATTCGATGTGATGGTTATGATAATACAAGGTGATTCCGTCTTCTTTCAGCTTTTGCGTCACTTCATTGACGTCATGGCAGAATTCCAACACTTTATCCAGACTGGCCATCGCGTCGATCGGTAACATGCCGATACGTAACAGGTCCGTTCCCACGGCTTTGCAGTCCGCTACGATTTTATCATAGTGTGTCATCAAAGATTCGCCGTCTTTTACTTGCGGTTTCAAGGAAGCACTCATGGAAGCTACTTCCATGCCGAAATCAGCGGTCGCTTTTTGAATTTCAGCAATGTTCTCAGGCGTTGTCGCCACTTGCGAAATTTCAATCGAATTGTAGCCGATTTCGTGCAGTTTCTTCATTGTTTCATAAGGTCCTACTTCTTCAAAACTCTTTTTGACCGTTGACGCTTGTACACCTATCTTAACTTTAGCCATTTATGATTTCCTCCATTTCGATTGTACGTTTTTCTTTTGATGACAATTTCATTGCATCGATCATCAGCATCGCCGGTAAAGCATCACGGACCGTCACATAGTCATCCGAGTCTGCTTCGATTGCATTGTAGAAACGCTGGATAAGAGCAGAGTGGCTTGGTCCGTAATAAAATTTTGTTCCTTCAATCGGCGTGTCCTGCAGATGCAGTTCTTTTTCACCCGAACTATTCGTGCGGTAAAGACAGTTATCCTTGATCGTGAATTTCGCCTTTTCGGTGATGACCTGCAATTCTACGCTGGAATTCTCGACATAGGCATTGGTCGACATGTAAAATCCGCGCGCGCCGTTCTTGAAGGTGAAATTCGCGACGGCAGTATCCTCGACCTCGATGTCATAGTCCGTGATGTTGGACAGACTGGCTTTGCATCGGTCGATTTCGCCGCCCAAAACCTGCATCAGATCAAGCGTATGGATGGCTTGATTGATGATGGATCCACCGCCGGCAAATTCCATCTGACCGCGCCATGGTTTGATGGTGTAGTAGGTTTCAGGCCGATGCCATGCCACCAAGCCTTTTACCCCCGTCACAGCTCCGACGTTTTCGTCCGCGAGCAATCTTTTGAGTTCCAAAAACGTTTCGTTGTAACGATTTTGGAAACACACGCCGATTTTCTTGCTGCTTTCCTCTGCCAAAGCGAGCGTCTTCAAGCCTTCCTCATAATCCAAAGCCAAAGGTTTTTCCTGGAAAACGTGCACGCCTTTTTCAACACAGAGTTTCGTGACCGGATAATGCAGATAGTGCGGCAAGCAGATATGTACAACATCCAAATCCTCTTTTTCCAACATCGCTTCTACGTCTGTATAAAAAGGTACATCAGGATATTTGGTCTTCAAGGCTTCATTTACGTCGCAAACCGCAACTAATTCACCGTTGTCACTGACGTCGATAGCATATTTGTGGACAGGCGATACATCTCCTAATCCGATTATTGCCGCTCTTAACATCCCTGATCACGTCACTTTCTTATTTTTTTTGTTCGAATTTTCCTTCTTCAGCGATGCGTTTGTTCAATTCAGCCAAATACAGGTCGCCATCCACATTGTAATCCACTTCTTTATCCAACCAAGAGGACAAGTGCATCGCATTCGCCAAGGTCACCCCGTTGATGCCTTCTTCGCCATTGGCCAACAAAGGCTCCCCGTTTACGATATGATCTGCAAAATTATTCAACACAGAAATGTGTTGCAGTCCTTGAGGCGTCACAAATTCTTCTTCAGTGACCTTTACGTAGTCCTCCATGTTGACCTGTCCCATGAAGAGTCTCATGACATCCTGCATGTCCATATTTTCGGACAGTTCAGCTTCCGGAGCAGTCAATTGCTTCACAATCAGTTTTTTCGAATCTTCAACGATGATTTTCCCTTTCGTCCCAAAGATTTCGAAGCGGTCCGTGCCGACGATATCGTTTGTGCAAGTGATGAATGAACCGGTTGCGCCGTTGCCGAAGTCCAAGAGTGCATTCACTTCATTTTCAACAACGATGTTACGGCCTGCGCCATATTGCAGTTTCGCGTAGACTTTTTCAGGCTTTCCGCAGATCCATTGCAGCAGGTCCAATTGGTGAGGAGCTTGGTTCACAAGAACGCCGCCGCCTTCTCCGCCCCAGGTTGCACGCCATGCGCTTTGATTGTAGTAGCCTTGCGGTCTCCACCAAGTTGTGATGATCCAAGTAGCACGCTGCAAGTCGCCGATCGCTTTTTCATCCATCAATTGTTTTACTCTACGGTAAAGTGGGTTTGTACGTTGATTGAAGAAAATCGCAAAAGTAGTTTCTGGGTGTTTTTTCGATGTTTCGATCAAACGCTCCACATCTTTCGTATAAACACCCGCCGGCTTCTCTCCCAATAAGTGGATGCCGCGTTCAAGTGCAGCGATCCCCATCACGCAGTGGTCATAGTGCGGAACAGTCGTTACGATTGCGTTTACAATACCGGATTCCAAAAGGTCCAGGTAATTGTCGAAGAAAGGCAGTCCAGGGAAGTCTTCAGCGACTTTCGCTTTTTTAGCAGGATCGATGTCGCAGACCGCTGCCAACTCGATATTATCGTTCAGGCGTTCATCGTTGTTCTTGAAGAACCCTGCGTACATACCGCCTTCTGCACCATAACCAATAATTCCTAATTTCACTTTTTCTGTCATTTTCATCATTCTCCTTTTTGTATGCTGATTCTATTATTTTTCCTGTAATTACTGGGTGTAGTGCCGATGTTCTGTTTAAAATATCTGCTGAAATGGGCATCGCTTTCAAACCCACATTCGCCGGAAATCATTTTGATCGATTTGGTTGGTTCCATCAATAGTGCCGTGCACGCTTGGGATAACCGGTATCCCATCGCATAAGCCATGATCGTATTTCCTGTGATTTCTTTGAAAGCATGCGACAAATAGGATTTGCTCAAATTAAGGGCAGAGGCGATATCATCGATGTTGAACGAGTCCCGGTAATGCTTAAAAATATATTCCGAAACCTTTTCGGCTATCTGTGTCTTTTCATCGACATAAGCCTGTCCTTTTTCTACGATCTTATCCGTTGAAGAATCTATCATCAGAAGCAACTGGACTAAAGCCAGTTTGCGTTTCGCTTCATTTGCATAGGATTGGTCCAACTGCTGCAAATGATTCATTTCCCGGATAGCATTTTCTAAAAGGAGTTCATTCTTCTTTCGGAAAGTCCGAATGAGGCCGTTACGATTTTCAGTAAAGAAACGCAACAAATAGTCAATGTTCAGATCATTCAGTAAAGGGGTGATCCAGTCGGCATCGAAATGGACGATGCTGCGTTCATAGGCATCCTTGTCTCCAATTACGTAGGCACGGTGAACCGTCATCCCATCCATCATCAGCAAGTCGCCAGGCTGAAGATAATAGATTTTATTACCGACCAGGAACCGACAATTTCCGCCATGGAACAAGAATATTTCATATTGCGGATGTGTATGGAAGTCAAGGGCATATGCTTGTCCTTTGACATGGTATCCGATCAACAATTTTTCAACGATACGTGTCACCTCCCTCTCTTTGACACTTCAAAGTATAAAATAACAGCGTTTACAATTCAATGTCCTGGAATGCTTAGATTATTTAAATCATTGACCAAGAGTGCTTTTTGTTGTTCAAAAAAAACAAAGTCGAGAAAAATTTTCTCGACTTTACTTGGTACATCAGTGTTTTAGGTGATTTGTGAACAAAATGGTACATCGCTTCAATGGTCACGATTCAGATGCTCAAACTCTGAGCTCAGGATTTATCACACACTTTTTAGTTGAACTCTGAATTGCAGAGGGTTCCGCCTAAGTTGACATTACGTCACGGCCAAAAAGCGGCTGTTCTCGTAATGTCCCCTTAGTGCTCACCCTCTAAACGCAATTCATCGTATCCTAGTAGTTGAGTTCTGATTCGCAGATACCGCTCCCGTTTCACACCCAGCGTTCGGGTATCTAAACGCGAATCATCACATCCTATAGTTTTGCTTGCCATTTGTCGGTCCAAACGAGGTCGTTGTGGCCGCCTTTGAATTCGGATTTGCCTTCCAGTTTATCAATGACTTGTTTGATGGTTTCTTCATTGCTGTGGTAAGCATTGACGAATGTCTTCACCATAGTCGCATCATGCAGGTGTGTCGTGAAGTTCAATGATACGAAGGCATGCGGAACTTCCCAAACAAACCAAGGAACTTCATTTGCCATGGCAGTGCTCCATTGGATACGGTAGTTATTTTGTGCTCCGTAGCCAGCGATGTCAGCAACTTCCAAAGCGAAATCAACTTCGTCACGGTATTTCAAAGTTGCGCCTTTAACACGAGAGCCGCGTTCATTTACAGTCACTTCATAGCCACGTTTCGTCAGTTCATCCACGAACAGTTGTTGCGCTTTCGAACCGTTATCCGTGATGCCGCCTTTTTCGCCTTCCAGCATGTAAAGACGGATGCGTTTGTGGTCGACTGGATTGATCGGCAAGTTGTTTTGGGTATCTTTGATCAAAGAGATTCCTTTATCAGCAGCTTCCGCTCTCCATTGCAGATGTTCTTCACAGCCGATGACGTTCAAATCTTCACGCGTGCGCAACAGAGTACCGTTTGCTTGTTTTTCAGGCAAGTGCAATTTAGCTTTCAAGCCCAAGATACGACGCAAAGCATCAGTCAAACGTTCTTCCGTGATGACGCCGTTTTGGTAACCTTTCAGCATGAAGCCGAAGTCCTCTTCGATGTTGTTGAAGAACAGGAACATATCGCAGCCGGCAGCGATCGATTTCGGAACGTAATCTTCACGGCGCATAGCGGACGTCATACCCAACATGTGCGTTGCATCCGTGATGACCAAGCCGTTGAAGCCTAGTTCAGTCTTCAATGCATCTTGGATCAATTCTTCAGCCAATGTTGCAGGCATGATATCTTTGTCTTCCAAAGCAGGGTTCAATTCTTTTTGCAAAGCAGGGACAGCAATGTGTCCTGCCATGATCATTTCAACGCCGCGATCGATATGATTTTGGTACACTTTACCGAATGAAGCGCGCCATTCTTCAGGACTTAATTCATTCACTCCCAAAACCAAATGTTGGTCGCGTTCTTCGGTTCCGTCGCCAGGGAAGTGTTTGATGCACTGGATCACGCCATCTTCCATGTTTTCGCCGTTCTCCGCAGTCAATCCGTCCAAATAAGCATTTGTGTACTTGATGACAGTTTCAGCATCCGTGCCGTAAGCACGCGTATTGACGATTGTGTTTCTCCAATTGTAAAGGATGTCCACACATGGGTCAAAGTTGACGTTGACGCCTAAAGCTTTTTCTTCACGCGCGGAAACCAATCCGGCATGGTAAGAAACCTGAAGGTCGCCTGCAGCTTCAGCCTGGGCACCGGAAGCGATGTATGTGCCTTCACTGCAAGCGCCGTTTCCGCCTGAATCGCAGTTCGCAGCCACCAACAGAGGAATCTTGGACATGGATTGCAATTCGTTCAGTAAATCTTGGATATCTTCTTTTGAGTTGCCGTGGTAGCGTGCGCCACCGATGTGGAATTTTTCAACGATTTCTTGGTTGGTGAAGTCGTTTCCTGAGAAGGCATCATTTCCGAAGAAGAAAAGGTTCGTGAACAATTGCCCTATTTTTTCCTCATCGGTCATGCCGGCGATCGTTTCGTTTACCCAAGCGACCTGTTTGTCGCTCAGATTATATGGTTTTGCTTTTAAATCAACTAATTTTGGCACTGTTTTTCCTCCTGCTAACGTAATTTTTGGAATATAGATTAATCGAATTGAGCCAATAAAGCATGGAATTCTCCAAGCACTTTTGCTTGGTATTCTCCCGCATATTCTTTGTTCAGGAATTTTCCGATCGCTTCATTGCTCAGACGTTCCCAAGAGAACTCTTCTTTGCCGAAGAGGATCGGATAATAGAATACGCCATTTACCGCTGCCGCTTGTTCATCGCCAGGTGCGTCGCCGACCATCAAAATTTCGTCCGCTGCATAACCTTTCGTCAACAAATCAGCGATTGCATCCGCTTTGCTGCCGACTTCTTGTCCGTAAACTACGTCAACTTGCGGCATCAGATTGTGTCTGTTCCATTCGCTGTTCAAAGCTTCGCTGTTGGCAGAACTTACGATTGCGACATCCGTCAAGCCATGGATTTTTGTCAGTCCTTCGAGAACGCCAGGGAACGGTTTGTCTTCTCCAGCCAATTCGGTTTCGATGCCTTCATTGACTTTCTTGCTCCATACCAAAGCTTTTTCCAGATCGGCAGAAGACGCTTTTGCGATTTCCGCTTCAAGGGATGCATTCGATAACGATGGCGCATTGTTTGCCCAATCGGTCAGTGCCGAAATATCACCGATATCTTCGCCTTTTTCCTGTGCTTCGATCA
The DNA here is from genome assembly GCF_963662535.1 of Trichococcus flocculiformis. NCBI lineage: Bacteria > Bacillati > Bacillota > Bacilli > Lactobacillales > Carnobacteriaceae > Trichococcus > Trichococcus flocculiformis. The sequence continues at coordinate 2,728,004 of NZ_OY759718.1, forward strand.
ACGTCAAAACCAATGCTTTGAAGCGATTGATGCCGCGTGTGCTTGAAAATAGGTTGATGCGGTTCCAGTCAGCCAAGAAAGTTTCGCGATCTTTGATGCCATACTCATCCGCTGCCAAAGGACCGAAGAAACGTTCATGCTTCACGTTCATCGTATCCATAGCGCAACCGTCGGAATCGACGCAGACTAAGAATTGTTTTTGTTTCGTAAATTGTGTTGGGTGTGTAGACATATTTTTTCTCTCCTAACTTGATATCAAAAAAAAGGACAGATAGAGAAGAACTGTGCAACACATTTCGTTCTATCTGCCCTATTCAATTACCTAAACTTATACGCCTGAATATGCGTTGAAGCCGCCATCGATCGGCAATACTACGCCGTTCACAAAGCTTGCAGCTTTATCGTCAGCCAAGAACAGCAAGCCGCCGATCAATTCATGCGGTTCGCCGAAACGGCCCATTGGTGTGCCGTTCAGGATTTTACCTGTACGAGGAGTTGGTGTGCCATCTTCATTGAACAATAGCGCTTGATTCTGTTTTGAAACCAAGAAACCAGGAGCGATCGCATTGACACGGATACCTACGTGAGCAAAGTGAACAGCCAACCATTCAGTCAAGTTGGAGATAGCAGCTTTTGCGCCTGAGTAAGCAACGATTTTTGTCAATGGTGTGAAACCGTTCATGCTTGAGATGTTGATGATGTTAGCGCCTGGACGGCCAACCATGTCTTTAGCAAAAACTTGTGTAGGCAATACTGTACCCAAGAAGTTCAAGTTGAAGACGAACTCGATACCGCTTTGTTCCAAGTCGAAGAATGTTTTTGTTCCTTCAGGCAAATCAGTTTCATGGTACTCGTTGTCGGTTGTTGCGCGCGGGTTGTTGCCGCCTGCTCCGTTGACCAAGATATCCACTTCACCTAATTCGGCTACGACAGCTTCTTTAGCTGCTTGCAGACTTGGCAATTCCAATACGTTGGCTTTGAACGCTTTAGCGATGCCGCCTTCAGCAACAATTTCATCAGCATAGCCTTGTGCGTTATCCAAGTTTAAGTCCAAAAGAGCTACTTTAGCGCCTGCTCTAGCGAACTCTTTCGCGAAATAAGAGCATAAAACGCCGCCAGCACCTGTTACTACTACTACTTTATCGGTAAAATCATGAACGAATGGACTTGTCATGGTGATTTTCCTTCTTTCTTATTGTTATTGTTATTGTTGAGCTTTCAAGTTTTTCTTAACTGCTTCTTCCAAACCATTCAGGTAAGTTGCGCCTAACGCACGGTCATACAAACCATAACCTGGTTTACCGGTTTCGCCCCAGATCATACGGCCATGGTCCGGACGGATTGCGCCTTCAAAGCCGCCTTCAACACACGCTTTTACTACTTCATACATATCGATGGATCCCATTTCCGACAAGTGAGCAGATTCTTCGAATGAACGTCCGCCGACTAATTTCACGTTACGTGCATGCACGAAGTTCACACGTTTTTTAGCCAACATATCTTTCAAGATTGCTACCGCATCGTTCTTTGGATCTGAAGCGAATGAACCTACGCATAATGTAACGCCGTTGTATTCGCTGTCGTACAATTTGATGAAACGGTTCAAGGCTTCTCCGCCTGTGATGATGCGCGGCAATCCGAAGATGCTGTATGGAGGATCATCAGGGTGAATCGCCATCTTCACGCCGGCTGCCTCAGCTGTAGGCATGATCGCTTTGATGAAGTACTCCAGGTTTTCCCATAGTTTTTCTTCGTCGACTTCTTTGTATTCATCCATTAAAGCGTTCATTTCTTCGGAATTATAACTTTCGTCCCAACCTGGAAGAGAAAGCGTACGTGGGTCCATTTTGTTTACTTCTTCTTCATCGAAGATCAACGCATTTGAACCATCCGGTAATTCGTATGCCAAGTTGGAACGAGTCCAGTCAAAGATCGGCATGAAATTGTAGCATACAACCGGAATTCCTGCTTTACCCAAGTTAGTTAAGGTTTCCTTGTAGGCACTGATGTATTGATCACGATCTGGACGACCCAATTTGATGGATTCGTGAACCGGAACAGATTCAATGACAGAAATGTATAGACCTTCTGCTTCTACGTCCGCTTTCAATTTTTCGATTCTTTCCAATGGCCACGGTTGACCAACCGGGATATCGTAGACTGCAGTCACGATTCCTTTCATGCCAGGAATTTGACGGATATTTTTCAAAGTAACAGGGTCCTCGTGACCGTACCATCTGAATGACATTTCCATTTCAAAAACACTTCCTCTTCTTTTTTTGTTTTTTATTTTTTAAAATCAAAGTATTCTACAGCGTTGTTGTAGCTGATGTTCGTGATCAGTTTTTCCAATAGCTTGGCATCATTCGGTATTTCTCCACGTTCCACGAGATCACCGATGAAATCGCAAAGGATACGGCGGAAATACTCATGACGCGTATAGGAGATGAAACTTCTTGAATCCGTCAGCATGCCGACGAAATTCATCAACAAACCTGCTTCGGATAAGGATTTCAATTGTTTCAGCATGCCGTACTTGGTGTCGTTGAACCACCAACCGGAACCCATCTGAACTTTGCTCTTGATGCCTTTATCGTTCGCTTGGAAGTTCGTGATTGCCGTTCCCACCAAGTCGAAATAAGTAGGGTCAAGGTTGTAAGCAATGAATTTAGGCAATTCATTCGTCAGGTCCATTGCACCAAGCAGGTTGTTCAAAGCATAGGATACGTTTGGTTGATCCTGGATGGAATCGAAGCCGGCATCCGCGCCTAATTTTGCAAACATGCGTTTGTTGTTGTTTCGGATAGCGCCGAAGTGCAATTGCATCACGAAGTCTTTGGCCGCATAGATTTTGCCCAGTTCCACCAACAAGCGTGTTTGGTATTTTGCGTATTCCGCTTCAGAAATGCTGTCACCAGCGATTGCTTTGGCGTAGATGGCTTCAATTTCTTCATCCGTGGCTTCAGCATAGTAGATTTGGGACAGGCCGTGGTCGGAAACGTTCGAACCATGATCCGCAAAATATTGGATCCGCTCTTCCATTCCTTCCAACAACTCAGCGAATGTCGCCATTTCCTTGCCGGTCGCCTCTTGCATTTTTCTGATGAACCCAGCAAACTTGGCTGCGTCCTGGATAGCGAAAGCTTCATCCGGACGGAAACCAGGAACGACTGCTACATCAAATGTCTCGTCTTCAGCGATTGCCTTGTGCCATTCCAACGTATCCGTAGGGTTGTCTGTCGTGCAAATGAAGGTGACTTTGGAATTTTTGATCAATTTACGCGCTGTAAGTTTTTCTTCCTTCAACACGCGGTTGCATTCCGCATAGATTTCCTTCCAGTTTGCGCTGGTAAGTGTTTCTTCTATATGGAAATACTTTTTCAATTCCAAGGCTGTCCAGTGGAACAACGGGTTCCCTACCGCATTTTCAGCCGTGTAGGCCCAAGCTTCAAATTTTTCTTCAGGGGAAGCACTACCGGTGATCTTTTCTTCCGGAATTCCCATTGCACGCATCGCGCGCCATTTATAATGATCTCCGCCCAACCATAGTTCGGTAATGTTTTCGAATTCATAATCTTCAGCGATCTGCTGTGGGACCAAATGGCAGTGGTAATCGAAGATGGGCATGTTTTCCGCATACTCGTGATAAAGTTTTTTGGCTGTTTCGGACTGTAACATAAAGTCGTCATGAATAAATGACATGTGAAGAAATCCCCTTCCGAGCTTTATTTTGAATATTATTGATTATTGCGCTTTGATTTCTGCCAAACGATCAGCAAATTCTTTAGCTGCAGCTGTTACACTGGCATAGCCGCCTTCTTTTAGGTTTCGTGTCAAGGCACTGCCGACACCGACTGACCAAGCTCCGTTTGCAATCCATTTGTCCATGTTCTCAATGCTTACGCCACCTGAAGGCATCACGTCAACCCAAGGAATAGGACCATGAACGTCTTTGATGAATCCAGGACCCAACAAACCACCCGGGAACAGCTTCACTACTTCGCAGCCAGTTTCCAAAGCCATCTGAATTTCTGTTACAGAACCGCATCCAGGCAAGTATGGAACAGTGTATAGGTTGCACATTCTTGAAATCTTTTCATTGAAGGAAGGGCTTACGATAAATTTTGCTCCGTTCATGATCGAAATTCTTGCAGCGACTTCATCCAAAACTGTACCTGCACCTACAACCATATCCGTACCTGCGAATTCATCGGACAGTTTACGCATAACGTTCTCAGCACCAGGTGTCGAAAAAGTCACCTCGATGTTCTTGATGCCTCCTTGATAAGCTGCTTTTGAAATCTCATAACCTGCTTCCTCGGAAGCTCCGCGCACTACTGCAAACAGGTAATTTTCTTGTAATTGAGCCAGGGTATCTCTCTTGACGCTCATTTGTCATCCTCCATTCGTGGTTTCGCATTGTGGAACTCAGTATCATAACTCGAGTTCATTATAGAATTTACCATCTTTTATGTCAACGAAATTCCATCAGAAATATAAAAATGAATGATAAATTGTGAAAAATTTGTGGCATACTGTTGAATACCTCCAAAAGAAAGAGAGTCTGACAAAAAAAACTCCCCATAAACCGCATTTATCATGCGTTTCGTGGGGAGTTCCGCTATATCGGCTTGAGATCGGAAAAGATCAAAAGTGACCGAGCAACTGTGAAATTTTTGTGGAATATTCCAAAATTTTTCCTGTATAGAATTCTTTATCAACCATGTCAGACAAGGGCAAGGATATGCTGATTGCACCTGCAGCAACTTCCCTAGCGCTCGAAAAGGCTGCAGCGATACAGACGATTCCTTCTTCAAACTCCTCATCATCGAGGGCATAACCATTCCTTCTGATTTCATCCAGTTCACTGATGAGATCTTCGTAAGTGGTAATCGTACGCCCGGTTTTTTGTTCCGGAACGATACTGTCCCAATATTCTCGGACGGCAGCGTTTTGACGGGTGCTCAAGAGCGCTTTCCCGACAGCGGTGCAATAAAGCGGCGCTTTTGTACCGATCTTTGATTGCATCCGTACACCGCGGGATTCACCATATTTATCGATATACAGCACTTCATCATTGTCCTCCACAACCAGATGCACGGTCTGCCTCGTATCATCCGACAATTGGCGGATCATGCTTTTAGCGACATTCAAGAAGTCGATGTTGTGGACACGCTTGTTTCCGAGATGGAACATCTTCAAGGAAATGCGATACTGTTTCGTATCAGGGTTGCGATCGATATAGCCGTTTTCCATTAAGGAATTCACCAAGCGATGCGTCGTTGCCTTGTGCAGATGGACTTTTTCGCTCAATTCCATCAGACTTAGACTAGGATGGTCTGCCAACGTTTCCAAAATAGCCAAAGCGCGGTCAATTGATTGTACTTTTGGACTTGTGTTTACTGCTTCTTTTTGTACCATTATTTTGCTCATCCTTTTCCGTTTTTAGTCTTATATTTCTTGAATTATTTGGATAATCATTCATTTTTATACGCTTTAGATCAAAAAAATACATTTTCATTCACCAAACGGGTAAACGTTTCACATTGTGATATTATAGCAAAAAAAATATAGCCTGATAACCCCCTTGAGCGGAATTATTTGTAAAATGTTTCCGTTTCCGCACTGAATCGAAACAATCCCCTGAATAAATCTCAAAAAAATAAAAATTCGTTTCATATTTGTTTACATTTCACTAAATCAAACATTTTTTTAATATTTACTCCACTCCTTTGACTTGTATACGTTTTCTGAATATACTAATATCAGATTACGAAAAGCAGTCTTACATTCTGATACATCACTCGCGCTATTATTTTCGTCCTTATGTTCAAAATATTAATTTTTTTTATGGGAGGTATCTTCTAAAAATGGCTAAGAATCATATAATCCACACAGCCAAACGTCCATTCGGATTCCGTGATATACTCGGATATTTTATGGGCGACTTCGGTTGCAACATGAGTTTCACGTTAATTTCCAGCTATATGTTCATTTTCTACACACAGTATATCGGGATTTCATTGGCTCACTACTCCATCATCATTCTGATTACGAAGATTTTTGATGGCATCAACGATCCAATTATCGGCGCTATCGTTGATCGGATGGGCGCAGATAAAAAGGGTGAAAAATTCAAACAATGGATTCTGCGAGGCTCTCCATTCCTTGCACTGGCAGCAACGGTCATCTTCATAGATGCGGCTGATTGGTCTTATGCCGCAAAACTCGGCTTGTGTATCGGTGGGTACATCTTATGGGATTTGACCTATACAGTCGTTAACGTACCTTACGGCGCTTTGAGTTCCGTCATGACTTCCAAGCCTTCCCAACGGGCTGCTTTATCCAACGCGCGTTCGTGGGGATACATCATCGCCGGCGTTCCACTAGGAATCCTGATTCCCTTGTTCGCCTATGAACAAGTCACGAAAAATGGTCAGACAGCCAGTATCTTTCGAGGCGAAAGAATGTTTCCGATCGCTATCATCCTGAGCATCATTTCGATTGTTGCCTTTGCGTTACTTTATCTGAATACGGAGGAACGTATCCAGCACACAGAAAGTGAAGGCGAAAAGGTTAAATTCAATTATTTCATAACATTAAAAGACTTTTTCCGCAATCGTGCGATTTTGGGTATTTCTCTTGCCTCTATCGCTCAGATCCTATTCATAATGGGCGGTAACCAATTGCATCAATTGACTTATCAGATGTACTTCCGAGACGGAACCTTGAGTTCTTACGCCATCCTGACTCAAATTATTCCACTATTCGTTGGTACAGCTCTCGGTGGATCTTTGGTAGGCAAACTGGGGAAAAAAGAATTGTCGACTTGGCCATTACTGGGAGCCATCGCTGTTTATGCCTTTCTTTATCTGGTCGAAATCAAAAACCCGATTCTTTGGATCACGATGCAGATCATCGCAAACAGCTTCGCCTTCGGTTTGGCGATCTACACTTGGGGGATGGTTGCGGATGCAATCGACTACCAAGAATGGAAGACCGGCATCCGAAATGAAGGTTCTGTGTACGCAACTTACTCTATGCTGCGTAAGATCGCACAGGGCTTCGGCCAGTCGTTCATTCCTGCAGCCATTGCTATCTTGATTCCGACACTGGATGTGAAAGATGCCTTCACCTGGACCTCAGAAAACGCGTTGGCCTTACGCGATATGGCTGTTCTATTCCCGTTGATCGGTTACATTATCATCTTCATCTGCTTCAAGTTCATCTTCAACTTGGACAGAAAAACAGTTGCAGAGATGCAAGTCGCTTTAGGCCGTGACGAAGAGTAATCACTCAGCAGCATTGCGCACGCAAAAAGAAGGTGAGCTATCTCCAATTTTGAGACAGCTCACCTTCTTTTTATTCGTATTCTGCAAAGATCTCTTCCGGTGTCTTCAGAACGCCACCGGTATTGGCTGATGTAACCAAAGCGGCGTAACGTGCCAACCAACCTGTCTTCACTTTCGATACAAAGCGTGTTTGCTTTTTCTTTCTTTCTTCAAGTACTTCGTCAGCAACGCTTACGTTGATCGTACGGTGCTCAAGATCAATGACGATTTCATCCCCGTCTTCAATCAAGCCGATCGGGCCGCCTGAAGCTGCTTCAGGAGAGATGTGTCCGATTGCGATACCGCGAGTGGCACCTGAGAAACGGCCATCCGTGATCAGTGCAACATCACGGCCTAAGCCGCGTCCTACGATGGAAGATGTCGGTGCCAGCATTTCCGGCATTCCGGGTCCACCTTTAGGTCCTTCATAGCGGATGACGACAACATGGCCTTTTTTGACGGTGCGGTTGTCGATTGCTTCCACCGCTTCATCATGGCTACTGAAGCAGATCGCTTTTCCGACGAATTTTTTGATGTCTGCATCCACGCCGCCGACTTTGATGACGCCGCCGAAAGGAGCGATATTACCGTTCAGGATGGACAACCCACCGACCGGAGAATAGGCATTTTCGTATTTATGGATGACTTCTTCGTTCTTGATTTCGTGTCCTGCGACATTTTCGCGGATCGTCTTGCTGGTGACAGTGATACGATCCGGATGCAGGTTGCCGTGTTTGATCAATTCATTCATGATTGCAGGGACACCGCCTGCTTCATGCACATCATGCATGGAGAAAGCAGATGATGGTGCGATTTTTGACAGGTACGGAGTTGTTTCCGCAATTTCGTTGATGCGGTTCATGTCATAGTCGATTCCGGCTTCTTTCGCCAAAGCCAATGTATGCAGCACTGTATTCGTCGAACCACCCATCGCCATATCCAAGGCGAAGGCATCATCGATTGCTTCAGCAGTGATGATGTCACGCGGTTTGATGTCTTTTTTGACTAAGTCCATCAATTTGAAAGCCGCTTCGCGGATCAGTTCTCTTCTCTCGTCACTGACTGCCAAAGCAGTACCGTTGTATGGCAATGCCAATCCCAATACTTCCATCAAACAGTTCATCGAGTTGGCGGTGAACATACCCGCACAAGAACCGCATGTTGGACAAGCATTGGCTTCCATATCGAAAAACTCTTCTTCTGTCATTTTGCCTTCTTTAAAAGTTCCGACCGCTTCAAACATGGATGACAATGTCAGAGCCTGTCCGGTAGCGGAAAGACCTGCCTTCATCGGGCCGCCTGAGCAGAAAATTGCTGGAACATTGGTACGGACAGCAGCCAACAGCATACCCGGTGTAATTTTATCGCAGTTTGGGATGTAGAAGACACCGTCGAACCAGTGTGCGTTGATGACCGTTTCAGCGGCATCAGCAATGATTTCGCGTGACGGCAACGAATAACGCATCCCGATGTGTCCCATCGCGATTCCGTCATCGACACCAATCGTGTTGAACTCAAAAGGAATCCCGCCGGCTTCACGGATCGCTTCTTTGGCGATATCGCCTAATTCTCTTAAATGCACGTGACCAGGCACGATATCTGTATAGGAATTGCAGACAGCTATGAACGGTTTGTCCATGTCTCCTTCTTCCCTGATTTGTCCGGTCGCTCGCAACAAGGAACGATGTGGCGCCTTATCTATTCCCTTTTTGATTTTATCACTACGCATTGCTGTCTCCCCTTTTTTCCGTATATTTATAAAAAAGAAGCCCTCATGTGATGTAGGGCTCCAGCTTACGTCGAGCCCTGATTCACTAAGAATAGGACTCAACTAATTGAATAGTTTGAATCCTAGGGCATAATAATGACTAATAAAGTGTTTACAGCATGGCAATCTGTTGTACGGTGCACGTTCATTCTTCTCATCATACTGCAACTCCTTCCATTATCTTTCTCTAAATATTAAATCCAAATTAGAAATAAGTCAATGATTTTATTTTCCTTTCATATTCCTGCCACTTTTCTCCCCACATCGTGTTACCGAAAGAGAGGAACCGGAGAGAAGTTTTCCGGAAAGTAAAGTTCCGCAGTGTCCGGATCGAGGGTTATTTTCATTTCAGATACCAACTCTTGCTGGTCCGCAGCCATGGATAGCTCATTGAATTGACTAAGAACCCCTTCATAAATGGGTATGCAGGGCAAAGCTTCCAAAACGTCCATCGGCCTCATCAGTGTCACGGGCTTATTGGACTGCATCACGCCTCCTTTAACTAATACAGATGACACAAAATGAGAACAGAAATAATAATTTTTCCTTTCCCACTCTTTATTGAACAGAGCAGGCACTAGGCCTAAAAGGTTATAACGATACTTTTCTTTGTCCTTTTCGAATGAAGAAACATACGCCCTCATTACCTTCGCCTGTTCCTCTGAAACCGTCAACGCATACACCGCACATTTTGCACGGCTGTAGAAATCGGATGTCACATCTTCGTGTATGAAGCCTCCTATAAAAGGATTATTGGCTTTTTTCCTGCCGAAACTGAAGGTATCCTCCAACACTGCATCAAACGCCAAGGATATGTGATTGTATTTTTTCCTCGTAAACAGTTTGATGGTCCGCGTCAAAATAGACCCTGTATCCGTCAACAATAAATAAATCTCCTGTTCTGACATCTTTGTACTCCTAAATTATTATTACAAAATCTGACTTTTACCCCTATCAGTACATTGAACGATAAGGCGGATCATACCGTTATGGAAAATGTAAAGTCGTTCTGCTTTCTATAGCTATCACTTGATTATACCAAAACAATCAGACTGCAAGTATTTTTTCAATAAATTATCTTTTGCTTCTTTCAGCACTCTCATGTGCACGCCCTCCCCTACCGACACTAGGATAGTCAGAGTATATCTGATAAAATAGAAGAAAAATCGAATAAAGGGAGCAAACCTATATGTACCATTGGTCTGAACTATCCAAAAACTATCCTGCATCCAGCATCCGAAAAATGGCAAAATTAGCCGCCCAATTCGATGACACGCTGATGCTGACGATGGGGGAACCGAATTTCGAAACACCGGAAGCCATCAAAAAAGCCGCACAGGATGCGATTGCCGCAAATCACACCCACTACGGACCGAATGTCGGCGAGCTTTCCTTCCAGCAAGCCGTAGCAAAAAAATATACGGATCAGACCGGTGTCCCCTTCAAACCGAATGAAGTCATGGCAACTTTCGGCGGAACGGAAGGTATCCTGCATGTGATGATGTCAATCCTGAATCCAGGCGATGAGGTGATCATCGCCGATCCGAGCTATCCGAATTATCTCGGCCAGATCATGCTGTTGGGTGCTAAAGTGGTCCCGGTACCCGTATACGAAGAAAATTCATTCAAGATGCAGGCTACAGACATCGAACACGTCCTCACCAACAAAACGCGTTTGATCATTTTGAATACCCCGAACAATCCGATGGGTTCTATTCTCGATCAGAGCGATATGGAGGCTATCGTGGCCTTGGCCGATCGCCATCAGGTTGCGATTCTGTCGGATGAAGTCTATGAAAGTCTTATTTATGACGGAAAAAAACATTTCAGCCTGTTCCAGATACCCGGCGCAAAAGAAAATCATTTCGTGGTGAACAGCTTATCCAAAACCTATGCGATGACGGGTTGGCGGATCGGCTACGTCGTAGGCAATCATGAAGCCATCGATCGCATGGCCGAGTTCAGGGAAGGTGTCGGATTCTGCGTACCTCCATTCATCCAAGAAGCCGCAATCGCTGCAATCACCGGACCGCAGGATGATGTTCAGTATTTTCTGGAACAATATGACCGTCGCCGCCATATCATCGTCGACGGATTGAACCAGATCCCTGGCTTCAAATGTCTGAGCACGGAAGGCGCCTTTTATGCCTTCCCGAACATCAAAGCATTCGGCAAATCTTCCTATGATTTTGCGATGGAAATCTTGACTGAAACCCATGTAGCACTTACGCCAGGCTCTGCTTTCGGGAAAATGGGTGAAGGCTACTTGAGGATTCCGTTTGCCGAATCCGAAGAAGTCCTTCAGGAAGCCGTAGATCGCATCAAAGCCTATGTCATAAAAGCTTATCCGCATTTATAGGAAAAGCTGAACGGGTTCGTTCAGCCCTGATTAAGGAAACACTGTGACCTAATCGGTCAAGTACTCTGATGTCACAGTGCGACATCAGAGGGCCTCACTGCGAGACCAGTTGGATGGCCTGATGACAGGAATAAGCGATTGAAATCGCAAGAGTCATGACAATTTAGGAAATCTGGCCTCGCAACGTTCCCTTCGGTCACCTTATACTGGGAGTCTAAGGGATGAATCCCTAAGTCTCCCATGCAAATGAGCATCGAAGAGCGCAATTGCTGAGAGACTTTCTGCGTCAGCAGATTAGTCGAACAGTATGTCTTGGCTCGCAGAGACAAGAGGTTCCTTATTCTTTTTTCCGAAGGGCTTACCCGTGAAGCTAGCCAACGCTATGGGATACATGGAACATTTTGAAACTCTGTAAAACACCTAAGGTGATGCACTTTTGAATACAATAAATTGTATCCTACACTACAAAAAAAACGACGAGTTTCCTCGTCGTTTTTTTGTTCATTGGTTATCGGTTTTAGCTGACTTATTTTTTTCCCATGCTTGCCAAACATGATAGGCATACTGGGAGAAAGTGAAAACAGCTAATCCCCCGACGAACAACTGCAGGTAGATCAATCCCGGCAGGCGGAACAAAGAAAGCAAGATCGTTGCAAAAATCAGAACGGTAGTGGCTTTTCCGAACACATTCGCCGGCACGATGATCTTCGGCTCGACATTCAGCAAAGCCACGCCCAGGAATATTTGCAGGCCATCTTTTATCAATACGATCAGGAAAAACCAGTTTTCGATATACCCGATGTCCATCAAAGTGTACAGAACCGAAAGCTGCATCACTTTATCCGCAAACGGGTCAGCCACCTGTCCGAATTTCGTGATGGCATCATATTTCCTGGCGATATAGCCATCGATGATGTCGGTAAGGCTGGCGACCAGAAAAATAATCATCGCCCACCGGACCGGATGCGCCGTATCGGAATAGAAGACCGTCAAATAAAATGGAATCAAAAATAGGCGAATCAGCGTCAAGATGTTCGGTACACGTTTCATATCATTTGCCTCCCAGCTACCATTGGCATTCTTCTTACCTATATTCTAATCTATAGCGGGTGCTTTAGCTATTTTTTAGCAGATTCGAACCCACACAAAAGTTCAAAAACCCAGCAACCGGATAGCTGCAGGGTTTTGAACAATACTTAATAATGCATCACGTTGTCTTGATAATGGATGCCTGTTCCCGCCAGGAAGACGATCTCATCAAAGAAATATTGCATTTTCTGGGAAGAGGCCAGCATAAACTCCGGATGCCACTGCACCGCGAAGATATTCTGGCTTCTTTCTTTTGCCTGGAAAGCCTCAATCAACCCGTCGGAGCTCCAAGCGATGGCCTCAAAAGGCTCCGCCAATTCTTTGACGCCTTGATGATGGAAAGAGTTGACGAGGTGTTTCTCCCCTAAAAAGGAACGCAAGAAATTATTCGGGGCAATCGAAATCGAATGGGAAGCATACTGGATGTTCGTTTTTTGGTCATGTTGGACATCATACTTTTCAAGCTGGCTGATATCCTGATGCAGGCTGCCACCAAAAGCAACATTGATCAACTGCATGCCGCGGCATACCGCAAAAATCGGTTTGCATTGATTGTATGCCTCTCTGGCCAATGCAATCTCAAAAGCATCCCTTGCCGGATGCGTGACACCCAAGCGATGTGTCGGTTCCTCATCATAAAGAATAGGAGATACGTCCTGACCGCCCGCCAAAATCAATCCATCCACGGCGTTTATATAGTGCTCTGCATCCATTGGATCGCTGATCGGAATCACAAGCGGAATTCCTCCTGCTACTTGTACACCATCAATAAATCCCTGCGGTGTATATGTTTTTTCCATCTGATTTCCGAGTTCAGTAGTCAGATGGTTGCCTCCAATTCCTATAATCGGTTTCACCCATTATTCCTCCCGTCACATTTTTTCTAATGAAGTGTGGCCATGCTTCACGGACACTTTCCAGGTACAAGCTTTCCTTTCCCGCAACATATATCTATATGATCATACAGCTGTAGATTCTTCTCATCCCACTGCTTATTTCATTACTTCCCAATACTTTTTTCATCAAATTCACATTTAAAAATAAATTAATGATATTGTAACGTGCTGTTGTCTCTCTGTCAATCGCGATTTGCGGCAGTTTTCAGTAGCCCTGTTCATTTTTATGCTCCGTTTATTATGATAAACCTTGATTTATCTTGCTTTTTGGTTATTTTTGCTCTAGGATTCAATATAGAAAATGAAATTAAAAAAAAATGAGAATGTCCGCATTTGCATGTAGCCTTATAAATAGGCAGCATTAAGAAGGGAGACCTACAAATAATTATGTTTAAGGCAAATAAACACCGCATCGAGAACCACATCGAGTCACTTGCACGTTTTACCTCAACTCCTGGGCACGGAACGACCAGACTTTCCTATAGTAAGGAAGATGCAGCAGCCCGCCATTACATCAAACAAGAAATGAATAACCTTGGCCTGGTTGTACGGGAAGATGCCGTCGGAAACATTTATGGAAGAATGGAAGGTGCCTTGAAAAATGCGCCTACGGTCATCATCGGTTCACATTTTGATAGTGTCCCGAATGGAGGCTCTTTCGATGGCCCTGCTGGCATCGTCACCGGACTCGAAGTAGCCGCTTTGTTCAGGGATTATGGCTTCGAACCTCAATACCCGCTCGAAGTCATTGCCATGATCGAAGAAGAAGGTTCTCGCTTCGGAGGCGGCGTGCTGGGTTCCCGCATGATAGCCGGCCAAATCACTCTTGCAGATTTGAACGAAATGAAGGACAATACCGGCCTTTCCGCAGCTGAAGCAATGGAAAAAATGGGTTTCAACGCTGCTGAAATCGGCTCGGCTCAGCGCACCGGAAAGGATGTAAAAGCCTTTCTGGAATTGCATATCGAACAGGGTCCTTTATTGGAAGCAGCAGCTCAGGATGTGGGTATCGTAGAGATGATTGTCGGTATGACCGAAATTCGCATCACAGTGACAGGGAAATCCGGCCATGCGGGAACGACTCCTATGGAAGGTCGTGCTGATGCCCTCGCGGGGGCGGTATCGATATTGAAGGAACTGCCGGGAATGGTATTGGATGAACCTGATAGGCCGGTTTTGACTGTCGGAAAACTGAACGTCCTCCCAAACGGAGCCAATGTCATCCCGAATCAGGTTACTTTTACGGTGGATATCCGTTCCGCCCATAGCGATACCATCCAGCGCATCCTGCAGAAAATCGAGCAGCTTGTGGCTGATGTGAAAATACCCGGCATCTCTTTCAGTACCGAGGAGTTACTCTATGCGGAGCCGGTCGAGATGTCAGCGGATATCCAAACCTTGCTGATCGAAAATTGCGAAAAAATGGGTCTGCGCTATCGGAAAATGGTCAGCGGTGCCGGTCATGACGCCATGATATTCGCGGATTTCACTGAAACAGGCTTGATTTTCGTTCCCAGCAAAGATGGCATCAGCCATACACCGGAAGAATGGACGGATTATGCGCAATTGCAAAAAGGGATTGAAGTTGCGTTCGAAACAATTGTACAATTGACGGAAGCAAAAGAAAAAAGCAGCAACACAGAAACGTACTAAAACACTATTAAAACAGCCAGGGATTGCAGTGTATTGATCCACCTAAAGTTAAGCACCCTGCCGAGGAGGAAATTATGGCAATTTGGTCAAATAATTATCACGGTTCCATGAATGAAAAGGCATTTGAATTCAATTCATCCATCGATGCGGATGCCCGTCTGGTCTATGCCGATATCGCCGGAAGTATCGCTCACGCAAAAATGTTGGGCAAAACCGAAATCATTCCCCGCGAAGAAGCGGATGCTCTCGTCAATGAACTGGGCAAAATGAATGATGAACTGCAGGATGGCGATCTGACCATCGATTTCTCGGAAGAAGATATCCACAGCTTCCTGGAAGCAGAACTGACGCGTCGCCTTGGCGCTATCGGCAAAAAAGTCCACACAGGAAGAAGCCGTAACGATCAAGTAGCGACTGCTTTGAAATTGTATTCTGTATCTGCGTTGGAGCACCTGTCCAGTCTTACTGCCAACGTTTCCCTCGCATTGAGCGAAAAAGCCGAAGAGCATCTGGAAACGATCATGCCAGGTTACACCCATCTGCAACGTGCACAACCGATCACTTTTGCCCATCACCTGATGGCATACACGGAGATGTTCCTGAGGGACAAGTCTCGTTTGGATGATGCCAAAGAACGGGTTCTGCATTATATGCCGCTGGGCAGTGCCGCGCTTGCGACTACAACTCTTCCGTTGGACCGCGCCTTCACTGCTGAAGCACTCGGATTCAAGGATTTTTCCCGGAATAGTTTGGATGGCGTATCCGATCGCGACCATTCCTTAGAAATGTTGGCGGATCTGTCGATCATCATGGTCCACATTTCCCGTCTGGCTGAAGAAGTCATCATCTGGTCATCACAGGAATTCGGCTTTGTGAAAATCCGGGATACGTTCTCTTCCGGCTCCAGCATCATGCCGCAGAAGAAAAATCCGGACATCGCGGAATTGTTGCGTGGAAAATCCGGCCGTGTCTTCGGCGATTTGATGGGCGTATTGACTTTGATGAAAGGTTTGCCGCTCGCATACAACAAAGACATGCAGGAAGAAAAAGAATTGCTGTTCGAAGCGATCGACACAGTGACCTTCTGTTTGGAAATCCTGCCTGCAATGTTGAACGATATGGACGTGATGGAAGCAGCCATGCTGACGGCTTCACAAAAAGGCTATCTGAATGCCACCGACTGCGCCGATTACCTTGTCGAAAAAGGTATCCCTTTCCGTGACGCTTACCAGATCACCGGAAACATCCTGAAAGAGTGTGAAGAACAGAACCTTACGCTGGAAAACTTCCCGTTGGAGATGTACAAAAAACACTCGGATGCTTTTGACGAAACCATCTATAAGAAGGTCGACCTGAAGGAATGCGTCATCCGCAGAAATGTAGCCGGCGGACCAGCACCGGAACGCGTGAAAGAGCATATCGAAGCAGTCAAGACAAAATTAGAAGACTACCAGATCATCTCGTGATCAATCATTGACAGAAAGAGGCAGCCTCGAAATGAGGCTGCCTCTTTCTGTGGTTTGGCGGTGGAATCTCTTAGTATAAATCCAATCCCAATACAAAAAACCGATCTACTCAGTGTTTTGCATTCAATCAGGTATGCGTTCGATTTTCATTAAATTGGTCGTGCCGCTTTCTCTTATCGGCGTCCCAGCAGTGATGACGATGGCGTCTCCAGGTTGCGCGAAGCCCTTTTCTTTCGCCAATGCGGTTACATTATTTAGCATATCGTCAACATTTTCAGGCTCTGCAATGACGAAAGCTTGCACACCCCAGACAAGCGTCAGCCCTCTCTGCACCCTTTCGCTGTAGGTTGCAGCCAAAATATTCGCTTTCGGGCGGTATTTTGAGATCATCCGGGCCGTATGCCCGGAGCTGGTTGCCGCTACGATGGTCTTGATGCCCAAATTCATGACCGTGCGGGCTGCAGCTTGGCTGATCGCTTCGGTAACGGAGGCCTTGTCGAACATAGACAATGCGGACAGGTTGCCGCCATTTGCCTCAAGAGCTTCTTCCGTCCGTTCCGCGATACGCGCCATCATCGCGACAGTTTCGACTGGGTACTGGCCGACAGCAGATTCGCCGGAAAGCATGACTGCGTCTGTTCCGTCAAATATGGCGTTCGCGACGTCGCTCGCTTCTGCCCTTGTCGGACGCGGATTCCATTGCATGGAGTCCAACATCTGCGTGGCGGTGATGACCTGTTTTCCTGCCAGATTGCATTTCCGGATCAGGTCTTTCTGTACGATTGGGACGTCGCCTCCGTTGATTTCCACACCCAAATCGCCGCGCGCCACCATCAGGCCGCTGCACACCTTGAGTATCTCTTCGGCATTCTGGACGCCTTCCTGGTTTTCGATTTTGGCGATGATCTGCGTGTCCGTCGCATCCATTTCTTCAAGGATTTCGATAATTTCCAGGATATCATCAGGTCTTCGGACAAAGCTTGCAGCGATGAAGTCCACTCCTTGCTGAACACCGAAGCGGATATCCGCAGCATCTTTTTCCGTCAGCCCCGGCATACTGAACTTGGCTTCCGGCACATTGATACCTTTTGAATTCTTCAGGGTACCGCCCACTTGGATAATCGCTATGATCTCTTTAGCTTCATAATCGATGTCCGTAACCTCCAGAACCAACAAGCCATCATCGATCAAAATATGCATGCCGATCGTCACATCATTGATCAGCTCAGGATAGGTGACAGAAAATTTTTCTTTTGTTCCCAGCACAGGTTTCATGCTGATGGTTACCGACTCCCCGGAAACCAAGGTAACGGCGTCATCGGTCATCTTATTTGTGCGGATTTTCTGGCCTTGGATATCCAGCATGATACCTATATTTTTGTTCGCCAATCGTGCAGCTTCCCTGACATTATTCAGGCTGATCATATGCGTATCGTGTGCACCGTGCGAAAAATTCAAACGTGCTACATTCATGCCGCTGTCCATCATCCTTACCAGCACATCGACGGAATCGCTGGCTGGTCCGATTGTGCAGACTATCTTCGTTTTTTTCACTATGATCCCCTCATTTCTGATTTGACCCTCTTCATAACCTGACATTTACCTATCTTCATTATAGAACAAATGCCTGTATTTAGAAATTATGACGCTATGGAATGCAAAAAACGTGATGCCAAAAAGCCTCACGTTTTCCTTGATATTCAGATATTCGGCTCGGTTTGGATAATCTCGCTTGCTTTTATCGGTTTTGTTTTCAACGTCAACAGGAATACGGTTGAAAGAATCAACACGATACCGACCAGATCCGTCCAGTGCAGACTGGTCCCTAACCAAAAAACGGAAAGGAACGTTGCAGAAAGCGGTTCGGCCGATGAAAGTAGGCTTCCGATTGTTGCGCCGATACGATGTACGCCCTCCAGATAGAGGCTGAAAGAAATCACCGTCCCAAAGATGATGATGACCAGCAATGCTGCAAATGCTGCAAGGTCCCAAGTACCGATGATCCGCCAAGGTTGATACACTAACGAAAGCAGAATGCCACCTATCAGCATCCCCCACCCCAACGACAGCAGCGTTCCATAAGTTTTGATGAGCCGGGCAGGCTGCAGATTGTAGATGACGACAGAAACAGCCGACAAGAGGCCGTAAATCAATGCCTCCTGTGATATGGCCAGACTATCAAATCGGCCATGTGTGGCCAACAGGAAAATGCCGGCGACCGCAAAGGTGATGGCTGTTAATTCAGCTGGCCGCGGTAATTTTCTGTTCTTGACGGAAAGGTAAATCATGATCAGAACCGGAGCCAAAAATTGCAGGACTGTAGCTGTTCCTGCGTTTGAATGACTGATTGTAGCAAAATACGTGTATTGGCAAAAGGACAGACCCAAAGACGCGAACAGGAACAAATCCCTGCGGTCCCGCTTATCTTTCCAGACCCGGAAGATAGCCTCTTTTTCTTTTTTGTAGCACAACATCAACAAAATCAAACCGGCCATCAGCATTCTGACAGCGACCAACCAGCCGGATGTCAACCCGCGCTGCTGCAGCAGAAACTGCCCACTGGTGCCCGAAATCCCCCACAACAAAGCACCCACAACGGTGAATAGCACCCCGGATTTATAGTGAGACATTCCATCCCTCCTTTCCTTTACTTTTTTTCAAATAACATCATTATATGCGATGGCCGGACAAATAGAAAGCTGATATTTTTACTTTGTCCGAAGAACGATTTTGTGGGATACTGATAAGCGTGAACGAAAACGGAGGTTGACAAAATTGATACGCATTAAAGAAGCCATTTTACACATTTTGGACATCAACACGAATGAACCGATTTTTTCCTATGCCGGCCTGGATACATCCGAACGCATGATGATCGAATATATCGAAGCCATGGTCGCAAAGGTCGAAGATTCAGACAGCATGAAGGACGGGATTTTGGAAGAGGACAATCAGATGACTGCCCTGATCAAGAATTGCCAAAGCGATTTCGTCGAAGGCACGAAAGCCTTGTCGGAAAAATTCTTCAATGTGACCAAATTGAATCCCGAAATCCCGCCCGCGGATCTGCTGATCGCGCATTTTGAATTGGATGAAGTGCCATGCCTTGGGGTATTCAAGCTGAATTACTCAGACAGCTATACGCACTTTGTTTCGTATGAAGGGGATATTCTGACCAACCAGATCATCCTGAACCGTGCCATCCTGCCTTCGCAAAGACAAGCTATCCAGGAAGGCCTTGTCGTGAATTTGGAGCAGATGGTATACCATGTCATCGAGAAAAAACACATGATCGCAGAACTCGGTGAAAAGGTGAACTACTTCACGGAAATGTTCCTGGAGGATACACCGAAACCGAGCCTGAAGGAGAACATCTCGATCATCAAAAAGGCTGTCCAAAAGACCAGCAAAGCCTTCAACGACGAAGAATTCCAAGTATTGGCCGAAACGAAGGAAGCCATCGTCACGAGCATGCAGGAAGATAATCTCATCGATAACGAAAAAATCGCTGAAGCCTTGTTCGGCGATAACTTCGCCAAGAAGCAGAAATATTTCGAGCAGGTCGAAGAATTGGGTTATGTCGATCGGGCCCCGGCGGAAGCTGCCGTCGCCGGCCCAAAATATTCCAAACAAAAATTCCGGCTCGATAACGGCATCGAGATCAGCATTCCACTGGAGCTTTACAAAGACCCGGATGTCGTGGAATTCATCAATAATCCTGATGGCACCACATCCGTCATCATCAAAAATATCGAGAAGATCAAAAATCTGTTTTAACCACAAAAGAACCGACAGCGCTCATTGAGAGGCCGTCGGTTCTTTGCTTATTTCGCTTTTCTGGATATGTTCAGGATGGACAGACCGTAAAGCAACAATGCGGTGGCGATCAGAATCAGCATACTGGTGAAGGGAGTCACTGCGGATTCCCCGAAGCGGATGGTATGGCCCATCATCAGTTTGAAGGCATCCAACGCTTCAACCGGAGCGCCTTCGAACGAGATTTTCAAAGGTTCCTCCATCATCACTTGCCTCATCAAAGAAGCCGAATAGGTCATCGGAAACAGTTTGATGATCGTCTGCACATTATCCGAGAACTGCCCAATCGGCACGTACACCCCGGCAAGGAAGCCGATGATGGTGCCAAGAATCGTGCTGGCAGTCGCGAAAGCGTTCTGGCTATTGAAGAAAGAGGTCAGAAAATAGACCATTGCACTACTCGTCAACACGGTGAGCAGGATCAGGCCGAGCATCTTCAGTATGGCGAGCGGAGCCAACAATTCCCCACCATTCAGGAAGATATAAGCTTCGGCCAACACGAACGTGACGAGACTCATGATGAAACCAACAACCACCGAACTCAGGATATAGGCTGCCGCCAATTTGCTCGAACGGATCGGTGATACCGTAAAATCCTTCAAAATTTTATTGGCCCGGTCATCGATCATGACGGCGAATGCCCCCATCGTCGTCGTCACACCGGAAACCGAGATGACACCGGACATGATCCAGCTATCCATGACGTACTGAGCACCTGGCGAATCCCCTAAACCACTAGTCAAATTCTTGCCCAGGAAAAAAACGTAGAGTCCGATGATGATCAGCACTGCCAACAAGGAAAAGAAGACATTCGCCTTGTCCCTGAAAAATATTTTGATGTTGCGTCCGACAATCGGTATCATTCCTGCACCTGCTTTCCTGTGATCGCAATGAAGGCATCATCCATCGAACCCGCCACCACTTCAAAATAAGTCAGATAAGTTTTGCATTGCTCCAGAATGGGTAACGCATCCAATGTTTTAGCTAATTTCACACGGAAAAGATCTTTTTGCAACTCATACTGCATCTGATGCGCATCCAAAATACGGCTCACTTCGGAAACTGTTCCGGTCCGCATCTTCAATACATCAGAGCTGTATCTTTCCCGCAACGCATCCGGAGTCCCTTCCGCGATGATTTCGCCTTCATCGATGATGACGACATAATCTGCGCTGGCCGCTTCCTCCATATAATGCGTCGTCAGAAAAATCGTCATCCCATGTTCCGCCTGGAGTTTCCGGATCGTATCCCAAACATTCTTACGGGTTTGGGGATCCAAGCCCGTCGTCGGTTCGTCCAAAAAGAGAATCTTTGGCGTGTTGATCAAAGCCCGCGCGATATCCGCTCGCCGCTTCTGCCCACCGGACAACTTTCCGTACGGCCTATCCAAAAACTCCGTTACTCCAGCAGCCTGAGTCGCTCGAAGAAAAGCCGGTTCCCATTCCGATTTGGACAGTCCGTAAAAACTCCCCCTCACCTCAAGGTTTTCCTTTACGGTCAACAGTTTATCCAATAAATTTGTTTGGAAAACGACGCCTATATCGGAGCGGATCGCAAAGTCATCCTTTCCCAAAGTATACCCGTTGATCCTGGCTTCCCCACTGTCGGCCTGCAGCAGTGTACAAATGACATCGATCGTCGTTGACTTGCCTGCTCCGTTCGGTCCCAAAAATGCAAAAAGCTGACCGGCATTCACATGGAAATCGATGTTCTTGACCGCCTGTACATCTCCGAAACGCTTTGATAAGCCTCTGACTTCTATGATTTTGTCCAACTGAAAACACCCTCTCTGATAGTGCAGCTATGTCCATCCAGAATATAAAAAAACTTCTTCATGTTCAGTGTATCAGAATGGGGAATGGAGACAAAATAATTGTGCGCAGGCATACGGAGTTTAGTGTTTTGCATGTGTACTCCGGTGAACGGAGGCTTCGCCGGAGTTCGGAAAACATTCTGTTTTTTTTCCTCCGATGGGAGAAGTTTGGCAGGAGGTGGGGCTGAAAGTTACCGGTATCCTCCGGCGGGTGGATCCTCGCCGGAGCTGAGGGTGCTTACCCAGAGGTTGTCCGATAATCCGACTGAATCGGACAACCAGAGCTCGCTATCATCGCTCTCCTCGCAAAAAGAGGGCTGGTCTCATATGAGACCAGCCCTCTCTTCTATTATTCGTCACGCGCTCTCGCAAATGCGTTCTGATTCCCAGAAATCTCCACCTAAGCTAATATTACGTCACGGCCAAAAAACGGCCGTTCTCGTAATATCCTCTTAGTGCTCGATTTCTACCCGGGATTTGTCATGGCTCTCGCGATTTTTAATCGCTTAGAGACATGATACACTTGGTCGCTCGCGACCACAGTGCATCCAAAGCTCTATCTGCTCTTCACAAGCAGATTGATTGCTTGTTGGACGCTTTCTTCTTTTGAGATGCCGTCCTTTTCCTGATCATTCACACAAGCGACGAGATTTTCCGCAACGATGATACCCATTGCGCGATCGATACTGGATCGGACTGCGGATAATTGGGTCACGACATCAGAACAGTCTTTGCCGTCCTCCATCATGGCGAGTATACCGCGCATTTGCCCTTCCGCACGCTTCATGCGATTGATTATATTTTTGTTGTATTGGTTCACACAACTTCACCCCTCCAGGCCGAAATGCCTCCCATTACGTTCGTTACTTTGTAGCCCTTTGAAGCAAGATATTGGCAAGCTGCAGTTGAGCGAGCACCGCTCAGGCACATAACATAGTAATTTTCGTCCTTATCCAGTTGGTCCGCAGTGTCTTCTAAACCGCTCAAAGGCATAGAGATGGCGCCATCAACGTGTGCATGTGCAAATTCGTCATCTTCACGTACGTCCACTAGTTTGACAGGAGTTTTTTTCCATAATTGTTCGAATTCCGGCATTGTAATTGATTGATACATTTTATTTTACCACCTTTTCTGGTCTGACGGTTGCATATAAGCTGAATGCACCATCTAAATTTTTGACTGTAAATCCATTTTGCTTCAAGATTCGTTCAGCGATATAGCTGCGCAGACCGCTGAGGCAGCTGACGATGATCGGTGTTTCTTTCGATAATTCCCCGATACGGGCACGCAAATCGTCGACAGGGATATTGATGGCCCCTTCCAAGGCACCGAGTCTGGCAATTTCGCTCTCGCCGCGGACGTCCAACAGTTGATAGCCTGCTTCCTGCAACTTTTCCAATTCATACCACTGGATGGATTCAGAAACGCCTTCGATGATGTTCATGGCTGCGTAGCCGGCCATATTGACTGGATCTTTGGCTGAACCGAACGGAGGTGCGTATGTGAATTCCAATTCTGGCAGATCGTGGACCGTTAAATTGCCTTTGATTGCTGTAGCGATGATGTCGATGCGTTTGTCTACGCCATCCGCACCGATAGCTTGCGCTCCGTAAATTTCACCGGTTGTCGGATGGAAAAGCAATTTCAGGACGATTGCTGATGCATTCGGATAGTAGCCGGCATGACTCTTTCCTTGGATGTGCACGACTGCATATTCTTTTCCTGACAGCTGCAATTGGCGTTCGTTCAGACCTGTGGAACCTCCGGCTAAGCCGAATACCCGGACGATTGCAGTTCCGATGCTGCCTTTATTTTTTCTGTTCAAGCCGCTGATGACATCGGCTACTTGGCGTCCTTGGCGGTTCGCAGGTGAAGCCAAAGCGATCATGGTGTCTTCACCGGTGATCTGTTGCTTCACGATGATTGCATCCCCGACTGCATAGATGTCTTTTTTGCTTGTTTCATAGTTCTCATCGACCAGGATACCGCCGCGCATGCCCGTTTCGATACCTGCAGCGATTGCCAGGCTGTTCTCAGGTTGGACGCCGACTGACATGATCGTCAAATCGCTTTCCAGTGTCACGCCATTTTCAAGAACAATCGTTTTACCTTCATTTTGGAAAGCCGTAGCGGCAACGCCTGTATACAGCGTAACACCATTTGCTCTCAACTCATCCGCCAGGTAGGCAGCCATTTCTTCATCGAAAGGAGGAAGGACATGCGGTGCTTTTTCGACGATTGTAACAGTCAAACCACGGTGGGCTAAGCTCTCAGCCATTTCAAGGCCTATAAATCCTGCTCCGATCACAACCGCTTTTTTCGGGTTATTTTCAAGGATGAATCCTGTGACAGCATCCACATCCGGTACATTGCGCATTGTAAAGACGTTTTTGGCCTCGGATAGGCCTTCTGCCGGTGGAACGAATGGTTTCGCACCTGGAGACAAAATGACTTTATCGTAAGCCAATTGATAATCGCCCTCTTTTGAACGCACTGTCACTTCTTTTTTATCCGCATCAATTGCGATTGCTTCGCTGAAAGGACGGACATCCAAGTCAAAACGTGCGCGCAGTTGTTCAGGAGTTTGAACCAAAAGATCGCTGCGTTCTTGGATATCACCCGAAATATAGTATGGTAAGCCGCAATTGGCAAAGGAAACGAAAGGTCCTTTTTCCAATACGATGATTTCTGCATCTTCATTCAATCTTCTCAACCGTGTTGCAGCGGACATCCCGCCCGCCACTCCACCGATAATAACAATTTTCATCATAGTTTTCCTCCTCTTGTAGGGCCTGACCATGCGGACATGCCGCCTTTGACATTGACTACATCGTAGCCTTTGGATTTTAAGATAGTCGCTGCACGTTTGCTGCGTGCACCTGATTGGCAGATTACGTACACCTTACCCTTGGGGGTATATGCCTCCATTTTTCTCAACGGAACATTTTTTGCTCCGGGAATATGTCCTCCGATGAATTCGTTCGGTTCACGCACATCGATTATTTGTGGTTTCTCGGTTAATTTAGCTTCCAATTCCTTAGTGGATATTGAAGGCAGACTGTTGAATAAATTAAATAGCATACTTGGCTCCTTTTTCGTAAGTAGTATCAATCGCTTATGGACCTATAATACCCCATAGGGTATATTTTGTAAACAGTTATTATTCAAAAATTTTGAAAATGTAAAAAAAGCCTGATACATGGCCATTCTTTCGATACTCAACAAAATAAACGCCTAAACCGCTCTCCCGCATAGTATAGAGAAAAAAGACCGCAAAAGTTGCGTACGAACGCAATTATGCAGTCTTTCTTCTTATTGGTTGCTTTTTTTCTCTGCACGTAGGCGTTCGATAAAGCTTTTTATATGTTCGAAAGCTTCTTTCAGCTCTTCGATTGAATAAGCGTAGGAAATACGGATGAAGCCCTCTCCGCTCTCTCCGAAGGCCGAGCCGGGCACAACAGCCACTTTCTCCTCAAGAACCAAACGGGTAGCGAATTCTTCCGAGCTCAATCCGAACTCGGTTATGTTCGGGAAGATATAAAAGGCACCATAAGGCACAAAACATGGCAATTCCAAATCTTTTAGGATTTTCATTAAGTAGCGGCGACGTTGATTGTAGCTTTCACGCATCTCCGCTACATTATCATCACAATTCCGCAACGCAACGATACCCGCGTATTGGCTTGTCGTCGGTGCAGCCATAATGGCAAATTGATGGATTTTGATCATCTGTTCCATGATGATCGGTGGAGCAGTTGCGTAGCCCAAACGCCAACCGGTCATCGCGTACCCTTTTGAGAAGCCGTTGATGTACACAGTCCGTTCCTTCATTCCCGGTAAGGATGCAATGCTGACGTGATGTCCATTGTAGGATAGTTCACTGTAGATTTCATCAGTGATGACGAAAAGATCGTGAGCGATGATGACTTCAGCGATTGCCTCCAAGTCCTCTTTGGACATAACGGCGCCGGTCGGATTATTGGGATAAGAAAGGATCAGTACTTTCGTTTTCGGAGTGATCGCTGCTTCCAGCTCTTCTTTCATCAAACGGAATTGGTTTTTCTCCTGCAGCGGGATGGCGACGGGAACCCCATCAGCCAGCACGATGCATGGCAGGTAGGAAACATAGCACGGTTCCGCATAGATGACTTCATCACCCGGATCCAACATGGCCCGTAAAGCCAAGTCGATGGCTTCGCTTCCGCCCACTGTAACAATGGTTTCATTCTCAGGAGAATAGTGAAGATTGTAGCGCCGTTCCAAATATCGGCAAATTTCCTGACGCAGTTCGGCCAAACCGGCATTGGCAGTATAAAAGGTGCGTCCTTTTTGAAGGGTGTACATGCCTTCATCACGCACAATCCAAGGGGTATCAAAGTCAGGCTCACCTACCCCCAACGAAATCACTCCGGGTATCTCATTCGCAATATCAAAAAATCTCCGGATGCCGGAAGGTTTGATTTCCCGCACCTTAGCATTTATCGGATTTCTCATGGAGTCAACACCATCCGTTTGTCGTCACCCTCATCCACGAACAACGTGCCATGATCTTTATAACGTTTCAATACGAAATGAGTAGTGGTTGATTGTACTTCGTCGATGACGGAAAGACGTTTCGCAACAAATAGTGCGATCTCTTTCATCGGAGCTTTCTTCAATTGCACCATAAAATCGAAGCCACCGGACATCAGGAAAACGGTCTCCACTTCTGGAAATTGGTAAACTTTTTCAGCGATACGGTCGAAGCCGGAGCCTCTTTGTGGGTTTACGCGTAACTCGATGATAGCAGAAACTTCGTCATCGCCCGTTTTGTCCCAATTGATCAAAGTATGGTAGCCGCAGATGATTTTGTCCGCTTCCAGTTCTTTCACAGCAATCGCCACTTCTTCTGTTTCAACACCTAGCATGACCGCCACTTCTTCATCAGTCAATTTGTTGTTCTTTTCGATAATCTTCAGAATCTTTTCCTTCAATTCGTTATTCATCGTGTTGCCTCCTCTGGCTTTACGCATTCGGGCCATTTTCAGGCTCTAGTATTCATTTTTGATAAATGAAATTTCTTTCATTTTATCACCCCTGACAAGCACTTGCAAATAAGTTTTCGGGAATGGTGATTGGCGGGATGGTGCATCAATACTGGAAAAAACGCAAAAAACTCCACAAGATCGCGTAGCGCGGACTTGTGAAGTTTTTTTCTTAACATATAGGGATTTATAAAATTTTTTCAACTCAAAAGTGCATCACCATACGTGTTTCACAAGTTTGTAACTTGTTTCATGCATCTAAAATGATGTCCAGCTTCACGGGTTAGCCCTTCGGAAATTAGATAAATCTGTCCTATTGCGCTCTTCGATGCTCAGTCGGACAGATTTCCTAAATTTCTTTCAGGGCTGAACGAACCCGTTCAGCTTTTCTTATCGGTTAATAGCGCGTATCTAAGAATCCGCAGAATGCATCAACTGGAGACACACCGGTGAATTCAGAACGACCGACCATTTTGTTGACAAGAGCTTGCAGTGTGAAGTCTTTTGAATCGTATGTATTGATGTATGTTTGTACTTGCGGCACGTCAGCCAAGTGATTCGGTGCTTGCACAGATACAAAGATTGTCGGGATCTCATGGACATAGAACGGAATGTCCGGTGTTCCTTTTGAAGCTGGCCATTGGATGCGTTGATCCGTATTCGGTTGTACCGAAGCTACGTTGATGACCAAATCGTAGGCCGCAATCAAATCTTTGATCGGACGTTTTTGAGCGTACACGTTCGCAACGGCAGCAGCTCTTTCTTCTTCCGGCAATTTGTTGATCCGCTCTTCCGTCGATTCCCAGATGGAGACTTCAAAGCCTTCAGCTTCCAAAATACCTTTCAATGTATCGACAGGACGAACAGCTTCTCCGCCGATCATTGCGCCGAAGCCGCCTTTATGGCCTTCAACGTTGACCAAAAGGACACGTTTCGTTTTATCCGGTGAGATCGGGAAGATGTTTTGGTTGTTTTTGACCAAAGTGATCGCTTTGTCGGCAACCTCAACTGCGATTGCTTTGTTTTCCGGCAAGCCGATTTTAGCCATCGCTTCTTCTTTGGACGGCAAGATTTCTGTTTTCGCTTTTTTGTGCAGACCTAAAGCAGCTTTTGTGCCCAAGATGCGCGTCAAAGCTTCTTCCAAACGCTCGTCCGTGATGACGCCGTTGTTGTATCCATCCAACATCCATTGGAAATCTTCGTCCGGATCGTTGAAGAACAAGAATAAGTCGGAACCTGCAGCGATAGCTGTCGGCAGCATATCTTGGCGTTTCATGGCGGAAGTCATCGCAACCATGTGGCTGGCATCGGTTACGACCAGGCCATTGAAGCCCATTTTGTCGCGCAACAGATCAGTCAGGATGTATTTGTTCAAAGTAGCCGGCATAATTTGTTCTTGTACGGTAGCTGCCGGGTTGAAGTATTTCACGTATTCAGGCAAGGAGATGTGACCAGCCATGATGGAAGGCAAACCAGCATCGAACAAAGTGCCGTACACTTTACCGAAAGTAGCATCCCATTCTTCAGTGGAATATGGGTTTACGCTGAATGACAAATGTTGGTCGCGTTCGTCGATTCCGTCCCCAGGGAAGTGTTTTGCAGCTGGTGCAATGCCGCTTTCCTGGATACCCTTCATGTATGCCAACGACATTGCGATGGTTTTGTCGACATCGCCGCTCCATGTACGGGTTGCGATGATCGGGTTGCGCCAGTTGCGGTTGATGTCCACGATCGGAGCGAAACTCCAGTTGCAGCCGATAGCAGCAGCTTCGACACCGGAAACGCGGCCCATTTCATAGGCGTACTTCGTGTCGTTCGTGGCAGCGATTTTCACTTCAACGCCGACATACGTACCGTCTTTACATGCGCCGTTGCCGCCTGCTTCGGTGTTGGCAGCGATCAATAACGGGATTTTGCTGTTTTCCTGCAGAATTTTGTTTTGTTCGTAAACTTCTTCCGCCATACCAGGATTGTAGCGGACTCCGCCGATGTGATAGTTGTTCAATACGCCAGTCAAATATTCCTCCGTGCGTTCTGAACCCATATTAATGAACAGTTGCCCGATTTTTTCTTCGACAGACATGCCTGCAATCGTATCTTTGACCCACTTGATTCCCTCGGCATCCAAGTTATAAGGTTTAGTAGTTAAATCGACTCTCATGATTTGTCCCCTCTCAAAATAGTTCTGGAACAGACAGTTGCACCGTCTTTCCTTCAAGAACAAGTATAGGCAGTTTATCAGAAAAATTGAAGGCACTTTCACCCTGTTTTGAAAGGTTCGGATTCTGTTCAAAATTGAATCATCGAACCATAACGGATAAAATAAGGCTTTCAAAACGCTTTGAAACCTCTCCATGAAGCCATTTCTTAAAATTATGAAATGATTCAGAAAGCCCCTGGACACTAAAAAGAAGCCTTGAAAATTTGTCACTTTTTTGTCACAGTATTCGTCCAAATAGAAAACGAGGCTGGGACAAAACCCCAGCCTCAAATTATATATCCGAATATTATTTGCCTAAACGTGCGCCAAAAAATCATTCGACAAACTCGCCTACGATCGGCAATCCCTCAAGTACCTGTTTGCCATGAGGCGAACTATTGATCTCCTCCGACAATTCATTGCCGGCAGTCAATCCCATTTGATGCTCCCCGTCTTTCCATGCTTCCACGTTTGTGACGTCATAAACTACCCCATCGACGGCAACATAACCAGGCTGGCCGTCCTTGCCGGTGTATTGGCTGAGTTCTTCAAGCGTGAAGGTTTGCATTTCCGCGGCCGAACTGCTGACCGATACGCTTTCGGAACTCGTTGTTTCGCTGTCTTCGACAGTGTCAGGCGCACATGCGACTAACAACAGGCCAGCTATCCCTGCTTGCAGCATCAGGCTCCATTTGCTTCTAGTCATTTTCGTTTCCTCCTTCATCATAAACCAAATGTTTCATAATGGATGCGATCTTTGGGAATACCTTTTTTAAGCAAAGCTGCTTCGACCGCATTCATGAATGGCGGTGGTCCGCACAACAAGTACTCGGCTGCCTCGTATCGGATTTCATTGTCCTTGAGTATCTTATCGATTTTTCCTTCATCGAGAAAGCCGCTCTCATTGGCAAAGAATGGCACCAAACGGAAATCCGGAAGCTTTTCCTTAAACGCCTGCAATTTTTCAGTGAAACCATACTCATTACGATCTTTCAGACTCCAGACCAGTACCGTCTTGTTCGGGAACTGAAGGTATGCACTGTTTTCCAATATCCCCAGCATCGGTGTGATCCCGATGCCTCCCGCAAACATGACCATACTCACCGTTTTATCGTGAATGCCTTCCTGGACATGCCACATACCGCCATGAGGGCCTTCAACCGACGCTTTGACTCCCGGTTGCAGCGTTTGGAAGCGGTGCGTGTAATCCCCGGAATCCTTGATGGCCAATGCGACCTTATCCCGATCCTGCGGAGCACTGATCAGCGAGAACGGATGCTCTTCCGGTGAATACTGTGGGTCATACAGGCGCAGAAAGACAAACTGCCCGGCTCGATAAGGGAATATTTCGCCACTATCCGGCTTCAGATGGACTTCCAGGACGTTGCCCTTTTCCGGTCTGGTGGCGGTGACGGTGTAAAGATTTTTTTTGAGTCTGATCGGCTTCAAGAATTTGTGGTTGATGTACAAGCTAAAAGCCAAAGCGAAGTAGCCTCCTAGGATGGCGGCGGCAAGATAGTCGCCCTGGACAATAATGGTCATGGTCAAGACATGGATAGCCAGAAAAGTGGCGGCGATTATGTTGAAATTATGGACGAATTTCATTTTCTCGTAGTTGGCGATGGGGTATTTTTTGAGGGTAGTTTTGGCCGTTTTGACGATTTTTTTTCGCCCGAACCAGTTCGTCATGACGAGAGCGGAAAGGACAGCGATGGTCAAAAAAAAGATGATGGCCAGGTCCCCGAAGATGGTCGAATAGCGGTATGCCCAGCCCCAGAGAAGCGTCACCCATAGTTTATGTGTGATTCCGATCGCCAGCGCAACGACGGCCATGATGGCGTGGAATCGATTCAGCTTGTCCAAGCTGAAGTAGTATTCAATGAACCTGGGACGGGATGCAATGATGACGCCCGTCAAAAGCCAAGTATAGGATACAATCCCAAGAAATGGCGGACCTGCGGAAAGGAAGCTCCTATTCCTGAGGGATACTGCGGCGATAAGCACAGGGAGAAGAATATAAGCGGCAACAATCAGCATGCGCATCAGTTTTCTGTTCATTGGCGAACCCTCTTTTCTTCTGCTGGTTTCGGCGGACAGATGCAAGCCGCATTCCTTTTCGGCAGAAATGCATCTCTTGTGTCCATTTTATAACGTTATGCAAACGGATACAAATCAGAACCCTCAGTCGAAAAATGCAAAAGCAATCGGAAGAAGCTTTCGAAGCCAAAAGCTGTGATACAATAAAAAAAATAATCCAAACAAGGAATGATGATATGAACCCTACAAAAAAAGAACTGTCATGCAACCAGACGCGGAACGTACGCACTGCTTTCGTGTCCTACAGCGAATTGAACGATAAAGATACCCTGTTTGGCGGCGAAATCATGTCGCACTTCGATTCAGCCTGCGGCAGGGCGGTGTTCAACTTCGTCAAGCGCCCTTCTTTCACCGCGACCGTAGATTTGATCGCTTTCATCCAGCCCGTCCAGAAAAATGAGGCCATCTATGTCGAGGCTTACGTTTCCGGCTGTGGAAACACATCCGTGGAAGCCTTCGCCAAACTTACTGCCACCGACGTCCGCACCAGTGAAAGCCGCATCTGCGCTTACGCCTTCCTGACATTCGTCATCACCGACAGCTCGGATCCGGACTTTGTGATGCCGCTGATCCAGCCCGAGTCGGAGGAAGAAAAGCTGATCTGTTCCGGATACGAGGAGCGCAGGACCAATAATCTGATCAAACGCAACCAGAACAGCCGCCTGCTTGCTGGCCTTTCAACCAAACAGATTTGGGATGCCCAGAAATAATCCAAAAAAGCTCCAAGCGCACCGATAAGGTAGGCTTGGAGCTTTTTGCATTTCAACTATTTAGATTACGTCGATGGAAACTTCGATTGTCTGTAATGGAACATCGTAGAATCTGTCTTCTCTGCGTCCAAGAAAGTCTTTTGCTTGTTGCGGGAACAAAGCGTACATCAAGACGTCTTCCGTGGATTTAGCGTATTGGCTGATCTCTTTTTCAAATTTAGGCATTTGCGGCAAGATCAGATCGGCAGGTCTCACAGTTGTGATGCCTTCGTTGCCGATGATTTTTTTCGTGATTTCTGCAGAAATCGCTACTGGCGGTTTGCCGTATTGACCTCTTACATATTCCTTGATTTCGTTAGGCACAAGTTTGTAGCGCTCGCCTGAGATGACGTTCATCAAGGCTTGCGTACCGACCATTTGCGATAACGGTGTAACCAATGGAGGATAGCCTAAGTCCGCACGCACTTTTGGAACTTCTGCCAATACAGCGTCGTATTTGTCCTGCAGGCCTTGTTCAGTCAGTTGGCTCAACAAGTTGGAAAGCATACCGCCTGGTACTTGATACAGCAATGTTTTCGGCTCGACGTCCTTCACTTTAGGGTTCAGGATGCCATCGTTGCGGAAACGATCCCGGATCGGTGCAAAGTGATCGGCGATTTCTGCAAGTTTGTTCCTATCAAGACCCGTGTTGTAACCCAGACCTTCCAACGCGATTGCGACGGATTCCGTAGCTGGTTGGCTTGTGCCGCCAGCAAATGGGGAAATGGCTGTGTCGATGATATCGGCACCGGCTTCAACAGCCTTCAGGTAGGTCATTTCAGCAATGCCGCTTGTCGCGTGTGTGTGGACTTCCAAAGGCAAATCAACGGCTGCTTTGATTTTGCTTACCAATTCGAAAGCGTCGGCTGGCGTCAAAACGCCGGCCATGTCCTTGATGCAGATGGAATCTGCGCCCATTTTAGCCATTTCCTTCGTCAAACCGACGAAATAGTCGACCGTGTGGAATTCGCTGGTTGTATAAGAGATGGCAGTTTGGCAATGTCCGCCAGCCTTTTTGGTGATATCGATGGCTGTCTTCAGGTTGCGCAGATCATTCAATGCATCGAAGACACGCACAACATCGATTCCGTTTTGGATCGATTTTTCGACGAATGCGCTGACGACATCATCGGAATAGTGTTTGTATCCCAATAAGTTTTGGCCACGCAAAAGCATCTGCAGTTTAGCATTTTTGACTTCTTTACGGATCGTACGCAGACGTTCCCAAGGATCCTCGTTCAAATAACGGATACAAGAATCAAAGGTAGCCCCTCCCCACATTTCGATGGAGTGGTAGCCGGCTTCATCCATGGTTTTGATGATCGGCAACATATCTGATAGTGGCATACGTGTTGCAATCAAACTTTGTTGACCATCACGCAAGACGGTTTCCATAAAACGGATTTCTTTAGTCATGTAATTGGTCACTTCCTTCTTGTATTATTTTAGAAATGGCATCTTGCATCTCTTCAATGGTGTGACGACGACTGCGTCCGCAATCTTTTGCATCACGATTGCAGATGAAGCAGCGTCTTGTATTCAGTCCTAACTCAGTCCGGCTGATGCTCTTCAGATCATTGCCTTCCATCCAAAGAACATCCAGGTCAAACAATCGGCCGAAAGGATGCGTTTCTTCAATCATCACCATTTTTTCCTTCAGTTGCGCAGGCGTCAATGGCGAAAGGATGTAATATTCCGCACCTGTCTTCAGATTCCGGTAAAGCGAAGCTTGCGGCAGATCATTGCCGAGCACTTCCTCTATGCGTTCCAGAACCGCAGTAAAGACAGCTTCCAACTGCTTATTGTTTTTTATCGGACCCGGAATATTCATGAGCGCCATCATGAGGCTGTCATCTTTCTGGCTGCTCAATAGTTCCCTTTGGATGGCGACACGTTTTTCACGCACCGCCAACATTTCTTCTAAATTAACGCGTTCTCCTTCGGTAAAAAGGGTTTGTTTAGACATTTTTTACCACATCGATTATCGTGCCATCACGGTATTCGATCAAGGCAACGACTTTGTCGCCGTATTCGATCGGATCAGGAGATCCAACGATGGAATACGCGATGTCCTTCAGTTGACCGATCGTGAATTGAGGCACATCCAATGTCTTGAAGTGTTTGATCAGGTCTTCTCTGGCAGGGTTGATGGCGATACCTAATTCGGTAACGACTACATCGACGCTTGAACCCGGTGTGACAACCGTATTGACCGTATCAACGATTGTAGGGATACGTCCACGGATCAGCGGGGAGATGACCAGGCTCATCTTGCAGGCAGCACTTGTATCGGAGTGACCGCCGGAAGCGCCACGGATGATGCCGTCGGAACCAGTGATAACGTTCACGTTGAAATCAGTATCAATTTCCAAAGCGGATAAGATAGCTGTATCCAATTGGTTGATGACAGAACCTTTGCTTAATGGAGAGGCGTACATTTCTGCATCGATTTCATAGTGGTTGGCATTTTTGCCTAATGAGATAGCGGATGGGTGGTCGAAATCCTGAACGTCAATGATTTTTTCGACAAGGCCTTCTTCAAGCAATTCGACCATTGCGTTCGTGATGCCGCCCAAAGCGAAGCTCGCTGTGATGCCGTCCTCAACCATGGCTTCCTTCAGGAAACGGGATACAGCCAATGAAGCACCACCAGTACCAGTTTGGAAAGAGAAACCTTGTTTGTAGTATGGCGAATTCGTGATCACTTTTGCTGCATATTCTGCAATCAAAAGCTCTTTAGGGTTTTTCGTGAAGCGGGTTGCTCCCTTAGCGATTCCTTCAGGGTCACCGATCGCATCAACTACAACCACATAATCCACATCCGTTTGAGGGATGCTGATCGGCGTGTTCGGGTAAGGCATCAATGAGTCAGTGATGACGACTACTTGATCCGCATACTTCGCATCCACCATTGCGTATCCCAATGATCCGCAAGCTGTTCTACCGTGGGAGCCGTTCACATTGCCGTATTCATCGGAACTTGGCGCGCCAAGGAAAGCGACGTCAATATGGATATCTCCGCGTACAATCGCTCTTGCGCGGCCGCCATGGGAACGGATGACAACAGGGTTGTCCAGAATGCCTTCAGAGATGGCAGCACCGACTTTGTCACGCAAACCACTTGATGTGATGTTTGTGACAACGCCTTTTTTGATGTGTCCGATCAACGGTTCGTGGATGTTGGCGATCGAACTTGGTGCAATCGTCAGGTTTTTGAAGCCCATTTTGGCGATTTCATCCATTACCATGTTGATGACGAAGTCGCCCTCACGGAAATGATGATGGAAAGAAATCGTCATGCCGTCTTTCAAGCCAGTTTTTTCGATTGCTTCGCGAAGGCTCCCAAGCAATTTTTTGTCGCGCGGTTTCACCGGATGGATTTTACGGGTGGATTCTTGGTAATCTTTGATGTTCGCTAATTCTCCATCGAAAACACCGTATTGCGCAGCATACATTTCAGGTATATCTTTACCAACTTTATTGACAGTCATGATTAAATATCCTCCTCGCTAATAAGTTTTGCGGCTTTAGCCAAAGCAATCACACGTTCAGCACGTTCAACGATCGGTTTATCGACCATCTTACCCTTCAAGGAAATGACGCCTGAACCTTTTTCTTCAGCTTCTCTGATAGCCCAAATAACTTCTTTAGCATGTTGAATTTCTTGTTCTGTTGGTGCATAGATATGGTTGACGATCGGAATTTGGCGTGGATTGATGACGGATTTTCCGTCGAAACCAAGCTGTTTGACAAGCTCAACTTCACGGGCGAATCCGCCCACATTCTCAACGTCAGAGTAGACCGTATCGATTGCTGCAATGCCGGCTGCACGGGCTGAATGGAGAATATAACTTCTTGCGAAGAACAATTCCTGACCGTCAGGGTAGCGTTTTGTTTTCATATTGGTTACGTAATCTTCCGCACCTAAAGCAATACCGATCAAGCGAGTGGACGCTTTAGCGATTTCCCGGGCGTTCAGTACGCCTTCAGCCGATTCGATGGCAGCCATCATTTTTGTTCTGCCGATTTCGATGCCGTATTTTGTTTCGACTTCAGTGATCGCTTCATCTACATCCACGATGTCTTGCGCTGTTTCCGTTTTTGGAAGACGGATAACATCCACGCCTGCCAAAACCATCGCTTCGATGTCCAATTTTCCGACTGTATCCAAGCTGTTGATACGTACGACTGTTTCTGATTTGCTGTAATCAAATGTTCTCAATGCGAAATGCACCAATGTACGGGCTGAATCTTTTTCTTTCAGAGAAACAGCATCCTCCAGGTCAAACATGATCGAATCAGCACCATATAGGGGTGCATCCCTAAGCATTGCAGCATTTGCGCCAGGGACAAACATCATAGTTCTTCTTAAACGTTCCATGTGTCCATCTCCTTCCAGTTGTAGTCGTCTTTTTCAGCAGCACGGTGAATGGCCGTTACTGTTCGTGCTTCAATCGTGCAATCCAAAGCACCTTTATCGACAGCGGATACTTTCGCGCTTGTGATGCCAAGATTTTTAAGTGTTGCGATGATGACTTCCTCGATACGATCGCCATATTGTTTTTCAACGCTTGAATTCAGTGTCACTGCAACTTCATTGTTATCGCTAGGTTCTACGACGATCATGATGTCACTTGATTCAGTCGTTCCAGCTACTGCATATTTTTTAATTTCCACTTTTTTCACCTCTAAATTTGTCTTTTCCATAATTTTCTGCCAAATAAATATAAGTTGTTGGTGGTACAAGTTTTTTAATTGTTTGAAAATCATCTTCTTTCAATGCTTTTCGTACACGTGTAGCACTGATGACCTGCCCATCCAGTTCGATCCGGGGAACGACTTTAAGGGCAAGCGTATCAGAAAAAATCTCACGCATACTCTCGTTATATACCTCTGTAACGGGGGATAATGGTTCTTCCCCTACAAAGCGCGTTTTGATTTGGAGAGCAGGCGCGATCCTCTCCTTGAACAAGGTTGCATCCAGCACAGCCTGTACGCGGGCTATGCTTTCTACCGCCTGATCCTTCAGAAAGTAGGATGGGAAAGTAGCGGATGACACTTGATAATCCCTTGTCGGGAGGATAACCACATTCGGAAGGTGCTGTGTGCCCGCCTCTACAAGCTTTGATCGCTCTTCCGTCGAAAATTCGGAGCGATCATCAGAGAGGACAAAAAGATAGAGAACATCAACTTGCGCAGCAGCCGTTTCGACTAAGTACAAATGACCTTTGGTGAATGGATTAGCATTCATTACGATGGCTCCCGCATGATCGGCATCCTTTTTGCGGCTCTCAAGCAAGGCCAAGTAATCCGAAAAATCGGGAGAACCTTGCTCCATAAAGAGAATCGTGTCTGTGCGGATGATTTCTTTGAAACCAAGAGATGCAAAGGAAACCGCCACGCAGGGCTTCGTATACAAAAAGAAGTGGATAATGCCCTCATCGTGAAGCTTGGAAGATAGAGCCATCACGATTTTTGTCAATAAATTTTCGCTTTGATACTCAGGATCGACAGCGACTAGTTTGATGATGTTTTGATAAGTCGATCCGGTAGCGACTAATTTGTTTCGGTCATAGAGACCTACTGTGTAGTCGACTTGCTCGTCCGGGACCAGTCCGCCTAAGACCAATAGATCTTCCCAAGCTTTTTTGTCCGCTGGAACACGCTTTATCCAGATTCTTTTTAGTTCGTACATAGGTGAGCCTTCTTTGTTTTATTTTTAGGCTGGAAAACGTTTGATCAACACAATCGATACAACATACAAAAGGAATAGCACCAGGAAGATGCCGCCCATACCGAAAATCATCAATTCAAATGCAATTTTTAAAGCTTCTGGATCAAAAACCATAATTATATCTCCTCTCAATGAACCTTCTTAGCTAAAGAAGGCAAGTACTAAACCACCAGCGATAACAGATGCAATTTGTCCGGATACGTTCGCACCGACAGCATACATCAAAATAAAGTTTTGAGGATCTTCGTCAGTAGCCATTTTTTGGATAACACGGCTTGACATTGGGAATGCGGAAATACCGGCACCACCGATCATCGGATTGATTTTTTCGGTTCTGAACAAGTTCAGCAATTTTGCGAACAATACGCCGCCGACTGTATCCATGATGAAGGCAACCAAACCGAAAGCGATGATCATCAATGTTTGCAGATTCAAGAACAGATCAGCCTGCATTTTGACGGAAATCGTAAGTCCCAACAGGATACTGATGATGTTGACCAATTCGTTTTGGGCAGTCAATGAAAGTCTGTCCAACACGCCACATTCGCGCAACAAGTTACCGAACATCAGGAAACCTACCAATGGAAGAGAAATTGGTGCGATAAAACCGGCAACGATCGTAATGATGATCGGGAAAAGAATTTTTGTCATTTTGGATACGCCTTCCGCTTTATAAGTCATGCGGATGCGACGTTCTGCTTTGGTTGTGACAGCTTTGATCGCGATCGGTTGGATGATCGGAACAAGCGCCATGTAAGAATAAGCGGCAACTGTGATCGGTCCCAGAAGATTAGGCGACAATTGGTTGGATACGAAGATGGCTGTCGGGCCATCAGCGGCACCGATGATACCGATTGAAGCAGCTTCTTTGATGTCGAATCCGAAGAAGATAGCGACTACGATTGTAAAGAAGATACCGAATTGAGCGGCTGCACCAAACAATAACATGAATGGGTTTTGCAATAGCGGTCCAAAATCGATCATGGCTCCGATACCGATGAAGATAAGCAATGGGAACAGCTCCGTGCTGATACCGGCTTTGAAGAGAACATCCAAAACACCCTCTGATTCAGATCCGTTGACCATTTGGGTCAGAACACCTGTCCCTGGGAAGTTGACCAAGATGGTACCCAGTCCCATAGGCACAAGTAATGTAGGTTCATACTCTTTTTTGATTCCTAAATATATCAGGACAGCCCCGATAAGCATCATTGCGATTTGGCCCATCGTAATGGATGTAATTCCTGCTAATAGTGTTTCCATTTATTCACTTCCTCCTAATAAAAAATTATGCGATGGTGATTAATGCATCGCCGGCATTTACGACTTGACCTTGGTTTACATGGATGCCAGCTACTTTACCAGCATGGTTTGCGACAACTTCATTTTCCATCTTCATTGCTTCAAGGATCATCAATGGTTGGTTTTCTTTTACTTCATCGCCGATGTTCACTAACACTTTCAGGATTGTTCCTGGCATCGGTGCTGTCATTGCGTCTCCTGAAGCTGCTGAAACTGGCGCTGCAACTGGTGCAGGTGCTGCTTGTTCTGCAGGTGCCGCTGCTGGTGCTGGTGCTGCCGGTGCTGCTGCAACTGGTGCTTGAACGGGCTGTTGTACGCCACCGATTTCTTCCATTTCCACTAAGTATTCTTTACCATCGATTGCAATCTTGAATTTTCTTAACATTTATAATTCCTCCTTATTATTTAACCTGA
The DNA here is from genome assembly GCF_963662535.1 of Trichococcus flocculiformis. Lineage (NCBI taxonomy): Bacteria > Bacillati > Bacillota > Bacilli > Lactobacillales > Carnobacteriaceae > Trichococcus > Trichococcus flocculiformis. The sequence goes on from NZ_OY759718.1 coordinate 2,767,715, forward strand.
CTTATTTTTTTTACGACAAATTTACTTTCAGGCATGGTGCCTGCCGCAATGCTTGCGGAAATCAGCGAAACAAGATGAGCCTCGGGATTACGCTTCATAATATTCTTTACCACAAACTGCGATTTAGGATGATCTCCTGCAGCGATTGCTGTCGCGATGACACTTACTAATTCATATTCATTCGGATCAGTGGGTACAAAAGCTGGAATTTCTATCAGATCATTCACGGGTGCATTTGCAGAGACAGTTGCTGATTGTACTGGCACTGGTACTATTGTGTCCTTCTTCCCAAAGAAACCTTTGAAAAAAAACATTTTCTCACGTCCTTTCTATGGATTTAATCCCATTATAGAAATTTCTCTCATTAAAAACAGACCATTACGCCTTTATTATTGTTTTTTTTATGTTCTCAAAAACCTTAAAACACCCAAAACGTTGCCAAATCAACGTTTTCACCCGTTTAAGACTTTTTTAATATTTGGTTAAGTCGCATTTAAGAAAGCGCTTCAAATAAGGTGTGTTTTTCGTGTTTTTTCAAAGTAACGGCTTTCAATTGACTTGCAAAGTAACTATTATTGCTCTTAGAGAGCCAGCCCTATCATATTTGGGATTTTTAAATTAGAAAAAATGTGAATAGGTTCACTTGATAGCATGAATACCGAAGTGATCGGGCCCTCTCAAAAAAACTTTTTTATAGTCGGAAGGAGAAAAAAATGTTACTTACAGTTTTATCTTATGCAATGATCGCGATCTTCATGTTCGTAATCATGAAAAAGAAATTGTCACCGTTTACCGCTTTAGTTATCATCCCGCTTGTTTTTACGCTCATCGCTATGGCAACGGGTGTTACCTCTGGAAATATCGGTGAATTTGTTTTGGAGGGTGTAACGACAACTTCTAAAACAGGTATCATGTTATTGTTTGCTATTCTTTACTTCTCTATCATGTTGGATACTGGTCTATTCGACCCTATCACTAAAAAAATGATTCACTTCGCTAAAGGCGATCCGATGAAGGTATTGATGGCAACTGCAGTCGTTGCAGCAACTGTATCTTTAAACGGTGATGGTACTACAACAACATTGATCTGCTGTTCAGCTTTTATTCCTATCTATAAGAAACTGAATATGAACTTGATGAACCTTGCTGTTTTGGTAATCCTGCAAAACACAATCATGAACTTGCTTCCATGGGGCGGTCCTACTGCTCGTGCAATGGCTGTTCTGGAAGTTGATGCAAGCATCCTTTCTTACCTTGCTCCTGGTATGGTATTGGCTTTACTGTATGTTACTTTCTGGGTTGCGCCGCACATGGGCCGCAAAGAACGCGCTCGCTTAGGTGTTAAAGTATTGACTGATGCAGAAATCGATGAAATGACTACTGTTACAGACCCTGAAACCCAAGAAATCCGTCGTCCGCAAAACTTCGTATTCAATGCCATCCTTACAGTCGGCCTGATCGCTTGGTTGGTTGCTGGATCATTTATCGAAGCTATCTCAATGCCACCATTGATGTTATTCTTGGTTGGTACATGTATCGCTTTGATGGTCAACTATCCTGCTCTTAAAGACCAATCTTCCCGTATCGGCGCAAACGGCGGCGACGCTGTTCAAGTAGTTATCCTAGTATTCGCAGCTGGCGTATTCATGGGCTTGTTCCAAGGTTCCGGAATGGCTACTGCCTTGGCAGAAAGCTTCGCAACAATCATTCCTAAACAATTGGCTGGTTTCTGGGGAATCATCATCGCCCTTATCTCTGCACCAGGTACTTTCTTCATCTCCAATGATGGCTTCTACTTCGGTGTCTTGCCTGTATTGGCGGAAGCTGGTCGCTCTTACGGATTCACAAACATGCAAATGGCTTTGGCTTCCCTGATGGGTCAAGCGTTCCACTTGTTGAGCCCATTGGTAGCATTCATCTACCTGTTGCTTCGTTTGACTGGATTGGATATGGGTGCTTGGCAGAAAGAATCTGCGAAATATGCACTAGGAATTTTCGTAATCTTCTTAGTGACAATCGTATTGTTCGGCCAAATGCCACTTTACATCCCGCAATAAAGACACGTATAATCCTTATAAGGACTGGAAGCCGGGCGACTCTGCTCGGCTTTTTAGTATAAAAGGAATCGTTCTCATTTAGAACTAACCAATAGTTAACCAAAAAATAATAGGATGAAGGGGAAAAAGATGAGCACTATAATCAAAGCAGTCAGCAAAAATTTAGACCTTAGCCAAAATATGCCGCTTAAAGACCTGATTTACGAGGCTTTCCGAAAAACTGTCATTTTGGGTGAAATTCCAGCTGGAGAACGCATCAATGAAAAAGAGTTCTCCGAGAACATGAACATCAGCCGCACACCTATCCGTTACGCTCTGAAAAAATTGACCGAAGAAGATTTAGTGAAACACGTCCCTGGAGTCGGCGTTGTCGTCAAAGGAATCAGCATCAAAGATGCGTACGAAATCTACGATATCCGCAAAGCGTTGGATACCCTTGCTACCACAACAGCCATGAAGCTGATGACAGCCGAAGATTTCAAAGCGATGCGCCTGCATTTGGAACATTGCGAAGTGCTGAATAAAGAGGATAAAGTAGAAGAATTGCAGCAGAAATTTTTGGAATTCAATGAATTCATATACGATAAAAGTCAGATGCAACGACTAAAATCCATCGTTTTGAAGCTTTCGGAATACTTGATGTACTTCAGGGACATCTCGATCAGTTCAAAAGAACGACGCGACTTTGCATTAGCAGAGCACTGGTTGATTTATCGTGGTATGAAGACGCAAGATGCCTTACAGATCCAACTCATAACGTATGAACATTTGGACCGCTCGCTGAAATTTATCGTCAAAGAAATGGAGAAACGTAAAATTGACTTTGAAACCAATGAATGAGTTGCTTATCGAAATTGCCGGACAAGCCGAGAAAGCACTCCTTTATGAAGTTGCATTGACTCCGAAACCCGGTCTGGTCGATCGCAACAACAACGGTGCCCACTCAGACATGGACTTCTTCACTTTTATGGACAGCATCGTCAGCCTGAGCCCTTACCTGTACCAATACGTAAAATTAGGCATGGAGCATGTAGGGACCGAAAAAGAGTTATTTCATAAAGTCCGCTCAATGGGTGTTCATGCTGAAAAAGCGATGCTGACCGCCACTAAAAACATCAACACGCACAAAGGGGCCAACTTCTCTTTCGCTGTACTTTTGGGGGCAACAGGTGCATGCATCGGTCGTGGTCTACAGCCTCCTTTCACACAAAATGATACACAAGAAGTGCTCTCCTATGCCAGAAAAATGAGTCGCGGCTTGGTTACGGATGATTTTGCCGATCTCGCTGCCAAAACCTCCTTGACCTATGGAGAAAAATTATACCTTAGCTATGGTATCACCGGCATCCGCGGCGAAGCCGAAGCCGGCTACCCTGCCTTGAGTGAACTGATTTTGCCTTTTTTAAGAGCAAATAAAGGTCAGCCCATTGAAACGCTGTTATTAAAGGCGCTGCTCCTGCTGATGAGTCAAGTCGAAGATGGCAATATCATCCACCGCGGAGGCATCAGCGCCTGGCAGACAGTCAAACTGGAAGCAAAACAACTCCTGCAAGATTCGCACGAGGGAAACCTGAAAGAGTTGCTGTACAGCTATGACCTGGTATTGATAGAAAGACACTTGAGCCCAGGCGGAGCTGCCGATCTTTTATCCTTAGGTATCTTCTTTGCAAAATTGGAGAATCTGTTCTGATTTCATTCGCCGTCCGGGCTGAATGTGTAGCCGATTCCCCAGACGGTCTTCAAATAACGCGGCTTTTTTGAGTCATCCTCGATTTTGTTGCGCAAGTAGCTGATGTATACCATGATCAGATTATTGTCTATTTCCCCATCATTCCAGACATTCGCATAAATCTGCTCCTTCGAAAAAACTTGATTCGGATTTTCCAGGAAAAACAGCATCAACTGGATTTCTTTGGATGACAGGGCGATATCCTGCCCCCTCTTCTGCAGTTGATACAAATTTTTGTCGAAAGTAAAATCGCCCACTTTGAGGACACGGCTGGTTGGATTTGTTTTTTGCGACTGGATGGTCTTCATTCTTTGCAACGTACTCAAGATTTGAGCCCGCAGAAGATTAGGCGAAAAAGGCTTCGTAATATAATAGTCCGCTCCCGTTTCGAGACCATTTATAATATCGGTCTCGCTTTTTTTGCCGCTTATAAATATAATAGGGGTCAACGGGTAGTCAGCGCGGATCAGTTGCGCCAGATGATAACCGTCGTTCTCATACTCCAGACTGATATCCAACAGAAAAAGATCAAAAGTCACACGGGTCATGATATCCAATGTTTTTTCGATGGAATCACTTTGGTAAATAAGAACGCCTGTTGATTGCAACGACTTCCAAATAAGGCGCCGGATTGAGATATCGTCATCAACGACGAGTATTTTTTGATTGTTCATATTTTTCCTCCTCAATGTTCTCTAGTTTCGCAAGCAGAACATTGTTTTGTCAAGTGGTTATTTTGCTACTATGCAGTTTTAAGAAAGGGCTTTTACGATGGAAAACAAACCGACGACCCGTATCATCAACATCATCCTGACAGGGTTATTCATCATCATCGCGATTACCTTGATCACGATCACGAGCAGCTTCTACACCGTGGAACAGAATGCCAAGAAAAGCGGTCAGGAACAACTGATGCAGACCTTGAATTATGTGACCAATAATCTGAAACTAGTCATCGAAAATCGTTCTTTATCGCTTCAGCAATTATCCCATGAGTTGGCTTCAGCAGACCAGCCGGAAACGCAGCTCGGCGAGTTCGACAAAAAAACACTCATCGCTGATTACTTGGGTTCTCATGAAGATCAAACAAATTTGTTGATCCAACTTGACAGCTTAGGCGCTTTCGCGAAAGCATGGCAAATCAAAGATGGCTTCGTTCAAGAGCTACCAGAAGATCGTGCTGAATCTTATCTGCAAGAGGACCCTTATATCGGATCTTTACGCGACAATGAGGCCTACATCCAAAACAGCAGTGAATATTTTTTGGAAAATCAATCCTTCGTCAATCTTTATTCTCCCGCCGTAGACTCAGATGGACAAGTCACGGGTTACTTCGTCTCACCCTTGAACCTGGAAAACATATTCAAGGCGGAAATATTCAGCGACACCAGCGACTATAGCGGCTATCCCTTGGTGAAGAATGCCGATATGAAAGTTGTCATCCATCCGGTCGAAAGCCAAGTCGGACTTGATATCATCTCCGACCGTCAGAAACAGTTTCCGGATCTGGATCTTTCCGATTTGAGGCGTCTGGAGGAAGCCCAACTCACTCAAGAAGAAGGAACACTCAGCTATTATTCCTACTGGTGGGATGAAGAAAATCCGACTAAGGTGCTGAAACTGGGTGCCTTTGAGTGGATCGACATCGGAGCAGCCCATTGGGTCATCGCCCTGAACTCGGATTTCTACGAGCACAACCGTGTTCCTATACAAAACAATTATATATTATTGAGCCTCTTATTACTGATTTCTTCTATAATTCTCATTTTCATTCTTCTGATCAGGGGCTACAACAAAAAGAATCAAGCCTACGAAGCAAGCCAACGTCTCATCGAAAAACAAAAATTTGAGAATGAGCGCCATCGATTGGAAAAGCGGATATTGAAAGAAAGTAAACTGGAAGCAATCGGGCTCTTGACAACGACCATCGTTCACGACATGAATAATTTCTTGACCCCTATCCTGGGAAATGCCCAGTTGCTGATGGAAGACTATGCCGAGAATGAAGAGTTAGTCAGCGAACTGAAAGAAATCTACCTTGCCGCGGAAAAAGGCAAGGATCTTTCCACGAACGTATTGCGTTTTTCCAAGGTCAGCGAAGGACAGCAAGATACTGTGCATGACCTTTCACAAGTGCTCAAAGACACCATTGCCGAAATCACGATCTTGACGCCGAAGAGCATCAAAGTCGTGAGTGACATCGATTCTGGCATCTTGGTTGAAGGCTTTGACAAGCAGGACTTGCAAGTGGTGCTGTATAACCTGCTCACAAATGCCTTCCAAGCGATCGACACGCGCCCAGGAAATGTCTCAATCAGGCTGAAAAAAGCGGATGCTGAATGCAATGCCGATTTGCAGAAGCGCTCGATTGTGACAAAAGAAAAAGAATATGTTGTCCTGTCCATCACAGACGATGGCCCTGGAATCGCGGAAGGTTTGGAAAGCAATAACCTGTTCGATCCCTTCTTCACCACAAAAGGCAACAACGGATCCGGATTAGGATTGTTTGTGGTTTCTTCCATCGCCGACAAATATGATTGGCAGGTCAGACTGGACAGATCCCAAAAAGGGTTGACCGTCCTCGTCAATATTCCCCTGCAGAAAATCTGACACGAAAACAAATAAAAACCAATAGCAATATTCCTGATTTGCATGGGAGTTGCTGTTGGTTTTTTCTTTTCATATAAAAGTACGCAATCGACCTGGCGGTATTTACAAAGATCGGACAATCTGATCGAATGCATGGATTGCTTCACCCGGAAGTGAAGAATCGGGATGTTCTTGGTTGAATGTCTGCAGGAACTCAATCCGCATCATCATCCGTTCTTTGACCAGCTTTTTGTAGCTCTCATCTTGCAATGGCGGTTCATAGCCCGGCACGTCCAAGTACGCCAAGCCGGTCCCGTCACCGAAAGGTTTGAATGTGGCTGTCTCTTCGACGATGCTCTCGATCACGCCGAGTGTGATGTCTTTGGTGATGTCCTTATTCAGGAAAGCGCCGGTGTTGATGATATAACAGTCAATCGCCTCTTTGCTCAGCAAGGCTTTAAAATCTTCGTAATCTTCGATCAACGGGTAGACGCGGAACGGATTGGCATAAGGCTCGATAACCAATCGGTCTCTGTCTTCACCCTTTCTTGCGGTTTCCGCAGTCGACCGTTTCGTCGCCAATGTTGCTCCGAAAGTGGCAGCAAGAATCGGATTTTCGATTTTGACGAGCGGCGGCAGAGAGTCATCTTTCATGATCCAGTAGATGCCCTCAATCGCCGAATGGAACTTGTCCACTCTGTCCGGCGTCACGTAACGGGACTTGACGGTACGGCCGTTGCCGTTGCGGATATCTTCCGTCACCAATACCCGTTTTCCGTCCACATCCTTCGTCACGCCTACGTTCTGTGCCGTCAGGAAATATTCCTGCTCCGGATGATCTGCTGGATAGTCTTGGGTCTTGTCGAAGTATGCCGGTTCCAATGCAATCGATGAACCGTCGAGCAGATCGATGATGAAGGCATCATCATGCAACACCTTCACTTTGTACTTTCCGTTGTGCTTCGAATGCGTCAGTGTCGACTTTCCTGAACCGGACAAGCCGAAGAAAGCAAAGACGCGCTTCTTGTCTTCCAACACAAATTTTTTCAGGCCGCCGTGGCAGGAAGCATAGCCGTTGCGATGCGCAGTACCCCAGGCAAGGGATAGCGTGCCTTTCTTGAATTCCCCAAAATACTGCATGCCCAAAATGCAGGCGACGTTATGATCGGGTTCAAAGTAGGCCAGACCCAGCGGATAATCGGGATGGCGCCAGTCGGGATCCGTATAGATATAAATATCCCCTTCTTCATATTTTTTTGAATGCGCGTACAATTCATTGTACGCGTCATTGGCCCACTGAAAATTCAACAACCAGGAGTAAAGATTGTTTTCGTTGCCTTCCGGAAATGCGATGTGCGCTTTGATGATGAATTCTTCATCCAAGCCGACATAGCCAGTAGTCTGGTGGTATTTCTTCGTGCGGTTCTGGTAGATGACGTCACGGACTATCGCAATCAATTGCTCGTCTTCCGCTCTGTCTTCGCCTACGATCCTTCTTGCTTTAGCGGTCCGTCCAACTATTTTGCCGCCGTTTTCGACAAGCACTTTGGCGTCTTCAGGCAGGCCCAACTTAGCAGTCTCTTTGATGGGAAGGTCGGTTACGATGACCCCTGGGGATGTTTTCGCCAATTCATAGGCTTCGGCAAGTGTCGTCACTTCATGCATATTGCTGCCGTAGAAAGCCGTTTCGACTGTTGTGCGTAATTTAGTTAACAATGGATTGGTTTTCTTCAATGCAGATCTTTGGTACGTTTCAATTGTTGCCATACTCGACCTCCGTAATTTTGATGACTTCATTATAGTATGCTTTTCTGTGTTTGTACCGAAATTGAGGTGTACTTATGATGTGCTTGATGTTTTGAACAACAAAAAAACACTTGCCTGATATATTAAGTTTTTCGTATCCGTTTAGTGTGTTTCCGCTGTACTATGTTTGGGAGTACACAAAAGAAACACCACATCCCGAAAACTTAATGCTACTATATAATCAACTAAACAAGTAACAACGGAGGGACAAAACATGCTTACCGTAGCCGAAGCAGTCAAAATACTCAGCAAAAAAAATATCACCCATTCAGAAGAAATGGTGCGCAGATGGATTCGCAAAGGGAAAATCAAGGATGCAGTGAAATTCAGCAATAAAGAGGGTTGGTTGATTCCTGAAGATTCATTGGAAGAAGTCATCGCTGCTAAAACTTACATGAACAGCGGCATCAAAGCGACTAAGGAATACCGCAAAGGATATCAGGATGCCTTGGCGTACATAAAGGAACGCGATTACGAACTCATCAAACAATCCCCTCCCGTTTATGAGAAGGAATTCACGATTTATCGGGATGATGCCTTGGACTTGGCGGAGAACATGCTGCCGGAAGAACAGTTGGTCAACCCTTTCAAAAAATTTGTGGATGATACGCTGTTCAAGTGCAGCCATGCAGAACCGCTGTCTTCCATCGTCGTGAAGGTATTGAACAATTGGGTGCTAGTGGAAGATACAAACGACATCTACAATATCGCAAAACTGCCGAATCTGAACGTGACATTTGAAGATCACCTGACGCGTGCCTTATTGCGTGATCAGTTCAACACATTCAAGAGAACGGGCATGGCGATCTGAGATTAGTTCCATTAGAATGTTGTCCGATAACCTATAAATATCGGACAACGCCAGTAGAACGCACCACAAAAAACCATGGAGCTGCCTCGAAAATGAGGCAGCTCCATGGTTTTTCTTATTATATTCTGTATCGCGACTCCGCGGAACCGACTGCATGATTACATTTCTGAAAGTCTGTCCTTCACGCTCTCGTATTCTTCCGGCGTGATGAGGCCTTCCGCCAATATTTCTTTTAAGCAGTTGATCTCCGCATCCAGATAATCCGGCAAAACGGGTTGCGAATTTGTTGAGGAGTTCTCTTTTTCATCCGGATGCAAGCCTTGGATTTTGTCCAGAACGACATGAAAGTGAGGCTCTTTTTTTGCGGCGGAGTGGGTGGACATTTCCACAAACCAGCCATCAAATTTCATCCTTAATTCCTCTTTTCGCATCTGCGTGTACTGGATGCTGAACACATCCTCTTTATGCTTGTCCTCAGCCTTGGCTTTGGATTTGATCAGATATATTTTTTCATCGGTCACCAATACATATTTTTTTGGATTCTCTTTCATCCCGAAATGAAGGTACTCCCCTTCAGAACAATACTGCTCAGCTAATTGCAGAATAACATCTTGGCACGTTACGGACACAATTGTCTTCTCACCAATTTTCACCATGTTACCACCCCTTCTGCTTAATCCCCCGGAAACATCCAATCACTCATTGGCTCGGCCTGTAGTCTACGCGAATCGGTATCTACGCCTGAAATCCTATACCTTTATTATCGCATCTGGGACAACAAAAGTGCTGTTCTTCCGGTGTGCTTCGCCAAAGTATTTCCGCCGCGGAACACTGCGCCATCCATCAAAAAAACAGCAGCGCAGAGGACCTGGAAAGGGCCTTCGCGCTGCTGTTCAATTTATAGTTTCTCATATCTGCATCGTTGGGGCTCACGATATGGAAAGACGATCGGCGCTTTCGCAGAACATCTTCCGCCGGTTCATTTCTGCTATGACCGCCGTCAAAAGATCCAAGCGTTGCACAATGGAATCCAGCTCCACATATTCGTGATCGGTATGGAAAGCGCCACCGATCAGACCGATGCTGCAGACCGTCGGAACACCGACACTGGTTGTGAAGTTGGCGTCGGATACGCCTCCCGATTTCTTGAACGAAACGAACGTGTCCATTTTCTTGCCGACTTCCTCGAAGACGCTCCGCAACGCTTTCGCACCCGGCACATCGACCATAGGCGGACGCTTGCCGATGACTTCGATGTTGATGCCGATCTCCATTTCGGTTGCATGACTCTGCAATTCCTCCAACATATCAAAGAAGGCCGTGACGTCCGCGGGATTTGAGTAACGGTAGTCCAATTCCATCTGGGCGTGCTCGGGGACGACATTCGGTACGCTGCCGCCTTGGATTGTGCCCGCATTGACAGACACACCGGCATCGTAATCAATCAAAGTATTCATGCGCACAATCCAATGAGCCAGTTCGTTGATGGCGCTGCGCCCTTCCTGGGGAGCGTCGCCGGCGTGGGAGGGCCGGCCCTTGAAATGGATCTTCAGTTTTTCGATGCCTTTCCTTTCCTTGATCATCGAACCGTCCGCTGAACTCGGCTCCATGACGAAGGCGAACTTGGACATTTTGGCTTTCTCGATGATCACTTCCCGGGAATAAAAGGAACTGATTTCCTCATCCGGATTGTGGATCACACAGATATTGAGGCTTTGCTTCAGTTTTCCAGGCAAGTTTTCAAGCAGATAGGCCGTCAACAGGCTGCAGCCTTTCATGTCATAGACGCCAGGCCCATAAAGCCGCTCTCCTTCTATCTTGAAAGGCCGTCTGCTCGCTTCGCCATCCAGGAACACAGTATCAGTGTGGCCGATGAAGAGCAGATCGATGGGTTCGTCTTGAGCATTCGTCGCCACCAATACCGGCCCCACCTCCGGACCGACCGAAACCAGCTCGGTCAGAAAACCTTGCTGTCTATATTTCTCTTCCAAAAACGCCGCCACTTCCCGTGTACCTGCAGGATTTCTGCTGCCACTGTCGATATTGACGATCGTCTCCAATTCACGTAAATACTGATTCCTATCAAAGCTCATGGCCATTCCCCCTTGGCGAAATTATAACATTCACTCCTGTCTAAAATATACCGTTTTTTAAAAGCGTTCTCAAATTAACCCTGACATCGATTGTCGCCATACATGACGAAACCAGATCCAATCGCATATTTGCAGACAAATTCCGGAATAATTCTTCCGTATCCCCTATCCATTTCTAAGCTATTTTGAATTTTCGAGCTATATCCTTTTACATCTGCCGCTGACTGCTCTAAACTGAATAATAGTAAACGTTATCATAACAGGAGGTTATTGAATGGCAAACAAAGATGTATTCACTTTTTATAATGGTGTGACGATTCCCTCCATCGGTTTCGGGACATGGCAAATCCCTAACGAAGAAGCCTACGCAGCGGTGACGATGGCTTTGAAGAATGGCTATACGCACATCGATACGGCGCATGCTTATCACAATGAGGAAAATGTCGGAAAAGCGATCCGCGACTTCGGGATTGCCCGCGAAGAAGTGTTCGTGACCAGCAAGCTGCCTGCGCAGGTAAAAGATTTCGAAGGCGCCTTGCAGCACTTTGAAGAAACCATGAATAATCTTGGCTTGGATTACCTAGATCTTTACTTAATCCATGCGCCATGGCCATGGGATGAGATCGGCAAGGATTGCACCGAAGGCAACATCCAAGTTTGGAAAGCCATGGAACAGCTCTATGACGAAGGCCGGATCCGCGCAATCGGGGTTTCGAACTTCTCCATCAAGGACTTGCAAGCGATCCTGGACAATTGCGACATCGTCCCGATGGCGAATCAGATTCCTTTCTACATCGGCCGCGACCAAAAAGGACTGCTCGCTTTCTGTCAAACACACAAAATCGTTGTCGAAGCCTATTCACCTTTAGCTACAGGTGCGATTCTGGATAGCCCGGAAATCAAGCAGATGGCTGAAAAATACGGCGTGACGTCGGCGCAATTATCCATCCGTTACTGTTTGGAGAAGGATACCTTGCCTTTACCGAAGTCCACGCACGAAGCGCGCATCATCGAGAATGCGCAGCTTGACTTTAACATTTCGCCGGAAGATGTGGCCGTTCTGGATGCCATGAAAGATGTACGCGCAAAATAAATCATCAAAAAAACCTTAAAATGGGTATAAACGCCCATTTTAAGGTTTTTTCTATTTTTACAGATGATAATTTTTACGAAAAATAGCAATCCATGCGAGTGCGCTGCTCCGGTGAGGCGCACACTCACCGAAGTTCTTCGGTAACTTCCAGCCGAAACTTCGGCGAGGCTGCGTTCATCGGATGATCCCAGCGGAATGTTGACCGATTTCCTGCGAAGGCACCGTTCACCGGAGTTAGAGTCGATGTATTCGATCATCAGCATACTTCTTCCCCCTAAATGATATTATCCTCCTTCTAAATCGTAGCGGTAAATATCCGAAAGTATACTAATCCGGACTGAAGCTGTTCAAAAGTACGCCTCTTTTGAACAGGTATCTCCTTTTGTACCAAAAATTCAGCACAAATTGTTCCAATTGTGTATTTACTATTGGAATATTAGTGGATTTTAGTAAAATTGAAAATAAATATTGTGAGAGTCGGTTTGGCCCTGTATAATTAAATGTAAGTTAACGTTTACATGATTTTATAAGCTTGAATTTACTTCCTTAAGACAAACAGCAATTTCCATATTTCATTTTCATTAATCAGTTTCAACACAATAAGATTGGGGGACACTTATGATACAGAAAAGACAGCCTACTATGAGTGGCGCAGAGGAACTCTCCGAGCGATTAAAATACGGTTTATTGGCCGGCTTCGCCTTATTGATGGGCGGAGTGGCTTTCTTATTCAACAGTCCAAGAGAAATTTATGAAGGCAACCTTACCATCTTGGCCTCTCCGGCTAACCTGTTGACGGACTATATGGCTTTGACGAACGTTGGATCGGCATTGTTCAACGTTTCACTCATGACGCTGCAAGCCATCTGGATCGTCCGAATGGCAGATGCAAAGATCAACGGTCCGGTCATAGCCGGTATTTTAACGATTGCGGGATTCGCTTTTTTTGGCAAAAACTTATTCAACTCCATGCCGATCAGCATCGGCGCTTTCACTTATGCAAGGGTCACAAAAGTACCGATACACAAATCTTTGCTGGCCGCCCTTTTCGGAACAGCCTTGGCACCGCTGGTCAGTGAGCTCTCCTTCAAACTAGGCATCGGTCAACCCTATGGTGTGTTTCTGGGGCTGGGCGCCGGTTTTGTTTCCGGCTTCCTGATTCCCCCACTGGCGCATCATTTTGTTACCTTCACAAGAGGATTCAGCCTCTATAACGTCGGCTTCACCTGCGGCATCATCGGAACGGTCTTCATCTCTATGATGCGCAATTTCGGCTTCGAAATCGAAACGGTAAATATCCTTGCCAGCGGCTATAACGGTCCATTTTCAGTGCTGTTGTATTCACTGTTCAGTTGCATGTTCCTGATTGGCCTGCAGATCAACGGATGGAGCTTCCATGGGCTGAAGCGCATCATGCGCCATTCGGGCCAATTGTCCACCGATTACCTGGAACTTGGCGGTTTAGGTGCGACGCTCATCAATATGGCATTGCTAGGATTCCTGGCTACGACTTATATTCTGTTGATGGGTGGAGAAATCAATGGTCCGGTCCTGGGTGGCATCTTTACTGTCATAGGCTTTGGCGCTTTCGGGAAAAACGTCAAGAATGTCCTGCCGATTCTGATCGGGGTCACTCTGATGGGCAGACTCAACTATCAGGACAATCAATCAACAATCGTCCTTATTTCAGCACTGTTCGGGACAACTTTGGCACCGTTGGCCGGCCGATACGGGAACATTGCGGGTATCATCGCCGGAGCCATGCATCTGACGTTAGTCATGAACATCGGTTATCTTCATGGTGGCGTAAACCTCTACAACAATGGATTTTCGGGTGGACTCGTCGCTTCGATACTGGTCCCCATCCTTGAAGCATTCCAACTTCACCGGACCAACCAACGCGCCTTGCGCAGACCAGTCGATCCGGCTGATGAAGTTGAAGTAGATCGCACTAATTAACAGAAATATCCAGTCAGATTTTTTAATCCAGAAAAAAGAGATACCTTACGAGGGGACTAAAGTCCATTCATAAGGTGTCTCTTTTTAAATGAACAGACGCATCGCCGCAATCGCGGTCATGATCATGATGATGCGCTTGTACCACACTTCGTTTATCTTCCGGACGAATCTGATGCCCATCCAACTCCCCAACGCGATAAAAGGAATCATCAGCAACATATACCGTAGTGTTCCCCAAGTGACGGTCCGCCACATAAAGATATGGAATGGCAACTTCACAATATTCATCAGCAGAAAAAACCAAGCCGTCGTTCCGATCATCTTATTCTTGGTGAGATCTTGTGAAAGCAAATAGACATTGAAAATGGGTCCTGCGGCATTGCCTACCATCGAAGAAAAACCGCTGACAGCCCCGACCATCCAATGGAAGATTGGATTTTTTGGAAGCGGCAAAACTCTTTTGGCGATCTCTCTGTAAATCAAAAGTCCTAAGCAAATCAATACAACTATGCCCAATAAGGCTTTGAACTGCTTGTCATCAAGATAATTACCCGTGATGGCGCCTATAGCGATACCCATTACGGCGGCAGGCAACAATTTCAGCACATCCCTGAATTTTCCCTGTTTGCCGTACTGAAATATGGCAATCAAATCCCCCAGCATCAGCATCGGCAACATGATTCCGGCTGACGCCTTCCCACCGAAAAGAATGGCAACGAGCGCCACCGCCGGAATTGTCGCGCCTTGTATGCCGGTTTTCGAAAAACCGATGATGATTGCCGCAATGATCAGTATCATCCATTCAATCCCATTTAAACCCAACATTCTGATATATGCCCCCTCCCGTGGTTCCTTTCATTTTACCGATTTTCTAATTAAATAACAATGACTCAGAGCCCACAATCCAGAAAACGCTTAACCTCTTGACCTCCTTGAAAAAAAGTGCGCGATATTTGGGTTAGGAGGTCATCCAAACCTCGCAATTGCCAGTGAAAAGTGTTAAAATATAACCAAAGACGTATGCCCGCAACGACTGATTCCCTCAACCATCGCTCTTTATTGAGCCCACCCTGTTTTAAACAACTATGTAAACGCATTCACCTCTAAGTTTCTGACTTCTATACAAGGTACTCCTGAGTCCAAGCGACTATCCGGAACACATTTTACCTTGCTCCAAAATAGCCCATCCTTGTATTTTTTTCAGATTCGTCATCTTTTTTTGCGCCCAAACCTCAAAAAAATCTGTAAAGGGTGTGACACACCATGATCGTCAACCGCAACACCATAAGGGAACAAAATGAGACCATCGTTTTGACAGCCATCATCAATCATCCCAATACTTCACGAGCGGCCATCTCTCATGATTCCGGACTCAACAAGGCAACCGTATCTGAAATTGTCAAAAAACTTCTTAAGGAAAAACTTGTCGTCGAACTCGGTACAGGTCAAAGTTCCATCGTTGGTGGGAGAAAACCGGTGTTGTTGAAGGTGAATGCAAATGGCGGATACGCGATGAGTTTGACCATTACACAAACAAAGATTTCTTCCCTCGTCTGCAATCTGCAAGGCAAGATCGTCGCCCAATATGATTTGGTCAGAAAAGTTGAGGCCAGCAATATCATCGACAGCATCGAAGAAGTCGTTCTCTATCATAGGAAGAACCTCAATAAAACACCGTTTCGCTTCGTAGGTATTGTAGTGTCAATCGACGGCTTCGTGCATGAAGATGAGATAGTAGCATCAACTAACAAAATGTTGGAGCATCTGACGGCCAAACATCTGGAAAGCGACGCTATCGACTGTCCGATCTATCTGGAAAATCAGAATAATCTGGCCGTAATTGCCGAAGCGGTATTCGCCCACTCTCCGGGGAACATCATCAGTATCGATCTGGACGAGGGCATCGGCTCCGGAATTTTGTTGCAGAACCGATTGTTCCGCAGCAAAAATAGTCTGGCCGGGAATCTGGGGCACACGATTCTCTATCCATTCGGAAAAGCTTGCGACTGCGGCAAACAGGGGTGCCTGAACCAATATTGCTCAACGGGAGCTTTGGTTGCGGAAATCAGAAACCTGAAGAACGATTCCTCACTGCATTTGACCGACCTGATTGCCCTGTACAAGACAGGCGATGAAGATGCCAAAAATGTTGTGGGACATCTCGTGCTGCATATGGGCGTCGCAATCAGCAATGTGGTCAGCCTGTTCGATCCTGAAAAAGTCTATCTGAATGGTGATCTATTCCGTGCATTACCGGAATGTGTGACAGAAATCCAAACGGAATTGAACCGAACATCCGGACATAACGTTCCGGTCAGTTTGTCCTCACTCGGAAAAAATGGAGCTCTTTTAGGCGGAATTGCATTAGCACTCCAGCATTTCTTCCAAGTTCCTCAGCTGCAGCTGCATTTTGATGAATGAAGTTTCGGATGAATGGAACGCAAATCAAAAAAGAATCAGCCTCTTTCTGACGTCACATCCTCACAGATGTGACGTTTTTTTTGACACACTATTGATTTTTGTTAATTATTAATATAACATTTTATATGTAGATACATGTATTCGGTTTCATGAAACGACAGTTCGTATTGTGGGATGCCTTTTCGTTATACGGAAATCTGACAAGAATCATCATTGACCTATTTGATGTAGAGAGGAATTATCATATGACCTTACGCCACTTTTTATCCTTCTTTTCTGCGGCCTTCTTGATCATGGCCATGTATATTGCCGGGAATGCCGTCGGTTTCTTCGTCGAGCCCATCACTTCGGAATTAGGCTTCACGCGCAGTGCCTTTTCGCTTTACATCAGCCTGTCGACTCTGACCGGCGTTTTCGTACTTCCTCTGATTGGACAATTTCTCCCTAAATTTGGGGCAAAGCGCTTGCTTATTGGAGGAGGACTCTGGGTTTCGCTTGGATTTGTGTGGCTGGCATTCGCCACTCGTTTATGGCAATTTTATCTGGGAGGCATCTTCCTCGGTTTGTTCATGATGCCGATCACTATGTTTCTGGCGATTTTGTTGATCAACAATTGGTTTACCGCCAAAAAAGGATTGATGATGGGCTTGTTGAATGCCTCTGGAGGACTTGCGGGAGCTATCATTTCGATGATCATGCCGACATTTCTGGATAACTTCGGTTGGCGCATGGGTTACTTTTTGATTGCAGGACTTTTCGCGCTTCTGACTGTCCCGAACGGACTCTTTTTGTTGGTGGAAAATCCCGGAACTGTAGGCCTGAACGCTTATGGTGACCAACTGCCCGCTTACAACGAAAGCAATCAACCTATACACGATCTATCCATCACTTATGAAGATGCCAGAAAGATGAAACCGTTTTATATCCTGTTCATCGGCATTTTCCTTTCAGCTTTCGGAGGCGGAATGATGCAACATTTACCAGCGCACTTCAGCGGGATGAACTTCACATCCGGACAGGTCGGCACATTGTTCTCGCTCGTCATGACCGGTATGATCATTGCCAACATTTCCGTCGGGGCCATCAATGACAAAATCGATTCGACCATCACGCTTACACTTATTGTTGTCTGCATGCTGATTGCCTTGTTTTTCCTTGCGACAACCCGATCGTTCCTGGCCTTGTCGATCGTCATGTTCATCCTCGCATTCGGGATAGGCGGGCCAGCGGTGTTGACCCCTTTGGTCGTGAGCGAAATCTTCGGTATCGCGGATTATCCGCGCATCTGGTCCATCCTCGGCATGGCGCCCTCCATCGGGATGTCCATCTCCGGCCCGCTTTGGGGAGCCGTTTACGACCTGACCGGTTCTTACGCAATCGGCATGTATGTGATGATGGGTCTGGCCATCCTTTACGGCATCTGCTATTTTTTCGCACTGAAAAGAGGCCCCTTAAAACAGCCTCTGAACATAACCAGCATCTAAAGTAATGTATGTAAGAAAAGCTGAACGGGTTCGTTCAGCCCTGAAAGAAATTTAGGAAATCTGTCCGCCTGAGCATCGAAGAGCGCAATAGGACAGATTTATCTAATTTCCGAAGGGCTAACCCGTAAAGCTGGACATCATTTTAGATGCATGAAACATTTTGCGAACTTGTGAAACACCTACGGTGATGCACTTTTGAGTTAAAAAAATTTTATAAATTCCTATCCCATTAAAAAACCGCACAGTCATGCGACTGTACGGTTTTTTTCTATTTTTTCAGTTACTTTCTCAACTGACTATTACTCTTCTTCAAATGGTCCGGTACTTCCTGGACTGCATTCAAATCAAGGTTACCTCTTCCCATGACATTTCCTACTGTCACTAAACGCAAACATACTTCGTTAGATGACGATCACGTTCCTCTGGTTATCTCCACCACACTTTGGGAAATGAAATAATACCCATACTCTCCCATGCGCTCCGGCGCGTCTTTCATACCATTCGTCACCCAAGAGTAGATCATCCCTTGATAGGCGAAGGCAACGGCTGTGATCCAGTGTTCATAAGGAATGACATTTTTTTTCGTCTGGACCTGTTGCTCCAGACGTCCTCTCAGATAGGTGTTGAATTTGAGCGGAAAGGAATAGCTGCTTCTTCCGTTGAAAAGAACGCTGAAGAAGCGTTCATTTTCTTTGATGTAACTGAAGATGTCCGTGAACGCTTCAACTGTTTTTTGTCTGAACTCCGTTTCCGTAGCATCGGACAAAGCCGTTTTCGTGATGGCTTTCCCTCTGTCCTGAAGTTCCTGGATCAGCGCATCGATATTTTTCTCCAATAAATCATGCTTGTCTTCATAGTGCAGATAAAAAGTTCCCCGATTCACTTTTGCACGTTTCGTAAGTTCCCTCACAGTCACTTCTTCGATGGATTTTTCTTCCAACAGTGTTATCAACGCATGCAAAAGATTTTTCTTTGTAGCTAAAACACGTTTGTCTTTAGATTGTTTATCAGGATTCATTATTAGCTCCTATTTTCAGAGTCTGGTCTGGAATTCTTTTCTGATATATACTTCCAAAATGCTAAGATTATTATAGTATAGCAACCCCAAGATAACAAGTGTAACGACTAGTCTCAAAAGGTTCATGGACCTAAAAAAACTGCTCCGGCCCGTTGAAATAGACCTAAGCAGTTTTTCAGGATGAAATTAGGACAATTAGCGTACCTAACGACTAATCGTCATTGTTTCCGCCACCGAAAAGCAAGAGCAGACGGAGCAGTTGCAAGAAACTCATGAAGGCAGCTGCGACATACGTCATGGCAGCTGCGACAAGAACTTTGCGTGCTTTCGGCACTTCTTGTGCATTCAGGATGCCACCATTCGAAAGAATTCTCAAAGCACGCCCGGATGCATTGAATTCGACTGGCAATGTGACCACTTGGAACAGGAAGCTGAACGAGAAGAAGAGGATCCCCAAATTGAGGAATGTCTGGTTCATGCCAGAGAAAACACCGATCATGATCATCGGCATGGAAAGTGTCTGACCAAAATTAGCGGCCGGAACCAGAGCGGCACGCAACCGCAACGGAATATAGTTTTTTTGGTCCTGGATTGCATGTCCGACTTCATGGGCAGCGACGCCGATGGCCGCGACCGAAGTCGAGTTGGCTGTCGTATCGGAAAGACGCAAAACTTTAGCGCGCGAGTCGTAGTGGTCCGTCAGATCTCCGCGGACGCGTTCGATCCGCACATCATGGATGCCCGATTGTTCGAGGATGAAGCGCGCTGCATCCGTAGCGGTGTATCCGTTTTGGCTTTTCACTTGGTTATAGGTATTGAAGGTACGCTTGACGAATCCCGAAGCAATCATGGAAACCGCGATGCCGAAGATGATCAATATATAGGTGCTATCGAAGAATGGATACAACATGTATCATCAACCTTTCTTTTTATTTATTCTACAGTATAGCATCCGATTGTGAAGAAAGGATGAAGGATGCTTACGTTGGGATAATTTTATAAAATTCTTTAGATATTATTGTTTGCAAAACCGGATTCCGCTTGGACGAAGTAAATCAGCTGAAGTGGGAGCAGCGCGCTGCTGTCCATGGGTTTCCACCAAAACTCTAGGGCTGCCTCGAAAAATCGAGACAGCCCTCAGTTTTTCTATTGATTTTGTGTCCGGTATTTTTTCATGACTGTTACCAAGCGCTCCATCGCTTCCATCAACGTTTTCGTAGGTGCCCCCAGACTGATCCGCTCATATCCTCGACCCTCGTCCCCGAAGATGTAGCCTTCATCCAGGAACACTTGCGCTTCCTGCTCCATGATTTCTTCCAACTGCTTGTGCGACAACCCAAAGGCACTGAAATCCGTCCATTGCAGGTAGGTGCCTTCCAGATCGAAGACAGTCACTTCCGGCAGTTCCTTCGCCAAGAACTTCTTCAGCGTCTCATGGTTGTGCCAGATCAAAGCTTTGAACGCCTCCAACCAGTCCTCGGCTGCCGTGTAGGCGATCTCTGTCGCCTTCAAGCCGATAACATTGGTTCCTCCGCCAATGCCGGTCATTTCCATATCCATCTTGAAAGCCGTGTGGAGCTCCGGATTCGAAATGATGACATTGGAATTGCGCAGGCCTGCGATATTGAAGGACTTGCTGGCGGCGGTTGCCGTGATGCAGATGTCCGCAGCTGATTCGGATATGGATGCCATCGGTGTGAAAACATGGCCGGGCATGATCAGATCATGGTGGATTTCATCCGCCAAAATCACAACATCATTGGCGGCACAGATGTCGACGACACGCTCCAATTCCGCTTTGGTCCAGACGCGGCCGACTGGATTATGCGGGTTGCTGAACAGCATCAGCTTTGTATTCGGTTCTTTGGCTTTCTCAGTCAAACCCTCAAAATCAATTTCATAACGATCACCGTTGCGGATCAAAGAATTGTTGATAAGCTTGCGTTTCGTATTTTTGATTGACTTCATGAACGGATAATAGACCGGCCCCATGTAAAGGACACCATCGCCTGGATCGGTATACGCCCGAATAGCGGAATAGAATGCCGCGATGATGCCTGGTGTACAGATGATCCATTCCTTCTTGATTTCCCAAGCATGGCGGTTTCCCATCCAATTGATGATTGCGCTGTAATAGTCTTCGGTCGGCAGATCATAGCCCATTACGGCTGTTTCAATGTATTCCTGCAAACCCTCGACGATCTCCGGCGCTGTCTTTATGTCCAAATCCGCAACAGAAAAAGGAAAAACATCCTTTCCCACATTCGGATTGCTTCTGTACATGGCTGCCCATTTTTCGGACCCTGTATTGCTCCGATTGACGGGTGTTTCGAAATCATACTTCATCTATTCATCCTCCCAACATTTTACTTACTTTTCATTTTATCACTCGTTTTCACAATTGCCACCCCTAATCAGATTTTAATCCAAAGAAAATGGAGAATCCATTTCGGAGATTCTCCATTTTTCTCACATACAATCAAAGACTCACCTTTTAGTTTTTTCTCTTCAGCATTATGAGGTAACTTTGATAATTTTTGTTGCCGCCTGAAAGGTTGTAGACTTCCTTGAAGCCTAAATTGATCAGGATATTCTGGGCGGCATTTCCGGTCACACCTTTGTTGCAGTAGGTAACTGTCGGGATATCTTTGGAAAGCTCACCGGCGCGTACGCGCAGTTCCCCTAACGGGACGTGGATCGCATCTTGGACGTGGCTCTTCTCGAAGTCTTTGGCGGAACGCGTGTCGATGACCTGGATAGATTCGCCTTTTTGCTGCATTTCAACCAGCCGGGCTGGCGTCATCAAAGGATTTCCGTGTAAGGCGTTATCCAATGCCATGCCTGTATAATGGATAGGGTCTTTTGTCGTTCCGAATGGCGGTGCATAGGCCAAATCCAGATGGAACAGGTCTTCCGCTTTCGCCTTGAAAGTGATGGCAGTGGCGAGGACATCGATCCGTTTGTCCACACCTTGCGATCCTAAAACTTGTGCGCCTAAGACTCGTCCGGTGGCTTTATCTGCCAATGCCTTGATGATCAGTTCCTTGCCGCCAAGGTATTCGGCGTGGTCCGGCTTGATATTGTATAGGACCTCCACGGCATAATCGGACGCCTTCGCTTCTTTTTCGGTCATGCCAGTCTGGCCAACATGCAGATCGAATACGCGGAAGATGCCGGTACCCAGCACCCCGCGATGTTCCAGATTTCCGCCTGTGATCACATCTCCGGCGATACGTCCCATCTTGTTGGCCGTAGAGCCTAATGGACGGTAAATCGGTTTGCCTGTAATGGCGGAGAAGCTTTCGGCCACATCACCGACCGCATATACATCCTGGATGTTCGTCTGCATTTTGCTGTTGACGGCAACCGCACCCGTCGCTCCGATCGTGACGCCGATTTCTTTAGCGAGCTCAGTGTTCGGTCGCACGCCGGCAGCCAGGATGACGATATCCGTTTCGATGGTGGCACCATATGTCGTCACTACTTTTTTGACGGTCCCCTTACCTTCGATGGTCTTGACCGTATCCCCGAGGTGCAAATGCACCCCGTTGGCCATCAGCACTTCTTCCACCCGGAAAGCCATATCCGCGTCCATCGGCGGCATCACTTGATTTTCCAGCTGCACGATAGTAACATCCCAGCCTTTATGCACGAGCTGTTCGGTCATTTCCAGACCGATGAACCCGGCACCGATGAGCAGCGCTTTTTTAGGTTGGTTCGTTTCCGAGTAACTTTCAATCTCACGAAGGTCCTGGATATTGCGGACGTGGAAGACATTATCGTATTCAGCCTGATCGAACGGTGGAGGCGTCAGCGGAGCCGCACCTGTCGCGAAAACCAACACATCATAAGCGTCCTCTTTGACTTCGCCGGTCTTCAGATCTTTAACTTGAATCTTTTTGGCTTCATGATCTACTTTCGTCACTCTGTGTTCTGTAAAGATGGAGACATCATATCTCTTTTTGAACCATTTCGCATCTCGTGGTGTCAGGCGATCCACTGAATCGACTTCCCCGCCAATTTTGTAGGGGATCCCGCAGACAGAATAGGAAATGTCCTTTCCTTGGTCATAGACGACAATCTCCGCTTCTTCTGTGTTTCTGCGCGCTTTGGCCGCAACGGAGGTACCCGCCGCTACCGAACCGATTACGATGATTTTCATAATTCATTCTCCTTTTCAGTTAAAAGATGGCTTATTTTACCGCCTTTACAGGATTCACTGCACTATTTTCTTTTTCCGGAAACCAATGTCTTGTTGAATTGGCGATTTTCACCAAAATCAGCATCACCGGCACTTCAGTCAAGACACCCACAACCGTCGCCAATGCTGCTGGAGAATCCATTCCGAACAACGCGATGGCAACCGCCACCGATAATTCAAAAAAGTTCGATGCGCCGATCATCCCGGCTGGCGCGGCGATTGCGTGTGGAAGCTTCAAGGCCTTGCTTGCAAAATAGGCAATGAAGAAAATCAGGAATGTCTGCAGGATCAAAGGTACTGCGATCATCAAAATGTGCAACGGGTTCTCCAGGATGACCTCTCCTTGGAAAGAGAACAATAAGACCAGCATCAACAACAACCCCGCTGTAGTTACGCCATCAAATTTCGAAAGAAAATCCTTCTCGAAATAAGTGACGCCTTTTTTCTTTGTGACGAAGATCCGCGTCAAAACACCACCGACCAACGGAATCACGACAAACAACACAACGGACAAAATCAAGGTATCCCAAGGCACCGTTACATTGCTGACGCCCAATAAAAATTTGACGATCGGAATGAAGGCAACCAGGATGATCAGATCATTGGTGGCTACTTGGACGACGGTGTACGCCGGATTGCCTTTTGTCAATTGACTCCAGACAAACACCATCGCTGTACAAGGTGCAGCTCCCAGCAGAATCGCACCGGCCAAATACTCCGTCGCCAACTCAGGCGTAATGAAATTCTTGAAGACGACAAAAAAGAAAAAAGCGGAAATGGCGTACATGCTGAACGGTTTGATCAACCAGTTCACTGCCCATGTGACATAGAGTCCTTTCGGATTTTTTCCGACATCCCGGACACTTTGGAAATCCACCTTCATCATCATCGGATAGATCATGACCCAGATCAACACGGCCGTCGGGATCGACACGTTCGCATATTCGAATTTACCGAAGAATTCAGGTATAGTCGGCAAATACTTGCCGATCAAAACCCCCACCACCATGCAACTGGCTACCCAGACGCTCAAATACTTATTGAAGAACGAAATGCTTGTTTGCTCTTTTCCACTCATTTTATTATACCCCCATTTATTGTTTTACGCTCTTTACAGCTCTATTTTTGCGTCACCTGATCAGCTCTTTTTTCTATTGCACACACCACTTTTGACCGTACAGGTTCGCAGATGCAGGCCGGTGTATCAGCCGTCAGTTCCGCTGTGTCCGTCTTGAATTTTTCAAAGGCGTTTTTATTCAGATCGTAATAATGCCACGTGCCGGATTTTTCCGTCGTCACCAATCCCGCCTTCACCAAAAGATTGATATGATGGGATAAAGTTGGCTGGGTAAAATCGAAATGTTCCAGTATGTCGCAGGCACACATGGCTCCGCAAGAAAGCATATCGACAATTTTGACGCGCTTCGGGTCGGCCAAAGCTTTTGCGACTTTTGCATAATTTTCATAATCCATGATTGCTGAATCCCCTTTTTACATAGAAGTTTTTCTATCTATCGTGGAAAAAGAAACTCGAGCCTAGGTAACCCGAGACACGAGTATTCTTTATTTTTGCTAGCAACAGCCGCCATTCCCACAACCGCACGAGCCCTTAGTTGCTTTTGCAGCTTCCTCATGTTTATGGTGATGATGGTGCCCCTGTCCACCGCAGCCACAGCCGCCTTTTTCGCCATGGCCACCGCAGCAACCGGATTCTTCTTTTTCTTCTTTTTCCGCTTCGGCAAATTCCTCCGAACCGCCACAACCACAGCCGCCGCAACCACATGAACCTTCCGTTTCTTCAATGAAGCGGACGCCGATGTAGCTTGTGATTTCATCGTTGGTCGGATAGTTGCCGCTTTTCACGATTGCTCCATCCACAACAGTGATCGGCAATACGCTATTGCCTTCCGCCTCGATTTTTTCTTTAACGGCCTTGTTGAGCGTGAATTGATCCGCATCATCGGTTAAATTAAAAAGCAATGCCTCGTAATTCTCCAGTCCCTCCAAGGCCTGCATTACTGCTGCAATGCGCATGGCATCCTGACTGCTGAACAAGCTGCTGCTTGTTTCCGGTTCAAAAATAGTGATGTTTGTCATTTTTCGTATCTCCTCATTCTCTTTCTATTTGAAGATGAATCTTGTATTGTTTTCATTTAAATATTGGTACTCTTATAATATAGATTTTCTTCTATCTATAGTCAATGCTGAATTCAACATGAAACAAAAAAAGTGCGGGGATAAATGTGTCTATTCCCGCACTTTTGGTAACTTGCTTATTTTTTCAACAATTCTGTAATTTCTTCCGTACTGGCGACTTTACCGTAGGAAACAACTTTTTCGTCGATGACCAATCCCGGAGTGCGCATGATGCCGTATTTTGCGATGTCCTTCATGTCGGTCACTTTTGTGATGGTTGCTTCCATCCCCAGTTCCTTCAATGCCTCTTCCGTGTTCTTAGCCAAATTCACGCAATTTTTGCAGCCTATACCCAAAATTTTGATTTCCATGATGATATTCCTCCTGTTTATTATTTTTTTGATCACATAAAAATAGGTCCCAAGAAATTGAACACATAGCCGATGATGATGATGCCGACTGCCACGATTCCGAAGAAAAGGCCCAACAATTTCGGTTTTACGACCTGTTTCAGCATGACCATCGACGGCAAGGACAATGCCGTCACGCCCATCATGAAGGAAAGTACGGTTCCCAATCCGACCCCTTTTGCGACAAGTGCTTCGGAAATGGGCAGCGTCCCGAAAATATCCGCATACATCGGAATCCCGACGAATGTTGCCACCAATACTGAATACCATTTATCCTGACCCAACAGAGCTGTGATGACGGATTCCGGAATCCAGTTGTGGATGGCCGCCCCGATACCGACCCCAAGGAGCACGTAAAGCCATACTTTTTGGACGACTTCCTTCACCTGATCAACTGCATAATCGACACGATCTCTCCTTGTCAACTCGGCTTCCTCAAGTTCAATTGTCGGGCTACCGAACACAAAGGATTCGACCTGGTCCTCCAGGTGCGCTTTCCCGATGAAAGTTCCGCCGACAACCGCAAGGATCAGTCCCACAACAACATAGGCGATGGCAATCTTCCAGTTGAAGATGCTGGCCAAGAGGATAATCGATGCCAAGTCAACAAGCGGTGAAGAAATCAGGAACGAAAACGTCACACCCAACGGCAGTCCCGAACCGGTGAAGCCGATGAAAAGCGGAATCGAAGAACAGGAACAGAATGGTGTGATCGTCCCCAGCAACGCCGCCAGAATATTGGCGGTGATCCCATCAAAACGTCCTAGAATTTTCTTCGTCCGCTCAGGCGGGAAAAAGCTTTGCACGTATGAAATCGAGAAAATCAGCACCGACAACAGAATGAAGATTTTGATGACGTCGTAGATGAAGAAATGGATGCTGCCGCCTACCCTACTGGCGAGGTCCAATCCGAAGACATCCCGGACAAGTATACCAACCAAATCGCTTAGCCACTGCATTTTTAATAACTGATCATTTAACCATTGAAAAATTCCCATAACGAATTGCACCTTCTAGTTTGTATTTTTACTACCCAAGACATTGATGTTTATCTATATATCAGTATACGCCCACACATAGATAAGTGTCAATGTGTTGTTTTTGGGTAGTGAAAGGCTTCAAAAAAGCTGCGATAATGCAGGAGCAGAACCCCAGTTTCGCAGCTTGTTCATTCAAGGATAGGCTTTTCTCTTTTTGTCACTTTTGCAACAGTTCTGCAATGTGTTTGGGCGTCAGGATACGCCCATATGAGACGACCTTTTCATTGATGACCAGCCCCGGAGTCTGCATAATGCCGTACTTTGCGATTTCTTTCGGGTCCTCAACTTTGATGATGGTTGCTTCCATGCCGATCTTTTTAAGCGCCTCGACTGCATTGACTTGCAATTTTTCGCAGTTCCGGCACCCCGGTCCCAATATTTTGATTTCCATTTCCATCCCCTGCTTTCGAATGAATTATACAGTGGTGTTTTGTTTTGCCATGGTCTGAAAAAAGTCCTTCAACTCATCCAACTTTTCATGATTCACGGAGTATTTGACCCAAATGCCGTCTTTCCTGCTGTCCACCAAGCCACAATCCTTCATCATTTTCATGTGATAGGATAAAGTCGGTTGTGTGATCGAAAACTGATCCAATAACGCACAGGCGCACATTTCCCCTTCCGACAGTAAATCCATGATTTCCAATCTTGTTTCGTCCGATAAGACTTTCAGGCATTTCGCGTAAATTTTGTATTCAATCGTCATATTCAGTTCCTCTTTTCCTGCTGTCTTTTGAGGCACTCCGGCCCGTTCTGTCGCCCTTAACGCCTTCATATAGACACCTATCTATATGAAGTATATACTCTCACGGTATGAATTGCAATTTCCTTCTTGAACAGAAAGAATCGAAATGAAAATACACCAAAATGAAAAATTAATTAAAAAAGGTTTGACTCATTCTTATTCGCTTGTTATTATATATATAAATTTCAAAATAAAATCACATTGAAAAGATAAGTACGGATGGACGAAATGCACAGAGAACCTCGGCAGTTGAGAAGAGGACAGGGATGCTATCCGGAAAATGGTCTTCGAGTGAGTGGACGGCGAACGCTCTTTTTAGAACCTTAGCTCTCCACGGGAATGCCCGTTACAGCATCACAGTATCCCGGAACAGCGATTTGTTGCGGCGTACTGGTTAAGGGGAAAATCGAGAGGTTTTTCTGAATCAAGGTGGTAACACGGTGAATCTTTCATACGTCCTTGCGCAGCACAGCGCAAGGACGTATTTTTTTACAAAAAAAACAAACGAGAGAAGGAAATTATCATGACAACCCAGACAACTTTAAACAGAACGAAAGCGCCTTTCCGCGCAGACCACGTAGGAAGTTTCTTGCGTCCCGAAAGCATCAAAAAAGCCCGCAAAGAGCTGGCTGAAGGCAAAATCACGAAGGAAGCCCTGCGCGAAATCGAAAATGTTGAAATCACGCGCATCGTCGACAAACAGATTGCGCTTGGCTACAAAGGCATCACCGACGGAGAGTTCCGACGCTCTTATTGGCATTTCGATTTCCTTGAGAACCTCTTGGGCTTTGAAGGTTACCTTGCGGCTCAAGGCAAACAATTCCACAACGTTGTGACCAGCGCCCACAGCGTCCGCAACATCGGCAAAATCGCCTTTAATCCGGAACATCCCTTCTTTGCGGACTATGCTTTCTTGGCTGAAGCAGTCGGCGATAGAGCCGTTGCGAAAGTATCGATCCCGAGCCCGAACCAATTGATCCGCCTCGGTTTCCGCAATGAAGAAATTTATCCTACATTGGAGGAGTATGCTGCCGATCTACAACAGGCATACCGCGACACCATCTTGCACTTCTACTCGTTGGGTAACCGTTACATCCAGATCGATGACACTTTCTGGGGCGACCTTTGCTCGGACAAAGCATTGGAAATCTTCGGTTCTCAGGAAACTTACGATGAATTGAAACGCGTCGCTACTGAAAACGTCAAAAATATCCAGATCGGTCTGCCTGAAGATCTGGTCGTCACGACGCATATCTGCCGCGGCAATTTCCGCTCGTCCTACTCGCAAGAAGGCGCTTATGAGCCTGTTGCGAAAGAATTGTTCGGCGAAACCGGCTTTGACGGCTTCTTTCTGGAATACGACACTGACCGTGCTGGTGGGTTCGAACCATTGCGCTACTACACAGGCGACGGCCAAATTATCCTAGGCTTGATCACTTCAAAAACACCGGAATTGGAAGATATCGCCGAAGTCAAAGCACGCATCACTGAAGCAACCAAGTATGTGCCGTTGGAGCAATTATGCCTGAGCCCGCAATGCGGCTTCGCTTCGACCGAAGAAGGAAACAATCTGACGGAAGAGCAACAGTGGGCGAAATTGGCTTTGGTCAAACAGATCGCTGACGAAGTCTGGGGCGACTGATAGTTCGCATAGTTTTTTTGGTCTAAGCACCCAAAAATCCCAATAGAAAAAAGGCATCGCCGCTCTGTAATTGAGCGGCGATGCCTTTTTTGCATTAATGTTTGTGCTCTTCTTTTTTATGAATCGGATGTTTTGGATTATACGCTTCTTCATGCGGCAGAACCAAGTTCAACGCAATACCGGTAATAGCGCTCAATGCTGTACCTGACAAGGTAACCACGCCTGCGATATCCAGAACCGCGCCGCCCAGTCCCAGCACTAGCATCGAGCTGGCGATGATCAGGTTGCGGACGTGGTTGAAATCGATTTGTTCTTCGATCAATACTTTCAGACCATTACTGGCGATGACACCATACAACAGAATGGACATCCCGCCCAATACAGATGTTGGGATGGTTGAAATCAGCGCAGTGAATTTTCCGAAGAAGCTCAAACCGATTGCGATGAAGGCAGCGTTACGGATGACGGAAACGGATGCGATGCGCGTCATCCCGATGACGCCGGTATTTTCACCGTAAGTCGTATTCGCCGGTCCACCGATGAAAGCTGAAACCGCAGTCGCTACACCATCGCCCATAAGCGTCCGGGAAAGACCCGGATCTTTCAGGAATTGACGGTTACAGATTTTGCCCAAAACAGTATGGTCACCGATATGTTCAGAAATCGTAACCAATGCGACTGGGATGATGGCCAATGTTTCCGGTCCGAAATACAGATCGTAAGAATTGAACCAAGGTGTTTCAAACGGTAGATAGAATCCCGGCAGTTCGAACCATTTCGCATCCAATACAGGTTGGAAATCGACCAGACCCATGAAAAGTGCGATTACGTATCCTCCGATGATTCCGATCAGGAAAGGTATGATTTTGAAAAAGCCTTTCCCTTTCGTGTTGATGAACGAAGTGATCAGGAACGTTGCAATCGCCACAATAATATGACGGATATCCCCATCCGCCACGAAGCCGGCATTGGTTACTGCAGACGAAGCCAGTCCCAATCCGATGACCATGATCATCGGTCCGATGACGATCGGAGGCAGCAATTTGTCGATCCATTTCGTACCCAGCATTTTGACAAGTCCAGCGATCAGGACGTAGACAAGCCCCACCATGATGACGCCTGTCTGTGCGGCCTTGATGTCCCCGCCCATTTGTTCAATGGCCACAGCCATTGCTGTAATGTAGGCGAACGAAGATCCCAGATAGACGGGAACTTTCGCTTTTGTTGCCACCTGATAAATCAGGGTGCCGATTCCGCTCGCGAACAAAGCGACCGAGACGGGCATCCCTAAAATTAACGGAACTAATATCGTTGCTCCGAACATTGCAAAAACGTGTTGAAAACTCAACAGAATGCCTTTCAGAACTTCCGGTTTTTCGTCCACGTCCAATAATAACGGTTTTTGGTTGATTGCCATACCTTTTCCTCCTAGTTTTTGGGCAAAAAAATACCCTTTTGACGTTTATTTGCAAAAGGACCTAAGGTATCAAATGTATGTGATTTGTTACCCTTCATGATCTCTCTGAATCATATTAAAGGACTTTGCTTTCACTATCTTATCAATTGTCAGTGGAATTTTCAATAGCAGTTTTCATGTGAATTTTCTCATTTGATACTATCCAAAATGTTAATCAGCTGTCATACTATATTCAGAGTATCACTGTATACTCTCTAGTTACTGAGAGAAACTACTCTTTTTCTTTGGATCTCCGAACCGGATCGGTGAAGCTGCAACTTCGCCGCCCACTTTCTAAAGAACTTTGTCCATCCAAGGACAGCAAAAAAACGCCATCCTAAAAGTGGCGTTTTTTTGCTATTCTGCTGTTTCCTTCCGGGCTTCCTTCCTATATATGGCGATCAGCTCGTCGCGGACCGCGATCCACTCGGGTCTGTGGTCTTTGAGATGGACCCGGTTCGAAAGCAGTATGAACGCTGTTTGCTGGTTCAGATCCAGTATCATAAACGTTCCGGTATAACCGGTGTGCCACAATACAAAATCTTCCCCTTCCTGAATCAGATTCCATCCCAAAGAGCGTGGCTGGCTCGGGACATTCCCCCAATCCCTCAGCAATGTACGGATACTCTCTTCACGCAAAATCCGTTGGCCTTCCCATTCCCCAAAATGCAGCATCATCCGGGAGAAGCGGATCAAATCTTTCATTGGTGCGAACAAGCCGGCACTCCCGCAATGTCCTTCCAAAGACAGCGCTTTGGGGTCATGCACAACGCCCCGGATTAAGCCTCTTGTCGGGTGGTTCTGCGTAGGAACACAGCGCATCGGATCGGTCGGATGGAAGGTACTTTCCGTCATGGCAAGAGGACGTTTGATGCGTTCTTCAAAATTTTTTTCCACCGATTTTCCGGTCAGCTTCTCGATGATGAAGCCCGCAAGGAGCAATCCGGTATCGGTATAGACCACATTTTTACCTAGGTTCTCTCCTGGCGTAAGGGCGATCAAGGCGGCAATGAGTTCATCGGCAGTCAACGCATCGCGGTTTTTGATATAGCCTTTCAGATCTGAAGTATGCGTCAGCAGATGGCGGATCGTCACCGCAGCAGAAGGGAACTCGGGCAGATACGCCTGCACCGGATCTTCGAAGTTGATTGCCCCTTCTTCTTGTAGCTGGAGCAGCAGCGTCGTCGTGACGATCACTTTTGTTAAAGATGCCACATCATAGAGCATGCCTTCCCGTAAGGATTCCCGTTCAGGCAGGATCGCCGCCGATCCGACCATTCGCGTTTCTGTTTTGTCCATGTCGATGAAGGTGTAGCTCACTCCTGGGAAAACATTGCCTTTCAGCATTTCAGCGATTTTCTTTTGGGTTTGTGGATACATCAGCAGACATCACCTTTCCGTTAGTATCGTTGTCTATCATTATAGCGCATCCCTAGCTTGATGCACGGCCGATTTCGAACGCTTTTTACAATTTTATGGAGAATTGGTGTGAGATTTGCGAAGCACTTTTCAAATTAAGAAAGAAACAGCTTTATCACCGGATCATGTGTTAGAATATTGTATACTAGTGAACTTATTGGGGGAATGTAATTCGATGGGGTATTTTAAGGAGCGTTTGTATCAGCAATATGTGATATTATTCATCTTCTACTTTATGTCCATGGCGGCTTTGTCATCATTGATCACCGTCTACATGCGCGACATAGGAAAAAACGGGTCGGAAATTTCATTCATCCTGATCCTTTCAAACATAATCGCACTCATCATCCAAGGACTGATCGGTTATTCAAACGAGCAATGGGGAACGCGTAAAACGGTGACCATCTACGTCCTGATCTCAGCCGTCATCAGCATGGGACTCTTTTTCTTCACAGGCAACTGGCTCTTTGGGCTCGTTTACGGATTGGCGAACGCCATCACCTTGGGACTCGCACCTCTGTTTGATGTGCTCGCGGCCAACAGTCCTTACAGATTCGGCCAAATTCGCCTCTGGGGAACAATCGGCTATGCGGCCGGGCAACAAATTTCAGGGATCATCTATGATTTTCTGTCTCCAAAATCCATTTTTATTCTCTATCTCGCCTGCTACTTCGCAAGCATCGTGTTCCTTTATACGTTGCCAAAACCGGAGCAACCGATTGTCTCTTCAGAACAGCCAGCCGAGAAGAAAGAAGAAATTTCCGGGGGGCATACAATCAGAAATATATTCCAGAACAAACTTTTCATCACTTATCTGCTTTTGGCGTTCATCATTTTCGGCACGAACACGGTCAACACCAGTTATCTTCCGCTGCTTTTGACCGATACGGGAGCCCCGGTCGCAATTGTCAGCACGACCTTGACCGTAGCCCTGTTTGCGGAAGTCATCGCGATGGCTTTTTCACACCGCTTCATGGACCATTTCACGAATAAACAGCTGCTTCTGGCCGTTTTGTTCCTTTCAGGAACGGAATATCTGATCAATTTCCTGTCGGATGACTTTTTAGTGCTTTCGATAGCGACCGTATTGACCAAGTTTTTCGCTTCCGGAACCTTCATCATGCTGAACCTCAAGATGGTCTCTACCTTGCTGAACCGGAAACTGATCGCTACAGGAACTGCAGTCGTCGCCATGCTTTCCAGGAACATCGGCACCATCTTCTTCCAATTGATGGCGGGTCCGGTAATCGATAATGTAGGGCTCAATTATCTCTACTTGATCCTTTTCGTCTTTACGGTTCTCGCTGCGGTGATTGCCTTGCTGTTCAAAGTACCGGCTCAGCCGAAAGAACGCCTTTTTTCTTGATGATAGCTTTAATCGCAAAAAACGACCAGGGAATCCAATTTCCCCGGCCGTTTTTTTTAATTTCAGGAATTCATCAGTTTCTGACTCGTTTGATGATCAGTTTCGTCGCTTCCATCAACGCGACGGCGGTCAAGGCCAGTCCTGCTGCTATCCCGAAATGCACCAAGCCGAAGTCGGCCGGTATCGAGAAGATGCCGCGCACCGCTGGCAACAAAGTCGCCGCATACAATGTGCTGCAGAAAGCTACAGCATAAAGGACATATTTATTCGAAAAGAAACCCGCTCCGATAGCGGTCTGGGAATTAGAACGCGCTGGAAACGTCTGTAAAGTA
Organism: Trichococcus flocculiformis; assembly: GCF_963662535.1. Classification (NCBI taxonomy): domain Bacteria; kingdom Bacillati; phylum Bacillota; class Bacilli; order Lactobacillales; family Carnobacteriaceae; genus Trichococcus; species Trichococcus flocculiformis. Next base: position 2,801,522 of record NZ_OY759718.1, read on the forward strand.
CGCGCGATGATCAAAGTTGAGAAGGCCATCGCCACACTGATTTCGGCAGAATAAACCATACCGATGAATTGCGAAAGGATGACGGCTCCCCCGATCAGTATCCCTCGGTAGATGACAGAAACGAGCGTATCTCCGGAGAAAATGCCCTCGTTTGGATCCCTTGGTTTGCGACTCATCACATCAGGCTCGCCCTTCTCCATACCCAATGCAATCGCGGGAATCGAATCATTGACCAAGTTGATGAACAGCAGTTGCAGTGCTGTGAATGGATTTACCCAGTCCATCAGCAGCGCTGCGATGATGGCGATGATGGCCCCCAAGTTGCCCGAGAAGAGATAGGCGATGGCTTTCTTGATGTTGTCATAGACGTTGCGGCCTACTCCGACCGCGCTGACGATGGAAACGAAGTTATCGTCGGTCAGCACCATCGCTGCCGCCTCTTTGGCGACATCCGTTCCGCTGCCCATGGCGATGCCGATGTCTGCTTGCTTCAAAGCCGGAGCATCGTTCACCCCGTCACCCGTCATCGCAGTGACATGACCTTTCTTCTGCCACGCGCGGACAATCCGGATTTTGTTCTCAGGAGATACCCGAGCATAGACGGATACACGTTCCAAAACAGCATCCAATTCCGGATCGCTTAGGTTGTCCAGCTCCTGTCCGGTCAAAGCAAGGTCGTCCTCTCCCGAAATGCCGATATCGCGGGCAATCGCGCGCGCTGTCGTTTTATGGTCGCCAGTGATCATCACCGTTTTGATGCCTGCTTTCTTGGCTTCCGCAACAGCGCCATAAACCTCTTCGCGCGGTGGATCAATCATCGCCATAAGCCCGACCAGAATCAGATCATGCTCCGCATCGAAATCGAGCGCCTCTGCTGCCTCCATCGGCCGATAGGCGAAAGCCAATACGCGGAGGGCACGATCCGAAAAATGTTCATTCTTTTCCTTGATGTTTTCAAGGATTTCATTCGTCAACGGCACCACTTCTCCATCAATCAAAACTTTGGTACTGCGCCCGAAAACCACATCCGGGCCGCCTTTCGTCAGCAACAGATGCTCCCCGTTGATTGTGTGGACCGTCGACATCAGTTTGCGTTCCGAATCGAAAGGCAAGTCCGCCACACGCGGATAAGCTTTCCTTAGCTCATCGTATGGCTGATTCATTTTATTGCTGAAGGCGATCATGGCTACTTCCGTGGGGTCCCCCACCTCGTGTCCGTCCATATTGATGCTGGCATCATTAGCCAAGACGGCGACCTGCATCAAGCGCTGCTCATCGGATGACCAGGTCTGCGGATGAGCATTGAAACTACCGGATTGGCCGTTCACCAAATAATGGTCGACGATTGTCATCTTATTCTGGGTCAAAGTTCCTGTCTTATCGGTGGCTATGATGCTGGTCGATCCCAACGTTTCTACTGCAGACAATTTGCGGATGATCGCATGTTTCTTGGCCATCTTTTTCGTCCCGATCGAAAGGACAATCGTCACGATCGACTGCAGGGCTTCCGGAATCGCTGCAACCGCGACGGCGACAGCGAACATGAAGGCGCTCAGTACGCCGGACCCGATATCCGTCGTTCCCTCCGCCATCATACGGATGAACTGGATTCCGAAAATAAGTCCGGAAAGCATCAGGATGCCCACACCCAAATTTTTACTGAAATGCTCCAGATTCTTTTGCAGCGGCGTTTGCTTTGCCAACGCATTATCCAATAAGTTCGCCACCTTACCGATTTCGGTGTCGTTGGCGATGGCGGTGACGATGAATTCTCCCCGGCCGTACACAGCCAGCGTTCCGCTATGGACCATATTCGAGCGATCGCCCACCGGAACTGCTCCGTTGATATCCATCACTTCTTTATCGGCGGGGATGGACTCCCCGGTCAGCATCCCTTCATCCACCTTGAGCGAACTCGCTTCAAACAGTCGACCGTCTGCCGGGACATAATCACCAGCATCCAGGCTGACGATATCTCCGATGACCAATTCCCTAGCAGGAACGGTCAGCCTCATACCGGCCCTTTTAACTTTTGCCATCGGAGCGGACAAACTTTTCAATGCATCCAGCGAGCCTTCTGCTTTCCTTGTCTGGATGACGCTGACAATCGCATTGATCATCAGAACTGCAAAGATGATCAATGATTCTGCTGCATGCCCCATCACCATCTGAATGGTAGCAACAGCCAGCAACACCAGAACCATTGCATCCTTGAACGTCTCAACAAACAGCTTCAGGACCGAATCTCGTTCCTTCGTTTCCAATTCGTTGAACCCGTGCTCCGCTTGCTTCGTTTTGACGGACTGTTCATCGAGCCCTTCTTTAGTGCTGCCCGTTTCCGCAAAAATATTCTCCAAGCTTTTCTGGTATGCCGCCAAGGAATCCCCTCCAGGTTTGTTATTGTGCGGGTAGCCCGCATTCTTTTTTGCCGCTATCGTTTTCGTGGTTGTTCTTTCGTTTTCCATCTGAAATCCCCCTGTTATTGGATATCTATTTTTAACCAGCCGTTGCTCCCTTATCTGTTTCCTGCTTCAAGTTTTCGCCGCGCTTCCCTCCTTGTTTTCCGCAAATAACTAATAAAAAAGAGACTTATGCACTAACGTCTCTCTCAAGAAACGTTAGGCATAAGTCTCACTATTTAAGGCAACACCAGAAGACCCTCTCGGATCTACTTATTGTTGGCATTGCCACAGCAAAGCTGCTAGTTACTCCCTTACGGAAAAACTTTTATTCAGTTCTTAATCAATATAAACGGTAAGCCCGAAAAAAGCAAATCTTAAGCTTACACTTTTTCTATTTCTTTTTGCGGATCATATCGAAACGTTCAACCGCGAAAGGAACTTTCATCTTCACGATCATCATGGCATTGGGTGCACGGTCGATCGCTTCATCGTGTTCGTTCCAGATGGCTTCCACAGTCAGCTTATTGTGGCGCAGGCCGGGACCGTAAAATTCGATTTCGTCCCCGACACCGAAATTGTTCCGTTGCTGAATTGTGGCCATCTGCGTTTCCGGATCATATGCCATCACTTGGCCGACGAACCCGTAGCGCGGAATTTTGCGGCGTTGGCCGAAGAGCTGTTCATCCTCGGTAGGATCTTTGTAGAAGAAGCCGGTCGCCAATTCGCGTTGGGCGACTTTCCACAATTCATCCACCCATTCCTGCTTCAATTCGTAATGATCTGGATCGGCGCAATAAGCATCCACAGCTTTGCGGTAAACATTGACTACCGTAGACACGTAGTGGATCGATTTCATGCGCCCTTCTATCTTCAGGCTGTCTACGCCGCTCTCGATCAGGTCGGGCAGGTGTTCCAGCATCGACAGATCGACGGCACTCATGGAGAATTTCTCTTCGATGCCTTCTTCGCCGGCACCTACAGGGTTCTGTTGTCCCAACAACGGCATATCGAACAAGCCATATTTCCAACGGCAAGACTGCGCGCAGCCTCCGCGATTGGCATCACGGTTCGACATGTGGTTGGAGAGGACACAACGGCCCGAATAGGAGATGCACATCGCCCCGTGGACGAAGGCTTCGATTTCGACATCGGTCTTCTCATTCATTTCCTGGATTTCTGCCATCGATACTTCACGGGCCAAAACAACGCGTTCCAAGCCTTCGCTCGCCCAAAAATTGAGCGTCTGGTAATTGGTCGCGGAAGCCTGTGTCGACAAATGGATCGGCAAGCCGGGTGCATCGGTCACCGCAATTTCCATCAGTGCGGGATCCGAAATCAGCACCGCATCGATGCCGATATCGCGGATTGTGCGGAAGAATTCGCCTGCACCTTCCTCGTTGCCTTCATGGGTGACCATGTTCGCGGCGACATAGATCTTCGAACCGTGGCTATGTGCAAAAGCGACTGCTTCAGCCATTTCCTCATAGTCGAAATTGCCTGCGCGGCTGCGCAATCCATAAGCTTCTCCACCGATATAGACGGCATCAGCTCCGTAGTGGATGGCTGTCTTCAATTTTTCTAATGTTCCGCCCGGGGCCAAGACCTCGGGCTTCTTTGTTATTGTTCGCATGTGTGTGTACACTCTCTTTCTTTCAGTATCAAAGTATCAGACAACTTCGTTAGGATCCTTGGAATAGAATCCGCTATCCAGCTCACGGTTGGCGGGATGCAAAGCATGCAATTCGGCATCCAAACGTTCCGCCAATGCTTCCGTCCAGTTCCCTTCCGCCAAGGCTTCGCGCGCCTCAACGAACAGCTTCGCGATTGCGACAAAATTTTCTCCCGGTGTGAACAACCCGTCCAGCATCCATTGCGAGACACCGATAGCCGTCAGTTCGCCCAGATGAGGCATCAAATCAAGATCATTGTTGGCGAAGATGTGCGTTCCGTTGCGGTCCTGATAGATGGAATAATGGGAATCCACTTTTTTCGGCTCGGAAATGAACAACCCGCGCTCTTTGTTCACCGCTTCCTCTTTCTCGATGAAATTGAAGTAGTTTTCAAGCAAATTACGTTTTGATTGGTGGATGCAAGTAGCACCGTACACCAATACTTCGACCGGAACCAAAGCGCCCGGAATGAGTTTCTTCATTTCCTCGAAAGGCACTTCGCGGGCCAGCACGGAACCGACCGCTCCCCTTTTCGCCCAGAAATTGATCTGTCCGCTTGAAGTCACCATGACTTGTGCGTCATAACGGTAAGGGATGAACAAATCCTGTTCCCGCATGACCTGCACGACGCCGGGGTCGCCCAACGTGATGCTGTCGACTTCCGCTTCACGCAGGAAAGCCAGATATTCGGCCACCTGGTTGATCCGATCGTTATGGAAGATCGCGTTCACCGCGGCACTGACTTGCGCGCCTTTCTCATGCGCATAGGCAATGACCTCACGTTGTTCCTCTCTGGTGAAGGAATACGGCAAACGAAGGCCGTACTCATCCTCTCCTATATATAGTATATCTACACCGCAATCCACCAATTCCTTGGCTTGCGCTACTGACTCGGCTGTTGCAATCAGCTCGATCATCCTACATTCCTCCCTTATTCGAGTTCCTTGATAAGATTATCACATTACTTATAAAAAGTGAATGACTGTTTTCCCTAAGTTTTTAGAAATTTACTGTGCAAAAGTGCTGTGGCTTGTTAAGACAATCATTAGATTCCGCCTATATATAGCTATATCAGGCTCCCCGTATTCTTTCCAGCACTAAGAATGGTATAATAGCAAATGTGAAAATGGAATGACATCCATCAACGTTCAGGAGGAATATTTAATGAAAAAACTTGTCAACAGCCAACAGATGAAGAAAATCGACGCCTTTACGATCGATGAAATCGGCATCCCAGCCATGGTGCTGATGGAAAATGCAGCGAATGAGGTCGTCGCAGCCATGGAAGAACGCATATCAGGAGAGGATATCATCCTCGTGATCTGCGGTTCAGGCAACAACGGCGGCGACGGAATGGCGGCAGCCCGCATTTTGTTGAACCACGGCTTCCAGGTGGATGTATTCCTGATCGGTGAACGTGACAAATTATCGCCTGAGTCCAGAAAACAACTCGATATCATCGAAAACCTGGAAATGGTCATCTGGGATGACATCAGCGAAATCAATTTCAAAGGCTACACCGTCTTGGTCGATGCGATTTTCGGCATCGGGTTGGACAGGCCGGCAGAAGGAAAATACGCGGAGACGATCCAACTCATGAACGCGTTCCAAGGATATGTCTTTGCCGTCGACATCCCATCCGGCATCTCAGCCGACAATGGACAAGTGCTCGGGACCGCTGTCCGGGCGGATGTGACCATCACTTTCGGGATCGAAAAAATCGGCCAGCTGCTTTACCCAGGTTCTTTGCACACCGGAAAATTGATCGTCAGCGACATCGGTTTCCCGCCAAGCGCCATGGATGTCATTTCTTCGAATGTGCTGTTCTATGAAGAGAGCGATCTTTTTTCGCTTCCGAGACGCGCGGCCTATTCGAACAAAGGCACTTACGGCCGGGTCGTGATCATCGCCGGATCCGCAAACATGAGCGGGGCTGCCTTCTTGGCGGCAAAAGCCGCCTACCGTTCCGGCGCAGGTCTTGTCCAGATCATCACACCGGATGAGAACCGCGCCATCCTTCAGATGCAGCTGCCTGAAGCCATCCTGACGACTTACCAGCCGGATGGATTGGATCAGGAGAGCGAACGCCTGAAAATCATCGACGCAGTGTCCAGCGCCGATGCGATTGTTGTCGGACCTGGAATCGGGAGGTCCGATGCAGCCCGCACTGTAGTTGATTTGGTTCTCGAAAACAGCCAGATCCCTTTGATCATCGATGCGGATGCTTTGAATATCCTTTCCGATCGTTTCAACGACGCAGCTTTACCGGAGAACGATTCCCGTGCCCGTATCAGCGCAGTGGCGCAGGCCGTTCCAGCGGGGAGCATCCTTACCCCGCATTTGAAAGAACTGGCGCGTCTTTTGGCTGAGGACTTGGTGGAAATAAAAGCGGACCTCCTGGGGTCTGCGGCGTTCTGCACGGCTGATTCAGATTTGACCTTTGTCATGAAGGATGCCCGGACTGTGGTTGCCCATCAGGATGAGCATTACATCAACGCGAGCGGCAACAACGGCATGGCGACAGGCGGTTCTGGTGATGTCCTGACCGGCATCATCGCCGGCTTGTTGGCTCAAGGTTTGGCCCCTTCCGAGGCGGCTAAATTGGGCGTCTACATCCACGGTTTGGCAGGGGATATCGCAGCCCAAGAAAAATCCGAATACAGCTTGATGGCTTCCGATCTCATCGAAGCTTTGCCGGCGGTATTACGCTGATTTTTTAACTTGCTACAAGTAAAACGCACAATGATACCGGCCGTCTGTGGCTGGTGTCATTGTGCGTTTTTGATTTGATTCATGTGTGACTATTCTTTCGTGGGCTGTGGCCGGAGGAAAAACCTGGCCTTGGCCGCCTCCTTTATTCCGTTTTCTTCTTGGAATTGCCCGCTTCACCGGAAATACGGAATACTTTTTCACTGCGCTCGTATGGCACGTCAGGAACGCCTTTGCGGGCATTGGCGACCCGGGCCACGACAAACAGATAATCAGAAAGCCGGTTGATGAACTTCAGGACGAACGGATTCACTTCTTCCGGCTCTTGCTCCATGAAGGTGACGATCCGGCGTTCCGCGTCGCGGGTCGTCGTCCGCAAAATGTGGAACCAGCTGGCCAGTTCCGTTCCGCCCGGTATGATGAAGTACTGAGTCTCCTCCGGCTCTTCGCTGTAGCCATCGATTTTCTTCTCCAACCAGTCGATGTGATCCTGTGCGATCTTGTACTCCCGGTGCCCTTTAGGGATCGACAGATCTGAGGAACAATCGAACAGGAACTGTTGGATGAGCGCCATGTCCTCCTGGATGTCCTCGCCGCAATCATTTTTCGTACCGACTAGCCCGAACCATGAGTTCAGACCGTCCAGCGCGCCGAAAGCTTCGATCCTCTCGGCGTTTTTCGGAAGAGCTTTGCCACCTCCGATACGTGTGTTGCCTTTATCGCCTGTGCGTGTATAGATGCTGTATTTCATTTGTTGCCGTCCTCCTCTGGTGTTGTTTTTTGTTCTGTCATTTTAACACATTTCATTCCGGGACCACTCAAACGAGCAATCGTATGACAGAATTTCCCGGAAATAGGACCTTTGCAGTATGGATTTCAAAGGGAACTCTGGTAAACTAAAAATAGAAACCCGCTAAGCCGCTATACGGGCCAAATCCGGATACGGCATAAGAAAGGACAGCATATGCAAAAGAAAGAAACGAAAATAACAATACCCGAAGATACGCGCCTCATCTCCTTTTTGGGCGGCAAGACAATCATCTATATCCTGTCCGCCCTGATTCTGATCGGCATACTCATCTTCACGATGGATACCATCTCCTTCATCTTCAAACCGCTGCAGATCATGTTTTCAACAGTCGTAGCACCCGTGATTTTAGCAATCGTCTTCTATTATATCTTCAATCCGCTGGTGACCTTCCTCGAAAGAAGGAAAATCAACCGGGGAATGGCGACATCGCTCGTCTTCGTCCTCTTCATTTTTATGTTGGTCTACGGATTTGTGCTTTTGGTTCCGATTTTATCGAATCAGCTGACGAATCTGGTCAATGAATTTCCTACCTATATCGAACAGATGAATGCCTATTTCGACAGACTGCTCGCAAACAGCACCTTCAAGGATTATTATGAACAAGCGCAAAATTGGTTGGACAGCACCGTGGGCAGCATCCCTGAAATGATTCTGGCCTGGATCGGCAACTCAAGCGAAAAAATTATGAACATCTTTTCCACAATTTCGAGCGTAGTGGTCGTGACTGTCACTTTCCCGGTCATCCTTTTTTTCATGCTGAAGGACCAAGGGAAGTTCAAACCATTTGTCATGAAGAACGTCCCGCCTGTTTTCCGTGATGATGTCGAAAAAATATCCAGACAGATGTCGCTTCAGGTCGGATCCTATGTCCAAGGCCAGTTGCTAGTTGCCTTGAGTCTGGGCGCTTTGCTGATAGTCGGATACTTGATCATCGGTTTGGATTACGCCTTCGTCCTTGCCCTGATCGCTACCTTGACAGCGGTCATTCCTTTCATCGGCGCCACCATTGGCGTTATACCGGCCTTGTTCGTTGCAGCCTTCACCTCACCAGCCATGCTCCTGAAAATGGCCGTCGTCTGGGCATTGGCACAGTTCATCCAAGGCAACATCATCGAACCGAGCATCATGGGTCGAAATTTGAAAATGCATCCGTTGACGATCATCATCGTTTTGTTGATTATGGGCAATCTTCTGGGTTTAATCGGTATGATTCTGGGCGTGCCATTGTTCGCGATGCTGAAAATACTGCTAGAGCATGTACTCGAAAAGTTCAAGATTCGGTACAATCGTTATTTTGGTGAAGTGGCGGGTCCTTTCGAGCTGGAAGAGGAAGAGCCTGTCTTGGTGAACGGCTCCACCCCCGTTAAGGATTTCGCGACCGTTGCTGTGGTCCAGGATGCTCCTGATAATGATAACGAAAACGGTACAGAAGAACGATAACCAAAAAGGTTCGCGATCCCCGCGGGGATCGCGAACCTTTTTTCTATAGAAAATAGTTCCATATCAAATACACGAGATAGAAAAAAATCAAAATCCGCCCTTCTTTTCTGCTGATTACTTCCCGTTTATTGTTGTAGGAAAAGTACCCCAAAACTGCCAGGAGAATAGCCAAAGCCGGAAAATGGATCTGATAGAAATCCGAACTGACGACCATTCCTCCCGGTGTCAATCCTAATGCCACACCAAGAACGAACAAAGTATTCAACAGATTGGACCCCATGATGTTCCCCATCGCCAATGCGCCGTAGCCTTTTTTTACGGAAACAATCGTCGTACTTATTTCCGGCAGTCCGGTTCCGAAGGCAACGACCGTGGAAGCGATGACCGATTCAGGGATACCAATCCGGAAAGCTCCGATTTCAACCGTACTCACCAAAACAGAGGCACTCGCAATCACAAACCCCGCACTGATGAGCAATTTAATCAATTTGACCAGAATCGACAGGTCTTTCTCCTTGTCTTCTTCTATGATAGCCTCTTGATCCGACTTCTTTCCTTCCCGCACTGTCCAGTAGAAATAAACCGGAGTGAGCATAAGGAAAACTATGCCCAGCCACTGTGGTATCTTGCCTTGTCCATCCGCATGAAAAATCGGCAAGGAAGAGAGAATCAACAAGAGCGAAAGCGCCGACAAAACAGTATGTTTATATGCCGTCTTCCGGTTGACGGGTATGCTACCATAAAGCGCGCCGATCCCCAGAATGAAGCTGGTATTCACGATCGTCGAACCAATGACATTACCCAAAGAAAGAATCCCGTTGCCCTTCAAGGACGAAGAAATCGACACCGCTAATTCCGGTAGGGAGGTTCCCAAAGAAACAATCGTTGCGCCGATGACCAGTTCGGACATCCCCCACTCCAAAGACAATGAAATGGCCTCATCAACTAAAATATCCGTCGCCTTGGACAATACCAAAATACAGAGGACTAGTACTGCAACCAGCACATATCCGTTCATTTGTTCCAATAGCAGCTGCATAGTCCCCTCCTCCTTAACATGATAATCTGATCTTACCATCTAACTAATAAGTCACTTGCTGATAATCCGCTGGTATTTCAAAAGCATCCTCCGAAACATTATCTGACAATTCGAGAATTTCCATAATCGATTCAAAGGACTCATCAATCGTCTTGATTTTTTTCAGGTCGGAGCCATCAAAATAATAGAATATCTGAGTTCCGCCCTCAGTGCGGTATTCCTCGTACACCAGACCGTCTTCCTCACCGCTGCCGATGTACTCGATGTCATCCACCTCGACCGGCTCGCTTGATTCCGGCATTTCCGGTAGAGTCTCATCACCCTCAGCCGTTGTCTGGGGCATAACAATCACCGTTTTACTGACGTGGTCGATCATATAGATATTGCCGTCCATCATCACCATTGCAGTTTCGGTGTCTGCGGATTTTGATTGCATCGCGGTTCTGTCGCCCGAAACAGTCATCATCGTTTCGGATTCCATCATTTCACCTTCAAATGTTGTAGTGGAACGAAAAGCCATATAGTAATTGCCGCTTTCCATAATTTCTATGTAGCTTTTTGAAAGTTTACCCAAACGGTCGCCGATTTCAGTGGATTCTGCCGATGAGTTTTCCTTGTCGCTGCTCGTGGTATCTGCCGCCGAACTGCTCTGCGCTGTCGCTTGAGTTGAACTTTCGTCTTCAGCTGTTTCCTGTGTTTGGTTGCAACTTGCCAAAAAAAGACTGGCCAACAGTACTGCCCAATATTTTTTTCTATCTTTCAGCATCTTAAAACAACTCCTTCGAATAGTGTTGATCCTTTCGCTGCAATTCCGATTGGCGTGATGCTATTTCCTTTATCCTTATTATAGCTCATATCCTGCGCGTTTTGAAATTTGGCATAAGCGTTCGAGCATCCGACAAAAGACCTTACACAACGCGATTTTTCATTTCAGCCTAACGTTCGGTGCGTGTTATACTTGTGAAAACAAGATCATCTTACTGGGGGAATAACTATGTGTCTGATTTCGATACAACTCAGTCAACATGCGGTGTACAAATTGGTGCTCGTGGCCAATAGGGACGAGCAATATGACCGGCCTGCCTTGCCTGCGCACTTCTGGCTGGATCATCCCGATCTGTTGGCCGGGAAAGATTTGAGCGCTCGCGGCACTTGGCTTGGGATCACCAAACAAGGCAGAATAGCCGCCGTGACCAACAGTTATTTGATAACCACTCAGGAATCCGATCAAAAATTGTCCCGCGGCAACTTGGTGATGGATTACTTGACTGGCAACATTGGACCCGAGGGCTACCTGGAGCAGATCAGGCAACAGCGGACCGACTACAACGGCTTCAACCTGTTAATCGGTTCAAGCGACAGTCTTCATCATTACAACAATATTTTGGACGAAATCAGCATCATTCAAACAGGCAGCCATGCCGTCAGCAACGCTACGCTCGATACACCATGGCCAAAAGTCACCCTCACCAAAGCGGCAATGGCCGAACTGGCTTCTTCATCCGAGTTGGACGAAGAGGCAATCTTCCGCATCATGGCGGACCGGACGCCCCCGTCGGATGATCAACTGCCGGATTTGCCGCTGCCGTTGCCGATTTTGCGCGCCGTCTCCGCCAATTTCATCCAGACGGAACGCTACGGCACTCGCTCCACCACCTTGATACTCATCGACCATTGCGATCAGGTTACTTTTGTGGAAAGATCATATCTGCCGGACGGAACCAGCAGCGAGGTACGCTTCAGCTTTCAGTTGATGGCTGAAGAAAAATGATACAACAAAAGATGCGGCCGAGATTCCGATTCCTGGCCGCATCTTTTTTGTTAAAGATAGTATTTCCTGATAATCGTCAGGTCATCATTCAATTCATAGACCAACGGTTGCCCGGTAGGAATTTCCAAGGCCATGATCTCATCATCGGGTATTTCTTCGATATATTTGATCAAAGCCCGCAACGAGTTTCCGTGGGCCGCCACCAAAATCGTCTTGCGGTCCAATACCGCCGGAGCGATCTGGTCTTCCCAGAATGGGATGACGCGGTCCAAAGTGGTTTCCAGATTTTCCCCCATCGGAATGACCCGTTTCTGCAGATTGGCATAGCGGCGATCCCTGACCGGTGACAGCGGATTATCCGGATCCATCAGCGGCGGCAACGTATTGTAGGAGCGTCGCCATTTCAGGACTTGGTCTTCTCCATATTTTTCGGCCGTTTCCTGTTTGTTCAGTCCTTGCAGATCGCCATAGTGCCGTTCATTGAGCCGCCAACTCTTCACTTCCGGTATCCATAATTGATCCATTTCATCCAGAACAATATGGCACGTTTTGATCGCCCGCTGCAACACGGACGTGAACGCCATATCAAATTCAATCCCGGCTTCCTTGAGTTTCCGTCCGGCTTCTCTCGCTTCCCTAACGCCCTGTTCACTCAAATCGACATCCGTCCAGCCCGTAAACAGGTTCAATAAATTCCACTCGCTTGCGCCATGACGAATCAAAATGATTTTCCTCATCACCATCACTACTTTCCGCCTGTATTTTTCTTTCATTATACTGCTACAAGCGGTCTGGTTCACGTTTAAGGACTTCAGTTACCGCTGCGGATGGCCCCCACCATTTCCGCCACGAAGGCTCCGACCGGTTTGGGCGAATCCTTCCCGTACTGTTCCATGATGTTGATGATTGCGGAACCGATGATGACGCCATCACCGACTTCGCTCATGGCTTTGGCTTGTTGCGCGTTGGAAATCCCGAAGCCGATGGCGCAAGGGATGTCGCTGATTTTGCGGATTTCCGCCAAAATGCTGCCGATATCGGTCGTGATGTCGCTGCGGACACCGGTGACTCCTAAGGAAGAAACGACGTACAGGAAGCCTTCCGCTTCCTTTGCGATCATGGCGATCCGTTCCGCAGAGGAAGGTGCCACCATGGAAATGTAAGTGATGCCATGATCCCGGCAGGCTTCCTGGATGAAGCCCTTCTCCTCGAACGGAACGTCCGGGATGATGACGCCGTCGACGCCGGTCTCTTTGCAGCGCGCCATGAATTTATCGATGCCGTAGACGAACACCGGATTGATGTAGGTCATGAAGACGAAAGGCGTATCGATTTCGGTGCGCAATTCAGTCACCATTTGGAAAATATCGTCGGTATTGATGCCGTTCGCCAAAGCCCGCTCATCGGCTTTTTGGATGGCCGGGCCTTCCGCAACGGGATCGGAGAACGGGATGCCGATTTCGACGATGTCCGCTCCGTTCGCAACGATTTCCCTGATGATTGTTTTCGTGGTTTCCAAGTCTGGATCCCCTGCAGTAATGAAAGGGATGAATGCTTTATGCTTAAAGGCTGCTGTGATCTTATTCATGGATGTCAACTCCCTTGTATCTTGCGATTGCTGCAACGTCCTTATCGCCACGGCCCGACAAACAAATAACGATGATTTTTTCGGGATCCAGCGTCGGTGCCAAAACCATAGCGTGCGCGATTGCATGTGAACTTTCGATTGCCGGGATGATGCCTTCCATCCGCGCCAGGTATTCAAAGGCGGCGACAGCTTCGTCATCCGTCACTGAAACATACTCAGCGCGGCCCCGGTCATAGAGGTCCGCATGCTCAGGCCCGATGCCCGGATAGTCCAGTCCAGCCGATATCGAATAAACAGGAGCGATCTGACCGTATTCATCCTGGCAGAAATAGGATTTCATGCCGTGGAAAATGCCCGGCGTACCGGTCGCGATTGTCGCAGCCGTATCTTGGGTGTGGATGCCTCTGCCGGCAGCTTCGCAGCCGATCAAGCGCACGCTTTCGTCGCCGATGAAGTCATAGAAAGTCCCGATCGCATTCGAGCCACCGCCAACGCAAGCCATCACGACATCCGGCAGCTTGCCTTCCGCCTTGGCCATCTGAGTTTTTGTCTCTTCCCCGATGATTTTCTGGAAATCGCGGACCATGGTCGGGAATGGATGCGGCCCCATGACCGAGCCGATGCAGTAATGCGACTCTTCGAACGTTGAAGCCCAATCCTTCATCGCTTCGTTGACCGCGTCCTTAAGCGTGGCAGTGCCGCTTGTCACAGGAATCACTTTCGTGCCCAACAATTCCATTCGGAACACGTTCAAGGCTTGGCGCTGGGTGTCCTCTTCGCCCATGTAGACGACGCACTCCATGTCCAAAAGCGCAGCTGCTGTTGCCGTCGCCACGCCGTGCTGGCCGGCGCCGGTCTCAGCGATAATGCGTTTCTTGCCCATCTTTTTGGCCAACAATACTTGGCCGAGCGCATTGTTGATCTTATGCGAGCCCGTGTGGTTCAGGTCTTCGCGTTTCAGGTAGACTTTTGCTCCGCCGAGGTTCTTTGTCATCTTTTCCGCGTAATAGAGGCGGGATGGCCGGCCTGCGTAGGTGTCCAACAGATCGTTCAATTCTTTTTTGAAGTCCGGATCCTCTTTGAGTCGGAAAAAAGCCTCCGATAGTTCCAAACAAGCGTTCATCAAGGTTTCGGGAATGAACTGTCCCCCATGTGCTCCAAAATAACTTGTCATTTTTTTGACCTCCCAATGATTTCCATTACTGCTCTGATTTTTTCAAAATCCTTCACGCCGTCCGTTTCGACGCCGCTCGAGATGTCCACTGCGTATGGCTGCATCTGCTTGATGGCCCCCTCAAGATTGCCGGCGTGCAGGCCGCCCGCCAGGAAGAATGGCTGAGTTGCTTCCTTCAGCAAATCCCAGTTGAATGTCTTTCCGGTTCCACCTGCCACACCGCTTTGGTACGTGTCATAGAGGAGAAAATCGGCAGTGTATGCCTTCTTGACATCAGCGGCGTCCTTGACCGCAACCGCTTTGATGATCGGAAGTGTGATCCGCTTGCCCAACTCTTCTATATAAGCGTTATCCTCATCGCCGTGGAGCTGCACAATCTGGATTGCCCGGCTCTCCACGATTGCGACGATGTTTTCGATCGGTTCGTTGACGAAGACGCCGACTGCCGGAATGGCTTCGTCTAGGGCGGCCCTGATTTCCAGCGCCTGTTCCAACGAAACCTGGCGCTTGCTGGGAGCGAAGATGAAGCCTGCAAAATCCGGGCGTAGCTCGTTCAGCATTTCAGCATCCTCGACTCGTTTCAGACCGCAGATTTTTACTTTAACCATCAGCCGATTCCCCGAAGGCGATCGAGCATGCCTTTTTTGTCCGGCGAGACCATCATCGTTTCGCCGATCAGGATGGCATCGACATTGCCCTCTTCCAATTCGATGACTTGCTGTCTTTCCGAGATGCCGCTCTCGGCCACGAAAAGGATGTCATCAGGCACCAGTGCGCGCAGCCTGATGGACTGTTGGATATCCACTTTGAAGGTCTTCAAGTCCCTGTTGTTGACGCCGATCATTTTTGGGTTCGTCCGCAACGCTTTCAGGAGCTCTTCTTCGGTGTGGGCCTCCACCAGGGCCGAAAGCCCCAGTTCGCGGGCCAAGCGTTGGAAAGCATCCAACTCTTCTTCCGTCAGGATGGTCGCGATCAACAGTACGGCATCCGCGCCGATGACCTTCGCCTCATAGATCTGATAGGCATCGATGATGAAATCTTTGCGGATGATTGGAAGGGATACTGCCTGTTTTATTTCCGTCAGGAAGCGGTTTTCGCCTTGGAAAAAATCGGGCTCCGTCAATACCGAAATTGCGGATGCGCCTGCTGCTTCGTAGGCTTTGGCGATTTCGAGGTATGGGAAATCCTCCACGATCACGCCTTTCGAAGGGGATGCCTTTTTGCATTCGCAGATGAAGCGGATCCCTTCACCGGTCAGCGCCTGCTCGAATGGGAAATCCTGATTGATCGGCATCGCCAAGGCGGCTTGCTTCATTTCTTCCAATGGGATTGCCTGTTTGGCTTTTTCCACGCGTATTTTTGTCGCTGCTATGATCTCGTCCAATATCATTTTGTCGCCTCCTGTGATGCAGTGATGAATTGCTTTAATTTCCCCAGTGCCGCTCCGCTGTCGATGAGTTCGGCTGCACGTTTGATGCCGTCAGCGATCGTATAATCGTCGTTGGCCAGATAAATGGCCATGCCGGCGTTCAACAGCACTGTATCGCGCTTCGGTCCTTTTTCGCCACTTAGGATAGCCAAGGCGATTGCGGCATTTTCAGCCGGTTCCCCGCCAACCAGATCTTCGTTGGTGCAGTACTCGAAGCCGTAATCTTTCGGATCGAATGTGAAGTGGGTGACCTTGCCGTCGCGGAGCTCCGCTACTTCCGATGTTGTGGTCAAAGTTATTTCATCCAGACCGTCATTGCCACCGAACACCAAAGCTCTTTCCATCTGCAATTGGTTCAGCACTTCAGCCATCGTGTCCACCAGCGCGACATCATACACGCCGAGCAACTGCATATTCGCATTGGCTGGGTTCGCCAATGGCCCCAGGACGTTGAAGATTGTCCGGACACCCATTTCTTTCCTGACGGGTGCCGCGTGTTTCATTGAAGGATGGTATTTTTGGGCGTACATGAAGCACATCCCGATTTCTTCCAGCATCGCTTCGCTTCGCTGTGCGCTGGCTTCGATGTTCACACCTAATTCTTCCAGCACATCTGCGCTGCCGCATTTGCTTGAGGAGCTGCGGTTGCCGTGTTTCGCCACCGGAATCCCTGCGGCTGCGATGACAAAAGAAGAGACGGTTGAGATATTGAAAGTGAAGGCTTGATCGCCGCCGGTTCCGACGATGTCCAATGCCGTTGTTTTCGTCTGCACCTTATTTGAAAAATCACGCATCACTTCAGCGGAAGCACTGATTTCTCCGGCCGTCTCGCCTTTCATCCGCATAGCAGTCAGGTAAGATGCAATCTGGACCGGACTGGCTTGACCGCTCATAATCTGGTGCATGATGGTCTTCGTCAACTGCGGGGAAAGCTCTTCTTTTTTCACTAGTTTATCGATAGCGGCTTTCATGCTGTCTTGCGGGAGAATTTCTTCGGTCTGTTTCGTCTCTTTTATCTCTAGCATTTCATTCACCTCATCATTTTTTGTGTACAAAAAAAGCCCTTGTCCCCCTTTAAAGGGACAAGAGCTTGCATTCTCCTGCGATACCACCCAAATTGACGATAATAATCGCCCACTCGTTCACATACCAACATATGTGCCTGTCTGTTAACGGATCAGGTTCCCCGTTTGCCCCTACTCTTTTCAAGGCAACCCTCTCAAGTCCATTCGGCATCCCCTTCGCTATCGCACTCTCACTGGCGGCGACTCTCTGGAAACAAGGTATGATGCGTACTCCTCTTGATTATCGGTTTTATTAGATGGAAATGATTTTTCTAACGATTTCTTAATGTTGGGATTATTTTAACGCATCGCTATGCTTCCGTCAACTGTTTTATTTATATAACTTGGCAAGCTCGAATGTTTCCTGCTCCAGCACGGTTTTGGTAGAATGGATGCACAATAACCTTGAAAGGGTGTGTTCCGACTGAAACAATCCGACAAACTTTACTCGATGGCACCCGTCATCGATCCGGACGCCAAGGTCCTGATTCTGGGATCGATGCCCGGCGCGAAGTCGCTGGAAGCACAGCACTACTACGGGAATCCCAGGAACCATTTCTGGGAAATCATTTTCTCCCTGCTAGGGAAAGAGGATCCGGTCACCTACGAGGATCGCCTTTCGCTTCTGAAAAAGCATCATATCGCCCTTTGGGATGTCATCCACTCCTGTTACCGTGAAGGCAGCCTCGATTCGGCCATCAAAGAGGAACAGCCGAACGACTTGAAGACCCTGCTGCGCGAACATCCCCAGATCAAAGCCATCGCCTTCAACGGCGGAAAAGCTTACCGCAGCTACAAAAAGCACTTCGGACTGGATGAGCACTCCGGACTTGTTTACCTGCCGCTCCCCTCGACCAGCCCCATGCGCGGCAAGCATGTTAAATCGTTGCCGGAAAAATTGGAAGCTTGGTCGGTGCTGAATGAGTATCTTTGAGGCATACGGAATTCAGAAGATGTCCGATATCGCTGATGAATCGGACAACCGCCGTTTGGTTTGGGCACTCGTTGTCCGATTAATGTCCCCCAGAAAAAAGCCGGTCTGTCAGAATTTGGGTTCTGACAGACCGGCTTTCGCATGTTTTAGATTTGTTCGAAAGCTTGATCCAAGTCGGCGATGATGTCATCGGCATTTTCGATTCCGATGGACAGACGGATCATGTCTCCAGAAACACCCGCAGCAATGAGGTCTTCGTCGCTCAATTGCGCGTGGGTCGTGCTGGCCGGATGGATGACCAGCGATTTCGCATCGGCAACATTCGCAAGCAGCGAGAACAATTCCAACTTGTCGATCCACTCGATGCCGGCTTGCTTGCCGCCCTTGATGCCGAAAGTGAAGATCGAGCCGGCGCCTTTAGGGAAGTATTTGTCAGCAAGCGCCTTGTATTTGCTATCCGGCAGTTCCGGATAATTCACCCAGGAAACTTTCGGGTGGTTCGCCAGATAAGCGACAACCTTGCGGGTATTTTCGACATGGCGTTCGACGCGCAATGACAAAGTTTCGATTCCCTGCAGCAACAGGAAGGAATCGATCGGGCCGATACAGGCTCCCGTATCACGCAGCACTTGCACACGGATTTTGGTCGTGAACGCGCCCGGTCCCAGATCCGTATAGACCAATCCGTTGTAATGCGCATCCGGTGTTGTGAAGCCAGGGTATCTTCCGCTGGCCGCAAAATCGAATTTACCGGATTCGACGATGACACCGCCCATAGTTGTGCCATGCCCACCCAGGAATTTAGTGGCGGAGTGGACCACCACATCGGCACCGAATTCGAATGGACGGATCAGGTAAGGCGTGCCGAACGTGTTATCCACGATCAAGATGATGCCATGCTTATGCGCAATTTCAGCGACTTTTTCGATATCAATCAGATTGGTGCTTGGGTTTCCGATCGATTCGATGAAGATGGCTTTCGTCTTTTCCGTGATGGCTGCTTCGAAGTTAGCCGTATCTTCAGGATCAATGAAAGTAGTTTTGATGCCCAAATTTGGCAAAGTCGCGCTGAAAAGATTGTAGGTGCCGCCGTAAAGCGTGCTGGCAGCGACGATCTCGTCACCCGCATGCGCAACATTCAGGATAGCGTACGTGATCGCAGCAGAACCTGAAGCGACCGTAACCGCTGATGTTCCGCCCTCAAGCGCCGCAACGCGTGCATCCACGACTGCGGTCGTAGGATTCGTCAAACGGGTATAGACATTCCCGGCATCCGTCAAAGCGAAACGGCCGGCAGCCTGTTCGGCGCTATCAAAAACGAAAGCGGTAGTTTGGTAAATCGGCACTGCACGGGCTCCGGTAACGGGGTCCGGTACTTGGCCTGCATGTACTTGCAACGTTTCAAAACTGTAATTTTTCTCTGTCATTTGTCATCTTTCCCTTCTGGTTTTGGATATATTCTTGCATGGCAGTTGCTCTTCTGGGTCATTTCCGATTTGCCGAGGTTGCTTCTTCTGTTCATTTCTCTGATTTTGCAAAAAGTAAAAAAGCCCTCGTCCCTATATTCCAACTGATTGAAATACAGGGACGAAAGCTCTTCGTGTTACCACCCATGTTCGTAGGGACCTCGCGATCCATACCTTAAAAAGTACGCAAGCTCACGCTTGTTATACTCTTGTGCGCTATCGTGCACAAACCGAAACAACACTATCCGCATTGCTTTGCTCCGAGACCATCTTCGCTTTTTTCATCATACCCCTTTTCACCTACCGGGGCTCTCTGGAATGACGATCGAAAGGTACTCTTCTCTTCATCGCTCTTCTATTAAAATTTAATTAAATATAACATCCGATTCTCACCTTGTCAAACATTTTGTTGATATGAGCATATCCGATCTGATTCACGTTGTCATGCTCTATAATGAAAGGCAAGAGGTGATTTAAATTGAAATTGACATTCACAGAAAATGCCATACAACGACTGGAAAAATTGGGAATGATCGAGGACCTTTCTTTGCATATGAGTACCATCTACGGCTGCGGCGGACCGGACAGCAGCATGTTCACGATCCGAGCGTATGATGCGGAAAACCTGAACTATGACACTTTTCTGGACTCTAACTTTGGCAAGATAAAAGCCACCGAGGACAGCCTGCAACAACTGGATGAGGACAACATCATCGACTTCAACGACAGCAGCTTCTCTTTCGTCCTGAAAAGCAATCGCGGACTTCTGAACCCGCACATGAACTACGAAAATATGAAGTTGAAAGATTAAAAAAACGGCAACAGATTAAGTGCGCATTCCTTCTGGCAGAAATTCCCGGCGAATCCTGATTTCGCCGGGAATTTTTTGGATAAATCAAATCCAAAAAAACTGCCCCCACATTTTGGAGAGCAGTCTATGAAACTATTTAACTATTTTTGTGTCGGTTGTAGGCGGCCGGTACGTGCGGGAAACGTTTGTAAACATCGTCAAGATACTCTTCCTGAATCGCCATTTCCTTCAGTAAAGTTGGAAAATCAATTGCATCCACCATCTTATTAAGCAGTACCAGTCCTTCTTCTGCCATTCGGTCTCGTGTTTCAACATCAGGTATGGCAGAAGTTGCCATATGGTCCGAATGTTCCTTGAAATAATAACCGGTTGCTCCGGATTGAAAGGCTTGGGCACTCAGGTTACCGAAAACCGCTGGTGTCTGGGTAACCGGCTCTGCATAATCAGATGTCAGCAAAATATCATCCAAACGATTACGCAGCTTGTAAGCCCCAAGAATCATCTTATCCAAATTGAGCATCATCACTTTCGGATCTGAAAAGACACCGGATTTCTGCGCTGTTATCATGCCGTCGATATAGAGAATGGCGATCCCGGTTTCATCAAAGAAATCCCGGACAACTGGGTTTATTGAGATATGGGCTGGGCCATGCAAACTGATATAGATCTGTTTTTTGAAGCCTGACCGCAGTAAGGAATGTGCAAGACCTTGCAACATATCAGCACTTTCCCTAACGGTTAATTGGATGGTTCCCTTACCTGAAGCGGTTGCCCCAGAATAAACATACGGTACATGCGGAAGGACAAGTGAGTTTGTCCTTTGGGCCATCAATAAGGCCATCCCTTCAGCCAAGATCGTTTCGCAATCCAATGGTAGGCCGCCATGGAGTTCGGTTGGTCCAAAAGGCACGATGATAACATCGTTCTCCTTTAAGTAAGCCTCCACTTCATCATTGATCAATACATTTAATAAGTGACTTCTTAATTTCATCAGCGCACCCCTCTATTAAGCTTGTGACTCATCCTGTTTCTCAGCAAATTCATCAAGTCTTGCTTGACGAGCTGAAGTCATCTCCGCACGAGTTTCATCCGTAATGTTCCAAATGAATTTGAAGGAAGCCCATGATAATAAGGCACATACTGCAGGACCAATAAGATTCAATAGCATCAGTCCTTCAACCGTTTCAGCTGTTTGTGCTTGGCCGTTTTGAACTGCCTGTTGGCTATAACCAATCCAACCGATCATCAAGACAACAAGTGATTGCGCCAACATTTGACCAACACGTCTTGTCAGTGAGAAGTTCCCATAGATTGAACCTTCTGAACGTTTTCCTGTGATGTATTCGTTGTAGTCAATGGATTCTGAAACAAGACCCCATTGCAGTTGAACGGACATCATCATGAAAGCGATCCCTAAGCTGGCACCAATCATATAGAAGACTGGCGATAAGTCGCCAACTAATTTCCAAACGTACAAACCAACAAAAATAACAACACTCAGCAATAAATATGTACGGATTACCTTAACAGTCGATCCAATTAATGTTACCAATTTTGGAGCGATAAGCAACAACACTACTGGTAAACCCATACCGATTGCAGAAGCGGATGCCATCAAGCCCAGATCACCAAATACATCGCCGTAAATGTAAGGAAGTGTTGCATTGAATAGGTTTTGACCGAAAACGATTACAATGGAGTGCAAGCAAAGCGACAGGAAAGCTTTATTTTTGGCTAATGTAACAAAAATATCAGTAACTTTTGTCGGCTCGGCTTGTTCCTCTGCGGCAAGTTTTGCTGCAACATTCCGTTCCTCCGTTCCCCAATAGTGGAAGAAGACCAGCAAACCACCTAATACAGCTGCGAAGATACCTGCAACCATATAACCTGTTGTATTTTCGCCTAAACGCGCAAGAATCACCGGTAAAGCCATGGAACCGATCAGACCACCGAGCGTTGATCCCATACCACGAGCTGAAGATAAAGTCGTTCTCTCTTTATCATTTAAGGCCATCACCCCAAGAACGGATCCCATAGCAATATTCATCATGGTGTAACCTAACTCGTAAATAATTTTCAATAGAAAAATTGCTACCAAACGCATGGTTCCTTCAAACATTGAAGGTACAGAGAAGAATGCAATAAGGCCTATCACAATTAGCGGGATAGAGCGCAACATCCAAGGACGGAACTTATCTTTTTTGCCCTGTACCTTAGAGAAAGACTTATCCATAAAAGTCCCCATCATTGGATCGTTGACCATATCCCAAATATTCCAAACAAGCAACAATACAGATAGCGTCGCAAATGATACGCCCAATATATTTGTAATATATCGGTTCATGAACGTTCCGATCAGCACAAGGGTAACAACCCCACCGGCATCTCCGGCTCCATAAGCTAATCTATGCTTCAGGGTTAAGTTACTTTTCATATCGTTTGCTGGATTTTGCTGCTTAACAACTTTTTCTTCTGCCATAAGATTTTCCTCTTTTCTCTACAATGGTTAGTGAACTATTAAGAGAAGATGACCCCGATAGCTTATCATCATCATCTTCTCGGGCTTTATAATACAGTTATTTTTGTTATCCGGTGTAGGCCGGCTCCCTCCGTAACCGCTAACATTATTGTCCTTGCCTTGCTCAAAAATGAAAAATCGTAGCTTTAGTCATTTACTGCAGGGATTGCATTAGGGATCGCTTGAGGCATTTCTGCTTCATTATCGTGATCACTTGGGTCTGCTTGTTTCATTGCTGCAATTTTAATTTGAACACTTTCCATCGTTTCTTTATCCAATGGGTAGAATTTCATGAACATTAATGCAATAAGTGTACCGACTAAAGGCAAAACTGAAATCATTACAATACCAGCCAGGCGCAATTGTGGCGAAAGCGGTGTGTCAGCCGTTGGATAAGCTTGCGCAAATCCTACAGCGGCTAAGATCCACCCGATCGACATTGGAGCGAACGATGATGCTACAGAGTCAGTCAATGAGAACATGGTGCTCAACATACCGGAAACATAACGCCCGGAAACACTTGTTTCATAGTCAGAGACATCAGCTGCCATCGTCAAGGCCAAGCCTGATGGTGTGGATGTGAAACCTTTCGCACAGGCAAAAATGATTGTGAAGGCAACTGTCCATAACGTTACATTAGAGAAGCTTAAGTCTCCTGGATTTGCAAAGAAAAGCAAGCCGCCTAATAGGGCCAATGAAACAACGGCACCCTGCAAGTAACGAACGTAGGAGTAACGCAATCCTCTTTTTTGAGCAATGGTTGCCGCAAAGGTTGTGAATAAAAGGTTAGGCAAAATCAGCACTAACGAGATTGTTCCTGACAAACCAAAGTTACCGAAAATAATACCGAACAGGATCATCAATACAACTTGGTCTCCGAACATTTGTGCATTGAATTTCACAAAAGCTGCTGCCATGGTCAACATTTGCAAAGGTCTGTTGCCTTTGATGATTGCCCAGTAATCTTTGAATGATGTTTTGGTTGTTTTTTCACCGATACCGAAGTATTGTTTGTTGTCTTTTTCCGCAATACCAATGATTGCCAAAATTCCTAGAACAGCTGAAATGATCATGACTCCTGGAATAAATACTTTGAAGAATTCCGGAGTAAAACCGCCGTATTTCGGCACTAGGAAGTTTGCGACAACAATTTGACCACCCGTAAACAATAATGTCGTTACCCAACCATCAACGATATTGAAGATAGGACGCTGTTTCGGATCGCTTGTCAACGCTGCTTGGCCGGCTTTTGTAACCGTTGCTTGCAAGGAGTAGCCGATTTTATGCACGACTAATGCAAGTAAGAAAATCGGAATTTTCATTCCTTCGCCCAGACCATGAATATTAAATAATACCAAGAAGGAAATAACAGTAATAAGATTGCCCAAAACCATAATAGGACGATACTTGCCGAATTTAGTATCTGTTTTGTCAATCAAAACTCCAATAGCCGGATCGATTACACCATCAAAGATACGGATATACCCCATAATTTGACTGACGAACAACGCGGTTAAGCCTACAAGCCCTGTGGAATAGTAGACGACAAAACCAAAGGCGAACAAGTAAATATTTGTTGATGAGTTATTCAAAGTGAATAACACGATCTGCCATAGCTTGGCTCGATTGAGTTTCGTTTCGTTCAGAACCGTTGAATCCTTTTTTGACATATAATTCCCCTCCAAATTAAAAATCCAGAACTTATAAACAGGTTTTTATTATCACATTGTGAAACTTAGTTGCTTCAGAAAGAATTCGCAACGTATTTAATAAAACCTGGTTGTAAGACCTAAGGAAAGAATATCACCGAAAGGTAACCGGTTACAACTCTTTTATTATTAACAATTTGTGAACGCTATCATCCTTAATGGGATAAATGCGCAACGCGAGGATTCCTCAAAGGTTTAGACTCTTCTTGCGGATGCTCTCATTTCCATTTGGTGACTTTTCAATATTTTTTTTCATATCCGGTATTGACAAATCCGCTTTCACAATTATTCTTTGGCAAATGGACAAAAAAATAAAGAAGATGATCCCGATTGCGGCTTGGGATCATCTTCTTTAGACTGCATGATGCAGTTTTATTGTCATAATAGAGAACTTTTATAGAATCAAAAGTGCATCACCGTTGGTGTTTTATAGAGTTTCAAAATATTCTATGCATCCCAAAGCATTGGCTAGCTGCACGGGTTAGCCCTTCGGAAAAAAGAATAAGGAACCTCTTGTCTCTGCGAGCCAAGACATACTGTTCGACTAATCTGCTGACGCAGAAAGTCTCTCAGCAATTGCGCTCTACGATGCTCATTTGCATGGGACTCTTAGGGATTCATCCCTTAGAGTCCCAGTACAAGGTGACCGTAGGGAACGTTGCGAGGCCAGATTTCCTAAATTGTCATGACTCTTGCGATTTCAATCGCTTAGAGGCATGATACACTTGACCGATTAGGTCACAGTGTTTCCTTAATCAGGGCTGAGCGAACCCGTTTCGCTTTTCTTATACTTCTTCGCCTTCGTCGAATTGGCTGTTGTAGAGTTCGGCGTAGAAGCCGCCATTCGCCAGCAATTCTTCGTGGGTTCCTTGTTCGACGATGTCCCCGTTGTTCATGCAGAGGATCAGGTCGGCATTTTTGATGGTCGACAGACGATGCGCGATGATGAAGCTCGTCCTGCCGTGCATCAGCGTGTCCATCGCTTTCTGGATCAGCACTTCCGTCCGCGTATCGACCGAACTCGTCGCTTCATCCAGGATCATGATCTGCGGATCGGCAAGGATGGCGCGCGCGATCGTCAACAATTGCTTCTCTCCCTGAGAAACGTTGTTGGCTTCCTCGTTCAGGACCATGTCATAACCATCCGGCAATGTCCGGACAAAGTGATCCACTTGCGCAGCTTTCGCGGCAGCGATGACTTCCTCATCCGTCGCATCCAGTTTCCCGTAGCGGATGTTTTCCATAATGGTGCCGTTGTATAGCCATGTATCCTGCAGCACCATCCCGAATTCCGTCCGCAGATCGCTGCGCGTGAAATCGGTAAGTTTGTGGTTGTCGATGTAGATGGCTCCACCCGTCAAATCGTAGAAACGCATCAGCAATTTCACCATCGTCGTCTTGCCGGCACCGGTAGGACCAACGAGCGCGACTTTTTGTCCTTCTTTGATATCAGCGGAGAAGTCCTTGATGACCAGATGATCCGGTTCATAACCGAACTTGACATGCTCGAAACGGACATTCCCTTTCACATCAGCGGTCGCCATTTCGATTTTTGCTTCGGTCACTGTCTCTTCTTCCTCTTCCAGGAATTCGAAGATTCGTTCAGAGGCAGCCACCATCCGTTGCAATTGACTCCCCACTTGCGCGACTTGCGTCAAAGGTTGGGTGAAGTTGCGCACGTACTGTAGGAAGGCTTGGATATCCCCGATCGTCATATTTCCGGCAGCCGCCATCGCACCACCCATGATGCAGACTACGACATACCCAAGATTTCCGATCAGGCTCAACA
Source organism: Trichococcus flocculiformis (assembly GCF_963662535.1). Classification (NCBI taxonomy): domain Bacteria; kingdom Bacillati; phylum Bacillota; class Bacilli; order Lactobacillales; family Carnobacteriaceae; genus Trichococcus; species Trichococcus flocculiformis. The sequence continues at coordinate 2,827,846 of NZ_OY759718.1, forward strand.
AGGGCATCATCAAACCGGAAAGGAATTCAGCTTTGAATCCGGCTTCGATCAATTGATCATTCTCTTTATCGAAAGCGGCAACCGATTTTGCTTCCCCGTTGAAGGCTTTCATAACCACATGTCCGCCATACATCTCTTCAACATGGCCATTGACCGCACCCAAGTATTTTTGCTGATTAGCGAAGTGCTTCTGCGACTTCGACATGATCAGCATCAGGAGCATCATGGACACAATCAGCACGCCAAGGATGACAAGTGTCAGCGACCAACTGATCGTCAGCATCATGATGAAAACACCTACCAGTGTTGTGATCGACGTGATGATTTGGGTGAGGCTCTGGTTCAGACTGGTATTCAGCGTATCCACATCATTCGTGATCCTGGAAAGCACGTCCCCTTGGCTGTTCTTGTGGAAATAAGCCAGCGGCAATTTGTTGATTTTCTCCATGATGTCTTTGCGCAGTTTATAGGAAACTTTTGCGGAGACACCCGACATCAGAAACCCTTGCAGATAAGAGAAAGTGGCACTCAGCACGTACAAGCCCAAAAGCCCCAACAGTACGGTACCGATGTAATCGAAATCGATTTCGCCGGATCCGCCAGTGAATTTCAGCATGATGCCGGCGACCAATTTATCGATGGCCAAAGCCATGATTTTTGGTCCGACAATCCCGAATAGAGAGGACGAAATCGCCAAAATGAAGACAACTGCCATCAGCCATTTGAACGGCGACAGATACGCGGCCAATTTTTTGAATCCGCCTTTGAAGTCCTTCGCTTTCACCACCGGAGCGCTCATCCCACCCATGGGACCATGGCCTCCGCCCGGTCCGCCTTGCGTTCTTCTTTGTTTCATTTCGCTCATGCTAATTCCTCCTCCGAAAGCTGAGATTTAGCAATTTCTTGATAAGTCTCACAGTTTTTCATCAACGCATCGTGAGTCCCTATCCCAACGATCCTGCCTTTATCTAGAACGATGATCTGTTCCGCATCCATTATCGTGCTGATCCGCTGCGCCACGATCAGGACAGTTGCGTTATCCGTGTAGGCATCCAAAGCCGAACGTAAAGCCGCATCCGTTTTGAAGTCCAACGCCGAGAAACTATCGTCAAAAATATAGATCGGCGCTTTTTTAACCAATGCACGCGCAATGGACAAGCGCTGTTTCTGCCCACCGCTGACGTTGCCGCCGCCTTGTGCAATAGCCGTTTCGATGCCGTCTTCCATCTCAGAAACAAAGTTTTTCGCTTGGGCGACTTCGAGTGCTTTCATGATTTCATCCGTCGAAGCATCATCTTTTCCATACGCTATGTTGGATACAATATTCCCGGAGAAAAGCATCCCCTTCTGCGGGACATAGCCAATGTTAGCGCGCAGATCGGCTTGTGTCATTTTGCGGATGTCGATGCCGTCGATTTCGATGGCGCCGTCCGTCACATCATAGAAGCGCGGAATCAGATTGATCAATGTCGATTTACCAGAACCGGTCGAACCGATGATTGCCGTCGTTTCGCCTGGTCTAGCGGTAAAGGAAATGTTGTTCAACACGTTCTCGCTCGCCTTCGGATAATGATAAGAAACATCCTTGAAGGTGATGAGGCCTTCATTCTTTAAGCTCGGTTGCGCGTCGTTTGGATCCGTGATGCTCAAATCCGTATCCAACACTTCCCCGATCCGTGTTGCCGATACAGAAGCACGCGGCAAGAAGATGAACATCATTGAAATCATCAAGAAGGCCATGATGATCTGCATCACATATTGGATATAGGCCATCATATCCCCGATCTGCAGGGCAGAATCAGCGACTTGCTGGCTTCCGAACCAGATGATCAGCAGCGAAACACCGTTCATGACGAGCATCATGGCAGGCATCAACAGCGACATCAAACGCTGCACAAAGCGGTTTGTATAGGTGTAATCTTCATTGGCGTCGTTGAATCGGTTCTCTTCAAATGGTTCATTCCCGAAAGCGCGGATGACCATCATGCCGGAAAGATTCTCACGGCTGACCAGATTCAATCTGTCCGTCAAGCTTTGCAGCACTTTGAACTTCGGCATCGCGATCGACAGGATCGACATCATGATACCGATAAGGGCAATAACCGCAACGGCGATCGTCCACGCCAGCGAAACGCTCTTGTCTATTGCCATGATCAGACCACCAGTAGCCAAAATCGGTGCATAGCACAGCATGCGGATACCTATAGTGATCAGCTGCTGGATTTGCTGCACGTCATTGGTTGTGCGCGTAATCAAGGATGCTGTTGAAAAATTATCGAACTCAGTGTTGGAAAAACTTTCGACTTTGGCGAAGACATCCCTTCTCATCCGACCGGACACTTTCGCGGCGATACGCGAAGAGAAATACGCGACCGCTACGGAAGCAACAGACACCGCAACTGCGATGGCGAGCATCTGTGCGCCTTTCGTCATGATGTATTGGTTTTGGAGCGCATCCATATCCGCTCCTAGATCTTGATAGAATAGTTTCGTGAACAGGATCCCGATTTGGCTGTAGAGCATCGGCTCGGCAGCATCGGCAACATCCATCGATTCAGTGAACGCTTCCTGTGGCAGCTGTTGCAGTTGCGGCACCAACGCGTACAGTTGATCCAAATCGACATTCTCGAAGCCGCTCTCGGCATCGACTGCCGCGGTACCGCCTTGCTGTCCGCCCATTTCCTGCATAAACGTCACGAAGCTGTAGCTTGCCTTGCTGAAGATGCTCTCCAACGAGATCAGTTGTTCCGGATCGGTTTCATCCAGCACGTAGAAATCCGTTTCCTGGCTTTCCGGAAATTCTGCGTTGTAGGCCTCGGCTTCCGCCGATCCACCCTCGATCAGCTCATAGCTTTCCTGGAACGTTTCCTTATCCTCTTCATCCATGAACAATGTCATAAGCGCGAAACCTTCCGCCGGCAGTGCTTCAGGCGCTTCCTGTTCGACGCCTCCGTTCTGGATGCCCGTGTTGACGATGTCACTCATCAGATTCGGCAGGCTCAATTCGCCGATCGCCTGACCGAACAAAATCAGCAAGCTGACCAGTATCGTACCGGCAAAAGGTTTTAAGTACTTCATTATCACTTTCATATGCTTTCCCTATTCTTTCCTAAATTTAGTTGCTTTCTTTTTTATGCACATGCCCGTGTCCATGTCCATGTTGGTGGCTGCAGCCGCCTTCCAGGTTGTGCAGCATCCTTATGAAGCATTCTTCCAACACGTCCAGCTCCTCTTCATTAAAGCCTTCGAAAACTTTTTTATTGGCTTCATGCATAGCCCGCTTCATCTCTTCTGAGGCGGCGATGCTTTTTTCGGTCAGATGAATGCTCTTGGAGCGGGCATCCTTCGAACTGACCGTGCGTGTGACGAAACCCTTCGCTTCCAGCCGTTTGATGATTCCGGTCACGGTCGGATTAGTAAGATTGAAAGTCTCCTCGATGTCTTTTTGAATCACTTCCTCGTCACCACGGCTCTTCAGATAGAAAAGCACATGAATCTGGGAAGTGGTCAGATCGATTTTACCCACCAGGAGGTTCATCTGTTCCTTGAATTGGTTATGAAGCATCGGGATATAGGCCCCCATCATCTCGCGTGATATCAAAATGTCTCCTCCTTTCCGAACAGTTATACATAGCACGCTATCTATTATCGCATTATCCATCCATATGTCAATAGATTCGATCCGATGCGAGCCATTTTCGGAAAAATTGAATATAATGGAGATAGCATCAAATGAATTGGAAAGGAGATCAGCATGGAAGAAACAATTTCTGTCCGGGATCGGCTTATTGCCCTTTGCCAAGAACACGCGCATGTCATCGAAGATTATCCGTTCGGCGACTCAGAATGGACCGTCATGCGCCACGAAGGCAACCGGAAAACTTTCGCTTACATCTATGAACGGAACGGTGAAGTTTGGCTGAACGTAAAGAATACTCCCGAGCGGAACGACTTTCTGCGCGAGACGATTCCGGAAATCATGCCCGCCTATCATATGAACAAGACCCATTGGATCACCTTGCGGATCGTCTCCGAAGAACTCTTCCCGGTCGCTGACCGGATCATCACGGAAAGCTACCGGTTGACGCAGACCAAACCGAGGAAAAAAACAGGTGTACAGGATCTGCATTGAACATGAGTCAGCTTCTTCTTTCTTGTTTGCTGATATGATTGTCTGATCTTGGGTTCGCGTTTATGATTGTAAGCGAGATTCCCCGCCAAAATGGTTTTGATGGGGAGTCTCGTATTGTCCGCGGACGTTTTTCCCCGCCAAGGTTGTTTTGGCGGGTTTTCTGACTGTAGTTTGAGTTGTTTTCCCCCGCCTGACCGCTTTTGGCGGGTTATTACTGAGCAGTCATTCATTTCCCAAATAGAAGGGGCTGTATAAAACCAGAATAGTGCTTTCTGGTTTTATACAGCCCCTTGATTTGCCTTCTTTCTAGCGGAAATACGGCTTCAGTTGTTCCAATTCCGCTTCGTTGAGCGGCCGGTAGCTGCCCGGCGGAATCGATTCATCCAATTCGATCGGTCCCATCGTCAGGCGTTTCAGGTAAGTGACCTTTTTGCCGACCGAAAGAAACATCTTCTTCACTTGGTGGAATTTCCCTTCGCTGATGTCCAGCAGCACGCGGCTTTCGTCGTCTCCGTGGCTGAGGATGGTCAACCGGGCAGGTTTGCAGGTCGTCCCTCCGTGGAAGACGATTCCTTCAGCGAAGGCTTCCTGATCGGCGGTGGTCACGCGCTCGTTCACGACGACTTCATAGCGCTTCATCACTTTTTTATGCGGCAGCAACAGCTGATAGCCCAGCTGCCCATTGTCCGTGATCAGCAGTAGCCCTTCCGTGTCCTTGTCCAGCCGTCCCACAGGATAGAGACCCGGTCTGCGGTCGGACGGATCGATCAGATCGATGACGGTGCGGTTGCCTTCATCGGATACCGCCGTCACAACGCCAGCCGGTTTGTGCAGCATATAGTAGACATTGGTGCGATTCGTCAGCGTTTTCCCCGAAACAATGACCGTCTGTAGTTGCGGATCAACATTGCGGTTTTCCGCCAGCACGATTTCCCCGTCGATGCTGACTTGTTTGCTTCTGATCAATTTTTTCACTTGTCCTCGCGAACCGTAGCCGCATTCGCTGAGCAGTTTGTCCAATCGCATCCAGCCTCTTCCTTTCTGTCCTTATTGCAGTCCTTTTATTCTAAGCGGAAAAGATACTTGACGCAAGTTCTCGCAAAAAACCAGAACGTGAATCCATTATTCCCATATGCTCAGATTTTTTTCCACATTATTTTCTAATCTTTTCCTTACACTTTCCAGCCAGTTCTGCTATACTATCCACTATATAAAAATAAGCTGTATTTATTATAAATGAAAGAAGGTAGCGCCCATGTTCATCCAAGCCAGAAAATTATCGATTGCCCGCGGTTTCTCGGAAGCCGCTGTAAATAAATTCAAGACCAGTACCTTACTGCCTCAACAACCCGGTTTCGACAGCATTGAGACCTATGTCCGATCCGTCAACAAAGAGAGCGAAGAAGTGCTCGTCCTGATCAAATGGGGCACAAAAAAAGATTGGCAGAACTGGGAAAAGAGCGATGTCCATAAAGCCGGTCATCGCATTAAGAAAGAGCGTCCTGAGTATATCTTGGGTATGGAAATGAGCTACTACGAAAGTTTTTGACAATAGTCTTCAATACTTTCTTTTTTGAAATATTGCCTGTTGTACTTGCGTGTCGATTGCTTGTGGGTTGCTTGGAGGTTGTCCGTTTCTTCGCGGTTATTGGACAATCTCCAAGTCGCTTGCGCTCCGGTTGTCCGATTCTTCGTTGTTATCGGACAACCAGCAGATCAAACACTCATACGTAACAAGCCCCGCGCAAGTTTATTCTGCGCGGGGCTTGTTACGTATGGAATTCACATCATTTTCTCCTGCCAGCTCCGTCGGGATTTCCATCAACGCCGCGTTCAAAGGCTGCCAAATGCTTTTCGGATGCGGTCATCAAGCGTTCAAAGACGCTTCTGACATCATCCGGCAAATCTTCGGCCCCAAGAAATTGCCCATAAACAGAGATGTTTTCGATTTCACCGGCCACGCCTTTTTCAAAGCTTTCCGCCAAAGACGCAGGCAACTCAATTCGAGCTTCCGCTTCATTTTCCGGAACTTCAAATCCATAAGTTTCGAACAGTGGTAACAATAAGGAAATGTGTGTGCCTTCCGCTTTGGCGATGCTCGTGAATGGCTTGATTGTTCCGTATGCATCCATGATTGCAAGATAGGACGCTTCAGCCATGTATTCATCCTGGATGGCGTAAACCAACATTTCTTCTATTGTATACGTTTCGCCTTCGCTCACCGCTGCTGCCCCATATAACTCTTCGTCCTCGGATGCCATGACGCCGGTGCCGCTGAACAATAAGACTGCCAAAGTCCCGCCTACAATTCCGTTCCGCCATTTTTTCATTTTGATTCGCTCCCTTTTTTGTATGTTTCATGATCCTCTTTTCTACAGGTTCAGTATAGAAAAGAAGTATGTCGAAAGCATGGCAAAAGCGGGGCGAAAAGTGAGCGTTGTCATTTTCCCGAGAAGATGGACCAAGAAATCAATCCAACTCTTCTGAATTGGTGCTTTTGATTTCCCAATGGATGACGACCGTCAGCACGACCCGCAGGATGACGATGGCTGAGAGCACGATGAATTCGTCGATTGTCTGGATGATGACCGTCTTCAGTATTTCCGCGGCCAGTTTGAACTCCAGACTGAACGCCAGCGCTTTGGCCAACTCGAGTTTCGGTTGGTTGTTGCTCAGATTAAGCCTGTCAATTATGAACAGATACAACGACTTGACGCATCCATAGAGGATGATCAGGACACCGATGCCTTCGATCAGACTCGCCAATGTCGGGATGACTTCGGTTAAGACAGCATGCAAATTCATGAACATCCCTCCTTTTTCCATATTCAAATTTGGTAACAAATCCGTTCTTTTTATTTTTCTTATTTCTTTTTCTCCCTTGCTTCTTCGACCCGGAAGCGGACGATCCGGCGCACAAGCTCGTATGGGATAGGTTTCGTCAGCGGGAATTGGATGGCGCCTTTCGAGGTCTTGTATTCCGTCAATTCTTCTTTGAAAGCCGCAACGCCGCTTGGTGCCGGATAGAAACCGATATGATTTTTCTGCACAGCAAAATGCACCAGGTTCCCGTTCAGGTAGAAGGTTGGCATCTGATAGCTGATTTTTTCTGTCGCATCGGGTGCTTCTTCCTTTATCACCCGACGGAGCTCCTTCAGGATTGGCTGAACAACCTCATCATAGCTGCTGATGTATGCATCGATTGTTTCATTTTTTATAGTTGTTTCTCCCATTTTAAATCACCTCGGTAGTCTGGATTTTCCGTTGTTTATGTCCCTGCAAATAGTATATCATACACTGATGAAAGTGTTTGCAGGCTAAATGGACTGACGATCACTTTCATCGGGAATTCCGGGCATTTGAAGTGCTTTTTCTCTCCCTTTCACTTCTTTTACGGAAGTCATTTCTTTTTGAAAAAAATATGTTATGATATGGATTGAAAATTTGTACGGTAAAGAAAGGAAAGTAAAATGAATACACCTTCTATTTATGGATTGACTTTGGATCAGCTGGAAGCTTGGCTGTTGGAACAAGGCCAGAAAAAATTCCGCGCCCAACAGATCTGGGATTGGCTATATATCAAACGCGTCCTGGACTTTTCGGAAATGACAAACTTGTCAAAAGATTTGGTTGCCCTTCTCTCCGACACCTTCTTGCTGCAGCCCCTGAATCAAGTGGTCGTCCAAGAATCAGCGGACGGCACAACGAAATATCTTTTCCAACTGGAAGATAAACTGATGATCGAAACCGTTCTGATGCGTCAGGAATACGGCCTGTCCGTCTGCGTTACGACCCAAGTCGGCTGCGATATCGGCTGCACGTTCTGCGCAAGCGGCCTGAAACGCAAACAACGCGATCTGACTGCCGGCGAAATCGTTGCACAGATCATGCAGATCCAGCACTACTTGGATCAAAAAGGCAATGGCGAACGTGTCAGCCATATCGTCGTGATGGGCATCGGCGAACCGTTCGACAACTACGACAATGTCATCGCCTTCCTGAACATCGTCAACCACGCCAAAGGTTTGGCAATCGGCGCGCGCCACATCACCGTTTCCACCAGCGGATTGGCTCCGAAAATTCGCGAATTCGCAGAAAACGGACTGCAAGTCAACTTGGCTTTGTCCCTACACGCGCCGAACGACGAAATCCGCAGCCGCATGATGCGCATCAACCGTAAACATCCTCTGAAGGAAGTCATGGCTGCCATCGACGAATATCTGGAAAAGACTAACCGCCGCATCACTTTCGAATACATCATGATTTCTGGTGTGAACGACAGACCGGAGCAGGCGCACGAATTGGTTGCCTTGTTGAAGGACAAGCGTCACCTTTCCTACGTGAACCTGATCCCTTACAATCCGGTTGCCGAACACATCAAATACGAACGCAGCACCAAAAAGGATATTTTGGCATTCTATGATATCCTCAAAAAGAACAACATCAACTGCGTCATCCGCAAAGAGCACGGCACCGACATCGATGCTGCCTGCGGCCAACTACGCAGCAAGCATCTGGAAAAAGCAACCAAATAATTGACCTCAGCAGAGGCCGTCTCAAAATAAAATGAGCCGGCCTCTGTTTTTTTGCTCGTTTCTGATTTTATTGGTGTTGTTGACCTTAGCTTGGTGGGTGGTCGGGCTGATTTTTATTCCTCGTCAGGCGCGGTCTCCTGCACCCAACCTTTGAATCCGCAATGCGGGCAAGTCAACCGTTTGCCTTGCTTGCCTCCGTTCAAAGACAGCAGATCCTTCAGGAAGCTGATTTTGAATTTCCGGCGGCACTGAGGGCAGCTGTACGCATTCACGCGCGAATGGTAGTAGACAATCGCAAACAGAACTGCGATTCCCGCCAAAATCAGCAGCGCCGGATAGAAGCCGCCTGCTTTCTCGGCCGCGGGAAAGCCGATCACCAAGAACAACACATACCCCGCAACCGCAAGCATCGTAACGCGATCCGATTTCCGGTTTTTACCTCTCTTATCCATGCCTCATTCTTCCCTTCCTGGTTCTGATGCCATCATAACACTTTTTGGTCGGGCACTAAAAGTGTGGTATATTGGAACCAACAAATTAAGTCCATTGGCAATAATATATTTGACCATTGGAGACGGAGGAATAACATGAGCAGAGTAATCCTTACGACTGAAAGCGGCGCGGATATCCCTACTGAGTTGACAAAGAAACACACTATCCGGATTGTCCCGATGCACGTCATCATGGATGATGTCGATCATCTTGATGGCTCTTTTCCGGTCACAGATCTGTATGATTATTACGAGCGAACCAAAAAAACCCCTTCCACGACCGCAACCAATCCGAACGAATATACCGCCTTTTTCGAAAAAATCCGCTCTGAGCATCCCGAAAGCAGCATCGTGCATATCGGCTATACCTCCAAGGCGTCCTCCTCATTTCAGAGTGCTGTGTTGGCGGCGGAAGATTTCGAGAACATTTACCTCATCGATGCCCTGAACGTATCCGGCGGTTTGGCCGCGATCGTGCTTTATGCTGCCGATTTGCTTGAAAAGGAGCCGGATATAGCAGTCGAAAAACTGGTTGCCGCCATCGAAGCTGTAGTGCCGCGTACGCACTTCTCGTTCATGCCATCCGGCCTCGAGTTCCTGAGGGCAGGCGGCCGCGTCTCCAACACAGCCTATTTAGGCGCATCGCTCCTGAAGATAAAACCGACGATTGAATTGATCGACGGCAAATTGGTTTCCACAAAAAAATACCGCGGCAAGATGAGCCGCGTCGTTGTCGATTTTTTTGATGACTACCTGAAGGCTTACGCAATTGACGACAACAAGCTGTACCTCATCCATTCGCTCGGTTTGGATGAAGAAATCATGACCCAAATGGAAAACTACGCGAAGGAAAACGGCTTCCGGGATGTCACTTGGGTCCAGACCGGCGGCGTCATCACTTCCCATGGCGGTCCCGGCGCTTTCGGGATTGCTGGGATCGAAAAATCAGGAAATACTGAATAAGACAAAAAACTTCTGCCCTCGGAATAATTCCGTATGCAGAAGTTTTTTATCTAACTATTCTCTTCGATATCCTCCAGCAGGATCGTGAACAAGTCCGCGTCCTCATCTTCGGCCAAGCGGTTGCTTTGGTGCAGCTTCGCCTTCTCGAAGAGGCTCCTGGCTGTGCGGGCGTTGCCGAAATGGCTGTCGCGTGTTGTATAGGACTGCACGAACAGATTCTTCACTTTCTCCTGGGCTTCCTCCGTCAGCACAAAACCTTGCTGAGAGGCGGCCATGTGGAAAATTTCTGTCAGTTCTTCACTATCGTAATCCGGGAAATCGACCGTGTAGGCGATACGGCTGCGGATGCCGGAGTTCATACTGAGCATCTGCTCCATCTCGCTCGGATAGCCCGCCATGATGACGACCAATTTGTCGCGGTTGTCCTCCATCTCCTTGATCAAGGTGCTGATGGCTTCATAACCGAAGTCGTTTTCGGAAGCGGAATAAAGGGAATAGGCCTCATCGATGAACAAGACGCCGCCGTACGCTTCCTTGATTTTCTCCAATGTCTTCGGTCCGGTCTGGCCGACGTACTGTCCGACCAAATCTTCCCTCGTGACTTCGATCATGTGTCCGCGCTTCAGCACACCGATGGATTTCAGGATTTGGCTGATCAATCGCGCGATGGTCGTCTTACCTGTGCCGGGGTTGCCGGTGAAGACCATGTGCAAGGACAAATCGTTCATCGGATGCCCCATCTTTTCGCGGCGTTTCTCGGCGCGCACGTAGTTCATGATCGAGCTGACTTGTTTTTTGACATCCTTCAATCCGACCAGATTACGCAGCTGCGCCATCAAGTCTTCGATATTATCCCCGAACAGCTGGTTCGGGTCGATGCCGAAATCGAGCGGCTCAAGGATGATCAAATCATCCTTCGTCACGGACTTTTCGCTCAGACGGAAAGCCCGTTCGCGCATCGCTTCTTCCATGATGTTTCGGACGGCACGGGCATTGGCGAACTGCGGGACGACTTTTTCCTGATTGATTTTTACCTTGAAGGCCTGCTCCGCTTCCTCTGTCAGCGTATAATGGTTATCCTTGGCTTGCGCCTTGGCGATTTCCAGCAGTTCCTGGTCGGAAAAATCTTCGAAATCAATCTGCATATTGATCCGGCTCGACAGGCCAGGATTCGATTTCAGCAACTGCTTCATGCCGGTGTCATAACCCGCAAGGATCACGATAAAGTCATTGCGGTGATCTTCCATCGCTTTGATCAACGTATCGATGGCTTCAGATCCGTAATCGAGCGAATCGCTGTCCGAGGACGCCAAAGAATAGGCTTCATCGATGAACAGCACCCCGCCCATGGCCGATTCGATGACGGCTTTGGTCTTCTGGGCAGTCTGGCCGACGTAGCCGCCGACCAGGTCCGAGCGATCCACTTCCACCAATTGACCTGATTCGAGGATGCCCAAAGAATAGAAGATGTCCCCCAAAATCCTGGCTACCGTCGTTTTTCCTGTGCCCGGATTGCCGGAAAAGGCGAAATGATAGGAAGGCTGTTCATTTTTCTCGATCGACAGCATATAGGCCCGTTTTTTGTCGTATTCGACCAGCTTCACGATCCGGTTGATGGTCTCCTTCACTTCCGTCAGACCTATCAGATCACTCAGCTCGGCCAGGGACTCTTCCAAAGAAACTTTGACTTTTCGGTTGGAATGGGCGGCATCCATATGAAAGTAGTCGGCATGAGGGGCCCTTCTTGCCAGCCTGCTCGACTGCATGGTCGCGATCAGCTTGCCGACTTTTTCGGTGCTGTGCGAAAGCGGCCGCGTCCGTTCCAATTCCTTGTGGATACGGCGGCATTCGTCGAAACGGCCGTGGATATAGTAGGCATAAACGCGGTCGTATTCGATGGCATCGTCATAGCCGTATTTCTCGGATTCTTCGATGGATGCCAGAATCGTATCAAGCTCCTCTTCCTGCTGCAGGTAGACTTTCGATTTCAAGCGCAATGCCGCGAAAGATTTCGGCGTATGCTTGAGTACCTGATCGACGAGTTCCAACGCCCGCGGGAGGTCGTTCTTTTCGAAGGCCATTTTCGCCAGCACAAGTGCCGCTTCCCAATTGGCGGGGTTGCGGGCGAAGGCGGCTTGCGCATAGCTCTCCGCTGCCTTGTCATCGCCGTCCTCCGCATACAGCTTCGCCAGCAGTGTCAAATAGGCATCGCCGGTGCCATCCAATTCCACCGCCCGCAGTGCGTAGTGCATCGCTTTTTCGAGATTGCGGTTCTTGTAGTGGCTGAGCCCCAACAAGTAATTCACATGTGGATGATCTGGATGCGTCCGGATGGCTTCCATCAAGACCGGGACGCTGCTCAAGGACATGTTTTTCCTGATGTTGTTTTCAATTCCTTTTAGCCTCTCATCTATGTTTTCGTTAATGTTATCCTCTGTCATCCGAAGCTTCTTCCTTCCCGTTCGTATATTCTATTTATCTAAAATGGACCTTTTCACGATGCCCTTTATTTTAGCACAATTCCGTCCCTTTTCATGCGTTTACGCTCACCGATTTTCTCGTTCATAGCTGGGAGCCTGCGCAAAAAGGCTATCTTTTGAGTTTGCCTGCCGACAGGGTTATACTTTGGTTGAAAGCGAAAGAACTGCGTGCCATCCCAGACTGGAGGAATTATATATGATTTACACGATCACACTGAATCCGACCATCGATTATATCGTCACTGTCCCTCAATTGACTTTGGGCCATTCCCATCATATGCAGAATGAACTGATCACGCCCGGTGGGAAAGGCATCATGGTTTCGCGCGTCCTGAAAGCTCTCGGAATCCCTTCGATTGCGCTAGGATTCCGTGGCGGCTTCACCGGTGACTTTGTGCGCGACTACATGGAGGAACTGAATATCCTCAACCAGTTCACCGTGATCAAGGAGCGCACCCGCATCAATCTCGTCCTGAAGTCGGACCAGGATACCGAAATCAGCGACTACGGTCCCAGCGCAACCGATGAGGAAGTCGCCCGTTTCATGAAAGGTTTTGAGGACATCTCAACGCAGGACTTTGTAGTGATGTCGGGCAGCAAGCTCCCTTCCATGCCGAAGGATTTTTATGAACAGCTGATCCGCTCCCTTCATAAAGAAGGCGTGCCTTTTGCTTGCGACATCACTAAGGAGGAATTGCGGAACAGTCTGCAGTACCATCCCTTGGTTGTGAAACCCAACCAGAAGGAAGTAGGCGAATTATTCGGCCGGACTTTCGCCACTTGGCAAGAGGTTATTCCTTACGGCAAGCAATTGGTTGAATTGGGTGCCCAGCATGCCATCGTTTCACTCGGCGGCGACGGCGCACTGCTCTTCACACCGCAGGAAGTCATCTATGCGCCGCCGTTATCCGGTGAAGTCGCCAATCCGGTCGGCTCCGGGGATTCCATGGTGGCCGGGTTTGTAGGGACCTTTATCCGTACTGGGGACCCCTTGGAAGCTTTCCGGGTAGCCGTCGCTTGCGGGACTGCCACAGCCTTCTCACCCGATATCGCCACCGCCGATGAGATTGAAGTGCAGTTGGACCGCGTTATTTTGGAAAAAATCGAATAAGTCCACAATCTTAAAAAGCGTTGGATAATCCCGGTCTCCGGAGGTTATCCAACGCTTTTTCCCATTTTTCTTTATCAGCCTTCTGCTTCGGCCATTTCTTCCGCTAAGTTATGGTAGTCGATTTCTTTGTCCATAAAATCATCGGATTGGACGGCGAAGTGTTGTGTGATGCTTTCGATAGTTTGGATTTCGCATTTTGCTTCATCAACGATGTAATCAAGGATATGCCCACCGAACTTGCGGTCGTCACTGATGAAATGACAATGAAAGCCTCCTTTGGCGACTCCATCGAACAATTCCGGCGTATAGATGCCGATTGCTGTCCCCTGCATGTCATAGGTCTCGAACTCCGGCTGGACACGCGTCGCTTCGATCAAGCGCGGATAAGGCTTCTGTTGCTTCGGCACTGCCCGCGTATGCATATATTCGAAATGACCCGTTATTTTGACGACCGAGAACACATTCCGGCTGCGCACGCGCTTGACGATGTCCGAGCGTACTTTTCTCAACGTCATCGGCCTGTCGATAGCGTATTCGCGGTCCGGTTCGAAAAATGTCACCGCCGCATGCGGTGTTGTCTGGGATGGATCGACTTTCGAAATCGATCCGTCCGCCTTCGCTTGATAGGCGATGCCGTCAAGCAGGATCAGTTCCCCTTCAAAATCATGGAAAGTCCCGATGCCGATATCCCCATGCTTCAACAGTTCTTCGAATGTCAGAGTTCCGTCGAATACCCCCGCCATCAAATCACCCAGCGTCTGATGCTGATACAATGTACTTTCGCCCATCTGCTTCCGCCCTTCTGTGCCTTTGTGCAATCATTTATTTTTCTATCTGACCATGATAGCCCATTATATCATAGCCAGAAGGCGGCAAACAATCGCGTCTTCATGGGTATCAGGTGCTGGGCGACCAGAATAGGGCCGCCCCGAAAATCGGGACAGCCCTCCATTCATAATATATTACGCTAGTTTAGTCTCCAGGTAATCAACCAAAACATCTTTCGGATGGTACCCTGTCAGTTTCTCAACCGGTTGTCCGTCTTTGAACAACACCATTGTCGGAATGCTCATGATACCGAATTGAGAAGCTGTCATTTGGTTCTCGTCGATATTCAGTTTGACAATTTTCACTTTATTGTCCATCTCATCTTCGATTTCTTCCAAAACTGGTCCTAGCATGCGGCAAGGTCCGCACCAAGGCGCCCAAAAATCCATCAATGTCAAGCCTTCTTGTACTTCACTCTGCCATGTTGCGTCTGTTACTTGTGTGCTCATTTTTTATCTGTCCTTCCTTAAACTGTATATTTTTGCTTTATTTTCTTATCAACAAAACATATTATACCCCACCCGGTATTATTAGTAAATAAAAAAGATTTAAAAGTAAGCAAGATGATTGACAATCCATTGTAACAGGCATAATATAGTTAGGGCACGAACTATATGGGTGGTGAAAAATAATGAGCAATACAGACCTGCTGGGATTCCGGATCAGATCGCTTTGGCAACAAATAAAGCGTCTCATGAACAGGCATTTGAACGAAAATGATGGTTATGGCCTGACCGGCATGCAATTCGCGATCGTTTCCTTCATCGCTAAAGAATCCACAGAGCGAGACGTCTTTCAGAAAGATCTCGAGCAGAAATTCGACATCCGCAAATCGACCGTCACAGGCATCCTGAATACGATGGAAAGGGATGGCTTGCTGCTGCGGGAAACCGTTCCATACGACGCCAGACTGCGGAAAATGATACTGACGGATAAGGCTTTGCAAGCAAAAAAAAATTCAGAACAAGTGATTGATACCGTGGAGAACCAATTATCCAAAGGTTTAACTGAAGAAGAAATCGCCACTTTTTTGACGATTCTCGAAAAAATCTCGAAAAATGCAGAAGGCTGATTGTCTCATCCTTGAAAAAAAACACCCAATCACTATTTACGGAAAGGATTAACGTTATGCTAAAAAAACTTTTGGGCAGTATACGAGAGTATAAAAAGGATTCAATCCTCGCCCCTATATATGTCACCCTGGAAGTCGTCCTTGAAGTGCTCATACCATTTCTGATGTCTATGATCATCGACCGAGGCGTCGGCGAAGGAGATATGCCCTTCATTATCCGCATCGGACTTATTTTGATCGTCTCAACCCTCTTCTCACTAATTTTTGGAGCCCTATCAGGATTGCATGCGGCCAAAGCTTCCGCCGGATTCGCAAAAAATCTACGCAAGGATATGTACTATAATATCCAAGATTTCTCATTTTCGAATATCGATCAGTTTTCGACATCCAGTCTGATCACCCGTTTGACGACAGATATCACCAATGTCCAGAACTCTTACCAGATGATTATCAGGATCATGGTCCGAGCGCCGCTGATGCTCGTGTTCTCATTGATGATGGCTTTGAACATCAATAGTGAACTTGGGATGGTCTTCCTTGGAGCGATCCCGTTCCTTGGTATCGGTCTCTACCTGATCATGTCACAAGCCTTCCCGATTTTCCAGAGAGTGTTCCGGACCTATGACAAACTGAATCGTGTCGTCCAGGAAAATCTTTATGGCATCCGGGTCGTCAAGTCCTATGTCCGTGAAGAGCACGAAACTGAAAAATTCAAATCCGTCTCCAAGAAAATCTACACTGATTTCACAAAGGCTGAAAAAATATTGGCGTTCAACAGTCCTTTGATGCAGTTCACGATGTATGCAAGCATTTTGACATTGTCTCTACTCGGTGCGCGTATGATCGTCTCCGGTTCGATGACGACAGGCCAGTTGATGAGCCTCATCACTTACGCTTCCCAAATTCTGATGAGTCTGATGATGATTTCGATGGTATTCGTCATGGTCACGATTTCCCGTGCTTCAGCGGAACGGATTGTGGAAGTGCTGAGCGAAGAGAGCGATCTGAAAAACAGCGATAATCCTGTTATGGTCATTCCCGATGGATCTGTCTCCTTCGAAAATGTGAGTTTCAGTTATAGCAAAGATTCGAATAAGCTTGCTTTGAAGGATGTCAGTTTTTCCGTCAAAGCAGGAGAAACCATAGGCATCATCGGAGGGACCGGTAGTGCCAAAACCTCTATGGTCCACCTTATTCCGCGTCTGTATGATGCTACAGGCGGAACGGTTAAAGTCGGCGGTGTCGATGTGCGCGACTATGACATGCAGACATTGCGCGGCGAAGTCGCTATGGTGCTTCAAAAAAATATCCTCTTTTCGGGAACGATCAAAGACAATCTGCGTTGGGGAAACCCTTTCGCTACCGATGAAGAGCTGATGATTGCAGCCAGACAGGCACAAGCCGATGAATTCATCCAACGCCTACCGGATGGCTACGACACCTATATAGAAGAAGGTGGTACAAATGTTTCCGGCGGCCAAAGACAAAGGCTCTGTATTGCGCGTGCATTGGTGAAGCAACCGAAGATCCTGATTCTGGATGATTCGACCAGCGCAGTGGATACCCGAACGGATTCTTTGATCCGGACTGCTTTCAGGGAGGAACTCCCGAACACAACCAAATTCATCATTGCCCAACGCGTCTCTTCCGTGCAGGATGCCGACAAAATTATCGTGATGGAAAGCGGCAGTATCAACGGCATCGGAACGCATGACGAACTGCTTGCCTCGAACACCATTTACCAAGAAGTGTACGATTCACAAACAAAAGGAGGTCAACTTGCTGATGAAGCCTAATCAACCAAAACGGCGTGGGGCCAAAGATGCCAGCAAAACTACAAAACGCCTCCTGTCCTATATTTCCAAAGGTCATAAATTCACATTTAGTCTTGTATTGATCTGTATCATCATCAGCGCCCTCGCTAACGTAGCAGGCTCGCTTTTCCTTGAGACGCTGATCGATGATTATATAACGCCATTATTGGGCGTATCCAATCCAGTCTTCACTAGTATGTACCGTTCAATCGCGCTGATGGCTGGAATATATCTGATTGGTGTTGTGGCAACCTATGTCTACAATATCTTGATGGTTTCCATTTCACAAGGTATCCAGAAAAAAATCCGCGATGAGCTCTTCGCGCACATGCAGACCTTGCCTATCAAATATTTTGATACGCATGCGCACGGGGATGTCATGAGCCGCTATACCAACGATATCGATACTTTACGCCAGATGCTTTCACAAAGTATCCCAATGGCCTTTTCTTCTCTGGTTACGATCGTCAGCGTATTCGCTGCGATGCTCGCAGTCAGTCTTCCGTTGACGCTCATCGTCATCGTGATGGTCGCCTTATCGATCACCGTCACGAAGACAATCGGCGGCAAAAGCTCCGTCAACTTCGTGAAGCAGCAACAGACACTCGGTAAAGTGAACGGCTATATCGAGGAAATGATGCATGGGCAAAAAGAAGTAAAAGTTTTTGGACGCGAAACGGAATCCAAGGAACGTTTCGATAACCTCAACGACGAGTTGCGCGAGAGTGCGACGAATGCAAATATCTATGCGAATATTCTGATGCCTATCCTGGGAAATCTAGGATACTTGCAATATGCTCTGATCGCCATGTTCGGAGGCGCCATGGCTGTCTCGGGCATCGGCGGCCTGACATTGGGTGCGATCGCTTCCTTCCTGCAGTTGAGCCGTTCCTTCACGATGCCGGTCAATCAGATTTCCCAACAAGTTTCATCCATCGTGATGGCATTGGCAGGGGCTGAGCGGATCTTTGAATTGATGGATGAAAAGCCTGAATTAGATGAAGGCACCGTAACCTTAGTAAATGTGACCATGGTCGGTAATGAACTGATGGAAGTCGAAAATCATACCGGACTTTGGGCATGGAAAGTGCCTGAGTCCGACGGGTCGGTCCGCTATACCCAGCTGACCGGGGATGTCCGATTCTTTGACGTCGACTTCTCCTACAATCCCGACAAGCAGATTCTGCACGACATCAGCCTTTATGCCCATCCCGGCGAGAAAGTCGCTTTTGTGGGATCGACGGGAGCCGGCAAAACGACCATCACGAACCTGATCAACCGTTTCTATGACATCCAGGACGGAAAAATTGTTTATGATGGCATCGACATCGCCGACATCAAGAAAAATGACCTGCGCCGTTCCCTTGGTATCGTGTTACAGGACACCAACCTCTTTACCGGAACGATTCTGGAAAATATCCGTTACGGCAATCTGCACGCATCCGATGAAGACGTTTATGCGGCAGCGCGTTTGGCGAATGCCGATGACTTCATCTCCCGTCTGCCGCTGGGATACCAGACCGTCATTTCCGGCGACGGCGAAGGCCTTTCTCAAGGCCAAAAGCAATTGCTTTCGATTGCTCGTGCAGCCGTTGCCGATCCTCCCGTCATGATACTGGATGAAGCAACCTCCAGCATCGACACACGAACAGAATCGATCGTGCAGCGCGGCATGGATGCGTTGATGCACGGACGCACCGTATTCGTCATCGCCCACCGTCTGTCCACTATCCAGAATGCAGATGTAATCATGCTGATGGAGCAAGGCCGGATCATTGAACGCGGTGATCATGAGAAATTGATCGGCGAACAAGGAAAATATTATCAGCTTTATACCGGAGCATTCGAGCTCGAATAAATCTTTTAAGAAAAGCGGAACGGGTTCGTTCAGCCCTGATTAAGGAAACACTGTGACCTAATCGGTCAAGTGTATCATGCCTCTAAGGGATGAATCCCTAAGAGTCCCATGCAACTGAGCATCGAAGAGCGCAATTGCTGAGAGACTTTCTGCGTCAGCAGATTAGTCAAACAGTATATCTTGGCTCGCAGAGACAAGAGGTTCCTTATTCTTTTTTCCGAAGGGCTAACCCGTGAAGCTAGCCATCATTTTTGGATGCATGGAACGCTTTACAAACATGTGAACACCTCACAGCATGGCAGTTCCAATCAGGAACAGCCATGCTGTGGGGTGTTTTTGGCATGCAGCTGAGTTAGATGAAGTCCGGGCCAACGCGTGGTAAAATGATCACGAAGGACGCTTCATCCACCTGCCATCTGCCGATTACTGATCCGAGAGAAAGAGGTCCTTGCGATGACCGAAAAGAGAGTTTTCCGATCCGATACATTCGTCAACCGTTCCTTTGTTGCCGGCATCCCGTTCATACTGATGTTCGGCGGCCTCACCCACTTCGCATTCGCATGGCTTGGGAAAACCAACTGGGCGGCCCCTTTCGTCCCCGTGAATGAGAGTGTCTGGGAACACCTGAAAATGAGTTACTGGACCACTTTCCTATGGTTTTTCTTCATTTTCCTCTTTTTCGGAAAGAGATACCGGCTTTCGTCATCCCGCTGGTTGCTGGCGGGGATCGTGTCCATGCTGTTCTGCCCGCTGTTCATCGTCACTGGATTCTACACGCTCAAAGGTGCTTTCGGTATCGAATCCCTTTTCACTGACGGGCCGCTGTTCATTTTCG
Source organism: Trichococcus flocculiformis (assembly GCF_963662535.1). Classification (NCBI taxonomy): domain Bacteria; kingdom Bacillati; phylum Bacillota; class Bacilli; order Lactobacillales; family Carnobacteriaceae; genus Trichococcus; species Trichococcus flocculiformis. The sequence continues at coordinate 2,847,965 of NZ_OY759718.1, forward strand.
GCATCATCAGCGGTCAACTGCTTGCTTCCCGGACCTATCGATATGTCGAACCTCACCGCATTCGGATCGGAATGGCAGTCGCGCTCTGGCTTATTCTCGCGCTTGCTTTTGTGCTGTTCAGTTTCCAGCCTCCCGTCCTGCCGCTCTTTCTGGATACTCCGACCGGAAGCTATGGGTTTTAGATTGCTTAAGGAGGGAGGTTATTCGGGGCAACTGCGTTCGGACCTTCCCAAAAAAAATAACGCCTAAAATACAGAAAAGAGCGGAAAAGCCCTCGCAGTGGATGGCTTTTCCGCTCTTTTAGTACAGGATATCGTTGCTGATCGTCGTATAGAACAGTTCCTTGATCCGGGCCGGATCTTGCGTCTGTCCCAAGATCCACATCAGCTTGCATACGACCGCTTCGGTGATCATGTCGTAGGCTTCCAAAATATTGACCCGCGATTTCAGTTCGTGGCCGACTTTGTATATTTCCATGTCGCTGCCCTCATTCGGGACTTGTGTCGTCATGACCACCGTCTTGCCTTTTCTGATCCAGTGGTTGATGACCTCGAAATATCCGTATTCCGGTGCTGAAGGAATGCCGCCCACCCCATAACTTTCGATGATGATGGCATCGTTCCGCTCAAGCATGTACGAAAGAATCTCCGAATCCACTCCCGGCGTCAGCTTGAACAACGCGACCTTCGCATCCAGAATGTCATAAAAACGGGGTGCTGGTGCTTTGTCCTTTGTGATGTAGGAAATCACGCGTCCATCCTGGATGATCGCCAAATAAGGATAATTGATGCTGGAAAAAGCCTGGAAGCTTTTGGAATGCGTCTTCCTTGCCCGTGTTCCGAGGATGACCTTCCCGTTGAAGACGATTTGGACACCGCTGGCGGAATCGGACGCTGCGTACAGGAAACTGTCGAAGAGATTCGTCTTCGAATCGGTGATTTCCACGTTGATCGGTTTTTGGGCACCGGTAATGATGATCGGTTTTGGGGAATCCTGGATCATGTAGGACAGCGCGGCAGCTGTATAGGCCATTGTATCGGTTCCATGGGTAACGACAAACCCGTCGTATTGTTCATACTTTTCCCTGATGGTGTCGGTCATCAGCACCCAGATGTCAGGCGCGATGTTGGTGCTGTCGATATTGCAGATCTGCAGCGTATCGACCTCGCATATTGCTGAGATACCGGGAATAAAAGCCAATATCTCTTCTGATGTCAGTTGAGGATCAAGTCCGTTCGGCGTTATTTTGGAGGCAATCGTACCGCCCGTTCCGATCATCAATATCTTTTTCTTCGTCACACCTTCACCTGCTTGTTCATTATTTTTTCCATGCTTTTCCGCGTCTGGTGGTTAATATACCACGACCGGCGTGCCGACGGAATAGGTATTGTAGAGCGTTTGGACCGCATAGTACGGGGTATTGACGCAGCCGTGCGATCCTAAATAAAGATAGAGGTCGCCGCCGAAGCCTTGGGTTTGCCAAGAGGCGTCATGCAAGCCGTAAGCATTCCCCAAAAATGGGATCCAATATTGGACAGGTGATTCGTAATCTTCACCAACCAGCACGCTAGGTGATTCCTTATACGGTTGGATTGCGAACAGCCCTCTTGGCGTCGGCATCGAAGGCCTTCCGGTTATGACCGGAGCATCGACAATCCGCTGGCTGCCGATGTAGGCCCAGACGCGCTGGTAGGCGATGCTGATGATGATGTAGCTGGAACCAACATAATAGTTGGTACCGGCGTTCGTCCGGAAGATACCATCCTGGACAGTCCAATCGGGTCCCGTCGGATAGGTCGGGACAGATGGTACAACCGGAACAGGCGGTGGTTTCGGTACGTATTTCATGAAAGCGACTGCCGTCTCCCCTGGTGCTGCAGCGTCTTTTTGGACCACTTGCATCTGGACGGCGCTGACGTCATAGTCATAGCCTTGTGTTCCTGCCGTCTCCCCGTTCTTGGCCCAATCCAGCCAACCTAATCCCGGTACATGGACTTGGTAATAGATATCATAATACGCAGCCAGTTCATCCGTCAGCTGCATTTCGATCCGCTCGATACGTTGGCCTGTTCCGGGCAGTCCGGCTTCCAAACCATCCTGCGTCCATTCAAACCAGCCGTTTTCACTTGTGGCAGCGCGGTAGGAAATCGATCCTGGATAGGGCTGGGAGTCCAATTTTGCTTGCAGGCCTTCGAGAGATTGCGAGGAATCCGGAGATCCGCTTTGCTCCGGATTGAGGACTGGCTCCTGCCAGCCCGAATCCGTCAGATAGCTGCTGTAGGACAAGACCGGTTCGACGCGTTTGATGAAGCTCTGCTCACGTTTACCTGAAAAAGCCTGTTCCTTGTTCATCAGAACGATTTCAACCCCTTCGACCGGATAGCGGAAACCCTCCGTTCCGGCTGTTTCACCGTTTCCGGCCCAATCGAGCCACCCGAAACGGCCCGTTTGCACTCGGTAATAAAGATCGTATTGAGCCGCCAAAGCACCCGTCAGCTTGAATTGAACGGCTTCGATCGCTTCACCTGCACCAGTCACTCCGGCTGCCTCGCCATTTTTGGCATAGCTCGACCAACCGCTGTCCTGACGATAAGTCCGATATGAAACGCTGCCTGCTTCAGCCAAATGGGTCAAGCGCACCCGGACAGCTTCGAGCGGCAAAGCCGCCCCACCGCTGATTGCGCCTTCCTGCACTTCGGGCTGCCAACCGCTGTCCTGTAAGTAAGTCGTATAAACTAATTCAGCGTTGCTGGCTGTTGCCGAGAATAGCGGGATTTTTTGCGCCCCCGAAAGGGCAGCCGCACTTCTTGTTTGTTGTGTGATATGATCCTTGCCGGTTTCGGCAAGCGTGTCATCCAGATTTATGTAGGCCAGCTGGTAAAGTTCCAGCAAACTTTTTTCGACAGCTGTACCGTTCTCCAACGAATATGCTGGAGCCGCGATGCGGACAGGGGCTAATCCGGCAAAAATGAACAACCCCAACAAAATAAACAAAATGTTCCTTCTCATAATAATCCCTCCCGGCAGGACCGTAAGCGACAGGAAATGGAGCGGCCGTTTGTAGCCGCTCTCTTTCCTCCATTATACCAAACAAAGCCCCGTTAAAAAAAACACAAGCAGACAAAAGACACGGATAACTGCAAAAAGTTCAGGATCGCTTCAAAATGAAGCGACCTTGAACTTATTCTAAGTCATTCTACTGTTCTCTTTTCCGGAAAGCCACCACCATCCCGATCTGGAAGTAGCTGTAATCGTCCCCCAGCTTTTCCTTGAGCGGTTTCAGGTGCTGATCGTCGGATTCCTCGATTGCTCTGGCGATGGCCTTCGCCTGCTCATCCGTGACGAAATCCTTCAAACGCATTTCGTATGCCGACAACTCAGCCAAATGCCGAAAATGGTTTTCGATCGTCATCCGTGCAAGGCCTCGGATGGCGATGATCTCTTCGACCGTCTTGCCTTCCTGGTACAGGCGATAAGTCTCCTCAAATGTGGTACCGGCGTAGTTTTTCTGTGCCGGTTTTGGGCGCTTTTCTGCGGTTTCCGGATTGCCTGCCAGCTCTTTCTGCTCCAATTGTTTTTGCTGCAGAACCGCTTGGGCATCAGGAAACTCCTTCAGATAATCGGAAATGACGCCCATGAACACTTCGCCGTAGCGCTCCAGCTTCGTTTCGCCGACTCCCGACAGGCGAAGGAAGGCGTGATCGTCAGTCGGAAAGTTGCGGGCCATCTCATGCAGCGTGCTGTCCGAAAAGACGATATAGGAAGGGATCCCATGCTCATTCGCCATTTCCGTACGGACACTGCGCAGTCGGTCGAACAGCTCGGTATCGTACAAGCCGCCTCCGCTCTGTTTGGCGGTGCCCCTGCCGGTCTCGACCGCATAGGACATCCCGATTTTTTTCCCTTCCTTCAGTACTTCCAGCGCTTTTGGAGTGACTTGGATCAAAGGATACTGATCGCCCGTCACCTGCAGGTATTCATCCGCAATCAAAACTCCGATCATTTCGCGGATTTCCCCATCATTATAGGCGCTCATGAGGCCGTACGTCTTCAGCTTATCCAGCCCGAAATCGGTGATGCCCTTCTGTTTGCTGCCCGTCAGGATGCCGATGATTTTCTGAACGCCGTAACGTCCGCGCACCCTCACGACGCAGGACAGGATTTTTTGGGCTTCTTCAGTGATGTCGATCTGCTCTGTGCGGCGCAGACAATTGGAGCAGTGTTGGCAATCAAGCTCCGCTGTCGTTTCGCCGAAATATTCCAGTATGTACCGGCGCAGGCATTGGTTCGTGTAACAGTAATTGATCATCTTGTTCAATTTGTTGGTCGCTTCGCTGTCGTTCGTCTTGCTGTTCAGCAACTGGTTGATGATGATGTCCTGCGTCGAAAACAGCAGGATGACACGCGCTTCCTCTCCGTCACGGCCCGCCCTTCCAGCTTCTTGGTAATAGCTTTCGATGTTTTTGGGCATGTTGTAGTGGTAAACGGTCCGCACATTGCTTTTGTCGATCCCCATCCCGAAAGCATTCGTTGCGACCATGATCGGTTTGCGGTCGAACAGGAAATCATCCTGGTTCCGCTGGCGCTCGTGTTCCGGCAGCCCGGCATGGTACAGCGTCACAGCAAAGCCTTTTTGTTCCAATTTCTTCTGGACCGATTCCACATTTTTTCTGGTCGAACAATAGATGATGCTCGCTTCCTTCGGGGTGAGGTCCTTCACGAGAAACTTGAACTTATCGGCGGGCTTTTCCACGCTGAAGGCCAAATTGCTGCGGTCAAATCCCGTCACCAAGCGGAACGGCTGTTGCAGGCGCAGTTGGATCATAATATCGTCCTGGACCGGTTCGGTGGCAGTTGCGGTGAAGGCTGCAACCCTTGGACGTCTGCCAAAAACATCGTACAGTCTGGCCACACCTTGGTAGGAAGGCCGGAAATCGCTACCCCACTGTGAGATACAGTGGGCCTCATCGACCACCAGTAACGGCACATTCACAAAGCGCAGAGCATTCATGAATGACTCATTGTCTATCCGTTCCGGCGCGATGTAGAGCAGCTTGAGCTGTCCGGAGCGCATGTCGTCCATCAATTGCAGAAACTCTTCTCTTGAAAGCGTGCTGTTCAGGTATGCCGCGGCAATCCCCATTTCCCGCAGGCTGTCCACCTGATCCTTCATCAAGGACACGAGCGGGGAAACGACGATCGTCATGCCGTCCAGAAGCAACGCCGGCAATTGATAGCAGAGCGACTTCCCTCCGCTCGTCGGCATGATCCCGAGCACGTCTTTCCCCTGCAGGGTGTTCGTGATCAGTTCCTCTTGGCCCTCCCTGAAGCTGTCGTAGCCGAAATATTTTTTCAGAGTTCCATACAGTAATTCTTTATCCACCACTTGCATCCATCCTTAATTGTTTATCTTTTCTTATTAACCGAATATTTCTGAACGGGCTTGCCTTCACTCAAGGAAGCAATGGCAAACCGTCAGAAATGACTTCTTCATCATATCACATCTGCGGCCTCTTTTTTCGCACAAAAAATAGTACGGCGCTCCCATGAGTGAAACCTCTACTTATAAAATATGCAGATTATCTGCCTTATGTTTTGACGTGTGGTATATAATTGTAAGGTGAACACGTCATGACCTACAGGAGTGAGAAATATGGAACAGGAATTATCAAATGAACTATTTATCTGCGGGGGGTGCAATGCGAAAATCGGCCCCGGCGTGCTGGGTGATCTTCTCAGCCAGTTTCCGAAACAGGAAAACCCGAATTTTTTGGTCGGTTTCGACTCGTCCGATGATGCGGCCGTGTTCCGGATAGACGCCGAGACGGCCATGATCCAGACGTTGGACTTCTTTCCCGCAATGGTCGCGGATGCCTCGCTTTTCGGGGAAATCGCTGCTGCCAATGCCTTGAGCGATGTCTTTGCGATGGGCGGCGAAGTGCTGACGGCTATGAACATCGTCTGCTGGCCCGAAACAAAAAGTACCGATACACTCGGGAAAATATTGGCGGGCGGCTTCAGGAAAGTCCAGGAGGCAGGCGGCGTGCTGGTCGGCGGACATTCGATCCACGATCCCCAGCCCAAATACGGTCTATCAGTATTGGGAAGAGTCCATCCCGATCGGATCTACCGGAATGATACTTGTCTGCCGGGCGATGTCCTGCTGCTGACGAAGCCATTGGGGACCGGCATCATCACGACGGCCTACAGCGCCGGGGAAATGGCCCAGGAATCCTTCGATCAGGCGGTCGTCTCGATGACCACGCTGAACCGTTATGCGGCGGAAGTCCTGAAAAATTACACAGTCCACAGCTGCACCGATATCACCGGCTTCGGCCTGTTGGGGCATCTGTCGGAAATGGTCAGCGACCGCTGTTCAGCGACGGTCTATGCTGACAGTGTGCCTTGCCTGAGTGGAGCCTATCAGGGAGCCAAGGAATTCCTGATCACAGCCGGCGGGCAGCGTAACCGGAATCACTTGGAAGACGATGTTGACTTCCAGATCGATGACTATGCCTTGGAGGAAATCCTTTTCGATCCGCAGACATCCGGCGGCTTGCTGGTGAGCGTCCCTGTCGAAGAAGCGGCCGCTCTGCTTGCTGAAATTGAAGCATTGGGCCTGCCCTGCGGCATCATCGGCGAAGTGACCGAAAAAGGCGCCAAGAAGATTACGGTTGTCCATTGAGAAAAGCATGACAAAAATATGACTTAACCAGGAGGAAACGAGCATGAAAAAAATAGATGCAGTCGGACAAGCTTGTCCGATGCCGGTCATTCTGACCAAACGGGCTTTGAAGGAGAGCAACGGGGAGGCCATACTCATCAGCGTGGACAATGAGATTGCGACGCAGAACCTTGCCAAGATGGCGGAGCAACTGAAGCTTTCAGTCCAAGTCGAAAAAATCAACGATTCCCTTTATGAAGTCCAGCTTTCGGATCCGAATGCCAGTAACGAAGCACACGCCGCCGAACACACCGCGCTTCCGGAGCAAACCACCGACACAGTCGCACCATCCGGAGCAAGTTATGTCGTCGTATTGAACAGCGACTCCATCGGCAACGGCAGCGAGGAATTGGGTCGAACGCTGATGAAAAGCTTCCTCTTTTCCCTGACGGAGCAGGACGTTCTGCCTGACAAAGTGCTCTGCTACAATGCCGGCGCGTTGCTGACGACGGAAGGTTCAGCCGTGTTGGACGACCTCAAAGCGCTGGAGGAAGACGGCGTCGAGGTGCTGACGTGCGGCATTTGCGGAGAATTTTACGGCGTGAAGGACAAATTGGCTGTGGGTACTTTTACGAACATGTACCGCATCGTTGAAATCCTGCGCACCGCCAAGACCGTATCGCCATGATCGACCGCAAACATTACGGCATCGTCGCGTTTCCGACGTCTCAGGCCGCGGCAGCCGCTGAAGCTATTATCCTGGATGCCGATCGGGAATGCCGGCTGATTCCCATGCCGGAACAGATTTCGGCCGGATGCGGATTGGTGCTGCAGACGCATCTCGACGAACTAAACGCTGTCCGCTTGTTGTTGTCGGAGCAGGCCATTTCCAACGATGGCTGCTACGAAGTGCATTTTGAGAACCGGATAAAAACTGTGGAGGAATGGCATGACTGAACTTTATTATTTCGACAACAGTGCAACCACGCTGAAGAAACCGGCCGCGGTGGCTGAAGCTGTCTATCATGCCATCGCCGACGTTCAGCTGGGCAACCCGGCACGCGGCAGCCATACCGCTTCTCTTAACGCTTTGCGGTTGACGGAAAGGCTGCGCCAGAAAACGGCAGCCCTGTTCAGTGTGCCGGATGCGGCAAACGTCGCTTTCACGGCAAACGCTACCGCATCGCTGAACCTGGTCCTGAAGGGCTTGCTGACGCCAGCGGACCATGTCATCACGACAGTGACAGAGCACAACGCCGTCCTGCGTCCGCTTTACCAACTGGAAGAACAGGGCACTGCCCTATCTTTTGTCGGAGTTGATGAGTTTGGGACGCTCCTTTATTCTGATTTCGAACACCTGTTGCGACCCGATACCCGGGCAGTCGTGGTCAACCATGCCTCGAATGTTACCGGCAACGTGGCGGATCTGGAACGGATCGGCAGCTTCTGCCGGGAGCACGATCTGCTGTTCATCGTCGATGCTTCCCAGAGCGCAGGCGTCCTCGATATTGACATGGTGAAACTGCACATCGACGTTCTCTGCTTCACCGGACACAAAGGACTCTACGGCCCGCAAGGAACGGGGGGCATCTGCCTCGGCGCCAGGCCCTTGGAATTCGTGCCGGTGTTCACCGGCGGCAGCGGCTTCCATTCTTTCGATAAGCAATACCCGACAGAGATGCCGACCCTTTTCGAGGCCGGCACCCAGAATGTCCATGGCTTGGCGGGCCTTTCCGCCGGTTTGGATTACATCAGCCAGAAAGGGCTGGCAGCGATCACTAGCCACCTGCAGGAACTGACTTTCCGCTTCCATGACCAGATCAAGAATATCCCGGGAATCACTCTCTATGGTAGCTTCGCTGAAAACATGGAGCGCGCGCCGGTCGTTTCGCTGAATTTGGAGGGCTGGTCCTCCGGCGACCTCAGCGATGCGCTCTTCATGGATTACGCAATCGCTGTGCGCCCCGGCGCCCATTGCGCACCGCTCATCCATCAAGCTTTCGGAACAGAAAAAAACGGTATGGTCCGCTTCAGCTTCTCCAGCTTCAACACGGTGGAGGAAATCGACTACGCAGCCAAAGCGTTGAGGAGCTTGGCGGAAGAAGGGTAACAATCAAAAGTTGTCCGATAACCGGAAAGAATCGGACAACCGGACTGCGAATGCTCTGCCCGTTGTCCGATAACCTTAAACAATCGGACATCCAAGGCATATATGCTCTGCGCGTTGTCCGATAACCTTGAAGAATCGGACATCCAAGGCATATATGGTCTTCGCATTGTCCGATAACCTTGAAGAATCGGACATCCACAGCATGAGCGGCTTAATATAGCGAGTATCTTCTTGCAAAATATCCAAAAAAACAGAGCAGCCACCCCAACCATCAAGGGCAGCTGCTCTGTTTTATTTTCTCTCTAGTCAATCGTTCCTCTGCTTCATCCATTCCATAATGGCTTCGGCCGTTGCTGCGGCGTCTTCGTTGCGGAAAACGGCGGAAAATTCCTTTTTGTTGAAGTTGTAGCGGGGATCATAGTATTTCACCAATAGATCTGCGATGACAGCTTCGAAATCGTGCTGGCGCACTTGTTCCTTGTAGCCCTCGACACGCGCCTCATTCAGATAAGATTTCAAGCGGTCCAGGGCCGCGAGAAGTTCTGTTTCATTGCTGTGGAGATAATCCTTTTTGATCTGTCCGATCCGGTAATCCAATGAAGCCTCGATGTTCAGGTTTATGCCTTTTTGCATCGCATCAATCAACGCAGGCGGCAGTACGGCCTGTCCGATCCGCTTGCTTTCGCCTTCGGTAAAGACAATCAGCGGTTCCTTCCAGCCAGCGGCGCTCTCGACCAACAGACTTTCAAACATTTTTTGGTTATGCGGCTGCGGATTCTTGAGGCCGACGCCTCCGAAGACGGACCCTCTGTTGTTGGCGCAGGCCTCCAAATCAAGCACATTGGCTCCACGTTTCTTCAGTTGCTCCAGGATGGCTGTTTTCCCGGTCCCAGTGTTGCCATAGAGGGTCACAAACTGGATCTTTTCGAACAATACGGGAATCAGATTATTGATCGTGCTGCGGTAGTTTTTGTAGCCGCCTTCCATCCGGTGGACATTCATCCCCAAAGATTTAAGCAAGGAAAAAATCGAATTGCTGCGGAATCCTCCCCTGCTGCAGAAGATGACGACTTGGTCGTAGGCCTTCGTGTATTCCTGGAAGAGGCTGAACATCTCCGGCAATCTTGGGGAAATGACTTGGATGCCGTGACTTTTCGCTTCGTCGATTCGGCCGGCAACATAAAGCGTCCCGACCACTTTCCGGTCCTCATCATCCAGGACTGGCACATTTACGGCGCCTGGTATGGTTGACTTCGCATATTCGGAAGGACTCCTGACATCCACATACAAAATCGATTTGTCTCCGCGTTGCTGTTCTATTTCTTCATACGTTGCGACTGGTTTCAATTGGTTCACCACTTTCTGATTCTTAGTATAGCCTCTGTCGGTCAGGAATTCCACCCAAAATCTTGAGGCAAGCGCATGAAAACGACCCGACAAGCTCCTTATTTAACGGAGACATGCGGGTCGTTTCGCATTCAATCGTTCAATTTTGCTGCATCTATTTCTTTGCTTTATGCACTTTCAACGCTTTGCCTTTTACGGTGCGGTTCTGCATCTCAGAAATCACATGCGGCCCTTTTCCGTTCAGGATTTCGATGTAGGTCACGTTTTCCTGGATTGTGATGATGCCGATGTCATCCGCATCGATACCGGGAATGTTGGTCAGCGTACCTACGAAATCAATGGCGCGCAGTTTTTTCTTCTTGCCGCCGTTGAAATAGACTTTGGTGATGTCCTTGTTCAATTCCCGGTTGCGCGCGCGTTTGATGACAGGCCGTTCCTGCAGTTTCTTTTCGAAAGCCGCTTTATGATGCTGCACGAAGCGGGCGCTCGGCGGATCAATTTCGGTGATTTCCTGCTGCGCGAAGTCTTTCACTCCCTGCCAGCTTCTTTCCTCACTAGGCGTAACCAAGGTCAAGGCTACCCCCGTTTTGCCGGCGCGGCCGGTTCTGCCGGTACGATGGATGAAACTTTCTTTCTCCTCGGGAACATCGTAATTGACGACATGGGTCACGTTATCGACATCAATCCCGCGCGCAGCCACATCCGTAGCCACCAAATAACGCAGCCTGCCTTTGCGGAAATCTTCCATAACGGCAGTGCGGTCATCCTGCACCATCCCGCCATGCATCTTATCAATCGGCAAACCGGCTTTACTTAAGAATGTGTACAGTCCGTTTACGGCTTCCTGCGTATTGCAAAAGATGATGCAACTGTCCGGATTCTCAACGGTCAGCAGATCCAATAGTTGCTTGGCTTTGCCCGATTCTTGGACACGGATGAAGGATTGCAGAATCTTCGGCTTGGATGCCTCATCGCTTTCCATTTTCACCGATACGCGGTCGTTTTTCATGTAGAAGCTTGCCAAACGCACCACTTCACTCGGCATGGTCGCGGAGAACAACAACGTTTGTCTTTGTTTCGGCAGGAAATCAATGATGGCTTCCACTTGCTCAATGAAGCCCATATTCAGCATTTCATCCGCTTCATCAAGTACCAAGTAGCGTATCTTGTCAAATTTCATTGTCCCTTTTTGCAGATGATCCAATACCCTGCCCGGAGTGCCGACTGCGATATGGCTTTTCTGTCTCAATTCCGATTTTTGCGTATCGAAGGAAGTTTTGCCGAAGACAGCAGTAGCCTTAATCCGCTTCAACCGTCCGATGTTGGTGATGTCCTCTTTCACCTGCAGAGCCAGCTCCCTTGTCGGAACCAAAATCAGCGCTTGCGGACGGTTTTCCTCCCAGCTCACACTTTCGCACAACGGTACGCCGAAACTGACGGTCTTGCCGCTGCCGGTCTGCGATTCGACAATGATATCTTTGCCCTTTAAGGTCAGCGGGATGACCTCCTGTTGTACTTGCGTCGGTTTGAAATAACGCAATGCCTTTAGTGCCGTAACGATTTCTTCGCTGATCGCGAAGTCTTCAAATGTTGTATAATTCATCTTGTCCTACCTTCACTTTTGATTTGTCGTCTCAGTATAACAGGAAAACATCAATAAATCCGCGTTTTTGTGAAAACAGGGTGCAGCATGGGATTAAAAAATGGAACCGGGTTTGAATCCCTCAAAGGGTTCCGCTTCCAGTTCCACTATCGCCGCATGCGCCAGTTCACTCTTCGCAGAACAGCCTGATCCGCTCGATCGCTTGTTGCGCCATTTCATCGCGTTTTTCCAGATAAGCTTCCTTGTCGAATGTTTTGTTCTTATCTACATAAGGAATATTCTGGATGCTTTCCGAGTATAAGGTCGTTCCGCCTTCCTCCGCTTTGGCCGTGTAATTTTGCCGCACGAAAGAATCCTCGGCCGGATCGACCGTGTCCACCCGGATGGCTGCGCGCATGATGAATTCATCGGGGAACAGTTCCGATTGCTGCACTTCGATGTTCACCGGCACCATTTTCCCGAACATGTCGTATTCCGCTTTGTAGACACTGGACAGGCCGCCGTCCCCGCTGATCTGCTTGACGATTTTCAGGCCCTCATGAATGTCTTGCCAATTCCCCACATTGGCGGCGTATTGCCATACTTTGCTCAGCGGCGCTTCGATAAAAATACTTTTCTTGATGTGGCTTTTGATGTAGTCCATTTCATTCATCCTTCCTGCTGATTGAACCTACTGCCCCCATACGCGACTGTGATAGCGTTATCTTTAGCTTCATTATAATCAAATAAATCCCCTTAGACAAACTTGGCTCGCTAAACTTCGGAACCCGCACTTGGCAACTCCGCCGATATTTGTTAAACTGTTCGGGACAGTTCGTAACCATCCTGTCGTTAAATAAAACTAGGGTAATAGAATCATGCAATCAAAACGCAGGAATGTTTTTTGAGATGGCTTGTTATCCTTAGATACAACCTTCTCGGCATCCGTGCGTCTTTTTTTGTCTATTCTTGTAAGGCGTTGAATAAAGTATTATGAGGCTTTTAAACAGTCTACAAAAATCTCCTCAAATGCATTCAATTCTTTTATTTTTGATTTCATTTCCTCTATACTTTGTGTATAGAAAGGGATGATCCGAGATGATGCTGACTAAGAAGGTCCGTTTGATTGTTACAGACGAAACTTCCAAACTCTACCAAGCAGCAGGCGTTGCTCGTTGGGCTTACAACTACACGATTCGAATGCAGGAAATGAACCATCGCTTCGGTGGGACGTTCATCAGCGATAATGGTCTGCGCAGACACATCACCAAGATGAAGAAACGTAAGAAATACGAATGGTTGAATGACGTGTCCAACAACGTTGTCAAACAAGCGGTCAAGGATGCCTGCAGAGCCTACAAAGCCTTTTTCAATGGGCAAGCTCAGCATCCCAGATTTAAGACCAGACGCCGCTCCAAACCGAGTTTCTACAATGACTGTGTCAAGCTGAAAGTGAAAGGCAACCACGTTCTGTTGGAAAAAATCGGTTGGGTGAAAACCAACGAACCTTTGCCCGTGGACTGCAAATACTACAACCCGCGCATCAAATTCGACGGCAAATACTGGTATCTGACGGTTGGCATCGAGGTGAATCCGGTAAAAGTTAAATTGGATGGTCGGAATGTCGGGGTGGATATCGGCATCAAGGAGTTAGCTGTCACCTCCGATGGTGTTTTTTACAACAACATCAACAAGACAGCCTCCGTGAGGAAAGCGGAGAGACGCCTCAAGAGATTGCAGCGGCGTGCAAGCAAAAAATACAAAAAAGGAACGCCTAAATCTAAACATCTCCTAAATCTAGAAAGTGAAATCCGAAGGCAGCACAGACGCTTAGCCAACATCCGAACCAATCATGTCCATCAAACAACCGCGGAGATCGTGAAATCCAAACCCTCCCGCATTGTGATGGAAACGCTGAACATCCGCGGCATGATGAAAGACAAGCATTTGGCTAAGGCGGTCGCAAATCAGAAACTCTATTTCTTCAAACAATGCCTGCAATACAAATGCGAACTAAATGGCATTGAATTTGTGGAAGCAGACCAGTGGTTTCCGAGCTCCAAGTTGTGCAACAACTGTGGATCGCTCAAAAAGGACCTGAAACGCAGTGACAGGGTCTACCACTGCACATGCGGCCACCATTGCGATAGGGATCTGAACGCAAGCTATAATCTGAGGGATTACCAAGCAGTCTAACGGTAGCTCGGATATGTACGATTCGTTGCATCGGAATTTACGCCCTCGGAGTGCTGCATCAAACGAAAGTAGTCCGTCAGGACCAAATCGGGCACGAAGAACAGGGAAGCAAACATAAACTAGATTTAGTTAGATTTATGGCAACGGTGGACTGATGCAAAAAACATTCACAAAAACACAAAAATTGACTTTCTCAGCGATGTATATCGCTATGTACATCGTCATCATGGCTCTGACGCAATCTTTCGCTTTTGGACAATATCAAATCCGCATCGCCACAACTCTTTACGCCCTAGCTTATTTTAACCCGTTTCTGATCATCCCGGCTGGTCTCGCCAATCTTATGTCGAACCTGTTCTTCGGCGGACTTGGGATCATTGACATGCTTGGAGGAACCCTCGTCGGTATCTTCACGGCTTCGCTCGTTTACGCTGTCCGCAAATACAACCTGCCGAAGTGGTGTCTGATTTTGCCGATCATCTTCATCCCTGGAATCGTTGTGCCGATCTACCTGTCGCAACTGTTGGCCATCCCGTTCCTGCCACTTGTCGTCAGCCTCTGCATCGGCCAATCGGTACCGGCATTCGTCGGCTACTTTTTGGTGCAGGCACTGGAAAAACGATTCTACAAAAGTGCACTATTAAAACCCTAAGCGCAAGGAGGAACCACAATGACAGCAGGCAGAAATGAAGCCGATCTGAACGGCCTCACCCAATTGGGCAACCAACAGACTAAATATCCGCAGGACTACGATCCGAAAGTCCTCGAGACTTTTCCGAACAAGCATCCTGACAATGATTACTTTGTGAAATTCAACTGCCCCGAATTCACAAGCCTGTGCCCGATGACGGGACAGCCCGATTTTGCGACCATCTACATTTCCTACGTCCCGGGAGAGATCATGGTCGAAAGCAAATCGTTGAAACTCTACCTTTTCAGTTTCCGCAACCACGGCGACTTCCACGAGGATTGCATGAACATCATCATGAAGGATCTGATTGCATTGATGGCGCCGAAATACATCGAGGTGTGGGGCAAATTCACACCGAGAGGCGGCATCTCGATCGATCCTTACTGCAACTACGGCAAACCTGACACAAGATGGGCAGACGTGGCTTGGCAACGATTGGCGCAGCACGATCTTTATCCTGAGAAAGTCGATAACCGCTAGATGGAACAGGTGAATGGGACAACGCAAAAACAAGCTTTGGTCATCTTTTCAGGCGGGCAGGATTCCACAACTTGCCTGATCCAATCCATCCAAAAGTACGGCGCGGCAAACACCGTAGCCCTTTCCTTCAGCTACGGCCAACGCCATGGCATCGAACTGGAACGTGCGGCATGGATCGCCAAAGATCTTGGGGTCGAACACCACATTCTGGACGCGCAGGTCATGGGTAAAGTCACGACGAACGCCTTGATGGACGAGTCGCAGACAATCAAGGAAGCAGATGCCGAAGACTACCCGAATACCTTCGTCGACGGTCGGAATGCTCTGTTCCTGTTGCTGGCCGGCATCTTTGCCAAGTCCAAAGACATCCGCAACATCATCATAGGCGTGTGCGAAACAGACTTCAGCGGTTATCCGGACTGCCGCGATGTGTTCGTCAAATCGATGAACGTAACCCTGAACCTGGCCATGGATTACAATTTCAACGTCGAAACGCCGTTGATGTACCTGACAAAGGCCCAGACATGGGAGCTGGCGGATCAGTTGGGTTGCCTCGCCTACATCGAGGAACATACCCATACTTGTTATATGGGTGTCCCCGGTGGTTGCGGCGAATGCCCTTCCTGCAAACTCCGCAACGCCGGACTGGCAGAATATTTGAATAAATAAGAAAAAATAGCCCTCTGGCTGTTCCGCTGCTGTGGATCATCCGGAGGGCTATTTGTTTTCACCAAAGGCAACTGTCCAGTCTCTGGGTCACCATACATACAGAAGCAAACGTTTGCTTGCCTGCCTATCCAGCTTACTGTCCTTGTCCAGCATTCCCTTCCTGATTTTCCATATCATTATTCAAAGCTTTCATTTCATCAGCCAGCAAATCGGCCTTATCGGTACGCTCCCAAGGAAGATCCAATTCGGGCCTGCCGAAATGACCATAACAAGCAAGCTTTCTGTAGATTGGCTTCCGCAGATCGAAATCGCGGATGATTGCGGCTGTGCGCAGGTCGAAGTGCTTATTGATCAGTTCTTCGATTAATTCTTCGGAGAGGCTAGCCGTCCCGAACGTTTCAACACGGACGGAAACGGGCCTCGCCACTCCGATGGCATTGACGAAATATTTCGTCTGATCATCCAACAGCTCCGCCGGGATAACGGCCGGAATCACCATTCGAAGCATGTCCTCCCTGATCCGTTCCTGATCGACCGATTCGTCATGCTGACAGGCGATCACGACCGCTTCGATCCTTTTGACATGGCCGTCCGCATATTCCACGGTCACCTGCGTTTTTCCGTCCGGCCTCAGATAGGGCAGTTCCCCTGATTTCCGCAGCTCAGCAACCTTTTTGGCCAGCCTATGAGCCAACATGATCGGCAGCGGCATCAACTCCGGCGTTTCCTTGCAGGCATAGCCGAACATCAATCCCTGATCACCTGCTCCCAATTGGTCCGCTTCATCGTCCGATCCGAGCCGCTTTTCCAAAGAGGAGCCGACCCCTGCAGCGATATCCGCTGATTGCCTGTCCAAACCGATCAGGACGGAACAAGCCTTCCCATCGATACCAAAGTCGCTGTCCGTGTAGCCGACAGCCTGAATGATGGACCGCACGATGGCCGGAATATCCACCGTGCTGACAGTCGTGATCTGGCCGAAAACCGTGATCAAACCAGTACTGGCGGAAACATCGCAAGCCACCCGCGCGAACGGATCCTCCTTCAGAATGGCATCCAATATCCCGTCGGCTATCTGATCGCAGAGCTTATCCGGATGCCCCTCCATGACCGATTCCGAGGTGAAAAATGTTCTCTTCATACTTTATCGCCTCTTTTTATTAAAAAATGAATGACACAACCTTCCAAAAACTTGTTTTACAAACTTCACGCAACCTTCATGCCTTCGGACTCCGAAGGCATGAAGGTTGCGACAAGGTAACCGACCCCGAAAGGACCTTCGTAGGAGAGCACTTCCGCTTCATATGCCCTGCCTTCGAACGCTCCCATCAGGAACAGGATGGAGCGCAACCCGCACTCCGCCGCCCTTTCAAGGAACCCGGCATCCAACCGCAACAGCTGTCCGGCATCCTTTTCCTTAATGGCTTTGACCACTAATTTATCAAACAAAGGCCCCGCCGAATGGTAGCCGTAAGGCCCCTCCGGCTTCAGCACGTGCGACAGATCGGAAGAAGCGATGATGGCAGTGCGCAGATCCGATCGGTCGTAAGCTTCCCCATAACGTTTTCCCCATTCATAGTAGTGCTCGTAGGAAGGCACCGTCACCAAAATCTTTTCCGTTTCCAGGTTGGGCGGCAGTTGTCTGTCGAGATAATGCATGGGCACTTCAAAACCGTGGCCTTCATGCGGTTTCACAATACAAAAATTTAACAGGCAGATTTCCGAAAAATCCACCATGCCTTGATACTGGCATAAATTTTTTTGTAAACGAAAAAGTAAAATAGCCTCTGATTCATTTTATTGATCAAGTTGGTGAATATTGGGCTATAATTAGTAAAAATACTATATGTCAGGAGCGTATAAAATGAAATCAGAAAAAGAAAAAATGATCGCCGGAGAACCCTATTTGGCCGGTGATGCGGAGCTCGTCGCCTTAAGGCAGAACGCACGTGAAAACATGCGCGCATTCAACGACGAAATAGACCCCCGCAAGCGCAGCGAGCTGTTGAAAAACTGGTTCGGGAAGACCGGCCAAAAAATCTACATGGAGCCGTCGCTTTCATTGGACTACGGTTCCAATATCTTTGTCGGCGAGAATTTCTATGCGAACTTCAATTGCACGATACTGGACACCTGCCCGGTCACATTCGGGAACAACGTGATGATCGCACCGAACGTCAGCTTTTATACGGCCACCCATCCGATTGATCCGGTCGAACGGAACAGTGGAACGGAGTACGGCAAACCGATCACGATCGGTGACAACGTCTGGATCGGCGGCTCTTCCGTGATCGGTCCGGGGGTCACGCTGGGGGACAATGTTGTCGTCGGTATGGGCAGTGTCGTGACTAAATCTTTTCCTGACAATGTCGTGATTGCAGGGAACCCGGCGCGCGTCATCCGCCAAATCGAACTTTCCGAAGCCAAGTCCTAAATACACGAGTAAAAAAAAACGATCGCGTAAGCTGCATCCAACTGAGCGCGATCGTTTCTTTGCTTTCAACAACTACTTCTCTGTCTGTGCTTCCGTCAGCAACCGATGGATGGCTTTATCGACCAAGGCGACTGGAAACCCGACAATCGTATTGTAGTCCCCTTCGATCCCGGAAACCCAAAGCGCAGCTTCCTCTTGGATGCCGTATGCTCCGGCTTTGTCCATCGGCTTGCCCGATGCCACATATGCCTTCACTTCCGCCTCCATGCGATCATCCCACTCAAAGAAGCTGACTTTCGTCTCAGAAGCAAAGGTCTCTTCCTTTTCGCCCCATAAAATGCTGACGCCGGTCAGGACCGAGTGGGTCTTACCAGCCAGTGCGCGCAACATCGCATAGGCATCGGCCTCATCAACCGGTTTGCCGAGGATTTTTTCGTCCAACATGACCACAGTGTCGGAGCCGATGACCATCGCTTCGCTGTTCTCACGGTGGATAACAGCCGCTTTTTCCCGCGCCAACGTTTCCACCAGCTCAGTGGCCGTTTCAACGAACGGATCCTGTCCCGCTTCGGCGAGGATGCGTTCTTCTATCGCTTTTTCGTCGATATCCGCAGCCTGGACCGCGAAATTCTTTATGCACAAGGACAGCAACTCGCTGCGTCTTGGCGATTGGCTCGCCAATATGATTTTCGGATTCATTTGTTCTACCCTTTCTTCTTCAAAGTGCAAAATCATGTCATACCAAACAGCATTCCCATGCGTTGAACTTGATTTGCCGCTGTTCACCAACCCGAATTTCTCATAATAAGGGATCTTTTCTTCTTTGCAGCAAAGCGTCAAGCCTTTTCTGGCCGCTTTCCTGCTGGCATCTATCAGTGCCATAAGCAACTTTTCCGCAATTCCCTGCCTTCTGAAAGCCGGATCCACATCCAAACCGAATACGCTTTGATAAGCACCCTCCGGATTATGCAGGCCAGCATCATGGTAGTGGGCATCGCGGATGATCGGTTCATCGATGACTGCCCCGTTCACGAACCCCACCAATTCGCCCTCGACTTCGGCAACAAGGAAGCTTTCAGGGAACAGTTTCATCCGCTCGCTGAGTGATGCTAGCGTCGCTGCCTCGGCTTCCGGAAAACACGCATCCTCAATTATTTTCAATGCAACCAAATCCTGAAGATCCGCTTTCCTGATCTCAACTTTCATCCGCTGATTCCTCCCTTTCTGTACATAGTTCATATTACCGACAAATTTTCGATTTTTCCAGAGAATTCCATCTGGGCGGCCTCCTAGGGAAAAAACATTGTCCGGATTAGACAAACCGCCCTCTCTCACTGTTCAGGAAAGCGATTGCATCCCCTGCGGATCGAGAGTATGATTACGATAGCTTGATAAAATATTCACGCAATCCATATTATGATTGCCTAAGGGGGGCTTCAAAATGAACAATATCGAAAATAAATGGATGCGAGCCGCTATCCCGGCACTGCTGATCCATTGCAGCATCGGCACAGTCTACTGTTGGTCTTTGCTGAAAGGAGGAATCGCCGAATATATCGGAAGGCCGAAAAGCGAGGTCGAATGGGCCTTCAGTCTGGCAATTTTCTGTCTCGGGATGTCGGCAGCTTTCGCCGGTAAAATCGTCGAAAGGGATATCCATAAGGCTTCCTTGATTGCAGCTGTGTGCTTCGCAGCAGGAATGGCTGGTACCGGCTTTTTCATCCAGCAAAAGTCGCTGATCGGGATTTTCCTGAGCTATGGCGTTTTGATGGGCATCGGGTGCGGTATCGGATATCTTTCGCCGGTAAAGACCTTGATGCTTTGGTTCAAGAATAACAAAGGCCTCGCCACTGGAATAGCGGTTGCAGGGTTCGGGTTGGCCAAAGTAATCGCCAGCCCAATCATCGAGATGTTGCTGGGTGCAACAAACTCAGACGGTACACTCGCTGATCCTTCTCGTCTCTACAAGCTATTCTACATCCTGGCTGTTGTCTACTTCATCATGATGTTCGCGGGTCATCTTCTTTTGAAGAAGCCGGCGGATTGGGTCGAAGTGAGCGCACAGGCAAAAGGCACCCATACGCTTGATATCTTCAAGAATAAGACATTCATCGGCATCTGGCTGATGTTTTATCTCAACATCACTTGCGGACTGGCACTCATCTCCCAGGAAAAGGATCTGCTTCATTCCATTGGTTTTGGCGCAATTGCCACGATCAGTTCCTTGACTGCGATTTTCAATGCCGGCGGAAGGCTCGGATTTTCGGCGTTCGCCGATAGGCTAAAGGACCGGAATACCATTTATATTTGGATTTTCGGGCTATCGATTGGAGCTACGACGATTACGCTTTTAGCGAACGGAGTGGACAATGCCATCGCGCCGCTGATCATTTTGTTGCTATGTGTCATCAACGCCGGTTACGGCGGTGGTTTTTCAAGTCTTCCACCGCTATTGGCGGACCGCTTCGGAATGGAGACCATCAGTACTGTCCATGGACTGACTTTATCGGCTTGGGCTTTTGCCGGTTTGTCCGGTAACCAGCTGAGCGCCCTCATCATCGCGAAGACCGGCTCGTATAACAATGTCTTGTATGCCATCTTGGCGATGTATGCTGTCGCTTTCTTCATCAGCGCTTTCCTGTTACGGGCAAAATCGGACCAAAAAAAGAGACATCCCGTCCACCACTGACACAACAAATAAAAATCCGGCGACAAGTCATCACGTATGACTCGTCGCCGGATTTTTTTAAGCTTGTCCGAAAACTGTTTCGGCTACTGTGACACCGGCTCGGGCATCTTTGCAGTAGTAATCCGCGCCGATGGCTTTGGCGTACTTTTCTGTCAGTACGGCTCCTCCGACGAAGACCTTCACAGACAAATCCGCCTCGCGCAGGGCCGTGATTGTGTCCTCCATCGCAGTGACGGTCGTCGTCATCAACGCGGACAGCCCGACCAATTTGACTTGATGTTGCTTGGCGACCGCCACAACCTCTTTGATCGGAACATCTTTGCCCAGGTCGATGACGTCGTATCCATAGTTTTCAAGCAGAACTTTCGCCAGATTCTTTCCGATATCGTGGATATCCCCTCTTACGGTAGCCATCACGATGGTTCCCTTCGATTCCAGCTTCTCATTGCCTCCAGCAAGTTTTGCACGGATCGTCTCGAAGGCTTTACCGGCCGTTTCGGCGGCGCGGATCAGCTGAGGCAGGAAGATGTTTTTCTGCTCATAGAGTTTGCCGACTTCATCCAATGCCGGCACGATGTGATCGTCCACGACAGCCAATGGCGTATTGTCTTTAAGCAGCGCGTTGGTTGCCTTCATGATCCTAGCTTCATCGCCCTCCAACAGCATTTCCCGGTAGGAACGGACGACGTTTTCCTGCTTGGGACCATCGGATTTGACCACAGCCTTTTTGTTGTTGTAGTCGATATAGTCGATGGCACCTTCGTCTTGCCCTGAAAGAACATTGAAGGCGCGCATCGTGTCGACGATTCCGTCGGCCCCTGGGTTGATGATGACCGTATCCAATCCCGAAGTCAGGGCCATCGCAAAATAGGTTCGGTTGATCAAGGCTCGGAAAGGCAGTCCATAGGAAACGTTGCTCAACCCCAAAGTAGTCAACGCCTTCGTGTTTTCCTTGACCCAACGCAATGCCTTCAACGTCTCCATGACCGCTTTCTGCTGGGCTGCCGCAGTGAGCACAAGGCAATCCACCAACAAGCGCTCTGCACCGATGCCATACGCTTCCGCTCGCTCGATCAATTTCTGGGCGACCTTGGTCCGGCCGTCAGCGTCATCCGGGATGCCCGCTTCATCCAGACACAAGGCAACCACAAAGGCGCCGTATTTCTGGACGATCGGATAGATTTCGGCCATCGAGGATTCTTTCCCGTTGACCGAATTGACGATTGCGACACCACTGTAGCGCCTCAAAGCTGCTTCAAGCACTTCCGGTTTGGTCGAATCGAACTGGAGCGGCGCTTCCACTAGACCGCTCATGCCATCGATGATTTTTGTCATATAGTCCGTTTCGTCGATCATCGGCAAAGAGGTGTTGACGTCCAAAACATCCGCACCTTTTTGGACCTGCTCAAAAGCGACTTTGATGGCCGCCAAGGGATTGCCTGCCACGAATTGTTCCTTCAAACCCTTGTTGCCTGACGGGTTGATCCGCTCCCCGATGAGGGTGATCTGGCCGTCCAGGCAAACTTTTTTCTGCGCCGAGCAGATGTACCGCTTCAATTTATTGGCTTCTCTTTTCACAAAAGACGCCTTGGCCTGCTGCAGATCACGGATGTATTCCGGAGTCGTGCCGCAGCACCCGCCGATCACGGAGACCCCCAAACCGGCCAATTCCTTGGCCACCTCAAGGTAATCCTTGGAAACGACGTTATATTTGGCGACCCCAGCTTCCGTCACAGGGATACCGGCATTGGCCTGCACCATCACCGGCGTATTCGTGAAGGCCAAAATCCTTTTGATGATGGGAATCAATTCCTTTGGCCCCAATGAGCAGTTTACGCCCAGCACATCTACACCCAATGCATCCACGGAGAGCGCCATGATTTCCGGCTCGGTTCCGG
The DNA here is from genome assembly GCF_963662535.1 of Trichococcus flocculiformis. Taxonomy (NCBI): domain Bacteria; kingdom Bacillati; phylum Bacillota; class Bacilli; order Lactobacillales; family Carnobacteriaceae; genus Trichococcus; species Trichococcus flocculiformis. The sequence goes on from NZ_OY759718.1 coordinate 2,870,725, forward strand.
TCAAAGTGTTGCCGTCCTCCGTAAAGGTCATCGTCGCAAAGATCGGCAGGTCGCTGTTTTCTTTCGCCGCTAACACGGCCGCGCGCATTTCCGCCAGATCCGACATCGTTTCGATGAGGATCAGATCCGCTCCGGCCGCAGCCCCGATCATCACTTGTTCGCGGAAGTAATCGTAAGCCTGGTCGAAATCAAGCAATCCGATCGGTTTCATCATCTTTCCGACCGGTCCGATATCGAGCGCCACTTTCGCCTCGGTCCCTGCCGTTGCCGTTTTGGCGATGTCAACAGCAGCAGTGATCACTTCCGTAACGGAGTAACCGGTCTCCTCCAGTTTGTAGGCATTCGCACCAAAAGTATTTGTCGTGATGAACTGCGCACCGGCTTCGACGTACTCCCGATGAATCCGGCCCAGCAGCTCGGGATCTTCCAGATTCAACGCTTCCGGATTTTGGCCTGCTTTCATCCCGTATGCCTGGAGCATCGTACCCATCGCTCCATCGAAGAGAAGCAGTTCTTCGCCGATTTGTTTTCTGATATCCATTATTTTTTGTCCCCCCTAGCTTAACTTCTGGCCGTGCAGCTGTCGTTCAGATCGCATTCGCTGCAACTTGTGTTTCCGCAGCGATGATTCTTGCCTTTGGAGATGCCTTCCTCCAGAACGCCTAAAATCGCCACGATTGATTTTCTTGGCGTCATCAGCATCGAATCCGTCAGATGGACCCCGATCCGCTTGTCCGACTGCAATTCCCCTAGCAGCGTTTTGTTGGTGGCCAAAGGCAGATCCCCGTATCCGGGCGCGTAACGGAAAGTCAATGCGAATCCCGCTGGCAGCTGGCTTTCGATTTCCTGCTGGCAACTGTCCGCAATTGTCTCGACGAATGCGGACGCACAGGCATCAGCGATCATGCCCAAGGTCGGCGACATCATTTTGTTGCGCTCGATGAGGAGGTCTCCCTGCACGCCTAATGTACAGACCATGATGTAGACCTCTTTACATCGCTTGAGCGTGCGGGTGATGCTTTTCCCTTCCAGCACAACTGCGGTCCCCTCCAGCGTGATCAGTCCCTCAACGGAGTGGTCCAGAAGATACTGCCCATAAGTCCACTTCCCAGTGATCGCCTGCTCAAACTGAGCGGCGATCCTCTCCATATCGTGCTTTGTCCGTTCGTCCGGTTGTTTGTTGCCGAAGCCCAAATACTTTGCGACCAGCTTCAGATCCGTCTTCATCTTTGCGGCTCTTTTCTGCAGACCGCCTTGCGTACACAGGAGATGTTCTCCATGATTCTTCTTGTCGCGTCGGGCTTGTTCATCGTGTAGATGTGCACACCATCCACACCTGAAGATAGCAGGTCGATGATCTGATCGACTGCATAAGCAATACCGGCTTCCTGCAGTGATGCCGGATCGTGCGCATATCTATCAAGTATGCGCAGAAATTTCGGCGGCAGGTTGCAGCCGGAAATTTCCTGGATCCGTTTCACCTGTTTGATGTTCAGCACCGGCAGTATCCCGGCGATGACCGGCTGTTCGATGCCGACAAGATCCAGTTTCTCCTTGAACTGATAGAAAAGATCATTGTCGTAGAAAAGCTGCGTGATCATGAAGTCAGCGCCATGGTCCATTTTCCTTTTCAGATTTTTCAGGTCATCCACTTTGTTGATGGAATCGACATGTCCTTCCGGATAGCAGGCAGCTCCGATCGAAAAATCGCCTGCTGCTTTGATGTCGTCGATGAGCTCGGAAGCATAACGGTATTCCGGATTCCAATTTTTGTCCGTCAATTTTTCCTGCGGGATATCCCCACGCAAAGCCAGGATGTTTTCGATTCCGCTATCCTTGATCGATGCCAGTGTCCGTTTCATGCCCTCTTTTGTCGAGGTGCAGCCGGTCAAATGGGCGATCGATTCGATGCCGAAATCCTTTTTGATACGCGATGCAATTTCGACCGTGTTGCTTTGGGCTGTCCCGCCAGCGCCGTAGGTCACGGAAATAAAATCGGGATGCAGGTCCTTCAATTCAGTTAAGGTGTCGAATACCGTCTCAAGGGCATAGCTGCTTTTCGGCGGAAAAATTTCAAATGAAACGGTCGGTTCCCCTTTGCTGATCATCTCTCTAATCTTCATAACCATGTCCTCCCTCAATTTGTTCAAAGTGGCAATTTTTCAAGCGCACTTACTTTGTGTATGATTGATCATGTCAGTTGATGACTTCCCGAAAGAAGTCATTTATTTCCAATAGTATGCCATGGAATGAGGATATAGAGTAACACCAAAAAAATATATTTAGTTATAGCAAAAGACTATACCCAAAATAGACCGGACCTTTTAATTCCCATAGGTCCGGATCACTGCCTTCAGCTCTTTGATGTAGGCGGCCGCCTGCCGGCTGATCCCGGCTTTCTTGTTGGCGATCCAACCGATCACCATCCGGTCCTCTACATCCAAAGGTACGGAAACGATATCTGTTCCGTTCAGCTCTTCACTAAGTACACCGGTGGAGATAGTGTAGCCGTCAAGGCCGATCACTAAGTTGAACAAAGTTGCGCGGTCGCTGACCAGGATACTTTTTTTATGGAAAACGGTGCTGAGGATCTCTTCCGAAAAATAGAAGGAATTATGCTCGCCCTGTTCGAACGACAGGTAGGGGTAATCCTCGAGATCCGCCAAGGTAACGCTTTGTTTGGCCGCCAATGGATTGCGGACGCTCACAAAGATATGCGGTTCTGCTTCGAACAAAGGATGGAACTCCAATTGATTCTCCCGCAAAATTTTTTGGAGTGCATTGCGGTTGAACGAATCCAGATAGAGGATGCCGATTTCACTCTGGAAACTCTTGACGTCTTCGATGATTTCATGGGTGCGTGTCTCACGCAGCGTGAACTTGTATTCATCCGCTCCACTCTTTTTGATCATGTTCACGAATGCGCTGACAGCGAACGCGTAATGTTGGGTCGAAATGGAACACAACTGTTTGGCCGGTTTTTTGTCGAGATAACGCTGTTCCAGCAATTCGGCTTGCTCGATCACCTGTTGGGCATACTTCAAAAATTCGCTGCCTTCCGCTGTCAGTGTGATGCCTTTGGCGGTCCGGATGAACAGTTCCAGGCCGATTTCTTCCTCCAGGTCCTTGATGGCATTCGAGAGGCTCGGTTGTGAAATGAAGCATTTTTTGGCGGCCTCGTTGATCGATTTGTATTGGGCGACTGCTAGCATGTATCTTAATTGTTTTAAGGTCATGTTTCTTGCCTCTCCTCTCGTTGCTTTGGCATGCTTTTTTGATTCTGCTCCGATTATACCAGATGGGTTCCCGCACGGCCAAGGACGGGCTGATGCGCATCGAAAAAACGGTGCCTGCTCCGGTGAAGATAGCGTTCACCGGAGTAAAATCGAAAAAAACCGGCTTGGGAGCATTTCCATGTGCTGCCAAGCCGATCCGATGCTATTTTTTCCGGTTGACTTTTTCTTCTATCATGCGTTCGAAGCTTTCTTTGTCTTCTGTCACCGCAATCGGTGCGTACTCCGGCCACGCCTCTTCCAAGGCTTCCGCGGAGTCCCCGCTCAGGAGGAGCACCTCGATTTTCCGGCCGAATCGTTGCTCCAATTCCTCCGAATAGCCAAAAATGGATGGCACTGCATCGATTGCGATTGCCGCACTGCCGTTCTTTTTGAATGTCCTTGCCACTACGAATCTCATGAATTCACCTCAAAGTCCATTATAGCAAACAGACCGCATTCTTGGTAAAAGAAAATGATGCGTTCGCATTCCCATTCCTGTTCCCATCCTGCTGATCCGGCTACAGATCCAACTCGGTCTGCACGCTTGCCGTTTCAGGTGCAACCCGATGATGGGCCATCACCAGCGATCCCAACCCTGCCATCACGATCAGCAAGGAACTCAGGAAGCCGATGTAAGGCGGCATCCGCAAAGCACCGAGGATGATCAATCCCAACAATACCAACCAGACGCCTTTATGCAGCTCGGGCCATTTGAAGCGTTTCGCCAACCACTGCCCGATGAATACCGCCACAATGATCCGCGACAGATATAAAGCAATCGGATAGACGGTACCAAGGATAATCGCAATCGGAATGCCGATGACGGTGACCATCGCCAAGATGATCAGCGGCGGCACCACCAACAATGTCAGCAGACCGACTCCCAACGTCTTCAGCGGCCGTTCAGTCAATGGCCGGGCTGTATTTTGCCAGAAAGCGGGGCGCCAGATCCGGATAAGGAACCAAATCAGCAAAGCGCTCGCCAAACTCCAGAGGAACCAGACAACTGTCATGAACGGCCTGCGCGTTTCCCGCATGACAGTTGTTCCCCTATCCATCGTTTCGGCAAATTCCCAATCCGTGTCTCCTGCGATCGTTGCACCAGCCCCGATGTCAGCTTCGTTTCCGCCCTTGTAGTTGAGGTTGCCGGCTATGTTCGCGCCGTCCTGAAGTTTCAGACTATCCGTTTGCAGATTGACATCCCCGCCAATTTGGCCGCTGAGCACAATCTCGGCTCCACCCCCGAAGAGGTTGCGTTGGATAACCCCTTCCTGCAGGATGGTTGCGCCTGCAACGAAGATATCCCTGCCTACAGATGCATCCTGACCGATGGCGATATTCTGACCGGCAAAGAAAACATCGCTTTCCGACTGCCCATCAAAGGTGAGCGCTTGCCCCGCTCCATAAATATTGCCGATCACCGTCCCGTTGATGGTAATCGATTGGGCAGCCACGAACAGATCGCCGTTGATGTTGCCGTTGATCCGGACATCCTGCCCGGACACAAACGTAGTCCCTTCAACATTTCCGTCCACCTTCACCACATTGCCCGCAAAGAAACCAGGCCCTTCAATCGTTTCACCTGCAGCTAAAGTATCCAAATTTTCCGCATTCATGGTAGTGGCCGAAGCAACACCTGAAAATCCCAACAAAATCGCCAAAAATAACAAGTTGATGCTCCAGAAGAACCCTTTCCACCAAACCTTCTTATTCATCTTGCTTCCTTCTTTCAAATAAAGCGCAAGTGACCAATTGACTATCCTTCGTAAACTCTTCTCAGTTCCCCAAGGTCTAATTTTTTCATTTTCAGAGTCGCCTCTGTGACGCGTGCCAATTTTTCAAGATCCGCGGTCTGCATCATCTCGTTCATGTCCGTTGGAACGATTTGCCAAGATACCCCGTATTTATCCTTCAGCCATCCGCAGTTTTCCGCTTCCGGGACATAAGAAAGAGCTTCCCAATAGTAATCGATTTCTTCCTGATTTTCGCAATTGACGATGAAAGAGAAGGCTTCATTGAATTCAAAATCATGGGCCTGAGCACTGTCCATGGCTGCGAACGCTTGGTCTTCCAACTTGAAAGAAGCGAACTTTACCGTCCCTGGCGCATCCGGCTCCTCACCCACTCCGTAGTAATCCATTGCATCGATTGAAGTATCTGAAAATACAGCCTCATAGAAAAGGATGGCCTCCTCTGCTTTGCCGCATTGTTTTTTTGTGAACATCAAGGTTGGTGTCAATTTCTGTTCTATCTCCCGTTCGCCGACATGCATGACCTGCCAGGACAGGCCGTAGCGGTCTTCTGTCCAACCATACCTTTTGCTGAAGGAATAAGCGTCCAACGGCATGAGCACCGTTCCGCCATCGGAAAGCTTTTCCCAAAGGAAATCGACTTCCTTCATCGATGCGCAATCGATTCGGATGGAAATGGATGGATTGAAGCGGAAATACGGACCTGCCGCAATCGCCATGAAATCCTGACCAGCCAACGTCATCGAGACAATATCGGCCGTTCCATATGGTGGTGGATTTTGGATTTGGCTGATGTTTGTGATTTTGGAATTATCGAACAGCGAGGTATAGAATTCGGCTGCTTCTGTAGCCTGCGTATCAAACCAAAAATGCGGAACAATTTTATTCATATATAAAATCCTCCTTGATCTTTTTCATACCGATCCCGACAGTGCAAATGGACAAAAAAATAGCGGCTGCACCGACCCGCCGAAGAAGTTCTTCGGCGAAGTCGATGCTCTCCACTGCCATTATGCCACTTTTCGTTGGCGATGGAAAATGAGAACCATCGGCGCTGAGCGGCTATTGTATTCTGTTCAATTTATCATTCAGCTTGGCGTAAATGATCCTCATGTAAGGCTCGCTGCACTTGGTGAGCGCCTCTTCCAACCCCATCCAGGCGACGCCGCTGTTTTCGTCCGGTTTGACGCTCGTCTGTTGCGTTTCGTCCGCCTCCAGCAAGTAAGTCAGGTTCAGATGCACATGCGTCCCTACCTGTTTGCCGTTTTTGACGTGCCCGTCCACACTCAATATTTCGAGCGAAAAGAGCTCTTGCGATATCGGCGTTACCTGCTCGATACCGGTCTCTTCCTTCGTTTCCCGGATGGCTGTCGCCAGAAAATCGGTTTCGCCATCCATGTGACCACCCATCCAAGCCCAAGACTGGTAGATGTTATGGTAAACCATCAGCACCTTGGTACGATCGCGATTGACGACCCAACTCGAAGCGGTGAAGTGGGCTAACTGATTCTCGCGCTTGAACAAATTATCGAATTGATCTAGATACCGAAGCATCAGCTCACGATCTTTTTCTTCCTGCTCATTAAAGGGAGAATAGTCCGCAAGCAATTGTCTGATTTCCATGACGGCCCTCCTTTCACATGCTTTTAGCGGTTAATTGGTTCGCGAGAAACCTTCATCATTCAGATAACCGACAGCCGCATCACGTGTCTTGAAGATTCCTTCCATTTGACCGTTCTTCAACGCAACCGACCACATCGGATTATCGTAGATCAGCAACAGAACATCTCCGGACCGGTCCACCCATTTTTCCGAGTAACCTTCCACATAGCCGTCTGCGGTTTTTTTCAGGAAGGAAATCGCCTTTTCCAAAAGGAAACGGATCGTTCCTTCGTCGCTTTCCAATACGGAAATATAGCCCTTATCCGTCTCTTCTTTCGGCAGATAGCCTGCATAAATGAAGGCATTGCCGTTTGGATGCAGGAAGCGGACAACTATCTTGTGGTCCACCGCACTCGCATTGAAATGATAATTGATCCGGTTCATCGAAACCGGTACAGCCGTCAATTCCTCGTAATCATCAAATATCGCTTTTTTTTCTTCGAATGACAGGGTCATTTTATTCACTCCTCGTTAATGTTCTCCGATTTTGCGGAGGCTCGGTTCATTCTACCATATCCGGCTGCGGGCGTTCAGCCCCATCAGCGTATTTTTCAAGAAAATGATGCCTTCCTTCCCCATCGCGGCAGGAAATGATCTTTTCGAGGTTCACGCTCTGCACACTCTGAAAAATGTTCGCATCGATAAGCGGACTCGTTTCGCGCAGTTGCCCGATCAATGCCTTCACCTCTTTGCGCTTAAAACCTCCCAGATCGCTCGGTTGATTTTCGTACATTTCCGTGAAACGGCAAGCGCACTGTAGGAAGGTCAGTTGATGATAGTCTTTCCAAGCGATGATATCTGCTTCCTTCACATGATAAAGTGGCCGGATCAGCTCCATCCCTTCAAAGTTCCGGCTGTGCAGTTTCGGCATCATCGTCTCGATCGTTCCGCCGTAAAACATATTCATCAGAATCGTCTCGATGACGTCATCGAAATGATGGCCCAAAGCGATCTTGTTGCAGCCGATTTCCTGGGCTTTTTGGTACAGGTTGCCCCTGCGTATGCGCGCGCAAAGATAGCAAGGGGACGAATCCACATTCTCCACGACATCGAAAATAGCGGACTCAAAAACAGTCAGCGGGATGTCCATCAATGCGGCATTGTCCAAAATCTGTTGCTGATTCTGTTCGCTGTAGCCCGGATTCATCGCCAAAAAGACCAACTCGAACCGGAGCGGACCATGCCGTTGCAGTTCCTGCATCAGTTTGGCCAGCAGCATCGAATCTTTTCCGCCGGAGATGCAGACGGCTATCTTATCACCGTTCTGGATCAGGTCATATTCCTGGATCGCTTTGATGAAGGGCCGCCATAAGGGTTTCCGGTATTTTTTGATGAGGCTTCTTTCGATTTGATCGCATTTTTCCATTTGATAAGGGTTTCCTTTCTTGCAGGTTATCCGGTTGATTTTAATGTGTATCATTTGCTCCGGTTAGCGCCCGTTTCCCTGGAGCTGGGGCACCACTTGATATGCCCCGAGGTCCAAATGACGCTCCTCAAGAAGACTCACCGGCATGATGTCCATCAGGGCATTTGTGACGAATACTTCATCCGCACTCAAAAGTTTTTCCAGACCGTACGCTCCTTCCTGGAACGGAATCTGTAATGCAGCGCATTTCTTGATTATCCGCGCTCTAGCCGTTCCTTCCAGGATACCGCAATGCAGCGACGGAGTGTATACGATTCCGTTCTTCACCCAAAAAACATTCGAAACGCACCCCTCGGAAACATGGTCATGCGTGTTCAAAAAGATGGCTTCATCAAAGCCTTTCTGAACGGCCGCTTCCTTTTCCAGAATGTTGTCCGCATAGTTCATACTTTTGATGCCGACAATTTTCGAGAATTCGTTCCTTCTCGCATCAGCCAGACATACTTTCAAGCCTTTCGCATATTCCTCTTTGTAAGTTTTCGTTCCTGTCAGGATCAGGATATCCGCTTTCTGTTGTGTCTGTTTTTTAGTGGTCGGTTTGCTGCAGACGACCTTTACGAAGCCTTCGGAAACGCCATTCAGCTCCAGTAATTTTTCGACGATCGGCTGGAGCTCATTTTCCTCATAAGGGCAAACCATCCCCAGAACCGACAGCGCCTGGACCATGCGTGTGTAGTGCTGGTCCAGAAACAACACTTGTTTACCGGAGACACGGATCGTCTCAAAAACCCCGTATCCGTACATGAAACCCGGGGACAGTGGGCTGATCAATGCTGCATCTTCCTCAAGATAGGCATTATTCAAAAATACTTGCATTGTCATTCTCCTTCCGGTAATTCCGCCTGCAGCGCTTCGATGAGTGCCTTCGCCTTCACAAGCGTCTCTTCGTATTCCATTTCCGCATCCGAATCCCAGACGATACCGCCGCCGACCTGAAAATAGGCAGTATCTCCCTTTTGGAGGATCGTCCGGATGACAATGTTCAGATCGGCATCGCCGTTGAACCCGACATAGCCGATCGATCCGGTATAGATGTTGCGTTGCGTCGGTTCGATTTCATCGATGACTTCCATCGCCCTGATTTTCGGCGCACCCGTTATCGATCCGCCCGGGAAGGCGGCTTTGATGCAATCGAGCGCGTGGAGGCCTTCCTCCAACTCCCCTTCGACTGTCGAAACAAGCTGAAAAACGGTGCTGTAGTCTTCGATATGATACATTTCCGTTACCTTGACGCTGCCGGTTTTACAGACTCGACCCAAATCATTGCGCATAAGATCGACGATCATCAGCAATTCGGCACGGTCCTTCTCGCTTTCCAGCAATTCTTGGCGATTGGCGCTATCCTCCTGCTCGGTAGCGCCGCGTGGCCGGGTACCTTTGATCGGCCGCGTCTGTACCTTGCCGTTGCGGATTTGCAGGAACCGTTCAGGCGAACTGCTCAATAGCTGACCCATGCCGAAGTCGATGTAGGCGGCAAATGGAGCCGGGTTGATGTCGCGCAAACGCGTGTACAGCTCGTAGGGCGATGCTTCCGTCCGGCACTGGAAGCGTTGGGTCATGTTGACCTGATAGATGTCGCCGGACCGGATATATTCCTTGATACGCGCGATTGCATCCAAATAATAGTCTTTTGTCATGTTCGCGGTGAGCTTTGGTCTGGCTTCACTGGCCAACTCCAAGGCACGGAGAGGGAATCTCATCCCCTCCGCAGCCACGATGGTTTTTTCCACCTCAGCCACCCACTTTTCCGGATTACCGAAGAACCCCGGCGAGGCAAGATGGACTTTTCCAAAAAGGTGGTCCACCACAATCGCCCCGTCATAAATGCCGAAGAATCTGTCAGGGATCTGGACGTCATCGTGCGCTTCCTTCGGCAACCGTTCCACTTGATGGCGCAGTTCATAGCCGAAGTAGCCGACAGCTCCGCCGATGAAAGGGAGTTCCCCCGTATAGTCCAGCTGATAGTCTTCCAGCAATGCTTTCAATTCTTCGAACGAATCTACGCCCGCTTTGGCAGTCAGCGTCCGTTCGGGATCGAATCCGATGAAGGAATAGCGTCCCAATTTCCCCGGATCCATGCCGCTGTCCAGGAAAAAACAATGCTTGCGGTCGCGGAACAAAGAAAAGAGTTCGAAGCTCGAAAGCCCGGTGACGATTTCCTTGATCACGATATCAGTCGCTCTTTTTTTCATCGAAAATCACCCCTTCCCGCTTTTTTTGGGCGCGCCCATAAAAGTTGCGCAACATATCCAAACCGTGCTCCGTCAGAATCGCCTCGGGATGGAACTGAACCCCCTCGATCAGCTCTTCCCGGTGAAGAAAGCCCATGATTTCGCCAGCTTCTGTCCAGGCAGTGACTTCCAGCGCTTCCGGTAAGCTCCCATTTGCCACGATCAGGGAATGGTATCTTGTGACATTCAGCGGGTTTTTCAAGCCTTGAAAGACGCCTTTGTCTGTGTGTTGGATGGCATGCACTTTGCCATGGACAGGCTCTTTCGCCTTCACGATTTCCGCGCCGAACAGCTCTGCAATCGTTTGGTGACCCAAGCAGATACCCAGAATCGGGATCGTTCCTGCGAAATGTCTGACGACAGCCAGACTGATGCCCGCTTCATTTGGTGTCTTCGGACCCGGAGAAATCAGGATCATCAGCGGATTCAGTGCCGCTATCTCTTCGATTGTTATTTTATCGTTCCGTTTCACCACAACAGTCTTATCCAATTGCCTCAGATATTGGACGAGATTGTAGGTGAAGGAATCATAATTATCTATTACAAGTATCATACGGTCCCTCATCATCATTGTTATTTTTTCTATCGTTCTTTCTGTCAAATCTCCTAAAATGATAGGTCCATCATACCAAATGCCGAGACTCCAGCCTATAGTTTTGGGAAAACTGACTTCTGACGAAAAAATGACCAGGACAACTGCCCCAGCCATTCTGTCTTTCCCGAAATCGGCAGCATACGCGGTTACAACCTGCCCTCACTGTCGTCACTCTTTTTACGGGTTGACATCCGCCTCATTGTCAAAGCCGCGCTGTTCCCAATACCCTTTATAGTTCGCGTCATCGGACAGTTCGATGCGGGTGATCCATTTGATCCATTTGTATCCCAGTTTATCCTCCGCCACCAGTTGGAACGGAAAGCCTCTTTCCGGCGGCAGGACAACACCGTTCATCTTGTAGGCGATCATCAGTTGCCTGTCCATGATCGTCTGCAACGGCAAGGCTGTACTGTAGCCATCCTCTGAATGAAAAATGACCGTATCGGCGCTTTCTTGAATGTCCACTGCTTCGAATAGATCCGCAAGCAGGATCCCTTCCCAAAGGATATCCACGCTCCATCCTTCCACGCAATGCAAGGTCACAACCTTCGTGTACTTCTGATTATCCAGCACTTCGTCGTAGGTCAGGGAATTTGGCTGCTCGACCAAACCATCGATCGTCAGCGTGTAGACATCGGTGTTTATATATTGCGGGCCCTTGATGGAGTTTTCCCGAAAATCGGTCAAGGAAGATAAATCTTTCCCCTCGTATTCGGTCACCTCTATTTTGGTCAGTTCTTGAAGATCAGTTTGGCTTGAAGTGTCATCATTCGATGTTCCACAACCAAAAAATAACAGACTAAGCAACAGAACTAGGCATTTATTGAGAATTCGATTATTATAGTGGCACTTTGCTCCGACTTTTTTCACTTTTTTCATCAAAATGCCTTCTTTCCGAAACCCTTCCGACTAAAAACCACGTGTCTGCCCTTCCCACGGCTGCTGCTTGCCTTCCCGGTGTTCTTCCACGCTGGGCCCTTTCAGGTTGCGGAGACGCCAAATGCCGTAAAGATAGCTAAGGATCAATCCAGCAAGCGTGAACGGAAGTCCCAGGAGCGTATTTGTCCAAGCCAACTCGGCAACATCACCGCGTCGGAAAAGAATGACCTGCAAAGCCAATCGCATCAGAAAAAACAGTAACCAAATGATTGTCACTTCTTGATAGGCCGGCTTCACGTCCTTACGCCAATACCATTCCAGATCCCACCCGCGCGTCAGATGGCTCGTCAAAGCGGCCATCGGTTTCCCCATGATGAGGCTCACCAACGCCGCCAACACGAACATGGCGCTGGACATTATTTTGGGCAGGTAATAATTAGCGGCATTATTGGAAAAATAAGCGATTGCGGAGGCAAACATAACCCCGACCAAACCACCCATGGCATAGCGCAACGGTTGCTTCCGTGCCAACCGGATGATGGCCAACAGCAAAGCCAAAGCAATAGCCATAATACTGGCGACAGTCAACTGATAACGGCTGTTGACCACGGCAAACAGTAAGGGCGGCAATACAGCATCGACCGTCTTCCCTGAGATGACTAATTTCAATTCTTCCGAAATTTCCTTGACTCTGGTTTTCAAATCATCATCCCCTCCCCATTTTCTGTAAATCTGAAAATCAGCCTTTCTATGTGCCCCAATTATACTATTTCCAAGCAAGGAAAGCATTTATCAGAAACCGGTGTTATCCGGAAACTTGGCACCTGATCCAATTCAATAAGGAAAGCTGAACGGGTTCGTTCAGCCCTGATTAAGGAAACACTGTGACCTAATCGGTCAAGTACTCTGATGTCACAGTGCGACATCAGAGGGCCTCACTACGAAATCAGTTGGATGGCCTGATGACAGGATTAAGCGATTGAAATCGCAAGAGTCATGACAATTTAGGAAATCTGTCCACGCAACGTTCCCTACGGTCACCTTGTACTGGGGCTCTAAGGGATGAATCCCTAAGAGTCCCATGCAACTGAGCATCGCAGAGCGCAATTGCTGAGAGACTTCCTGCGTCAGCAGGTTAGTCGAACAGTATGTCTTGGCTCGCAGAGACAAGAGGTTCCTATATCCTTTTTCCGAAGGGCTAACCCGTGAAGCTGGACATCATTTTAGATGCATGAATCATGTTGCAAACTTGTGAAACACCTACGGTGATGCACTTTTGAGTTGAAAAAATTTTATAAATTCCTATATGTCCAACAAAAAAACAAGTCCAGGATCATCTCCCGGGCTTGCTTTTCATTTGTCGCTCAGATGACTTTATCCCTCAGCAACATCGCAGCTGGGATGCCGGCCATGTGCTTTAGATCGAGGATGCTGTCCGTTTCCGCAATTGTTAACAAGCCTTTTTCAAGCACCAATTCCCTGACTGTTTTCCCTGTCTCCAGTGATTCTTTGGCGATTGCGCTGGCTTTTTGGTACCCGATTGTCGGGCAAAGGGCGGTCGCAATACCGGCGCTCTCCTCCACCTGTTTGTAGCAGATCATCTCATTCGCTTGGATCCCTGTGATGCAATTGGCGGTCAGAGTGGCGACTGCATGCGTCAAGCAGTCGATTGATTCAAACAGCGAATGGAAAATGATCGGTTCGAAGGCATTCAGCTCCAGCTGACCCGATTCGGCGGCCATCGTGATGGTCAAATCGTTTCCGATTACGCGGAAAGCGACTTGCGAAACGACTTCGGGTATCACCGGATTTACTTTTCCCGGCATGATCGAAGAGCCGTTTTGCTTGGCAGGCAAATTGATTTCACCGATGCCCGCCTTCGGTCCGCTCGACAACAAGCGCAGATCATTGCTCATCTTCGACAAGTTCACCGCCGCCGTCTTGATTGCCGCCGAGACCCTGACAAAGCCATCCACGTTCTGGGTCGCATCGAAAAAGTCATCCGCCTGCGTGAAAGCAATCCCCACTTCCTCGCTCACAAAAGCTGTGATGTTTTCCAGGTATTCCGGCGTCGCATTGATGGTATTACCGATTGCGGTCCCGCCGAGATTAAGGATCTTCATCTCTTCCGCGGCATTCATGAGGTGGCGGATATCCCTCTTGACGAAGGATTGATAAGCCCGGAACGTCCGCCCCAACGTAGTCGGGACCGCATCCTGCATTTGCGTACGCCCCATCTTGATGACCCCGGAAAATGCTTCGGCCTTTTCACCCAATGCGCTCTCCAACTTTTCCAGTTCGGCAATCAGCTCAGGCAGAATTTGCAGCACGGTCATTTTACCCGCTGTCGGGAAGACATCGTTGGTGGACTGGCAAAGATTCACATCATCATTTGGATGAACGATGCGGTAGTCGCCTTTTCTCCCACCCAATATTTCGATGGCGCGATTGGCGATGACTTCGTTGGCGTTCATATTGGCTGAAGTACCGGCACCGCCTTGGATGGCATCCACGATGAAGGCTTCATGAAAATATCCCGCCATAATTTCGTCGCAGGCTTGGACAATCGCATCCTTTTTAACGGCTGTCAGGTTCCCGGATTGAGCGTTCACGACAGCTGCGGCTTTCTTGATCCGTGCCAAGCTTTTGACCAATTCCGGATGCAGATTCGTGCCCGTGATGGCAAAATTTTCCTTTGCACGCGATGATTGCACACCATAATACGCTTCTGTGGGTACTGCCAACGTTCCGATCGAGTCCGCTTCAATTCTCATATTCATCTCTGTTTGCCCCCTGAAATTTTTCTGTACTTCTCTGTACTTCATAGAGGAAACAATACCACCTTGACAAACTGATTAAAACAACTCACAAGAAGTTGCGAACAAAACCTGCATATTCGACCTTTTCACAGAAGAATCCCATGCTGTTTCCGATATAACTTTATTTTCTTAAGACATGTCAGTATTGGTTTGCTTCCCATGATAGGTATGATATAAAATCTTAAGAATACAAAGCAAACAAGAAAAAGGAAGGAACCTCCAATGGATAAAATCGATAAACAAATTTTGAACATTCTGCAGACGAATGCGCGGGCTTCGCTGAAGGAAATCGGTGAGGCCACTTTTTTGTCTTCGCCGGCGATTTCCGCAAGGATCGCCCAGCTGGAGCGGAACGGCATCATCACTGATTACGGCGCTCACGTGAACCTTCAGGCGCTGGGTTACAACATCAAAGCTTTCATCAATCTGGAGGTCGATCCCAAGCAAAAGCCGGTATTTTATCCATTCGTGGAAGGCATCCCGAATGTGTTGGAATGCAACTGCGTGACCGGAGAATTTTCGATGCTCCTGAAGGTCGCCTTTCCGACGACGAAGGAATTGGATACTTTCATCGGCGAACTGCAGCAGTTCGGCAAGACCTACACGCAGATCGTCTTCTCAACCTCGGTCGGTCCCAGGGGCATCCATTTTGAGGACCAATGACAATAACGATCCGCATCAGCCCCGAAAAAAAGCTATCCGCTCCCGAAAATGATAGGGAGCGGATAGCCTTTGAAATTGGATTCTGACGATTTATCGCAAACGTGTTCTGATTCGCAGACACCACTACCGTTTCGAAACCAGCTGTCGTCCACAAAAGAGGTGAACGGCAGCTGGTTTCTTCAACGTACGGGTGTCTAAACGCGATTCATCACACTCTATTATACGTAGTAAAGATTCTCGGATGGGTAAACCGGATCGCAGGTGATGTCGAGGCCAAGATTCCGGAGGATCTGATCATCATCTTTGTTAAGGATGACCGTCGAATGGGCTTGCACATCCTTCAGCTCGGAAAGTTTATCGTAAGCCAACTGGGCTGTCGGATTCGTGACCGCTGATATGGATAGCGCGATCAGGATCTCGTTCGCAGTCAATGTCGGGATGCGCTTGTGCAAGCCATCGCTCTTCAGCTTTTTGATTGGCTCGAGAATGACCGGAGACAACAACAGGATGTCGTCGGAAATGTTCGCCAAGGCTTTGATAGCGTTCAAGATGGCTGAGGAACAAGCATCCATCAGATCGGAAGTCCTGCCGGTGATGATTCTTCCGTCGTTCAATTCGAAAGCGATGACCGCAGGAATTTCGTTGTCAACCGTACGTTTCATCAAGCGTTCCGCGTATGCGCGGGCAGGTTTTACTGGTGCGCGGTCTTCCTGCTTCAGCTCAAGTTCTTCCATGATCAGACGCATATGATCGCGCGTCTCTTCATCACTCAAACCTTTCTTATAGTCGCATTCCGTGTCGAAGCTGCGGCGGATGATTTCCTGCTTCGACGCTTCACGGATCGCTTCATCATCGGTGATGCCGAAGCCTACTCGGTTCACGCCCATGTCAGTCGGTGATTGGTAGACGGATTCCTTGCCGGTGATGCGCTCGATGATCCGTTTGATGACCGGGAAAGTCTCCAGATCACGGTTGTAGTTGACTGCCACTTCGTTGTAAGTCTCAAAATGATAGTTGTCCATCATGTTGACATCCTTCAGATCGACTGTTGCGGCTTCATAGGCAATGTTCAGCGGGTGCTTCAAAGGAACATTCCAGACCGGGAAAGTCTCGAATTTAGAATAGCCGGCCACGCGCCCTTGACGGCGTTCGTGGTACAGTTGGTTCAAGCAGGTAGCCAACTTGCCGCTGCCGGGACCCGGAGCGGTAACGACGACAATCGGCTTGGTCGTCGGAATATAAGTGTTCTGGCCGAACCCCTCTTCGCTGACGATCTTTTCGATATTGGAAGGATAACCTTCGATGGCGCCATGGGTATAGACTTTGATGTCGCGTTTTTCGAGTTTGTTGATGAACACTTTAGTGGCCGGTTGTCCGTTATAGCGCGTGATGACGACACTGTTGACGGATAATCCATAATCCCTCAGCTCGTCGATCAAGCGGAAGACATCCATATCATAAGTGATGCCGTAGTCGCCGCGGATTTTATTGCGTTCGATATCCCCCGCATATACACAAATCAAAATTTCCGCTTGGTCTTTTAGTTTCTGCAGCAATTTGATTTTTGCGTCTTCATCGAAACCAGGCAATACGCGTTTCGCATGCTTGTCGCCGATCAGTTTCCCTCCGAATTCAAGATACAATTTATCGTAATTGTTGACCCGTTCGAGAATATATTTCGATTGCTCTTCAATGTACTTCTGTGGATCAAAGCCGATTTTTTTCATCTGTTTTCCTCCGATTGTCTGAATGGTGTATCTGTATACTTACTATTATGCGTCTCTTCCCGGATGCGAAACTGTATGATCTGCCTCATCCAAAAAGCTTTGTTTTCAACTCTAACTATTATAGAGCAATTTCTTTGATTGGCAATAAGCATTTTAATCCCGCGATGATTCGTTCAACAACATGTGAGCCGTAACCCACGCGGTGAGTGGGATAATGCCGGTCACTCCGATGCCGATGACGAACATGGAAAGGACTTCCGAAACGAGCACTTTTGCGTTCAGCGCCTCCCCGAAAGGATAAGACAGGTCCCTGAACCAGAGAAAAAGTGCGAGATAACTGCCGACGAAAGAAAAATAGAGCGTATTCGTCGTTGTTCCGATGATGTCCTTTCCGATTGTCATCCCCGAACGGAATAATTCTTTTTCCCCCAACTGCGGATTGCAGTTATAGACCTCATACAATGAAGATGAAATGGAGATAGCCGTGTCCGTAATGGCAGCTATCGTTCCGGTTATCATGGTACAAATTCCGATTTGGACAAAATCAACATTCACAAAAAAGGAAAGCGTGGTGTACTCCTCCACTTCCTCGGGACCGAAGCCCTGGATCATCGCAAACCGATGCACAACAATAGTCAGTAACAACAAAAAAAAAGTCGTAACGATCGTCGCAATAAAGGCCGCCTTCGTTTTAACATTCACGCCGTTTATGTAGAATAAATTGATGTAGCTGACCACCGCACAAGCCAGCAGGGTAACAACAAGTGCAGGAAAGCCATTTATCAACAGCAACACCAATACATAGAGGACAGCAAAGTTGAAAAACAACGACAGGAACGAAGAAATACCACGTCTGCCGCCCACTACAACCATCAGCAGCAAAAGCAACAGCGCCAATACCAGTTGCACGCTCATCGCCGATCACCCGCTTTCTTGGGAATCAGACGGACAGCTGTGAGCATTGCCAACGGAACCGTCAAAACGATACCCAAACTGCCCGCCAAAGCTCGGGTGATTTCCAAAGATAATTGCATCGAAAAGGTATGGAACACATCGGAGCCGTTCTCCAGATAAAAAACGAGCGTCGGAATCGCTCCGCTAACATAGGCAAAAAGCAACACATTTGCCATCGTTCCCATGATGTCCTTGCCGATTTCGCGTCCCGACTGGAATAAAGCTTTGCCGGATATTGCGGGGTCTTTTTCGTACAGTTCCTGAATGGCCGCGGTCATCGTAATGGCGACATCCATCACCGCACCCAACGATCCGATCAATATGCTGGATAGGAAGATTCGTCGCGGGTAATGCGTCACAAACTGCATTTCCTCATAGCGCAGGCCTTGCCCGTTCGTCCCGGCAATGACCCCATAAGCGATGATCAAAGTCAGGAATGTTCCGATCAAAGTAGAAAGGATAGCCGCGTAAGTCTTTCTGTTTCGGCCGCTGACCAAGAGCAGTGTCAGGACGGTCCATCCGATCACTGCAGCACTGCTTATCCATAATAGCTGTGCGTTATCTGCAATTTCATAGCTGTCCAAAGCGATATTGAACAGCAATATGTTCCCTGCAATACTGACGAGGGAAAGCAGACCTTTTTTCCCCGCTACCGCCACCAATACGAAAAGAAATAAGGATCCAAAAAGGACAACATATTTATCCCGCTTTATTCCGGAAATTTTACCTGTCAGGGTACCCGAAGCACGCTCGCTTAAGGAAAGGAACACTTCATCCCCTGAACGGTACATCTGGCTATAGGCAAGTGAGTCGGAATAGTTGTTTTCTATCACGACTTGCGTCCCTTTCGACTCCCCGTTCATCAGTACAGCCGTCAGTTTTTGGTTGTATATGGGATAGTTTTCCTGACCTGCACCAACCGTTTCATCGGTTCCAACAGCTTCCGCTGCGGTTATTTTGGCGATCGGTTCTTCGTACCATGCGTAGTTATGATAGCTGAATAGTGTCAGCAGCCCCAACAACGCCGCAAAGAAGGTCAGTAATATTCGTTTAGATCTAACCAGCACTCCTTTTTTCATCCGTTGTTTTTCCTCCCTCCAATAGATTGCCGCATGGATTTTATCCTAGATTGTGACAGAGAATCTTTTCCATTCGGATGTCGTCGCGCCATTGGCCTTGTGAATAGGTGAAGTGAGGAATGACGCCTATTTGTGTGAAGCCGGATCTTTCATACAATCTGATTGCGCCGGCATTGTGGGAAAACACCCCCAGTTCGATGCGCCGATAGCCGAGACTCCGGCATTCCTCTTCATACAGAGCCATGACCGTTTTGCCGATGCCTTTGTTGCGCCAATCCGGTTCGCCGATATAGATTCCCAGCCAAGCTGTTTTCCCGTCATTCTTCAACAGGGCAGGAAAGTCACGGATGATCGATGCAATCCCGATCGGCTTGTCATCCACGCAGATGAAATAATTGCGTTTGTCCGGATTGGACAGGCTCTCGCGGACATCGCTTTCCGTCACCAACGGCAGCTCACTTGTTTCAAGATAGTGCGGCGTGATGAACGGTGAAATAGCCGGGTCATTTTCCCAACGGCGCACTGCCTGGATCAGTTCCTCGTTCAATGGTAAATTTTTTAGTTGCACGTTCATTTCATTATCTCCTCATCGTTTCCGCTGGTCGACCATTCCATGCGAAAAGGATTGCGCCTCTTGGTCAGGCGCAATCCTTCTTGAAAATCTGCAGAGTTCTTTTTACAGTAGCTTTTCGTACCCCCAACGCATATCGCCGATGCTCGTCAGGATGTGGCCGCAGTAGGTGTAGCCGGCTTTCTGCAGGGCCCGCTGCATGCTTTTGTTGTCGGGATGCGTATCGATGCGCATACTCGTATAGCCTCTTTTACGCGATTCATCCCCAGCCCATGCGACGATTTCCCCAAGAACACCCTGACCACGGAATGTACCTTTGATCGTGATGCGATGGATGACCGTGTAAGGATTATCCGTCAGCCATTGGCCTTCGGTGATGACTTCATAGGTAGGATCCTCGCCGTAAAAAAATGCAAAAGTTGCCGCTGGGATACCGTCCCGCAAGTAGATATAGCTGTACCCTCCGGCCATATCCTGAAGAATGACCGCTTCGTTCGGGTACCCTTTTTGCCATTGATCGATGCCGGATGCCTTCAGTGTGACTTTCGCCTCATTGATGATTTCCATGATTGCAGGCAGATCCGCTGGCATTGCTTTTCTGATCATTGCTCCACCGCCTTCCATTTTTCCATTTAAATAAGATTATACCGGAAATTTTATTGTTTTCAGTATTTTTTGCTGTCTTTCTTCATTTTTGGTGATTCCGTTCTTTATAGGTTGAACATCTTTCGGTACTGCTGGATATAGGATTGCTTTTGTTTTTTCAGCATGTAGAGCGCGTTTTTGATTTGATCCGGCTCATCCGCCATGTCCAAATCTTCCTTTTGTTTTTCGATGCCCTCCACCACAGGCTCACAGTAGGCCGCTTCTTTGATTTCATCCAAAATGGCGATGATTTCCTTGCGCATCCTTTCAACACGAGGGCCTTCACCGGCTTTTATTTCATCCAGGCTTTCGACGAGTTCCCGGAATGGAAGGTTCCTTCTGACTTTTCCGTCCTTGATGCGGATATATTCTTTTTTGAACTCCGTGACACCGGGCACCGCTCCATTCAGCTGGTACCAGCCATCGTAGAGGATCCATCCGCCTTCCGGTTCGGCCGGGATGAAGTCTCTTTTTAAAATGTATACTTCGTCCGCTCCGGTAATTTCCGCCACCCAACATTTGCTTTCGCTGTCTGCCGGGCTGAGCTGCAAACCTAACTTCGACATGGTAAAATCCTCTTTCTGTTCAATATTGGTAGTGTTGATACCTTCCTCAGGCCGATTGCGCTGCGCCTGATTGCGTCCTTCTATTATACGTTATCTACATTATTATGGATAGGTACTCGATTTCAGACTGGATAACATTCCCAACTATTATCAATACTTCAATAGTTTTATTTTACTGCATCAAAAAATGCTTTTGTAAGGACAGATATTCCTCACTTGCCTTTGCACCAGAGGCTTTTCGTTGGTTACTGATAAACTCCTATAGTAAACTATATACAATAACAAATTTGTCGAAATATATAGTTTAGGAAGTGATCATATGGCAAGGAAAATGGGAAAATTGAAGTTCGCCCTCATCGGCATCGTGATTGCAGGCATTCTTACACTCGTTCTCTTCACAAAGAACGGAAAAATCGAACGGTTGACTTTTGCCGAAGAAACGAACACGGAAGCCAGCCTCGGTTCACTGGATGAACTAAAGGAGGGATTGTCCGACTATCCCGAACTGTACCGAGCGGCTTTTGAAGAGGATGGCATCGATCCGGAAGACAACATTTTCATCATCCCGGGAATGGATGCCACTTTGACGCTCCATCATGAACACGAAGAAGCGGACATCTGCACCACCATGACGCCGCAAGGTTTGGCCGTCAACAAAGATTACCTGTTCATATCGGCTTATTGCCAAACCAAAGAACACAATTCCGTCATCTATGTGCTTGAAAAAAAGAGCGGTTCCTTCATCAAGGAAATCGTCTTGGACGGCATTCCGCATGCAGGCGGCCTCGCCTACGACAACAACCATGAGCTGCTCTGGGTCACCTCGGAAAAAGGCGACACTGCGCAGGTCATCACTCTGTCTTTGAAGGATATTGAAGCCTATGACTTCGCGGATTCCGCTGAACCGATTACCTATACGGACAGCATCGAACTGCCTGACATCAAACGCGCTTCAACGATCACGGTCCACGGCGATGACCTCTACGTGGCGCATTTCGATGAAGAAGAGACAAGTGTCATGCACCGCTACCTCATTTCCACAACAGAAGACGAGGACGGAAAGGAAGTCCATGCGCTCGATACAGGAAAAAGCACAGAAGAGGCTTATCCCGACGATGTCGACAAGATCGGCAAAGAGATCCAAGGTCTGGCTTTTTATCGCGAAAAGCTGATGCTGTCGCGCTCTGCCGGCAGAAAGAAGGACTCGACGCTACTTTCTTTCGATCGCTTGAAGGAAACCGAAAATTTCACCGACAAGAACGCCAGCACCGAAATCACGATGCCGTCCTATCTGGAACAGATTGCCGTGGACGGGAAGCAGCTCTACATTCTCTTCGAATCAGGTGCTTACCCTTACCGCACCCATGGCAACCCAAGCATCGACCGGGTACTGCGAGTGGAAATCGATTCGCTGTTCGCAGAATGAACAAACAGGAGGTTATCCCGCTTGCGGGACTGCCTCCTGTTTGTTTGGGGTTGGCTGCTATATTTTTGCGGCTTAGAATTTGTGATTCTTTGTCCGATATCCGCATAGAGTCGGACAACCGGTAATATGGATGTTTCAGTCTACATGATCCGTCAGTTCGATGCGTTGATCTCCCTCCAACAGTTCCCTTACGATTTCCATGTAGCGCTTGGAGATTTTGCTGAGCGGACGCACTTTCGAATAAATGAAGCCGATGGTATTTTTTTGATCGACATCCATCGGCACCACGACGATATGGTCCTGCGTGTTTGATTTCAGGAGACCGGATCCGACCAAGTAACCATTCGTCACGGACAGCAGATTCAATACGGTTGCGCGGTCACTGGCACTGATCCGCTGAGCATTTTGATCGACTTGGATCGATTCTTCCATCAACTGCAAGGTGCTATTTTTGCTTTGATCGAAGGAAATGACAGGGTACGGATGGAGTTCCTCCTGCGTTATTCTCTCCTTCTTCGCCAACGGATGGAATTCGCTGAGGAACACATGCGGTTGGAACGCGATCAACGGATCGAATTTCAGGTCGAAGGCTTCGAGATACTGCTTGATGACCTTCCCGTTGAAATCATTCAGATAGATGAAGCCGACTTCGCTGACGGCATCCCGCACGTCTTCCATCACTTTCGAGGTGCTCGTCTCCAGGAAACGGAAATTCAATGATTCTTCCTTCTTTTCCGAAACCAGTCGGGCAAAGCCTTCCGAAGCAAAATCATAGTGCTGGCTGGAGACGGAAAAAAGTCTCCTGTTTTCGGTCGCAGACAGATAGCGGTAATCCAATTGGTCCGCTTGGGCTACGATCTGATCGGCGAATTCCAAAAGCATAGCCCCTTCTTTGGTTATTTCGATCCCTTTTTTGGAACGCTCGAAGATCTGGATGCCATATTCTTCCTCCAGATCTTTGATGCTTGACGACAGACTGGACTGCGCCATATATAATTGCCTTGCGGCCTCCCGAAAAGTGCCGTATTTCGCTACTGTGATGACATAACGCAATTGTTGCAGGTTCATATTTTTGCCTCCTTGGCTCTATTTTCCGATGGGGTCCCATCGTTTCCACAAAAAAAGTGCATGCGCGTCAACAAAACACACATGCACGAGTATTCATCATCATTTCAGCGCTTCACTTGGATGCGGATGCACAATCTGCCCCATAATCCCCTTTACAAAGCCGGCAAAAACACCCGGTTGTGGAGACCAAAAGATGATAAGAATATTCCTGCATGTTTCTTACATCCGCACATACAACACATCATCTTCTGCATGGTTCTGCCTCCCCTTCTGTCCTCATCGCTTTCTAATAAGATAGCGATTTTCCCGGCATCTGTCAATCATTTTCACTTTTTCGGCCTTAAATGAATTTTCCCGTCACCGAATTTTTGTCTCTCCGGATATCAGATGGGGTCCCTTCCGCAATGACTTTCCCGCCGGCAGTTCCGCCACCCGGACCAAGGTCGATGATCCAATCCGCAGCCGCGATGATCTGTTGATTGTGTTCCACAACGATCACTGTGCTGCCGGAACCGACCATCCGATCCAACAATCTCAGGAATTTTTCGACATCGAGCGGGTGCAGACCAGTAGTCGGTTCATCGATCAAATAAAGATTCTTTTTCCCCCGATTTGCCAGGAGTTCCACTGCCAGCTTGAGCCGTTGCGCTTCCCCGCCTGACAAAGTCGTTGTCGTTTGGCCGAGCTCGAGGTATCCGAGGCCGACCTCCTGGAGCAGTTTCAGGATGGCACTGATTTTGGGCGAATCCGCAAACAGTTCCGCACCTTCCTCAACCGACAACCCCAGCACCGCAGTGATTGAATGGCCACGATAGGTCACGGACAAGACTTCATCCTTGAAGCGTTTACCCAAACAGACGGGACAAGGGACTTGCTGGTCTTCAAAAAACAACAGGTTGTTAGTGACGACCCCCAAGCCTTCGCAATGATCGCAGCGCCCCCCTTTCACATTGAAGGAAAAGTGATTGGCTGTCATTCCCTTATCAATGGCAGTCTGCTGTTGGCCGAAAATTTTCCGGATTTCCGTGTAGGCATCCGAATAGGTCGCGACATTCGAACGTTTCATCCGGGTGAGCGGGGCCTGTTCCACGACGACAATCCGGTCGAATGAGCCGGTCCCGCTCACCTGATCCGCTTCCTCCGAAGGGCCAGTGTCCCCTTTCGCCAGCACATCGAACACGAGTGTCGATTTCCCGGACCCTGATACGCCAGTGACACAAACCAGACAACCGATAGGGAAACGGACTGTCAGGTTCCGCAGGCTATGCTTGTTCGCTTGGCTCACCTCGATGAAATCACCGGAACCTTTGCGGAAAAGGTCGCGCGCTTCAGGCTTGCTGTTGAGATAGGCGCCGGTGACGGATGTCGCTTGATCTTTGATTTGCTTCAGCGTTCCCGATCCGATGACTTCGCCCCCATATTTCCCGGCTCCCGGACCGATATCAATCAGGTAATCCGCTGCCGCCATGACAGCTGTATCATGTTCGATGACGAGGACCGTATTGCCTTTATCCCTCAGCGAGCGCAGGACAGTCAGGAGCCCTTCCGTATCTTTTGGATGCAGACTGATTGTCGGTTCATCCAGGATATAGACGACACCCGTCAGATCCGAATCGAGTACAGCCGCCAGCCTTAGCCGTTGTGCTTCCCCTCCTGAAAGTGTCATGGTTTGCCTGTCGAGCGACAGATAGCCCAATCCCAACTTGAGGATCCGTTTCAGCTTAGTCTTCAGATCCGCCACATAGACGCCCGCCAATAGTTGTTCCGAATGCGTCAGATTTGCATCAAGTTCGCGGATCCAATCCACGAGACCGGTCAATGATGACGCGGACAATCCAGGCAAGCGCATCCTCTTCACGGTCACGTTCCTGCTTAGCTCGTTCAGTCGTTCGCCGTGGCATTCCGGGCAGATAGCAGATTCAAAGTAGGCTTCCCGGAGTTTGGAAGTCCCTTTTTGATCTGCCATTCTGCGCCAAAGGTTCGGCAACACACTTTCAAAGCGGCCTTCGGCAATCGTCCGGGGCACCGGCACATCCGGGAATAACCGACGCACCGTTTCACTTTCAGCACCTTGCAGCAACAGCACGCGCTGTGCAGGCGTAAAATATCGAACAGGGGTATTTAGTTTCAGCGGCATGCCGTAATGGTCACACGCGGCAACCAGCGCCTGCACCTGGTAATCCCGGTAGCGTTTTTCCCAAAATATGACCGCACCCTCTTCAAGCGACAGCTCTTCATGCAGCACTTTCCCTTCAGCAACTGTCATTACCTCCCCCAAACCTTGGCAGGTGGCGCAGGCCCCTTCACGGGTGTTGTAGGAAAAATGGGTGCGGGTCAGCTTTTCCATCCGCTGAGCGCAATGCGGACAATACTGGAACACCTTGAAGTCATCAGCGGTCTTTTCGGTTTCCTCACGGCAATCCGCCGAACTGAATTCCTTCCCGCAAGCCGGGCAGTCCCTTGTGCTCAACTTCTCGTACAGCATCCGCAGATCGGTATAGATGTCAGTGACCGTTCCCACAGTCGAACGCGGATTTTTATTGTAGGCTTGCTGCTGGATTTGGATAGCGGGGGACACATTTCGGATCGCATCGATATCCGGCTTGCGTATACCTTGGTAGCCGATTGCTTCCAGATATTGACGTTGGCACTCCTGATAAAGCACATCCATCGCCAAAGTCGTTTTCCCGGAACCGGATACCCCTGTGAGGACGATCCATTTGTTCCGCGGCAAGTCCACGCTGATGTTCTTCAGATTGCCTTCCTTGGCACCGCTGATGCTTATGTATTCCATGACTGCTCCCTCGCTTCCTTTTGATATCCTTTTGTTTCAATTATATGCCACTTGCTGCATTTTTGTCCTGATTAGGCGGGATGGATGCTCAGTTTTCTGTTATACTTCAGAAGAGAGACGACCGCGATACTCAGGCGGCGAACAGAGTCAGGAGCGAAATCAGATGAAAAAAACAAACCAAAAGAATACAAATAACAATAAACGCAATCGTCAGGTCAAGGCGACAGAACCCCAAAAAAGCCCGTCCACCAAAGGGGTCACCCAATACCCTGTGACCGAACCGAGCGAATTGTTGCCCTTCTTGCTGCAGATCCTCAGCAAGCAAAGCCGCAACTCAGTCAAATCAATCCTTACCCGCGGACAAGTGACTGTAGACGGGAAGACCATCACCAAGCACAACCATCCCTTGGAACCCGGGCAGACTGTCGGCATTTTGGCGAACAAGGAAGCCCTCAAAAAAACGTCCCTGTCAGGCCTCAAGATCCTGTTTGAGGATGAAGCCATCATTGTGATCAATAAGGATGCCGGCCTGTTATCGATGGCAACCGACGATCCTAAAGAACCAACCGCTTACCGCCAATTAAGCCAATACGTCAAAGAAGACAACAAAGCAAACCGGATATTCGTCGTGCATCGCCTGGACCGGGATACATCCGGCGTCATGCTGTTCGCAAAATCCGAAGAGCTGAAAGAAAAGCTGCAAAATAATTGGAAAGAAATCGTCAAAGAACGCATCTATACCGCTCTGGTCGAGGGCGAAATCAAGAAGGATGCAGGCACGATTTCCTCGTGGCTGACCGAGAGCAAAGCCATGAAGGTTCATTCCAGTCCGAAAGACAACGGCGGCCAGCATGCCGTGACCCATTACCGCAAGATCCGCGCAAACAAGGAATATTCGCTCTTGGAAGTGGAGCTGGAGACCGGACGCAAGAATCAGATCCGCGTCCACATGGAATCCTTGGGCCATCCGGTTGCCGGAGATAAGAAATACGGTGCCCGTACCAATCCGATGAAGCGTTTGGGGCTGCACGCTACCACACTCGCTTTCATCCATCCTGCGACCGGTGAGCTCGTCCGCTTCAGCGCACCGGTGCCGAAAGCCTTTCTGCTGTATTCGAAATAAGAAGAAAGAGAGTGGGTCAATAGGCGTTTAAGCCCGGATCACTGGAGCGAAGAAGCGCAGGATGGTCGCAGACCATCTGAGCATTCTCCGCCAAAATGGCTTTGACAGGGAATCTAGCGTTGTCCGCGGACGTTTTTGCCCGCCAAAGTGGCTTTGGCGGGTTTTCAGACTGTGGTTTGAACTAAAATAAACCGCCAAAACCATTTTGGCGGTTTATTTCAACATAAATTCAATTCCAGCCTATCCGCGGTAACGCAACGCCAGCCCTTTCAGGAAATTACGCGCATAACGATCGCCGCAAGGCTTGTAGTTGCGGTGCCCTTCTTTGCGCAAGACCGCGCTCAGTTCGCTTTTCGAAACGGTGACGCCTGCCGATTCCAGAATTTCCAGCATGTCTTCGTTTGTCAAAGTCAGCGCGATTTTGACTTTCTTCAGCAGCAGATTGTTGACGTTTCCGTTGTTCAGCAGAAATTCCGGCTTTGGTTCCGGTTCGCCGGGCTTCGCTTGCGGTTTACCGCGTTGAGAAGTGATGAGTCCGTTCAAGAACGATTCCAGTGTCGCATTATCGCAAGCCAGTTGATCATCGCCTGACGGTGCAGCTGCGCCCGCAGCGTCAGTTGCTTCATCTTTCTTTGGATTCTTGAGCATCTTTTGCACGGCTTCCTTCGTCACTTCGAGTCCACCCAAACGGAACACTTCCACCATATCCGCGTCCTTGATGTCCAGCGCATAGCGCAAGCGGATCAGTATATCATTGTTGTCCATATTAAACCTCCAAATTTTCCTGTAAAATTATCCTTTTCCAGTATACCTTGTTGTCATGTGGAATGCATGCCTTATTCGCTCCACATTTTTTTAATTTACCTCTTCACTTCTCGCGCAAATATGTTATAATCAGATATACGAGCAGGTGATTCATCTGTTTAACGGTTCCTTAGCTCAGCGGGAGAGCACTACCTTGACATGGTAGGGGTCGCTGGTTCAATCCCAGTAGGGACCATCAAGCTTCAGTACAAAATAGGAAAGAGGCACGATCGAGAAATTCGATTGTGCCTCTTTTTATGTCCATTTTGAGCCTTGTTTATTCCTCATTCGGCCGCTTCCGGAGCCTCGCTCATCGTTGCATCCAATAAGTACTCGCCTTTGCTGCTGTTGTCTTCGGTAGCGAAGCGCGCGTCCAGATCATTGAAATGCCACCATTCCGAAGCCAAAGGGGTCAGTCCGGCATCGGTGCAATAGCGCTGCAGGAGAATCGCCGCCTCATTCATCGTATCAGCCAAGTTGGCTTGGAGCCACGCTGTCGGCGAGCTGGATTTGACCGGTCCGGTGAACGTAGCCGAAGCCATGCTCAATTCATGGATGGTTGTCGGCATGGTATATTCCGTATAGCCCGTTACGGCGGTCGCCGTATAGTCGCCGATGACGAATTCCTGCTGTTCCGTAATTTTCGCCAAAGTGACATCGATGGCATAGCCCATCTGATGATTCGAAATGCTTGTCGCGATAAACCAGTTGGTATCCCAAGGATGGGTATTGATGCCCGCCATCACTTCCGGATCGGCCGCAGCCAAGGTTGTCAAAGCATCCACTGTCAGCTTTTGGGCAAAAAATGGACGGTACCCCTCATAGATGACCAAAGTATTCCCCTCTTCCAAAGCTGCTTGCTGCGCCAAATGGATTTTCTTTGACATGCTGTATAGCACCGGCACGATATCGGACACTTTGCCCAGACGCACATTGTATGCTTTCCCATCGTACAGCGACTGACCCGTGATGCCGGGAATCGTTTTTCCGGAAGAAACGAACTTGGATGCATATGTGTTGGTGTTGTCATAGATGATGGAAGGGATCACGTCCGGAAGGTTGATGAAACAATAAAGATGTTGCACCCAGCCGGACTCTGTTTCGGTCTGGACATACCACCAATCACCCACTTCCTCCACCACCTCAAAAGCGGTCCCCGCTTCCAAGGCCGCAAGCGTCTCGGCTCCAGCATCAACAGTCGCCTTCAGATCCACCCGGACCGAAGCATAGCCAGTCGCCCCGTTGACCGGAAGTTCCAGATCCCCTTCATACACCATCGCTTCCGGATCTTCTGGCTGGATCACCGCTGTTTCCTCTTCATTCGAGGTTTCACTCGAGGCCGCCTCTTCTGAGGTCACCGCTTCTACAGCCGAACTTGTCGAAGCGCTCTCCGATTCCTCCGTTTCCGTCTGTTCATCCGATCCTGAGCAAGCGGACAGCACCACAACCGTCAGGATGCCGATGAAAGCGCGGCGCCAACATCTTTTTATTTTCATTTATATTCAGTCCTCCATTACGCGGATACAATCATTTTCACGAGTTCCAACAGCAACAGATGGAACGGATAAAAAACATAGAAGCCCCATTTCATCACATTGGATTTCTTGCCTTGACGGCCTTTGTAGAACAGCAGCAGCGGCACCGCCAGAAAAATTCCGATCTGATAAGATTGCGTCCAACCGATTTCTTTGATTGAAGGGATGATGTGGAACAGAATCCCTATGATTGCAAAACTCAGCAGCTGCCTTTCGATTTGTCTCCTGAACAATCCGAAAAACAGGATCCACAAGACCGCTACATAATTCCAATCAGCCGGGACCGCCAATAGACAGCAGATTAAAGCGATGAAGACTTTCAGCGGATGGGACCAGTCCTCCCGTTTGGCCGCCGCCAATGCCACCAATCCCAACGCCAAACCCCAGATGACACTCGTTGCCTGCCACCACGGGAGACCGAAATACCAGACATACGGAAAATGCGAAACGGCGGCGAACAGCGCTAACCGCACGATATATTTCTTCAGATTGGATGTGTAATGATAGCCTTCCGCAATCATATAGCACATGATCGGGGCGGCAATCCGCCCTAATATGCGCAGCGCAACACCTTCAAGGCTGTCCTGCGGCATAAATACCGCAAAAATATGATCGAAGAACATCGCAAATATCGCAAGGTTCTTCAATGTATAGGATGATAGATCTTTTTGAAT
The DNA here is from genome assembly GCF_963662535.1 of Trichococcus flocculiformis. Lineage (NCBI taxonomy): Bacteria > Bacillati > Bacillota > Bacilli > Lactobacillales > Carnobacteriaceae > Trichococcus > Trichococcus flocculiformis. The sequence goes on from NZ_OY759718.1 coordinate 2,900,992, forward strand.
CTCGCTGATGCCTTGCATCGGTGTGCTCCTCACTGTACTTGGTTTCGCAGCGTTTGCTGTAAGCTTATCGACAGGCCAGTTTGCCTGCCCTTTGCCACAGTATAAGCTTCCTGACGTCCGCCAATCCCCGAAAAAAAGGAAGAGATTTGCGGAAAAACTTACGCAATCCGAAATTGGATACGTTAACATTTGCAAAACGCATGCGAGAAGCCATTTTTGGGCAAATTGGACCGTTCACTTTCTCTCGGATTGGACGGTCCCATAGTCCTTTGCATTTGCTAAAATTATCAGCAATATACGAAACGAGAAGGAGGACTTCCTGATGAGATACAAACCGAATTACGCCCCGGGTCCGACTGAGGTACGCGAAAATGTACGTTTGGCCCGCGCAAAAAGAACCAACAACAGCGACTTTGACAAAACATTCGTCCGCTATTACCGTGAGGTCAGCCAAAAAATGGGCAAAGTCATGGGCACCACAAATGAGGTCCTGTTACTTGCTGGTGAAGGGATCCTGGCTCTTGAGGCCGCTTGCGCAAGCCTGACGGAACCTGGCGACCGCGTGCTCGTACTGGACAACGGCATCTACGGCGAAGGCTTCAAGGATTTCGTCAGCATCTATGGCGGCGTACCGGTCGTCCTGAGTTTCGACCATCGCAGCGGCATCCCTGCTGAAGCGGTACGCGCCTATCTGGAGAAGGATTCCGACTTCAAATATGCTACCCTGGTCCATTGCGACACGCCGACATCGGTACTGAACAACGTCGCCGAGCTTTGTCCATTGTTGAAGAAATACGGCATCCTGACGGTGGTCGATTCCGTCGCCGGCATGGTTGGCGAGCCGATTAACGTCGACGAAAATAAAATCGATATCTGTTGCGGCGGGACCCAAAAAGCCATTTCGGCCCCGGTCGGACTGGCGATTGTCTCAGTCAGCGCAGACGCGCAAAAAGCGATGAACAACCGCAAAACGCCTATCGCTTCCTTTTATGCCAATCTACAGGTCTTCAAAGGCTACGCGGAAAAAGAATACTTGCCCTACACGACTTCTGCTGGCGATGTCGCAGCGCTTGATGCCGCTTTGGACAACATCCTGGAGGAAGGCATCGAGACCGTTTTTGCACGCCATGACAGGATTGCTTCCGCAGTACGCGGATCCGCCCAAGCGTATGGATTGGAGTTGTTCCTGGATTCCGACCGTTCCAATACAGTCACTGCCATCAGGATACCGGAAGAAATCGGCGCCTTGCGCCTGCAGGACCACCTCAGCGAAAACTACAATCTGTTGGTCGCAACTTCATTGGCACAATACGCAGATGTAATCTTGCGCATCGGACATATGGGCGAAAATGCCTTCATCGACAAACTTATCTATGTTTTGTCCATCATCGACAACGGTCTGCGCGATCTCGGCTTCGCCGGAAACGGGGATTTGGCCCAACTTTTCATCGACATTTACAAAGAAAATAATTAGGAGGCTTCACTATGCAAAAAGCACAAGGTTATTCAAACACTCGCACGTATGATTTGGTTTTGACGGCAATCCTGATTGCGCTCGTATTCGTAGCGACGGTCTTCCTGAACATCAAATTGCCTATCACGGCAAACGGCGGACTGATCCACCTCGGCACTGCGATGCTCTTCCTCGCATCCATCCTGTTCGGGCCGAAAAAAGGCGCTATCGCCGGAGCGGTCGGCATGGCCATCTTCGACCTTATGGCCGGATGGGTTCTGTGGGCTCCCTTCACATTAGTAACCCGCGGCTTGCAGGGCTATCTGGTCGGTAAATTGGCCTGGTCGAAAGATCGTCAAGGGAACAGCTTTGCTGTGAATCTTTTAGCCACGCTGCTTTCGGTTCCCATCATGCTGGTCGGTTATTATCTGTGCGAATGGATCCTGTACGGCAATGCCCTTACCCCGTTCGCTTCTATTCCCGGTAACCTCGTCCAGAACGCGGTCGGAATCGCCATTTCCTTGCCACTGTCGGCAATTTTGAAAAAGATGAATATCGCTGGAAGATAATGAATTGAAAAGGAAGGCTCTGTCTCGTGATGAGACAGAGCCTTCCTTTTTGGTAATAGTCCTCGGGTTGTCTGATTCTTTAACGGTATCGGATTGGTATAGAGTGGGTGAAGCGTGCAATTTTATTTGGTTATTGCAGATAGCACCGGCCAGATGCCCGTATTGACGAATAAAGTACCTGTATTCGTCAATCTTGCCTTTCGCTATGCCCAAATTGTCGAATGTTTTTGAACATTCGACAAATCAGCTCTCTATTGGGGTCAAATTGTTGAATAATTTTGTAGCATGGTCCCGCCCCCCAAAAGTTAGAGTGAAATCAAACATTTTGGGGGTCATAATTATGAAGAAATTTAGTGCAGAATTTAAATTGAAAGTTGTAAAAGAGTATTTAGAGGGTTCCTTAAGTTATATGCGTTTGGCAAAAAAATACGATAGTTTGTCCGATGAATCAATAAAGAATTGGGTAAAATATTATCAAAAATTAGGAGTTGAAGGTCTGAAGGTAAAACCGCAGAGCTCAGCTTACTCTGTTCAATTCAAGATGGATGTATTACACTTTATGAAACAGTCCGGTTCCTCCTCTTTAGACACAGCCATTGCCTTTGGCATAACTAGTCCTGCCCTTATTTGGAGATGGAATAAAACTTTCCAAGAAAAGGGAATCGAAGGACTAAAACCAAAGCAAAAGCCAAAGAGGTGCACTTGTATGTCCAAAAAGAACACTAACAAACAAATAGATCAATCCGCACCGTCTACAGAAGAACTGAAACGAGAAATTGAATTACTTAGATTGGAGAATGCGTACTTAAAAAAGTTGCAAGCTTTTCAGGAGAATCCGAAGGTCTTTCTCGAAAAGCACAAGCAGCGGTGACATTCGCACTCAAAAAAGAAGGATTCAAATTAAAAGATATTCTTTTAGTAGTAGGGATTCCAGAAGCAACCTATCACTATCACGTGAAGCAATTCGGGAAAGAGAATACGGATCAACCGACGAAAGAACTGATCAAACAACTTTTTTTCAATTTCCATGAGCGCTACGGAGCGAAACGAATCGCTAAAGAACTAGGGAAATTGGGACACATTACCAATCACAAGAAAGTGTCTCGTCTCATGCAAGAACTGGGAATAAAGTGCATCAAATTCATGCGAAAATCACGAAAATACAATTCTTATAAAGGCAAGGTAGGGACCGTTGCCAAGAATCTTTTAAACAGACGCTTCTCTACGCCTCTTTCTCTACAGAAGCTTGCGACAGATGTGACCGAATTCAAGTGTGCAGGAGAAGAAAAATTGTACCTTAGCCCCATCCTTGATCTATACAACGGAGAAATTATTGCCTATGGCATAAACAATCGACCGTCGTTGGAATTGGTGATGAAGCCACTTGAAGAAGCCCTCGGCTACGTAAAGAAACATGCCAAGTTTCGAACCACTATCCATTCTGATCAAGGATGGCACTATCAACATAATCGTTGGGTCAAAGCGCTGAAGGAAGATAAAATCTTTCAGAGTATGTCTCGAAAAGCAACGTGTGCAGATAATGCGGCGATGGAAAATTTCTTCGGCATCCTGAAGCAAGAAATGTATCACGGTTAAAAATTAGTCAGTTATGAAGAACTCCGCTCACGGATAGAGGTCTATATCCATTGGTATAACCATGTTCGATCAAAAGAAAAATTAGCTGGTCTCAGCCCAGTCCAATACCGAATCCAAGCCAGCCAAACGGCTGCATAATAAAAACTCTAACTTTTGGGGGTCGCCACCCATTCGACAATTTGATTCGCCGAACGAAACTTTGGGATGCAGGACCACCCGCTCCTTGAAACGGAAACAACAAAAAAGCTCGGAAGCCGCTGCCTCAACAACTGTGAGTCAGGGATTCCGAGCTTTTTATTTACAGTTCTCCGTTCATAGAGAGCCGCTTAGACCTTATTTGCCGCTTGTTTGCGCTTGTTTTTTCTTCAAACGCTCTTGTTTGCGCATGTCGATCTCTTTGTAATACGCTTCCCATGATATTTCAATAGTCACGTTCTGCGAATTCGTATAGACGATGTTCTTCATATATTTCTTGCTCCTTCTTTAGCGTAACCATATGCGTACGCTACTATCTTTCAACCTCCTCATATATCCTTTTTTTCTGTATTCAGAGAAATCAAAAAGGCACTCAATCGAGTACCTTTTGTGTCTCTACTTATTATCATAAGAAAGAAAAAGGTATTCCTGTACAGGAATCGCGGCTTTTTCACTATCAAATCTAAATCTTGGAAATTCATGTTGCGGGCACCACAGTGTGGCGCTACATAATAAATTTAACTTCGCTTATTTTTGGTTCCGTTTGCCTGCAGCATCCGCTGCAGAATAGAGAAAAGCCATGGTTCCATACATATAAGATGCATATGTTCTTGGACGTTGAAATGTAACTATAACACGAATATCCGTTCGATGCAAGTGAAACTATTTCTGGAATCAGTGCTTGTTCATCCCTTGCTTTTCAACGAAGTCATGCATGTACATGCGTTGCGGATGAGAGAGCATCTCTGCCATCTGACCGGTCCAAGTGTCGCAGCGTTCGCCTTCGGTCCGCGCCCGATAGTACGCTTGGATCTCTTCGTTGTACTGCTTCAGTTGTTCTTTATAAACCGCATTATTCTGTTGATACTCGTTTTCATGATAAATATGTTCGAAAGGCAGACGCGGCTTCTGGTCGTTGACGCTGGCCGGATAACCGACCGCCAGTCCGAAGAGCGGGATCACTTTATCGGGAATCTTCAGGAGTTCGCTGACTTTTTCGAGGTCATTCCGCAAACCGCCTACGTAACAGATCCCGAGCCCCATCGCTTCAGCCGCCAAAGCTGCATTCTGGGCAGCCAGGGATGCATCTACCACGCTGACCATGAATTTTTCGGTACTCTCAAGCGAGGCTGCAACGTCCTTCCCTTCCATATTTCCGATTATATCGTGGCGATGAAGATCGGCGCAAAATACAAAGAAATGGCCATTCTTGGCAACGAAATGTTGGTTACGCGCGATTTTCGACAATGCGTGTTTTTTGTCGCGATCCGTGACTCCGATGATGGAATAGGCCTGCACAAAACTTGAGGTGGATGCAGCTTGGGCACTGCGGACGATCGTTTCTATCTGTTCCGGGCTCAAAGGCCGTTCTTCAAAATCCCTTACCGTGCGATGCGCCAGGATGCGCGCGATCATTTCATTCATCTATTGTTTTCCTCGCCTTCAGAATAGCTTATATTGAATCCATAAGATCATTCTAAAGGAATGCAGCAGCCACGTCCAACCGGGTGCGCAAGGTCCCAACAGCGAAAAAGCCCCGCTCCTTTGCCATTTAGGCGAGGAACGGGGCCGGAAAATCCATGCATTATATTTTTTTGGCTTCTTTGATTGGGCGTTCGTGTTCTTCAATCGCTCCGTCGCTCAATAATTTTTCAGCGACCAAAAACAGGATCGGCAACAGCACATCATCCGCATAACCGGCCATCGGGATAAAATCCGGGATAATGTCGATTGGACTGATGATATAAAGAATGATCCCCAACACCAACCATTTTTTCTTGCCTTCGACTTTGGAATCGAACAGGGAAAGGATAAGTGACTTGACTTTACTGAAAGGTGTCAGACTGATTTTCTTTTTTACTTTCATTTTGCATTTTCCTTTGCTGATTGATTTGGACAACCATTCTTCGCACCTAGCTTGTGAGCGGGCTCTGACTAGTTATCGTGAACAAAGTATACTGCTTATCTTAAGTAAATGAATCAGTCTCAAGAATGATTTTTTGGCCTGTCTGAATGCCTCAGCTGTGCCCGACAATCAAATGTGGAACATAAGGCTCTTCCAGGAACGCGACTTCGGCATCGGTCAGTTTGACCGATATGGCTTCCACCGGTTTTTCCAGATGCTCCAGCTTGGTCGCTCCGATGATGGGAGCTACAACCGGTTCCTTCTGCAGCAGCCAAGCCAAGGCGATTTCGACACGGGAAACGCCTCTGTCGGCGGCTATCTGGGCCAATCGTTCGACGATGACCCGGTCCTTATCAGCAGTGGCGTCGTATTTCGAACGCGCCACATTGTCCGTTTCCATCCGTTTGGACGTCTCCGACCAGTCGCGCGTCAAACGACCTGAAGCCATCGGACTGTAGGGGGTCACGGCGATTTTTTCTTCCCGGCAGAGCGGCAGCATTTCCCGCTCCTCTTCGCGGTAAAGCAGGTTCAGATGGTTCTGCATCGATACGAAGCGCGTCCAACCGTTCTTTTCTGCTACGTGCAGGGCCTTTTGGAACTGCCAGGCATACATCGCGGAAGCTCCTATGTAACGGGCCTTTCCGGATTTCACCACATCGTGCAGAGCTTCCATCGTTTCCTCGATCGGTGTGTTGTAGTCCCAACGGTGGATGATGTAGAGGTCCACATAATCCATATCCAGACGCTTCAGGCTGTTGTCGATTTCGCTCAGGATGGACTTGCGGGACAGCCCGGAACCGTTCGGGCCCTCGTGCATCTTGCCGTGGACCTTCGTTGCGATGACCACTTCATCCCGCTTGGCAAAGTCCTTGATCGCGCGTCCGAGGATTTCTTCGCTTCTTCCCAATGAATAGACATTCGCTGTATCAAAGAAATTGATGCCCAACTCCAAGGCGCGTTTGATGATCGGCCTGCTTTCCTCTTCCTTCAGCGCCCATTTGTGCAGCCAGGTATCCGGATCCCCGAAGCTCATGCAGCCCAAACAGATCCGCGATACGTCCATCCCTGTGTTGCCGAATTTTACATACTCCATCTTTTTTCCTCCGTTCCTCTTAAACTTACAGTCTATTTCATTATGTTATAAAACCGGCCTGACGACTTCCTCCAATCGGAATACCTTCTCTTTGTATCCATAAACGAAGATGCTCCCGTTCGGGAAACCTTTCGCCAACTCCTCCGCCGGGTCTTGCCAAAGCTTCAAAAAATTGTAGCAGGCCCCACTGTGCGAAACCGCCAAAACATTCGTATGGTCATTCTTCTCCATCACGTCGGTCAACGTTTTTCTCATCCGCTCCGCCACATCATTCGTATTTTCCCCTCCGAATGGCACAAAGAAAGACACGATTTCCTGCGGCTCTTTCGGTTTGAGCATCTCCCGCTCCCCTTCGAAGAAGCCATAATTGACTTCCTTCAATCCTTTCAAACGTGCATAGGGCATGCCGGTGATCAATTCCAGCGTATCGCTGGCCCTTTCCGATGTGGAACTGTAGGCATGATCGAAGCGGATGCCTTCCGATCCGAAATAATCCCGCACGGCCTGAGCCTGTTTGATGCCCCGTTCCGTCAAAGGCGAGTCGCTCCAGCCCTGAATCTTTCCTTGGGTATTGAACAAAGTCTCGCCGTGACGGACCAAATATAATCGTTTCATCCGCGAATCTCCAATCATTTAGGATTTTTTCAGGCTGAATGGCTGTCCCGGTGCGTAAGCATGGATCCTTTCCGGATTAACCACCCGGTCGTACAAGGATTGCGGGTCGGCGTTGAACACGTTCAGATCCGGCGCATCCACCGTGCCCCAATGGCAAAGAATCAGATGTGCTTCAGGATAGGTGTTCGCCATTTGGATGGCCCCTTCCAAGCCGATATGCCACTCGTTGTCGGAAAAGTCGAAGAGAATCACATCCGGCTGCGGCATTTCCAAGTGCTCCTTCATCAACCGGGAATCTCCCGGTGCCCAGATGATTCCATCCGGTGTCTCGATCCAAAAGCCGCAGTAATCCTCCAACCGGAATACTCGGTAATTGTATTTGGCTTTTTCATTCTGCCAGGCATGGTCCGCCGGTGTCAGCGTTATTTTGGCCGGTCCGATTTCGAAACTGTCGCCGATAGTATGTCCGTTTGCTGGAAATCCTTCCGCCTGCATCAGTTCGGCCACATAATGCGGCCCGTGGAATGCTTTGGAGACATGCTCCATCGCGTGCAGCGACGGCACGCTGTAATGGTCATTGTCGCAGTGCGTAATCAGCACAGCATCCAGATGCGGGATGTTTTCAGGCGCAATCGGCATGTCGATCAGAAGCGGCATATCGAAGTCCTTCAGCATCGGATCCATCATGATGCAGGTGCCGCGGGTGTTCACGAACATCCCGCCGCTGCCCAGCCAGCGGACCTCCGTGTGGTCTATCGGTTGAAAAGCTTCTTCTCCAAAAAATACGGTAGGTGGTGGAACGGCTTGTTTGTGTGTTGCCATTTTCTTTTCCTCCTTAAAGTTGTCTAGCTTTTTCATGCAGTCTTAGTTTTTTTGTTTTTCTCAAAATGAATGCGTTCACATATCCAAAATAACACAATTCGCTAAGCAGGACCAGCAAGGACCCTGTTTCAGCGCTCCATTGAGATCAATGTTGCGCCGAAACCGAGCTGCTCACACTTCCTCCGCACTGGTTTCAGCATGCTTCGCCAGAAAATGATAGCCGCCACCGAGGATACCGCCCCCCAGCAGCAGTGCCCCTTCCAGGAAAAAAATTCCCCGTTCTGAAGTCAGCCGGAACAGGCGCTCCACCAGAACGATACCGTAAGGGGAAAAGGCTGCGCCGATATTGAATCCGACAAGCAGCAGCGATGTGGCGGCATTCGCGTTCCCCGACGCCGAACTGTTGACTTTGTTGAAGAGATAAGGGATGAAAGTACGGAAGGAGAAGCCGCAGAATGCAGCAGCCAAACCGGTCACCCATACAGTGTCCGAGAGCCCGATCGTGACCAGAGCCATTCCCATCCCGAACAAGGCAAGCGGCAAAGTATATTTCCCGACAGCCCCAAAAACTTTTCCGAATAAAAAACCAGCTGTCATTGCACCGATGCCAATCAGGGAAAGGATGTAGCTTCCGTTCGTAGCATCGCCGTAACCGTTCGCCAGCATGAGCGGCGTGACCCGGACCGTGATCGTCATATAGAACATCACCGCTACAACGAGCAGGGTCAGATAGCCGAAAACCGCCTTGTCCATCGCATTGCTGCGTGTGCTCAAAGGATCCGTTTGCTGTGGCTGACTGGAAACGGCAGCCGGTTCAGCCGGGATATCCGGAACCAAGGCCGCGAACAGAAGCATCGCCGGCAGAGCCGCCAAGTAGACCCAAAAGGAAGTTTGCCAGTCAATTTTCAGCAGCTGCCCTACAAGGAAGGAAATGGTCATCCCGCCGATGCCTTCAAAGGCGCTCTGCAGCCCGATCATCGCCGCTCTCTCGGCCCCCTCATAAAAATGCCGGATAAAACTGACCAGGAGCGAATTGAAAAGTCCGATCCCGAATCCGAAGAGTGCCCTGGAAAGGAAAATGATCCAGAAATGATGTACAAATACCGGAACTAAGCCTGAAACCAGAACCGTAACCAGCCCCACAAGAACAGTCCTCTTATAGCCGACTTTCCTTGCGATGGCGTGGCTGAGCAGAACCGAAACGATCAAGAATAGGGAAGGCATCGTTGTCAAAGATTCCACCAACGGCAACGGGACTTCCGGAAAATCCCGGGCGATGGCGGGCACATTCACCGCGATGGCTCCACCGGAAACGACAACAAATGAGCTGGACAACAGCGCAAGCTTCTTGAGTGTCCTCATATCCATACTGATGATTTTCCTTTCTGAATGTCCATGCCTATAATGCATACATCATTTTTCTTAATACCAGTTTAAAACGCAACCGTAGAAAAAGATAATAGTTTTTTTGCATGATTGATCATGCCCTGAAGGCATTCTTAAGAAGCTCGATGAATTTAGCCACTGCCGGCGGGAAAATCTGATTCTTTTTCCATGCGATGACCACGCCTGTCTCCAATGCAGGCGCCAAGGTCCGGAAGCAGAGCTCGGTTTCCTCACTGACCGGGACAAGTTTTTCCAAGCACAACGCAACCCCGACGCCCGCTTCCACCAGAATGGCTGCATTGTAGATCAGATTGTAGCGCCCAATGATATGCACGGCCCCATAGGCGTCGCCGAACCAATTGTCAAGTTCGTTCTGGACCAATGCTCTCCCCGGAATCAGGATCGGATAAGCCAACAGATCCTCAGGTGCAACGGAGCGCTCCTGCGCCAGTGGACTGTCCTTCCGCATGATGACACCCCAGCGTTCTTTCTGGGGAATCCGGATGAAATCATATTTATCGACATCGACCGGCTCCGTCAGCAGGCAGATGTCCAACAGCCCTTTGTTGACCCGATCCTTGATGTCATCGGCATCTGCACTGTACAATTTGTAGGTCACTTGCGGATATTCCGTGCTGAAGGTCTTGATGAAATCAGCCAAAACGCGCATGGACTGCGTTTCTCCCCCACCGATGGCAATTTCGCCGTTCATGAGCGTTTTCTGCTCCTTCAGCTCCAGTTCGGTCCTGCTAGTCAGATCGAGGATTTCCTCCGCCCGTCTTTTCAGCAGCAACCCTTCGCTGGTCAACGTGATTTTCTTTTTGCCGCGCCGGAACAAAGAAACGCCTAATTCCTCTTCCAACTGCATCAATTGGCGCGACAAGGTCGGCTGGGTGATGTGCAACTTTTCAGCGGCACTAGTGATGTTCTCTTCATAAACCACTGTCAAAAAATAATTCAGAACCCGCAACTCCATAGTCAATACTCTCCTATCCCTTGATTCGGCTTTAATCCTGCCGAGTCGTCTTCCGATTACAGAGCCGTTTTTTCAGCACAGCGGGGCTGCAATCGCTTCGGTTCAAGTATCTCACATCAAGCTCCGGCCGTAAAACCGAAACAGGACAAGGACGCAACCTGCATGGCACCGCAGCTTGCAGTTCTTGCGCCCTTTCCTCCGGTGAGCAATCCACTAGCCGGAGGACACCGGCAACATTTGACCTCAACACCGATAAAGAAATTCTCGCAGAAGAACACACCCAGAATGTGGGCCGAACTCCGGCGAAGCCTGCGTTCACCGGAGAAAAGCAGTTTGCTGACGATTGCGGGTTCAGGTGTCTATAGGAACAGTTGTCCTCAACGGCATCTGTCCTTTTGGCACAACGCTACTCCTTCAACAAACCGTTGTATACCGTCTTCCAGAAGCGCCTTCGGGCAGGCATAATTCCAGCGGACAAAGCGCGAACCGTTACCGCCGAAGATATCCCCTGCGGAAAGATAGAGTCCGGTTTTCTCCCTGATGAACGCGCACAGCGCCTTCGTGTCCTCCGTTATCGCCGCGCAATCGATCCAAGCCAGATAGGTTGCTTCAGCCTCGATCACTTGGACTTCGGGAACAAGTTCCTTCAAAGAACCGATCAGGAATTCCCGGTTCAGTTCCAGATATTCCCGCAGTTCCTCCAGCCATTCTTCCCCTTCGTCGAAAGCCGCTTCAGCCGCTTGGATCGCGAAAGTATTCGGTTCCGCCACTTCATCCGTGTTGATTCCTCTGTCCACTTGTTTTCTGATTTCAGGATTCGGAATGACGATTGCCGCTGTTTGCAGTCCGGCGATGTTGAAAGTTTTCGTCGGCGCGATGCAGCTGATTGTCCGGTCAGCAATCTCCTGGGAAAGGGAGGCAAACGGGATGTACCCATGGCCGATATGCGTCAGATCGCAATGGATTTCATCGCTCACGACCAGCACATCATGCTTGATGCACAATTCGGCGATCCGTTCCAGCGTCGGCCGATCCCAAACTTTGCCGATCGGATTATGCGGGTTGCAGAAAATGAACAGCGAGGTCGTTTCGCGGGATAGTTTTTCTTCCAGATCCGCATAATCGATGGTATAGCTTCCGTCTGCATAGCGCAATTCGCTCGCCAAGACTTTCCGGCCGTTGTTCAGGATGGAATTGTAAAAGATGTTGTAGACAGGCGCAAGGACAACGATGTCATCACCTATTCCCGTCATTTTCCTGACGATTGAGGAGATAGCAGGAACGACGCCTGTGCAATAGAGAATCCATTCTTTTTCCATCGCGAACCGGTGCCGCCTCTGCCACCAACGGATGATGCTCTCCCGGAAACTGTCAGGGACGGTATTATAGCCGAAAGCGCCTTGCCGCAGACGCTTTTCGATGGCGTCAACAACAGCAGGCGCCGTTCCGAAGTCCATGTCCGCCACCCACATCGGCAACTCATCCGCTTTGACATCCCACTTATAAGAGTGGGTGTTCCGTCTGTCGATGATCCGATCAAAGTCAAATGGCATATTCCGGTTCCTCCGCAAGCTGGTATTTGGTGTTTTCGGCGGCGATTTCCGGATCATCCAGAATCAGTTCGCCGATTGCTGGAGCGGTTATCGTGCCGCTGATCGGATTCTTGACACTGTCGATGCGGCCGTTCGCTTGAACGTCGACCGTCGAATATTCGAACGCCAGATCCGTGTTGATGAGCAGGCAATTCTCCATCTTCACGTTTTCCATGTAGCACATACCCTGGTTGGTCTCGATGATGCAGTCGATGAAGGTGATGTTCTTTGAATTCCAACCCAAATATTCACCGATGATCGTCGAATCCCTGACGACCACATTCTCGCAATTCCAGAAAGCATCTTTTGAAAGCAACTTGGCATGCGAAATCTCGATATTTTTGGCACCGTCAAAGGCATAATTCCCCGATAGCGTAAAATGCTCAATACGGATATTTTCGCTGTTCATCGCAAAATAATCGCCCACAGCGTTTACTTGTTCCAAGGTAATATCATTGCAGTTCCATAACGTTTCTTGGGCATTTGGCATTTCCACTCGTTCCAACTTGATATCGGCAGCTCGTCTGAATATCTTGGGCGCTTGGATCATGCTGTCGGTTATCGTGATGCCATTTGTGTACCAAATGCCGGAACGCGCAGTTTCCACTAAAGTGATGTTGTTTGCCTGGATGTTCCGTGCATACCACAATGGATATTTCCAGCGGAAGATCGTGTTTTCGAGTACGATATTGTTGCTTTCCTTCAAGGGAGACTCCCCATCCGCAAAAACTGAATGGCTGATCTGCAGGTCTTTTCCTTTGAATAGAGCCCGCTCCCCGGTGAATAGCTGTTGATTAAGATGTTCCATCATTCATTTCCCCTCTCTGATACAATCAGAGCGTACACCTTAACCTTGACATTAAGTCAAGGGATAAAAATAAACCCACCAATTGGCGGGTTTATTTCGTACTTTTTTCCTTTTCTGCTTCAACCTGGGAAATCATACTATCTTTATTGCCTGCAAGGCGCTCCTCGTAGAAATCGATCTTATTTTCGATCACCTCAAGATTGTGCATCAATGCTTGGATATCTTTTTCCAACAAGCGTCGTCGCTTTTCCAAGAGTTCCATCCGCTCCAGCATCGTCGCATCCCCTTCGGCACGCCAAATGGTGTACTGCTTCAGTTCCGCCATCGGCATGCCTGTGCCTTTCAGATGCAGAAGAAAAGTCACCCATCTTAAATCCTGATCTGTATAGACGCGCAGGTTGTTCTCATCGCGATCCGGTTTCAACAGCCCTTCATTTTCATAGTACCGCAGCGTCGACACAGGTAGACCGATCATTTTCGAAAACTCTCCGATTGAATAGGACATGCAATCCCACCTCCATTTATTACGAATACTATAGCACGATTATTTAAGAGCCGCCCAAAAAGCTGCATGCAAGGAATAAGTAGCACCTCCCCCACACACAGCTTCGCAAATTTTATTCCCGACTTTGACAGTTAAAATAGTAAAATTTGAATGAAAAGCTTGCGGCTGTAGGAAAAAACGCAAGTTTTTTAAATTTTATGTTGTTGTGAACGGTTATGTATAGTATAATGAGGTATGTTTGTAAAAGTGACCAAAAACCGCGAAGGCACACAATATGTTTCGATTGTGGAAGGCTATCGCGAAAAAGACAAAGTAAAGCAACGTACCATCAAATCTTTGGGAAAGCTGAAAGATCTGGAAGCCGGGAATCCTAATTATTTAGCGGAATTAAAGGAGGACGTAAAGGCAGGTAAGTTTCAACCGGAACCGGAAACCCTTTCTCTCACCCTTGATTTGAATAAAAAAATATCAAATCCACTCCAGAACTATGGGTGGCTCCTTTTGGATGAAATTTATCGCAGCCTAGGAATCTCAAAAGTTTTCCGAGCACACGAAAAAGAAACAAGCTCCCAAATAGACCTCGATAAATCGATGCGCCTCTTGATGGCAAAGAGGGTCTTGGATCCCCAAAGTAAGTGGAAGAGCGTTCAGTCCCAAGGGGACCTATTCGGTGACTTCGATTTGGCCGCACATTCGGTCTATCGAGCGTTGGATACTTTCAGCCTGCTGAGCGAAGAGATCCAACTACAGATGCACCAAGCCATCACCAAGGATGTCGGACGTACGGGGGCATTAGTTTTTTATGATGTCACGAACTACTATTTTGAAACCGATTTGGACGATGAGCCTGTCGAGGTTGAAGGTGAGATTCTGCCTGCTTTTCGGAAACGGGGTCCCAGTAAGGAGAAGCGGCCAAACCCGATTGTCCAGATGGGATTGTTTATGGACACCAACGGTATTCCCATCGCTTATCGTTTATTTCCTGGCAACTGTGTGGATGTTAAGACCTACCTACCGGCAGTCGAACAAATCAAGAAACAGTTTGGCATCCAGCGAATTGTTGTTGTAGCTGATAAAGGCATGAACAGCAAGAACAACATAACCGAAACACTCCAGAACAAGGACGGATACCTTTTCAGTCAAAAGGTCCGCGGCACCCGAGGTGCACCAAAGGATATCCAAGCGTTCGTTCTGGATTCAGAAGATTGGATCACCAATGAGCAGGAAACCTTCGCAAAGAAATCGATGATCCGCAAAAGAACAGTGAATAAAAAGGAAATAACCGAGAAAATCCTCGTAACCTGGAATCAGAAATATGACTTCCGTGAAAAAATCCGGCGTAAGAAATCGGTGGAATATGCGGAGAAATTGACTGCAGGAGAGAGATTCCGATTGACCATGAAAAAAGGTGGAAAGCGATACTTGGATGTGGAGAGCGTCGATGAAGAGACTGGTGAAATCAAAAAACTCACACCCCATATTTCCATCGATGAGGAACAGATTGCTTTTGATGAACAGTTTGACGGAATCAATGTCTTGATCACCAGCGAGACGGAAATGAGCGATGAAGAGATGTTGGCTAGCTACCGCTCGTTGAGCCGCATTGAGGATTGTTTCAAAACTTTGAAAACAAACTTTGACGCGCGTCCAATCTATGTCTGGACTCAACCCCACATTGAGGCACACTTTCTGATCTGTTTCATCTCCTTAACCATCATGCGGTTATTAGAATACAAACTGGATGGACAGCTTAGCCCTGAAAGAATACAGAGTGCTCTTATCAGCGCGCAATGCCGTCCGTTGGACAAAGGCTACTGGGAAGTCTTCGGTAGCGATGACTTCTTGAAAATCAATGAACTTCTCGGGAAAAAATGGGATTTTCAATTTGTACCGCTAGAGGTCCTACGGAAGTACGGTAAGTAGCGTGTGTGCACAACAAATTCAAAACGAGAAAAAGCAGCTAAAAACCTTGATATAACGGGTTTTATCGCTGCTTTTTCTTCTATAAACTGTCAAAGTCGGGACTATAGCACGATTATTTAAGAGCCGCCCAAAAAGCTGCATGCAAGGAATAAGTAGCACCTCCCCCACACACAGCTTCGCAAATTTTATTCAATAACGTGTTTTAATCATACCTATGCTGCCTTATTTTTTAGTGAAAGGAAAAAGCATTGGGACTCTTTTGGTGTATTCTTCCCATCCAGCGTATTTCTCCATATTTTTCTCCAGTAACGGCGTTGATATTTTGATTAATACGGTACTCATCAAAATAGGCGAGATGACTAATAGCAAATAATAATAAGGGTTGATGGAATCCGTGAAGAACAGCGTAATACCACTTGCATACAATCCGATCCAAATCAGGATTTCACCGAGATAGTTTGGATGACGTGTGATTGACCATAAGCCTGTTTGCAGAAGTGTGCGTGTTTTTTTGTTGATGTGTTGTCTTAGTTGCTCATCCCCGACTACTTCAAAGAACAATCCTACCAACGCAATGAAAAGTGCGGCATAAACAAAATAGCGGTGAGCTGAATCAAAACTGAATTCATTGTATTTGATTACCACATAGCTGGCAGATCCAACGATAAAATTGATGATACCCTGAACCACAAACACTCTAAAAAAGGCGGTGATGACTACTTTATCGCCCCACTCTTTCCGCCACTGTGCGTACCTGAAATCTTCAGGCTTCCCGTAATTTCTTTTCAATAAGCGCAAAGATAATCTAAGTCCCCACACCGTAATAAATCCAACAATGGCATACGATAAAACGGTGGGATTTTCAGTCACAAGCAGTGTAAGCCAGCTCCCTACAACAAATCCCATCCCCCAACCAATATCGACAATGGAATTGTTTTTAATGATTGTTGCGATAATAAAGATGATCGTAAAATAGGCAAAGGTAAAAAGTAACGGGACAAGCAGTCCGTCCAAACCAGTATTCGTGAATCCTTGTGTCGCTATCGCTAATGTTGCTATAAATAATAGCGTATAAATGACAATTCTTTTCTTATCCATAGGCCACCTCTTTCAAATTTTTATGCATCCTGCCATCTAAAAAAACAAAACAATTCAGCTAGATCCATCACCAAGCTGTAATATTCTCATTATACACTAATATATAGCAGGCAATCGAATCATAGTTTCTGATAGGAAGTCCGAATTTCTGTTTTTTATTTTGTGCGTATTATTTTCAGAATTTTATTTCCGCTAAAATAAAGGAGTGTACCTAATACAGCCGACAAGTAGATAACTAAATTATTAAGCGTTACGCTCCCAAAGAAAAACAGCAACAAAACCGTCGCACTGTACAAAATTTGGCTTGCCAACAGTTTGGATCTGTCTACGCTGTTCCCTTTATCATCTTTGGTCTCAGCTTTTGATAAAAACCAAAATAATAGAGGCGATAGACCAACTACGGTAACTGCAAATAAGGTTACAGCATTTGAATAAGCTAAGCTCCCGAGGGATAACTTGTTCATAAAAAACCAATCTACTGCAACAACCCCTACACTGATCAGACTAGCTATCCCTGCTGCTCTCTTTTTCCCTCCCATTTTCAGGCTACACGCCATAGCTAAAGCAAATATTATCAAATAGATGCTGTTTCCGTTATCGAATGATAGGTAGGCAGTAAGTCCCCAGACTGAAAATATATCAAACGTTGTCAGCGCTTTTCCGGTAATTCCATTTAGGATTCTCATCAGCAACAGAATCCAAACAACTACCAAAAGCTGAACATTTTCATAATAAAATAAATTTAAAAGTGAAAAGGCAACAGCCAGAAATGCTGCATAATCATGGTTTGGATCCAGTTCTCTGACGAGTGCCCACGTTAAAAATACGCTAAAGCCTATATAAACTCCCGATAAAACATTTCCGGTCAACCACCATCCTATAGCAGCCACTACTGCTGATGCTAGTACTATCATTTGATTTGTCTTATAACTAAAATCCATACTTCTTCCCAATGTAAACATATATCCACTCCTCAATATCTACATTATATCCTACTTGTGTATAACCAATCAGCTAATATGCTACGCGTTCCGCCAAATTCCATCCGCTCCATCTCATTTTTCTCAAGATACAACAGTCCAATATCTTGAAAACGGAAAAGAATCATGCGCTCGCGCTTGACTTAAAGCGCACTCTAAGGAGTATGCTGAAACTAACATTCCTAAGGAGATGATTTTATGGCAAAAGTTACAGCAGGAAGAGATTTATTAGGTGGTTTTGCGCCAAAATTTGCTGAATTGAATGATGACGTCCTGTTCGGGCAAGTCTGGTCGCGGGAAAACGAATTCGCGCCGCGCGATCGCTCCGTCGTCACCGTCACAGCGTTGATCACAGGCGGAAACTTTGAACAGCTTCCTTTCCATTTGAGAAAAGCCCAGGAAAACGGCATTACAAAAGAGGAACTTGTGGAAATCATCACGCAGCTCGCGTTCTATGTCGGCTGGCCAAAAGCTTGGTGCGCTTTCAACATTGCCAAAGAAATATACACAGATTAATTTTCAGGAGGAAGAAATATGGCAAAAAACGAAGAAGTAAAAAAAGGCGTCATTTTCCCAATTGGGGATAAAAACACAGCCTATGCGCAGTACTTTGCCGGCCAAAGCTATCTGAATTCACTAGTGTCCGATCCCGAAGTGAACGTCGGGGTCGGTACAGTGACTTTCGAACCGGGTTGCCGCAACAACTGGCATATCCACCACGACGGCTTCCAAATCCTCTTGGTTACTGGCGGAGAAGGCTGGTATCAGGAAGACGGTAAGCCTGCCCAGGCTTTGAAGCCCGGGGATGTCATCGTGACGCATGACGGCGTGAAACACTGGCACGGTGCCGCCAAAGACAGTTGGTTTGAGCACATCGCCATCACCGCCGGAAAACCGGAGTGGCTCGAAGCTGTTTCCGAGGATTTGTATGAGGGATTGCATCACTGATTTAAAAAAAAAGCATGTCCGGCCTCGAAAAAATGGGGCCGGACATGCTTTTTCTTTGTATGCTGCTGGATAAATATTTTCAGTGGCCGTTCGTCGGAGGAAATCCTTGTTGCGGATCGCCAGCTCTGGGGAGGCAGCTACCGCCGGATGACAGCGTTCATAACCGGCCGCAGCTCCTGCGACGACGGACTCCTCGGAGATCAAAACCACTGATGTAGGCCGAACTCCGGCGAAGCCTCCGTTCACCGGAGGAGAACGATCCGGTATCCTGCCCTCCCGCCAGACGGGAATTCCCATCACCTTAATCTTCCACTATATAGACTGCCGCTTCATTCTCGGTATGGTTGGCGGCTACGATGATGTCCCGATCCGCTTCGTTCACAACCATGATATTGGATGGGCCACAGCCCTTGTCGACAATTTCCGTCTTGAATTCGCCGTCCACATATTGAATGTAGAACAGGTCGCAGTTTTCGCGGCGGATGCCGCCGACAAAGCTTGGCACGCCTCTTAGCGTCGTTCCCACCAACGTATGGGCGAAATCTATTTTATGCGGGTATTCATAGACGGATTCATAACCGGATTCCGTCTTTTTATAGATCTTGATGCTGTCGCCATGGAAAGGCTCGATCGTGATCATTTCTTTTTGCCCGTCCGAGTCGATATCGAAAAGAGCCACTTCGCCGATCGGAGTGCCCAAAATCTGCTCGATTTCCCATTCTTTATCAGCAAAAGGCGTCACTTTGATGATCCCTTGATCACTAGTAAAGTAGCCGACGGGTTTGCCGCCTTCATAATCCTTGTAGTAACCATGGTTGCGGAAATAGCCTTTCCCTAAAACCTTCAGCTCGACGCCTTCGGTAGGGTCTTCCGGCAGGACACCATAATAGATGCTGCCTGATCTCGACCAATCATCCTTGAAATCCTTGTCATCCGCTATCGTGGCGCCGACAAAGTAGTTCACGCCATCCACATCATAGATGTCGAAACGGTGCAGATAAGGCAGGTACAGCACGTCCTTGATTTCCCAGCCGGTTTCCGGATCATACTTGCCCCAGACGACTTTCGCTTTGCTTGGGCTGACCTTCAGGTAAAAATCGACGATGGCCAGAAATTCATTGCTCTTGTTCGGGATAGGGATGATGGACATGCAGCCGCCGCCCTTTTCCCAAACGGTTTCCCTTTTTTCGAAATCCTTGCCTGAATACATGTAGCAAGGATAGCCTTCCTCCTCGCTCGCGATCAGCGCGCACGTTTCGCCGCCGATCGTGATGTAGCTGGCGCAATAGCTTCGGTACATATCATCCAATTTCTTCTTGGTTATTTTCATCGTTCCTGCTCCCTTCATCAATTAGCCTCGCACAAGTGCGGCTATAATCAGCTTACTTCCCAAATTTCGCTTGATAAGCCGCAACCACTTTTTCGATTGTAAAGCCAAACTCAGCCATCACCGTATTCCCGTTGCCGCTTGCACCGTACGTGTCGATGCCGTAAGCCAATCCGTCCAGGCCAACATAACGTTCCCAGCCGAAGGTCGCGCCCATTTCGATGGACATGCGGTTACGGACTGCGCCAGGCAAGGCTGTTTCTTTGTAGGCAGCATCCTGCTCTTCGAACAGATCGAAACTCGGCATCGAGACGACAGAAACATCCACTCCGGCTTCACGCAAGTGTTTTTGCGCTTCCACAGCCAAGTTCACTTCCGAACCGGTTGCGATCAGGATGCCGGCAGGCGTTTCGCCTTGTTGCGGCGAAAGCACGTAAGCACCCCTCTTCACGCCCTCGCGGGCCATTTCTTTGGTGCCTTCCAAAACAGGCAAGTTTTGGCGCGTCAGCACCAACATCGTTGGTTTGTCGACTGAAGACACGGCGATTTCCCAAGCCGCGCTGACTTCATTGCCGTCAGCCGGACGCAGCACCGTCAAATTCGGCATGCCGCGGTAGCTGGACAAGTGTTCCACTGGCTCATGCGTCGGACCGTCTTCGCCGACCGCGATCGAGTCATGCGTCATCACGTAAGTGCCTGGCAAGTGCGAAATGGCAGCCAAACGCATCGCTGGGCGCAAGTAGTCCGTGAAGACAAAGAAAGTACCTACATATGTTCTGGTTCCGCCATGCAACACGATGCCGTTCATGATGGCGGCCATCGCGAATTCGCGCACACCGTACCAGATGTTGCGTCCGGCATAGTTGCCCGGCTCAAAATCGCTTGCCGATTTGATCATTGTGTTGTTTGAAGACGATAAGTCCGCCGAACCGCCCCAGAAATACGGTACCGTTTCACCCAATGCTTGGATGGCTTCCGCACTGGTCACACGGCTAGCTTTGGCTGCGCTGCCCACTTCATAAACCGGCAACTTGTCTTGCCAGCCTTCCGGCAATTCACCTGCCATCGCCATTTCGAATTGTTGAGCCAATTCCGGATAGGCCGCTTTGTAGTCGTTGAACATTGCTGTCCATGCCGCTTCAGCCTCCTGGCCTTCTGCAACCGTAGTTTCCTCGAAACGGGCTGCCACTTCTCCAGGCACACAGAAAGCTTCATCCGCACAGCCGTAAGCTTTTTTCGCGAAGGCGACGCCTTCCGCTCCAAGGGGAGCGCCATGCACTTTATGCGTTCCTGCGTCAGGAGCACCAAAGCCGATGATGGTTTTGATTTCGATCAAAGTCGGTTTTTCGGTTTCAGCTTTCGCTTCTTCGATGGCTTTCGAGATGGCTTCCAGATCGTTGCCGTCCTTCACCAAAATGTGTTGCCAACCGTAGGCTTCAAAACGGGCAGCCACGTCTTCCGTGAAGGATTTCGAAGTCGGTCCATCCAAAGAGATATCGTTGGAATCATACAAACCGATCAGTTTACCCAATTTCAGGTGGCCGGCCAAGCTGGCTGCTTCGTGGGAGATGCCTTCCATCAGATCGCCGTCGCCGTTCAGGAAGTACGTATGGTGATCCACAACCGGGAAATTCTCTTTGTTGTAGGTAGCAGCCAAGTGCGCTTCCGCCATCGCGAAACCGACCGCATTGGCGATCCCTTGTCCCAAAGGACCGGTTGTTGCTTCCACGCCGTCCGTGTCATGCACTTCCGGATGTCCAGGTGTCTTGCTGCCGAATTGGCGGAAGTTTTTCACGTCATCCATGCTTACAGCGAAGCCAGATAAGTGCAGCAAGCTGTACAGCAATGAAGATCCGTGTCCAGCCGATAATACGAAACGATCACGGTCTACCCATTTGCTGTTTTTAGGATTGACTTTCAGATGTTTTGTCCATAAAGCATAGGCCATCGGAGCGGCTCCCATCGGTAACCCGGGATGCCCTGAATTGGCCTTCTGTACTGCCTCAATGCTTAGTGTACGTACGGTATTTACCGCCAACTCGTCGATTTGATCAAATGTATTTTGCATATTTCCATATATCCTCTCTTCCTAAAAAATGGTTGAAGGTCATTCGACCTTCAACCAAACTCAATTAATGGCCAATCTTTTGAAATTTTCCTCTTAAGAAGGTGTGCGCATACTGGATATCCTCCAGCCAATTTTCCTGACCAGTGTACCAGAATTCGGCAACAAAGCGGCGGACGCCTTCTTTCCACATCGTTTTGATCGTTTCTTCGAAAGATACATGCCCCGTACCGAATGGGATTTCACGGAAATGACCCGGGATTGTTTCCTTCAGATGTGCTGCAACCATATGTCCTCTTCCCGTTTGGATATCTTCACAGACGGAGTTTGTGCAGGACAAGGAAGCATTCTTCAGGTTCCCTGTATCCGGGTAGACTTGCAGATACGGCGATTGTATAATGTCCACATATTCCATCGCCTTCTCCACGGTGTTCATGAACGGCGTTTCCATCGTCTCGAACCCCAACAGAATGCCTTTTTTGCTCGCCATATCGACGGCTTTCTGCAGATTTTCGATGAAGTATTCCTTTGTCTGCTGATCACCATCTTCATAATAGACATCGTAGCCTGCCAATTGGATGATGCGTATTCCCAAGTCATCCGCCAGGTCGATGGCTTTTTCCATGATCTCCAAGCTTTTTTCACGGATGAGCGGGTCATGCGAACCTAGCGGATATTTCCGATGGCCGCTCAGGCACATGGAGCGGATCGGCAGCCCGACCTCATACATGGCATCCACAAGTTCTTTGCGCTCTTGTTTGCTCCATTCAATTCGTGCCAGTTTTTCGTCGGTTTCATCGACACTCATTTCCAAGAAATCATAGCCGGCATTTTTCGCAACCGACAGCTTTTCTTTCCAGCTCAGATTGCCCGGCATCGATTTTTCATAGATTCCTAACGTGTAAGTCATGTTGCTCCTCCTTGACCTGTCCGTAATAGGCTCCCGGACCGTGTTTTCGAAGAAAATGTTTGTCCAACAGTTCCTGCTGCATGCTTTCGATCCCCGGATTCATGACGCGGTTGCGCCAGGACATCATGGCAACTTCTTCCATGACGACCATATTGTGGACCGCCTCGAAGGCGTCCTTTCCCCAAGCGAAGGGGCCATGGCTGTGGACCAGCACACCCGGAACTTGGTCTTCATCGATGGCTGCAAATGTTTCGACGATTACTTTCCCGGTTTCCAGTTCATAGGATCCCGCGATTTCTTCACTCGTCATCCGGCGGGTGCAAGGGATTGTTCCGTAGAAGTAATCCCCTTGCGTCGTCCCGTAAGCCGGAATCTCTACCCCCCCTTGCGCCAAAGTGGTTGCCCATGGTGAATGCGTATGGACCACTCCTCCGATATCCTTGAAGTTTCTGTAGAGTTCAAGGTGCGTATCCAAATCCGAAGATGGTTTCAGGGTGCCCTCCACTACATTCCCGTCCATATCGACAATAACGATATCTTCAACAGTCATATCCGCATATTCAACCCCGGATGGCTTGATTGCGATGATCTGCTTTTCACGGTCTATTTCGGAAACATTGCCCCAGGTGAATTTCACCAGCCCGTATTCTGGCAGCGATAGGTTAGCTTCCAACACTCTTTTTTTCAATTCAGTGTATGTCATGGGAGCACCGCCTATTCGCCCAAGACGATTTCGCGGACTTTTTCTTCGATCTCTTTTTCGGACAAGAGATTTTTCAAGCCGATGATTTTCGTTTTGCTTTGGTCGATATTTTTGAATACGTCCAGGAGCGAGTTCGAGCAAACAACCACATCATAGTTCGGAGCCAGCGTTTTTGCTTCAGAAACCGCGCAATGATGGATTTCCAAAGGGATGTTCAATTTTTTGAAGACATTCGTAATTTTCATCTTGATGATTTGGCTTGAACCCATTCCGCTTCCGCATGCTGCTAGTACTTTCATAATCAATTCCTCCTATTATATAAACCGTTTTTTCGCTTAAGCTGCTTCAACGC
The DNA here is from genome assembly GCF_963662535.1 of Trichococcus flocculiformis. Taxonomy (NCBI): domain Bacteria; kingdom Bacillati; phylum Bacillota; class Bacilli; order Lactobacillales; family Carnobacteriaceae; genus Trichococcus; species Trichococcus flocculiformis. The sequence goes on from NZ_OY759718.1 coordinate 2,924,814, forward strand.
TTAATTCAGCTTTGTTTTCAGCTTCGATTTCTTCTTTGTATTGCTCATAATCTTCCGCGATCATGAAGTAGTGTTTTTTGTTTTTGCGGTATTGCAATTGCGGTATCAACAGCATCCCGATGACAAGTGCAGCGACACCTGCATAACCGCCGTATTTCATGATGACTCCGTAACCCAACCATAAAGTATCCCAGTCGAAGTTGCCGTGCCAGCCGCCGAATTGGGAAAGCTGGAAAATGTAGGCAGCCAAGCCGCCGCCGAGAACTTGAATGACACCCGAAATGAACGGGATGATCATTGCGGCTTTCATACCGCCTTTGTGGTTTGCATATACAGCGAAGGTTGCATTGTCAAAGAATACTGGAACGAATCCGGTGATGACCAATACCGGGCTCTTGAATACCACCAAGCCGATGATTGCCAAGAATTGTCCCAAAGCTCCGAACAGGAAGCCGAATGTGACGGCATTTCCCGGTCCGAATCCATAAGTTGCCGCGCAATCGATCGCCGGCATGGAACCAGGCAACAGTTTGTTGGAGATCCCTTGGAAAGATTCCGTCAATTCAGATACGAACATGCGGACACCAAGTTGCAGAATTTGCAGATAGACTGCGAAGTACAGTGATTTTTCAAGGATGTAGAACACGTAATTCCGTTCGCCTGTATAAGTTGCATCGATGGTCATCATCAGATCTTTCCCGAGGATACCCATTATGATGCCGAAGAACAGGAACATCAGGATGCTTGTCGAAACGACACTCTCCTTGAAGATGGAAAGGAAGCCTGGCAGAGTGACGTCTTCCAATTTTTTGCTGTTCTTGCTGAATTTCCCTGCAAATTTGTCGGTCAGCCAGACACCGAACATCTGTTGGTGCCCTACCGCAAATCCGCCGCCTTCAGTCAAGTCTTGCGTAGCTTCGACTGTCAGATTCGAGAAGACTGACCAATACGTTCCCAACAAAAGGCCCAACATAACGATGACGCCTGCATCCTGCAATTCAGGAAAGGCGAACAGGACAAGCCATAAAGCAGTGGAAGACTGTTGCACCATGATGTGGCCGGTGATGAACACGGTCCGGACTTTGGTATATTTACGGAAAATGACTAAAACAATATTCACCATGAAAGCGATAAGCAAAACGATAACCATAAGGCTGAAGGAACGTCCTGCACCTTCAATCGCTTGTTGCGCTGCCGTTTGTCCAAAGTAAGGATCGATTACGACTGCCGATAAGTTGAACCTTTCTTTCAAACCTGCCAGGATCGGGCGGAAATTTCCGACCAAACCGCCAGCAGCAACATTTAAGACTAAATATCCGACGGTTGCTTTGATGAAACCGGCAAGAGCGTCATATACGGGTCTGCCCAACAACAAGTAGCCGACGAATACGATAATACCGAGGAAAAAAGCAGGTTGCGTTAAGATATTAACTTGAAAGAATGTCCATGCACTAATTAGTAGTTCCAAGATATTCACCCTCGATTTCCATAATTTTTTCTAAATCAGCTACAGAGTTGGCTTGAATAAAGGCATCCACGACACTTTCATCGGAAAGCAATGTCACTAGTGACGATAGGTTCGCCAGGTGCTTCTCGTTGTCCGTCGATGCCAGGACGAAGAAGATGCGCGCTTCATACTCGGCTGCCGGCCCGAAGTTCACTGGCACTTTCGTACGCATGAAGCAGATAGCGGTTTCATTTACGCCCTTGCCTTCTTGCGCATGCGGGATGCAGATATCCGGCGCGATGACGATATAAGGTCCGAATTCGTTGACGTTTTCGATGATGTACTCGGGATAAGCGCTCTCGATGGCGCCCTCTTCGATAAGCGGTTGACAAGCAGCACGGATGCTGTCTTGCCAACTATCGAATCCCTCGTGGAAAGAATACCTTTGATTTTTGATGACTTCATCTAACATACGATCTCTCCTCTTAGGTGCTTGTTCTTATAGGAATGAAGTGAAAGGCAAATCATTTTCGACGCTGAACACATCGTCAAATCCGCGGTTGAAATTGAACTCCATTTTGTCTTTGTCATTCGGATAGACGAATTTTCCGCCGACTTGCCAGATGTATGGCTTGAATCCGTATTGAAGACGGTCTTTTTTGAATTTCCACAGTTCGATCAGTTCTTTAGGATCCGCCTGGAAGTTCGACCAGATGTCGTAGTGGACCGGGATGACTACTTTCGCGTTCAAAGATTCTGCCATTCTCAGCATATCCACTGAAGTGACCTTGTCTGTGATTCCGCGTGGGTTTTCTCCGAATGCTCCTAAGCAAACATCCACTTGGTGATCGTTTCCGTGTTTTGCGAAATAGTTGCAGTAATGAGAATCGCCTGCGTGATACAAGTTACCGCCTGAAGTTTTGAACAAATAGTTGACTGCGATCAAATCCATGTCCTGCGGCATTTTTCCTCTTAAAATTTCTCCTTCTGAAGCCGTAACCAAAGCTGTGCGGTCGAATGCTTCCAAAGCGACAATCTCGATGTCTTTGATTTTGACGCTGTCTCCCGGTTTCACGACTACGCATTTTTCTTCAGGAACGCCCCAGCCGATCCAAGTATCCACAACCGCTTGCGGTCCTACGAATTTAACCGCGTCGCTGGAGTTTTTCAGAACAGCCGCTGCTGTGTTGATGTCCAGGTGATCGGAATGGATATGCGTAACGACTAATGCATCCACGTTTTTCACTGCGAAAGGATCGATAACGAAAGGCTGTGCTCTGAGGTTAGGCTGCATATTTTGAACGCCGCTCATGCGTTGCATTTGGTGGCCATCTTTCATCTTGCCGCTGCCGTGTGATTGTTTGCCTGTGCCGCACCATAAGTCGCAAAGGATGTTTGTTGATTCATGTGATTTCAACCAAATTCCTGTACAGCCTAGCCACCACATTGCGAATGTATTTTCAGCAACCACTGTGTCTTCGATCTCTTCATTCAACCAAGTGCCCCATTCAGGAAATGTGCTCAATACCCAAGATTCTTTTGTAATCTCATTAACATTAGCCATTCGTCATTCTCCTTCTGCGTAATCGTTATGATCACTTTTTCTTATTATTTGTACATCAATCTCGAAACGTTCATATAACGAACATTTCTTTCGATGGACTAACTATACAATAAAACGTTTTCAGCTTCAATAGGTCCAAAACAAACAATCTTTAGCTTATTTTTATGATCGTTTCGTTGGTTATGAACGATTCACATGCTGGATTTCTATTTTATGATTGCTTCCATACCCGCGGCGGCTTGTTCCCAACAAAAAAGCGGCAAAACACTGCCGGGAGCCTCCCGTCGCATTTTGTCGCTTTGATCTGTATCTATAATATTCACTCTTCGATTCTGATTTCATTCTCGCCGTTGACATTGACTTCGGTAACGTACAGCACCTTGACACCCTTGGCTTCGATCTTCTGGATTTCTTCCGGATCCGCAGAGCGGTCAGTGACCAGATGCGTGATGAGGCTGATGCTGGCGGTGGAAAAATTTTGTTCCCGTCCCACTTTGCTGCCTTCCGCCACTACGATGCGCGGCCCATTCGTGCGCTCGAGGATCAGCCTGTTGACCGCCGTTTCCGGCAAAGCATAGGTCGTGATGCCTTTTTCATTGATGCCGCCCACGCCCAGAAAACAGATATTGGCTGTCACCTTGGAGAAGGTGTACAAAGCGAAATCCCCGACGAGCGATTTTTTCTTTTCGTATATTTCCCCGCCCGACAATACGATTTCCGCTTTCGAGGACGGATTCCGGAAAATTGCCCGGCCGTTGTTGGTTATGATGGTGACATTCCGATCCGACAAGTAGTTGAGCAAGAGGAATGCCGTCGACCCCGAATTGATGAAGATCATGTCATGATCATTTACCAGAGTGGCAGCCAACTTCGCGATTTCCTGTTTTTTCGAACGATGCGGCCTGACTGCCGGATATTCTTCTTTTTGAAAAGATCCCTCCAACAAACGGGCGCCTCCATAAAAGCGCTCAATCAGATGCTGGTCATCGAAACTCTGCAGATCCCGCCTGACGGTAATTTCAGAGACACCCAGCTCCTTCGCCAAATCTTCCACCAACACAACTTTCTTTTCTTGAAGGGCCTTCAAAATGTGCTGCCTTCTCTTGTAGACGATCCCTTGACTTGATTTCATGCATTCACCCCGCTCCTTTTCTTATATTGTACTCGAAACAATCTAAAAATCAAAATAAAAATCACCAAACGGACACAAAACGCTCATTTTTTTGTTTAGAAGCTGCATCATCCGGTATTCGTGGTCGATGCTGAAGTTGTTGATCATCATGTTGACCCTGAACATTCCCATGATAACCTGATCAACGAAAATCGGAATATCCATCAGATGGAGCTGAGTATTGTAAAGGACAATCAGGAACAAGAAAATGCCGCTGAACACAAACCCGGCAAGAATCCCGGCAAAATTCGCATAGTTGCCGCTCCTAGTGGCCCAATCGAATTGCATATCGCATTCTCCAATCCGTTCAGAACAAACATTGCGGCGCGGCAGCAAAGCATTTCTCTACAGTTCCATTATATCAGCAGACGGCGCTACAGCAAAAAGAGAAGAGGCCACCCGATTTATTAATCAGATGGCCTCTTCTTTTCAATTTAAAAACCTGTATTATCAGGAAAAAGACGCATTCATCTGTTCCAACGCTTGTTCGCTGACAAAATTCGAAACAATCGGCAACTCCTTGAATGCCTCCAACGGCATATCCAGATACTGCAGCGCGATATCATTGTTGCGCATCATCGGCAATTGTTCGAAAATCACCTTTCGGGCTGGTGTGTATTCCAGCAACTCGCGGAAGGATAACTCGGTTGTGACTTTAGGACAATAGCTCCGAGTAGGTATGTACGTGACACGATATTCACCTGCCTTGACAGTGACTGTCACACCATCTTCGGCAGCTCCCGCAGACTGGAGCCACTCCGTTTTCTGCGCTTCTTCAAGCGACAGATCCGGCAAGGTGATGGTGGCGATCGTCCCGAAAGGCACGCGGAAAGCGAAATCCAATTGTCCATCCGCCAAAAGTTCCCATGCGCTTTCGATGCGGCCGGATACAGATTGATAATACCCTTCCGCTTTGCCCAACTGCGCGCTTGGTTGCGGTGACAGGAAGAAATGTTTGTAACCAGGATTGGCGCTGTCCGCCTGGATGCCCAGGACGCAACGGTACAGCCATTCCACAATCGATCCATAGGCATAGTGGTTCAAGGAATTCATGTCTGTCCCTGAGATTTTCCCGTTCGGCAGAATCGAATTCCAGCGTTCCCAGATGGTGGTTGCACCCATCTTCACCGCGAACAACCAGCTTGGATAATCCTCATTCAGCAACAAACCATAAGCCAGTTCGTTCATCCCGTTCTTGCTCAAAGCTTCCGCAAAATACGGCGTTCCAACAAAACCGGTCTGCAGGTGGACGCCGCTGGAAATGACTTTATCATAGAAGTCTTTCGTCATCCGTTCTTTGAATGATTCAGGGCAAAGATCGAAATAGTGGAACAGGATATAAGCTGTCTGGGTCGTTACCGCCAAGCGTCCCGTAGTGGTCAAGTATTCGTTTTGGATGGCTTGTTTCACTTCCCCGGCCAATTTGGTGTACGCCAACGCATCATGCGTATTGTCCAAAACCTCAGCGGCCCGCGCCAGCAAGGAAGCGGAATGATAGTAGTACACGGATGCAACCAGCGATGTATCGGTGCCGCCCATCGGCGAGTGCGGATTGTCCCCGTCCAGCGCCAACCAGTCGCCGAACTGGAAGCCGGTCGTCCAAAGGCGTTTGCCTCCGGATTTCATATCTTCGCGAAGGATATAGTCCACCCAATCCTTCATGGTCGGATATTGTTCCTTCAGCAGTGAACGGTCCCCGTACTGCTCGTAGAGAACCCAAGGGATGACCGTCGCCGCATCCGACCAGGCGGCCGCTCCGGAGCCGGTCACAAAACCGGCATCATCTTTCGGTTTGATCTGCGGAACCACGAACGGGACAGCGCCGTTCAGTGCCTTTTGCTCCAGACGCAGATCGTGCATGAATTTTTTATAGAAAGCCGGTGTGTGCATATGGTAGCTGGCCGTCCGAGCAAAAATCTGGGCATCCCCTGTCCAGCCCATGCGTTCATCCCGTTGCGGGCAATCCGTCGGCACATCCAGGAAATTGCCTTTTTGCCCCCAAAGTGCATTCTTCAGCAACTGGTTCACATCCGGATTGGCTGTGATCATGCCGCTCGTCTCTTCCAGTTCGCTCTGCAGCACATAGCCTTTGAAGCCGAAATCCTGCTCCAGAAGATCGACGCCGGTTATTTTGGCGTAGCGGAAGCCGTAAAAAGTGAAGTACGGGCGCACTTCTGCAGCCTTTCCGTTGCTTATGTAAGTGAATTTTGCTTCCGCCGTGCGCAGATTATCGCGGTAGAAGTTGTCTTCCTGCAGCACTTCGCCGACTTCGTAGGTGATGACGGTCCCTTCCGACACATCCGCGGTGAAGGTGATCCATCCGGTCATGTTCTGTTTGAAGTCCAGAACCTGTTCCCCTGCAGGAGTAATGATCAGTTCCGGCACAAAAGCATCCACGATTTTGACAGGGACACTCAATCGCGCCTGAAGTTTTTCCGTGCTGGCATCGCTCAGTTGCATCGCTTCCCAAGGGGCGCCTGATTCTGCTTCACTGTATTCATTCCAACCATCGATTTCCAGATTCGCGTCATAGACTTCCCCGTCGTAGATACTGCTGGCGACGAGTGGTCCCTCCGCGACTTCCCACGTATCATCGCTGGCGATGATTTCTTCCGTTCCGTCCTCGTATGTGACGATGCATTCCGCGATCAGGCGCAATTGGTCCCCGTACAAGTTTTCGTATCCGCCGTCGAAACCGAAGCGGCCTTTGTACCATCCGTCCCCCAACATGAAGCCGATGGCGTTGCCGTCCGCTTGGAGGGCATCGGTTACATCATAAGTCTGGTACTGCTGCCAAAAATCATAGGCATGGAAGCCGGGAGCCAAATAATCGTCGCCGATTCTTTCTCCGTTCAGGTACAGTTCATAAACGCCCAGTCCTGTCGCATAAACGCGCGCCTTGCGGATCGGTTTTGCAGGCAACCGGAACAGTTTCCGCACAAGCGGCATCCGCTCCATCTGGCGAGCGGGTTCGATCCATTTCCCGGTCCACGGTTCCTCTTCCTTCGCTGTCTCGAAGTAGTGGATCTCGGAAGAAGAGTCCTCTCCGCCAGCATTCTTCGCGGTCACTTTCCAGAAGTAGCGCGTGCGTGGCTGCAGTTTGATTTCGGGTTGATAGCACAGCGGATCCAAATCGGTTTGCATCGCGCTGTCATGGACGACTTCTTCAAAGGCCTCATCCAGCGCGATGATGACACGGGTCCCTTGCAGTTCTTCCCCAAACGGTGCGTCAATTGTCCATGACAATGTCACTGTGTCCATCAAAAAGCCGATGGGATTCAGGATGTGATTGGTTTTCAGATTGTATATATTCATTGTATGTGCTCCTGTCTTAAAAAATAGGCTGCCTAGGATACGGCAGCCTGTAACATTATCCGTTCGCTCGTTTTGCTTTCAGATCTTCCGCAATTCCGGGAAGTTTTTTGTCCAAGTCATAGAACAGAATCAACAAAATGCAGATTGTCGTGAAAGCAATCGGCAGATAAGCGAAGATCGCTTTGATCGCGAACAGAGCTTCGGTTGATTGGGTTGCTCCTTGCGACACATATCCGCCAAGACCCAGAACAACACCCAGAATCAGACCGCCCACTCCGGAACCAACTTTTTCGGCAAACGTTCCGGCCGAGAAAATCAAGCCTTCACTGCGGATGCCCGTTTTCCATTCGCCGTAATCGGCAACGTCACCCAGCATGGCGAAACCTGCAACAGCTCCCGGCGCGATGCCAAGTCCGCGGATAACCAAACCGATCATGATCATCGTAAAGTTTTCCGGGAACAATGCGATGATCGCAAGACCAAGCAGCATCACTAAGCTTCCCACTAAAACAATCATTTTTTTACTGAACTTGCTCAACAGGACCGGCATGAATACCGCTCCGACAGCAATCGGCATGAAGGACAGGATTCCGATCACCGCCACTTTTGCGGGATCGCCCAAAATCCATTGGGCATAGAAAATGTTGATGCCGCCCAAGCCGGAGGTGATGAACCCGATCATCATGTAAAGAATCATGATGATCCAATATTTATTCTGAAACAGAGCTTTGATGTTGGTCTTCAACGGCACCTTTTCGACAGCTACAGTAGCTTCGCTGACGCGTTCTTTTGAATTTTTGAACAGGATCAGCAACAACACTGTAGAAATGACACCGAAAACAGCGGCCATCCATGTCCAAGCTTGTTTATCGCCACCGAAGAAGTTGACGACCGGCAGAACTACTGCAGTCACTCCCATCGCACCCACGAATCCAGCCAGGGTCCGTGATGTCGACAGGTTGCCGCGATCTACAGGATTTAAAGTTGTCGTTCCGATCATTGCGTTATAAGGGACCATCGTTGCCGTGTAGACACCGGCCAAAGCGATCACATAAGTCACGAAAGCATAGATGGCCTTACCTGTCGATACGAGAAAATCAGGTGAAGTGAATAATAGAATCATTGCCAATGCATAAGGGATTGCCATCCATAAAATCCAAGGTCTTGCCTTTCCGTGTTTCGAACGCGTCTTGTCGACGATAGCACCCATCGCCAAATCGGAAGCGCCATCAAAAAGCCGCGCCCACAAGAGGATGTTCCCGACGATGACCGCGCTCAGGCCGACCACATCGGTATAGTAATAAGTGATGAAGGAACTGGCTGTCGTCAGCATCAGATTGGCCGCCAAATTCCCGAAGCCGAATGTCAGCTTCTCGCTCAGCGGCATTTTATTTTCGTCTGCTTGGGCCAAAATTCTTGTTTCAGTTGCCATAATTATTCTCTCCTTTGTTCTGTTTTGATTACACTCTTATTAAACCGTTTTCGGTAAAGGCTTACAATGTCGTGCGAACAGAACAAAGTGGTCAAACTACAGGTCCCGATGCAAAGCTTCCTCGCGGATCTGACCCGGCGTCTTGCCGTGCGTTTTTTTGAAGGAGCGGAAAAAATAGCTCGTGTCCAGATAACCGATTTCCTCGGATATTTCTTCCATCGAGTAGTTCGAATACAGCAGGAGATGGTGCGCGTGCAGCATGCGTTGGCGCTGCAGCAACTGTTTGAAAGTATCGCCTGTCTCTTTTTTGATCAGATTCCCTAAATAATTCTTGTTGAAGCCTAATTGTTGCGCCAGCATTTCCAAGGAAAGCGTGCGGTAATCCTTTTCGATGATGGCCAACGCTTCCGTGACGACCTGATTCTGGTGGAGTTGCTGCCCTTTGGTTTCCTCTTCGAACGTACGCGCCAGCTCCATGAACAGCAAAGGCAGATAGAGGTGGATCACTTCAATACTCGGTTCAGCTCCGCCGTAGTACTCCTCCAGGATGTAACGCATGAAGGTCTGGACTTTCTTGTTTTCTCCCGTCCGGAACACCAAAAACTGATCCTCTTCGTGGGTGCGTTGGCTTGCCAACACAAGAAACTCAGTCAATACTCCGCGTTTTTTCACGAGCTGCTGGAGGATTTTGGTATTGATCGTCTCCACTTTCAACAGGACGTTGATGAGGATATCGTTTTCGCCCAATGCCCGGAAAGAATGCGAGCTGCCCCGATCCAACATGATGATGTCGCCTTCGTTGAGGACGATTTCCTCCCCGCTGACTTCCTGGGTGCAGGAGCCGGAATACATATAGTTCAACTCCAGAAACTGATGATGATGCAAGGGCATATCCGAATAACGGTTGTGCTTGCGGATATGGACGTCCCCTTTTTTGAAGAACATTTCCTCGCTCAGCAGAAAATCGCCATTCAAACGGAACTTATTCCCACTCAAAATCAGTTCGTCGAGGATATCCGGATCCGTCACATTGAACCCGGATTTCCGCTGCTCTTTTTCGATCTTGGTTTCTTCCCTTAAAAAACGGTCCAGTTCAAACATATTGCCGCCCCTCTCTGTCTCCTTCTCTTCCACCATTATACAGAAAAACCCAACCGGACTCATCAGGTTGGGCGCACAAAAAAGCTATCTGCGGGCATCCGCCAATCCGCAATACGGATCGATCGGACTAACGCCTTTGAAACCGCTCTTGCCCAGAAGTTTGGCGACGAGCGCTTCGATGACTGCTTGGTTATTGTCGTAGGCATTGATGTAGGTTTTCACCATGGGCACATCCATCAGATGGTAAGGATTGGCCAGGCTCACGAATATGGTCGGCACTTCATCTACGAACCACGGGATGTTGTTTCCCAGACCGAAGAGGGTGTACCAGTTGATCCTTGTCGTTGTGGCATTGCTGCGGTTTTCGACATTGGCCAGATAGAGGACAGCATCATATTTTGAACGGAACTGGGAAACGGTCTCGAATCCAGTTGTGAAATCTTCAGGCTGATACAGCGTCACATGGAAGCCTTCCTTCTCCAGCAATGGGATCACCGTTGACGCAATCTGACAGTTCGATTCTTCGTAAGGTCCGATCAGTTGCAGCAATAACCGTGGTGTTGCTGCCGGGCGCAACGGCAGGTTACCCGCTGTATCCTTGACGAGGGTGATGCCGTTATCGGCGGCTTCCGTCGCCCATTGGACGTGTTGTTCCGCCTGCAGGACAGCCAGTTCCTCTTTTTCCGGAACCAACCTTGCTTCCGCCTGTTTTTCCGGCAACTTCAATGCTGCCTTCATCGCCAGAATACGGGTGACGGCTTCGTCGATCCGTTCCAACGTCAGGATGCCGTTCGCGATGCCTTCCTTCATGAAACGGATGTCCTCCTCCAAGTCTTTGTTGAACAAGAAGATATCGCACCCGGCAGCGATTGCCGTCGGGACGGCCAAACGCCGCTCCATCGCCGCGCAGAATCCGACCATTGGCGTCGCATCGCTTGTGATGAGGCCATTGAATCCGAGCTCTTTGCGCAACAGCTCCTGCATGATGACAGGAGATAAGGTGGCCGGCAGAAAAGCATCCTCTTCAGACTTTTGGATGGCCGGCAAAGCGATGTGGCCGATCATCACCGAAAGCGCCCCGGCTTCGATGAGGCCCGAGTAGACTTCCCCATAGGTAGTCCGCCATTCGTCAAGCGGCAAAGTGTTGACCGTTGTCACCAAATGCTGATCGCGGAAATCGATGCCGTCCCCGGGGAAGTGTTTGATTGAAGCCGCCACCCCGTTTTGCTGCACTGCTTCTACGAATCCTTGCGCAAAGTTCAGGACGGTTTCTGGATCGCTGCCGTACGTGCGTACGTTCGTGATCGGATTGTGGAAATTGTAATCGATGTCCACGACCGGCGCGAAGGCCCAGTTCACGCCCACCGCCGAACCTTCCTTGGCGCAGACTTCACCGAGATGGTGCCCAAAGTCGGCATCCTGTCCGGCCGCCAACAACATCGGATTGCCGATGCGCGTACCGTCAACGGTGCTTCCCGTTCCACCTGCTTCCAAGTTGGCCGCGATCAGCAAAGGAATCTTGGCCTGTTGTTGCAGATAGCGGTGCGCTTGCTGCACTCCTTCGCCTTTTCCGGGACGGAACAGCAGTCCGCCGACTTTTTTATTCACGGCCAGGTCAAACAATGCATTCTCATCTGTGGACATGCCGATTGGGCAAAACAGCTGCCCCACTTTTTCATCCACCGTCAAGCTTGCCAAAGTCCGGTTCACCCACGCTATTTGTTCATCCTTCAGATAAAAAGGATTCCCCTTCAAATCGATCATCCTTCAACACGCTCCTTCATCTTCACTTTGTGTACTATTTTTGCTAGCTTTAATTCTGCTGTAGTCGCCACTTCAACGTCGGGGAGCCACTCGCCAAAAGCTGGGATGCCGATGGCGACGGCAGGCATATCCGCCCGTTTGATCCCTTCGATGCCCGCCAACGAGTCTTCGAAGCCGATGCATGCGTGTGTTTCCAGACCCAAAGCCTGCGCTGCCCTTTCGAAAATCTCAGGATGCGGTTTGTTGTGTATCAGCGATTCCGGATCGACGACAGCATCGAATGAAGCTGACAGACCCAATCTTGCCAGGATGAGCGGCGCATTTTTGCTGGCGGAGGCGATAGCCATGCGGTAGCCTGCTCTTTTCGCATCGTCCAGAAGCTCCGGGATCCCCGGCAGGATGTCCGCTGCGGTGGTTTGCGCGATCAACTCCAGGTAATGCGCATTTTTTTCTTGCAGCAGCTGTTCTTTTTCATCCGCATCAAGGAGCAGCGTCGGATCCTCAGCCAATATCAGTTCCAAGGATTCCGTTCTGCTGATGCCTTTGAGGCGCTCGTTCCATTCGCGGTCGATTTCTATACCCAACCGATCCGCTATCCTTTTCCATGCCAGATAATGCCGTTCCGCCGTATCGGTGATGACACCGTCCAAATCAAATACAAGTCCTTTTATTTCGCTCATCTCTCTGCCCCATTCCAAGAATCCTAGTTTACACCTTCATCCTACCCAATCGGAGCAATCCGGACAATGGCCGAACCAAAGCGGTTACTGTCCAAATCACAGGTCTGTTCCTGAACACCATCTGTATCAATCTCCCGACTATTTTAGGCAACAAAAAAAACCATGAATTTTTTCACAGCTTTTTGCTCCGGTGCATTTTTTTCCGGATATGATTGGGTGTCTCTCCGTACTCTTGCTTGAATATCTTGAAGAAATAACTCGGGCTGGTGATGCCAAGCTCTGCAACGATTTTTTCGATCGCTTTGTCGGTCCCGATCAGAAGATCGTAGGCCTTTTGCAGCCGCCGTTTCGTGACCCACTCTTTGAAGGTCAGACCCGTTTCTTGCTTCAGCAGATTGCTGAGATAATTTTTGTTGAAATTCAACTTTTTCCCCAGGCCTTCCAGTGTGATGCTGGCATATTCACTGTCGATGATCTCCAGGGCATCAATCACCTTCTTGTTGAAAGGGAGTTCTCCGGCTTCGCTTGACATGATATCCTCCAGTTCGGCCAGGATGACCAGTAACCAAAGCTCCACTTTCTCGAATTTAGGCGTCTCGCCTCCAAAATAATCGGCAAGCAAATAGGACAGGCAATTGCTGATCCGCTGATTATCGGCCGTGCTGAAATGCAGATACGGTCGGTGACGGCTATTTTTTTTGCCCACGGTCAGCAAAAAATCAGTGATCAAACTATGCCGCTGCGCCATCCTTTGGAGCACTTTCGTGTTGATGGCGTCCGATTTGATCAAGATGTTGATGAGGATGTCCTCCTCACCGAGCTTGTCGATCGAATGACCGGTTCCCGGATCGATCATCAGCAGATCGCCTTGCTTCATCTGGATTTCTTCCTGCCCGATCCACTGGATGCATTGCCCTTGCAGAAGGTAATTCAGTTCCAGAAATTCGTGCGAGTGGGTGGGCATGGCAAAGTAGCGCGCATGCCGATTCATGAAGATTTGATGGTCCACAAAAAAATCCTCATCGGACAAATGGAAATCAAGCAGATAGCCGGCTGTTGCCGCTTGATTTTGGAATTTAGCGGTTATCTGTTCAGCCGTCATTGGTTTCATTTCAGCTTCAAGCGGCGTTTCTTTCAGCAAGGTTGCCAGAACATCTTGTGCTGCGGACATTTTTTTCACTCCTCTATTCTTCATGCCCATTTTATCAACTCCCTCCAAAAAAGCAAAGGCTTGTCGGCCTTTGCTTTTTGTGTCAGATATGATTGGATTTTTTCATTATACCTTCGGCCTCAGCTACCATCTCTGCAGTTATGCCAGTGTAGAACAATTTTGAAAGTTGCTTCAATGAGAGGTTCTGCTGTTCTTCATCCGCAAATGCCATGAAGCCTCTGATGCGTTCATGGATGCCCAAAATTTCTTCGAACAGCTCCTTGTTCTCGTTCTTGATGGTCGAAAGGCGTGTATCCGAATCATAAAGCACGCTCAGATCCTTTATCGGTTGGTAAGTGTACTCGTAAATGCCTGACGCCACTTTGATCGGTTCCCAATCGGAGTACGGCAACACGATTTCAGCCTGCGCGCCAAAAGGCACTTCGAAATAGCAGCTCAGTTCGCCATTTTTAAGGATCTTCCATTCGCTGACGAATTTGCCGGCAGCTGACTGATAGCTTCCGCGGGCATATCCCAATTTTACATTTGGATTGGGCGCTAATCTTGCGGTACGGAAACCGGCTTCCAACGGTTGGATGCCCACTACGTATTTATAGACAAACTCGATGACGGATCCGTAACTGTAGTGGTTCAGGGAATTCATGCCTGCAGGATTCATGGTGCCATCCGGCATTACGCTGTTCCAGCGCTCCCAGATTGTCGTCGCGCCAAGTTTCACCGCATACAACCAGCCCGGGAAGCCTTCATTGAGCAAGAACTCATAAGCCAGATCGACCATGCCATTCTCCGACAACACTTGGCAAAAAATCGGCGTCCCCACAAAACCGGATTTTATTTTGTACAGATCTTTTTTCAAACGGGTTTTCAGCTGCTCAATGACCACTTCGCGCTCACGGAATAGTTTGAACTGTAAAGCAATGATGTAACCTGATTGGGTGTCGATGGACAAGCGTCCGGATGGCGTCACATACTCGAACAAGATCCGCTCCCGGACTTGTTCGCTGAGCCCGCGATAATAGGCCGCGTCAGACTCATTCCCAATCAAAGCTGCGACGTCCGCGACGATGCACAGACTTTCATAATAATAAGCTGAAGCAATAAACGTATCGTCAGTGCTTCCTTTGAATGATGAAGGCGTCGCGCCATCCAAAGCCAGCCAATCCCCAAACTGGAATCCACCGGCATTGAGTTCCGTTTTCGAGCCGTGCGCTTTTTCTATTTTAGCACCTGCCCAATCCACCCAATCTTTCATCAGCGGGTAATACTGCCCGACCTCTTCCTTATTCCCATAGGCCGTCCATAAAGCCTTAGGAATGAAGGTCGCCGCATCTCCCCAGACAGCTGCGCCACCTTGCGTAGCCATCGCC
This sequence comes from Trichococcus flocculiformis, assembly GCF_963662535.1. Taxonomy (NCBI): domain Bacteria; kingdom Bacillati; phylum Bacillota; class Bacilli; order Lactobacillales; family Carnobacteriaceae; genus Trichococcus; species Trichococcus flocculiformis. Next base: position 2,939,826 of record NZ_OY759718.1, read on the forward strand.
GGCATATAATTAGGGATGCTTCCCGACAGTTTTTCCTGTTCCGTGCGCATATCGATCAGATATTTGCGGTAAAAAGCGCGCGTGTCCATATGATAACTTGCTGTCGGAGCAAATACTTGCGCATCCCCGGTCCAGCCCAACCGCTCAGCCCTTTGCGGACAATCGGTCGGCATATCGAGGAAGTTTGATTTGAGCCCCCAAAGCGAGTTTGAATACAGTTGATTCACTTTAGCATTACCCGTTTCGATGATGCCTGTTCGCGTCATATCGGAATAGATGGCCAATCCGCGCACGGCAATTTGCTTGTTTGTTGGCCAGCCGGTCACACGCGCATAGCGGAAACCAAAGTAAGTGAAATGCGGGTGCACCGTTTCGGCTTCTCCATTGGAAATGTAACGGAAGCCTGCAGTGGCGGTGCCGTAATTCTCATTATAAAAATTGCCTTGCTGCAGTATTTCCCCGAACTCAAAGTGCACCTCGGTCCCTGCCGGAAAATCGGCATCAAACGCAAGCCAGCCGGCAAAGTTCTGCCCGAAATCAAGCACGATCTCGCCATTCGGGGTCTTGATGACCTCCTTCAAAGGCACTTCCTCATGGATGCTCAACCCCGGGCTTACGCGGTCCATCAATTTTTCTTTTGGAATGCCGACGATCGCCACCGCATCACTGCGCCCCGATTTATCAAGTGTCCGGTCAATCGTTTCGCCATCGTAGATGCCGCTGTTCGTGATATCGCTCAGCGTCGCTTTCCAACTGAGATCCGTCACGATCCGTTCTTCCGCACCGTTTTCGTAGCGCACAATCAATTCGGCAATCGCCGCAAATTTGTCTCCGAAATAAGCATGCTCGCCGCTCAGGCCGAATCTCCCTTTGTACCAGCCGTTGCCCAACATGATCGCCAACTGATTGCTTTGTTTTAATTGTTCGGTGACATCATACGTTTGGATTTGGATGAAAGCCTCGTAGTTATTGACGAACGGCGCCAGAACATCATTTCCGATTTTCTTTCCGTTCAGGCTTGCTTCATAAAGCCCAACCCCACTGATGTACAAGCGGGCTTCCTTCACTTGCTGGCTCAGTTCGAAATCCTTGAACAAAATCGGATGGATCTCTTCCTGCACCTTCGGCCCGATCCACTCAGCGACCCATGCTTCATCCATTTTTCCGGTTTCAAAAAAACTTACCGATTCAGCCACTTCACTATCTTCAGCCGTTACCTGTATCCGCACATGGTAACGCGTTCTCGGCTTCAACTGCAGCGTCACCGTTTCGCCTGAACTGTCCAGAGCACCTTTTTTCTCCAGCATGATTTCTTTGAATTCGTGATCGGCAGCTACCTGTATGCCTGCCTCTTTTTGCATTTTGCCTAACCCGTTGTCTACCGACCAACTGACGATCAAGGGCTGAAAATGATACCCGATAGGTTCAACGATGCCATTAAATTTTATATCCCTGATTTCCATGCGTTTCTCCACCTTGTTTATTAGTATACGCTTACTATAAGCAAAACCAATCTGTAAAACCACATCAAAAACATACTTAAAAATGCTCTAAATGCAGATTATGTATTTATCCAAAATTTGCTGGTGCCTTGATCTATAAACTCAGTCTGTACACCTCTCGCCGTTTGGCTTATACTTTTGGTGAATGACAGATAATGGAGGGATATGAATGAAAATTGCCGTTTCCAGCGACCATGCCGGCTTCGCATTGAAAGAAGAAGTCAAAGCTTTACTCGAAAAGGAAGGCCATGAAGTGCTCGACTTCGGACCTTACAATGAAGAACCTTGTGACCTGTCCGATTATGTTTACCCTGCCTCACTGGCTGTGGCTGAAGGAAAAGCCGACCGCGGCATCTTTGTCGATGGCGTCGGTTACGGAAGTGCGATGATCGCCAACAAAATCTACGGCGTCTATGCAGCGGTTTGCCAGGATCCTTTCTGCGCGAAACTGGCGCGTTCCCATTCCGACACGAATGTTCTCTGCCTTGGCGGAAAGATCATCGGTTCGGCATTAGCGCTTGAAATCGTGACTGCTTGGATGACAACTGATTACCTCAGCGATATCGAAAAATACACCAACCGCGTCGATAAAGTGAAGAAGATTGCTGAGAAGCATTTGAAGAGATTGGATGAAATCCAGGACTAGTCATTTATGAACTGACGGTACGCTTTTCAAAGTACAAATTCCCAATAAAACAAGACCGCACCGAAATGGATAAGCGAATCCATTTCGGTGCGGTCTTATTGTCCGTTCTCAAATCCGTCAGCGACGTTCTTACTGCTGCACGGCCAGCACTTCTTCGATCGACTCGACGATCAATCTGTGGTCCTCCAGATGTTCCAATCCGGAAACGCAGATGACACCGGTGACTTGTCCGTCTTCGATGATCGGGAATCCGCCGCCGCAGATGGCGTATTGTTCGCTGTTCATCCATTCTTTGTATTCAGGCACCTCATCCATAAACAGGTAGGTATAGAGCGAACTGTGGCCGCTGTCCAATACGGTCTTTTCCTTCCGGTTCAGCCAAGGACTCTCTTTTCTGCCGTCCATCAAATAATGCAGGATCAGCAAGCCATTATGCACAATCCTGATGCCGACAGGCTTCGGTGCTTGTTCCTTGACCTTTTTGACGATGCGCTGCGCGATTTCCAAGCCTGCATCATGAGTAAATGCTTCAAATTGCAGTTTCTGTTCCTGTTCCAATATCTCGACTTTGTCCATTGTGCATGCACCTTCCTATAAATGGGGCCGACCCATTGCGAGTCGGCCCCTGATTTTTTTCTTATCCTGGATTTGTTCGGTTGCTCTGGACCGACTGTTGGATCGAATTGTCGAATGTCATCCATCTATTCGACAATTTCGCCAAACAGTCCTAAGCCTTATGCTTTGTTTATCAGCCTAAAACGATCCCGGCGCCTGCCAGCGCCTCTTCAGCGATTTCCATGACGACTTGGCTTTGCGCCAGCATTTCCTTGGCTTTCGCAAGATCCATTTCCTCGATCATCCGCGCAAATTCGCGGAATTCCTCGTACATCCGGTGCGGGTGAACCTTCTTGTCCATCGCTTGGCTCGCCTGCCCGTTCATGTTCACCTCAAAGGAGTTGCAGAGATTCGGCGGGCCATTGAGTACAACGGAGCCTTTATCTCCCTGAATCATGGATCTTATCGGGGCTGCCGAATCCTTCGCCCCGATGCAGACAACTTTGCAGCCTGGATAATCCAACAGCAGAATTCCGGATGTATCGATCCCTCTTTCGACGTTTGCCAGGTATTTGACCGAATCAGGTTTACCCAAGATTCCGACGACAAAATGGATATTGTAGATGTTGATGTCCATCAAGGCGCCGCCGCCCGCTTTCGGACTGAAGGCCGGCAGTACTTCTCCATTTTTGAAGGCATCGTATCTGGACGAATACTGGGAATAGTTGCATTCGATGATCTTCAGATCCCCCAAATTCGGAATCTGTTCCTTGATTGCCAGATAGTTGGACAGGTATCTTGTCGTGATCGCTTCTACCAGAATCAGCTTTTTGCTTTCTGCCAGTTCCTTCAGTTCGATCAATTCAGCTGATTTGATCGTGAACGGTTTTTCGCAGATCACATGTTTACCGTTTTCCAAAGCTTGCTTCGTAAATGTGTAGTGCAGATGGTTAGGCAGTCCCACATAGATGGTGTCGCACTCCGGATCGTTCAGGACTTCTTGATAGTCCGTGTATACTTTCCCGATGCCGTATGTGTTTGCCAGGCCCTCCATTTTTGTCCGTTCCGCTTCGATGCCGAACATGCTGACCAATTCCGTATCCGGCAAGTCCTTCGCCATCGTCAGGAAATCCATGACGATCTGTCCAGATCCTAGTATTGCAAGTTTCATATGTTAGACTCCTTTTTCGATTCTTGTATTCCGATTATATTTCTATTGTACTGCTATGCTTCGACAGCTTCCATTTGATGCTGTTGCTCTTCTTCGTTTTCCAGTTCCTGTTTGACAGCCAAATTGTCAGCTATTTTGAAGAACGGGAAGTAGATGGCAGCTGAAAGGGCGATCTGCACGATGTTCAGCACGGCGCCTCTCCATCCCGAAACCAGGAAGCCTGAAATGACCGGTGGAGTGGTCCATGGGATGTTCACCCCGTTTGTATAAGGTACGAGCCCTGTACTCATGGAGAAATAAGCGACGATGCTTAAGATGAGCGGTGTCAAAAGGAATGGCACGATCATGATCGGGTTCAGGACGATCGGCATACCGAAAATGATTGATTCATTGATTGTAAAGATTTCCAGTCCGATCGACAACTTGCCCAAGGCTCTGAATTGTTTTGACTTAGCAGCGAATAACAGCAGCAAGCAGAGACCGAATGTGGCACCAGAGCCGCCGACTTTGACGAAATTGCTGTAGAATTGATAGTTTACGATATTCGGGATAGTCTGTCCTGCAGCAACCGCTGCGGCATTTTCGGCAGTCAGCGTCAACCAAATCGGTTGCATCACGCTGCCGATGATATTTGAACCATGCAGACCGAATGACCACAGAACACCTTCAATGATGAGCACGACGATGGTCGCAGGCAAGGTGCTGCCCAAAGCAGTCAATGGCGTCTGCAGATTGTTGAAGATGAATGTCTGTACGTCGCCATAGCTGGTTTGTTCGAAGCCGATGCGCACGAAGTTGAAGAATATGATGACCAACGCAACCGGGATCAAGGATGAGAAGGACTTTGATACGTTTTGCGGAACCGAATCGGGCATTTTGATTTTCCAGCCCATTTTTTCGGTAAAGCGCATGATTTCGATTGCAATGATCGAGATCAAAATTCCGACGAACAACCCGGCAGCGCCCAAGTTCCCCAACGGAATCCCGATTCCCAAGCCTTCCTCTGCGAAAGCGTGCATCGGTGTGACGACGAAAAAGGATGCCAATGCCGCAAAGGTGCCGGCCATACTGTCCAAACCGTAAGATTTAGCTAATTCGTTACCGATTCCGATCACAACATAGAGGGTCATCATGCTCATGGAAATGTTGTTGGGGATCGTGAACAGCCGTTGTCAATCATCCCCGAACGTGCTCAGCATGAAATTGGTATAAGCGGTAATCGGCAAGTAGGCCAACAGGATAAAGAAGGAACCGATGATCAAAAGCGGCATCGCTGCCATAAAGCTGTTCTTCACTGCGCTCAAGTAGCGGTTTTGTTCCAGTTTCACTGCTATCGGAGTCAATTTTTCCTCAAGGACATTTAATAAGTTCTCCATTTTTTATAACCTCCTGATTTTATTCCTTAATTGTGTTGATGCCTTCTTCAAGAATTTCGATTTGGCGGATGGTCTCTTCATCTTTGACGATTTTTTCTTTTCCGTTCACGATCGACTCGTAGACGCCGGCATAGATTCTTCCGTAATCTCCAACTTCGGAAACGACTTTTTCTTCGTGGTAACGGCCCGCATCATCCATATAAGTCAGGACACCGTAATGTTCCGGCAAATCGATCCCGAAGTCGGCGTTTGTAGGCATATGGAACACTTTCAAATGCTCCTCTTGACGATCCTTGGTCTGTTTGACGAACGAGCCCTTTTTACCCGTAACGACAAAGCTTGGACGTTCCTTCAGGCGGAAATAGCTGGATTTGACGGAAATTTTCTTCGTATCATAGAAGAAGTCCAAATCGAAGTAATCATTGAATCGGCCTTTGCCCAGAAGTTGTCTGATGTCATAAGTGATGCTTTCCGGATTGCCGAAGTAGGAAAGGACTTGGTCGATTGTATGGCAGCCATGGCCGTACAGGTAGCTGTTGACCTTCGAAAAACTTGTGATGGATTCCGGAACTTCCGGTCTGAAATAGTCGTAGTGCATTTCAACTTCCAGGATATCCCCCAGCACGCCGCTCTCGATCACTTTTTGGACCGTCAGGAAGTCCGAGTCGAATCTGCGGTTTTGGTAGCATTGGATGAAGAGATTTTTTTCTTTCGCCAAGGCGAACAATTCTTTTGCTTCTGCGGAAGTGTTCGTGAACGGCTTTTCAACCAACGCGTTTTTGCCTTTTTCCAAAGCCATTTTGCCATATTGATAATGGAAATCCGATGGCGTGGACACCACTACCAATTGGACTTCATCATCGCTCCAGATGTCTTCAATGTTGTCTGTGTAAAGGACACCGGGCACTTTTTCCCAAGCATCGTTTTGTACCGGAGAAAAGATTGTCTTGACGCGGATATTTTCATTTTTCAGGGAGAAGGGCATGTGGTAACGGTGGGCACTTTTCCCGCCGCCGATATAAGCGATTGTTAACATAAGATAATTCCTCCATTTCTCTTGCATGGCCTTATTATAGTGAATACCAATCTTCACGAAAACGCTTTTACTCCAGATGGGACCTGCTGTTCAATGCACGAACTATTTGCTTGTAAAACACTGAACATAATGTTCAGCGCGCATGTGAATATCCTTTGCCATTCACTGTTCGCAGTTGCCTTTTCCGGGTTTATTGCTTATATTGAAGGAAATGCCGGATCGGACAAGTGAATCGAATCGTTGCTGGATACATTACATATATGGAGGGAACAGGATGAGTTTGCTGAAAAAATTGAAATCGAAAGAAAATTTTACGGATACCGAGCAAAGAATCGCTGATTACGTTTTGGCCAACTTGGATGAAGTGCCCGATATGGTGATCCAACAGCTTGCAGAAAACACCTTCACTTCCCACTCAGCGATTATCCGGCTCAGCCAGAAACTTGGTTTTTCGGGCTATCGGAGCTTCAAGGTGGCGCTCATCCATGAAATCCAAAGCAGCAAACACACGCCGACAAATGTCGATCCCAACTTCCCGTTCCTGCCGATGGACGGTTCGATGGACATCGCTAAAAAAATGGCCGACCTGACGATTGAAACGATCAGAAAAACCTTGGTGAAACTGGAAAAAGACAAACTGAACAAAGCGACTGATCTGCTGCAAAAGGCGGATAAGATTTTCCTTTTCGGAACGGGCGATTCCCAGATCCGCGCCCGCAGCTACCAGAACAAACTCATCAAGATCAACAAACATTTGGTCATCGCCGATGAGTACGGCGAAGCAGCCTGGAATGCCATGAGCATGGGCAAAGGCGATTGTGCCCTGTTCATCAGTTACGGTGGCAATTCGGCGACCCACAGAAAAATCATCAAGTACCTGAATTCCATGAAGATCCCTTGCATCCTGCTGACTGCAAATACGGAACAACCAACCAGCAAGCTGTGCGACCTTGTGATCGAGGTACCTTATGATGAGTTCGACTTCTTCAAAGTCGGCACCTTCTCTTCTCAGATATCCTTTGAGTACATACTAAATACATTGTTTTCGATCCTCTACGCACGCGAATACACAAAAAACCTCAACAACCTCAAGCGCAAATCAGAAGCGGCGAAGAAATGGGAACTGCTCTAGAAATCCTGTCAAACTAGCAGCACTTACGCGGCCAAATGCTCGTTGGCGGGTTTTCTGGATCGATTCAACCCCAGAATTACCTTCCAAGCAACGTTTGGCGGGGAATTCTGAGGAAAACTTAGTAGTTAAGCCCGCCAAATTGATTTTGGCGGGTTATTTTGGATACCTTAGCTCATTTGCAACCTAATTATTCCCTTCAAAAACAGAATCCTATGACTTTTACTTTCATCTGTGATATAGTAGGCGAGTCACGCTGTTGCTCAGAGCACCTATATAACGTTTCGCGGAGAGGCATTTGGCAAAACGAGAGTCCAACTCTCTTTCCCAAACTGGCCTGACCCGAAACATACCCACTAAAATCAAATGCATGCAGAGCATGCTGAAGGAGAACCATTTGTTATTTAAAGAACTAGAATTAAACCAGCACCTGCTGCGCGCACTGAAAGAGGCTGGCTACACGAAAGCTACGCCCATCCAAGAAGATGCCATTCCGCATCTGCTGAACCAAAAAGACCTGTTGGGTTGTGCCCAAACGGGTACCGGCAAAACCGCTGCTTTTGCCCTGCCGATTCTGCAGAACCTTACGGTAGAAGGAACAGCTGGAAAAGGCGCCATCAAAGCCCTTATCCTTGCGCCTACCCGTGAGCTTGCCCTGCAGATCGGGGAAAGCTTCCAAATTTACGCTAAATACCTGCCATTGAAGATCCAAGTCATTTTCGGTGGTGTTTCCCAGAATCCTCAGACAACCGCGCTGAAACGCGGAACAGATATCCTGGTGGCGACGCCGGGCAGACTGTTGGACCTGATCGGACAAGGATACATCAAACTGAACCAGGTAGACTTTTTTGTCCTGGACGAAGCGGATATGATGTTGGATATGGGGATGCTGCATGATGTACGCCGCATCATCCGCGAATTGCCTAAGAAACGCCAAAGCATGTTCTTCTCGGCCACTATGCCGACTGAGATCGAAAAACTTGCCGGCACTATTTTATCGAATCCGGTGAAGGTGGAAGTCACGCCGGTTTCCTCGACTGTAGAAATCATCCACCAAAGCGTTTATCCCGTAGCCAAGACCGATAAAACCGATCTGCTTATCCACCTTCTGAAGGAAGATACAGTGGAGCGCTCGCTTGTCTTCTCAAGAACGAAGCACGGCGCCAATAAGATCGTCAAAAAGCTTTTGCAGGCAGGCCTTACAGCCGAAGCGATCCACGGCAACAAATCCCAGACCGCGCGTCAACGGGCTTTGGAAAACTTCAAGACTAAAAAAACCAGCGTTCTTGTAGCGACAGATATCGCAGCCCGTGGCATTGATGTGCCTGAGCTTTCGCATGTCATCTTGTTTGATCTGCCTGAAGTTCCGGAAACCTATGTTCACCGTATCGGACGGACGGGACGCGCAGGACGCGGCGGAAAAGCCATCTCATTCTGTGATGAAACCGAAGCCTCTTTGTTGCGAGACATCGAAAAGCTTATCAAGAGAAAAGTTCCGGTCGTAACAGATCAGCCTTTCCTGTTGAAAGAAGGCACGAAGGCAGCTGCACCGCAGCAAAAAAAACCGGTTGCCGCGCGCAATAACGGAACTCGCGTCAAAAACCAGCAAGGTCCAAGAGGCGGCCAAAAAGCCGCACAAAGACCGCGTTTCCAGACAAAACAAAACACACAAAGCAAATGATAGTAAAACAAGAGAGCTCCCGCCGAAATTCCGGTGGGAGCTCTCTTGTTTTCTAAAAAAATCTGCTGAATGCGACGGGATTAGGAGACTCCTCCTCCGATCAGGGGTGGCTTCGACGGAGCTGACGCGTGCGCAAAATCCGCTCCTCCGTAGAGCCCTCGTTCGACGGAGGACAGCATCCGTCAGCGCACCCAGCTCCGGCAAACATTCGCTCGCAGAAGGACAGCTGATTACCGGAACCGCAACTCCGTTGAGAACGGCGCTCACCGGAGGAAAGCACCAACTCCGACCAAGGTCGGCTTCGTCGGAGCTGATGCGTGCGCAAAATCCGCTCCTCCGTCGAGCCCTCGTTCGACGGAGATCAGCCTCCGTCCGCGCACCCAGCTCCGGCCAGCATTCGCTCGCAGGAGGACAGCTGATTACCGGGAACCGCAACTCCGTTGAGAAGGCCGCTCACCGGAGGAAAGCACCAACTCCGACCAGGGGTGGCTCCCCCCAACATCAAATCAAATTTTTTATGCCGTCGCAGATCCTTTTTGCGACGATCGGATTGTTCATCGTGTAGATGTGGATGCCATCCACATCATGCGCCAGCAGATCGACAATCTGATTGATCGCGTAGGCCATGCCGGCATCGAAAAGTGCCTCTTTGTTGTCTTCGTATTTGTGCATCACTCTGGAAAACTTTTCCGGCAAGGAGGCTCCGCAGAGCGTCACCATCCTTTCGATCTGGGCTTTATTGATGACCGGCATGATGCCCGCCTCGACCGGAACGTGCATACCTGCAATCTGGATGTGTTCCTGGAAGGAATAGAAGGCATTGTTGTCGAAAAAGAGTTGGGAAATCAGATGCTGCACCCCACTGTCCACCTTCTCTTTCAGATAGGCGATATCCTCGATTTTGTTCTTCGATTCCGTGTGGCATTCCGGATAACAGGCGCCACTGATGGAAAAATCACCGTACTGCCGGATGAATTTGACCAGATCGCTGGCGTAGCGGAAGTCCTGCTTTTCTTCCACGGCCGGATTTTTATCCCCGCGCAAGGCAAGAATGCTATCGATTTCGGCCTCTTTCAGTTCTTCCAGCAATTCGCAGATTTCGAATTTCGAAGAATTCAAGCAAGTAAGATGCACCAGCGGATCGATCCCGTACTGTTGCTTGATGCGTTTGGCCAATTCAACAGTCTGATTGTCCGTGTGGCTTCCACCGGCACCAAAAGTGACGCTGATGAAATCAGGATTCAGTTCACTCAGGATCGCAAGCGTTTCATCGATGTTCTGGATCGCTTTATCGCGCTTCGGTGGAAAAATTTCGAAGGAAAGCACCGGTTTTTTCTTTTGGAATTTGGATTCGATTTTCATCAGCCTTCACCTCTTTTTTAGACCAAAACTGCGTCTTTGATGATTTTCGCCGCCGCCACAAGATTGGCCAGGCTTTCTCTTGTTTCCTTGATGCCTCTTGTTTTCAGTCCGCAGTCCGGATTGATCCATAGATTTTCCTCGTCTATCTTCGTCAGCGCGTTCTTCAATACCGCTACCATCTCTTCGACACTCGGCACGCGCGGCGAGTGGATGTCGTAAACACCCGGTCCGACTTCCGTTTCGAACTGGTTCGCCTTCAAGGCATCGATGATCGTCAGTTTGGAACGGGAGGCTTCAAAAGAAATGACGTCCGCATCCATGTTATCGATATCCTTTACGATTTCCTCGAATTCGCTGTAGCACATATGCGTATGCACCTGCGTCTCCGGTCTCACGCCACTGTGGCAAAGGCGGAATGCCGGAATCGCCCAATCAAGGTACTCGCTCGCCCATTCTTCTCTGCGGATCGGCAACTTCTCCTTCAGAGCCGCTTCATCGATCTGGATGATTTTGATGCCCGCTTCCTCCAAATCGAGAACCTCTTCGCGGATCGCCAGACCGATCTGGAAAGCCATCTCCCTCAGCGAAATGTCCTCACGCGGGAACGACCAATTCAAGATTGTCACCGGACCAGTGAGCATCCCTTTGACCGGTTTGTCGGAAAGACTCTGCGCATATTCCGAATAGAACACGGTGATCGGGTTTTCGCGTCGGATGTCCCCGAAAATGATCGGCGGCTTGACGCATCTTGTTCCGTAGGACTGTACCCAAGCTTTTTCGGTAAACACGTATCCAGCCAGGTTTTCGCCGAAGAATTCAACCATGTCGTTGCGCTCGGATTCGCCGTGGACCAGCACATCCAGCCCCAGTTCCTCCTGCAGATCGATGCATTCTTTGATGAAGCCTTTGATGTTTTCATCGTATTCGGCTTTTGAGATCGCGCCTTTGCGGTACTTGCTGCGGTTCTGCTTGACTTCCCTCGTCTGCGGGAAGGAACCGATCGTCGTTGTCGGCAACAGACCCAGTTGCAGTTTCTCTTTTTGGATCGCTCTCCGTTTTTGTCTCGGAACGTTTCTGACAAAATCTCTTTCCGTCAAGCTCGCTACGGATGCTTGCACGTGCTTGTCTTCGTAGACCCGGTCCGCTGAAAAGACTTTTTGATTCGCAAGATAAGCTGCCTGCTCTTCATATCCGGATCCGGATGTGCCGATCAACTCCGTCAGCTCTTTGATTTCCTGCAGCCTTTCCTTCGCGAAAGCGAAATACTGGGAAACTTCTTCCGGCAAGCTCGTTTCGTTTTCCAGCGTGTAGGGAACATGCAGCAACGAACAGGAAGTGCTGATGACGATGTCGTTGCTGTATTTCTTCAACCCATTGACCAACGTGATGACCTTTTTGTAGTCGCTCTTCCAGATGTTTTTCCCATTCAGGACACCGGCAAACAATGTTTTATCAGCCGGAAAGCCATATCTTTCCAAAAGTTCCACAGTCTGTTTGCCTTCGATGAAATCAAGGCCGATGCCGTCGAAATCGAGCCCGACCACTTCTTCATAGCTGTCCCTGATATCGCCGAAGTATGTTTGCAGCAATACTTTTACGTTACCCTTATGCGCCAAGACTTTTTCGTAAATAGCCGTGAACAGCGCTACATCTTCTTGCGTCAGATCGGTGACCAGGCTCGGTTCATCGAACTGCACCCACTCCACACCCTGTTCGTTGAACCGATCGAGGATTGCGATATAGGCATCTGCCACTTGGTCGGCAAAATCATTTATTGTTTTCGAGCCTTTGTATTTGGCCAGCTTCAGGAAAGTGAATCCGCCGATGAGGACCGGTTTCGTCAGCACACCGATTGCTTTGGCTTCTTCGTACTCGACAAAAGGCTTATCGCCCACCAATTTAATTTCGGTATTGTCGGACAGTTCTGGAACCAAATAATGATAGTTGGTGTTGAACCATTTCTTCATCGCCAAGGCTTTGGCGTCGCCCGCTACGCCCTGGTATCCGCGCGCAGCCGCAAAATAAGTGTCGCGCTCGCTCAAACCGAGCTGTCTGTAGTTTTCAGGCAACGCGTTCAACAGGACCGTCAGATCCAGCACGTTATCGTAATATGAAAAATCATTCGAAGGGATGTGGCTAATGCCGGCAGCCTGCTGCAGATTCCAGTGCATCTCCCGCAAACCCTTTGCGACTTGCTCCAACTCTTCTGTTGAAATTTCTTGCTTGAAATATTTTTCGGATGCGAACTTTAATTCGCGCAATTTACCGACCCTTGGAAAACCGATTACTGAACTGTTCATTTTGATTCCTCCATTTCATTTTTTGGTTCCTGCTGCAAAACTATCAATCATGCTTTTAAGTGTTGTACTGTTTGCTGATCATCATTCATCAGAAGGTGGTTTCAGTATGCCACGGAATCCGGATATAGGATAACACTTAATAAATATACGAAGTTATAGCTTTTCGCTATAACATCGTGCGGCCTGATCCTAGTTGACTGGAGTTGGACCGGGTTTTGTCGGCTGTTTTGAGCATTCCACATCGCGAACTGTCGAGAGACCAAACTTCTGTCGGCTGTTCCGAGCATTTCACGGTACAAACAGCCGAGAGATCAGTCTTCTGTCGGCTTTTCGCTATTCAAGGTATCCTCAACAGCCGACATCCATTTCTATAACCGTCTTTTGGCACAGCAAAGAAGAGCCACCTCAAAAATCGAGGCGGCTCTTCTTTATTGTCGACAATCTTGTTTTGGACAAATTCGGATTATCTGCATTTCTTTGAAAACTTAGTAATTTTAGCTCAGGTGTGGATTATTGGAACAACTTTTTGTACATCGCAATCGTTTCTTCTAATGTCGGCGTGAATGGGTTTCCTGGTGCGCAGGCATCGATCATGGCATTTTTGGACAGGTAATCGTAATCGAATTCCTCTTCCTTGATGCCCAACTCATTCAATGAGGTTGGAATACCAACGACTTTGGACAAACGTTTGATTTCTTCGACCGTGTAATCCGCGCAGGCTTGATCGGATACGTCAGCCGTTACTGCCAAGCCTAATGCTTTCGCTACTTTGCGGAAACGTTCAGGTGCAAATTTGGCATTTTCAGCTTCCACAATCGGCAATAACATCGCGCAGCAAACGCCGTGCGGCAAGTGGTAGACGGCACCCAATTGGTGAGCCATCGAATGCACATAGCCCAGGCCGGCATTGTTGAAGGCCATTCCGCCCAAGAAAATGGCATTGACCATTTTATCGCGCGCATCCAAGTCCGTTCCGTTTTCGACAGCTTTCGGCAAGTATTCGCGGATCAATTCGATTGCTCCGGCTGCCAATACTTCCGTCACAGCGTATGCGCCCGGTGTTACCATCGATTCGATCGCATGTGTCAACGCGTCCATCCCAGTTGCGGCTGTCAATGATTTCGGCATCGTCAACATCAATTCAGGATCGTTCACGGAAATCTTCGCCAAGCTGTTTTTGTCGACCATAACCATCTTCACTTTGCGGTCTTCATCGGTGATGACGTAGTTGATCGTGATTTCAGCGGATGTTCCGGCAGTCGTGTTGATCGCCACAACCGGCAAGCCGGCTTTAGCGGATTTGTGCAAACCTTCGTAGTCCTGCGGTTTGCCGCCGTTCGTCAGGATGATGCTGATGGCGCTCGCTGCATCCTGCGGAGAGCCGCCACCGAAGGAAATGATGAAGTCGCAGTTTTCTGCTTGTGCCATCGCCACGCCTTCATTGACGTTTTTGCATGTCGGGTTCGGATCGACATCCGCATAGATCACATAGTCGATTGCCGCATTGTCCAACTCTGCCAAAACAACGTCGATCATTTCGCTTTTGGCCAAAAAGTTATCCGTTACGAACAAAGCTTTCTTGTAGCCAAGTTCCTTCACATTGCTGCCCAATTCCTTGATGCAGCCTATTCCGATCAGGTTTATTGCCGGTACATAAAAAGTTGCCATTTTCAATTATCCCCTTTTGATATAATTAGATGTTCAAGTAGCCCGCTCTTGGGGTTACCGAGAAACGTTTGCCAAGATTGCTCAGTTGTTCGTCAGTGATTTCCTGTCTGATGCCGCCTTGCGATTGCACGAGTGTATAGACAGTCGCTGATTTTTCAGCCGTTTCGACCAAACCGAAGCACTCTTCCAAATCTTTTCCGGCTGCGTACAAACCGTGGTGCGGCCATACGATCAGACGGTATTCCTTCATCTTCTCAGCAGTCGCTTCGCCGATTTCGTTCGTTCCAGGCATCAACCAAGGCAGGATGCCCACGCCTTCAGGGAACACGACCAATGACTCGGTACACATTTTCCAAAGGATACGCGTGAAGCTTCTTTCATCCAACTCGCAAGAGAAGGACATCGCCAACAGGTTGGTGGCGTGGCAGTGGTAAACGACACGGTTTTCAGGATCGACCGACAAGCGCGAAATGTGCGACATCAAGTGAGCAGGCAATTCGCTTGTAGGAGCCGCTCCATTTTCATAGCCCCATAACAGATCCACGCTGTTGCCTTCCGCAGTTACTTTCAGGATACCCAAGACATCAGCCGGATCATGGATGACGTTTTTGAAGAATTTCCCTGTTCCTGTGACCAGGAAATATTTCCCAGCCAATGCTTTGCCGTCGAAAGCGATCGGAATGTTGCGTTTCACTTCGTTCAGATCCAGATATTCCGTAATTTCCTCTTCTTTCAGCAAGTAGGACAAGTTGCCGCTGTTTCTTTCGTGCCAGCCGAATTTGTACATGACGTCCGTCAACAGCATGACTTCTTTGATGAATGGTGCTTCTAAAATGTTTTTCATTTTTATGATTTCCCCCTTATTTGCGTTCCGTAAGAATTTTTTGTTCGTAGTCTTTTACTTCAGTCAGCCATTCCGTACCAGCTGGTACATTTTGTTGTTGGCAATAGAATTCCCAGACAGCCCCGAATGGATAAGATTTCATTTCTTCCGTAACAGCCAAACGGGTTGTGAAGTCGCCTGTGCTTTCGGCATCCTTCAATGTTTCGATCGGGCTCAACATACCCAACAACAATGATTTCAACGTGCTGCGCGCGCCAATGACCATGGCTGCGACACGGTTGATTGTTGCATCGAAGAAGTCCATGCCGATGAAAGTTTTGTCCAACAAGTCGTTGCGCACCAATGTTTCGCCGATGCGGGTAGTCGCTTCATCCAAGATGACCACGTGATCGGAATCCCAACGGATCGGACGGCTCACGTGCAGCATCAAACCTTTACCGAACGGCAGAAAGGCCGTGAATTTATCGGATACATCCTCGGTTGGGTGGAAATGTCCCGCATCGATTGTCCACAGGATATCCCTTGTCAAAGCGTAGGACAGGTAGAAATCATTGGAACCGGTCGTGAAGCTTTCTGCACCGATGCCGAAGAGTTTGCCTTCGACTGCGTCCAGCATATGCGCATCATCGAATTTTTCTTCCAAACATTGATCCAACGCATCGCGCAGGCGTACACGCGGCGACATTTTGTCGATTGGGTTGTCTTTGTAGCCATCCGGGATCCAGATGTTGTTCACGCAAGTTTGGTTCAGCTCTTCGCCGAAGTAAGCGGCCACTTTGCGGCTGCGTTTCACGTGTTCGATCCAGAACGCTTGTGTTTCAGGGTCATTGCTGGACAATGTGCCGTCTGTCGATTTTGGATGGGAGAAGCAAGTAGGGTTGAAATCCAGTCCAAGGCCTTTTTCTTTTGCCCATTCTACCCATTTTTCGTAGTGCTTCGGTTCTATCTGATCCAAGTCGATTTTTTCGTCCGTATCCACGTAGATGGCATGCAGATTCACTTTATGATTACCAGGGATCAGGCTTAAGGCTTTATCCAAATCGGCACGCAATTGCGCTGGCGTCGTTGCTTTGCCAGGGTAGTTGCCGCTGACGGAAATCCCGCCGGTCAAGGCTTGATCGGGGAACATGAATCCCAATACGTCGTCCCCTTGCCAGCACTGCAAGGAAACCTTGATTTGGCTTAATTTTTCAAGTACTGCATCCGTATCCACACCGATGGCGGCATATTTCTGTTTTGCTAAAGCGTATGCTTCTTCAATAGGTTTTGTCATTTGTCTATACTCCAATCTTTTCTTCGTATTTTTTTAGGTGCTCCCGGTCTGCGATCGGGTTTGGTGGGTATTCTTCCACATGAATCTGACTTCTCAGCCATTTTCTGGCTTCCGCCAGGTCAGCAAATTCTCCAGCCGCAATCATCTGCACGAGCAGGTTTCCGATTGCGGTGCCTTCGGTAGGTCCGGCAACGACCAGCTTCCCGGTGACATCGGCAGTCAACTGATTCAGCAATTTAACATTCGCTCCGCCGCCGACGATGTGCAGCACGTCAATCGTTTCCTGCGTTAGTGCTTCGACTTTCTTCAGTTCATGCGCGTAGGCCAAGGCCAGATTGCTGTACACGCACATCACCAATTCGCCGGTCGTTTCCGGAACGATTTCGCCCCTTTCGCGGCAATAGGCTTGGATTTCCTCAATCATATTTGCCGGATTGAGGAAGCGCGGATCGTTCAGATCGACATACTGCAGGAATGGTTCGACTGCATAGGCCATCTGCGCCATTTCGCCGTAGGAGTGGCGGTAATCCAGGTTGCGCGCGATTTCCTGCACGAACCACATGCCCGTGATGTTCTTCAGGAAACGATAGGTGCCGTAAGCGCCCCACTCATTCGTGAAGTTCGCTTCGTAGGCGGGACGGTCATTGATCGGTGCGTCGTTTTCGACACCGATCAATGACCAGGTTCCGCTGCTGAGGTAGGCCCATTTCCCGGCCAGCGCCGGCACGCCGACGATGGCGGATGCTGTATCGTGTGTCGCCGCAGCGATCACTTCGATTTTGGGCAGGTCATAAGTTTCCGTCAGATCAGCCTTCACATCGCCGATTTTCGTTCCTGGCACAACCAGTTCCGGGAACTTCTCTCTCGGGATGCCGACAAGTTCAAGCAAGTCGGCATCGAACTCCCCGGTTTCGAGATTCAACATCTGCGAAGAAGACACATTCGTCACTTCGCCGACCATTTCCCCGGTCAAGCGGTATGCCAGATAATCCGGTATCATCAAAATTTTGTCCGTCCTGGCCAACAAGTCCTTGTCCTCTTCATACAGTTGGTACAAAGTATTGAAGTTCAGGAATTGGATGCCCGTTTTGGCGTAGATTGTCTCTTTGTCGATCTCTTGCGCCACTTTTTCCATCGTATCTTTCGTGCGTTCGTCCCGGTAACTGATCGGCAGCTGCAGCAATTGGCCGTCCATTCCAATCAGGCAGTAGTCGACCGCCCACGTATCGATCCCGAGATGGCATTCCGTCACGCCGAGTGCCTTCAGTTTGGATAGCCCAGTCAGGATTTCTTCGAAAATGGTTTCGATATCCCATCTGTCGGATCCGTCGATGCGGCTGAAGCCATTTTTGAAACGGTGCACTTCCTGCAACGCCAATTGTTTATTATCTATTTCCGCCAGCATGATCCGCCCGCTGGAGGCTCCGATATCTATCATCGTATAGTACTTCATTTACTTGTTTCACACCTCCGCCTTGTAATTGTTTACATTACTATTAAACAACTTCTGGATTTATGCTACAATGTCACTGAATGAGTTGTGAGTACCAAATATACAGGAGGTGTTGGGATGGATCTGATTGCGCTGTTATCGCAGGAATCTGTCATCGAAAAGGAACAGAAAAAGCGGCATAAATTTGTGCCCGATCTGCCGGAACTGGAGGGGGAGGCGACCCGGGCGCCAAAAATCAAGGAACATCTGTTTTTCGAAAACAAGGACATCTACATCAGCAAACACAACCGCTACGCCGCCTACCCGGAGCACTCGCACCAATTCCTCGAACTCAACTACATCGTGAAGGGCGAATGCCGCCAGATCATCAACGGCGTCCCTTACTTGTTGAAGGAAGGCGACATCCTGCTGATGGACACCGGCAGCGCGCATTCCATCGAAGCGCTCGGAAAGGACGATCTGCTATTGAACATCCTCTTCAACAATAAGAGCATCTCGATCAACTGGCTGATGAACATGAACCACCACGACAGCATCCTCTACAAAATTTTGCTGACGAATAACCCACTGGACACGAATGCAGCCAACTTCATCCTGTTCCGCAATGAACAAAACGAACACATCAAGCAAATCATCAACAATATGGCCGATGAATATTTCTTCCCGAAAGTCTTTTCCGGAAAGATCATCAGCAGTTATCTGCCGATCCTGATTTACGAATTGGCGCGTTCCCTGCCGCACGAGTACAGCGAAACGTTCAGCAAAAAAGACCCCTTTTACGAGGTCCTCCAGCTGATCGATGCCGAATTCACGACCCTGACCTTGGACGCGGCATCCAAACGGCTGAACTTCAACAAAAACTACTTGAGCAACATGATCAAGAAGCGCAGCGGCCAGACGTTCACGGAACTGCTGAACGAAAAGCGGCTGCTGAAAGCCAACCTGCTCATCGAATCCACCGAAATCCCGATCCAGACGATCCTGACCGAAGTCGGCTTTTCGAACAAGACTTATTTCTATACGTGTTACAAAAACAGATTCCACTGTCTGCCATCGGAAGTGCGAAAAAACGGAGCTGCCTCGAAATGAGACTGCTCCGTTTCTTTTGTTGTTTAATGGTATTGTTATCTGTTTGTCTCTGGGGTTCGAAGTTCGTGGCGAGATTCCCCGTCAAAATGGATTTGGCGGTGAATCTCGAGTTGTCCGCGGACGTTTTCCCCCGCCAAAGTGGTTTCGGCGGGTTTTATGACTGTTGTTTGGACTGAAATAACCCGCCAAAGTACTTTTAGCGGGCTATTTTTGAGCATATATTCAATTCTCATACAGAATCAACGAGTCTGTATAAGCTTTTTTCATTCGTAGCCGTTCGGATTGTTCTTTTGCCAATTCCAGGAATCGCGGCACATGTCCGCCAATGTCTTCTGGGCGGTCCAGCCGAGTTCTTCTTTGGCTTTCGTCGCATCCGCGTAGCAAGTCGCGACATCGCCGGGGCGTCTGTCGACAATTACGTAAGGGATCTCGACACCATTGGCATCCTGGAAGTTATGCACCAAGTCCAGCACGCTGTAGCCGGTGCCTGTTCCTAGGTTGTAGATGCCAACGCCTTCCGTTTCCTTGATTTTGTCCAAAGCCTTGATGTGGCCTAAAGCCAAGTCGACGACATGGATATAGTCGCGGACGCCTGTGCCATCCGGTGTATCGTAATCATCACCGAATACGCTCAAGCGCGGCAATTTTCCGACCGCCACTTGCGTGATGTACGGCATCAGGTTGTTCGGGATGCCGGTCGGGTCTTCGCCGATCAGGCCGGATTCATGCGCGCCGATCGGGTTGAAATAACGCAGCAAGGCGATGCTCCACTCGGAATCGGCGAATGCCACGTCCTGCAGGATCTGTTCGATCATCACTTTTGTGTAGCCGTAAGGGTTCGTTGCGCTTGTCGGCAGGTCTTCCGTCAGCGGTGACACGTTGTTCATGCCGTAGACCGTCGCCGAAGAACTGAAGACGATCTTCTTCACGCCGTGGCTGCGCATCACATCGCACAATACCAAAGAGCTCGTGATGTTGTTGTGGTAATATTCGATCGGTTTCGCCACGGATTCTCCGACTGCTTTGTAGCCCGCGAAATGGATGACCGAGTCGATTTCCTCTTTTGCGAAAACGGCGTCCAAGGCTTCGCGGTCCAACACATCCACTTCATAGAAAGTCGGTGCTTTGCCGGTGATCGTTGCGATCCGGTTCAACACTTCCGGTTTGCTGTTCGAATAGTTGTCGACGATAACGACTTCCTGACCTGCTTTCAATAATTCCACTACGGTATGGCTGCCGATGTAGCCGGCGCCTCCAGTCACTAATACTGACATTTTATCCCCTCCACTTTCCTTTCAAAAATCAACGCAACTGTTCGACGAAACGGCCAAACGCTTGCTGGCCTTCGGGGGTACGTTTGAACACACCGGCATCCTCCAGCACCCGCAAAAAGGCTTCGCTTACCGCATCCTGCACCACTTCTGCCGCATCGGCACCGGTCCTCGCCTTTTTGTCCACCAAGCCTGTAACCCACTCCTGATGGTAAGCAGCAATCTCAGCTGTTTCTCCGTTAAGATACTGTTCGATTTCACTCAATTCATCCTTCAAGCGCGGCGGCAGAATCGCTAGCCCCATCACTTCGATCAGGCCGATATTCTCTTTCTTGATGTTCTGCACGTCCGGATGCGGATGGAAAATGCCATCCGGGAACTCCGGCGAAGTCCGGTTGTTGCGCAGCACCAGATCCAGTTCGAACAATCCGTCCTTCTTGCGCGCAATCGGCGTGATCGTGTTGTGCGGAATGCCCTCGGTGACATGCAGGATGCCGGCCGCTTCATCCGAATAGCCCCGCCATGCATCCAGAATAAAGGATGCCGCCTCCGCCAATTCATGCACGTCCTTACCGGCAAGCCGGATGACGGACATCGGCCATTTGACGATGCCAGCCTGAACCGAAGCGAATCGATCCATTTCAAATGGCTGTTCAACCGGCGCTTCCGCCATCGCGAAGGTGTGCCGTCCGCCCTGATAATGATCGTGCGATAGAATCGATCCACCGACGATCGGCAGGTCCGCATTCGATCCGACGAAATAGTGCGGGAATTGCGTGATGATCCCAAGCAACTTCTCGAAAGTATGCTTATCCAATTTCATCGGCTTGTGCTCCTCGGCCAAAAAGATGCAGTGCTCCTCATAGTAAGCATAGGGCGAATACTGCAGCCCCCACTTTTCACCGTTCAACGGCATGCGGACGATGCGGTGGTTGGCGCGGGCCGGATGGTCGATGCGCCCGGCATAGCCTTCGTTTTCCATGCAGAGTTGGCAAGCCGGATAAGCTGATGCGGGTACGTTTTTCGCCAAAGCGATCTGCTTGGGATCCTTCTCCGGTTTGGACAAGTTTATCGTAATCTCCAGCTCCCCGTAATCAGTACGGTGCTGAAACGCGATATTTTTGGCGATGCTGCGGGTTTTGATGTAATCATTGTTTTGGCTGAGCTCGTAAAAATAGTCAGTTGCCGCTTCCGGATTTTCTGCATAGACTGCCCAGAAATGCTTATTGATGACGGAAGGCATCGGCGTGATCAAAGACATGATCTGCGCCTCCAGCGTCTCCCTCGCGTATTGGTAGTCCGCGATTTTACCGTTTGCGACCGCCCAATCCACCAAGCGATCCAGCAGATCCAAGCGCTCCGGCAAAATTTGCGATGGCTCCAATTTTGTGTCCAAATCTTCCTTGCCGATCATGGCCAACAGCAGATTGCGCTGCGCAATCCTGTCCATCGCTTCCGTTTCGCCGTTTGCGATGCCCGTTTCCACGAAATCGACAACAGCTTGATCGATCATGTACGCTGTCTCATTTATCGTCATACCAACCGCTCCTTATAACCGTTTTGCGCCGTCGCTGATTTCGGCGATGTAGAATTCTGCCGGATAACCGATCGCTGCTTCATAGGTTTTACCGACATTTTCGATAAAGGTCGGAATCGCATCTTTTTCGACGATGGCGATTGCGCAGCCACCGAATCCCGCTCCGGTCATGCGCGCTCCCAAGACACCCGGTTGATCCCATGCAGCTTGAACCAAGGTATCCAGTTCGATGCCGGTCACTTCATAATCATCCCGTAAAGAAATATGCGACTGGTTCATCAATTGGCCGAATGCCTCCAATTCGCCTGCCTGCAAGGCCGATTTGGCTTTCAAGGTGCGTTGGTTTTCTGTTACCGCATGACGTGCACGGCGGTACAAAACATCGCTCTCCAGAACTGCTTTCGCATTTTCGAAGGTTTCTTCATCGAGTTCGCCCAAGCTGCCGACCGAGACGACTGTCTGCAGCTTCGCCAAGGCTTCTTCGCATTCGCTGCGGCGTTCGTTGTACTTGGAGTCGACCAATTCGCGACGTTTTTTCGTGTTCATGATGACGATTGCGTGATTGCCCAATTCTACAGGAACCATTTCATATTCAAGCGTATTGCAGTCCAGCAAAATTGCTTTGTTTTCCTCGCCCATGCCGACAGCGAACTGATCCATGATGCCGCTGTTCACACCGATGAACTCGTTCTCCACGCGTTTGCCGGTTTTGATGAGGTCCAAACGATCCACGTTCAAATCGAACAGGTTATCCAGAACGACACCCATCAATAGCTCGAGGGATGCAGATGAAGACAGACCCGAGCCGTTCGGGATATTTCCGAAGATGACCATATCCATGCCTTCCGGGATGGCGTGACCGGCTTCCTTCAGGTAGCGCAGCATGCCTTTCGGGTAGTTTGCCCAGCTATCAGCTTTTTTGTGATCAAGATCGGCCAAATCGAAGCTGATGACGCCGGCTTCCGGGAAATTTTCTGAGTAAAGACGGACCTGCTTCAGATCATTTTTTGCCGCAATCGCGTAAGTTCCCAGTGTGATTGCGCAAGGAAAGACATTCCCGCCATTGTAATCCGTATGCTCACCGATCAGATTGATCCGTCCCGGTGCGAAAAATGCTGTGTAATCCTTTTTGCCGAATAATTCCTCAAATTTTTGCTTCAACCCTGTCAATTCCATCTTCATCCGCTCCTTCTTGTTTTTGATAAATTTTTACTTGTTATTTTTACTAAATATTAACTAAATGAATTATAACCCCACAACAAAGAAGTGTCAAGCGATTTTGGAGCGCTTTCATTTTTAGGCGCTCGATCTTAAAGAGATGTTGCGAATCTGTTCAGGAGCACATTGGCTACGTCGAATTTAAGAAACCATGAATAACTACCGGTTATCCATGATTTTGGCATCGCGGCACACCAAAAAGATGGATATAAAATTTTTATTCATCTTTTGGACTCCCGCACGGACCCTAAACATGAATATCGAATCTTTATCCATCATTTCCACATTAACAAACCCAACGCCAAAAATTAAAGCCGCCTCGCAATGGAGACGGCCAATTTTTCTTATCGCAAACCCATATATGTGTTGTAAAAACTCACGAACAACAGCAATAGAACCAGCACCTGGAAAATAACAGAGACCGTTTTATTCGACAATTTCTGATTCAGAGCGGTCCCAACATATCCGCCAGCCACTGACGCGACTCCAGCGACGATCATGAAAGTCACGGAATAGTTCCCCAGTTCACCCGCCAGCACGACGCTTCCCAGTTTCGAAATCTGCGAAAAGAAAACAGTCGCAATCGAATAGCTGATCGCTTCCTTGATCGTGAAGGAGAACAGCAATACCATCAATGTCACATTCAGCGGGCCCCCGCCGATGCCGAGAAAGACAGAGAACCCACCCAAAAACAAGCCGACAGCAAAAATCAGCAAGGGTTGTTTCACCTGGTAATGCCGGATTTTATCCTTCCTTCTTTCGTAATACAGGATCAATATGAGCGTGATTGCCAATAAAACTGCTTGGATAGCCTTCACGTAGCCTTCTTTGGTGCTGTTGATCAGCGTCATGAAAGCCGTTTGACCCAAATATCCCCCCACAAGCGATCCGATGGAGACGAGCGAAACGATTTTGATGTCGAACGGGAAGCCATTGCGGTAAAGTTTTCCGATTGTCACGATACCCATGATGAAGATGGCTACCGATGCGTAGAAGCCGATTTCGACCGCGTTGTGGTAGCCGATGACATCCAGCAATTGTTTGATGATCACGCCCCCGCCCAACCCGGCCAATGCTCCCGTCACTGAAGCGATAAACATAACCACCGCATATAATAAATAGATCATTTTTCCACACTCCTCATTAAAGATAGAGGCTGGAGCATCCGCCCCAACCTCTTAAGTCTTTATGCTTCTTTCCAATCCAAGTCTTCGCCATTGGTCGCAATCACTTGCTTGTACCATACGAAGGAATCTTTTTTGATGCGTTGCTTAGTACCGTTTCCTTCATCATCCAGATCCACATAAATGAAGCCGTAACGCTTGCTCATCTCCCCGGTGCTGGCCGAAATCAGATCTATCGGTCCCCAGGAAGTGTAGCCTAAGACTGGCACCCCATCCAGATCGATAGCTTTCTTCATTTCGCTTATGTGCTGGTGTAGATAATCGATGCGGTAATGATCATGGACTTTCCCGTCAACGATCGTATCGGCGGCGCCCAGTCCGTTCTCGACGATCATAAGCGGCAGCTGGTAACGGTCGTACAAGTAGTTCAAGGCGTAGCGCAAGCCTTTCGGATCGATACCCCAGCCCCATGCAGAGCGTTCGATATGCGGATTTTTGTAGCCCGTCTCCACACCGTTTAAGCCCCTCAGGATACCGGTTGTATTCTTACCGCAGACATGCGTCATATAATAGCTGAAGGAAACGAAGTCAACTGTGCCTTCCTTGAGAATTTCTGCATCTCCCTGAAGCACCGGCAGTGTGATGTTCTGGCGCTCCAGCTCCTTCAGCTTGTAGTTCGGATAATAACCCCGGCACTGCACATCCGGATAGAACATCATCTTGTGCATGAAATCCTCGTTCCCTTGGATATCATCCGGATGACAGCTGTTCGGGTAAGAAAAATGGCCGGCATACATCATGCCGATTTTATTTTTCGGGTCGATGGCACGGCCTGCTTTCACGGCCAAAGCACTGGCGATGAACTGGTGATAGGCCGCTGTCATTTTGACCGCTTCGTCCGCTGAACTGATTCCGCCGGCGTTCCAAGGCATCGTCGACATCACATTGATTTCATTGAAGGTCAGCCAATAGGTGACCCTGCCTTTGAAGTGTTCGAACACCGTTTCGGCATAGCGCAGGTAAAAATCGACCACCTTGCGGTTTTCCCAAGAACCGTATTTCTGCAGGCCCATCGGATTCTCAAAATGGGAAATAGTCACTAACGGCTCGATGCCGTTCTCCAGGCAAAGATCGATGAGCTTATCGTAAAAAGCCAAGCCCTTCGCATTCGGTTCCGTTTCGTCCCCTTGCGGGAAGATGCGGGACCAGGCGATTGAGAAGCGATAGCACTTGAAACCCATTTCGGCGAAAAGCGCGATGTCCTCTTCGAAACGGTGGTAATGGTCGATGGCTTCATGCGTCGGATAGTAACGATCCGGTTCGATCACCGCAGTGATATCCCGCTTCAGGGTCGGGCTTCCCGCCGTCATCATATCGGCTGTACTCAAGCCCTTGCCGTCCTCCAAGTACGCTCCTTCGATCTGGTTGGCGGCTGTTGCGCCGCCCCATAAAAAATTATCTGGAAATCCCATTTTTTTGCACTCCATTCTTATTTTTTCAGTGTGAGAAACGCTGCTCCTGCAGTAACCGTTGCATCGTCTTCCTGAACAAATTCAGGATATTCCGCTGCGTTCGTCACGACGATCGGCGTGGTGGTGTCATAGCCTGCCGCTTTTATCTCTTCCGTATCGAAGCTAAGCAGCAATGTTCCTTTCGTTACATGTTGATCTTTTGCTACATGGGCTTCGAAGTGTTTTCCTCCCAACTCCACAGTGTCCATCCCGACGTGGATGAGGATTTCTGCCCCAGCATCCGTGCGGAGTCCGATAGCATGTTTCGTATCCAGCAGCACCGTCACGGTTGCGTCAGCCGGTGCGTACACCTTGCCTTCGCTCGGGATGATTGCGGCTCCTGAACCCATCATACCGGAAGCGAACACTTCATCGGCAACATCGGACAACTTGATTACGGTACCGGACAGCGGCGCTGTGATCGTTTCATCACCCGAAAGTGCAGGCTCGATTCCTGTTTCAACAGCCGGTACGTCTTCCTCGAGTCCCCAGACGTATTGGACAAGGAAGGACACAACAAAAGCAATCACACATCCTATTACTGCATAGTAGAAATTTGCCAGGCCTTCCGGTCCGATGAAGGCCGGTAATGCCAACAGACCTGGTGCGACTTGAGCAAATCTGCGTACTCCGAAAATACCGATGAACAGACCGGCTGCACCGCCACCGATCATTGCAGAAATCAGAGGACGTTTGTAGCGTAGGTTGATCCCGTACAAAGCTGGCTCCGTGATGCCGAGCACGGCCGTCAGCCACACAGAGGAAGCCAAACGCTTGACATCGGCATCCTTCGTTTTGAAAGCTACAGCCAGAGAGGCGCCGCCCTGAGCGATATTCGACACAGTCATCCCTGGTCCGGCAACGGTATCATATCCGGAAGATGCCAACATATTGATCCCGATTGGAATCAATCCGTAGTGCATGCCCGTCATGACCATCAATGGTGTGAAGGCTCCAACCAGCATTGGAACAAGCCAGCTTGCATAGGTGTCCAAGTATGCGATCAGGATACCGACGCCTTCGCCCAGATAATTCCCCAACGGCCCCAGCACAACCAACGTAGCCAGTCCTACGATCAGCATCGTGAACAACGGCGCCAACACCAATCGCAGACTCCTCGGAATCACCCGATCCACAAAAGGTTCTACATAGGACATAAACCAGATTGCTAGGATGATCGGCACGACCGAGTTCCCGTAAGTACTCAATCTGACGGGCATTCCGAATACAGCAATGCTGGTTCCGGCTTCCCTGGCGCCAGCCACCATTCCAGTGAAATTCGGATGCAACAAAATCCCACCAATGGCCATGGCTAGATATGGAGTGACATTGAATTTGCGCGCAGCCGATGCCGCCAGAATAATCGGCAAGAAGTAGAAACCGGCATCGCCCATAAAGTTAAGGATTACATACGTCTGCGAGTCTGGAGCCACCATCCCTGCCAACACAAGGATTGAAAGCAAAGCCTTCAGCATCCCCGCTCCTGCCAGCACTGGAACAATCGGCACAAAAATACCCGAAATCGTATCCAGTACCTTAGCGATTACGCTGCGGTTTTCTTCACCTGCCGATGCTGGCTGTACTCCGTCAAAGTCCAGCTTTTCATTTTTCATGACTGCTTGATAGATGAACTTGACATCATTACCGACGACAACCTGATATTGCCCGCCTTTTTGGATAACGCCGATGACCCCTTCCATCTTCTTCAATCTCTCAGTATCTGCTTTTGCCTCATCCGCCAGATTGAAACGCAGTCTTGTCACACAGTGCGTCAACCCAGTGATGTTATCTTTTCCGCCCACTTTTTCCACGATTGCTTTTGCCAATTGTGAATAATCCATTTTCGTTCCTCCTCCTGAATCTTCTTTACGGCAATATCGTAACGCTTTCAATACCTTGGAACAATCATCAGAGATCGTTTATGCACAGTGTTCCGGAAACAGCTGATTTAAGCCCTTTCTTTTTGGAATGGTGTTCCAAGAAGAAAGGGCCCGACACAAAAACACCTCCAATTTCCGGTGACTTTCCTGGAAATTGGAGGTGTTTCGGTTAGTTGGAATCCTTATTCTTCTCTCCGCCCGAAAGCAGCGGATTATAGGACTTTCTTCGTTTTTCGTACTCTTTGGTGTATTTGATTTTGTCCGCCAGATGCTTTTCATAATTCCGGCTGAAGACATTTGCGTAGAGGACATCCAGAAGGAACAGGACGGATGGGTACAAGGAGAAGTTGCCGATATTATGCACAAGGCTCTCATGGGTGGAAAGGTATAAGGTCACCGTCGCTAGCTCGCTCAAACTGTTACCGCCGTAGGATGTCAGTGCAATCGACTGCAGCTTACGTTCCTTAAGCTTATGGGCAATCCGGATCAGCGTCTCGGTTTCACCGGAATAGGAGATGAAGAGGAAGACACTGTTCGGCTTGGCATAGCAGGCTTGATAGAACATCACGTCCATGCGCGAGTCGATGAGCACATTTTTTCCGATTTTGACCATCTTTTCCTGGAAAGCCCGCGCTAAATCGGATGGTGCCCCCGCTGAACAGATGTAGATGTCATCAGCCTTCACCAATAAGACTTCCGCCAGCGCAAGCGCATCGTGGCCCAGCAATGAAAAAGTATCTTCGATCGTTTCGATGTACAGATTTTTCAGTTTGCCGCTGATTTTCGTGTTCCGGTCCTTCATGTCGAACGGATAGTTGATGTCGATTTTCCCGAAGGCGGAGGAGAGGTAGTCCAATTCATGCAGATAGGCGGTCCTGAAATCAAGGAATCCCTCAAATCCGATTTTTTGGCAGAGGCGAACAACCGAGGAAGGTGAAACGAAAAGCAGTTGCGCGATTTGGCGCAGACTCTTTTCAACCCACTCGCTGTCCTCATCGAGAAAATAATCGGCGATGATGGTATCCACTTTGGAAAAATCATTCTGCTCTTTCAGACGTTCTGTGATCAGCATAAACATTGGCCCCCCATTCGGTACAGATTTTGCCGCTTCATTAGCTTCGGCTTCTCTCCGATTATACATCAAATTGGAGCCGCTGCCTTGCAAGATTATATGGATTTCAAAGAAGTCTGTTGCTTGATTTCTTGAATGGATAAATGAATGCTGTAATTTCCGTATTTGAGGAGGTCATTAAGAAAAAGGTTCAGTTGATTTTGGGATTTCACTTTAATTTTTAAATGGTAGCAACCTTCCCCGGACACTCGGTGGACTTCCCGGACTTCATTTTGCTCCTGAACAAAATGTATAAATTCTTTATGATTCGCTGTTTTCATATATATAATGACAAAAGCAGTAAAGGAAAATCCTAATTTCAACTCATCTATCACTAAAGAATACGACTGAATCACGCCATTATCTTCGAGTTTTTTGATGCGATTTCCCACCGCTTGTCCGGTCATATGGATCTGATTGCCCAAGTCTTTCCACTGAATGCGGGCATTTTCGGACAGCAATTGCAGGATTTGATAATCAATGTGATCAAGTTCCATAGTACATTCCTTTCATCATGAAATCGTTTGGACAGGAAGTCTTTCGTCGAAGCATCGAAAGATTTCAGGATATTGGGTATCATCATACTAGTAAGAAAAAATACTTTCACGGGGTGAATAGAATGAGTACAGCTTTAATTATCGTAGATATCCAGAATGATTATTTCCCAAATGGCAAAATGGAGCTAAGCAAGCCGGAGTTAGCCGCTGCCAACGCTGCGAAGGTCCTGGATTGGTTCAGAAAAAATACCACAGATTCCATTTTTCACGTGCAGCATATCGCAAGCGATCCAGCTTTGGGGTTCTTTCTGCCTGATACAACAGGGGCTGAAATACACGAAACGGTCTTGCCCTTGGAGAACGAAACTGTCGTCATCAAGAGTTTTGCCAACAGCTTTTTGAAAACCGATTTGGAAAGCAAGCTAAGAGAAAACGGCGTAACAAAGGTAGTTGTTGTAGGCATGATGACCCATATGTGCATTGATGCGACCGCCAGAGCTGCCGTTGACCTAGGTTTTGAAGCTGTTTTGATTGAAGATGCCTGCGCGACCAGAGATCTATCCTATGGAAACAAAACTGTGCCTGCGGAACAAGTTCACTACGCCTTTGTCAGCGCACTGAACGGCATGTATGCCAATGTCACCTCAACCGATGCCTTCCTGCAAAAAAACAATTAATCAGCCCATTATTAAGAGGAGATTGTGCAAATTACAATCTCCTCTTAATTTTTGTGTGCTGTATCTATTCCATGGTGACTTTTCCTACTTTCAGCAAGTGCACGTCATTCTCCATACAGTAGAGCCTGATCAAAGTGGTTGCAAAAAAACAGCTGTATAACGCCATTTGACTTCCGGCTAAGCGAAACACGATAATGTACAGGATGGCCCCAAGGATGGACGCCATCGCATACACCTCTTTGCGGAATATATAAGGAATCTCCCGAGCGAACACATCCCTGATAAGTCCGCCACCGGTTCCGGTCAATACCGCCAACGTCACCACCACGTACCACTGTTGAAAGCCCAGCCGCACAGCTACCTCCGCTCCGATAGCAGTAAATGCCCCAAGACCGATCGCATCAAAAAATTGCAGTTTCTTCGCCAATTTGTTGATGTGCGTATAGAAAAGAATGACAAAGCCGGCGGAAAGCAAGCTGATGAGTGCATAGAGCGGGTTTTCCAATGATGCCGGCAAAGGGCGATCAATCAGCAGATCCCTGACGATCCCGCCGCCTACCGAAGTCGTGATCGCAAATATCCCGATCCCGTAATAATCAAGATCCTTCTCGATCGCGGTCAATGCCCCTGACATCGCAAAGGCGATCGTTCCGATTATTTCAACTATAGAAATGAATTCCATTCAATGTGTCCCCCCTGATGATAGTTCTCTGAAAATATTAGGTTTTGCAAAAAGTATAACGCAAAAGAATGCAAAGTCGCCATAAACTTTGCATTCTTTTTCATTCTTTTTTAGCCTGTTTGCACAAACCTATTTATTCTGTAGCTTCCATATACCCTTGCGCCCAAAAATATTGAACATCAGAGAACTAATTTTTCATCAGATTGTGCTGGTGTCGATCACGAAACGGTATCTGACGTCGGAAGCCAAGACGCGTTCATAAGCCTCGTCGATCTGGTCGGCTGAAATGACTTCGATATTCGGAACGATGCTGTGTTCGGCGCAGAAGTCCAGCATTTCCTGGGTTTCGCGGATGCCGCCGATCATGGAACCTGCAAAGGAACGGCGATGTCCGATCAAGGACATCACATTCACTGACAGCGGTTCTCCTGGAGCCCCGACGTTCACCAGCGTGCCGTCGAGTTTCAACAAGCCCAGGTAAGCGTCCAGATTGATCACGGCACTCACCGTATTGATGATCAAATCAAAGCTGCCGGCCAATTCCTTGAATGTTTCCGGATCCTTGGTGGCGTAATAATGCTGCGCCCCGAACTTCAGTCCGTCTTCTTTTTTGCTCAACGTTTGCGAAAGGACGGTGACTTCAGCCCCCATCGCATGCGCGATTTTGACGCCCATGTGCCCCAATCCGCCCAGTCCGATCACGGCGACTTTCTTGCCGGGGCCGGCCTGCCAACGGTTCAATGGTGAGTAGGTTGTGATGCCGGCGCACAACAGCGGCGCTGCGGCGTCCAGACCGATGTTGTCCGGAATGCGCACAACAAAATCTTCGGTCACGACGATATGCGTCGAGTAGCCGCCCTGTGTCGGTTCGCCGTATTTATCGACTCCGGCATAAGTCGGGACATTGCCTTTCAGGCAGTACTGCTCTTCCCCGCGCAAACAATTTTCGCATTCTCCGCAGGAATCAACCATGCAGCCGACACCAACGCGATCCCCAATTTTATATTTCGTTACGCCAGGACCGACTGCGGTGACCAATCCCGCGATTTCATGCCCAGGAACGAGCGGATAGTGCACATGTCCCCACTCACCATGGGCTGTATGGATATCCGAATGGCAGATACCCGCAAACTTGATTTCGATCAGAACGTCCTGTTCATCCAATTCCCGTCTCTTGATTTCAGCAAATCGGAACGGTTTGTCCGGACCGTCGACTGCTCTTGCTCTCGCTAGTACCATCTATTTTTCCTCCATTATGCTTTTTTATTCAAAAGCAGCATTCTCGCTCTTGTAGAAAGAGCATACTCCTTAAAGTTAAGGTTAAGTCAAGCGATAACGATGGAAAACCGGAATTCCTTCGATCAATTTCCTGGATTTTATCCCACGGCCTATTTTTTGTTTCTTATTGTTAACATTATTTCTATTATCAACATGACTAGGTTATACTTAATATTAAAACAATCTGGAAATGGGAGGAATCAACTTGCAAATGAAAGCCTACTTAGCTCTTCCGCTTGTATTGTTGCTTATGGCCTGTTCGAATGGCGCAGAAGAAACGCCTGAAACCGAAGTCACGCAATCATCAGTCAGCGAAAGTTCAGAAGTCATCAGCACGGAAGTGATCGACGACGAAACGGCCTTTTTGGAACAACTCGCGGATTTTGATTCGGAGCATGAACCATTCATTGTAGCCTATTATGATTCCCTCGACGACATTAAAGAAAAAGTATCCGACGAAACGAATACTTTTGTCGACCCGAAACTTTCCGAAAGGGAACTACAAATCAAATTGGTTTTCAAAGGCGATGATGATTATTACCGCGTGGTATTGGAACAAAAATAGCCAAAGTAATTTAAAGCAAGCAGCCGGCGCTAAGGAGTCGCCTGCTGCTTGCTTTGTTTTTACAAGATTCCTTTTCCGCATTCCCGGGAAGGGCTTTTTTCTTTGAACCGGCTGAAATTCGACAGCAGCAGTACAGATCCCAAAACAATCGCAATGCCCAACCATTCAAAAAGCCCGAATGAGGTGCCGAAAACCAGCACCGAAAGTACCGCCGCCAGCAACGGCTCCAATGCGGTCATGACGCTCGCCAAGGAGGCTTCTATGTATTTCACGCTTTCCAGATACGCCAGGAAGGCGACAGCCGTGCCGAAGAGGATGATCGCACCGGTCAGCAGCATGCTTTGCGCTGTCACCGCGAATCCGGGGGCCCAAAAAGGGTGGATGAACTGGAACAGCACGCCACCGATGAACATACCCCAACCCACGACCACGGGGGATCCGTATTTTTTCAGAATCAGGCGCGGTTGCAGGGTGTAAAAGGCCACGCCGATAGCAGACCCGATGCCGAGTGCCAGGCCAAGCGGCGAAACCGCGATTTGGCTGAAATCCCCTTTGGTCACGATCAGCAGCACGCCTGCAAAAGTCGCCAGAACCAATCCGCCTTCAGCCGGATTGAAGCGTTTCTCTTTCTTTACCAGCATATATAAATAGACAAAAATTGGTGCCGTAAACTGAAGAATGGCAGCCAATGATGCGCTACTCATCTCGATTGCTTTGAAAAACAAATACTGGCAGGCGACCATACCGAACACCGCGAACAACAGAAGGCGGATGATGTCCCTTTTTTGACGAAAAATCACGAAAATACCCTCCCGCTTCACGGCATGGCTATAGAAAAGGATCAGGATTCCCGCCATCAGGAGGCGCGTGCTTACCAGCCATTCGGACGAGACCGTATAGTCGGCGAACAGCAGTTGCGCCAAAATTCCGGAGATCCCCCACAGGCTGCCTCCGCCCGCCGCCAATAAAATTCCTTTTAATTTGTTGCTCATATTGCCCGCTCCCATTTCTGTGATTATCTTTTGTATGGATTCATTATAGTCGGCTGATCTGACTGGTTCTATCAATTGCCTATTTATTTTTATCAGATTCGTGTAAATTCTATTGCCGGATTTGCTAGAGGAAGATCGAAATTGTTATGATAATATCAGAAAAGCTGCAGAACCGAACGAAGAAGGAGCGATCCAGATGAACGATTTTACTGATCCCATTACAGACAACAACCGCATCGTTGCAAGCAAAGTCGATGGCAAAACGATGCCGATCCATTTCAGAAATCACTTGGAAGAGGACGTCCTTTTCCCTTCCAACGACTTCAATCTGACACTGCTTCGCCAGCATTTTCAGCATCTGCGCCACGATACGATTCCGCTGCATTGGCACAAGGAACTGCAGGCTGTCTGGGTCCATGAAGGCACGTTGGCATTCACGGTGAACGAGGAGACGTTTCCGTTATCGGACGATACACTCCTGCTCATCAACCGCGGGCAACTGCACCGATCCCGGACAATCGCAGGCGATGCAGCCGCCATCTGCATCAATTTCGAGCCGGATTTTTTCCATCCAAAAGTGCTTCAGGACTACATTCTGCCGCTGTTGGAAAAAGAGGCCTTCAGCTATCGGCTGCTGGCTTTGTCTCCGGAAATGACGGCCCGGCTGCACCGGATCCTGGCGGCAAGCGACCGATCCATCCCCTACTTTTCCATCATCAACCTGCTTTCGGACTGCCTGGAGGAAATCATGCAGTCGTCCAGTGGGTCCGGCAAAACGGCCGATTTTGAGGATCAAAATTTATTCCACAGACTGCTAGCATATGTAGAAGCACATTACCAAAGTCCGATCACCGTTGCTGATCTGGCCAACCATGCCTTAATCAACAAAAACCGCTGCACGGCACTGTTCCAGAAGTACACTCAGACATCCCCGATGAAATACGTCGCCAAGCATCGGCTCTTTCTGGCCAAAAACCTGATCATCGGCACCGACCTCTCGATCAGCGAAATCAGCGAAGCGGTCGGCTACAACCAGACCAGCTACTTCGTGGAGCAATTCCGGCGCAGCTACGGGCTGCCGCCTTTGAAATACCGGAAGCAGTTCGGGGACAGCAGTAAAGTGTGATGGGTGTTCGGCGGCGTCGGTCATTCGGCACTGTTTTTTCTTCGTAAAGCCGAGATGACGCATGTTTGTTGGCTGATTGTACTGCGCGGTTGCTCCGAAAGCCGACAGCTTGGGCTAGCGTCGACTGTTCTGCATGCCCATCCCCACTGAAACGCGAGACAAAACACTTATGTCGACTGAACGGACGCTGACGCTGCTCCGAAAGCCGACTGAGGCAGCACACCCAACCGGAAGAAGCCGCCCTTGGCCAAGGGCGGCTTCTTCCGCATTCTATAGTTGCTTATTTCCGCTGGCTTTCCACAAAATCCCGCAGCACGACGACATGATTGATCTCCGGATCCCGCGCAGCGTAGACCAGCGTGACGTCGGTCTCTGTCAGCTGTTTCAGGATCTCGGCTACAGCAGCAGCGGTCGGCGGGTTCGTCAATAGTTCCTCTTCATACCGTTCCTTGAAGGCGGCGAATTTATCGGGATCGTGGGCGAACCATTTGCGCAAATCCGGCGAAGGCGCGCTGTCCTTCAGCCATGCATCCAACTGCGCGGCCTCCTTCTTGACTCCACGCGGCCACAACCGATCAACCAAGATCCTGAAGCCATCTGTTTCCTCAGGAGATTCGTAGATACGCTTCATCTTCAGTTCCATGTCCATTCCTCCTTTTGAGTGAATCAAAAATATGTCGTTCCTTGAATCTCATTCCGAATATGCTTAGCATTTCTTCTTACTGATC
Source organism: Trichococcus flocculiformis (assembly GCF_963662535.1). Classification (NCBI taxonomy): domain Bacteria; kingdom Bacillati; phylum Bacillota; class Bacilli; order Lactobacillales; family Carnobacteriaceae; genus Trichococcus; species Trichococcus flocculiformis. Next base: position 2,975,108 of record NZ_OY759718.1, read on the forward strand.
AGCTTGTACCTGAAACCATTCACTTTGAAATCTGTTCCGGGCTGCGCTTTTTTCGCTTCTTGGAAAAGAACGGAATCTTTGCTGACTTGGTGTTTATCTAAGTTGCTGTTCGGTGATTGGACAACCCTGTAACTGTACGTTTCCTTATCCTCATAGTCATACACAGAAATCTTCCAGTCCAACCATTCTGATTTTTTGGGAGGCTCTTTGCTCTTTTGAGGTGCTGCTTCTTTCGGTGATTTTTCATTTTTCTTTTTGTTATTGTTCTTCTTTTTTGTTGCACCCATCCAGTTTCTTTCCACAAAGGATAGATTACTTTGGGAGGCATACTCTCTATCTAGCTGGAAATGCTTGCAATATTTCCAATAGTTATAGCCGATCTCCGGAACAAAGACAGGCTGCTTCTTGCAGGATCGATCACTCCGGTCGTAAAATGCGCAGGTACCGCAAGAAACTCTCTCTGAATGACCAATTTTTTCGATATTAGGAAAATGGGCATATTTAGCCGGTGCCCCGCGAGAAATATGATTCATCCGTTCGACTCCTCCACAAAAATGATTATAAGTTGCCAAATATGCCGAAAAGTCTGCTTGGCATATCTCCGGTCGGTCCCTCTACATTTCGTCCCCCAACAACATTAGCGTTCCAGTCATGTTTTCCAGGGTAATCCTCTCGTTCTGAAGCTGTCCTTGCAGCTTTTCGATGCTGCGTTCAAGCTGCTGCACTTCCAATAATTTTTCGAGTATGTCACTCTGGAACTGTTCCTTTCCGAGCTGTCTTGCATCCTCCAGTTGTTGTTTTTGCTGCTTGTACTGATGATAGAGCATGGCCTCGGATTGGCTTTTTGGGCCGCCTGCCGCTTCCATTCTTTCGCAGCGCCCGAATTGTTCTTTTGTCATCGTCATCATCTTTCCCTCCAGATTGTTTTTTTGAAAACAAAAAACCCTTCTTTAAACAAGAAGAGTCGGGAATGTCGCTTTGCTCTTCTTATCTCTCAGATTGCTCTGCAGGATTTAGCACCGTGCCATTGCGCTCGCGCATTGGTCGGTTGCTGAGATGTCATCGGGCCAGTCCCTCGATCTCTCTTGATAAAGAAGTTATTTAATTTTCAAATATATTATGTCATACCCTTGCGCAAAATTCAACTAATCGCGAATCCATATATTTTATTTTTTAACTACATCTGTTCTACACACTTCCTTAGTATACTGAAGAAGGATCAAGCGATCCCGCGTTGCTGATCGTTTCTTTTGTCCGATCAACAAGACTGAAACAGCCGCATAAACTATAGTCAGTATACATAGGAAGGAAGAACTTATTCATGAAGAAAAAATATTTGATGATTGGCCTGATTTCTTTTACTGCCTTGACAACCTTTGCTGTCGCAACTCCCGTAGATGCAGCGATGATGGATACGGTGACATATGAAAATCACGGTCAGTATGTACGTAGCCATGCCACTCATCTCCGTCACCACACGGAAGACGACCATCACATGAACGGCATCAGTATGCATGCAAGAAACTGGGACGGACATATCCGTTATTCCACTGGAGAACTGGATCTATCCTTAGACCAATAATTTCGGTACATGGACAACAGATTATAGTTGATGGCATCTTTTTGACCATATAGCTAAATAAGGCGGCATCAAAACCAGAAAGGATTATTCTGGTTTTGATGCCGCCCTATTTATTTATGTATGGGACTTGATTTTACGCTCAGAAATAACCCTTTAAAACAGTTATGGCGGGCATTCACGCTACCAACTCGCTCTGATTGTTCGATTCTTCCACATTATCGGACAACCGGCAAGACAATCTCACTCCGCTTGTCCGATTCCTCCGCATTATCGGACAACCAGCAAATCAAACTTACTCCACTTGTTCGATTCTTCCACATTATCGGACAACCGGCAAGACAATCTCACTCCGCTTGTCCGATTCCTCCGCATTATCGGACAACCAGCAAATCAAACTTACTCCGCTTGTCCGATTCCTCCGCATTATCGGACAACCAGCAAGACTAACTCACTACACTTGTCCGATTCTTCCACATTATCGGACAACCACCACAGATCAAGCGTACTTCAACGCAATCTCTTCCACGAATTTGGTCACGTCCTTGAAGGCGTCACAGCAATCCTCCAATGATTCATAGATTTTCCCCAGAATAACGATGCTGACGGCATCCGCATTGCTCTGATAGAGGTCGCGCATGGAGTGGATGTAGAGCAGATCGCCTTCCTTCTCACAGGCGTTGATCCGGTCGATGACTACGTGGATCTCTTTTTGTGACTTTTTGTAGGTTTTCAGTAGCCGCACCGCCGTTAGCAATTCTTCTGCGGATTTTTCGACCAGATCCAGGAATTGATTGATTTCCGGGGTGATGTTTTGTGGTTGATAAATCTCAATATGGATCATGACATCCTCAATCATGTCAATGGCATGGTCCAGACTGGTTACCAGCGCAATCACATCCTGCCTGTCGAAAGGCGGCAACAGATCGTTGTACATATAGCGCATCAGCCTGTATTTCGCGAGGTCGGCATTGTGTTCAATTTCATGTATCTCGTCTAATTTTTGGCTGAGATCAGCGACCGGATAATCCTCCAGCACCAGCTTCAGGAATTCCGCCGATTCGACGCCCCATTCGGCAAGCTTTATGAACTCATCGAAATAATCCAACTTTTCCGTCTTCTTTTTGAACATAACCGGAACCCCCTAAAATATCCGAATGAACAGTTTGGCCATCAAATAACCGACAAGCCCGCAGCCTGGAAACGTCAATACCCACGTAAAAACCATTTCCTTGACCGTCAACCAGTTTATGCTCGACAAATGCCTGCCTGCGCCCACTCCCATGATAGCCGTTGTCTTCGTGTGGGTCGTGCTCACCGGCAACCCAAACAGGGAAGCCGTCAAGAGGCTCAAGGCCCCGGCAAAATCAGCGCTGAATCCTTGATAGGTCTCCAGCTTCACCATATTGATCCCTACCGTCTTGATGATTTTCCCGCCACCAATTGCCGTTCCCAAGGCCATGACGGTGGAACACAACAGCATCAGCCAGACCGGGATAATGAAATCGGTCGCGGCATTCCCTTGCGCCAAAGCGATGCCCAACAGAAAAATCCCGATGAATTTCTGGCCGTCCTGGGCCCCATGCATGAAGGCCATCGCTGCCGCACCGGCGATTTGGCTGTTGCGGAAGAATATGGTCGTGCTTTGCCGCTCGATGTCTTTGAACAGCGCGCCGACAAGCTTCACGACCAGAAAGCCCAGAGACAACCCAAGAACGGTGGAAAGCAGCAATCCATACAGAACCTTAATCCATTCCGCACCATTGATTCCATCGATACCGCCTTGCAACGCAATCGCAGCCCCAGACACCCCAGCAATCAAGGCATGGCTTTCACTTGTCGGAATGCCAAAATACCAAGCGGCAGTGGCCCATACCACAATCGCAAAGAGCACCGCACACAGCGCCACGACCGCATCTTCCGTATTTCCGCCAAAATCAACCATCTTCGCCATCGTCTGGGCAACTTTCGCATTGACTGCAGTCATCGCAAAGACACCAAAAAAATTGAACACTGCCGCCATCAAGATGGCATTGCGCGGGGTCATACTTCGTGTCGAAACGCAGGTGGCGATGGCGTTCGGCGCATCCGTCCACCCGTTCACCAAAACCACGCCCAACGTCAAGACCACCGTCACCGCAATAGCCGGGCTCGTCAGCGGCAACTGAATGAATGCACCAAATGAAATCGCCATAAAGGACCACCGCCTTTCCGGACCGCACTGAAGTAAGTGACCTTACATCGGAATCCCCACTTCGATATGCTGGAAGGAATCCACATCAAACAATCCTTTATCCGTCAGTTTCAGCCGCGGAATGACCGGCAGGCACAGGAACGAAAGAATCATGAAAATGTTCTGTCCTTCCTCCGCCAGCGTAGCCAACTGCCCGTGCAACTGATGCAATTCCTTGATCACTTCTTCATACGGTTTTTCCGACATAATACCTCCGACCCGCAGCGGGACTGAAGCCCATACTTTGCCGCCATCCACGATAACGAGTCCGCCTTGCATCCGTTCCGCTTCCTCGATCGCCAGCAGCATGTCTTCATCGTTGGTTCCGGCCACGACCAGATTATGCGAATCATGGGCTACTGTCGAAGCGATTGCGCCCCGTTTCAGACCTAAACCACTGACGATGCCAGCACCGATGCTGCCGGTTTGGTGATGGCGCTCGCACACAACCATCTTCAGTTGATCATTTTGCGGATCCGCAACAAAAAATCCGTCTTCCGTCTGCACATCCCTTGCGTTTTTCTGTGTAATGATGCTTCCCGGCACAATGCCGATAACCCAAGCTTTTTGGCCTTCCAAGAGTGGAATCTGCAAGTCGACTTTTGTTACTTTCTTTAAATGAAGCGATGATCGTACAGCTTGCGGGACAACAGCATGGACATTTCTCAGCTCATCCAAATTCAGCACGCGCCCGTCTTTGATGATCGTTTCCGGGCTCAGCCTCTCTAAACTGTCCGTAATCAAGATGTCCGCAACATAACCTGGTGCGATGGCGCCTTTGTCCTGGATACCGTGACACACCGCATTGTTGAGCGTAGCCATCTGGATCGCGATCAGCGGATCTAAGCCTTGTTGGATCGCAAGCTGGGCGGCATAATTGATGGTTCCCTCTTCGGCTAACTCGTCTAGATGCTTATCATCCGTACAGAATGAAAAACGACGGCTGTTCCTTTCGTTGATGGCCGGCAACAACGCCAGCAAATCTTTCGCGGCTGAACCTTCGCGCACCAATACGTGTATGCCACGGCGTACGCGTGCCATTGCTTCTTCCGCCGTCACCGCCTCGTGGTCATTGCGGATTACGGCTGTGCTGTACACATTCAGCGCAGTATCAGTCAAACCGGCCGCATGTCCATCGACCATCATCCCAGCTTCTGTCGTCATGCGGATTTTTTCCAGCATGTCCGGGTCTGCATCCAAGACAGCTGGATAATCCATCACTTCCGCCAGGCCAATGACGGTCGGATGGGTCAAATAAGGGCGGAGATCATCCGCAGTCAGCGTCGCGCCGTTCTGCTCGAAGGGCGTTGCCGGCACACACGAAGGCAGCTTCATCAGAATATCCATGTCGGCATTGGCGGCGTCCTCGAGCATAAAGTCGATTCCGATTGTCCCTGCGACGTTCGCAATTTCATGAGGATCGGTCACAACGGTCGTAATACCGTGTTTGATGAGCGCCCGTGAAAATTGCGACGGTGTCACCATCGTCGATTCAATATGAATATGCCCATCGATAAAACCCGGCAGAATGAACTTGCCTGTAGCATCCACCACTTGCTTTCCGTTCGGGTAGGTACCGATGCCGACGATACGACCGTCCCGGATCGCGACGTCAGCCTCAAAGGTCTCAAGCGAAAACACATCCACTACGGTTCCATTTTGAATGATAAGATCCGCTTCCTCCAGTTGTTGCGCCGCTTGGATCAACCTTTTCAATCCATCTCCCATACAAATTCCCCCTGGTTCCATTTCGCTCTCTTGATCAGCGAATCTCTTGTTTTTTCTTATATTATACACGATTCTCGTGGGGGCCGATAAGCATCTTAATCGCGGCATGATTTTCATGATGCATAATACTTAGGTGATCGGTTTTACCTATCAATGCTGTTCGTTTTTAACTATTTGCTTCTTACATACGCTGGTGATAAGATTTCCTCATGCCTTCGAGCGACAAAAAGTAAGGAATGTCGGTTTACGGTCCACCATCACCAGCAATAACCATGTGGGGCGTTTTTTCGGTCGAATGACCGGCAACTATTCAAAAAAAACAACAGGAGTGAATATAATGAAGAAACTATTATCAAAAATCTTATTCGTGGGTACAGCCGGCTTGGCTTTGGCGGCTTGCGGCGCAACAACAACCGACTCAAGTTCGGACAGTGCCTCTACAGCATCCAGCACTGCCGCAACAGCAAATGTCTTGAAGACGATCGAAGAAAACAAACAATTGCGCATCGGCGTGGAAGGCACTTACCCTCCGTTCAGCTATCATGATACAGAAACCGGAGACTTAGTCGGTTTCGAAGTGGAAATCGCAGAAGTCATTGCGGAAGATTTAGGTGTGGAACCTGTCTTTGTCGAAACGAAATGGGATTCCCTGATTGCCGGATTGGACGTCAATAAATACGATATCGTCATCAACAACGTCGGCGTGACCGAAGAACGACAAGCGGTCTACGACTTCACCGATGCTTATTTCGAGTCCTATGGCCAATTGGCGGTCAGTGCAGACTCCGACATTCAAACTTTGGATGACTACAGCGGCAAAAAATCAGCCCAATCCACTACAAGCAATTACGCACAGAACGCCCGCGACCTTGGTGCTGAAATCGTCCCTGTCGACGGCTTCAATCAAGCAGTCGAATTGATCACTTCAGGCCGTGCAGACGGAACGATCAATGATTACATCACTTTCTTGACTTACTTTGAAGAATATCCAGACTCCACTTTGCGTCTGATTGATGAAAAACTGCCTACAAACGATAAAGTCGGCATCATCCTGCAAAAGGAAAACACAGATTTCCAGACTAAACTGAATGAAATCATCGCAGCCCGCACAGAAGACGGCACTTTTAAAGCAATCTTCGAAAAATACCTAGGCGAAGACATCAGCGTCGGCGCGAACAACTAAGAAAAGCTGAACGGGCTCGTTCCGTCTCACATATACGAAATCGTACCGATTGCGCAGATTAGAGCTCAATCGGTACGATTTATCTGATTTATGGATGGTTAATCCTTGAAGCTAACCATCATCGTTGGATGCGTGTTACAATTTGGTATCTCGTGAACCACTTGCGGTGATGCGCTTTTGGACATTGAATAGTTTTTTAATTTTTAATATAAAAAGGAACGGTGAGTAAATTTTGCAGCATACATTATCCATAATCGAAAACGCCCTATGGCCAATTCTGGAAGCAGGGTTTACCGTCACCATCCCCTTGGCGCTGATTTCCTTTGCCTTGTCCCTTGTACTGGCGGTTCTTACTGCAGTCATGCGGATTTCGAAAAGCAAGATATTAAAAGGGCTGGCTTGGTTCTACGTTTGGGTATTCCGCGGCACCCCGCTTTTGATCCAATTGTTCATCGTCTTCTTCGGTTTGCCGAAGCTGAACATCACCTTGGATGCGTGGACCGCCGCTATCCTGACTTTTGCCTTAAACAGCGGCGCCTATTCGGCCGAATCCATCCGCGGCGCGATCCTGTCCATCCCGAGAGGGCAATGGGAAGCGGCTGACTCCTTGGGAATGACGCACGGACAGGTCCTGAAAAGGATCATCTTCCCGCAGACCGTCCGGATTGCCTTACCGGCTGTCATGAACGACTTCATTTCTCTGGTGAAATCGACTTCGCTGGCATCCAGCATCACGATCATTGAAATGACGATGGTCGGGCAGCAATTCGCTTCCGTTACCTATGAACCACTGATTCTGTATATGGAAGTGGCTGTGATCTACCTCCTTATCAGTACCGTGTTGACTTGGATCCAGGGCAAATTGGAAATCAGAACTTCCAAATATCTGAAAAAGGCGTGACGACATGATCGAAATCAAACATATCCAAAAATCCTACGGTGACTTTCATGCCCTCAAGGATATCTCATTAACTTTCAAAACTGGCGAAACGACCGTCATCGTCGGGCCATCCGGTTCAGGCAAGTCAACGCTGTTGCGTACCTTGAATTTGCTGGAAGTGCCAGAAAGCGGCATTCTGAAAAACGGCAATCTCGAGGTCGATTTCAGCTCCAAAATATCGAAAGAAACGATGATGGAGATCCGCAAAGAAACGGCGATGGTATTCCAGAGTTTCAACCTCTTCCCGCATCTGTCGGTATTGGAAAATGTCATCGAAGGCCCGATTACGGTTCTGAAACTCTCGAAAACAGAAGCAACAGCTAGAGCCAAAAACTTGTTGACCAAAGTGGGATTGGCCGACAAACTGGATCATTACCCGGACCAACTGTCGGGCGGTCAACAACAACGAGTCGCCATCGCGCGCTCCTTGGCTATGGAACCGGATTTCGTCCTGTTCGATGAACCCACTTCCGCCCTTGATCCCGAGTTGGAAGCGGAAGTGCTGCGCGTCTTGAAGGAGCTCGCTTCCGAAAAGCTATCCATGATCATCGTGACGCACAACCTTGACTTCGCCCGGGAAGCAGCGGACCGCATGCTCTTCCTGGAGGACGGCAAAGTCGGCTTCGACGGCCCGACCAAGGACTTCTTCGCAAGCACAACCGATCCAAGGATCGCCCGCTTCATCAACAGCATCACGATTTAAAAAGATAGACGAGACCAAAGCTTGGATGCTCTGGTATCGTCTATCTTTTTTGAGGCACTGGATACTATTGTACGCAATATTATGTTTTATTCTCGAGTTCGATGATGGTCATGATGGCATAATTCGTCATATCCATCACCGTATCCCTCCTGAATTCCATTGTTCTGTCGGCTGACTTCCCTAGGGTCATCGACTCCATAAATCGATTATATTCCTAAATTTACTTTTTTAGCATGTGCCGATAGTGCACTTTGCGTGACTGAGTGTTGTCGAGTATAATTATTCATAAGAGGTGAGAAACATGCTAATTACAAAGTCCAGACTGCAAGGAAGTTCCGTAGTTGTCACCCTGCCGCTTCACAATGGCGAAAAATTAGAACCCAATAAAGAATATGTCGTAATCTATTCACCAGATGGGACAATCACATTGGTTCCAAAAATTGATGATCCCTTTGTTTTGTCCGAAGCTGGAGCTTTTTACGAAAAAGATGAGTGGAATAATTTATCTCCTGAAGGGAGAGAACTATTCTGATGAACGCTTCCGATAGGTACATCCCCAAGAAAGGCGATATCGTCTGGGTAAATTTTGACCCATCTTCAGGAAATGAAATCAAGAAACGTCGGCCGGGACTGGTTGTCTCAAGATACGAATTTAATCGTTCCACCTTGTTTGCGGTTATTTGCCCCATCACTTCGACAATAAAAAACATTCCTACTCGATATACGTTGCCGAAAGAAATGGTTGTCACAGGTCAAATCGTCATTTCCCAACTCAAATCTTTGAATTTTCATGCCAGAAAAATTGAATTCGCTGACAGATTGCCTGTTCAGGACATAGCTAACGTCGATCAGATAATCGAGTATATATTTTAAAATCCGCAATCAAACAAATGATTGCGAATTTTCATCATGTATTCTTTTATTTTTTTAAAATCAGTTGGTTTGGCTGTATTGCCAGACGGTTACTGTATACGTGGTGTTTCAGATTTAGTCATTTTTGTATGAACAGCAATAGTCCACATATTTCTCGACAATCATCTTGAAGGATGAGTTTGCCGGAACAACATAGCTTTGGCCTTTGCTGTAAAGCGTGTATTCCGCTTCACCCGGCAACATAACCGACATATCGCCACCCAGGACTTCCATTATTTCCTCTGCATCAGTGTTGAATTCGTACTCGCCTGCCAACATGAAGCCAAGTGTCTTTTTCTCTCCGCTTTCGAACAAAACCGTTCTGCTGGTCACTTTCCCATCAAAATACACATTTGCTTCCTTGATCACTGTAACATTTTTGAATTCCATCCTGTTTCCTCCATTAGCCTGTTTATTTTATGGTTTGCTTGCACGTATAGCCTATTTTCTTAGTATTTTCTCCATGCCTTGCCTTTTGCCAATTCGTCGATCAACTTATCCAGATAACGGATCTTTTGCATAAGTTTGTCTTCGATCTCTTCGACGCGGTATCCGCAAATGACACCTGTGATAAGCGAAACTTTAGGGTTCAACTGGGGTGCCTGTGCAAAAAAAGTTTCGAAATCAACTTTGTTTTCCAACTGTTGCTGCAGAGTTGCCTCATCATATCCGGTCAGCCAGAAAATGATTTCATCGACTTCTTCTTTCGTGCGGCCCTTTTTCTCGGCTTTCTTGATATACAACGGATAAACGCTGGCAAACGACATTCCAAATATTTTCGTATTTTTCATACTGACCCCTTTCTGAAACTTCCTGAATCTATTTTCCATACTTATGATGTTTATTATGCCACAAATCGCAAAAAAATGTAAAAACTCGATTCATTAGCCTCCATCATCTTTTTCCTCTAGCATTTCCATGAATTCCTCGCCGGTCATGGTTTCTTTTTCGAGCAGGTAGTTTGCAAGCTCATGCATTTTCGGTACGTTCTCCCGGATGATTTCTTTGGCTTTTTCGTGGGCGAATGTGATGATGCGCAGAACCTCATCATCGATTTTCGCAGAGGTTTCATTCGATACGAGTGAGGTTACATCCGTTCCCAGATAAGGATTATTGATCGTTTCCAAAGCCATCATGTCGAATTTTTCACTCATCCCGTATCGTGTGACCATCGCTCTCGCAATCGCTGTTGCGGCCTCTATGTCATTTTCCGCCCCGGAGGTGACCGTATTCAAGATGACCTCCTCGGCAGAGCGTCCGCCCATGTAGGTGACGATTTTATTCAGGAATTTTTCCCGGCTCATCAGTATTTGGTCTGTCTCTTCCGACTGCATCGTGTATCCGAGCACACCGGATGTCCTTGGGATGATGCTGATTTTATTGACTGGTGCGGAATCTGTCTGTTTTGCTGCAACAATCGCATGGCCGATTTCATGGTAGGCAATCGCCAATTTTTCTTCTTTCGAGAGGATCGCATTTTTCCGTTGGTAGCCGGCCAGAATGATTTCCAAAGCATACTCCAAATCGGATTGAGTGATCTCGCTGCGTCCTTCCTTTACGGCATGGAGAGCGCCTTCATTTATCAAATTGGCAAGGTCAGCCCCGGAGCTGCCGGGTGTATACTTTGCGATTCCTTTCAAATCAACATCCTCCGTCATTTTGACTGTTTTTGCATGCACCCTCAGAATCGCCTCTCTGCCGGCAATATCCGGCAGTTCGAGTGGAATGCGCCTGTCAAAACGCCCTGGCCTCAACAGCGCTTTGTCAAGAACTTCAGGTTTGTTCGTTGCCGCCAGGATCACCACGCCTTTTTCCGAGGAAAAACCGTCCATTTCATTCAACAATTGGTTGAGCGTTTGGTCCCGCTCATCATTTCCGGTGATTCCAGACAGGTTACGGCTCTTGCCGATCGTATCGATTTCATCAACGAAGACGATGCAGGGGGCTTTTGCCTGGGCTTGATTGAACAGATCCCGCACCCTGGCTGCTCCGACACCGACAAATATCTCCATAAATTCTGACCCCGATATCGAAAAGAACGGAACTTTGGCTTCTCCCGCGACAGCTTTCGCAAGCAGCGTTTTGCCGGTTCCCGGAGGTCCGACAAGCAGAATCCCTTTCGACATCTACGCCCCGATTTCCCGGTATTTTTGGGGATTGTGCAGAAAATCGATCACTTCCCAAAGTGCTTCTTTCGCTTCATCCTGGCCTGCTACGTCCGCAAATGTTTTTCCTGTTTCAGATGCAGCATAAACCATGACATTGCTTTTGCCGAATTTCATTTCGCTGCCGCCGAGCCCTCCGACTCTTCCCTGCAGCCTGCGCATCATAAAGTTCCAGAACGCATACAACAACACCATGGGCAGAATCCAAATCAGGAAGAAATTCAACAGTGGGGATTCTTCCGGGATAATTTCCTGGGTAAACTTCGCATTCGTGGCCAGTAGTCTCTCAGTTAGCGCCGGATCTTCCATTCGACCAGTTATGAAGACAGCTTCCTCGCCTTCATCATTCAGTGCCGTGAATTCGATGCGGCTATCCTCCACCAGCACCGATTCCACACTCCCTTCCTCAATCATGGCAACAAACGTCTTGTAGTCCACTTCTTCACCCTTTGACTTCATTATACCGCCAAATGATATGAAGGCGGTATCAATTCGCTATCCAGGATATTCCAGCCAATTTCGAAAGAGCGTCGTATCGATTTTCTTTTTCTTGACACAGATCAAGTATCTTTTGGCGGATCAGCATTATAATGAAAGCATCAGAACTCAGAAAGAAGGATCTCAGATGTCCAATCAACCCACATTTACAGAAGTGAAGGAAGCTCTCTTTCCAACATTGGAACAATACGTGCCGATTGTAGCCCGTGTACATGGAAAAAATCACCCGGAATTCCATGATGTTCACCAGCTATTCAACGCGATCCTCGAAAAGACCCTAACAGCCGACACAAAAAAACCAGACCTGAACGAGGAATTCATAAAATTGCGCGCGGTTTCGAATAACTACACAGTTCCGGATGATGTGTGCGAAAGTTATGAAGCGGTCTATCAGATGTTGGCGAAAGTGGATCAAGCTTACCAAGCTTCATTATCGCCAAGAAGTTCCCGCTCTATCTGAGCACTTACCGGGACACCTTACAGCAAAAAACTGATGTCGACTTTATGTCAGCATCAGTTTTTTGAATTTTTCATGATCAAGCACGGTTGGCCGCGCTATCCACGCCTCTTATTTCTATTTTTTCCATGTACGCGGTGCAAAAAGGATCAAAATCGGAAAAATTTCCAACCGCCCCGCAAGCATCGTGAAAGACAACAAAATCTTTGAGTAATCATGCAATTTGCTGTAGCTGTATGCCGGTCCGACTGCTCCCAAAGCAGGACCGATATTATTGAACGTTGCCGCTACTGCACTGAAAGCCGACAAAAAGTCCGGCGCATCCAGACTGATGAGCATGAACACTGCTGCAAAGACTACCGAGTAGATGATCAGATAATTAGCTACACCGTGCTTCGTATTTGTCCCCAAAGGCTTTTGATCATATTGAACAACCACGATCCGATTCGGCTGCGCGACACGTTTGATTTCCGCAACCAGAATCTTAACATAGACAACGACACGCGAAATCTTCAATCCTCCAGCCGTAGAACCCGCACATGCCCCAAAAAACATCAGCAACAAAATCACCATCTGGGAAAATAACGGCCAGGAACCAAAGTCTGCTGTCGTAAATCCGGTTGTCGTAATGACAGAAGATACCGTGAAAAAAACATCCCTGATCAATTTCGAAATTGAATCATAGTACCCTATCAGATTGATACAAATCAGCCCCACAGCACCCAGCACAATCAAGAAATACCACTTCAACTCTTCACTCTTGAATACTTGCTTGATATTTCCTACCAGCAATAAATAAATCATATTGAAGTTTATCCCGAAGGCAAGCATACCTATACCGATTACCCACTCAACGTAGGCACTCTCATAAGGCGTGATACTGCCATTTTTGATGCCGAAACCTCCCGTACCAGCTACACCAAAAGCATGAAGCAGAGAATCAAACAGATCCATCCCGCCAATCCAGAGCAGGATAGTGACGATGGCTGTCATGGAAAGGTAAATCAGATACAAAATCCGAGCCGAAGAAGACAATTTCGACACAAGTTTGCCGAAAGTAGGACCGGGTGTTTCGGCTTTCATGATATTAACGGATTGGGAATCGATTTGCGGCAAGACCGCCAAGGCAAAAACCAAAATCCCCATTCCTCCGACCAAGTGGGTAAAACTTCGCCAGAATAAGCTGGAATGGGATAAGGATTCCACATCATCCAAAATACTCGCACCTGTTGTTGTGAATCCGCTGCTCGTCTCGAAAAATGCATCCACAAAAGAAGGGATATCCGAATTAATGACAAAAGGCAGACTGCCGAAAAAGGAGAACAAAATCCAGGAAATCGCGACGATGACGAAGCCTTCCCGGGCAGTCATCCGTTTATTCTCAGGCTTTTTCAAGCTTAATAGTTGCCCGAGTATCGCCAAAAAAATCATCACGGACAAAAAACTGAAAAGATAGTTCCAAGATTCCCGATAAAGCAAGCTCACCGCAAGAGGGAAAATCATCAATGCGGCTTCAATCTGCAACAGACGTGCCACAACATAACGAACGATCGATACATTCATTCCGCATTCCCCTTCCTAATAAACGATGTCGTCGATATCATCATAATTTTTTTCTTTCGTGACAACGATAACGTGATCATTCGGCTTAATGACATCTTGTCCGGAGGGGATGATCAGTTTTTTATTGCGGATAATATATGCGATCAGCAGATTGGGTTTTGTATTCAATCTTACTAACGGGATATGGATGATCCGGCTCGTTTCTTTCACTTTGAACTGGATCGCTTCCACTTCATTGTCCGCCAGACGATACAAAGCTTCGACATCGGACACCGAGGAATTTCCCAGACTACGAACAAAGCGTAAAATCGTATTGGCAATCACACGTTTTGGCGTAATAATCGTTTCCATTCCTAGTGAATCAAATATTTTCAGCAATAATTCCCGATTCACTTTGGTGATCACTTTTTCCACATTTTGTTGGATAGCATATAATGAAGCGATAATATTTTCTTCATCTACCCCAATCAAAGAAATGAAGGCGTTGTACGTTTCGATACCTTCTTGTTGAAGAACATCTTGGTCCGTCCCGTCACCCAGTATTACTTCAACATTTGGATAGGCTGCGCTCAGCTCCTCAGCGGTCTGCCGGCTCTGTTCGATGACTTTGATATCCATCCGGTATTCTTTCAGGAAATCAAGCAAGTAATAGGTCAGCCTTCCTCCACCGATCACGAGAGCGGAGTTTATTTTTGTTTTTTGGGGACAGACCGTTCTATAAAATTTACGGATTGTTGCCCTGTTTCCTATGATATAGGCATGGTCCCCAACAAGTAGCCTGTCCTGACCAGAGGGAATCAGTGTTTCATTCTTCCGGCGGATAGCACACACCAGTACGTCACCGAATTTTTTCCTGAAATCGGCTAGCGATAAGTCTGCAAGGGAAACAGTCGACCCAATTTCGATTTCGATCAACTCAACGCGGTTATCCGCAAAAGATTGGATGCTCAGTACTGTTGGGAACTTGATGATACGCGCAATGCTCCGCGCCGACTCCAATTCGGGATTGATCATCAGATTGATGCCCAAGCTTTCACGGACATAGTCAAAATGCCCAGAATATTCCGGGTTGCGTACGCGTGCAATCGTATACTTTGCCCCGAGTTTTTTCGCCAGGATGCTGGCCATGATATTCACTTCATCTTGTGCTGTCACTGCAATAAAAATGTCGCAGTCAGCGACACCTGCTTCCTGTTGGATATCATAGCTGGCACCATTTCCGACTATGCCTGAGATATCATACGTGCTGATCAGCTTATCCAAACGCATTTCCATTTTTTCGATCAAAATAATATCATTTTCTTGTGTAGCCAATTCTGAACAGAGCACGGAACCAACCTTCCCGCCACCGGCAATCACGATTTTCATTCAAAACGTCCTTTCGTTTCTGACTTCTCTTCCATTATGACATAACGAGTGTATCTTCGCACATTTCGTGTGGATACACAAGATACTAATAGATGAATCTGGATAAGTATCCAACATTTTGGCATTTAGTTCATAAGAAAAATCGGATAGATTTAGCTGAAGTGCACAAATTGCCTATGGTTGCTTGGACGTTATGAATGAATGGAATAATGCGTGATTTGTATATGCTCCGATTGAGGGGCACATGCAGATCACGCATTATTATTTCTTACAGTTTCCAGCAAGCCCTCACACTGGTTAGCCACGCGCTCCATATCCAGAAGCTTGAATGTCCGGATGATGTCCGTCAGCTTTTGGGCATCTTCCTGCTGCTGCATGATACCAATCAATTCCTTGAAGAACAGCAACATGACATGTTCGTACATCCTGTTGTCCGATACGGAAACGGTCTTTTCTAAATCATCATAGTAGAACAAGCTCTTCTCCAGATTATTTTTCTCCAGCTGCAACACCAGTATATTTGAAATGAGGGAGAACAGTTCGTTTTTATACCGTTTCATCTGATTGAACTCTGTCATCTTCTCCTTGGCTCTAGCGTACACAGCATCCACTGCGTCCTCCGGAAAGAAATCCAAGGCATTGGTGAACAAGACCAATTCATAATAATGCCATGTCTCGCAATCGAAAAGGTAGTCTTTTATGACCGCCAACTCTTTATGCGGGAATGGCAGCTCGCTGAGGTTACACCTCAGCAGATGGATAATGCTCGCATGGTGCAAATATTTGATTTGGGAAGTTTCATCAAAATGATTTCGGGACGCTTCCTCTAAAGCCGCCAACCTTGGTATATCCTTTGCGTAGTAGGCTTCAGAATAAGCGCTGATCATCATAGCATCCGTATTCGCTTTGTTTCCATCATACAGGAAATGGAATTCCTCCAAAGACAGATTTAAATTCTCAAGGATCTGAAGAAATTTCTCGGCAGTCGTATCGCTGTGACCTTTTTCAAATCGCGATATGGCAGGCCTGCTCAGTATACCTTTGTAAACTTCTTTCGATTTCAGATTCTTGTTCTTCCGAATGTCACCTAGTACTTCTCCGATTTGCATCAACACCCCACCTTTTTGTTCCGTATTATTAACATTTTTGCTATTAACAGTATAACTAGTTTACACTAAATATGTACACAGAAAAATTAAGAAGACATTTCATGGAATAATTATCCAGCTGGAGGTAATTCATCTTGAACTTTTCGAAATACTCTGATTTTATTGTTCACATTTTTTTGACTCTGTTGCTAGTGTACGATTTCTTTCCTGATTCGTTCCTGTCTAATTTAATTCCTCTGCAGCTGAATATATGGATTTTCTCAGGTTTATTCATTATCTCTATATTCTCCAAACGTTCACATCATTCCGACGATAAAGTCACTACCAAAGGACAGATACTATCCTTAATGTATTTTATCTCAGTAATCCTCACGCTGACGTATTTAGGTGGTGAATCTGCCTCGGGTTTGGAAATGGACGACATTAGAGTTTGGATAATATTAGCTGTGTCTATCGGGGAAATTATTTCTAAAACGCGCAAAAAACATTTTCAGAATAAAGGTGGCTCATAATGATAGATTTCATGAATTTAAAAATTAGCTTCGGGAAAAAAATAATTGTGAAAGAAATGAATGATCAATTCTCTGAAAATAAAATAATCGGTCTCGTTGCACCCAATGGAACGGGGAAAACAACGTTGCTACGAACGTTGGCAGGAATAAAGAAACCTGCTGATGGATACGTGAAAATCAATGGACTGGATTTTTACAGCGAACGCGAAGAATATCTCAAACAAATTTTCTTTTTGGAAAACAGTGACCAGTTATATGCAAATCTGACCGCTCAAGATCATTTTAACTTTACGAAATGCGCTTGGCATTCTTCTGTAGATCCCAATGCTATCATTCGTATGTTAAAAATGGATAGCTATAAAAACATCCCGATACGGAAGCTTTCACTGGGTATGAAACAGCATGTTCTCATAGGCATGTATGCGATTAGTGATGCACCGATTCTTTTGCTGGATGAACCAATGAACGGACTTGATCCGACTAGTCTAAGAATAGTAAACAATTTGCTGCGCTCCCTAAAGGAAAACGGCAAAACCATTATTTTTTCCTCACATGATCTGACAAATGTCCATACAATTTGTGATGAAGTCCTGTTCCTGCATGCGCAAAAGGTTATTATAGTTGAGAACACCCGAGACATAAAACAAAGCTATGATGAACTGTATCTTTCCGAGGATGTGATTCTGCCATGAAAACAATATTTTTCGAATGCAAAAAACTCTTTGCCGAGAAAGCAAATTATTTCGGCTTCATCTTATTGACCTTCATTTTCACCATCCCGCTTTTTTTGTTTACCACAGCTCAAGAAAACCGATATGAGAATGAGTTGCAATACTTGCGGGCTAATTTAGAATACGGTGAACAAGCACAAAAACAAATGGAATTAGAGCCTGCTGCAGCGCATATCCTGCCTGATACCATTGAGCGCAATGAACTGTTGAGCGCTTATATTGACGCTCTCATTTCAGGAACCGATGAAGAAAGAATCAAGGCCGAATACGCGTACGAAAAAAAGCTGCTTCAAAACATGGAGTCGGGAATCCTAAACGGACTCTCTATCATTGAACAGCAGAAGGCAGTCCTGGTTCTTGAAAATTTAGTGAAAAACGATATAACCAAAGTAGATGACAGCTTTCAGGCTTCTGCTCCCGCATTAAATTACGTCGCACGTATTTTTAGCGGCACTGTTTCCAGTTCTTTGATTTTCTCAATTTGCGCGCTTTTGTTCGCAACTATCTATTCCTTTGAGAAAAGAAAAAATCACATTAATTTCTTTAATGTTGTCCCCAGCAGTTTAGGGAGTAGTTTCCTAGCCAAAGTTTCAACAGCTACTGCATTCGTCACGTTATCGTTGGTAACTCCACTGATTATCGCCTTTTCGATCAGTGCTTCTCAGAACGGGATAGGAGATTTCCGCTACCCCATTGCTTATTCCCAAAATGGCGTCGACGTTTCTTTCATGTCAGTAACTGCATTCAACAGCAGATCCTTGCTGTTATTCTTGTTGTTTATCCTTTTCCTGTCGTCCCTCAGCTTCTTTATCTCACTATTCACAGGGAGTCTGCTCATGAATGCAGGTATCCTATTGTCGTCCATTCTACTGGTTGAGTCTCCTTTGCTGCAGAGTGATCCTTTAATAAATGTTGTTCACCTGCTCCCGTTCTCGTATGCAGATCCCTATAAAGTGCTGATCTTCAGCGATTACAATAGTCCGATAATCAATCCTTCCTTGAACTTTCAGAACGGTGTAATCTGCCTTCTCATTTCCTCACTGCTATTCTTTAGCGTATCCTTTGTGATCATTGTGACACAAAAAAAGTTTTGAGGACTGAATTATACGAAAACATCCCAAATCGGAATCATATTCGGTATAATACAGGAGTACACGGCAGGCAACGATGCCCAGAATCCGATATTTAAGGGAGACAAAATGAGAAATATAAAAATGACGATTGAGTATGATGGCGGCAGATACTTGGGATGGCAAAGGCTCGGGGATTCGGACAAAACCATTCAAGGTAAAATAGAGAATATCCTGTCGGCAATGACAGGAGAAGAAATCGAAATCATCGGCTCGGGTCGGACTGATGCCGGCACCCACGCACGGGGGCAAGTCGCCAATTTCAAAACGACATCCAATATGGATTTGACAGCGATGCGGGACCATCTGATCCGTTATCTTCCGCGCGATATTGTCGTCAAAGAGCTGGAGGAGGTTCCGGAAAGGTTCCATGCCCGTTACCACGCAGCCGGAAAGACATACAGCTACCATGTCTGGAACAATGTCGTGCCTTCCGCATTTGAGCGCCACTACAGCTACCATTACCCTGGACAGCTTGATATCGACAGGATGAACGAGGCTTGCCAAAAACTTGTCGGGAAGCATGACTTCCTCGGTTTCTCTTCACTCAAGAAATCGAAAAAATCGACGGTCAGGACCATCAACGACATCACAATCCAGCAAGAAGGCAATCTGCTGCACTTTTCGTTCACAGGGGAAGGCTTCCTCTACAACATGGTCCGGATCATGATGGGGACGATCCTGGAAATCGGGGCCGGGACGATGGAACCCGAATACATTGATGCCATCTTCAAGAGCGGAATCCGCAGTGAGGCCGGGATGACCGTCCCTTCCCACGGACTGTTCCTGGATGAAGTTTACTACGATTGACGATAGTCCCAAGCAAGATATACAAAATAGCCGAATACGCTGCGGTTCTTCGCAAGTATTCGACTATTTTTCATTGATTGCCACAAACACTGCTCGCTCAACTTGCCATACAGCCTATAAAAACACTGCTCTTCTACTTTTTCTTGTGAAATATTTAATAAGGAATAAAATAAAATTCGGATTAAGGAAGTGTCCACATGCGCATTAATAAATATATAAGTGAAGCAGGCAAAGCCTCCAGACGAGGCGCCGACAAGCTGATTACTGAGGGGCGTGTAACGATCAATGGGAAGCGGGCAACGATCGGTAGCCAAGTGGAGGCGGGGGATGATGTCCGCGTAGACGGCAATCAGCTCTTCGTAGCCAGCAACTATGTCTACATTGCCTTGAACAAACCGGTCGGCATCACGAGCACGACCGAAAAAGGCGTCAAGGGGAATATTGTCGATTTGGTCAACCATTCCCCCCGCGTTTTTCATATTGGCCGACTCGATAAAGATTCCGAGGGCTTGATCCTGCTCACGAATGACGGCGATATCGTCAATGAAATCTTGCGTTCCGAGAACCAGCATGAGAAGGAATATATTGTTTCCGTAGACCGCCCGATCACTACTGAATTCTTGAAGCAGATGTCAGAAGGGGTCAAAATATTGGATACGGTTACCCTGCCTTGTAAAGTGGAGCAACTATCAAAATATGATTTTAAAATCATCCTGACCCAAGGACTCAACCGTCAAATCCGCCGCATGTGTGAGGAATTGGGATACAACGTCTACCGATTGCAAAGAATGCGCATCATGAATATTGAATTGGGCAAACTTCCTCCCGGACAATGGCGCTACCTGTCAAAGAAGGAACAGGCTGCGTTATTCAGGGAATTAAACTACGACCCTAAAGAATGGTAGGACTAGGACCAAACGATCAGAAGCGATCCCGAAATGACAGTGCCTTCTCAGGGACTGTTCCTGGATGAAATTTATTAAGATTGACGAGGTCGATTGCATGATAGAGCCCCCCTGAAAATGGTGAACTTAACCATTTTCAGGGGGCTCTTTATTGTCGCAAGCGTAGGCTCGTAATATTAGGAGATAGGGCACGATAAAATGGCCATCCGCTACCCTTGACGCCTACTCTCAGAACGGAAGATGAATTCTTCATCCTTGATATCCACATCAATTACGGAATGATTTGTTACCCGTTCTTGAATGATTGAACTGGCAAGTGGTGTTAGTAATTTTTGGTTAATCAGTCGTTGCAACGGACGTGCACCGAAGGATGGATTATAACCACTTCCAATCAGCCACTTAGATGCTGCATCAGACAAGTGGATTTGAATGCCTTGTTTAATCAGCCGCTCATTGATCAAACGTATTTCCTTCTGAAGAATATGTTGCATGTCTTCCACAGTCAAAGGTGAAAACAAAATAATGTCATCGATGCGGTTGAGGAATTCAGGTTTAAATTGACGTCGTAACAGACGTTTCATTTTCTCTTCAGTGCTGTCTGTAATGACGCCCGAAGATCCCACTTCTTCTAAGAGAATATCCGACCCTAAGTTACTCGTCATAATGATCACCGTATTTTTAAAGTCGATGTGGTTTCCCCTGGCATCGGTCAACGTTCCTTCATCCAGCACTTGTAACAATAAATTGAAAATATCACTATGCGCTTTTTCAATTTCATCCAGCAATATGATCGAATAGGGATGATGTCTGACGGCTTCAGTTAATTGGCCCCCTTCATCATGGCCAATATACCCAGGAGGAGAACCTATCAATCTTGAAATCGTATGCTTTTCCATGTATTCCGACATATCGAGGCGCACAAGGTAATCTTCTGAATCAAAGAGCTGTTCTGCTAAGGATTTTGCGAGTTCCGTTTTCCCAACGCCAGTCGGTCCTAAAAACAAAAAAGAACCAACTGGCCGTTTTGGGTTTTGGACACCGGCACGGGAGCGTAGGATTGCAGAAGCTACTCTTTGAACTGCCTTTGGTTGCCCGATTACTCTTTTTTGTAAGTTTTTTTCCAGTTCAAGCAATTTCTCGCGTTCACCTTCAACAATTCGGGCAAGCGGAATCCCCGTTAAGCGCCCTACTACTGAAGCAATATCGTTTTCAGATACGATTTCGGACATCAACCGCTTTTCAATCGGAATTTCAGTATGAAAGGTCAGCTCTGCTTTTCTTAAATCGGCTTCTGCCTTGGGAATGTCTACATTTTTTAACTGCGTTACTAGCCTTACCTTATAATGACGTTCTGCCTCTCTTAATTCGTGGCGTAAGTTTTCTAAATCCATGCGTTTTTCTCTTAATGCATCTGAAAATTGCAACTCTTTTTCCAATTGTTGGGCGATGTCATTCGATTTTTCATATAATGATTCAAGTTCCTCTTCTAGCTGAGTTATTGCTGATGGGTTACTTTCAGCTGCGCCATCTCGTATCAGTTTATCCAGTTCAACCTCCAAAGACAAGATTTTATCCTTGGTTGAGGATAAAGAATGTGGAATCGAATTTTTCTTCATTCGGATGACCGCGCATGCTTCATCCACTAAATCAATCGCTTTATCTGGAAGATTCCGGTCGGTTATATAGCGTTTCGACAGGTTTACGGAAGCCTGAATGGCCTCTTCAGAGACCGTGACACCATGATAGTTCTCGAATCTTTCTTTAAGGCCCGTCACGATAGCGATCGTTTCCTCAATTGAAGGTTCATTGACGCGGATCCGTTGAAAACGTCGCTCTAGTGCTTTGTCTTTTTCAAAATAGAGCCGATATTCATCCTGAGTGGTCGCGCCAATGCAATACAATTCGCCCCTAGCTAACATTGGTTTCAACATATTTCCGGCATCAATCGCCCCTTCTGATTTACCCGCGCCTATAATATTATGGATTTCATCGATAAATAAAATAATGGCTCCCTCTGATTGCTTGATTTCGTTTAAAACCGCTTTCAAGCGTTCTTCAAACTCTCCGCGATACATCGCTCCCGCAATAAGCGAACTCATGTCTAAATTATAGATTGTTTTATCCAATAGATTTGCAGGCACCTCTTTTTGGACAATCCGATGCGCCAATCCTTCAACGATCGCTGTTTTGCCTACACCAGAAGGTCCAATTAAAATAGGATTATTCTTGTTTTTCCGGGAAAGAATACGGATTATATCGGTTATTTCATTTTCACGACCGATGATCGGATCAATCTTATTATCAATCACGGCTTGATTAAGGTTAATGGCATATTGCGTTAATGCTTCGTACATTTCTTCATTACTTTCATGTGCCACCGTCGACCCTTTTCTCAACTGCTGAATATGTTCTTCCAGTTTGTATTCCGGGACGCCATTTATCATTAAGAATCTCGTGAAAGAATTGCCTTTTTGGCGATACAGCGCTAATAAAAAGACTTCTGTCGAGATATACTTATCTTGATTAGCGAGTGCAATCTCTTTCGCATGACTGAATAACTTACTTAGGCGCGGACTCATCTCTTTGCCATATTCCACATCCGTCCCTGTTAAAACCGATATTTTATCAATTTCATCCTCAATCAGTTGTTGAAAAGCATCAATTGGAGTGGATAGGTCCCTGTATACTTGGCAAGCAAAGTGATCCGGACGTAAAAAGATCTGCCAAACATGTGGAATATCTATTTGAGGGTGCTTTCGTTGTATCGCTAGTGATTGCGCTTCTTGCACAGTTTCTTGCATGGCTGTGGTTAATTGTTCGATCATCCTTATGCCTCCTCTCTACCGATATGATGAACATTAAAGATAAATAAAGAAGGTCAGAAGACCTTCTTTATTATTGAGGTTCTATAGGAATAAGGAATAAGGATCTTCCAAATAAGCAATGATCTTATCTAAAAACTCGGCTGCCGGGTCCCCATCAATAATTTGATGGTCAAACGTCAAACTTAGCGGGAGTTTTAATTTTTCAACGACTTCGCCTGCTTCTAAAGCGAGTTCTTTCCCTATTGCTCCGACACCCAAAATTCCAATTTCCGGTGTATTAAGGATTGGCGTAAAGTATTCAATATTTCGCCCACCTAAATTTGTGATAGTGAAGGTTGAACCACTATACAGATTGCTTGGTAAATTACCTTGTCGCGCTTGTGTACTCACTTCAGCAATGGACTTACCTAAGTCGGTCAGTGTCATTTGGTGCGCATTTTTGATGACAGGAACCACTAAGCCATCGTCTACAGAGGTTGCCATGCCAATATGCACTTCATCCAATTGCTCATATTTTCCGTCATAATACCATGCATTCATTGCCGGGGTTTCACGTAGAGCGAGAATCGTAGCTTTCGTAACCAGTGTGTTCCAACTGATTTGACCACCATCAAGCGAACGGTTCACATTTTTCTTGATTGTCTCTCTCATCTCATTTAATCGGGTTACATCTGCTTTGCGGTGTTCCGTTACTTGAGCAGTTGTCTGCAGACTTCTTACCAGACGTTGGGCAATCGTCTTACGCATTCCGGTTAATCCAGCACCAATCTCTTCTTTGGCCAGTGCGCCCATTGGTTGCGACGCCGGCATTGCCACTGTTGGGGTATAGCGTTCGACGTCACGCCGCGTAATTCTGCCGTTACCGCCTGTTCCATTCAACTGACTGACATCAATACCCTTTTCTTTTGCCATTCGACGTGCAATGGGGGTGATAAAGATCCTATCCTTCTCTTTCCCACCAGAAGACGAAGCTTGCAGCGTTTCTTTTGAAGTGGAAGTGGTATCCGCAACAGTAGTTTTCGCTTCTGCTTCACTAACAGCCTCTTCATCGCCATTCGTCGAAGGGGCACTGTCGATTGCTTCTCCCTCTTCACCTATATATGCCATCGGTTTTTTGCAAGGAACAGTATCCCCCACTTTCGCCATAAGCTCTAAAATAATGCCGTCTGCCGGCGACTCCACGTCACTTGATAATTTCTCTGAGCTGATTGTTGCTATACTATCACCTTGCTTGACGGTGTCGCCTACCGCGACAAGCCATTCATCGACTGTTCCTTCCGTCATCGTTAATCCTAATTTGGGCATTACAATTTCTTTGGCCATCTAATTTACACCTCCTTATGCTTTTAAGTCGTCTAATAGTTCTGCAGCTTTTTCAAGGACGCGCTCTGCATTAGGGATATACAGTTTTTCTAAGTTCGGTGCAAACGGAACCGGTGTATTTGGTGCCGTTACACACTTTATGGGACCATCCAAGTAATCAAAGGCTTTATCGGATACAACGGAAGCAATATCTGTTGCTGTATTGTTGTGGGGATTGCTTTCATCAATGACAATAAGCCTACCTGTCTTTTTGACAGAATTTATGACTGTTTCCTGATCCCATGGCGCCACCGTCCGCAAGTCAATGATCTCCACTGAAATATTGTCCTTTTCAAGAACTACTGCGACCTCTTCTGCCACAAATAGCATTTTGCCGATTGTTACGATCGTTAAGTCTGTCCCTTCTCGTTTGACAGCTGCTTTCCCAATAGGAATCGTATAATATTCTTCTGGCACTTCGCCTTTCATGCCATAGAGTGACTTATCTTCCGAGAATATGACGAGGTTATCATCCTCAATTGATGCAAGAAGTAAGCCTTTCGCATCATATGGTGTTGCGGGAACGACGACTTTCACTCCTGGGATAGATCCGAAAATCCCATAATAGGTACCTGAGTGTTGCGCTGCCGCGCTGACTCCCGCTCCGTGCATAGTCCTGACTGTCATGGGCACTTTGGCTTTCCCACCAAACATATAGCGCATCTTTGAGCCTTGTCCCAGAATGGCATCGAAACAGAACCCAATAAAGTCGTTGAACATCAACTCTGGTACTGGACGTAAACCTGTCACAGCCATCCCGACCGCAGCACTCATGTACCCCATTTCGGAGATGGGTGTATCAATGACCCGTTTACTGCCATACTTAGGCCCTAACCCTTTCGTTACCCCCATTACGCCTCCCCAGGCATCTTCATTTTTTTCTTCAAGATGGGCTACTTGCGCTCCTCCTGAAATATCTTCCCCTAATATCAGTACACGGTCGTCTTTTTCCATTGCTTGATCCAGCGCTTCGTTAACCGCTTTCATAAATGTGATTTCTCTAGTCATAATAAAGGCTCCTTCCAAATGTTTTATTGAGCGAATACGTCTTCTAATAATGATTCTGGTTTAGGTATTGGACTCTCTTGGGCATATTTGATCGAATCATCCACATCTTTTTTTGATTGCGCGGCAATGTTATCCAATTCTTCTTCTGTCATCAAGTCATTTTCAATCGCATATTCCCTAAAAATTTTGATCGGGTCTCTATCCGCCAACTCTTTTTCAGTTCCTTCTTTCGCTTTATAAAGTTGTTCATCACCTTCGAAGTGCCCAAAGTTACGATAGGTTACACATTCTACAAGTGTTGGACCTTCGCCTTTGCGCGCACGCTCAATCGCTTCACCGACAACATCATATACTGCGACCACATTCTTACCATCTACTCGAACGCCCGGCATATTATAAGCCGCTGCCCGTTCAGCAATCGTTTCTGTCCCGGATGAATACCATTGTGGGGTTGATTCAGCGAAAAAGTTGTTTTCATTGACGAACACAACCGGCAATTTCCAAATACTTGCCATGTTCATTGCCTCATGTGCAACACCTTCGTTGGCTGCGCCATCCCCAAAGAAACAAACAGCAACTTTATCGGTTCCCAAATAGACATTGCGCATGGCTGCTCCTACGGCTAAGCCGAATCCACCGCCAACCATACCATTTGCCCCCAGAATCCCCTTATCCAGATCTGCAATATGCATGGAGCCCCCTTTTCCTTTGCCTAGGCCGGTTGCTTTTCCGAATATTTCCGCCATCATGCCGTTTAAGTCTCCACCCTTAGCAATACAGTGGCCATGTCCTCTGTGCGTGCTTGTAATATAATCTTCATCGCTTAAATGCGCACATACCCCTGTCGCAACGGCTTCTTCCCCCGCATACAAATGAACAAATCCCGGAATTTGACCTTGCGCAAAAAAGCGCCTTGCTTCTTCTTCGAAGTTGCGAATATCTTCCATTTTTTTGAGTATCGTCTTTGATTTTTCTTTCGTTAATCCGGCTACAGTCGTTCCGACAGAAGTTTTAATTTCCAGGTCAATTTTACTTTTTTCTTTGGTGCGTGTAGGTGAAAATACTTGCTCTTGTCTTTTCATTTCTGGATCTTGTACCATAATGATTTCCTCCTATAAATTAAATTAGTAAACTTTGAACTACGTCCCCTGTCAATTCAGATAAGGTTGGATGGGCATAAATCAAGCCCTTCAACTCATTCAACGTGCCTTCCGCCGTTTTGAGCGCGAGAAGAGAATGAATCATCTCCGTGGCATCGCTTCCAACTATAACCACACCAAGAATGTCTTGATACTTTGATTCACTGATTATTTTAATGAATCCGTCTGTTTCTCCCGAGGCGATCGCTCTACCGTTAATTGAGAACGGTAGTTGGTTCACAATTACGTCATACCCTGCCGCTTTGGCTTCCGCAACACTCATCCCGAATGAAGCCACTTCTGGGTCAGTATAGACACAGCGCAGAACCGCTAAAGGATCAACAGGCACTTCCCTTTGCCCTGTGATGGCTCTTACCGCCTTCCTTCCTTCGGCGCTGGCAGCGTGCGCTAATTGATACCCGCCGATGACATCCCCAATTGCATAAATATGCGGCGCACTTGTTTGATAATATTCGTTGACTGCGATGAATTTCTTGTTAGCCGTGAGTTTGAGATTTCCAGCTTCCGCCAATGCAATATTGGCACGGCGCCCCGTCGCTACTAAAAGTTGATCGTACGCATACTTTCCTGTTGTTGTGTGAACATGTCCTTCCGTAACTTCCTGAACATCCGCTTTCACTTCAACGTTAATCTTCATTTTTTTCAGTTTTTTCTTGATGATGTCCCGGGCGTCAGGATCCTCTGTCATCAAAATATCCGGTGCCACTTCGATTATCGTCACATCGGTTCCTAACGGCTTCATCGCAAAAGCCAATTCAACAGCTATCACACCCCCACCGATGATAACCAGCCTTTCGGGTATCTCTTCCATTGAGAAAAATGAATCTGTCGTCAGGTAGTCTACCTTTTCCAACCCTTTAATGGGCGGTATAAACGGCGTGCTTCCAGTGGCTAATATGACATCAGCACCGGTGATTTCTTGATTGTTTAACCGAAACGTCGTGCCACTGATAAATTCCGCTTCCCCCTCCAGATATTGAATATGGTTGCTTTTGAATAGTTGTTGGATGCCACCTTGCAGCTTTGCTACGACACTATTTTTACGCTCCAATAATTTCAAAAAATCGATGGCTTCTACACCAGCCTTAATTCCGAATGCGTTCGCCCTCTCAATCGTTTGTAACCAATGGCTATGTTGCAAATAACTCTTTGAAGGAATGCATCCTACATTTAAACAAGCACCTCCGATCTTATTACGTTCAACCACCGCAACACTTTTACCACGTTGGGCAGCTTCCTCAGCAGCCACATATCCGCCTGGCCCTGAACCAATGATTAGGACGTCATAATTTGTCAAATGTCTCTCCCCTTTCTTTTACATCGTGAAATAACAGACGATATTTTGCAATCTAAAAGAAACGCTACAATCACAGTGTAAGCGTTTCCTAAACTGTAGTCAACCCATTCTCTAGTCAAAATTCGTTTTATCATCATTATCTTAAAAACATATTGTGATATATAATGCAATGTTTTGAAAATTCGGTGTTTAATCCGCTTCAAACATTTCCCAATTTCGTAATTTAATTTAATTTAACATAGCGATACCTAGAGGCCGATTGCTGAATCAAAACAGCTGTCCCAGATATTAAGGCGCAGATGTCCTTGTGTGTACTGAAGCATCAAACCAACAATATCTTCCCGTGCACTTAGCAATGAACACCTAACGCCTTCATCCATAAAGGCTTCATTGATCATGAAAAAGAAAAATCATAGTGATTGTCATCACATTGACCCCCTCTGTCCAATATTTGGATGAAGCTTTTTTTGCTTCAGCGCCGTCCTGCAATAAATTATCCACATGTTCCTTACACAACTTTTCATTATTAATCTTCAGCCGTTCTGAACGAAAATAAGGACATTCCTATCCGTTATGTCATAGCAAAGTTTTTGAAAGCGCTATATATTTAACCCAAACGGTAAAGGAGGAGTCTATATGAAATCTTTAAAGAAAATCAGTATGACCAATCAGATCATGATTGCGATGGTATTAGGTATTGCGGCCGGCTTAATTTTCGGTCCGGCGATTGCGCCAATTGCCGTAATCGGGCAAATCTTCCTGCGGCTGATTCAGATGGCTGTGGTGGTTATGATTATGGGTGCTGTGATTGAAGCGGTCGGAACTCTCGACCCGCAGATATTAGGTAAACTCGGAGGGAAGATGGCTGGCTGGTTTCTCGGCGGGACCGCGATAGCGGCAACCTTAGGATTGGCATTGGGTTATCTGATTCAACCGGGCGCCGGGGTTGATATGCAAATTGACACATCTGCTGAAGTTGCGACAGCGACTGGCAGTGTCACCGACGTTATTCTGGCGTTTTTCCCGTCGAATATTGTTCAGTCCATGAGTACAGGGAACATGATTCAAGTCATTATCTTTGCTTTATTATTCGGCTTATCGATCAGCCTGTTGAGTACGCGTCGGGATTTGACAGCGCTGAAAGCAGCGATTTCACAATTCAATGAGGTCATTCTCCAATTAGTTACTACTGTGATGCACTTGGCGCCTTTAGGAATTTTTGCCTTGCTGGCTAATGTCACCGGCGTAATCGGCCTGACCGTGATTTTACCGCTGGCGAAATTCCTCTTAGCGATGGCGATCGGTTCTGTAATATTCTTAGTGTTATGGATTTTCCTTACCAGTATGATTACCAAAGTGAATCCCGCCCATATTGTTAAGGGCTTGTCGCGCATGACCATTATGGCCTTTACGACGACCTCGTCAGCCATTACGCTTCCGGTTAAGATGGAAGATCAGGAGAATAAACTTGGCGTCAGCCGCCGCATTTCCCAACTGGTCGGTCCCTTGGGCATGGCAATGAACAGTAATGGCTTGTCGCTCTTTCTCGCCATCGCAGCTATCACATTGGCGCAGTTTTACGGCCTGGAGTTCACTTTAGCGAATGCGATCCAAACTGTCACCTTATCAACCTTGGCCACTTTAGGCACCGTAGCGGTTCCCGGCGGCGGGTTGGTGGCCTTGACGATCGTTATCCCGGCACTCGGCCTGCCCCCGGAAAGCATCGGCCTGTTGGCAGGTATCGATTGGTTCTCCGGCATGTTCCGCACAGTACTCAATGTTGATGCCGACGCCACCATTGCGATGATTCTTGCTCACGGAGAAGGCGAATTGGACCACCAAGTCATCAAAGAACTCAATGCGAACCAAGTAACAGATGTTTCCTGAAAAAATTAAAGGCTCATGAGCCACGCAAAAAGCCAAAATGACAAAAGTCGCTTTGGCTTTTTGTGTGTAGCGTATGAATTAGTTAGGAGTTCACATTGCCGATAACCGGAAAATAAGAGTGGCTAACTTATACTCGAAATTTTGGCATATAATTTATTCTTGGGAACATTTTTCTGGTATTATATTCTTATGACATTTTAATGGAGGAAAATCAAACATGTTGGAATTTAAACAAAATATACGGGGTAATGTGGCCCTTGGTGTAAACCCGCTTGGATGCAAGCAGGAAGTATTGAATGAAATCGACTATGTAAAAAACAAAGGAACTTTTGCAGGTCCGAAAAAGGTATTGATCATTGGTGCGTCATCAAGCTACGGTTTAGCCACCCGGATCAGCCTGGCTTTCGGTGCGGGAGCGGATACGATTGGCGTTTCTTTCGAAAAAGGACCGAAAAATGAACGGAACCTCGGCACAGCCGGCTGGTACAACAATATCGCTTTTCGTGAAGCAGCTGAAAAAGAAGGCCTGATCGCCAAAAATTTTGTGCAGGACGCCTTCAGCCACGAAAGCAAGCAAGAAGTCATCGCATACATCAAGAACGAGTTCGGCGGCAAAGTGGACCTGGTCGTTTATAGCCTGGCAAGCGGCAGAAGAACCGATCCCGATACCGGAGAGACGTACACTTCCGCAATCAAAGCCCTTGGGGAGCCAGTGGTTGGCCCTAATATCAATATGCAAAATCAGGATTTCTACATCGAAACGCTGGAACCTGCAACAGAGGAAGAAATCGCCGGTACCGTAAAAGTCATGGGTGGCGAAGACTGGCAGCTATGGATGGAAGCACTGAAGGAAGCAGATGTATTGGCTGAAGGGGTTCTGACGACCAATTATTCTTATTTGGGAACAGAGCTGAACCGTCCTTACTACGGTGGCGGAACCCTTGGTCTTGCCAAAGCAGATTGTGATGAGAAGGCGCAGACCATCAATGCGTTATTAGCTGACATCAACGGCAAAGCCCAGATTGTGGTGGCTACTGCCGTGACCACGAAAGCAAGCTCAGTCATTCCCTTCTTCCCTGTTTATTGCATCGGTCTTTACAAAGTCATGACCGAAAAAGGAACCCACGAAACACCTATCATGCATATCGACCGCATTTATCGCGATATGGTTTATGGTACCAAGGCTGAGTATGATGAAGCTGGCCGCCTGAGACCGGATAGCTGGGAACTTGACATCGACACGCAAGCTAAAACAAAGGCACTGATCCAGCAATTGAACGAAGAAAATTTCAATACCGACATGGCAGCTTACGACCTCCTCTACAAAGAGTTCTCGAACTTGAGCGGCTTTATGGTGGACGGCTATGTCGAGCAAGACGTTACGATCGAAGAATTGAAGGCATTGGAATATTAAATCGTACCGGTGACACCAATCACCTTTTATCCGCAATAATAAATGAAAAGTCTTGGCTCTGAGAGTCAGGACTTTTCTGCTTCTACGGTTGACAACACAAGCGTTTCTCTTCCATCCGGTTGCCGTTTCCATCTAAATATTGGTCGACAATCAAAATAGTGTTATAATGATAGACAATGATACACCAAATTTGAATTAACCTTTATTGACCAGACACAGCTATTGCCTCTGCAAAAGAAAGAAGGAAAATGGATATGTTCAGAATAAAAAATTTCGAAGATAACAATGATGTGAAAATTGTCGAAGAGATGGGCGCATTTAAGGTCGTGGAATACTTGAAAGATTTGAGTGTCGATCACCTGACAGCTCAAGCTGCCTACTATGCTTCTGAAATGAACGTCAGAAGAAGACAGCTGGTCTGCGATGTCAGCCTTTCCGACATCACTGTTCAATCAGGAGCCATGCAGTGGATGGTCGGGAATGTCAGTGCTACAACCGGGCTTAAAGGCGTGGGCGATTTTTTGGGAAAAGCGCTTCGAGGGAAAGTCACGAATGAATCCGCAATTAAGCCTGAATACACCGGAACCGGAAAACTGGTATTGGAACCGACCTATAAGCATATTTTGCTGATTGATGTCGATGACTGGAATGGCTCAATTGTAATCGAAGACGGATTATTTTTGGCTTGCGATTCGGAATTGAACCACAAAGCAGTTATGAAGTCCAACCTCTCTTCTGCTGCGATGGGCGGAGAAGGTCTTTTTAACCTAGGTCTTTCTGGCGGCGGGATTGTCGCACTTGAATCGTACGTACCAAGAGAAGAACTGATAGAAATAGAGTTGGAAAATGATGAATTGAAGATTGATGGGAATATGGCGATCGCTTGGTCCGGCAGCCTTGAATTTACAGTGGAACGATCTGGCAAGACACTTATGGGTTCAGCCGCATCCGGCGAAGGTTTGGTCAATGTCTATCGTGGAACAGGCAAAGTTTTGATGGCGCCCGTTCTCCGGTAAAAAAACATGACCTATCGATCGCTTGTTTCATTTTTGATACCAAGCGATGCCATTCACTTAAGCAAGTTGACAACTGTAAGAAAAGCTGA
This sequence comes from Trichococcus flocculiformis, assembly GCF_963662535.1. Taxonomy (NCBI): domain Bacteria; kingdom Bacillati; phylum Bacillota; class Bacilli; order Lactobacillales; family Carnobacteriaceae; genus Trichococcus; species Trichococcus flocculiformis. The sequence continues at coordinate 3,007,692 of NZ_OY759718.1, forward strand.
ACGGGTTCGTTCAGCCCTGAAAGAAATTTAGGAAATCTGTCCGCCTGAGCATCGAAGAGCGCAATAGGGCAGATTTATCTAATTTCCGAAGGGCTAACCCGTAAAGCTGGACATCATTTTAGATGCATGAAACATTTTGCGAACTTGTGAAACACCTACGGTGATGCACTTTTGAGTAAAAAAAATTTTATAAATTCCTATCCCATAAAAAAAGCGAGGATGCCTGATGCATTATCGCTTTTTTTTGACTGCGGGGCCAAATTGTTGAATGTTCCTCAGATATTCGACAATTTCGATCCAGCAGGATGTCAAATTGTCGAAAGTTTCTCGGCATTCGACAATATCGGTCCAATCTGGTGTCAAACTGTCGAATCTACCTCACCTATTCGACAGTTTTGGCCACCACGCTGAGCATTATTCCTCCTGCCTCTTATTTGTCACTAGCCTTCAGTTACTGACATTTAGTTAGTCACTGTGCTTTTTTAACCATTCAACGGCCACAGTCGCAAAAGAACCCGCTCCGATCGGAAGAGCCGCTTCATCAAATAACACACCCGGATTATGGTGCGAGAAGTTATTTCCTTCAACTTTACAATTAAGCATGATATAGGTTGTCGGCAAATGCCTGGACACAACAGCCATATCTTCAGAAGCCATGATCCTCAAATCCGGATAGCCTTTAAAGGCAGGATTCCCGGTTTCCAAAATTTCCGCAATTTCTTCGGTCAAGTCAGGATCATTGTATAAAGATGGCACACTCGCAAATATTTCAAAGTCTATTTTTGCCCTTGTCGTTTTCTTTATTCCCGCCAGAATATCCGTTATTCTCCCTTTTACATACTCCCGCACTTCATCATCGTAGGTGCGTAATGTTCCTTGCATCTCTACAACTTCAGGAATGATGTTGCTGTTCGATCCTCCCGAGAACATTCCGAATGTTAAGGTAGCTACAGACAACGGACTCACTTCTCTTGAGATTAGTTCACCAAACTCTTGATAAATGATCACGCCTGCATTGATAGGGTCTATGGAAGTATGTGGATACGCTCCGTGGGCACCCTTTCCCGTAATTGTGATCTTAAAATTGTCACAAGAGGTGCTTGTATGTCCCTTATAATACTCAAAACTTCCGACACCTTGATTTAATCCCGTATGCATAGCAAACGCCACATCCGGCTTGGGATTTTCTAAAATGCCGGCTTCAATCATATCTTTCGCTCCAGCAAATATCTCCTCGCCTGGTTGGAACATAAGCTTGACCCTACCGTGAATGTCCGCTTTATTTTCAAGCAATATTTGTGCAGCAGTCACCAGCATAGCGGTGTGCAAATCATGTCCGCACGTGTGCGCCATATTGTTCGTCGCTTTGTACTCCAGCTCATTCATTTCCTTCATCGGAAGGGCATCCATGTCAGCACGAAGAACAATCGTTTTGCCAGGTTTCTCCCCTTCTATGACGGCACTCAGCCCCATCTTCCCCACTTCTTTGACTTCCAACCCGATCTCTTCCAATCTGTTCCTGACGTAGGCTCTTGTATTGGGCAACTCCATGCCTATTTCTGGGTTTTGGTGAAGTGTCCTTCTGTCCTTTACAAGTTGCTCTTCCAGCGCATAGGCTCTTTCATAGTATTTATTCATGCTTCCTGCCCCTTTCTAATGCTTGACGAGATTCTTTTTCTTTGCAATTTTATTTGCGATCATCGGTGTCAGAACACTTGTGATTACCACTGCCATCGCGATTTGAGATACGACCAAGGGTACAATCGGTTCAAGTTCAGGGTAGGCTTGTGCAATAACACTTGGGGCCGCTAAAGACACGCCGGCTACAGAGGTCAACGCAATCGCGGATAGTCCATTCGCTTTCAACAGCTTCGTTTCCGTAAAATATAAAGTCGGCAAGAGGATGATATAAAATAGGACGCTTAAGATAATCCCCGCCAGCCCAGCTTTTGCCGCCTGAAACAGATTGATGCTGTCTCCTAAAACCCATCCAAAAAAGGGCATGATGATGCCGATAGCCGGCAAGCAAAAATCTCTGAATTCATGATCCAAATTCCCGATGATCATCCCCGCCAACAGAGGAATCACAACTGAGATAATCGGCGTCCAGACTATATCAGTACCGCTTGATAAGGAATAAACCAACAGAGGGACAGCAGGCACACAAAACACACCCGCTAAACCAAATGCCAATGCATCGTCTTTTTCTGACAAGTCTTTAACCAGAGCCATATACAACGCTGGATTTGTACTGGTAAGAACGACAATGATCGCCAAAGACGAAAGTCCGAGAATCGTTCCCCCACCCAAATACTTGATCATCAGGAATCCCAAGACATACGCTATCATAAATTTGATCACCAGTAACATGCCTTGTTTTTTCATTATTTGAGCCAAGCTTTTAACATCCAAACCCATAGCTGAGACAAAACATAAAAATCCTACAATATAGTTGGTTCCCTGAGCGGAGAAAAAAGCTTGGCTAATCGATCCTACATAAAGCCCTTCCGGAAAAGCCGTGTTCAACAGCGCACTTAAAAACATCGGGATCAATAAAGTTCCTCCGGGAACTCTTCTCATAAGTTTTAGCATGACCCTTACTCCTTTGCCTGGCATATTTTTTGCTGTGCTTGAAAGTGTTCACTTTTGTTCCTGGAAATCTGTTCAACTTCATTTGGTTCTGATCGTTGTATATGCTTACTTAAATTGTAGCATATCTCCTTTCATTCCTCATTTTTTCCATGCTTGCGTTCATTCAAAAAAAGGATCGGAACAAAGTGTTTTTGATACACTTTGTTTCGATCCTCTTGCTTATCTGCCTGGATTGATTCCAAGCGAAATGCGGCCGTAGCGGGTGATGCGATCCAGCACCCAGGCCGGACTCCAGACGATTTTGATTTTGACCTCTGTGATGAACCCCAGCGGATCCAGCTGCTCATGGACCCCCTTCAAAATATGCTCCGAGCAAGAACAGCCGGCGCCCGTGAATGTTAGGCGGATGTTGCAAACCCCTTCATCATCTAAATCGATGCCATAAATCAATCCGAGATTGACGATATCAAGACCGATTTCGGTATCCATAACGTTCATCAGTTTTTCTTCCAGTTCTTCCTTATACTGGCTCGCCAGACCCGTATACATGATGCCCTTTTCCACTATTCGGCACCCTCCTTTATTTTTCCTCAAATGGGTTGCGGTTGAAGAAGTCGGTTACGGCACCTTTCGATGCAGAGGATACGATGTGTGCGTATTTGCCCAGGACACCGCGCGACTTCAAAGGCGGCAACACCATTTTTTCGCGTCGTTTAGCCAATTCTTCATCAGATACTTTCATCGTCAACTCACGCGTATCCTGATCGATGATGACCGTATCATCCGTTTCCAATAACGCGATCGGTCCACCGTCTTGTGCCTCCGGTGCGATATGTCCCACCACGAAACCGTGGGAACCGCCGGAAAAACGACCATCGGTAATCAGACATACTTTGATGCCTTTTCCTGAAATGATGCTTGATAAGGAGAGCATTTCCGGCATTCCCGGTCCACCCTTCGGCCCGACAAAGCGGACAACCACCACATCGCCGTCCACGATTTCTCCGTTCAGGGTCGCTTCGATGGCTGCTTCTTCGGTGTTGAACACCTTCGCAGGTCCTTCATGGCGTCGTTGCTTCAGTCCGGAAACTTTTACAACAGCGCCATCCGGGGCAAGATTGCCTTTCAGGACAATCAGCGGACCATCTTTGCGTTTCGGATTCTCAAGCGACATGATCACGTCCTGGCCTTCTGCCAAAGGTGCCACATTTTCAAGATTTTCCGCCAGTGTCTTTCCGGTTACGGTCAAACAATCGCCGTGTAGCAAACCGTTGTCAAGCAGGTATTTTTGAACGGCAGGCACCCCGCCGACATTGTATAGATCTTGGAAGACATATTTTCCCGAAGGTTTCAGGTCAGCCAAATGCGGTACCCGTTTTTGGATTTCATTGAAGTCTTCGATCGCAAAGTCCACCTCAGCGGCATGGGCGATCGCCAACAGATGCAAAATGGCGTTCGTCGATCCACCCAATGCCATCGTGATCACTACGGCATTTTCCAGAGCTTTGCGCGTGATGATGTCGCGCGGTCGGATATTTTTTTCGATCAAGCCGATGATGGCTTCGCCTGCTTCGAAAACATCCTTCAATTTATCACCGGTTGCTGCAGGATTTGACGATGATCCCGGCAAACTCAGCCCCATCGTTTCGATTGCCGATGCCATCGTGTTGGCTGTATACATCCCTCCGCAAGCCCCTGGTCCAGGACAGGCGTTGCATTCGATTGCCCGAACTTCTTCTTCCGTCATTTCACCGTTGTTCCACTTTCCGATGGCTTCAAAAACGGATACGAGATCGATGTCGTTGCCATCTTCATCTTGCCCCGGTGCGATTGTACCCCCATAAACAAAAATGGATGGAATATTCGCATTTGCCATCGCGATGACAGAGCCCGGCATATTCTTGTCACAGCCACCGATACTGATGAATGCGTCCAGATTCTGGCCGCCCACCGCAACTTCGATCGAATCGGCAATCAGATCGCGCGAAGGCAATGAATAGTTCATACCCGGCGTACCCATGGCGATACCATCTGAAACGGTCACTGTCGTAAACTGGATCGGCCAACCGCGTTGCTTCTTGATGCCGTCTTTTGCGATTGCAGCCAAGTCGTTCAAATGTATATTGCAAGGCGTGTTCTCAGCCCAAGTGCTGATTACCCCTACCATCGGCTTTTTAAAGTCTTCGTCATGCATGCCTGTCGCACGCAACATCGCACGGTTCGGCGATTTCACGACTCCATCATAAACGAAGCTGTTGATGCGTAAATCTTTTTTGTTCTTTTCGTTTTCCATTCCAAAATCCCTCCCGTATTTTCATGCACAAACACTTACTACTAATCAGATTTTAACATTTCTGCCCACAAAAAACTATCAGGGGCCCTCCCTAAATCAGGACATGGCGGAAAACGCTCCATGTTTACGCGGCAAAAGTTGCGTACTCAATTAATGATTTCGCCTTTATTATCGGCCAATTTTTCTTGCCACCGACGAAGGTCCTCAGGCGTCTGTCGCAACCACTCCGTTGCTTCGCCGACAATCTTTAAAGGTGCTTGCGAACGGTAGGAACGGGTCAGATTCCCTGGAAATTTCTTGTCTGTAACATTTGGGTCATTTTCGAAATCCCCTGTCGGCTCCACAATATAAATCCGTTCCGATCCATCACCTTTCGCCAATGCGGCCGCAAGTCCCGCCCCACTGATCACAGCCGTGAAATAAATGTGGTTCATTTTAAGTCCGGATTTGTAATTCGATTCTCCTTTTGCTGTCAGCAGCTCGCCGACCTGCAGATCTGCTCTTGTCCCATGAAAAAAAGGACCTGGATCAGAAGGCGTATCCTTATACGAATGCGATAATGCAACATACTTTTTTGCCTTGTCCGGATCGGATAACGCCTCATAGCATTTTGCGATGTTCACATACAACGATGGAAAAGCGCTCTTAACCGCAACATCGTTCAGTTTCAACGCAAACTGCAAAGATGTTTCGAACCATTTTAATTTGTCTGAACTATTTTTTTGATGTCGGGCTACATAATAAGCTGCAATGAATTTTTCAAAGTCGTCTGTTGCTTCACTCCAGGCTTTCAGAAATAGTAAGCTTGCCTCTTCAGGTTTGCCGCTGTCTTCCATGCCCATCCCCCTAAGGAGAAGTTGAATGATTTTGTTATTGGGATTGAATTGATTATCCATCTTGATTCACCTCTTCATTATTGACTTCATAGGGTTTTGCGATTAACTAAATCAATTTCTGTATTATAATAACCACCGATACTATTGTAAAAAATTAATCTTACTTGTTGTAATAGCTATCACAGTAACGCTCAATATATTTTATAGCATTCTCTGTCCCATTTTCTTCAGATAAAGCACTTTTTATATTTTGAGCCTTTTGCTTTACTTCAGCTTTTTCTACTTCTTTAAATCTACTGATTAGTTCTTCAGTTGTAACTTCACTTTCTTTTATTGGTTTTAAAGCATACCCTAACTTATATAGTCTATTTGCCCAAAACGGCTGATCCACTGCAAAAGGGATAATTATTTGTGGCTTGCCACTTTTTAATGCCGCTGCCATCGTTCCAACTCCACCATGATGTATTATTCCTTTAGCTAAAGGAAATAACAACGTATGTGGAGCTGCTTTTATTGTTAAAATCTCTTTTTCCCTTTCAAAAGCAATTCCACTATTACCTGCTATAATAATTGCACGATTATCGGTTTCTTTTAATGCCTTAACTAATTTTTCCTTGAATAGATCTGGTGACTTGAGGGGCATACTGCTAAATGAGATCACAAATGGTTCTTTTCCCAAATTAATAAACTCCAGTATTTTTTCCTCAAGCACTTCATTTCCTGTATCAAGATAGAAAAATCCTGGTAGATACACTTTATCTCCCCAACTTTTCACATTTTTAAATAAATACGGACTAATGGGATAGATTATAGGTATTTCTCTGCCATCAATTTTAAATGTGTACTCACCACTTTTTCTCTTCGGTAAGTTTAATGTTTTCTCTCTAAAATCATTTACTTCTTTAATACTAGCAATTTCTGCCTTATCCATTATTTTATATGTTAATTTATTAATAACTTTACCTAAGTTTCTGGTAGGTGATATTGCTAGATTAGGAAACTCTTCAATTGGATACATTATTGGAACTGGCGGCATGCTTATACAAGGGATGCCTAAAGACTTTGCTATATCAGGCGCTCCAAAAGCTTTAGGATGATAAATAATTACATCTGCTCCTTGTGCACTCTTATAAAAATCATCTAATGTTTTCCTATATGCTGGATTCACCACATCTCTTAAATAATGCTTAGTCTTTATTGGATGTTTGCTGGCATCATTAAATACCATTTTCCCTTCTTCAGTCTCAAGCATAGCCATCAAATCACTTGTAGCCTCTTCAAACTCAACACCATTTCCTTCAATAAAAGATTGAAAACTTTTCCCAGTACATATTACCGCACTATGCCCTTTTAATATTGCGGCTTTTGCTAAGGCAACATAAGGCTGCACGTCCCCTCTTGAACCCAGTGTAAATATGGCTATTCTCATAAAAATTCCTCCTTATATGCAGACTTTTTCAACACTTTCGCCCATCCCTTATATTTCTTCATAATATCATCCAATTCAACTTTTCCATTTAATTTCAATCTATTGGATATCCCCGCGCTTTTCGCTATATCTTCTGTAGATGCTTTTTTGTATTCAAATCTTGCAAAATATTCAATGCCTGCATTAATTATATCCATCTACTTTTGTGATTCTAACTGATAAAATTTATTATTCATACTTCCTCCCATTGACCAAATCGGTTAGTCTATTAATATAAGTATAGATTGTTGACTATTTTTTTCAAGGTAGCCCGAAATATAAAAAAAGCAGAAATCAGATAGATGGTGGAACAGGCGAGGGAAAGGGCGATTGAAGAAGGCCTAGAGGAGAAAGTCGCGTTTCAAATAGCGGATGCGCTGGAACTGCCCTTTGAAGAATCCACTTTCGATGCTGTAATTGGGGAATCCGTACTGGCCTTCATTGAGGATAAGTCACGTGCCTTAAGTGAGCTAGTGCGGGTGACGAAATCGCAGGGCTATGTCGGATTCAATGAATGCTCTTGGATCAAGACGCCCCCGTCTAGTTTGGCCAAGTATATCTTCGACGTGTTGGGAGCTGTTTTCTTGACTCCGAATGAATGGCATGGCATATGGAAAAGAACGGGGTTGAAAGAAGTTACAATGAAGAGCTATAAGGTGCGGGCTTTGGAACAGTGGGGCTACGAATTCAGGGGGCTGCAACTCAGGGAGTATTTTGGTGCCTGGTACAAATTTGTGAGATTGCTGTTCACAAGCCCGGAGTGCAGGCGATGGGCCAGGAAGACACTTAGTATGCCCCGCAATATTTTCGCTGCATTTAAATATTTTGGTTATGGAATTTATGTCGGAAAGAAGTTAATGGCCAACGTAGAAGACCCAAATATCTAGGTGAACAATTATTTCGTGTTCACGGTTGTTCTATTAGAAAAAAATAAAGTGAAAATTCCTAGAGAATGTACGGACACATTACATTTTCTAGGGCCTTTTTTTATGTTCTCGGAGTAGCGCCACCCCGCTCTTGTTCCTTCCGACGTGAGTAGTTGACCAATTATCATAAAAGCACTCTTTTTTATTGTTTCTATATCAGCAAAATATATTTAAAACTATCTATTTATCCCTGAATAGTTCATACCAATACAAAAATGATCTGTTACTCAAAACTTTACCGAAATTTGTATTTTTTATGACTACTGCTATAAATCGATGACTGGGATAACAATCATTAAATAGCCAAGAGGCTGGGACAAACGTCCCAGCCTCTCTGATATATACGAATGTTTGCTTCGCAGGCGTGCTCCAAAAGGCAGCCCCGAACCACTTCACGAATAATGCTCTGAATACTCAAAATATCTCTGCATTCATTTAATCTCATACTTAATAACTTGATTTTATTTTCATAATTATGTACATGACCAGTCTTTCTATAGTGGCAAATCCTTCTTGGTAAAAATGACATTAGAGGCTGCATACAAGACGAAGGTAATGCCTCCTAAAGCCACCAATCCCCAACCAAAATCTCCACCTGTTAGAATTGCTTCAGTATCAAATAGAGTCGTTATAGTCAGATACTCGAGATTTTCTGATGTATCCATCAATTGTTGTACCATGGTAATAATAAAGAATGTAAATGGAATTCCGCCACCAATAGCTAAAGCTAAACCTGTACGGTTGAATAGCGTTGATGCAAAAAAGGAAATCGAACTAAGAGCCAATATCAACAACAAAAGTCCGACACTTAACCAAATATACGCTTCAGCATCAAATTCCAACGCTTCATCGACCGCTTTGGCAGAGCTGACCATGCCATTATTAGCCATTGTAATGATTTGTTGCTCGGTTAAATCCGTTGCTAGCATCGCCGCTTCTAGTGCCACTGGATCTTTAATCAAGGCAATCTTATCCGCAACTTGATCAGTCTCCATATTCAAAGCTTTCGCTGAAGACTCAATCACTAATTGCATTAAGATATCGGCATTATCTTCGGATACCATGACAGTCGGTTGTGTAGCCGGTTGTGCAGTCGCTTCTGTACCCTCTTCATTTGGTGTTTTTTCCTCTTTAACGGCGACTTCAGTTTCCTGTTCAAGTGAAACTATTTCATTATTGATAAATTGTTGGTATTCATTCACTGACAAGCCTGTTACTTTCGCACCAGCAACAAGGGCATCGTTACTCAACAGAAGCAGGGTGGGTTCAGCGGCCAATTCCTCCGCTGTGATTTCAATATCTTCGTCTTCCATGTCTTCATCATCTTTGTAGATATCCCAGCGTTCATCGGTGATGACTGCTGCGGCTTCCTCATAGGAGCGGTCATTGATGACACTCTCAAGATAGATCGTATAGGCTTCGGTATCCATATTTCTGACTGCAGCTGCTTCCCGCATGGCATGATCGTTTTCCAAAATTAGATACATATGCTCGGATATATAGCCCTCATCTTGATTCAATGCCTCAGCGGCTGCCCGCACATCATCGGTAATGGTATAGCCGGTGACGTTTTGATACTTAAGTTGGGCTGCAACCAGCCCGGTGGATCCAATGATTCCATACATCAAAACAATGGAAAGGACCAAAAAGATCGATTTAGTAAAAATAACACTGGACCGTTTAATCGGAGTGGATAAGGTATAGGCCATTGAGCCAGAATCCACTTCATTAACCACCAGGTTGTTTGCGGTGAACACGACGTAGACAATTCCCAGGATAACGGCAATCAGTTTATAGAAGTTTTCCAGACTTCCCAATAAGCTTGTCATCGTTGATAAGATATTAGAAAATCTTGTCCCTTCAGCAGCAGATGCGATTGCCGCGAAGCCTTCTGCATCAAAAGTTACCGTAAAGGCCGATAGGATCATCGCTGCAACGAAAGTAATAATAACCCAGAGCTTCCAATTGGCTTGAATACTTTGCTTAAAAATTGGTTTTGAGAACATCTTATTTTTCCCCCTTGAACACTTGCGTGACATAATCTTCGAATGTGACTTTAATTTCCTTGAAATACACTAAGTTAAATTTCTTTAAATCTTGGATCAAACGATTAATATCTTGATCATGAATCATGATGTTTAATTGCAGGTCGTCCACCTTAACCCGATGTAGGTCATAACCGAGACTGCGGAAGTGCTCGAAATCTTCAATCGATTTAAACTCCATTTTATAAGTTTTCATCTTGTTATAGCGGATGTCCTTCATATCAATCACATCAATGATCATCCCATCACGAATGATTGCGACGCGGTCACAGACCTCTTCCACTTCTTGGAAAATATGACTGGACATAAAAATGGTTTTCCCTTTGGCTTTTTCCTCTTTCAATAGCTCGATAAAGATATCCCGCATCAAAGGATCCAGTCCTGTCGTTGGCTCGTCCATTATCAAAATATCGGCATCAGAGGCAAAAGCTGAGACGATAGCGGTTTTCTGCTTCATTCCTTTGCTCATGGCTCGGACATTCGCTTTCGCGTCTAATTGGAGCTGGTCAATAACATTCTCTGCATATTCCCAATCACCTCGACCTGATAAATAAATCTGATTTTTGATAAAATCCTCTCCGGTCGAATTACCTGGAAAATTAATTTCACCAGGTATATACGATACATAGCGCTTTACCTCTGCACTACTTTTGTTCGCATCAAGCCCATTAATGGTGACCGTTCCTTCATCCGGTGTTAAAAAGCCCATCATGTGTCGGATCGTCGTGGTCTTGCCTGCACCGTTTACACCAACAAAGCCATATATCTCACCTTTTTCAACTTCTAATGACATATCGAAAATACCGCGTTTCTTTCCATAGTTCTTTGTCAGATGCTTAATTTCAATGTACGCCATGTTCTAGGTTCTCCTCTCCGGCTGCTATAGATTTCTTACGATCATAGAAGTCCATAAAGTAATCTTCCAGTGTAAATTTAATTTCTGAGATAAAACGAATACTTACTTCACTTAGTTCGGTAAACAACCGTTGCATCGTCTCATCTGTCAGATTTAACTTAACTTGATTCTGATCGGGCCGTTCGACCGGAATTTTAAATTTCGTTCGGGCCAGGAACTGTTGGTAATCTTTTTTTGTCGCAAACTCTATTTTAAAAGTTTTGTTTGTATTATGTTTAAGTTTGGCTGCTTCAATAGTTGAGACAACCACTCCATCCTTGATGATGGCAATCCGGTCACACGTTGCATCCACTTCACTGAAGATGTGGCTAGAGAGCAGAATGGTCTTTCCTTCTTTTTTTTCTTCCAAAATAAATTGGATGAAACGTTCTTGCATGACCGGGTCCAATCCTGAGGTTGGCTCATCCAGAATTAATACCTTGGGATTATGCATGAAGGCTGTCACCAATGCCAGCTTTCGTTTAGAGCCAAGACTCATTGCTTCAATTTCCATTGCTGAATCCAATTCAAACATTTCCTTCAGATAATCTGTTCGGGACATATCGCTGATTTGTCTTTCTTCAGCCATGAATTGGATAAAGCCCTCTCCGGTCATCCCCTTCGGAAAGGCCAACTCTCCAGGTAAGTACCCAACATCATGTTTAATGATAGCTGCTGATTTCCAACAGTCTTTACCATTGATATATAGTTCCCCTTCTTGAGGCTTGGAAAATCCCATCAAGTGGCGGATAGTAGTGGTCTTCCCGGCACCGTTAGGCCCAAGAAAGCCAAAGACTTCTCCTTCTGCTATCTCAAAGGAAACATCGAATATTCCCCGTCCATGCCCATAATCTTTGGTTACGTGTCTTACTTCGATAACTGACATAGTGTCACTGCCTTTCTTTTAATTTGCTTATGTAAGATAAATTACATTCGTTTCTTTATTTACATTTGTTACAATTTCTATTATACTAATATCGAAAAGCAGAACAAGATACATATAATTGGTATTTGATACTTAACTTACATTCTTTTGATAATTGATAGTTTTCCTTAAGGAGGAAACCCAGGATGGAGCAATTAGATTTAAGGGTTCAAAAGACGTATAAAGCCCTAGTTGAAGCATTTGAACGCTTACTACTAGAAAAAGAATTTGAGAGTATATCCGTAACCGAAATATGTGATGCTGCCATGATTCGTCGCCCCACTTTCTACAAGCATTTCTTGGATAAATATGACTTCATAACTTTTTTCATTAAACACAAGATGAATAAAATATTTGATTTTGCCATTCAAAAGTCAAACGATGAAGGTGTTGATTTTTTCATTGTTGTTTTCGAGCAGCTTTTGGATCAATTCGACAACCTCTTACACCTCATTTTCAGTATTCAAACGAATGGGAACAGCATCTTTGAACTTGAAAGTGTACGGGAATACGGAAAGAGTATGTTAAACAATTACGTAAAAAAAGAGGACACTGACAAGGAACTGCCTCTGCAACTAAGTTATAAAGGACAGATTATTATGGGCATCACGATTCAATCTGTTTTTTGGTACAAAGATAAGAAAAGTCAAATTAGTCGTAAAGAGGTTATTGAACTCTATACGCAAACACTGGATAGACTTCGTTGACAGCATTAACAATTTTGCGTAAATGGCTTGTTCCCACTGCAGATTATTCCTCATTTTGTAACTATTCTAAAAGACTATGACAGACCCGTAAGGAATAGCAAATTTCTTAAGTTACGAACGCGATAAGCTTAAAAAACTAAGATGCTAACCCTTTCTTACAGGATTAGCGTCTTAGTTCCGTAGGTTAATTGGAAGGTAAAAAAAAGCGGAAAGCCCGTCATCATAGGCTTTCCGCTTTATCGATTCTATTCTCTTTTTCAAACCTTTTCTGTCACTAACTCAGGAATACCGTCACACCGCCATTCTCCCAAAAAAAATGACCTCATTTATGATAAGCATGTGCGTATCATATTCAACTGCGGTCTTTTTATCGCACCATTCATGTTATGTAACTCGTATCTCAACTGTATATTTTCTTATTGGCTATTTGATCCGTTAATAAATAATACATTTACTTTAAATGGATCAATTAGTTCTTAACATATCTGGCTTTTTGTGCGGTTAACATCACACTTGGGTGGCTGTGAACCCAATGTTTATCAACACCTGTTATTCTTTGAAATCCAGTTCGGATACTTAGATTCATTTCTTGAGAATAGGCATTTCCTATTAAATCTTTATACTTAATTTCCATTTTTATATTACCGCCACGGTGATTGTATTTTTCTGGAACTGCATACTCTAAAAGACGCCCCTCCGGTTGCTTCTCTAAATGATCGTCTATATCTTCAGGCATTTCAAGCAAATATATACTCAAATCAACTAACACCCTCATAGAAGTATCTTTTTTGAAATAGTTAGATACTAGGGACTGCCGCATATCTTCCTCGTTATAAGAAATGAAGCTTAGTTCAAAGTCAACTGCATCCCCTATTCCTACATTGGTGATTACTATCAAAACATTGAATGGTGTATTTGATTTTTCTCCATCCAGACTAAATATAAAACTGCTATCGAACTTATGTATATTATTATCTGTTTGGCATATTAACAATGGAGATATAGATAGTCGTCTCTCTTCTCTGTTCATTTCTATCATAAACTCTCTGTCATTTTTAGACTGTTTCTCTGAAAATTTAATAGTCATAAATATACCAACTACTGAAACACCAGCTCCGATTAAGGACCCAATATAACTTCCCAAAAAAGAAACCCAGTCGCTGTTAGAAATGTTGCTATATATGCCATTCCCTATAATAAGATGATCTATTCCAATTGGAATAAGAATTATTAGGACAATAACTAAACAAATTAGTAAAACAGGATATTTCCTCAAAATCGTTGTTCCCCCTAATATTTGTACTGAAATTTAGGACTATTCTATGTTCCTCCTAGGAGCTGTTGGCAAAGGCGTTGTTCCCAATTTCAGAATAATCATAGACTGGTCTGCAATTTTTTCTTGTGGATAGTATGTGGATTATATAATATTATACCCTGAAAAATAGTTGAGTGTCCGGATGTTGTTTAATTTTTAAGGCAAATATATATTCACGGGTGTATAATTGAATAAAATAATTCTTTTGGAGGAAGATATGGAAAATACTGAAGATTCTAATCAGCTCTCTGAAACAACCGAAAAAGAAATTGTTCAAACGACTACTAACTTGGACCCTAATCCCGCTATTCGTAAACAACCGCTCGAAAGCTATAAAGAAAAAAGGCAATCCAAATTAGTCTCAATGATTGCCTCTCAATTACCTAATATTCCTACTTTTGTTGAAGAGTTAAAGCGACATGGCGAGATTGCTTTAGATATATCACAAGAAATGGCAGGGAAATTAGCTAATGGAGATATTACTTTTGGTACTTATACTGAATCCGGCGTGAAGTATGCTCAATTTGTTAATTCTGAAACAGGGCGAATTTTCAAAAATATACCCATTAAAGAATTACCGTCTAATCTTGGACCAGCACTTGCTACAGCAGGATTATCTATAAAGTTGCAAGAGATAACCTATGAATTAGGTATACTTGGAGAAAAAGTAGACCGCGTAAATAGGAATTTTGATTTGAACCGATACGCTGAAGTTCAATCTGCAAAAGAAAAGTATGAAATGGCTATGTTAACGAAAGATCCTGACACAAAAAAGGCTTTGTTGCTTGATTCATTAACGCAAGCGACTAATGCGAAAAATTTATTTCTGAATCAATTACTTGAAACCAAAGTTCAATTGGCAAATCCAAAATCAACTGGAATGATTCCCATATTTAGTAATAATATAAGTGCTGCCGATGGGGACAGGCTTGCTATGGCTGCTTTGGAAAACCTCACTTATATGAAAGATGCGTTTAGCTATCAAATTGCAGCTTTGTTTGAATTAAGTGAATTTGATACGCTTAATCACACCATATACAAGTTTAAGGAAATGATTCTTCAAGATTTCTCTGGTGAAGACGCTCTATTCCTCGATGAGCACTTATCCGTCCCAACTAACCCTTTTAAATTTTTATCAAACAATATTGTTGCGGCATCAAATTCAATGATTGACTTTCTTAATGAAAACGAAGAATTACTTGATGTTCGCTTTATACCGGATTTATTGGAGATAGCTGATAAAAGGGAGATGTCACAGGATGGAAACTAATCGTTGCGAAAAATGTGGTAGGGAAACACGGAAAAATAGGAAAATATGCGAAAACTGCAAAAAAAGCAGAAATGAAAATTGGATGAAGGTTGGTAAGGGCACATTAAGTATTGCTGCAACAGCATTTCTCGCAGTAGTCACAAAAAACAAAATGAAATAAAGCCACTATTATTATTCACAAAAAGCTGCCCATTTCCTTTATCTAAAGGATGAGGGCAGCTTCTTTGAGATTTTATTCTGAGTATTGCGAACAGATTGAGCCACCTGTGCGGATGATAGAGCCAGCAATTGCGATAAATAGAGCCGCCCAATGCGAAAGAGAAATCCACTGATCACCTTTAGTGTGCTGTTTTTTTATATTTCGGGCTTACTCTCTAAATAAGATTTTCTTAACATCATCTAAATAATCATCTGAAATTTCGGGTAAAAGAAATTGTCCATCAATTGCATTTAGCATTACTTCTTCTTTTTCCTTTAATCTGTCATATACTTGTTTATCTATAAAGCTTTTATGGGCAGAAGTCCCTTCGGACATAAGATAATAGTACCTTGTATACTGGTCGGCAGATAATCCTAAACGATGGATACGATCTCGAGACTGTAGCATAAAGGTTAAATTAAAATTGTATTCAAAATATACTGCATCATGTACCGATTGATGTAACGAAATCGATTCACCTAAAGTTGCTGGATTTGAAATTAATACTTGAACATCTCCATCCCGAAACTCATTAATCAAATCTACTCTGTCATCTTTAGGTGTCGCTCCATAAATAAGATGAGAAAAGATACCAGCATTGTTAAGTTCCTGATGTATCTTTCGCATCGTCCCAACAAACATTCCCCAGACAAGTACTTTCTTTCCTTCAGAAACCAATTGGCGAATTAATTGCATACCTTTTTCAAATTTAGGCGTTTTAATCGAGTCAACATTCAAGTCAAAATACGTTTTCTGTTTAGCTTCTGCTATTTCTTTAGAATCTAATGCCCCTTCCACACTAAAGTCAATTTCATCAAATAAAAAGCCTAAGTTATTTAAGTCAATCTTTTCAGTTAAAAGAGCTGGATTCGTCGAAGCTTGAAGTAGACGAATATACCTTGCTAAGACATTAGTCTCTATTTCATGAATAATAGTAGCTAGCTGTTCTTGTTCTTTACTAGGGGTTATCTCAAAAATATTATCATCTTCTGCAGGAGGAACATTCAAATCCTTCTTATTGGTTCTCCAATAAAATGGCCTTATTTTTTCATTGATTTCAGTTGGATTTGGGTTATCTAAATCAACTATACTCCAACCAAAAAATGTTTCGTATTCGTTATCGTAAAGTAAATGTAGGAAGTTATAAATATCTTTATAAGAATTAGGAATAGGCGTACCAGTCAGGACATAATGGTAACCTGATTGCTTCCCTAAATTCAAAGCTTTGTTTGCTCTCTTTCCCAGTGGATTTTTTATCCTATGAACCTCATCAAATACTATCATTGTTTTTTCGTCTATTAACTCGTTTAATACTGTGAGCTTCCATCCAGCTAGAGATTCATAATTTAAAACAATTACGTTAGCAATACCCCAACTCGTCCGAACGTCACCAGGGTCATTGAATTCTTTTAAGTTCATAAACTTTAATTCGCGTTTACTACCAAAAACTTCTTTAAACTCTGTCTTCCAAGCTTCAAAGGCATTCAACGGACAAATAACTAAAATTTTATCAACTTCATGGATACTATGGGAACTCAAATATGCAAAAGCTCCATACATCATTGCTGTTTTCCCTGCTCCAGGAACACTGAAATTAGCAGCTCGTTTCATCATAGCTAGAAAAAAACTGGCTTGATCTTGTTGTTTTTTCAAGGGACGTGTAATTTCTGAGTCGATTATATTTTGGAACTCCTTTAATTCTTCATTCCACCGATCGTCATAATTCTTTATTGTCAGACCTGCAATACGCTGTTCCTCAATTGCATAATAATTCTGGGAAATAAACGCTTGAATTTCACTATCTACTTCGAGTTCAACACCAATCCTAGAAGTAATTTTATTTATTAATTCTGTCAATTCAATATAATTTAATTCTCTTGATAACTCCAAGCCCTCAAAGTCAGAAAAATAAGTACGATAGCGTTCAAAAAGACGTGCAATCTTCCGAGATTTCAAGACCTCATCAGTATTATCGATGAACTTAAAAACTCCATTATCACTGATTAACTGCGGGTTACAGTTCATCTTCATACACCTCAATTAAGTCTCCACTTATGATATTTACTTTAACCATCATATCTCGAATTTCTTCGACTTGGTCTCTACTGAAGTTATTAAAATGAAGATTACCTGTCAAGCCACTACCACGTTTGATATCTCTTAACATATTCAAAGTCTCTCGAATGCTGGAAACAAAATTATCAACATTCTTTCCCCGAGCTTGACGATTAACAGTTGAATTATAAACCTCAGTTACCTCTCGTAATTCTGGTGTGGCTTCTTCCAATCGTTTACGATACTCAGCTGCGGAAGTGATAGGTTCAGACTCTAATTTGTCGCGTAAATCTTCAATTGTATCTTCTACAGTATCGTTATATGTATCATTGACTGGTGAAGTTACTATGTTCTTGACATATTCACGAACTTCTCTTACCGTATCCCCACCGGTTAAAACCATTTTACTAAGCAAAGCAAATGCGGTTACTTTTGTTTGTTCGTACTTAGGACCTTTATCGGGAAAGTTGATTGCGAATCTTTTTGCCAATTCATACAATGGATTATATAGTTTGACGTCTTTGACAATATAGTATGCATCTACTGGTGCATTTATAAATTCAAGAAAATCATGCATTAATTCAACTGTAGCGATCCTATCCTTAACATCTTTATCACTCATATTAGCCTCGCGTGAGTAATCCTTTGCTGTCATCAATTCATCTTCAATAATTGTCTGATAAATGTCTACGGCTAAATCAACTGGATCATATTGCAGTTTCTCTTCCACGCCCATTTGAATAGCAAGCTCCAACCGCTTGATTTGGGCACGATCTGCCTTGGCGTCATATGTAAATGGCAAGATAACTGCTTCAAAATAGTGAGATGCACCTGTTTCGGATTGAAGTTGACGAAGGGCTGTATAGCGTCTGTTCCCATCAATTATACGACCATCCAATAATACGTATCCGTAGACTTGTTGACCTTTTTCTTTTATTGATTTTTTTGTTTTCTTTAAACTCGCTAAGTTGTCTTCTTCAATAAAACGAGCAATTTTGTCGTTGTATTCTGTCCCTACTTCATCACTATGGGGCTTTAATCTCCCAAAATCACGCTTGATCTGAGTTGATATACGACCATTCTCATCATTAAAATATAAGTATTTAAGCGGGATACGATACACATCCAGCATCGTATCCGTTAAATTCGGAATAGTCGTAGGAAGCTTTGGTTTAGCGCCGGTAATTGCAATTTCTCCGGATCTGGCTAATTCCATTAAATTATTTACCATTCCCTTTCGCCACCTCTCGCAATTTCGTGTAAATGTCCTCTACAGTAGTCGCTTCTTTATATTCAATCCCATGTTTTTGAAGCTTTCCGAAGAACTTTTCTTGGATAGCAACAATCTGGTCATCACTTAAGCGTTTTCCTGTGCCTTCCGCTTTCGTTTCAACAAGTAAATAGACATGCGTTTCATCTTCTCGTTCTACCATGTAGACAAAGTCAGGTGTAGTGGTCCCGCCCATATACTTTGGTACTTGGATTGCCTTCTTGGGAAGTTTGCCAAATAAGGTTACACTAGAATCATACCCACGCTTCAGTAAATCCTTTTCAGGATGGACAGAATCATAGCGAAGTGGTGGAGTCTCATATAGTTGGCGTCCATCATCAACTACATCACTGTCCTCGTTCACACCTATCACAGTCGCCAAAACATCATCCTTAAAATCATTAAGTTGGGCGTCAAAAACTGAGGTGCTCGCTTGAAAATCTAATGCGTGATAGCGATAACTTTGCGCATATCGTTCTTCGAACCTTTGTCTAAAATCGCGTAGCAAACGATTTAAAGTAATTTCATTTAAATACTTTGTGTCACCGTGGTAGCTATTTTCTAAGATTGTGGCTAATCCTCGGTGAAGTTGGGCTGGCTTAAGTTTTGTAGCTTTTACTAATTTTTGTAAAAACTCCCCATATACCATACCTTCTATTGGTTTACGGTTCTCATAGTTTGTAACTTGCTCACGAACACGCATTTCACCTTGCTCTTTACTGTAATACACTTCCCCATGCGAAAACTCCGGATACTGCAGGACAAAATTCTCCTCGTTGTTCATCATCTCATCTATTAATAGCTGCATAGCATCTTCATTAATACGATCGAATTCCAACATGTAACGATTCGAGAAAGTCTGCCACAACTCCCGCATCTTATTCCAATTATCTTTATTAAGTTTAATGCGTTGCTTTGTTGCCGGACCACCGGTTGTAATTTTATCTTTCTTGACACGATTCATATCTAAAAGAACTGGATAAAGTTCAACTAATTTTTCGAAACCATTTCCCTTGAAGTCATTGTTTCGTTTGATTACGCCGGCTGTATCAAGTTGTTCAAGTAGCGTTTCTTCATCCATATTTTCGGTTTTTTCAATGATCAATCGAATCATTTCATTTGTTAGTTTGGTTTCATCCAACTTAATCGTCGCATCATCATTTACTTCCGTGACTAGTTTCTGAGCAAAATCTTTTTCGTCATAACCGATTAAAAAGCGCAAACGACTCGGGAATTCATCCTGCATCAAGCGATGACCGTTTTCATCAACCGGCAACCGCAACCCACGTCCAACTTCTTGAATTTTTGAATTTTCACTACCGGATGTACGCAGTTTGGCAATGACAAAAACATTCGGATTATCCCAGCCTTCACGCAATGTCCATTTAGAGAACAAGAACCGACGTGTCTCCCAGTCACCTTTTTCATCTTTAAATGACAGAAGCTTCTCTTTATTTCGTAAAATATCATCCACTTCTGCTTGAATGGCTTCATCCCCAGTGCCACGGTCTTCGCCGAAATAGCCTGCATGAACATTTTCCGTTAATTTCGCTAACGTTGCCTGTAAAAATGACAAGTATTCTTTTTCTCGTGGTAGTTTCTTTAAGCGATATTCACGTATCAAAGACTCAACTTTTCGTCGAAGGAGCTTTTCAAAAACCAACTTTAACCATCCTTGTTCATCACGATAAGATTTAATAGAATCTATGAAAAATAGCGATAGTGTTTTTACTTTTGCTTGCTGGTCACTTTCCCTCATGAAATTGGCGATTTCAGCCTCAAAATGCTTATCAAGCGCATCTCGAATTATTAACTCTTGGTATGAATTAGTCATTGTTGCTGGTAAAAATACCATACCTTTTTCAAGTTCTAAACCATTGGACAGCATTTTAGCACCTTCATAAGTAATATCACCATCAAAGCCGATGCTATCTCCAATCAAATACTTATAACTTGTTCCCCCATTTTTCAATACCAATTCTTTATTAGTAACCGAATCAATAACAAATCTATTCTGAGCTTCAGATTCCGTTACATTTGGAAAATAGATATCAATTCCTTTAACAAGACCTTCGTTAAAGGAAGTTACAGCATTTAAATTAAACTGGGGTTGTTTTCGATAAAAATCTCTCATTTCCTTAGCATTCTGGCCCGTTCCGACTTTCAAAATAGGGAAGGTTGCTCCAAGGCGAATAATCATTTGAGGATTTACACTTTGAATTGCCTTATAAAATTCGCCTTCACGTGGAAAACGGTGTGGTTCATCGACTAGTACAATTGGACGAGTTGCCTGGATCGCTTCTAATGGTTTTGTAAAACCGGAAAGCATGGTTTGATTAAAACGTTCCTGACCTTTATTTTTTCCACGGGAGATGATGCCTTTCATGTTATCTGAATTCAACATCGAAGCGTTTATCAGCAAAACTTGGATTGTAGTTGAATTCAAACGGTCGCCTTCTATAAATTCCACCAGATGGGCTGGCAGTAATCCTTTTTTACTATTAAAATCTCCGGCATTAATCACATTAAGGTTGATATTTGTAGTTTCATAGTACTGAGAAAAGTGTTGTCTAGCGTAGTCAGCCTCAATGAAATTTTTCCAACCTTCTTTTATGGCAGGCGTTGGAACAACAACAATAAACTTGAACAGACCATATTTCTGATGCAAATCGTACATGGTACGAACACCGACGTAAGTTTTTCCTGTCCCTGTCTCCATTTTTATATCAATATTGGCGTTATCATGTCCCCGGCCATTTATAACCGGATTGGCATAGACATAATCCTTGTCAAGATCCGCGGTTGTTTCATCTATTCCATGAAAGGCATCGTTAATTGCCTGAAGTGCTTCTAATTGATGAGGTAGTTCCTCTAATAAAATTTTCATCTCTAGATTCACTCCTCCTAGTATCTAACCAAAAGATGGACTTTATTCTCTAATTGATTCAAAGCAATCTCAAGTTCTCGTAGACTCTCCATATCAATGGTATAACCATACACAACAATCGTTTGAACGGAGATTTCATTCTTACCAATTGCATTTACTAGTGCTTTGGTATTTTGGGCTGTCCAATCATTTGTAATCAAGTAAATTCGTTGATTATTTACATATGGGAGCTTCACACCCGCAAAATCTAGCATTTCCACTGAAACATCAAACTTGTATCCGTCACTAACTAAATATGTTTGTAAAATTGTGTCAAATCCCTCTGCATTGCCCTTCACATCAAGATTTACACTTGAGAATGCGGAAATCATGTCATCAAAAATATCGAGCTGCATTTCATTATCAAAATCAAGTTTGTCCAAAGTTTGTTGGTTGGCAGATACTACATTAAAATGTTTGAACCCTCCATCGAAACTATCTGATAGGTTTTCACTCTGCGATTTTATTTTAGCACTCGCGCGAATAATTCGTTCTCTAGAAATCTCATCAATAGATCTAAATCCAGCTTTATAAGCTATTTCTCCACCTTTTGTCGGAACTTCCTTTCCATCAGAATTTATCGAAAAAGTAGGTTCCGGCAAGGTACACATAATAAATTGTCGATTACCACCGTCTTTGTCATTTAATTGCAAAACTGCGTCGGCTGTTGTTGAAGAGCCAGCAAAAAAATCGAGTATCAAAGCGTTCTTATTAAAATGTGTCGTTGCCTTAATAAACTCGAGAATATAGTTGACCGGCTTAGAGTAACTAAAAATATTTTTTTGATTAAACAGCTTTTCTAAATCTTCATATGCATCTTCATTAGTTCCAGAAATTTTTACACCATCAATATAACTTGAGAATCCTTTAAAATTTGAATCATCAAATATTCTAAATGCTCTAGGCTGAAAATTTAATGTGTTAATAACTATCTGTGTACCTTTTGAAAGTTCTGAATTTAAGAAATCTTGATTCCAGATGAAGTTCGATCCTAAAACGAAATCTGTAATAATTTTACCGTCTTTTATTTCAATATCATTTTCCAAGGAAACAGGATTAATATCTTTTCCATAGATTCCTTTTTTATAAACTCCATCTTTTAACTTGCTATTAACGATGCCACTTTCAAATGTTAATTTTCCATAGCTATTTGTTCTTTTTATAATTGGCTGAGATTCTGATGAATCTGCTTTCCCACCAAACAAACTAATAGTATCTTTATTATTTTTGACATAGACTAAGCAGTATTCTGTCATACTGATAATTTTTTTTGACAAAAAACTACCTTTCCTTTTTTTTAACCAAGTAATATTGCCTATACAACTATTCTCCCCAAAGATATCATCCATAAGTAATTTCAAATTAGCTTGTTCATTGTCATCAATTGAAATAAAAATAAAGCCCGTGTCTTTTAGTACTTTTTTTGCCAAATACAAACGAGGATACATAAAAGTTAGCCATGCGCTATGTGTTGATTTCCCTTGAATAGATTTCATACGTCTGACTTCATCATCATTAAGATTGAACATATCTTTAAGTTGGTCATCAGAATATTCAAATTTATCTGGATAAACAAATCCATCTGATCCAGTGTTGTATGGCGGATCAATATAAATAACATCAACACTATTTGTATAGTTTTGTTGCAGATGCCTTAAAACTTCTAAATTATCACCAGTAAAGAACAAATTCTTGCTATCTTTGTTCTCAATTTTTTCATTGTGTTCATTATCTGGCACAATAACAGTTGTCGGCCGCTCTCCTGCTTGCTTCTTTGCATAGTTTTTACCGATGAAGTCTAATTGATAGCCACTTGATAATTCCTCGACATTTTGTTCTTTGAGTGCTTTCTGAAATTTTTCCATATCAAATTCAGCTTCTTTATCACTGTCACTTGAAGTAAAAAACTCAGGTAATTTTTGTCGAAGTTGCTCTAGAAATTCAGTGTTTGGTTTGACGCTTTGGTTAAAATCTAAATTATCTTTTATCATTACGCCACCCCATTTCCAGGTAACGCAAAATAGCCGTCTGAGGAAAAACTCAAACGGTTGCTGATAAACGATTTAATTATAAATATTACATTATTGCTCTGTTCTGCTCTGCTCATACCGACGGGCCTCCAATTATATGTCAAGTTATCTTTTCGAATAATATAAACTTCCCTCATTAGCTTCCCTCATTATATCATAATGACCAATGATTTTTAGCGTTCTAATAGGTTTGCTGTTGATCATATGAAAAAACCTCCAATCTATTGAAAGGTCTCTTATGAACAAGTCTAATTGTTAAATTTCCACCTGAATTAGCCCGATTAACGGACCATATCTTCAATACTTACTGTATCCGGGATTACATTTTTCTGTTGGCATCCGGCTATTTTTCGTTTTCCATAACATGACACTTGTATATTAGTCGATCCAGGTGTAACGCTTCAGTTTTTTCGTGTTGGCTCTCTTCCCTCAATCGCCTGTATCTATTTTTACAGAACCCTTCGCATCGACAGTTTTTCGTTTTCATAATCAATGTACAGTCGATCACTGACTTTGTGATATTCACAAGACTTTCTGTCTTCAGAAATCGTCTTCAATTCAAAATTCCCGATAAATCTGTAACTGAATTTCCCAAAACTATCTTTCATTCTGGCAAACACTGCTCTCAATTCGCCGACTTCATTTGTCACTATCTTCCCGTCTTCGCGGATGTTCTCCTCTTTGATGACGCTCCAATCTTCATTCAAGTAGTTCAGCCATTGACTGTGCTCTTTTTTTGCTTCTGTCGAAATAGTAGGGAACCAAACGTGTGCAGGCCGGTCATCAATAGTGATTTTGATACTCGCTTGCTGATATCCTTTATAATTTTTGAAAAACAACTGGTTTGCTACATCAGTAATGACACGAAAACGATAAAAATCATCAACCGATAAGTACCCTTTTTCCATTACTTGGTCTTTGACCGCTACATCCGTATCCCAGTGTGTAATCTTTTTTTCTGCCACTTTTTCTTTTATCTCCTCTGAAATCATTACTATCCTCTCCGACAATTCTTTTAACGGTAATGTTGCATCCACACGCTTCAATTCAAAAAGGCTCTCCTCACGAATGGAGGAAAGTTTCTCTTCGATGGTCAGTTCACGTTTCAGATCTGATTCCACATTATTCTTATGAAAAGCTTCATCTACTTCTACACCAACGTTTATCTGGGGGAAATATAAGTCGATCAGGTAGTATTCGTTGTCATGGCCTTTCACATATTGCTGTGTTACAGGCCGTAGATCCAAACAATCTATCTTTTGCCAAACAGCATTCAGGATGTAATTTTCATAATCCTTCCGCTTTGTTCGGGAAAAAGTTTTGATTAGATATTCAACTTTGTCCATATTACTCCCCCTTTTTACTATGTTTTCTTCGCTAAACCTATCATGGTAGCCTTTTGTCTAGCGTCGCTATTGCCCCCGCAGGAATATCCTCACACCACCCTTCCCAAAAAATGGCATCGCATTGTAACGTTCGAGTGCCTAAAAGGCCAATCCCACACGCTCAAGAACAGACCGTTTAGTGATTTTCATCTTAGTGTCCACCTTCTGAATGCGAATCATCGCACGCTCTCATTTATGGTAAGTATCTGCATTACAATTTGAACTGATATTTTCTATACAACAGAATTTTTAATATTCCGTACATGCCTTTAGATAAAAATCAAATTTTTGCGCTGCATCCATTAAAGATCCTAAAGTGTAATACCCTTCTTTAGTTTCCCCAATACAACCAATAAGGGGAGAGGAAAGAAATTCAAGTATTTGCTTTATTTCTTCAACATTTGGAGCAGGATTAATATTAACCTGATTTTTCAGTAATAAATATATTTCTCTTGGTTGCATAATTCCTTCAGTTAGCGGATCACTACTTTCCTCAAATAAGCATTTCATAATGGCTTTCAATAAATTTCCATCTCTAACTATTTTACTTCTATCTTCCTCGATTACATGTACATCAATAATTCCTGTTTGAGAAAATACTTTCCTGTAAGAATCTGATTTTAATGGTACTTCCACATGCATTTTAATTAAGTACTCTAGGTTTTCTACATCCAATAAAGCTACATTGTGTTTTAATGCTCTCTCAACTAGTCGTTCACCTTGAAATTCACGACCTACAACTAGTGAAAAATCTGCCTTATGCTTCTTTCTATGTTCAACTATGGTATCAAAATTAATTTGACCTTCTGTAACTCCTCCGCTATAAGTTGTTTTTGCATCAATCGCTACTGTATATGCAAATTTCGGAGTGGTCGGTGCTTGAATAAGTATATCTGTTTTCCCAGCCCCACCGAGCCATTCAGATTTAAATCCTAATACTTTAAATGCCTGGGCTAAAGATTCTTCAAACCGATTTGGGTTTGAAGAATCACGTGAAGAAATCCTAATTTCATTTAGGAGTTCATTAATTTTTGAACCATTACTATCTCTCCTCTCAATAATTTGAGATTCAATTTTCTTCTCAGTGTCATTGGGTAAATAGATATTTAATATTTCACAAAAATTTCTTCCTCGATTAGTTAAACCAAATAAGTTAACCCCTGTTTCCTGAATAAGTTTTGCATTTCTGAGAACATGAAGCCTTTTATGTATTTCGGAGGAATTTTCACTTGGAAAATTATACGAAACCTTTGCTATTACTGTTAATTGCTTAACTGTCATTTCTGTTTTTTGAAGTTCTAGTAAGATTTCGGAAACAAATAAAAATTTATTATTAATACAGGCGGCAAAATCAACCTCAAAATTTTTTGTAGGAAATTTTCTACCTAATTCAGTTGTTTGATACAATGTTTTTGTTTTTCTTTCAATGAATTCCAAATTGATTAGACTTGAAATAAATGCTCTAGTAGATTGTTCAGATATACCAAATGTTACCGCAGAATACTCTGCTATTGTAGAAATGTCTGTAGGATTATCCATCATCAATAAATAATCTAAAATTGTATTATGCATATCCTGGATACTGCCTGGACAATACCCCATACCAGTCTTTCTATTTCTTAAATCTTCCTCATTCATTTTACACATTTCTAAAGCCCAAGATGATATAGGGACTTCTCTTTCAGCAAGAGTTTGATCAATGAAACTTTTAAGTTCCTCAGATTTAACATAACCTATCTCAGTTAGGAAGTACTTACCTAAATCTGTTATTGAATATTTTAATGAAAAGTCCTCAAATTCTATTAAACCTAAATCTTTTAACCAGTTTAACCTAGCGTGGATTTCAGATTTAGTTTTCCAACTTAATTTGTATTCATTACTCGCAATATCTTGTATTACTCTTGAAGTGGCAGAACTTTGTTTAAGAATAGCTAGAATTTCAGAAAAATATCGTATATTTGCAGTAAGCATTGCCGCTAAATATAAATTATTATCTAATTTCAGCCACTTATCGGCTTCTTCAGAAAGCTCCCACCCTGTTATTAATTTTTTTACAAATCCTGATGGCCTTAATCTAATATATAATTGTTCTAATGTATTGTTACTTCTACTTCCTTCAATATTAATTTGAGTGTTAACAGGGGTCTTATTTTTCAAGGCAGTTAATATATATTTTAATGTTTCTTGAAAACCATTTTCCCCTCTAGGTATATTAGGCATAGCAGAAACCTTGGTTTCCCAACTTCTTATTACAGGATACTCTTTGAAATCAACTTCAGCCATAATTACAGCTCCTTATTTATTAAGCTTATTCTTATATTAATTGCATAAAAAACCTCATTTATGATATGCATGCCCATGGATAATCCGGAACGCTCTGTAGATCTGTTCGACGAGCACGAGGCGCATGAGTTGGTGCGGGTAGGTCAGTTTGCCGAAGGAGATATGCTGGTTGGCGCGGGACAGGACGACTTGGCTGAGGCCGAGCGAGCCGCCGATGATGAAGACGATGTCGCTTTTTCCAGCGGTGCCGAGTTTGTCGATTTCGTTGGCGAATTCCACCGAATCGTACTGTTTGCCCTGGATCGCCATCGCGAAGACGTAGCTCTGTTCCGGGATTTTGGCGAGGATTTTTTCGCCCTCTTTGTCCTTGATCATTTCCATCTCTTTATCGCTCAGGTTTTCGGGCGCTTTTTCGTCCCCGACTTCGATGATCTGCAGCTTGCAGTAGCTGCCGAGCCGCTTTGTGTATTCGGCGATGCCCTCCTTCAGATATTTCTCCTTCAGTTTTCCCACCGTAATGATTTTTATGTTCATTGCTTTTCGCTCCTTTTTCTTCTCAACTACTATCCTATGGGAACAAGTGCGATTTCGCAACCGTCTTTTTTTAACGGCTTTTTGACAGAAATATATCTATGATTTTCTGTTTATCTTATTATTAACCAAACTGGTTGTACAGTCTTATTATAATATGAAGGAAAGTGCAATTTTTGTCTGAAAAAGGAATGAAAACCAGTTGCTTTTTTCCGTAAATGATTTAAGATACATTTATGCTTTTGAGTTGCTTAATCATGCGATAGTTTTATAATGAAGTAACAAATCCTATCCGCATGCTATTTGAGAGGAGAATTGGAACCATTGTGTTAAAGAAATTTTCGAGTTGGTCTGTTTCGCAAAAGATCGCAACGAGCTTTGCCTTTGTCATCTTTACCGGATCGATTTTACTTACGCTGCCGATCAGTCAGCTACCCACTTCGAATGCAACCTATTTCGACAACCTATTCACTGCTATATCGATGGTTTGTGTGACCGGCCTGTTCACCGAATCTGTACACGACTCGTACACTATCTTCGGACAGGTCGTCGGGATGGCCTTAATGCAAATCGGTGGATTGGGATTGATGACCCTGATCGCTTCCGTCATTACGCGCCTGAAAGGCAGGATTGGTCTTCGGAACCGTTTGGCCGTACAGGAAGGGATTAACCGTGGTGATGCGCGTGGATTCAGGGAATACCTTTCGGATATCTTGAAATATACCGCTGTCATCGAATTGACCGGTTTCGTTTTGCTTTCCATCCGCTTTGTGCCGGAAATGGGTTGGCCGCTCGGTCTTTTTACTTCCCTGTTCTTGGCGATTTCAGCATTTTGTAATGCCGGATTCGATCCGATGGGAAATGTCAGCCTCGTGGATTATGTCCATGACCCATTGGTGAACTATGTCATCACTTCGCTTATCATTTTGGGCGGTATCGGCTTTTCGGTCTGGTTCGATGTATCGAAAAGTGTAAAATGCTATTTTGCCAAAAAATGCAGACCTAGCTTGAAAGTCTTTTTCCGTGGCCTGTCGTTGCATAGCCGCCTTGCTGTCAGCGTATCGCTTGTGCTCATCCTTGTTGGTCTTGTCTTCTTTGTTGCGGTTGAATACAACAATCCGAATTCGATCGGAACATTCACCTTTCAGCAGAAGCTCTTAGCCGGTTATTTTCAGACCGTCACCATGCGTACTGCAGGATTCGCGACGATCGACTATACAACCGTTTACCCCTTCACACTTTTCTGGTTTGTGTTGACCATGTTTGTCGGTGGTTCACCAGGCGGGACTGCTGGCGGTCTGAAAACTACGACATTCGCAATCATCTTCCTCACGCTCTACAACGAGTTGCGCGGACAAAGCAATGTGAATATCGCAAACCATACAATCAGTCGCCCACAAGTCCGTCAGGCGTTCGTCATCTTTATGGCACTACTGGGAACCTTGATTCTCGGAACAAGCGTATTGAGCATCTTGAACCCTGAAGTGGATTTTATTTACATTCTGTTTGAAGCGGTGTCTGCGATTGCGACGGTGGGCGTCAGCGCCAACCTTACTCCAACTCTGGGAGAGTTGAGCCAAGCCGTTATTATGGTGCTGATGTTTGCAGGGCGTATCGGTCCGATAACCATGTTGGACAGTCTCGTCAGACGCACGCAAAAAGTACAAGATGTAGAGTTTTCTAAAGGAACTATCCTGATCGGATAATAGCAAAGAGGAGCGTATCTAAATATGAGTAAATTGGTTGGTATTTTGGGACTAGGTATTTTCGGCTCGACAATCGCAAAAACGTTGAGCGAATTCGATTCGGATGTTATCGCTGTCGACAAGGATCCTGAGAACGTTAATCGTCTGGAACCATTCATCACAAAAGGGATCATAGGCGACGTAACCGATCTGGCTTTGCTTGAATCGATCGGTCTTTCAGACTGTGATGTGGTCGTGATCGCTACCGGTACGGTGTTGGAAGCCAGCGTGTTGGCTGTCATGAACTGCAAGAAACTCGGCATCAAGCATATCATCGCCAAAGCAAAAAACAAGAATTACCGTGAAGTTCTGGAAGCGATCGGCGCAGACACTGTTATCCTGCCTGAGAAAGAAACCGGGATGCGCGTCGCCAAGAACATTCTGCGCACAAATATTGAAGATGTAGTGAACCTGGATGAACAGACTTCCATCATCGAGTTCTACCCTCCTGCTAAGTGGGTAGGCCGAACACTCGGAGATTTGGACCTGCGTAATAAGTACGACATCAACATTATCGGTCTCCGCAAATACCGCGGTGAGCACCTGAACGTATCGTTCTCGGGCGATTATATTGTGGATAAAGACATCGTTCTTGTGGGTATCACTGAATCGGATGTTTTTGAACGTTACGACTATTTGAATCAACTGACTTAACTTACTGCAGCATCCCATTATTGGGGTGCTGCTTTTTGTTTGATAATCAGAATCGGATTCAGATTCCCATTTTTTAGTTTCCAGCTGCTGTTGTACCCACTTCACACACTCAAATCACACCTTATCCACATTAGTTATCCACATGTACACACGTTCCCCCGTTATTTAGTGGTAGCATTATTTTATGGCACATCATCTTGATTATCTTTAAAACGAATTATTTCCCTATACACGTAGTTATGCACACCGCCTATTGAGCAATCTTATAGATCTGAACTGGCCATTTAACAACGTTTAAAAACATAATTTCACATGCAGACATAATTTTATGCACAGGTTTATCCATTTTCTGTGGATAACTTCCGTTTTCAGAAAGCACTGTTCCCATAAGCATTTACGCGTTTTGCACACAATAACTTTTTTTCCACAGAATTTATCCACATCCATGTGGATTTCTGCGCTTTTATGCTTTATTTTCTGGTTGGAAGATGGATAACTTGGATTTATTCATCTTTTCGACCGTATTTTAGTCCAATAACATGGATTACTCTAACTTATTCATCTTTCCGACCGATTTTCAGCCCAAGAGCATGGATTCCTCCGACTTATTCATCTTTCCGGATCCAATCCCCTTCCCAGCCCCCTGTCACCAACAACTACAGACTACAAATCCAAAACACCCCGCACAGCTGCTCTCAAGAGCCGCCATACGGGGTGTTCGATATTGCTGTTTATTCAGTTTATTCGGCTGAAGTCTGTCCTTCCGTCAGCGTGACAGTCGTTGACTGCAGCGTGCCTTCACGGTAATAGGAGATTTCCACATCGGTTCCCACTTCCTGTGCATACAGGATCTTGCGCAGGTCGACGATGCTCGTTATGGCTTCGCCGTTCATTTCCGTGATGACGTCGTATTGTTTTAAGCCTCCCATTTCGGCTGCGGATAAGGCTTGGACTTCTGCAATGACGACACCTTCCGTGACATCTTCAGGCAATTTGAGCACGGAACTTTGTTGGGACGCTGAAATCTGGGAAAGATCCAGCATGGAAACTCCCAGGATCGGACGGACGATTTCACCGTTCCGTTCCAGTTCATTGATGATAGTCAAGACATCGTTGCTTGGGATTGCAAAGCCCATTCCCTCAACATTCGAATCGGATATTTTCATCGAGTTGATGCCGATGACCTGACCGGCGATGTTAATCAAGGCACCACCGGAATTACCCGGGTTGATCGCCGCATCCGTCTGCAGTGCCGTCACATCCCAGTCAATGATGCCGTCGCTGTCCACATCCGTCGAGACGGAACGGTTTTTGGCTGAAATGATGCCTTGCGTGACCGAGGTTGCGAACTCGGTTCCGAGTGGAGAACCGATTGCGATGGCCGGTTCACCCACATTGACAGCATCCGAATCGCCGAATGAGGCCACTGCCGTGACATTCGTTGCCGGAATCGTCAAGACAGCCAAGTCGGTCCAGATATCGCTGCCGACGACACTCGCTACTTCTTTCGTGCCGTCCTTCATCAGGATTTCCAGTTCGTCGGCTCCGTCGATGACGTGATTGTTGGTAACGATATAGGCCAGGTCACCCTCGATCTTATAGATGACGCCGCTGCCCTCACTGGATGTTTCCAGCGTACCGTTTGTGGTGTCGGAAGAGTTCTGCGGCAGATCAAAACCGAACAGATTCGTGTTGCCCGCCTGCATATTGATGATGGAGACGACCGCATCCTGCACCTTTTCAACAGCGGCAGTCGTGTCGGTCGTTACATTGACAGCGATGTCTGTCACGGTTTCGTTAATGGCTGGATTTCCGTTATCGTCGGTTCCGGATCCGTTGCCGAGGATACCCGAACCGAAAAGCAAGCCGGCTCCGATCAGGGCGACCATCCCACCACCGATCAATCCGCCGACAATACCATTCTTGATCGGTGAATTTTTACGGTCTTTCGGACGTCTGGAGCTTTCTTCGGTTTCGCTGACATTGTTGTATACGCGCGCCCGTTCCTCTTTGTTCATCGTCGCTCTTGCGGCTGGTTCTACAATCGGTTCTTCTTCTTCGCTGGGCGTTTCTTCGATTTCAGTGTATTCTGCCTCTATTTCCTTTTCTTCGGATAAGTCTTCTTGAATGTGATCAGCAGATGGAGCGTCGGCGGCAGTCGATTCAATTTCAGTTTCCGTTTCATTATGCGCATCTTGTTCGAACGGATTGTTTTTCTTTTCTTCGTCCCTGTCCATATTGATTCCTCCTTATCGTTCTACAGGCTCAGTATAGTTCCTTATTTTGAATAAATTATGAAGATAGTGAGAGATATTTCAGAAAATCGCTCTTCAGTAAGCTTATTGTATCATATCCGCGCACGCAAAAAGGAGCGGAATCACTCGATCCGCCCCACTGCGTTTGCGATCCCACCAGTTGCCTAAACTCTGAAAAGTTCAGTCGGTTCGTCCGGATCTGTATCATATACAAAAAAATCTTCATTGACGCCCAGGCCTTTTTGCATCAAGATGCTTTCGGCCGTATGGTGCGCCAATGTCTTGATGTTGTTGTCCCGGCTCAAATGCCCAAGGTAGATGCGTTTCGTCCGGTCGCCCAGCATTTCGGCGACGGCTGCAGCTCCGTCTTCATTGGAAAGATGGCCTTCATCCCCCAAAATACGCTGTTTCAGTGACCACGGATACCCGCCCATGCGCAGTAATTCAAGATCATGGTTGCTTTCAATCAGGTATGCATCCGCATCCCGCAAAAGGCCACGCAAACGATCACTGACATAGCCGGTATCGGTCAACATGACCATCTGTTTGCCTTCATGATGGAAGGAGTAGAACTGCGGCTCGGCCGCATCATGGGAAACGCCGAAACTTTGGATATCGACATCGCCTAAAGTCAGCACCTGGCCCATCTCGAAGATGTGCTTCTGCTCGGTCTTGACGTTGCCGATGATATGGTCCATCGCTTTCCAAGTCGCTTCGTTGGCATAAAGATCCATGTGGTACTTGCGCGCCAGGACGCCCAGGCCGTGCACGTGATCGCGGTGTTCATGCGTGACGAGGATCGCGTCCACATCGGCAAGGTTGCGATCGATTTTTTCCATCAGACCAGCTATCTTCTTGCCGCTCAACCCGCAGTCGACCAATATTTTCCGTTTCGGCGTCTCGATATAGGTGCAGTTGCCGGAACTGCCGCTCGCCAGATAGCTGACGTGCATGCCCTCTTTTTCTATTGTTTCAATCACACTTAGCGCCTCCAATACATCCATAAGTTTAACTTATTTTTTGGAAAATGCCAGTAATTTTTCTCAGTGTTAAGAAAAGTTAATCTTCAGGCGCTGCATGGGGAACATTCTTAATTTAAGGACATTGACAAACAGGAGTCGAGGGGAAGCGGTGCTAAATTTGTCGGATAGGTGCAGCAGATTCGACAATTTGGTACCCGTTTGAGCCGAGATAGTCGAATGTCGAGAAACTTTCGACAATTTGACGTATTTTCGGATTGAAATTGTCGAATAGGTGGCGACCCCCAAAAGTTAGAGTTTTTATTATGCAGCCGTTTGGCTGGCTTGGATTCGGTATTGGACTGGGCTGAGACCAGCTAATTTTTCTTTTGATCGAACATGGTTATACCAATGGATATAGACCTCTATCCGTGAGCGGAGTTCTTCATAACTGACTAATTTTTCACCGTGATACATTTCTTGCTTCAGGATGCCGAAGAAATTTTCCATCGCCGCATTATCTGCACACGTTGCTTTTCGAGACATACTCTGAAAGATTTTATCTTCCTTCAGCGCTTTGACCCAACGATTATGTTGATAGTGCCATCCTTGATCAGAATGGATAGTGGTTCGAAACTTGGCATGTTTCTTTACGTAGCCGAGGGCTTCTTCAAGTGGCTTCATCACCAATTCCAACGACGGTCGATTGTTTATGCCATAGGCAATAATTTCTCCGTTGTATAGATCAAGGATGGGGCTAAGGTACAATTTTTCTTCTCCTGCACACTTGAATTCGGTCACATCTGTCGCAAGCTTCTGTAGAGAAAGAGGCGTAGAGAAGCGTCTGTTTAAAAGATTCTTGGCAACGGTCCCTACCTTGCCTTTATAAGAATTGTATTTTCGTGATTTTCGCATGAATTTGATGCACTTTATTCCCAGTTCTTGCATGAGACGAGACACTTTCTTGTGATTGGTAATGTGTCCCAATTTCCCTAGTTCTTTAGCGATTCGTTTCGCTCCGTAGCGCTCATGGAAATTGAAAAAAAGTTGTTTGATCAGTTCTTTCGTCGGTTGATCCGTATTCTCTTTCCCGAATTGCTTCACGTGATAGTGATAGGTTGCTTCTGGAATCCCTACTACTAAAAGAATATCTTTTAATTTGAATCCTTCTTTTTTGAGTGCGAATGTCACCGCTGCTTGTGCTTTTCGAGAAAGACCTTCGGATTCTCCTGAAAAGCTTGCAACTTTTTTAAGTACGCATTCTCCAATCTAAGTAATTCAATTTCTCGTTTCAGTTCTTCTGTAGACGGTGCGGATTGATCTATTTGTTTGTTAGTGTTCTTTTTGGACATACAAGTGCACCTCTTTGGCTTTTGCTTTGGTTTTAGTCCTTCGATTCCCTTTTCTTGGAAAGTTTTATTCCATCTCCAAATAAGGGCAGGACTAGTTATGCCAAAGGCAATGGCTGTGTCTAAAGAGGAGGAACCGGACTGTTTCATAAAGTGTAATACATCCATCTTGAATTGAACAGAGTAAGCTGAGCTCTGGGGTTTTACCTTCAGACCTTCAACTCCTAATTTTTGATAATATTTTACCCAATTCTTTATTGATTCATCGGACAAACTATCGTATTTTTTTGCCAAACGCATATAACTTAAGGAACCCTCTAAATACTCTTTTACAACTTTCAATTTAAATTCTGCACTAAATTTCTTCATAATTATGACCCCCAAAATGTTTGATTTCACTCTAACTTTTGGGGGGCGGGACCATACCTGAGGAACATTCAACAATTTGGCCCCGTAGTCAAAAAAAGCGAGAATGCATGATGCATCCTCACTTATTTCTTGGTTTTGCGCCAGGCTTTCTTGGCGATTTTGAGCGCGCGCAGTTTGGCGGTCTTCTTCGATCGGTTCTGCTGGCTCTGTACGAGGATCGCATCCAACAAGGCGATCCCTTCTTCCACGAAATCGCCCTTGTTCAGCAGGACGCACTCCGCCTGCCCGGCCATCGTTGCATCCGACATCTCCGCCCGCGTCGGAACGCCGTTCTTCACCATGTTCTCGAGTACTTGTGTGCTCCAGATGACGGGAATGTGGGCAGCTTCACAGATCCAGAGTATTTCCTCCTGCAGTTCCGATAGCCTCAGAAAGCCGGCCTCCGCAGCCAAGTCTCCACGTGCGATCATGATCGCCAATGGATTTTTGCTGGCTGCAGCCACGATCAACTCCGGCAGATGGTTCACGGCTTCTACCGTTTCGATCTTGATTACAAGTGGGATGGCCAGCGCTGCTTCGCTTCCTACTTGTTCTGCCAATGTGTTTTGGATGGCTACGATGTCCTTGCTTCCGCGGACAAAGGAGAAGCCCAGGATATCGGCCTCGATTTCGGCAACCAATAAGTCTTCGCGGTCCTTATCCGTCAATATCGGCATCCTAAAGGTCGACTCCGGGAAATTGAGCCCTTTCTGCGGCTTTATTCTGATCCCTTTAGCTTTTGCAGTCTTCCCTACCTGCACGACGACGCCTTGCGATTTTTGCTCCACAACACGGCCTTCCAGGACGCCATCATCCAAAATGACCGGACTGTCGACCTTCAGCTCATCAAAGAGGTTCAGGCTTTCGCTGAACACAATGGCCGGATAGTGCTTCAGATCTTTGAAGGAAGCATCCACCGTCAGGAAGAACAAGTCCCCAACTTTGAGGCGTGGCTTCTCCTTTTCACTGCTGACGGCATCCACCCGGATTTTCGGACCTGCGATATCAAAATAGATGCGGCAACTCTTGCCGGCAGTTTTTTGGGCTTCCTTCAGATTTTCGATCATCTTCAGCCAGACGGCACTGTCGTC
Organism: Trichococcus flocculiformis; assembly: GCF_963662535.1. Taxonomy (NCBI): domain Bacteria; kingdom Bacillati; phylum Bacillota; class Bacilli; order Lactobacillales; family Carnobacteriaceae; genus Trichococcus; species Trichococcus flocculiformis. Next base: position 3,044,104 of record NZ_OY759718.1, read on the forward strand.
ATGGGCGCAGTTGATACGGGCGATGTCCATGCCACGCTCCAGCAGGCGGACGAGGAAGTCTTTGTCGGTTGCGGCCTGCTCCGGAAGGGTGACCATGATCCGGGTCGTCCGGTGCTTCGGCGCATCGCCCAATAAGGAGGTCGCCTCGGTCGCCAGTTTTTTCCGGCCCGGGAATTTCTCGGGCGTCTTCGGATAGTCGGACAGCTGCTTGATCGCCCCTGACATCAGCGCCAAGTTGCGCACAATCGCATCCAGTTGTTGGAGTACTTTCGATTCCGTCCTTCCCAATGAGGACAAGCCCCATTTCGACAGTCGGTTCTGCAACGGGCGGATATCCCTTCTGCGCAGCGCCAGATAGTAGGCCAAGTTTTTGGCGCTCAACTCAAACGCTGTCCGGGAAATACCCGACTTCCATTCCGCATAAAGGCCATTGCCTTCCTCATAGACCGCCTGACGGAGCGCCTTCATCTCCTCGTATAATGACAGCAATTCATTCCGTTCTTTTTCTTTCATTCCGCACCCACCTCGGCCTTTCATCATCTTTAAAACAAAGGATTGCCTGCTGAAATATAACTCGGTATCTGAAACAAAAACACCCTGCTCTGCTTCAGAATAGGATGTTTTTGAAAGTATGGATGACGCTCGTCAGAACGCCCCTCCGCCTGAACCGCCACCGGAACCGCCGGATGAACCACCGCTGAAACCGCCGCCGAAGCCGCTGCTGTTCGAGGAAGTCGGCATCGATTTGGTTACACCTGTGTTGATGCTGTTGTTCAGCGAAGACAGGAAGATGGCGTTGTTCATGTAATAATAGCTGCCGAATGCGGAAGCCTGGATTTCATTCACCGGGAATTCGACCTGCATCTGTTTCATGACTTTGTCGGCCACGCCCAGAGAAACAGCATAAACCAAGAAATGATCCCATAAAGCGATGGATCCGACTTCACGCATCGGGAAATCACCCACGTCCTTCAGCATATTGCGGAAGCCGTTCCATTCCTGCTTCGTCCGTTCACCTTCCGCAGTCATGATCGGCTTGACCGCCACTGCCATAAGCTGGATGAAGCTGAAAGCCGCACCCAAAACGGCGAGAACGATTGCCCAAGCGGTAAAATTGCCGCTCATGGCGCCGAAGAACACAACAGCGATCACAAGGAAGATATTTGCCACCAAAGCCAGTGCTGCAAAGGCAACGGCTTTCTTATTATCCTTCGAACGATAGGTTTTACGTTTTGGCGTGGCAACGTCCATTACGCGTTCTTGCCATTTTTCCCGATTTTCATTGAATCGTTTTGCTTCAGCCGAGTTATCGGCGATATTCTCGATATCATCGAGGGTGACGCTTTCCCCATTGCCGACATCGCTGATGAACCACTCCAAAAGTTGTTTTTCGTGGCTCAGGAGCGGAGCATTTTTTGTGTCCTTGATCTGCGTCAGCAGGAAGGAGTCTTCCGGCGCTTTTTCCCGCCCAAAGATGCCTTTTTGGGGAATCTGCACCGGTGAAATCGTCAGATAGCCTTTGCGCACAAGATCCAATATAGTCGCCGAAATATCGGCAGCCTGCACATTACCGCTGAAGACAGCACCATTCATGACGGCCGGTGTCATGTCTTCTGGCAATTCATAGATATGGTCCGGCAGATGGATTTCCTGCGGTATCTCTCTTTTTCTTGCTCTCCTTACCCAGAGGAACACCAGAATCGGCAAAATCGGCGCGAACGCGGCAAAAACAGCACTGAGGACGCCGAAAAGTAGCGCATTGCGTTCTTCTTCTTCGGCCAAGGCGGCTTCCTGCGCCAAGATTTCATCGAATTTATCCTCGTTCACTACATTCGGATTGTCTGCAGTAATGCGTGTCGGGAAGATCACATGCGCCTCAACGAACTGATTGGCCGGATTCTGTGGAACGTAAAGCAAAGCTTTTTGGTTGTCTTCCAGCGTCACGGTACTGTTTTCACCGCCACCATGGCCCCAAGCGCGTAATTCCTCTTCAGCTGTCGCTTCCGGCAACAGAATGGTGACATTCACATCGTTCAATGGATCCTCCCAAGCGGAACCGATAACTTTGCGGTTGAATTCGGCGATATCGTTGTAATTCGTGATGATTTCGGGAATGCGGTATTGGTAGATGACTGTCTGGATCTCATCCGTCATTTTGTTGTATACGGTAAAATTCAGGTAATCTCCCGTATTATCCAGTTCGAACGTCCCTGATTCCTCCGTGTCGCTCAAAGCGAACGGAAAAGGATTTTCCGAAAGATAGCCTTGCATCGAAACCTTCACGTCTGTCGGGTCCGCCACCTCCGAAATATCCAATTCATACAGTACCCCATTGAATTTCCCTTCAAAATCGTACGTGATGCTCTCTGTAAAAAAAGCGCTGCCATCCCGCTGTATTTCGACCAACACATCATAATTTGTAATCTCATAGGAACGGGCCTGTACTTCCTTCTGGCCAAATCCGATCAAAAAAAAGAACATAACCAGCACAATCGAGCCTATCCGTTTCATCGTTACCTTCCCCTTCCGATACCCTCCATCAAGCTTGTCGCTTCTGATACCCCCATTTTAACAAACATAAGGCAGTAAGAAAAGCTATCCGAGCCCGCTCTGCCTCGAAAGAAATTTAGGAAATCTGGCCCTGAATGAGCATCGCAGAGCGCAATGGGTCAGATTTATCTAATTTCCGAGAGGCAGGCTCGGATAGCTGGACAATCAGCTTAGATGCTCAAATTGATTGGAATATTGAAAACGCCGAAGGTGATGCATTTACGCACTCGAAAATAGGATAAGATTGGCTATATATAAAAAGGAAGAACCTCAATTCAAGGTTCTTCCTTTTGTTTATATTGGTTTAAACAGCAGTTTTCTATTCAGTCCCCGTTTTCGGTTTGTGAAGAGTCTTGTTCTTCCATCAACAAGGCACTATTGGTGGCTGTCTTCGCCTTGACTTGCGCTTCGACTGACGGTAGCGTGACGGAAGGCGTCGTGATGATACTGCCGGTCAACGCATCCACCCGTCTGATTTCTACAGGTGCATTTTTTATTTCAAGCTCTATGTACCACATTGGGCTGTAGATATCCATATCCGATAGACTCAGCGTACGGTAATACGTCAATTGTACCGTCCGGACAGTCGCATTCGCTGGAATCTGATTATTGAGGTACAAGGCTTCAACCGCGCGCTTCTGTGAAATCACAGTCCGGCTGTTGCCTTGTACTTCTGCCGTTCCCGCAAATGTCTGTTCATAGGAAATGACTTCATAATCGGGATCTAAGTTGAAAATGATGCTGCCCGTGCTGTCGCCGATAGGAATATTGTTTGCGACTTGGGCGTACACAAGTTGTCTCCTGAGCGGCAAATACGTAAGAAAAGAATATTCAGTTCCGTGGAGTACATTCCCTTGCAATATAAAATCCGTGATTGGTGTTCTGTCGACAATCGTCAAATTTTGATCGTCAACCTCCAGAGGAATCGTCTCAGATAAGGTACTGAACAACACACCATCTTCAAAGACTGTCGTCTGATTCTCCAATTTTGACTGATCGGACTCCAAAATGCGGCTCTTGTCCGTCTTCAACAAAGGAATTTTCTCTTGATTGGTCGATAAAGTCGGGAAACTGATATCATCGGCCTTCATTGCCTCTTCGATGTTCAGCGTGTTGCTCTCGCTTCCGAAGCTCAATGTTGTCTCGTTTTTCTCCAACAGGACACTGAGCAAATAGATGTTCAAGGCTGCAAAGGTGAGGATAAAGATGATTTTGATACGTCTAAAATCCACTATCATCCGCCTCCGTTTCCGTTCCGCCGATCCATTGATCCAGCGCTTTCCATACGCCGTCGATCTTGATAAACCATTTAGGCGTCAGATTGACGAGCCGGTTGGATTCTTCACTGAAAGTCCAATCATAGCCCAAAGCGATCATCTGAATTTCTTGGCTACTGTAGCCACCGGCATCCAGCGCAGCCAAAAGATCTTTCCCGCTCAATAGGGCGACATCCTCTCCGCGATCCGTCAATGGTGTTTGGATGACTTGCGTCAGGAATTGCAGTTCCGTCATGGATGATCCGGACATATGGATCCGCGTCAAGCCGTAATCGACTTCCCCGAATATCGGATAGCCGTTCACGTATCTGCGGTAGTAAACATTGTCCGTTTCCTCATCAAACCCATAGAAGTAAAAAGGATTCGTCCAATTATCCAACATCTTGATTTCATGGAAACTGTCGCGGATCAAGCGATAATCAGGCAGCTCTTCGGCATCCAGAATGTTGCGGTAATAGCTCAACTGCCCTGTTGCCTTATCGATGCTCAACTCGGAGATGTTATCACTGTAGCTCACGAATTCATCGTTTCCGTTATCCTTCAGGTCGGTTGTGTCATTGAAAAGAAGATCGATGAAATAGCTGTTCGAAGGCTTTTCCACCAGATAAACCAACTTTTGGACCGTGATTGCCTCTTTCGGAAGGTAGGAGATGGCTGATTCGGATTGATACGATTCCACTTCCATGTACGCTTCCTTTTGTCCTTCGTAAAGATCCACCAACGGCTGCAGCAGATTTTCCGGCCGCGCTGTGGTGAAAACTTGCTTCGTCTCGTCATTCAACAGATAGACGGGATCATCCTCCTTGGAATTGAGGATGATCCGATCGATTCCGTCATCATAATAGTCCTCCTGGAGATTCGTGAAATAACGCGAAAGCAACTCCAGCGGAACCTCTTCGGCAAAACGGATTTCCAATTGCGTCGGTGAGAGAATGAGCGCATCATACTCCTCCTTCGTATAGGTGGAAACGCCCTCGATTCCGTTAAACACACTTTCACTCAGCAATTCATTCACACTTCGCATGATTTCGGGCATTTGCGTCAAATACATGCGCTTATCCGTGTGAACGATCATCCTGATCGGTGCAAAGACATCCTCTACATTCTTCGTATTGGTCAGATTGGCAGAGACCGAGGTCGCTGAATTTTGGCTCAAACCGACCGTACTCGGAGTGGAAAGGATCCTTACCGTAAGGAATAGACTGATTGCAACCAAGGTGTACAAAAGCGCGCTCAGCATCGGTGATTCTTTATGTTTCATCCCCACTCATCCTCCTCATCCATCGGAATGTAAGGCAAGGAAATAAAGAAAGTCGATCCTTTATTTTCCACACTGGTCACCCAGATTTTTCCGCCATGCAATTGAACAACCTCTTTTGAAATGGCCAACCCGAGCCCGGTGCCGCCCATCGAACGCGCACGGGCCTTGTCCACCCGATAAAATCGGTCAAAGACATGGCCGATATCTTTGCGCGGGATGCCCAAACCTTCATCGGTGATACTGATGACGACACTGTTATGCGTCTCCATCAATTTACAGGTGATTTTCCCACCGTCCGGAGAATATTTGATGGCATTGTTCATGATATTGTCGATCACCTGGATAAATTTATCCTGATCGATTTCGACCCACAGCGTGCGCTGCGTAAAGTCCCGTTCGATCGTGTATTTTTTATTGCGGTACTGTTCCGACTTCAGCACCATCTCGAAGCGATCGATGATATGTGCAACCAATTCGTTGATGCTGACGAACTCCCGATTGAGATCTTGTTTCCCTTGGTCCATCCGGGATAAGTTCAGCAGATCGGTGATCATCCGGATCATCCGATCTGTCTCCGTTGAGATGACCTTCAGGAATTCGGGAGCGATTTCTTCATCTTCCCAGGCACCGTCAATCAGTGATTCCGTGTAACTTTTCACGCTCGTCAACGGTGTCCGTAGTTCATGGGAAACATTCGAAACGAAGCTGCGGCGTTCCTGTTCGACCTTTTCCTGCTCCGTAATATCGGAAAGCACACACACCAACCCGCTGATGAATCCGGATTCCCGCTGGATGACAGAAAATTCCCCGCGCAGGATTGTGTCCTGATCATCTGTCGGGATGTTCAGGATCAATTCATCCTGTGTCTCCAACAACTGGCGGAAAGTGAATTTCTCGCCCAGTTTCAGCACCTTCATGATCGATTGTCCGATCGCTTTATCTTGTGAAATCGAGAGCAGATCCATCGCACGGCTGTTGATGATGATGATTTTCCCGCGGCGATCGGTGGCCAACACGCCATCCGTCATGTGCCGCAGAACGCTGTCCAACCTTTGACGCTCCGATTCTGTTGTTTCCTGGGCGTCCTTTACTTTATAAGACAGATCATTGATGGTTTCGGCCAATTCGCCCAATTCATCCGCTCCATAGACGGTCACTTTGCCGGAATAATCCCCATCGGCAATGTTCGCCGTCTGCCGGCGCATTTCGGATATCGGACGCGTGATCCCCCGGGAGATGATAACAGCCAACACAATCGTAATAATGATCGCCACGACCGATGCATTCAAAAAGATGCTTACCGTCTGGCTCATCTGCGAATAGACCGATTCGATGTTAGACTCCATCACCAACACGCCGATGAGGGTACCTGTATTGTCCATCGAATAGATCGGGCTGATGTTCTTCAGCACACGACTATTCGTGTCTTCCTTCACATATTGATAGGACGAGGGGGCATCCAGAAGAATGACTTGTTGGACATCCCGATCAGTCGACTTCGTTCCGATCAAGGATTGTAACGTTTGGTCATTGATTCCGAGAATATAACCCTGTTCATCCATGACCTGCGTTTCCAGGATGTTGGCGCCCGTAAAATCGCTGAGGATGGTCTGTACGGACTCTTCCAGCTTTTCCGTATCATCAGCCATCAGGATCGGTTGCAGCGTTTTCTCCAGAAAGCCTGCATTCAAGCTCATCTGGCTATCGAAATTGCTGATCATTTTCGTTTCCAGTTCACGGATAAAATAAGCCCCGATCAGTTGCAGGGATACCAACAGGAGGAGAATGAACAGCATTGGTATCTTGAAGTGAATGGAGTGAACCAGACGTATCTTTTTGTTCATATATAATTACTCCTGATCCGGATTCTTCAAGAAGTAGCCTACTCCTCTTCGCGTGATCAACCAAGTCGGATGGCTCGGTGTATCTTCAATTTTTTCACGCAGTCTGCGGACTGTCACATCAACAGTGCGGACATCACCGAAATAATCATATCCCCATACGGTCTGCAGCAAATGTTCCCGCGTCATCACTTGACCGATGTGTTTCGCCAAATAATGCAATAATTCGAATTCACGGTGAGTCAACTCGATCTCTACTCCACGCTTCGAAACAATGTACGCATCTTCATGGATGATCAATGCGCCGATTTTGATTTCATTCGTATCGTCTTCTTCAGACGGTGCAACGACCGGAGAGGCTTGTCTCCTCAAGTTTGCCTTTACACGTGCGACTAATTCCCGGTTCGAAAATGGCTTCGTGACATAGTCATCCGCACCCAATTCAAGTCCGAGCACTTTGTCGATTTCAGAGTCTTTTGCCGTCAACATGATGATCGGGACATCGCTCGTCTTGCGGATTTCCCGGCAGACTTCCAAACCGTCCATCTTCGGCAGCATCAGATCCAGCAGGATGATATCAGGGCCCACTTTTGCAAACTGCGCCAAGGCTTCTTCACCATCAAATGCAGTGAAGACATCATAACCTTCTTTGCTCAGATTAAACTTGATTATATCTGAAATTGGCTTTTCATCGTCTACCACTAGTACCTTTTTCATCTTCAAACCTCCTTGTTTCTTGAAACTCTCTGTCCCGTTCGGAACGTCTACTCTTTATTATACAATTGCAGCCGGTTATGTGCAAAGCGTTCCTGAATTACTATCCGTCAGAATCCAGGCGGTTGTACCAAAAAGGACAAGCCATCAATCCTTTTGCTGACTGATGGCTTATCCCCCTATTCGACATTATGGCATGCATATATTGATTTATCAGCTGTGGATGACGACCGGAACCCCGATACCGATCATCCCAAACAGTTCAGCCATGACCCCCGGTGGCGTATTGACACAGCCATTCGATCCGGCAGTAAGCCAATATTCACCGCCGTAAGCCGGCTGCCAAGAAGAATCGTGGATACCGATGCCCGTCCAATCGACTGGCATCCAGTATTCGACAGGCGATTCGTAGTCCTTTTCCGTTCTAGGATTGTAGCCTTTCAAAACGGCATCCTCTTCTTTGTTCCAGATGTAGAAGACCCCAGTCGGAGTTGGTGACATCGGATGACCGGAAACGATATCCGTTTCGAGCACAACGGCGCCATCTTTGTAATACCACATATGTTGGCTTGAAAGATCCACTTCGACATAGGTAGTGCCGATGTCCGCGCCATCAGCATGATAGCCGGTACCGTTATAGTTTGGTGTTACCGTAACATCTTCTCCTGCCAAAACATAGTTGACCAGTTTATCCGTTTCGGCTGCGACAGCTAGTGTCCATCCGTAGGTACCGGATGGAACCTGGACCGTTTCGCCGTCGGTTGCCAAGAAATCGCGCGTACGGGAATACGTGCTGTATCTGTCGCTCAGCCCCTGAAGATAGGCTGCAACGCCTTCACGATTGACCGACACATCACCGTTCTCGTCTACGCCCAACCATTCGGTGATGGCTGTTTGCGGAACGGTTTCTGTCTGTCCGGAAATGGAATATTGGATGACCGTATCAGTCAAATCATTCAATTTCTGCAATGTTTCCGTCAAAACTGGATCGTCCGCGGTCAAGGTTGGTTGCTGATAGGTCTGCGCGAGATCGATTTCTGTTTCCCCGGCAATGATCGCTTCCAGCATTTCTTGCTTCAACAATTCCAGATCGACTTTGTTCCCGGTAGTTTCAGGCGAAATTTCATAACCTTCCGTTGCTTTGACGACAGTGGCGTTCACGGGCGGAGTACGTACTTCGTTCTCCAACGGCATAGCCGCCAAAATGTCGGCCAAAGCTGTCTCATCGACAACTACTCCGCTCAGATCGGTTTCTGCCTGCTTTTCTTGGAAAAGCAGGATTGGCCAATTCCAAACGTTTTGTTCTGCCTTCATCGTTTCCAACTTCTCAGTGTTGTCGATGGACACCCCCAAATCAGCGGGTGAGAATGCATAGATATTTTCTCCATTTTCGACAATTTGGATCTGTGTTTGTGCGATTGCTGCTGTTGTTTCTGCTTTTGCTTGGGCTACGGTATCATTCGATATATCAATGCCATCCAGCATCGTATTCGGTAAGAATTTATCCTTATAATAGCTACCTGCACCAAAGTATCCGGCCACGACCAATAAAATCGCTGTAGCACCAATGATGATGGGTTTCTTTTTCACTTTCAGACCACCTTCTCGTTTCATTACAATCAGATTACGTTTTTGTTACAAATAATCGAAACTTACTTTTTATTACTTTACCATGTTTTCTTGAAAAATCAACCTATTTTACCTTAATTTTTTGATAATAGGATGGATCTCAGGCATTCATCATAATACCAATACGGAAGAAATGCAAACAGACACACTCCGCTTTCACTAGCTCCGCAATGTTCCGGGCGAGCTGAAATGGGCGGCACCTCAATGTTTTCCTCCGGTGAACGCAGGCTTCGCCGGAGTTTGACTACTTTTTGCGTGCGTTCTCCGATAAAGACCGCTTCCTCGGAGTTGTGGTCGATTGTTACATTGTCTGCTCCGGCGGGCGGCGCTTACCGGAGTTAGGGCCGGTTTCTTTCACTGGCTCTCCTCCGCCAACCAAGCAGCACGCACATCAAAAAGAGCCTACCTCAATTCGAGGCAAGCCCTAAATTCCTATGCTTGATTCTGTTTCTCTGCTTTGATTTCGTCCAAAATATAGCTGAAATCAAAGTCTTCTTTTTTGACGATCAGCAAGAGGCCATCACCAAGAGGCACGAGGGAGGTTTCCAATGCCGGATGGTCCAGTACGGTATCCATCAGCTTGTTCAGACGGCGGTGGATTTTGCGGACCCTTTTGGGAACGTCTTTTTCATCATCCAAGATGGTGCCGCCTTGGAAAACATCATCGATGACCAGCATGCCTTCTTTTTTCAGAAGCCGGATGCAGTGGGGCAAAAATTCATAATATTTGGATTTCGCGCTGTCCATAAAGATAAAATCATACGGTCCTTCCAAAGTAGGCAGGACTTCCGCCGCATCGCCTTCCAAAAGCGTCACCTTGTCCGTGATGCCCAGTTTTTCAAAATTCGCTTTGGCGTGGTTGATCATGACCTCAAAACGATCAATGGTCGTGACATGACCTTCCGCTCCGACGTGCTGCGCCATCAGACTGCCCGAAAAGCCGATTGCCGCTCCGATTTCCAGTATCTGCTTAGGTTTGATCTGTCCCAGCAGCATATTCAGGAAAACCGCTGTTTCATGCGGGATGATCGGCACGCCTCTTTCATTCGCTGTCTTTTCCAGTTCTCCTAATTCTCCAGGGAAACGTTTCAGTCTGTCGCGCATAAAAGCGACCAGTTCTTTCTTTACGACCGGTCTGTCCATCATTTCGTTCAATGCCATACTCTTTTCTCCTTATCGCATATTCTATTATTAATGGCAACAAGGCTGGGACAGAATCCCAGCCTTGCGCTTATTCATCGTCTACAACCACTGTTTGGACGGGCTCTCTCGTGACACGGATGCCGCGGATCCGGCCACTTTCGACTTGTGTAGTCGTCAGCAGGTACTCTCCTGTCTGGATCGTCGCATGCTCATCATCTTTCGGAAAATAGCCAAGCTCCTCGATCATGTAGCCGGCGATCGTGTCCACTTCTTCGGAAGCGATCGCCGTCTTGAACAACTGGTTGAACTTGTCCAACGGCATGCGTCCATTGACGACATAATGATTGTCATCGATTTTTTTCGACAGGCGATAAATTTCATCATATTCATCTTCAATGTCCCCCACGATTTCCTCCAGCAGGTCCTCGAGGGTGATGATTCCCTCCACCCCGCCGTATTCATCCTTAATGATGGCCATATGCGTGTGGGTCTTGCGGAATTCGACCAGGAGATCATCGATATAGATAGTGGAAGGGACAAACAAAGGCGTGTTGACCAACTCACGGAAAGAAATCCGCTCGAAACCGACTTCCTTTGATGCCTTCAAAACATTTTTCATATGCAGAACGCCGATGACATTGTCCTTATCTTCCTCATAGACCGGAATCCGTGAGTATTGGCTGTTCAGAACCAGCGCGATATTATATTCCAGATCATCATCCAAATCCATCATCAAAGTGTCGGTACGCGGCACCATCAATTCGCGGGCAAGCTTCGTATCCAACGAAAGGACTCCCTGCATCATCGTAAACTCGGATGGATCGATGACTCCTTCGCCTCGGCTCTGCGCCAGAATGGCCTTCATTTCATCACGGGTGAGCTTTTCTTCCTCATTCGTGAATTCGATCGGCGTCAACTTCTTCAGGATACCGGTCGAGAAAGACAAAAGCCAAACGAACGGCTTAAAAAGTGTCTTGACGACAACAATGGGACCTGCAGTATGACGCGCAATACTTTCGGGCATCTGCAAGGCAATCTGTTTAGGGTACAGCTCACCAAACACGAGCGTTATATAGGAAAGGATGATGGTGATGATGATCATCGCTATCGTTTTACCACCTGCGATGTTTCCCAACAACGGTTCGATATAACCGACAAAATTGGATGAAGCCGACGCACTGCTGAAGAATCCGGCAAAAGTGATGGCAACTTGGATAGTGGCCAAGAAATCATCCGGATTCTCCAAGAGACGCAAAACCTTTTGCGATTTCTTATCGCCGTCTTTGGCAAGCTTCTCGATTTTGGAGCGGTTGATGGAAACAAATGCTAATTCGGCTGATGCAAAGTAAGCATTCAGTAAAGTCAGGGTTAGGATCAAGGCTATTTTTGATAGTAACGACTGGCCTTCGGGGTCTGGGTTCATATGATTTTTTTCTCCTTTTTGATGATGACTCGCGCAGTTGGGACAGGCTTGGAATCAAAACACCGCGCAACTGCATAAAAAAATATAGATTCTGTTCAATTATATACTACTAAATATAGTGAACTCTGCTCGAAAAATCAAGAGATTTTTCATGGGCCGCCTGTTTCAGCTGTCCGGTTCTTCTTTCTTGCGCTTACCTGGATCTACAAGCATTCTCATCCCAATCTAATTTCCCAGCGCGGTCGGCACAGCGCTGGAAGGGCTTCCCTGCTTGATTTATCAAATGTTTAAGAATTTCCAACTATGTGTTTTTAACCGTTGCTTTTTTTGATTTTAATGTTATTATCACATTAGACAACCGCGTTTTTAGGAGGATTTTAATAATATGCTTATCCGCTCACTTGCCATCCCAAAAAGGGAGTTGACCATCGTCAAAGAGTCAGCCACGCTTCAGGATGCACTGGATATCCTCGAAGAGTCCGGCTTCCGTTGTGTTCCGATTCTGGACGAAACAGAAACCATTTTTCGTGGAAACATCTACAAGATGCATATCTATCGGCACAAAGCGAACGGCGGCGAAATGAACCTGCCCGTTACGCACTTGCTGAAGAATGCCACAAAATTCATTTCGATAGACAGCTCATTCTTTAAGGTATTTTTCACCATCAAAGAATTGCCCTATATTTCCGTTTTGAATAAGGATATGACCTTTTACGGCATCCTGACCCATAATGCCTTGCTGAATATGCTGGCCCAATCATGGAGCATCGATGTCGGAAGCTATGTGCTGACCGTCATCGCGCCCGGTCAAAAAGGCGATCTGTACCATATAACTAAGATCATCAACCGCTATTCCTCCATCGCCAGCTGCATTTCCCTGGACATCAACCGTGAGGACGCTTTGCGCAGGGTATTGGTCACGTTACCCGCCGGCACGCCCAAACAGGTGCTGGACTCCATCGTCAAGGCGCTGGAGCGCAAGGATTTCCGCGTGACGGAAATCGAAAACCTGCAAGTGGATTTCTGAAATCCAACCCATCACATTACATTACATTGAGTGCCCGGAGTGGCGTTTTCCCGGCGAGGAGGCCCTCATCGGGAATTCCGCTGAGGCTCTAGACGCCCGCTCGATCTAAAAACTAATACAAAAAGTCGGACGAAGCCTTGTGCTTGTCCGACTTTTTTGCGCATACCCGGATCAGCGCGTAGCGCCATTCAGATAAGGGTTTGAATAGATTTCTTCCCTCACTGTCGTAGGATCGCCGTGTCCCGGGAACAGGACCGTTTCCCCTGGCAAGGTTACGATATATTTCTGGATGCCCTCGATCAGTGTTTCATGGCTGCCGCCCGGCAAATCGCTGCGGCCTACGCTGCCTTTGAAGATGACATCCCCAACGATCGCGAACCCGTTCTCGCGGAAAATAAAAACAGTACTGCCTGGTGAATGTCCAGGAATATGTTGCATCTCAAAACGGAATTCGCCGATTTCGTAAGGGCCCATCTCCTCGAAGAAGACATCCGCTTCTTTTGCCAATCGGACATCGGGAACGTTCGGATTGCGCGCGGACCCGTTCAGTTGCGGATCCAACAGCCATTCCCGTTCAATCGGATTTTGGTAAACGGGAACGTCGTATTTTTCCCGGATCGTTTCGAGGGCTCCGATATGATCGTAGTGCGCATGGGTCAACACGATCGCTATCGGATGCAACGCATTCTCTTCGATGGCTGCGATGATGTCCTCAGCTTGCTCACCCGGATCAAAGATGATCGTGTCATTTTCATGGTCTCCGATCAAAAAATAACAATTTTCTTGGATAGGACCGACTGTGATTGCGTACATTTCCATATATTATTTCCTCCCTCTTTTTCGATTACCTCTCTATTATAAGAGAATGATGAGAAATATCCTAGCAAAAAAAACAGGAGGATCTGCTGACCATCCAGCAAAAGCCTCCGTTCCCCAGTTTTTCTCATACTAAATGTTAACGGATCAAGCCATTTTCTCGGCAAAACCGATGATTTTGTTCAGGTATTTCATGAGCGGCGCCGACACAACCAGCACGACCGCTTCCCCGAATGCCGCTGTCGCAAAACTGAACCAGAAAGGCAAATCAAGAACGATATAGAGTTCGATCGCGACAAGGACCATCGTCATAGTGAAGACGAACGCGGTCATCATCATGCGCTTCATTTCAGAATCGTTGGGTTTGAACAATTTTTCCAAAATAAGGAAAGAGATCAATGTCTGGCCAAATCCGAACACCAAGTCCCAAGCTCCTAACGTCGAAAAAATCAGATTGGCGATAAAAACACCCGCCAAAACACCGTATTTATAATTTTTGTGGTAGCCCACCAAATGATTCAGCATTTCTGAAACACGGAATTGGACGGCACCGAATGACATAAATGCAAAAATCCCTGTCATGGCAACGTATAGCGCTGCAATAATTGTATTGATAACCATTTTTCTTGTATTCAACCTAAAAACCTCCTAGTTTTTTTTCGTGGGATGGTAGACGAACCACGCACTCATCTTTGAGCTAGGACAGTTTACCATACATGTTCGCTTTTGAGAACGACTGGCGACGTATTTTCATCTGATTTTCATTACCTAAAGGCGAGAGCGCCAGAGATGCGGATTATGTATGACTCTGTATGATCCTGTATGACTCTGTATGATCCTGTATGACTGTTCTCCTCCGGTGAAGCGCTTCTGGGCGGAGGTGGAATGCGATCGAGCTGCTCTTCTCCGGCGAGGCTACCCTGGTCGAAGGTGGAACACAGTCCAGCCGCTCTTCTCCTGCGGAACAACTCTTAGCCGGAGTTGGAGCGCCCTCGCCCTCTCCCTCCCCCACATTCATTTCTATCACACACGCAGCAAAAAAGCTGTCCGTCCCTAACAGGCAACCGACAGCTTTCCAGATTTATCTTTCCTTCTATTTGTAGACACGCGGAACGCGGGCATTGATTCCCGTCAAAATTTCATATCCGATCGTATCAATCGTTACGGCCATTTCAGATGGATTGTTGACAAGCCCACCGTTTTCCCCCAAGAGCGTCACCTTCGTCCCGACCGGATATTCTTTCGGCAGACTGATCATGCACTGATCCATGCAGATGACTCCCCGGATTGGGCAGCGCTGCCCATCGACGATAACCGTCTGATGGCGAAGATCCCGCCGCCATCCGTCCGCATAGCCGATTGGGAGCGTAGCGATCCATTCTCCTTCAAAAGCGCGGTAACGGGCGCCATATGCGATTGTGTCGCCTTCATGCATCTGCTTGACATAGCTGATGTGCGTATCCAGCTGTACCGATGGCTTCAATTCATACGGAAGCTCCAATACGGTGTCAGAAGGATTGTACCCGTACATTGCGATACCGACGCGGACCGCATCCGTCTGGAATGCTTCATGCCAGAGGGAAATGGCGGAATTTGCCAGATGCACAATCGGCGGTCGCTGAGCCAATGCGTTCAAGATGTCTTCAAACAAAGCGAGTTGGCGATCAACCAAGGTCGGATCTTCACCATCAGCCGTCGCAAAGTGCGTAAAGATACCTTCGAAAACAAAATCATCCAGTTCAGCAATACGCGCCTCAAAGGCTTTGACCTCCTCGACCGTCCGCAAGCCAATCCGTCCCATCCCCGTATCGATGGCCAAATGCACCCGAATCGGCAGCTCCGTTTTCCGTCTGTTCAGATACGGTAAGGCGTCATCCAACCATTCCTTTGCCGTTACGGCAACGCTGATTCCGTTATCAGCTATGAGCGCAGCGTCTTCTGACTCAGTTGGGCCCACGACCATAATGAAGTCATCGGACAGTCCGTTTTCCCGCAATTCCATTGCCTCATCCAACAGCGCGACACAAAAACCGTCCACGCCTGCTTCCTTTGCCTTTTTCGCGACCGGGACAGCGCCCAGTCCGTAGGCGTCCGCTTTGACGACCGCAAAAAATTTCTTTTCAGGAGACAGACTCTTCCTGATTTGTTGGATGTTCCACGAAATAGCTTCCAAATCGATGGTTTCCACTGTGGGACGGTGCTTTCCTACTACCATGTTGTAAGACCCCTTTACTTTTCTAGTACCACTTGCGCGGCAATGATGTTCCCCGAATGGGTGATGGAAACGAACCCTTTCCCTTCGAACGGAGATTTGGTTATTTCAGGCTTCCGGTACTCTCCGGGCAAAATTTCGATATCTTGGAAAGACAATTTGCCGATACCTGTTCCGTAAGCCTTCGAGAAAGCCTCTTTTGCGGCATAGCGTCCAGCCAGAAATTCCATTTGGCGTGACCCGCTCAAAACCAGAAACAATTTCAGTTCCGCTTCGGTCAAAACCCTTTCCGCAAAATCTGACCGCCGCTCATAGGCACTTGTGATGCGGTCCAGCTCGGTCACGTCCAATCCTATTCCATAAATCATTCCGTTCACCGCCTCTTTTTCATGCATTGTTCTCATTTTACCAAAAACAAAAAAAAATTCCAGCATAAGAAAAACCTCTTCTCCTGGCGGAAGCCAATTGGAGAAGAGGTTTTATCACTGATTAGTCGTTGTTGTTACGGATAGTGAAGCTATGGCTACTTTTCTTAGGTGCGCTGGCACTGCTGCCGCCACCACGTTTGTCATCATAGCGTTTGCCGCCGGAGCGTGGTTTGCTGTCGCTTGAGCGATTTTTGTTGAAACTGCGCTCACCGCCGCGTTCTCCGCCGCCACGTCTGTCTGATGAACTACGGTTACCTTTGTAGCCGCCGCCACCTTTACCTTTGTAACCACCGCCGCCTTTACCTTTTCTTGAAGGTAATGGACGTTCTGGTGTGATTTTAACAGGAACATCAGTAGCATCTTTAGAAAGACTCTTCAAGAATGCTGCCACCAAATCTTCAGCAGTGTGTTCTTCAAGCAAGCGAACAGCTGCACGATTGTATTTGTCTGTTTCTGTTTCTTTAACCAATGTTTCCACTTCATCCATAGCTGTTTTCACTTGGCCACGGAAAGCTTCTTCATCACTCGGTGGTTGTAATGGAGTGATCGGTTTTTTGGTCAGGTTTTCGATGGTACGCAAGTAGTCCATTTCGTTTGGTGTAACGAAAGTCACTGACATACCTTCTTTACCGGCACGACCAGTACGGCCGATACGGTGAACATAGCTCTCTGGATCTTGCGGGATATCGTAGTTGTATACGTGTGTAACACCTGAAATATCCAATCCACGAGCAGCAACGTCAGTCGCTACCAAGATATCCAAATCGCCTGTTTTGAATGCGTTCAATACGCTCATACGTTTTTGTTGCGTCAAGTCGCCGTGGATGCCTTCCGCACGGTAACCGCGTAATTCCAAACCTTTTGACAATTCGTCAACACGACGTTTTGTACGGCCGAATACGATAGCCAATTCAGGATTTTGCACATCGAACAAACGAGTCATTGTATCGAATTTTTCAAAGTCTTTACATTTAACGAAATACTGATCGATTAAGTTAGCTGCAGTGTGTGACGCTTTGATTTTGACATGCTCTGGAGCGTGCATGAATTTGACACCGATTTTTTTGATTGAGTCAGGCATTGTAGCTGAGAACAACAATGTTTGACGTTCAGCCGGTGTTTCGCTCAAGATTGCTTCGATGTCTTCCAAGAAGCCCATGTTCAGCATTTCATCTGCTTCATCCAGAACTAATGTTTCGATGTGATCCAGACGGATTGTTTTGCGTTTGATGTGGTCCAAAAGACGACCTGGTGTTCCGACAATAATTTGCGGTTTGTTTTTCAAAGCACGGATTTGACGGTTGATGTCAGCTCCACCATAGACAACCTGCACGGATACTTTTTTGTCGCGGCTCAAACGGTATAATTCTTCTTGCGTTTGGATAGCCAACTCACGTGTAGGTGCAATAACGATACCTTGAATAACTTTGTTGTTGTTATCGATTTTTTGCAGCATAGGCAATCCGAAAGCAGCTGTTTTACCAGTACCTGTTTGTGCTTGCCCAATAACGTCCAACCCTTGCAATGCCAAAGGAATGGTTTGTTCTTGGATTGGTGTTGCTTCCTCAAATCCCATTTGCTCAATCGACTTCAATAACTCCGCGTTTAACCCTAATTCTGAAAATTTCATGTTTCCTCCTAATTTTGAGAAACTAAAATTTAGAGAGTCTTTTCTTTTACCCACATATCTCATGCGGTTCATAATCTTATAAATAAAAGATAAACCTTTTTTACTTAATCCCTTGAATAGAAAGCTTGATAAATCAAACATTCTGCACTTCGCAGAAAAAACCCTCTTATTTCTCTATTCTTACCAACAGCAATAATAACACGTTCCGTAGATTATTACAAATCATTTCCTCTTAAAATAATGAAGTTCCTTACAAAAAAACCTTGTTGTAAGTATATTTTCAATGAAAATGACAAGTAATTCTACAATTTACCGACATTTGACATATGCGTTCCACATTGGCTTTAAAAGGGGTCTGTTTGCTTTCGCGACGACGTGGCCCATCCAAATCCTTTATATTTCCTATTATACACGCAACGCTGCTACAACAGCCAATAAATCAGTGCCGAAACTGGATTTAATCAGCACTTGGTCGGCTTTTTGAAGCTCTGACTTCAACTTTTCGACCAGTGGTGTTTTCTCCCCAACATAATGATAAAGCGTGCCTTCCGGGAAGACAGTCCTTAAATTTTCATAAAGGGCGCCCATTTCTGGGCCGTAAAGATAGACCTGATCAAACTCTTCCGGGGAAATTTCGGCTGCCAATCCTGCGTGCAGCTCAGCTGAACGTTCGCCCAGTTCACGGATATCGCCGAGCACTGCAATTTTCTTTCCCTCCCGCGGAAGCTTCGCGAATGAGCGCAGCACAGCCGCCATCGAAGTCGGGCTAGCATTATACGCATCATTCAACAACTGCGAGCCATTTACGCCATCCAGCCACTGCGTACGGTTGGCGGTCAGCTGGAAGGTAGCCAAAGCTTCTTTCACTTCAGCAAGCGGCATGTCCAATACCTGCGCAGCGGCTAAGGCTGCCAAAGCATTCCGGACATTGTACACACCCAGTACAGGGATCTCCAGATCGACGCTCGGATCCAGATTCACGTGAAATGTTGTTCTGGTTTTGCCTGGAACGATGTCATAGGCATACACGGCCGCCGTTTCATCTGTACCGAAAGTCAGTTGACGGAAGTGGGATTCCTCAGCCAGCTCGTCGGCAATCAACGGCTCGTCGCCAGGATAGATGAATGTCCCTTCCGGTTTCAATCCTTCCAAGATTTCCATTTTGGCTTTGGCGATGCCAAGGCGGCTCCCGAGGAACTCCAGATGACTGTCCCCGATCAAGGTGATGATGGCGATATCGGGTTTTGCCAATCGGCTCAACAAACTGATTTCACCAAAATTGCTCATGCCCATCTCAAGCACCAGCACTTGGGTGTCTTCCGGCATCTCCAGAATGGTCATCGGCATACCGATTTCATTATTGTAATTGCCTTCCGTCTTGTGGACACGAAAACGCGCGGACAGGATGGCTGCCGTCATGTCCTTAGTGGTCGTTTTCCCGTTGCTGCCGGTGATCGCGACCACTTTTGGTTGGATCATATTCAGATAGGCTTCCGCCAGTTTTTGCAAAGCTTCCAGCGTATCATCCACCAGAATGACGGCAATCTCTTCTGGCGCTTCTCCTGCTGGACGACTCCATAAAGTTGCCGTCGCCCCGTTTTTGATTGCCGATTGGACATAATCATGCCCATCCGTTTCCCCCTGCAAAGGCACAAACAAACTATCGGACGTTGCTTTTCGGGAGTCGAAGACTACGGAATTTATTTCAGCGAAGCGGTTGGCCGACGTATAGTCGATCGCTCCGACAGCTTTCACAACATCAATGATGCGTAATGGTTTCATACTCAGTTCCTCATTTCCGTTTTTTTTCGGCAGTTCCTTCGGCCGCTCTCAAAAAAAGCCGTCCTTTCCCGGGTTCGCAGCAAGTAGTACATGCTTTCAGCGCTGCTGACGATCAGGAAAATCACGGCCTTTTGTTCATCATTCTACAAATTGATAGGATAATTTTTCTTCATGGCGCTTCAAGGCCAACTGGATCAGCTCTTCCACCAAGTCGCTGTATTTCAATCCCGTTTCTTCCCAAAGTAACGGATACATGCTGCGGGAAGTGAAGCCAGGCAAAGTATTGACTTCGTTTATGTAGATTTCATAGTTTTTGGTCACAAAGAAATCGCACCGGCTCAACCCGCTGCCGTCAAGCGCTCGGAAAGCGATTGTTGCATAATTCTGCAGCTTGGCGGTGATTTCTTCCGGTAATTCGGCAGGGATCTGCAGCAAAACTTCTTCATTGCCGTATTTCTCTTCGTAGTCGTAGAAATCTTTGGTTTTAACGATTTCACCAGGTACGGATGTATGGACATCGTCATTTCCCAATACAGCGATTTCGATTTCACGGGCTTCGATGCCTTGTTCCACGACCACGCGACGGTCATAGCGGAAAGCCGTCTCGATTGCAGCGGTCAACTCTTCAAGATCCGTAGCTTTGGAAATGCCGACACTTGAGCCCATATTGGCTGGTTTTACATACATCGGATAAATCAGGCTACCTTCGCATTGAATGAAAATCTTCTCGCGGTCATTTTTCCAATCATTCCGGGTAACGGCAACATATGGCACTTGCGGCAACCCTGCCTGTTGGAAAAGATGTTTGCTGACGATTTTATCCATCCCGCTGGCGCTGGCAAGAACACCACAACCAACATAAGGCATATCCAGCACTTCAAATAGCCCTTGTACTGTACCATCTTCGCCGTTCGGTCCATGCAATACCGGGAAAATGACAGCATCTTCAGACTGGATATCTGCAGGCGAAATCACTTCGCCGTATGATTGCCCATCCTGCGAATCGGCAAAGTGCTTCTCGGAACCCGGCTCCAAATAAAGATTCTCAGAGAATGCCACTGGTTCAGAAAGGGATTGCCCCTGAATCCATGCGCCTGCCTTGGTGATATAAACGGGCACAACTTCATAATAGTTGAAATAGATCGCTTTTATGATTGAATGTGCTGTCAGGATCGAAATATCGTGCTCAGCGCTCTTTCCGCCATAAATCAAATAAATTTTCATCGAGAAATCCTCCGAATTTTTTGATAACTGCTTTAACTCAAGGAACATTGTACCACATTTATTTTTTAGCTAAAACGATTTTTGCGAAAAGTGGCTTGGCATCCCTGATGCTGGGACCAAAATAGCTGATTCCGGCTCAATGGATACAGAAAAAGCCTAAGTTTCGGCTTAGGCTCATTCGAAGTCTATGTCTATTTTCCATTCACTGCGTTCCATATCATAGCAGATGGTGCCTACCGAATCCTTTTCGTTGAAACGGCCGCCGATGCTGGCGTAACGGTCTTCCGCGATGAACAATGGGATGCAGTATGTGCTCCCTTCGATGCTCATCTGTCTGAAAGAGATCACGGCACCTTCTTTGAAGATCGGAATGAATTCCTTCACGCGTTCAATCGGGAATGGCGCAATTTCTTTGCTTTTCTGATAGAAACGCTTCTTTTCATTCACTTTCTCTTTTAACTTTACGGTGATTGCTTCGGCGAACAACTCATGGAATTGCTCCAGATAGCGGTAATACATCTTAATGAAGCCATTCGGCAACGTGAGATAGATATAGTTATTTTGTAATTTATAGTAGAAAGGTGAGTGCAAGTGTGTGTGCGCATGGGCGATATAAAGGATCTCGGATATTTCTATCGGTGTGAGGAGATGCAACATGTCTACATTCACAAAATCAATCCACTTCCCCATAGCGGCTTGATTGTCCGTCCCTTTTTGGAAGAAAGCTTTTACGTTTTCTTGGCCTTTGATTACCTGAAAACCGGTATGATTATCATATGTTCCAATACTTTTTCTTCCGTCCACCAACAACAAGTTTTCTGGAAGCTTCCGGGCTAACTTTGTGTAATCTTTCACCGCTATCCCTTTGCTCAAAACATAATTGCTGACTGTTTCATAATGAACATATAACATATCTTCGCTCATGAACGATCCCCCCTTCCCAAAATATCCCTTATTATCATTCTACTACTTGCAGAACCGATTAAGGTATCAGTACCATGTTAATATTATTACAAATCCGTATCTTTTACAAAGATAATTTGCCTTTTTCTCCTATTTTTTTTCACAGCAACAAATTGAAAGGGTTTTCAAATCAAAACCCGAACTATATTGGTTCAATTTGATTGAAACGTCCGAAAAAAAGAAGCTATTTACATAGCTTCTAATCGTTTGATTCGGTTTGCCGTTGAGGGGTGTGTCGAAAACAGACCGTCACTTTCTGCTTCACCTTCCCTCATCCGTTTGAAGGGATTCACAATGTAGAGCGAGGCGCTGGCAGCATTCGCCGCCTCCATCGGTTCGCTTGTCGCTATTTTGATTAAAGCGGATTTCAGCCCTTCCGGATTGCGCGTGAACTCGACAGCACTCGCATCCGCCAAATATTCGCGGTTGCGGGACAGCGCCAGACGGATGATCGTGGCTGCAAAAGGCGACAAGACAAGAATCAGCAAGGAAAGGATCAGCAATATGATGCCCGCTCCTCCGCTGTTATCGCTTTTGCGTCGTCGGCCGCCGCCACCCCAGAACATCATCCGGGTGCTGAATTGGGCCAAAAATGCGATCAACCCCGCAATCGCCAAAGCGACAGTGGATAGGCGGATGTCGTAGTTGCGGATATGCGCAAACTCATGCGCCAACACACCTGTCAGTTCTTCCCGGTTCAGTTTCTTCAATAAGCCGGTCGTCACAGCAACCGATGCCTTTTCCGGCGAATTTCCGGCAGCAAAAGCATTCGGACTTTCATCCTCGATGATGAAGATTCTCGGGAACGGCAACCGTGTCACAATCGTCAGTTCTTCCACAATATTCCAAAGCATCGGGAATTGCGCCTTATCGGTTATTTCCCGGGCATTGTTCAAGCTCATGACCACTTGGGTGGATTGTGCCACCATGATGGCGACGTAGGCCACTCCGATAGTCAGCGCAAGCGCAAGCCCGGACAAGGCATTATCCCAATTCAGATAGCCGATGGCCGCCCCCAGTGCCGCAAACAGGAGAAAGAATAAGAAGACAATCAGTACGGTACGCCGTTTATTCTGCTCAATTTGTTGATGGAGCAAGGGTACTCACCAACTTTCCATCAAAATCATATTTTCTCAGAACGATACTTTCGGTACATTCTTTTCTTCTTCCGGAGTAGCCAGAACGACTTCCGGACGGAAACCATGGACATTTGCCACAATATTGCTCGGGAATGTGCCTAGTTTGATGTTGTATTGTGTGACACTGGAATTGTACAGTTGGCGCGCATACGCGATTTTATTTTCAGTAGCGGACAATTCTTCCTGTAAAGCCAGGAAATTCTGGTTCGCCTTCAGATCAGGGTATGCTTCCGCCAAAGCAAATACGGTCCGCAATTGACTCGAAAGCTGATTGGACAATTCCATCTTCTTGGCCGGATCTTCCGTTCCCATATCCGAAATCAGATTGCGCAAATTGATGACTTTCGTCAAAGTTTCTTGCTCATACTTCGCATAACCTTTGACTGTTTCAACGATGTTCGGGATCAGGTCGTTCCTGCGTTTCAGTTGGACATCGATTTGACTCCAAGCCTCTGTTACCCATAATCTATTTTTCACAAGACTGTTATACAACGAAACCCATACTGCCCCGATGATCGCTGCCACTACAATGATTCCTATTAACCATTCCATTTTGCTCACAACTCCCTTTCTCTCGCGCCGCCTCTGCAGCTGACCTAGACAACTTTCCGTCTACACCTTCCATTATAGAAGAATCTATTCGTTTTGTAAAAAAATAGACGAACGATTTCTGCGCCGAAAAGTTCCGGCATCTGTGCTATCATGAAGGAAAGAAAAATAGATGAGGTGTACTTATGTATTTTATCCCGCAACATACTTTTAAAAATCTGCCCATCCTCTTCAAAACTGATCTTTTGTACAAACGTGTCACTGCAGTTCATCTGCCACAGGTTTATCTTGACCTGCTGGCAGAACAGAATGGCGGCTATCTGTTGTGCTCCCGCATCCCGACCAAAGAGCCGACATCGGATGGCCTCGATTATGCAGCAGTCCATGAAATTTTGGGTCTTCACGACAATCGCCCGAACAGCCTGTATGCCCAGCAAGCAGTTATCCGTTCAGCAGGACTGCCGGATTATTTCGTGCTTTTCAGTATCAACGGAAGCCAACTCTTTGCCTTCGACTATTCAAAATTATCCCTGTCCGGCGAACCCAGCATCCGCTACATCGATATCGAAACGGACAATTGGCAGACAGTGGCTGCAGATTTCGATCAATTTCTGCAGTTCTTGAATCCCGCGCCCATTGCCGTTCTTGAGGAGATCCGGCTTACGCACACGGAAGGCGCGCACGCCTTTTTGCTGGCCGACGCCGCAGGATTGCCGGAACTGTTTCTGCATTTCGAGGATGACCCGGACAAACAATGGTATCTCCAATGGATTGCTTATTTTTCTGACCATCCCGATCCGGCTTGCCGAAGCATCGCCTGCGAAGCTTTGGAAACGCAGATACTCTACTTCCGGAACGAACTGCCGGATAACGTTACGGACGTACTGGCGAATTTCCTTGCCGATTCTGATCCTGCCATCCAAAGGTTGGCAGGAACGTTGGCAAAAGAACTGGTGGATGAGTGAATGCAGAATGGCAGAATCAGTCACTGCTCCGGTTAGCGAGTCCTCGCCGGAGCTGGTGCCGCGGAAACGCCGTCATTTCCGATGAAGAAAGGCTCGCCGGAGAAGAATCCGTGAAATCTGTCGGAACTCCGGCGAAGCCTCCGTTCAACGGAGATCGGAGATCCTTAAAAAAACTACTTCCAAAAACAGGGGACTGCCACACGCGGCAGTCCCCTGTTTTTGTGATTATGCCTGTTCCTTAAGCCACTGCTAGTAAAGATTCTTCGTCTTGTGGTCTTTACTTTTGACAGCATTTTTCAGCCCGACGAGCGTGAACGTATCATCCAGCTTGACCAGCCGCGCAAATTTCAAGGTACTGTTGCCGACAGTACCTTTGCCGTCGTCCACACCCAGACTCGGAAAGATGGCATCGCGATGTACCGATGTGTCATAGCTTTTGTTCCCGATTTTCGGATAAGCGATATAAAGGTAGCCTTCCGGATTCAGGCGGTCGTGGTTGATCGTATCCCAGACGCGTGCCTTCAGTTCCTCCAACGTCAGGACGTAGGAAAAAATCAAATCGTATTTTCCGGCATCCACATCCGTATCATAGGAATCCAACTCCGCAAAATCATCCGCCACGGCGCGCTCTTTCCCCAGAACGGTACGCTTTTGGAATTTTTCGAATCCCAACCGCTTCGCAATGGAAGCAGAAGCAGGAAGTGCTTTGTCAGCTGCCTCTCCTCCGTAAAGTTGGGTTGCATGAGCGATGTCTTCCCGGATCATCTCCTTCAGCACAGCTGTATCGATGTCGGAAAGCTTGTTGACGTACACGCAGCCCTTTCCGGTTTTGTGTTTGCCGAGCTTCGCAAGTAACTCCTCACGTTTTCCATCCGGCAGCATAAAATAAAACGTCAGCGCGGTCTTGCGCGGCGAAAAAGCAGCCAGCGGGGCATCGCCTTCATGGCCGCTCGCATACCGGTAATGATATTTCCCGAATCCGATGATGCTCGGCCCCCACATTTTGGCTTCTTCTCCGGTCACTTCCGCAAACAACGCCAACAGCGCGTAAGCATCCTCTTTCTTTTGCGGCTGCTGGATTTCCTCGATGAACTTCTCCACGGACACTTCCGTGGGCTTGGTTTTAGGTTCGTACGCCATCTTCACTTACCCCCTCATCCTTTGTTAAAGCTATCATAGCAAAACCATCGCCTCCCCGTAAAATCCTAGCCCTGACGACAGCCGATTCAGGGGAAATATGCCGGTTGATCCAATTTATTTCAACAGTGCACAGCTCTCTCTTTCCACCAATGTGACGGGCACTATATTTACAGAAGGCTTCACATCCTGTTCAATAGAGGCAACAATCGACTTTGTTGCGAGATCTGCCATCTCCACCAACTCCATCTTTATCGAGGTAAGTGGCGGATTAAAATATTTGGATGATTCAATGTCATCAAACCCTATCACAGAAATATCCTCCGGAACTTTGAGCCCTGCTTCTTGGATGGCTTTGATCGCACCAAATGCTATTTTGTCATTACTGGCAAAAATGGCCGAAAAATTACTTTTTCCGTTGAATAATTTTTTGGTCGCTTCATAGCCGGCATTTTCGACAAATTCACTGTTTATGATCAAGTCCTTATTTACTTTTATTCCGGCATCTTCCAGAGCTTTTTTATATCCTCTGATTCGGTCTTTGGATGAGAATTTAGCCGTACCACCTGTAATATGTGCGATTTGTTTATGTTTCATATCTGTAAGATATTTCGTTGCACGATAGGCGCCACCGTAATTGTCAGCATTCACTATCGTGCACTGATTGTATGTGACATCATCTGGTCGGACTGATTGATCAACCAATACAACTCTGTAGCCTCTTTCGATTATTGTCTTTATCGATTCATCATCATCATTCTGGCCTATAAAAATCCCTCCAGAGACCATCTTATTGTAGAAGCACTCTTTGATTTTTTCATAACCTGCAACAGTGTGTATGATATGAACAAGGACCAAGTAGTCCATTTCACTGGCTGTCTCTATCACGGAACTAGTAAACTCCAAATAATACGGACTTTTGGTGATTCTGTTTTTTAGTCCGTCTTCTTCGTTGATCAGATCTACAATAAAAAGTCCGATCACTTTGTTCTTGCTCCCCGCGAGCATCCTTGCTGAAGCATGCGGAACATAATCATGTTCTTTGATTACCTTTAAGACTTTTTCTCTTGTTTCTTCCGGGACATTGGAATAATTATTGATTACTCTGGATACAGTACTGCGGGATACACCTGCAAGTTTTGCAATTTCAGTACTATTCATAAACGCATCCCCTCTCATTCATAAACTCGTGTTCATAATCAAACACTATACCATTTGACTAGTTTTTTCAATCTTTTTAAAAAAAATAAGACACCCAGGAGGATCCCGGGTGCCCTGAATGCTTTGAGCTATCTCACCATCGAAAATAGTTTTCGTGTCTGAGTGACGCAAAAATTATAGTGAGCCTGCTTCTTTTTTCTCTGTATTACCTTCTGTACCCTTTAACTGCTTGAACATTTCGATCATTTCTTCGATCAGTAATTTCGTTGTCTCTGCCGCCATCATTTGATCCTCTGCATGCATGATGATCAGCGAGAATTCAACTTTTTCACCGGCAGCTTCTTTTTGTATTAAGGAGGCATGTGCGTGATGTCCGTTCACAAGACATTCCGATGCTTCGGCCATTTTTTGTTCTGCTTCATCGTAGTTGCCTTCCCTGGCAACTCTCAAAGCTTCGACAGCAAGTGATTTTGCCATTCCCACATTACTGATTATATTGAAAGCAATCAATTCCATTCCATCCACGTGTAAATCTCCTATTCTGAATCAACCAGCTTATTTTTTGAATAGCGCATCAGCAGCTATTCCGTCTAGATTGATCCGGTTACTTCTTGTGCCGATATTTCATTTTCTGCTTCCTCTTCAAGGACTGCAGCTTTATTAGCAGCAATAACAAACGGAGAGTAAATCAACACACTCACTGCAAGACAGATAAATCCGACAAACAATGCAGTGATATTTCCGCCTGTACCTAAGAACGGCATTAATGGCCCTGGGGTTGTCCAAGGAACACCAATCGTTACTGGCGGCATAATCTTAAGAACCATAACAGCGGTATAGCCGATCATGATATTGACCAATGGTGCTATGATAAATGGAATGATATAAATCGGATTCAAAACGATCGGTAATCCAAATATGACCATTTCATTGATATTGAATAATCCTGGTGCCAAAGAAAGTTTCGCGATACTCTTTGATTCCTTATTTTTTGAGAAAATCAGCATAGCAATAATCAGACCTAACGTCGCACCCGAACCACCGTATTCAGAGAAAGCCGTAGCTAAACCACTGTAAGTTATTGGATAAGGCGCTCCCCATGTAGTCCCTTTATCCGCATAGTACAAAAGATTCGCATTTCCGGCTTCAGAAAACATAGTATCTCTGATGGCCGCAATCGTATTTGGTCCATGGATTCCCATTGCCCAGAGCGATTGGGACAACAATGCCAATACAAGCACAGAGAAGAGACTTTGACTCATTCTAGTCAATGGCGTTTGGATGATGCTGTAAATCAATTCGTGTAATCCGCCTGGTGCGGCCATTTTCACGAAGTAGTTCAGGACAGAGAAGAAGATTGTCGTGATGATGATCGGTATCAGCACTTTAAACGATCTAGCGACAGCCGGTGGCACTTGTTCCGGCATTTTGATTTCCAACTTATCTGATTTTGATAATCTGGACATTAATTCCCCTACCAAAAGCCCTACCAAAATCGCTACGAACAAGCCTTGAGCACCCGTGTATTGTGTCGTAATATAATTGATGCCTTCATTGTTGAAATAATCAGGGTAGATGATGAAATAAACGGAGATTGCCGTCAAACCTGTCAGCAGGTCATCCGCATCCATCAGTTTCGCAAGGTTTCTGGCTATCAAAAAGACAATCAGGATCGAGAAAATATCTGCGGAACCTTTAACGACAGGAGCGAAGACGGCTTGGAATTTTACAATACCAGGAAACAGCTTATCGAATTGCAGGATTTTGAACATGAATCCATCCGCCGACAAGAATACATTATTCAGCAACACCATCAAAGAGCCCGCCATCGTTAATGGGAATGATAAAATGAAGGCATCTCTTACTGCACATATATGTCTTTGCGCATTCAATTTTGTAGCTAGAGGCACTAATAATCTTTCAATAATACTTTGAAATTTGTCCATGAGAGTCATTTTTTCCATCCTCTTTTCCTAGTTCATTTTTTGCAGAGCATCTTCTAAAATCGCTTTTCCGTTCATAGTTCCATACAGACGCATGTCCATAACTTCCACTGGAATTCTGCCTTTTACGAGTTTTTCGACAGTTGCTTTCTGGAAACGCACTTGAGGCCCCAAAAGGACAATGTCGACATGATCAACAGCGGTGCTGGCTTCCGCAACCGGAAGCGCGTCTATCCCTACTTCCACACCCTTTTGTTTTGCTGCTTCTCTCATTTTGGTCACAAGCAAGCTTGTGGACATCCCCGCTGAACATACTAATAAAATTTTCTTCATGATTCCTCACTCCTTATTTTTTGTATTTACTGCTTATGGACGAAATTTATAGCTCTTCTCCGTTGCTGCTGATGACATTCTTGTACCAATAGAAGCTGTTCTTTTTGATACGTCTCAGATCCTTCTGATCATTTTCGTCCCTGTCTATGTAGACGAATCCGTAACGTTTCTGATAACCGTTGAGCCAACTCAACAAATCTGTGAATGACCAGGTGCAGTATCCCAGAAGATCGACACCATCTGTGACTGCTTCTTTGCAAGCTTTGACATGGGCACTGAGATAATCGATTCTGTGAACATCAGCCACAACATCATTCTCTTCGAGCTTATCAAATTCCCCTAGACCATTTTCTGTAATGAGTATCGGAAGATTATACTTGCTGGTTAATCTTCTTAATCCAACCCTTAATCCCGTAGGATCGATGGCCCAATCCCAGTTGGTCGTTTCCAGATGCGGATTTTTCGCATTTTTATAAACGCCGGGCAATCCGCTTTCTTTAGCGCTCCCTTTTTTGCCTGTGTTGTTGATCCCTTCCGATTGTCCTACTCCATCAAGCGGATTGAACGCGATAGTGCTTGTTTGGTAATAGTTGATGCCGATAAAGTCCGGTTTGACTCTCTCCAAAAGTTCGAGATCGCCTTCTTCGATAATAGGCGCGAGCCCAAGTCTTTCATAATATTTGAAGGCGAACACTGGATATTTTCCTTTGCAGTAGACATCCAGCCACCAGTTGCAATTAAGATCTTCCGCATTTTCTGCAGATAAAACATCTTTCGGATCGCAGCTGAACGGATACACGGGTCCAAATGCAAAACTCGGTCCAATCATGCCGTCCGGAACGTAGGTTTTGAATGATTCGATTACTGTAGCGTTAGCTAAGTTTGCAATATGATTCGCCTGCAGCATTCTCTTCTGATCTTTTACAGCCGGCGGGTGCATAGCGGTTACATAACCCAGCGACATAAATATATTTTGTTCATTCAAAGAAACCCAATACTTGACTTTGCTGCCAAAACGCTTAAACAAGGTTACACAATATCTGTTAAAATCCTGAATGATTTCCCTTGATTCCCAGCCACCATACAGATCCTGCAGGTGCTGTGGCAAGTCCCAGTGATACAAAGTGACGACAGGTTTGATACCGTTTGCAATGAGTTCATCAATCAAATTCTCATAGAATTTCAAGCCTTCCTCATTCACTTCACTCTTCCCATCAGGATAAATGCGGGTCCATGCAATTGAAAATCTATAGGCTTTCAATCCCATTTCAGCCATCAAGGCAACGTCTTCTTTGTATCGGTTGTAATGATCTACCGCAACATCCCCATTTGTATTTTTAAAAGTTGTGCCGGGTAATTTCGTGTACACATCCCATACACTTTCACCCTTTCCATCTTGATCCCATGCACCCTCAACTTGATATGCTGCCGATGCCGATCCCCATAGGAAATCATCACGGAATGTATCTAATTTTTCGTATATCACTGCAGCCTCTCCTCCTGTTCTTAAAAATTTGATTTCTGATGACTTTTCTTGAAAACACTGCTTTTTAGCTCAAAGGGAAGCCTTAATGACAGCACCCAGCAAATTGGCATCATTGTTGTACTTGCATCTATCAATTTCCGTAGTGATGAAATCCGCCTCAAAATAGTCCATGCAGGTTTTCTTGTACTGCGCGCTTACTTTGTCGATAAACCAATCCTCTTCTGAAATTCCTCCCCCGATGCAGATCACCTCCGGATTATAGAAAACGGTGATCACCAGCAGCTGAGCCACTATGTTCCTTATCCATTCCTCCACGGATGATACCGCTATCCTGTCTCCATTCAAATACTTATGGGATACTTCATAGCCATACTGAACCTTGTCATACTCAGCGGCTTTTTCGTTATACAGATTTACAAGGCCAGTGATCGACGCATAATCGCCCATTTTATCAAGGCCACCTATCTTGGCGTTCATAAAAGGCATGTTGTGAAATTCTCCCGCAAAGGCATCTTTCCCATAAATGACGCCATTCTCATCACAGATGCAGCCGCCTGTTCCTGTTCCTATAATCAAAAACGCAGAAGACTTGTACCCTTTTGCATTTCCCAATTCAAACTCGCATAATCCTGCGGCTTTTGCATCGTTGATTGAGGCTACCTTTTTGTTTGTTCTTTTGCTGATTTCGTCGTTGATGTTTGTGCCATACATAATAGCTACGTTTGGAGCAGCATATGACTTCACATTTGAGTCTTCATCAATAAGACCGGGTGCGCTTACACCAATTTTGTCGATTTCATCAATTGATCTTATGTTTGAGCAGATGTAATCATATAACTCCGCTGCCGTATCGTACTTAATCGTATCGATTTTCCACTTGTCTTTGATGCAATAATACTTATCCATTAATGCATACTTGATGAATGTCCCTCCTATATCTATTCCTAAATGACTTTTCCCCATAACACTTCTCCTTAAAATGAAGGTTTTGCAGATTACTTACTGAATCTGCATCTCACTTCAACTTCGTAAACGCGCGTTTATTGTTTGGTTAAAAAAAGTGCCCTCGTTTCTAACCTTTCATAGACAGTGGCTATCGTAAACGCGCGTTTATGGATATAGCATACACTGAAAACAATTACATTTCAACATCTTTTTTAATTTTTTTTATTTTTTCGCAATAAAAGTAAAAAGAGCTCTCCCGAAACCGGGAAAGCCCTCTTCAAAAAGATTATGCTTGTTCTTCGTTGTTTTTGAAACCGTATTTCTTGTTGAAGCGGTCCACACGGCCATCGGCTTGCGTGAATTTTTGACGTCCAGTATAGAATGGGTGTGAATCTGAAGAAATTTCTACACGGATCATTGGGTAAGTGTTGCCATCTTCCCATTCAACCTTTTCGCTTGAACCCTTTGTTGAACCTGATAAAAATTTGAATCCTGTAGTTGTATCCATGAATACAACTGGTTGGTAATTTGGATGGATTTCTTGTTTCATGTCTCTTTCGCTCCTTTTGCCCTGGATTATTTACTAAGCCAGAGTTGTCATTTTGTAATAAAAGGCCTACCGCAGGGTAATCCTTTTTAACGTTAAAATGATACCACGCAAACAGCAAGAATGCAATGATAAATTAAAAAAACAAGTTTTACCCAAGCAGGCAGCAGAGGGCAAAACTTGTTTCCACTATTTCCCAAGAATGGCTGCGATCTCTTCTTCCGAAAGGCTGCTGTCGGCATTCAGATTCGTAAATTGGCTCGGACCATCGATTGTCACAAGCGCAGGAACCGTACGAACGCCCATTTTTTCGCGCAGACTTTGGATTGCCAGATCTGTCGGGGTGTTCAAGCTGTCCAGATAGTGGATCGTCAGGTTCTTTTCTTTGCGGACATTGTCCAGCTTAGGAACAAATTTCCGGCAGTACGGACAAACGGACTTTCCTATATAAACGATTGCTTTTTCACCGGCAGCAAGTTTGCCTTCAAACTCCTCAGCCGTAATCTCTATAAAATCTTGTGTATGTTCTTCATAAGTTCCTTTATTGAACATCATTTAACCTCCAGTTGTTGCGTTTTGATAGTTCCACTATACCGGGAAGCTAAAAAAAATGCTCCTAATTTGCTCACGCGCCTTGAGGCACGCCTCTATTTCATCAACGCAATCCGCTTCAGCAGAGCTTCGTTGTTTTCGGTCGTGTTCATTTGTTTCAAGAAACTCTCAGTGTATTCCAAAGTATCCCCGCGCATGCTGCGGCGGACTTTGTAGATACTTTCCATCGTTTTCGCATCCAGCAGGAGGTCTTCTCTGCGGGTGCCCGATTTTTTGATATCAATGGCTGGGAAGATGCGTCGTTCCGACAATTCACGGGAAAGCACAAGTTCCATGTTCCCTGTTCCCTTGAATTCTTCGTAGATGACTTCATCCATCCGGCTGCCGGTGTCGACAAGCGCCGTTGCGATGATCGTCAGACTGCCGCCATCCTCAATATTCCGAGCTGCGCCAAAGAAACGTTTTGGACGATAAAAGGCTGCCGGATCGATCCCACCACTCAACGTACGGCCGCTTGGCGGAATAACCAAGTTATAGGCACGGGCCAAACGCGTTAGGCTATCCATCAAGATGACCACATCACGTTTGTCTTCAACAAGGCGCATGGCTCTTTCCAGGACAAGTTCCGCCACCCGGACATGATTTGCCGGTTGCTGGTCAAAGGTCGAGGAGACAACATCCCCCTTCACACTGCGCTCGATATCCGTCACTTCTTCGGGACGCTCATCGATGAGCAGCATGATCAGTTCGACATCAGGATGATTGGTGGTGATGCCATTCGCGATTTCTTTCAACAGCGTCGTTTTCCCTGCTTTAGGAGGCGCAACAATCATCCCACGTTGTCCGAAACCGATGGGCGAGAACAAATCGATCATCCGAGCAGTAACGTTTGTACGTGCGGTCTCTAACTTCATCTGCTGATTCGGATAAATCGGTGTCAGCCCCGGAAAGTGCGAGCGTTCTTTGGCTTGCTCAGGCCGTTTCCCATTGACGGTGCTGACTTGCATCAGGCCGTAATAACGTTCGGATGCTTTTGGAGGTCTGGCCTTTCCGGCTACTTTATCTCCATTGCGCAGATCGAAGCGTCTGATTTGCGAAGTCGATATGTAAATGTCTTCTTGGCTCGGCGAATAGTTGATCGGCCTTAAAAAGCCGAACCCTTCCTGAGCGACGATATCCAAAACACCCTCGGTCATGAAGAATCCTTGTTTTTCCTCTTGAGCACGGATAACGGCCAAGGACAATTCTTTTTTGTTCATTTGGCTGTAGTAGGGAATCTTCAGTTCTCTGGCATAGGTGTATATTTCTTTCAGCGTCTTACTTTCCAATTCATGCAAGGTAAGCATATCTTCCAAACAGCTCCACCTTCCTCTCTTATCATTCTGATGATGCTTATTTTCGGCAAATACAACATATAAGATATTCAAAGCACCTCCAAAGGCGGTTATTGCTTTGAAGGTGCTCTTTATTATCATGTGGCGCGAAGAAGTCTATTCTTCGTCTTCGATCATTTTGATGTCTGCGCCCAAAGCAGTCAGTTTTTCGACGATGTGATCATATCCGCGCAGGATATTCTCGATACCGGAAATCGTGGTTGTGCCCTCCGCCATCAAGCCGGCGATGACCAAACAGGCACCCGCACGCAAATCGCTGGCCGTAACTTCCGCACCTGTCAATTTGTTGGGCCCTTGCATGAAGATCATGTCACTTTCCACCTTGGCCTTCGCCCCCATCCTGCGGAGTTCCGGGATATGGTTGACGCGTTTCGGATAGATCGTATCGATGATGGTACCGTCACCGCTCGCTTTCAACAGGAGCGGCGTCAGCGGTTGCTGCAGGTCCGTCGCAAAACCGGGATAAGGCAATGTCTTGATATGGACCATTTTCAGGTTATCGGATTTTTTGACCAGAACACTATCTTCACCGATCTCCATCTCCACGCCCATTTCTTCCATTTTTGCGATCAGACTTTCGATATGCTCTACGATCACATTTTTCACCAACACACGCTCACCCATCGCTGCGGCAGCAGCCAGATAGGTTCCTGCTTCGATGCGATCAGGAATCACGGTGTGTCTGCAACCATGCAGGCTTTCCACGCCTTCGATGCGGATGATGTCCGTCCCGGCTCCGCGGATTTTCGCTCCCATATTGTTCAACAAGATACAGACATCGATGATTTCCGGCTCTTTGGCCACATTCTCGATGATTGTTTTTCCTTTAGCTTTGACTGCCGCCAAGATGGTGTTGATCGTCGCTCCGATCGAAACCACGTCAAGATAGATGCGCTCGCCTTTCAGCCCCTCTTCCGGTGTAGTCAGATAGATGGCACCCATTTCATTGCGCACCGTCGCGCCCAACGCCTCGAAACCTTTGATGTGCTGATCGATCGGTCTCGGGCCCAAGAAACAGCCTCCAGGCAGCCCGATGACGCCTTCACCAAATTTTGAAAGGATAGCTCCCATAAAATAATACGAAGCACGTAAGCTTTTGATTTTTCCGGTAGGCATCGGAATGGAAATCATGTTGGTCGGATCGATCGTGATGACGCCCTCATCCTCATCAAAAGACACTTCGACATTGAAGTCCTCAAGGATATCAATGAGGGAGTGCACATCCTGAATATTGGGTATACCTTCCAAGATGACTGGGGAGTCCGCCAAAATGGCAGCCGGAATCAGCGCAACCGTACTGTTTTTCGCTCCGCTGATGGTGATTTCACCGTTCAACGGTTTATTCCCCTCTATAACTAATTTTCTCATAAAAAAGCCTCACTTCATTTGTAGTGGCCGAACGAAAAATCGCCCGGAAATAAATGGGATCGCTCACACGTCTTGCGTAGTGCAGAAAAACGTTGCTACGATACCTGCATACCATTATTTTTAAGTTCATTTGATTCATTGTGGATCATCTCTAATTTTAACAAAAATATAGGGGCGATTACTAGTTTTTTGTGCAGACGTTCGTTTTCCGCTACATTTCTCAATTTGATAAGATCCAGCAGCGTAAAAAGAAAATTCTTGAGCAATCATTATGCTTCAAGTGAATACAGTTGTACCTGCTTTATGTCCTTATGGTAACACAAACTCAGGAATATATGGAAACCGGGGCCGCTGATGCACATGCTTTTTTGGGGAAATAAAAACAAAAAAAGGAGATCCGGAACATAGGTCCCAGACCTCCTCGAAGATCGTTTGATTAAATTAAGCTTTGTTGCTTGAACCGAAAACTTGCATTCTTTCTTTAACGACTGCAATGATCGCTTCTTTACCAGGTCCGATAACTTTACGAGGATCGTAAACGTTAGCGTCTGTAGCTAATTTTTCTCTTACAGCAGCTGTAAAGACTTGTTGGCATTCAGTGTTCACGTTGATTTTTGAATGTCCGAACTCGATAGCTTTTTTGATTTGGTGTTCTGGAATTCCTGAACCACCGTGCAATACTAATGGTTTGTGAGTCAATTCAGAAATTTCTTTCATTTCGTCGAAACCAAGTACAGGTTCGCCAGAGTAAGGTCCGTGTACAGAACCTAAAGCAGCAGCCAATGCATCGATAGCTGTTTCAGTAGTCAAACGTAGGCATTCAGCTGGATCAGCGTATTGGATTCCGCCAGTGATTCCGTCTTCAGTACCGCCGACAGTTCCGATTTCAGCTTCTACAGAAGCGCCTTTAGAGTGTGCGTACTCAACTACTAATTTAGTTTGAGCAATGTTTTCATCGATAGGGTAATGTGATTTGTCGATCATTACAGATGAGTAACCAGCATCGATAGCGGATTTGCAGCTTTCAAAGCTTGTACCGTGGTCAAGATGTAATGCTACAGGAACAGTGATGTCCATAGTTTCTAATAAAGCATTAGTCATAGCTGCAACAACTAAGTGTCCGCCCATGTATTTTGCTGCGCCTTCAGAAACACCCAAAATAACTGGAGATTTTTCTTCTTGTGCAGCTTGCAATACAGCTTGTGTCCACTCAAGGTTGTTGATGTTGAATTGTCCTACGGCATACTTTCCTTCTAACGCTTTGTTTAACATATCTGTCATACTTACTAAACGACTCATTCTTGTTGCCTCCTTGGAATCCATTGGTCTATATTTCTTACAACACACCTATTTTAGCAGAAAATGAAAATATTTACTACCTTTTCAGTCAAACATGATCATTAAAATACAATATCAGTCAAATCGGGAGCTTAACGTCCCGCTTATTTGCCTGCATTTTCCAAAGAAGCAGCGATGAACCCATCAAAGATCGGTTGCGGTCTGTTCGGACGGGAGATGAATTCCGGATGGAACTGGGCAGCAATATAGAACGGATGGTTTTTCAATTCAACAATTTCCACCAAGCGTTGATCAGGGGATACACCTGAGAAGACCATGCCTTTTTCGGCTAGGCTCTCACGGTAGGCATTGTTGAACTCATAACGATGGCGATGACGTTCTTGCACCATGTCAGCATTGTTATAGAGTTTCTTAGCCAATGTACCTTCCTTCAATTCGCAAGGATACAGGCCTAAACGCAGCGTTCCGCCCATTTCATCGATGTTCTCTTGGTCAGGCATCAGGTCGATGATGTTGTTTTTGCAATTAGGGTTCGTTTCCGCCGAATCCGCGTCTTCCAAGCCGACAACGTTACGGGCAAACTCCACACAAGCCAATTGCATCCCTAGACAAATACCGAAGAACGGCACATTGTTTTCGCGTGCGTATTGAATGGCGGCAATCTTGCCTTCGATGCCGCGGTCTCCGAAACCACCAGGGACCAAGATGCCGTCTGCCGTAGCCAAATGCTCTTGCGCGTTCGCAGTAGTCACTTCTTCTGCATTGATCCATTGGATGTCGATTTCCGTATTGTGGGCATAACCGGCATGTTTCAACGCTTCAGCCACAGACAAGTAAGCATCCTGCAGTTCCACATATTTTCCTACTAAAGCGATTTTGGTAGTCTTTTCAAGACTTTGGACTTTTTCAACCAACGCTTTCCAGTCGGTCATGTCAGCTTGCGGCAGATCGGTCAGACCAAGATAATCGCAAACGATCTGGTCCATGTTCTGTTCCTGAAGCATCAAAGGAATTTCATACAACGTTTCCACGTCCCGAGATTCGATGACCGCTTCGGCTTTCACATCACAGAAGGAGGCCAGTTTGTTTTTGATGTGTTGCGGCAATGGCATTTCTGTACGCACTACCAGAATATTCGGTTGAATCCCTAAGCTACGCAATTCTTTGACGCTGTGTTGTGTTGGCTTTGTTTTCAATTCGCCGGCTGCGCGCAAATAAGGGATCAATGTCGTGTGGATGTACAATACATTTTCAGCACCGGCTTCCATACGCATTTGGCGCAATGCTTCCAGGAACGGCAAAGATTCGATATCCCCAACGGTTCCTCCGACTTCGGTGATGACGATGTCCGAATCTGTTGTTTCGCCGGCACGCATAATTTTTTCTTTGATTTCATTCGTGATATGCGGGATGACTTGGACAGTTGCCCCTAAATAATCCCCTTTGCGTTCTTTACGGATGACTTCAGAATAAACTTTACCGGTCGTCACATTTGAATATTGATTGAGGTTGATATCTATGAAACGCTCATAGTGGCCTAAGTCCAAATCGGTTTCCGTACCGTCATCAGTGACGAAAACTTCTCCGTGTTGGTAAGGACTCATCGTACCCGGATCCACATTGATGTAAGGGTCGAATTTTTGGATCGTGATTTTCAATCCACGGTTCTTCAGCAAACGCCCCAAAGACGCCGCAACAATACCTTTCCCGATTGAAGATACTACCCCGCCTGTTACAAAAATATACTTTGTCATTTTTTCTTCCCCCTGTTTTTAAATGTGAAAAATGATGTCCGAAGGATTCTCCAACGCTGCAATAAACAAAATAAAGCTCCCTGTTCTTTAAAGAACAGGGAGCTGTAAAAATTCAACGTATGCTTTCCAAAAAGAAATGCTTTTTGGGAGCCCAATGAAGATGATACCCCCAATTACATAAGGTGTCAAGAAAGAATTGGATACCGGAGAATGATTATTCTTCTTCGTCCTTTTCTTCCGCAACGAACTCTTCTTCCTCTTCGAACTCCTCTTCCTCATCAAGATCTTCATCTTCGATGATCAAGGTCAAGTCTTCTTCGATGCCGCTCGTGATGTCATCATCGTCATCCGTGATGTCCACAGCGTCGACATCATCGACTTCATCCTCATCGACATCGATCTCTTCATCTTCGTCAGCGACATCGATGTCTTCCGGATCGTCATCATTGTAGTCGATCACGTCGTCATCATCTTCCGATGTGGCGAATGCATTCAGTTTCTTGCGTTTCTTGCGGCGGACTTTCACTTCGTCCTCATCGATACTGGAAAGAATCTCTTCATCGATTGAATCAATCGGATACCACGAACGTAATCCCCAACGATTTTCTCCTAAAGAAATAAAGCTGCCATCAATGTTCAAGTCCGTGTAGAAACGTGTCATCTTGCTTTCCAATTCTTCTTCCGACATTTCAAGATAGTCCTGTATCTGAACCAATAATTGGTTAAAGTCCAGTACGTCACCGTTTTCTTCGAAAATTGCGTGTGCAACTTCTATCATTGACAATTCGTTTTTGCTAGTACCATCTAATTGCTTCAATTTCAATGGTGTCACGTCCTTTCAAAAGTTTACTCTTAATCATACAATACTCAGGTGGTAAATTGCAATTCAATTCGATAATCTCCCAATTTTTCTGCATTCATTTGGAGTTCATAATGCAAGGATACTTTTCCGGCAAACGGTTTTTCCTTGAATTCCAGCAGCATTTTATGGGTGATCGTCTCGATTTCCATCAACCCGGCCGGCGTCGGCACCATAGCCATGCCTTTTCCTTCTGACTCGAAGGTCATGCGACTCGTCTGTTCCATTCTGCGGATGATCGTCATTTTCCCTTCGCGGGATAATTTAAATGTGACCGGGACAGCCGTTTCGGCTTCGATATAGCGCAGATAGAGCCAATTACCCATTTCCACGATTTGGCCCATCCCTTCATATAGGAAGCTTTCTTGCTCTCCTTCTTGCTTCACCAAAGTTTCCAATTGGAACTCGATGGGCATTCCTTTTTTTAAAGACACGCTTTTCCACCTCTTTGACCATCGTGCGGAAGCTTCGCGGCCGCACGTGTTTTTCAAGTACAGTATAGCGGTACAAATAAGCGCTGGTCAATCATTTACGGGCTGATTTTCCAAAATGCGAAGAAATCCTGCCTTCCGCTGCAATTCACACTCAAATCTTGCCTGAACTTTGCTATAATGGGAGCAGAAACAACCCAAAAGATAAGGAAGCGCCTATGACAAACTATTTAAAAAACAACATTTATCATATCTACGATACTTCAAATACAGCATTCGGCGCCGATCCTCTCGCGCACTTCGCGATGGGCGATGCGTTGATCCGCTTGGTGGGAAACGCTGAAGCTCCGGCTGCCTTGCATTTTTGGCCGATGGAAAAGCTGGTCATCCTGGGCATGATGGACACGCGCCTGCCCCATCTGGAAGACGGCCTGCGCTACTTGAGGAACGTTCCGACGGATATCGTCGTCCGCAATGCCGGCGGATTGGCAGTCGTAGCCGATGAGGGTATCCTGAACTTCTCTCTGGTGCTTCCGGAAACCGAAAAGGCCAAACTCACCATCCATGACGGTTATGTGCTGATGAAAGAATTGGTTGAGCAGGCTTTTTCTGATTCCGAACAGGTGATTGAAGCCTTCGAAATCAGCAACTCCTATTGTCCGGGTGACTTCGACCTGAGCATCAACGGCAAGAAATTCGCCGGCATCGCGCAGCGCCGTTTCAAAAACGGTGTAGCCATCATGATCTACATGAGCGTAAACGGCAAGCAAGAGCAGCGCGGAGAAATGATCCGCCGCTTCTACGAAGAAAGTCTGCAAGGCGAAGAGACCCGCTGGCATTTCCCGGCCGTCGATCCCGGATCCATGGCGAACTTGGCGGAATTGCTGGACAAACCGTTGACCGTAGCCGATGTGAAAGCA
Organism: Trichococcus flocculiformis; assembly: GCF_963662535.1. Classification (NCBI taxonomy): domain Bacteria; kingdom Bacillati; phylum Bacillota; class Bacilli; order Lactobacillales; family Carnobacteriaceae; genus Trichococcus; species Trichococcus flocculiformis. The sequence goes on from NZ_OY759718.1 coordinate 3,084,806, forward strand.
CGGATCCTGTCCGTCTTCACGAAGAACGGCAACACGCTCCTGCCCGGAGCATTCAACCAGCGTTTGATGGAAGAGTATGAAAAAGCCTATACAAAAATGAAGAAACGCAATGAAAAAATCAATCAGGACCACTATCCGGAAGCGGATTGACAGAAAGAGGCGATGGGATTTGAGCACACACTATACCGCGGAATTATTGCCGAAAGAAAAAGTATTCCGGGACCCGGTCCATGATTACATCCACATCCAGTACCGCATCATCATGGACCTGATCAATGCACCCGAATTCCAGCGTTTGCGTCGGATCAAGCAACTGGGGACTTCTTCCTATACTTTCCACGGCGCCGAGCACTCCCGCTTCAACCATTCATTGGGCGTCTATGAAATCGCCCGCCGGATTTGCGATAAGTTCGTCCGGAACTATCCCAGCAAAGCGCATGGGGATGGCCTTTGGGACGATGGTGAGCGGCTCGTGACGCTGTGCGCAGCTTTGTTGCATGACATCGGCCATGGCCCATTCTCGCATACCTTCGAAAAGATATTCGATACAGACCATGAAGCCATCACAATCGAGATCATCACCTCACCGGATACCGAAATCAATCGGATTCTCCAACGGGTCGGTCCGGATTTCCCGAATCAGGTTGCCGCTGTCATCGCCAAGACCTACGACAATCCGCAGGTGGTGCAACTGATCTCCAGCCAGATCGATGCCGACAGGATGGATTACTTGCTGCGCGACGCCTATTATTCGGGCGTCACTTACGGCAATTTTGACCTGACGAGGATTTTGCGCGTCATCCGTCCTTATGAGCATGGTATCGCCTTTGATATTTCCGGCATGCATGCGGTGGAGGATTATATCGTCAGCCGCTATCAGATGTATATGCAGATTTACTTTCATCCGGTTTCCCGCGGCATGGAGGTCGTTCTCAGCCATCTGTTGAAACGGGCGAAGGATGTCTATCTGGATGAACAGGCCGAATTCCGGCATACCGCCACTTTCCTGACGCCGTTCTTCAAACAGACTTGGACACTGAAGGATTACTTGCGTTTGGATGATGGCGTCCTGACGACCTACTTCAACCATTGGCTTGACGAAAAGGATCCGATTCTGAACGACTTGGCCTATCGCTTCGTCAATCGTCATCCTTTCAAATCGGTCCGCTACACAAAAGGACGCGATGATGCTACACTGGAACGCATGAGCGCCATCATTGAGCGCATGGGCTTCAATCCGGATTACTATACGGCTGTCAACAACAGCTATGACCTGCCTTATGATCTTTACCGGCCGCATCAGGCCACAACCAAGACCCAGATTGAACTTGTCCAGAAAAACGGCAGTTTCCTGGAGCTTTCGCAGGCAAGTTCGATCGTTTCGGCTTTAACGGGCAAGGTCCGCGGGGATGAACGTTTCTACTTCCCGCGCGAAATTACCCACGGCGACGAGGAAGCTGGCATCAATCTTTTCGAGTCGCTATCGAAGGAGTTTTCAACTTTTTTTGAGAATGATGAAATTTTACCAACCCAACAAACAGGAGGTACACTATGAGCATCAAATTAATCGCCATCGACATCGATGGCACATTGGTCGACAAGGAGTTCAAAATCACCCCGGAAGTAAAAGCAGCCATTACGGAAGCGCGCGAACAAGGCGTAAAAATCGTACTTTGCACCGGCAGACCACTTCCGGGCGTCAAACGCTACATCAAAGAATTGGAATTGGATCAGGACGAAGATTACGTCATCACTTACAACGGCTCTTTGGTGCTGTCCACCGCAACAAACGAAGTACTCGTTTCACATACACTGGATTACAGCGACTTCGTCCGGATCAACGAATTGGCCGATAAGTTCCATGTGCACACGCACGGAATCGACAGCGAAGCCATCTATACCGCGAACAAAGACATCAGCATCTTCACAACACGCGAGTCCTTCATTACGACGATGCCGATCCGTTATCGCTCATTGGCTGAATTGCCTGAAGATAAACTGTTCACAAAAATCATGTTCATCGACCAGCCCGAACTGTTGGATATCCTGATTCCGGCAATTCCAGCGCAGTTCCACGAGGATTATGTGATTGTCCGCAGCGAACCGCATTTCCTGGAAGTGCTGAACAAAGATGCCGGTAAAGCCAGCGCCTTGGCCGAATTGGCTGCGTTGCTGAATATTGATTCCGAAAATATCATGGCCATCGGCGATAACGAGAACGACCTGAGCATGATCGAATACGCAGGCGTCGGCGTCGCGATGGGCAACGCAGTCGATAAAGTGAAGGAAGCTGCGGATTTCATCACCAAATCCAACGCCGAAAGCGGAGTGGCGCACGCAATCCGGACTTACCTGAACAAATAAACCAGAAAAAGGTATGCATGGGGCTGTCTGGAACTGAATTCGGGCTGAAATAACCCGTCAAAACCAGTTTGGCGGGGAAAAACAGTTCAAATCGCAGTCAGAAAACCCGCCGAAACCACCTTGGCGGGGAAAAACATCCGCGGGCAATGCGAGATTCCCCGCCAAATCTATTTTGGCGGGGAATTCCGCCGTGAATTCGAACCTCACAGGCCCGAAAATATTACCACCCAACCACAACCAGGGCTGTCTCATCGAGACAGCCCCATTTTAATCACGCGTGAAGCAGGTGTATGATATGGACAATCATTCTGCGGGGTTCGGCAAGACCCTCCTAAGGATAAGAAAAAACAAACAGTATTCCCAACAATACATGGCCGAAAATAAGATCCATCAATCTACCTATTCCAAGATGGAAAGGGATCTGATCGAGCCGACGCTGGGCAACTATCGGCATCTTTTGAGCAGGCTGGACATGTCCGATGAAGAGCTCCAGTACATCATGAACGATTACAATCATTCCGAAAAGGAACAACTGCTGACGGCATTCATGAATCTGTCCTTCAACGATGTCCCTCTCTTGCAAGAAATTCGGGAGAAAGCCCTGAAGTATCTGGACGTGCATACTGATTACATCATCACCGACATCGTTCATCTGACGGATGCGCTGATCATTCTGGCAATAACCGGAGATATTGCAGACGCCCGTAAACATGTTCGCCCTGTTTGGAAAAGGCTCGAGAAGCTTGATGGCTGGTATCTGGTGGAATTAAGGATGATCAACGCAATGCTGTTCCTGTTCCCTATCGACGAAGCCATCCTGATTTCCGGGACCGCATTGGCTCAGATTCAAAAATACGTCAATCATCCCTTTGCAGGCAAAATCGCCGTCTCGTTGCGCCACAACTTGTGCTTATTGCTGTTGAAGAATGGGCGTTACGCAGAGACGATCATGCGCATCGATGAACTGATCCCGGCGGCAAAGGAAGCAGGCTCCTACCGGCACTTGTCCGTCTGCTATCTCAGGAAAGGTCTTGCCTTAGCAAAGACGGGCAATCCCGAAGGCCAGCTGCTGATCGACCAAGCATTCCGCTTGATCGAAGCAGCGGATGATCAGGATTTCAAAGCCAACCTCGAAAATGAATATAATCTTTTGAAAGAGCAATCAAACAGTTGATTGCTCTTTTATGCGTATAGGAATATTTCGTAAAGAGGTGAACCATCTGTATTAAAATGAAAGCACTTATGGGAAGACTGTCGTGATAATTCCCAAAATGACCATTTCTTGGAAGGGAGGCAGGTAAAGTCCATGAATCCAAAACGATGCAATCTATGCGCTTATATACTAGGCTGTGCCTGTCTGATCGGAAGAGCACGGTATCCTGAAGTACCAGAATCCTGGTGGCTCACAATCAGTATATGCAGCGGCTTGTTGTTTGTTTCCAGCAACTGCATGGAATCCGCGCAGCATTGGACCTTCCTTGGCATCGATGCCCTGAACCTGATTGTGCTCGCCTTGCTTATCCAAGTCCTTCCACCAAGTTTGGGGTTGGCTTTGAATATCGTTGTCCTTCTGGCCATCTTTCTTCTTCTTTATGTCAAAAGTACCTTTCACGAAAAATAGCTGTTTTGTAGTCATTGTACCCGGTCGCAAGGTTGCCTGTACTGTGAAAGGAGGCCTCCCCCATGAATTGGATCCGTCTGATCATCGGCGATATATGGTTTCTATAGCAAATCAATTACGATCAAAAAATAAGCCAAGGCCGGATATTTTATCCCGGCCTTGGCTTATTTTACGGTATCCTTAAGCTTTTTCGCCTATGAATTCGCCGTTTTTGGTCAAATGTTGTTTTGAGATCTCATTCAGGATCACGTGTACGCTTTCTTTCGATACATTGGCGTTTTTTACGACGGCATCCACGACATCGCGCATCAAGCCTTGTTTCTGCTCGTCGGTTCTGCCTTCCAGCAATTCGATGTGAACATATGGCATCTGCATTTCCCTCTTTTCGCTTTATGGTTTCAACTCAGTTATATTTTAGCAATTATTTTTATCGATTGCACCTCTATTTGGAGGCGATGTAGGTCTTCAGGCGCTCAGCCGCCTCAGCGACCATCTCCGTGCTCAGCGCGTAGCTCATGCGGACATAGCCCTCTCCGCCGGGTCCGAAGATCGATCCCGGCAGCATGCCCACTTTGGCGTTCATGCCGATTTCGCGGCAGAAGGCCTTATCATCCGTACCGAACTTCGCCGGAATCTTCGCAAAAGCATAGAAGGCCCCTTTCAGTGCGGGAACCTCAAAGCCTGCCTCCTGTAAAGCGGGAACGAGGATGTTTCTTCTCTTTTCATATTCGGAACGCATCTTTTCGACATCCGGTGCGCTGTTGCGGAATGCCTCCTCGGCAGCCCGGTTGGAAACCGTTACGCCGGTCGTCACCAATTGCTGATGGGCCAAGAACAGGGTCTTCATCCATTTCGCATCCGCTGCGAGCACACCGACACGCCAGCCTGTCATCGCAAAAGCTTTCGAAG